>JAZKGD010000009.1:0-24992 GCA_040386095.1 Bacteroidota bacterium | reverse complement strand
TGATATCCTTATCGGGCTCGCTACCGAATAGGCGCTTAAAACCAAAATCGGTAAGGGGATCAATGTATCTCTCTATATTCTTCATGCCAGCAAAACTAGGCCATAGCCATGCACATAGCCGGAGGTTAACCGGTTAGTTCCGGATATCACCGACTAAGTGGTTCTTCCTCACTTTTTGAGTAATCCTAAGAATTAGTTAATGATTTTTTTGTTTAAACTATCCTTTGAATTTTGAACCCAATTCAATAGTAAAGATTTTTCCGTTTCAGTTAAGATAGCATTTCTGTGAATTAAAACATATGAAGATAAAGGCATACTCCCATTTTCTAAACTATTTTCTATGGAGCGTAGTTTACTTTGTTGTCTTCTTGGTGTATAAGAACCAAACTCATTAAAATTTAATTCGGCTTTACCAGATTGAATATGATTGTTCATGAACCAATGCATAGGCTGTAAATGTGCATACCAGGGATATACTGTATTGTTGCTATGACAATCATAACAAGCCTTTTTTAAAATACCCTGTATATCTGAGGGTACAGCAACTGTTTTTGAAATATCATTTGGCAGAATCTGCCCACTTTCATTGCGGGCAGGTTGCATAAGTTGGATAAGTAGAAGGACCACCAATAGTGCGAGAAGTACTTTTTTAACGCCTTTCATGGCTATTATTTTAATTCTTCTTTAACCGTACCACAAGTTGGCATTACTTTTCCCAAATAAGGATTTTTAATATCTTTTACCTCACTCAACCAAATTGCTCCTTTATTGTTATTGTACATCGAACAATGATCTACATATAGAAGTTGGTTAGCTCCAAGTAATTTTACAAGGTCGTACATATCTTTGCTTAAAATATCGAAATGTTCGCGTTGATGTGCAATGTTTCCAACATTAGCCTCAATATGTTCGGCGTGCTCTTTGGCATCATCCTGTATATCGGCATATGCTTTACTCTGCTCCTGTGTTAAAGATTTTTTATCGAAACTGGAGAAGGCAGCTACCATTTCACTTCCTGCAGCAGCTGCGCCTTTGTCATTATCAGTTGTAAGAGCATTCTTTAACTTCAGGTATGAGCTTAATAATGCAGCAGTAGAAACAGCGCCTTTTTCTGAAGATCCAGTTGTAATGGTCTTACTTGATGCAGTGTCTGAAGCAGCTATTGATTGAGTTTTATTACTATCGCTAGAGCAGGCCGTTAGAAATAGTAAGGAAAAAATTGAGCTATAAATTAATGTCTTCATCTTATTTTAATGTTTCTTTTACTTCGCCACAAGTCATCATACTTTCGCCGAAATAAGGATTTCTAATTTCTTTTTGGGTACTTAACCATGCTGCACCTTTATCATTTAGGGCCATTGGACAATATTCTACATAGATCTCGCCAGTGTTTAAGCCTGTGCTTTTTACTCTTTCTATAAAATCAGCACTCAAATCAGCAAACCATGTTCTTTGGGCTTCAATATCTTTTGCTGCACCAATTTTAGCTGCTAATGTAGCCAATACACCACCGTTATTTAGCTCCTTTGAACCTAGTTCAATCGCACTAACAGCTACTTTTGCCTCGGTCATATCACCATTTACAAGTGCATTGGTAAGCTGTACATAATGTGGGTAAACTGCATTTAATTTATCGTCTTTTAAACTAACCACCACAGCAGTTTTTTCTACCGGAACAACATCATCACCCTTGCTTGCTTCTGCTACAGGTTTCTCACTGTTTCCACATGCTGCAAATAGAGTTACTGCAGCTAAAATCATTACAAAATTGGTTATTGTTTTCATTCTTTTGTTTTTATAATTAATACTTAAGATTTACTTATTTTATTCCTTCGACAGGGTTTTTTCCTTTTTTAAGGATATACTCGCTATACAACAGATATGCCCCGGTTACCACTACCAGATCCCCCTTTTTCAGTCCTTCAACAATCTCGACCTGATTGTCGTTTTCTTGCCCAATTTTTACAAGCTTTGCTTCAAAATTGTCTTTTCCACTTTTAACCCAAACGTGCATTCCTTTTCCATCCCTTATTATTGCATCTACTGGTAAAGTCAATACATTAGTTTGGGGTGTAGTAGGCAAAAAGACATTGGCTTGCAAACCTGGTTGCCATTGATTTGCTGGATTAGCAATGGTTCCCCTAATTTGTGTAAGCTGTGTACCTGCTTGTAAAGCTGGCGTAATAAAGCTAACAGTCATCTCTTGTGGTTGATCTTCCCAACCGGCAATAACAACCTTAACCTTTTGACCATGTTTTATGTTTTTAGCCTCACTAGGATAAACATCTGCTTCGACCCATAACTGGCCATAGCCCTCTAATCTCATTATCGAGCCTCCTTCTTGCACATACTGCCCCTGCGTTATAGACAACTCTGCTACAACACCACTTTGGGGTGCATAAAACATAACAAATGGGTCTTTTTTCTGTGTTTTTAACATTAGTTGAAGCTGGCTTTCTGATTGACCATATAACAACAGTTTCTGTTTAGCCGCAGCAACTAGCTGATGTTCTATTTTATCGCCTTTAAATTGTTTCTCTTGTGCCACAGCCATTAAATACTCTTGTTGTAACGTAGCCAATTGCTCAGAATATATTTGATACAAAGGCTGTCCTTTACTTATCTTAACTCCAGTTTCTCTTACGTATAATCGCTCTATTCTACCTGCAATTCGGCTTGCGATATAACTACTTTGCTCAGGATCAACTGTTAGCCTTCCATTTAGCTGTTTTCCACCAGAAAAACTATTTCCGCCTATCATTAGGGTAGTTATGTTGGCTAATGCCTGACGTTTCTCGTCTACTTTCAGCACTTTATCATTGCTATTTTTTTCAAAAGGCACTAAATCCATCCCACAAATAGGGCAAGTACCCATTTCATTTTTAATAACCTGTGGGTGCATAGGACAAGTAAAAGTTTGCGCTTTTCCTTTCGCAGCCCCTTTTACAGGCTTTTTCTCATTACTACACGCTGCAATAAATACGGATGGAAGCACAGCCATTAAGGCAATTTTCTTTATAAATAATTTACGTTCCATAATTTTATTTTTTAATGAAGCTTTCACTATCAACTAAGTACGCCGCATTTTTACTGATCTCCCAATTGCTAATATCTTCTGTAATTTGTACCATTCCGGCTATGGTAGCTCCTGTTTTTACTGCTTTTGGAACAACTACATTACCTTCTTTTTTAAAGAGCACCTTTTGGCCTCCTAATGATACGATTGCCGATTCTGGCAACCACCATGAAGCCGCCAACAATACAGGAATTTTAGCTGTAAGAAGCTCCCCTATTCTAAAATTTGATTTATTGAGGTAAGCTCTGACAATGGTAAAGTTTTCGCCATTTTTAAAAACAGGCTGTATAATTCCAATATTTGCTTGCTGGGCAGTACTTTTATCTACAGTTTTATAGAACAGCAACTTATCTCCTTTTTTAATAAGTGAAGCCAAAGCAGGTTTAAAAGAAAACTCTGCAATTATGCTACTGGCATTATAAATCGTAAAAAGCGATTGTCCAGCACTTACATACTGCCCTTCTCGTAACATCACCGGAGAATTTATAGGAACGCTTACCGTTGGTGCAGCTGGCGTTGTACCACCTCCACCCATGCTACTCATTCCATCTCCACCAGAAGAGGATGCGACAGCCGATGGAATTGCAACCGAAGCTGCAACAGACTTTTCAAGAATGTACCCATCTGCATAACTATACACAGGAATGCGATAATTAACTTTTCTTGTTTTTAACAATTGATTAATTGCCGAACTATTCATCCCCAATAATGCTAACCGTTGTTTAGCACGTTCTAGCATAAGCAGGTCTGTTTCAGATTGCTGCAAGAAAAGTAATTCTTGTTGTGCAGCAGCCAAATCTGGCGAATAAATCTCCATAATTAGCTGTCCCTTGCGAACAGGTTGAAAATTGTACTTAATCAACAATCGCTCTATTCGTCCACTTACTCTACTCGCTACGCTATTCTCATTACGCGTATCGTAATTAATTACACCTTGTACTTCTGCTGTAAATATTCTGGTACCATAATCGGCTTTTATTACTGGCAATGTTGATACGACTTGTGCATTTGTAGGCTTAAGCAAGTGAGAAAGATCGCTATCTATTTTTACTGTACCAGGATCATCATGGGTATCGTTTTCAACAGCTTTATTTCTATTACAAGAACTTATCACCATCATCAACAAAGCAAAGCCAATGGTGCTAACGATATATTTCTTTCTCATAATCTACAATCATTAAATAAAGTTTCAATTTTTCATCTAGCACATTCGTTTGCATCATGGTTAATGCTTCCCACGAATCGATTACTTCTGGTAGTTCCATTTTATTTTCACGGTAGCTTAAAAAGTTAACATCCAATGTTTTTTGTAAGCTTGGAATAATTTTATCTTCCATTACCTTGATCCGCTTTTGCATAGATTGGATTTCGAATTGCATACCATATAACATCCCTTGTGTTTCTTGAAGCATGGCGGCTTTTTCTTTTGCCATGGCTTGCACTTCATATTGCATTCCTTTTACTTCAGATGTATACATTTTTGAAGACCATGGCGCAATTGGAATACTTACCATTCCCATAATGCTAAAGGCCTGGGGCATCGATTTTGTTAAAGGAGACATGTGATCAAACCTTAACTTAAAATCGGGCCTGCTTTGTTTTTTCATAGCCTCAATATTCAGTTGCATAGATTGTATGCTATAATCCATTTTCTTAATATCGTTTCTAGCTAAAGCCAAACTACCGGTATCAATGGTTTTTGCAGCCACAAAAACTGGCTTGTAGGTTGTGTCAATCGCAAAGTCTGCATTTCCCTGTTGGTTCATCAAACTATTTAGCCATGCTCGGTTTTTAGCAATTTCTCCTTCCTGCATACTCATCATGTTTCGGTTCTCTTCCAGTTTAGCTGTTGTTTTATACACACTACCTAATTTCGACTGGTTAAAAGGATACCTAACTTCTTCGATCTTTTTCATGGTTTGCATAATCCTTTCATTCTGCATTAGCATCCCGATCTTTTGTTGAGCAACCAACCAACCAAAATACAATCGCTTTGCTTGCGCTTTGTATTCGTTTAAGGTAACTCCTCGAGTTTCATTTTCTGCTTTACCTTTCGATTCGATATACCGTTTATTCGCATTCTGTTTTACAGGATTAGGAATATCTTGTTCTAGCTGCAGCATTAAAGAGCCTTTATCGCCTGCATCCATAATCATTTGACCTGGGTAAGGAGTCATAAATGTACCCACTCCTATCATTGGAGCCATCCATGCTGTTGCAGCTTTAGCCGTATGTTTATAGCTCTCTGCTTTTAATCCATACGATTGCAACAAAAGGTTATTCTTATCTATTCTTTGTAAAACCGTATCTAAAGAGAGTATCGGTTTTTGCTGTGCAACTACGCAAAATGGCAATAGTAGCAGTATCAATATTATTTTTTTAATGCTGTACATCGTGAACCTCCAATTTTCCATATTTCCTCAATTCGTATTCTTTTGACATTAAAAAGATGAGCGGAGTAACCAGTAAGATGTGTGTAGAGGACGTAAGTACTCCTCCTATCATTGGCAACACAATAGGTTGCATTACATCTACCCCAACTCCGGTAGCCCATAACACGGGTACCAGACCAAATAGCGACACGCAAACCGTCATTAATTTTGGTCTTAGCCTTTTGGCAGCGCCATGAATTACATATTCTCTTAAATCTTCTTTTGTGATGGTTTCTCGAGAGTTTCCTTTTAATTTAATCAGTTGCTGCATCCCATCATTAAGATAGATTACCATTACGATCCCTGTTTCTACGGCAATTCCAAATAAGGCAATAAAGCCTACAGCCACCCCAACAGATAGGTTTACATCCCAGAAATAAATCATATAAGCTCCACCTATTAAAGCAAATGGGACTGTGATTAAACTTAAAAAGGCTTCTCTTATCGAGTTAAAAGCGAAATACAAAGAGAAGAAGATAATGATCAAAACAACAGGAGCTATCCACATTAAGGTTTGCTTGCCGCGGATAAGGTTTTCATATTGCCCACTCCATTCCAAGAAATAGCCTTCTGGAAGTACTCCTTTTTCTTGGTTTAATTTTTCCATCGCGTCTTTAACTGTACTTCCTAAATCTCTATCGCGTACATTAAACATCACTGCACCACGCAAAATGGCATTATCAGAATTGATCATCGGTGGGCCATCTTCAAATTTCACATTAGCTACGGCCGATAAGGGAATTTCGCCAAAGGTGGCCGACTGAATAGGAATACGCTGAATACGCTCTACGCTATTTCTATATTCTTGTGCTAAACGTACGCTAATAGAGAAACGTTGCCGGCCTTCAATCGTGTTGCCAATGGATGCACCACCCAATGCACTTTCTACCACTTGGTTTACATCATCAACAGTTAAACCATAACGTGCCAGTTCATCTCTTTTTATATCGATAGACATGTATTTTCCGCCTGTAATTGGTTCTACGAATAAATCGCTAACCCCAGGTGTGCCTTCTAATGCTGCTTTCACTTTTTCAGATACGGCTGCAATGGTATCTAAATTTTGGCCAAAAACCTTAATCCCTACATCCGTACGAATACCAGTTGCCAACATATTTATCCTGTTAATAATCGGCTGTGTCCAACCATTTACCACACCCGGAATTTGCAGTTTAGCGTCTAACTCTGTTACGATATCCTTTTTAGAAATGCCTTTACGCCATTCACTTTTAGGTTTTAAGGTAATAATAGTTTCAATCATACTAATTGGCGAATTATCTGTAGCCGTATTTGCCCTGCCTGCTTTTCCTAGAACCTTATCAACCTCAGGCACCGATTTAATAATCTTGTCTTGTACCTGCAATATTCGTTTTGCTTCTGCATTCGATACATCTGGCAAAGTAACCGGCATAAAAAGAATACTTTGCTCGTCTAACGGTGGAATAAATTCTGTTCCCAGATTTTTAAGCAATGGAATGGTAATCAGCAAAGCAATAATGTTAATTGCAATTGTTGTTTTTCTCCATTTTAGCACCGTTCTGATAATTGGTTCGTAAATCTTTTCTAATACTCTGTTTACGGGGTTTGCATTGTCTGGCTTAAATTTTCCCTTCATAAAAAAGGAAATTAGCACAGGTGCAAGTGTAATTACCAACAAAGCATCTACAATCATGATAAATGTTTTGGTATACGCTAGTGGATGAAACAGTTTACCTTCCTGTCCGGTTAACATAAATACAGGTAAAAAAGAGGTGATGATAATAACTGTTGCAAAGAATACCCCTCTCGAAACCTGTTTACTAGATTTGGTAATCACCGCAAGGCGATCTTCTTCACTGATCCAATCTGGAGATTTTTTAAATCTATTTTTAAGCCAGTTTTTCATGATATTGTTGTTTTATTTTGGTCCTTTTCCCATAACTCGTATCGTTCTGCTAAATGTTTATAGGCATTTTCGCTCATAATAATACCATTGTCTACGATTACACCTATGGCCAGTGCAATACCAGTTAGCGACATTATGTTAGATGAAATATCAAAAGCATTAAGCAGGATAAAACTTGCCGCAATGGTGATTGGAATTTGTATAATAATACTTAATGCACTGCGCCAATGAAATAGAAATACAAATACGATAATCGATACTACAATCATCTCTTCTATTAATGTATTTTTGATAGAATCGACAGATTCTTTAATTAGCTCGCCCCGATCATAAACAATATCAAATTTTACGCCTTTTGGCAATCCTTTTGATACTTCTTTCATCTTTGCTTTTACTTTGTCTATTACTGCTGCAGCATTTTCGCCGTAACGCATTACTACAATCCCGCCCACACGTTCTCCTTTACCATCCTGATCAAATATGCCCAACCTTGTTTCTCCTGTCATTTGCACGGTGGCCAAATCTGAGACTTTTATAGGAGTGCCATTTTGGTTCTTTACAGGAATATTTGAGATCTCTTCGAGCGATTTGAGGTAGCCCGAAGTTTTAATAATATAGCCCATATCGCTCATTTCGAACTTCCGCCCGCCAGATTCATTATTATTGCTCCTTACAGCTGCAATAACCTGTGGCACACTGAGCTTGTAATACAGTAATTTATTAGGGTCTATCGAAATCTGATATTGTTTCTGAAAACCACCGAATGAAGCAATTTCGCTTACACCTTGAACATTCTGCAGTGCAAATTTCACGTACCAATCTTGTATGGCCCGTTGTTCGCCTAAATCCATATCTGGCGCATCTAAGGTATACCATAACACATGCCCCACACCTGTTCCATCAGGCCCTAGTTGCGGAGCAACACCTTCTGGTAAGGTTTTAGTTATGGTACTAATTCGCTCCATCACACGCTCTCTGGCCCAGTAAACGTCTACATCATCCTCAAAGATTACGTAAATGAAACTCATTCCGAACATAGAAGAGCCTCTTACATATTTGATTTTTGGAATACCTTGCAAATTGGTAACCAATGGATAGGTAACCTGATCTTCGATTAATTGTGGCGATCGGCCCATCCATTCGGTAAATACAATTACCTGATTTTCTGAAAGGTCGGGAATTGCATCTATCGGATTTTTTTGTACGGCAAATATTCCCCATATAAACAATCCTGCAGAAAGCACTAGCACAATAAACCGATTGCGCATAGACCATTCTATAATTTTATGTACCATCTTTAATTTATTCAAATCGGTGCCTGATTACTCAGGCACCTAATGTTAATGTTTGTGATCTGATGCCGGCTGTTTTGCAGGTTTACTTGTTCTATCGTATTTGCAGCAACCAGGGAGTTTATCATAAACCGCCTCAGTAGCCTTAAATTTTTGTGTATCATGCCCTACATCAGCAATCTTACGCTGCACATCATCTAGCTTAATTTTACCAGAATCGTAACTTAAGGTTAACATTTTAGTTTTAGCACTCCATTCTGCGGCAGTTACTCCATCTACTTTTACAGCTGCTTCTATGCGTTTTTTACACATACCACAATTGCCAGATACGTTAACACTGTCTGTTTTAGACTGCGCAAATGCTGCACTGCCAAGGAAAGCCAACATGGCTACCATAGAGAATCGTAATGATTTCATACTTAATTGATTTGAAATAAAAATTTGGTTATAAAGATTTTTGGCTATAGCAAAGCTATGCCTGGTACACGAATGTGCAGGAAATGGGTAAAGAAAAGGGCCTAAATTCTATAGGTGCAATTTCTGATAAAAACAGGAACGCTTGGCCCTTTTGGAGGTGCGTTGCTGAATACAGTACTTGTTTTCTGAGTTGATAAAGCAACCTGATAGGTGTCACTGTTAAAGGTATGCTGAAAAACTCCTGGGAACTGTTTAAACTCGTAGATAAGCTGAGTTGCCTTTTTTGATTGATCTACTTTAGCCTGTTTATAATCGTCTTTGCAACAAGAGTTTTTCTCTGTTGCACTTTTTGTCATTCCACAAAGTTCACAGTTGCTTTCGGCTGGTGTAGTTAAGCTCCAATTAACAAGCTCTCCCATACAATAATGAAGATGCACGGTTGTGCCACTGGCTACCCCAAGATAAAAAAACGCAAGAATGGTTAGCAGAACTCTTTTCATTGATAGGACAAAATTAAATAGCAATAGTAATTTTTTGTTATATAATTTCACTTATTTATTATATCATTTCAAGCTAAAGGTTTCTCATATTCGAGAATAAGACTCAAAATATTAGCTAATACTGGATTATGATCATCACTACGCCAATTGATAAATAACCCAGTTTTAAATGGCAAAGGGATAAACCGAAGACCAGGACTTTGGTGGTACACATAAGAATCTGGTAAAATAGCTATCCCCAAACCTTTCCTTACTAGCGCAATAATCGTAGAACCGAATTCTGAATGAAGAAATACATCAGGAGCAAAATCATAAGATTTGAAAAAGGCTTGAATAATTTCACTATAGCTACTGCCTTCATCATTAGTTGGTAAAATAAATTTTTGCTGTTTAAGGCTTTCGACAGACAAATTCGCTAATTCTTTAAAAGGATGTTCTTGCGGAACCACTAAAGCCAAATGATCTGCATATAACTTTTTTGATTTTATACCTGGCTCACTATTGATGTCTCTAGTAATAGCCAGATCTATTTTATAATTCTTTAGAAATTCTAGCTGATTTTCATATAAAACCTGCACAAGTTTAATCTGAAGCTGCGGAAATGCTTTAGTAATCTTATCTAAAATATCGGGCATGATCGAAGCCGATATAGAATCTGGATGCGCAATAGTAATGGTGCCACGTTCGCCTAAATGTATCTGTTTTGCGAACTGATGGATATATTCCAATTCATTCAGCTCTACTTCCCATTTCTCCTTTAAAAACATACCTGCAGGAGTAAGTTTCACATTTCTCTTATTTCGTTCAAAGAGTTGCAAGCCAAGCTCACTTTCAAGAGATTGGATTTGACGGCTAAGGGCAGATTGACTGATATTTATCTTTTCTGCTGTGTTCCAGTAGTGAAGCTCGGTTGATAAGGCTAAAAAATATTTGATTCGCTGAAGATCCATTAATGCAATATATGCATTAATAAATGAAAAAATAGCATTTTATAACATTTTAAGACTAGTTACCTTTGTGTTATGGAAAGTATCATACTTAAAATAGCAACAGTTGAAAATATAAAAGAATTACAAGAAATTGGAATCGCAACATTCTTAGAGACTTTTGGGCAGCTAAACACTGAGAAAGATATGCAAGATTACCTAGAGCAGAGCTTTTCAATAGATAAGCTCACAATTGAAATTCAAAACAAAAATTCACAGTTTTATTATGCCATAATTAATACTAGGGTTATCGGTTATCTAAAAATCAACTTTGGCGAAGCTCAGACCGAAAAACAGGATGACGCACTTGAAATTGAAAGGATCTACGTATTAAAAGAATTTCACGGCCAAAAGGTGGGTCAGATGCTCTACCAAAAAGCTATCCAAATTGCCCTAAAAATGAAGACAACTTATGTTTGGCTTGGCGTTTGGGAAGAGAACCACAGAGCCATAGCATTTTATGAGAAAAACGGTTTTACAACTTTTGACAAGCATATTTTCATGTTGGGAAGTGATAAGCAAACTGATCTGATGATGAAAAAAAAGTTATCTGGTGTTAGTGAAGCAAAAATAGCCTAATGGAAAAAAGAAACATTTATCTAGCTCTACTATTACTGGGCACTGCTTTTTGGGGTATTTCTTTTCCAGTAACTAAGCTTGCAATCGGAGAAAACCAGCCCACCCTATTTTTATTCTACAGGTTTACGCTGGCAACACTAGTTTTATCGATTGTATTTTGGAAATACGTAAAAAGACTTGATCCAACTTCAATTAAGACTGGGGCTAGTTTGGCCATCCCACTAGTGGCTGGTATATATTTGCAGACCCTTGGTATTACCCATACATCGGCTTCACAATGTTCGTTTGTAGCCGGAATAACTGTAGTAATTATTCCGGTGCTTAAGCTAATATACTACAAAAAAACAGCAGCCTTAAAGATATGGATAGCTGCCTTTACTGCGTTGATTGGTTTATTTGTAATATCAATCAATGCTAATTTTAGCATTGGTATTGGCGACCTCTACACCATTGCCGGTGCATTTTGCTTTGCAGTATATTTAATTCAGATAGAGAAGGAATCGAAGGCTAGAGATATCATCCCCACTATTGTTCCTATGTTTGCAACTTGCTCAATATTGGTTTTTCTATTGACCCTAAGCAAAGAAAACACGAACTGGATTCCCGAGCAAAATACATTCTGGATAGGTGTAATCTTCTGTGCACTATTCTCAACAGCCTATATGTATACGATATCCAATATTTCTCAGAAATACATAAGCGCCGAGAAAGTTTCTATTATTTATCTTTTTGAACCCATTTTCGGAGCTATTGCTGCACACTTCATCTTGGGAGAAGGTATTTCATCTCGGTTATTGATTGGTGGTGGACTTATCTTTATGGCTACACTTTTATCTGAGCTTAATTTTAAGTGGCGAATGCCCAGTGCCACCTAATTACTCTCGATGCCAAAACCCGAGTAGTAGTTTATGGCTGAATTTGAGATATCTGAATTCAATAACCGTAATTTATATCTTAAACAGCATATTGTTGATTATTTTTTTGCTGGAGCAAGTAGTCCAGGATACAATACGCCATCTGTTTTAAGATTAAGGTTCAAAAGTTTTGCAATTAAGGGTGCAATATCTTCCTGTCCCATCAACGGCAATACCGTTCCAGCTTTAATTCCGTTGCCAAACGCGACAAAGCCAGTTTGGATTTCTTTAAAATCTGTTGGAAGATACCCATGGGTTCCGCCGCTTACTGAAGCCAGGATGTCTCCTTTAGCAGAAGCCCCAAAGCTGAAGCCCTGATTTGCTGCTAAGGCCAAAGCTGCATTGGGGTCTCCCTGTGCTTTAGCAACTGCTTCTTTATCCAATACATGAAACATCTTTTGCTGACCTTCTGGGAGTTGATTAAGTGCTTGCTTTATTTTCTCTAAAGTCCCTTTATCTTTTGGATCTTTAAGGTGCAAGAAAGCGGAACCACCACTTTGTTGAAAGTAAGCTTTCCAAGCCTCTTTATTCGCATCGTCATATAAACCTAATTTAGCCAACATTACGTTTGGTTTAAATTGAGTGTGAATATCTACGAAGCCATGATCACCTGTAATAATAAAGGTTGTATTTTTACTAATGCCAGCTGCTTCTGCCGCATCCATGATGGTTTTAATAGCAACATCGGCACCAACTACTGCAGATCTTACCTTATCGCCATCACGCCCTTGCTCGTGTTCGAAATGATCGGTGAGTGCAATATGCAATGCCAAAAATGCTGGTTTATACCTTTTCAAAATATAGGCAGCCATTCGTGCCTTATTCTGGTCGCTAGTATAGTAATCTAGCGTAGCTCCATGCTCTGCAAATTTCCCAACAGCATAATCTTGAACTTCCTGAAACAGTTCTTTAGGATTGGATTCTAAAGACATCGCTTTAATCTCGTCCTTTTTCTCTCCTTTTCCTTGCGGAAGAATCACATATTCAGGCAAATTATAATCGATAGGCGCCCCTACGGTAACTGGCCAACTTACACAGGCCGTCTTTAATCCCGCATCTTTAGCAGCTGTCCAAATAGTAGGTACTTTAACGTCTTTATAATACCAAAACCATTTGCCCGTAACACCTAAAGGTTCAACAGGTGTATTGTAATAAATACCATGTTTTGCAGGTAGTACACCACTCACAATAGTGGTATGAGAAGGGTAAGTTACTGTCGGAAAACTACCTCTTACACCATCAGCATATGCTCCGGTTTTCATGCCTTGACGAACATTTACCATGCTCCACTGAGGGTCTAAATAAAATTCAGGGCGTAAACCATCGATGCTAATAAGTACAACATGATTCTCTTGAGCAGATACATATCCTGTAAAAATACAGAATAAGGTTACTAGGGTGAGCATTTTCTTCATGCAGCAAATGTAATGGTCAAACGTTAAGAAAACATTAATCGTATTTTAAAGTTTGGTCTCATTTAGTTTCGGTTCTCTACTGGCATTAACCTGAAAGGTATTGATTTTGTATTCATCGCTAATCTCAACAATTCGATATCCTCTATAAGTAGTACCCCAATTTCCACCAATATGAGAATCGAAGAAATGCGGCAGCTTGTTGGTATAAAAAACAGAATCTAAACTATGGTCGTGCCCGTGAAAAACAGCCTTTACATTCGCATAGCTATGCAACAGTTTTAAGGTATCGGCACATTCTACGAACGGACTTTCTGGAACCCAGAAGTGAGGTGGAATATGCAAAACCACAAATACGGTGTGTAATATACTAAGCTTGTCTAGCTCTCTCTTTAGAAAAGTAGTATCTGGACACAGATAGGTTCCTTTGGTATTGGATGTGTTCGCCAATACAAACCCCACACCATTTTTTTGAAAAGAATAATTATCCTCGTAACCAAATACTGCTCTCCAGATTGAGGCATCAGCATGATCGTGATTTCCAGGAATAGCGTAGAATGGAAATTTCAGTTGTTCAAAATAGTCTCGTTTTAACTCTGGTAAAAGATCAGGCTTATCGTGCACCAAATCGCCGTTAAAGATTACAAAATCTAGGGGCTGTACCTGATGTGCCTCATTGAGCCAAGAAACCATTTCTTGATGATATTTCTTAAACTCAGTACCTGGTTGCCCATAATGACCATCTGAGGCAATCGCAAAACGTAACCTATTGCCTTTAGGCACTTCCGTTTCAAAATTAGATAAACTAGATGCTGAAAATGCATCATTTAATGGAGAAAGCCCTGCTAGTGTTAGTCCAGCGAGGCTTCCTTTAATAAAAACGCGTCTATTTGACATTTGCAAAAGAATTTAATTAACCATAAAAATAAAATATCTTATGTTAACCAGGCATTATTTCTGAGTTGATAAACTAATTTTTTTAAAAATTTTCCTACAAGATCTTCTCATCTGTAAAGTTGAAAAGTTTTATCATCGCTCATTGCAACAAAAATACCATGTTTGAAATCAGTATTTAATGATTTACCCCCTTCTCTACTGTATACCTTAAATTGGTTGGCGCTTTGATCAGAAACCAGCAGATAATCGGTTGTAGATGAAGTCATCCATAAATGGTAGTGAAATACCTATTTTGTATTAAAAATACAGTGGAACCATGTGCTTCCAGTCTGCAGTACGATGTGCATTTCCTTCCCAGATATAAAGTTGAGAGGGCACCTCTTTTTCGTTCAACAAACGGTCGAAATCCAAATTGCATTGCAAGAAAGGATCATCTTTACCAACCGCCAGCACTACTTGTAAATCTCTAAGTTCAGATAAGAGATAGCCATCGGCCAGGTTCGGTACAAATTGCAAGGGCATGCTAAAATACACCGCTTGATCGCGATGTCCATCTAGTAAGTCTCTAAAATTTCCGAAGTTCTGTGTCAGGTCGTATCGCCCACTAAGGCCTATTGCTTTGCTAAATAGCCAAGGATATTTCATGGCTAAGTTCAATGCATGATAGGCACCCATGCTACATCCAGCGGTGTGGATACACTGGCCACCGTTTTCTTTATAGATTAAGGGTACTACCTCATTGATAATATATGATTCGTATTGTGCATGCCTAGCCATTCGTACCGAAGGATGTTCATTGCCGTTGTAAAAACTCTCTCCATCTACGCTATCTACGCAAAACAGCTGTAATTCACCTCGCATCACCCGCTCACGGAGTGTCTCGATAAGCCCCCAATTTTCGTAATCAAAAAATCTAGCCATACGGGTAGGGAAAAACAGTACTGCTGTACCTGCGTAACCAAACACCAACAGTTCCATCTCTCGCTTAAGACGGTCGCTAAACCATTTATGGTATTCCCTTTTCATCCGGTAAAAACTTTGAGGAAATATCTAGTTTTAATGTTACCTAAACATTAAAACTAGATGATGGTTATGTCTTTAAATCATGTTCCAGTACTGCACCAATAAGCGCCGCCCACAATTGGTATCCTTCCTTACTCAAATGCAATCCATCTTCTGCATATAGTGAAGCAATGGGCTGGCCAGATCTATCTAACATGGAATGAAATAGATCAATAAATTTCCAGTTGCCATCTTCTCTGATAATCTCACTTTTAATCAAGTTATTGGTGTACCTAAACTGCTCAGCCATATGCCAGCGAGCAGGACTGGGTTTAAGGGAAATGAAATAACAAGGAATATTGCCAAAGATTTTCGCCTTAATCATCAGCTGTTGAAAAAAAATCAAGATCTCTTCTGGGTGTCGCCCGTCGCCCAAATCGTTATCTCCTGCATAGATCACTAATGCGATTGGATGTTCTAAGGTAACAAGCCTTTCGAAAAACCACACACAGGCGGCCAGCGTGGAACCTCCAAAACCAAGGTTATACACCTTCCATGCCTGAAGATCTTGAACCAATGAATTCCAAAGCTTCAGCGTAGAGCTTCCATAGAAAACCAGTCCTGGAGCATAGCCCACCTTGGCGCGTTCCCTTTCTAGGTGCTTCACATCTATTTCGTACCAATACATCGTTCAAGCTAAAGTACATCAAATTTGTAGGTTCAACTTTAATTTAGTGTTAAATTAATGGTAGGGCCTATGGGTGCAATTTTCGCGCTCTCAAATATTTTAATAATTCCTCTGGGCGATCGGTTTGTATAATGGTTGGTTTTTTCTGGATTAGCCATCCCCAGCTTGCCTCTTTCTCGTTTTTTTCGACCGCGCGGTCATCATCATGACCGCCATTTAAAGATGGCCATAAACTGTTTAACCAAATCACCTGCTGAGCTGCAATCTTAGGTAACTCGTTTAGATTTGCTAAAGTGTCTGTATCAAAAATGGGCTGAATAACACTTTTAGCATGGCCCTGATAACTTTTGATTACCTGTAGTGCATCGGGCTTAGTCATCCCAACCACAACCATTATATAAGCATCACTCGGAATAATGTTTGTTGCTCTCAGCTTATCGTAGGGTGTATTATCAGTTACGTTAACGATGGTTTGATCGGTAGTTCCGGTACTTTTTAATACCGAGAATACCTGTGGTAGATATAGATTACCTTTATCTACATTGATTAAGATTTTACCCTTTGCAATCTTCATCATTTCTTCCAAGGTTGGGATTTGATGATCTGTTGTCCGTCCTAAACCATTCTTTAATCTCATTTTTTTGAGCTCGACTAAAGTGTAGTCGCTGGGTTTGCCTTTTCCATTGGTGCTTCGATCTAACGTATTGTCGTGCATTACCACCAGCACACTATCTTTACTTAGTTTCACATCAAGCTCCATCAAATCAAAGCCTTTAGCAATACTATTTTGTAAAGCTTGGACTGAGTTTTCAGGTGCCGATCGCCAGTCGCCTCGATGTGCTGCAATTAAAATCTGCTTTGCATTAGCATTAAAAATTGCTTTTAACTGCTGCGCAGGAGTTTGAGCAAGCGCAGGTATAGAAATTGAGGTTATAAAAAATAGCAGGGCTGCTTTTATGTTCTTCATTTGAATATAATTTTTTAAGCTATAAAAATTGCGGTTGATGATCAGATCAACCGCAATTTTAACTGTAAAATCCAAGAATTAATAGCCTGGGTTCTGAGACATTTTTTCAGGATTTAATTTATACTCATCAAATGGGATAGGATAAAAACGATCCTTAGTAGAAATGTTCGAAAGTTTTGCATTTCCATATTCTGCTTGCGATTTAGCCTTAAAAAAAGTCACTAATTCTGTAGGCGTAAATGCTCTAAGCAAATCGAACCAGCGATGGTGCTCAAATGCCAATTCTACACGGCGTTCGTGCAAAATGGCAAGCTTTATCGTAGGATATTTCGTAGCGTAAGCATTGTTGTTTATCGCATCAGCATACAAAGGCATATTTGCACGCGTTCTTACCATATTTAAATATTGAACAGCTACTGCATCATTGCCTTGTAAGTTGTTTACTTCAGCAAGCATTAAAATAACATCAGCAAAACGCATTAAAATCCAATCGTTGCCTCCGTATCCATTTGTGGTTGCTGCAGCACTGGCATCACGAAATTTGGTAACGAACCACGCCTTAACATTCGCATCATTGGCATATTTGATTGTAAAATCTTTTCTCAAATCGGTAGCTTCATAATCATTCACTAAATCTAAGGTCATATTTGCTCCAATGCCGGTAGATGCTTTTAAGGAGTTGATAGTTTCTCCTCTAGCTTGATTATTTGCAGCCAGGCTGGACGAATATGTTACATCACCTTGTTTATAAGCAATTTGAAAGATCAGTTCTTTATTAGTTGTTTTCTTGGTCACATCGAAAACATCGGCATAGGGAATTTCAGACAAGCTACCAAAGGTTCGCATACCATAAGCAGCCGATAAATAGGTGTTGGCATTAACTAAGTTTTCGGTTTTATTTGCTGTTAAATTAGTAGCCATAGTTAAATATACTTTCCCTAAGTAGGCATTGATAGCAGCCTTAGAAGTTCTTCCAATACCCGAAGCAGCTTGAAGATTCGGCAGGTTACTCGCTAATCCGTCTTTTAAATCGGCTACAATTAACTCATAGATTTCGGCTTCTGGTCTTCTATAAGTGTTGGCTTTAATTTCTTCAGTGGTGGTTAATGGTGTCGTTACCAATGGTATCGGGCCCCATTTTCTAACCAATTCAAAATACATTAGCGCTCTTATAAACTTAGCCTCTGCAATGTATTGTGTTTTGGTTGCAGGATTTGCAAAAGTTACCTTGTCTATATTGGCCAACACAATATTACATCGGGTGATTGCCTGGTATAGTGCAAGCCAATGGCTTTTTAAGTATGAATTGCTCGGTAAAATTGAAAAGTCATTAAATTGAAATGGTTCACCAGCATTACTCTGATTGTCGTTGCGACCCGCATCATCCGAACGTTCGTCGGTAAATAGATGAGAGCTTTCGCCTACCGTATTGCCACTTCTTAACGATTGATAAGCGCCGTTTACTGCAAGCAGCACATCATTTTCAGTTTTAAAGTACTTTTCTACAGTAACAGCATTTGGATCGGTTTGTTCCAAGAAATCTTTTTTGCAGGCCGATAAACAAACGATGCTACCTGCCAATATGAATTTAAAAATATGTTGTTTCATTTTCTTTATATTAAAAAGTAAGTTTCATTCCTAAGTTATATGCACGAGCTAGCGGATAGTTACCATAATCTACTCCCGGTGTTAAATTGGCACCGCCATTGTAATCAACCTCTGGATTATATCCTTTGTAATCTGAAATGGTGAAAGCATTATCTACGCTTGCATAAACTTTTAAATGGTTTACTTTTAAGCTCGAGGCAATAGATTTTGGTAAATTAAATCCTAAGCTGATGTTTGTACATCTTAAGTAAGAACCATCTTGTATGTAAAAGCTAGATAAACGTGTGCTGTTACTTTGTGTACCTGCTCTTGAGGCACGGTATACTAAACCATTACCTGGCTCTGCAGCATTTCTGTAGCGCTGGGTAACATCTAAATATTGGTTACCCGAACCCTCCAAATTATATAGATAATAATCTTGTCCATCTAATACTTGATTACCTTGGGTTCCGTTAAATGAAGCTCTTAAATCGAAGGCTCTATACGTAGTATTCAAGGCAAAACCATAAGTAAATTTTGCATGAGGTGTTCCAATTACTCGTTTATCTGCATCGTTAACCACACCGTTACCATCTACATCTTCGAAATACAAATCGCCTACTTTATATGGATTGGTAGAAGCGGCAGAAGGTGCAACTTTGCCTAAGTTCTCTGCAGTTACTACACCCAACACCTTAAATCCGTAAAACATACCAATTGGCTGCCCTTCTTGAGTAACGTGTGTAATGTACGAACGTTCGGCACCAATACTATAAATAGTACTTGCACCCCCCATATTTAATACTTTATTACGATTAACCGCAATGTTTCCACTTAAACCCAAGCTAAAATCTTTGGTCTCTACTATTTTTCCATCAATTTGGAAGTCGAAGCCCTTATTTCTGATTTTGCTATCCGTTAAATTGGTTAGAATGGAAGACGATCCAGAAATAGCAGACACCGGTTGGTTAAATAACAAATCATACGAATAACTTAGATAATAATTTGCCATAATTGATACGCGGTTTTTGAACAAAGTAAAGTCAGCTCCAAAATTATATTGAGAGGTAGATTCCCAGCCCAATTTCTCATCACGGATTACGTCTGGCCAAATCGCTGTCGAAATGACATTCCCAAATACTACCCCTGCCGGCGAGTTCATCACCTGTTGTGCTCTGTAGTTACCAATGTTATTGTTTCCACTTAAACCCCAACTTGCTCTAATCTTAACACTAGATTGAGCGCCTAATAGATTGTTATAAAAATCTTCTTCCGATACATTCCAGCTTGCCGCAACTGAAGGAAAATTACCCCATTTGTTTAAGGGACCAAATCTCGAAGACCCATCTCTACGATATGAACCTGTTAAATAGTATTTACCGTTATAACTATAGCTAAAACGACCAAAATAAGAAAGCAAGGTATTTACCGATTTAGCAGCATCTGCTAAGGTAAAGAAGCTTGGATCAGCACCTTTATCGGTAATTTCGCCAATGTTATCATTTTGGAAACCTTTAGCCGAAACGCGTACCAGATCGCTCGTTGTTTTCTGTGCAGAGTATCCCCCAAGTAGATTTAAGCTATGCTTATCAAAAATCTTATTGTAATTTAAAGTAAACTCTCCTAATTGATCTACTTGATTTAAATTCGAAGCAATTGCATTGGCAGCAGCCAATGATGCTACTGAAAATGGAGGATTATTTCCATTACTCAAACTCGTTGGCAAGTAATAATCATATTTCTCGCCATAGGTTAACATGCCTAGGTTGGCTTTAAAGTTTAAACCTTTAATGATTTGATAGTCTGCATTGGCATTATATGAACTGCGATTCCCTTTTCTAGCGATTTTTAGTTGTTCTACAGTAGCGAGTGGGTTTTCTGGATTTTGCACACCATATACGGATGATAAAGTAGCCATATTAAATTGAATAGGTGTACCATTTGCACCTCTTGCAGGTAAGAATGGCAAATAAATTAGTGCCGACATCATCGGACTTAAATTAAATCGTCCTTCTTGTACTTCTCTATTTTGGTTTTGGGTATACGAAATATTCGCCCCAACGTGTAATTTATCACTCACTTTACCATCAATATTTGCTCTAAAGTTGATAGCCTTCTGATTGGTATTGGTTACAATACCATCATTATCTTGAAAACCACCACTGATAAAATACTTCACATCTTGTGTACCTCCAGAAAACGATAAGTTGTGGCGCTGGAAAGCCCCATTTCTATATAGCTCATCTTGCCAGTCGGTATTTACTGCAGAAGGTATGGCCTTTTGATTCGCAAAATCATAGATATTGGTAGGGATACTTACACTACTACCGTTACCAATATTTGCGATACGAGCGGCATTGCTATCACCAAACATCGAATCATTCCAAGTTTTACCAGCGTTAACCACTAAATCTTTATAGGCATTGTTACGCCCATCGATCATCAATTGGATAAATTGATCGGCATCCAATAATTTAACTTTTTTAGAGAGTTGAGAATAGCCTCCCTGCACGTCATATTCAAATCTACCTTTGCCATCTTTGCCTCTTTTGGTGGTAATTAATACTACGCCACCTGAAGCTCTTGAACCGTAGATTGCAGCAGAAGCAGCATCTTTTAAAATATCAATGCTTTCAATATCTTCTGGGTTCATCGAAAGGTTGTTACCAGAAGGATACCCATCAATAACATATAAAGGATCTGAACTTGCGTTGATAGAGCCAACACCACGGACCCTAATCTTGGTACTTGAATACGGAGAACCACTGGTTTGTGAAACTTGAACACCTGCAACTTTACCTACTAAGGCTTGACCCACAGTGGCAGCAGTTAAATTCATTTCACTTGCTTTTACACTACTAATTGAACCCGTAACGTCAGATTTTCTAATTTTTTGATATCCAATAGCGACAACCTCATTTAGCATATTTTTGCTTTCTCTTAAGGTAATGTTTAGCGTTTGGCTTTTTACAATTGTAATTTCTTGTTGTTCATAACCGAGATAAGAGAAAATAAGCGTATTTCCTTCGTCTAAAGTAAAACTATACTTCCCGTTGGCATCCGTTACCATTCCTTGTTTAGTTTGTTTGTTTACTATACTTACACCAGATAAGGGGAGATTTTGCTCATCCGTAATCGTACCGTTCACCGTAACCTTTGCTTTGCTGTTGATTCGCATATCAAGGTTTACTTTTATTGGAGTAGAAAAAGCCAACGATGGACTGCAAAGCGCAAGTACGCCGATAGGCATTAGCAATTTTCGGCAAATACGTCTCGTATTTGCGGTAAAAAAAAGTGATGTCATTTTTGAGGAGTAAATTTTTTAAATAAGCATTTCAATAATTTTTCAAAATCAAAAGTAGATGAGCACTTTAAACAGGGTATTTTTTTTACGTTAACTCTCCTTACGTTTTTACTGGTCAGAAATAATAGCTTATTAATATTTAGCTAATACAGAAGTTCTTTTTTTGTTAAAAAAACTAAATGAGAATTTTATCATTTGTACTTCTACTGTTTACTTTTTCTGTAAACGTAATGGCTCAGCAACCAAAACCAGATGCTAGGTATCGGTTCTTAGGGGTAAGCAACCCTATCCAATACAAAAATTATTATGCATTAACGCTTTGTGAAGAAATTCCGGCGTTAAAAGCAATGCTAGCTAAAGACACTGTTTTTGCGAATTTTTTAAACGACAGAAATCAACGCATTTCGAATGCGTTAACTGCTTGTAAGAATGACATTAATTGTTATGCGGAAGCTTTCAAATTTAGTAACGACGATATTGAAGCGGTGAGCAAGCAATTTAAAGCTTTGTATAAAAAGGATAACGAATTAGGGAAAATGATTATTCAGCACCTCATCCCTTCTGGGTGTTATATTAATTATGGCGAATTAAGTCCCGAACTGTTACTAGCAAAGGCATGGGAGCAAGATGCGAAGGCCATCAACTATGCCATTTCTGTTTATGTAGAGGGTGCAAAACCAAATTATCCGAAAATCGATTCGATTGATTTCAACATTAAGAAAGATAAAACCTATCCCGAAAAGGTTATTACTAGCACGTTAATTATAGCACAGTCATCTCCAACACTGTTTTTTCAGCCAAGTATGGATTTTGCTTTACAGGCTCTAGATATGAACCATCGTACTGATCCGGCAGATTACGAGCCAATGATCAGCACTGTAAATGCAGCGGCGATTGCAAAAATCAAAACTGTAAATTGGAATAGTTTTCCTTATTCGGTATTACTAATCCCGGGAGAAGGGCCAGAAGATCCTACCATTCAATTAAGTGCGGGAGGTAAGTTGCGTTGCCAGTTGGCCGCTATTCAATATCAAAAAAAGATGGCTCCTTTTATTATCGTTTCTGGTGGAAGAGTTCACCCCTATAAAACTAAATATAGTGAAGCATACGAGATGAAATTGTATTTAATGCAAAAACTTAACATACCCGAATCGGCCATCATTATGGAGCCCCATGCTCGTCACACCACCACCAACATGCGCAATAGCGCGCGCTTAATGTTTCGGTATGGCATGCCGATGGATAAGCCTGCACTTTCCTGTACGCTAAAGGCGCAAAACCAGCACATCAGCAATATACTAACTGAACGTTCAAAAAAGGAGCTTGGCTATGCTCCCTTTACTTTAGGGAAGCGCTTATCCGATACAGAACTGGAATTTTTCCCAAGCCTACTTTCCTTGCAAATTGATGTCGACGAGCCTTTAGATCCACAATAAAAAATTAATATTACGCATATGAAAAGCATTATACTTAGTTTACTTCTAGCTTTCACCTTATTTCTTGCCCCCCTAAAAGCCCAGATCACTAAAACTTTCACCCTCGATTCTTTAGGGGCTTGTCAGGGTATATCGTATATAAATCAGAAATATTTTGCTTACGGTGATAGAGAAGTAGGCATTATGCGTTCGTACACGTTTAAAGATGATTCCTTACACTATAGTGGCAAGGAATATAGTTTTACTGTTGCGGGAGTAAATAGCATTAAACATCCAACAGGTATTGCCTACCACAAAGGCCTCCCTACATTTGTAGGGAATTCGGTTAGGCAAAATGCAGAAGGCACCCTTTGGAAAGCGCTGATTTACCATATCGACTGGGACAGGTTCTTAAAAACAGGTACGCTAGATGGGAATTTAAAGAATACAATAGAAGACGATGCCTGTATCCAAGGTACAAGACCTGAATATGTTTTTTACAAAGGTAAATGGTTAGTGGCAACGGCCGATTATGGAGAGAAGGCCAATGAGGTGAGACTATACGATCCGAAAATGTTAAAGACAGTAAAAAAAACTAGCGAAAAGGGCGTGGTATTGTTCCGATTTAAATGTTCTCCCTTAGTGCAAAATTTACATTGGATAAATGATAAAGGAATTTTGATCCTTATTCAAAACCAAATTGAAGGAAGAAAATGGAGGTTAACCTATATCGATCTAGCCAAGTCTATTGATAAAGGTAGCGAAGTGGTACTAAAAGTAATCGAAACCGATAAAGCAGATGAATTGGAGGGCCTTACACTCATAAAGGGTACAGAAAAAGGAATTGCAGTAAGTTCTGCTAAAAAAGACAATGCTAGTATTATTTTATTAAAATAACCTGCCTGATAGCACTCTACTGTTCGTATTCATTGTTTCTATAACCGACAATCTTTCTCAGCGCTTTTCTATTTACATCTATTTTATGAATTGATGATTGCTAATCGACATTTTATTTAAGGCAATAAATCAAATTAATTATACATCATATTCGATTAACCTCATTTTTATGATTAAATACAGAGCAATTGTATAATAAACAACCTATAACAAAGCAACTAGCGTTATCTTTAAATGTTTCTACTTCTATTAGTTTTCTTAATCTAGAGAATTTGGGGCTACCAAATCCAGACTCATACGTTAATGCGAAGGCAACATTAACTGCAAATTATAATTTCTGGAAAAATGCAGGAATACAATTGTTTGGGAACTTTAAAACACGATCAATTAGCGCCTTCGGATCTATGGGCAATTACCAATACATCGATTTTGCATTTAGTAAAAGAATCTCTAGTAAATTGAGTGCAAACTTGACAATTACAGGTATATTCAATCTTAATGAATTTACCTATAAAAATTCTTCTACTTTTTTAATTAATTCTGGCTTTAACAAGCGAGAAACTAGAATAGGTAAGATTTCATATTCGTTTGGTAAAGTAAAAGAAAATAAAGTAGTGGCAGGATTACCTTCGCTCCGCTCGGTGATCCTGAAGTGGGGATTTTTGGCACAATCTCAAGTCCACTCTTGGATCAGTTACAAAACCTGTGGAGATGTACAATTAATAGAATCCATACGGTTACC
>JAZKGD010000008.1:0-125077 GCA_040386095.1 Bacteroidota bacterium | reverse complement strand
TAGAGCGATAGCCTTCCAAGCTATAGGTCGCGAGTTCGAACCTCGTCTTCCGCTCTTGGAAGTTCATTGGGTAGTTAGTTCAATGGTTCATTAGTTCAATGGTAGCTTACTGAACGAATGAACAAGTGAACAGATGAACTAATGAGCTAAAAAAAGCCGACTTAGCTCAGCGGTAGAGCACTTCCTTGGTAAGGAAGAGGTCATGGGTTCAATTCCCATAGTTGGCTCTGGTAATAATAAAGAAAAAATACTTTGTTAAATCTGTAGTAACAGGATGAACAAGGTTTTTTGTATTGAATTTGTATCAAAACAATAAATAAATAAAAAAGTTAACCTACTAATAAGTATAAAAACATGGCAAAAGAAAAGTTTGACCGCAGCAAGCCGCACTTAAATATCGGCACTATCGGTCACGTTGACCACGGTAAAACAACCTTAACAGCAGCTATCACTAAAGTGTTATCTGATGCTGGTTTATCTGAGGCGCGTTCATTTGATTCGATTGACTCTGCTCCAGAGGAAAAAGAAAGAGGTATCACGATTAACACAGCTCACGTTGAGTATTCAACAGCTAACCGTCACTATGCACACGTTGACTGTCCAGGTCACGCGGATTACGTGAAAAACATGGTTACTGGTGCGGCTCAAATGGACGGTGCGATTATCGTTGTTGCTGCTACAGATGGTCCGATGCCACAAACTCGCGAGCACATCCTATTGGCTCGTCAGGTAGGTGTACCTTCGTTAGTTGTTTTCATGAACAAAGTTGATATGGTGGATGATCCAGAATTACTAGAATTAGTAGAGATGGAAGTTCGTGAATTATTATCTTTCTATGAATTCCCTGGTGATGATATCCCTGTAATTCAAGGTTCGGCTCTTGGTGGCTTGAACGGAGATCCAAAATGGGTTGGAAAAATTATGGAATTAATGGATGCTGTAGATAGCTATATTCCAATTCCTCCTCGTTTAACTGAACTTCCATTCTTAATGCCTGTTGAAGATGTATTCTCGATCACTGGTCGTGGTACTGTAGCAACTGGTCGTATTGAGCGTGGTGTAATCAACTCTGGTGATCCAGTTGAAATCTTAGGTATGGGTGCTGAAAATCTTAAATCAACTGTAACAGGTGTTGAGATGTTCCGTAAGATCCTTGATTATGGTGAAGCAGGTGATAACGTAGGTTTATTGTTACGTGGTATTGAGAAAACTGATATCCGTCGTGGTATGGTAATCTGTAAACCAGGTTCTGTAACTCCTCACACTGATTTCAAAGCTGAGATCTATGTATTATCAAAAGCAGAAGGTGGTCGTCACACTCCATTCTTTAACAAATACCGTCCACAATTCTATTTCCGTACAACAGACGTTACAGGTGAAATCACTTTAGCTGAAGGTACTGAGATGGTAATGCCAGGTGATAACGTTACAATCAACGTAAAATTGATTAACGCAATCGCAATGGAAAAAGGTCTACGTTTCGCTATCCGTGAGGGTGGTAGAACAGTAGGTGCTGGTCAGGTAACTGAAATTGTAAAATAAGGTTAATTGCCTAATAACATCAATTAGCTAATTAGCAAATTTGCTGATTAGCTAATTGTGTCTACGGGAATAGTTCAATGGTAGAATAGAGGTCTCCAAAACCTTTGATCAGGGTTCGAATCCTTGTTCCCGTGCATAAAAATTATAAATATGGCTGGTGTAGTTCAATTTATTAAAGAATCATACGAAGAAATGACCGATAAGGTAACTTGGCCTACTTGGGGTCAGTTGCAAAATTCGGCCGTATTGGTTTTAGTAGCTTCATTAATTATTGCAATCGTAATATTTGCAATGGATAAAGGTGCTACTTATATTTTAGAAGCTTTATACAATACAATTTAATATATATACTATATGAGCGATCTTTTAAAATGGTATGTAGTTAGAGCGGTAAGCGGTAAAGAAAAGAAAGTAAAACAATATATCGATTCTGAAATTAGCCGTTTAGGCCTTTCGCATTTGGTACCTCAAGTATTAATCCCGATGGAAAAATACTATCAAATGAAAGAGGGAAAGAAAATTGCTAAGGAACGTAACTTTTATCCTGGTTATGTTTTAATTGAAGCAATATTAGATGGAGAGCTAGAACATATTATTAAAGGAGTAAATAGCGTAATTGGATTTTTAGGTGATAAAGCCGGAAATGCAATTCCAATGCGCCAAGCAGAAGTTAACCGTATTTTAGGTAAGGTTGATGAGATGAGCCAGCAAGGGGAAACCATGAACGTAGCTTATTATGTAGGCGAGAACGTTAAAGTAATGGATGGTCCTTTCAACGGTTTTACAGGCGTTATTGAAGAAGTAAACGAAGAGAAGAAAAAATTGAAAGTAATGGTTAAGATTTTTGGTCGTAAAACACCGTTAGAACTTAACTATATGCAAGTAGAAAAAGAATAAAATTTATTTTAAAAAATATATTTGAGGACTGCAAGATTATTCGTATCTTTGCAGTCCTTTTGGTTTTATGTGTATAGGTGGAGAGGTCTGAATTTCATTGATTTACGATCAAAATCCTAAAAACAAAGATTATTAAGGTCTTAAATGTTACATGCTTCCAATATTTAACATTGAGTATTACAATTAACAAATCAGAAAATGGCAAAAGAAGTCGGTGCACTTGTTAAATTACAAATCAAAGGCGGAGCTGCAAACCCATCACCACCAGTAGGACCTGCATTAGGTGCTAAAGGTGTTAATATCATGGAGTTTTGTAAACAATTCAATGCTCGTACCCAAGATAAGCCAGGTAAAGTATTACCCGTTGTAATTACTGTATATGTCGACAAGTCTTTCGAATTCATCATCAAAACCCCTCCTGTGGCTATTCAATTATTGGATGCTACTAAATTAACGAGTGGTTCTGCTGAGCCCAACCGTAAGAAAGTTGGTTCGGTGACTTGGGATCAAGTTAAGTCAATTGCTGAAGATAAGATGACTGATTTAAATTCTTTCACTATCGAATCTGCTATGAAAATGGTAGCGGGTACAGCACGCAGTATGGGAATCACCGTTAGCGGTGATGCACCCTGGACAAATTAATTAACAAATAACAGTTTACAACAGTGGCGAAATTAACAAAAAATCAAAAACTGGCACACGCTAAACTAGAAATCGGTAAATCGTATTCTTTAAAGGATGCGTCTGCGCTGGTAAAAGAAATCACTACAACTAAATTTGATGCATCAGTAGATATCGATGTAAGTTTAGGAGTAGATCCACGTAAAGCCAATCAAATGGTACGTGGGATTGCTACTTTACCGCACGGAACTGGTAAAACTGTTCGTGTTTTAGTTCTTTGTACTCCAGATAAGGAAGAAGAGGCTAAAGCTGCAGGAGCAGATTTCGTAGGTTTAGACGAATATGTGGCAAAGATTGAAGGTGGTTGGACAGATGTTGACATTATTATCACTACTCCTGCTTGTATGGCAAAAGTAGGTAAACTGGGCCGAGTTTTAGGTCCACGTAACCTTATGCCAAACCCAAAATCAGGTACAGTAACTAACGAAGTTGGTAAAGCTGTAACTGACGTAAAAGGCGGAAAGATTGATTTTAAAGTTGACAAAACTGGTATCATCCATGCTTCGATAGGAAAAGTATCATTCTCAGCAGAGAAAATATATGAAAATGCGTTAGAAGTTCTTCAAACCATTTCAAAATTAAAACCTTCTGCTGCAAAAGGAACTTATTTTAAGAGCATTCATGTATCTTCAACAATGAGTCCTGGAATTGCAATCGAAACTAAATCAGTAGCGGGGATCTAATTATGAACAGAGAAGAAAAACAAGAAGTAGTTTTAGCTCTACAAGAGAAAATGCAAGAGTATGGCAATTTTTATATTGCTGATACCTCAGGCCTATCTGTTGAGAAAGTAAATAACATCCGTCGCAAATGTTTCGAAAGTGGTATCGAAATGAAAGTTGCAAAAAACTCATTAATCAAAATTGCGATTGATGGATTAGAAGGCGACTCGTCTGAGATATTCGCAGCATTAAAAGGTCAATCCGCTTTATTATTTTCAAAAGTAGGTAATGGTCCAGCTAAGCTGATCAAATCACTAAGAAAAGGTAAAGAAGAAAAACCTGTACTAAAAGGAGCATATATCGATACAGCAATATTTGTTGGAGATCATAACTTAGATGCATTAGTAAGTCTTAAATCAAGAGAAGAACTTATTGGTGAAATTATCGGGTTATTACAATCACCAGCTAAAAACGTTGTTTCGGCATTACAATCTGGCGGTAACAAAATTGCAGGTATTGTTAAAACACTACAAGAAAGAGGTTAACGAACACCTAAAGTTCGAATTAAACAAAATTATTATTACGTAAATTTTTAAAATCTTAATAAAATGGCAGATTTAAAAGCGTTTGCTGAGCAATTGGTAAACTTAACAGTTAAAGAAGTTAACGAATTAGCTCAAATCTTAAAAGACGAGTATGGTATCGAACCAGCTGCAGCTGCAGTTGCTGTTGCAGGTCCTGCTGCTGATGCTGCTCCTGCAGCTGAAGAAAAAACTACTTTCGATGTAATCTTGAAAGAAGCTGGTGGTCAGAAATTAGCAGTTGTGAAATTGGTAAAAGACTTAACTGGTTTAGGTTTGAAAGAAGCTAAAGACTTAGTTGATGGTGCACCTAAAGAATTAAAAGCTGGTGTTGCTAAAGACGAAGCAGAAGCTCTTAAAAAACAATTAGAAGAAGCTGGAGCTGTAGTTGAAATTAAGTAATCACTTAATTTTAACGAACCTTTAAGAATAAGACTCCGACTATTAAGTCGGAGTCTATTCCCGTTTATAAACATTTCATCTTGTTTGGTTGGTGATTTCGTTTAAAGGCAAACCAAGCAAATAGTTTATTCTTAAACTAAATTAAATTTAGTCCCTTGGCAAATAAAGTCGTAGACCAAAGAGTAAATTTTGCACGTAGTAAGCATATCATAGATTATCCAGATTTTCTGGATGTGCAGTTGCAATCATTTAGAGAATTTTTTCAGATCGAAACCACTTCAGATAACCGTCACACAGAAGGTTTATTTAAAGTATTTGCTGAAAACTTTCCAATCACAGATTCAAGAAACATTTTCGTTCTCGAATTTTTAGATTATTTTATTGACCCACCACGTTATGACATTCCTGAATGTATTGACCGTGGGTTAACTTACAGTGTTCCGTTAAAAGCAAAGTTAAAGCTTTCTTGTAACGATGCAGAACATGAGGATTTTGAAACCATCATTCAAGATGTATACTTAGGAACCATTCCTTATATGACTCCTAAAGGTACTTTTGTGATTAACGGCGCAGAGCGTGTAATTGTTTCTCAATTGCACAGGTCTCCAGGTGTGTTCTTCGGCCAAAGCCGTCACACAAACGGAACCAAATTGTACTCGGCTCGTGTTATTCCTTTCAAAGGTTCTTGGATTGAGTTTGCTACAGACGTTAATAACGTAATGTACGCATACATCGACCGTAAGAAAAAATTCCCGGTAACCACCTTATTGCGTGCAATAGGTTACGATTCTGATAAAGACATTTTAGAACTATTTGATCTTGCTGATGAAGTAAAAGTTAGCAAATCTGGTCTTAAAAAGTATATCGGACGTAAACTGGCCGCAAGAGTTTTAAGAAAATGGGTTGAAGATTTTGTAGATGAAGATACCGGTGAGGTAGTGTCTATCGATCGTAACGAAGTAATCTTAGATAGGGATACCGTTCTTGAAGACGACCATATCGATATGATCATCGATGCAGGTGTAAAAACGATTATCTTATCTAAAGATGATGGTGCATCTCAAGCTGATTATACCATTATATACAATACTTTACAAAAAGATACTTCAAACTCTGAAAAAGAGGCTGTTGAAAACATCTATCGTGCTTTGCGTAACGCAGAACCACCTGATGAGGAAACTGCAAGAGGTATTATTGAGCGTTTATTCTTCTCAGATAAACGTTATGACTTAGGTGATGTGGGTAGATACCGTATTAACCGTAAGTTAAAAATGGATACCCCTGATCATGTTAAAGTTTTAACTAAAGCAGATATTATTGCGATTGTTAAATATTTAATCAAATTGATCAACTCTAAAGAAGAAGTGGATGATATCGATCACTTGTCTAACCGTCGTGTACGTACCGTAGGTGAGCAATTATATGCTCAGTTTGGTGTAGGTTTAGCACGTATGGCTAGAACAATTCGTGAACGTATGAACATTCGTGATAATGAGGTGTTTACGCCAACAGATTTGATTAATGCCCGTACGCTATCGTCGGTTATTAACTCGTTCTTTGGTACCAACCAATTGTCGCAGTTCATGGATCAAACCAATCCTTTGGCAGAGATTACGCACAAACGTCGTTTGTCGGCCTTAGGCCCAGGCGGTTTATCACGTGAACGTGCTGGTTTCGAGGTTCGTGATGTTCACTATACGCACTACGGTCGTTTATGTACCATTGAAACTCCTGAGGGACCAAATATCGGTTTGATTTCATCACTTTGTGTACATGCTAAAATTAACAATTTAGGTTTCATCGAAACCCCATATAAGATTGTTGAGAATGGTATTGTAGCAATGGATAAAGACGTTATTTATTTATCTGCAGAAGATGAAGATGGCAAAACCATCGCTCAAGCGAATGCAGAATACGATGATAAAGGTAACTTTACCACCACTCGCGTTAAAGCACGTTATGAAGGTGACTTCCCAATTATTGAGCCTGAGAAATTAGACTTAATGGATATTGCGCCAAACCAAATTACATCAATCGCGGCTTCTTTGATTCCTTTCTTAGAGCATGATGATGCGAACAGGGCGTTGATGGGATCGAACATGCAACGTCAGGCCGTACCATTGTTACGTCCTGAAGCTCCAATTGTTGGTACAGGTTTAGAAGGTCGCGTTGCACGCGATTCAAGAACACTGATCAATGCAGAAGGAGAAGGGGTTGTAGAATATGTAGATGCAAACGAAATCACCATTAAATATGTACGTAACGATGGAGATCGTTTAGTATCATTTGAAGGCGATAGCAAAACATATAGATTAACGAAGTTCAAAAAAACCAACCAAAATACGTGTATCAACTTAAAGCCAATTGTTAAAAAAGGCGAAAAAGTAACGAAAGGTCAAGTACTTTGTGAAGGTTATGCAACTGAAAATGGAGAATTGGCATTAGGAAGAAACTTAAAAGTTGCTTTCATGCCTTGGCAAGGGTATAACTTTGAGGATGCGATTGTAATTAACGAACGTATTGTTAGAGATGATATTTTTACCTCTTTACATATTGAAGAATTTGAATTAGAAGTACGTGATACCAAACGTGGAGAAGAGGAATTAACTCCAGATATCCCTAACGTTTCGGAAGAAGCTACTAAAGATTTAGATGAGAACGGTATTATCCGTATTGGTGCTGAAGTAAAAGAAGGCGATATCTTAATTGGTAAAATTACACCAAAAGGAGAGTCTGATCCTTCACCAGAAGAGAAATTACTTCGTGCCATCTTTGGTGATAAAGCCGGTGATGTTAAAGATGCTTCATTAAAAACTCCACCTTCAATTAAAGGTGTGGTAATTGATACTAAATTGTTCTCAAGAGCTAAGAAAACGACTAAAGCAGAAGAAAAATCAGCAATTGAGAAATTAGATAAGAGATATAATTTAGCTACAGAGAACCTTAAAAACGAATTAGTTGATAAATTATTCACCATTGTAAACGGCAAAACATCACAAGGTGTGTTTAACGTATACAAAGAATTATTGATCGCTAAAGGAGCTAAGTTTACACAAAAGATATTGGCAGACCTTGAGTATGCACATATTAACCCATACAAGTGGACAACCGATGATGATAAAAACGATCAGATTAAGTTGTTGTTACACAACTATGGTATCCGTGTAAATGAAGAATTAGGTGCTTATAAACGTGATAAATTTGCAATTAGTGTTGGTGATGAGTTACCATCAGGAATTGTTCAAATGGCAAAAGTTTATGTAGCTAAAAAACGTAAATTAAAAGTAGGTGATAAGATGGCTGGTCGTCACGGTAACAAGGGTATTGTTGCCCGTATTGTACGTGATGAAGATATGCCGTTTCTTGAAGATGGAACACCTGTTGATATCGTGTTGAACCCACTGGGTGTACCTTCACGTATGAACTTGGGTCAGATCTATGAAACTGTTTTGGCGTGGGCTGGAAAAGAATTGGGTGTTAAATTTGCAACTCCAATTTTCGATGGCGCTAAGCACGATGAAGTGGAAGAGTGGATTGCTAAAGCTGGAGTTCCTGCTTCTGGAAGAACTTACTTACATAATGGTTTAACTGGCGAGAAATTTGATCAACCAACAACAGTAGGTATTATTTATATGCTTAAACTGGGTCACATGGTTGATGATAAGATGCACGCTCGTTCTATCGGACCATACTCATTAATTACACAACAACCATTGGGTGGTAAAGCACAATTCGGTGGTCAGCGTTTTGGTGAGATGGAGGTTTGGGCATTAGAGGCATTTGGTGCAGCTAATATCCTTCAAGAAATCTTAACCGTTAAGTCGGATGATGTTGTTGGAAGAGCCAAAACTTACGAAGCCATTGTTAAAGGCGAAAACCTACCTACTCCAGGTGTACCAGAATCATTCAATGTATTGGTACATGAGTTAAGAGGTTTAGGTTTAGATATTACGTTAGATTAACTAAATTGAAAGCCCCTAGGGCTTTCAATTTTAACCTTAAAGAAGTATGTCTTACAAAAAGGATAATAAATTAAAAAGCAATTTCACCTCGATAACCATTAGCTTGGCATCGCCTGAGAATATCTTAGAGCGTTCAAGTGGCGAGGTGTTAAAACCTGAGACGATCAATTATCGTACGTACAAGCCTGAACGTGATGGTTTGTTCTGCGAGCGTATTTTTGGTCCGGTAAAAGATTACGAATGTCACTGCGGTAAATACAAACGTATCCGTTATAAGGGTATTGTTTGCGACCGTTGTGGTGTTGAAGTAACTGAGAAAAAAGTACGTAGAGAGCGTATGGGACACATCAATTTGGTGGTTCCTGTTGCGCATATCTGGTATTTCCGCTCGTTGCCTAACAAAATCGGTTACCTTTTAGGTTTACCTACCAAAAGATTAGACTTGATTATTTACTACGAACGATATGTAGTTATCCAGTCGGGTTTAATGGCAGATCAAGGTATCAATTATATGGACTTCTTAACTGAAGAAGAGTATTTAGATATCTTAGATAAATTACCGAAAGAAAATCAATATTTAGACGATAAAGATCCTAATAAATTCATCGCCAAAATGGGTGCTGAGGCTTTAGAAGATTTATTGAAACGTATTGACTTAGATACTTTATCATATAACTTACGTCACCAAGCGGCTAACGAAACTTCTCAACAACGTAAAAATGAGGCTTTAAAACGTCTTCAAGTTGTAGAAGCATTCCGCGGAGCTAAAACACGTATCGAGAATAACCCAGAGTGGATGATTATTAAAATCGTTCCTGTTATTCCACCAGAATTACGTCCGTTGGTGCCTTTAGAAGGTGGTCGTTTTGCAACTTCAGATTTGAACGATTTATATCGTCGTGTAATTATCCGTAACAACCGTTTAAAGCGTTTGATCGAGATTAAAGCACCAGAAGTTATTTTACGTAACGAGAAACGTATGTTACAGGAAGCTGTAGATTCGTTATTCGATAACTCACGTAAGGTAAATGCTGTTAAAACTGAAGGTAACCGTGCCTTAAAATCACTTTCAGATATTCTGAAAGGTAAACAAGGTCGTTTCCGTCAAAACTTATTAGGTAAACGTGTAGATTATTCTGCTCGTTCGGTAATTGTTGTAGGTCCAAACCTAAAATTACACGAATGCGGCTTGCCAAAAGATATGGCAGCTGAGCTATTCAAACCATTTATCATTCGTAAGATGATAGAAAGAGGAATAGTGAAAACTGTTAAATCTGCTAAGAAAATTGTAGATAGAAAAGATCCATTAGTATGGGATATCCTTGAAAATGTATTAAAAGGACACCCTGTATTGCTAAACCGTGCACCTACGTTGCACAGGCTAGGTATCCAATCTTTCCAACCTCGTTTAATTGAAGGAAAAGCAATCCAGTTACACCCATTGGTTTGTACAGCATTTAATGCGGATTTTGATGGTGACCAGATGGCGGTGCATTTACCTTTAGGTCATGCCGCAATTTTGGAAGCCCAAGTATTAATGCTTGCTGCACACAATATTCTAAACCCTGCAAATGGAACTCCAATCACTGTTCCATCTCAGGATATGGTTTTGGGTCTTTACTATATTACTAAAGGCCGTAGAACTGATGAGGGAAGAGTTGTTAAAGGTCAAGATCAATCATTCTATTCTCCAGAAGAAGTAATCATTGCTTATAACGAGAAGAAAATTGATTTACATGCTTTTATTAAAGTAAAAGTGAATGTAAAACAAGAAGATGGAACGATTGTAAATAAATTAACAGAAACTACTGTTGGTAGAGTGTTATTTAACCAAATGGTGCCTGAAGAAGTAGGTTATATCAATGAATTATTAACTAAAAAGTCGCTAAGAGATATTATTGGTGAAGTAGTTAAGATGACTGGTATGGCTCGTTCGGCACGATTCTTAGATGATATCAAAGAATTAGGTTTTAGAATGGCATTCCAAGGTGGTTTATCGTTTAACTTAATGGATGTAAATATTCCTGTAGAAAAACATACATTATTAGAACAAGCGGCTGGTGAAGTAGAAGAGGTAAGAAACAACTATAATATGGGTTTCATTACCAACAACGAGCGTTACAACCAAATCATTGATATTTGGACACGTATTAACAATCGTCTAACTTCATTCGTAATGACTCAATTATCGAGCGATAACCAAGGATTTAACTCGGTTTACATGATGCTTGATTCTGGAGCCCGTGGTTCGAAAGAGCAAATTCGTCAGCTTGCAGGTATGCGTGGTTTGATGGCTAAGCCTCAAAAATCAGGTTCTGGTGGTGAGATTATCGAAAACCCGATTTTATCGAACTTTAAAGAAGGATTATCGGTACTAGAATACTTTATCTCTACTCACGGTGCACGTAAAGGTTTGGCCGATACGGCGTTAAAAACAGCTGATGCGGGTTATTTAACTCGTCGTTTACACGACGTTGCACAAGATATGATTGTGAATGCAGTAGATTGCGGTACCTTAAGAGGTATGTATACTACAGCATTAAAAGATAATGAGGATATTGTTGAGCCGTTATATGACAGAATTTTAGGTCGTATTTCACTTCATGATGTATTTAATCCATTAGATGGTAAGTTATTAGTAGCTGCTGGTGAAGATATTTCTGAAGAGATTGCAAAAACTATTGAAGAATCTCCATTAGAAGGTGTTGAAATTCGTTCGGTATTAACTTGTGAGAACAAAAGAGGTGTTTGTGCTCTTTGTTATGGTCGTAACTTAGCATCTGGTAAACGTGTTCAAAGAGGTGAGGCTGTAGGTGTAATTGCTGCACAGTCTATCGGTGAGCCGGGTACACAGTTAACATTACGTACTTTCCACGTGGGTGGTACTGCATCAAACATTGCTGCAGAATCGCAGATCAATGCTAAATTTGATGGAGTAATCGAATTCGAAAACTTACGTACTGTACCTACTACTACTGAAGATGGTGTAGTGGAGATTGTATTAGGTCGTTCGGGTGAGTTTAAAATTACTGAACCAGGTACTGGAAAAGTAATCGTAACTAACAACGTTCCTTATGGCGCATTCTTATTTGTTAAAGAAGGAGACAAAGTTAGCAAAGGCGATAAAATTTGTTCATGGGATCCATATAACGCAGTTATTATCTCGGAGTTTGCAGGTAAAATTCATTTCGATGCCATCGTAGAAGGTGTAACCTTCCGTGAAGAATCAGATGAGCAAACTGGTCACCGCGAGAAAGTAATTATCGACACTCGTGATAAAACTAAAAACCCTGCTATTCAGGTAGTTGATAAAAAAGGCGAACTGATTAGAAACTATAACATCCCGGTAGGTGCTCACATTGCGATTGACGAAGGTGAAGCAGTTCAAACTGGTCAGATCTTAGTTAAAATACCTCGTGCAACTGGAAAAACCCGAGATATTACAGGTGGTTTACCACGTGTAACCGAGTTATTCGAAGCACGTAATCCATCTAATCCTGCAGTAGTAACTGAGATTGATGGTGTGGTAACCTTAGGTGGTGTGAAACGTGGTAATCGTGAGATGACTATCGAATCGAAAGATGGAGAAGTTAAAAAATACCTAGTACCATTGTCTAAACACATTTTGGTACAAGATAACGACTTCGTGAAAGCGGGTATGCCGTTATCAGATGGTTCAATCTCTCCGGCCGATATTTTAGCAATTAAAGGTCCTGCGGCTGTACAAGAGTACTTAGTAAATGGTATCCAAGAGGTTTACCGTTTGCAAGGTGTGAAAATTAACGATAAGCACTTTGAAGTAATTGTACACCAAATGATGCAGAAAGTACATATCGAAGATCCGGGTGATACTCGTTTCTTAGAAAATGACTCTGTTGATCGTTGGGATTTCCAAGTAGAGAACGACGAAATTTACGACAAAAAAGTTGTAGTAGATGCCGGAGACTCGAACGTGGTAAAACCAGGTCAGATTCTTTCATTACGTAAATTAAGAGACGAAAATTCTCAATTAAAACGTAAAGATTTGAAGCAAATTGAAGTACGTGATGCACAACCTGCAACTGCGAGTTCAATTTTACAAGGTATCACTAGAGCATCGTTAGGTACTAAATCATTCATCTCTGCGGCTTCCTTCCAGGAAACAACTAAGGTGTTAAATGAGGCAGCTATCGCAGGTAAACGCGATAATATGTTAGGCTTAAAAGAAAACGTAATCGTTGGTCACTTGATTCCTTCAGGTACTGGTGTTCGTGGCTATGAGCGTATCATTGTTGGTTCTCAAGAAGAATACGATAAATTATTAGCGTCTAAAGCTGAAGAAGAAGTAGAAGCATAATTAGTAATAGCTTAAAGTTAAATCCCCTAATGAAAGTTAGGGGATTTTTTTTCGCCAAAAATTTCTTGTAATCCCCTATTTTTAGACAATGAAGAACCTATTTTTTGCCTTTCTTACAATCCTTCTTAGCTTAAATGCTTGTAAAAAGAAAAACCCTGAACCCACATTAACATCATTTAGTGGAATGAGTCAAACCTATCAGGGAAAAGAGATTCCCTTGTTCGAATTTTCGGCCCAGCCTAGTTCAAAATTAACAGCATTCCACGCTACAATTGCCAATGGAACTACAACTACCATTAAAAAAAATAATTATCAGTTAACGTATAAGGGGTCAAATTTATTCGGTGCAGTAATAGATTCTTACATCAATGTAACGTATACATGGAACACCAAAAATCAGATTGTTTCCGCAAGCTCTTCTAAAGGCACCCTAACCTATACTTATGATGATCAGGATCGCTTATCCATTATTACTGCTCCAAATTACACCTGCACGTATAGCTATCACCCGAATGGGCAGGTTAATGATGCGTTAATTGCTTACAGCACAGGGTATACAAGAGTTGGTGTGGAATCGGTTGGTGGCAAACCAAATCCATTAAAGGGAATCCCGCTGGTTTATTTGGAAGGCGATGTACCCATTTGGGCTTTATTTTCGCTTTCAGAAAATATTATTATCGGCTTGGAATATTTTTATTTAAGTACCCAGCTTGGACCAATTTTTACTTTGAAAGAACGATTTTATTATACTTTTGATGAATATGATCGGCCGGCTACCTTAAAAAGGTACGACTGGGATAATAAAGAGATTGGAAATTATAGGTACCACTATTAGAAATGTTAAAGTCCAAATGTACTCCATCAAATTCGTTACATTAACACAAACGCTTGCGTAAATTTTAACGGGAGATACTTAAAGTGTAAGTTATTAACTTGGACTTATGAAATATCTTTTTTTTATCATTTGCACCTGCATCACTTTAAACTTAAAAGCGCAGGATGTAAGTTTAGCCTTACAAAAGAAGCCTAAGTTAGACGATCATACCATAGAACACTATTGGCTTGGCGTTCGAGAAGGATTAAATTTAAGCTTTGCATCATCTAACACTCGTTTTGCAAAAGAATTACCTCCAAAAATTGAATTAGAAACAACTTGGAAAGCGAAAGCATGGAAAGGCGAAAAAATCCATACCCAACTATTGGCATGGGCATGGAGCAATGTAGGCAACCTTAGTTTCGAACTGGGCGATTTGAAAAGTAATGAAGGACAACTTCTTAAAAAAGAAAACATTACTGCTGGCTTTGTAAAATACGTTATTACCGATGAGTTTAGAAATGGATGTGGTCATCGCAAAGCAAAAGATTTCGATTCGTCTTACGTGGCCGACCTCATTGACACCAAATTAAAAGCCATCCCATTGCAACAACGGACTACACAACCCATTTGGCTAAGTGTTAAAGTGCCAGAAAGTACAAGACCGGGTTCGTATACCGGTTCAATTAAGATAAAAGGAGATAAATTGTATACCATGCCCATTACCATAACGGTATTGGATAGAACTTTACCCACGCCAAGTAAATGGGCTTATGATTTAGATTTATGGCAACATCCGGCCTCAATTGCAAGAGTACACAATGTGCCGCTATGGAGCAATGAACATTTTTCTTATATGAAAAATTACTATCAGATGTTAGCTAATGCTGGACAAAAAACCATTACCACCAGTATCGTAAATGAACCTTGGGGCCATCAAACATATGATGATTACCCAAGTTTAGTAAAATGGACGAAAAAGAAAGACGGAAATTGGACGTATGATTATAGTTTATTTGATAAATACGTTTCATTTGTAATGGATTGTGGGATTAATCAGCGTATTAACTGTTATAGCATGGTGCCTTGGAAAATTGCTTTTACCTATTTTGATGAAAATACGCAAAAGGAAGAGGTTTTTAAAGATGCTATTGGTACACCAACCTATAATGCTTTTTGGAAAACGATGCTTAACGATTTTACCAAACACCTAAAACAAAAAGGTTGGTTTAACAAAACCTATATTGCTATGGACGAAAGACCGATGAAAGCAATGCAAGATGTAATTAAGCTACTGAAATCAGTAGATAAAAATTGGAAAATAGCGTTAGCCGGAGATTATCACCCAGAAATTGAAGCAGATATTGATAATTATTGCGTGGCTTCTAGGTGGACTTTCCCATCAACAGTATTGCAAAAACGTAAAGAAAGTGGAAAAATTAGTACATGGTATACCTGTTGTACCGAACCCTATCCAAATGGCTTTAGTTTCTCTTCGCCTGCCGAATCGGTATGGATGGGCTGGTATACGGCAAATAAAAACATGGATGGGTATTTACGTTGGGCCTTTAATAGTTGGACAAAAGACCCATTACTAGATACTCGTTTTACTGCTTGGCCTGCCGGCGATACTTACCAGGTTTATCCAGGGCCACTAAGTTCGGTAAGGTTTGAAAAATTGATTGAAGGTGCACAGGATTTTGAGAAAATTCGACAATTGAGATCATTTTATGAAAAAACGAAGCAAGCTGAAAAATTAGCGGAATTAAATAGCGCATTAACAATATTTGAGATTAAATCTTTAGCAAATACTACTGCTGATGAAATGTTGGATAAAGTAAAATACCTGCTTAACAAGTAGTATTTTATGCTGTTATTTTTTTATTTTTGAACATCATGGAAGAACAACAGAACGAGAATCAAATCAATATCGAATTATCAGAAGAAATTGCTGAGGGTATATTTTCTAATTTAGCCATCATTACACACTCCAATACAGAATTTGTGTTAGATTTTATTCGTGTAATGCCCGGCTTACCAAAAGCTAAAGTAAAATCGAGGATTATTTTAACCCCAGAGCATGCAAAACGATTAATGCAAGCCATGCAAGATAATATTGAGAAATTTGAAGCTGCGAATGGAAAGATTAAAATGCAAGAAGAAGCAGTAGGTTTTCCATTAAATTTTGGCGGACCAACAGCACAAGCTTAACAATACTTACGAAGTCTTAAAGACTTTGTAAGTATTCTTTAATCTTTTCGCTTTCCTCAGGCTTAAACCAAACGGTATTTTCATCTCTTCTAAACCAAGTGAGTTGGCGTTTTGCAAAGCGACGAGTATTTTGCTTAATCATCGCAACGGCGGAAGATAAATCTGTTTTTCCGTCTAGATAATCGAATAATTCTGAGTATCCAACCGTGTTTAAAGCATTGTATTGACGATAAGGCATCAATTCTTTAACTTCCTCAAGCAAACCTGCCTCCATCATCAAATCTACACGCTGATTGATGCGATCGTACACAAAAGTACGATCTGCGTTTAAGCCAATTTTTACGATGTTAAAATCTCTTTCTTTTTTATTATTAGTTAAAAAAGAAGATAGTTTTTCGCCAGTTGATAAAAAAACCTCTAAACCCCTAATCATTCGCTGAGGATTTGATTGATCTACTTTGTTAAAATATTCGGGATCTACAGTTCGAAGTTGTTCCTGAATAGCTGAAATTCCTTCGGTAGCAAATTGGTGATTAAGGTGCTCACGAATATTTAAATCTATTTCGGGCAATTTATCAAGCCCATTACATACCGAATCGATGTATAAGCCAGAACCACCTACCATAATCAATACATCATGTATTTTGAACAGTTCGTCGATTAATTTCAAGGCCTCAAGCTCGAAATCGCCAGTACTAAATAAAGTATTTACAGAATGTGAATCTATAAAATGATGCGTAGCAGCTGCAAGTTCTTCTTTTGAAGGCTTCGCAGTGCCAATGTTCATCTCTTTAAAAAATTGCCGGGAATCTGCTGATATAATTTCTGTACCGTAAAAGTTTGCTAGGTTAATCGCTAAAGCTGTTTTACCGATAGCGGTTGGTCCTACGACTACAATTAAAGTTTTTTTCTTCAACGGTTTATGAAGTTAATAGTCTTCTTCTTTTCCACCAGCACCAAATTCTTCATCTTCAAAATCATCAGCTTCAGCAAAATCATCTTTTTCTTCTTCACTCTCCTCGTCTACCTCTTCTGCATTTATTCCTCTTCCGCCCATGGCCTCTAACTCTTCGGTATCTTCGGGTACAAAGTCCATTTCATTTAAGAAATCAAATTCGCTTGATGCCACAGCAGTACTTGCTGTAAAGGCAGCCATATTATTCTTGTCAATAATTTTTGGCGCTTCACCAGTACTTTTAACCAAGAAAGGATATTCGATATTTGGATCGTTTTCTAATATGATTTTAATGAGTTCGACGTGAAAATCAAACGGGCGCTCGAAATTATAGATGTAATAAAATTTTTGATGCGGATCTTCAACAAAGCTGCTTAATTTTGCCTTCTCCATTAAAGTTACTCCATTGTCTATTTTACGCTGATTTGGCAATAAGGAAATTTCGTCTCCTTTTATCCAGTTATCGGTACTTACATAAAATGATGATGATTTATCAGCATCATATCCGGTTGAGCGGTGAAAAGCTCGATGCAAGTCTTCGAAAGTTTGATTGGTTTTGATATCTATCTCTCTTACTACATCGTCAAAATCTTCAAAAGAAATTTTAAATCTATAAATTGCCATTCGTTGTGCTGTTTCTTGTTGTAAAATTAAGGAAATAAAATATATTTTGTAAGGGATTTCTAGTCGTTAATAACATTTAAACCCAATTCTTTAGCTTTTTGTTTCATAAAATCGAAGGCTTCGGTGTAGCTATTTGGAATTTCCCCTTCTAAAATTGCTTCTCGGATTGCGTTTTTCAAAATTCCAACTTCTTTACCTGCTTGAAGGCCAAAAGTTTGCATAATGTCGTTACCACTTATAGGAGGCTGCCAGTTTCTGAGCTGGTCCCTCTCTTCAACATCCTTCAATTTTTGCTTTACCAGTTCAAAGTTATTGCGGTATTTTTTGATTTTATACTCATTCTTTGTGGTCACATCGGCGTTGCACAAAATCATTAAGCTTTCAATTTCTTCACCAGCTTCAAAAAGTAATCGCCTCACCGCCGAATCGGTTACCGTTTCTTGCGCTAAAACAATCGGTCGAAGGTGTAATTGAACTAATTTTTGAACAAACTTCATTTTTTCGTTAAGCGGAAGTTTTAATTGAGCAAAAATTTGAGGTACCATTCGTGCCCCTTTATCTTCGTGACCATGGAAAGTCCACCCATGCCCTTCTTCAAATCTCTTGGTAGGAGGTTTAGCAATGTCGTGTAAAATAGCAGCCCACCTCAACCATAAATCATCAGTATGCTCACAAATGTTATCTAAAACCTGTAAGGTGTGGTAAAAATTATCTTTATGCCCCTTTCCTTTAATAATCTCTACTCCGTATAAAGCAGCCATTTGAGGGAAAATGAGATGTAAAAGACCAGTGTCAAATAAGTGCTTAAAGCCGATAGAAGGCGTTTTTGCTAAAATAATTTTATTTAGTTCATCGGTAATTCTTTCTTTCGAAACGATACTAATGCGTTCTTTTTGATTTTTTATTGCGTTCAACGCATCCTCATCAATTTCAAAATTTAACTGTGTGGCAAAGCGGATGGCTCTCATCATCCGTAATGGATCATCAGAAAAAGTAATCAATGGATCTAAGGGTGTGCGAATTAACTTTTGATTTAAATCTTCAACACCGTTGAATGGATCAACTACTTCTCCATAATCGACTTTGTTTAAGGATATGGCCAATGCGTTTATAGTAAAATCTCTACGAAGCTGATCATCAGATAATGTGCCATTTTCGACTATAGGCTTTCTTGAGTTGGCGCGGTACGATTCTTTTCGAGCACCCACAAATTCGATTTCTAAATCACCATACTTTAACATGGCTGTTCCGAAATTTTTAAATATGGCGACCTTTGTTTTTAATTTAAGCCCCACTTTTTCAGCAAAATCTATCCCATTTCCAATCACTAAAATATCGATATCTTTTGATGGTCGATTTAAAAATAGATCACGAACAAAGCCTCCAATAACAAATACTTCAGTATTGGTTTGTTCGGCTAAAGCAGCAAGAACGTTAAATATTGGATTTTGTAAGGGTTTATGCATAGTTGGCTCTTCACAGCTCTTGAAGATAATTGTGGTGCGAAATTAATAAAAAAGACTAGGATTATAGGGCTAAACTATCTATTTTCTTATAAATTCGAATTGTCCTGAAGGACCTAATTTTATAATCGTTGATGGTTTTTTTGCAATTCGAAGCTCTTGTTCAAAATCTACCACATAGTCTACCGCATCGATAATAGCTTGCGAAATATCGTCGAAAAATTGCGGAGTAGGTTGGCCAGAAATGTTAGCCGAAGTAGAGGTAATGGGTCTGCGGAAACGCTGAAGCAATTCCTCACAGAAAACATGCTTTACCACACGAATGCCTACCGTACCATCGGCGTTAATTACATTTTTAGCTAAATTTTTTGCCCCAGAAAAAATAATAGTTAACGGGTTTTCGGCGTATTCAATTAACTCATAGGCAACTTCAGGAATTTCAGTTACGTAGCTTTGTAATTGATGCTCAGAATTTAACAACACAATAAAGCTCTTATCTAGTGCTCGGCCCTTAATTGCATTAATTTTGGCAACCGCAATCTCATTTGTAGCATCACACCCTAAACCCCAAACCGTATCGGTAGGATAGAGGATAACACCTCCACTTTTTAAAATTGCTAATGTTTTAGCTATTTCTTCTTTTAGCATGATGTAAAGTTAGCTATTTTTCGTTTGAAGCAGGCCGTTATGATGATCTATAAAATGTTATATTTTGGTAATATCTTAATACAAAGGCTACTATGAAAAACTAAATCCAGTAAATTTCGTTTTTATATTAACTTTGATCTTAGGTTAACTAAAACACACACAAAATGGAAACAGTAAAAAAATTAGTGATGCTACTCCTAGTCGGGATAGTATTTGCAAGATGCTCGACTCTACAAACCGTTTCGGACTACGACAAAAATGTAGACTTTAGTGGCTACAAGACCTATGGCTTTTACGATAAAGGACTCGAAAAACTGAGATTAAACAATTTAGACAAGCGTAGGTTAATGGCAGCTGTTGAAACAGAAATGAATACCAAAGGTTTTACAAAATCAAGTACACCAGATCTTCTGGTAAACTTGGTTGTAGTTGCTAAAGAACGAGCCGATTATTATAGTCCCGGTTTTTATGGTGGCTGGGGTTGGGGAAGAGGTTGGGGCTGGGGCTCTCCGTTCTGGGGCGGTGGTTCTGGTTATGTTAATCAGTACAGAGAGGGAACAATTATTATCGATTTCTTAGATCCTGCAAAGAAAATTTTATTTTGGCATGGCAGAGGGGTGGGCTTTAATTTAGATAGTTTTAATAAAAGAGAAGAACGATTACAGGTTGGCGTTAGTGAAATATTAGCCCAATATCCTCCTAAATAAGTTATTTTGCCGCGAATTCATAATCTGATCTATTCAATCGTGAATTCGTGGCTATTTTTTATTGCAATGCTGGAATGAATTTTTTCCAAAATTCTACATCATGTTTTAAAGGAGCATGGCAACCAAAAGGTAAGTTTTGATGTAAGATTTCGTAAGCTTTGGCAGGTTCAAATTCAATTGCAAATTGCATCGCTTCGCTCATTTCAGGAACTATATACGATTGAAGAACAGTTGGCGCGACTAATGACCAAAAAATATCTTCATTAAACTCGGGTCCTTCTGCATGCGTATATTGCTTTAATAACGATTGTGGAACGGTATCTAATACCTTTAGGGCGGTGTTTACTTTTCGGAGAGATAAGCCGCCATTTCCTACTTTATTGCACCGATTGGCATACACTTTGTTTTTCTTAAATGCTAATTTTACTGTTTGTAGCAGGTTGAACAAAAACCCACGATTTAATCTATCAGGCCTAAACCATGGTGCTCCAATATAATCGTAATTTTTCTCGCACCAAGATGCAAGCTCATCTTTAAAAAGGAAAACATCAGCTTGATGTATTAAAATATAATCGAACAAAGCAAAAGTGGTATAAAATCCACGAGATAACAACAATTGATTATAGCCCCTTATTCCTTCAAAATAATGTTTACTGAAACGTTTTACTTCTAGTTGTTCCAACAATCCAAAAGAAGAATCGATTAACAAACCTTCTGGCGCAACAAGTACCTGTTTGAAACCCTTAGTTAATCGAATGCCGTTTTCAAGAAATAGCAGTTCTAAAGGGTCTGGGTTTTTATATAAAGGAAAAACAACTACGCAACTTTTCATTCGTTTAGCGTTTTAATATAACAATCCATAACTTGTTGAGTAATCACATCAGTATTAAAACGTTGAACATAGTTTAATCCTTCCTCTACCATAGCCTCGCATACTTCTTTACTTTTTAAAACCGTATTTACGGCATCTGCTAGTGCATCACTATCTGTAGGCGAAACATATCGACTACCACCACCACCAGCTTCTTCTAAACAGGAACCTGTAGCCGCAACAACGGGTATCTTTCCATATAGTGCCTCGATTATTGGGATCCCAAAACCTTCGTATTCAGAAGGGTAGATAAATGTGCTTGCCATTTGATAGATTCCTGGTAAATCGTTAAACGGGACATTTTTTAAAAAGATCACTCGGTTTTGTAATCCTAAATTTTCAATCTCCTTCTTAACCAATTTAGTGTATTTTGTTTCTTTCCCAATTACTACCAGTGAATACGAAGGGTCGATAAGCGGTAGGGCTTTAATTACAAGTAAAAGATTTTTGCGAGCCTCTATGGTGCCCACATTTAAAAGATAGTTGTTTGGAAGTTGATATTTTTTACGAATAAATTCTCGCTCATTTTCACCTAAAAGTGTTTTAAACTGATCGTCGCAACTTTGGTAAATGACATCTATTTTTGCCGGGTCAATTTGATAAAAATGGATAATATCCTTTTTTGTTTGCTCGCTTATGGCAATAATTCGATCGGCATGTTTGCAAGCATATTTGCTTTTGTATTTGTAAATAATTCGATCAAAAAAGGTATAATATCGAGGTTTTACCAAAAAAATTAGATCATGAATAGTAACAATACTTTTTATTCCATTTTCTTTGAGGCCGTAGGGGATTTCGTGGCTCAAACCATGAAAAAGATCAATTTTGTTGCGAACAAGCTCCAGAACTACACCAACACTTCTCCAAATTGGTGAAGTACTGTTCTTTGGTGGCAATACAAGATTAACGTTTTCTTTAGAGAATAATGGATATTTACGAACCGTACCATTCGCCTTTGGGCTATATACATAATATTGATTTTCTGGAAATTGAGTACACAAATGCTCAATTAACGAACGACTGTAATTACCAAGTCCGGTTAAATTATTTGCCGCACGTTTACCATCAAATCCTATTCTCATTATTGTATGTAAAGTTGTAAATGTAGCAATTGATTAAACTGCTACATTATTTTCTCTTAATGCATCATTAAGTGATGTTTTTTTATCGGTCGATTCTTTACGTTTACCAATAATTAATGCACAAGGCACTTGAAATTCGCCAGCAGGAAATTTCTTGGTATACGAGCCTGGAATTACTACTGAACGAGATGGTACTACACCTTTATATTCGATAGGAGTTGAACCCGTAACATCGATAATCTTCGTAGAAGCCGTAAGTACCACATTTGCACCTAAAACCGCCTCTCTCTCTACTTTAACTCCCTCAACTACAATTGCTCTAGAACCTATAAAGCAATCGTCTTCAATAATTACCGGAGCAGCTTGTATAGGTTCTAAAACCCCTCCAATGCCCACACCGCCACTTAAGTGCACACGTTTGCCAATTTGAGCACAAGAGCCTACTGTGGCCCATGTATCAACCATGGTGCCCTCATCTACATAAGCGCCTATGTTTACATACGATGGCATCATAATTACCCCCTTTGCTAAATAAGAGCCATAACGAGCACTTGCCATCGGAACCACACGAACACCGGTAGCTTTATAGTCGGTTTTTAACTCCATTTTATCGTGATAAACGAAAGGGCCAACTTTGATCTCTTTCATTTCTCGGATAGGGAAGTACATCAATACTGCCTTTTTAATCCACTCATTAATTCCCCAAGTATTTAAAATTGGCTCTGCAACACGTAATTCGCCTGCATCAAGTCTTTTTATAACGGCATCAATGGCCTCGCAATATTCGCTATAGGTTAATAAATTTCTATCTTCCCAGGCGGCTTCTATCAGCTTTTTTAAATCTTCGATCATGGTGTTTTTAATTTTTTACAAAATAAACGATTTTTATTTAGAATAGGGTTAATTGGTTAATCGTTTATTTGGTTAAATGATTAGATGGTTAACCATTTGAACTGTAAATTTGTTTGTATTTAGTGCTAAATACAATTAGCCGGTTAAGCTGCTTCAACGATTAACCAATTAAACAGTTCAAACAATTAACCAAATTAATTACTTTTGACTTTTATAATGGAGACAGAAAAATTAAGAATTGATAAATACCTCTGGGCCATACGATTGTTTAAGACGCGCAGTTTGGCTACTGATGCCTGTAAAGCAGGAAGGGTAAAGTTTAAGGGCCAAAATTTAAAACCTTCTGCTATTGTGAAGGTTGGCGACGTATATCAGGTTTCGAAGGGAATAGAAAAAAAAATAATCGAGGTTGTCGAGTTGCTTTATAATAGAGTTGAAGCCAAAGTTGCCGTAACGAAGTATAAAGATTTAACACCGGTTGAAGAAACACATGCCTTTAAATCATTATTTCATGCACCAAACTTAAAACGCGATCGTGGAACAGGTAGGCCTACTAAGAAAGATCGAAGAGAAACCGACGATTTAATAGGGGGAATGTTTGAGGAAACTTTATGACTCTAAAAGACGTAACCGATAGCCCATCATCGCCGTTTTTCCTAATTTTTTAATCAATTGATAATTCGCTACTGCACCTACTGCAGCGCCTACAACAGGAAGTAATTGAGCAAGCTTAGCTAAATCGATGTAGTCTCTATATTCCTGCTGAAAGGTTTGCCAATCAAACTCATCTGCATTTTCTGGCAAAACAATCAATTTCTCATCCCAATTTTGCATTTGCTCATATACACGTTGCGATCCTTTTTTGCTCGAAAATGCCAATTGGAAAATATGTAATATATACAACCTTTCGCGATAATCTTTTACATTAAAACCATATATCGCTGCAATTTCAAATAGCATTTTTAACTTAATTCCAATTAATATTGGAAAATCGGCCATGCTCATTAAAAAACCTCCTGCCCCAGTAATTCCTCCCTCTGCCGCACCAGTCTTACAATATGAGTCTACTTTTTCTTTTATTAAAGCTTCCCTATGCAATAAACTAATGCTTTTATCCGGCATGGCCGATGTAGTGTAGGTAGAACCGAATAACACCGCTTTAACCATTTGTTTTATCGTAACTGTAATGGCTTTATGTACTTTGGCAGGGATGTAACTATTAATTTTAGTTTGCACTTTAGTGGCAAGATTTCCAAAAAGGGATTGTTTTTTCAGTATGTCCCTTTTCCAAAATTCGAGTTCTAAATAAACCTGTTCTTCATACGTGCTCATTTTCAAAGATAATCAAAAATCATTCCGTTGTTTTTTGTATATTTAAAAGAAATAATTTGAAATATTAAAATTAAACTATATATTTAGTTACAATTTCATTTAACCCCTTAATCATTATGAAATCACTATTATTATTGATGGTGTCGGTTGCGGTTTTTACTCAATCGTATGCTCAAAAAATCACATTTTCTTCTAGCAAACCTGTTGCTGGAGAGCCTTTAATGTTTACTTATGATCCGGCAGGTGGAAAATTAGCGCAATTGTCAAATGTAAAATGCGTGGCTTTCACTTTTGTAAACAAAAAAGTAAAACAAGTAAAGGTCGACCTTACCAAAGAAGGGCTAACTTACAAGGGCAATATGCCTACTGTTGATAGTACAGCATTTGTGCTTTTCAGTTTTAATGCAGATGGTACAAAAGAAGAAAGTGGAAATGCCTATTTTACTCACTTTTATCAAAATGGTAAACCTACAGCAATGGCCTATTATTGGGAAGCAATGTACTGGAGCATTTATGGACCCCCTTATGGAGGTATTGTGGCCGATAAATCAAAAGCAATTGCTGCTTTCGAGAATGCCTTTCAGGCAGATGCTAAAATGAAAGATGCGTATCTTGTGGCTTATCTTAAGTTGCATTACGACCTCGATAAAGTGAAAGGTGAGCAAATGATTGCCGAAAATATAGCTGCCTATAGTAAGAAAGAACCAATTGAAGAGAATTTGATTAAAGTAGCGGGTCTATACACCACTTTGCGTAAAAAACCTTTAGCCGATTCGGTATATACAATTGTAAAAACAAAGTATCCGCAAGGAACATATGCCTATAGTCAGGCAGCAAACGGAATTTACAGTGAGAAAGATGCAGTAAAAAAGGAAGAGAAATTTCTTGCTTTAATTAAAGACTTTAATTTAGATCTTAATAAGAAAGCAGATGCTACCAAGGTAGCAGGCTTTTATCCGGTTGTGGCCTCGGGGTACAGCGCTGCAAAAAATAATACGAAATTTGAGGAGTACGCTAATAAAATTGAAAATAAATTAACTTTAGCGCAAGTATACAACAGTTACGCTTGGGCAGGAGCAGAGAAAAAGGAAAATTTAGAGTTTGCAGCAAAAATTTCTAAAAAATCACTCGATCTAGTTGAAGCGGCGAAAAATGATCCAATGCCAGATTATTATGACTCTAAAGAGGATTACTTAAAAGGTCTTGCAAATACTGAAGCAATGTTTTCTGATACTTATGCGGTACTGTTAGATCATTTAGGTAAAAATGATGAGGCTCTTAAATTTATCGAGCTTGCAGTAAACAAAAATAATTTCACAAGTGCAGAAATGAATGCTAGATATGTGTCTTACTTAGCAAAAGCAGGTCAAACGGATAAAGTGGTAACCTATGCTGAGCGATTTATCAAAGAGGGTCAGGGAACGGATCAGATGAAAACAGACTTAAAAGCGGCTTATAAAGGAACTCAGCCTTTCGATAGCTATTACGCAATTTTAGAGAAAGATGCCATAGAAAAGGAACGCGCTAAATTTATGAAGGAAATGATAAGTATGCCTGCTCCAAAATTTACACTCGCAAATCTTAAAGGGGAAACGGTTTCTTTAGCTGCTTTAAAAGGGAAAGTAGTTATTGTAGATTATTGGGCTACTTGGTGTGGTCCGTGTATCGCGTCATTTCCAGGTATGCAAAAAGCAGTTGATAAATATAAAAATGATCCAAATGTAGCCTTTGTGTTTATAAACACCTGGCAAAATGAACCAAATAGAGAAAAATTGGTAAAGGATTGGGCTGCAGCTAATCCAACTTACACGTTTAATATTCTGTTAGACACTAAAAATCCGAAAGATGAAAGTAAATTTGAGGTAATTGAGCAATACAAAGTAGATGGTATACCAACTAAATTTATTGTAGATGGAAATGGAAATATCCGCTTTAAAAAGGTTGGTTTCGGTGGTACAGCAGATGGTACAGTTAAAGAATTAGATATGATGATTGCTTTGGCTAAAGGAAGTAAAGAAGCAAGCAAGTAATTAAGTATTGATAGTTAACGACATAAAAAAAACGCTCCGAGTAATCAGAGCGTTTTTTTTATGTTATTATCAAACGCTTAGCGCTTACCGCCAAACGCCATTCATTTACTATTTTTTATCTTTTGTATAAGCTTCGTTTAAACCAACGATAACTGCACTAGTGATATCCAAACTCTCGTCTGCAAATAAGATAGCACTATTTCCTTTTGAGTAAGTTAAAACCATTTTATATCCCTTTGTTTTGGCATAGGTTTTTAAGTATTCAGCTACCTTATCATAAAGTACCTCTTGTTCTTTAGCCTGCTCATTTTGCAAAGCGGAACCTGCATTTTGTTGATAAGCTTGTAACTCTTGTTGTTTACGTGCTAATCTTTGCTCAGTAGCTGCTCTTTGATCGGCAGGCATTGTATTTTGTTGTTGCTGATATTGTTGCACTTCACGTTGGAAAGCTTGGGTTTTAGATGCCATATCACTTTCAGCAGCTTTGCCCTTCGTTTCCATTTTCGCTTTAAGATCTTTAAAGTACTCGTATTTGGTTAATAACGAATCCGAATTTACATATACTACTTTCTCATCGGCCGCCACGGTTGTAGCAGTTTTAGATCCTTCAGTTTTAGCCTCTTTATTTCCACAAGCAGTAAGCACGGAAACTAGCGCTATCGCAGTAGCTAAACTGCCTAATTTTAATGGGGTTGTGTTCATTTTTTTTATTAAGTTTTTAACAAACTTAGCTATATTCATTTTTATATACAATTTAATTGTGGGATATATAAAATGGATATAGCTAATTCTCCTCTTGCCATTTAAAAAAGAATTATAAAAATCAAAATAGAACATCCTAAAAGCAAGCGTTTTTTATTAACGTTAAGTGTTCGGTGTTCAGCGAAAAGCGACTATCTTTTCTTTAAAATTATATTGCTTTCAACAGTCAAATAGTTATCCACAATGTGCTTTAATTCGTGTAAAAATGGTTATTTTTGATTCTTTAAGTATAAGATAAAATTATGAGCGAAGAAAAAGATTCAAAGTCAAATTATTCGGCAGATAACATACAGGTTTTAGAAGGTTTAGAGGCTGTTCGTAAGCGTCCTTCCATGTATATTGGTGATACTGGTGTAAAGGGTTTGCACCACTTGGTTTATGAGGTAGTTGATAACTCGATTGATGAGGCTTTGGCTGGTCACGCAGATACAATCATTGTAAATATTTTAGCAGATAATTCCATTCGTGTTGAAGATAATGGTCGTGGTATTCCAACGGGTATCAATACCAAAGAGAATAAGTCTGCCCTTGAAATTGTAATGACCGTTTTACACGCCGGTGGTAAATTTGATAAAGATACTTACAAAGTATCTGGGGGTTTGCACGGTGTTGGAGTAAGTTGCGTAAATGCATTATCTACTGATTTAAAGGCAGAGGTGCATCGCGAAGGCAAAATTTGGATGCAGGAATACAAAATTGGGGTTCCGCAGTACGATGTAAAAGAAGTAGGAACGACTGATAAAAGAGGCACGATCGTAACGTTTACACCTGATGCTACTATTTTTACGCAAACTACCGAATATAAATACGATACCCTAGCTTCTCGTTTACGTGAGTTAGCTTTTTTAAATAAAGGAATTACTTTAACCCTAACAGACGAGCGCGATCCACAAGAAGATGGTTCTTTCTTAACTGAAACGTTCCACTCGCAAGGCGGGTTAAGAGAATTTGTTAAGTTTTTAGATGGAACACGTGCATCTTTCTTGCCTGAGCCAATTTATATTGATGGGATTAAGCAAGGAGTACCAGTTGAACTCGCTTTTCAATACAATGACAGCTACTCAGAAAACGTACACTCGTATGTAAATAATATCAATACGCACGAGGGTGGAACACATATTGCCGGTTTCCGTAGAGGATTAACGCGTACCTTAAAAAGTTATGCTGATAAATCGGGTTTGTTAAAGAACCTAAAAATGGAAATCACTGGAGACGATTTTCGTGAAGGTTTAACTGCTGTAGTTTCTGTAAAAGTGCAAGAGCCTCAGTTTGAAGGTCAAACTAAAACCAAATTGGGTAACTCTGAGGTAATGGGTGCGGTAGATGTGGCTGTAGGTGAAGCATTAGGCGCTTATTTAGAAGAAAACCCGAAAGAGGCAAAAATGATCGTTAATAAGGTTATTTTGGCTGCAACGGCTCGTGCTGCGGCACGTAAGGCGCGTGAAATGGTTCAACGTAAGAGTGTAATGGGTGGTTCTGGTTTACCAGGTAAACTGGCCGATTGCTCTGATAGTGATCCAGAAAAATGTGAACTGTACCTGGTAGAGGGAGACTCGGCAGGTGGAACAGCTAAACAAGGCCGTGATCGTAATTTTCAAGCAATTTTGCCACTAAAAGGAAAAATCTTGAACGTAGAGAAAGCGATGGAGCATAAAATTTACGAGAACGATGAGATTAAGAATATGTTTACTGCATTAGGGGTAAGTATCGGAACGCCTGATGATGATAAAGCATTGAACATACAAAAACTTCGCTATCATAAAATTGTGATCATGACGGATGCTGATATTGACGGTTCGCACATTACAACCTTAATACTAACCTTCTTCTACCGTTACATGAGGGCATTAATTGAAGCAGGTTATGTATATATTGCTGCTCCACCATTATACCAAGTTAAAAAAGGTAAAGAATTTGAATATTGCTGGAATGATGTACAACGTGATCAAGCCGTACAGCGCTTAAAAGGTGCGGGTAAGGAAGAAAGTGTACACATACAACGTTACAAAGGTTTGGGAGAGATGAATGCCGAGCAGTTATGGGATACTACCTTAAACCCTGCAAACCGTACTTTATTAAAAGCAACTATAGAAAATGCGGCGGAGTGCGATCATACTTTCTCTATGTTAATGGGCGATGAAGTTGCTCCACGTAGAGAGTTTATTGAACGTAATGCAAAATATGCGAAAATCGACGCTTAAGCGTATTCGTTGATATAAGTAAAACACAATCCCTCCCAATTTAAATTGAGAGGGATTTTTTATGCTTTATCTAATTTTTTACATACATAATTTTCTTATGTATGTAAAAATAATTATATTTGACTATGGCAACAAATAATGAGCTGTTTAAAGGGACATTACAAACCATTATTCTAAATCTCTTGGCTGATAATAAGCGCATGTATGGTTATGAAATTACGCAGAAAGTGAAATTAATAACAGCAGGCGAACTCGTGTTAAAAGAAGGTGCACTTTACCCTGCTCTACATAAATTAGAAGCCGAAGGGTTTTTAGAAACGTCGACCGAAATCGTCGAAAATCGCGTGCGTAAATATTATGAATTATCACAAAATGGAGAAAAAGAAGTGATAAGCAAATTGCAGGAAGCTAAAGATTTTATCGCCCAGCTGCAATTATTGTTAAACTTAAAACCTGCGTTGTAATGTTGTTAACCGAAAAACAAAAGACTGAGATTAAAGATTATATTATTGGGGTGCCAAAGTATAGAGAAACATATAATGAGCTTTATGACCATATAGTAAATTCATTAGAAGATAGTGAGGTTGCTTTTAGTATCGACGAGGTTGTTAATGTCGTAAATAGAGATTTTGGAGGCTTTTCTGAGGTTGTATACCAAGAAGAGATTTATCATAAAGAAATAAGTAAGAAATATAATAGATATTTTCGAGCACAATTTGTGGATACCTTAAAATGGTATGGCATTTTTCCTTTAGCCTTCTGTTTAATGATTTATTTTAGTAATGGATCTAGTGTTTTCAATACAAAACCGATGTTGCTAGCCACAGTTATATCCTGTATGGGAGTTGCCGTGCTTGCGTTTGTGAAAATTTTTATCAATCGAATTAAGTATTCCAAATTCTCTATTTTAGATAATTACTTAGCGCTTGATTGTTCATTTGGTTTAGGTGGTATTGGACTTTTCTTACAAGCTATGTTAAAAGAAAATATTTTTAATTTAGATGATAATGGGAAATTAATAGCCACATTAACACTCCACTTCATTTGTGTAATCTATGTTAGAACTTTTATGAAAATTTATAAAGCGAAATTTAAAATTTTAGCAGCCTAACTAATTACCTGCTTAAAATGAAATTAGACGAACATGAACTCGATTATGTGAAATACTTTATATAGGTAAAAGGTTATCATCAGTATGAAGTCTTGGACGAAATCAACTTACCAGGTTTTAAAGTAAATATTAGCTTTGACAACTTTCTTGCAATTGCTTTTAAGTTGTCAAAGCTTTAAGTTGTAAATTATTTCCCCGACTCAGATTTTTCTTTTAAAGAATTAAGGCCATCTTCAAAGTCTTTTCCAATCATTTTATCCATACTTACAAAAACGCACATCCATTTGCTCATTAAATTATTCTCGCCACTCATGGTCCACGTTACTTTGTTGCCTGAACCCTCTGGAGCAATATCGAAACGGGTATCGGCTAAACTTTCGAATGGTTTGATGAATTTTAATTCAATATCTACCATTTTATTTGGCTCAACACTTTTAACTTTCATGTAACCTTGGCCAGTTTCTTTTCCTTCCCATTCGTACAAATGATCAGTAGCAGCAACCGGGCCACTTACTTTAGTTTTAGCAGTTGGTTCCATTTTTGCCCATGGATTCCATTTGTAAAACTCATTAAAATCTGCAATGTTTTTGTAAACTACACTATCTGATGCGTTAATTACAGTAGAACGAGTTACGGTGTATGTTTTTGGCAAGAACATGCCGCCCACAACAATAATTACTGCCAATACGACAATAATAATTCCTAATACTTTTAAAAATTTCATAATTTAAATTTTGCTTGGTTTACTTAAAGTTAAGCATAAACCAATCTAAATTGCAAGACTTATTTTTTAATAGGAGGACCATTTAGTCCGAGATCTTTAAGATTTATTCTTATTTTTTGCATAAAATCTGCACCAGGATCATTTTTTCCAGTTTGGTAATTAGGATTTGTTTCCTTCCAAATTGGGGTATTTTTGAATAAAGTATATTCATAGTGTCCAATTAAGTATTGGATTTTATACTTCTTGGTTAAATATCGAACTAATTGCTCATTTGCCAACAATTGTGCATCAGTAAGTGGAAAATCAGTACTTCCAACATTTTCAACTCCTATGGCACAATAATTTAAGCCAATTACATGCCTAGCGAAACTGTTTTCGGGCATTAAACGATAAATCGTACCATCTCTATCAATCAAAAATTGAGAAGAAACATTTAAGCTGCTTGCGCCAGCAATTGCAACCCGATCTCCATCAAGTGTGGGTTTGTTGAAGGCATTAAACGTAGATAACATCGTTTTAGCGGCTGTCCAATGTAAAACGATCATGATAGGCTCTATTTTCACACTTTTTTGAGTGAGGTTATGCCTTTCTTTTAAGTACTGTAATGAAAGTTTTATTCGAGTAGAATCGTAAGTAATTGGCTTATCTACGATCTTAATTTCTTGCGCTTGAACAAAGATTGGGGTAGATAAGATTGCAACAACTAAGATTTTTTGGTATTGAGATTTGAGTATTGCGTATAGAGACATGATGGATAAATTAACAGTTAAGTAAGATAATGGTTATTTGTTTAAATTGGTTAACTGACCTATGCGATTAACCAATTTAAACAAATAACCAATTAACCTTCTTTATAAAACCTTAATACTTTCTTTTTATAATCAATTTTAGCATCAAATTCCATTAAAATGTCTCCTCCAATAATGGCTGCTACTGCAGGATGGCCTAGTTGCATATAAGTATCTGAAACACCTTGTAAATCGAGCCCAACCGTTAGATAATTCTTTAACGTTAACCCACCAATTTTTAATTTTGGAATAATTCCTTGTAAGGTAGTTGAGCTGCTAAAAATAGTTGCAGCTTGAGTTCCTTCTTCTAGCGTGAGGTCTTTAATGTACTTTTCCATTAGTCCTTTGTCGAAAACTGATCTCGATGCGCCAGTGTCTAATACGGCAAATAATTTTTCGCCAAAAACAACAATTTCCACCAAAAGATGGAAACCGTCGCCTTGTAAGCTAATTAAGATTAAAGGAACAGAGATTGTTCGCATTTTATTGTTTAATCGGTTAATTGTCAAAATGGTTAGCTGTGCTTCGACGATTAACCAGTTAAACAGTTAACCAAAATTGCGCTTATGGTTATACCAATTTCATTTCAGTTAACACACTATTCATGTTACGTACAGCATCTGCACTTTTATTAAATGCAGCTTGTTCTGTTTCATTTAATTTATAATCAATAATTTTTTCCCAACCATTGCAGCCAATGATTACTGGAACACCCAAACAAATATCTTGTTGGCCGTATTCGCCTTCTAAAGCAACACAGCAGGTAAATAATTTTTTCTCATCACGTACAATGGCTTCAACTAATGCAGCGCCAGCAGCTCCAGGAGCGTACCATGCAGAAGTTCCTAATAAACCAGTTAAAGTAGCACCACCCACCATTGTATCTGCGGCCACTTTAGCTAAAGTAGCTTCATCTAATAATTCGCTAACAGGTAAGCTTTGATATGTTGCATAACGGGTTAATGGAATCATCGTGGTATCGCCGTGACCACCAATTACAAAACCTTGTAAATCATTTGAATTACAGCCTAATGCAACACTTAAATAATACTTGAAACGAGCGCTATCTAACGTTCCGCCCATACCGATAATGCGATTTTTAGGCAAGCCTAAAGATTTTAATGCTAAATACGTCATCGTATCCATCGGGTTGCTGATCACAATAATAATCGCTTCAGGAGAATATTTTAAAATATTTTCGGCTACACCTTTCACAATACCTGCATTGATGCCAATTAACTCTTCGCGAGTCATCCCCGGTTTACGTGGTAGGCCTGAAGTAATCACAGCTACCGCAGAACCTGCAGTTTGACTATAATCGTTTGTTACGCCTTTAATTTTGGTGTCAAAACCTAATAAAGTAGCAGTTTGCATCATGTCAATTGCCTTGCCTTCTGCAAAACCTTCTTTAATATCTAACAATACTAATTCTTCAGCTAATTCTTTCCTGGCAATATTATCTGCACAGGTGGCACCAACAGCTCCGGCACCTACAACGGTTATCTTCATGGTTACAATTTTTATTTTAGGGTTTTTCAGGCGATTTCTGCCCTCAACTCCTTAGTTATTATTTTTTGTCGAAGTTATAAAATTGCATCAGCTTAACAAAGCGGTTTTGTCATTTATATCTTGTTTTTTGCCCCTTTAAACTACCTAAACAATAACAGTTGCTATTGAAGCTAAAATGGGGTAGAAACTATTTAATCGGTATCCAAACTTCTTCTTCCGAATCAGGGTGATTATTTTTATATTTTTCACCTAAAACTTCAAAATGTGGTCGATTGTCTAATTGAAATCCAGATTGAGGAAGCCAAGTTCCAAAAATATATTGAAAAGTTTTATAGCCCTCACTAGCTAGCCCACGATGAAGAAATATGGCATATTTCCCTTCAGGTAGTGTGAAAATTTGCATACCTTCGGGTACCTCCTCAAAATCTTTTACTTCTGTAACGGCCCACTTTTCAAAATTGGAATGAGGATTAACCGGATTGTAGCTCGCATCATACACCTGCATTGAATATAAATCACTTCCAATTGCATTTTTGATCTCTTTCTTGCGTGGCATAAATTTGCTCCATAATTCGCCTGTTTTGTTATCAGCTAAAGACATTTTAAGGCTAAAGCCAACTAGTTTCTTACTGGAAGTAGTTTCGGTTCGGAGATACATCAAACTAGGATTATAAGATTTCGACTTACTACAAATATAAAATTTACGACTTAATAAACCACCCAATCCTACCATCCTATTCATCCTGGCCATCCTAGTATATTGTTGATAATTCCTTGACAACTCCCATCACTAAATTCCTTATTTTTGATTTCTACTACAACCCCTATTATGTACCTAATTTTTGATACCGAAACAACAGGTTTACCGCGTAATTATAATGCTCCAATTACCGATACGGATAACTGGCCCCGTTGTATTCAAATTGCATGGCAACTGCACGATGAGCTGGGTAATTTAGTAGAACATCAAGATTATTTAGTAAGACCAGATGGTTTTAATATACCTTATGATGCAGAACGGATTCATGGCATTTCGACAGAATTAGCCCAAGAACGAGGTATAAATCTTACCGATGTATTAACAAAATTTAATGAAGCTTTAGCCAAGGCTAAATTTATAGTTGGGCAAAATGTAGGTTTCGATGTAAACATTATGGGTTGTGAGTTTCATCGCCTAAGCGTAGAAAGCCCAATGGCAAATATGCCAGTTTTAGATACCTGTACCGAAATTACAGCCGAACTTTTAAAATTACCTGGCGGTAGAGGTGGTAAATTTAAACTGCCAAATTTAACAGAGCTGCATCAATACCTTTTTGGTGTGCCATTTTCAGAGGCTCATAACGCAACAGCGGATGTTGAAGCTACCACACGATGCTTTTTGGAATTGATTAAAAAGCAGATTTTTAAAAAGGAAGAACTTCAGGTAGATACCGATTATTTTAAACGTTTTGCTGAAGCTAATCCTATTCCTATTACAGCTGTAGGTTTACAACATGTTAACTTAAAGTCGGCTTCCGAAGAAATTAGAAAACGCCAACAAAGTACCCAAACCGGTGGGATTTCTAAGCAAACTTTAGCAGGTAACAAAGAAGAGCTAGCAGTTGCTAGTTTTACACATTTACATAATCATACTCAATTTTCGGTTTTACAATCTACCATTAGTGTGCCCGATTTGGTGAAAGCTGCTGCAGCGCAAAAAATGCCAGCTGTTGCACTAACCGATCATGCAAATATGATGGGTGCTTTCCATTTTGTAAGTAATGTTTCGAAATATAATAAAGAAGCAAAAGCAAAAAATGCTGAGGCGTTAGAAAAAGGTGAAAAGCCTGTTGCTCAACTAGTAAAGCCCATTGTTGGGGTCGAGTTTTTTGTTTGCGATGATCATACAGACAAAAAGCGCAAAGACGATGGCTATCAAGTTGTATTATTAGCAAAGAACAAAAAAGGCTATCATAATTTGGCGAAAATGTCGTCTATAGCTTATACAAAAGGCTTTTATTATGTGCCACGGATCGATAAAAATGTAATCGAACAGTATAAGGAAGATATAATTGTGCTTTCTGGAAATTTGTACGGGGAAATTCCAAGCAAGCTCTTAAATATGGGCGAAAAACAGGCTGAAGAAGCATTGATATGGTGGAAAGAACAGTTTGGTGCCGATTTTTATATCGAATTAATGCGTCATCAACAAGAAAATGAAGACCGCGTGAATACCGATTTAATCGCCTTAGCTAATAAGCATGAAGTTAAATTGGTGGCCACAAACAATACCTATTATATCAATAAAAAAGATGCCAATGCACACGATATTTTACTATGTGTAAAAGATGCCGAGAAGCAGGCAACACCCATAGGTAGGGGGCGAGGTTACCGTTACGGCCTGCCAAATCAAGAATATTATTTCAAATCGGCCGATGAAATGAAAGCCCTATTTGCCGATTTACCACAAGCTATTCTAAGCACACAAGAAATTGTAGATAAAGTTGAGGCGTATGAGTTAGCAAGAGAGGTGCTTTTGCCAAAATTTGGTATTCCGGAAGAGTTTTTAGTGGCTGATGATGAGCACGATGGAGGCAAGCGAGGAGAAAATAAATACTTAAAGCATTTAACCTATGAAGGGGCCAAAAAGCGATATGGCGAACTCACAGAAGAAATTATTGAACGCTTAGATTTTGAATTAGCTACTATCGAAAAAACAGGTTACCCTGGATATTTCTTAATTGTACAAGATTTTATTGCCGAAGCGAGAAGACGTGATGTTTCTGTAGGGCCAGGCCGTGGTTCTGCAGCGGGTTCTGTAGTTGCATATTGTTTGTGGATTACCAATATTGATCCTTTAAAATACGACCTCCTATTTGAGCGTTTTCTTAATCCCGAACGTGTGTCGATGCCCGATATTGATATCGACTTCGACGATGAGGGTCGTGGACGAGTAATGGAGTATGTAATTGATAAATACGGTTCGAGCCAGGTGGCGCAAATCATCACCTATGGTACGATGGCGGCTAAATCATCTATTCGCGATACTGCCCGGGTACTCGATCTTCCACTTTTTGAAGCAGATAAGATTGCCAAACTCATTCCGAACATGAAACTGGCTAAAATATTTAATCTGGATGAAAAGGCATTGAAAGCAGCTCTTCGCCCTGATGAATACGAGAAAATTATAGAGCTAAAAGCCCTGGCTGCAGCTAAAAATTTAAGCGCTGAAACCATTGAGCAAGCTATTATTTTAGAAGGTTCTTTACGTAATACGGGTATTCATGCTTGTGGGGTAATTATTACACCCGATGATATTACCAATTTCGTTCCCGTAGCCACCGCAAAAGATTCAAATTTGTACGTTACTCAATTTGATAACTCAGTAGTAGAGAGTGCTGGCTTGTTAAAGATGGACTTCTTGGGGTTAAAAACATTAACCCTAATTAAAGACACTGTTAAACTGGTTAAGAAAAGACACGATATTGATTTAGATCCAGATGCTTTTCCTATCGATGATGTAAAAACGTATGAGCTTTTTCAGCGTGGCGAAACGGTAGGGATTTTCCAGTACGAGAGTGCAGGTATGCAAAAGTACATGAAAGAGCTTAAGCCGACGGTTTTTGGTGATTTAATTGCCATGAATGCACTATATCGGCCTGGGCCAATTGCCTATATTCCAAGTTTCGTTAAACGTAAAAATGGCGATGAAGAAATCAAGTACGATTTGGAGGCTTGCGAAGGTCTTTTGAAAGAAACTTACGGAATTACGGTTTACCAAGAGCAGGTTATGCTTTTGTCGCAAAAATTAGCCGACTTTACTAAAGGCGAGGCCGATGTTTTGCGTAAGGCCATGGGTAAAAAACAACGTGACGTTTTGGATAAAATGAAGCCAAAATTTATTACTCAAGGAGCTGCAAAAGGGCACGACGAAAAGATTTTGGAGAAGATTTGGAAGGATTGGGAGGCATTTGCAGAATATGCATTTAATAAGTCGCACTCTACATGTTATGCATGGATAGCTTACCAAACGGCCTACTTAAAGGCAAACTATCCGGCCGAATATATGGCTGCGGTACTTTCCAATAACATGAGCGATATTAAACAAGTTGCTTTCTTTATGGAAGAATGTCGGCAAATGGGAGTAACGGTTTTAGGCCCTGATGTAAACGAATCAGATTTAAAGTTTTCTGTAAATGCAAAAGGCGAGGTTCGTTTCGGGATGTCGGCCGTAAAAGGAGTAGGCGAAAAAGCGGTAGAAAGTATTATCGAAGAACGAGTTGCCAATGGTGCTTACGGTTCTGTGTTCGATTTTTCTAAACGTTCGAATACCCGAATTGTGAATAAAAAGGCATATGAGAGCTTTGTATATAGCGGTGCCTTTGATGCTTTTGGCTTTCATCGTGCACAATTCTTTTATATTGGTGCCAATGATAAGATGAATGGTATCGAAAAACTGATTAAGTATGCAAATGATTTTCAGAATAACGAAAATTCATCACAAGCGTCACTTTTTGGAGGCTCAAAAGCCGATTTAATTTTAGAACCAAGTTTTCCGGTTTCACCAGAATGGGGATTAATTGATCGGTTAAAATATGAGAAAGATGCGATAGGAATTTTCTTATCTGGGCATCCGTTAGATGATTATCGATTTGAGCTGAACAACTTTTGCCAGCATTCGGTTAAGCATTTAAGCATAGTAAATAAAATTCGTAGTGGCGATACCAATGAAGAGATTTTAGCAGCATTTGAAGGAATTAAGAATAGAGATTTAGTGGTGGGTGGATTAGTGGTGATTGCCTCGCAGCGAATTACAAAAACAGGTAAACCTTTTGGTACATTTATTTTTGAAGATTACGACGATAGTTGCGAAATTGCATTGTTTGGTGATGATTTCTTGAAATTCAAACAGTTTTTAACAGAAGGCTATTTCTTACAAATTAGAGGTAGGGTTGGAGAACGATTTAAAAAAGAAGGAGATTGGGAGTTTAAAGTTACCTCGATAGATTTACTGTCGGAATTACGTGATAAACTGACAAAATGTATCACCATTCAAGTGCCAATTGAAGAGGTTAACGACGACTTGATGCAGAAGATAGATGTAATTTTACAAGAAAACAAAGAGAACAGCGAAAGACATAATTGTAAATTGAACTTCGAAGTGTATGATAGAGAGCAAAATTTAAAACTGGAACTGCCCTCAAAATCATTAAAGATAAATCCTAACAATCAGTTTTTGGAACAATTAACGAAACTGAATGTGGTGAATTATAAGCTGAACTAGTTTAGCGATAGGCGGTAAGCGACTTGCGATAACGCTTAACGCCAAACGCATGTCGCTCATCCTAGTGTCATATTGACAGGGGAGTATTGATGGCACTACAATTGATAATATATTTGTATATAAATTTAAAAATAAGTTATGGCATTAGAAATAACAGATGCAAACTTCGAGGAAGTTGTATTAAAATCAGATAAACCAGTTTTGGTAGATTTTTGGGCAGAATGGTGTGGTCCATGCCGCATGGTTGGTCCAGTGGTAGATGAGATTTCGAAAGAATATGAAGGAAAAGCGATTGTAGGTAAAGTGAATGTAGACAACAACCCTCAAATTTCAACTCAATTCGGTATTCGTAATATTCCAGCTTTACTGTTCTTTAAAAATGGTGAAGTAGTTGATAAACAAGTTGGTGCCGTACCAAAATCGGTATTAGCAGGTAAATTAGATAAACAATTATAAGAAAGATTAAAGCTAAAATACCAAAGCAAAAAGAGGAAGAACATTGCAAGGTATAAAGCAGTCTTACAACGATTATATATATTAGAATCTGAATCCAATTAATGGGTTCAGATTTTTTTATGGTTTATAAAATTCATTGATTAGCTTTACCTAATGGCTACTACTTCATACGAAAATCTTCAGCTAACCACTAACCTCGAACTATTGGCCAAACAAGTAGTTGAAGGATTTATTACCGGGTTGCATAAGAGTCCATTTCATGGTTTTTCGGTCGAATTTGCTGAGCATCGCTTATACAATACAGGCGATAGCGTAAAAAATATCGATTGGAAATTATTTGCTAAAACCGACAAGTTATTTAGCAAACGTTATGAAGAAGAAACGAACCTTCGGTGCCAATTTGTAATTGATACCTCCTCGTCTATGTATTTTCCAGACGATAACTACAATAAGCTAACCTTCTCGGTACAAAGCACAGCTGCTTTGATGTACCTGCTAAAAAAACAAAGAGATGCTTTTGGACTAAGTCTATTTACAGACCAATTAAGTTTAAATACTGCAGCTAAATCTACAAATACACATCAGAAATATTTGTTTTCTCAATTGGAGCGAGTACTGCAGTCGCCAAAAATGAATATTCAAACTAATTTGGCCCTAGCTTTACATCAAATTGCAGAATTAATACACAAAAGATCACTAGTTGTTGTATTTAGTGATATGATGCAAACGGTACATGATGAGGAAAAAATTAATGGCTTATTTTCAGCCCTACAACATTTGAAATTTAATAAGCACGAAGTCGTTATTTTTAATGTTACCGATAAAAGTAAGGAAGTCGATTTTGATTTCGCAAACAGACCGTATCAATTTACTGATATGGAAACGGGAGCGATTTTAAAAGCTCATACTTCAAAAGTTAAAAATGCATACTTAGAAGAAATGAGTAACTATCGTCAAAAATTAACCTTAAAATGCGCGCAATATAAAATAGATATGGTTGATGCAGATATCAATGCGGGCTTTGATCACGTGTTACAAGGGTATTTGATCAAGCGACAAAGAATGGGGTAATATCTTATCAATATTCTTCAATATAACGCTACACGCTTCTCTAATTTCTTCTTCTGTAATAATCAAAGGGGGTGCAACTCGCATCGAATTGCTGCAATGTAAAAACCAATCGGTAATTAGGCCATCTGCTATACAGGCATCAATAATTGCTTTGTTAACTTCATAACTATCAAATTCTACTGCCAACATCAATCCTTTTCCTCTTATTTCTTTAATGGCTGGATGTTGTAATAATGACTTAAAAAGCTCACCTTTTTTCTCTACATCGGCTATTAAATTCTCTTTTTGAATTGCTTTTAAAGTGGCTAAGCCTGCCGCACAGCTTACCGGGTGACCGCCAAACGTAGTAATATGTCCCAATATTGGATTTTCCGTAAATACAGACATTATTTCTTTAGAAGAGATAAAAGCGCCAATAGGCATTCCGCCGCCAATTCCTTTGGCCAATAATAATACATCCGGAACTATATTGAAATGTTCGAAGCCAAACATTTTTCCGGTACGACCGAAACCGCATTGAATTTCATCAAAAATTAAAAGCGTGCCTGTTTCTGTACATTTTTTACGCAGAGCATATAGATAATCAGAATTTGGCACCCTAATACCTGCTTCCCCTTGAATTGTTTCGATAAATACGCTCGCAGTGGCAGTTGTAATTTGATCAAGATCGGAAAGAGCGTTAAAATCAATAAATTTAACATCGGGTAATAGTGGACGATAAGCTTGTTTAAATTCTTCGCTTCCCATTAAACTTAAAGCACCCTGTGTACTTCCGTGATAGCTATTTTTGCAAGCAATTAATTCAGTTCTGCTGGTATATCTTTTTGCCAATTTCATAGCGCCTTCTACGGCTTCAGCTCCTGAGTTTACAAAATAGGTGCAATTTAAGTTAGCCGGTAATACATCGGCTAATGCTTTAGCAAAATTAACTTGCGGACTTTGTACAAACTCGCCATATACCATTAAATGCATATAGGTTTCGGCCTGTTGCTTTACGGCATTAACCACATCATCGTGGCAATGGCCAACATTGCTTACGCCAATTCCAGCAATTAAATCCATGTACTTTTTCCCTTCATTATCAAACAAATAAATGCCTTTTGCCTTTACAAATTCTAGTAGGAGCGGGGTAGTAGAGGTTTGGGCGTTGTGCTGAAGAAATAATTGACGTTGTGTTAACATGAAACAAAAATAAGGAAATAAAAAATCCCGAATGAATTAACAAACGGGATTTCATCAAAAAATTAATTATTTAGTTTTAATTGTTTTCTCTTCTTGGTCCGCCACCTCTATACTGCTTTAGCAATTCCATTTTAAAGGCTTCTTGTGCTCGATAAAATTTACCTACCATTTTAATCGGTAAGCCCGCTTTTAGTTTATTGTAATATTTTTTTTCAATGTTCAAATCCTTTTGCTTATAATCAAAATCGTTATAAATTAAAGACTGAACTTCTGAATCTGTCATCTCATCGATATCTTTAACTTTTCTGAAACTAATCATCTTTTGATGATGGGCCTTACGAAATGCATTTTGCTCACGTTGGTAATCATTATAGATTGGCCAAAATACTTTAGCTTCTTCAGCCGAAAGACCAAGTTTTTGGGTAAGAAAGGTAACTTTTGCAGCCTCTATTTTTTCATTATCGAAACGTGGCCCTCCTTGGGCAAAGGCGTTTACTGATAAAAACATAAAGCATAAAACAAAACTCAAGTTCCTAATTAAATTTATATACATTGGTATCATTAATTATAAATTATTAGACAAATCATTCGATGAATAGTGTTCGAGTATATAGCTTTCCATTTCTGCTTGTGATGCAGAAGTATTGGTAGCAGTTTGGCTTTCAGTAAGATGCTGAATAATTACGCTTTCATCGATGTCGTACAACATCGCTTCGCTTGCTAATTCAGTAGATTGAGCTTGTTTAACCTTACTTTGCTCATTTACATATAAACCACTTGCTGCAACTAAAATAAAACAAGCAGCAGCAGCATACCTTATCAGATCCGTATGCCATAAGCGAGCAATTTTTGTTTCTTGTTTCGCATTAACGGTTTGATCTAAAATAGAGGTTTGAAGTTTATCAAAATAGTTTGATGGTGTAGTAAAACCAACAGACTTAAACTGCTCTAATGCAATCCTACTTTTGATTTGTTCATTTAATTCTTCAAAATAATTTACAGGAACGGTAAAACCATGTCCATCTTTTTGAGTTAAAGTATTTAAAAATACGACAGAATTTAGTTGACCTGTTAAATCAATGAAATAGTTATCCGGAACACGATATGGAGTAATTCGCGGTAAAGCAGCTAATGTTGGCGCTTCAATTTCCCATTCCATATCTTCATCTTTTATATTCATCACGTACTATTGATAGATTTTTTTGTAAAAGGTTTAATACTCTAGCTCGTCATTTGTTAAAATACTTTCAATCTTTTTCACTGCGATATGAAATGATGCTTTTAATGCGCCTACACTTGTTCCTAAAACCTCAGAAATTTCGTCGTACTTCATGTCATCAAAATACTTCATATTAAAAATTATCCGCTGTTTTTCGGGCAAGGTTAAAATGGCTTCTTGCAGTTTACGTTGAATTCGATCGCCATCGAAATAATGTGCAGCGGTTAAACTTTCGGCAAGTTCACCACTCACGTCATCTAATGAAACGTTATTTTTAAGCTTCTTTTTATTTAAGAAAGTAATCGATTCATTCGTTGCAATACGATAAATCCAAGTATAAAGCTGCGAATCGCTTCTGAAATTGGCTAAATTCTTCCAAACTTTTACAAATGATTCTTGAACCAAGTCATCCGTATCATCATGGTCGATGACCAACCTTCGGATATGCCAATAGATTTTTTGTTGGTATTTATTTAAAAGCAAGTTGAATGCTTCATTTCGTGTTTTTTCGACACTAAATTTGAGCAATATCTCTGAATCTTCAACTTGTTTCATTTAGGGCTTTATTATTTTTACCACCTTAGACACCAAAGTAATTGTAGTAATTTCTCGTCATCCGATGAGTATTGGCATAATGCATATGCTCATCGGATGAGCAAAAATATTAAACTTTCCTTTTCATTACCTTTTGCGCAGCAGCAACAATATCAGATGGATCTAATTTGTATTTTGTCATTAGTTGATCGGGAGTTGCACTTTCGCCAAAGCTATCGTTAACCGCAACAAATTCTTGTGGAGCCAAATATTCAGTCGTTAATAAACGTGCTACACTTTCTCCTAGCCCACCAAATTTATTATGCTCTTCGCAGGTTACTACACAGCCTGTTTTTTTAACAGATTTTAAGATCGCTTCTTCATCTAGCGGCTTAATGGTGTGGATATTGATAATTTCGGCATCAATGCCCAATTCAGCTAATTTCTCTCCGGCTTCAATTGCTCTCCAAACCATGTGGCCGGTTGCAATAATGGTTACATCTTTTCCTTCATTTACCATCCAAGCTTTACCAATTTCAAATTTTTGATCTTCTGGAGTAAATACTGGGATAACTGGTCGGCCAAAACGTAAATAAACAGGCCCCTCATAATCCATAATAGCAAGTGTTGCTGCTTTGGTCTGATTATAATCACATGGATTAATAACCACCATACCTGGCAACATTTTCATTAATCCGATATCTTCTAAAATTTGATGCGTTGCACCATCTTCTCCAAGCGTTAAGCCAGCATGTGATGCACAGATTTTTACATTTTTGCCAGAATAAGCAATAGATTGACGAATTTGATCATAAACTCTTCCAGTAGAGAAGTTGGCAAATGTACCAGTAAATGGAATTTTTCCGCCAATTGTCATGCCGGCTGCAATGCCCATCATATTTGCTTCGGCTATACCAACCTGAACAAAGCGATCTGGAAAATCTTTAATAAAAGCATCCATTTTTAATGAGCCAACTAAATCGGCACATAGTGCAACTACATTTTCATTGCGTTTACCTGCTTCATGTAATCCAGCTCCAAAACCTGAACGTGTATCTTTTTTCTCTGTATATGTGTATTTTTTCATTCTTGTAGTATAAGTTAAGCGTACTTTGATAAGCGTTATGCGTCGCTAAACGCCAAACGCACAGCGCTATACAAATTAGTAATCCCCAGCTGTTTCTTTAATTTGATCTAGCGCAGTTTTTAATTGGTCATTATTTGGTGCAGAACCGTGCCATTTATGTGTTCCAACCATAAAATCTACACCATATCCCATTTGTGTACTCATTAAATTCAAAATCGGTTTCCCTTTTCCAGTTAATGATTTAGCATAATGTAAAGCTTTGGTAATTTCGCCCATGTCGTTTCCATCAGAAGTAATTACATGCCATCCAAATGCTTCAAATTTTGCATGAAGATTTTCTAGCGAAAGCACCTTTTCTGTTGGCCCGTCAATCTGCTGACCATTATAATCAATACTTGCAATTAAATTATCCACCTTGTGGAAAGGAGCAAACATTAGCGCTTCCCAATTCTGGCCTTCTTGTAATTCTCCATCACCAAGTAGTGCGTAAACTAAAGATTTATCGCCGTCAATTTTTTTAGTCAAAGCAGCACCAATTGCTACAGATAAACCTTGACCCAATGAGCCCGAAGCAATTCTAACACCTGGCAAGCCTTCGTGCGTGGTAGGGTGGCCTTGTAATCTCGAATCAAGCTTTCTAAAAGTAGCCAATTCACTTACTTCAAAATACCCAGATCTTGCTAAAACACTATACCAAACCGGTGAAATATGCCCGTTTGATAAAAAGAATAGATCTTCACCAACACCGTTCATGTTGAATTTTGGATCGTGATTTAGTACTTCAAAATACAATGCTGTAAAAAAATCGGCACAGCCTAATGATGCGCCAGGATGACCAGATTGAACCGCATGTACCATCCTAAGTACGTCTCTTCTAACTTGTGAAGCGATATCTTCTAATTCGCTAATTGTGTGTTTCATTAAAATAAAGGATTATTGTTACCTGCCAAAGGTAACGTATTTATAAATAATGTTTAAGCTAAATTAAACTGTTTATGAACTAATATTCTCTTTAATTAAGTCTAAAACTTGTGCTGTTGGATTTTTGGTGTCTACTTTAGAAATAATGTGGGCAATTTTTCCCTCTTCATTAATAATAAAAGTAGTACGTATGGTACCCATATATTTTTTACCATACATGTTTTTTTCGCCCCAAACACCATAAGCCTCCACAATAGCATGATCAGTATCTGCCAACAACGTAAAAGGTAAGCTAAATTTGGTAATAAATTTTTGATGTGATTTTTCATCATCAACACTTACACCCAATACCTCGATACCTCTGGCAGCTAAACCTTGGTAATTATCCCTAAAATCGCAAGCTTCGGCAGTGCATCCTGGCGTGTTGTCTTTTGGATAAAAGTATAAAACTACTTTTTTCCCTTTAAACTGATCTAAAGAAACTGAATTCCCGTTTTGATCTTTCGAGGTAAATTTTGGAGCCTGATCCCCTTGTTTTAGTTCTTTCATTGCTTATTTGGTTAACTGGTTAATTGTTTAAATTGGTTAACTGTATAGGCGATTAACCAATTTAAACAGTTAAAACGATTAGCCTTTTGATCGATTAACCAATTATTTGTAAAACTCAATAGCATAACGTTTCACATTATCTTTCATATCGGTTACCAATAGTTCAAAACTATGCTTTCCACTTACCGTTCGTTCATCAAAGGTATGCCATAAACTGGCAGTTTTGGTATCGAACTCCATTAATACCCATTTACCATCAATATAGCCATTAAAATTCTTAATCCCAGAGAGATTATCTCTAATCTTAAAACTCATTTTACTCACACTATTCATATTTCGGCCTTCAGCAACATTTAGTGGTATTATTGTTGGTGCTATAGTATCAATGGCAATTAAGAAACTTCCAAAAGTTTTTGGATTGGCCTTTATATACCCGTTTTCGAAATATCCGCCTTGTGATGAGCGATTTGTATTTACAATTAATGCTTTCGATTGATATTTAATTGCCGTACTATCGGCCTTAATTGAAAGTTCGAAACCCGTATGAAGCGGAGTTAAATTATTTTGAATTTGATGGGTAGACGAATTTGGAAGTTTTTTATACACAAAATTCAAATCGCTATATAATGTACCCTTTGGCAAAACTACTTTCACCTCCTCATTCACAAATTCATTTATTTTAGAAAAAGGAAAAAGAATGCCGGTTGTTGGCTTTGGCGAATTAATAATCGCTTTTGGATCGGCCAGAACATTAAATAATAATGTGCTTTTATTCCCTTTCGAATCGGTTATGGTATAGCTTAACTGATGTAATTTCCCATCGTTAAAGTTAATTCTGCCATTGTTAACTAAGTTGCTATAAATCTGTAACGGGTTACCGGGGTCTACAAAACTCTTCTGCACACTACGCTTAAAATTTAAGAGGGCGGGATAATCAATATGTGAGTTAATTGCCCTGCTATTCTCGAAACTAAATCGTTCTAAAGCTGAGGTGTAAATAATTTCTCCGTCTAATTCGAGTTCTATAGCGTATACGCCATTAATGCCCGACATACCATTGTGTTTATCGGTGGTTGCAATTCCAAACCCAACTTCGCCACTTAGATGTATTGTTTTTACTTTATTTAAACTATATTTTCCATTTGCGCCTACAACCTGAAAATACTGTTTGGGTGTAAACTCGTTAAAAGGTTGTTCATTTAACCGATAAACATACATGGATGAAATAACAGGGGGTATATTATCTGGAATTTGTATACCTAAAAGTTGGGGATTAATAGTGGCCTCTGTTTTAGTATCTCGAAGTTCGAAATGTAAGTGCGGTCCACCAGAACTACCAGAATTGCCTGAATATGCGATGATGTCGCCCTTGCGAACTGGAATAAAATCGGCAGTTGGAAATTCGTCGATCTCATAGCTTTTAATCCGATACTGAATATTTTTTACTTCTTGTCCAATTTTTGGGTTAAAGCGCGAAAGATGCCCATAAACGGAAGTATAGCCATTAGGGTGGTTAATATAAAGTGCTAAGCCAAACCCACTATTTTGTACCCTTAATCTCGAAATATAACCATCTGCAACAGCATAAACAGGGTACCCAATACGCTGATTGGTTCTAAAATCTATACCTGAATGAAAATGGTTAGATCTGAGCTCACCAAAAGAGCCTGCCAATGCCGGAGGAACGACGTCTAAAGGTTGCCTAAAATCGGTTAGTGGGTATTTATTGCTACTATAAATTTTTTGAGCGGTACTATCTTTTAAGAAGATAACAAGAAGTAGTAAAAGGAGTAAGTTTTTATTATAGGGCATTCGTATTATTTAACATTAAAATCTAGCAATTGTTTTCCTTCTAACCACGCGGCCAAGTGGTCGCCTTGTTTAACTTGGCCAACTCCCTCAGGGGTTCCTGTAAAAATAAGATCTCCCTTTTTTAAGGTAATATATTGCGATACAAAAGCTATAATCTTTTCAAACGAAAATAAAAGGTTTGAAGTATGGCCATTTTGCCTAATTTGTTCATTTACTTTTAATTCGAAACCTAAATCGTAAAGGTTTGGAAAGTCGGTTTTAGGCAAAAAATTACTAATTACAGCAGAATTATCAAATGCTTTTGCGAGCTCCCATGGAAGTCCCTTTTCTTTGTGTTGGGTTTGAATATCGCGGGCAGTAAAGTCGATTCCTAAACCAATTTCATCGTAATAATTTGCTGCAAATTTTTCGGCAATGTGTTTGCCTTCTTTGCATACTTTTAAAACTACTTCTAATTCAAAATGAATATCAGATGAAAAATCGGGAATATAAAATGGCTTGTTATCTTTTAATACGGCGGTATCGGGTTTTAAAAAGATAACTGGTTTTGTAGGAATTTCATTATTTAACTCTTTAGCATGCGCTGCATAGTTACGGCCGATGGCAATAATCTTCATGGTGATTTGGTTTAGCGTATTGCGTGTGGCGTTGCTTAACGACACATGCAAAATTAATAAAGTCTAAGCGAATTATAATACAGAAATTTTTAACGTTTTTGGGTCACCACCAGCAACGATGCGTACAAAATAAATTCCTGTATTTAACTTATTAGGAATGGTAAAGGTTTTGGTTTGTTCGCCAGCAGGAGCCTTCTCGTTCATCAGTGTTATAATTTCGTTGCCCAATGGATCTGTGATCTTTACCATAAGATTTACCTCCCGTTCTAAACGTAAATTAATATTTAACTGTTCAGAAACAGGGTTAGGATAAAGTTTTAAGACTGTTAAAATTTTTATCGATCTTGATGTATTTGAGCCCGATAAAGTTGCATTGCTTCCATTAAAACTAACGTTACTTGGTTTATAGGTTTGCACGCTTCCTTTAATTGCAGGTACTCTGCTTACCACCTTAGGTTTTGGTTTTAAGCTAATTTTACTGCTGTCTACTTTCTGGGCAAAACCTGCAGAACCAAAGAAACCTCCTATGCAAAATATGCACAAGCAACTCCAAAAGAACGCTATTTTTGATGTTGAACCCATATGTGTAAAAGCAAAAATATAAATAATTAAATAAAGAAATCAAACTATTTGTGTATTAAAATGATATTTAACACTATTTAACAACCAGTGTATTTAATACACTAAAGGTTGATGCTAAACGCATATTTTTTTTCACTGAATAAGCCAAACATCTAAATGCCTTATATGGTTAAGTATTAGGTAAAAGAATAATAATTTTTATTCGATTAATTAATTATTTTTGCATCCAAAATATATACTTGTGTCGAATCATAAAAATGTAAATGCTCTTACCGCAGGAGGAGTTCTAGTTAGTTTAGGAATAGTGTTTGGTGATATTGGAACCTCACCTTTATACACCTTAAAGGCGATATTTAAAACGGTTATCGATAGCGGACAAACCATTAATCCTGATTTGGTTTTAGGGGCTCTTTCTTGTGTGATTTGGACTCTTACCCTTCAAACTACAATAAAGTACGTAATTATAACCTTACGTGCAGACAATAAGGGTGAGGGTGGTATTTTTTCATTGTATTCTTTAGTGCGTAAAAAGGCGAAATGGTTGGTTATTCCTGCAATTATAGGGGGGGCTGCACTGCTTGCCGATGGAATGATAACGCCAAGTATTACGGTTACTTCGGCCATTGAGGGGTTACATGTGGTGTTTCCTCAGGTTTCGGTACTGCCTATTGTAATTGCTATTATCTCCTTATTATTTATCATACAACAATTTGGAACCAATTTGGTAGGGAAGCTATTCGGACCGATCATGTTCTTATGGTTTGCAGCACTTGGTGTATCAGGATTATTGCAAATTGTTCACGACCCTTCGATATTTAAAGCCTTAAACCCGTATTATGCTATTCATTTATTAGCAACCAATCCGGCGGCATTAGTGATACTCGGTGGCGTATTTCTATGTACTACTGGGGCCGAGGCGCTATATAGCGATTTAGGCCATTGTGGTAAAAGGAACATTCGAATCAGTTGGATTTTTGTGAAATTGATGCTCATCTTTAACTACTTAGGGCAGGGTGTTTGGATTTTAAAAAATCCAGGTTACGATCCACACAATGCATTAACCAATCCTTTCTTTCAATTAGTGCCCGAAAATTTAGTGCTGTATATGGTTGTATTAGCCACCATGGCTGCTGTTATCGCCTCTCAGGCGATGATTTCGGGGTCATTTACACTAATATCAGAAGCCGTACGCTTAAACCTTTGGCCAAAAGTTCGTATTAATTATCCTAGTGTGCAAAAAGGCCAACTTTATGTGCCTTCGATTAATTGGTTGCTTTGTGTAGGCTGTATCATTATTGTGTTGATTTTTAAGAAATCAGATAATATGGAGGGAGCTTATGGATTGGCGATTAATTTAACGTTTATTATGACTAGCGTTTTAATTGTAGTGTATATGCTAAGAAAAAAGTTTCCAATGTATCTTATTGTAATCTTTACAACGGTTTATGCAATTATTGAGCTTTCTTTCTTAGTCGGTAATATGGCTAAGTTTATACATGGAGGATGGGTTACCTTATTGATCAGTTCTGTTTTATTGAGTGTAATGTGGACATGGTATAGTGCCAGAAAAATTAAAAACCGCTTCGTAAAATATGTAGAGATTGAAGAATATTATGGCATTTTAAAGGAGTTAAGTGATGATATTTCAGTTCCAAAATACTCATCTCAACTAGTTTATTTAACGAGCGCAAATTTTAAAACTGAAATCGAATCGAAAATTATATACTCTATTATTCAAAAAGAACCTAAGCGTGCCGATGTATATTGGCTGGTACATGTTGATGTAATGGACGAACCGTATACGATGGATTATAAAGTAGAATTTTTAATTCCGGGTAAACTTATTCGTATCGACTTTAAACTTGGTTTTAGAATAGAGCAGCGCGTAAATCTGTTGTACCGTAAGGTAGTTGAAGAGTTGGTGAAAAATGGCGAAGTTGATATTACAAGTCAATATACCTCGTTAAATAAGCATAAAATAACGGGCGATTTCCGTTTTGTACTTCTAGAAAAACATTTGTCTAAGTTCACAAAATTAAGCTTCTATGAGCGCAGTATTATGGACTATTACTTTATGCTTAAACATTTCAGCTTATCTGAAGAGACCAGTTTTGGATTAGATTCTAGCTATGTAGATGTAGAGAAAGTACCACTGATTTTTGTAACCCCTGAAGATATTGAGTTGAATCGATTGGCGGTTTAAGATTACTTCTCTCTATTGATGATGAAACTATTATCCAATTTGGTAAAACCAACTTTGGGATAGTATTCCATAGCGGTTGGTACCGATAATAAAAGTACCATCGATTGTTCACCAACAGCTTGTTTGGTAACATCGATTAGCTTTTTGCCAATGCCCGATGCTTTGTATTCTTTTCTAACGGCTAAATCTGCTAAATAGCAACTCCAAACCCAATCGGTTATACATCTAGATACCCCAACCAATACATCATCCGCCCATGCGGTAACCACTAGATCGGAGTTTTCTAACATCTTGGCAATTCGCTCCTTATCATCAGTAGGACGTGGTAAGCCACAATTATCGTAAAGTTCAATAACTTGTTCGGCAGTTGGTATATGATCCGTTTTATACGTTATTTCCATTATACTGTCTGCCTTAGCTTACTGTGTCTATATCCATAAGCAAAGTAAACCACTAAGCCTACAACAAGCCATATTCCAAATCCTATCCAATTGCTGATACCTAGTTCACACATCATGTACAAGCAACTTAATAGACCCAAAACAGGAATTAATGAAAGATTTTTGGTTACACAATAATAGCCAACCACTAAACAGATAAATAAGAAGATCCACATCGGAATTTTATGTTTAAATAGCGACCAACCACTTTCAAATTTCTTATCGTAAGAGATAGAAGATTTGTTAATAAACTGTGCATATTGCTCTTCGTCGAGGCTGTTTAAATAGGCTTCAGCATCAATTTTCTTGCCTTGTAATACCACCGGACTAACACTAATTTCTTGCTTTACTGTTTCCAGTTCCGTACTATTTAATGAAGTAATAAAAGTAACTGGGGCGTTTATTTGCGGAGTGTTGTTTATAAAAGCACTGCTCTCTGTTTTAAATTTTGTAAAGGCAAGAACGAGTACGGCAATAAATGCAAGTGGGATAATGAATTTTGAGTTTACATACGGTATTCTGAATTTTCCACGTTGTACATCAGGTCTATTTTGTAAAACCAATACCCCTGCACAAACCAGAACAAAGGCAAATAGCGTTCCGATAGAACATAGGTCGGTAACAATGGTAAGGTTCATAAACAGAGAAGGAACGGCCACTACAAATCCTACAACGATAGTTGCAAAAGAAGGAGTTTTGTATTTTGGGTGGATCTTTGAAAATGATTTAGGCAAGAGCCCATCTCTACTCATGCTCATCCAAATACGTGGTTGTCCCATTTGGAATACCAATAATACACTGGCCATTGCAAATACAGCACTAACTGCTATAATTCCACTCATTAATTTCAAGTCTATTTGATCGAACACAAAGGCTAAAGGATCGCCAACGGCTAAAGTGTCTGATTTAACAATTCCGGTAAGTACTAAAGCAATGGCTACATAAAGCACTGTACAAATGATAATGGCCCACATCATGCCTCTTGGCAAATCTTTTTGTGGATTTTTACATTCTTCGGCCGTGGTAGAAATGGCATCAAAACCAATATAGGCAAAGAATACAGCCGAAACTCCTTTTAATACCCCAGATACACCATTGGGTGCAAAAGGATTCCAATTTTTGGTATCAATATAAAAAACGCCAACTGCAAGAACTAATAAAATAACAGCCAATTTTACAACTACCATTGCATTACTAGCGTTTCTCGATTCTTTCATACCTCGGTAAACCAACCAAGTAATAAAAATGATAATGCCCAATGCTGGTAAATCAGCAACCACATGAAAACTACCAATTTTTGGAGCCGATAACCAGGCCTGATTGGCAATACTGGTGGCGTTATCTAAATTAGAAATGCTCTTTCCGGCACTGATTAATGCTTCGGCATGTTTATGGCCATTAAATGCGGTTAAGTAATCCATTGTTGCCCACGTGGGGATGTTTATTCCATCGATTCCCAACGCCGGTATTCGGATAGAGGAGAGGAGGCCGGTAAAATAATCGGACCATGAAATAGCAACCGTGATATTACCAATAGCATATTCCATAATGAGCGACCAACCAATAATCCATGCTACTAATTCACCAAATGCTACATAAGAATACGTGTATGCACTTCCAGAAACAGGTACCATTGAAGCAAATTCTGCATATGCAAAAGCAGCAAAGCTACAGGCAACTGCAGTAAAGATGAATAAGAAAATTACCGCCGGACCGCCATCGGCACTGGCTTTTCCAATGGTACTAAAAATGCCGGCACCAATAATGGCAGCAATACCAAACGCAGTAAGATCTCTTACGCCCAGTGTTTTATGAAGAGAAGAATTGTGATCGCCATAGCCTTTTGCAGCATCTTCTAAGATTTTACTAATGGATTTTTTTCGGAATAGTTTTTCGAACATGTTTGGTTAGTTTGGCTTGAGTTCTTGCTTGTTTCAGATAAAGTGCAACTCTTTTTTAGTTTGTTCAAACTTAAAAAAAAAATATCAGTTTTTAAGCTGTCTTATAGGATCAAGTGTAAAAGTTGGGTAGCAACTGTTAGTTTTCAACTGGCTACGCTCGAATTATTAAACCATATAAGGAGTTCAAGACCATTTAAGGCGTCTATCACTTCTATTTCCTTGAATTCCTTATATGGCTTAACAAACACACCGCACAAACACTCCCCAATTTTTTTGCTTGATCTGTCTTATCCTGTGTCTTGACAAGAAAAAAACATAAGAAAAATAAAAAGGTCTTAGCATTATACCAAGACCTTATAAATTGATTTGAAATTCTATTAATTAATGTTTTTTATCGCTTGTATCTGCTCTTCTAAAAAAGGTAAGAGAGAATGCAGTAACAAAAATTACGACACAAAGTATAGCTAAGCAAATTAACGGAAATGTATTTCCAGTGATTACGTGTTGTTCCATTTTTTTATTTTTTTACGAATTTATTAAATTTATTAATTATCCCAATTTCTCTAGCTCTTCTTTCACAAATGCTGCTAATTCTTTCACGTAACCCACACTAAAATCGAATTTGATCCCTGCGGTTTCATAAATTTCGTTCATGGGTTTGGTGTAACCCAAAGCAAGTGCAGCTAAGTATTGATCTAATGCTTGTTGTGGATTTTCTTTATAATTTTTCCAAACCGCAATAGCCCCTAATTGGGCAATCGCATATTCGATGTAATAAAAGGGTACTTCGAACAAATGCAATTGTTTTTGCCAAAGATTTCCAAATTGCTGTTCAAAATCTTCCCAATCGGCAAAACCAGCACCAAATCGAGTGTAAATTTGCTTAAAAGCGGCTTCTCTATTTGCGGCATTGTGCCCCGGATTGGTATAAATCCAATGCTGAAACTGATCAATTACAGCAACCCAAGGCAATGTTTTTAACACATCGGCCAATTGCTCTTTTTTAGCACGTATTAAATCTTCTTCGTTATCGAAATAAACATCCCAATTATCCATCGAGATTAATTCCATGCTCATCGATGCTAATTCGGCAACTTCAGACGGGCAATGTTTAAAATCGTTTAACGCTAAATCTGCAGTTAAAAAAGTATGGATAGCATGTCCGCCTTCATGTACCATTGTGGTTAAATCGCGGAGTGAATTAGCCGAATTCATAAAAATAAAAGGAGCCCCAGTTTCAGCGAGTGGATAATTGTATCCACCAGGTGCTTTTCCCATTCTACTTTCTACATCAAAAAGACCATTTGCTTTCATGATGGCTAATTTTTCTCCTAAATCAGGTCGAATTGCTGTAAAACAAGCAATACTTTTATCAATTAATTCTTGTCCGTTCGCAAATGGCTTTAATGCAGGTTTACCTGTTGTGCTTACTTCCATATCCCATGGTCTTAACCTGGTTATGTTCAATGCTTCACTTCTTTTATCAGCTTGTGCTTTTAATACTGGAACTACTTCTTTTTCTATCGCTTCAGCAAAATCGTAACAATCTTTTGAATTGTAATCAAATCGGCCTAATGCCTGAAACATATAATCGCGATAATTCTCAAAGCCAGCATTGAGTGCAACTTGATGGCGCATAGCGATTAACTCATCAAACAAAATGTTTAATTCATCTTTATCAACCAAGCGACGTTGCTGAATAGTTTCCCAAGCATTTTGCCTTACACTTCGGTCGGTATCTTTTAAAAAATTGGCAGCTTGTTCGAGTGTATATTCTTGTTCGTTAAGTATTACACTCATAGCTCCGGTAATACCTTGATAGCGTTGTTGAGCAACTTGTAACTTCGTGAAAAGCTCAACATTTTCTTCGCGGTACAGTTCTAACGATTTTTTTACCGCACGGATATACACAAAATATTCAGCCTGATCCAATTCATCAATATATGAACTTTCACTAAATTTTTTATTCAACTCATTTGCAATTGGCGATATTTTGGGCTCTATTTCGGTAGCAAAATATTGAAAATCTTTTACCAATTGCTCATTCGCGGTATCGCAGCTCATTTTAATGTAGCGCCATGCAAAATCTTCTTCAAGCGCAGCTTCCAATTCACTTTTATCTTTTAACCATTGTGCCAGCTGTTCAACACTGTTGATTCCTCTTTTAAGCAGCTCATCTAAAATTGGAGATAAACTTTCCCACTCCATTTTTAAATTCTGTGGAATGTAGGTTCTAGGTTTTTTATGTATTGTTAAGTCGTTCATTTTGTAGTTAGTTCATTAGTAAATTAGTTAATTGGCGAATTTGCTAATCATGTTGTTCTAAGAAAAGCATCAATCAAAAAGCACAGGGCAAACACAACAGATGCATAACCGTTTGTAGTGGCAAATGCCCGGTCTACTTTACTTATATCATTGGGTTTAACCAGCAAGTGCTGATAAATGAGCATTGCGCAGAAGAAGGTGATGCCAATATAATATACCCAGCTAAATTCGGTAAAGAGCAGGGGTAACATCACGCATAGGGCGGATAAAATATGTAACACTACCGATAAGCGAAGTGCATTTTTTATGCCGAGTGCCGCAGGAATGGAATGCAATTTTTGTTGCCGATCAAAATCTTCATCTTGTAAAGCATAAATGATATCGAACCCGCTTACCCAAAACAAAACAGCAAAGGAATAAAATAAAGGTACAATGTTGAAATAACCCGTTACAGCAATATAAGCGCCAATTGGGGCTAAAGCCAATCCTAGCCCAAGTACCAAATGGCACAATGCAGTAAAACGTTTGGTATAACTATAAAACAGCACTACAAAAAGTGCTATTGGCGATAAGTAAAAACAAAGTGGATTAATAAATGCAGTGGTAGCGATAAATAACACGCAGTTAATGATTACAAATAAAAGTGCTTCATTTGCCGAAATTTTGCCGGCCGGAATATCGCGCATTAGTGTACGTGGATTTTTTGCGTCAATATTTCTGTCGAGATACCTGTTAAATGCCATAGCTGAATTTCGAGCAAAAACCATGCATAAAATTACTGCAGCCAGTAAATACCAGTTAAAAGGATTTTCTGTTGTAGTTACGCCTAAAAAAAAACCAATCATCGCAAAAGGCATTGCGAATATGGAGTGGGCAAAAAGAACAAGGGAAAAGTATTTTTTCATAGTTAACTGCTCACTGGAAACTGGTCGCCCAAAATTGGCATCACAAAATCTTCGTTTACTTCGTGGATAAATTGCAAAACCTGATCTCTACCTTGGCCTTTTTCGGCCGATGTAACAAAAAATGGAGGTACTTCTTCAAACCAACCCAATAGCGCTTTGTTAAATTTAGCCACATTCTGATCCGTTTTAGGTGCCGATTGTTTGTCGGCCTTTGTATAAACCAAAGCAAATGGAATTTGACACTCACCCAGCCACGAACAAAATTCTAAGTCAATTTTTTGAGGCTCAAGCCTACTGTCAATCAGTACAAAAACACATTGTAAACTCTCCCTTTTGGTGAGGTAGTTACGGATAAATTTTTCCCATTTTTCTCTGCTGCTTTTCGAAACTTTAGCATATCCATAGCCCGGTAAATCTACAATATACCATTTTTCATTCACTAAAAAATGATTGATTAATTGCGTTTTTCCTGGACGTTGTGAGGTTTTAGCAAGCCCTTGTTGGTTAACTAACATGTTAATTAGTGATGATTTACCAACGTTAGAGCGACCAATAAAAGCATATTCGGGCATATTGGGCAATGGCAAAGCAGATACTTTGGTATTGCTAACAACAAATGTGGCAGATTTTATGATCATGCAGCAAAGATAAGGAATAAGTTTGGAGTTGAGCGTTTTGCGCCAAGCGTTTTAAACGCCCAAAACGCCTCTCGCTAAACTGTTCCTTTCTGAAGGGTAGCTTAGCATTTTGCCCGCTATCAAACAAAATGTTCGATATCGGGCATTTTTCAGGTTGCGATATTTTGTAATTAATTATAAATCAATCTATTAACTGTGGCATTGGTCTTGTAAAGCACATGGAGAGCTTACGAGATTAATAAAATTGTTAAATGGATACACTGATTGAAGAAAAGGTTATTAACCGAAAAAAGAAGAGACGGATACTGATTAGCTGCGTAGTGATTGCAATGCTCATTGCGACAGCGTGGTTAATTCGTTATTATTTTAAACCATCGTTAACCACGGCAGATTTTACCACTGCGAAGGTAGCAACAGGTATCATCGAAAACACGATTAATGCTACAGGCGAAGTATTGCCTGAGTTTGAAGAAATTATTGCTAGCCCAATTAGTGCATCTATTAAGGACGTATTAATGGATGCGGGCAACAAAGTAAACAAAGGTCAATCGATCCTTACTTTGGATAAATCAATCACACAAACAGCCTATGAGAAACTTCGTTTCCAAATGGAATCTAAGGAAAATGAAATTCGTAAGTTAAAACTCGACCTCGAGAAAAGCTTTTTTGATATTAAATCCAATAATTCTATTAAGCAGTTGCGCATTAGCAATTTAAAAGATGCCGTTTCTTCTGCAAAGAGATTGCTTAATGCAGGAGGTGGTACCAAAGAAGATGTAGAACGTGCCCAGCTCGATTTAAAAGTTGCAGAGCTTGAGAAATTGCAATTGGAGAATGAAATCAAAAGCAAGCAACAAACGATGAAAATCGAAATTAGAGAAGCGGAAATTTCTCTAGCAATACAAAGAAGTGATTTAGATGCATTAAAACGGAAACTTGATTTAGCCGAAGTGGTAGCCACTCGACAAGGTGTAATTACTTGGGTAAACAAAAATATTGGCGCAAGCATCAATGAAGGCGAAGCATTAGTTCGAATTGCAGATTTAAGTGGCTTTAAGGTTGCGGGGAGTATGTCTGATAATATGCTAGAAAAAGTTAACAACCACATGGCTGCTATTATTCGTGTTGGAGATAAACTGCTTAGAGGAGCTATCGTTAATATTTCTCCAGCAGTAAGCAACGGTATTATTTCTTTTGATATTCAATTGAATGATAAAAGCAATGCCGCTTTAAGGCCGAATCAAAAGGTAGATGTGTTTCTAATTACCGATACTAGAAATGGAGTTTTGCGCATTGCTAATGGCGCGGCATTCAATGGGTCAAACTTACAAGAAGTATTCGTGATCAAAAATGGAATTGCCGAGCGTAGAACTGTGAAAACAGGCCTGAGTAATTTTGATTATATAGAGATCGTAAGTGGGCTAAAAGAAGGTGATGAAGTAATTACTTCTGATATGGCCTCCTATAAAAATGTTAAAACGATTACCATTGGAAACTAAGAATATGAGGAAAGTGATTTTAGTTTTTGTTGTAATGATGATCCTGGGCTTAAGCACACGTGCAGCCTTAGCAGACACGTTAACATTATCGTTAAGTCAGGTTGTTGCCATGGCAAAATCGAACTCCATAGCCGCAAAACAAGCAACTACTGTTAAAGAAACTAAATATTGGGAATGGAGAACTTTCAGAGCTAATTATCAGCCACAATTGTCATTGCAGGGAATTTTACCAGGTTACACTAAAACGTATACACAAGTACAACAACCTAATGGAACTATTCTATTTCAGCCAGTGCACAATGATAATTCCTCGCTTACACTTAATTTTAGTCAAAGTATAGCTGCTACCGGAGGCACCATTTATGGTACCACGCAATTGCAAAGGTTTGATGATTTTGATCGAAATAATGTGCTATACAATGGAATACCTTATGGACTTGGCTATACGCAACCTTTATTACAGTTTAATAGTTTAAAATGGGACAAGAAAATCGAGCCATTAAAGTTTAATGAGAGTAAGCAAGCCTATATAGAAACGCAAGAAAAAATTGCCATTATAGTTACCGAGTATTTTTTTGACCTTTTACTGGCGCAGGTAAATTTATCCATTGCCGAAACGAACTTTGGTAATACCCAGCGTATATTAACCATTGCTGATACAAAATTTGAGTTAGGTAAGATTTCAAAAAACGAAATTCTTCAATTACAGTTAGAAGTGTTAAATGCAAAAAAAGCAGTAGGTACAGCAAATCGAGATGTAGAAATTGCGACTTTAAATCTTCGGAGCTATGCTGGAATTGGTGGAGATGATAAGATTAAGCTCAATATGCCTGGTGTTGTTCAGCAAATGATAGTTGCTGCCGACAAGGTATTAGCAGAAGCTTTTGAAAATAGGTCTGATGCAATAGCATTTGTACGCCGATTGGCAGAAGCACGAAGAGATGTCGCTAAAGCCAAAGGGGAAAATGGTCTTACTGCCACTTTGAGAGCAAATTTAGGATATTCGAATGCGAGCACCAGAATTTTCGATGTTTATCGTTCTCCAAAAAATCAACAGGCGATAGAACTGCAATTATCAATTCCCATAATGGACTGGGGAAGGTCTAAATCGAGAACAAAAACAGCATTGGCAAACGAGCAGTTTACAACGTATACAGTTGAACAAGATAAACAAACATTTAAACAACAAATCGTAACACAGGTAACCTTGTTTAATATGATGAAAGAGCAGATTTTGCTTACCGATGCCGCAGAAAAAATTGCTGCCGAAAAGTATAAAATTGCTAGTGAGCGTTATGTGCTTGGTAACCTAAGTATCACCGATTTAAGCATCGCCTTTCAGGAAAATGACCGAGCAAAACGGGATTATGTCTCATCGCTTAGAGATTTTTGGGCGGCTTATTATCAACTTCGCTATTTGTCATTATATGATTTTGAACAAAATAAAAAAATAACCTATTTATAAACTCTTATTTTAAAATACACCAAATGATACGTTTACAAAACATTGAAAAAGTGTACCGCACGGATACTGTCGAAACCCTCGCAGTAAATAGTATTAACCTGAATATTGCTAAAGGTGAATTCCTTTCTATTATGGGGCCTTCAGGCTGTGGAAAAAGTACTTTACTTAACATAATGGGTTTATTAGATGAGCCTTCTAAAGGCAGTATTAGCATCAATGATCAAGATGTTAGCCAATTTTCAGATCAACGATTAGCGAAGTTTAGAAATGAAAAACTAGGCTTCATTTTTCAGAGTTATCATCTTATAAACGATTTGCAGGTGTTGGACAATGTAGAGTTACCCCTGTTATACCGCAATTCGACCGCCAAAGAACGTAAGCAATTAGCTACGGCTGCATTGGAAAAAGTTGGACTAAGCAACCGTTTAAAACACTTTCCAAGCCAGTTGTCTGGCGGACAACGACAACGTGTTGCAATCGCAAGGGCAATTGTAGGGAATCCGCAAATTATATTGGCCGATGAGCCTACTGGTAATTTGGACAGTGCCATGGGTAATGAAATTATGGAAATCCTAATCAATTTAAATAAAAATGAAGGGACCACCATTGTAATGGTGACTCACGACGAAAACATGGCGAACAAAACACATCGATTGGTTCGCCTATTTGATGGTTCACAAGTTCAATAAGCACCTTATGTTAAAAAATTATTTTAAAATCGCTATTGCGGTATTGAAACGAAGAAAATTCTTCACGTTTATCAGTTTATTCGGAATCAGTTTTACATTGACGATACTAATGGTAGGTGTTGCCTTTCTCGATAAAGTGATTAGCCCAGATTATCCAGACTATAAAAGAGAGAGGTCGTTGTATGTGACCACTATGGAAATGTCGAACTCCAAAGAAGGTTGGTTAAATAGGTCTGATGTTTCTTTTTATTTTTTAGACCACTATGTGTCTCGACTAAAAAATATAGAAATGATGGCAATTTCATCAAATGCAAGATCATCTAATGCATATGTGAATAACCAGAAAATTGTGATAGACTATAAGCATACAAATGCTGATTATTGGAGGGTGCTGGAATATCGTTTTTTAGAAGGAAAACCTTACACGCAAAGTCAAATCGACAATGCCGAGTACGTTGCAGTAATATCTATTAAAACAAAACAAGAGTATTTCGGAGATGAACCAAAAGTTGTTGGTAAATACATTTCTGCCGACAATATAAACTACCGCGTAATAGGCGTGGTTGATAATGTTCCAAAAACACTTCACGGGCTTGCCGGTGATATGTACTTGCCATATACCGTGGCAAAAGACAACTACAACAAGCCTGAATTAATGGGTGGCTTTAATGCAGTACTGCTAGCGAAAACAAAGGCAGATGTTCCTAAGCTGAAAGAAGAATTTGATCAGATGATGAAAAAAATTCCAATCCCTACAAAAGAGTTTGACACAGTATATAGTCACGCTGATCCGTATTTCACCAGTATAACTAGAAGGATGGCAGGTGACGGAAAAGATTCAGGAACTTCGGCTGTAATCGGGATACTTAGTCTGTTCGTGTTCATGTTTTTATTGTTGCCAACCATCAATTTAGTAAACATCAATATCACTCGTATTTTAGAGCGTTCGTCCGAAATCGGAGTTCGAAAAGCTTTCGGTGCTTCTTCTAAAACACTGGTTTATCAGTTCATTGTAGAAAATATGATATTAACCTTTTTTGGGGGTATAATTGGACTATTTCTTTCGGTATTTGTCATTTATTTTATCAATGATTTACAGCTAATCGAAAATGTCTATTTGAAAATAAATTTTTCTGTGCTGTTGTATAGCTTCATCGCTTGTTTGTTTTTCGGATTGCTATCCGGTGTGTATCCGGCCTGGCGCATGTCTAAATTAAATGTAGTTAAAGCTTTAAAAGCACAATAACCTAAAAAGAAATTATCATGTTAAAACATTTATTTAAATTAATATGGAATAAACGGAAGCAAAACTTCCTGTTTTTGTCCGAAATCCTTGTTTCGTTTTTAGTCATCTTTGCCGTATTTTCTTTCCTCACTTTTTACTATCAAAATTACACGAAACCTTTAGGTTTTGAGTATGAGCGTGTTTGGACTGTTAACTATGATGATGAAGGTGTAACGAAGAATACCGACTCGCTACAAATATTTTATCGCAATTTGAAAAATTCGCTTAAAGCTATGCCACAAATTGAAGAGGTGACCTTTTCTGGTGCTAACTTTCCATATTCAAACAGCAATATGAGTACTTCAGTAAATAAAGACGGGAAGAGATATGACTGGGTTAATTTGTATACCGATGCCGAAGACTATGTAAAAGTTTGGAATGTAAAACTCAGCGCAGGCAGATGGTTTAACGAAGATGATAAAGTGACAAAAAATAAAAGTATCATTATCAATGAAACTTTACAGACAGCCATATTTGGTAAGGGTAGCGCGGTTGGTCAGTTACTTGGTGATTATGAGGATAAGAACAGAATGAAAGTAATTGGTGTAGTACGAGACATTAAAGCCAATGGCGACTATTGGCCGGCGGGTAATGCAATGTTCAATAGATCAGATACTTCAGATTTACGACATACTCGCAATATTTTGATCAAAGTAAGCGAAGATGCAAATGCTGCTTTCGAGAGCGAATTATACAAGTTCATGACAAGTACTTTTAAGAATTCGACCATTGGAATTGAGCACCTTACCGAAATGCGTGATGCAAAAAATGAAGTAACGATTATCCCGATGATTATTTTTATCATCATAGCTAGCTTTTTAATCATCAATGTGGCTTTGGGCCTATTTGGTGTGATGTGGTATAACATTAACAAAAGGAAGGGAGAAATTGGGTTGCGACGTGCAATTGGCGCAAGTGGGAATAGTGTTTCTTATCAATTGGTACAAGAAGCTTTAATTTTGGCAACTTTATCGCTAGCAGTGGGCTGTTTCTTTGCCGTTCAGTTTCCACTGCTCAACGTCTTCAATGTGCCTTCAAGTGTTTACCTCATTGCCATACTGTTGGCCGTGGTCTTCATTTACTTGTTAGTTTTTGCTTGCGCATTATATCCGGGTAAACAGGCAGCGGCAATTCATCCTGCTATTGCATTGCATGAAGAATAATACTTATCTTAACTTCGCATATGATTTTAATTGTTGACGATGATATTGCCGTTAGAACCTCCCTAAGTTTACTCTTGCAAGAAACTGGGAAGGAAGTTGTTGTGGCTAATGGGGCTAAAGAGGCTTTAACTCTACTTAAATCGAATCGAATTGAATTAATTATTCTGGACCTTAATTTTTCTATAGACACATCGGGGCAGGAGGGCATGGATTTGCTTGCAAAAATAAGAGCAATAAACCTCAGTGTTCCCATAATCCTTATTACGGGCTGGGCAAGTATAGAATTAGCAGTTCAGGGGATGAAAATGGGAGCGAATGATTTTATAAATAAACCTTGGAATAATAACCATGTACTTCAATCTGTTGAAACATTACTCGAATTAAATACAACTTATCCAATAAAACAAAGTAGGAAAGAGCTGGATAAAAAATACGATTTTAAGCAAATTATTGGAGAAGACACGCAATTACTGGAGATTTTAAAAACCATAGGTCGGGTTGCAGAAACAAATGCTTCGGTGTTAATTACTGGCGAAAGTGGCACAGGTAAGGAATTGATTGCTGAGGCTATTCACGAAAATAGTTTGCGTAAGGCCAAACCCTTTGTTAAAGTTAACTTAGGAGGGATTTCGACCTCTTTGTTTGAAAGTGAAATGTTTGGACATATGCGAGGTGCATTTACAGACGCACGCTTTGATCGGATTGGACGTTTCGAAATGGCGAATAAAGGAACTATTTTTTTAGATGAAATCGGAGATTTAGAAGCAAGTAGCCAAGTAAAGTTACTGCGGGTATTGCAAGATAGAACCTATGAAGTTTTAGGAAGTAGCCGCACAAAAACAGTAGACACCAGGGTAGTTTGTGCAACCAATAAAGATTTACATGAAATGGTTAGTAGAGGCTCATTCAGAGAGGATCTTCTTTATCGAATTAATTTAATTACGATCCATCTGCCTGCATTACGTGAGCGAACAAAAGATATTCCATTACTGGTTAACTTTTTCGTTGCAAACTTGAAAGAGATTTATAATCGACCCAAGCTCACCATTTCTTCATCAGCCATGCAATGGTTGCAGCAATTAACGCTTCCTGGAAACATACGGCAATTGAAAAATTTGGTTGAAAGAACGGTTCTAATCAGTGCAAATGATACGTTACATATAGAAGATTTTCAGTCCCAGTTAAATTTGTCGCCCTCAAAAAACGAACGAACAACGCTCCCTGGTGTAGGCACCATTACGTTAGATGAGCTTGAAGCGCAAATGGTAAAACAGGCCATGAGCTATCATAAAAATAGAATTACTAAAGCGGCTGCATCATTAGGGATTACAAGAAATGCGTTATATAGAAGGTTAGAAAAATACCAAATCCCATTTAATGAAACTGAAGACTAAGTATATCCTATTTGTAACAATAGTTCATTTGGTTTGCCTTGTGATGAGCTATTTTGTTTTTGAGAAGGATGCTTTTGTGTTTATGCTCTCCGAAGCGCTCATAATTTTATCGGTTATTATTTCATTAAACCTGTATAAGCAATTGGTTCAACCGTTAAGCTACTTAAAAGAGGGAATAAGTGCCATTAAGGATAAGGATTTTAATGTTAAATTTTTATTTACGGGTAAGCAAGAGGTAGATCAATTAGTTGATGTTTACAACCGGATGATCGACGAGTTAAGAACAGAGCGCACAAAGCAGCAGGAGCAACATTTTTTTTTGGAGAAATTAATCCAAACTTCGCCTACAGGTATTATTGTGCTAGATTATAACGATCAGGTTAAGCAGATTAATCCAAAGGCTAAGGAAATTTTAGGTTCTAATGCAATCGTAATACTTGATCAATTGAATCTAATTAAACCAGGAAGCTCGAAAACCATTAAGCTCGATGGTTTGAGAAGCTATAAGGTGCAAAAATCAAAATTTATAGATCGAGGTTTCGAGCGCAACTTCATCATGATGGAGGAGCTAACCGCCGAAATTGTTGAGGCCGAAAAGAATGTATATAATAAGGTAATTAGAATGATGGCGCATGAGGTAAATAATACCATTGGGCCCGTAAATTCTATCATGAATATGGCGCTGATCAATTGTCAAAAAAACAATGCCGATATCACGCTTCAAAATGCTTTGCAAGTGGCGATTGACCGAAATTATAACCTGAACGGATTTATGCGGAACTTTGCCGAATTGGTGAAACTACCCGAGGCACAAATACAACAAATTGATGTGCTACCCTTGTTAAAATCAGTAATTGATCTCTCAAAATATGGAGTAAAAGATAAAACGATCCAGTTTAATTTAGTATTGCCAGAAGCACCTTACCTAATTAAGGCAGATGCACGACTGCTAGAGCAAGCATTGATTAATATCTTTAAAAATGCAATCGAAGCCATAGATTTGACTGGAGCGGTTAACGTTTGCTTAAACCAATCGAATGGCGAGCTGGTGATATCAGATAATGGGAAAGGAATTGCAGAAAATGATGTAGATCAGCTGTTTAGTCCATTTTTTAGCACCAAAAAAGATGGGCAAGGCATTGGGCTTACCCTGGTGCGCGAAATATTGGTAAATCATGGTTTCGAATTTTCGTTGAAAACTGTCTCCAAAAATTGTACAGAATTTCGGATACTTTTAGGTTAACACACTAAATTATCTAATGTGTTGAACCAACAATTTACTTATATTTCCTCTATAAAGATATATTTTCAATTGTAGAGGAGAGAACGATAAACGGCTTTTATATGTCAACTAATTATCTTGCATATAAAGCGCAATTTATCTAAGTTTGGACGCAATTATGAATCAACACGTAACGCCGTACCAAACACAAAGCAGTAAAAAGGAGCAAGTTGCCGAAATGTTCAATAATATTTCTGGCACATACGATTTCTTAAATCATTTTCTTTCTTTAGGTATTGATATTATTTGGCGCAAAAAGGCGATAAAAGAATTGAAAGCGATAAATCCTCAAGTAATGCTCGATGTAGCTACTGGAACTGGAGATTTTGCCTTTGAGTCGATTTCTATTTTAAAGCCAGCTAAGATTATTGGCGTCGATATTTCTGAAGGAATGCTGGCTGTAGCCGAAAAAAAGATTAAAGAACGCAACCTAAGTGATATATTTTCTGTTCAATTGGGCGATTCGGAGGGGCTAAATTTTGAAAATGATACTTTCGACGCCATAACTGTAGCCTTTGGGGTAAGAAATTACGAAAATCTTGAAAAAGGACTAGCCGATATGTTAAGGGTATTAAAGCCAAACGGTAAGATTGTAATTTTAGAGTTTTCTAAACCTCGAAAATTCCCTATAAAACAGGGCTATAATTTTTATTTTAAATACATTACTCCTTTTTTTGGAAGGCTTTTTTCGAAAGATAAGCAAGCATATACCTATTTGCCCGAATCGGTGGCAGCTTTCCCTGATGGAGCAACTTTTACTGCGTTAATGGAAAAAGTAGGATACAAAAATACCAAACACCGTCCTTTAACGTTTGGAATAAGTGCAATTTATACTGGCATTAAATGAAGAAAATAGTAACACTTCTCCTTTTCTCTATCATAGTAGGAACTAATTTCGCCAAAGCTCAGAACTGGGCAAGTGGAATAGACGACGATAAGTTTAATTGGGGATATAGTTTTCAATACATTTCGGCCGAGTATAAAATTTCGAAAACTCCAACTTGGAGAGCACCTGCTTTTGATGCTGCTGGAGTTCCGATAACAAGTGACTTAACCTCAATTTCATCAAAGCTTACCCCAGGATTCGCTATTGGTTTTGTTGGCAATCGAAAAATCACTAATCACTTGGATGTACGTTTAACGCCATCTTTAGTGTTTAGCGATAGAAAGATAACATATACTTATAGCCCTTTTCTAGATGGTGAAATAATTGAAAAAAAGATCACAGCTACCATGGTCGATCTGCCCTTAGGTTTAAAACTTAAATCAGATCGCTTGATGAATTTTAGAGCCTACATGTTGGGAGGTTTAAAATATTCGATAAACATGACTTCTGCTAAGAAGCAAAATAATGCGGAAGTGTTAGATGAGCGATTAAAATATATAAACCATCAAAAATCTTTTCTTTCGTACGAAGCAGGGGCAGGAATGGATTTTTATTTTGGATTTTTCAAAATGTCTACCGAACTAAAAGTCTCTCAATCATTTAAGAATATCATTCTTCAAGAAAATACAATGTTTTCAAGTCCTATTGAAAAGGCGAAACTCAGACATTTTACGTTCAGCTTATTTTTCGAGTAATAAGCAGCGCTAAAAATTTATACCTTTACATCGTTATATTTATTCAACTATGGCAAAGATTGCTTTAATTACTGGCGCAAGCTCGGGCATTGGTGAAGCTTGTGCATATACCTTTGCCCAACAGGGTTATCATTTAATTTTAGTGGGAAGAAGAGAGCAGCTGCTCGAACAAGTGGCGCATCAATTAATAGCTAAATATGAAATTGAGGTAAAAGTTCTTCAGATCGATGTAAGAGATAAAGAAGAATTAACCTATAAGTTAGGAACCTTATCTCCACAATGGAAAAAAGTAGATGTATTAATTAACAATGCAGGCTTAAGTCAAGGTTTAGATCCCATAGATAAGGGAAACACTGACGATTGGGACACCATGATTGATACCAATGTTAAGGGCTTATTATATGTTACTAAAATTGTATCCACCTGGATGGTTGAACAAAAAAGTGGTCATATCATTAATATAGGGTCAATAGCAGGTAAAGAAGTATATGCGAATGGCAATGTATATTGTGCTACAAAACACGCCGTAGATGCGTTAAATAAAAGCATGCGCATAGATTTGTTGCCACATGGCATAAAAGTTACAGCAATTCACCCCGGGGCAGTAGAAACAGAATTTTCTGTTGTTCGTTTTAAGGGTGATGAGGCGAGAGCAAAAAAAGTATACGATGGTTTTGAGCCTTTAGTTGCCCAAGATATTGCAGAGGCCATATGGTTTGCCGTAAGCAGGCCGGCACATGTAAACATTAATGATATGCTTATTATGCCAACTGCACAAGCAAATGGTTCATTGATAAAAAGAGACTAAATAGTTGGCTGGTTTTTTGGTTTGTTAGTTGTTTGGAGCATAACGTTTACCTAGAAGTCTAGCACAAAAAGCAACTGGACACTTCCACAACCAAACAACCAAAAAACTAAAAAACCAAAAAGAAATGATAGCAAATACAATAGATCAAGAAATAAAACAAGCGATGTTAGCTAAGGATCAGGCTAAATTAAGAGGTTTAAGAGCCATTAAAGCAGCTATTTTACTTGCTAAAACCGAAAAAGGACAGTCCGAAGAATTAACAGAAGAGGCAGAAATGAAGATTTTACAGCGTTTAGTAAAGCAGCGTAAAGAATCGGCCACTATTTATAAAGAACAAGGAAGAGAAGATTTATTTACGGTTGAGCAAGAAGAAATTGACGTTATTAATCAATTTTTGCCGCAACAACTTGATAGTGATGCTATTGCGCAAGTAGTTACTCGAATTATCGCCGAAACAGGGGCAACTTCCATAAAAGAAATGGGAAAAGTAATGGGATTGGCAAATAAAGAATTAGCAGGTAAAGCCGATGGGAAGTTAATTGGCGAAATCGTTAAGGCCAAACTAGGATAGGTTGAGCGTCTCAAAACGCAAAACGCAATACGCTTTACAAAAAAAATCATATTAATTGCTTTAATTTAATTTTACTCTATTAACTTAGTAGCACATACAATACATACTAAACAATATGAAGTACGAAGTAATAGAAGAAGACGGATTTAAATACATTGAGGCGGGTAAAGGTCAAACGCTTGTGTTACTTCATGGATTAATGGGGGAGCTCAGCAATTGGGAACCCACAATAGATCATTTTAAAGAAAATTATCATGTAGTGGTTCCAATTTTGCCAATATACGATTTGCCTCTTCTTACTTTAGGTGTAAAAAGTTTGTCGAAATACATTCACCGTTTCTTAAAGTTTAAACAATTAAACCAGGTGGTATTAATTGGAAATTCGCTTGGCGGTCATGTTGGATTAGTATTTACGAGTGCTCACCAAGAGTTTGTGAAGGCACTTGTACTTACCGGAAGTTCTGGTTTATACGAGAATGCATTTGGTGGCTCTTTTCCAAGAAGAGAAAGTTATGATTATGTTCGCGAAAAAGTAGAATTTACGTTTTATGATCCGGCAACCGCCACCAAAGAATTGGTTGATGAGGTGTTCAAATCAATTAATGATAGATCAAGGGTAATACGGATCTTGGCGTTGGCAAAATCGGCCATTCGTCATAATATGTCGAAAGAATTATCAAAAATAACAATTCCTGTTTCGTTAATTTGGGGCAAACAAGATAAAATTACGCCTCCGGAAGTAGCAGTTGAGTTTCATGAATTGCTGCCTAATTCTGAATTGAACTGGGTAGATCAATGCGGTCACGCCCCAATGATGGAACGCCCGGAAATTTTTGTTGAATTTTTAGATCGGTTTTTGAATAGAATTTTATTAAAATAAATGCTAGCAATAGAGCTCATATCGAATGTAATTCCTCCACTAAAGACCTCTGATACGGTACAAAAGGCTTTGGAGCGGATGAGTGAGTTTAAACTCTACCACTTGCCCATTGTAAATGAAACTCAATTTTTAGGGCTCATTTCGGAAGATGAACTTATCGAGGTTAGAGATCAAGACACACCATTAGGCAGTTTGTCGCTTTCTATACATAACCCATTCGTGTTCGAAAATGCCCATGTATACGATATTATTAAGCTTTTTAATCAATTGCAGCTGTCTATTGTTCCGGTACTCGATTTAAATAAAAATTATTTGGGTCTAGTCTCTATTCATAATTTGCTTAGTTGCACAGCAGAAATGTATGCCGTTAAAGAGCCAGGGGGGATTATTGTACTGTCGATAAGCAACCGAAATAACTCTTTGGCACACATGGCGCAAATAGTTGAGGCTGATAATGCGCAAATTCTTTCTTCGTATGTGAGTGATTTTCCAGATTCTACTCGACTTGAGGTAACTTTAAAGATAAATAAAACTGAACTTTCGGGAATAATAGCTTCATTTGAACGCTATGAATATGAAGTGAAAGCAGTTTTTAATTATATCCCATCAGATAATGGTACGGCAGACCGATTCGATTCATTTATGAATTATTTAAACGTATGAAAATCGCCATTTACGGTAGAGATTTTAATGATAGTGTTTTGCCATTTGTTCAAGAGGTGTTTAATGCCTTGGTTGCAAATGATATCACGATTTCAATTTATCTTAAATTTAATAATTTCCTTAAGAATAAAATTGTACTTCCAGAAAATATAACTGTATTTGCCGATCATCAAGAGTTAGTTGATCACGCCGATGTGTTGTTAAGTTTAGGAGGAGACGGTACATTATTGGATACCTTATCACTGGTGCGAAATTCGCAAATTCCGGTAATTGGAATTAATTTTGGACGCTTAGGATTTTTAGCGAGCATCAACAAGAACGAAATCAAAAAGGCAATAGAAGCTCTTGTAAAAGGTGAGTACTCACTTGATAAAAGAAGTGTTTTGAACTTAGAGTCGCAAAATAATTTATTTGGAGATGTGAATTTTGCGCTAAACGATGTTACGATTCATAGAAGAGATGATTCGGCAATGATGATTATTCATGCGTATATGAACGGAGAATTTATTAACTCCTATTGGGCTGATGGTTTAATTATTGCAACACCAACAGGCTCTACAGCATACTCGTTAAGTTGTGGTGGCCCGATCATTTTACCTAATGCACAAAACTTTGTAATAACTCCAGTAGCCCCGCATAACCTAAATGTGCGACCTATTATTGTGCCAGACGATGTGGTACTAACCTTCGAAATTGAAGCAAGGAGCACAAAATTCTTAGTTTCTTGCGATTCGAGAACAGAAACAGTAGATCGTTCCGTGAAAATCACCGTAAATAAGGCTAATTTTAACGTTAATTTAATTCGACTTAACAATGAAAGTTATTTAACTACGTTAAGGAATAAATTACTTTGGGGCATCGATACACGCAACTACTAAAATGCAGTATAAAAAATTAATTCTTTCTTGTTTCTTATCGATCGGTTTACTGTCATTTGCTTATGCGCAACGGGCAGAGATAGGTGTTAATGCTGGTGGAGCAGGCTACATTGGCGATCTAAACCAATTCAATCCTTTAAAAATTAGTGGCCTAAATGGAGGTATTTATGGGAAGATCAATTTCGATCCTTATTGGGGATTAGGGTTTCATTATAATTATGGTCAAATTAAGGCAGAAGATGTGCATTCAAATAACCTAGCCCAACAGCAACGTAATTTAAATTTCAAAACATCATTAAATGAACTTGCGTTTATTGGTAGCTTTAATTTTTTTGACATGTACTCGCCGGGTAGTAGGAAAAGGGTAACTCCTTTTGTGTTTGCTGGGGGCGGAGGAGTAATCTTCAAAACAGTAGTTAAATATAATGGCGAATGGCAAAAAGATGTGGTTTTGAGAAAATTTATGACCGAAGGGCAGGCAGATCCATATAGGAATTATTCGCCGGTAGTTATTTATGGTGCAGGAGTAAAATATAAAAAAGATGAGAATTGGACTTTGTTTGGCCAAATTGGTTATCGCACAACGTTTACCGATTATTTAGATGATGTGAGCGGGGTATATCCATTAGTTGAGGGCAAGTGGGGGGGGGTAAATCTCTCTGATCGATCTGGAGAAGTGAGCTCAAGTGGTGTCGGAATTTTCAAGCCAGGCGATCAAAGAGGCGATTTTAGAAAAAGAGATACCTATCTATTTGTAAATATTGGGATATCTTATACCTTTGTGAGCCAAAAATGCTTCACTTTTTAGGGCATGGATAAACATTAATGGGATTTAAAGAACAAATAGACGTCAATCGTTTACCTGAACACATTGCAATTATAATGGATGGCAATGGTCGTTGGGCAAAAAATCAAGGTAAATTCAGAGTTTTTGGGCACGAAAGTGGTGTGCTTTCCGTAAAAGATATTGTGGAAGGTTGTGTTGATATTGGGATTAAATATTTAACTGTTTATGCTTTTTCTGCCGAAAATTGGAACCGTCCAATTGATGAGGTTAATGCCTTAATGGAATTGTTGATTTCGACCATCAACAATGAAGCAGAAACCCTGAACAAAAATAATGTTCGATTAAATGCAATTGGAGATTTAAAATCCTTACCTCAAAAATGCATTGATGATTTGGCGAATGTAATGGAAATTACCTCCAAAAATACCAAATGTACACTAACTTTAGCCCTTAGTTATAGTGCGAAATGGGAAATTATGGAAGCAGCAAAAAAAATAGCGGCTCAGGTTCTAGCAAAAGAAATTACATTGAACGATATTAATGAAGAAGTTTTCGCTGCACAATTAACAACGAATACAATACCAGATCCTGAATTAATGATCCGTACAAGCGGAGAACATCGGGTAAGCAATTTTCTGTTATGGCAGATTGCATATACCGAATTATATTTTACCGAAACCCTTTGGCCTGACTTTAGAAGAGAAGATCTTTTTGAGGCCATTGTTGATTACCAAAAACGCGAACGTCGCTTCGGGAAAATTAGTGAACAATTGAACTAATTTTACTTTTAACACTTTTTAACATGTGTTTAAATTAACTTAGCAACGTTTTTTAGATTGTAAGTGTACCCAACAGAATTTGCTACACCTGATGTCTAAAAGGAATTAAAATAACAGATGAAAAGAATATACCAACTCCTATTTTTGCTATGTATTGGTTTTCCAACCGTAGCTCAAATCCGTCCTACAGCCCCACCAAAACCTGCTTTAAGTGTTAGTGGTTTAGATTATTTTAATCCAAAAGAATATATAATTGGGGGAACTACATTAAGTGGAGCCAAATATGTAGACAAAGAAGTAATTATTATCCTTTCAAAACTAACGCCAGGTGAGACAATTACACTTCCAGGAGAAGGAACAGCGAATGCCATTAAAAATTTATGGCTGCAAGGTTTATTTGATGATGTGCAATTAAATATCGCCAAAATTAATGGCGACACTGTTTATTTTGATATTGAAGTTGTAGAAAGACCACGTTTAACCTCATTTGAATTTGAAGGGATTAGCAAGTCACAGAAAACAGATATTTCTGAAAAATTGGCAGATAAAGCTGGAAAAACGATTATCAACGATAATTTATACAATACCACTACAGCGATTATTAAAAAATACATGCTCGAAAAAGGGTACTTTTTTACTACAATTGATTTCAAATCTAAGCCCGATCCAAATCAAGACAACAGCGTGATTTTACAAGTGCTTATTGATAAAGGTAAACGGGTAAAAGTTCAAGAGATTAAATTCACCGGAAATAAAGAATTTAAATCAGCCAAGCTCAGGAAATATCTTAAGAAAACGAAGCAACGTGCTTTTTATAAAGTGTTTGGTAGCGGAAAGTTCAACAAAGAGAAATACGAAGAGGATAAGATAAAATTAATAGCCAAAATGCAAGAAGATGGCTATAGAGACGCTGCTATTTTAAAAGACAGTATTTATAGATTTAACGATAAATCGATCGGTATTAAAATCGATTTACATGAAGGCCCTAAGTATTACTTTGGTAATATTACTTGGGTTGGTAATGCAAAATATACAACCGAATTTTTATCAAGAGTATTTGGAATAGAGAAGGGACAATTATTTAGCGAAGAGAAATTACAGGCTAAATTGCGTGGAAGTGCCAATGGAGACGATGTTTCGAGTGTTTATTTAAATGATGGTTATTTAACGTTCAATGTAGACCCAGTTCAAACCAAAATTTATAACGATACAGTTGATTTGGAACTTCGCATTTACGAAGGTCCGCAATACACCAATAACAAAATAACCGTAATTGGTAATACGATTACCAATGATAGAGTAGTGCATCGTATTTTGTATACAAAACCTGGAGAGAAATTCTCTAAAGATTTATTAATCCGTAGTGTTCGTGAAATCGGGCAACTTGGTAATTTTGATGAATCCAAAACTGAACCTATTCCAAAACCAAATCCAAGTGATGGTACCGTTGATATCGAATACCATGTAGAAGAAAAACCATCAGATCAGGTAGAGCTTTCAGGAGGTTTTGGCGGTGGTAGAGTAATTGGTACCTTGGGCCTAACGTTTAATAACTTCTCATTAAAGAATTTATTCAATGGAGAAGCTTATAAGCCACTACCAAAAGGCGACGGGCAAAAATTAAGTTTACGTGGTCAAACGAATGGTAAGTTTTATCAATCGTATAGCTTCTCTTTCTCTGAACCGTGGTTTGGAGGTAAAAAACCAGTTAGCTTTGGAGTAAGTGCATTTACTTCCTTACAATCTAACGGTTATGCAGAAACGGAGAGTGGTTTCCAAAAAATCCGGTTAAATGGGGTTTCAATTAGTTTAGGTAAAAAATTGAAATGGCCTGATAACTGGTTTTCATTATCGCACGCGGTTAACTTAAATCAGTATATTTTAAATAATTATCCAGGCTATTTATTTAGTACCGGAACTTCGTATAACTTAAACTTAACTCAAGAATTAGCTAGGGATTCGAGAAATGATCGTATTTTCCCAACAGGTGGGGCGTTTCTTAAGTTTACCGTACAAGCTACTCCTCCATATTCATTGCTAAATAATGTGAATTATGCAATAGCTTCTGATAAACAACGTTATAAATTCACCGAATACCATAAATGGAAATTCGAATCGCAATGGTTCTTAAAAGTTGCCGATTTAGGAAGTAAAAGCTTAGTGGTAAAAGGACAAGCGCAATTTGGTTTCTTAGGTACTTATAATAGTGCAGTTGGCCAGTCGGCATTTGAGCGTTTTAAATTAGGGGGTGATGGTATGCAAGGCTTCGACTTTTTACAGGGATCTGAATTAATCGCTATGCGTGGTTACTCGAATAACTCAGTGGTTCCGTTAGGCGCGAATACTCAGATTGCACAAAGCTCTGGTAGCCCTATTTTCACTAAATATGTTATCGAGTTAAGATATCCAATAATTAGTAGCCAGCAAGCAACGGCATTTATAACAACTTTTGCTGAAGCAGGTAACACTTGGAATAAGTTTAGCGATTTTAATCCGTTTAATGTAAGAAGATCAGTTGGTGTTGGTGCAAAAATATTTTTACCGATATTTGGTTTGCTTGGTATTGATTACGGTTATGGATTTGATAAGATCCCAGGTATTCCTGATGCTAACAAAGGTCAATTCCATTTTAGTATTGCCCAACAAATTGGAGGTTTTAATTAAGAAAATAGAAAGTTCTGTTATGAAAAAATACATTTTTTTTAGTCTTTTACTCTTAATCGGTTTAGGCGCATCGGCACAAAAGTTTGCCTATGTTGATACAGAATACATTTTGAAACATTTGCCAGACTATAAATCATCGTTAAGCCAAATCGACGGAATGTCTCAGCAATTTCAAAAGCAAATAGATGAGAGTTTTGTTGAAATCGATAGGATGTATAAGTCTTATCAAGCTGATCAAGTGCTTTTAACCGACGAGATGCGTAAACGACGAGAAAACGATATTATTGAAAAAGAGAAGAAAGCAAAAGAATTGCAGCGCCTAAAATTTGGTCCAGACGGGGAACTTTTTCAATTGCGTACTAAATTATTAAAGCCAATACAAGAAAAAATTGCTGCAATAATCGCACAAACTGCTAAAAGTAAATTCATTGATTTTGTGTTCGATAAAAGCAGCGAATCAACGATGATGATTTATGCAAGCAGTACCTACGACATTAGTAATGATGTAATAACAAGATTAGGATTTAAGCCTGGAACGTTAGTAAAATAGAAATCAAAACAAACAGATAAATTATAAAACAATTATTAAGTAAAATAAAAAAATGAGAAAGTTAATTAACGTATTTTTTGTTGCAGCAGCATTATTGCTTACTGCTAACATTGCAAATGCACAACAAAAGTTTGGTCACCTTAATTCTGATGAGCTATATGATGTAATGCCAGAGGCTATTGCTGCGCAGAAAACATTACAAACATTAAGCACCCAAAAACAAACAGATTATGATAAAATGATTGCTGAGTATGGTGTGAAATTTAAAGCAGCTCAGGATAAAGAGAAATTAGCTCAAGATAAACAAAGAACAATGAGCGAAGCGAATAAGGATATTATTGCTAAAGAATTAGATGTTTTAGGTAAAGAATTGCAACAAGCTAGTCAAGAGCTTCAAGATTTTCAGAAAAGAATTGAAGATGCTAAAACAAAAGCGGCTAAAGATATTCAAGATAAACAAGCTGAGCTGTTTCCTGGAGTAAGTAAAAAATTGTCAGCTGCAATTGCAGCTGTTGCAAAGGAAAAAGGAATAGCATATGTTTTTGACCTTTCTGTTTCACAAGGTTTTAATAACTTACTGTATTCAGATGGTGGTGAAGATCTTACTGCTGCTGTTAAAGCTAAGTTAGGGATTAGTGCAACACCTGCTGCTACTAAACCACCAGTTTCAGGTCCAGCCGCTAAACCAAAACAATAATAAACAAAATCTATAATAGGGCGTCCCGATTTAACATCGGGACGTTTTTTTGTTAGTACCTTCGTTCAGTAGCCATTGGTTTAATCTCTCTAAAATGAAAACTTACCCAATAGGAATTTTCGATTCAGGTTTTGGAGGCTTAACGGTTTTTAAGTCCATAGCGCAGAAACTGCCTCAATATGATTATATCTATTTAGGGGATAACGCCAGATCACCTTATGGTGATCACTCTTTTGAAACCGTTTACCAATATACATACGAATGTGTTGAGTGGCTTTTTAAACAAGGCTGTCAGCTCGTAATCCTTGCTTGTAACACAGCATCGGCAAAAGCCCTTCGCAATATTCAACAACTCGATTTGCCAAAAAAATATCCAGATAGGAGAGTGCTGGGTGTAATTAGACCAACTGCCGAAGTAATTGGGAATTTTACCAATCTAAAACATATTGGCGTAATGGGAACACGCGGTACCATAAGTTCTGAATCGTATCCCATTGAAATTAATCATTTTTTTCCAGAGGTGAAGATACACCAACAAAGTTGCCCGATGTGGGTGCCATTAATCGAAAATGGAGAACACCTAGGGCAAGGTGCAGATTATTTTGTGACAAAGTACATCAATGAGCTATTGCAAAAATCGGCTAATATTGATTGTATGTTGCTTGCTTGCACACATTATCCATTGCTCATCCCTAAAATTTCGAAAGTCTTGCCTTCTGGAATTAAACTTTTAAGTCAAGGCGATATTGTAGCAGGTAGCTTGGTTGATTATTTAAAAAGACACCCAGAAATGGAGGGTAAACTGGCTAAAAATGGTCAACGAAAATTTTACACTTCTGGGGATGTTACTTCTTTTAACCAGCATGCATCAGTTTTTTTGGGTGAGGAAATTTCGACACAGAAAATGATGCAGTAATTTATCTTTAATTTCGTTGTATTTCTTTTTAGGTTTTAAATTTTTAAAAGGGTAACTTTGCGGCTCAATCATCAAACATGAGTGATCAGATCAAGCACGAATGCGGAATAGCCTTTATCCGCCTGTTAAAACCGCTCTCATACTACCAAGAAAAATACGGTACTGCACTTTACGGACTAAACAAATTGTATTTGTTGATGGAAAAGCAGCACAATCGTGGTCAGGATGGCGCTGGTATTGCAACCATTAAATTAGACATGAAACCAGGTTCGAGGTACATTAGTCGACACCGATCGATGGCGCAAAATGCAGTGGCTGATATTTTTGGATACGTACAGAACAAGTTCGTCGATATTCAAAATGAAACACCAGAGTTGATGAAGGATACCGAGTGGCTAAAACAAAATGTAAGTTTTATTGGTGAGGTTTTGTTAGGCCATTTACGTTATGGCACTCATGGTAAGAACAGCATAGAAAACTGCCATCCGTTCTTGCGTCAAAATAACTGGATGACGAGAAATCTAGTAATTGCAGGTAATTTTAACATGACCAATGTGGATGAATTACTAGAGCAACTTTACGAACTCGGGCAGCATCCAAAAGAAAAAGCAGATACGGTTACGGTGCTTGAAAAAATAGGTCATTTCTTGGATGATGAAAATCAGGAGCTTTTTGATACCTATAAGAAAGAAGGTCTTAACAATGTAGACATCACTCATAAAATTTCGGATAACTTAAATATTGCCAATATTCTTCGTCGCTCTGCAAAAAACTGGGACGGGGGTTATACCATTTCGGGTATTGTAGGTAATGGAGATGCATTTGTACTTCGTGATCCTTCGGGCATTCGTCCTGCATTTTATTATGCTGATGATGAGGTTGTGGTTGCCGCTTCAGAGCGCCCAGCTATTCAAACGGCCTTTAATGTGCAAATTAAACAGGTTAAAGAAATTGAACCAGGTTATGCCTTAATCGTTAAGAAAGACGGCACGGTAAGTCACGAAATGTATCGCGAACCCGAAGAAAAAAGAGCATGTTCATTTGAACGCATTTATTTTTCGAGAGGAAGCGATGCTGATATTTATAAAGAGCGAAAAAAATTGGGCGACCTGTTAATTCCTCAGGTTTTATCTGCCGTAAATAGCGATTTAAAGAACACCGTTTTTTCATTTATTCCAAATACTGCCGAAGTATCATTTTATGGTATGGTAGAAGGTTTGCATGAGCATGTAAGAACAGTTCAGAAAGAAGCGATATTAAACCAGAAAGAGCCATTAAGCAATGCGGCACTGGATGAATTGTTATCAATGTCGCCAAGAGTCGAGAAATTGGCTATTAAAGATGTAAAACTGCGTACATTTATTACGCAAGATGCAGATCGAGGCGAAATGGTAGCCCATGTGTACGATACTACCTATGGCGTAATTAAAAACCATACCGATACTTTAGTTGCCGTTGATGACTCTATTGTTAGGGGAACTACTCTGAAACAGAGTATTATTAAAATCATCGATAGGTTACATCCTAAAAAGATTATTATTGTTTCATCAGCTCCTCAAATTCGCTACCCAGATTGCTATGGTATCGATATGTCGAAAATGGGACAATTTGTTGCGTTTGACGCAGCAATCCAGCTTCTGAAAGAGCGAGGAATGGAACACATCATCGAAGATGTTTACCAAAAATGTAAAGCCTCTTTACTTTTACCAAAAGAAGAGATTGTTAACTATGTAAAAGAAATTTATCGTCCTTTTAAACAACAGGAGATTTCTGATCAGATTGCAAAAATAATTACGCCTGCCGAAACGGTTGCCGATGTAGAAGTGATCTATCAGACCTTAGATAATTTACATATTGCCTGCCCTAATCATACAGGAGATTGGTATTTCTCTGGAAATTATCCAACACCAGGTGGTAATAAAGTAGTTAACAAAGCCTTTGTAAATTGGAAAGAGGGAAATAATCAGCGAGCGTATTAGGTGTTTGGCGAAAAGCGTTAGGCGTTTTGGGTGCTTTTAAAAAGTGATACGGTTAATTAACGCAAAGAACGCAAAGTTTTTCCGCTAAGAAACGCTAAGCCAATTCTCTGAGTAAACCTCTGTGAATCACTTTTTTTCTCTGTGGTTAAAAAACTTGTGCTTCTTGATGAAACATTGAAAGCACAGCTTTGCGCCACTTTGCGAACACTTAAAACTCTTTGCCGTTAATTAACACAAAGAACGCAAAATTTTTTCGCTAAGAAACGCTAAGCCAATTCTTCTTTTTCTCCGTGGTTAAAAAAACGATTAAGGATAAAACTTTAAATACGTCTTCACAATCAACCATAACGCAAATAAAATTATTATTATCCCAGCTACTTTGTTTAGTGTTTTTAACGAACTTTCTTTAATTCGATACCGCAATTTGCTCGAATAATAACTTTTAAAGCCATCGATAGTTAATTGAGTTGCCATTGCAATGAAGAAACAAAAAAGTTTCTCATCTAGTCTATTATTTAGCTTTACCGAAATAATACTACTTACAATTATCCAAAACATTAAGGTAGATGGCGTTAAAATGCACATTAAAAAACCTTTAATCAGATAACCTCGCTTGCTTACTTTTTGTAAGGTATGGTTTTCATAGTTTATGGCTACGGTTGCAAATAAATAATAAATGCCAACAGCTAATAAAAAAGCACCGCCAATAAGACCAACATATTTATCAAAACTTTCTTTGTATTCGAAGAACTGGCTTCCAAAAAGAACGAGGGCAATTAAAATTATATCACTTATGATTACACCAACGGCCAATGAAAACCCCGCTTTGAATCCTTTTTCTATACTGGTCTTAATCATCGAGAAAAAAACGGGACCAGTTAAGAATGAGGAAATTAACCCAGCACCCATGCCCAATAAAATCGCTTCAAACATTCGCCTTTGATAATTTTTACGCTAATATGCGATTTTTAATACTAAAAATGGCTCGTTTTCTTAATAGTTGTTGGAAGTTTTTAACCTCAAATCGTTTAATACACGTCTAAATAACGTTTATTTTAATGTGAGTGTGTGAAAATTACACTTTAGTAAGCGATATATTTTATTTATGTTTAGCGAACTAAATTTAAATAGAAACCTAAAACACTAAATTTTCAATGGAACAAAATTCACAAACCAAATGGGGGCAGTTTATTCCCTTGGTTACCGTATTCTTTTTTTGGGGGTTCGTAGCAGCGAGTAACGACATTTTAATACCAGTTTTTAAAAAAGCATTTGATTTATCTCAAGGTGAGAGTCAATTGGTATCTTTTGCCTTTTACGTAGCTTATACGGTAGGTTCATTAATTTATATTGGAATTTCATGGTTGATGAAAAAGGATTTAATCAATACCATCGGCTATAAAAATAGCTTGGCATTAGGGCTAGTAATTTCTGCATTAGGAACCTTGCTTTTTTATCCAGCAGCTAATTTGCAATCCTTTCCATTAATGCTTTCGGGGTTGTTTATCGTTGCTTTAGGGTTTTCGCTACAACAAACCGTTGCCAACCCTTTAGCCATTGCCTTGGGGCCAATTAAAACAGGTTCACAACGTTTAACGCTTGCTGGTGGGATTAATAACTTCGGCACCACTATTGGCCCACTAATTGTTAGTTTTGCTATTTTTGGATCTATTTCGAGCGCCACGGGCGATGTGAGTATCGAAAGTGTTAAAACCCCATATTTAATTTTAGGAGCAGCTTTTTTAGTTGTGGCGTTATTTCTAAAACTTTCCCCGATTCCAGATAGACCCCCATTAGTTGAAGCTAAAACTGATGATGCACATGTTAAAGGATCTGCCTTAAAATACCCTCAATTGGTTTTAGGCATGATTGCTATTTTTGTATATGTAGGTGTAGAGGTGTCAACTGCAAGTAACCTGCCTGCTTATATGGAAAAAGATTTAGGTTTTGCCATTAAAGATATTGCACCCTACATTTCACTTTATTGGGCGAGCATGATGATTGGTAGGTGGACGGGTGCTGTTGAAGCATTTACCGATAATGTAGCTACGCAAAAGATTTTAAGATTTATTGCTCCATATTTGGCATTTGGTACATTCTTAGGTGTTAATGCTGCATTTGGACATGATTTGCAACCATTTTATGTATATGCGTTGATTATTTTAGTGTTAATTATTGCAGACTTTATGAGCAAAGGAAATCCAGCTAGAATGTTGTTAATATTCTCTGGTATTGGTGTTGTTGCCCTACTAACAGGTATGTTAACTACTGGAATGGTGAGCGTTTATGCCTTTACAAGCGTAGGCTTATTCTGCAGTACACTATGGCCGTGTATCTTTACCCTAGCGGTAAGTGGGTTAGGTAAACACACAAGTCAAGGAAGTAGCTTTTTAATTATGATGATTATGGGTGGTGGTTTCGTGAGCTATTTGCAAGGTGCTGTTTCTGAAGTAGATTTTATTGGGATTCAATATAGTTATATAGTTGGCGTACTTTGTTTTGCTTATTTAGCGTACTATGCTTGGAAAGTAAGCGGAATACTTAAATCGCAAGGCATTAACTTCGATGAAAAAATTTCTGGAGGCCATTAAACTTAAACACCAAATATCAACTTAACACTATATTTAACCCAACCAATTTTATGGAGAAACCATCGTCGAATTACAAGCAACAGATGTTTATTATCTGTGCATTATTTTTTGTTTTCGGATTTATAACATGGCTTAACGGCACTTTAATTCCTTTTTTACAATTAGCGTGCGACTTAGATGAGAAGCAGGCCTTATTTGTAACCTTTGCTTTTTATATCGCATATGCAGTATTTGCTTTACCATCATCTTCGATTTTAAAGAAAACAGGCTTTAAAAATGGGATGGCACTAGGGCTTTTTGTAATGGCTATTGGATGCGTTGTTTTTATTCCTGCTGCATTGCAAAGAAATTTTATTTTATTTTTAACAGGATTATTTATCCAAGGAGCAGGTTTAGCATTATTGCAAACTGCTTCAAACCCATATGCGGCAATTATTGGCCCGATAGAAAGTGCAGCACAACGCATAAGTATTATGGGAATCTGTAATAAAGTTGCAGGGGCGATTAGTCCACTTATTTTAAGCGTTATTGTTTTAACTGATGCAACAGCCATCGAACAAAAAATTAAAGTTGCAGTTAATGAGGCTGAAAGAGCGACTTTGCTAGATGATTTGGCCAGTAAAGTGATTTTACCTTATGTAATATTGGCTATTGTACTAAGTTTAATTGCCTTTTTAATTAAAAAATCATCACTTCCAGAAATTGATACCGATGGCGATGTAACTGCCGAAGATTCTCAAAAGTCGAAACGTAGTAGTGCCTTGGCTTACCCTCATTTAGTTTTGGGTGTAATTTGCTTGTTTTTATATGTGGGAGTAGAGGTGATGGCTGGTGATGTGATTGGAAATTATGGTAGGGCCATGGGGATGAGTTTAGATACCACTAAATATTTTACCACATTTACCTTAATTGCTATGCTAGTTGGTTATATTATTGGAATTTTTGCAATCCCAAAATATATTAGTCAGCAAACAAGTTTAAAATTAGCTGCTGTTTTGGGCATAGTTTTTACACTAGGTGCATTTTTTACCGAAGGTTATACCGCAGTAACTTTTATTGCATTATTGGGTCTAGCGAACGCTCCAATGTGGCCAGCAATTTTTCCATTGGCTATTAATAAATTAGGAAGATTTACTAAGACAGGTTCAGCATTACTAATTATGGGTATTGCAGGAGGGGCGATTATACCACAAATTTATGCGCATTTAAAAAGTGATTTCGGCTTTGAAAACAATATGGCATTTTTAATGTGCATGTTGCCTGCCTATCTTTATATTTTATTTTATGCTGTTAAAGGGTATAAAGCAGGATTAAAGGATGGCTAAACAAGCTTTTAACGATATTTATATGAATCTGGCTAGCGATTTGGCTACCAGATCACACTGTGTAAGGGCTCATGTAGGTGCTGTTTTAACTAAAGACACGAGAATTATTTCTATCGGCTATAACGGTCCACCAGCAGGTACACACAACTGTGATGAAGAATGGCCAGAACATGGCTGTGATAGAGACAGTAAAGGAAGCTGTTCCTTAGCACTCCATGCCGAAGAAAATGCAATTTTGTATGCAGTTAAAAATGGCTCAAAGATTGAAGGATCAACCTTGTACACTACACTTTCTCCATGTATTGCTTGCGCAAGGCTTATCTTGTCGTCGGGAATAAAAAAAGTGTACTTTAAAGATTCTTATGCAGCTTACAAAGGCTTAGCAAGCGATGAAGGGGTCGATTTTTTAGTGCGTTTTGGGGTTAAAGTAATGCAGCATCCCGTTAGATAGTTAGTTCATTGGCCATTAGTTCATTTAAGGCCCAATGCTCCAAATCCTATGCCCGAAGCTCCCTACCCCTTGCCATAAAAAATCTCACATCTCATATCCCACATCTCGTATCAAATCGCTAACTTTGCGAATGCTAGAAAAAATCATCATCCTCGATTTTGGTTCGCAGTTCACACAGCTTATTGCCCGTCGCGTTCGCGAATTAAATGTTTACTGCGAAATCCATCCTTTTAACCATATTCCTGAATTAGATTCGTCTGTAAAAGGAGTAATCTTATCTGGTAGTCCATATTCGGTTCGTCAGGAAGATGCTCCTTATGTTGATTTAAGTTTATTTGCAGCCTATCCTCTATTAGCCGTATGTTATGGCGCACAATTTATAGCTCAACAAAGTGGTGGCGATGTTCAAGCCTCTTCTTCACGAGAATATGGAAGAGCCAATTTAAATTTTGTAAATCAAGAAAACAAGCTATTTAAAGGTGTCGAGCTTAACTCTCAAGTTTGGATGAGCCATGGTGATACCATTAAAAGCATTCCAGATAACTTTGAAATTATTGCGAGTACTTCGGCTGTAAAAGTAGCTGGATACCAGATTAAAGATACCAATACCTACGCAATTCAATTTCACCCTGAGGTAACTCATAGTACAGATGGGAAAACATTATTGCAGAATTTTTTAGTAGGTATTTGTGAATGCTCACAAAACTGGACTTCAGAAGCATTTGTTGAAACCACTATTGCCGCCTTAAAAGAAAAATTAGGAAATGACAAAGTGGTTTTAGGCCTTTCGGGAGGTGTAGATTCGAGTGTAGCTGCTATTCTATTGCATAAAGCAATTGGAACAAACTTACATTGTATTTTTGTAGATAATGGTTTGCTTAGAAAAGACGAATTTGAAAGTGTATTAGAGCAATATAAAGACATGGGTTTAAATATCCGTGGTATTAATGCTAAGGATCGATTTTTAAGTCAACTAGCTGGGGTTAAAGATCCTGAATTAAAGCGTAAAGCAATAGGTCGGGTTTTTATTGAGGTATTTGATGATGCTGCTCACGATGTGAAAGATGTGGTTTGGTTGGCTCAAGGAACAATTTATCCGGATATTATCGAATCAGTATCAGTTAAAGGCCCATCTGCAACTATAAAATCACATCACAATGTGGGCGGACTACCAGATTTTATGAAGCTTAAAATTGTTGAGCCCCTAAACACTTTATTTAAGGATGAAGTAAGAAGAGTAGGTAAATCGCTAGGTATCGAAGGTTTTATTTTAGGGCGACATCCTTTTCCTGGTCCAGGTTTAGCCATTCGTATCTTGGGCGACGTTACCCCAGAAAAAGTAGCGATATTGCAAGAAGCAGATGCAATTTATATCAATAACTTGAAGGAAGCAGGATTGTATGATCAAGTTTGGCAAGCAGGGGCAATTTTCTTACCTGTGCAATCGGTAGGGGTGATGGGAGATGAAAGAACGTATGAAAATGTGATTTGCTTACGCGCAGTTGAATCGGTTGATGGGATGACGGCTGATTGGTGCCACTTACCATACCCTGTGTTAGCGAAAATTTCGAACGAAATTATCAATAAAGTAAAAGGAATTAATAGGGTAGTATACGACATTAGCTCAAAACCACCGGCAACTATAGAGTGGGAATAGGGAAGTTCCCTCATCCGATGAGTATCGCATAGTGTCTATTCTCATCGGATGAGGAATTAGAAAACAATTGAGCCATTAAACAGTTAAACAAAAACCAGTTAACCAAATCATTAATGATGTTTAATTATAAGGCAATAATCTTCTTGTTATTATGTTCAATTTTTGCCGCTTGCTCGCCTAGGGTGAGAAAGGTACCGGTTCCATCTGTTAAAACTATTCCGACAGAAAACAATCCCAAAGTAGAGGGGAAAACTGCTGTAAAATTTACAGAAGCAGGTCTAGCTATATTAATACCTTTTAATTTAAATCGGTTAAATTTAGAAACTGCTACAAAAACACAGCTAGAGCGTACTGATATGGCGATTGATTTTTATCAGGGTGTTAAAATGGGCATCGATTCTGCCGCTAGTTTCGGTTTAAATTTTAAGGTAAATGTATATGATACGCGAGATGATAATAGCCAACTGCAAGCGCTTACTGCTAAAGATGCAGTAAAGAATAGCAATCTTATCATTGGTCCGGTTTTTCCTGAAGGGGTAAAATACCTTACAAATTTTGCGATCAGTAATGATATACCTATAATATCGCCCTTGGCGGCATCAAAACCTAGCGAGTTTAATAATCCAAAATTAATCTCTATTGTCAATAATATCAATCAACATGGCGAAAAAATAGCTGGATATATAGGTTTAAGGTATCAACCAAATGCAAGTATAGTTGTACTCATAAATCCAAAGAAAACTGATGATGAAGAATTCGCTTCACCAATAAAAGAATTTCTAAAGCAGAAATACCCTAACTTAATTGTACAAGAATTTACATCGGCCTATGCCTTCGAAACACGAATGATAAAGGGGAAGAAATATGCAATCATTATTTGTTCTTCAGATTTGGGATTTGTAACCCCAACCATCGATAAATTATATAAATTGGCCAATTTAAAAGCAAACGATTATGAGCTCAATGTATTTGGGCATCCCAATTGGATAAAACAAAATTATAGTGCTGAACATTTACAGAGATTAAATGCCATTATTAGTACATCTTATTTGGTTAACTATAAAGAGGCAAATGTGATTAATTTTGTAAAAAAATATCGTTCAAACTTTAATTATGAACCAAGTGAATATTCCATAAAAGGTTTTGATATTGGTTTTTACTTTGGTAAGTTAGTCGCTAAACATGGCGAAAATTATCTCGATTTTTTAACTAAGGATAAATATAAAGGTCTACACAACTCATTCAATTTTGTATACGATCCACTTTATGGATATTACAACAAAGAATTGATGTTGTTACAGTATAAAAACCTTACCTTAAACCTCATCAATTAATAACGCTTTAGCCATGAGAGTAGAGCATCAAGTTAGAGCTTTTGAACAGATTTTTGCTGCTTACGATGGTGTTTTGCCATTGCATCGTTTTTTGTTTTCCTATTTTAAACAAAATAAGCAGATGGGATCATCCGATAGGAGATGGGCAACACGTTACCTGTATAGTTTTTTTCGCTTAGGTAAGGCATTGCCAAAAATCGAAGCTATTGAACGTTTAGCCATAGCCGATTTCTTGTGCCACAATACTCCAAGCTTAATTGTAGAAAGCTATTTAAAGGAACTGGCTCCTCAGCAAGCTTCACCTTTAGCAGAAAAAATTGACCATATCAAAAAACGGTATCCAAAGTTTAAAATGGAAGACGTTTTCGTTCTCCATGAACAGCTGTCAAAATCAATTGAAAAAGATAAATTTCTAAACTCATTCTTTGTTCAGCCTAATCTTTTCATACGAGTTAAAGGAACACATATTCAAGCGGTAAAAAATCAACTAAAAGCGAAAGATATTGCAGTTGATGAAGTTGGAGAAAATGGACTATCCATTCCCAATGGGACCAAGTTAGAAGATGTATTGCCTGATTCGCGATTGTATCAGGTTCAAGATTTGTCATCGCAAAAAACAGGAGCTTATTTTATGCCTATCAAATATGATTACTGGTGGGATTGCTGTGCTGCATCTGGTGGGAAATCACTTTTGTTGCATGATATAGAACCAAATATTGAGCTTTTGGTAAGCGATGTTAGAGAAAATAGTTTATCTAACCTCGATGAACGTTTCCAATTGGCAGGAATTAAAAAGTATCATAAAAAAGTAATCGATCTTCTGCAAAATAATGATCAAACCTTACATCATTATGGGTTTGATGGTATTCTGTTAGATGCACCTTGTTCAGGATCAGGGACATGGGGGCGTACACCAGAAATGCTGTATTATTTCGAAAAATATAAAATCGAAAATTATGTAAAGCTGCAAAAGGCTTTTGCCGGAAACGTAATTAAATACTTAAAACCAGGTAAACCTTTAATTTATATGACTTGTTCGGTCTTTAGTGCAGAAAATGAAGATGTTGTACAGCATATTGAAGAAAATTTCCCGGTAAAACTAGAGAAAATGGAACTGATTAAGGGGTATAATGATAGGGCAGACAGTATGTTTGTTGCTCGATTTATAAAACAGTAAGTTAGTGACTATGGTTAAGCCATTGCTTAATTTTATCTTTGAGATGCTTAAAAGCTTCAAAAACAACGGCGAGGATGCCAATGATTAACGTGAATTGCTCAAAACTGTTCATTTTGTGACACTCTTTAGTTATTGGTTAGACTAAGGTAACGATAAATTGTTACAATCCAGAACGCTTCTACGCTTCACGCTCTCCCCTTAACGTCTACAATCCTGTATTTGTTCTAAAGAGCTTAATTGCAATGGCTAGTAAGATAATCCCAAAGGCTTTACGAAGTATGTTTAATCCTGTTTTCCCAAATAGCTTTTCGAGACGGGTAGTGTTCTTTAATACAAAATAAACAAATATCATATTTACGATAATACCAACGATAATGTTTTGCGTATCATACTCTGTTTTTAAAGATAGAAGGGTAGTCATGGTGCCCGCACCCGCTATTAATGGGAAAGCCAAAGGTACAACAGAGACGGTTTCTGGAGCGTCTTCTTTAAAGATGGTAAGTCCTAGTACCATTTCCATAGCAAGAGCAAAAATTACAAAAGAACCTGCAATAGCGAACGACTGCACATCAACTCCTATTACGTTTAATAATGCTTTTCCAGCAAAGAGAAAAACAATCATTAATATGGTTGCAACGATAGCAGCTTTTTCAGATTGGATATGACCAGCTTTCTTTCTAAGTTCGATTACAATCGGAATAGAACCTAAAATATCAATAATGGCAAATAATACCATTGTAGTGGAGAGAATTTGGCTGATATCGAATTGAAAATAGTCCATTTTTTTAAATTTGTTACAAAGATAAGGGATTGTCGTTATTAAAACATGAAATCTATATCAACAAAAAAAGAGGTTGCCTAATCATTAGGCAACCTCTTCATTAAATAATTATACTATATTTTATTTTTCTCCTCTTTGTTTTTTGCCTAAAACAGAGTTTTTACGGCTATAACCAAAGTAAATAATAAAACCAAGTGCTAACCATGCAAATAATCTTAACCAATTTTCCCAGCCTAATCCAAATATCATTGCACCACAGGCAATAACTCCAAGAATTGGAATAAATGGCACAAGAGGTGTTTTAAATTGGCGAGGCAATTCTGGATTAGTTTTTCTTAAAATAATTACGGCCACACATACTAACATAAATGCAAATAAAGTACCAATACTAGTCATGTGTCCAACTACATCTCCTGGAACAAATGCTGCGAAAACACCTACTAAAACTAAGATTACTAAGTTACCTTTGTATGGAGTTTGAAATTTAGGGTGTAATTTAGAAAAAACAGAAGGTAATAAACCATCCTTACTCATTGAATAGAATACACGACTTTGGCCAAGTAACATTACCAAAATTACCGATGAGAAACCTGCAAGGATTGCAACGGTAACCGATTTACTTAACCAGCTGTAGGTTGCAGGCATACCTTCTTTAATTGCAGCTACAACAGAAGCTTCACCACCTTTATTTGGATCTCTAAAGAATTCAAGGGGCGCTAAACCTGTTAAAACATGCGCAAATAAGATATACAATACTGTACAAACTGCTAATGATCCTAAAATACCAATTGGCATTGCTGTTTTAGGATTTTTTGTTTCTTGTGCTGCAGTACTTACCGCATCAAACCCAATAAAAGCAAAAAATACAGTTCCGGCGGCACCCAGAATACCCATTATCCCTCCGAAATTATAAGTAATACCTTGGTGATCTGTATAGGTTGTGGCTTCAGGAATATAAGGAGTATGATACGCTGGGTTGATGTAACTCCATCCTAAAACGATGATCATAACTACGATAGCAACTTTTACAATAACAATTAAATTGTTTACCATAGCCGATTCTTGTGTTCCTCTGATCAATAATAAACTAAGGATAGATACGATAAATAAAGCAGGTAAGTTAATAATACCACTTACTCCATCTGGAGAATGTTGAAAAGGAGAGTGACACCATTCATAAGGTATGGCACCTACCCCGACGACCTCTACTAAGAAATTATTTAAATACTCGCTCCACGCAATACCAACGGTTGCTGCACCTACTGCATATTCTAGTACTAAATCCCAGCCAATTATCCAGGCCATAAATTCGCCCATTGTAGCATAAGTATAGGTGTATGCACTACCAGAAATTGGAATTGATGAAGATAATTCGGCATAACACAAACCAGCTAAGGCACATCCAATAGCAGCTACAATAAAGCCGATGGTTACGGATGGACCAGCATTTTGGGCCGCCGCCGCCGCAGTTCTCACAAAGAGGCCCGCGCCAATAATTGCTCCGATTCCCAAAGCGACCAATGAGCCAGCTGAGAGAGTCCGTTTTAAGCCCTTTTCAGAATCCGAAGAATCTAACAAAAGCTCAGAAATTGATTTCTTGAGAAATAAACTCATAAAAGTTTAATTAGGTTTTTTTGATTAGTTTGATAGTAGTTATTAATTCAATTCCAAACTTAATAAAATTAATGCAAAAATAAAGGGGACTTTTATTCAAAATCCCCTTTATTTAGTAACATTTATGACTTACTAACGATTTATGATAGTGTCTACTTCATTTTTAATTGTATCTACCTTTTCATTGCCAGCCGAATCAATTGTTTTGGTAATGCGAACCTCTTTTATAATCTCAGTTGATGAGGAAATATCAGTTGCACTAATGGCAATATAAGGAGCGATAACCAATGAAACGATCGACATTAATTTAATTAAAATGTTCATCGACGGACCAGAAGTGTCTTTAAATGGATCGCCAACTGTATCTCCTGTTACTGAAGCCTTATGTGGCTCAGATTTTTTGTAATACATTTCGCCATTAATTTCTACTCCTTTTTCGAAAGATTTCTTAGCATTATCCCACGCACCACCTGCGTTAGATTGGAAAATACCCATTAACACACCAGATACGGTTACCCCAGCTAGTAATCCACCCAATACTTCAGGGCCAAAGGTAAAGCCTACAACTACTGGAGTAATTAAAGCAATTGCACCTGGCAACATCATCTCACGGATAGATGCTTTAGTAGAAATAGCAACACATTTTTCATATTCTGGTTTCGCTTTGTATTCCATTATACCTGGAATTTCGCGGAATTGTCTGCGTACTTCCTGAACCATATCCATTGCGGCTTTACCCACAGCTTGAATACATAATGCCGAGAACACAAAAGGAATCATGCCGCCAACAAATAAACCAGCTAATACTGGAGCTTTGTAAATATCAATCGCCGAAATACCTGCAATACCAACAAAAGCAGCAAATAACGCTAATGAAGTTAGTGCCGCAGAAGCAATTGCAAAACCTTTACCGGTTGCAGCTGTAGTGTTACCAACAGCGTCTAAATTATCGGTACGCTCACGAACTTCTGGAGGTAATTGGCTCATTTCTGCAATACCACCTGCGTTATCCGCAATTGGTCCGAATGCATCAATTGCTAATTGCATGGCCGTAGTCGCCATCATACCTGCAGCTGCGATAGCAACACCGTAAAGACCTGCGAAGTAATAAGATGCCATAATACCACCTGCCAAAACCAAAATAGGAATAACTGTAGATTTCATACCAACAGATAAACCTGCAATAATGTTAGTGGCATGCCCAGTTGAAGATTGTTGAATGATCGAATTAACAGGCGCTTTACCCATTGCTGTATAATATTCGGTTACAATACTCATAATTGTACCCACTACTAAACCCACAATGATCGCATAAAACACATTCATGCTCGAAAACTCATAACCACGTAAATTCATGGTTGCAGGCAACATCCATTTTACAATAAAGAATGAAGAAACAGCAGTAATTAGAATAGACGACCAGTTACCTAAGTTCAACGCATTTTGAACGTTCGATTTTTCGTCTTTAATGGTTACAAACCAAGTTCCAATAATAGAAAAAAGTATACCTAGTCCGCAAATTACCATTGGTAATAGAATTGGTGACATACCACCAAAATTATCTTTCACATCAATTTCTTGACCCAAAACCATGGTTGCTAAAATAGTAGCTACATACGAACCAAATAAATCGGCACCCATACCGGCAACATCCCCTACGTTATCACCCACGTTATCGGCAATTGTTGCAGGGTTACGAACATCGTCTTCCGGAATACCAGCTTCAACTTTACCCACTAAATCGGCGCCAACATCAGCAGCCTTCGTGTAAATACCACCACCAACACGCGCAAATAAAGCAATAGATTCGGCTCCTAATGAAAATCCTGTTAGTACTTCAATGGCTGTTTTCATGTTTATCACGCTTACAGTACCATCGGTTCCAATAACATCAAATAAAGAAAGGAAAACAATAAATAATCCACCTAATCCTAAAACTGCTAAACCGGCAACACCTAAGCCCATTACCGTTCCGCCTGTAAAACTTACTTTTAAAGCTTGTTTTAAACTAGTTCTAGCGGCTTGAGTAGTACGTACGTTTGCTTTTGTAGCGGCTTTCATGCCAATGTATCCAGCAAGTGCTGAGAAAAAAGCACCAATTAAAAATGCAATCGAAATAATCCAACTCGAGTGAATTTCTTTTCCATTAATTTCATGAATTGTTCCAGAGTACGCTAATAAAGCTGCGGCAAATGCTGCAAAAATGCTAAGTACTTTCCATTCTGCTTTTAAAAATGCCATTGCGCCATCTGCAATGTAACCGGCAAGTTCCTGCATATTCGCATCACCCGCATCCTGTTTGTTTACCCATGCACTTTTTACAGCCATAACCAGGATACCGATTAAGCCTAATAGTGGAATGGAATAGATTAAATTGTTTTGTAGAAACTCCATATTATAAATTTATATTTTAGTGGTTTAGTTTGTGAACCTTTAACTCCATCTGACCATTAAAAATAACAATGTAAACAGATGAAATAAAAATAATACAAGGGTTGCAAAAATAAGCGTGTTTCGTTAATAATCAAATTTTTATGTAAATGATTGTTAACATTTTCTCGCTTTCCCACAATATGTGTGTTTGGCGTTCGTTAAAGCTATTTTTTTTAAGCTTTTTTTCATTGAAATGTAAATTTGTTTTCATCCAGACTGATCTATTTTCGATGATGATAAAGTTGCAATGATTTAGCACTCTTTAGTGTAATTTGTAAATCATTGTGGTTTAATATATATTAGCCCAATATAAACCTAAAAAACCAAACTAAACAAACTAAAAAAAAATGGAAAACCAAAAAGAAGAAGGTTCTTTTAAGAGAGAACTTGGATTATTCGATGGCACAATGCTTGTTGTGGGTTCGATGATCGGTTCAGGGATATTTATCGTTAGCGCCGACATTGCCAGGCAAGTTGGGTCTGCAGGATGGTTAATTTTAATTTGGGTAATCACAGCGATAATTACAATGATTGCAGCAGTAAGCTATGGAGAGTTAAGCGCGATGTTTCCAAAAGCTGGCGGACAATATGTTTACTTAAAAGAAGCTTATAATAAATTAATTGCCTTTTTATATGGATGGAGCTTTTTTGCTGTTATCCAAACGGGTACCATTGCGGCCGTTGGCGTTGCTTTTTCGAAGTTTACCGCCTACTTGATTCCTGTCGTAAGTGAAAAAAATATTCTATATGAAGTTGGCTCATTTAAGTTAAATGCTGCTCAGTTAGTTTCTATTGCTACCATTATTTTATTGACATATATTAATAGTAGGGGTGTTAAAAACAGTAAATCATTACAAACTTTTTTAACCATTATTAAAATACTATCGTTATTTGGATTAATTGTATTTGGATTTACATTAGGGGCCAGCACCGAAGTTTGGGATGCAAACTGGGCAAATGCTTGGGATTCTAAAATGTTCGATGCGCCAACAGCATCGTGGGTTAGCATTGGTGGTACAGCCTTGGCGGCCGGTATTGCAGCATCGATGGTAGGTTCGCTTTTTAGTAGTGATGCTTGGAACGGAGTTACATTTATAGCTGGTGAAATTAAAAATCCTCAACGAAATGTAGGTTTGAGCTTGTTTTTAGGTACTTTAATCGTAAGTGTTATTTATGTATTGGCCAACTTAATGTATGTAGCGGTGATGCCCTTAAACGAAATTGCTTTTGCAAAGGAAGACCGTGTGGCTGTTGATGCTGCTCAATACATTTTTGGTAATACAGGTACCATTATAATTGCAGTTATGATCATGATTTCGACCTTTGCGTGTAATAATGGGTTAATTATGGCAGGATCAAGGGTGTATTACACCATGGCAAAAGATGGGTTGTTCTTTAAAAAAGCAGCTAATTTAAATGATGCTAGTGTTCCTGCGTGGGCTTTATGGGCGCAATGCATTTGGGCATCGGCATTATGTTTAACCGGTAAATATGGCGACTTGCTTGATTATGTAATGATTATCGTGATTATTTTTTATATCCTTACCATTTACGGAATTTTCATTCTAAGAAGAACCATGCCTAATGTAGAACGTCCGTACAAAGCATTTGGTTATCCAGTATTGCCTTTTATATATATTATTGCTGCTACTGCAATTTGTGTGTCGTTGCTTATTACCAAAACGAGTACGTGCGGTTGGGGTGTGGTGATTATGCTGGTGGGGATACCGGTGTATTATGTTACAAAGCCGAAAGAGGGTTAGGATTGTGCTAGGATTAATAGGATTGTAAGATTATAGGGTTACGTAATTACTACAGTTTGATGTAGTCTATTTAGATTTTCTTAAATGTTGCTCAGAGCCGATTTTACCTGGATATATCCGGATAAAATCGGCTCTGTTTTTTTTGGATAGTATTTAGTTTCTACTTTAACCAAGTGAAACAAGAAGAATGTACTCATCGAATAATTGGTTGTGCAATGAAAGCCCATTCTGCCTTGGGGTCGGGATTTCAAGAAGTGATTTATCAACGTGCTTTAGCAATTGAATTTGGAAATCGTGGTTTGTCGTACAAAAGGGAAATGACAATGGATATTTTTTATGGTAGCATAAAGATTGGAACTAGACGAGTAGATTTTTTCGTCGAAAATGAAATCATGGTAGAATTAAAGGCTGTATCTCAAATAAATGATGCACATCTAGCGCAAGCCATAAATTATTTAGAAGCGTATAAGTTACCCGTTGGATTACTGATAAATTTTGGTAGTAGAAGCTTAACCTTCAAAAGAGTTTATAATACCAAACACATTGATAATCTAAATTATAGAAAGTAATAAAGCCGCCACATTCTATGTGTATTGATCTTAAAATCCTACAATCCTAAAAATCTTAGCTCATTTTTGTGTATTTTTGCATAATGGGAACGGCAATTGATTTAGGCATTAAAGGATATAAGAACTACGGTACACATTTACGTGAAAAATACAATGGTAAACGTGTATTTAAAGTAATTGTTGACGGGGGTTTTACCTGCCCTAACCGTGATGGAAGTAAAGGCTATGGTGGTTGTACATATTGCAATGTCGATTCTTTTACTCCAGAGCCTTCCAGAAAAAACCCTAACATAAAAGATCAGCTTATGGAGGGCATGCAACGCGCACGCACTTCTTACAAAGCAGATAAATTTATTGTATATTTTCAACCCAATACCAATACGTATGCGCCCGTACATTATTTAAAGATGATGTATGATGAAGCGTTGTCTGTGAATACCGAAGATGTGGTGGGTTTTGCAGTTGGTACTCGACCAGATTGTATTGATGCCGAAAAAGTTGCGCTTTTAGAAAGCTATACTGATCGTTTTGATGTAGATCTCGAAATGGGGATGGAGTCTATATATGATGAAACGCTAGATCAGATTAATAGGGGCTGTAGCCATGGAGAATTTGTAAAAGCAGTAGAATTACTCGAAAACTCAAAACTCGATCTTTGTGTGCATACCATTTTTGGATTTCCTTGGGAAACCAGAGAAATGATGAAAGGTTACATTCACGAAATTAATCGTTTTCCTCAGATTAAATTTGTGAAATTCCATCATTTGCATGTAGTGGACGGCTCTATAATGGGTGCTAAATACAAGAAAAATCCATTTAAACTATTCACGCTCGAAGAATATACCGATTTGCTTTGTGAATTAATACCTTTATTGAGGCCAGATATTGTTATTCAACGCTTATTTGGCATTTCAGATTGGGATTTGCTTATCGCTCCCAACTGGGGATTAAATAAATCAGCTATTCAAACCTATATGGATAAAGAAATTGAACGCAGAGGTGTGGTTCAAGGTTCGGCTTATTAATCAATTCCTTATTTATATTCTAATAATATAATCCTTATTCGTTGTTGAACGAGTAATTGCAAATTATTTTCAATTTTCTTGAGTTAGCGGCTACTTAATTGTGCTGAATGATGAATAATTCTCAATTATTCGCTTGAATTTGCTCTATTTTTACTCGTTTAGCTATTTTTTATGTTAATTTTTTAATTATTTCAATTTTTTATGTAAAATAATTCCATTTTGATAAAATTTAAATATATAACTACTTTCGTTTTGTTATTTTTTGATATTTATTTTGTTTTTTATCTAAAATTTAATGTTTTATTTGATTTTTTTAGTTAAAATTTCATTTTTTTGTAAAAATAATTGTCAATTATTGAAATTTAATTTATAATTTTAAATAATTAATAAAAAATCAAACACTAAACACGAAAATTTATGGCAAAAGTTTTATTTAAACAATGGGCTCCATTTGCAGTACTTGTAATTCTTGCAATTCTTGCTCTTTTTATTCCTCTACTTCCTAATTTCGATGAAGGAAAATACAGTGCGCCCGACATCGCATTTGTATTAATTGCTGCAGCTCTTGTTTTCTTAATGACACCCGGGCTTGCTTTTTTTTACGGTGGTATGGTTCATCGTAAAAATGTACTTTCTACCATGATAAAAAGTGTGGTTGCAGCTGGTGTAATTACAGTGCTGTGGATAGTTGTTGGCTTTAGTCTTGCCTTTGGAGAAAGCATAGGTGGATTTATAGGTAACCCAACTACGTTTTTATTCTTTCAAGCTGTAAACTCTGGCCCGTCGTGGAGTTTAGCTCCTACAATCCCACTTTCATTATTTGCAGTATTTCAATTAATGTTCGCCATTATTACCCCAGGTTTGGTGGTTGGTGCGGTTGCAGAGCGTATTAAGTTTACCTCTTATATCTTATTTATAGTATTATTTGCAATTTTTGTGTATTCACCATTGGCACATTGGACATGGCACCCTGAAGGTTTTCTGTTTAAAATGGGTGTTTTGGACTTTGCTGGAGGTACAGTAGTTCACATATCTGCTGGTATGGCCGCATTAGCTGGAGCATTGGTGTTAAAACGTAGAAAATCTCACCTCGATCACAAAGAAGTTCCACCTGCAAACATTCCTTATGTGTTAATTGGTACAGGTTTATTATGGTTCGGATGGTTTGGTTTTAATGCCGGTTCAGCGCTAGGTGCTAATTCTTTAGCCGTTTCGGCCTTTATTACTACAAATACTGCTGCAGGTGCAGCAGGTTTATCTTGGATGTTTTTCGATGTGTCGAGAGGTAAAAAACCTTCAGTATTAGGTTTTTGTATTGGTGCGGTAGTAGGCTTAGTGGCGATTACTCCAGGCGCAGGTTTGGTAAGCATACCATCAAGTATTTTTATTGGTGTTTTTGCAGCTGTAGCGTCTAATCTAGTTGTTTCTTGGAAGCAAAAAACGAGTTTAGATGATACTTTAGATGTGTTCCCTTGTCACGGTGTTGGCGGTATTGTTGGAATGTTGTTAACCGGTGTATTTGCAACAAAAACGGTAAATGCTGCTGGTGCGGATGGTTTATTGTATGGTAATCCAGAATTCTTTTTTACGCAATTAAAAGGTGCTGTTATTGTGGTGATATTCAGTTTCGTAATGTCGTTTGTGATTTTTAAACTTATCAACTTAGTTCAGCCAATTCGTGTAAGTGCTGAGGAAGAAGAAGAAGGATTAGATGCAAGTCAGCACGACGAAAAATATTCTCAAGGCACCTTAATTGTTGGTGGACAAGAAGTTCCAAATAAATAAAATTAATCTATTCATCGCTTCAAAATTTTAAAATATGAAATCATTTATACTTTCTTGCCTTGCCCTGGGTTTTACTACTGTTGTTGTTGCCCAAGATACCCCACCTGCTCCATTGCAAATTTCGGGATCAGTTGATACGTATTATAAGTACGACTTTAATAAAACCGGAAATATTAAAACCTATTTTGCAAATGAGCAAAATTCGATTTCTCTGGGAATGATCGATCTTGCGTTAAAGAAAACTACCGGTAAGGCATCTTTTGTTGGTGAATTGTCTTTCGGTCCACGTGGCCAAGCGCAGTCTATCCCTAATGCAGCTGGAGCATACGATGAAACGACAAATAGTTTTCATATTCAAAACCTATACGTGAGTTATGCATTTTCTGAGAAGTTTAACATGACTGCAGGTTATATGGGCACTTTTGTTGGCTACGAAGTAATTTCTCCATCTGCAAATTTTAACTATTCAACTTCTTATTTATTTGGGTCGGGTCCTTTTCAAAATGCAGGTATCAAAGCATCTTATGCATTTTCTGATAAGGTAAGTTTAATGGCGGGGTTGTTTAACGACTGGAATGTGTATCAAGATTTTAATGGTGTTTCACATTTCGGAGCGCAGTTAACCGTTACACCAGTTGAAGGATGGACGGCTTATTTGAACGTTTTATCGGGCAAATCAGCCGGTGCGCTAGGTACGGGTACTATATTCGATTTAACTACTGCTTATCAAATTACCGATAAATTTAAATTGGGTTTAAATGCTGCCGATTATAGCATTTCAGACGATAATGGTGGCTATTCGGGTGTTGCTGTTTATCCTCAATATGCCTTTACGCCAGGCTTTGCGCTTGGGGTTAGGGGAGAAAGTTTTAAAATTAAAGGAGTTGGTGCAGCTGCTGATGCGAGTGTAACTTCTTTTACATTATCAGGCAATATTAAATCGGGCGGATTAACTTTTATCCCTGAAATTCGTTTTGATAGTGATAAAGATTTCTCGCAAAGCTTTTTGAAAAATGGAGTGGCAAATAAATCGGCTTCTCAGTTTTCTTTAGGAGCTGTTTATACGTTTTAAACAAGAGTTTTCGGGCGTTTTAACACGCTTTCCACTTTATCCCCGACAGAGGGTCGGGGGATGTCGTTTCAATCGTTAACGCAAAATAAGATTAACAGTATAGCTAAACGCCCCATAAGTTGGGGCGTTTTTAAATCAAAGTAATGAAATTAATCGCAGCCTTTTTGTTCTTAATAATTAGCTCTTCATTTTGTAAGGCTCAAACTGAGTTGTTGCCAGTTGATGAACAGGGTAAGTTTATCTATTACGAACTCGTTGAAGCAAAAGACCTGCTAAAGGATCAATTTAAAGAAAGAGTAAGCTCTTTTTTGAAAAGACCAGTTAAAGATTTAAAGTTAAAAACAGTCCAAGGCGATACTGTATTTGTGGCCACTGGAAAATTAGTAATTAATAAAACAGTTTTGGTTATGTCGCATCCCTCTGGAGAAATTTTATATCATTTCCAGGCCGAAGCAAAAGAAGGGAAGTACCGATTTTGGCTTACCGATTTTAATTTTGTTCCTTACCAAAGAGATCGGTATGGCAATTTTGTGGCAACCACGAGCAAAGGAATTCCATTAGAAAATAGCCCAGGTAAATTAAACTCATCGCAATGGAAAGAATATCAAGCCCAAACGGCTAAATATGCATCTCAACTGGCCAAAGAGTTTAAGAATCACATCGCTAGTGCAGCTACATTAGTAATTCCTGTTAAGGAAAAAACTATAGTAAAAAAAGAGTGGTAATTAATGCACCATTTTATCTGCACAGGTAGAGCTGGCAAATGCTTCTGGCTTTGCTTTAAAAATGAAACCCATACTTAAAATGTAACCCATAGCCTCGTTCAATGCCTTATTCGATTTAAACATCGGATTGGTGTTAATGTCTGCATGAACCTCCAAATCAACATCATACAAATCTAGTAAATCGCAAATTGAATAGGCTGTTTCGATAGATTTCTGAACTTCAACCAGCATTCGTTCTTTAATGCCCATTTGTTGGGTAGTTTTGTCTTGTGAGATATACATAAAACCGCCATGATGCTCTCTTAGTAAAACTATAACAGTTGCAAAGTCGGTTAATGCGCCTTTTACTTGAGAATCGGTGCCAATGCAAACTTTTAGCTTGTAGCCGCTCTGTGTCTCTCTGATAATCGCTTGTTCTACTTCTTCTAAGATCGACGAATGGATTATTTCACCACTAAATTTCTTCCAAGTCATACGTTATTGGTGTTAAGGTTAACAACCCGTAATCAGGTTTCCTAAAATTAAGCGCTTCAAATGATAATAATGTTAAATTGGTGTTGTTTATTTGCTAACATTTTATTGGTTGTCAACAGGTTGAGCGAAGCGAAATCCCGATTTATCGGGATATGAAACATGAAATTTAGAGCGAACGCTAAACTTTGTTACCTTTGCATCATGACGATACAACCCGTACTTGATAATTTAAAGATTACTGCACTTAATGCAATGCAAGAGGAAGTAGTTTCGGCAACAAAAACGGGGAATGATATTTTAGTTTTAGCACCAACAGGTTCAGGTAAAACATTAGCCTTCTTACTGCCTGTGCTACGTAATTTAAGTAAAGATGTTAAAGGAGTGCAATGTCTTATCTTAGTTCCATCGCGCGAGCTAGCTCTGCAAATTGAACAGGTTTTTAAGCAGATGAGTACAGGTTTTAAGGTAAATTGTTGCTATGGCGGTCACCCAATAAAAACAGAACGCAATAATTTGGAACAGGCCCCATCGGTGTTAATTGGTACACCTGGGCGGATTGCCTATCACCTCCGTCATCAAAATTTCGACGAATCGACTATTACCACCTTGGTACTGGATGAATTTGATAAAGCATTAGAATTTGGGTTTACTGATGACATGTCTTACATCATCAAACAACTTTTATCGTTAAAGCAACGAATTTTAACTTCCGCAACAGCGATGGGCGAGATTCCAGAATTTACTGGATTAAAAAATCCAATCGAAATCGATTTTTTAAAAGATGTTCAAATTGCACCCGATTTAAAATTAAGAAAGGTGCAAACAACGGCAGAAGATAAATTAGCAACTTTGTTCGAGCTCATTTGTAAAATTGGAAGTAAAACCACCTTGATTTTCTGCAATCATCGCGAAACGGTAGATCGTATTAGTGATTTATTGATAGATAAAGATTTGGCACATGATATTTTTCACGGCGGTATGGAACAGGATGAACGTGAAAGAGCATTATTGAAGTTTAGAAATGGAAGTATTAAAATTCTAATCACCACAGACTTAGCGGCAAGAGGTTTAGATATTCCTGAGGTAGAGTTTATTATTCATTATCAGCTGCCTTATACAGCCGATGCATTTTTACACAGAAACGGTAGAACGGCAAGGATGAATGCCAAAGGAACTGCTTATTTGATTATGACCGATGAAGAAAAGTATCCATTTTTAAAAACGGATATAGAAACTGAACAATTAAAAGGGCCTTATAAATTGCCACAGGATAGCATTTGGCAAACTTTATATATAAGTGCTGGGAAAAAGGATAAAGTGAATAAGATTGATATTGTTGGTTTCTTGCTAAAAAAGGGCGGTTTGCAAAAGGACGACGTGGGCTTAATCGAAGTAAAAGACCAAGCATCGTATGTAGCTATTAAAAGAAAATTAGTTCCTCAAGTAATCAGAACTTTGGCTAACGAACGCTTAAAGAATAAGAAAGTTAAAATAGAAACAGCAATGTAATGAGCAACAACGATATAATGAAAAAATTAAGGGTAGCATTATCCTTAAATAGTGATCAAATTATTGAAATCTGTAAACTGGTAAGTTTTACGGTTACAAAAAGTGAATTAGGCGACATTTTCAGAAATGATGAGCATCCTAATTTTAAGAAATGTGGAGATCAGATTTTACGTAATTTTTTAAACGGATTGGTAATTTATAAAAGAGGGCCAAGAGAAGAAAAAAATAGTTAATTGATATTTTGATTTGATACTTTCTTTCTGCTTACCAATTTCTCAATCTTTTCTAAAAGTATATCCATTTTAAATGGTTTCTGCATAAAATCATCTGGTGCACAATCCATACCATTTACTTCATTTAAATCGTAAAGACCAGACATCATTAATACTGGGATATGCTTTGTATCATCGTGACCTTTTATCTGGCTGCAGATTGTTCGTCCATCAATTTTTCCTAATACAACATCTAATAAAACTAGATTAGGTTCAAAATCGGCAATTCGTTCAAAAATTAACTCAGCATCATTTAAAGGCTCCACATCATACCCTCCAATTTCTAAGATTAATTGGATAGTTTCTAATACGTCATCATCATCATCTACAACCAGTATTTTCTTCATATTCGCAAATATATAATATTGTAATAATAATACTATAACAATAGAACATTGACAAAGTTCTATACAACCTGCTAAAACTTTGTCAACGTGTTTCCTTACTATACCAATTTCTTATATCGAATTCGATGTGGCGTTACATCGCCTAATCTTTTCTTGCGATTTTCTTCATAGTCAGAATAATTTCCCTCAAAGAAATAAACTTCTGAATTGCCTTCAAATGCTAAAATGTGAGTACAAATACGGTCTAAAAACCATCTATCGTGACTAATTACTACGGCGCAACCTCCGAAATTCTCAAGTGCTTCTTCCAAAGCTCTTAGTGTATTTACATCAATATCATTGGTTGGCTCATCGAGCAATAGAACGTTTGCTCCTTTTTTTAAGGTAATGGCCAAATGAACACGGTTTCGTTCTCCGCCCGATAAAATGCCGACTTTTTTCTGCTGATCGCCACCATTGAAGTTAAATTTCGATACATAAGCACGTCCGCTTACAGCTTTATTGCCCAATTGGATATTCTCTAAACCATCGGTTATGTTTTCATACACTGTTTTGTCGGCATCTAAATCATTATGCATCTGATCTACATAGCCTAAGGCTACTGTTTCGCCCACTCTAAATGTACCTTTGTCTGGTTGTTCTTGCCCTGTAATTAAACGGAATAACGTGGTTTTACCAGCACCATTGGGCCCAATAATACCAACAATACCAGCCGGTGGCAACGAGAAGGTTAGGTTTTCGAACAAGATTTTATCGCCATAGGCTTTGGTTACCTCATTTGCTTCAATTACCACATTTCCTAAACGAGGCCCAGCTGGGATAAATAATTCTAATTTATCTTCACGTTCTTTACCATCTTCAGAAGCTAATTTATCGTAATTTGCTAAACGCGCTTTTGATTTAGCATGACGGGCTTTAGGAGCCATACGAACCCATTCCAGCTCACGTTCTAATGCTTTTTGACGTTTACTTTCGGTCTTGTCTTCTTGTGCTAAACGTTTTGCTTTTTGGTCTAACCACGACGAATAATTTCCTTTCCAAGGAATACCTTCACCGCGATCCAGTTCTAAAATCCAGCCTGCAACATTATCTAAGAAATATCTATCGTGCGTTACGGCAATAACCGTTCCTTTGTAGTTTTGTAAAAATTGTTCTAACCAATCAATACTTTCAGCATCCAAGTGGTTGGTAGGCTCATCTAATAATAAAACATCTGGTTCTTGTAGCAACAAGCGACACATGGCAACTCTTCTGCGTTCGCCACCAGAAAGCACACTGATTTTAGTTTCGGGCTCGGGACATCGTAAGGCATCCATTGCTCTTTCTAATTTGGTGTCTAACTCCCAAGCATTAACAGCGTCAATTTTATCTTGCAACTCACCTTGGCGAGCCATAAGCTTATCCATTTTATCAGCATCCGAATAGTTTTCTTCTAAACCAAAAGCCTCATTAACTTCTTCGTACTCTTTTAAAATGCCAGTAATTTCTGCAACACCTTCTTCAACAATCTCTCTTACTGTTTTATTTTCATCTAAAATGGGTTCTTGAGCCAAATAGCCAACGCTATAGCCAGCATTAAAAACCACTTCACCTTGAAATGACTTATCTAAGCCAGCAATAATTTTTAATAATGAAGATTTACCAGAACCGTTTAAACCAACAACGCCGATTTTAGCTCCGTAAAAGAAGGATAAATAAATATTTTTTAAAACCTGTTTTTGTGGCGGGTAAATTTTGCTTACCCCAGCCATTGAAAAGATTATTTTCTCGTCAGCCATAATTTTAGTATTTGCACAAAGATGCTTATTTTGATGGAAAATTTATCTACATTAATTTCACCATGTCAAAAGCTAATCATAATTTTTATGATAAATTACCTGTTAATCGTATTGCTTTAAACAAGCTTTTGTTGAAAGATACAGCCTTTGATGCTGTACCGCAAGACTGGCATGTAGTGATTACAGATATTAAAGGTTCAACGGCTGCAGTAGCGAATGGATTAAATGAAACTGTAAATTTTGTAGCTACAGGAAGCATTGCGGCGGTTTTAAATCTAGCTTTTAAGGCTAAGATAGCTATTCCTTTCTTTTTTGGTGGCGATGGGGCTACTTTTATCGTACCCTCTATATTAATTGATCTAATCTTAAAAAAACTAAGCATTTTTAGAAAAAACACACTCCAAAACTTCAATATTGATTTAAGAGTTGGCACAGTTCCCGTTGCTCAGTTATATGATGAAGGTTATAAAATTAACATTTGCAAATTTGCAGTTAGTGATTTCTTTTCTATTCCTATTGTTTTAGGCGATGGATTAAACTATGCCGAAAGTTTAATTAAAGCGGCTGATTATACATTGTTACAGGAAGAAGATTTGTTAGAGGAATTAGATTTGAATGGGATGCAATGTAGGTGGGATAAGATAGCACCTCCCGAAAACATTAACGAAGTGATTACACTTTTAGTAATGGCTCCAAAAATTGAAAACCAAGCTGCAGTTTTTAGTAAAGTAATTAGTTATATTGATGAAATTTATGGCGGAATAAAAAATAGACAACCAATTTCTGTTGCTAAGCTTAAGTTAAATACTACATTTAATAGGATGAGCACTGAAATGAGAGCTCGGATAGGAAAGATTAAGTTTTTTGAGCTTATTCGCAATTGGTTAGTTAATTCTTTTGGTACGGTTTATTTTTTAACAACAAATGGGAGGGAATATCTAAAGCGTTTAGTAGAAATGTCGGATACTTTGGTACTAGATGGGAAAATAAATACGGTGATGTGCGGGGATGAATTGCAACGGTTAAAATTGATTAAGGCACTTGATGAGCTCGAAAAAGAAGGAGAAATTATTTATGGGCTTTTCATTAGTACAGCTTCTGTGATGTCGTGTTATGTGCGAGACCTTAAAGACGATCACATTCATTTTGTAGATGGGGCTGGTGGTGGTTATACACAAGCTGCAAAGATATTGAAAGAGAAAATGCGGTTATAATCCATAAATCCCCTGTCATAATTTCTTAATCACCAAATCTACCTAGCAATTTGTCAGTTATTTTTTTCTAAATAAACCTTACAATTAACCGACAAACAGTTTAAATTAATCTCAAACTATAATTTTTTAAGCAAAAAACCTTTATTATCTTGTATTACGTAAATAAACTAACGATGCCAAACCCCTTTATTCACCAAAATGGCGTAATTGTTGATAAAATATGGATATTGGGAGACCGTATTTATAAAAGTAATTTATAGTTTAGAGTCATCCCGTTTACACACAGATTATGGAAGCGAAATTTTCTCCACAAGTAAAAGACGTGATTTCTTTTAGCAGGGAAGAAGCCCTGAGATTAGGACACGATTATATAGGCGCTGAGCATTTATTATTAGGGCTTATTCGCGAAGGTGATGGTATGGCCATCAAAATTTTAAAATCATTAGGAGTAGATACTTCTAAACTTCGCCGTTCAATTGAAGAAGCCGTTCGCGGTACTTCAAGTGTTACCGTTAATTTAGGCAACATTCCTTTAACCAAACAGGCCGAAAAGGTATTAAAGATAACCTATTTAGAAGCTAAGATTTTTAAAAGCGATTTAATTGGTACCGAACATTTATTGTTATCTATTTTAAGAGATGATGATAATATCGCGTCTCAAATTTTATTGCAATACAGTATTACCTACGAAATTTTTAAACAAGAAGTAGAGGTAAACAAAAACGGTTTCAGAGATGAAGCACAGGGTGGGGGTACCGCAGGTGGTAGCGACGATGATTTTCAGGAAGAAGAAAGTTTTAGTGCACCGAAAAAGGTATCCGACATTAAGTCGAAAACCCCTGTACTTGATAACTTTGGACGTGATTTAACGCGTGCTGCAGAAGAAGGTCGTTTAGATCCAATTGTTGGTCGTGAGAAAGAGATAGAGCGTGTTTCACAAATTTTATCTCGTCGTAAAAAAAATAATCCAATTTTAATTGGAGAACCTGGGGTAGGTAAATCAGCCATTGCCGAAGGTTTAGCATTGCGAATTGTGCAGCGTAAAGTTTCGAGGGTACTCTTTAATAAACGTGTAGTTACCTTAGATTTAGCTTCGTTGGTAGCAGGTACAAAATACCGTGGCCAGTTTGAAGAGCGCATGAAGGCGGTAATGAACGAATTAGAGAAATCTACGGATGTAATTCTTTTTATCGACGAAATTCATACAATTGTAGGTGCAGGTGGAGCGTCGGGTTCATTAGATGCTTCAAATATGTTTAAGCCAGCTTTAGCGAGAGGCGAAATACAATGTATTGGTGCAACTACGTTGGATGAATATCGTCAGTACATTGAAAAGGATGGTGCTTTAGATCGTCGTTTTCAAAAAGTGATGATCGAGCCGGCTACCCCTGATGAAACTATCGAGATTTTAAATCGTATTAAAGAGAAATACGAAGATCACCATGGTGTTACCTATACAGATGAGGCCATTAATGCATGTGTAGCCTTAACGACTAGATATATTACCGATCGTTTCTTGCCAGATAAGGCTATTGATGCATTGGATGAGGCTGGATCGAGAGTGCATTTAACCAATATTCATGTTCCTGAAAATATTATTGCTATCGAAAATAAGATAGAAGATATTAAGATTGAGAAGAATAAAGTGGTGAAAAGCCAAAAATATGAAGAGGCTGCAAAATTACGCGATACAGAAAAAAATCTATTAGAAGAATTAGAGCAAGCTAAAGCGCAATGGGAGGCTGAAACTAAAACCAAACGTTACGAAGTAAGTGAAGATAATGTAGCTGAAGTGGTTTCGATGATGACAGGTATTCCTTTGCAACGCGTAGGGCAAACCGATAGTGTTAAGCTATTGAATATGTACGGCACTGTGGCTGAGAAAATTATTGGTCAAGACGACGCCATTAAAAAGTTAACGAAAGCAATACAACGTACCAGAGCAGGATTAAAAGATCCAAAAAAACCAATTGGCTCTTTTATTTTCTTAGGTCCTACAGGTGTTGGTAAAACTGAATTGGCGAAAGAACTAGCTCGATTTATGTTTGATAGCGACGATTCGTTAATCCAAATAGACATGAGCGAATACATGGAGAAATTCGCTGTTTCGCGTTTGGTTGGAGCGCCTCCGGGGTATGTTGGCTATGAAGAGGGTGGACAATTAACCGAAAAGGTACGCAGAAAACCATATGCCGTAATTCTATTAGATGAGATTGAAAAAGCACATCCAGATGTATTTAATATTTTATTGCAGGTTTTGGACGAAGGTCAGTTAACCGATAGTTTAGGTAGAAAGGTCGATTTTAGAAACACTATTATCATCATGACTTCGAACATTGGTGCGCGTCAATTAAAAGATTTTGGTGCAGGTGTTGGTTTTTCTACATCGGCAAAGATTAGTCAGAATGATTCACATAGTAGAGGTGTAATTGAAAACGCTTTAAAACGTGCTTTTGCTCCCGAGTTTTTAAACCGAGTTGATGATGTAGTGGTATTTAATAGCCTTGGGAAAGATGAGATTTTCAAAATTATCGATATTGAGTTAAAATCATTGTTTGGCAGAGTGCATAACTTAGGTTATGAAGTGAAATTAACTGATACGGCTAAAGATTTCATTGCAGATAAAGGCTTTGATAGCAATTTTGGAGCACGACCATTAAAACGTGCTATTCAGAAATATTTAGAAGATCCTATTGCCGAAGAAATATTGAAAGGTGAGATTCATGATGGTGATACTTTGGAGATTGACTATGATAAAGAGAAGGAAGAAATCGTTGTAGTAAATAAAAGTACCGGAAAGAAAAAAAAGAAAGAAGAGGGTGCTTAATTTAATAATTAATAATTTCGGCTAGTTGTTAAATAAAAATGTATTAGTTTTAATAAAAAATAAAGCTCAAATTTATGAAACACACGCTTCTCATCCTCTTACTATTTACATTTTCTATCATTTCTTGCAAATTGGACGACGGTACAATTATTGATGATACTCCAGATGCTGATGAAAATATAACTGTTATTACCAATCTTGATAACACATTAATTTTAAAATTGGTAAATGATAAAAGAACAGTAGGTTGTAATTGTGGTACAATTGCTATGCCCCCTGTTCCTGCGGTAACCTGGAATAATTTGTTGGCAAAGGCGGCATCGATTCATAGTGCTGATATGAATGCTAATAAATTTCTGGATCATGTTTCGCCAAGCAATGGTAAAGGCACAGCTGAGCGTATAACTTTAACAGGGTATAAGTGGAAACTTTTAGCAGAAAACTTAGCGAGTGGTCAGATTGATGAAGTTGCTGTGGTGAATGCTTGGATTAATAGCACAGAACATTGCAAAAACATCATGACAGCCAACTTAAAAGAGATGGGGGTTGCTAAGAATGGAATTTATTGGACTCAAAACTTCGGAACAAAAATAGATAAGTAATTAACTATCTAATAATTTTTTTAAAGCTTGGTAATAATTTGCCAAGCTTTCTTTATTTGTATCCAAAAATAAAAAAGGTTCTATAAGTTCTAACTCCATTAACAAAAAGTGTCCATCTACTATCACTCCATCCACTCGGGCGTATAAACAGTTTTTTGCAAATTGATCTACATATTGTTGTGCGGTTGCGATCAGTTCTTTTGATGGTTCTTGAGGATGAACTGTTCCGCCAAAAACATGTTGAACCCTAAAATCGCCCGTCTTTGCTTTCTTTAATAGGGCGTGACTAAATTTTCCGCCAAAAAATAAAAGAGACCACTCTCCATTTTCTTCTATTTCTTTTAAAAAGGGTTGTAAAATGAAATCTTCTCCTATTAATAAGGTGTTCAGCTGATGATTAACTTCTTCAACATTTTCTGAAGTTATTTTGAATGTGTTTTTCGAACCTCCACTAACTGCTGGCTTTACAATTAATTTTTTTGCATTCAATTTTTCAAAATATTCTTTTAGCTTAACTTGTTTTCCTTTTTCTAGAAAAATACATTTTGCTATTCTTAAACCAGCGTCCTCAATATCTTGTAAATAATGCTTATCAGCATTCCATTTTACAGTTGCTATAGGATTAAGAAGTTTTATATTCTTAACTTCTAGATCATTTAACCATTGGTAAAAATCCTCAATTAAATTAAAATAATCCCAAGGGGATTTAATAATGGCCAAGTCGTATTCTTCCCAAACAACATTGGGGTTATTCCAAATGGCTTTTTCAATCGTTAATCCTTTATTTTGAAGATAGTTTATAAGTTGGTCATCTTCATTTTCTATCAGCGTAGAGTAAGTTCCTTGATCATTATAGGTTACTAATGCAATATTCATAGGCTTCAAAAGTAAGGATTTATTTAAAATAAACTCATCTGCGCTTGCGGTACTTTAAATAAGCTTCGATCTAATTCAATCCTTTCGATGTTTAACCCATTTAATTTGCAATGGAGCTTAAAAGTATCTCTAATCATTTCAGCAAAATTGCCTTCGCCACGCATTCTTGTTCCGAATCTACTATCATTTACTTTTCCATTGTGGCAAGATTCGATCTGATGCCATACTTTATCAAATCGATCTGGAAAATTTTTTTGCAACCAATCTTTAAATAGTTCGCGAATAGAACCATTTAATCTTACTACGGTGTACCCAGCACTTTTAACGCCATTATCTGCTGCGGCCTTTAAAATACCAGGCATTTCATGACTATTTAATCCTGGAATCATAGGTGCAGTCATCACACCTGTTGGCAATCCTGCTGTGCTCAATGATTCAATAATTTTTAAGCGCTGTTTTGCCGTTGTTGTTCGAGGTTCCATTTTTAACCTTAATTTCTCATCTAAACTGGTAATTGATACATAAACCATCACCAATCTGTATTTTGCCATTTCTTGAAGAATATCTAAGTCTCTTAAGATTAATGAATTTTTGGTAATCATGCCAATGGGTTGTTTATAGGCCAATGCAATCTCCAAAAGCTGGCGTGTTAATTTAAACTTCCGCTCTGCTGGCTGGTAACAATCCGTGTTGCCCGATAAGGAAATTGGAGTGGCATCCCATGTTTTTTTCTCTAGAAACTTCTTGAAAAGCTGCGGAGCATCTTGTTTTACAATAATTTTTCGTTCAAAATCTAATCCTGCACTAAAACCCCAATATTCGTGAGAATTTCGCGCATAACAATAAATACAACCATGCTCACAACCTTGATAGGGGTTAAGGGAATACCACATCCCAACATCTGGGCTTTCTACTTTATTTGCAATAGATTTCGATTTACCGATAATATACGTCGTTTTTCCATTCTCTTCCTCCCAATCATCTATCCCCTCTACATGATCTTTTACCAGTTCATTTTTGAGAAATTTATTAGCCGTATTTAGTTGTGCCCCTCTGCCGTTAAAATAGTTGTCATTACTTTTATTTAAACTCTCCATATTTAAAATTACTAAAAATATTAGTATTTTTAAATGTGAGTTTTCAACACTATATTGTTTTGCAAGCCCATTTTTATCTTCTAGGATCAAATCTCGTACACATAACCTTTTTTTATTATTCTTATTAATTATATGGTTATTTGCTGCCGATTACATAATCCATAGGTACGATATCAGCCATTTTTTCATATGACCAATACCCGCTGTAAAGTGTGCTGTGTGGATTGTAGATCACTCCATTCTGATAAAAATAGATAGGTGCCCTAAGCATTTTAATCACCGATACTTGAAATCCTATAAGATCCTTTGGCCGGCTCTGATAATATGAAGTACTTTCGTACGCAGAATCCTCTATTTCATTTTTATAAATCACAAATAAATCATCTTTGTAATTAATCTTTTTAAAGTTAACGTTAAAGGTTTTAACTAATGTATCCGTATAGATTGTCCCCCTGTCAATGAAATGTAAGGTCTTTGGCTTCCTTCTTTCTTTTATCCAATAGTTAATTGAATTGCCATTTTTGTTATCAATCGGCAAATTATTAATTGCTTTACCAGTCATCAATTGTTTAATATTTGTCTCAATTAAGCTATCTGGCAATCTATCCTTATTTGGGATCTCATATCGTTTATAGATTACAAAGCCCTCTTCACTTACCTTGTTTTGGTAAAGTGAAGTATAAAAATGTTGAGAGGAGCCTTTATACGCAATGTCTCTATTTTTCGCCCATCTTTTTTGCTTTGCACTACTCCCATTCATTTCTTCGAAGACTGGATACCCAGCATAAAAAAGGATTTTTGTATTAAAATTATATTCAAAACTTTCAAGTAAGTACTTTATGCGATAGCCCAATATTTGGTTTTCAATAATTAAAAAATCAGATGCCTTTACCGTGAAGATCTGGCTTCGTTTATCATGATCAATATCCAAAATGTTGGTATTTAAAATTTTGCAATGTGCAGCATTTGGTGTCTTTCCAATAAAAAATTCCTTAAAAAGATTAATCAACCATTCACGGTCAGGGTTTGGTTTAATGACTACCTCATTTAGCTGTGTTGTACTTTCAATAAGTTTAAGCTCAACTACAGCAGATTTATCCGTAATAAGAACGTTTTTTGAAAAGGGTTGATATCCGATCATTTGAACAAGGACATCATAGTTTCCGGGTTTTAAATTAGATAGTATAAATTTTCCATCACCATTGCTAGCTGTAGAAATTTTATATCCACTAAGATAAACACTAGCCCCTACCACAACCCCTGTTTTATCTTTAATGGTGCCAGAAATTGAAAAGGTAGCTTGACCAAATGCAGTACTGGTAAAAAATAAAAGGAGTAGAAGATTACGCAGCATACAAAATTATTTAATATAATCTAGCGGCACCATATCAGCAATTTTTTCATATGCCCAATATCCACTAAATAAGATGCTTCTAGGATCGAATACACCACCATTTACATAAAATCGAACAGAAGGTGTCTGTAAATAAACTAGAGAGATTTGAAAATTGCCTATGTCTGGCGGACGGTTTTGCTGGAGTCCAGATAATGAATAAGCTGACTCTTCTTTTTCATTTTTATAAATTACATATAAGGCATCCTTGAATTTCATAGTTTTAAGATCCTCATTATAAGTGGTTACCAATGTATCGATTAAAACATCTGCTCTATTTAAAATAGTCATGGTTTTAGATACACCTCTTTGTTTAATCCAATAAGAAAGAGAATCATCCCCGTTAAGTTTTAAGGTGTTTATAAGACCTTGCCTACCTGCAGTTAATTTTTTAACATTAGCATTAATCAAACTATCAGGAAGTCGAGCCGGATTAGGGATAGTGGCTAGCTTATTAATTACAAAACCTTCTTCAGCTACTCTATTTTGATACAATGATTTGAAAAAATGGATGGTCGAACCATTGTAGGCTATTTCTCTATTCTTTAACCATCTTTTTTGCTTGGCTTTACTCCCTTTTAACTCTTCAAAGTAGGGGTGCCCCGAATAATAGATGATTTTTGTCTTGTAGTCGTATTCAAGACTGTTTAATAAATATTTTAAACGATAACCTAAAGCTTGATTTTCAACAATTAAAAAGTCGCTAGCACTAATTGTTAACAAGCTGTTCAACTTATCATCGTCTATGTTTAATACTTCTGTATTCAGTATTTTGCATTGCTCCGAATTAGGGGAAGTTCCAATAAAATAATCTTTAAACAATGAAATGTAGTAGGCCCGATTTGGGTCTGGTTTTATTTCGACGGTATTTAGAAAAGTAGTGCTCTCAGTAAGTACAAAAGTAGTTTGAATAGATTTATTTGAAATGATGATATTTTTTGAATATGGAGTATATCCAATCATCTGTACTAAAATATCGTAATTGCCAGGAGCTAATTTTGGCAAGATAAACTTTCCATCTTTATCTGTAACCGTACTAATTTTATAGCTACTTACATAAACCGATGCACCTGGCAATACACCTATTTTATCCTTTACCGTTCCGCTAATAACATAACTTTCTTGAGTAAACCCCTTAACACTGAAGCAAAGGAGCAGGATAAAAAAAGAAAAAATTCTAGTATTCATTTAACAAAATTAACTAAATATTTAGGTGAATAAGAATTTTTTCTGCTAATTCTACTATATTCGTTTCTTCGGGCGTGTTTCGATTAGTTAATAAGATAATACTTAGTTTTTCTTCAGGAATTCGATAAAAAATGTTTCTAAAACTAGTTGTACTTCCAGTATGATAAACGACATTTAGATCTGTATTTGTTTTTTTTAAATGCCAACCAAAACCATAGTCTATTTTTACTCCGCTGTTAAGGCTTTGCTGGTTAAATGCTGTTGACCAAATAGTGTGAGGAAGGATTTTATTTGAATATAAGGCCTTGTCCCATTTAAGTAAATCAATTAAGTTACTATAAATGCCTCCATCGCCCAAGGTCGCACTCGTACTACTTTGATCTTTTCTGATCCAGTTTCCTTGCATTTTGCTATAGCCATATGCTCTTTCATTGATATTATTTACCCCTTTAACATAGGCAATTGTATTCTTCATTTTTAAAGGTTTGAAGATATACTTTGATAAATAATTTGGATAGGAAAGACCACTATATTTTTCAATAATTAAACCAAGTAGTACATAAGCGGTATTACTGTATCGATAGCGCTCGCCTGGCTTAAAATAGGTTTTTTTGAAATCCATACAGGCTTTTAACACTTCGGCATCTGAGAGTTGAGTTGTATTTTCACGCTCATCTATAAAATCATCGTAATCTAAAATACCAGAAGTATGGTTTAGCAAGTGTTGGATATTTATTTCTTGGGCATAACTTGGTAATGTAGGAAAACACTCACTAAGTGTAGTTTTTAAACTAAGTTTACTTTTTTGAATGAGCTGCAAAACTGCTGCTGCAGTAAATTGCTTGCTTACGGATGCTAATCTGAAATTGCTTTGTTCATTAACATTAACATTTGCTTCTAGATCACTTTGTCCATAAGTTTTAGTGTATATAATTTTTCCATTTTTAATGATGGCTAATGCTGCCCCAGGATTGTTGCCGTCATAATTTTTAAGAATTTCGTCTATTTTGTGAAAGTTTTGGGCCATGGAGTAAAACGGAATAAATAAAAGCAATAAAAGTAAGATATTTGTTTTCATAGTTTTCATGTTCTAATTACAACAAGAGCTCTTTTGCATTTTGTAAGGCTGAAGCTCCTGGATTTTTGCCACTCAACATTTCGGCAATTGCTATAACCCTTTCTTCTGGGTTAAGCTTTCTGATACCAGTTATGGTTTTCGTATTCGTTTCTGTTTTAAACACCATGTAATGCGAATTTCCCTTCGCTGCAATTTGAGGCAAATGAGTGATCGATAGAACTTGCATATTTTCACCTAAATCTGCGATTACATTCCCAACTTTTAAAGCAGTTTCGCCTGAAATCCCTGTATCAATTTCGTCGAATATTAAAGTAGGTAACGAAGTGTGTTTAGCTAATAACGCTTTAATTGCTAGCATTAATCTAGATAATTCCCCGCCAGAGGCAACTTTATTTACTGGGGCAGGAGCCTGACCAGCATTTGCGGTAAAGAGCAATTGTATTTCATCAATCCCATCTTTGTTTAATTTAGCCAATAGCTGATGTGACAATACGATGGCTGCATTAGGCATTTTTAATAGTCTTAGTGTACTGGTAATCTGTTCTTCAACAATTTTTATGGCTTTTTTTCGATTGCTGCTTAATACTATTGCCTGTTTGTTTAATGAATCAGCCAAAGCTTGATTCGCTAATTTTAAGTCATCTATTTCTTCACCCGATGAAAGGAGTTGATTTAAATTTTCTTCCAGCTTATGCTGAATTAGGATTAAATCGACAATTGTATTTACTCTATGTTTTTGCTGTAAACTGTAAATTAAATCTAACCGTTGATTTATAATTTCTAATCGACCTTCATTCCATATCGTCCTTTCTTCGATAGTTGTCGTTTCATCTGCAATATCTTTTATTTCGATCAGTGCAGATCTTAAACGTTCAAACAAATTTTGAACGGCAGGGTCAAATTTCTCTATGTTTTGTAACTGTATACTGGCCTCTTTTAAAATAGTAATTGCCGAAGTTTCATTTTCTGTTAAAAGAGCAGTCGCATTAATTAGATTTCTTTTAATAGTTTCGGCATGGGTTAAACGGTCAAGTTCAGCCTCTAGTTCTATTTGCTCACCCTCTTTGAAATTCGCTTGATCTAGCTCATTAAATAAAAATTGCTCATAATCTTGTTTACTGCGTGCATCATCAACTGCTAAAATTAATTTTTGCAACCGTGCCTGATCAAGTTTTAATTGTTTAAAACCATGTCTATAACTTGATAAATGTGCAGAATGATCGGCTAATGAATCAACAATTAGTAGTTGAAAATCAGCGTCATTTATCTCGAGAGTAGCATGCTGTGAGTGAATAGCAATTAGTTTCTCTCCAATTAATTTTAAGATAGTAAGGTTAACAGGAGTATCATTTATAAAAGACCTAGACTTTCCATCCATCAAAATCTCTCTTCGAAGTATGCAGTCTGTTGAGAAATCTAAGTCTTGATCCTCAAATACACGTTGCAAATAATCATCCGCCAATGCGAAAACACCTTCAATTACACATTTTTTATCTTGATTAAAAAAATATTTGCTTTCAGCACGTTGTCCCAATAGGAGGGATAATGCACCTAATATGATAGATTTCCCTGCGCCTGTTTCGCCAGTAATAATATTAAGTCCAGTGTCAAATTCGATATCTAAACTATCGATTAATGCATAATTACGTATCGTGAGTTTCTGTAGCATAGTGGATGCTAAAATAAGCATTATACGCTAATCGCTTTCATTTTTTTGTCCAGATTTTAAACAAGAAAGGCCAAGAGATTCTCTTGACCTTCTGAGGATATCATTTGTTTGTGTTTATTTGTTGCTTAAATTTTGTGTCTCAATTGTTTTATTATAAGAGTTTAAATAGGCAAAAGGTAAGTTGATTTGGAATTGCAAGGACGCTTTATCTTCTTTAATACCTTTTTGTTTTTTTAACTCTTCAAGATCTTTATCAAATTTCTTTTTCAGCTCTTTATATTCTGGAGAATCTTGAAGCTTTTTCAACTCTTCCACTTTTTGTTTCCATTCTGGAGAGTCAAACTTTTTCTTCATCTCTGCCGCGTTGAATTGGATTTTAGCCATATTGTCTTTCCACTCTTTAGATTCGAATTTTTTCTTCATCCCTTCTGCATCTAACTGCATTTTGGCCATTTGATCTTTCCATTCTTTAGATTCGAATTTTTTTCTCATTTCCTCAGCGTTGAATTGAATTTTGGCCATCTGATCTTTCCATTCTTTGGATTCGAACTTTTTCTTCATCTCCTCAGCATTGAATTGGATTTTAGCCATTTGATCTTTCCATTCTTTAGATTCGAATTTTTTCTTCATTGCCTCAGCGTCAGATTTAACTTTAGCCATTTGATCTTTCCACTCTTTAGATTCGAGTTTTTTGCTCAATTCCATCGAACCCAATTGCATTTTGATAATTTTATCTTTCCATTCTTTCGAATCGTAAAATCTTGCTAACGAATCTCCAATAAATTGGTTCCTAATCACAACAGATCTCAAGCTATCAGGTAACTCCTTAATAGAATTATAGGTTTTTATGTTGCCATTTTCATCTGTAATGGTAATGGTCGACTTCACAACTTTCTTTTTCTTCTTAGTTGTATCTGTATCCGCGTTTAGCACCAAACGATTACTAATGTCTTTAACTTCAGTAGTTGATTTACTGATAGTAGAAATGTCTTTGGCTTTTTTAATTTCTGGTTTTTTAGGATTCATCCAAGCTAAGGATAGAACGGTTGATAAGGTTAATGCAAAAATAACAAGCTGCTGTTTTGCATTGATGTAGGTCGTTTTCATGTTGGTTATTCTTTTAATTCGTTGATATAAGTGTTGATTGGTTCCTGTTGCTGCAAGCGATAATACCGGGGCTTGTTTATCTTTAAGTAATTCTAGTTTTAGTAGCGCGTGAGCATAAGTTAATGGTGTTCCAGTATGTTTAATCACTAAGTCGTCGCATGCATGTTCTCGCTCTATGTGGATAAATTTGCCCGCTAACCATATAAATGGATTGAAGAATAATAAAGTTTCAATACATGTTTTGATGAGGTTTAAGGCGTAGTCATTTCTCCGGATATGTGATAATTCGTGAATTAAAATAGCTTCTACTTGTTTTATTTCAAGTTGAGTGGCAAGTGCTATCGGAAATAAAACTACTGGTTTAAAATAGCCTATTACTACTGGTACGTTAACTTTAGCCGATAAGAAGAATTTCACCTGCTTATTTATTTTTAACTGATTTAATATGGTTTGAAATACTGCATTCCATTCTTGAGGAACAATACTCGTATTTGCCTGCTTTAATTGCTTCAATTTTTGATAACTCGAAAGCAGGAGTACTAGTTGAATACCGATTCCGAAAATATAAAAACCTGTAATTAAAGGAAACCAGGCTTCGGTTTTAATGAAAGTAGTTGTACTTAAAAAGTTTAGATCCTGAAGGTTTGCTTGTCCAATAAACGCCAAAGTATCTATTTTTTCAGTATTCGTTATTGGAAGCTCGAATACGGAATAAAAAGTAAAACAAAAACTAGCAAACATTAGTAAGAGCGAACCAAAAGCTAAATTATGCTTCAGCTTAGCATTTAGCTTAGGTACTGCCATTAACACAACAAAAAGAAGCACATATATAAGTGCACCTTGCCATAAGGAATGAAAAATACTCCATCCAAGGGCTTTGATCAAATTATTTACCATTGCTTCCATGTGTTATCTGTTTTATTGTAAATGTTTAGCGATTTGCGCTTGGCGTTTTACAGACCAAGGACCCATGCTACCTCTATTTTTTATTTAACCTTAATTTCTTAAACGCTTATCGCCTAACGCTAAACTATTTAAGTTTATCTAAGTATTCCTTAATTAAATCTATTTCCTCTTTGCTTGCACTTTGATTACCCAAGGCCTGCATTACTAAGCGAGCTGCCGATCCGTTAAACACATTGTCAATCATTTTATCAACTAGTTGCTGCTGAGTTTTTTCCTGATTCAACAAGGCTTTATAAATATGTGTTTTCGCGGTGGTATCTCGTTCCACTAAACCCTTCTCGTGCATAATTTGCATCAATTTTAAAGTAGTGGTATAACCTGCATCTTTCTTAGCTAAGGTCTCGTGCACATCACGAACAGTACACTGTTTTTTCTCCCAAAGAATTTGTAAAATCTCTAGCTCACTTTCTGTTGGTTTGATGTTTTTAATGCCCATATCGTTACGTACGAATTATTTCGTATTCAAATGTACGAAAGTATTCGTATAAACAAAATGTTTTAACAAAAATTTAACAATTTTTTTTGAAGAGGGGGAGATTGAACGTTGGTTAACTGTTTATTCGGTTAACTGTGATCAAAATGCAAAAACTAAGCTAACGACTGAACAATAACCAATTATACAGTTATCCAATTAACCAATAAGCTAATTCTTCTTCAATCCTTCGTATTTGCTAATATTAGCAGGGTCTATCGCACTTAAAGCGTTATAAGCCTTAATTTTATCGGAAGCATCTCCAAGCGATAATATATTTACGGTTTCATCTGCTTTAGCAGCAAAATACACATTTGGGAAAATGGAGCCAAGCTTTTGCTTATCCATTTGCTGAAGTTCTGTTAAGAAACTGATCATCTTTTTAATGGCACTAGTTTGATTTTCTCTAAGGAGATCGAGACCATTTAAGTGATAGTTATAAATAAATACACGCAAATCCTGGAAACTAGTGTTTAATAGATTTTCGTTTAACCAATAACGATTGCGTAAACCATCAAATGCCTTCCAGCCTTTATTGCCCGAAGTTTGAGCAATATTTAGTGTGTTTTGGGCTTTACTATAAAGCGATGAGCCTCCCATTTTTCCAAAACTATCTTTATCCAAGCCAATAATTGTATAAGCATAGTAGGCTAGGAGAGAGCTAAGATTGGTAAGAAAATTCTGCTCCGAAAAATCTAAAGTCTGACCTTGATTATAGTTAAAATCGAAATCCTTATCGTTCATGTTTAATAACGTACTAAAATAAGTACTTCCATAAACTGGTCTGCCCGACTGAATTTGCGCTTCGGCATTATAAGTAGAGTTTCCATCCCAACCCGAAATAGTAATTACAAAATTGCACTCAATTCTTTCTTGTGGGAGGTATGTTTCGCTAGTCCATTTGTTATTGTTTAGGAAATCGCGGACTAACGTTTGAAGGGTTTCTAAATTCTTGCGGTTAATATTAGATACGTTTGGTGCTAAAACCTGCACTCTAGCATTTAATTCTTGTGAAAATGCATAAGTAGCACAAAATAAGATAATCAGAAGGCAAAAGAATTTCTTCATTAAACAATCAATTTAAGTATTTCAGCACAGATATCCTTAGCAACCTCATGCTTACTTTTAAGCTCAAATACTGTTTTTTCGAGCGCACGATTAAATATAGTTATTTTATTGGTTTCTGCTTTAAATCCTGCCCCCTTATCATTTAATGAATTTAATACAATAAGGTCTAAATTCTTTTTCTGTAACTTTTGTTGGGCGTAGGTTTCTTCTTGCTCTGTTTCGAGTGCAAATCCAACTAAAAGCTGATCATCCCGCTTCAATTCTCCTAACTTCGCTAATATATCAGTAGTTTTTTTTAGGTTAATGGTAAAGGTCGTTTCTAATTTTTTTATTTTTTGTTCCGCAACCTCAACTGGCGTATAATCAGCCACCGCTGCGCTCATTACTGTGATAGTGCTTTCAGCAAAATTAGCTATACATGCATTTTGCATATCTGCAGCACTAATTACATCAATTCTGTTTAAATTGAAATCACTTTTTTCGGCAGTTGGTCCACTAATAAGGGTAACCTCGGCTCCTAGCTTAGCTAAGCGTTCTGCAATTGCAAAACCCATTTTACCAGAAGAATGATTTCCTATAAAGCGAACAGGGTCTATTGCCTCATAGGTTGGACCGGCCGTTACAAGAGCCTTTTTCCCGAGTAGCGGTAAACCAGCTTTAATATGAAGAGATAAAAAGGCAACAATTTCATTTGGTTCTGCCATCCTCCCTTCACCAAATAAACCACTTGCCAATTCTCCACTAGTTGGAGCGATGATAATATTTCCAAAGCTTTGTAATTGCGCACAATTTTCTCGCGTACTTTCATGCTTCCACATATCGAGATCCATTGCTGGAGCGAAAAATACTGGGCATCTGGCCGATAAATAAACTGCAGTAAGTAGATTATCACAAATCCCATTTGCCATTTTAGCCAATGTATTTGCACTAGCAGGAGCAATAATCATATAATCGGCCCAAAGCCCTAATTCTACATGATTACTCCAAACGCCAGTTTCGGCATCAAAGTATTGAGTGTAAACAGGATTTTTAGAAAGAGTAGCTAAGGTAAGTGGAGTAATGAAATTACTCGCATCGGCAGTAAGAATAACTTTAACGTTTGCGCCAGCCTTAATGAGTGACCTCACTAAAAGAGCCGATTTATATGCTGCAATACTGCCGCAAACGCCAAGTAATATATTTTTTGCTTTTAGCATGGGGCATGGTACTTAGACCATTAGAAAATGCTTCGGGCGCTAAATGGCCCTAGGCTCATTGCCAATTACTTTTGTTCTTTAGCTGGATTTCTATGATAAACTTTATCATTTAAGAACTCATCTATTGCAATTAAGCTTGGCTTCGGCATGCGCTCATAGTGCTTGCTGATTTCAATTTGTTCTCTATTTTCAAAAATCTCTTCCAAGTTATCATTTGAAGAAGCAAACTCTGCCAATTTTCCATGTAACTCTTCTTTCATATTGTTAGAAATCTGATTAGCCCTTTTAGAAATTATCACTAAAGACTCATAAATGTTGTCAGTAGTTGCATCTAAATCATGTACATTTCTCGTTACCGTTGTATTTGGTATAGCGGGTTTTTGTGTGTTCATTATTTTGTTGGGGTTTTAATCTCTACTTTTTTTGTAGTGGTATCTTTTTGTTTTTCGTCTTTCTTTGCTAGTGCTTCGTATTTGGCTCTTAATGCCGCCTCTTCAGCTAATATTTTTTTAGCTGCAACAATTCCAGACTCACTATCTTCTTTTAATTGCTGCGCCTCTTTGGCTAATTTACTAGTTGGATGCGCCGCTATAAATTCATTATAATAAACGATAGCTTCGTTAAAACGCTCTTCTTGTTTGTTCGGATAGCTATTTTTTGCATACATAAATTGCGACTTCACAATTAACAAATCAATTTCTTCGATATACTTAATATCAGGAAACTCAATTTGAGTATTTTTTAAGGCAACTACAGCCGATTTGTAATAACCAACATCATAATCACCTAATGTGTAATATAATTTTGCATTCTCAAATGCTTTTGTTTCTAATTTGCCGCGTAAGTTGGCAATATATTGTGCAGCTTGAACAGCACGCTCACTTTTTGGATAGTAATTGATAAATAACTGCAATGCATCAATTGCTTTATAGGTATTCTCTTGATCTAATGATGAATTTGGAGAATCAAGATAATAACAATAAGCGCCATAATACCTGCATTCTTCTGCATTTTTACTTCCAGGATAGGTGTCAGCAAATTCTTTAAATTTGTAACGAGCTGTTGTATAGTCTTTTAAGCGGTAAAGAGTAAAAGCATAGTAATAATTCAAATCTTCTGCCTCAGCTGTTCCCCTATATTTTTGGGCCAAACCTTCAAACAAGATTAAAGCTTTAGTGTAGTCTTTTTTGTTATATAAACGAATACCTTCCTGATATTTCTTAGAAACATCATTACTTAAACGTAGTTTTTCAAAACTGCTTTTGCAGCCTGCTACACTTAATATTAGGACAGTGAAACTTAAAATAAGGAGGTGTTTAACTCTAAACATTGTGCAAAGATAAGGTAATAATACGATAACGTCAATTAAAAATAATCCTGCTAAGCTAAATAAAGCGTTTCAGCCAATCAAACACTTAACAAATTTTAACATACTGCATTTCTATTGATTGTATTCTTTATCTATCAACTTTTTAATTTTATCGATGTTATTTATACATTTATCATATTGCTTGATAATATTCTTAACATTGTTCAAATCGCCTGCAATATTATAGGCTTCATCTGTAGCCATTACTGCATTAAAATTAGTTGTAGAGTCGCTTAAGCGTTTTAAATTTTTATTAAAATAGCTATTCAGCGATCGTTTCCCTTCATTATAATAATTGGTAAAGGAAATTAAAATCGGAATATTATCTTGATACAAATCTACAATCTCATTTTGTAGCTCCTTGTTTTCAATAGTTCCAATTTTACCAGACGATTTAAATCCTTCATATCGACTATTATTTGGCAATAGTCCGGTTGTGTTAAAAAGAACATTCGCATACATATATATACTATCTGCATTTGCAGTTTCATTTCGTTTAAGGCTTCGCAAATACTTAAAGGCCATTCCACTTCTTTGATAAGTGGCTCTATCTTCTTTCATTTCTTGCAAATCACTTTTTAAGTCTGCTTCTAAGCCCAATAAGAAATCTTTTACGTCTTTTTGTTGATGTGTATGTTCACTTCTACCGTGTAGCCAAATAGAAAGCGAAACTGCGAAAACAATAATCAGAATTTCCAATACAAACTCTTTAGCTTTATACCAAAAGCCATGCGCTTCGCTATTCCAGATTTTATAAATTTTTTTAGTGTGTTTGATTACTTCCTGATCGGCCATGAGTGGGTAATTTAAATGGCTTAAACAGCCTTATTTTAATTGGATTTGAATTTGCCAGAATTATTTAGGCTCTGTGTAAAAATCTTTTATCGAGTTAGTATAAATGCAATAATTTACTTTTGAATTCCAAAAATCGATTTTCTCTAAGTGAGGAGCGCCAACTGGAACCAACATGAGTGAAGTTTTCCCTTCTAGCTTAAAATTTTGAGTGGCGGGTAAGCCTCGATTATCGAGGCTAGTGTCAAAATAGTAAAGATAATCGTACACAAATTCGGTATACCCTCTTTTTGAAACCTTATCTCTACTGGCCAAAACAACCTCGTTATACGTATTACTTAATGCTTTTTGAAACTCTACTGCATTTAATGGTTTACCTTTTAAGGTTGGTATTACATTAAACTGTCCATCTATAAATACCCATTTCTTTTGATCATTCAGAAAAACTTCAGTAGCCACGTGACCCGGAGAACCTTTTCTAGTACTCGCATCTTTAGTTTTTAAATATAAAACCCTTGCTTTAAATCCCTGGCTTATCAATTGATCACGCAATACTATGGCATAAGCAAAACAAGGGAAGCGTCCTCCAGCTTTAACTTCATTAAGAATCGAAATGGCATCATTTCCTTTTGGGGCATTATTTCCATCGTGTTTCCACTGATGGTGCGTCCAATTTAGAATAGAAAGCACCTTTTGCATATCTGATTGACCTTTTTTGATGAGTTGTGCAATTGGATATTTACGACTTAAGCTATCGAAATAAGTACTTTTTGAATTTCGGTAATATATAGTTAGGTCTTTTCTTGCTTCAACATTTGAATAATTAACTTGATCCCAAACAAAGGGTTTTGCAGTTATTATGGTGTGTGCAGGCTTCGTATCGCCCAATTTGATATAAAATGATTTACTTTCCCCTCCTTTAACGGTAAATTTTATACTGTCTATGTCTGTTTTAAAAACAACAACCTCAGTTTTGCCATATAGAGGAACCTTTAAAGTGTCATTCGCTATTTCTGGTGAAATTCCCCATCGTTCGGGATATCGTTCCTGACCAATACCTATAGTCAAATTTCGTTTTCCGGCTAAAATTAAAGGCTTGCCTTGATATTTTTTTTGAGCAATTGCATTATTCGTAAATAAAGCAACCACCAGTACAACTAGGATAGTTCTCATTTCATTGTGTGTTTGCCGTAAAAATATTAAAATATTTCACCTATTTTGGAGCTGGTATAGAAATAACCCTGTTATTTAAAGTATTTCTTTCTAAAGGATTGGTTTAAAGGAAGTTTAAGTAAATCTAATTTTTGCTATCGCGAATCCTATATATATGTATATATAATAGTGTTGATTCCTAAAAGAGCTATATGCTAAGTCTAGTACGGGCCTCACCTTAAATTTTTCGGGATGATCAGATCTTGTAATTGTTTCTTCTTTCATAATAAGGATAAGACAACCATTGGCTTCTGGTGCAGCTATACTATATATATACAAGGTTTGAAGGGGGCTCGAAGGAATAGATATTTCTGGATTTGAATTTTTTCATCTTGTGTACCATTGGG
>JAZKGD010000007.1:0-93164 GCA_040386095.1 Bacteroidota bacterium | reverse complement strand
AAGTCTCGGTGCTTATTGCTTGTTATCCCCTTAAAACGCAATTATACCGAGATACTACCGAGATAGTACTGAATAGCAAGGCAATAGGCAACGACTGGACAGCGTATGGATAATGGATGGAAGTGCTTTTATTGAAGCTCCCCTGAATTTAACTTATAATTAATGTCGGCTTAGCTAAATTAGCCTCAAAAGCAGATGCTCCAAAGGTTTTGAGCTTGATCCCAAAAATATCCAATTTATTCATCTACTCCACAACTTTTGAACTGATCCTACAAACCATTGATTAATAATAACCTAATCTATTTATTGTCAGTTGCTTTACTGGTGTTGTCTGTATGTATTTTCACGAATAATCCATAACTTGCTATAGTTATTTATTATTTAATCATGAAAAAGAATATCGCCGCCCTACTCTTGTTCTTATTAAGTGCAACGGTAGTTTTTGCTCAAAACTTACCTTTTAAAGCGGTTGGTGAAAAGATTAAGGCCGGTCAGAAGATAACTGCCGAAGATTTTGGCTTTAAGGCTTATCATGTTATTGTTAAGGGCGACACGGTGAATTTTTATACTTACCAAAAAGGTAAAGGCGTTCCTACATCCATTTATATGAATTTGCCGGGCTCGGATGCGCAAGCAATCTATACCTACAATAAGGATACAGACGGCTCTTACTGGTTTAATTCTTTAACCACATTTAATTTCTCCTATTTGCCCGACGATTTCTTGTTTGTTATTGTAGGGAAACCGGGTTTTGGATTTTTTGGTGATGGTAGCAATAAGAAAGTGCCGTCACAATATTGGGCAAAAACCTCATTGCAAGACCGGGTATGGCGAGCTGATGTGGCATTAAATTATGTTCGTACGCAGCTGGTAAAAAAGCCAAACAATGTAGCAGTTTTCGGTTATTCAGAAGGCTTTTATGTAGCCGCTAAACTAGCTATCCAAAATAAGTATATTACCCATTTAGGGATTGGTGGTGGGGGAGGTTATAGCGATTTTTATGATTTTGTGTTGTCTAATCTCAAAGAAGTAACAGCAAAAACGAAATCTGCAGATAGTGCCATAGCTGTTAATAACAAGATTATAAATAACCTTGAAAAGATAATGGAAGAGCGCGAGAGCACTAAGATGAAGTATGGCTACACCTTTAAGCGCTGGGCATCTTTTGCCGAACCAGCACTCGAGAATCTAATTCAAATTAATGTTCCAATCTATCAGGTACATGGCACTAATGATGAAAGTACTCCAATTGAAAGTGCTTATATTGTGCCTATCGAATTTGCAAGGCTGAAAAAAACCAATTTAACTTTTAAGGTTTTCCCAGATGCTAACCACTCGTTAATTACCCAAACCGATGGTAAAGAGGTTAACCATTGGAATGAGATGCTTATTGGGTTCTTTAGCTGGATTAAGAAAAAAAGCTGGTAAACAACAATAAATTTTTAACATTATTAATAATTATATGGATACTTCGATATTAACTTTTTTACAAATCCTTATCGGACTTTTTTTTAGCATCTTGTTTCTTCAGTCGGGGTTAGATAAAATTTTTAATTTTAATGGGAACAAGGGGTATATTGACAGTGTTTTCGAGAAAACCTTCTTAAAAAGTGCTTCCTTGCTGCTTTTTGTGGGGATTTTGATACTGGAAACCGCCGCCGGCGTGTTAAGTATTGCAGGTAGTGTTTATTATTTTTTTACACAAGATAAATTTGTGCTATTAATTGGTTTGCAGGTATCTGCAGTTAGTTTGGTTTGTTTATTTTTAGGTCAACGCATTGCGAAAGATTATGCCGGTGCCGCAAGCCTAGTTCCTTATCTACTTTTAGCAGTAGTAGGAATCTCACTGTTTGTTTTGTAGGATAAAAAGAAAAATATAATTGCACATGTACTACATATTAATAAAAAAATATCACATTTTTGAAGGATATTAGCAATATGGATATTAATGATTTAAGTAAAGACCTAGCTCCCATAATTTCCAATACAATGGCAGATGTTGTTGAAGTTAGGCTTCGAGAGTATTTAAAGAAGAAATCTTTTAGACCGGGTGATGCTTTGCCAAAAGAATTGGAGCTAGCAGAAGCACTAGGTGTAAGTAGAAATGTTTTAAGAGAAGCACTAAGTCGTTTACGTATGCTTGGCATGATCGAAACCAAGAAAAAACGAGGAATGGTATTGGCCAGACCTGATATATTGGGCACGTTTGAACGTGTGTTAGATCCTTTGATTATCGATAATAGTACGCTGCAAGATATTTTCGAGCTAAGATTAGTCCTGGAAATGGGCTTAGCCGAATTATTATACATTCGAAAAACGGAAAAGGATATTCAAGAATTAGAAAATATCGCCAAAAAAGAAGTTAACCTCGATAATTCTTTCCGAATTAAAAATGAGATCGCTTTTCATGGTAAATTATATCAAATGTCTGGAAACGATACCTTAAAAAGATTTCAGATTATGCTGCTTCCAATTTTTGATTATGTGGTAACACTCGAGAAAAAACCAACCCGTGGTTTAGTAAACCATTTGGGCCTTGTAGAAATACTAAAAAATGGTACGGTCGAAGATTTTAAGAAAGGAATGCAAGCGCATTTGCAACCTCATTTTGATAGATTGAAATAAAAATAGTACGCTGCAAGATATTTTCGAGCTAAGATTAGTCCTGGAAATGGGCTTAGCCGAATTATTATACATTCGAAAAACGGAAAAGGATATTCAAGAATTAGAAAATATCGCCAAAAAAGAAGTTAACCTCGATAATTCTTTCCGAATTAAAAATGAGATCGCTTTTCATGGTAAATTATATCAAATGTCTGGAAACGATACCTTAAAAAGATTTCAGATTATGCTGCTTCCAATTTTTGATTATGTGGTAACACTCGAGAAAAAACCAACCCGTGGTTTAGTAAACCATTTGGGCCTTGTAGAAATACTAAAAAATGGTACGGTCGAAGATTTTAAGAAAGGAATGCAAGCGCATTTGCAACCTCATTTTGATAGATTGAAATAAAATTAATATTATTATTATGTTATAAAAAGCTCATGGAAGTATTTCTATGGGCTTTTTTTTTGAATTTTATCTTTCATAATTAATTTATTACAATTAATGTATTTGGAATTTTAAAAAATACTTCCCACATTTGATATGTCCTACATAAAGACTAAATACCAATTTATAAATAACTGTTATGAACAAAAAAAATTCAATTTGGCTTCTGGCCATGTTTTGTCTTTTTGCGCTCCAAGTTGCAGCACAAAATAGTGTTGTAGTTTCTGGTGTCGTAAAATCTGGAAAGGAAAAGGTAGCGATACCGGGCGTTGGGGTTAAATTAAAAGGTACAAATACTGTAGTAGCTACTGGTACCGATGGGAAGTTTAGCATCCCGGTGCCTAACGGAAAAGGCACATTAGTTTTTACTTACATTGGTTTAAAAGTTAAGGAAGTAGAAGTTAACGGTCAACAAAATTACGAAGTTATTCTAGAAGACGATGTAAACGCATTAAGTGAGGTAATTGTGGTTGGTTATGGCGAACAATCCAGATCAACAGTAACTAATTCTATCACAAGGGTTGATGCGAAGGAGTTTGAAAATGCTCCAGCAGCTAATCCGTTAACACAATTACAGGGTAAAGTTGCAGGTTTATCTTTGCAGGTTTCGAGTGGGCAACCGGGTGCAAGTCCTCAAATTTTTATTAGGGGTGGCGCATCAACCTCTCCAGAAGGAGACTCCCCTTTATTTATTGTAGATGGAATTGTAGGAAGTATGCGCAACATCAGTGATATCAATTCAGATGATATCGAATCGATGCAAGTACTTAAAGATGCCGCATCTACAGCAATTTATGGCGCAAGAGCTGCAAATGGCGTGATCATCATTAAAACAAAATCGGGAAAGCTAAATGCAAAAACTTCCATCAACTTTAAATATACCTCTGGTTTAGAACGCCAAGGCAGTGAGTACGATTTTACAAGTGCTGCTGATTATATTTATGTAAGCCGATTAAACACGCAAAAATTTAATACCAGCAATCCAAACCTTTTCCTTACGGGAGGAACGTATGGAATGTCTACTGGTAATGCGCGTAATAGTAAAAACACACTCGAATTTTTAGATACCTACATCACTAATTATGGTAAAGATTACGTAAGTAATTTAATTGATAACGAGGGGTGGACCACCATGACGGACCCCGTAACTGGAAAAAAACTAATCTTTAAAGAAACAAACTATCAAAATGAAACTTTTCAGGATGGTTTAAGGCAAGAATATGATTTTAACGTAAACGGAGGTACCGAAAAATCTACCTATTATATCAGTTTAGGGCACCTAAACCAAACTGGGATTGTGAGTGGTACCGATTATAAAAATTATAACTTTTTATTAAATGGTACGTACAAATTAAGCGATAAATGGGAGCTAAACGCAAACATCAATTACCTTTTACGCCAAAGTAAGGGAATTGGTAACACCCAAAATGTGTTATCAAGATCGGTTACTATGCCTTTTACCTACCGTTTAAATTACGAAAATGGATTGCCAGCACCTGGAGAAGGGGTAACCTCATTTAGAAACAGAAACCACGAAATTTATTATCGCGATCAATATAGTGATGGTAAGGTATATCGTTCTACATTTAACTTAGGCGCCAATTGGAAAATTGCCCCAGGCTTAAGTTTTAAACCTGCTGTTTACTGGTTTACAACAGAGGGAATTAATAATGCTTTTGAAGCATATAACGAAGTAAATATTAATAGAAATGCATCGGCCGATCATTCATTTATCAGACAGGCACAAGTTGACGGGATTTTTAATTATGTGAAAGATTTTGGCTCTAAACACCATACTACCTCTGTTTTAGGAACAAGTTATATCAATAATTACAATTATAACATTTCTGCATCTGGTTATGGTGCGCCAACAGATAATATCAGAACAGTAAATGCAACATCTGTGCTCACACAAAGGAGTAGCACCGAAATTAGCTCTGATATTATTATGAGTTTCTTTGGGCGTGTTAATTATGATTATGACCGTAAATACCTTTTCTCGGCAAGTTTAAGACAAGATGGCTCGTCTAAATTTTCTTCTGAAAATAAATGGGGCCTATTTCCTGGTGTTTCTGCTGGTTGGAATGTACACAACGAAAAATTCTTCGAGCCAGTTAAAAAATATCTATCTACATTTAAACTTCGTTCGAGCTGGGGCCAAGCTGGTCAAAATGAATTATCAATATTCGATACACAAGGTCAATATAGCATCGGAAATAACTACCTAGGTGAAGTAGGGATTTTGAATACCAAACTGGCAAATAAAGACCTGATCTGGGAAACTACCACCTCTTTCGATCTTGGAACTGACATAGGCTTATTTAAGGATAGAGTAACCCTTTTGGTCGATTATTATAATAAAAGAACATCAGATCGAATTTTTAGCAAACCATTAGATGCTACTTCTGGCTTTAGTTCAATTACCAGTAATTTTGGAACTATTCAATCGAGCGGTTTCGATTTTGAGCTTGCTGGTCGCGCTATTAAAACTAAAAATTTCTCATGGGATGTGAACCTTACACTCTCATTTAACAAGTCTATAGTGGTCGATCTACCAAATAATGGAGAAATCAAAAATAGAATTGGAGGCAATATTGTGTTTAATAAAGAGCTTAACGACTATGTAAAAGTGGGTGGCACAGCAGAGGGTGAACGTTATGGCGGCAGGTGGGCTTACAATATGATTGGTGTGTATGCAACAGATGCTGATGCAGCTACTGCTCCAAAAGATGTTGATGCAAGTAACCGAGTTAAAAAAGGTGGAGACGCCATTTGGGAAGATGTAGACAATAATGGAATTATAGATAGCAGAGATATGGTATTTATGGGCTATATCCGCCCTGATAAAACTGGTGGTATAGTGAATACATTTTCATGGAAAGGTTTATCATTACGTTTAGTAGCCGATTTTGCAGTGGGTCATGTAATCGACAACTCATTTAGGGGAAGATCGTTGGCAAGCGCCAGAAATAACAACATGACTTTAAGCGATGTAATGGGCGATCAGATTTGGAGAAATCAAGGTGATATCGCAACCATTCCAAAATATACCGTACAAAGTGATGCCGATTACAATTATAGAAACCATTTGAGAAACGGAAACGGATTGGCTTCATCTTCTGGATACACTACTGCAAACTCTGCATATCATTCTAAAGGAGATTTTCTTGCTTTCAGAGAAGCTTCGTTAAGTTATAGATTAAGAGCTAATTTTTTAAAGAAAGCTCATATTGCAGCAGTTAATCTTAATGCAGGTGTGTACAATATTGGATACCTCACTAAATACGATGGCTTAATGCCTGAAATATTTACTGGTAATGATCAGGGTTCATACCCTCGCCCCAGACAATACAATTTTGGCGCAACGTTTACATTTTAAAAATTAATGATATAAATAAAAATATTATGAAGAAGCAACTATATAGCTATATGATTATTTGCTGCCTAATTGTTTTTACAGGTTGTGAAAAAATATTAGACGCACCACCTGTATCGAGCATTACCAACGAGTCGTATTGGAAGGCCGAAGGTGATGTATTAGGGTATATGACTGGGATTAATGCAGATTTTAGAAACTTACTTAATAGCACACTCTACTTTGAAGATAGAAGTGATGTTTTTGTGTTGGGTTTGGAAGGTGCAACAAGTACAGCCTGGGCACAAAATTTAACAAGTGCAAACGCACCCAATTGGATTAATTTTTATAATCTAATTCATCATTGTAACTTGGTGATAAAATATGCACCAACTGCCGGTACATCGGCCAATATTAATAGAGCTATTGCACAAGCTTACTTTATTAGAGCGCATAGTTATTTCTCGATGATTAGAATTTGGGGAGACGTGCCTATTGTTTTAGTGCCTACCGAAAGCGCTGAAAGGGACTTGCCTGCGCGTGCTCCGGCCGCTCAAGTGATGACACTAATACTTTCAGACCTTGAAGAAGCGATCAAGAAATTTCCAGAAAATGGTTTCGTAAATAAGAACAGAGTATCGAAACCTGCAGTATATGCTTTAAAAGCAGATGCCTTACTTTGGAAAAATAAAGTGCTGCAAGGCACTCCTCAAGATCTAGAGGCAGCTATTGCAGCGGCTGATTTAGCTTTAGCTGCTGGCGTTTCTATTCTTCCTGATTTTAGTAAAATTCATGCCACCGACAATAGAAAAAATGCCGAAGTTATATTTTCGCTTTACTTCTTGCGCGACGAAAAATCTGATCAATATGGTAGCAGACTTAAGCCGAGAGATATTTTTGTGGCCTCAGCTACCAATGTTGCGCAACTACCATTTTCAAAAAATGGCGCACGTAGTGTATATGCCCCAAGTGCAAAAATTCAAAGTTTATTCGCCAACAATGATGTAAGGAAAGTAAATTCTTTTATCGCTTCTGTAGATGCTTCGAATACTATTACAGGTGTTTTCGATAATAAATTTAGAGGAACAGCCTACGCAGATGATCGTTATTTTGAAAATGAAATTGTTTTATACCGTGCCGCCGAAATGATCTTATTTAAAGCCGAAGCTTTAGCTGCATTGAATAGAGTAACTGAAGCTAAAACCGAACTAGACAAAACACGGGCTAGAGCAGGTATTGGTGCCTACACAGGTGCTATGGATAAAGTTTCATTCGAAAAAGAACTTTTAAATGAGCGCGCTCGTGAGTTTTGGCTAGAGCTAAAACGTTGGCCAGATATGGTTAGATTTCACTTCGGTGGAAGTATTAATATTTATACTGAAGTGCCAAATTTATTAGGCAAAAGCATACCACTTTTTTCTCCAATTCCTAATACTCAGATATTTATTAATCCTAACTTAAAACAAACCGAAGGATATGCGAATTAGAAGGAAGTTGTTAGTGTATAGTTTGTTTTTTCTTGCATGTACCTTATTTGGCTGCGGTAAAGAGAGTGCCCCAATTCCCCAACCTAAACCGCCAACTGTACCGAATACCGGAAATACAAGTTATAATCATATTTTTAAATCGAATGAAGGTGGTTATTATTGCTTCCGTATTCCTGCAATTATAAAAACAAAACAAGGTACATTGCTTGCTTTTGCCGAAGCAAGAAAGAACAATTGTGGCGATGAAGGTGATATTGATATGGTAGTTAAAAGATCTTCGGATAAAGGTAAAACGTGGAGCGCCTTAAGCGTAATTTGGACAGATGGCGATAATACCTGTGGTAATCCTGCGCCTGTTGTAGATCAAAATACTGGGAAAATTCATTTGCTAATGACTTGGAATTTAGGAACTGATGATATTTCGACCATCAACAGCGGAACAAGCAAGGATACTAGAAGAGTTTACAAAACTTCGTCGGTTGATGACGGCGTAACATGGGCATCACCAAAAGAAATTACAACTGATGTAAAATTAGCAGCTTGGGGCTGGTATGCAACAGGCCCGGTTCACGGTATCCAAATTAGCAAAGGCACTTACAAAGGCAGATTGGTTATTGCTTGCGATAATATTGAAAGAGGAACAGGTAGAAAAGGGTATTCACATACTGTTTATTCGGATGATAACGGGGAGACATGGAAGCTGGGAGGGGTAACGCCACCAATTTCAGTAAACCCTAACGAAAGTACAGTTGCCGAACTTGCCGATGGAAGCTTGATGCTTAATATGAGGGTTTCCAATAATAATAACTTACGAATGAAAAGCATAAGTACGGATGGGGGGCTTAGCTGGAGTACGCCTGTAGATGCTGCCGGACTTATAGACCCAGTGTGTCAAGGGAGTATAATTTCATCAATCATTGGTACGCAGCATACTTTGTTTTTCTCTAATCCATCGAGCATTACCAGAACAAATATGACCATTAAAATGAGTACAGATAATGGCGTAACCTGGCCAAAGGCATACTCGGTGTTTACAGGATTATCGGCCTATTCTGATATGGTGATGATTGAGCCCAACGAAATTGGAATCCTTTATGAAGCTGGTACGTCTAGATTTTCGGATGGGATCGCTTTTAGGAATGTTAATGTATCAGAAATAAAATAAGATGATGAAGATAAAAATCATATTGATATGGTATTGTGCGTTGCTTCTTTTTGACGCAAACGCGCAAGAAAAAATTACACAACAAAAATACCAGTTGCCCTTATTAATTGGTAAAGATCTTAATCCGGTATTGCGATTAACCATTAATGCAACAGAAGAAAAGGTTTTAAATGGCTTAAGTTTAGCTATTCCATTGAATGCAGCAGATATAGAAAGTGCTCAGTTTTTTGCTCTAAATCAGGATTCTGCCTTTATAACGGATGCAAAATTGCAAAAAGCTACAGTTGTGGCTAAAGCAAATGGAGAGAAATCAAAAGAACTTCAATTAAAGGGAGACTTTAAGTTAAAACCAGGACAAAATTATTTTTGGCTCACCCTTAAACTTAAACCAAATTCAGATTTGCAACACCGATTAAACCTTACGGTAAATGCGGTAACCATAAATAATAAAAAGATCAAGGTTAATGAGCCACAGCAGTCTATTAATCAATATGTAGCCGTAGCAATGCGCCAACATAATCAAGAAAATGTGCACACTCATCGCATTCCGGGCTTGGCCACAGCAAATGATGGTACTTTATTGTCTGTTTACGATGCGCGCAGAACTAAGGGTGGCGATTTACAAGGAGACATTGATATTGGTTTGTCTAGAAGTTTAGATAAAGGTAAAACATGGCTGCCAATGCAAGTGGTATTGGATATGGGCGAGTGGGGTGGATTACCTCAAAAATTTAATGGAGTTTCGGACGCCAGTATTCTGGTAGATAAGAAAACGGGAGATATATTCGTCGCAGGCTTATGGATGTACGGCGTAATTAATAAAGATGGGAAGTGGCTTGAGGGTTTAAACGAAGAAAGTACAGATTGGAACCACCAATGGAGAGATAAAGGTTCACAACCTGGTTTCGATGTAAAGCAAACCTCACAATTTTTAATCACCAAAAGTACAGATAACGGAAAAACTTGGAGCAAGCCGATAAATATCACCAAAATGTGCAAAAAGGAAGAATGGTGGTTGTGGGCACCAGCACCAGGAGCAGGTATTACATTGAAAGATGGAACACTCGTTTTTCCTACTCAGGGAAGAGATGTAACAGGCAAGGCTTTTTCAATTATTACCTATAGTAAAGATGGCGGTGTTACCTGGACAACCAGTAATCCGGCAACAGCCGAATCGACAACCGAAAACATGGCTGTCGAGCTTTCTGATGGATCAATTATGTTAAATATGCGCGCAAATTCAAATCGCACAGATACAACTAGCACCAATGGAAGAGCAATTTCGGTAACAAGCGATTTAGGTAATAATTGGACAATTCACCCTACCTCTCACCGTGCCCTGCAAGAACCAACCTGTATGGCAAGTATCATTAGGCACGACTATACTAAAAACGGGGCAGCAAAATCACTATTGATTTTTTGCAATCCAGACTCCAAAGTAGCCCGGAACTATATTAGCCTTAAGGTGAGTAGCGATGATGGTAAAACGTGGGAAAAGAAAATGATGTTCGATGAATGGAAAGGTAGAGGTTACTCTTGTATCACAAGCATCGACGAAGAAACAATAGGCGTATTGTATGAAAGCAGTCAGGCAGACCTGGTTTTTCAAGCCGTAAAATTAAAAGATCTGCTTTAATAGAATTTAGGATATATAAATATGAATAAGATAACAGGTTTAATAGCTGCAACTTTTGCAGCCTACAACGAGGATGGAAGTATAAATCTAGAAATGATACCGGCAATTGTTGATAAGATGATTAATGATGGATTAACCGGTGTTTTTATATGCGGCACCAATGGTGAAGGACCAAATTTAACAATCGAAGAACGGATGCAGATTGCAGAAGCTTATGTTAAAGCTGCCAATAAGCGAATTTTAGTATTGGTTCATGTTGGCCATAGTTCAATCGCAGAGTGTAGAAAATTGGCTAGTCACGCCGAAAAAATTGGAGCGGATGCCATTTCTTCTGTAGCAGCATTTTATTTTAAGCCATCTTCAGTTAAAAACTTGGTAGATAGTGTGGCTGAAATTGCTTCGGCCGCACCAAACACCCCTTTTTATTATTATAGTATTCCAACTCTTACAGGGGTAGGGATGGATTTGGTCGATTTCTTGGAACAAGCAGAAAAGGTAATTCCAACACTAGCAGGAATAAAATATACGGCTTCTACCCTGCACGAGTATCAGGCTTTACTGAATTATAAGAACGGTAAGTATGATATTTTGTTCGGATATGATGAGATGTTGCTTCCAGCGCTTGCTGTAGGGGCAAGGGGGGCAATTGGTAGCACCTATACATTTGCTGCACCACTCTACTTAAAAGTGATAGAATTGCATCAAGAGGGTAGAGCAGAAGAAGCAGCAGCAATGCAACTTAATTCGGTAAATATGGTACGTTGTCTGGTAAAATACCCTTCAATACCAGCCCAAAGGGCAATTATGAAAATGGAAGGCTTTGAATTAGGTAAATGCAGGTTGCCCTTGGTACCGCTAACTACCGAAGAAGAAGAAGACTTTAAAAGTGCTTTAGAAAAAATAGATTTTTTTAACATAGTTAACAGTGTTGTTATTTCTTAAAATTAAAACGATGAAGATTAAATTTTTACCCATAATAGCTTTGGTTTTAGTTGTTTTTGCTTGCAAAAAGGATGAACTTTCGACGACGATTAAACCAGATTTTAGTGTTGCCTCCCAACAGGTTTTGGCTGGAGAAAGCGTTGTATTTACCGATAAATCTGACGGGCAACCTTCATCATGGAATTGGGAATTTGAAGGTGGTACGCCAGCAAAATCAGATCTATCTGGACCAACCGTAGTTTACAACCAACCTGGTACCTATGCGGTTACTTTAGAGATTAAAAACAATAAAACTTCGGCAATCGAGAAGAAAACTGGTTTTATAACAGTAAGTTATAAAGATGTTGCTGCCGATTTTACTGCAAGTGCAACGGCAATTAAACAAGATGAAAGCGTTGTATTTACAGATAAAAGTACCGGAATGCCTACTGTATGGGCTTGGGAATTTAAATCGGGTACTACAGTAATTACCTCTGCCTTGCAAAATCCAACAATTAAATTTACGGTTGCAGGTGTGTATACAGTAAAACTAGTATCATCGAACCCAAAAGGACCAAGTACGGTAACCAAAACGAATTTAATTACGGTGGTAGATAATACCTCTATAGAAGCTGGTTTTGACAGCGATCAAACAGCAACGTATACTGGAGGTGCTATAAAGTTTTCTGACAAATCTATTGGTACGGCAACCTCATGGAACTGGACGTTTGATGGGGCTACAGTGCAATCTTCAACAAGTCAAAATCCAACTGTTACCTATCCAACTGCTGGTAGATTTAAAGTTAAATTAGTAGCAGCAAATACTGCTAAATCTTCTACCATAGAAAAAACTGCGTATATTTTAGTCGTGCCTGGAGGTTCATTAACTGCATTTTATCCATTAGATGGAAGCATCAACGATGCAGGGCCAGCTAAATTAACTTCTACGGCGGTAGGAACTGTAGGGTTTGATACCGATCGAAGTAATGCAGCTAGCAGAACTGGGCTGTTTAATAGTACAGGTGGCTTTATTGTGCCAGATAACGATGCTATGAACTTCGGAACCGACGACTATTCGGTAGCAGTATGGATTAAAACGAATACGGCTGCCAGAGGCATGATCTGGCAAGAGAGTGGAGCAAAAGGTAGTGGCGATAATCAAACTTGGCTCCGCATTTTAGGTACAGCCACTAATTTAACTTCTTTTTCTACCGAAGATCCAACAGGTGGTTCTACCATTAATTTAACTACAGCAGCAAATGGCGCAGCCGCAACTACGAACGACGGCACTTGGCATCATATTGTAGCGGTTAGACAAGGTGCAATTACCATTTTATACATCGATGGGGTTAAAATTAGAGAGGTAACTTCTGCAACTGGTACCAAAACTACATCTAACAATAGTCCGTTTAAAGTAGGTATGCAAGAGGGTGTAGCTGGATATAGTAATCAATTTAATGGTTTAATTGATGATTTGATTATCTATAAAAAAGCACTAACCCAAGCAGAAATAACTGCACTTAAAAATTTATAATGAACAAAGCAATCTTCCTATTTATAGTATTTTTTATGATAACAACATTGAATGAAAATGCAGTTAAAGCTCAAACCGTTTCACAATTTGAATGGAGTAAATTATCGCCCATGCCAAATAAAATTGGTTTTGCAGGTTCTTTTGCTGGTGTTGCTAATGGCGCATTAATTGTAGCTGGTGGTGCAAATTTTCCGGATGGAGGTGCACCGTGGACGGGTTCTGTAAAGGCATGGACAGATCAGGTTTTTGTATTAGATAAGCCAGATGGCGAATGGAAAGAAGCGGGAAAACTCCCTCAAAAATTAGGCTATGGTGTTTCTGTAAATTATAAAAACTCGTTAATTATAATTGGGGGAAGTAATGAAAATGGGCACTATGCCGATGTTTTTATGCTCAATTATAAAAATGGAGAAATCGAAATTGCTAATCTACCAAAACTTCCTCAGCCTGTTGCTAATACTTGCGGTGTCTTAGTTGGTGATGTAATTTATGTAATGGGCGGAATTAGTACACCAGACGCTAAAACAACTGGAACTAATTTTTGGTCGTTGGATTTGGCCGCAGATCAAAAGGAATGGAAAATATTAGAAACATGGCCAGGTGCAGGACGAATGTTAAGTGTTGCCGGTGTGCAAAATGGATCTGTTTACCTTTTTAGTGGTGTAGAGCTTATTGGTGGACAAAGAAAATATTTAACCGATGCGTATAGCTATTCGCCCGAAAAAGGATGGAATAAAATAGCCGACCTTCCTAGTTCTGTTGCTGCAGCGCCGACTCCTGCTTTCGCATTAGACGAAAAACAACTCCTTATTTTTGGTGGAGACGATGGTGTAGAAGCACCAAATGCAGCTTCATTAAAAGAAAAACATCCAGGTTTCTCGAAGCAAATATTAAGTTATTCTGCTATTACAAACCGGTGGACTAAAGCTGGTGAGGTTGTTGCCGTTTGGGCACCTGTAACCACAACACTTACCGTTTGGAACAACGCGGTAATATTGCCGGGTGGCGAAGTTAGACCAGCTACCAGAACTCCAAATGTTTTAATGGCTAAGCCAATCCAAAAAAATAACAAATATTAAATGAACCCTTCAACAAATGTAGTTTCTCGTTATTCATGGCTCGTTGTAGCGATGTTATGGATTGTAGCCTTTTTAAATTATCTCGATCGTATATTAATTACTTCAATGCGGGATCCAATTGTTGCAGAGTTCTCCTTAACAGATGCACAATTTGGATTACTTACGGCTGTTTTTCTTTGGTCGTACGGAATTTTTAGCCCGTTTGGTGGTTTTATAGCAGACAAATACAGTCGAAAAAAGGTAATTGTTTTTAGCGTTTTTATATGGTCGGTAGTTACGTTGTGGACAGGTTATGCTACCTCTTTTCAGGAAATGCTACTTACCAGATTTTTAATGGGCATTAGCGAAGCATGTTATATCCCTGCCGGATTGGCGTTAATTACCGATTATCATAAAGGTCGCACACGTTCTTTGGCAACGGGGTTACACATGAGTGGTTTGTACGCCGGATTGGCTTTGGGAGGTATTGGTGGTTATATTGCTACGTTTTGGGGATGGAGGTTTGGTTTTCATGCTTTTGGTGCCTTTGGAGTGCTGTATTCTATTCTTTTATTATACATATTAAAAGACCAAAAGGAACCTGCAACGGATGTTGAAAAGGATATGCCAATTGTTAAAAAAATTACGCCAATTGGCGCCTTAAGGACGCTTTTTAGCGAAAGTTCGTTCTATATTCTATTGTTTTATTTTGCAATTTTGGGCATGGTTAATTGGTTGGTAAATGGATGGTTGCCAACTTTTCTAAAAGATCAGTTTCATTTAAATTTAGGTCAGGCTGGCATCTCGGCTACAGGCTATATTCAAATAGGTTCGTTCATTGGTGTTATTTTGGGTGGTATTTTGGCTGATCGCTGGACTCGTAAAAACAATAAAGGTCGTTTATATATGCTCATCATTGGCTTTACCCTAGGAGCTCCATTTCTGTTCTTAATGGCGTCAACAAATGTGTTTTGGATTGCAATTGTTGCGATGTTGATATTTGGTTTGGCAAGAGGCTTTAACGATTCGAACTTAATGCCTATTTTACGTCAAGTTGCAGATGGTCGTTTTATTGCTACTGGTTACGGTGTGCTTAATTTTTTAAGTACAATTGTAGGTGGTTCAATGGTTTATGTAGGTGGAGCTTTAAAAGATGCAGATATTAGTCTTTCTATCATTTATCAAGTTGCTGCTGTAATTTTGCTGATTGCCACTTGGAGCTTATTCGCAGTAAAAGTTAAGAAAAACAGTTAAGTTATGCGTAAATATATTCTATTAGTTTTAGCCTCTTTACTTTGTAGTTTTCAAAATATAAGAGCAAATGTTACTTTACCTGCAATTTTTGGGAATGGGATGGTGCTGCAGCAAAAAGAGAACGTAAAAATTTGGGGTAAAGCTAAATTTAATGCAAATGTGATCATTACTACTTCATGGAATGCTAAAGCATATACTGCCAAAGCAAACGCTGATGGAAATTGGAAAACTACAATTACTACTCCAACAGCAGGAGGCCCATATACCCTTACATTTAATGATGGAAATAAACTTGTATTAACGGATGTGTTGATAGGGGAAGTTTGGTTATGTTCAGGTCAGTCTAACATGGAAATGCCCATAAAAGGCTTTGCGAATCAACCTATTTTAAATTCTAATGACATCCTGCTTGATGCTGAAGAACCAGGAGTACGACTGTTTAGAATAGAGAAAAACATGAGCAGAACACCACTTGAGGTATTAAATAACAAGTGGGAACATACTAATTCTTCAACAGTAAAAGAGTTTAGTGCGATTGGTTACCAATTTGCACGCATTTTGCAACAAAAGTTAAAAGTACCTGTTGGAATTATTCAATGTGCTTACGGTGGTACCGATATTGAAGCATGGATGACAAAAAAAAGCTTAACTGGTTTTAATGATTTCAAAAATCCGCCAGATACCGCTAAGATTATTAAAAATGATCCAGCAGTTTTGTTTAATGCAATGCTTAATCCAATAATAGGGTTTGCTATTAAAGGTGTATTATGGTACCAGGGCGAAAATAATAGGGTAAACCCATTAACTTATGATAAAAAAATGGCGGCAATGGTTAAAGATTGGCGCACACAATGGGCTGTTGGGGAATGGCCATTTTATTATGTTCAAATTGCACCAAATGTATATAAAGATCATAAAGAAGATATTCCTTTGTTATACGAAGCACAAGCAAGGGCTATGTCGCTAATTCCGAATTCGGGCATGGTCGTTAGTGTTGATGCGGGAAGTCAAACTACCATTCACCCACCTAATAAAACAATTATTAGTAAGCGGTTAGCCTACTGGGCGTTGGGTAAAACATATGGGAAAATTGGAGTTTCTTATTCTGGGCCTATTTACAAATCACTTAAAATAACTGATGATAAAGCCATCATCAGTTTTGATCAAATTGCATTAGGCTTAACAGCTTATGATCAAAAGTTGCTGTCATTTGAAATAGCTGGAGAAGATAAAGTTTTTTATCCAGCAGATGCTGTTATTTCTGGAAAAACAGTAGTTGTAAAAAATGAGAATGTTAAGAAACCCTTAGCGGTTAGATATGCCTTTAAGGATAATACTGTAGGCAATCTCTATAACGTTGAAGGTTTACCACTAATGCCTTTTAGAACGGATAATTGGTAAATAGTTAAAAAAAACACACCTTCCTGTCACGTAAGTATAGTAGCATTCGTTTAATAAGTAAACAGGTTAGCTAGCCGTTTATTTATTTACTTAAAAATTTAGAAAATTTATGCACTATTCAAGAAAATCTATACAAACTGCACTAGCTATGCTGGCAGTAATGGCTTTTGCCAGCTGCAAATTTGATGATGAGCCAGTACCTCAAATTTCAGCCCTTTCAGTTGTAAATGCAGCCGCTGGGTCGCCTGCTTTAAATGTCTTTATCAGCCAAAGCAAAATTAGCAATGATTTATTTACTTTTGGTAAGGATATTAGCTATTTCAATGCGTATTCTGGCGAGAGAGAGGTGTCGTTTTATCAAGGAACAGACAAAAAAACATCGGGGAAATTTAATCTAAAAGATGGTAAATTTTATTCGCTTTTTTTAACAGGCAAATGGCCAGAAACAGAATTGGTACTTTTGCAGGATAGTTTAACCAGACCTGCTGCAGGTAAAGCACATATCCGTTTTGCTAATATGGGCAAAGATGCTGGAGTGTTAAACCTAGGGTTAACTAATGGCTCGACCTTAATTAATCAAAAAGCATATAAAGTAGGTAGCGATTTTATTGCGGTTAACGGAAATATGGCTTATACCTTTGTGATTAGAAATAATGCTGCATTAACCGATACGGTAAGTATACCTGCTGTAACGTTAGAGAATGGACGAAGCTATACGATATGGGCAAAAGGAGTAAAGGGCGAAGTTGGTAATGATGCACTAAGCCTAGCGATTATCAAAAACAATTAATTATAACACTTTGACAAACTTTGATAAACTTTTAAAGTTTGTCAAAGTGTTTACCGATATATAAGTTAAACGTGCAGAAAAAGGAACCAAGCCTACGACAAATTATCGAAGGTTGTGTGAACAAAGATCTTACATGCGAGCAACTACTCTACAAAACCTTTTATGGGTACGTTTCGGGGGTTGCTTTTCGGTATTTAAGGGAAAGGGAGATGATAAGGGAACTGGTAAACGATGCATTTTTAAAGATTTTTAATAAGATTGATATTTTTCAATTTGAAGGCGATGAACCCGAATTTTCAAAAGTATTTAAAGGTTGGATCGGTAAAATCACAGCGAATTTGGCAATTGACAAAATCAGATCGCATAAGCAGCTAATATATGTTGAAGAGGTGCCGGCAGAAAGCATTATAGAGATGTCGGTACAACCCTCAGACCGGTTGTCGTTTAATGATATTATGGCATTGTTAAGCCATTTGCCTCCACTACAACAAGTGATTTTTAATATGCATGCCATCGAAGGGTTCTCGCACGAAGAGATTGCAAAAGAGCTGAATATGCTACCTAATACCAGCAGGGTATACTTAAAAAGAGCAAAAGCAAAATTGGTTACACTGTATCAAGCAGAAGAAAATGAACAAGGAACAAGAGCAAGGGTTATTTAACCAGATAGAGGAAGTTCTTCATACACATGAAGAAACCTATGAGCTTGGCGCATGGGAAGAATTTGATACGAACAGAAAACAGAATAAACGCAAGTGGCCGCTTTATATTTGGACTGCAGCTGCCGTTGTGTTGCTAATCGCCGGTTTCGGACTTTTAGAAATGACAAAGAAGGATGAGCAGCAAAACAATCAAGCCTTGGTGAAAAATCTCAAAGAACCGCTTAATATAAAGGCGGATACGGGTATGCATTCTAAAAAAAATCTCCCAATGGCTATCGAGCAGTCTACTGGAGTAGTAGCCCGCATGGAAGAAAAAACGTATAATCCGGTTAACCCTATTGTAACGCAAACAGAACAGGTGGTTACAGTTCAAAAGAACAATCCGCAGTCAGAAAACACAACTACCACACCCTTACCTACTCCTACAGTAATAGCAATGGATAAGGCTATTGCACAAAAACAAGATAAATTTACTCCAGTAACTGCTGGTGCTTATGATAGTTTGGTGAATCGAAATCATGCACTCGCATCTGTTGATAAAAGTGCCAAGAAGTTAACGTATTCGCTTGTGGTTGCTCCATCGGTGAGTAATCAGAGAATGAATTTTGGAGCAGGAATGGAACTTTCATATGCTTTGGGTAAAGGCATTTCGATTAATAGTGGATTACTATATACTGCCCTCAACGCAAAATCTAATGGGAAAACTTTACTGGCTACAAACAGCATGTCGCGTGGGGCGAGTTTAGCCGTATCGGGTATCGAATTGCCATTGGGAATACAGTACCAAACCGATAAAGGCTTTTATGCTACTGCTGGTGTTTCGGCTGTTGGTTTACTAAATGATAAACTTGAATATAGCTACCTGCAAGAAAGCACAGTTACTAAGACCGAATTTAATGCCGGAGTAGCTACCGAAGTGTATAAAGTGGTTTCGGAAAGAAAAACCGAAGAGAGTATCGAACCTTTAAATAATTACATGGGCTTTTTTAATTTTTCTGCCGGTAAAAAACAAGCTTTTGGTAAGGTTAACCTTAATATTGGCCCGTTTGTAAAAGTTCCTTTTAGCAGTGTTTCTTCTGAAAAAATTAAATTAGTGCAAGGCGGAGTTAAAATTAGTGTTGATTTTTAAAAATCCATAAAATTCCAAGGTGCTCTATATGGACGTGAAACCAATAAATTCGCTGAAAAATCGTCAAACTTTTCCTTTTTAGGGTTCCAATTTAAAGGTCTTTGCAATTCGTAAGCAATATTTACAGCACTACACACGCTAGCCGTACGGTGCCCAATTTCGACATCGGCAACAGGCTTATTCCTTGTCTTTATACAATTGATCCAATCTTGATAATGATTATCGCTAAAATAAACTCGTTTATCGGTCGGTTTAAGTTTAGTCGTTGCTATTGGGGATGGAGTAGATCGTAAAAATTCTCTAGATACTTCGATTGTACCCTCACTGCCAATGAATTGAATGGCATTAGATGGAGTCCATCGTTTGTGATTTACGATAATGCCATTTTCGTAAACAAATGATAGACCTTCGGTTGCCCCAGGAGTTGTGGGTGGGTTAAAAGCAATTGGGCCACTATGATCCATGTCCAATGCCAATTGCACAATATCAAACATATGTGCGCCCCAATCGGCTACATATCCTCCCCCAAAGCCTTTATACTCGCGCCAACGTGCCCATACATTTTCTTCAATAGGTGGAGCTAAAACAGGGCTGTATCCACGGTAAGCTGATGGGCCAACCCACATATTCCAGTCCAGATAATCGGGAATGAGCATCGAAGGTAAATCGATTTCTCTTACAGGTACGCCAATAGAAACGTTAATTTCCTTAATGTTACCAATGTACCCGTTTCTAATCAACTCAGCAGCTTGCCTAAAATTGAAATACGAGCGCTGCATACTTCCGGTCTGAAAAACACGCTTGTATTTACGAGATGCATCTACCATTGCCCTACCTTCGGCAATAGTAAGTGATAAAGGCTTTTCACAATAAATATCTTTTCCAGCTTTTGCAGCATCAATGGCAATTTGAGCATGCCAATGATCGGGCGTAGCAATCACCACGGCATCAATATCTTTTCGTTCTAATAATTCTCTATATAAGCTATAAGTTGTGACGGTAGCACCTGCTTTTTTTTGATTGGCTGCATTGGCTGCTTCAGTAAATGCGGCCAGTTTTTTACGATCTACATCACAGCTCGCTAACATCATGGTTTCAGGACATTTTGCCAAACCATTTAATAAACCTCCTGCCTGCTTTCCGGTTCCAATAAACCCTAAATTAATTCGGTCGCTCGGTGCAATGTACCCATTGCCTCCAAATACATGACGGGGAAGAATAGTGAAACCGACTGCGCTGATTACAGTGCTTTTTAGGAAATCTTTTCTGTTCATTGGACGTTAATTTCTATTAAGTTAATGTTTAAAAATAATAATTCCGAATATTTTTATCCTAATTTTAAGCGATGTTGCAAAATCGAGTAAATCCTTTCGGAGCGCTAATCTGTACACCTGCCCGTGGTGTTTGGCTAGGTAACCGCGGACAATTACATGGCAAAGGAAAAGTAATTTTACGGCCATTTAAGCATACTGCTTGGATTATTTGTGTGTTAGAATTTAAGGGCAGAAAGCGAGAAATTATGTCGCCAAATTTGTGGACTGAGCTTTTCTTTTTAGATGAAGCTACTGCACTAGCTGCTGGGCATCGACCTTGTTTCGAATGCCGACGCGAAGATGCGAATCGTTTTAAACGGGCTTGGATTAAAGGAAATCCCCAGTATAACTTTGATTTAAAAACACCGATATCGAAAATTGATGAAGTTTTACAATCGGAACGTATTGATGCTGCTCACAAAAAAGTAACGTATACATCTTTAGTAAAAGATTTGCCAGATGGAACTTTTATAGCAATAGCGAATGAAGCCTACCTTTTGGTAAATCAACACACTCATCTTTGGACGCCTTTTGGGTATTCCGAAGTTAAACAAATAGAACCTTCAACAATGGTTACGGTTTTAACACCAAAATCGATTGTGAATGCCTTAAAAGTAGAAAAGGACCTCCCATCCGGGATGCCCTTTTTCTCAAACCAAATATAAACTGTTGTATGAACTGGACAAATGTATAAAAAAATAAATTAAAAGACTACTAAAATAGTCGTATTTATTTTTTACATTTGTAGTGTTGTTTAACCTTAATCATTTTTGAACATGAAGAAATCAATATTATTTGCCATTAGCTTATTACCCTTTTCTATATTTGCCCAACAGTCCTTCCATATTAAGGGGGATGCAAAACAATTAAAAACTGGGCAAACGGTTTATCTCTCGTATACTGTAGATCGTAAAATTATTATCGACTCGAGTGCCATTTCGAATGGATCGTTTTCTTTTTCGGGAGCAATTGCCGAGCCGGTAAAAGGTACATTATATACGAAACCTAGTGTAAAAGGAGAAAGAAGAGATGCATTGCCATTTTATATCGAACCTGGAAATATTTCGCTCGCTCTAACCGATTCATTAAAATATGCTAAGCTAAGTGGTTCAAAGCTTAATGCCGAAGATGCCGAATTAAAAGCTGCCACTAAATTGGTACAAGAAGAGCTTTCTGTAATAAATGCATCTTACAGTAAATTTACTCCAGAGCAAAAGAAAGACGAAAAGTTTTTAGATGCATTTTATAAGCAGTATTCTGATGCGTCTGAAAAATTGTTCCCCATTCAACTTGCTTTTGCAAAATCACACCCCGATTCATATCTAAGTATCGGCGCGTTAACACCACTTGCTGCAAACGAAAAATATGTTAGCGATGCAGAAAAAGTATACTTATCACTATCTCCAAAAGTGAGGGGTACAAAGGCTGGAAAAACTGCAGCTACCATTTTTGCAGCAGCAAAGCTTACTAAGATCGGGCTTCCTGCTATTGCATTTACCCAGAATGATGTGAACGGTAAGCCAGTTAGCCTAGCCGATTTTAAAGGGAAATATGTGCTGATTGATTTTTGGGCATCTTGGTGTGGGCCGTGTAGAAAAGAGAATCCTAACGTAGTTGCGGCTTTTAATAAATTTAAGGATAGGGGATTTACTGTACTTGGTGTTTCACTTGATCAACCTGGTAAACATGCTGAATGGGTTAAAGCTATAGCTGATGATAAATTGGATTGGCCGCAGGTTTCTGATTTAAAATATTGGGATAATGAGGTGGCAAGAGCCTATGGTGTTCGATCGATACCTGCCAATTTCTTAATCGACCCTCAAGGCAACATTGTTGCAAAAGGGTTAAGGGGAGAAGCACTCCATACAAAACTTGCCGAATTGTTTACGAACTCGGCAAAGGCAAAATAAAATCCTTAAAATAATTTATCCCTTATACAATATTTGCTGAACAATAGCGTCTATATATGTGAGAGCGTTAATTTAGATAAGCGGGAATAGTCGATCAAAAGATTATTTCCGCTTTCTTTTTTACTATATTTAATCGATTTAAATTAAATATTGTCTCTCATGAAACGATTTACCGCTCTACTTTTCGCATTCTTTGTGCTAAGCACTGTTTCTTTTGCCCAAACTAAAGTCGCCAACCTAGCTGAATTTACGCAAAGCTTTAAAAAATTTGAAGGTTACTTCAATTTCTATTACGACGAGAAAACGGGCAAAATTTATTTAGCAATCGATAAATTCGATCATGAATTTTTATACTTTAGTTCATTAGCAACAGGGGTTGGCAATGGCGGACCAGAGCGAGGTGCGGCTTCTTCAACGATGTTAAAGTTCTCGAAAGAAGGCAACAAAATTCTTTTAGTACAGCCCATTACCAATTATAGAGCTGATTCGAAAAATAAGGATGAGATAAATGCAGTAGAAAGCAATTTTGCGAAGTCGGTAGTATTTGGATTTGTACCTGTTGCTGCTAGCCAGGATGTATATTTAATCGATTTAACACCTTTTATTATTCGCGATAGCCAAGGTATAGGCTCTAGACTGGGCGGTATAAGCCAGGGTAGGGGTGCAGCTGTGTCGGGCTCGTACAGAGTTGATGAAACTCGGTCAGTAGTATATCTGCCAAATACCAAAAACTTCCCAAAAAATACAGAATTTGAGGCGCTTATCACCTTTGTGGGTTCAACACCAGATGCACAAGCCATTACGGTAAATATGCATCAATCTTTTGTTGAACTGCCAGAGCCTGGTTTCGAGATGCGGAAATTCGATCCACGCTCGTCGTCGTTCCAGTTTCGTTATATGGATTTTTCTGCACCTATGGTCGAGCCAATTGTGAAAAGAACAATTAGCAGACATCGTTTACAAAAGAAAGACCCAAATGCTGCCATGAGTGAGGCGATAAAACCAATCGTGTTTTACCTTTCACGAGGTGTACCCGAGCCGATAAAAACAGCTTTGTTAGAAGGCGGAAATTGGTGGAATCAAGCTTTTGAAGCGGCGGGGTTTAAAAATGCTTTTCAGTTAAAAGAATTGCCAGAAGGAGCCGATCCGATGGATATTCGTTATAATGTTGTGAATTGGATTACCAGATCGGGTAGCCCAGCACGTGCTTTTTCTTTTGGAGCATCCTATAGTGACCCACGTACAGGCGAGATTATAAAAGGAGTGGTTACCTTGGGTTCAGATCGTCATCGTCAAGATTATTTAATTGCTATTGGCTTAATGCAGCCGTACATCGATGGGAAAAAAATACCAAAAGAAATTGAAGAATTGGCGCTTAATCGGATCAGACAGCTTTCGGCGCACGAAATTGGCCACACCTTGGGTTTTAATCATAATTTTGCTGCCAGCCCTAAAGGCGATGCCTCTGTAATGGATTATCCATTTCCTAAGTTTTCGCTTAAAGCAGATGGTTCAGTTAATATTTCTAATCCTTACACTAACGAAATCGGAAGTTGGGATAAGCGCGCAGTAATTTGGGCATACAGTCAGTTTAAAAAAGGTACAGATGAAAATGCTGAATTGGATAAAATTATGGCAGAAACGTTAAAGCAAGGGTATGAATACATTCCTGATATTGGAGGCAATGCGCATCCAGGTTCAAATCAATGGGAAACTGGCAAAGAACCATTGGCGCAAATGGAAAATATATTAAAGGTTCGTCGTAAGGTACTCGATGATTTCTCGGAGAAAGCAATACCTGCGGGTGCACCTATGGCTACGATAGAAGAGGTTTTGGTGCCAATCTATTTGTTACACCGTTACCAAGTAGAGGCGGTTGCAAAAGCTTTAGGTGGTTTATATTTTACACATGCAGTAAAAAACGACGGTCAAGTACCTACTAAAATGGTCGACCCTATGGTGCAATGGCAAGCATTTGACCTTTTAATGCAAACATTAAGTCCGGAAGCTTTGGCTTTGTCAGATGGATTGATTGCTAAAATTCCACCTCGCCCGTCGGGCTACCCTTCCTCTTTAGAGAATTTTAGCGGCAATACTGGGCCTACCTTCGATCCTATTGCTGCGGCAGAGTCGGCTGCAAATATCACATTGTCTTATGTATTAAATAGCGAACGTGCGGCACGATTAATCGAGTACAACGCTCGCGACGGCAAACAACCAGGTTTTATGGCTGTAGTTGATAAATTGATAGAAAAAACATGGAAAACACCATTGGTAGCTGGCTATAAAGGAGAATTGCAAGTGATGGTAAATAACGAAGTACTTAAACATTTACTGGCATTAGCAGCTAATACAAATGCGGCTAAAAATGTACGTGGACAAGCCCTATTAAAAATCGAACAATTGAAAATGTATCTTAGTACCCGGGTTTTGGGTGCTTCGCCAACGGCAAAGGCTAATATGTGGTTTGCATTAAGTCAAATTGAAGCATTTAAAATCGATCCAAGTAAATTTGCTGCGCCAGCAACAGTTGCTACTCCGCCAGGAGCACCGATTGGAATGCCGGGAATGGATTTTTTTGGAGATTTTGAAAGGTATTAAATTAGCTTGCTAAAATCCAATAGCTCATCAACACTTACGTTTAAGGCTTTTGCAAGTAAAACGAGGTTGTAGGCTGTTGGATTTGCACCATTTATTTCATAATTATTAACTACTTGTTTATCCTTAAAACCAATGCTTATTGCTAATTGGGCTTGCGAAAAACCGGCTTCTTTTCTAAGTTGCCTGATTCTTTTCGCCAGCTTCATTTTAAATGTTGCAATAGGCATATCTTTCATGCCTCCAAACTGTGGATAATTCAAATAAATTGAGTCAACATATATGTTGATTTTTATAAATATTTTATTATATTTGATATAGGTGTAAGGTGGTTGTTAAACTTACCTCCTTTCATCCTAGTGACTAATAAATAAGAAAACTGACTTAAAAATTTATAAATTAGCAGATCTTCTTTAATAAAAATTAGACTGCTTACAAGCCTCGTCAACGAATCTGGTAAATTTCACACGAGTGTAGGTGCAGCATCACACCCTATAATAAAATAGGGCTGGTGCTCGCTTATGTTTAGTGTGTGAACCAACTCTCTTAGGAGGTTGGGGGGCTTTACCAGAGCCTGTTGACATTAGACTTTGCGAGTTTCCGGCCCTATTTTATAGTACAATAAAAGGTGCTCTCATTTCTAAAATGGCTTGTTATCTAATCATAACGAGCAATGTCTGATTATAAAACCCTTTCCGATTCTGATTTAGTTGCACGTTTAAAAACAGATGATGCTCTTGCCTATACCGAAATTTATGAACGTTATTATTATCTAATGTTTGTTTTCGCGTATAAAAAACTTAGAGATGAAGATTTAGCTAAAGATATTGTTCAGGAACTGTTTACTAATTTTTGGGAAAAAAGAGACGGTATAAATTCGTTTAACAATTTTGCAGCCTATTTATATACTTCAATCAGAAATAGGGTTTTTGATTTCATTGCTCATCAAAATGTAAGCTCAAAATACCTTCAGTCAATATCGGAATATTCCTTCACAGAGAGTAATGCAAATACCGACCATCTTATTAGAGAAAAGCAGTTAAAGGCATACATAGAAAGTGCAATTAATGAACTTCCAATTAAAATGCGTGAAGTTTTTATATTGAGTAGAAAATCAGAGCTTACGTATAAAGAAATAGCCCAAAAACTTTCCATTTCAGAACGAACGGTAAATAATCAAATCTCCAATGCACTTAGTAGACTTAAAATCAAACTTGGCTCATTTGTGGTTATTATTTTATTTAGTTGAAATAAATCTAGGTATATCGACCCTACTTTCCCGTCATAGCTTTAAATCGGTTAATCTTACTCGATAATGAATAACGAAGAAGCTAAACAATTACTTATAAAATATAATGCTGGCTTATGCACTGCTTCTGAAAAAGCGTTGCTTGAAAATTGGTATTTGAATTACAATGAACATGAAATTGATGTTTCACCAGAAAGGATTGAAGAAATTGGGAAGCAAATTTATGATGAATTGCCAATTCACGACAAAAAGAGAACAAAGCTTTGGCCTAGAGTAATCTCTACTGCGGCGTTGTTGGCATTAACGGTAGCAACTTGGCATTTTTTTAATAAAGCAGAACCGATTAAGCCTCCAATCTATACCCAAGATATTTCACCAGGAAGCAATAAAGCTATTTTAACACTTGTTGATGGAAGAAAAATAGATTTAAATGGCGCTAAAACTGGAGTAGCAATACAGGGTAATACCATAAGTTATTTGGATGGGATAGTTATTGATCAAGAAGATAAGGAAGGAATGCAAATCCTTACTACACCAAAAGGCGGTCAATATCATATCATTTTACCAGACGGTACAAAAGTTTGGCTCAATGCAGCTTCATCCTTAACTTATCCAGTTTCTTTTAATGGGAAAAAAGAGCGGAGAGTAATTTTGAGTGGTGAGGCCTATTTTGAAGTTGAAAAAATGAAAGGAACAAAAATGCCCTTTATCGTAGCTACTGGTTCTGTTTTAGGTAGTGGCCAGAGGCAAGAAGTAGAGGTGTTAGGTACGCATTTTAACATTAATACGTATAATCAGGCTAGTCTTAAAACAACTTTACTAGAAGGGAGTGTTAAGGTGTCTATCCCTAATAGGGTTGGGCTAAAATTAAAACCTGGTGATCAGTCTGTTTTTTCAAATCAACAGCTTCAAGTTAGAGAAATTGATACTGACCTTGAAATTGCCTGGAAAAACGGAAAAACAGCTTTCGAAAGTGCAGATATTCAGAGCGTAATGTCAATGTTAGCACTTTGGTACGATATTGAAGTGAAGTATGAGGGTAAGTTAACAGATGCCAGATTTAGTGGGTCGGTATCACGGTCAAAAAATATTTCTGCAGTATTGAAACTTTTAGAATCAACAAGGGATGTACACTTTAAAATTAATGGAAAGGAGATTACTGTTATGAATTAATAAATTAAGAATAGTTAAATAATTGATTGATAAAAAACGAGAGAGTGTGGGAACTCTCTCGTAATAAAGATTCAATTTATAAATAACCTGCTACTAACAACCTATAAACAACTAAATCAACTCAAATGTACAAATTTTACCTAAAAACTGTACCTGTCTTGCGGTACATTATTAAATTTCTTTTTTTCAAATTTTCTTCTTTTCGAATCACTACTCTCAATTGTAGAAACTTAATTAAACCAATTAATTTAAGTTTTTTGTTCTTAACTATGCCCTTATTGCAAGTGTGTGCAACAAGTTATGCGCAAAGCATTACCATCAATCGGAAAAGTGCTAGCCTTATAGAAATCTTTAAGGATATAAGAAAGCAAACAGATTACGATTTTATATATAGTGATAAACAACTTTCGACTGCAAAAAATGTAAGTATAATCGTTACCAATGCTTCGGTTAAGCAGGTATTGGATAAATGTTTTGAGAATCAGCTACTAACCTATCGGATCAACGACAAAACAATCACAATTGAAATAAAACAACTACCCTTTAAAGATGGGATTATCAATCGCTCTACTATTGACGTTAGCGGTACGGTGATAGATGAGGCAGGAGTACCTCTTGTTGGGGCAGGTGTTACCATAAAAGGATTTGGTAATGGGCTGGTAACCAATAACAAAGGTGAATTCTTTTTGAAAGGCGTGAATGAGAATGGGATTCTAGTTATTACGTTCATTGGTTATGTAACAAAGGAAATCTCTGTTAAGCCTAGCATGGGAGAAATAAAGATGGAGCGTAGTAATAGCGCGTTAGATGAGGTGCAGGTTGTAAGTACAGGGTATGAAAATATTACAAAAGAGAGGGCTGTTGGCAGTTTTGTACTTTTAGATAGTGCACTTCTGAATAGGCGCATTAGTACGAATATTATTAGTAGGCTTGAAGACATTGTACCTGGTCTTGTTTTTAATAGAAATGCCAACCCCGGAAGCTCATCTGCTAGTTCAAGTGCCATTAGCATTAGAGGTCAGAGTACGCTCTTTGGGAAAGCTGATCCTTTAATTGTAATCGATAACTTTCCTTATGAAGGAGACTTGGCAAACATTAATCCAAATGATGTACAAAGTATAAGTGTACTGAAGGATGCTTCGGCAGCTTCAATATGGGGTAGTCGTGCTGGAAATGGAGTAATTGTAATCACAACTAAGATGGGTAAGCTGAATGCAAAATCGAAAGTATTAGTTAATGGAAATCTGACAACAGGTTCTAAACCTAACCTTTTCTACCGTTCGCAGATGAGTTCTGCAGATTTCATAGAAATAGAGAAACTCTTATTTGGAAGAGGATTCTACGGTGCTACCGAAACCTCAGCTAATAATAATGCACTTAGTCCAGTAGTAGAGTTACTCATCGCTAAAAGGGATGGTAAAATAGATCCAGCAGTTGCGGATGCTCAGATAGAAAACTATAAAAATTACGATACCCGTAATGATATAAACGATTATTCTTATCGCAGAAGTTTAAATAGACAGTACGCCGCAAGTGTGAGGGGTGGAGGTGATAATCAACACTATTATATTGGGCTCGGAATGGATGAGAATGATAGTTATCAAATAGGAGGGACTAGCAGAAGAGTAAGTCTTAATGCAAATAATGATTATCAATTCCTAAAAGGAAAACTTTCCATCACGAGTTCTATCAGCATCATTAACAATAAAAACAAATTACCAAATAACGAATATAACATAAGCTACAATCAAATTACTGCAGGTATTTATTACCCATATGCTAGGCTTGTTAATGATAACGGACAATTCATAAGTGTGACTAGAGACTTTCGAAACTCTTTTATATCATCAGCAACAAATAAAGGGTTGCTAGACTGGAGCTTTAGTCCACTTCAAGAAATGCTTTTGAATAACAATACTAATAGATCGAATGATTATAGAGTGAATGGTGGAATAAGATATACTTTGGCAAAGGGTCTCAATGCGAATCTGTTTTACAATTATACATTATCTGCATCTATTGCCGAAAACCTGTATGCTAAGAATAGCTATTTTGTAAGAAATCTTGTTAATACCTATACCCAAGTAAATACAAATGGAACATTGGGTTATGCAATTTCTAATAACGGAGTACTAGATCAATCCCGTAGTCAACAAAAAAGTGAAAACCTAAGAGCGCAGGTAAACTACAATTTAAGTGTAGGAACTTATCATCAATTCAATTCGTTTGCTGGATATGAAGTTAGAGAGATGAATAGTATTGGGCAACGTAATCGAATTTATGGTTATAACGAAGCTTACGGAAGCTACTCTGCAACTAGTTATACAAATGCCTATAAACTTTATTATAGTAAAACTGGGGTCACAGCTGCAATTCCTTATGTAGATGGCAGTAACGATCTAACCGATAGATATCTTTCTTATTACGGGAATTTATCTTATGCTTACAAAGGAAAATATCTACTCAATGCTAGTATACGAAAAGATGAAAGCAATTTGTTCGGCGTAGCAAGCAATCAAAAAGGCATACCATTGTATTCAATTGGTGGTGCATGGCTTTTACACCATGAAGGATTTTATAAACTTGATATGTTTCCATCTTTAAAGCTAAGGCTGAGTTATGGGTACAATGGAAATGTCTATAAAAACATCAGTTCGCTTACCACAGCGCAAGCCGCTACAAATTATACTGCTAATCCGAATAGCGGTTTACCCTATGCTACCATCATTAACCCACCAAATCCCGAACTACGCTGGGAGCGTATAAAAGTAATCAATGCCGGACTAGATTTCGAGACAAAAAACAAGACTATTACAGGAACTGTTGAGGTGTATAGTAAAAATGGCATTGATCTTATTGGTTCGGCACCCGTAGATCCAACAACTGGAATTACCACATTTACTAATAATTATGCTTCTATATTAGGTAGAGGAATAGAATTAACATTAAATTTTAAATTAACAGATGCATTATTCAAATGGGATGGATCGTTGTTATTTAGTCATTTAAGAGAGCGAGTAGTCGATTATTCAGTTAAGGCAGGAGGTTTACAATATCCCATTACGCCAGGCTTGCCATTAGCTGGCAAGCCCCTTTATAGTATTTATAGTTATGGATGGGGAGGTTTAGATCCTACAAATGGTGATCCAATAGGTTATCTCGATGGAAATAAAAGTAAAGACTATACCAAAATAGTGACAACTATAAAGCCAGAAGAGTTAATTTTCGGTGGCTCTGCACGACCTGTATATTTTGGAAGCTATATAAATAATTTCAGGTATAAGAACCTAATGCTCTCTATTAATTTAGCTTATCGTTTGGGTTATTTTTTTAGAAGGAATACAATTAATTTTTCAGGTGTGTTGAGAGGTCAAGGTGGCCATGGTGATTATGCGATTCGTTGGCAAAACCCAGGCGATGAATTGATTACAAATGTGCCCTCTATGCCGCTTATAGGTACTGCACGAGAAACATTATATACAAATTCTGAGCATCTTGTAGATCGTGCAGACCATATCCGACTTCAGGATATTAATCTGAGCTATCAGATTTCCAAACCTTTTGGTTTGCCATTCAACTCTATTAACATTGTTTGCTATGCAAATAATTTAGGATTGGTTTGGGCAGCAAATAAAGCAAAGCTCGATCCAGACTTCCAGCAATATGGTCCGCCCCCTAAAACCTTCTCTATTGGCCTGAACGTAAATCTTTAATCAAATTTATTATGAAAATATTTATTTATATCTGCATGATTGTGTTGTGCATGATGAATAGTGGTTGCAAAAAGAGCTATTTAAATGTTAAACCAGACAAATCAATGCTCGTTCCGCAAACACTCGATGAGTTCTTAGCGATAGTAGACAATAGTCAAAGCGTAATGAATTTTACCCCATTTCTTGGGACGATCGGTTCTGATGATGTCTTTATTACGGATAATGCCTTTTCTTCTGCTACGGTAGAAATACAAAATAGTTATACCTGGGCGGCTGACGTGTATCAGGGAACCGCAGTTATTCCGGATTGGAATAGGCTTTATCAACAAGTATTTTATGCGAATGTAGTATTAGATGGATTAGCTCAACTCAAAATTAACAAGAATGACGAGAGTCGTTATAATCTAGTAAAAGGAATTGCGCTTTTTGAAAGGGCAATGGCATTTTATCATCTTTCTCAAGAGTTTTGTTTGCCTTACAAAAAGACAAATGCAAAAACTACTTTAGGAATACCCCTCCGTTTAAATTCAAATGTGAATGAATCAGTTGTTCGCGGTACCGTACAACAAACATACAACCAGATAATTGATGATTTACAGAATGCTTTGAACTTGCTTCCTGAAAAAGTATCATATAAAACTCGTCCTAATAAAGTTGCTTGTATGGCAATGTTGGCCAGGACATATTTAGTAATGGAGGATTATAAAAACGCCCAATCTTATGCAAAGCAAGCATATGATTCATCGAATACATTATTAGATTATAACAGCTTAAACCCGGCAGCAAGTTACCCCTTACCCGCAAGTTTGCCCAATGGCAATGTAGAAGTTTTATATCATAGCACTATCCTTATCAATGCTACTTTAATGAATGCAACTTCAAGCGGTGTATCTGAACAATTTTATCAAAGTTATTTGGACAATGACCTAAGGCAAAAAGTTTTTTTTACCAACAGGGGAAATGGTTTGTTCAGCTTTAAAGGTTCCTATTCAGGAAATGTATTTTATTTTTCTGGTTTAGCAGTGGATGAAGTTTACCTTATCCTTGCTGAGTGCTTAGCAAGAAATGGCAATGTTAATGAGTCGATGGATATGCTTAACTCACTGCTCCAGAAACGCTACAAGACCGGCAGTTTTATACCTCTGTTAGCCAGTTCTATTAATGATGCGATAACGAAAATACTTTCTGAACGTAGAAAGGAACTGATATTTAGAGGATTGAGATGGAGCGATTTGCGTAGGCTGAACAGTGAGCCCAATTATGCAACTACCATTATAAGAAGGGTAAAAGGAGAAACATTTACACTTGAACCCAATAGCCTTAGATATGTTTATCCCATCCCAGATATTGTTGTAAATACCTCTGGAATTATTCAAAATGAACGTAAATAATAAAAATTTAATATGAAAAGAAATAATATAATAAGCTATTGCAACTTTTTTTTAATGCTTGGAACATTTTTGCTTCCGTTGGTGGTAAGTGCCCAAGTTAAATCATCAATAGTACAGGGCGCAAAAATCTCTGGTTGGTTGCATACTGGCAAAACCGATACATTAGAACTAACATTGCATAAAGAATTCTCTTCACGAAGCGGAAGCTTAAGCAATGATACTACATTAACATTAATCACTACGAATGGTTATTTTAAATTTGATATTCCCCCTTTTGAAAATGTGAAATATTTTACCTTGAATACACAGTTCGTTCCAAATACAATTTATATAGATTGGGTGAATCATTCTTTACCAGAATATTTTATTTATCCAGGCGATAGTGTGGTTGTAGATTATGATGAGGTTAAGCAGCAGATTAGTTTTTCTGGAAATGGTTCTGCAAAGATGACATCCCTCTATCAAACAAGAACCAACATGAACCTTTACCATGGAAAACTTAATAAACCGCAAATACACCAAGATGTCGAAAAATGGTATCCCAATCAATTAGAAAAAATGCGGCTATTAAATATTCAGCTTGATAGTGAAAAAGAAAAATTAGATTCCATTTCTATGCGGCGATTGGAAGCCGATTTTATCATTGGCTATGTGTCGAATCGTTATATGCAAATGTCTTTATCAAATTTTGGCATTCCAAAGATTTCAATCGAAAATTCGGAGAAAGCAAAAGCACTTTATGCTAAATTTATGCATCTACAGCCCTTCCCCGAGCTAAAAATGGAAGCGATGATTAGCTCGCCTTATTTTATGAACTATATCTATTTCTGGCTAAATACATCAATGAAATATGAAGCGTTTCTAAATGGGAAAACAGATGAGAGTTTTTACCAATACAGTAAAAGAATGCTGACCAATGATTTAGTAAGGGAGCGGTTTGCGATTTGGTATATGTATGATCAATTATCGTCAAGTAGTATTTCACCAACACTTTTTGATGAACTTGAAGCAGATGTTAAAGACATTCGGTACAGAAACATAATTGCCAAAGTTAAGAATATTAGTGGCAAAGGCTCGCAAGTTATTTCGGATATGCCATTTAAAGATGTCAATAATAAAAATATTTGGCTTAGTGATTTTAAGGGCAAGGTACTGTTTTTGGATTTTTGGTTTACAGGATGTTATGGTTGTATAAAGGTAGCAGAGGCGATGCCTAAGCTAGAAGCTGAATTTAAAGGCGACGAAAATGTAAAATTCATTAGCATTTCTATTGATCAAGATCTTAAGAAGTGGAAAAATAGCATTAATCCAATAAAAAGTGGAGGGTATAGTCATTATACCACTCCTCATGCACTATACTTGAATACGGGTGGTGTTGGAAGCAAGCATTCGACCATTAAAAGGTATAACGCATTTAATCGCTACCCTTTCTTAATGCTGATTGGGAAAGATGGAAGAATTTATTCTGAAAGCGTTCCCAGACCAGATGATGAGAAGGAGATGCAGAAGCTTATTGCATTGATAAAACAAGCTTTAAGTGAAAAATAATTAAAATAGGGGCAATCATCAATTGAAAAATTGCCCCTATTAATTATTGAGCGAAAACAGCCACTCCTCTGTCTAAAGTAGGCATAAAAACATTTGGCTCAGTTTCTATTGCTGTACAAGGTTTGTTTGTTTCATCACAATAAAGTAATTCCCCAGTAATAGGTTGCCAAACAGGTGGTTGCCCAATACCTGCAGTATTGTAATGTGTAGGTGGGTCAAGTTTTGTTACTGAGGTTGTTGCAAATGCAACGCTTGTACCAATAAATAATGCTACGATAGGTAATAATTTAATTAAATTTTTCATAATACATGACTGCTATTTTGCATTTGAAAAAGCAGACGAAAAAGTTGGTTTAAATTTTAAGTTTATATTTATGTAGCCACTCTGGTAGGCTTATTACCTGTCTTTCTAGGTTCCCAGAACTTAAAAAGACTTTGTTTGTTCATTACTCAGCTTCCCATGGTTCATACTTAACCACATCCCAAAACAACTTATCACTAAAAAATAGAGGTTAAACCAAAAATGCAGATCCCAGCCCATCTCTTTTAATACTCCACCACAACTACAAGGCACTCTCTCATAATAGCCCAATAATACTAAACCGATATAGCCTGTAAACAAAAGCATCAAAACAGCAGATAGCGTTAAACCCGCAAAGCGTGTTTTACGAAAAAGTAACAGAAATGCTGCGAGTATTTCGCTTAAAGGGATAAGCCACAATACTAACGCAGCAGTGCTTTTGCCAAAGGCTTGATTCGCCAATTGACGTTTAAATTCGGCTATATCGATTAATTTGCTCGCAGCTGTATATACCCACAAGAAGATTAATAAAGTGCAAATAAAATTAAGCAGGGGTGCTTTAAATTTAAGAAGTTCAGTTCTCATTTGATTGGCATAGGTTGATTAGTCAAATGTAGAAGCGAAGAACTAAGAAGTGAGCTGCGTATACTACAGATAAAACACCGTAATACGACAGAATTTTAACTGTAAGTTTTACGGTGTTTCTAGAGGGTTAATTTTATAGTAGCTTCCCATATATCCGTATAAAATATTCGTATTCTGAATGAATGTAATTGGCGATGTCTTTCTTTTTTAAAGAAGAAAGTATGGGCCGATATCTTTTTATAAATAGCTGGATTTTTGCCGTAGTTGAATTTTCTTCAAGAATCAGTTGCCTAAATGCAATTCCATTATCATAGTTAGCAATAACGCCATTATAAATTGAATAAAGCTCCTTGTGTTTTAAAAATACAGATATCAGTGTGTCAAAATCAAGATATACTAGTTTGGTTGGACGAATTGCTTTTATATATTTAAACTGATTGTGTTTAGAGGTAACCAAGAAGTTTCCCGTGTGAATAAAATTTACAACCGAAGGTTTTTTACGATGATAAGTATCATATTCTTTAAGTAACCCGTCTGCAACATAAACCACTGAGCCAATTTCCCTAATAAAACTTTCATTTATTTTAAGATCAGTTTCGCTTAACCCAGCTAAAATTTTCGCCCATACCTGTGGCCTTATCGCGCCATAACTAGCTAACTTTAATTTTAAATCGTGAAAATATATAGTACTATCCATCTAATCGATTACCCTGCCTACACAGTACCGAAGGCAGGGTAATTTTGTAAATTTTACATTAGGTGATGTAAGTTACTTCAATCACCACTTCGCCATCAACATTTTGGGTGCCATCATTATGACTAGTTATGGTTATGGTGCTGCCTGGTTTAAATAATTTGTCGACAGGATCGTCATTACTATCTTTAAGAAGTAATTGCTCTAAACTTATCGGTTTTTTAAAAGTAGCAGCAAGAGTAACATTATAAGCAAGATTGTTTTTTGCTATTCCACTTAATTGATTGTAAAATTCGAGCTGCTTTGTAGTAAGTTCGAGATGTGCTAAAGACCAAGCTTCGAAATTATTGTTCATGGCTAATAATTCTGCATCAAATAAAGCAGTAGGTAATTGATAAAGCCATTCTTTTAGCGCTAAAACGCCACTGGGGGTAAAGGGTTGTTTTTCCATTATTTAAGTATTTAAAGGTGAATTGATAAGCGCTAAGGGCCCTTTAGCTTCGCTTAAATTAGTGGCTTTGTTTTCCTTAAATCGTATAATCTACCTTAATTTTGTCTGAGCGGGACATACTTTCTGTCCGAACGGGACATTCTCCGTTTCATTTGTTTGAATCGTTCGCATTTTAGTTTAAGTTTATATCAAATGACGTAATTGCTCTTCACATGTTTACTCTACAAAACTTTTTTCATTTGCTGGTAAGACTGCTAGCGGCACTCCTTGTGTCGCACTTCATTGTTGTGCATGATGCAGAAGAAACATGGATGGAATTATTCACAAAGAATTATTATTATTGGTCGCTACTCTATAGTATGGCAATCGCCTTTTTATTAATAGAAAGTGTATACCGTGTTACAAATTATTTGAATGCTGTTTTTTTAGGTTTTAGCTTAAGTAGAGAACGCTTCAAAGCACAATTTTATAAAGGTTTTGTATTTACGGGTATACTAGCGTTTGTATTGGCTACGATATTGTTTTGGGCAAATGGACAAAATATTCTTGAATCAAATTACTTCAAAAAACTATATGCTTCAATATTGCTGTTCATTTTTACAGTTAACGTAATTTATATGCTCTACTATTATTATGTTTTTATACCAAAAACACGTTATCAAGTGTTAAGACTAGATCAATATACGTTAAGCAATGAGACAAGTAATCTGCCGGCAGTAATTTATCTCGAAAATAGGCTTTGTATTGCGATAGATTTTAGAGGCATTAAATCATATTTAAGCCATTCTATTGAAGAATCGATGCGATTGGTAGACCCAGAAAATTATTTCCAGATTAACAGGAGGGTAATTGTTCATCGTGCAGCCATCTTGTCGGTTAAGCCATTTGGCTTAAGGCAATTAAAAATAGAGCTAAGTATAGGACTTAATATCCCTCAAAGTGTTGAACTAATTGTTAGTAAACGTAAGATGGTAGTTTGCAAGCAGTGGTTAATTGGAAATTCATAGTTAATGTGTATTATCCATTCGGACAATTATCACACCTTTTCCCTTTCAAATACTTTTCACAGCATTCTTTTTTCTTTTTCTTCTTTTTTTCCTTGTCCTTTTTCTTTTTGTCTTTTTTCGACATCGTTCTTGTATAACGAATAAAGGTAAATATTGTTTACTATATTAATATTTGAATGATATATAAAAAAAATGCCACAAATTCACGAACATCATATATGAATTGTTCGTGAATTTGCGGCAAATAAGCTAGATAACCTATTATTCAATAAATTGATTTAAGCTTCGCTTGAATAGGTAATCTGCCCAACGCTTTTGTCAATTTGCCATCTGCCAGTTCCATCTTCACCAATTACATCGAATAATTCGAGTGCTCTACGGGCCTTATATTCCTCTTCTCTTTGCTCTCTAAAGAACCAGTTTAAAAATTCTAAGGTTACAAAATCTTGTTCTTTATGGCAACGTGCCGCAATATTTTTTATAGATTGAGTAACACTAATCTCTTGATCTAGTGCTTCTTCAAAAACCTCACGAAATGAATTGTATTCAATTTTAATGTTACTTATTTCTGGTGAAATTGCAGTACCACCCATATCCAATACGTATTTGTAGAATTTTAATTGATGCTGTCTTTCTTCTTCCGCTTGTGCAAAAAAGTAATCTGAAGAAAAATCATAGCCATTACGATTGCACCATGATGCCATTGAAAGGTAAATAGCTGAAGAGTGCGCTTCTTTTTTTATCTGCTGGTTAATAAGTGCTTCTACATCTGATGAGATTAAGCACTTCGTTCTAATAATGTCCTTCATAATCCTATTTATTTAATGCCTTTGATACATCAAAAATAGTGCTATAAAAACAAGGTAACGAATTTAAAGTCAATATGGAACGATTCTAATTCTAGCTAACTAGGCGATGCAAGCGATCGTAAATAATGTGATTAAGCTCGAGCATAGTAAAAGTACCCTGCAACAACTCTTTTAGCTTTATAATTTGAATAAGTGATAACACATAGCAATGGTCGCAGGCACAGATGAAGATAATTTCTAAGTCGGCAGATTTAGTGCTATTTAAAAGCAAGTCTTCGATATCAATTTGATAAACTGCTTTTCTTAGTTTAAATAGATTGCGATAATCGAAACGTGCTAGCTTGCCAGCAAAATCAATATACCAACAGCTTTCGCTATCTGATTGATAAATAGCGCCATTTTTAGTGCTAAATACTTCAGTAAAATGAATTGACGGTAAAGAAAGAGTTTGCTGCATCGTTGCAATTTTGTTATCAACAGCAAAGATGCAAACTATTTAGACTAATTACAAATAAAAAGAAAAACATCCAGCAATTGATATTCATTTTTATAAAGTATGTGAACTATAATGTAAAATTTGTTTCTTTAGCTAAACAAAATCAAACCATGCTTAATATAAGCAACCACTGGACATTCTTAGAAAAGCTGATCTTTAGATTTGCATTTATTGTACTAGGGCTTTTTATGCTCTTTTTTAATAATGGGACTTTGCCTCCGCTATTTTTTTACTTTAAACTCCAGAATAACTTATTGCAACAGTTTATTCCATGGCTTGGGAAAAACGTTTTTCATCTACCTTACAACATTACTGTTTTTACCAATGGAAGTGGAGATACTACTTACGATTACTTAGTTTTATTTTGCTGTTTTTTTATTTCAATAATAGGTACAATAGTATGGACGGCTATTGATCGGAAAAGTATAAATTACCATCGTTTATACTATTGGTTAACCGTGGGAGTTCGTTTTTATGTAGGCTTTATGTTAATTAATTATGGGGCCGTTAAAGTAATTCAACTCCAGTTTCCAGCACCTAATTTTAGCCGTTTAATGAGTACCTATGGAGAATCGTCACCAATGGGTTTGGCTTGGACGTTTTTGGGCTTTTCTAAAGGATATAACCTTTTTATGGGCATTGCAGAACTGGCTGCGGGATTTCTGCTTTTTAGAAGAACAGTTACTATAGGGGCAATTATTACTTTAATGACCACTGCAAATGTAATGGCAGTAAACTATTTTTACGATGTACCAGTTAAAATTGTTTCTACTGCATTAGTAGTGATGTGTTTGTATTTGTTAGCGCCTAATTTTAAAAACCTTTTTAAGTTGTTTTTTAAAGGCGAACCCACCATATTGAGAACAATACTGCCACAAGAAATCAATAAACGCTGGCTTCGGATTACAAAATACAGTATTAAGTACCTTTTAATCGGATACACATTAGTCGGAAACATTATTCAAGTAAATGCTTATAAAAAGGAGTATGGGCCAGATGTGCCTAAATCCCCCCTATATGGAGCTTATAAAGTAGATACTTTTATAAAAAACAATATAATAATAAACGAAGGAGACCCAGATAAAACTAGGTGGACGGTATTGTTATTAGAGGGGATAACACATGGTGCCATTAAAGATGGAAATGGCTTGGAATATGCAAAAATTAGCACCGATACCCAGAAGAAAATAATTCAGTTTGTGTTTTCAAACGATCCAAATCAAAAGCACCAACTTCATTATCAAAAAAAGGGAAATCAACTGCTGTTAACTGGAAAGCTATATGATTACACCTTAAAGATCAGCCTTACTAAAATGAATTTTGAATTAATAGAGAGAAAGTTGAATTGGATTAATGAGCATCCATATAATCGATAAAATGCATATGACATTAATGTCGTAAACAAGACGCAAGTAGATTTAATTGTTTAAAATACATTTGCATAAATAAACAGATCATGATCAATTTAGAGCTTGCTAAAAAAATTAAAGAACTCAGATTAAAGAATATGCTTACCCAAGAAGAATTAGCAAATCAAACTAATTTAAGCTTACGTACTATTCAACGCATCGAATCGGGAGAAACAGAGCCGAGAGGCGATACGTTAAAACGACTTGCAAATGTATTTGAAGTTACACCAAACGATTTAATCGAATGGGTAGAGCAGGAGGATAGGGCACTTTTGGTCTTCTTAAATTTATCTGCACTTAGCTTTATTGCATTTCCGATATTGGGATTAATTATTCCATTATCAATATGGGTATTAAAAAGGCATAAAGTGAGAAATGTGGAAGAAACTGGAAAGGCCATTATTAATTTCCAAATTACATGGTGTATTCTTCTAGGTCTTTGGTATGCTTCAATAATCGGTCTTATGCTTTTTCAGTCCGACATAAGATTTCCTAGCTTTAATCTTCGGTCATATGATTATAATATGAGTGGTATAGAAATATTTATTATCGGGTTCCCAATTTTCCTATATTGCTACAACTTTTTTATAATCTTATTTAATACTTTTCGGAGTTATCGAGGAAAAAATGCACTTTATAAACCTTCAATAAAGTTTTTAAAGTAGTTAAACCCCATTAACTCCCATCGCATACAAAATAATATTAACCCCAAACTTAGTATTATCCTCTGCTAAAAACCGCTTATTCTTATAATCGTAATCCCATTCACAACCGTAATCTTTATTGCTGTACAATACACCAATTCGATTGTTAAAACTCACGGCCTTTAAATAATCGTGAATTAAATCATCGCCCCAGCCGTTTAATTCGAAAGAAGTTGGGGGTGGCCCCTTTTCAAACTTAAAGAATGAACTATATATTGGATGGTTATTCGGAATTTTTTTCAACGCCTGAGCACCGAACAGCGAGCTCATTTGCGCCTCAAAAGATTTGGCAAACAACCCATCAATATCGTGATTACAATCGTCTACAAAAACGAAGCCCCCATTTTGCACATACATTTTAAAATTAGAAGCCTCTTGTTGGTTAAATTGCACCAACTTATGTCCGCTTAAATAACAAAACGGATATTTAAACAAATCGTTGCTGCTTAACTCTACAATTTTCTCTTCTTCGTTTAAAGGAATTGTAGTATATTCTAAAAGTGAATTTAACAAATTTGCAGGCATGCGCTGATCTGTATCCCAATCTCCTGAGCTATATTTTATCCTAGCAAATGTAAATTTACCTCCTTGCATCGTCCTAAATTAGTGTCAATTTTTCTAGAATCAGATTTTTAACGTGTATATCTTGTAAATTTTTTGATATTGTTTTAGTTCTACATAAAAAATAATGGCAATATGACCTATATTGAGGCAAAAAAATAATTGTTTTGGATACTTCAGAAAGCAACGTAAAATCGTTAATCGGTAAAATTTCACTCCTAAAAAGCGAAATTCAGAAAGTAATTGTAGGTCAAGACCTCATTATTGAAGAAATGTTAATCGCCTTAATGGCTGGCGGACATTGTTTATTGGAAGGAGTGCCTGGTTTGGCAAAAACACTAATGGTTCGTACGCTTTCGCAAGCCTTAAACCTTTCGTTTAGACGTATTCAGTTTACGCCCGATTTAATGCCTACTGATATTGTTGGCACAGAAATTTTAGAAGAAGATCATGCCACTGGTAAACGCTTTTTCAAATTTAATAAAGGACCGCTTTTCGCTAACATTGTGCTGGCCGATGAAGTAAATCGTACCCCTCCAAAAACGCAATCGGCTCTGCTAGAAGCTATGCAAGAGTTTGAAGTTACATATGGAGGTCAAACCTATCCATTAGATCGTCCGTTTTTTATATTGGCAACGCAAAATCCAATTGAGCAAGCAGGTACGTACCCACTCCCCGAAGCACAATTAGACAGGTTTCTTTTATACATCAAAATTGGTTATCCAACGGCAGTTGAAGAATCACAGATTTTAAGCAGTACAACGGGCACTAAAAAGGCAATAATTAATCCTATTATTGGAGCCGAGGAAATTAAACAATTACAATCGCTTACTCGAGAAGTAAGCATTAATGATGATTTAATAACATACGTAAGTGAATTTATTCGCGCTACCCGACCTGATACGTCGTCCGTTAATTTTGTAAAAGAATGGGTACGCTGGGGTGCTGGGCCGCGAGCTGGGCAGGCTTTGATTTTAACAGCTAAAGCAAGAGCACTTTTCCACGGCAGGTATGCAGTAACAATGGAAGACTTACATACCATGGCCTTTCCAGTTCTTCGTCACCGTGTGCTAATGAACTTTAAAGCAGAGGCCGAAAATGTATCATCAGATCAAGTTACCGCCGAACTCGTAAAGGCTGTTACTCGACCAAAAACCGATATTTGATGAGTAAATTACTCGACCCGAAAACACTGATGGCCATTAAAGACCTTAATCTATCGGCAAAAACAACGATCGATGGTTTTATGAATGGTGCCAATAAAAGCACAATAAAAGGGCCTGGATTAGAATTTAGTCAATACCGAAGTTACCAACCTGGCGACGATCTTCGCTCACTTGATTGGAAAATGTTTGCACGATCCGATCGGTATTACATTCGCGAATCGGAAGTAGAAACCAATATCTCTGTCAGGTTTTTAGTAGATGCGAGCGCTTCAATGAATCACAGTGATGGCGATTTTACCAAAATAGATTATGCCAGATATCTAACCGCCTCTTTGGCTTATCTGGCCAACCTCCAAGGTGATGCCATTGGCTTGTATATTTTTAAAAATGCCGAACTATTTACAATGGCAGCAAAGCAAGATTATCAGCACCTTGCAAGGCTATTTTTTCAACTCGAGCAAATAAAACCACTGGGAACGTTTACGCAGCCCATTCACTATAAAGCCATCTTTTCAGGTACACAGAAGCGCGAATTATTGGTTTTCGTTACTGATCTTTATCAAACGAATGATGAAATTTTTACGTTATTAGATACATTAAATACGCTCCGACATGAGATTGTGGTGTTCCACATTTTGTCGAAAAACGAATTAGAACTAGATTTTAAGGGATATTCTACATTCGAAGATTTAGAATCTGGACAAACCATTCAAATAGATCAAGTTAAAACAAGAACAGCTTACAAAGATAAATTCGCACATTATCTCGAAGAAACAAGAATGAAGATGCTAGACAGAAAAATCTATTATCGAACATTAACCACAAATGAACCTTTAGATGAGGCACTCAGAAGTTTTTTAAAACAACGAAGTAAATTGAGAATTTAAATGACATTGGTATATCCCATAGGTTTATTGGCACTGGCAGGACTATTAATTCCTGTTCTGATACACTTATGGAATGTAAAAAAAGGTAAAACCCTAAAAATTGGAAGTATTACCTTTTTAGGCGAAAATGCAACCTCAAGCACAAGGAGTTTAAAGTTAACTGATTTCCTTTTGTTTGCATTGCGCTGCCTAATTTTGATATTAATTGCAGGTTTATTAGCCCAGCCCTACTTAAAAAAAACAAATCGAAGTACGGCATACAAGGGCTGGATTTTGGTTGAAAAAGCCCAGTTTAGTTCAATTTATAAAACCCATCGAAGTACAATCGATTCACTTTTAACTAAAGGTTTCGAACTGCACGATTTTAATGTAGGTTTTAATAGCTTTTCGGTGAAAGATAGTACTGCTAAAATTGAAACGAGTACTGCATTAAGTTATTTGGCTTTAATTCAACAGCTAAACACTCAAATGCCCAAAGGTTATTCGGCCTATATTTTTGCCGATCGGAGGCTAGTTAAGTTTGATGGCAATCTGCCCAAGCCAAATTTTAACTTAATTTGGGAAGATGTTAATTACCCCGATACTATAAAAACGTGGTCCACTACTTTTTTAGATAAGGTTTACAAGGGCGAATCTACACCTAGCTTAACACGTTATGCAGTAAATAAATCCCAAAACCTTCCGGTGGTTACAGTTGCCATTTACAACCCAAAAGGTGATGACGCTAAATACATCAAAGCTGCTTTAAATGCTATTACCGACTTCACCACTAGGAAATTCGAAACTGTAACTCGGGTTAATGAGGCTGATGTTGTATTTTGGCTTTCAGACGAACTGATACCTTCATCGGTAAATAAAGCATTTATCTATAAAATAGGAAAAATAGAAAATGTTAATTCAACTCTTCTGCTGTCTGCAGAGTCCAATCAAAATATTGATCTTAAAAAAAGAATAGCTCTAGATAGTTTAAAAGGAGATGTAATTTGGGTGGACGGTTGGGGGCAACCCATGTTGATTAAAGAAAACAAAACGAATCACTTCTATTTTTATAGTCGTTTTAATCCACAGTGGAATGATTTGGTGTGGAACGAACAATTTGTGAAAGCATTAATTCCTATTGTACTTGGTAATCAAACGGCATCAGATTTTGGTTTTGAAGATCATGATGCCGACCAACGTGTTTTAGGTCAAGCATTTTTCCAAGATTCAAAAATCAAAACTTCAGGTGTTTTAACTAGTACAACCAACCAGCCTTTAGATAATTTAATTTGGGGTGTGGCTTTTATACTGTTGATAATTGAACGTATACTATCTTTCAGAAACAAAACAAAACTAGAAAATGCAAAAAACTGAAGGAGAAAATTGGATGGCTAGTTTTAGGATAAAGCTGATTACGCTTTATTTTTTACAGGTAATTTTTTTAAGCCTTGCTATTGGTTTAATACTCATGCCTGCTGTAACCTACTTTGGACTTAGTTCTTTTTTAGTGTTACTAGTTGTTTTTTTATTTTTTGCCGGAATACTGGTTTTTAAACGCACTTGGAAAATTACACTGCTTGAGGTGGCTAGTTATTTAAATGCAAAATTCCCACGGCTCGAAGAAAGTGCTACTTTATTTTTAAAGCCAGAAAATGAGCTATCGTCTCTAGAAAAATTGCAAATCGAAAAAATAAGCGCCTTTTTCCCTATTCCAAATAGCCTGTCAAAACCATTAAAAAGATTTTGGTTTAGCCTAGTTTTTTTAATCACTTGTGCAGTAATAGTCGCCCTTCTTCCAGTAAATATGCAGAAAATCGAATCGTTAAAGGGCATTAACAATCTTAAAATAAGTAAAGAAAATATACTACCAGAGATTACAGATTTTACCTTAAAAATCTCGCCACCTGCATATACCAGAAGAACAGCACGGTTACAGCGGCAGTTTGCCATAAAAACAGAAACAGGGGCTCATGTAAGTTGGAGCATCAAAACTAGTTCAGTTAAAAAACTGCGCCTTATTTTTAACGATAAAGAAATTGTTGAACTCGATGCATCTGGCAAGTTTAGCAAAGTTGTTAGTGAACCTGGCTTTTATCAGCTCGAGCTGGATGGAAAAAAATCAGACCTTTATCCAATTGAAGTGATACCTGATTTGCCAGTTAGCATTAAAATTAATCAACCCAAACCGCATACCACCATCGATATTGGGGCATTGCCAAAAGTGAATTTAACAGTTTCTTTAACGGATGATTACGGGATTAGAGATGGCTATATTTCAGCTACACTATCGAGTGGGAAAGGAGAAGGGGTGAGCTTTACGGAGAAAAAATTAACTTTTAATACCGATTTCGGAGGTGAAAAATCGGTAAAACTGAATAAATTACTTGATTTAACTGCCTTAGGAATGAAGCCTGGTGATGAGCTTTATTTTTTTATTAACGCATCCGATAATAAGGGCCAATTTAGCCGGTCTGATGTATATCTAATTTCTATTGTAGATCCTGCCGAGCTAATGAGCATGGCTGGAATGACGAATGGAGTTGATTTAGTTCCAGAATACTTTAGGAGTCAACGGCAAATTATTATCGATACCGAAAAATTATTAAAAGAGCAGGGGGCCATAACGGTTGATGAATTCAAAAACAGGAGCAATGCCCTTGGCATGGATCAAAAATTATTGCGCTTGCGATATGGGAAGTTTTTAGGCGAAGAATCGGAAACAGGTGCAGGAGGTGAACACGATCACGAGGAGGGCGATAATCATACTGAAGCAGCTTTTGGCGATGTGAAAGCAATAATGGACGAGTATGCGCACAAACACGATATTGCTGAGGATGCTACATTTTTTGAACCCGAATTAAAAGCGCAATTAAAAGCTGTTTTGAACGAGATGTGGAGTTCAGAATTGCAGTTAAGAACCAATAAACCGCAACAAGCACTGCCTTTCGAATATAAGGCTTTACGTTTATTAAAAGATTTACAGCAAAAATCGAGGGCCTACGTTGCAAAAACAACAATTAAAACTACTAAACTAAAATTAGAGAAGCGTTTAACCGGAGAATTGGATAAAATAACGCAACCTAAACAAGAAAGTACATTTGAACCCATTGATAAATCGACTGAGGAATTAAAATTGCTTTTATCGATTTTAGATCACGGTTTTTTTAACTATGGCGATCGTGAACTATTACGAACAGGAGAAAAACAACTCATCATCGCAGCTGCTAATCAACCTTCTTCTTACTTAAAAGCACTAAAGAGTCTTCGGAAATTGAGTTCATCAACGTATAGCACAAAGAATGATATTGCCATTGTACAAAAGGCCATCCAACAATTGTTGGGAATAGAAATTCTAAAACCACAAGCCCCAGCTGTTGGCCCTGAAATAAATTTATACCGTAGTTATTTTAATCATCTTAAAAATGGAAATTAACTATAGTATAGCACTTCTTTGCTTAGGATTTCTTGCATTTCTGCTGTTTAAGGAAGTAAAGCGTTCAGATAAAGCTAGGTTGTTTGGGCGCATATTGGCATGCGTGCTAATGGTTACGAGTTTTGCATTGTTCATTATCCCAATTACGTATTCGACAAAAAAGGTTGAACCTGCCAACGAGTTAACTCTTTTAACTGAAGGCACATCGGTAGATACTATTCTAGCGCTAAAATCTGCAAAAACCAGCCACTTGGCGAATTTAACATATCACTTAAAAGCACATCCAGAAATTAAAAAGATAAATGTTTATGGGTATGGCTTGTCTGATACTGAATTAAAGATGCTTAAAGGGTACGAACTTTCTTTTCATCCCTCAGCTAGTCCTTCGGGAACTATATCGATCGGTTGGCCAAAGAAACTAAACGTCTCAGAACAATTAATAGTTCAGGGAGTTTATCACAATTCATTAAATAAAGCAATTAAATTAAAGCTTTTTGGATTTGGTACGCCATTAGATTCAATAGCGATTAAAGCAAATACGAAAGTTAATTTTTCTTTTTCTACCCAACCAAAGCAAATTGGAAAAGCAGTGTTTAATTTAATCGCATTGCAGAATAAAGACACGTTATCTGCAGAACCCGTTCCTTTCGAAGTGCTGCCGAAATTGCCTATTCGCCTGTTAATCTTAGCCACTTCTCCAGACTTTGAATATAAATTTTTAAAGAACTGGCTCTTTGAAAATCAGTATACCGTTGCGTTTAGAAGCCGGATTAGCAAAGATAAATACAGCACCGAATTTTTAAATAGAAAGCCCATAAACCTTAATCAGCTTAATCAAACGCTGCTTAAAGAGATAGATTTGGCGATTGTAGATGAGGAAGAGCTTACACCCGAAATAGTTCGTGCGGTAACTGCTGGTATGGGTTTAATTGTGCGAGCTAAAGCGATAAAAAAGAATACAGATCATCAGCCGTTGCTTACCGATAAAACTGGAAAAGTTAGTGTAGATAGGCGATTAAATGGGATGGGAAAAATAGTAACCACTACGGTTTCATCAACGTATGAATGGCAATTAGCTGGCAAGCAAGGCGATTATGGACGGTTTTGGTCATTGTTGTTCACAAAAGCATTACGAAAAAAAACAGACACAAATACCTATAGCATTGAATCTAAATGGCCAACAGTTGGCGAAAAAACAAGATTAACAATTAGTGGAGTCGACACTAAGGTCCCTGTAATTTGGGTAGACAGCGCTACCATCGCCCCGAGGCAAAATATGGAACTACCTTTTATATGGGATGGGTTTTTTTGGCCAAAAACATCGGGTTGGATTACTCTTTCTATTAACCAAAGAATTGAAAATGTATACACCTACGAAACGAAAGACTGGAAGTCGGTTAAAAATTTTGATAAGCTAAGGGCTACTGCAAATTTTGTAGTGAAAGGGTTGAATAAGGGATTAAAAATCGAAAAAGTTGAATATCAGTCTACCGAGCAAGTAAATAAAGTATGGTTTTTCTTAATTTTTTTAATTGCGATTTCATTTCTATGGTACGAGCAGAGGTTTTTAGCTTTTAAATAACGAAACCATCATGAGCATACCGAAATAAACCAAAAAAATATGCTCTTGATAGCTTCATAACCGATAAAAAATATATTCTAATGAAAATGTTATAATTTTTAATATTTTAAATTATTACCTTGACCTATTGAACCACTAAACAGAACCGTTTTAAAAACAAACTTATATAGATGAAAAGAAAAGACTTTCTCTATTTATCAGGAATAGGCATGGGGGCATTGGTGTTGCCAGATTTCGGCGCATATGCAAATCCGATAGACCCCTTACAAGCTCTTGAAACCATAGATGTTAAAATTAAAAAAGAATTGGCAGATGTTGCCCTAAATGCCGCAAAAGCTAAGGGAGCTTCGTATACGGATGTTCGCATTGGCCGTTATTTAAACCAGTTTGTTGCTACCCGCGATAAAAGAGTTCAAGGGGTTGCAAATACCGAGTCTTTTGGCGTGGGTATTCGTGTAATTGCGAATGGTTGTTGGGGCTTTGCAGCTACAAATACAGTAACCAAAGAATCGATTGCTAAAACTGCCGAAGAAGCGGTTGCTGTTGCAAAAGCAAACGCAAAAATACAGGGCGAACCTGTACAATTAGCCCCTCAAAAAGGCTTTGGTGAAGTAAGTTGGAAAACTCCTTTAGAGATTAATGCGTTTGAAGTGCCAATTAAAGAAAAGGTAGACCTTTTACTGAACGTAAATGATATTGCCATGCAAAATGGAGCCAGCTACGTAAATGCCGCTTTGTTTGCAGTAAATGAGCAAAAATATTTTGCATCAAGCGATGGTTCTTACATCGATCAAGACGTACACCGTATCTACCCTTCGTTTGGAGTAACGGTTATTGATAGAGCATCTGGGAAGTTCAAAACGCAATCTTCGTTAAGTTCGCCAATGGGAATGGGATACGAGTATATGAATGCAAGACCAGAAGATAAAGTAAGTGGCGTAATTACGCGTTATAAAGGCCGATATGATATTTTGGGCGATGTAAAAGAAGCCACTCGTGTTGCTAAAGAGAAGATTACGGCTAAAGGTGTTGAAGCGGGTAAATACGATTTGGTATTAGATCCATCACACTTGTGGTTAACTATTCACGAATCGGTTGGGCATCCAACAGAATTGGATCGTGTTTTGGGCTATGAAGCAAATTATGCAGGTACAAGCTTCTTAACCTTGGATAAATGGCAGTCTAAGAACTTTAAATTTGGTAATGAGAAGGTAAATATCATCGCTGATAAAACTCAGGTAGGTTCATTAGGGGCTGTAGGATACGACGACGAGGGGGTGAAATGTGGAAAGTGGAACTTAATTAAAGATGGTATTTTGGTGAATTATCAAACCATCAGAGATCAGGCACACATTATCGGATTAAAAGAATCACAAGGCTGTTGTTATGCACAAGGTTGGAACGATGTTCAGTTTCAACGGATGCCAAACGTTTCATTAGAATCGGGTAAAGCAAAATTGAGTGTCGACGATATGATTAAAAATGTAGAAAAAGGGATTTACATCATTGGCGATGGAAGTTACTCGATCGACCAACAGCGGTATAATTTCCAATTTGGTGGTCAACTATATTATGAGATTAAAGATGGCAAAATTGTAGGTATGCTTAACGACGTGGCCTACCAATCGAATACACAAGAGTTTTGGAATTCGTGCGCAGCCATTTGCGATGAAAGTGATTATCGCCTAGGTGGCTCATTTAATGATGGTAAAGGTCAACCCGGACAAAGTAGTGCCGTTTCTCATGGCAGTTCTACAACAAGGTTTAATGGAGTTAATGTAATAAATACAGCTAGAAAAATATAATTATGGCCATATTAAGTAAAGAAGAAGCCCAAGCAATATTAAAAAAAGTACTTAGCTATTCGAAAGCCGAATCGTGCGAAGTAAGTTTAAATGGGTCTAATGGAGGTAACATTCGCTATGCGCGTAATGCCGTTTCTACAGCCGGACAAATTAATGTAATGAGTTTATCGGTGAACTCTACTTTTGGAAAAAAAACAGGGTCTGCATCGATTAATGAATTTGATGATGCCTCGCTTAAGAAAGTGGTAAGCAGAGCTGAAGAATTAGCAATGCTTGCTCCAGAAAACCCAGAGTTTATGCCTTTATTAGGCCCGCAAACGTTTCAAGAATCTGCAACTTACAATGCAACTACTGCAGCGATGACACCAGATACGCGAGCAGAAATGGTTGGTAAAAGCTTAGGTGTTGCTAAAGCAGCTGGTTTAGATGCGGCAGGGTTCTTAGAAAACTCGACTCGTTTTAACTCGGTAATGAATTCAAAAGGTTTGTTTGCCTATAATAAATCAACAAACGTATCTTTTTCGGTAACCATTCGAAATAAAGAGGGAACAGGTTCTGGTTATACAGAACAAGATTTTAACGACTTGAAGAAAATGGATGTACTTGCCTTAAGTAAAATTGCGGCAAGTAAGGCAACCGGATCGGCAGGTGCAAAAGCAATCGAACCTGGAAAATACACCGTTATATTAGAACCTTTAGCGGCAAGTGATATTTTGGGCAATATGTTTAGAGGCTTCGATGCTCGTAGTGCTGACGAAGGACGAAGTTTCATGAGCAAAAAAGGTGGAGGAACACGTTTAGGCGAACAATTATTCTCTGAAAATGTGAATATTTATTCTGATCCAATGAATCCTGAACTGCCTTCATCTACATGGAATGGCGATGGTTTGGCACTTAAAAGAACACAATGGGTTGAAAAAGGAGTCGTTAAAAACTTAGCTTATTCGAGATTTTGGGCAGCTAAAAAAGGAGTAGAGCCGCTTCCATTTGGAAGAGGGATGGTAATTGAAGGCGGAACACAATCGTTGCAAGATTTGATTAAAAGTACGGAGAAAGGGATTTTAGTTACTCGTTTTTGGTATATCCGCTCGGTAGATCCTCAAACGTTATTATTAACCGGACTTACGCGCGACGGTACTTTTTATATCGAAAATGGTGAAATTAAATTCCCAATTAAGAACTTTAGGTTTAACGAAAGCCCAATCATTATGTTGAATAATGTTGAAGCATTAGGTAAGCCAGTTAGGACTGGTAGTGGAATGATTCCGCCAATGAAGATAAAAGATTTTACATTTTCATCATTGTCTGACGCGATATAAATTTTAAGTTTATCGTCATCGGATGAGTATTTGCAATATGCTTATTCTCATCCGATGACGATAGCAAATAAATCCTAAAAATGAAAAGAAGAGATTTTTTATACGCCACAGGTTTAGGCGTAGGAGCAACCATGCTACCTAGTTTAAACACATTTGGGCGATTAATTTCGGTTGAAGAGGCTTTAACCCCTGTTGATGTGAAACTAAAAAAGCAAATGGCCGATGTGGCTTTAAATGCTGCCAAATCTAAAGGCGCCACGTATGCTGATGTACGAATTGGTAGGTATTTAAACCAAGTGGTAGCTACACGAGATACACGTGTAGAAAACGTGGCTAATAGTGAATCGTATGGCTTAGGAGTGCGGGTTTTAGCAAATGGCTCTTGGGGTTTTGCAGCTACAAATAATATGGACAATGATAGCATTGCCAAAGCAGCAGAATTAGCAGTTGCCATTGCCAAAGGGAATTCGAAGTTAATGAGCGAACCAGTTCAACTTGCACCACAGAAGGGTTTTGGTGATGTAAGCTGGAAAACACCGGTAGAGGTGAATGCATTCGAAGTACCGATTCCTCAAAAAGTAGAATTGTTATTAAGTGTAAATAGTGAGGCCATTAAAGGTGGTGCGAAATATGTGAACTCGAACCTGTTTATGGTAAATGAGCAAAAATATTTTGCATCTACTGATGGCTCGTATGTTGATCAAGATATTCATAGGATATGGCCTAATTTTACGGTTACAAAAATTGATGCAGCAAGTGGGAAGTTTGAAACTCGAAATGCATTAAGCGCACCAATGGGAATGGGCTATGAATATTTAACACCAAAAGACGACGAAAAAATAAAAGGAGGGCCAGTAACACTATACAAAAAACGGTACGACATGTTCGAAGATGTGAAAGAAGCTACCGTACATGTAAGCGAAAAATTAAAGGCTAAACCTGTTCCTGCAGGTAAATACGATTTGGTGTTGGATCCATCACACCTGTTTTTAACCATCCACGAATCGGTTGGCCACCCAACAGAATTAGATCGTGTTTTAGGTTATGAAGCAAATTATGCGGGTACAAGTTTCTTAACCTTAGATAAATGGGAGAGTAAAAAATTCAACTTCGGTAGTGACCAGGTTGATGTAATTGCCGATAAAACGGAGATAGGCTCTCTTGGTGCGGTTGGGTATGATGATGAAGGTGTGAAGTGTGGGAAATGGGACATCATTAAAAAAGGAATTTTGGTGAACTACCAAACCATTCGCGATCAAGCACATATCTTGGGTTTAAAAGAGTCGCAAGGCTGTTGCTATGCCGATAGTTGGGATAGTATCCAATTTCAACGGATGCCAAATGTGTCATTAGCACCTGATAATACCGAATTAACGGCTGCTGATATGGTAAAAGATGTAGAAAAAGGTATTTATATGTTCGGCCGAAATTCATATTCAATAGACCAACAGCGTTATAATTTTCAGTTTAGTGCGCAACTAGCATATGAAATTAAAGATGGCAAAATTGTAGGTATGTTTAAGGATGCCGCTTACCAATCAAACACGCAAGAATTTTGGAATGCTTGTGTTAAACGCTGCGGTAAAAATGATTATCGTTTAGGCGGAACATTTTCAGATGGAAAAGGACAACCAAGCCAAGTAAGTGCAGTATCGCACGGAAGTGCAACTACACGTTTTAATGGAGTTAAGGTAATTAATACTGGAAGTAAATTAGGCTAATAGAAACCTCGTAGGTTTTACAAACCTACGAGGTTTAAAATTTATACAACTACTGGTGGTATTATTTCACCTTCGGTTTCAGCGAGTTCTTTTACCTTTGCTAGTGCTTTTGGCCACATATCGGCAAACATAGCAATCATCTCTTTATTTTTTTCAGATTCGTCCATTTCCATAAAAATGTGAAGGGCTGTTTTGCCACCTAAATCAGTTAGGGTATAGTTCTCTTTAGCACCAGCCCAACTTTTTACTTCATCACTATCATAATCTTCAACTCCATCTGCGGTAACCATTCCTAAATGCTCGATAGACATAAATTCATTAGGTACGTTATCTGCAATTCGAGAAACCATTCCTCTATTGCTCGCATCTAAAAATAGTGCTTTGCTGCCTTTTTTCCAATCGGTTTCTACCTTAGACCCTTCACTAAAGACAGTTGTCCATAAAGGATACGTTTTTTCACCAAAAAGTACATCCCATACTTTTTCTCTTGATGCATTGATTTCAATTTTAAAATCCATATTAATGAATGTTTATATTTAAGTTGAACAAAATTTGATTGCTATAGTTTTTTCAAATTAGATTTAAGTTAAAGTTGGGAGTTATTTTCGAGAATGAAGCAGGTAAGATGCGACAAATAGAAGGGTAAAATGCGACATGGTCTTCTCGAAATCCTTACAAAATCTTAATTTAATAAACAAGTATTAGGTGTTGTATTAAACATTGATTCTCAATATATTCGTAAATACAATCTATATGAAAAAACTCTACCCCCTTTTTATATTCATACTTATCTTATTCGCCTTTAAGCAAGATGATCCAAAAGCATCATCGAAGGTTGGCAAGTTTGTATTGCCTAAGGGTGTAACTGCTAAGGACTATTTACCGAACACACTAATCGTTAAATTTAAGAAATCGGCGTCAAAACAGGTAAATAGTATTTCCTCTAACGCAAAAACAGAACTTACGGCTGGGGGAGCGTCAATTATAAGCCTTACTAAATTATTTTCAACCGAAACGCGAACAATAGGAACACAATCAGTGGCCCAAAACCCTTTGCCCGATTTGAGCGACTTGTACGTCGCAAAATATGAAGGCAATCAAAATATAGCAACCGTAATAAATGCACTCTTAAAAGACGAACAAATTTTATATGCCGAACCAAGCTACATTTATAGCACCTCTTTTGTACCCAATGATGCTAGCTTTTCATTACAAAATTATTTTACAAAATTACAAGTAACCCAGGCTTGGGACCTTTTAAAAGATGCAAGTTCGGTAATTATTGGCATTGTAGATTCTGGCTCCGATTTGCAGCACGAAGATTTAGCTGGCAATATTTATGTAAATGCGGCTGATCCTGTAAACGGGATTGATGACGATAATGATGGATACATCGATAATTATTTTGGGTGGGATTTTGTAGGTAATTCGGCCTCAACCATGATTGCCGATAATAATCCCGATGTTACTAGTGACACAACCGATCATGGTGTACATGTAAGTGGTATTGCCAGTGCTGTTAGTAATAATGCCAAAGGCGTAGCAAGCATTGCCTTTAATGCAAAACTGATGATTATTAAGACTGGGGCCGACAATAATGCTACATCTATATATAAAGGCTACGAAGGCATTAAATATGCGGCAGACCATGGTGTAAAAATTATCAATTGTTCGTGGGGCGGCCCCGGAGGAGGGCAATTTGGTCAAGAAATGATCGATTATGCAGTAGCCAAAGGGAGTTTGGTAATTGCTGCGGCTGGAAACGAATCGACTGAGGAACCAGGTTACCCAGCAGCCTACAAAGGCGTACTTTCAGTAGCTTCGGTTACGAATAGCGATGTTAAATCTAGCTTTTCAAATTATGGTTATACTATCGATATTTCTGCCCCGGGTTCATCCATTTACAACACCCTAAATGGTAATAAATACGGTTACTTAAGTGGAACCTCCATGGCCACGCCAATGGTAGCAAGTGCAGCAGCATTGGTGAAAGTAAAATATCCAAATTACGATGGTTTGCAAATAGGCGAGGTGTTAAGAACTACAGCCGATCCTATCGACGCTTCTAATCCGGCTTATGCCAATAAATTGGGAAAAGGAAGATTGAACGTGTTAAACGCTTTAACGTTAACAACTTCATCCGTACGCTACCAGCAAATTAATATAGCTGATCAAAGCAATGGAAGTAGAACTGCAGGCACCGACGTTACCTTAAATTTCGATCTTAAGAGTTTTTTGGCTCCGATAAGTGGGCTAACTGTGGGCATTTCGACTGCAAGTCAATTTGTACAAATTTTAGACCCTACGCTTTCAATAGGAAGTATGGGAACGCTTGAGTCAAAATCGAACATTGGTCCTGTGCGCATAAAAGTGCTCGCTAATGCCCCTCAAAACCACGATGTAGTTTTAAAATTGAGCTATAGCGGTAATGGTGGGAACTATGCCGATGCAGAATTTTATACACTTACTGTTAATCTTGATTATTTAAATATTACGGTAAACAAAGTTAGTACTACGCTGAGCTCTAATGGCAGGGTAGGGTTTAGCAAGGCAGATGCAGGTGGTGGTTTAGGTTTTATTTATAAGGATGAACCTATGCTATATGAGGCCGCCTTGATGATTGGTAAATCGACAACGCAGGTATCGAACAATGCTCGAAACGAGGGTAACTATAGCGAAGATTTTGGTAAATTGATTAGTGCAGCTAAAGTAGCTGGAACAACTGCCGCATTTGAGGGGGTAGCAACTTTTAGCGACGAGAAAGCTGCAAGTCCGATAGGATTAAAAGTTAAATCGAGAATGTTAGCCTCTGCCACTGCGCCTGATGATAAATATGTAATTGTAGAGTATGAAATAACCAATACAAGTTCTACTGCACTACAAGGCATTTATACGGGCCTATTTACCGATTGGGACTTAGACGAATCATCGGCAAATGCTACACAATACGATGCAGCAACCAAAACGGCTTATGCCTATGCTCGCAAAAATGTTGGCTATCCGTATGCTGGCGTTCGTTTATTAACCAATTTGGCTCCAGCTGCCTATTATCCAATGTCTTATCAGTTAGCTGGTGATCCGTTGGCCGATAACAAATTTACAATTGCCGAAAAATATACAGCATTAAGCTCGGGCATAAAAGCGACAAGTTTGGGCACTACAGGCAATGGTTATGATATTATGTATTTAATTGGAAGTGGGCCATATAATATTCCATCAAATGGATCAATAACAGTTGCGTATGCATTTATAAGTGGTGATAATTTAACCGATTTATTAAATAGCGGCAATGCAGCAGCGACAAAATATTTAACCATCCCAGATAAACCAACTGAGCCTGAAGAAATGGTTGGTTTTTTATTGAAACAAAATTATCCAAACCCGGCTAAAGCGTTAACCAATATACCTTTCACCCTTGCAGAAAAAACTGCAACAAAATTAACAGTAACGAACGTTACTGGAAAGGTAATTCAAACTCTAGTGAACGAGACCTTAAATGCAGGTAGCTATAGCATACCGTTTAACTTAACCAAACTTACTCCGGGAGTTTATTTTTATGAACTAAGGGCTGGGAGCTATCACAAAACATTGAAGATACTTGTTGTAAAGTAGGCCGAAAGAGGGCGACAATGAACCTATGCACCCAAACCTACAGTCCGAAACTCATAACTTGCAACACAATAATTAACCTAGCGTATTAAAACACACCCTACATCGAGGCTCATAACTATCTTTTTCACCAAGTAAGATTTTTGCGTCACTAGCAACTGTGCGGTATGAATATACTGCTGGGCTACCACACTGCATACAAACTGCATTCACTTTGGTAACATGTTCTGCAATGGCTAATAAAGCTGGTATTGGGCCGAAAGGTTTACCTTGAAAATCCATGTCTAAGCCAGCAATAATAACTCGAATGCCTTTTAGTGCTAATTTATTGCAGACATCCGGTAATTCTTCATCAAAAAACTGAGCTTCATCTATACCTACTACTTGAGTATTTGAACCTAATAGTAAAATAGCTGATGAATGGGCTACTGGTGTAGATTGTATAGAGTTTAGATCGTGTGAAACAACTGCAGTTTCATCGTAACGTGTATCGGTTTTAGGCTTAAAAATTTCTACATTTAATTTAGCAATCTGCGCACGTTTTAATCTTCTAATTAATTCTTCCGTTTTACCCGAAAACATAGAGCCACAAATCACCTCTATGCTTCCGCAAAATTCTCCTCTTCTAAAGTTTTGCTCGCTAAATAACATCCTTCAAACTTAGCTAAAATTGAGATATTTTGCAATTGCTCCTTCGCGATTTCAATCACCTTAGTTGGAGTGTACTTATTGTCGATAATCATCTGATGATGAAAAAAGAAGTGAATTCTCTTAATGGCCTAAAACGAGCAGTGACTCCTGCTCCACGTCTTTCGCTCCATGCTCCATGCCAAACTATTAAAACCCCACACAAGTAATAGATTTTTATGTTATTTTTGGTGACGCCTTTAACATAAACAAAATAATTTTTCGTTTAATTGCTATGATGAACCAGGAAGATCTTTTTAAGAAAATAGGATTGATAGTAAAGGAGTTGAATGTTCAATATGAATATTTAGCTCAAAACCCTCAACAGCTAAATGAACTAGAGCTAGCGCTCTTTCATGCCAATGCCGATTTCTTATCAGATCATGCTCAAATCCTTATTAAAATAAGTAAAAATCAAGCGCCACTCGAAATTCAGGCAGCTGTAGATAATCAAGAATCAGAAATTGAAATTTTACAGGGAGAAGACCGAAAGGAAGAACTTGAAACGGAGTATTATGGAGATGCTTTGCAAGAGGAACAAGTTGAAGCAATCACATTCGCTGAAGAAATACCTGAAATTGAGGAAGAAATTTTTAAACTGGACGAATCCCCGTCAACTTTTGAATTTATACTGAACGAATCTTCTGAAAGTGAAACCATCGAGAGCATACCCCAAACAAACCTTAACCCATTTGTTCAAGATAGCTTTATCACCGATGAAAGCCCATTAAATAATGATGAAAAGTTCGATTTTGAAGAGAAGTCTGTTGATGAACTCTTTAATCGACCGCTAAGTCAAGAAGAAGAAAATATTTTAGCTCAAAAAAGAAAGCTAAGAGAAACCATTACTGAAGCACCTGTAGATATAGACGAGGACGAAATTGGCCCTGAACCATTTTTAGTGTCGAAACCCATCGAAGAAGATTTTCCAATTGATGAAGAAGATTTAACTTTAGAAGAGGCAATTGAACCCGTAATTAATAACCAGCAGGTAGCAGTTGAAGACCCTAGTTATAAACCAACATTAAACGATTTATTGGCTGTAAAAACTGATAAAAGTTTAAATGATCATAATGGAGCTAATCGCATTAGCGATTTAAAGCAAGGGATTAACCTGAATGATAAGCTGTTGTACATTAAAGACCTCTTTAACGGCTATAATCTGGCTTATGCAGAAGCGATAGACTTGGCAAATAAATTATCTAATTTTGAGGCTGCAGACAATTTCTTCAAGAAAAATTACGCAGTTAAATACAATTGGGCTGATAAACAGACAACAGTCGATAAATTCTATGCGTTGTTGAATCAGCGATTTAAATAGGTAAGTTAAATAAATCCCATTCTATTTGAGTCTAATTTCAAGAAAATAAACAAAAGAATAGTAAAACTCCATAACGAAGAACCTCCGTAGCTTATAAACGGAAGCGGGATACCAATTACTGGCATAATACCTATTGCCATTCCTATGTTAATAAATACATGGAAAAAGATAATACAGGCAATGCAATAGCCGTAAACTCTTGAAAAAACAGAACGCTGTCTTTCGGCCATATTAATTATTCGTAGCAATAAGAATAAGAAAAGCCCAATCACTACAGTGCATCCTATAAAGCCCCATTCTTCACCTATGGTAGAGAAGATAAAATCTGTACTTTGAGCCGGAACATAGCCATATTTAGTTTGGGTTCCTTGCAAAAAACCTCTCCCCGTAACTTGCCCAGCTCCGATAGCAAGCTTTGATTGTATCACATTGTAACCTGCACCTTTATTGTCGGTCTTTAACCCTAAAATTAACTCTATACGCATTTGTTGATGCGGTTGTAATACGTTGTTAAAAAGAAATTTGGCTACAAATAGATAACCAATGGCTAATAATGTAATTATGCCAATACTTATTATTTTTTTTTGTCTTTTACGATTACTATAAATAAATAACCCTCCAATAAGTAGGATGCTTGCAATCAAAATAAAAGGAGATAGAAACAAATTGAGTACAAATAGTAATACCATCCCCCAAAACAACACTAATAAATTTCCAGGCAAGCCCTCGCGATAAAGAGGGAACATAAACGATAAAAACACTAACATCGACCCAGCATCGGGCTGTAACATAATTAAGAACATTGGCAATAAAATTATCGCTAAGGCAATTAAAACCGGCCTTACTGTGTTTAATTTTACATTGAATGAACTGATGTATCGAGCCAGTAATAGAGCCGTTCCAAATTTGGCCAATTCAGAGGGTTGAAGACTGAAAGAGCCGATCGGGATCCAAGCCTGATTGCCACCAACATTTCTACCAATCACTAAAACTACCATCAACAAAATAATGGTTACACCATAAATGACCGGCGCAAAGACGCTAAAAAATTTGGCATCAAATAATAAAATTGATAGCCCTAGCACTAATCCAGTTAGGATAAAAATGAGTTGTTTCCCGTATTCAGCTCCAAAATTAAAGGCTTCTGTTTTATCGGGGTCAAACTTTACCGAAAAAATATTTAAAAACCCAATGGAGCACAACGCAATATAGATAAGTATGGTTACCCAATCTACATTAAAGAAAAAACGATTGCTTTGCTGTTGCATTTTTATTTGGGTTTTGTAACTGTTTTTTGTGGTAATATCGCTTTCGAGTTAAAATTTGCCACTACGGTTCTGTTTTTACTCGGTACTGGTTTTTTTGCGCTATCTATTTTAGCACTATCTTTTTTAAGTATTGGTTTAACTAGTTTTTCCTTTAGGGCAGGCAGTAAGTTCGCTGCTTTATACTTCTCTATTGTACTCCCATTTATTAAGCGACCAGAAAGTGAATCGCTTAAATACTTTTCGGTAATAAAACTGGCAATTGGTGCGGCATAAGCACCTCCATAACCACCATTTTCGATAATCACAGCAATGGCAATTTTTGGGTTATCTCGAGGTGCAAAGCCAATAAATACCGAGTGATTTTTCCCTCCTGAGTTTTGCACCGTTCCCGTTTTTCCACACATAATAATGTTTTGTAATCGTGATTGCACAGCAGTTCCAGTTTGTGTATTTACCGCATCTTGCATGCCATCAATTACGGGGTCGAAATGCCTTTCATCAATACCTGCATAATGTTTTTCGGTATATTTTTTATCAATGGGTTGATTATTTCCAATGGCCTTCACCACATGTGGCTTAATGTAAAAACCTTTGTTAGCAATAATGGCCATAATATTTGCCATTTGCAGAGGAGTGGTGCTAATTTCACCTTGCCCAATGCCTAGAGATAAAATGGTACCGTAACCCCAATACTTTCCAAATCTTTTATCATAATCAGCTTTGCGGAAGAGCTTAAATGCTTTCTCGCCCGGGAAATCAAGCCCTAAAGTGTCGCCAATGCCAAATTTTCGGACTTTCTTTTGCCACTCCTCATACGAAGTCTTCTGGTTTTTCATTCCATTTTTGGTAATCATTTTTGTAAAAATGCTCCAGAAATAGGTATTGCAAGAACGAGAGAGCCCCCATCTTAAGTTTGTATTACCATCTTGGTGTTCACAGCTAAATTTACGCTTGCCAACTGCGAAGTATCCTGGGCAGAAGATTGTAGTGTTTGGGTCAATTATTCCATCTTGCAAAGCAATTAATGCATCTAGGGGTTTAAAAGCAGATCCAGGAGAGTATTTCCCTTGTATTGGACGTATATTTAAAGGACGATATGGATTACGATTAAGCTCAGAATAATTTTTACTACTCTCTTTGCCAATCATTTTATTCGGATCGTAACCAGGGCTACTTACGAAAGCTAAAACCTCACCTGTACTTGGTTCAATGGCTACTATGCTTCCCACTTTGTTGGCCAATAGTTCTTCGCCAAGTTTCTGAATTCTACTATCTATTGTGGTGATTAGCTGTTCTCCAGAAATAGCCAATGAGTCCATTTTCCCCTCCGCATAGCTTCCCTGCGCAACATTTTTATTGTTATAAAGAATATGTTTAACACCCTTGGTTCCTCGAAGTAAGGGCTCATAATACTTTTCTATTCCACCTTTCCCAATATCATCACCCGATTTATAATATCCCTCATACTTTTCTAAGTCGGCAGGTGTTACTTCTCTTACATAGCCTAAAAACTGACTTGCTATGCTATCGGGATAATAACGAATGGTTCTTTTCTGTACATAGAAACCCCTGTAATTTGGCATTTTTTCTTGTAAGGCGGCATAGGTTTCAACAGATAATAATTTTTGAAAGATAGATGCCCTAAAACGAGAATATACTATTGCTTTGCGAAGTTTCTCATTAAATTCGACCGTATCAATACCGAGGATTTTACAGAGCGACAAGGTGTCGAAAGATTTTACCTGATTGGGGGTAACCAAAAGATCGTAAGTAGGCTGGTTTTGAACCAATACTTTATGATTACGATCAAAAATAACACCTCTTGCTGGAAATACATATTGTTTTCGAAGCGCATTGTTATTCGCATCTAGGAAATATTTATCACTGGCAACTTGCATATAAAACAATTTGCCTAATAGAATAAGTGCTATTAAAATGAATACTCCTTGGATAATATATCGCCTATTAAACAATTGATCCATTAGTTCGATTTTCTATTGTGAAAGATAAATTCTGTCAATAAAATGATGAACAATGTAAAGACAGCACTTAATAAAGTTCTTCCCAGGGTATAGCTAAATTCGGAAAGCTTATAAGCCTCAAGAAAAAATACCACCAAATGGTGTATTACAATGCACAATATGGCATATAAAGTAAACCATCTAAAACCCATATTCCCTAAAGAAGGTTCAGGTTCATCTATGGCTTCCCGATTTAAACTCACCGATATAAATAAGATTCGAACAAAAGCCAAAGCAATACAGGCTGATGTATGAACACCGAGGGTATCGTAAAAAGCATCAATGGTTAGCCCGGTAATAAATGCAAAAATGTACAATATTAAATTGGGTATATTAAAGGGCAGCACTAGAATAAATAAGATATAGATAAATGGTATCGATAAATTATAAATGCCAATATTGCGCAGCAAGAAGATTTGCACAAATAAAAGTACGATCCACCTAAATATATTTATAAGTATAGTTCTACTGTTCATTTGGTATTTTGTCTTCTAAAATTTTTTGCTCTGTAGCCAATCGATCCTTTATAACATATACATATTGTAAGGTGCCAAAATCATTAAAAAGATCGATTTCTAAGGTCATAAAGTTATCGCCAGTTGCAATTTGTGTTTTACTTACTCTTCCAACTAGTATCCCCTTAGGGAAGCCTCCAGCTCCAGAGGTAACAATGGTGTCGCCCAGATTTGTTTTATAATGATTCGGAATTTCTTTAACATAGGCCTTTCTAATGTTAAAATTTCCTTCGCCCCAAACTAAGGATCCGAAAGCCCCATTTTTTTTAATAATTACACTAATTAATGTTTCTTTATTTAATAAAGATCGGATGATTGAAAAATTAGGCGATGCTTCTAAAATAAAGCCTACCACTCCTTTATCTGGAGAAATTACGGCCATGTCTTTCAAAATCCCATCATTGCTACCTTTATTAATGGTAATGAAATTATTGCGTTGATTAATGGAGTTTTTAATCACTTTGGCAGAAAGTAAATTGTACTGTTGGTTATTTACAGTATCGTTAACTTTAGTGATTTTAGTACTGTCTACGTTGTTTGAAAGGTTAATTATATGCGTTTTTAGTTTTGCATTTTCGAGTGCTAGACTATCATTAACCTGTCCTAAATTTAAATATCTTTTTAGCACATTTAAGCGGTCATAAGCACTTCCCACTACCGCATTCGTAGAGTTTAGGGTAATACTTTTTTGATATGCATTATTTTTTATGCAAAGGATTACACCAATCGTGAAAAAAATAACAAAGAAGAAAAATGCGTTATATCTGCTTATAAAAATCCAAAGGTTACGCATTGCTCATGAGATATGAGATATGAGGCGTGAGATATGAGATTGGACGCATAGTCTCAAATCACATATCTCACATCTCACATCTAAATTATTGCATTAAAAATTTAAAATTGCCAATGTTTTTTAGCGCAATTCCTGTACCACGCACTACAGCCCTAAGCGGATCTTCGGCTACATGAACAGGTAATTTCGTTTTCGCAGCCACACGTTTATCTAAACCACGTAGCAACGCACCACCACCAGTTAAATAAATACCAGTCTGATAAATATCAGCTGAAAGTTCAGGAGGTGTAATCTCTAACGCTTTTAAAATCGCTTCTTCAATTTTTGAAATGGATTTATCCAAACAATGTGCTATCTCTGTATACGAAACGGTAATTTGCTTTGGTACACCGGTCATTAAATCTCTTCCTTGAACTGCAAAATCGGCTGGTGGATCAGCTAGTTCGGGCAAAGCTGCCCCAACTTCAATTTTAATTTTTTCGGCTGTACGATCACCAATCATAATGTTGTGTTGGCGACGAATGTAATTCACAATATCAGAGTCGAAATTATCTCCCGCAACGCGGATCGATTGATCACAAACAATACCTGATAATGCAATAACCGCAATTTCTGTTGTACCACCACCAATATCGATAATCATATTTCCCATTGGTTCTTCTACATCAATGCCAATACCTACGGCAGCAGCCATTGGTTCATGTATTAGATAAACTTCTTTTGCACCAGCAATTTCGGCACTATCACGTACCGCACGTTTCTCTACTTCGGTAATGCCCGAAGGGATACAGATTACCATTCGTAAAGAAGGAAACATCCAGCCTTTGCCGCCATTTAGCATTCTAATCATGCCTTTAATCATGGCCTCGGCAGCATTAAAGTCGGCAATTACACCATCTTTAAGCGGTCTAACGGTTCTAATGTTATCATGTGTTTTACCTTCCATTTGCATGGCTTGACGGCCAATGGCAATGATTTTGTTTGTTTGTCTATCAAAAGCAACAATCGAAGGTTCGTCTACTACTACTTTGTCGTTATGTATGATGAGGGTGTTCGCGGTACCTAAATCAATAGCTACCTCTTGTGTAAACCAATTAAATAAACCCATTTATTATATTATCGTTAATGTATACTATTCAAATGTAAAAATAGTGTTTTTATTATATTTAAAATTAAAAAAATCTAAGAGTCGTCGTATTTATTTTCAACAGAAATATTTGAGAATCAGATATCCAATATTCCATCACCCGATAAATATTTGCAATTTAGCTATTCTCATCGGATGACGGGAAAAGCGTTTTAAACTAGTGCTTAAAATGTCTTACTCCAGTGGTTACCATTGAAATGCCTTTTTCATTGGCCATATTAATCGAATCCTGATCCTTAATTGATCCTCCAGGTTGCAAAACAGCAATAATTCCGGCGTCTGCAGCTAACTCAACACAATCTGGGAACGGGAAAAATGCATCTGAAGCCATAACTGAATCTTTTAAACTGAAGCCAAAAGAATCGGCCTTCACGATTGCTTGCTTTAATGCATCAACACGAGAAGTTTGCCCAACACCACTTGCTAATAATACATTATCTTTTACAAAAACAATGGTGTTCGATTTGGTGTGTTTTACAATTTTATTGGCGAAAATTAGATCTTCAATCGAGGCCTCAGATGGTTTACGCTCAGTTACTACTGTCATTTGATCTGCACCCTCTAAACTCAAATCTTTATCTTGTTCAATTACTCCGTTTAATAAGGTTTTGAATTGTTTTTTGCTCAATTCTACTTCATTTCGTTGTAAAATTACCCTGTTTTTCTTTGCTTTAAACAATTCTACAGCTTCTCGCTGATAAGAAGGAGCAATTAATACTTCAAAAAATAGATTGTTAATTTCTGTAGCCGTGGCTAAATCTACTTCTTGATTGGTGATGAGTACACCACCAAAGGCCGAAACTGGATCGCAAGCTAAAGCATCTTTCCATGCCTCTAGAACGGTGGTTCTTGAAGCTAAACCACATGCGTTTGTATGTTTTAAAATGGCAAAAGTGGGCTCGGTAAATTCATCAATCAAAGCAACTGCTGCGTCTACATCAACTAAATTGTTATAGCTCAATTCTTTTCCATTTAATTTGGTAAACATTTCATCTAAATTACCGTAAAATGTTCCTTGTTGGTGCGGATTTTCGCCGTAACGCAAAGTTTGAGCTTGTTTTACACTTTGCTTAAATACGTTGAGCGGTTCTTCAGTATTAAAATAATTAAAAATAGCGGTGTCGTAATGTGATGAGGTGTGGAATGCTTTTTTTGCATACGATTTACGTTGTGCTAAAGTAGTCGAACCATTTTGAAGTTGTAACTCTTCTAGCAAGGTGCCATAATCGTCTTTTGATGCGATAATAACCACATCGTTAAAGTTCTTTGCCGCCGCGCGTATTAATGAAATACCACCAATGTCAATCTTCTCAATAATTTCTGCTTCAGTTCCTCCTGCTTTTACGGTTTCTTCAAATGGATAAAGATCTACAATTACCAAATCAATTTCCGGGATTTCGTATTGCGCAATTTGCTCTTGATCAGTAGCTAAGTTTCTACGATTTAAAATTCCCCCAAATACTTTTGGATGCAATGTCTTTACACGCCCACCTAAAATAGAGGGGTAGCCTGTTAAATCTTCAACCGCTGTTACAGGAAGACCTAGATCTTTGATGAATTGTTCGGTACCACCGGTTGAAAAAAGGGTTACACCTTGCTTTGCTAAATGCTGAACAAGGGGGGCTAATCCATCTTTGTAATAAACTGAAATTAAAGCGTTTTTGATTTGAATTGACTGGCTCATTTGGGGGTGTTATTTTAAGCCGCAAAGGTAAGAAATCGAGACGGTTTTATCAAATAGTTTAACCGCTTTACGCTCAACCCCAAATGCTTTATTTCTTAATCTTCTTAATAATACCCTCTACAACCCTAGGGTAATGCAAATGCTCTAATTGCTGACCTTTAAATTTAACCATCTCCAGATTATCACCTTTATCAATTCGGTATTTGGCTTGATAAATATATTCTCCTTCGTCGTAATTTTCATTTACGTAATGAATGGTAATACCACCTTCGGGTTCATTAGCTTCCATAACTGCTTTGTGTACAAAATCACCATACATCCCTTTGCCTCCATATTTGGGTAAAATTGCTGGGTGGATATTAATTATCCTGCCAGGGTACTCTTGAATCAAATTTTTTGGGATTAACCATAAAAATCCGGCAAGAACAATTAAGTCGATATCCAGGTTTTTAAGCAAATCAGTAATGTTATCGGTATGATAAAATTCGTGCCTGTCGAAAATATGTGAAGGGATCTCGAAGCTATCGGCCCGTTGTAAAACATAAGCATCGGGATTGTTCGTTAACACTAAAGCAATTTCTACTTCTGTGCTGCGCTTAAAATGCTCCATTAGTTTTTGAGCATTCGATCCTGATCCTGAAGCAAAAATGGCAATACGTTTTTTCATGGTATAATATTGTTTTAACTGTTATGAAAGAACTTAACGTTTGATCAAGATAGTTTCATAAAGGTTATTACCTGCTAGATGTTTTTTCAAAAATAGCATTTTAACCTATTATTGAAAGTTTTTTCTAACTTTTAAATGCTAATTATTCACATTAATAAGAATAATAAAAAAATATTTCAAAAGCATTTTGCATTTTAGAAACATTAACTCTATATTTGCAGTCCGAAAAATAGTAAACACAGAAGATAAAAGGCTAAACAATAATGGCAAATCATAAATCGTCTTTAAAAAGAATTAGAGCAAACGCGACAAAACGTCTACGTAACAGATATCAAGCAAAAACTACACGTACTTTTATCAAAAGATTACGTGCTGCTGAAGATAAAAAAACTGGTGCTGAGTTATTACCGAAAGTAATTTCGATGTTAGATCGTTTAGCTAAAAAGAATGTTATTCACAAAAATAAAGCGGCTAACAACAAATCTAAATTAACGAAATTCGTTAACGGATTAAAATAGTTCGTTTTATTAACGATATACTCCCGACTTTTAGTCGGGATTTTTTTTGCCTCAGATTTCTAAAATTCCTACCTTTAGCTAAAGTAAATTCATCCCTATTATTCTTTTAAAATGATTAACCAAGAAATGGATGGACAACTATGCTCAAAAATTAGGTATAAAAACCTGGGCAAACGCGGATCGACCGCGAGAGAAATTAATACTTCAAGGCCGCAGGGCCTTAACAGATGCAGAGTTAATCGCAATATTGATCAGCTCTGGTAATAAAGATGAAACTGCTGTTGATCTAAGCAAACGAATTCTTACCTATTATCAGAATGATTTATCAAAGCTGGCAAAATTAGGAATTAAAGAGCTTTCAAAGTTTAAAGGGATAGGTATTGCAAAAGCTATGGGTATTGTGGCCGCTTTAGAGTTAGGTAGAAGGAGAAAAGATAATGAAAGCGATAAAACATTGCCTAAAATTACTTCATCGTTAGATGCCTACATTATTTTTAGATCTGAGCTGGATGATTTGGAACATGAAGAATTTTGGATTCTACTGCTTAACAAAGCACATCGGGTAATGGCAAAGCACCCTATTAGTAGGGGTGGACTAGCAATGACAATTGTTGACCCTAAGGTTATATTTAAAGTGGCGCTTGAGCAAAATGCTGCTGCCATTATACTTGGTCACAACCACCCATCTGGAAGCCTTACCGCAAGTATATCCGATATTCATATCACCAAAAAGTTAGTGGAAGCAGGTAAATTATTAGAATTGCCAGTACTTGATCATATTATTTTAACAGATTACTCTTTTATAAGCATGGCTGATGAGGGGTTAATTGAAAGTCAGACTAAAAACTTGCGAACTTAAAAAAAAATGTAAATTAGCAGCTATATGAGAAGAATGTTCACCTTATTAGTTTTGTGTATACTAACTTATTCACTAACCTATGCGCAAAAAAATCAACCTTTAAATATCATATCGTATAACATAAGGTTAAATGTGGCTTCGGATGGCGTAAATGCCTGGCCAAATCGAAAAGATAATGTGAAAGCGTTGGTTAAATTTTATGACGCTGATATTTTATGTGTTCAAGAGGCTTTGCCCGATCAATTTGATGAGCTATTAGCAAATTCTGAGTTCGACGTAATAGGTGTTGGCAGAGACGATGGAAAAAGAAAAGGAGAGTTTTCTGCAATCTATTTTAATAAAAATAGATTCGTTAAAAAAGATGGTGGTACTTTTTGGTTGTCGTTAACACCTGAAGTGCCTAGCAAAGGTTGGGATGCAGCCTTAAATAGAGTTTGCTCATGGGTTAAGTTATATGATAAATCTAATAAAAAAGAGTTTGTCGTGTTTAATACACATTATGATCATGTGGGAGTAAAGGCAAGAATAGAATCAGCAAAGCTGATTAAGCAAAAGATACAAGAAATAGCTCCAAAATTACCCGTTGTGTTTACTGGCGATTTAAATGTAACTCCAGAAACAGAAGCGATTGCAACCATAAAATCATTTTTAACCGATGCGAAAGAAATTTCTATTGAACCGCATTATGGGCCAAATGGGACATTTAATTCGTTCAACTTTAACAGTGATTTAAAGAATAGAATCGATTATATTTTTGTAAATAAAGGATTTAAGGTGCAAAAACACGCAACCTTATCTGATAGTAAAGATCAGCGATACTATTCTGATCATTTGCCAGTGTTTGTGAGGCTTTTATTTTAAGTTAAAGCTACTTTTTACCTTTCTCCTTTCCGCATTTAATAATATCTTTGCGTTTTACTAAAAAGCAAAGCGTACTGCGTATTGCGTAAAGCGGTTGAACGCCGAACGCCAAACGCTCAGCGCCAAGCCCAATACTCCCAAAATGAAAATATCATATAGCTGGCTTAAACAATTTATACAAACTGATAAAACTCCACAAGAAATTTCGTTAATCCTAACCGATATAGGTTTGGAAGTAGAAAGCTTGGAAAAGGTACAACCTGTTGTGGGCGGTTTAGAGGGCTTGGTAATTGGTCATGTAATAGACTGTGTTCAACATCCAAATGCCGATCGTTTACGAGTTACTAAAGTAGATGTAGGAACAGGCGAATTATTACAAATTGTTTGTGGCGCACCAAATGTTGGTATAAACCAAAAAGTGGTGGTAGCTACTGTGGGCACTACGGTTTATCCGAACGAAGGCGAGCCTTTTAAAATTAATAAATCAAAAATAAGAGGCGAAGTTTCTGAAGGAATGATTTGTGCTGAAGACGAAATTGGTTTAGGTGCTTCTCATGCCGGAATAATGGTGTTGCCAGAAGATACTCAAGTTGGAATTGCTGCAAAATCGTTCTTTAAAATGGAAGATGATTTTATGTTCGAAATTGGGTTAACTCCGAATAGAGCCGACGCCGCCTCACATTTGGGAGTAGCTAGAGATTTAGCTGCTTATTTGCGTACCAGTTATCAAATGCCAGATGTAAGTGCATTTAAAGTTGATAATGAGAATTTAACAATTAATGTAAAAGTTGAAGATGAAGATGCTTGTCCACGCTACAGTAGTGTTACTTTAAGTGGAGTAACTGTAAAACCATCGCCCGATTGGCTAAAGGATAAATTAAAAGTAATCGGCATCCGCCCGATAAATAATATAGTTGATGTAACCAATTATGTTCTGCACGAATTAGGTCAACCGCTACACGCCTTTGATGCTAATCAAATTAAAGGTAAACAAGTTGTGGTTAAAAAATGTGCAGAAGGAACGTCGTTTATAACCCTTGATGATGTAGAAAGGAAGCTTAATGCTGATGATTTGATGATTTGTAATGCAGAAGAACCAATGTGTATTGCAGGGGTTTTTGGTGGTAAATCATCAGGTGTAAGCGAACAAACAACAGATATTTTCTTAGAAAGTGCTTATTTTAATGCAGTTTCGGTGCGTAAAACTTCGAAAAGACATAATCTCAAAACCGATGCGTCATTCCGATTTGAACGAGGTACTGATCCAGAAATTACAGTGTTCGCTTTAAAAAGGGCTGCATTATTAATTAAAGAAGTTGCAGGTGGCGAAATTTCATCGGCCATTGCTGATCATTATCCTGTTAAAGCAAACCCTTTTGAGGTAGAGGTAAGCTATACGAATATTGTAAAACTTATAGGACAAGAGATCCCGAGTGAAGAAATTAAAGCTATTATTTTAGCATTAGGAATAACAGTTGTTGCCGAAACATCTGAGGGCTTAAGTTTAAAAGTTCCTGCTTATAAAGTAGATGTAACGCGCGAATGCGATATTACGGAAGAAGTATTACGTATTTATGGCTACAACAACATTCACATTCCTACTAAAGTAAATGCATCGTTAGCATTTACTGAAAAACCGAATAAAGAAAATATTCAAAATCTAATTGCCGATATGTTAACGGCTAATGGCTTCTTAGAAATATGGTGTAATTCGTTAACGCGAGCAAGTTTTTCGAAAAAACCAGAAGAGGCTGTTCAGATTTTAAATCCGTTAAGTTCAGATTTGAATGTGATGCGCCAGAGCTTATTGCAACCTGCTTTAGAAAGTGTTGCTTATAATCAAAATCGCAAAAATGCCGACCTAAAGTTTTATGAGTTTGGTAAAACTTATCACCTTATTGATGGTAAATACATCGAAAGGCCTCGATTGTTGGTCCTAATTTCTGGCGTTAAACAAAGTGAACAATGGAATCATGCTACATCGCCTTCTACTTTTTACAATTTAAAGGCGGCGGTTGATGCTGTTATTTCTAGAATGGGAATTGCAAATTATCAGACTGAAGAAGTTAAAGATGAAAATTTTGCTTTCGGATTAAAATATTTTAGAGGGGATAAAATATTGGTAACTTTTGGAGCCGCTACTGCAGCTGATCGAAAACAAACCGACGTAGATAAAGATGTTTTTTATGCCGATTTTGATTGGGCTGCTTTACTTGATTCGGTAAAGAAAAATAGAGTAATCAATAAAGAGGTTCCTAAATATCCAGCTGTAAGAAGAGATTTATCGATGTTGGTTGATAAACAAGTTACTTTCGACGAATTAAAGAGTATTGCTTTTAAGACGGAGAAGAAGTTTGTTAAAAATGTGCAAGTGTTTGATGTGTACGAAGGAAATAAGCTTCCTGAAGGTAAAAAATCGTATGCTTTAAACTTTACCTTGCAAGATGAAGAGCAAACTTTAACCGATAAGCAAATTGATGCGATTATGCAAAAGATTATACATAACTTAGCACAAACTGCAAATGCTGAAATAAGAAAATAAATAGTTAAGAAGTTTAAAAATAAATTTTAATTTAATAATGTCTTCTGTTGCCAATCAATTAGATCATGTAATACAAAAAACAAGTCGCTTAATTGCACTTTGTAATGCCTTACAAGAAGAAAATGAGTTGTTAAGCGCAGAAAATAAACAAACCAAGCAAGCCCTCGAAGTCGCAAAAAATAGAGGTTTAGAATTAGACGAAAAAATAAGATTACTCAAATTAGCAAAGAGTATTGAAGGAACAAGTGAAAAGACACTTGATATAAAGCAAAAAATTAACGAATTTGTGCGTGAAATTGATAAGTGCGTAGTGTTACTTAAAAAATAAGCAACATATTATTGAAACAAAGCTACAAAAATGGGAGAAATCTCGATTAAAATAACTATTTCCGATCGTATCTACCCCCTAAAGGTAAATATAGAAGAGGAAGAAATCGTAAGACGAGCTGCTAAAATTATTAATGAACGTATAAAAGACTACCAAGAAAATTATGCGGTTAGAGATAAGCAGGATTTGCTATCAATGGCAGTGTTGCACTATGCAACAGCAGTATTGAGAACAGAACATAAGGCGCAAAACCAAGATACTGCAGTTGCCGAAAAAGTTGAGGATTTAGATAGTTTATTAAACGAATTTTTCACTAAATAAAAAAAGTTCTTTATAGCTAAAAGAATTTAGCCGTGGCTAAATTTTTATGTTTCAGTATGCTGTATTTTGACCGCGTTTGTGGTTAATGAGATCACGCATGAATCATAAATATTTAGTTACGGTTTTTTTATATAAAGAGAAATGGATACCATAGGAATAATAGCATGTATACTAGTCAGCTTAGGTGCTGGCGTTGTTTTAGGACGATACTTATTGCGAAATTTATTTAAGCAACAAGAAGTTGCTGCACAAAGCAAAGCAAAAAAAATACTTAAAGATGCTGAAAGCAATGCTGAAATCTTAAAAAAGGATAGACTTTTAGAAGCAAAAGAAAAGTTTTTGCAAATGAAAACAGAGCATGAGCAAGTGGTTAATTCAAGAAATAATGAAGTTAATCAACGCGAAAACTCTATTAAACAAAAGGAACAATCTCTAAATCAAAAATTAGAGAACATGAACCGAAAAGAACAAGAGTTAGATAATCACAAAGCTAACTTAGAAAAACAAACTGCTATAGCTGTTAAAAAACAAGAAGAAGTAGATGTTTTAAAAAATCAACATGTTCAACAATTAGAAACTATTGCGGGGTTAAGCGCCGAGGAAGCAAAAAACCAATTGGTAGAGAACATGAAAAGTGAGGCACGTTCTCAGGCCATGATGCAGGTTAAAGATATTGTTGATGAAGCTAAACTTACGGCTAGCAAAGAAGCTAAAAAAGTCGTTATCCAAACCATTCAACGTACAGCTGCAGAAGCGGCAATCGAAAATTCAGTTTCAATTTTTCATATCGATAATGATGAAATTAAAGGTCGCGTTATTGGTAGAGAAGGAAGAAATATTCGTGCATTAGAAGCTGCAACAGGTATCGAAATTATTGTAGACGATACTCCTGAAGCCATTATCCTTTCAGGATTTGATCCAGTAAGAAGAGAAATTGCGCGCCTGGCATTGCATCGTTTGGTAACCGACGGACGTATACACCCCGCTCGTATCGAAGAGATTGTAGCCAAAACCAAAAAACAAATTGAAGATGAAATTGTAGAAATCGGTGAACGTACGGTAATCGATTTGGGTATTCACGGTTTACACCCCGAGTTAATTAGAATGGTAGGGCGTATGCGTTACCGTTCATCATACGGGCAAAACCTATTGCATCACTCACGTGAAGTAGCTAATTTTTGTGCTACTATGGCTGCCGAATTGGGTCTAAATGCAAAAATGGCTAAACGCGCAGGCTTATTACACGATATTGGTAAAGTACCTGATGATAATCCTGAGTTGCCACATGCTATTTTAGGGATGCAATTGGCCGAGAAATATAAAGAACATCCAGAAATTTGTAATGCCATTGGTGCTCACCATGATGAGATCGAGATGACTTCAATGATTTCGCCAATTATTCAAGCTTGTGATTCAATTTCTGGTGCCAGACCAGGAGCCAGACGTGAAGTGGTAGAAAGTTACATCAAACGTTTAAAAGAGCTAGAAGAATTAGCACTATCGTACCCAGGTGTCGAAAAAACATTCGCAATACAAGCTGGTAGAGAGTTACGCGTAATTGTAGAAAGCGAACGCATCAGCGATCAACAAGCAGAATTGTTAGCCGCAGATATCTCTAACCGTATTCAAACTGAAATGACTTATCCTGGGCAAATAAAAGTAACTGTAATTAGAGAGACAAGGTCGGTTGCATTTGCTAAGTAGTATTAGGATGACTTAAATTAAAGCGATGGATATTCCATCGCTTTTTTTAATTTTACATAATTAATTAGCTAATTAGCTAATTGGTGAATTAGCCAATTGAAAGTATGGAACAAACTGAAAAAAGACCGGTCGATATTCTTTTCGATAAATACGCCGAAAGTCACCAAAACCACACCAACGAACTCATTCATTGGATTTGTGTACCCCTTATAGTATTTAGTTTGTTAGGATTGGTATGGATGATCCCTTTCCCATATATTGGCTTTTTGGGGAAGTATAACACTTTTTTAAACTGGGGTTCATTTCTAATTGCTTTCTCGATATACTATTATTACACCCTTTCACCAATACTTTCATACCTAATGGTTTTCGTAATCGGAATCATGGCTTTTTTTATCGTTCAATTAGAACACTGGGAAGCAGCAGGTGGTCCGGCTGTTTGGGTGGTATGTATAGTTATTTTTGTGCTGGCATGGATAGGTCAATTTATTGGTCACAAAATAGAAGGAAAGAAACCTTCATTTTTAGAAGATGTTAAGTTCTTGTTAATCGGCCCAATTTGGTTATTACACTTTATTTGTAAGAAAATAGGGTTGCGTTATTAATAAAAGCCTCATTTAACATTAAATTAACCTTTCGATAAACGAATGGTAATCTATCGCTAACATCAAGCTAACATTGTGGTAATAATTTTGCTGAAACAAATATTCAAGCAAATTGAAATCACAATTCACATTTAAAAAAGCATTCATCACCTTACTATTCGTATGTGTTAGTGCCGCAGCTTTCGCTCAGGGAACTGGAAAAATCACAGGAAAAGTAACCGATAAAAAAACTGGAGAGGCCGTTATTGGTGCTGGAGTTAAAATAGCCGGTACAACTAAAGGAATGAGTACCGATGTTGAAGGAAGGTATACTATTGGCGGCTTACCAGCCGGAAAATATGTAATTACTACTTCATATATCAGCTACCAACCTAAAAATATTACCGAAATCGAGGTAAAAGATAATGAAACCACAACCGTTGATATTCTTTTAGAGGAAGCTACTTCAACGTTAAATCAAGTAGTGATTTCTGGTAGTGTAAAAAAAGAAACCGTTGCTGCTTTATACGCACAACAAAAAACTAGCGTACGGGTTTCGGATGGAATTTCATCAGAAACAATAAGAAGATCTCCAGATAATAATACAGGTGAGGTTTTAAAAAGAGTAAGCGGTACAAGTATTCAAGACAATAAGTTTGTTGTGATTAGAGGGCTTAGTGATCGGTATAATTCTACATTGTTAAATAATGCACCACTTCCAAGCTCTGAACCAGATAGAAAAGCATTTTCATTTGACATTATTCCTTCAAACCTAATAGATCAGGTTATTATCAACAAAACTGCAGCAGCAGATTTACCTTCTGATTTTTCTGGTGGGGTTATCCAAATCAGAACAAAGGATTTTCCAACGCAAAAAGTTTTTGATTTAAATTACTCTGCAGGTTTTAATTCAATTTCTACTTTTAATGACTTTAAGGGTGGCGAAAGAGGAAGTATTGATTTCCTAGGATTTGATGATGGTTTAAGAAAATTACCCGCTACTTTTCCAACAACAAGAAGACAATTTGTTAACCTTAGCTTAGATAAGAGAGTTGAACTTTCTAAGAGCTTAAACAATTCTTGGGCAGTAAAAGATCAAGGTGTAGCTATCCCGAATCAATCTGCACAATTGGTATTTGGTAATTCATACGCTATCGGAGAAGGTAGAAAGTTTGGATTAATCACTTCGTTGTCTTACAGAACAAGTATGAATATCAATCCACAAGAAAGATCTGATTATTTCGAACTTACCGGCAACAACTATAACGACTATACTTTTAAATATAACGACAATTTATATACTAGAAGTGTGAATTTAGGTGCACTTGCAAATTTTGCCTATAGCTACAAAAAATCTAAAATTGGGTTTAAAAACTTATATAACAGATCTTTTGATGATAAATTTACTGAAAGAAGCGGTTCAACGTATGAAATACCAAATTTTGATCAAAGAAATACGCAATTTGAACTTGAACAAAAATCCTTAATTAATTCAATTTTAGAAGGAGAGCATGTTTTTGGAAGTAGAAACATCAAATTTGATTGGAATACATCTTTTAGCTTGAGTTCTAGAAACCAGCCCGACTTAAGAAGGATTTATTATACACGTTCACTAGGTACTAACGAAGCTTTTAGTGCAGCAGTACCACAAGGAACAGGTAGCCCTAAAAATGCAGGTCGTTTCTTTTCAGATTTACAAGATTATATTTACGGGGCCTCAGCTAACTTAACGGTTCCTTTCAAAATTAAGGAGCTAAAACAAGTAGCAAAGTTTGGTGTTTGGAACAATTATAAAACCAGAACCTTTAGCACTAGACAGTTGGGATACATTATTCCAAACCCGAACGATAACATCAACAACCTTTTAAAATTGTCTCAAGATGTAATCTTCTCTTCAGCTAATATAAATGCCAACGGGTTTGTGATCGATGATATTACCGAAAATAGAGATACATATGATGCATCTGGATTATTAAATGCAGGTTATGTAATGTTAACAAGCGACATTACAAGCAAATTAAAAATGAACTACGGCTTGAGAGTAGAATCTTATCAGGAACAACTTACCTCAAAAGACCCAACTATCGCGGAAGTAAATAATGACTACTTAGACTTTTTACCATCTGCAAATATTATTTACAGCTTAACAGAAAAAACTAATTTGAGGTTAAGTTATTCTAATACGTTAGCTAGAGCAGAATTTAGAGAGCTTGCACCTTTCTCATTTTTTGATTTCGAAACGAACAATGTAATCATCGGTAACCCGAAAATTAAAAGAACAAGAATTGATAATTTTGATTTCCGTATGGAGTATTTCCCATCTAGCGGACAAATTCTTTCATTCTCTACGTTCTATAAAAACTTTAACAATCCGATAGAGCAAATTTTTAACACAGGATCGTCTGCAGCAAGTAAAACGCTTTCATTTCAAAATGCAACAAGTTCAACACTGTATGGTTTAGAAGTAGAAGCTAGACAAAAGCTTAGCTTCCTAGGCTCGAATGAGTGGTTTGATAAGCTATCTATTTATGCTAATGCTTCGATCATTAGATCTGAGGTAAACTTGGATAGAAAATTATATCCTAATATTAATGACAACAGAGCGCTTCAAGGGCAATCGCCTTACTTAATTAATGGTGGTTTACAATATACTAGTGATACTTGGAGTGTAAACGCCCTTTACAATAAAATTGGCCGAAGAATTAGTGTTGTTGGCTTTGGTAAGTTCACAAATAACGTGTTTCAGCCAGATTACTTAGATATCTATGAAAATCCAAGAGATATGGTTGATTTACAAATCAGTAGAAAATTTGCAAATAAAAAGGCCGAGATGAAGCTGAACGTTTCGGATATTTTAAATCAAAAAAGAGTGCTTTATCAAGATTTCAATAACGATAAAAAATACAGTGCAAAAAATGATCAAACTATCTCTTCCATACAATACGGAACAAACTTTAGCTTGTCATTTAGTTATAAATTCTAATAACCTAACAACTTAACAATTACTTAATCTTAGCTTAAAACTAAGTCGAAATCCATAGTATAAATTTGAAAAAAATAATAAATAAAGACATGAAAAAATTTAAATTCCTTATCCTAACATTAATATGTGCATCGGTGGTTATCACCTCATGTAAAAAGAAAACAGAAGAGCCTGATCCAATTGCTCCAGAAACTATCTCTGGCGATATTACTGCAAATAAATTATTAACAGCAGATAGAGTATGGGTATTGAGTGGTTATGTTAGAGTACTGAATGGTGCAACATTAACCATCGAAGCTGGAACCGTTATTAAAGGTGATAAACTTACTAAAGCAGCCTTAATTATTGAACGTGGTGGTAAAATTAATGCAACTGGAACAGCAGATAAACCAATTGTATTTACCTCTAACCAAGCAGTAGGTTCAAGAGCTATCGGCGATTGGTCTGGCGTAGTAATTTGTGGAAAATCTTTCACCAACCAAACAGGTGGTGAAGCGCAATACGAAGGCGGTATTTTAGGAGCGAATGTAGCCCTTTATGGTGGAACAGACGCAAATGATAATTCGGGCGTTATGAAATACGTTAGAATTGAATATGCAGGTATCGCTATTCAGCAAGATAGAGAGATTAACAGTTTAACTTTAGCTGCTGTAGGAGCAGGTACAACAATCGAAAATGTTCAAGTTTCTTTTGGTGGTGATGATGGTTTTGAGTTTTTTGGTGGTACAGTTAACTGTAAAAACCTTATTGCTTATAAATGTACTGATGATGATTTCGATTTTGAATTTGGTTACACTGGTCGTATTCAATATGGTGTGTCAATTAAAGATCCAAATATTTTTGATGCTTCTGCATCAGGTGCTTCAAATGGTATAGAGTGTGATAATGGTGTGTCTGTAGATGATGCTCCAGGTAACAAACCTAATTTATCAAACTTTACGTTTATCGGGCCAGGTGCTGCTGCAAATGCAAAACACAATGTTGGTGTGCTTTTCAGAAAAGGAACACGTTTTGTTTTACGTAACTCAATTATAGTTGATCATTTAAAAGGTGGTTTCAGTGTTGCAACCTCACAAGCTGGTGATCGTTTAGCTGCCGGTGAGTCGGATTTTAAAAACAATTTAATTTTCTCAGCTGCTGCAAATTCTAATTTTGTAGTAAGTTCTTCGGGTGCTTCATTTGCTACAAATGATATATTAAGAACTTTTGCATTGGCAAATGGAAATGCAGAACTAGCCAGTGTAGCTGCTGCTGGCATTACAACTCCAACATTAGCAAATCCTCTTTTAACATTAAGCGCTGGATCGGTAGCAAAAACTGGTGCTAGTTTTACTGGATTAACTGGTTTTGAAACTGTTGCTTTCCGTGGAGCGATGGACACAAATAACTGGGCTGCAAACTGGGCAAATTTTGATCCTCAGAATAAAGCATACTAATATTTTAATCGTATAAATTAGAAAAGGCATTCAATTTGGATGCCTTTTCTATTTAATGACCGGTTCATAAGCATAAACTACCTCATAAGGTTTATTCTTTAAGCTAGCAGATAATTCACCAATCCTTAAATCTTTTAGCTGAGGTGTAGGTTCGCATATGGTATAGCTCTTGCCTTTATATACAATAGAACTACCTCCAATAGGTTTTTCAAATTGTACCGCCATGGTAACATGTGTTGGATATAGCAATGCAATCATTGGTAAGTTATATATCTCTTTAACTAGGTAGAAAAACAACGCCGCCCTATCATCACAATCGCTGTATTGGTTTAGTAAAGTTTGCTCAGGCGATAAACGTTTCTCTTTCCCGAAATTTTCATCATCATTTTCATATAGGAAAGCATAACGAGTAAAGCGCATCAAATAATCTACTCCTTTTTTCTCTGTCATTCCTTTCAAATTTGCCTTAAGAATAGGTATTAACGACTGATGGGTGGCCAGACTTAATGGGATGTTAAAATAGGTTTCGAAATCTACCCCTGGATAGTTGGCGAAAATGGCTTCTACTTCTTTATTTACTTTTACACTAAAGTGATACACCTTATGCTTGTAATTAAAAGCTATTTGTCTTTCTTCGTAATTTTCGGGCTTAAAATCGGGCATTCGAGTTACTTTATAGCTAAAAGCCTCTTTTGCCTCAGGAATATCTATTGATACTGGTTTATATATACCTTCGCCTTTAAAAAGTTTACCATAATCGTGGTAATTTAGGCACATATATTTTTTTTCATCAATTAGAAAGGATGGAATGTCTGATATGTCTTCTGCATTTTTTACGTAAAAAATAATTTGATCGTTGCCTATAGCGATTTTAGCATCATAGCCTGATTTTGTCATCAAAAACCATTTATACAAGGTATAACGACTATAGTTTTCGGCCTTCGGGCTAAGTTGTTGTGCAGTTTTTCGAATCAGTTGGTAATATAGCCAGTCATTTAATTTATATTTTTCTTTATAGCTAAGTAAAGAATTAATAACGGGTTTAAAATTTGCCGAGTTTAGCGCTGAGTAAAAATCACGAACAGATGTGTTCGTTAAAGTACTTTTGAAGTCTATTTGTATAGACGAATCAGCATTGAAATTAAATGTTCCATCGTAAAAGTCGAAGCTATAATTTTGAGCATAGCTAGGACTACAAGAAAAGCCTAAGCCGATTACAACTAGTGCTTTGAAAAAGATATGGAAAATTGCTCTTTTCAAGTACTTAATGATTTGTTAATATTAAATATACGTAAAATTAACAATCCGAAAGCATTAAGTTTTTTAATTTATTATAACTGTCGCTTAACTTCTTCTTAACATAAGGCTTTTACCTTTGTATCATTAAATATGAGGTTTATATTTAGTGATAAGTTTAGGTTAGTTGATAACAAGAAACCCCGACTGGTTATCGGGGTTTCATTTTTTTTGATTAAAAATTCTTTCCAACTTTTTCTAGCATCTCTGCCGGAATTTTTTGCAGATCAACCACTAAAAATCCATCTAAGCAATCTGAAAATTTAGGATCTATATTAAAGCAGATAATTTTCGCGTTCAAGTTTAAATATTGCCTTAAAAGAACAGGGATTTTAATATGTGAATTTTCTATATCGCCAATTAACCCATCTAAATCTTTTAAGGTTTCACTGCTTTCTACTAATAAATCTGTGTTGATAGGAGATAAATCCGCTTTAAATTTATTTTTAGGTTTTACATAGCTTGCCAACTCGTAATCAAAATGATTTTTAGTAATGTAATCCACAATCAACGATTTCGAAAAGGTAGAAAAGTTATTGCTAATACTTACTGGTCCAAACATATAACGATATTTGGGGTTGTCAACAAGATATTTCAAAATCCCTTTCCATAATAAAAATAACGGCAGTGGTTTAAGTTGGTATTCTTTTCTAATCCACGATCGTCCTAATTCTATTCCTTGTCTTAGCACTGGGTAAAATGGTTCCTTGATTTTAAAGAGCTCAGAAAGATAAAACCCTCTTCTGCCCATGGTATCTAAAATTTCGTCACCCTTTCCGATCCTGTAGGCTCCAACTATATTTTGTTGGTCTTTATCCCAAATAAATAAGTGATTATAATAAATGTCGTAATTGTCTAAATCGATTTTTTTGTTAGTGCCTTCGCCAACTTCTCTAAAAGTAATTTCACGAAGCCTACCAATCTCCCTTAAAATATGTGGAATACTGGCAGTAGGGGTAATGTAAACTTCATAATTTTTCTCTTCCCATACTTTAAAATCTTCCAGTTGCGAAACTTCTTTAACTATAAGATTTCGATCTGTTTCTTCAACTATCTGTTCTGGTTTTTTCTTTCTTTTAAAGAGATTAATAGGATTAAAGAGCTTTTTTTCTTCTTCTAAGCTTGTACCCAATGCGTAGGTTCTAGCCCTTAAAAAGTCGAGCAGTTTATTGGTGTCTTTTTTATAAGAAATATCTTCAATTTTAATAGGTTTTCCTATTCTTACCTTAATTTTCAAACCATGCTTATTCAAAAATTCGGAAGGAAGTTTAGCCGTTCGAAGTGTTGGGTGTATAAAGCTTAAAATGTTAAACAGCACACCGTTATTGCCATGAAAATAAATAGGTACTACCGGAACTTTCGCCCTAGAAATTAATTTGCCCACAACTGGGTGCCATAAACGATCGGTTACTTCCTGACGGTCTAAATTAAAAGTAGATACCTCGCCAGCAGGGAAAATGCCGAGTGGAGTCCCACTTTGTAAGAGATCAAACGTAGCTTTTAGGCCACTAATGCTTGAAGAATGTTGAACATTTTCGAACGGATTAACGGCAACGAAAAATTCACTCAAGTTTGGGATTTTCTTTAAAATAAAATTAACCATCACTTTCGATTCTGGCCTAACGGTGCAAAGTAATCGCACCAGTGCCAAGCCCTCTACACCGCCGTATGGGTGATTGGCAATGGCAATAAAACCGCCAGTTTTGGGGATATTCTTGAGGTCGTCTTCATCAAAATCAATAGAAACACCTATCGTTTCTAAAATTTTATCCACAAATTCTAATCCTTCAAAATGCTCATTCTGGGAAAAAACTTTGTTAATGTCGTTGAGCTTCATGACTTCCATCAATAAGGCTGCAAGCCCAGGAACGCCTAATTTATCTATTTTGGTCGCTTTTGCAAACTCTGTTTTGGTAATGATGTTCATGTAAAATCAGGGGTTAATTTGAAAGCAGTTACAAAAATAGGATTAAAAATTGTAGTACCTATGCAATAGATGAAAACTTGGTTAAATAACTACTTTGGCTTTACAAAACGAGAATATAATGCGCTGCTTGCTTTATTTGGACTAATAGCACTTGCAATTGTTACGCCTTATATGTATGATCTGTTTTTCTTTAAAGAGGAAGGACTTACCGATTTCGACAGAAATGCAATTCAACAATTAAGCATAATCGAAAAAAAGGAAAAAGACCGTAATTATCTTAACAGAAAAGAAAAAAGGAGCTTTACAAAAGGTTCATTATTTACGTTCGACCCCAATTCAATACCTATTCAAGCATGGGAAAAATTAGGCCTATCAACTAAACAAGCACAATCCATTTTAAATTATCGTAATAAAGGAGGTAGATTCTATAAAGTAGAAGATTTGAAGAAAATGTACGCCATTTCGCCTCAACTATTCGAACGTTTACAGCCATTTGTGCAAATAGAAAATACTGGGCTACAGGACAAGCAAAAGAATAACATAACCATAAAAACATATCCAAAAAGAGAACTTGTAATCATTGAGATAAATAGCGCAGACACAATTAAGCTAGACGAAATTAAAGGTATAGGAGCTGCTTTTGCACGTAGAATTGCTAATTATCGAGACAGACTTGGTGGCTTTTATAAAAAGGAACAGTTAATGGAGGTTTTTGGATTAGATAGTATAAAATTTGAAGAAATTAAATCGCAGATTCAGATTGATGTTTCAATGATTAGAAAAATCAACATCAATACTGCCGATTTCGAAGCCCTAAAAAAACATCCTTATTTAAAATACAAGCAAATAAATGCTATTATCAATTACAGAAAGCAGCACGGAAATTATTCGGGTATTGCCGACTTAAAAAAAGTCCTTATCTTAAGCCCTCAAACCATTGAACAGATTACACCCTATTTACAATTTTAATGCTAGCAGATAAAATTAAGCAAACGTTGCGCGATGTTCCCGATTTCCCAAAACCTGGAATTATTTTTAAAGATATTACTCCTGTATTAAAGGATGCCGCCTTGTGTGCCGAAATCACATCCGCTCTTGCTTTGCAGTTAAAAGATATAAAAATAGACGCGGTAGCCGGAATAGAGAGTAGAGGTTTTTTGTTCGGACTAGCATTAGCCCAAGCACTAAAAGTTCCATTTGTACCAATCCGCAAAGCTGGGAAATTACCGTATAAAACTATAAAGCAATCGTACAATCTTGAATATGGAAGTGCAACATTAGAGGTGCACGAAGATGCATTTTTAGCTGGTCAGCAGGTGCTCATTCACGACGATCTTTTGGCCACAGGTGGTACAGTAGTTGCCGCTTCCAAATTAGTAGGACAATTAGGTGCCACAATAGCCGGATATTCCTTTTTAATTAGCCTAGATTTTTTAAATGGAAGAGATAGATTGAGTGAGTTTTCAAAGAATATTTTTTCTTTGACTAGTTTTTAGCTTTTTTTAGTATTCTTCCAATCACGCGCATTTTAAAATCCATTCCTAAATTATTTTTTTAAATTATTTTTCCTCGACTTTTTAGCTAACGCCATTTCGTGAATAAAGGTATTGAACCAAATACCAAAACGTTCTACTTTCAGGCCTATTTTATTATGCTTGCATTGTAATAATATTTGATTATCATTGCCTCCAACCAAATATAAATCATTAATAATTTTGAGAACAAGCCAATTAAAAACGGTTTGTTTTCAAAATTTCTTTTTTTAACTCCATCATATATATGCAAGCAGGCTTCAACTTCCAAACTACAGAAAATCAAGATCTCATCCGAAAAATGGTAAGTGATTTTGCAGAGAAAAATATTCGTCAACGTGTAATGGAGTGGGACGAAGCTCAACATTTTCCGGTAGAAATTTTTAAGCAGTTGGGCGAACTTGGTTTGATGGGAGTGCTCGTGCCCGAAACTTATGGAGGCTCTGGTTTTGGTTATCAAGAATATGTAGATGTAATTGTTGAAGTTTCAAGAGTTTGTGGTTCCATTGGCTTATCGCTAGCTGCCCACAATTCTTTATGTACAGGTCATATTTTAGCTTTTGGTACCGAAGAACAAAAACAAAAATGGTTGCCCAAATTAGCTACGGCCGAGTGGATAGGCGCTTGGGGTTTAACTGAAGCAAACACAGGTTCTGATGCGTTGCGTATGACAACCACTGCAGTTTTAGACGGCGATGAATATGTAATTAACGGCGCTAAAAATTGGATTACCCATGGTAAATCTGGAGATATTGCTGTTGTGATGATCCGTACTGGAGACGCGGGAAGCTCAAAAGGAATTTCGGCCATTGTTGTAGAGCGTGGTACCCCTGGGTTTGCCGCTGGTAAAAAAGAGAATAAATTGGGGATGCGTGCTTCGGAAACTACCGAAATGATTTTCGATAACTGCAGGGTTCCAAAGGCCAATCTTTTAGGTGCCGAGGGCGATGGCTTTAAGCAAGCAATGAAGGTATTAGATGGTGGTCGTATTTCTATTGCAGCCTTATCTTTAGGGATTGCAAAAGGAGCATATGATGCTGCTTTGGCCTATTCAAAAGAGCGTCATCAATTTGGTGCGCCAATTTCAAGTTTTCAAGCCATCAGTTTTAAATTAGCTGATATGGCAACCGAAATTGAAGCAGCCGAATTATTGATCCGCCAAGCGGCCGACTTAAAAAATCGTCATTTACCCATGAGTAAAGAATCGGCCATGGCCAAATACTATGCTTCAGAAGTTGCCGTGCGATGTGCTACAGAAGCCGTTCAGATTTTTGGAGGCTATGGGTATACTAAAGATTTTCCGGTAGAGAAATTTTATCGTGATAGTAAATTATGTACTATTGGTGAAGGAACTTCCGAGATACAAAAGATTGTAATTGCTAGAGAGATTCTAAAGTAGATATTCTTGAACCTTAATTTACTCTAATCATTCTTTTTGCCATAGAGGGGAGCCAATCGTACTCCCCAATTTCTAAAATTTCTTCTGCTAAGGCTAAAATTTGATGAGCTCTAATGCCCAACAATTGCGCAATGGTGAATAATTTTTCGGTATTTAGGTCTACTCGACCGTTCTCAATATTTGCATAGGTGTTAACGCTAATGCCTAACTTATAGGCCATATAGCTTTGCTTTAAATTGCAGTGTTTTCTGCATACGCTAATTACAATGCCAACTTCGTTTTTCATATAAAAATAGGTTAACCCAAGGTACAACTATTTTATTAATTATTAAATGTTTATCTCCTCGTTGTAAATTCATCATTTATCACCCTCAAAATAATTAAGGGTGATAAATGATGAATTTGAATAAACTAAATCCTACGTTTGTTTTACAGAACCCTACATCTACCTATTTGAATTACTAACCCTCATTGGATGAGAATATGCATATTGCTTTTGCTCATCCGATGTGGGTAATTTCCCTTCATTAAATCATCTCGACATTTATCCTCGAATCACCAAAGACTTAATCTAATTAAGCGCTAATCTGGTAAAGCGATTCTGAATTTGACAACATTTCTAGCTAACAAATAGTATAAACACATATTTTGAACTCAAAACTAAGATTTTAGTACAAAATTAAGTGTTGAAAAGACCAATTTTATGGTATTACTAATCGAATTGCTCTTATTATTTTCATTTTAACTACAATTTTTAATTGATATTAAAATATATGCCCTTTTAATAGTGATATTCAGCTTTTAATTTAAAAAGTAGAGGCTTTTAAGCCAATTTTTTTTCTGCAACGAAAGAATTTATTGTTTATTATGTTTAATAATTATTAAATTACAAATGAAATGATATTAATCTGATTTTATCGGATCGATTTTTTTTCAAAAACTAAACTAATTCTAAAACCTAAATTCTAAACTAATGAAAGAAAAATTATTCGTTCTATTGGTCTTTTCATGCATTTCCGTAGCTGTTATGGCACAGCAAAAGAAAATTACAGGAAAAGTAACATCAAAAAGTGATGGCCTTCCAATTGCGGGCGTTACCGTAATCGCAGGAAGTACAAAAAATTCAGTTCAAACAAGTGCAACCGGAGCCTACTCCATCTCGGTTGCATCTAATGTAACCACATTAACATTCAGATTTGTAGGGTTTGGAACCAAAACCGTTCAAATTTCTGGTACAGAAGTTAATGCAACGTTAGAAGAAGAGCAAAGTATGCTTAATGAAGTAGTTTTAATGGGATATGGAACAATGAAAAGGCGAGACCTCGTTGGTTCCATTACCTCAATTAAAGGAGATCAGGTTGCTAATAAACCTGTGCAAAGTTTTGATCAGGCGCTGGGAGGTAAGGCTGCCGGTGTGCAGGTGTCTATCCCGAATGGAGTGCTAAATAATCCTCCTGTTTTTAGGATTAGAGGTACCAATTCAATTTCCTTAAGCTCTTATCCATTAATTATTATCGATGGTGTGGCTTCATTTACAGGCGATGCCAGTGGTACCAATGCCGCAGGAAATGCATTAGGAAGTATTAATCCAAACGATATCGAAACCATGGATATACTTAAGGATGCTTCTGCAACAGCTATTTATGGTAGTCGTGCAGCCAATGGTGTGGTTGTAATTACAACTAAACAAGGAAAAACAGGCAAACCCGTAGTTACCTATGATGGATGGGCAGGGTTAACTGACGTGCAGAGGTTGCCAAAATTATTAGACGCTTTTCAGTACACAGATATTAAAAATGAGGGGCTTCGAAATGCTGGTACGTATAATGCATCAACACTTTATTATGCATTAACAAATGGACCAGATGGGCAACCAATTAATACCCGATGGTATGATTATGCTTATCGCCAGGGCGTTTCTTATAACAATTCAATAAGCGTTTCGGGAGGTAGTGAATCTACTCGCTATTTTTTCTCGGCAAACCATACCGACCAACAAGGTATCATCGTTAAAAATGATTACAAAAGGTTAGGGGCAACTTTCAATATTGATCATAAAATAAGCCAAACGCTAAGCGTTGGAGCAAAATTGCAGTATGCAAATGAAGATAATCTCGCTGTAATTAGTTCAGGCTCATTAAATGGTCAAGCATTTGGAACCGCCGGACTTGGTCGTGTAGCTCTTGTAAATGCGCCCAATGTATCTCCTTACTCCAACACAGGTGGCTATAACTTAAGTGGAAATAACCTTGGGATCATGGGCAATAAAGTTTCTCAAGTAGGTTTTTATAATCCAGTGGTTCAGATCGATTTAGATCGTTCTAATAATGCTTTAAATAGAATTCAATCTAACGCATTTGTTCAATACAAACCACTTCCTTGGATTAATTTGAGAAGTGTTTATGGTTTAGATTATCTTTATTCAACCAACGACACCTTTGCTAATCCGGTAAACGGTGATGGTTTTGCTGGCTTTGGGTCTGCTGGTTTAGGCTATAGCCAAGATAAACGTTGGGTGTGGACCACTACCGCTCAAGCAGATCGTACATTTAACGATGTGCATTCAGTTTCTTTGTTACTTGGAACCGAACAGCAAAGCACTATTTCCAGATCATTTAGCGCAGGTAGAACGGGTCTTTCTGATCTTGCTTTTGATGATTTTACAGCAGGCTATACACAGTTTTCTAATGCTGGAGGTTATGGCGAAAATTACCTAGTTTCTTTCTTTGGTCGATTAGCATATGACTTTAAAAAGAAATATATCATTAACGCCACCTTACGTCAAGATGAATATTCTGCTTTCGGTCCGGATAAAAAAGCAGGTATTTTCTATAGTGTTGGTGCTGCATACGAAATTGCCCAAGAAGATTTCTGGAGAGAAGGAGCTTTGGGCAAAACGTTTAGTAGTTTCCGTATAAAAGCCAGTTATGGTGAAGTAGGTAATTTTTCTGGGCTAGGTAATTATGCCCCAAATTCTTACTACAGTCCAGGTTTATTTGGAGGTGCCCCAACGCTTAACTTCAGTCAGGCAGGTAACAACCAAATATCATGGGAAACAAGTAAAAAAACAGATGTAGGGCTTACCTTTGGTATATTAAATGATAGACTTACTTTCGAAGCAGGCTATTATAATAATGATGTTGACGGCTTGATTTACAACGTTCCTCAAGCTCCTTCTTCAGGGTTGCCTAATTCGCCTCAAACCAATATCGGGTCTATGTATAACCAAGGGTATGAGTTTACCGTAAATGCTCAGGCTGTAAAAACCAAGAATTTTAGCTGGTCGCCTTCATTAAACTTCACTTACAATAAAAATGTGATTACTTCATTAACTGCAGATATTGATCAATTTACCTCTGCCACTTCAGGCTTAGAAACGGCAAGTATCTCTAAAGTAGGAGGCTCATTGGGGATGATCTATGTTGCACGAACTGCAGGAGTAGATCCAGCTACCGGTAGAAGAATATTTTTGAATGCTGCGGGAAGGAAATTATTTTATGATCATAGTTTGTCGGTTGCTAACCGATGGAAATATGAAGATGGATCGAACGCACCAGTTGGACTTACATCACAAGATCAAATCATATATGGTAGTTCACAGCCTAAATTTTTCGGCGGCTTTATTAATAGTTTTAGATATAAAGCATTCGATATGGGCTTAACTATTACCTATCAAGGAGGATTTTATATCTATAATGGTACCCAAGCTTCTATAATGGATCAACGCTTCTGGAACAATTCTGTGAAGATTCTTGAAAGATGGACAACCCCTGGTCAAGTTACAGATGTACCAAGAGTTGTAGCTGGTGATAACATGTCTAACGGTTCAGCAGTTCCACTAGATATAAATGTGTATAAAGGCGATTTTCTTAAACTAAGAGAAGCTTCACTTGGATATACCATTTCTTCAGGTTTTCTTGCAAAAATGAAAGTAAGTGCGGCTAGGATTTTCGTAAGTGGTCAGAACTTGATTATTCTTACGAAATATAATGGTACAGATCCAGAAGTTTCATCAAATGGAGGTTCCAATTCGGCTCAGGGTGTAGAGCGTAACTCGGTGCCAAGTGCCAGAGTGATTACTGCAGGATTAAATTTCAAATTTTAAGATTTTTAAATATGAAAAAATATATAATATATACATATGCATTTTTAGCTATAGTAGCTTCATCATGCCGGAAGGAGAGTAGTTTAAATCCGGTATCGGTTAATGCAGTCGATTTTGCGAGCTCGTTTAGCACAGCAGATCGTATTAAGGCCCAGGTTTTGGGGATTTATGCCGGCTTAAAGGCAGGTCAATTGTACGGTGGTCGTTACATTGTTTATAATGAAGTTAGAGCAGATAATTATATCAATCTAACCACAAATGCAGTTACGGCTTATCAGGTGTGGAATTACACATCCTCAAATAATGATCAAGAAGTAACAGGGCCTTGGGCAGCTGCTTATTCTGTAATTAATCGCTGTAATCTATTTCTTGATGGAATGGCTGCTGGTGGAAGTGCAACAGTAGGAGCAACGCTTGCTGCAAATTATATTGGTGAAGCGAAGCTGGTTAGAGCAATAGCCTATTACAGTTTATTACAATTGTATGCTCGCCCATATTGGGATGGTAGTGGTGCAAAACCGGGTGTTCCGCTAAGATTAAAAGGAAATGCAGTTGCAGACAATTACGATTTAGCCAGAAGCTCAGTAGCTGATGTTTACAAACAAATTCTTTTAGATTTGAATGATGCAGAGACCGGGCTTCCTCTTAATTATACGACGGCCTATGACAATACGGTTAGAGGGCATAAAAACACGGCTATCGCCTTTAAAACCAGAGTCTACCTAAGTATGCAACGTTACGGAGATGTGATTACGGAAGCAAACAAAATGGTAAGTGCTAATGCACCTTATGTTGCAGCTACAGGGGTTGCACATGCATTGCAAGCAAATGTTGCCAACGTATTTAAAGCGCCATATACAACAACAGAATCAATTCTTTCTTCGCCAATGAATGCGGCAACTGATGTTTCTGGTGGACAAACTGCACTCGGATCTTATTTCTTCTCGGTAAGAGAGTTTAAGCTAAACGATGCCGGAATTATTGCAGATGTAGATTGGAAAGCGACAGATGCCAGAAGGGGTTTAATTACTACCGCAACTATTAGTGGTGTTTCGAGTAAATTGATGGGTAAATATGCCACGCCATCACCATATATTGATTATGTTCCGGTAATTAGGTACGCCGAAGTTTTATTGAGTTTAGGGGAAGCAATTACGCGTAGTACAAGTTCAGTAGATGTAAGAGCAGTTAATTTATTAAATGCGATTAGACAAAGATCTGATGCTACAACAACATTTACTGTAGCCGATTTTGCTAATGCTGCTGCACTTGCCAATGCATTTTTAAAAGAACGGAATATTGAGTTGTTGGGAGAAGGATTAAGAAGCCCCGACTTATTAAGATTAGGGTTAGATTTGCCTGGAAAAGGGACGGTTTCTTCTGTGCCCGCTTCAGATAGAAGGTATATTTTTCCAATATCACAAACCGAACTTTTGTATAACAGATTGATGACAGATAATTAAGTTTAAATTTAAAACGAAAATGTTTTTATATTTCATTTGTAATCACTACCTTTGCAATCCTAAAAACATCGAGAGGAGGTATTTCACGTTATGATTATAATTAACATTAAAGACGGCGAATCATTAGATAAAGCGCTAAAACGTTTCAAGAAAAAGTTTGAAAAAACTGGTGTATTGAGAGAATTACGTAGCCGCCAAGCATACGAGAAAAAATCGGTTGCTCGTCGTACAGAAATTAAACACGCTGTTTACATTCAGAACATGAACCAAGAAGGGACGTTATAGTTCGTTATTGGATAATAAATGATATAAAAGCCTTCAGATGTAAAAATCTGGAGGCTTTTTGTTTTGTATGGATTCTTAAAAAAGATAATTTGAACTGATATGAGCGTTGCTTTACCTTTTGTACACTGGTCGAGGAGAGTTCGACCAGTCTTCGATCATCCTTCGGTAAAAAGCCCTTTTAGCGAACGCTCTTCAAACATTCATCGAACAATGACCGAACAAACTCAGTAAAAAAACAAAAAAATAATTGCATTCAAAATTTTTCGTATATTCACACACCACGAAGAATTAAGGCCTATGCTCATCAGCAGTTTCTTAACTTATTTACAACACGAGAAGCGCTATTCACCCCATACGTTATTGGCTTATGAAACAGATTTGCGTCAATTTGAGCACTATATTCAATTAAATTTCGAATTAACACTGGTAACAAGTAAAGCGCCACAGATTAGGAGTTTTATGGTGGCGTTAATGGATGATCGAATTTCGGCTAATGCAGTTAATCGAAAAGTGTCTTCGCTCCGTAGTTTTTATAAATACTTACAACGTGAAAGTATACTTAATATAAACCCGATGTTGTTAATTAGGGCGCCTAAAGTACCGAAACGATTACCTGTTTTTGTAGAAGAGCATAAGCTCGATCAATTGTTAGATTCGCAAACGGTATTTACTGAAGACTTTGCATCCAAAAGAGATAAGATTGTTTTAGAGTTGCTTTTTGGTACCGGGATTCGTTTAGCAGAATTATTGCTTTTAAAAGACACAAACATTAATGCCTACGAATCGACTATTAAAGTGCTGGGTAAGAGAAGTAAAGAGCGAATAATACCTCTACACCCTTCTTTATTAAAAGAGGTAGAAGCCTATATCGTACTAAAAGGTATGCAAAATTTTAATAACAAAATCCCTACCTTAATCGTTACTAACACAGGAGCTGCTGCATATCCTAAATTGATCTATCGAATAGTACATCGTTACTTAACGTTAATATCAACACAAGATAAAAAGAGCCCGCATGTGCTGCGGCATTCTTTTGCAAGTAGCCTACTTAATCGGGGTGCCGATTTGAACGCAATTAAGGAGCTTTTGGGGCACGCCGGTCTGGCAGCCACACAAGTATATACCCATAATTCAGTTGAACGCTTAAAATCAATATATAAACAAGCCCATCCAAAGGCATAAAAAAGGAGGAAAAATGAAAATTAGAGTACAGTCAATCCATTTCAATGCAGACAAAAAATTATTAGACTTTATTCAGAAGAAAGTAGATAAGCTAGATTTATTCTTTGACCAGATTATTGGAGGAGAGGTTTATTTAAAGCTAGAAAAGGTAGAGGATGAAGCAAACAAAATATCAGAAATAAAATTAATGGTTCCAGGGGTAACGCTTTTCGCTAAAGAACAATGCAAATCATTTGAAGAGGCAACGGATTTAGCTATTGAGTCGTTAAAAAAACAGATTACAAAACATAAAGATAAAACACGCGCAAAATTAAGTGAGCATAAAGAGCTTTTAAATGTAAATGAAGTGTCTGATTATTAGGGTACTATTTTCATAACTAAAAGAATATTGAATTGGTGGGTCACAACCCACCAATTTTTTTTTAAAATATATTTTTTTCAAAGAATAATTTTTGTAGATTTGCATTCCATTTCGGAAGGGGCGTTAGTCGCCAAAGGAATGGAAGTTCTATGAAAGATTAAAATTTTATCTAAAACATCGATTTTAACGAATAGATGTAAGATATAAGCCTCCTTAGCTCAGCTGGTAGAGCAACTGACTTGTAATCAGTAGGTCATTGGTTCGATCCCGATAGGAGGCTCTTTTTATTTTATATGCAGATATGAAGTAAAAGGGGGGAGATTCCAGAGCGGCCAAATGGGACAGACTGTAACTCTGTTATCGCAAGATTTCGAAGGTTCGAATCCTTCTCTCCCCACTATTAATTAGCTAATTGGCCGGTTTGCTAATTAGCTAATTAAAAAAGCGGAAGTAGCTCAGTTGGTAGAGCGATAGCCTTCCAAGCTATAGGTCGCGAGTTCGAACCTCGTCTTCCGCTC
>JAZKGD010000006.1:0-205856 GCA_040386095.1 Bacteroidota bacterium | reverse complement strand
AATCTTAAAGAGCCCCAGCACGAAAGCGCTGGGGCTTCTTTTTTATAGAAAATTTTAGAATGGCCGGAAGGTTCCAATACCCCACCGCCCCGCACTCCTTGCACCTTGCAAATCCACGCACTAGATGCTCCATGCCCACACACACTCCTTGCACCTTGCAAATAGTTACAAATAAACTAAGATTAAGCTAGTCATTATGCGTATCTTTGTACTTTAAATATAAAACCGATGAACATCAATTTTGGATCAAGAAAGGAAGTATTATCACATGTTGAGAAATACATGATAGAGATGATGCCCACCTATTTGAAACCTATAGATACCAACTGGCAACCTTCAGATTTTTTGCCTGATTCTACTAGTGAGTCATTTTATCAAGATATTAAGATTCTGAAAGAAAATGCAAAGGATCTTTCTTATGATTTAGTTGCCGTATTAATTGGAGATACTATAACAGAAGAAGCATTACCAACATACGAATCATGGTTAATGACAATGGATGATATTTCCCGTGATGAAGAAGGCGGCTGGGTGAGATGGAATAGAAACTGGACAGCAGAAGAAAACCGACACGGTGATTTATTAAATAAATATTTGTACCTATCGGGTAGGGTTGATATGCGCCAAATGGAAATCTCTACTCAATATTTAATTGCAGATGGATTTGATATTGGAACAGGTCACGATCCATATCGAAATTTTGTATATACCAGCTTCCAAGAATTAGCAACAAATATATCCCACAGAAGAGTTGCCTCATTGGCAAAAAAAGATGGTGATGTATTATTGTCAAAAATGTGCGGTGTGATAGCAGCTGATGAATTACGTCATGCTAAAGCCTATAAAGATTTTATGTCTAAAATTTTTGAAGTAGATCCTAGCGAAGCTATGATTGCCTTTGAAGATATGATGCGTAAAAAAATTGTAATGCCAGCTCACTTTTTGCGTGAAATGGGATTAAAAATTGGTCAAACTTTTGGTCATTTTACAGATGCAGCACAACGTTTAGGTGTTTATACTGCTGTTGATTATGTTGAAATTATGCAACAACTTATCGAAGAGTGGAAAATTGATAGCATTAAAGAATTAAATGAAGCAGGTGAAAAAGCAAGAGATTATGTAATGAATTTACCTGATCGTTTGTTACGTGTTGCAGAAAGAATGAAAAATCCAACGATGGAATATAAATTTAGCTGGATACACTCTTAAATATATAAAAGCGACTTTAAGTCGCTTTTATTATTAGTTAAATACCTGTAATTCTTCAGCTTTACGAAATCCAGTTTTTAAGAGATCATTTTGAACTTTATGATTCCAAAGTAATGGGTTAGTATGATTAAAATGAATAAAATATATTTTTTGTTTTGTATTAACAGTTTCGTTAGCAAATAAATTCATTGTTTCGCTAACAAGAGGATGAGGAACTTCGGCAATAGATCGATTACCTAATTCAGTATTCGTGTAAAAAGTAGCATCCAGAAATGCAACATCAACATTCTTCACTTCATTAATAATACTCTTATCCCATTTATTCCATTTGTCGATATCCGGAATAAATAGAAATTTATTCGTTGGAAGAACAATTTTAAAACCTGCTGTTTCTGAGAATTCATCCCGATGAGGTACCGTAAAAGCGGTTACAGCATTATCAGAGATTGTTAATGGAACATTTGCACTCAGTTCAATTAACTCAATGTTTTGCAATTTTATCAATTGGCTCCAAGGACCATTGGTACTTAAATAAGATTTAAGTTTAGGAAGCGTGTACACCTTAAGTTTTGATGTGCCCATTACCTCTCTTCCAAATTCCATTAAACCACTGTAATGACCAATGTGAGCGTGAGTAATAAAAATGCCATCTGGTAAATAGGGATATGTGCCTTTGGTTTGTTTCTTAAAAGTTTGAAGCTGCTCTTTAATATCAGGTGTTGCTTCAAATAGCCACCATTTTTTTTGAATGGGGTCAACTAAAGCAATTGATGTTATGCTTCTTTTTAATTTAATGTTCTTCCAGGCGGCATTGCAACACACTTTCTGACAACCCATATGTGGATAACCACCATCTTGGGCAATTCCTAAAACCATAATGTAACTCGTTTTGGGTTCTTCAAACGCAAAAAGGGGATTGGTATTTAATAATATGAAAAGAAACAAAAAACGTAATTTCATTGTCAACCACTTAAACTTTACATATTTCTACGATATTGTCCACCAACTTCGTACAACGCATTACTAATTTGCCCTAAAGAACAAATTTTACACACTTGCATCAGTTGCTCAAATATATTTTCTCCAGCAATTGCAGATTTTTGCAAATCTTTTAAAGCTTTGGTAGTTTGAGCTGCATTTCGATCTTGAAAAGATTTTAAGGCATTAATCTGGAATTGCTTTTCTTCTTCCGTTGCCCTAATTACTTCACCTGGAACAATAGTAGGTGAACCATTTTTGTTTAAGAAAGTGTTTACTCCAACAATAGGGTACTCTCCTGTATGTTTAAGGGTTTCGTAATATAAACTCTCTTCTTGTATTTTTCCACGTTGATACATGGTTTCCATTGCTCCTAAAACGCCTCCACGATCGTTAATTCGTTTAAATTCGGCTAAAACTGCATCTTCAACTAAATCTGTTAAATCTTCGATGATGAAAGCACCTTGCAATGGGTTTTCATTTTTAGCAAGACCAAGTTCTCGGTTAATAATAAGCTGAATAGCCATCGCCCTACGCACCGATTCTTCAGTGGGAGTAGTTATCGCCTCATCATAAGCATTGGTGTGTAATGAATTACAATTATCATAAATGGCATACAATGCTTGTAATGTTGTTCTAATATCGTTAAAGTCGATTTCTTGGGCATGTAACGAACGACCAGAAGTTTGAATATGATATTTTAATTTTTGAGATCTGTCGTTTCCTTTATATTTATTTTTTATTGCTTTTGCCCAAATTCTACGGGCTACACGTCCAATTACAGAATACTCTGGATCGATACCGTTACTAAAAAAGAAAGAGAGATTTGGAGCAAAGTCGTCGATGTTCATTCCTCTGCTCAAATAGTATTCGACAAATGTAAAACCATTACTCAGCGTAAAAGCTAACTGAGAAATAGGATTTGCTCCAGCTTCGGCAATATGATAGCCAGATATGGAAACTGAGTAAAAATTTCTTACTTTTTCATCAATAAAATACTTTTGAATATCGCCCATCATCCGCAATGCGAACTCAGTAGAAAAAATACAGGTATTTTGAGCTTGATCTTCTTTTAAAATATCGGCTTGCACCGTACCACGAACAGCGCTAATGGCATAGGCTTTAATTTTAGCATATACTTCAGTGGGTAATACTTCATCACCGGTTAGGCCCAAAAGCATTAAGCCCAGTCCATTGTTTCCTTGTGGCAGTTCGCCTTGATAATGCGGACGAGCAATCCCTTTTTCTTTATATATTTTTATGATTTTTTCTTCAACTTCTTTCTCTAAACCATTCTCAATAATGTATTTCTCACATTGTTGGTCAATTGCGGCATTCATAAAAAAGCCAAGCAGCATAGGGGCAGGGCCATTTATCGTCATCGAAACGGATGTAGAGGAGGCACATAAATCAAACCCTGAGTATAGTTTTTTTGCATCATCTAACGTAGCTATGCTTACCCCTGAATTACCAATTTTACCATAAATATCAGGGCGGATATGTGGATCTTCACCATATAAGGTTACCGAATCAAAGGCAGTTGATAAACGATGGGCTGGTTGGCCTAAAGACACATAGTGAAAGCGTTTGTTTGTTCTTTCTGGTCCACCTTCGCCGGCAAACATCCGTGTAGGATCTTCCCCATCTCTTTTTAACGGGAAAACCCCAGCTGCATATGGAAATTCTCCAGGTACATTTTCAGTTAACAACCAACGCAAAATATCACCCCAATCTTCATATCGAGGTAGCGAAACTTTAGGAATTTGAAGTTTCGATAACGATTCGTAATATAAAGGTTGTTTAATTTCTTTATCACGCACTTTATAACTGAAGAATTCTGCTTTGTATTTTAGTTTAGTATCAGGCCATTGACGTAATAATCGCTTACAATCTCCATCCAATTGCTCTTCTAAATAAGTGTAAGCGTCGTTTAATCCATCACCAAAAGAGCCTTCAAATTCATTAGAAAACCCAATAACTCCTTGAAGTTGGTAAAGTTTTCTGGCAATTTTACATTGTTTATCTACCCATTCATTATAAGTTTCACTGGCTTCTGCAATTTCAGAAAGATAACGAATGCGGTCTGGTGGAATAATATATATCTTTTCAGATTGATTAACAGTAGTTTCCATCTTTGAATCGAAATGAAAGCCTGTTTTCTCTTTTAATTTATCCATCAAGGCAACAAATAAATTGTTCATCCCGGGGTCGTTAAACTGGGAAGCCATGGTGCCATAAACGGGAATCTGTTCATCTTTCGCATCAAATAAATTATGATTGCGTTTGTATTGTTTTCTCACATCGCGAATAGCATCTAATGCACCGCGTTTATCGAATTTATTAATGGCAACTAGATCTGCAAAATCGAGCATGTCTATTTTCTCCAGTTGGGTAGCTGCACCAAATTCGGGTGTCATTACATATAACGAAACATCACAATGTTCAGTGATTTCGGTATCCGATTGTCCGATGCCAGAAGTTTCTACAATAATGAGATCATAACCGGCAGCTTTACAAATATCTATGCTTTCTTGTACGTTTTTTGATAGGGCCAAATTTGCCTGACGAGTAGCCAAAGAACGCATGTAAATTCTTGGGTTATTAATTGCATTCATACGAATACGATCGCCAAGCAATGCACCCCCAGTTTTACGTTTAGAAGGGTCTACAGAAATAATAGCAAGCGTTTTGTCTTTTACTTCTATTAAAAAACGGCGAACCAATTCATCAACCAATGATGACTTTCCGGAGCCACCTGTTCCTGTAATGCCTAATACTGGGGCTTGGCTTTTTAATGTAAGTTTTTTTAACTCATCCACAAAAGATTGTGCACCTTCAGGGTCATTTTCGGCAACCGTGATGGCAGCAGCAATGCTTTTTACTTCCTTATTTGGGATGGTTTTTAATTCGTTGGTAATTGCTTTCGTGGTGATGAAGTCGGTTTGCTCGAGCATATTATTGATCATGCCTTGTAAACCCATTTTACGACCATCGTCTGGAGAATAAATCCGGGTAATCCCATACTCTTGAAGCTCTGCAATTTCTGATGGCAGGATTACGCCGCCCCCGCCAGCAAAAATTTTAATATGTTTAGCGCCTCGTTCTTGCAACAAATCGTACATATACTTAAAATACTCAATATGCCCACCTTGATAAGAAGTCATCGCAATACCTTGCACATCTTCTTGAATAGCACAATTCACTACTTCATCAACAGAGCGATTATGACCCAAATGGATAACTTCCGCCCCAGACGATTGCAAGATTCGACGCATAATATTGATCGTTGCATCATGCCCATCGAAAAGGGCAGCAGCTGTTACGAAACGGATTTTATTTTGGGGCTTGTAGACTTGAATTTGTTCCATGAAGGTTCACGTATTTGGTAATGCAAAGTTAGCAAAAACTAAGGTTAAAACGCTATAAAATGCGTCATCGGATAACGATATACAAATTGCATATCGTTATCCGATGACGAAAATTAGGTAGGAATGGAGTTAGCGAATCAACTCGGTAATTACTTTTCCGATCGAACCACTTGGTTCCTGAATGTGCAAAAGAGCTGAAATGGTTGGCGCAATATCGCTCATATAGTATTGTTTATTTGTTTTACCTGGTTTTACTCCCCAACCCATAAAAACGGCTGGAATGTGGCTATCGTAGGGATTCCAAGCAGCGTGACCAGTGCCTGGGCTTAATGATGGATACCATCCTGCATCAATTATGTAATAAATATCGCCACTACGACGTGCATTATAGCCATTTATCAATTTTGTTCTAATTTCTGCTGGAATACTAGCATTATTTAGGTTTTTAATGTCAACAGCATTGAGTATACCATCTTGCTTAACTAAATAGTCGATACACAATTGTTTTATTTTATTATAATCTGCATCTGCAGTTTTGATTGCATCATTATCAAAAATGACCTGATTATTCATGATGGTAAAAATTGCACTTTTTACTTTAAAGTTTTTAAGGATAAGGCTGTCGAGATCTGTTTTAAATTTTCTTGTTGACAACCCATTCCCTGGCATTTTATTTTCTTTTGAAAATGCAGGTACATGGGTTGCTCCATGATCTGCGGTTAAGAAAAATAAATAGTTTTCTTTTCCAACAGTTTTGTCTAGATAAGCAAAAAATGCTTCTAAATCTTGATCTAAACGTAAATATGTATCTTCTGCTTCGATAGAGTTAGGGCCAAATTGATGACCAACATAATCGGTAGAGGAGAGACTAACTGCTAAGAAGTCTGTATTGCCCAACTGGCCTAATTTTTCACCAACAATTGCAGATTTAGCCATTTCTAATGTATATGTATTTCCATAAGGCATACTAGCCATCATCGAATAATTTTTATTCATATACTGTTTAAATAAGTGTGGAAAAGTTGAAGTTTTCTCACCTTTAAATAGTCGCTCGTATGGTTTATCGTCGCTGGTGCTATTGATATAACTTTCTAGTGGATATAAAGTATGCCAATCTTTTTCAAAAAACTTATCTGGCCATTTTTGGGCGTTAAATTGCTTTACCCAAGCTGGCAACTCCGTCATGTAATGGGTACTGGTAATGAAGTTTCCTGATGCATCATCGTACCAATATGAACCATTAGCGGTATGACCCCCTGGAAGAATTGCCCCACGGTCTTTTATAGAAATACTGATTACTTTACTTCTAAAGTTAGTTGCCATTCTGAGCTCGTCTGTAACGGTAGTTACCAATAGGTTTTTTGGCGACATTAATCCCTCGTTGCTCGTACTCCCAACTGTTTTTACATTTTTATCTTCCACACAATACACATCACGCCCTATTTGCGGATCGAACCAATTGTTACCAATAATGCCATTAATTGCAGGCACACTTCCAGTATATACTGATGCATGGCCACATGCTGTAATTGTAGGTGTATATGGAATTAATGTATTCTCTGCAGAAAATCCATCATTTATTAAACGTTTAAAACCAGCTTTCCCATAACGATCATAATAACGATATAAATAGTCCCAGCGCATTTGATCTACTACCATGCCCACCACTAATTTTGGCCTATTCACTTTTGCAGGGTAATTAACTGTCGAATTTGTAGCTTTTTTTTGGGAAAAAGCAGATGTACTTATTGAAATTAAAAGTAGAAGGTAAAAGTGCTTGGCTTTCATTTATATTTTATTGTTTTCGTAAAAGTAATAAAGCTATGTGATGTAAAAGTGATGTTTTTATATTATTTCTGCTACAACAAAGGTACTTCCTCCAACAAATATCATGTCTTTTGTAGTTGCTGTTTTTTTTGCAGCAGCAAATGCTTCTTGTACACTTTTAAAGGCCTTTCCTTTAAGCCCGAACGATAGGGCAAGCGTACGTAAATCGCTAGCAGATAAAGCTCTTTCTAGGTTTGGTTCGCAGAAGTAATAGGTGGCATCTTTTGGTAAGAGCGTTAAAACGCCACTAATATCCTTGTCTTTTACCATTCCAATTACAAAATGCAAGTCTTGATGGGGTGTAGCAGCAATATTTTTTAATACTTCTGTAATTCCAGCTTTATTGTGTCCGGTATCGCAAATAACTAATGGGTTTTTGCTTAAAGTTTGCCATCTGCCTTGCAAACCTGTAATCTTTTTTGTGTTTTGTAATGCAGCATATAGCGCTTGATCAGAAATTGCATAGCCTATTTTTTTTAGCTGATCAACAGATTCAAGTACTGTTAATATATTTTTTTGTTGATAATTTCCAGTTAAATCGAGCTTCAGATTTCTGTAAATTAGTTTTTTATCAATTTCGATATCAATCACTAAATGAGAAGTAAGAAATCTAGGGCTTACTACCTTTAATGTTTGATCAGCAAAGTAGAGTGGTGCATGTTCTAGTCCTGCTTTTTTTGAAAATACATGAGCTATCTCTTCCTGTAGCTCACCGATAACAACCGGGATATTTTTTTTAATAATTCCAGCTTTTTCATTTGCAATTTCGGGTAGGGTGTCTCCTAAAATATTGGTATGATCTAAACTGATATTGGTAATTACTGAGAGTTCTGGAGTAATGATATTTGTTGAATCTAATCGCCCACCTAGGCCTACTTCAATTACCGCGATGTCTACTTTTTCTTTTGCAAAAAAATCAAATGCCATTGCTACTGTTACTTCAAAAAAAGAAGGTTCGATTTCTTGGATTAATTTTTTCTGTGATTTTACAAAGTTTGTGACCGCAACTTTGCTAATCATTTTGCCATTGATGCGTATTCGTTCTCTGAAATCTTTTAAGTGTGGAGAGGTATATAACCCGGTTTTATATCCAGCTTTTTGTAAAATGGCGGCTAACATGTGTGAGGTAGATCCTTTACCATTTGTACCTGCAACATGAATAGACTTAAATTGATGTTGAGGATTATCTAGTGCAGCACATAATGTTATGGTATTATGCAAATCCTTTTTTAGGGCGATTGCACCAACTCGGGTAAACATAGGGAGTTTACTGTATAGAAACGTTAAGGTTTGTTGATACGTCATCTGAAGCGCTTTGTAAAAGCGATATAATGTATTTTATTTTACTTTGAAGTTAAACACAACCACAAAGGTTCTATTTTCATATCCAGGAGTCATGTTATTTAAACTCGCGCCTTTAATTGCATTTTCACATAATCTGAATAAGGTTTGATCAGAAAAAGTGGTTCCTTTAGCACCTGCAGCTGCATAAATTACTTGCCCTGATCTGTTAATACGTACTTTTACAGCAATTTTTCCAGTTTGCTGGCCATTGTCATTAATCTGTTTTACATTCGAAAAACTAGCTAGGGCTAGCGGTGTATTTCCATTCCCAGAACCACCTTCGCCATAATTTGGCGCATTAGGGTCGCCGTTAATACTACCTTGATTGCCGGGTGTACTTCCTGTTCCATCACCTTGACCTTTACCATTGTTTTTATTGCCTTTGTATAAAGCATTTGGGTTAATAGTAGGTTGAGCCGGCTTATCTTCTGTTGCACTTGTAGGTGCATTGGTCGTTTTAGTTTTCTTAGTATTTACAGCAACGGCATCTTCAAGATCTTGAGTGGCAATATCTTTAGCATCTACTTCTGATGATGTAGTTGGTTTTACTTTTTGTTCGGGAGTAACTTTATCTGGTAATTTATTATTTGCATTTGGATCCATTGAAGGTTCTTCAATACTCGTATAATCGCTACCCATTCCCTCAACAGTGGTTCCATAATTCACTACCATACCGCCCATTCCGATTTCTTCATTAGGTTTAAAGGCACTTATAACCAAAAAGAAACTTAAGGCAATAAATGCTCCCATAATTACAGTAGCAATTACAAATGCTCTTGGGTAGTTATTTTCTTCAGGAGTTGTCATTATTTTTTAGGCTCTACAGCTAAAACAAGTTTTAACTTGAGTTTGTTCGCTACATCGTATGCTTCCAAAATATTTTCAGCAGGTACACTCTTAGCTACATTTAAAATGATAGTCATATCTGGAGCAATCTTTTGATAGGCTTCAACAACTGTCTGTAATTGTTCTATTGTAGTTGGCTTTTTATCAACGAAATAATTTAAATTTTCGTCTATACTAATCGTAATTGCTTTTTTCGATGTGCTTTGTTGCCCGCTATCAGATTTTGGTAATAATAATTTAACTACTCTTGGATTTACTACGGCTGATGCTAATAGAAAAAACAAAAGTAGAAAGAACATAATATCGTTTAGGGCAGAAGTATGAACTTCGACCGCGCCTTTTTTTCTTTTTCTTAAATTCATTATTTGCCTGGTTCTTCTAACAAGTCAATAAATTCGATTGAGTCTGTTTCCATTTTAAGGATAATCTTTTCGACCATCATGTTTAAGATGTGGTACAATACATAAGCAACTATACCAATAATTAAACCTGTTGCTGAGGTGATCATTTTTGTATATAAACCTCCAGATATGGTTCCGATTTCAATTTCTCCTTTGATAGATACATCATGAAAAATAGTAATTACCCCAATAATTGTTCCAACGAAACCAAGCATCGGCGCTATACCTGCAATGATACCAAGTATGCCGATATTCTTTTCAAGTTTAGAAACCTCTAATTTTCCTGTATTTTCAATTGCACCTTCAATGTCTTTTATTGGCCTGCCAATACGCTTTAATCCTTTTTCTAACATTCGGGCCAATGGCGATTTTGTGTTTTTACAAAGCGCAATTGCACTGTCCAATCGACCATCATGAATGTTTTGCTTAATTTGAAACATGAGGTTTGTTTCGTCTTTTGAAGACTTGCGAATGGTTAAATAACGTTCAATAAAAATAACTAGGCCTAAAAATGCAAGAAGTGCTAAAGGCACCATTACCCAACCTCCAGCAAATAGCAAATCGATAAAATGCAATTCTTTTGGTGCTGATGCTGTAATGGCAGTATTGACCGCGTTAGTGGTATCTGTAATTATTGTATCTTGAGTCGCTATAAGCAATGTAATCATCTTAATTTTCTGGTTTTATAGTTTGTATGTAAATCTCTGGGTTTCTTAATTTTATTCTTAAGCTATCTTGGAATTTTTTGGCTAAACTGAAATCGGTAAATGTGCCCAAACTAATTTTAATCCTTCGGCCAGGCATTGCATCTACTTTTTTTGCATTGATTCCTCTTTTTGAAAGGATTAAAATTACTTCGTCTGCTTTTTTCTGCGTTTTCATTGCGCTTCCAATTACCTCATAAACTACGGTTTTATTAAGCTTTTTGGCTGTTAAACTGTCTTTGACAGCTACAGGTGGTAATACTGACGCTATTTTTAAACTATCAGCAACAGGCGAGTCGATTTTAGAACTAGAATCGATATTAAGTATTGGCTCACTTTCTTCTATAGGCTGTTCAGAGAAATTCCCTTTTATGGTATAAAAAAGATCAGGATAGAAATAATATACTAAAGCTACGGCAAGAGACACGATAACAACGAGAACAAATGTTACTTTTAAAAGCTTACGCATCCAGTTCCCAGAATTTTCATCCTCATCTTCATCGTCATATTCATAGCGATGAAGAACGGTAGGCCTCCATGATGGGTCTAAAATTGAGGACTCTTTCTCAGTATCAGGTTCTTCTAAATTGGGTTCAATATCAATTCTTTCTTCCAGCTCATTTTGCTCTTGAATGCTATTTACATCAGCGATTTCATCGTATACCGGCTGGTTGTCTCGTTCACTTTCGCTATTTGGTTTGGTTTCAATAGCTTCCTCTTCTTTTTCTTCAATTTCTTGAGGGTCTTCTTTTGCCTTTAGCTCTTGCTCATTGATTTCTTCTTTTATCTCTAGTGCTTGGCCATCTATATTTATTTCTGGCTCTTGCACTGCACTTAGATTTTCTTCAATTGTTGCAGAAACACTAGGTAATCCATAAAAATCGAAGCTATTGTCAATGGTTTTCGACGATTCGAATATAATTTCACCATCAATACTCTTTAATTCACCCAATGGTGAAAAATCTGCATAGTGGTGATCGGCTAATTGTGACTGAATACCCTCAACAAACTCATTAACATAATAATTGGCTGATTCTAATGAGATATTTTTCTTTTCGCTAATAAAAATTGCGAGCGATGTATCATCCGTAATTTCGTTGGTAAATGCAATGGTATGTTTTGGAGGTAAAAAAGAATGTGTTTCCGAATCATATCTACCTGGGATTTTCTTTTTATACAGCGTACCCAAGGCATTTATGCCAACAGTTTTTCGGGTTGCTATCAGCTCAAGAAGATAAGGTTTGATATCCATTGCTGTAAAAATAAAATTTTAATTCGGTATGCCCCAATAATAAATTTTCATTAGGATATATTTATCGGTTATGAAGCTATTAAAAGGAGTAGGTTACACCCCCAAATGCGTTTAAGCCATTTACACGGTAATATAAGTATTTGCTATAGTTTGTATTCAATAAGTTATTAAATTTAACAAAAGCTGAAAATTTCGAGTTAATTTTATAATCTGCTGCAACCCCAAGATCTACAAAACCTTTAATGTTAACCACTTGCTCCTTTGTGAAATCGGGAGTTGGCGGATAAAAAGGTATAGGTGTAAGAATAGGATTACTTAAGTAAACTTTTGCTTTGCTATCGTCTTGCATAACAACACTAGCGTTAAAAGTTAATTTTTTATTGATAACGTAAAATAGATTTGAGCCTACACGTAATTGAGGTTTGAAGTAGCTTTCTTGTTCAGCACTTGGTGTATAGTCTTCTATATTTACTTTTCCTGTCCATTTTAAATTATCGCTTACTTGAACAGATAGTTCACCCTCTAATCCAAGTAATTTCATATCTCCGAAATCGTAAATCACATCAAACTTATTAAATGTGTTGAAGTTATTTACAAATAAAGGCATATCGGTTATTTTTTTGCTGTAAAATCTAGCTTTATAGCCAAATCCCGGTCCACCAGTACCTTTTACTCCAGCACTTATGCTTAATTTTTCTACACTATTCTGAATGTTGATATTTGAATTTAAAAAGGGGTTTTCGTCTGTGAAGCTTTTTAAGCTATTTCGATTAACATCTCCTTTAATTTCACCAAAAACTTGAAGAAAATCTGGTATTAAAGTGAAATCGGCGGTAATTGATGGGAAAATTCGAGTGCTCGAAAACGCACCAAATTCTTGCACAAAGTTGATACCAGCAGTTATTTTAACACCACTAGCTTGCAATTTTAGATAGGGATTTAAGCGTACTATATTATTTGAAACCTTTGTATTAAAGTCTTTGGTGTTACCTATTTCTGCACCAGCGGCTAAGCCTACATTAAAGTCTCTGATCCTTTTGTTTAAATAAGTAGATAAGGTGAGTGTTTGTTCTTTGGCATCGAACTTGTCATTAAAGAAATAAACATTTGCCTTTGCTGCATAACTTAAAGCATCTTCATCTGCTGTAAACCGATTAACTATTTCTCCTTCGAGCTCGATAAAACTTAACGCTTGTTTTTCGGGGTTAGGATTTAATAGCGGATTTTCCTCATCTATTCCATAAAAAAACAAGCCATGTCGTTCGTAATTTAATCGGCCATTTAAAGTTGCTTTATCTCCTATGCTGCGACCAAAAACACTTAATTGCTGTGTGTTTTCGTTTTGTTTGTTCAGTTTTCCGGCTTGACTAAAATGTTTAAAGAACGCACCTGCTTGTAGCGCTTCATCTTTTCCTATTCCGACATATCCTTCGGCTAGTAGCGTAGAAAGATTGCCAATCCCGCCTTTTGCATAATTATTTACAAAAATGGCGGCTCGTTCATCTGCTAATTGTTGTGCCTGCAGTTTTTGAATGTCGGTATTCAGCTCTAATTTACGCTCTGTAAGTGCATAGCTAAATTTGGCTTTGTAGGTTTTAAGATTATCTAAATCTGGGCTACGTCTTAGTTTTACAGCCTCGGCTAAAATGGGTTTGTATGGTCTTATTACTTCAATTTCTGAACTTACTGTTTTTTCTGGTGGCTTAATATCCTGAGCCTTTACGCTAGAAAAACTTGCTAAAAAAATAAATAGGGGGGTGTATATGGTTTTATGTAATTTCATGTTACTTGTCTAGTTTATTTTGGCTAATTTTTCCTTGGCAGTTGCAACAATCTCGTCTTTGCCTTCATAACCATCTATAATGCTCAATAGCGTACTTTTTGCTTGCAACTTGTCTTTTAATGCCAAAAAGTTATCGGCTAATAAAATGAAAGATTTAGCTACCCAATAATCATAATTAGGCATATTATTACTTATCTCAAAGCAGGTTTTTTGCGATGCTTTGTAATCGCCTTTTGCGTATTGAATTGCTGCCAAATTATATTTAGCCTCTGCAGCGGCTACAGTTTTGGTTTTAGCAACTACATTATTAAATGATTTGATGGCTTGCGCCGTATCTGCTTTAATTAAGTACCCCTTTCCGCTATACAAATCAGAACTGTTTTTATCTTCTTCCGAAGCTTTATCAGAATTTCTGATTAAATCTGCATACTTGATCATATCATCAGCCATGCTTAGTGCATCATATGCTTTGATCAAGTTATTAATGGCATAGCTATAATTTGCTTTATAATCGGCGGTGGTTTCAAGTCTTTTCAAATAAACGATCGCTTCATTGTATTTCTTTTCAGCCATTAAAACTTTGGATACGCTCATTAATGAACGTTCTGTGTAATCGCTTGTCCAGTCGTTTAAAATATAGTCGTAATCGGCAATTGCTTCACTTGATCGACCAAGTTTTACCAATGATTCGGCTCTAATAAATTTAGCTTCTTTATCGTGGATTGCTTTAGGAAATTTATCGAAATAGGCATTTATAGCTTCATATGCTCCTTTTGCATCTCCTCTCAAATAAATATTATTTGCTGCCTGAAATATAATATTATCTTGTTCGCTTAATGAATAATTTCCGAGGGGTGTAGTAGCAGCATAGGCAATAAAGCCATTTGCATCACCTCTATCAACATAGATGTTTTTGATGGCTTCTAGCGCTTCTTTGGCTTCGGGCAAACTAGGGTATTCGGTAATTACCTTTTTAAATGATTCTAATGCAGCATCGTCTTGATCTTGATTTTTTTGCACTAATCCGATGGTAACAAATGCTCGAGGAACGTAACTACTTCTTGGATATTTTGCCACTAAATCGACTAAATCTGACTTAGCCTTATCGAATTCGTCTTTCTTAAAATAAGTATATGCGGTTTCAAAACCAGCATCGTCTGCATAGTTAGAACGTGGAAATTGACTAAGCAAGCTTTGCATAGTTGCAATTTTAGCATCGTTTTGTTCTTCTAGGCCTTGTATCATTCCTCGCTGAAACAATGCATAATCATCGCCAGTTAGTTTGCTGTTAATTATTTTGTTATAATTTACCAAGGCGTCACCATAATTTTTATTTACGAAATACGAGTCGGCCAAGCGAATAGTGGCATCGTTTATGGTTTTCGAGTCATTATCGCCACTTCTTAAAAAGCGCTCAAAATAAGTGGCGGCTTTTGCATATTTTTCATCTTCGAATGCGGCATAACCCAAACCGTAGTTGGCAAAATTAAACACTTCAGTTTTGTCTGCCCCAGGCATAGTTAAGAATTTTTCGAAAGCTTTAACTGACTCTCCAAATTTTCGAAGTTCGTAACTAGCTTCGGCAAGCCAATACACACTTAAAGCATGGATTTCTTTATCTTCAACGAAATTTGCCGAGCGTAAAAACATCGAAAGGCTATTTGGAAACGCACGCTCATTATAAAATTGTAATCCTCTAAAATAGGTTGCTTTTTGATAAGCTTCTCTGGCTGCAGTGTTTTTGTTTTGGATGGGTTCTAAAATATCAATGGCAGTTTGATAGTCCTTACTGGTTAATAAAATTTCACCTAATAATGTTTTTACTTCATTTGTTTTTTTAGAATTTGGGAATTGCTTTAAGAAATTTTGGGTCGATTCGAGTGCTTGTATATTAAATTCTAGCTCATAACTTAATTTCGCATAATTTAACCAAGCATCTTCTTGAATAATTTTATCAAGCTCTAGGCGAGACGCTCTGAAGAAAGCGCTTCTAGCTTTTGCTTTATCGTTTAGTTTTAATAATGCTTTACCTAGCGTGTACATACCATTTTGAAGATAGACATCGTCGGCATTTAATTTTTCTAAATGCGTAACGGCTTCTTTAAATTTTCCATTTTGGAATAATGAGTATCCGTATTGGTAGATGAAAAGATTATTTTTTGTATCGCTTTTATCTTTTGCGTAGAAATCGGCGAAATATTTTTCGGCGTTTTTAAAATCAGATTTAGCAAAATAAGAGGCAGCAACTAAACTGAGCATTTCTGGTTCAAACTTTTGCTTTGTTTTTTGAATTGAGGCTAAAGCATAGTTAATTACATCGTCGTAACGTTCATCCAAATAATACATAGAGGTGATGTAATATGGATAGCTCGACTCGTAAGTAGGAGAGCCTTTTAGCTTTTCGAAATTTGCAAGCGCAGTTCTGTATTCTTTGTTAAGATAGTTGATGTAGGCAAAGTAATAGGTGGCACTTTCTTGGAACGGAGATACTTCTTTCTTTACAATTTCGAATAAAGGCTCAGCTTTATCCATATTTTTTAATTCGAAATAAGCATATCCTTGCTTAAATTGATATTCTAGACGTTGTTTTTGTGAAAGTGCGTTTGGGTCTGTTTTCTCGAACCATTCTAATGCTTTTGTGTAATTTTTCTGACCGAAGTAAGATTTTCCTACATGAAAATAGGCAAGAATTGTATTTGAATTTAAAGGGTATTCGCGAATAAACTCTCTGAAGAGAGCTTCTGCATCATTGTTGCCAAGTTCTAAAGCGCAAACGGCGGTAAAAAATTTAGCATTTTCTTTAAGAATAGAGAGTTCAGCGTTACTTTCTTGTTGGGTACTGTTTTTTGTTCTTGCTTGTTCAACCAATTTAAATTGTTGTGCTGCAGCAACGTATTTTTCATTCTGAAGGAGTTCTAAACCAGTTTGATAGTTTTGATTTAACTTTACTAAGGGACTTATTTGTGCTAATCCGGCACTGATACCACTTACTAAAAAGAAAGGAACTAATAGGTATTTTTTATGCATTGGTTTCAAATATGGTTGGTACTAAAGTAAGGCATCCAATTATACATATCAACATAAGAAATTAACATCTGTTGATAACACACGTTTAACGAATAGTTTTGGAAAATGTTATGTGGATAGCTTCCAGTCTTGTTACTTGATACTATTTAGTCGTTTTGGCTTGCAAGTAAATAAAGTACTGCCATTCTTATGGCTACTCCATTTTCTACTTGATCAAGGATGATGGATTGTTTGCTATCTGCCACATCACTGGTAATCTCGACGCCTCTATTTATAGGGCCTGGATGCATTACCACAATTTCTTTGTCTAGGTTGTCCAGTATTTGCTTATTAAGACCATACATTAGCGCATATTCACGCAAGGATGGGAAATATTTAATGTCTTGTCGCTCTAACTGTATTCTGAGCATATTGGCCACATCGCACCAGTTAAGTGCTTTAATGAGGTTATGTTCTACTCTTACGCCTAATGATGCAATATGTTTTGGAATGAGGGTTGTAGGGCCGCAAACCATTACTTCAGCACCTAGCTTTTGAAGGCATAAAATATTAGAAACGGCTACTCTCGAATGAAGAATGTCGCCTACTATAACCACTTTTTTGCCTGCTACAGTTCCAAGCTTTTGTTGAATAGAGAAGGCATCCAATAAGGCTTGAGTAGGATGCTCATGTACTCCGTCGCCAGCATTTACAATTTGGGCTTTGATGTGTTTGCTTAAAAAAACTCCAGCTCCGGCATTAGGATGGCGCATAACCACCATATCTACTTTCATGGCAAGAATATTGTTTACCGTATCGATTAGGGTTTCTCCTTTACTTACCGACGATGAAGAGGCCGCGAAATTTACCACATCAGCCGAAAGCCTTTTTTCTGCTAATTCGAATGAAAGTTTTGTACGTGTAGAATTCTCAAAGAAGATATTGGCAATGGTGATATCTCGAAGAGAAGGAACCCTTTTTATGGGTCTATTAATTACATCTTTAAAATTGGTAGCAGTTTCAAAGATCAATTCAATATCATTCAGGTTAATATCTTTAATTCCTAAGAGATGTCGCGTTGATAGTTTTTCTGCTGCCATTTTTATGATAGTTTTTCTGATAATAGTATAACCTTGTCTTCTCCTTCATTTTCTTTCCAGCTTACCTTTACTTTTTGCGAATCTACACAATCTACTTGTTGGCCAATGTAGTTTGGTTCGATTGGTAAATGCCTCGAAAATCGTCTATCGATTAATACCATAAGTTCTACTTTTTCTGGTCGGCCAAATGCTAACAAAGCATCCATAGCTGCGCGAATGGTACGCCCGGTCCACAGTACGTCGTCAATTAAGACAACTTGTTTTCCTTCAATAATAAAATCAATGGTGTTGCTACTTGCGGTAACTAATCCGTCTTTTCTTCTAAAATCGTCCCTAAAAAATGTAATATCTAAATTCCCTTTTTTGATGGATGATGAAGATAGGATGGAAGAGAGTTCTTGATGAACTCGGTCTGCAAAATGTGTTCCTCTCGGTTGAATTCCTATTAACACTGTATTAGAAAAATCTGTATGATTTTCAATTAATTGGTGACAAAGCCGTTTAATTGTAATTTGGAATTTCTGACCGTTTAGTAGCGTTCTCTTTTGCATGAAACAAGAATTATGCAAATATAGGGAAAAAGTTGAAAGTGAAAAGTGAAAACTTGTTTAGGGTTTGATGTAAAGCAGTAAACAATTAGATTCCAATTAATTGATAGAGCTGTTCATTAATTTTTCTTGTTATTTCTCCAGGTTTTCCATCACCTATGCTTTTTCCATCAATAGCCAATACTGGTAGGGCATTTTTTGTAGAACTGCTAATGAAAGCTTCATCCGCCGTTGCGAGATCAGAAAGATTAAAATCTTGCTCTGTTATGGTATAACCTTCTATTTTTAAACCTAAAATTTTACTTCTGGTAATTCCTCTTAAAATATCTGTTTTAGGCGTAATTACGGTATTACCTTTAACCATAAAGAAATTTGCACGTGGACATTCACGTAAAAACCCATTGCTATGGTACAATACATCATCTGCCAAATTTTCTTTAATGTACAATTGTAAACGGATGGCCTGTAAATAATCTATAGTTTTAATGGTAGGTAATTGTCGTTGATGACCGTAGGTAACCAATTTCATCCCCGTATTAAAACTTGTTTTGTCGATTTCGAATGGAACTTGGGTTAAGATCAAATTTGGCTTGCTCATGGTATATCCATCTGACGAAAAGCCTCCTGTAAGTATAAATTTTAAACCTGAATTAGGTAGGTTATTGCTTTTCATGAGCAAATCGATAGAATTTTTAAGCTCGGCACGATTAACGCCAACAGTTAAATTCATTTCTTTAGCAGAATTATAAAAACGATCAAAATGATCTTCTAAAAAAATTGCACGATTGTTAATAGTTTTTAAGAAATCGAATATGCCAAATCCACGTTGAACTGATAAATCTGAAACTGAAATTTTTGCTTCATCTTCCGTATAAAGTTGATGATTAATAGAAACATATCTTTTATTCATTGTTTATTCGATTGTACTTTTTTAAAAGGGGTAAAACTTTATCCAAAGGTAAGGCATTTACTTTATTTCCTTTTATACCCGTCATATTTTCGGCTACAAACAGCGAATTAAGTATAGCTTCTTCTGTGGCCTCTATGGCTGCCATAAAAATTGGTGATGTTTCGTCGTTATGTAAGAGCGTTGTGCTTAGTGTTTTGGATTTACCAGTATGCGGTACCCTTATCGTAGAATCAGTAGAAAATGCAATCATATAATCGCCACTTCCATTTGAAGCAATGCCACCTGTTTTGGCAAGACCTAAAAAAGCTCTTTTGGCTAATCTTTCTAGATTTCTACTATCTAACGGAGCATCGGTGGCGATAATTACCATGCACGATCCATCAACATTGTTTAATAACTGATTTCTAAAATTAAATTTACCCAATTCAACCCCAATAGGTGCCCCGTTAATCTGCAGTACGCCACCAAAGTTTGTTTGCACCAATACCCCAATGGTATAGCCGCCTAAACTCGCGGGTAACTTACGTGACGATGTGCCAATCCCTCCTTTGAAACCAAAACACACTGTTCCGGTCCCAGCACCTACATTTCCTTCGGAAACGGGCCCTGATTTAGCATTTTCAATAGCTTGCAATACATTTTGCTTGCTAACATGTCGACCCCTAATATCATTTAAAAAACTATCATTTGTTTCTCCAACAATCGAATTTACCGATTTTACATTTTCATTCCCTTTTTTAGTTAATGTATAATCTACTAACGCTTCAATTCCTGCAGCCACACCTAATGTATTGGTAAGAATAATGGGTGTTTCGATATTTCCTAATTCGATAATCTGTGTAGTTCCAGTTAATTTACCAAAACCGTTACCAGCAAATACTGCTGCAGGTACTTTTTGCTGAAATATATTATCTCCATGAGGTAAAATTGCGGTAACTCCTGTTCTAATCGAATCGGCAATAATTAAAGTGGTATGACCAACTTTTACCCCTTGAACATCCGTAATTGAATTCAATTTGCCGGTTGGCATAACACCAATCTTTACGCCAAGGTCTCTTGCTCTTTTATTCGTTTGTGCATTCGCAAATTGGGTTATGCTATAGCATAAAATGAAAAGTAGAAATTTATTAATCTGCATATTTGTTGCGATTTAAAAAAGCTTGCTATTAATACGCTAATTTAGGTATTTCAATACGAACTATTTATTTTTGTATCATGAAATCTGAATGTCCAGTTATCTTTTTCGATGGTTTCTGCAACTTGTGCAATGGAGCAGTTCAATTTGTAATTAAAAGAGATCGTGAAGCTATTTTTAGGTTTGCTTCTTTACAGAGCGATTATGCGCAAGAAAAATTAGCCCAGTTTAATATTAGGCCTAAAGAGGGCGATAGTATGGTTTTATTGGAAGATGGTAAAGTATATGAACGTTCTACAGCCGCATTAAGGGTAGCCAGAAAGCTAAGTGGGCTATGGCCATTGCTTTATGGATTTATCATTTTGCCTCGTTTTATTAGAGATGGTATTTATAATTATGTTGGAAAAAATCGTTATAAATGGTTTGGAAAACAAGAAAGCTGTTGGGTGCCTACGCCCGAATTGAAAGAAAGGTTCTTATAAGTTATTTTTCAAAGATGGCCACAGTGTAATTTCTTTCTATAGATTGACCATCTTTACTGGTAATTTGCTCAGTATGCTCTTGAAATTCAACCTTTTTAAAAGCTGTAGATTGAATCAACACCTTTATTTTTGCGCGATCATAAAGCTCAAAAACGAACTTGGTAAAAGGAAGTTTTTCCATGAAAGCTTTTTCGGCAAAGGTACAAACGAATTTTCCGGCAGGTTGTAATACACGATAAATTTCATTTAGCAGATAAACTGGATTTTTCCAAAAATAAAGTGTGTTTACCGTCATTATCTTATTGAAATAATTAGCTTCGAAGGGAATATTCTCTCCATCATATAGCATAAATGATGCTTGTGCTTCTTTATTAAATAACGAAGCTTCTTTGTTCATTAATTCAGAAATTTCTAAGCCATAATAACTAATGTTTTCTGTTGTACTTAAAATTTCGGGGATATGATGCCCATTTCCGTGCCCTAGCTCTAAAACTCTATCTTGTGCGGCTAATGTTAAAGCGTTAATCGTATTCCTTGTCATCCCAATATTGCTAAAATGCATCATATCGGCTGTAAGAATTCCGTCTTCGCCTGTAGGGCAACTCAGTTGTGAGGCCATTGCTTTTAATTGCTCTTCGTTCATTCTGCTTGTTTTCTTTTACCACTCCAAAGCCAAAGTGTAAGTACGATTAATGGAAGTGTAACGCTTATTGCTACGATACTTAACCGTGCTTTTTTATTGATGATATCTGGGTCGGTTGCTGTAAAGATGTAAAAAGTCTCTTTGATTGCAAAAATGGTCACTAAAGTGAAAAGTACAGCAAATATTTTACGCATATTTTAAATTTGTATTCAAATATTATATTTTTTCTTCAGATAGTTCATTTATTTTTTCTTGTAGTTCCTTAATGTGCTTTGAAAAAAGACCATTGTTCATTTTTTGTGCTAAAAATAAGAAGGGTATGCTAGTTAGTGTTAACAAGCACAATAGTAGTGCGAAATGGGATGAATTAATCAAATTTTTAAAATTATTATCAACTGTTAAGCGATATATTAATAATCCCGCTGGCCCAGATAAGGGTAGGAATATGTATCCCCATATACGCTCGCCTCTCAACATTCTATGTATTGCATTAAAGTTTTGTTCTAAAACTTGTTTGGTATTTGAATTATAATCGACACCAGTTTTAATTTTATTGAAGTCATACCGTCCAAATGCACCTGCAACTTCATAGGTTAAGAACATAAGTAGCAAAGAAATCTGTAGGTCTCCTTTTGTAAATAATGCAGCAATTAGGATAGGAATATTAATTATTCTAATCCATCTTAGTTTCCATTTTAACTTAAAAAGCAAGGATTGCATTAAACTATGAGATTCTGCATCAAGTTGAGTGGTCCAGTTGTGTTGCTCATTTTCTTTTGCGACAATTTCGGCATTCATATTTTGCCATTCTTGTTGTAAATCCATTTTATTTTTTAGCTAATATTTGTGTCAATTGTTGTTTAATTCGATGAAGTTTAACATTAGCATTTCCTCTGGTAATACCAATCATTTCACTTATTTCTGTGTTGTCGAACCCATCAAGGTGTAACATGATTATGCTTCGATCTATTTCAGGAAGCTGTTTAATAGCCCGATATAAAAAGTCTGCTCTTTCTGAAAGCTCAACCGGCTCAACGTAGTCTTCTGCTAATACAGTCGATTTAATCGTGCTTATTTTTTTTCTTTTACTTAAATAAGTTAAAGCCACATTTAAACTAATTCGGTAAAGCCAAGTAGAAAATTTTGAATTACCTTGAAATCTTGCATAGGCGCTAAAACTTTGCAATACGATTTCTTGGTACAGGTCTTTTCTATCGTCAAAATCGTCGGCATATAGATTTACCACTTTGAGGATAATACCTTTATGGGATTCAATTTTTTGGAGATAAGATTCAGCTATCATATTAATTGCCAAGCCTATGTGTCTTGCTTTCCTTATAGATTTTATACAACGAGAGAATTAATGAAGAGATGGTAATCACAATCATTGGATATTTCAATAAATAAGGTAATTCAGTTACACTTACAATGATGAGCAAAAATGCAGTAGTGGCCAAACCTGTTGTTTTAGTAGTCATATTATCTTTTTAATTACATACAGTTAGTACAAGATAAATTTGAAAAATTACAGGAGTAGAAATTAATTTTCGAGGTACCGTTTACTGTAGGTAATGCCCATTAAATCGTACCGTTTGAACTGGGTTTTTAACCGCTTTAAAAAATCAGGATAATTTTTATTTGCTTTCGGAGTCCATAGCATTTCACTAACAGCATCTAGCCGAGGGAATAACATATATTCTGCTTTAGCAGGATTGGCAATATACTCAGACCATAAATTACCTTGTGCCCCCCAAATGTATTTTTGTTGTGCTTCGGTAAGTTCTTGAGGTATTGGGTCGTACTCATAAACCGTAGCTAAGGGGAGGAGTTTGGTGGCTGTTAAACTGTCTTCTTTTAAAAATTGAGCGTGATTAAGGTACAGTTTGGTTTCGGGGGTCATAATTACTTTATGATTTTCTTTGGCTGCTGCAATGCCTCCTTTTTCACCTCTCCAACTCATCACAATTGCATTTGGCGCTAAGCCACCATCTAAAATTTCGTCCCAACCAATAATAATTTTCCCATTACTGTTTACAAATTTTTCTATACGATGAATAAAATAGCTTTGCAAAGCGCTTTCGTCTTTTAAGTTACTGGCTTTCATAATTTGTTGTGCTTCTGGCGAAGCTCTCCACCATATTTTTGAAGCTTCATCACCACCAATGTGAATATATGGTGAAGGAAATAATGCCATCACTTCGGTTAAAACATTTTCCAAAAATTCAAAAGTCTTTTCGGTTGGTTGTAGTACATTATTGTATTTATTCATCATGCCCCAAGTTTGCGGTACTTCGTATCTTTTATTTGGCTCCGTTCCAAATTCGGGATATGCGGCTAATACGGCCATGCTATGTGCTGGCATTTCAATCTCTGGGATGATTGTGATGTATCTTTTAGCTGCATAATCAATTACATCTTTAATTTCTTCCTGTGTATAATAACCGCCATGTTTAATGTCATCTGTTTTGATTTTAGCACCTTTTGGAGTGATTTTTATCTCGGTAGGCGAAACTTCATAACGAATGTTTTCGTTTCCTTTACCAGGCCATAAACCTATAATACTTCCATCTCTCCAAGCACCTATTTCAGTTAATTTTGGATATTTTTTTATTTCTATTCTCCAGCCATGATCATCGGTTAAGTGCCAATGAAAATAATTCATTTTATGAAGTGCAAGGTAATCGATGTATTTTTTAACGAATGCTATATCGAAAAAATGTCTACTAACATCGAGGTGCATGCCTCGGTAATCGAAGCGAGGATAATCTGTTATTGACGTTGAAGGAATTATTAATTTATCTGTTTTTTGGCTCGGTAATAACTGAATAAGCGTTTGGATACCATAAAAAATGCCTGTATCGGTTTTTGCAAAAATATTTATTGAAGACTCGGCTGACTGCAATACATACATATTAGTAGGGCCTATCAATTTTTCATCGATACTAAGCGTAATTACATTATCTCTAAAACTTCCAGCCAGACTTTTTTCTAATACTATATTATAGTATTTATTTAAATAGTCTGATAGAAAGGAGGCGGAATTTAAATGTGTATTATTATCAAAAAGTATTTTGGTGTTCTTATTAATCAGAAAAGGTTTGCTCGATGCCGAACTTATTACTTCAACAGGTTGTGGGATGATGCTTATTTCTTGAGCTGAAAGTTTAAAGCAAAAAGTAAGAAATAGAATGCAAAAAGCAAGATTTTTCATGGGTGTGTATTTACATCAAAAATACATTATAAATTATCGCACCTTGAAACAAATTAATTGCTATTGGCTATTTACGTTTAACTTTGTTCAAAATATCTATTGCTTTTTTAAAATATAGTTCATCATTTTTCGCAGAAGGCAAATTCTCTATTTTTAGATCTGGAATTAAGCCCTCACCAATTTTTGCATACTCTTTTCCATTTCTGTCGATTGTATTGCCTTCTGTTAAAACTAAAAATGCACCATCTTTTAGTTTGTGCTCTTGATTGGCCGATGTTAAGCCAGCGGTGTTTTCACCAATTATTGTGATGTTTTTTTGTCCTGCAAATGAGATAGCTGCAAATTCGCCAGAGCTTGCAGTTCTTTTGTTGATCAACACAACAATGGGTTGTTTTATTTTTTTGAGTTTTATTTTGGCAAGCTTAAATCGATGCATAATTTTTTTTTGCTCATACAACTTTCCATTTTTGTATCCAAAATAAATTAGTTTTCCTTCGCCATCCTTTACACCGATTACCTTTTGCTGGTCAGTAAATACAGAAAGCGCTGCATACATTGGGTAAAACATTCCCCCATCATTATCTCTCAGATCTATGATCCAGCCTTTGGGTTGTTGTGTTTGCAATTGTGCTACTTTAAGATAAAAGGTACTTACATATTCATTCCAATCATTAAAGTTATAAGAGGCGATTGCAGGTAGTGAAATATAAGCATACTGCTTATTTAAAAAATTAGTGTCAATTACAGGGAATTGCTGCCCCGTAGCTCTATAGCCAAGTAAATAAGCCTGAACCATTTCAGGAGGAAAGAATTTAGAATGGGCATCATTTAAATTTGCAAGCGCTGCTTTTATAATAGGATAAGTTGCCCGAACTGATTTTAGGTTTGAGGCAGCATTAAAAGCCTCGGTATATACTTTATCCCAGTTTACAGTTGCTTTATTCACCGATCTGGTTTTCATTAAACTTAAAGCCTCCATTATATAGGTACGGATACTGTCGGTTTGGGCATGTACTTGTTGTGATAGGGCAATAGCAAAGAATAGGAATAAAATGGTTTTTTTCATTATAATAAGGCTTGATTTTCAAAAATAAGGAATAGAAATCGTCTTTAAACATTTGACACCAATATAGGTTTAACTTTAATAGCGGCGAACTGTGGATAATGTTTACTGGTAGAGTATAGTGATTGAATTGGATAGCGAAAAGGATAAAAAAAATCCCGATAACTTTAAGCTATCGGGATTAAATATATTCGCTTTATTAAAAAAGATTATTTTCCTTTTTTCTTGCTTTCTTCGCCTTCCATTTGCTCTTTTAATTGAGCCAATACGCCAAGATCACCTAAAGTAGATTTCTCTACAGAATCTTTTACTTTTTTAACTGCACTTACAGAAGCTTTAGCTTCTTTCTTTTTAGTAGCTCTTTCTTCAGCAGCAACTTCAGCTTTAGCCTCTTCCCAAATACGGGCGTGAGAAACAACGATACGTTTAGCATCTTTGTTAAACTCAATGATTTTGAAATCATTAGTTTCTTCAGCTTTGATTACAGAACCATCTTCTTTAGCCATATGTTTAGTAGGTACGAAACCTTCTACTCCATAAGGTAAAGCAATAACAGCACCTTTATCAGTTACTTTAACTACTGTACCTTGGTGAACTGAATCAAGGGTAAAGATAGTTTCGAAAGTATCCCAAGGGTTTTCTTCTAGTTGTTTGTGACCTAAGCTTAATTTGCGGTTTTCAACATCAAGTTCTAAAACAACAACATCTAAGGTATCACCAACTTTAGTAAACTCGTTAGGGTGGTTAACTTTTTTGCTCCAAGAAAGGTCAGAAATGTGGATTAATCCATCAATTCCTTCTTCAATTTCAACAAATACACCGAAGTTAGTCATGTTTTTAACTACAGCTTTGTGTTTGCTTCCAATTTGATATCTTTCGGCAACATTACCCCAAGGATCTTGAGTTAATTGTTTAATACCTAAGCTCATTTTGCGTTCGTCTCTATCTAAAGTTAAAACTTCAGCTTCGATTTCATCGCTAACTTTCAAGAATTCTTGTGGTGAACGTAAGTTTTGCGACCAGCTCATTTCTGAAACGTGGATTAAACCTTCAACACCAGGGATGATTTCTAAGAAAGCACCGTAATCAGCTACAGTAACAATTTTACCTTTAACTTTAGAACCAACTGCTAAGTTAGCATCTAAATTTTCCCAAGGGTGTGGAGTTAATTGTTTTAAGCCTAAAGCAATACGTTTTTTCTCATCATCAAAGTCTAAAACAACAACGTTGATTTTTTCGTCTAATGATAATACTTCTTTTGGATGCTCTATGCGGCCCCAAGAAATATCGGTAATGTGTAATAAACCATCAACACCGCCTAAATCGATAAACACACCGAAATCAGTGATGTTTTTAACTGTACCTTCAAGTACTTGTCCTTTTTCTAATTTAGAAACGATTTCAACTTTTTGGCTTTCTAAATCGTCTTCAATTAATATTTTATGAGAAACAACTACGTTTTTAAACTCATGATTAATTTTAACAACTTTGAATTCCATTGTTTTACCCACGTATACATCGTAATCGCGGATAGGTTTAATGTCGATTTGAGAACCAGGTAAGAACGCCTCTACACCCATAATGTCAACAATTAAACCACCTTTAGTACGGCTTTTCACAAAACCATTAATGATGGTGTCATTGTCAAGGGCTGCGTTAATAGTTTCCCAAGAACGTTGTGTTTTTGCTCTCTTACGAGATAAAATCAATTGGCCATTTGCATCTTCTGGAGCTTCTACGAAAACATCCACTGAATCGCCAATTTTCAAATCTGGTGTATCACGGAACTCAGAAGTAGAAACTAAACCGTCAGATTTAAAGCCAACATTTAATACTACGTCTTTGTTGTTGATAGACACAACGATACCACTAATGATTTCGCCTTGCGTGATTTGATTGAAAGTATCGGTATACATATCTTCAAACTTTTTACGGTCTGCATCACTGTAATTACCAAATACTTTATCATCTGCATCCCAATCAAAATCTTGATCTGGTGTTGCTAATGATGATTTGATTTGTTCGATCGATACTGAATCAGCTTCTGACTCTATCGTTTCTTTCTCGGTCAGACGAGCGTCTGCACCTTGTAATTCGGCTGTTTTAGCCTCTAGTTCTTTTTCTGCTACTTGTTTTTTAGCCATTAATTAATTATCTCCTTTGTTCCCTATTTAGGGACTGCAAAGGTAGAAATTTCTTTTTTAAAAGAAAAGAAATATTTAATAAATGTTGCTGATTATTAAGGGTATAGTAAAAAGTATCGCGTATTGCGTGCCGCATATTGAGATAGGGCGCATTAATTCTTTTTAAATATCCCTTTCGTAAAACCTTCTCCTACAAGCGTGGTATCGTCTCTAATCAATAATATGAACGTGTTCTCTTGCTGTTTAAACTTTATCATCTCTCCCTCTATGGTATAATTAGCGGTAGTTAATGAATCTAAATAGCTATCTTGAATAACGACCAAATTATTTGATTTAAAATCAAATGATTGATACTGTGAATCGGCGTCTGTTACATAATATTTTCCCGACACCTTCTTTTCAACTATAAAACCTATATAAAAGAAATAACCTATTGCAATAACCATTGCTGCCGAGAAAACCATAAATGGCTTGTTCGGAACAAATTTGATGATTAAAAACAGTAAAACAACCATCACCACAACAACAAGCGCAATAAAAATTATATTTGAGAAGTCTTTTGCCACTTTTGGCTCTACAATTGAGGTTGGTGCTATTGACTGCTTTGCTGGAGCCGCATTAACTCTTTGTAAATAATTTTTGCTTACCCAACCTTCTCCATTTGTAACCTTTATTTTAAAGTATTTCTTATCGGAAGAATCGATCACAGCCACATTTTCATTTTGTGGTACAAAGCCAATTTTCTTACTACTAGGATCTTTCGCCTCCCTAACATTTAATTTATCAGCAGTAACCCTATACATTTCTTGTGCGATAACACTAGATGAAAATAGGAATAAAGACATTAATACTATAAAATATTTACTCATCTTTCTTGCTTATTCTTCTTTTAATTTAGTCAATACTTTATTCAATTTCTCTTTGTTTTTTATATATGGCGCTAAATCAAATAGTTTTACTGATTTAAATTCGATGGGGTGGCTTTCACTTTGTAGTGCAATAAAACCCTCGGTTAATAATTTACCATCCTGTTTAGCTTTTGGGTCAAAATTGCTTACGTTACCTCCGCCAATTTGCGGTTTAGTATAAGATAATACCACTTGTTTATCAATAGTATGTTCAATTAGTGAATCGGCAAGTACTAAAAATTCGACTGTAACCCATTGATCACCTGCATAAGTTTTAGATTTTGAATCGATGCAATGTTGTATCATTAATTTATCGTTCATATGAACGGTAGTACCTGGTGTGCATACATTACTGGTATGTCTTTCGTTTTTACCATCGCCACCTAATATTTGAGCTTCAATAGAGATGGGAAAATCCTGATTTTTTAGCATTGTTTTTGGGTCTTGGCTATGTAGCATCGCTCCGCTGTTTCGAAGTGCCCATCCTTCGCCACCCCTGGCTTGTTCGCCAACAAAACGATACTGTACTTTTAATAAGTATGCAGAATATGATTTCTTGTAAAAAATATGGCCATATTGTTGATCAAATTTATCATAACCCTCATAACCAACTTTCATTACCCCACCCTCTACTCGAAATGTATTCGCATAGTTGTCACCAACCTCGTGTTTTGCAATTTTAACTGTCCAATCTTTAAGGTCTTTACCATTAAATAAATTAACCCAACCTTTTTGGGCTTTTACAGCTGGTGATAAAACAAGAAGTAGGAAATAAAGGATATATTTTAATGGATTATTTGTGTTCATGGTTTATAAAATTTAACGAAAATACAATTTAATTCGAACTCGTATCAAGAAAAGGTTTAACCTTTTCTAACGCAAAATCTAATTGCTCTTGTTGGTTAAGCTCTGTATTATCTAAAATGATAGCATCATCAGCCCTAGTTAATGGGCTTTCTACCCGTGTGGTATCTGCAAAATCGCGATGAGCAAGATTTTCGAAAACTTCTTCTAAAGTAGTTATGGTATCACCTTTTGAAATGAGTTCCTTATGTCGTCGCTCTGCCCTAATTTTAGGATCGGCAGTCATGAAAAATTTTACCTGAGCATCCTCAAATACTGCGGTTCCAATATCTCGTCCATCCATAACTATATTTTTAGACTTACCCATGCGTTGCTGTTGTGCAACCATATCGTGCCTAACAAGTTTATTTGCAGAAACCTCACTAACATTTTCTGAAACTGGCATTTGCCTAATTTCTTCTGAAACTTCTTCACCATTTAATAAAATATGCGATTCGTAATCTCTAGCATGAAAATTTAGTTCGATATGATTAAGTGCGTCTTTTACAGCTGCTTCACTAGAAATATCAATTTCATTTCGAATAAAATAAAGCGTAACTGCCCTATACATAGCACCACTATCAATATAGATAAAGCCTAATTTTTTTGCTAAAGCTTTTGCTAAAGTGCTCTTTCCACAAGAAGAATAACCATCTATTGCTACAACAATATTTTTTCTCATCTTGTGCAAAGATAAAATTTTAAGCTAGGATTTACTAGGGTCTTTAGGATTATAGGATGTATGTTTTTTGCAAATTTTCTATCTTTATAGCATGATACCTATTAGAGAAGACTTTATTAAAGAAATTATGTTCAAAACCTCGAGAAGTGGGGGTAAGGGTGGGCAAAATGTAAATAAAGTTTCGACCAAAGTAGAATTGATCTTTAATATTGAAGCTTCAACTTTGTTTACAGATGCTGAAAAACTTCTTTTAGCCGAAAAATTGGCTGGAAAGCTAGATTTGGAAGGGGATTTACATGTAGTTAGTCAAAAAGATCGCAGTCAGCTTGCAAATAAAGAAGATGCGATAGAAAAGGCAATTTTAATGCTTATCAAAGCACTTCAGGTTCAAAAGAAACGAAAGCCTACTAAAGTTCCGAAATCTGTTATTGCAAAAAGATTAGAGAGTAAATCTGTTCAGGCGGTAAAAAAGGAAAATAGAAAAAGACCGGAAATGGATTAATTTTCTTCTTAGTTAAACCTATAGTACATCGAAATGGTGCCATATTGATGCGCCTTCGCTATACTTTTCACTTCTTTTGTTTTAAACAATAATCCAAAATCAAACGTAAAACGTTGACTACTATAATTAAATCCTAACTGCTGGGCAAAAACAATTGGTTTTGTTTTAAAGGTAACCGGACTATCATCGTTAAATAAACTGCCTTGGATAGTCGCATCATAAGCAACAAAATTTAGCTGTGGTTTTGCGTAAAAAAAAGTTTCGGAAGTTACTAGTTTTGCTGATTTAAGACGTGTACCAATTGTAGAATTGGTATAGGCGGTTTGGAACAGCTGGTTGATGTTTCCAGTACGCATTAATATTCCTGCTCCTGCGCCGTTAAATGTAGTACCCACATTTGCGTATCCTTCAAAAGAGAAGTCTATTCTGTCGTATTCAGAGCGATGCATTAATTTCGTGTATTGTACGGTTAAGTTTGCAGTAAGCTCATTTTTAATTTGATAGTCCCATCCATTAATTTCATAAAAACCAACAGCACTGTGTAGTAGCTTTTGAGCATCCTCACCAAGTGATCGTGGACCAACTGTGCCAAGTTCTATGCTTGTTTTTAATATACTTTCTTTTTTATAGAAGAAATTGGCACTTGCTCCGGCATATAAATAGCCTGCAAATGGTCGGTCATGAAAAGCAACACTAGGCACATTTCCGCCCTGGGGGTTAAACATTTTCTGCCCAGCAGTAAGTTCATAGGTAAATTTTTCTAGTTTTTCGCCTAATTTATTTTGATCAGTAGCGTGCCGAAAATAAAGCATTAAGCCATTTGTATAATATCGATCTTGCCCATAAAATAAATAGGCATCGTTATCACTCTTAAACCCAAATTCATTTTTAAATGAACCCTGTCCTAAGCACGTTAAGCTGTAGGTGAATAAAATTAAAAATAAGCTCAACGAAACTTTATTGCTCATAAACTATACTTCTTTCTTTTTAACCGTTAAATTTTGAGCATTTTTAACTTTATCTTTAGTTAAAGCCAAATCGATTACTTCTTTCATTTCACTAACATAATGAAATTTTAAATCTTTAATGTAATCTTCTTTAATTTCAAGAATATCTTTTCGGTTTGATTTGCAAAGTATAATTTCTTTAATATTTGCTCGTTTAGCCGCCAGAATTTTTTCTTTAATTCCTCCAACTGGCAATACTTTTCCTCGTAAAGTGATTTCACCAGTCATGGCTAAATTAGATTTAACTTTACGTTGTGTAAAGGCAGATGTTAATGCAGTTAACATCGTTATACCTGCCGATGGGCCATCTTTTGGTGTGGCACCTGCAGGAACGTGAACATGTACATCCCATTGGTCGAAAAGTTCATAGTCGATATTAAATAGATCGGCGTGGGCACGTAAATACGCTAAGGCGATCACTGCCGATTCCTTCATCACATCTCCTAAGTTTCCGGTTAAGGTTAATTTTCCTTTTCCAGGACTAAGACTCGATTCTATAAATAAAATATCGCCGCCTACCTGTGTCCAAGCCAAACCAGTTACCACTCCGGCCACTTCATTGCCTTCATACTGGTCTTTATCATAAATAGGCGCACCTAAAATTCGTTCAACATCTGCTAAATTAAGATTAGGTTCATACGTTTCGTCCATTGCTATTTTGGTAGCAATCCCACGAACAAGAGAACCTACCTTTTTTTCTAATCCTCTCACACCTGATTCGCGCGTATAATCTTCGATTACCTTTTCAATTAAATTGCTTTTAAGTGAAATGTCTTTACTCTTTAGGCCATGCTGTTCTTTTTGCTTTGGAAGCAAGTATTTTTTAGCGATTTCAATTTTCTCTTCAATTGTATATCCGTTTACTTCAATGATTTCCATACGATCGAGTAAAGCGGGCTGTATGCTGCTTAAAGAATTGGCTGTGGCTATGAACAAAACATTCGAAAGGTCATAATCTGCTTCAACATAATGGTCGTTAAACGCATTATTTTGTTCAGGATCTAATACTTCCAGCAAGGCTGATGATGGGTCTCCTCTAAAATCTGAACCTACTTTATCAATCTCATCTAAAACAAAAACCGGGTTGGCTGCCCCTGCTTTTTTTATAGATTGGATAATTCGTCCTGGCATCGCTCCAATATAAGTTTTGCGGTGACCTCTAATTTCGGCTTCGTCTCTAATTCCTCCTAAGGCCATTCGCACGTATTTTCGATTAAGTGCTTTAGCGATAGATTTACCCAATGAGGTTTTACCTACGCCCGGAGGACCAACTAAACATAAAATAGGTGCTTTCATGTCGCGCTTTAACTTTAACACCGCTAGGTATTCAATAATTCGCTGTTTTACTTTTTCCAATCCAAAATGATCTCTATCGAGTACTCTTTGCGCACGTTTTAGGTCGAAATTATCTTTTGTGAAATCACCCCAAGGTAAATCAAGTAAAAGCTCCAAATAATTCATCTGAATAGAATAATCTGGTGCTGCAGGATTCATTCGTCCTAATTTTTCGAGTTCTTTATTGAAATGGGTGGCTACATGGCTTGCCCACTTTTTCTTTTTTGCTCTAGCTTGTAAGGCATCGTATTCTAAATCTGGCGAATTACCACCTAATTCTTCTTGAATAGTTTTTAATTGCTGATTTAAAAAATAATCCCTTTGTTGTTTATCTAAATCAGTACGAACTTTGAATTGAATTTGATTTTTTAACTCTAGCATTTGAAGTTCCAAAGTTAAAAGCTCCATAACACGTTCAGCACGTTTTCGAAGGTTGCCCATTTCCAACATTTTTTGCTTGTCGGCAACGTCGGCATTCATGTTCGAAGAGATGAAATTGATTAAGAATGAGGTGCTTTCTATGTTTTTTAATGCAATTGCTGCTTCGCTAGGAATATTTGGTGAAAGCTGAATAATTTGAGATGACATCTCTCGAATAGACGCAACTAAATTTTTAAATTCTTTATCCACTTTATGTTTTGATTCGGCAAATTTTGCAATGACCACCTTTATGTAAGGCTCTGATTGTACTTCTTCTACCAATTGAAAACGTTGTTTACCTTGTATAATTACTGTTGTATTACCATCGGGCATTTGCAACATTTTGATAATTTGTGCAACTGTTCCTACGTCATTCAACTGATCGAAAGTTGGGTCTTCAACGGCTACATCGCGTTGAGAAACAACCCCGATTATTTTATCGCCTTTATAGGCTTCCTTAATCAATTTTATAGATTTATCTCTTCCAACTGTAATTGGAATAACTACACCAGGAAAAAGAACGGTATTTCTAAGGGGAAGAATTGCAAGTATTTCTGGAGTTTCTTCACTGTTCATCTCATCTTCGTCTTGCTGCGACATTAGTGGGAAAAACTCAGTATCTTCATTTATCATTGGTAATGATTGACTAAAATCAAAATGGTCTTCTTTACTCATCAATTGTATTTTTAAATATATGTTAACGACAATCTGACAGCCTTGCCGTAATAAAAGCCTTAATTTAGTATAAATGATTATAATTTCAACTCCTGTGCCAAAAACAAGAATAGATATATTGACTGTTAAAAAGTCAGCCTTTAAATAATTAATTTATTATTATCATAATTCATCATCTTTAGCGTTTAACTTAATATTTATAAATGGTATGATAGTTGTATATTAGATTATCTTTAATTTAAAGGAACGCTTAATGACTTACTTAAGGAATACATTTTTATTATTTTTTCTCGTTGCTACTTCAATTGCTACGTATGCCCAAAATAATTTTGAAAAAATGGGAATGCAAGCTTGGATGAAGGGCGATTTTAAAGGAGCAGTTGTTCACCTAGAAAAAGCAGATAATGCAGAACCTAATAATGCTACAATTTTAAGGGCATTGGGTTACTCTTATTTTCAATGTGGGGATTTCGAAAATGCGATTTCGGCATATAGTAAGTTAATTGCATTAAAACCAACAGATGCCTCTGCTTATTACTACAGAGGAAAGGCAAGATTGACTATTGCTAATTTACCTAAACAGGCATTGAATCAGATGAGAGAAAGTTTTTACACCTCAGCTATAAAGGATTTTACAAAAGCTATCGAAATTAACGGGGAAGAAGATATTCAGACTTTGCAAAATAGAGGGATTGCCTATAAGGATTATGCGATATTTAAATCATTTAAAATTAAAAAATCGACAGAAAAAACTGCATGTTTAGCTGTGTTCAATAGTTCAATTGCTGATTTTCAAAAAGTTTTAACGGTTCAACCACTTCGTAGAGATATTATTGATCTGATGGATTATGTAAAAGCTCAGGTTGTTAGTTTGAAGTAAATCTCCCCACAACAACATACTTTTTCTCTTTAAGTAATTTTATCTTTTGCGTTTTTTTGATCTCATATAAACTATCCGGAAAATAAGTTAATGTATCTGCAGAATGGTATAAAATATTAATTGTTTGAACCACTATTTGGATAGATTTTACCGTATTGTTTTTAAAACGGATGTGCACTTTTTTTACAGGTACTTTTTCATTTTCGGTTGTATAGAAGATTTGATCTTCTTTTTTCTTAACTGTAAATGCTCCTCGCCATGATGCTTTATTGATATCTGAAGAGATAAAGGTGTTCAGCTCTTTTTTATAATCGCTGATTTTAACTCTTTTCTGCTCGTTGGTGCCATCAATTGAAACAGTTTTGTGAACTATTAAGTTGAGTTTGGTTAAACGATCAGCTTCTTTTTCAAAATAACTTTTAACGCTAAAATAAGGCTCGCTTTGCGGTATATTCTCTTCTTTTTGACTACAAGAGCAGAAAAAGATAATCAAGAAGCCAAGACCTGTTAACCTCATTTTACCAAACAATTTCCAGTCATAATTTCGGGGATTTCAATACCCATTATTTTTAAAATTGTTGGCGCAATATCTCCAAGCTTTCCATCTGCTATGTTTTTAAAATCCTTGTCGATTAAAATGCAAGGAACGAGATTGGTGGTATGTGCTGTATTAACAGAACCATCTGCATTAACCATATATTCTGAGTTGCCATGGTCTGCTAGAATAATAAATGAATAACCGTTTGCTAAACCTGTTTGTACCACTTGTTCTGCACATCGATCTGCAGTTTCAACGGCCTTAATTACTGCACTAAAAACTCCTGTATGGCCAACCATGTCGGGGTTTGCAAAATTTAAGCAAACAAAATCAGGCCAGCCAGTTTTTAATTCTTCATTTATGGCGGCAGTAATGCCTTCAGCACTCATTTCAGGTTGTAAATCGTAAGTCGCAACTTTTGGAGAAGGAATTAATATTCTTTTTTCCATATCAAATTCTTTTTCCCTACCACCCGAAAAGAAAAAGGTAACATGTGGGTATTTTTCTGTTTCGGCAATTCTTATTTGTTTTTTATGATTGTCAGCTAACACTTCTCCTAACGTTTGAGAGAGATCATCCTTAGTAAATGCTACGTTTACACGATCAAAATTTTCATCATATGTGGTCATCGTTACGTAGTACAAGGGTAGCTTTTTCATGCCGAAATCGGGATAATTCTTTTGACTTAGTACTGATGTAATTTCGCGACCCCTATCGGTTCTGTAATTGAAACAGATAACAACATCATCTTCTTTTATTTTTGCTATTGGATTACCAAGCGAGTCGACCATTACAATTGGTTTCACAAATTCATCAGTAATGCCATTGTTATATGAATTTTGAATTTCTTCTGCAGCATTGATGGTGGGGGTTCCAATTCCATTTACCATTACATCATAAGCTAACTTTACACGTTCCCACCTGCTATCTCTATCCATTGCATAATAACGGCCTATTAAACTTGCAATTTTACCGGTAGATGTGGCAAGATGTTGTGATAATTCATTAATATAGCCTAAGCCAGCATTAGGGTCAGTATCTCTTCCATCTAAAAAAGCATGAATAAAAACATCAGTTAACCCATTCTCATTCGCTGCATCACAAAGTGCTTTTAAGTGATTGATGTGGGCATGAACTCCACCATCAGAAACTAAACCAATAAAATGAACTGCTTTTTTATTGGTTTTAGCATAAGTAAAAGCATTTACTAAGGCCTCGTTATGGTGAAAACTACGATCTTTTATTGCTTTATTAATACGTCCTAGTTCTTGATATACAACCCTGCCTGCGCCTAAATTCATGTGCCCAACTTCAGAATTTCCCATTTGGCCCTCAGGTAGCCCTACAGCCTCGCCCGAAGCTGCTAGCTTACTATTTGGGTAATTGGCTAACATTGAATCAAAAAAGGGTGTATTGGCAAGGTATGCAGCATCAGCGCCATCTTTATTGCCATAACCCCAGCCATCAAGAATTAAGAGTACTAGTTTTTTGTCGTTCATTATTTTAAATTATTAAAACAAATATAAGGCTATTGCTGTTTTAAGTGAAGGAATTTATTGATTATGATTTATTAATGGCATAATTTTAGCTACATTAATCTAAGATTAACACGCTATAATGAAACCGTTGCTCGTCGTATTTTTTATATTCCTTCATTTTCCATCAAATAGCGCTATGCAGGCAGATATTGTGGATAATTTAGCTGTGCATTTGAAAAATGGAAATTCAAAAGAAATTGCTAAAAATTTCGCATCGTCTGTAGAACTGCTCATCATTGACCAAGAAGATGTATACAGTAAAGCACAAGCTGAACAAATTTTAAAGGATTTTTTTGTTAAAAATCAACCAGCCAAAACGACTATTATTCATCGTTTAAATAGTAATCCAAATTACAGGTATGGAATATTTTCTCTGCAAACTAAGAGTTTAAAATATAGGGTAACGATTACCTTGATGTACCAAAAGACGGCTAATGCTTTCTTAATCACTGAATTAAGAATCGAGAAGGATTGATTTTAGTTTTTTAGGGCATAATTTGCTAATTTTGCAGCTTAAACTATACGCTTTGGATAAAAAACTAATCGATGTATTTATCAAAAATGCCATTGCTGAAGATGTTGGAGATGGAGACCACACTTCACTTTCTACCATTCCTTTACATACACAGGGAAGAGCCAAGTTAATTGTTAAGGAAGATGGTATTCTTGCCGGAGTTGAGCTTGCTTTAGAAATTTTTAACCAAATTGACTCCTCATTAGCAGTAAGCGTGATCCTGAATGATGGCGCGGAAGTTAAGGTTGGAGATATAGCACTAAACGTAGCTGGAAGTACGCATTCTATTTTATTGGCCGAGAGATTGGTGCTTAATTGTATGCAAAGGATGAGTGGAATTGCTACTAAAACCAATCGAATTGTTCAGTTGCTAGCACCTTATCATACTCAAATTTTAGATACACGTAAAACTACACCAGGATTGCGCTATCTAGAAAAGTGGGCAGTTAAGATTGGCGGAGGGGTAAATCATCGCATTGGTTTGTACGATATGATTTTGATTAAAGATAATCATGTTGATTATGCCGGTGGGATTTCAAATGCAATTGAATCGGCAAATAATTATTTAACAAAAACAGGAAAGAAGCTTGCCATAGAAATTGAGGTTAGAAATCTTACAGAACTTGAAGAGGTTCTTTCTGTTGGTAAGGTTCAACGCATTATGCTCGATAATTTTGAGCTGCCATTATTAAAACAAGCTGTGCAGCTTATCGATGGCAGATTTATTACCGAGGCTAGTGGCGGAATTGTTGAAGAGAATGTGGCCGACTATGCTGCTTGCGGTGTTGACTACATTTCTATGGGTGCTTTAACACATTCGGTTAAAAGCCTAGATTTAAGTTTGAAAGCATGTTAATCACAAAATTCTAAGCGTTTGAATCTGATTTTTTTAGTATTATTGTAGGTCTATGATTTCGATCTATTCTATTTCGGCATTAATTGCTGCCTATCTTTTTGGTTCTATTCCCACAGCGGTGTGGCTAGGGCAGGCATTCTATGGTGTCGATGTTAGGGAGTATGGAAGCGGAAATGCTGGTGCAACCAATACATTTAGGGTTCTAGGCAAAAAAGCAGGCATTGCAGTAATGCTAATCGATATTTTTAAAGGATATACTGCTACCAAGTTGGCCTATTTTATTGGATTATCGGTAACAGGTCCACAAAATTCAACACAATTTGTTAATTATGAACTTGCACTTGGCGTAATTGCTGTATTGGGGCATTTGTTCCCTATTTTTGCAGGTTTTAGGGGTGGAAAAGGTGTTGCTACACTTTTTGGGATGGTTTTAGCTGTAAATCCCTCTGCTGCAATGCTTTGTGTAGCCGTATTTGTGACTGTGCTCATAACCACTAAATATGTTTCTTTAAGTTCTATCTGTGCTGGATTTACCTTTCCAATTGCAACTGTATTCGTGCTTCAATCTTCCATTAAATCAGAAGTATTATATGGGATTTGCGTGTGCCTGCTTATATTGGTTACGCACCAGAAAAATCTCGAACGTTTACTAAAAGGTAAGGAATCGAAGGTTTACTTGTTTAAAAAGAAACAAAATTAATTTTTTTTAGTCTGAAACTATCTTCATTTTTAATTGTTCTTCAATTAATAAAGGATTAAAATTTTATAACGCTCAAAAAAACAAAAACCATGAAACCATCATGAGCAAATGCTCACAAATAGCAATGAACATGCTCATAATAGCTTCGTCACCATTAAAAAAAATAATACTGATGAAAAAAATATTAATTATAGGTCTTGCTAGTATAACTTTAGCAATATCATCTTGTTCAACTGTTCCACTAACAGGGCGAAGTAGATTAAGTTTAATAGATGATTCGCAGCTACAGCAACAAGCTGCAATTGGCTATGCTCAACTGTTAAGTGACCCTAAAACAAAAGTTGTATCAACAAATTCAGCACAAACTCAAATGATTAAACGGGTAGGTTCTAGAATTGCATCTGCTGTAACAAAATACATGAACGATAATGGCTATGGCGAGCAAATTGCGAGTTACAAATGGGAATTTAATCTTATAGAAAGTCCTGAAATTAATGCATGGTGTATGCCAGGGGGTAAAGTAGCAGTATACACAGGGATTTTAAAAGTTACTCAAGACGAAGCGGGATTAGCTACTGTAATGGGGCATGAAGTTGCACATGCAATTGCTCAACATTCGGCCGAAAGAGCATCCCAAATGACAGTAGCACAAGGATTGGGTACTGCTGTAGGGGTAGCAACTAGTAATTCAAAATATGCAGATTATATTAATGCCGCATATGGTATAGGTGGACAATTAACTATTCTGAGTTATGGAAGAAAACAAGAATTGGAAGCCGATAAAATGGGCCTTTCATTTATGGCGATGGCCGGCTATAATCCTAGTAGTGCTGTAGGTTTTTGGCAACGTATGGCTCAAGCAAGTGCTAGTTCTGCAAAACCACCTGCATTTTTAAGTACACACCCAACTGATGATTCTCGCATAGCCCAAATTCAAAGAGATTTGCCAGAGGCGATGAAGTATTATAAAGGGAAGTGATAAGCGTATAGCGTAAGGCGTTAAGCGTTCAGCACCTGCAAGATAGCGGAAGCTTTCAATAAACATTCTTCGTATTCTTGTTCTGCATTTGCAGCGTAGGTAATTGCTCCACCTACTTGAAAAGATAAATACTTTCGCTCTGCGTTATATAAAATACTACGAATAATTACATTGAAATCGAAATCACCGTTAGGGCTAATGCATCCAAATGAACCTGAAAAGGCACCTCTTTTGCTTTGTTCGTATTGATCGATAAGTTGCATGGCCTTTATTTTTGGTGCCCCTGTCATCGATCCCATAGGGAAAGTATTTTTAATAGCATCGATGAAATGTATTTCTGGATTTAACTCGCAACTAATGGTCGATATCATTTGATGGACCTGTGGAAAACTATAAATCCCAAAAAGTTCATCTACTCTAACGCTACCCTTTATTGCGCTTTTGGTGAGGTCGTTGCGGACTAAGTCTACAATCATCACATTTTCTGCTTGTTCTTTAATACTCGATTTTAGATCGAACTTAATTTTTTCATCTTCGATAGGGTCTTTACTTCGTTTGGCAGTTCCTTTAATGGGTTGTGAAATTAATCGGTTTCCGCGCTTGCATAAGAAGCGTTCGGGTGTAGCCGATAAGATATAATGTTGATTAATTTTGAAAAAACCAGCGAATGGAGTGGGAGAGAGGCTATTTAATGTTTTAAAAGTTTCTAGTGGATTAATAATTGCATTTTCTGCGAAAAATTCCTGACAGAAATTTACTTCATAAATATCGCCTCGTTTAATGTGCCCTTGCAATTTGGTAACTGTAGATATATAGGCATCTTTATTCAAACGTTCTTCGATTTGTAAATTAGATTTTTGGCTTGGTATATTAATTTCTAGGTTGGAAATAGCGGTAATAATTGACGGGTCGCCAATAAGCACTTCTATATTTCCCTCAGTTAAAGCAATTAAATAGCTTGGAACAAAGAAAAATAAATCTGGAAAATCTAACTTGTCGTTATGCCTAGAATTTAACTGTTCTACTTCATTTTTAAGTTCGTAGCTAAATAGCCCAAAAACCCAACTTTTGTGTTTTTCGTAAAAAGTACGAAGTGATGAAAATGAATCGCCAGTTTTCTCCTGAACTTGGTCGTTTGCACCAATCGCAATTAGGCAATCGTACTGCGTATAAGGGTCGGCATATTGATTTGAATCGAGACAACAACAAACCGGAAATTCGTTCGCCCATTGCAATGCCTTTTGTTTAAATAGATTAATTTCTTGCGTATTCATTTTTAATTAGCGCCAAAAATCCCATCTAAAAGTTGATGGATTTCATCTTTGTTTAAAGGCTTTGAGATATAGCTTGTGAAACCAGCTTTTATAATTTGTTCTTTATCTTCAATAGAAGAATAGGCTGTATTGGCAATAACGGGTAAATTTATATTGGCACTGCGAATGATTGAAAATGCCTCAAATCCATTCATTATAGGCATTTTTATATCCATAAATACAAGATCTATTTGTTCGTTAAGTTCACAGATTTCGACTGCTTCTTTACCATTTATTGCTCTTAATACTGTATAGTTTTTTAATTGTAATATTTTCTCTAACAGTAAAAAATTTATATCATCATCTTCGGCAATTAAAATGGTTTCTCGACCCTTTGTGTTTGTTTTTTGAATGATTTTATTTGCCATCGGCTCATCAATTCGCTCTTCATATTTTAAGGGAATGGTAAAAGAAAAGTGAGAACCTTTGCCGAGCGATGAATCTACCTGTATTGTTCCTCCTAAAAGTTCTACATACGCTTTTGTAATGGATAGGCCTAATCCTAAGCCACTTAGCTCTATGGTGTGGTCGTCTTCAATTCTTCTAAAGCGATCAAAAATTATTTTTTGATTTTCATCGCTAATCCCTAACCCAGAATCATCAACCCAAATGGTAATCAATTCTTTAACTTCATCTATTGTATATCCGATAGTTACATGTCCTTTTTTAGTAAACTTAATGGCATTGGTAATTAAGTTGGTTAAGATTTGCTTAAGCTTAATCTCGTCGGTAAGTACATTCTTTTTAAGTATTTCTTGATACTTTTGAATGCTAAAAACAACTTCTTTCTCTTCGGGTATCGTTATTTTGATAGCATGATAAAGCTCAGAAATACATTTATCGATGTTTAAAAATTTGTAATTTGGGTTAATTTGCTGCGAATCGATTTTAGACATTTCGATTAGATCTTCGATAATGCCTATTAAATTTCTCCCACTGTTTCTAATTATTTTTAAGTAATTAGCTTTTTCTTTTTCGGTTAAATTTCCATCTCTCAATAAATCACTAAAGCCCATAATCGCATTCATTGGAGTTCTAATTTCATGCGATAAATTGGCTAAGAATGAAGATTTAAGTTTATCGCTTTCTTCTGCTTTTTCTTTAGCAATAACCAGCTGTTTTCGTTGATTATTATTTTCTTCAAAAAGGTTACCGATATGCCCAAATTCGTCTCTTGATTTTTTTAAGCTAAATATGGATTTTTCATCTTTCTTTTCTAAAATATTGGTGATAAGTTTAACGGGTCTGTATACCCATCTTCTATAATAATACAGATAGACTAGCAAGTTTAAAATGGTAGCAATAATAATGATGTCGAGTATTTTTTTAGTATTGTTAAAATTTAAATTGAATGAACGCGTAAAATTCAAATCAACAATATTGTTGTTTTTCCAATCGTTAAGGTCTAAATTAACTGCGATTAGATTATCATCTTTTTCTTGGATATAATCATTTGAAACAATGGAAATGGTAGAGCTGCTAATATCTTCAAGATTTTTAATAAACTCTTTATTTAATAATCTGGCCATAATAAAATAGCCAGACGGTTTATGTTTATTTTTTTTAGGGTCGTCTGAAGGATGAACAGTTGCCCCAAATACTTCGACCACACCTTCCGGAATCTTCATGTAAAACCTATTTAACTTAGCTTTATGAAGCTTGTCAAATACTTCATTAGGTACAAAGTTTACACTTGTAAATTTAGCAGAAGTGGTGTTAGATAGAAGTTGTTTTTTGAGATCGTATATGGCGATAAAGTCCGCTTCATAGGTTAAAAACTCCGCTTTGATGTATTCATTATACCATACCGTATCTTTTGTTTTAATAAAATCGACCATTTCGTCCCAAAAGGTAACATCAACTATTGATGCGGTATGGGTCTTAGAATTGAGTTTAAATATGGAATTTACCTCATTATGGTATTCTTTTAGGGCAGATTTATAAACAGCCTTTTCCTGCTTAAATGTATAAAAATATAAGGATGCGTAAAGAATAAAGAATAGGGAGCTTGTACCAATAATCAATACTAATAATCGATAATAAGTATTTAAGCCTGAGAGAATACGCATTAATTTAATTTTTAGAACATAAATATAGCAGATAAATTAAAAATCCCTTCAAATTACTTAAAGGGATTTCATTTTTAACTATTACTTATTTTAGCGTTAAGGTTTGTGTCCGATCTGGTCCAACAGAAAGGAATTTAATTGGAACGTCTAATTCTTTTTCTAAAAAGGCAATGTAATTAGCTAATTGACTAGGTATTTGATCTGTAGATGTAATTTTAGTTAAATCTGTTTTCCAACCTTCAATTGCTTTTAAAATAGGTTTAGGTTGTATCGAAATAATATCATACGGCATATAATCTATTGTTTCACCGTCATATTCGTAGTGCGTACATGCGTAAATGGTTTCAAAACTATCTAGTACATCTGCTTTCATCATAATTAAGTCGGTTACACCATTTAGCATAATCGCATATTTCAATGCAGGTAAATCAATCCATCCACATCGACGTGCTCTGCCGGTTGTAGCCCCAAATTCGTGTCCAATCTGACGTAAATTTTCGCCAACTTCATTATCGAGTTCAGTAGGGAATGGGCCACCACCCACACGGGTACAATAGGCTTTGAAAATACCAAAAACGCTGCCTACTTTGTTTGGAGCAATTCCTAAACCTGTGCATGCGCCTGCTGTAGTTGTGTTAGATGAGGTAACGAAAGGATACGATCCAAAATCTACATCTAATAATGTTCCTTGTGCACCTTCGGCTAAAACTTTTTTACCTTCCTTTAAGTAGCCGTTTACAAAATGTTCGCTATCTACATGAGGGATAGTTTTAATAAATTCGATGGCTTCAAAAAACGCCGCTTCTTTTTCGGCTAAATCATACTCGAATTCGTAATGAGAAAGTATCTCTTTATGTTTTTCTACTAGTTTAGTATATTTTTCTTTAAAATTAGGTAATGTAGTATCTCCAACGCGTAGGCCATTACGACCTGTTTTATCCATATAAGTAGGGCCAATTCCTTTTAAGGTTGAGCCAATTTTACCAGCACCCATTTTTTGCTCATTGGCAGCATCTAATAATTGGTGAGTTGGTAAAATTAAATGAGCTTTACGAGCAAGTACCAATTTGCCAGTAATTACTGGATCGTGACCAGCTTTTTTTAAATTATCTAATTCTCTTTTCAGGATAATAGGGTCGATTACTACTCCATTACCAATTAAGTTCATAATATTTTCGTTGAAAATACCTGATGGAATGGTATTTAGTACAAATTTTTTGCCATCAAACTCTAAAGTGTGTCCTGCGTTTGGACCTCCTTGAAAACGAGCTATCAAATCATATTGTGGACTTAATACATCAACAATTTTCCCTTTTCCTTCGTCGCCCCATTGAAGGCCTAGTAGTACGTCTACTTGCGTCATTATTTTAAATTATAGAATAGATTATTAATTAGTTATTAAGTTGTTTTTGAGCAGCGGCTGATTTTATAGTTGCAGCAGCACTACAATCGAAGCAAACACCATAAAGATTTAGTGAATGATGTTTGATGTCGAATTTTAATAGATCACCAACCATGCTTTGAATTTGATGGATGCGTGGATCGCAAAATTCGACCACTTTACCACAGTCGATACAAATTACGTGATCATGTTGGTGATAGCCATACGATTTTTCGAATTGAGCCATATTTTTGCCAAACTGATGCTTGGTTACCAAATCACATGAAACCAGTAACTCTAAGGTATTGTATACCGTAGCCCTACTTACGCGGTATTTTTGGTTTTTCATGTGGATGTATAGTGTTTCTACATCAAAATGATCATCTCTTGAATAAATTTCTTCCAAAATAGCGAAACGTTCAGGCGTTTTCCTTAAATTTTTGTTCTCGAGATAGGCTTCAAAAATTTTTCTAACCAACTCATTGGTATTCTGTCCAGACATAGTTTTAAACTCCTGTTCAAAGGTAGGTAAAAGATTTTAAATTGGTTCAATTGTTCATCAGTTTCACTGCTCAGTGCATGGAGTTTTGAGCAATTTGGTATTAAAAGACTCCACGCTCCTTGCTTTATGCATCAAATCTTGTAACTCCAGTTACTCCCTTAACTTCTAACAAATTTAAGATCAATTCGTCTAAGTGCTCTTTATCGTTTACAAATACTTTAATCGACCCATCAAAAATCCCGTCGTTCGTATCAACCGTAATCGATCGCATATTTACTTTAAAATCGTTAGAAATTACTTTGGTAATGTTATTAATTAAGCCTACATCGTCAATTCCTACAATATGCAACCCGGTTAAAAAAGTAAGTTCTTGTTGTCGGTTCCATTTTGCTTTCACTACTCTATATCCATAATTTGCCATTAACTGTGCGGCATTGGGACAATTGGTACGGTGAATTTTGATACCTTCATTAACGGTAACGAAACCAAATACATCATCTCCAGGAATTGGATTACAGCAAGCGGCCAATGTATAATCTATTTTCTGTAGATCTTCTCCAATCAATAAAATATCAGATTCAGGGCCCTTTACTTTGCTTAATAAGGCTTCAATGTGCTGCCCATCGTTCGTTTTGTAATCAGATCCTCGATTTTCTACTTCTTTTTCACTGGCTAGGTATTCTTTTAGGTCTTTTAATTCAATTTTTCCGGTGGCTACGCCAATAAAAAGATCTTGTGTAGATTGAAGTTTAAAGAAATAGGTTAGTTTATTTAAATTATCGGTGTTGTAAGTTATTTTTAAAGATTTTAACTTTCGTTCAAGAGTTTCTTTCCCATTATCGGCTATCTTTCTTTTTTCTTCTTTTAGAGAAGATTTTATTTTAGATTTGGCTTTTGCAGTTACAACAATGTTAAGCCAATCTTCTTTTGGTACTTGTTTGTTAGAGGTAATGATTTCTACCTGATCGCCATTTTGTAATTTATAAGATAATGGAACTAGCTTATGATTAACTTTAGCGCCCAGACATCGAGCACCAACATCTGTATGGATTTCGAAGGCAAAATCTAGGGCGGTAGCGCCTAATGGAAGCTGTAATAAGGCACCTTTTGGGGTAAAAATAAAAATCTCATCCGAAAACAGATTCATTTTAAAATCATCCAAAAAATCTAACGCATTTGCTTCAGGATTACTTAGCATTTCTCGTACTTTCATAATCCATTGGTCTAAACCGTTATCATTATTCGATTCTTTATATTTCCAATGTGCAGCAAAACCTTTTTCGGCAATTTCGTTCATCCGTTGGGTACGAATTTGAACTTCTACCCATTGCCCCTTTGGTCCCATAACAGTAGTGTGTAACGATTCGTATCCATTTCCTTTTGGTGATGATACCCAATCTCGTAAACGATCGGGGTTTGGACGGTATAAATCAGTAACAATAGAATAGGCTTTCCAACAATCTGCTTTTTCTTTTTCAGGAGCACTGTCTAATATGATTCGAATGGCAAAAAGATCATATACTTCTTCGAAAGGAATGTTCTTTTTCTTCATTTTATTCCATATCGAATGGATGGATTTTGGCCTTCCGTATACACTTGCCGTTAAGCCCTGTTCTTCAAGTATCTCATTAATTGGCTCAACAAACGTGCGTATAAATAAATTTCGTTCTGCTTTTTTCTCGTTTAACTGTGTAGCAATAAATTTATATGTATCAGGTTCGAGATACTTCATTGAAAGATCTTCGAGTTCTGATTTAATTGCATATAGCCCTAAGCGGTGTGCTAATGGGGCATATAAATAAATGGTTTCAGAAGCAATTTTAAGTTGTTTTTGCCTGGGCATAAAATCCATTGTTCGCATATTGTGCAAACGATCGGCTAGTTTGATCAAGATTACCCTAACATCATCAGCAAGGGTAAGTAGCATTTTCCTGAAATTTTCGGCCTGTAAAGAACTATTGTAGTCAAAAACGCCCGAAATTTTAGTTAACCCATCAATAATTCTGGCTGTTTTTTTTCCGAATTCGCGCTCAATGTCTTCTAATGTAATGTCTGTATCTTCTACTACATCGTGCAATAATGCACAAACGATAGACGTTGTACCTAAGCCAATTTCTTCTGCAGCAATTTGAGCAACCGCAATTGGATGATAAATATAAGGTTCGCCAGATTTTCGACGCATATCTTTATGGCTTTCGAGGGCCATTTCGAATGCTTTTCGGATTTCTTTTTTATCTCCTTTTTGTAATGTAGATTTTGATGCGCGTAGTAATGCACGGTATCTTTTTAAGATTTCTTGCTTCTCTGCCTCTAAATCAATTACTAAAGTTGTCTTCATTTGTGTTTTTTAGGTAAAAAATGTGGTAAATCAAGCTATAAATGATTATATTCGATTGTAATTAAACGAATATATAAAATTAGCTTTAACTTTGTAAAGGCATAAATTTATGAAATTTTCTAAACTCTTTATTCTGTTTATTGTCATCATTGCTTGCCATACGCTACATGCACAAGATAAGATGTCTAATGTAAAGGCAATTTACCCTGTTCTTGGTAAAAATGACACAATAAGGGTGCTTGCTACCAATGACAATGGATATATGGTGCCATGGTTTATTTTGGATGAGGTTAAAATTGTTGGAATAAGAGTCTTTAAATCTGCGGCCGATCAGGCTGCATTTAATCGATTACGATATAACGTTTTAAAAGTAATGCCGTATGCACTTTATGCTAAAAGAAGATATGAGCAATTAGAACGAGATTTAGCCGTTACGAGCGAGAGAAAATTACAGAAACGCTTAGTTAAACAGTGTGATGATGAGATTAAGAAAATGTTTAACACCGAAATTAAGGAGTTAACAATTACACAAGGTCAGATTTTAACTAAATTGATTAACCGAGAGGTTGGTAGAACAACCTATGATATCGTAAAAGAAACAAAAGGTGGTTTTGCTGCATTTTCTTACCAATTAATTGCTAGGGTTGTTGGCCATAATTTGAAAAGCACATACAGTGCAACTGAAGACAGAGACATTGAATCCATCATTGTAAATTCTGGCTATTATCAATAATCAATGCATGAATCTTAATCCAACAATATACCCATTTAAAGTTAAATTTTTAAGTGGCAAGGAACAACTCTTGTCTGCTTATACAGATAAAGTGTTGTTAATTGTGAATACTGCATCGGGTTGTGGTTTTACGCCACAATTAAAGGAACTACAAGAGTTAAGAGCCGAATTTGCCCCCAAGGGATTTGAAGTGCTAGGATTTCCGTCTAATGATTTTGGCAATCAAGAGCCTTTATCTGATAATGAAATTAATCAATTTTGTGAAGTAAACTATGGAGTCGAATTTCCCATTTTTGAAAAGGTGATGGTTAGGGGAGAAGCTGCTCATCCTCTTTTTAAGTTCTTAAGGGATAAAAAGTTAAATGGGCATTTAAATTCTACACCTAGATGGAATTTTCATAAGTATTTAATCAATAGGAAAGGGGAGGTGGTCGATTACTTTTATTCATTTACCAAACCTAGTTCATCAAAAATTAAAAAAAAAATCCAACGTTTGTTATGAAGTTAGATATACTGGTTTTTGCAGTTCATCCAGATGATGCTGAATTGGGTTGTTCGGGTACTATTTTAAAACATATTTCAGAAGGAAAAAAAGTTGGCATAGTCGATTTTACCAGAGGCGAATTGGGTACCCGTGGTACAGCCGCTACTCGAGATGAAGAAGCAAAAGACTCAGCTTTAATTTTAGGGCTTCATGCTCGTGAAAACCTGGGTTTTAAGGATGGGTTTTTCAAAAATGATGAAGAACATCAACTTGAAGTAATTAAGATGGTACGCAAATATCGTCCAGAAATTATTTTAACCAATGCATTGCACGATCGCCATCCCGACCACGGTAGGGCTGGAGATTTAGCAAACGACGCGATTTTTTTATCGGGGTTAGTTAAAGTCGAAACCAGTGTTGATGGAAAAAAGCAAGAAGCATGGCGACCACGATTAATTCTTCAATATATTCAAGACAGATATATTAAGCCAGACATAATTATTGATATTGCAGACTTCATTGATCAGAAAATAGCATGTATTCGGGCCTTTAAAACACAATTTGATAGTCCTGATAACAGCGAACCACAGACCTATATCTCATCGCCAGAGTTTTTGGAAGCTGTAATTGGTCGTTCCCGAGAGTTTGGAAAGAGTATAGGGACTAAATATGCTGAAGGTTTTACATCGAGAAAACTTTTAGGAGTAGATAGTTTGTTTAGTTTGAGATAAGATTTGAGACTGGAATCGTAGGCAATTACAACAAAACCAGACTCGACTTTGTTATAACTAAAACCTCTAGTTATGGCAAATTTATTCTCTTCCCTAAAAAATGCATATCAACTTTTTAAGCACATCGATTTTACACAGTTAGAAGCCTTATCAAAAAAGGTAGATCTCCCTAAAATGGTAGAAACTATTTCTTCATTAGATGAAAAGCAACTAAAGGGAATGATGAAAATGATGGATAGGGGAGAAAAGAAGATAGAATTGCCCCCTATCGAAGGTGATTTTTATCATTTAGGCGAAGAAGCTTTAAAAGATGAAGATCGCGAATTGCAATTAAAAGTTCGAGCCTTTTTAGAAAAGGAAATCAAGCCTATTGTAAATGAATATTGGCTTAAGGCCGAATTTCCACACCATATTATCCCAAAATTAGCCGAGCTTAATATCTGCGGCCTAACCTATAAGGGCTATGGCTGCCCAGGTAAATCTAATTTAATGGAAGGCATGTTAGCCATGGAAATGGCTCGGATAGATACCTCGATTTCTACTTTTTTTGGTGTTCAAAGTGGTTTAGCTATGGGGTCTATTTATTTATGTGGTTCTGAGGAACAAAAGCAGTTTTGGCTACCAGCAATGCAAAAGTTTAAAGTTATTGGAGCATTCGGTTTAACAGAACCAGAAGTTGGCTCTGCAGCTGCGGGTGGATTAACCACCACTTGTAAGCGAATTGGCGATAAATGGATTCTTAACGGACAGAAGAAGTGGATTGGTAATGCAACTTTTGCTGATGTAACCATTATTTGGGCAAGGGATTTAGCAGATGATGAAGTTAAAGGATTCTTAGTACGTAAAGGGGCCGCAGGGTTTGCTGTTGAGAAGATGATAGATAAAATGGCTTTACGTATTGTGCAAAATGGATTAATTACCTTAACAGACTGTGAAGTAGATGAAACGGATCGTTTGCAGCATGCAAATTCGTTTAAAGATACAGCGAAGGTATTGCAGATGACAAGGGCCGGAGTTGCTTGGCAAGCAGTTGGATGCGCCAGAGGAGCATATGAAGAGGCTTTGGGCTATACGCAAACACGCAAACAATTTGGTAAGCCTATTGCTTCGTTTCAATTGATCCAGAATCACTTGGTAGAGATGCTCTCTAACTTAACGGCCATGCAAACCTTATGCTTTAGGCTATCACAATTGCAAGATCAGGGTTTGCTAACCGACGAGCATGCTTCGTTAGCAAAAGTATTTTGTTCATTGCGCACAAGGGATGTCGTAAGTAAGGCAAGAGAGGTAATGGGAGGCAATGGAATTTTGTTAAAATATAATGTAGCTCGTTTTGTTGCAGATGCTGAAGCCATTTATTCGTACGAAGGCACCAAAGAAATAAATACCTTAATTGTTGGTCGTGCCATTACTGGTTTTTCGGCTTTTGTTTAAAAGGGTTTAAAATAACACCGAAATTCCCCATTGCACTTTTTTCATAAAGAGCAAAACAGTTATTAATGTATTTTGGATCGAAGTTAACATCACCAGGAAAAAGTTTTGTTGGTATTGCAGGGCCTTCTTTAAAAAAATATACTTTGGTGTTCCCATATTTAGAGTGAGGCATAAAATTACCATAGGCCTCTAGGTCGGCACCTGCGGTATCTTTAACGCTAACACTATAAATTCGCTGAACCGGGCCTGTGTTATTTTCATTTCGATAACTCGCTACTTCTGTAAACCCACCTTTAAGGTCACTCACGTTTTTTTGTGTGAATGTATCTTTTACTAAAAAAGCTAGAACAGCCAGGATTAATAGGATGACTAGGATGTTTGAGGTCTTTTTTGTCATGGTTGATGTAAATACCCAGAGTGTGAAAATTAATCAAACATTAAGAAGTTAAGCAACGTTTAGGCTTAACCTCTTAATGTTAAAAATGAGCTTAGACGGTAAAAATAGGCTAAAGTGTAGGTAAAATTTTCTCCATTACCTCTATTCCTAAATCAATATGCTGTTTTTCGATGCATAATGCCGGGCGAAAACGAATAGTTTGATTGCCGCAACCTAAGAACATCACATTGTGATCCATTCCTTTTTGTATAAAAGTATTGCGCATTTCTTTAGTTGGGAAATCGAATGCTGCTAACAAGCCGCGTCCACGAACATTACTCATTTTATCGTGCTTTTGAGCTAAAATGTCAAGTTTTTCGATTAAGTATTGCCCTACTGAAGTTGCATTTTCACAAAGCTTATCGTCGGCTACAATTTGTAAAATTTGGGTAGAACGTACCATGTCTACTAAATTACCACCCCAAGTTGAGTTTATTCGGGAAGGGACATTAAATACATTGGTTTCAATTTCGTTTACTTTATTGCCTACCAGAATTCCACACACTTGCATTTTTTTGCCAAAAGCTACAATGTCAGGTTGAGCTTGTTCGCTAAAGTGTTGATGGCACCAAAATTTACCTGTTAATCCTACTCCAGTTTGTACCTCATCATAAATTAAAAATGCTTCATTTTCATCGGCCAGTTGGCGAAGTTGAATTAAGAACTCCTCACGTAAGTGGTTATCGCCGCCTTCAGATTGTATTGGCTCTATGATGATGGCACATATATCGTCTTTATGATCTGCAAAGGCTTGTTTTATTTGAGCGATTGAAGTTTCTTCTGTACTAATAGCATTAGCTAAATTATCGCCTGTTAATGGAAATTTAACCTGAGGAACACTTACTCGTGGCCATTCGAATTTAGCAAACCACTTCGTTTTATCGGGTAAAGTGTTGGTTAAGCTGAGTGTGTATCCGGTTCTACCATGAAATGCTTTTTCGAAATGGAGCACTTTAAACCCTTTTTCTTCTTTATATCCTTTAGCGAAGTTTTTTTGAACTTTCCAATCCATCGCTACTTTAATTGCATTTTCGACAGCTAACGCACCACCTGCGATAAAAAAAGCATGAGGTAAATAAGAAGGTATACCAACTTTAGAGAATGTGTTTACGAATTCGGCATATTGCTGGGTATATACATCAGAGTTTGATGGATTAGCCATTGCTGCTAAGAGTAGATTTTTTTTAAAACTCTCATCATTTACCATTTTTGGATGGTTGTAGCCTAAAGGTACGGATGCGAAACAAGTAAAGAAATCTAAAAGTTTACGATTATATTTCGAATCATAAATGTAAGCGCCCTCACTTTTTTCCATATCATAGGTAAGGTCGAAACCATCGGCTAAAATATGCTTTTGTAAAGTTTGATTAACCTGATCTGGCGCTATGCTAAGTTGGTACATAATTTTGAAATTTGATATCTTCAAAAGTAACAAAAAGCCCCTAATTATCAAATTTAAGCACTATTTGATAAAGTTGACAAAAAATAGGTTTAAACGGTTTAAAGTATGTTTTTGAAAAAAAAAGTGAGGAATTCAATAAATGTGGAAAAAAATAAGGCGAAAGTTCTACTAAAAAGGTTCGTGATTTCACGAACCTTTACGTTTTTAATCTTGTAGATTTATGGTGTGCCTGCCCTTCACGGATTACCCGTTCACAGGACTTTTTTGTCGCTGTTAATATGATAACAAGCTAGGTATTTATTGGTTTTAATTTGAACAAAACTTTTGCACACCTGTGGATAAACTTTATTTAATTAAATTTTCGTAAAGAATGTTAAAGCTCGACTTAATTACATTGTTATAGCCATCAGTGTAACCTCCATTGGTGCCATTGGTAATCACCACAATTCCGAACTTTTCTTTAGGGTCGAAAAACATGGCACTAAATAGTCCATAAGCTGAACCAGTGTGTCCTTTTAATGTTTTTCCTGAAATAAGTTTATCACTAGTGCCAAGGGCTAAACCATACCCTTCCTTGTCTGATACTTTTGTTTGCATCAACTTCGAATTCTTTTTTGAGATGATTCGTTTTCCCTCATATTTTCCATAATTCATGTGCATAGTCATGTATTTTGCCAGATCCGTTGCAGAAATCTTCATTCCGCCTGTTGGCGAAAAAATGGGGGTGGTGTAACCCATTACATATTTTTTTATTTCCTCAGTTCTAGGAGCATAGGCCATAGGAGATGGCGTAAATTTTTTTAGGCTGGTGTTGTATTCATATAATGTTGCAAAGCGATCTTGCTGAAGTGATTCGACCCAATATCCACCATATAGACCTAGCGGATTTAAAATGTGATTCTTAATGTAACCATCAAAACGTTCGCCCGTTATTTTTTCGATCACCGCACCTACCATGTTAAAGTTTAGATTGCAATACAGATAGCCAGTGCCAGGCTCGTAATTGTTATAACATTTCTCCCAATTTTTTCCCTTTTCGGGATTAATCGCATCTAAATCAAAATAGCCTTCACTATCGTTAATGCTTGATGTATGAGAAAGCACCATTTTTAAGGTGATTACAGTTTCTGGAAACTTTGGATTTCTAACTTTAAAGCCAACTAGCTTACTAAAATCATCGTTTAATGCTAGCTTTTTTGTTTTCACGAGCTGCATGATGGCTGTAGCAGAAAAGGATTTAGAGATAGAAGCAATCCTAAAAATATCACTGTCGCCAAGCTGGATATTCTTCTCCATATCTTTAAATCCAAAAGAATGGGTATAAATTAGTTTTCCTTTTTTTACCACAGCAACAGCCAAACCCACGGTGTTGGTTTTAGTAAGCAATGTTTGTAGATCGGTTTCGGTTTTAGTAAACTGCCCGAAAGTGCTAATTGAAATCAATAAAAGGAGGAAAGCAGAAAGGAGATTTTTTAAAAACATACAACTATATTGAATGAACCAATGATACTAATTAGAAGACTAAATGTAAACAATAATGCATCTAATTGGAAATGAAAGTGTTGTTGAGTTTGTAAAAAAAATTGACAATTAAATAGCTTTTGGAAGAAATAAAAACCTATATTTGCTAATATTTTTAGTAAATGATTGTAACTGTAGTCCCAATTTTTGATTTTGAAGTTCAGCCCGCACAACCTTTAAAAAAGGTAATGTCAGCGCGTTTGAAACGGCTATCGGAAGAGCTACAAACTATACACCTGAAGGATTTGGAGTTTGTTGAGCCCTTTTTAGCGGATGTAGTGGTTTATTTATCCTATAATTCTAAATATACCATCAGATGGCGAATTGTTAATGATGTTCCAAAAGATGTAGAGTTAGCCGTAGCAGATATTTGTGCACGCTTAAATTATATTTACTGGAAAACTGTAAGTTTAAATGTTTTTAATAATTCTTTACCTTCTAAGGAGTCTTAACCAAATAATTTACAAAAGGCTTTTGGTAATTTTTTCACTAAAATTTCTCTTTCATTCCGAGCATTCCTAATAAGCCCCCGGTATGAATGGCTAATATTTTAGCATCTTTTTTGAGTTTATTCTTGCTAACTAAATCATTAATTGCATAAAACATCTTAGCGGTATAAACCGGATCTACTAAAAGGCCGGTATTTGCTGTAAATTCTTTTATAAACTTAATCAAGGCAGGTGTAGTTTTGGCGTAGCCACCAAAATGATAGTCGGTATGTAAGTGCAATTTGCTGATGTTTTTTTCATAATTACATATGGCTGAAGTTATAAAATCTCCTCCTTTTAGAACAGGAATAACATGTAATTCAGTATTTAATTTTGCTGTATTTATTCCCTTTAGTAAACCAGCGGCGGTTGTACCTGTACCAGCTGCACAAAAAATATAATCGTACGAATCAGTTAACTCTTCTATAATTTCTGAACACCCTTTTACGGCCTCTTCTCCGGCGCCACCTTCATCAATAAAATAGGCATTTTCTTGGTACTTAAAATATTGTTCGAATAATAGGTTTTTATGACGATAACTTTCTCGATCCACAAAAATCAAATGCATTCCAAACAATTTGCAAAGGAAGAGCATCTCATTTTGCACTTCTTCTCCGCGAACAAAAGCTGTGGCTTTTAATCCATTTCTGGTAGCTATGGCAGCTGTAGCAACGAGGTGATTAGAATAGGCTCCACCAAAGGTTACTAAATGATCTTTCCTCTTTTCAGTAGCATCCTTCAAAATATACTTAAGTTTCCGCCATTTATTGCCAGAAATATAAGGGTCGATTAAATCATCGCGTTTAACGAAAATTTGAGTTAATGCATCGTGGCTAAAAGAATGAATGGGGCTAAAGATTTTCAATTATTTTCCTATTCCAAATCCTATTCCCGCATTTGCATAGCTATATTGAGCTTGAGTATAAGAAGCATACAGCCTAAAAAAACCTAAGTTCATCTGGAAACCCAACGTTGCTTTAATACCATTGACATCATTTTGATCGAGCGAAACGGGATTAATATGTGTTTTTTTGCCTGTAGGGGTTTGTGGGGTAACTGGAACATCGAACTCATACGTACCTAAGGCATTTAACTTTGAAGAAGAATTGTGTATTCCAACACTTGCAAATGGGGTGAAAAATAAAAGCTTTTTAGAGACAATTGCCTCAGCACTATACCCCTTCAATTTAACATCAACTACTTGATCATTTGTTTGTTGATCTTCCAAATCTAGTGGGAGATTGAAGTTTAAACTAGTGTATCCAAAAGCTAATGCTAAATCAATTGGTGTAACTTTAGCTTTTTTGCCCATAAAAAGAGGCAACAACTCAAATTTTACTCCAGCACCAAATAAATTAAGTGTTCCATCTTCAATTTTCACATCAGGCACTAATCGTAAAGAAACATCGATGTGCTTTGGTAAACCAATAGTTAACTGCACCTGTGGTGAAGGAACAAAATTTAACCCTGTGCCTTTTGGTAATTTAAAAGTACTAGGATTGGGGTCGGGTAAGCTACTGTTGTAGATTTCCATTTCTGGTCCATCAACCTTAGCCCCAAAAGCGGTGGGAGCAATAAATTTATTAGGATCTACAGGTCTGATGTTTTCTAAACCTAAACTTTTTACATCATAGGCCTTATCTGAATTGGGTACAAATGCAGCTGTTCCTGTAATTCTTAAATCGAATCGGAGTGGTTTTTTTACTTTTGCTGTATTTGTCCACCCCGAATTAAGGCCAACACCCAAACCTTTAAACAGTGGATTAAAATAAGCACCCACTAGTTTCTGTGCATCGGCTGGGCCGGATTGAAACAAGTCGCCTATATCATTTTGGCAAAATGCAGGAAGTGGACTTAAGAATATAATGAATACCTTAAGTGCAAAATGTATTTTTTTTCTCATTTACCTTATTATTCTATTGAATATCAAGGTCGAAAGTAAATCTTTCTAATCAGATAAGGAAAAAAATTAATAACAATTTTTAAGTTTTCAGTAAAAGTTTTCATAGGGTTGATTTCTTTATAATTCATCTTTTATCAAAAAATAAGCCAAAAAGAATTTTTGTCGATTATCAAATTGTTAATCTTATTTTTGTGCCAAAGAGGTGCAGGGGTGAAAATGCTTGTTTTGTAGTAAAACATAAGATTTTGACTAACTGTAGCTTTAAAAACAAATAAATTTACATGAAAAACGAGGCCATAGAGCAAGGAGAAGAAGAACAAGATTTATTTGAACATTTTAATATTGTTGTAGATAAAGGACAGTCATTGCTACGGATTGATAAGTTTTTGATGCACCGTATCGTAAATGCTTCACGTAACAGAATACAGAATGCAATCGATGCGGGTAATGTATTGGTAAATAAAGGGGTAGTGAAATCTAGCTACAAGGTTAAGCCTGCTGATGAGATTTCGATTGTTTTTGCACATCCACCACGTGATACCGAAGTATATCCAGAAAATATTCCCATCAGTATTGTATACGAAGATGATGATTTGTTGGTTGTAAATAAGCCTGCAGGTATGGTGGTACATCCGGGATTTAATAATTACACTGGAACTTTGGTAAATGCTTTAGCCTATCATTTTGAGCAATTGCCTACTTTGCCAGGTAATGACGGTAGGCCAGGTTTAGTACATCGTATAGATAAAGATACATCTGGTTTATTGCTCATTAGCAAGAACGAAATTACAATGACTAAACTAGCAAAGCAATTTTTTGATCATACCATTACTCGAAAATATATTGCGTTAGCATGGGGAGATATTGAAAATGGGGGAAGGATTGAAGGGTACATTGGTCGCAGTTTAAAGAATAGAATTGTGATGGATATGTATGACGATGAAGAAAAGGGCAAATGGTCTGTAACTAATTATACTGTTTTAGAGCGATTAGGTTATGTAACGTTAATAAGCTGTCAGTTAGAAACGGGCCGTACCCATCAAATTAGAGCACATATGCAACATATTGGTCACCCGTTATTTAGTGATGCCAATTATGGGGGAGATAAAATTTTAAAGGGTACCACCTTTACAAAGTATAAACAATTTGTAAACAATTGCTTCGAAATTATGCCACGCCAAGCCTTACATGCGAAAACATTAGGCTTTATCCATCCTACCACCAAAGAGTACTTAGAGTTCGAAGCACCATTGCCCAATGATTTTGATGCCGTATTAACAAAATGGAGAAACTATAGCTTACAGCCACAGCAATAAATATGTCGAATTTTATTTTAATTAACGATGAGTTTGTTGGTGCTGATCAGCCAGTTTTTGCATCGAGCAATCGAGGTTTTAAATTTGGGGACGGTATTTTCGAGTCGATGCGTATGTGTAATGGGAAGTTACAGTTTGCAGAACTCCATGCCGATCGATTAAGAGCAGCCATGAAAGCAATTAAATTAGATGGTTATACATTATTTGATGATTATTTTTTAAGACAAAAAACCAGTGAGCTTGCCAAAAAGAATAAATTTAATGGAAACGTAAGGTTTAGACTTTCGGTTTACAGGCAGGGTGAGGGCCTTTATACACCTTTAAGCAATAAGCCGGGTTATGTGCTGGAGGCAACTGCTTTACCGAATGGGAATTATGAACTTAACCAAAAGGGGTTAATCATCGATGTTTATGATGAATTAACTAAGCCCATCAATAAATTAGCTAACTATAAAACTACAAATGCCTTATTGTATGTAATGGCTGGTTTGTATCAGAAACAACACCGGTTAGATGAAGCTATTATTTTAAACCAAAATGGCTTCTTATGTGAAAGTACAAGTTCAAATGTTTTTGTGGTATATGAAAAGCAGATTTATACCCCAGCTTTATCAGAAGGATGTGTTGCTGGCGTAATGCGAAGTGTAGTTTTAAAATTGGCCAAAATGAATGATATACCACTGGTTGAGGCTCAAATTAGTCCCGAAATTTTAAAACAGGCCGATGAAGTTTTTGTAACGAATGCAAGTTCAGGGATTCGATGGGTGATGGGCTATGGTAAAAAACGCTATTTTAATGAAATGGCAAAAACTATAACCGCATTCCTCTTAAAAACTCATCAATAAGCATTCTTTTTTTGCCTTCAAACTGCACATCGGTTACTTTGATAAATCCATCTTTAGTTGCAAATTTTAAGTAGGTTTTACCATCGGTTAAAAAAGCTCCAGTAGAAATACCTGGTTCTTGATGATCCTGTTCTACGGTAAAAACCTTTAACATTTTATCGTTTAGGGCAGTGTATGCAGTTGGGTATGGGCTTAATCCTCTGATGTGATTGTATACGGTTTGGTTAGGCTGGTTCCAGTCTATTTTGGCAAAATCTTTAAAAATCTTGGGCGCTGTTTTTAAATCTTCACTTTGTGGTTGTGGTACTTCATTGTAATCATCAGCCTCGATCGCTTTAACCGTTTTAACTAATAAGTTAGCCCCAACATTCATCAATTTATCGTGTAAACTCCCTGCTGTTTCATCGTCAGCAATGGCAATGGCGTCAGAAAAAATAATATCACCAGTATCAATTTCTTGTTTTAAAAAGAAGGTGGTTACACCAGTTTCCTTTTCTCCATTAATAAGTACGTGATTAATGGGGGCTGCTCCGCGATACTGAGGCAATAGTGAGCCATGTAAATTAATGGTCCCTTTTTTTGGCATTTGCCAAACAATTTCTGGTAACATCCTAAAAGCAACTACTACAAATAAATCAGCATTTAAGGTTTTGAGTTCTTCTAAAAACAAAGGATCTTTCAGTTTTACAGGTTGCAATACCTTAAGCCCGTTGGCTAACGCATATTTTTTAACGGCACTTTCATTTAACTTTTGGCCGCGACCAGCTGGTTTATCGGCTGCGGTAACTACCCCAACAATTTCTAAACCTGCTTGCTGTAAGGCACTTAAAGAAGCGACTGCAAAATCGGGCGTACCCATAAAAACTATATTCATTTTGTCTTGTTATTTTTTCGTTGATGAATTGCTTGTGTAGCAAAATAACTAAAAAAAAATAATATGGTTCCAAGTTCCGAGATTATTAATTCGAGTCACTTAATTTTTGTTGATCCAACTATGCCTGGTATTTACAGAAAGGGTGAGACGGGTAAATTTTATTATGTTGATTGTAATGGAAGCCGTGTTAAAAACGAAGCGGATTTAGACCGAATTAAAAAATTAGTCCTTCCCCCAGCTTGGAAAGAGGTTTGGATTTCACCTAAGAAAAATGGATACTTACAAGCAATAGGAGTTGATGCAGCAGGGCGAAAGCAATACCGATATCATGCTGATTGGATCTCGAGACGATCTGATCATAAATACTTCAGGCTGTTAGAATTTGGGAAAGTTCTGCCCAACGCTCGCCGTCAGATAGCTAAAGATTTAAGGAGAAAAGATTTCGATGAACGAAAGGTATTGGCAATTTGCAGTGAGTTGATGCAAAAAACTTTAATTCGAATTGGCAATGAGAGTTATAAAAAAGTATATGGTAGTTATGGATTAAGTACCTTAAAAGATCAACATTTTAAACAAAATGGGGCAAAGGCTTTCCTAAGTTTTACAGGAAAAAAAGGAATTAAGCAAGAAGTAGCGCTTAACAATAAACAATTAATAAAATTAATTAGACGCTGTAAAGATATACCTGGACAAGAATTGTTTCAGTTTTATACTAAGGGAAGCGCACATAAAGCGATTGATTCGGGGATGATAAATAATTATATCCGAGAAATTACAAATTGTGATTTTACAGCAAAAGATTTCAGAACATGGGGAGGAACATTAGAGGCATTACGGCAATTGGCTTTTTTCACAAAAGAATATCCTGAAATGTCGAAAAAGAAGATTATTATTGAGGTTTTAGATACAGTGGCGTTTAAATTAGGAAATACAAGAGCTGTTTGCAAAAGCTCATATGTTTATCCATACTTGTTTGAGGCCTATGAAAATGAAAAATTAACAAAGTATTTGAAAAAAATAGACACCAAGAAACCAAATAGCTCTACTGCCATGCAAAATGATGAAAAGGTGCTGTTACAGTTTTTGAAGGACAATCTGAAAAAGTAATACGAAAAGAATAATTAACTTCCTTTAACCGAATGTACCGGCTGCTCACTATTTTCTTTTTGCTTTGCAGGGTTTTTCGTTTTGGCCATTGCCGATTCTCTTTTGTATACCTTATCTTCTGGTTTTTTAACCGCTTTATCGCCTTTATCTACTTTACTTTCTTCCTTGTTCATACTCATCCATTTTATGGATAGAGCAAATACTTTTTACGCATTTCTTTGTATTGGCTCAATCCAGGTTCCCATGTAGCACGGATTTCTTCTTCAGATTTCCCATCAATAATTTGCTGTCTAAAATCGCTTACACCAATTAACTTTTCGATAGTACCCATTTGTTTGCTCAAACTCGACTTAAAAAAATTCTCTTTTTGTGGTGATGCTTTATACAACTCAATAACCCATCCAATATTAATTTGTTTGGTTTTTCTAAAAATAGAGGTGTCGTAATTTCTTAAATCAAGACCATAACAAACTTCATCCATAAATAATGGGGTTTCGGCCATGCCTTTTATACCTGTAGGTGTATACGAAAAACTATATTTGCCTTTCATGTAAGGGGCACCTAAAACGGTAAAAGGGAATTGTGTGCCGCGACCATGGTTCAAGTAAATACCTTCAAATAAGCATGTGGTAGGGTATAGTAAAATAGATTGTGCCGTATTTAGGTTTGGTGAGGGTTTTACAGGCAAAACATAAGGCATATCGTGCGTGTAATTCGCATTTTTAATCACTGTAATTTTGCATTTTACTTTATCTTTTAGCCAACCTTGGCCATTTAACATATGCGCATACTCGCCAACGGTTAAACCATGTACAATTGGAATTGGTTGTACGCCGATACCAGATTTATGTTTAGGGTCTAAAATTGGGCCATCGATATAAAAACCATTTGGATTTGGGCGATCGAAAATCATTACTTCTTTGCCATTCGCTGCACACGCTTCCATTAAATGTTGCAATGTATTAATATAGGTATAAAATCGAACACCAACATCTTGCACATCGAAAATAACGATATCTACATCAGCAAGTTCCTCCTTGGTGGGGGCTTTTTTTCCACCATATAGTGAAATTGCTTTAATACCTGTTTTTTCATCCACATCGTCATTTACGTGAACTCCTGCACTGGCATTACCTCTAAAACCATGTTCTGGACCAAAGATTTTTACAAAATTTACGCCTCGTTTTAGTAAACTATCAACCGTTGTTTCTTTACCTATCATCGAGGTTTGATTTGCTAAAATAGCAACACGTTTTCCTTTTAGTAAAGGCAAATAGATTTCTGCTTGCTCTGCACCAGTTTTAAACTTAGCAGTATTTGCTTTGTCTGAAGTTTGTTTTTTGGTCGATTTAGGAGCTTGGGCACACGCTAAAAGCGTTAAAAGTGTAAAAGCAAGAGTAAAAACTAAGGTATTTCTGTTCATTTTATTGGTGTATAGTTTGATTTTTAATGGTTTTTTAAAGAATTATGTGCGAAATCGAAATCGAATTAGCACTTTTGCTAAGTTACAATTTATTATAAAATTTGAACATAGCATATTTCATATCGAGGCGAATTGCCATTAAATCAGAACGTACATTTTCAAAATTGATTGTGCGAATTGCTATTGCGGGGGTTATGTTAAGCCTTGCAGTGATGATTTTGTCGGTGGCGATTATTACCGGTTTTAAAACCGAAATTCAAGATAAGGTTAGGGGCTTTATTGGTGATATTCAGGTTTATCGGTACGATCTGAATGGATCTTTTGAAAAGGCGCCTTTTGTGCCAAATGATACCACGCTGGCAAATTTAAAAAATAACCCTAACATTGCCTCTTTTTATCCATTTGCCACTAAGCCAGCCATTATAGCAGCAAATGAAGAGGTAGAAGGCATAAATTTTAAGGGTATTGATGAAGCGTACGACTGGAAATTTATTGAAAAACATTTAATAAGTGGAACCATTATCAACTTTGCCGATCAAACCAAAAACCAAATTTTAATTTCCCAATATACTGCAAATCGCTTAAAGCTAAAGCTGGGCGATAGTTTTTTAATGCATTTTGTGCAAAACCCACCCAAACCTCGAAAATTTACCATTGTAGGGATTTATGATATTGGAATAGAAAGTATCGATAAAAGTTTTGCGGTTGGCGACATTAAAATTATAAGAGGAGTAAACAACTGGGGACCCAAGCAAATGGGTGGTATTGAAATTAGGATCAAGAATTTTGCTGAGCTAAGGCCAGTTGCTGATAATGTATATAACAATTTGGAGCTTAAACTACGATCGCGATCCGTCGAAGAAAGTACACCTGAGATTTTTACATGGCTATCGTTGCTCGATGTAAATACCAGAGTTTTACTTATTTTAATGATGATTGTAGGCGTAATTAATATGATTACTGCATTACTGATTATGATATTGGAGCGAACCACGATGATCGGACTGTTAAAGGCACTTGGTATTTCTAATTATAGTGTGATGAAGATTTTCTTATACAATGCCATTTATTTGGTAGGTTTTGGCCTTGTTTTAGGAAATATATTAGGTCTAGGTTTAGCCTATTTACAGCAGTATACTCATGTTTTTAAATTAGACCAAACCAATTACTACTTGGCTCATGTACCCATTGAAGTTCATTTTATGGATGTGCTTTTATTAAACCTAGCAACGCTCGTTATTTGTTCTTTGGTGTTGTTAATTCCATCCATGTTGGTGAGTAGAATTAGTCCTGTAAAAGCGATACGGTTTAAGTAATTTTTGAGCTCACTAGTGTCATTAGTTTATTAATATCATTTGTCTATTAAAATGAGTATTTTTGTAGGCAGTGCTTAAAAAATTAACATATCAAAAAGATAAACTAGCAAAACGGCTACTTCTGGTAGCTGTAGTGTTTAGTGTTTTTACGATTTCAGGTCAGTTTGCTGCCTTATCTTCTATTCAGCAAAAAGCGCATCAAACCGAGTTGTTTGTTGCCAGTAGGGTAAAAGAGGTTGAAAGACAGGTGCGCTTTGCTAAACCTGAATTTAAAAGCTGGACTAGCACTATCATCGCTTCTAACCTTCTTTTCGAAGTGAAATTTAACACAAGCAAACGACTAAGTTATGGTCGTAAATCTGTTTGCTTTGCACTTTATTTACTACCACCCTCTCGAAGTTTAACTGTAGAAGATTTTATGAATGTGTAAGATAATCTCTTATTAATTCATTCTAGTCTACAATTAAACAAATTATGAACAGTTTCAAGAAAATGTTGAGGCTATTGGTACTTGTCGTGCTAATGGTATTGGCTACTATAGGTATTGGGCTTGGGGGAGGTGTTCCTGTGCGCGTAACCAACAGAAAAGAGGATCACATAGAAATAAAAACAGAAAAGCAGAAAGAAGAGGAGCTTCCTTAAAAGAGCTGTCATCAAGTGAAGGATCTAAATAGAGCTGTTTTGCTCTCGACAAAGGAAATACAATCAAACCTTTTTCCAATCTTTTTGTTGTAAGCCACAAAACTCAGTTCGGGTAGGTAAATTTAAATAGGGATAAGTGACTTTCGATAAGTACAATCCAGTAGGGTGGGCTGGCTCTAAAAGTTTTGGTGTTTCTTTGGTGATGAGTAATTTTTCAAATTCGTCGACACTCATGTTGCCACTTCCTATTTTAAGTAGTTTACCAGTAATAATTCTGATCATTTTGCCTAGGAAACGATTAGAAGCGATGTGAAACCTTAATTGAGTACCATCTGCGGATGTATATAAACCGGCTTCTTTTACGAAACAAATGGTATGCTCATTTTTATCGGGCGTGGTACATAGTGCCCGATAATCTTTATATTTAGGTAAGAGAGCTGCCGCTTTAGCCATCTCAGCTAAGTTTAATGTTGGCAACAAATAGTAGGAACTCAACCTACTTAAAAAGGGATCTTTAGTAGTGTGGATGTAATAATCGTATTCGCGTTGTACGGCATCAAATCGGGCATGAGGTTTGCCTTGCATCGGGATGATGTCGAAGATGGCAATATTGTGCGGAAGGAGTTTATTTAAACGGAAAATCAAATCAAATTCCCATTCCTGATCAATATCTACATGAAAAAAGTATTGACTGGCGTGAACTTGCGAATCTGTTCTTCCGCAACCATTTATAGTTAAAGGTGTTTTAAAAACTTCGCTTAATTTGTTTTCAATAACTTCTTGTATACTGATTGCTTGTGGCTGTTTTTGCCAGCCATTATAGCCGTGGCCGTTGTATGCAATATGGAAGAAGTATCTCAAATAGTTTAATTTAAAGTTGATTTATTTTAATCGAATCTTTTAAGATGTCGAAAAGTGAAGTGTAAGTAGTAGTTTGCGCTGCATCAGTAAATGTAATTTTAAATACATGCTTATCTACATGAATAAAATATACTCTTTTTTGGATGAAATATGGATTAGAAATGCCATGGCCACTTAATTTCCCTTGCATGGAACATGTTATAGCCGTTTTTCCATTTACAATTACTTGTTCAGGTTTTTTGATAATTTCATACGTGCCATGGCTGCCAGGCCAATTCCATTTGGAAGCTTTCAAATATCGTTTCATAAATCGGCTATTGTTAGCTCCAAAGTGCTCAACGGTCACATCAATAGACGGATTAAACCCTTGTTGGTGATTTGGAACAAACCGATTAAAACTAACTATCCTTTCCATGTACGATGGGTCATCACGAAAATTGGGTTCACCTACATAAGATTTAATCCAACCTGGCGGTTCTTTCATGCTAAATTCAAATTGGTTATTTCTAAACGCATACTGTGCAGAAGCATTACTAAAAGTACCAATCCATAAAATGAAGCATAAAATCCTTGTCATACTAATTTTTTCATCGAAATACTACACCCGTAATGTAATGCATCATGCGAAACAATAAAAGTTAAGGCATCGTTTACATTTTCGAGCTTAAGCCCTGCATAGGTTGAAACGGTATAAGGTGTATAATTATCGAATACACCATTCTGCAAGTCTACTTCCAATTGATCTATAGTGCCTAACATATATCCTTTTAGCAGATTAATTTCGTCTTCGCTGATATAACCTTCGGGCTTTGAACCATTTTTATAGCGATCAATCAATTCTTCGTTAATCACAAATGCTTGTCCCGATAAACGATAACATAAAATTTGCTGGCTTATGATAACATGCCCAAACTGCCAAGCTAAATTGTTGTTAAAACCAGCAGGTATTTTATTTAATTGGGCGGTAGTTAGCTCATCGAACATGGTTAGCCACTTAGCGCGACACGCTTTTATTACTTCTATGATTTTGTTCATTTTTGATGAATTGTAGTAAGGTCAAATATAAGGAATGTTTTGCGCATAGCGATAAGCATATTGCGTTTGGGGCGCATAGACTACACTTAAACGTTTGAAACGCTCAACGCCGAACGCTTTACCCTAGCCAGTTAGTTATTTAACATGGGTTTAAAGCGATTGTCTTTATTTCGTAAATCTAAACCTCCTTCGTAAACCGATTTTAAATTTACTAAATAAAATGACCACCCACCGTGGCAGCCTAAACGAATATTCCGCTTACTGTTATCATCTGTCGGAATGTTGTGTTGAGTTAACGTAACTACTGTATGTTCGTTTTCTGTAGTAAGTTTAATGGTAACCAAGCAATCGCCGGCGAAGGTAAATTCGAACAGATCTTTTCCATTAGCTTGTGTTATTTTGCCGGTTTCTGTTTCTTCATACAAAAACCATGTCCACTTGTATTGGTCTTCGTTATAAAATTCTGCTTTTTCTAAAAACCATTTTTCTATCTCAACAGCTGACGTCCACGCATTATAAATTGTTTCTATACTTGCTTTAACAGCTATTTTTAAGGTGAAGGATGTCCAATCGAAATTTTGCATAAAGTGAATGTTTTGTAGTCAAATATAAGGAATGTTTTGCGCTTAGCGTGAGGCGTAAAGCGTTTTGGATGCATAAAGAAAATATGCGAAGATTTTTAGATTCCTTGAACGCCAAACGCTTAATGCTCACCGCCAAGACCTAACCAAAGAAGACTATTTAAGATCATTTTATTCTGGCTTTCACTTTCAAAACTGGAAGATAATGAAGTGGTGGTTTTGCCATATTTATGCTCATAATCCATATCGTTATGTCCCATATTAATGTAAACCATTTTGTAATTTTTATTACTCCATACTACTGGATAATAACCGCTATGCCATATTTCGTGAACTTTTGGCCCAGTTCCTAAGGGGAAGCTACTCGAATCGATTGCTAGTAAAATGTTGATGTTTGAGTTTTTTCTTAAATCCTTTTCCCAACGGTACCATTCGTTTGGCTGTGCAGTAAATTTAGCAGGTAAATTTTTGGTAATCGGATGTTTCTTATTTTCTACCTTCAGCAGGGCGGATGTTGGTCGCCATGTATTGCTATCATATTGCCCCGATCCTAAAAATTCGTTGTGATACCAGTCCCAATTTTGGACATAACTAGAAGGCGTTAAGGCAAAAGCAGAAAAGTGAAAGCCTATCCATGCTCCGCCAGTTTTCATGTATTGTTCAAATGCTGCTCGTTGTGCTTGTACTTCCGGCCGAGTATCTAAGAACAATACGACTTGGTAATTCTTTAAGAATGCAGCATTTAGATTATTCCAATTTGTTGTGGTATCATAGCTAAAATTATGTTTTTCGGCCATTTTTGGGAACCATTTATTTGCTTCATTTACAAAACTAACATGGGCTTGATCGTTTTTACCTGTGTAAAAGGCGATTACGTTAAATTTTGGTTTCTGTGCGTAGGTGCCGATGGAAATAAAGCAGCTTAATACTAAGAGTAGCTTGGTGAGTTTTAGCATATCGATTATTTTTCACCACCTAAGAAACCCAAGTTACACCTTAGCTTGATGCCTTGAGTTCTCTGAGGTTTCTTGGGTGGTGAAAAATTTAGTTGGTAAATTTCCTACTTCGCTACCGTTGGTTTAGCGCCCTTTACATAGGTATCTAGCCACGTATTTATTTCCCATAATTGGTGCAAAATATTTTCTTTTGCCCTATAGCCATGTGCCTCATATGGTAAATAAACAAAACGAGTTGTACCTCCATGTCCTTTCACCGCATTAAATAAACGCTCGCTGTTAATAGGGAAAGTACCTTGGTTATCGTCCATTTCACCATGAATAAGCAAGATTGGAGTTTTAATTTTATCAGCATAGCTAAACGGACTCATATCATAATACAATTGAGGTGCTTGCCAATAGGTACGGTCTTCATTTTGGAAACCAAATGGTGTAAGTGTTCGATTATAAGCGCCGCTACGTGCAATACCAGCTTTAAACAAATTGGTATGTGCTAGTAAATTAGCGGTCATAAATGCCCCATAACTATGTCCACCAACAGCCATACGGTTTCTATCGCCAATTCCCATTTCCGAAAGTTTATTGATTGCTGCTTCGGCATTTAATTTTAATTGCTCAACAAACGAATCGTTAGGTCTTTTACCGTCTTTTGCAACAATCGGCATCTCTGCGTTATCCAATACAGCATAACCCTGTGTAACAAAAAATAATGGACCACCAGAACCAATTGTCGTAAACTTATCTTGCGAGCCTCTAATTTGAGCTGCATCTGCTGCTGAGTTAAATTCGCGTGGGTAAGCCCATATTAAAACCGGTAAAGGACCGTCTTTCTCTTTGTCGTATCCTTTAGGTAAATATAAATCGCCAGTTAAATCGATACCATCAGCACGTTTATAAGAAATTTTCTCTTTTTTAACACCTTCCATTTGAGGGTAAGGGTTTGTGAAAGAAGTGATTGGTTGATCAGCAATACGAAGGGTTAAATTTTTGATGAAGTAGTTTGGTACATCTTTCTGACTCTCTCTACGCGTTAATAGTACTAGTTTTTGAGGGTCAAGTACATCGGTAACCATCTCAAAAGTACCTGGTTGGGCACGCCATAAAATTTCAGATTTTTTAGTCGTTAAATCAAATTTTGCTAAAAATGGCAAGTCACCTTTGGCAGATGCACCGGTAGTATTATTTAAAAGTAATTTCGTGCCGTTATCAGTTGTTAAGATTACCTCACGACCAAATTTATTTTTCTCTGTTACCGGATTTCCTGGGTTGTTGTATGCATCGGTAGTATTTAACTCATATAAAGTTTCTAGAGCACCGGTGCTAGGATTAAAACGACTTAATTTAGAGGTTTGCTTGGTTCTCGACATCTCTCTTACCAAGGCGAATGTAGCATTTCCCCAACTTATACCCCCAAAGCGCATTTTTGTTTTTAAGAGCTCTTTTGGCGCACCTGTAAATGGAGCTGATATAGCTAAAACTGCATCATGATATTCAACATTCTTTTTAATAAGACCACTGTCTAAAGCAACCGTCCAGGTTATCGTTGCAGCTTCATCATCTCTCCAATCAAAGCCACGAGGTACATTTTGCACGTTATCGTAACCTGATGGTCTAACTTCTGTTGAAGGCAAATCGGCCAATAATTTAACCGTTTTACCTGCTCTATCTGTAACACTTACCGTTGAAGGAAAACCATTCGCAGATACTAAATAAGAAAATGGTTTTTTAATGGTGCGTACCATCATAAAATTTTTATCTGGAGATAAACTAACCATACTATATATAGCGGGTTTGCCAATTGGCGTTTCTATTCCTGCTTTATTTTGAACCAATTGTGATGTAGCAAAAAATTCGAACAATTGTTCATCGTAAGGCGATTTAATTAAATCTTGTAAAGTTGCACTTGGAGCAGCTTTGCCTAAACTTTGTTGAATCGTTGGGCCTTTTGGTGCTAGCGGACGTGGAGGGGCTGCGCTTGCAGGTTTTGTGGCTACTCGATATAGGAGCGTATTTTCATCAACCCATGTTGTACCACTACCCATAATGGCATTTAAAGGCTGCTTATTTATTTTTACAGCCTTGGCAGTTGCTACATCGATAAGATATAAATCGATTCTGCTTTGCGAGGTATGGGTAACTACAATTTTGGTCTGGTTAGGGCTCCAACTTGCCATACCTGCATATAGCGGACTAGGTAAGCCCGTTACCGCCATAGTTTTACCTGTTTTAATGTTCTTTAGGCTAAAACTGTTTACATAAGTTTGTCGGCTTGGCGAATAATTATTAGGATTAATTCTCATCCCGGCAATGCGATATTCAGGCATTGCTAATTCTTCGATTGATGGATAGGAATTACGCTCACTAAATAACATCCACTCGGCTTTGCTATCAATGCTTACACCAGGTGTGGGTTTGGCCAATAATAAATCTGCAATTGCCTTAGGTGGCAGTTGATAGTTTACTGCATCTTGGGCAAAAGCGCCAATGCCAGATGCAATTAAAATGAGGTTCAGTATAATTTTCTTCATGACAATACATTAAGTTTTAAACTTACGTATTTTTGAAAGAAGTTTTAATTTGTATCAAAAATTTGATATACTGCTAGCGTTATGTGCAATTACTCTGACAGTGTAATCTTGGCTTTTGATGGCGCTGGTTTAATCTTATCTTGTGTAGGGTAAGGGGTAATTTCTTCGAGCTTAATTTTATAGGTTGTTCCGTTTAGGATAACGGTTTCGATTAAAGGTACTCCAACAACAGTGCAAGCACCTAAACACAGTACTAGATCTTGCTCTTTTACATCATCTTTAAACGTAATTTTTACGGATGCGTAACCCTGCCACACACAGTCTACATTAATTGGGCAACGGCTTTCCTTAAAATCTGATGCGGTAATGGAGATGCTTTTGCCTTGGTGAACAACTGTTTTAGTTTCGTTTACTGGTAATACGAGAGTGCCCACCAAGTTTTTTGAACCTGGTTTTTCGCACGCTTGAAAAAACACTAAGAAGGTAAGTAAAACAATAACACCTAGTAATATTGTTTTGGTTTGTTTAATAGACATAAACTAATTATTTAATTTTTTTTAATCTATATTGATAATACACACTAGCATCAGTACCCGCAGTAGGCATGGCAATAACTTTATCTAAAATTAAACTATCGCCCTGTACCTTGTAAAGGTATTCTCCTGTTAAAATGGTATTCCAGTCAAAATTTGCAGTATAGAAAAGTTCGTCGGCAAACTTAACTTTGTTTCTTGGGCCTATTTCAAACGGACCTAAACCTGCACCACCTTTATTGGTTACAAACCTACGGTCGTTTAATGTAACCTCAAAATCGCTTATTTGTTGTTTTTTGTCTACCCAAGTTCTAAAGGTACCTGAGTATGTTCCATCCAAAAGCGGTAGGTTTTCTTCTTTTTCGCACGAGGTAAAAGCGAGCGTTAATAACGAGAGATAAAATAGTTTTTTCATGGTTTATATTGTGTGTTATTATTAATACGGGTTTAAGGATGAAAACGTTACACCTTGTAAGAATTTTTTAGCAAAGGGCGTAAATCCTTGAGTCTTTTGTCGACTAACAGCCCTTTGCCCCATGCTCTCTAGCCCTGTGTAAATGAACTAATGAACTACCGAACCAATGATACCAACGAACCAATAAACCAATGACCAAAAATTTTCTGTAAATTTGCCCTTTCATTAACAAAGCAAACGCGTGTCTTTAGAACAATTAAAATTAAGTAAGCCTTTAATTTCTGCGATGACAGCAGCAGGGTATTTAAGTCCAAAAGAAATACAAGCCCGAAGCATGTCGCGCATTTTAGGTGGCCAAGATGTTATTGCCGTAGGACCAGATGGTTGTGGGAAAACAACTACCTACATTCTTGGTGTTTTAATGCGGATAAAATATGGTTTCGAAGAAGCTCCGCGAGCCTTAATTTTAGTACCCACAAAAGAACGTGTTCTTGAGGTTGTTGATCAATTTAATGCCTTAAACCGCAATACCAGTATTCGGATTATTGGTATTCATGCCGATGGGGCGATGGAGCAGCAAATTAACGAGATTACTGATGGGGTCGATATTGTAGTGGCTGTACCATCACGTGCGCGTGCTATTTATTTGAAATTGGGCTTAAACACCAATAAAATCCAAACTTTTGTAGTTGATGATGCGGCAGAAATGGTACGTTCGGGTATGCAGCTACCCATTAACGAACTGGCCAATAGCATTCAAAAGTGCCAGCATTTAATATTTACCGAAGTAATTCACGATCGATTGTACAAAATGATTGATCCTTTTATGAAATTGCCAACTTTAATTGAGGTCGAAGAACTAAATGAGAAACAAGCCGAAACGCATACACAATTGCTTTATCATGTGCCTAACTTCAGAACAAAACTTAATTTACTGAATCTACTTTTAAAAGATGTTGAGGTATTTGATAAGGTTGTTGTTTTTGTAAATACTCGCCTAACCGCACAAACCTTAGCTAAAGATCTTTTTGATGGTAAGGCTCCCGATATTTTTGTCTATAAACCCTTATTTTTTGATGAAGCAGGGTTTGATGCGATCAATGATTTTAAAGAAGATCAAGAAGCGAGGGTATTGATTGTTGCCAACGAAAATCTAGTAAGTTTAGATTTATCAGGTATTCCTTTTATTTTCCACTTCGAATTGCCCGAACAAAAAGAAACCTATTTAACTCGTGTGCTTAAAACGCAAGAGGATGAAGATGTGGTAGCAATTACCTTTACTACTGACTTAGAGTTACCGATGGTAAAAAAGGTCGAGCAAGCAATTGGTCAAAAAATAGAAATTGCCGATTTGCCTGAAGAATTGTTAATAGAAGACGTAACTAAAACTACTACCAAAAAGAAAAAACAAGCGCAAGAGCAAGCTGAACAAGAGGCTTATCAAGATGCAGCTTTCCATAAACGAAAAGAGAGCAATGCGAAGACGGCCAATTACGGAATTGGGCAAAAGGCGATTATGAATAAGAAGAAGAAACACGGGTAGGTTGGGTGTTTGGCGATTAGCGTTTTGGATGCATAGAAACTCGTCCAGGTTTGCAAATCGGAGCCCTGGCTTATTCTTATAACGTCGATATAGGAAGTTCTACATAAAATGTGGTGCCATGACTAGTATTGTTTTCAAACCAAATCTTTCCTCCATGCGCTTCTATAATCTGTTTTGATATCGCCAAACCAAGTCCAAATGATTGTTCTCCGGCGGTTCCTCTACGTTTGGCATCGGTAAACATATTAAAAATCTTATCTTTCAAATCGTTCGGAATTCCAATGCCCTCATCTTGTATCCTGATTTGAATACTACGCGATTGTATTTCCAACGTAACATCGATTACCGATTCCTCAGGACTGAATTTAATTGCATTCACAATTAAATTGCTAATTACCCTCCAAATTTTTTCTCTACTTACTTGGATAACAATATCCTTACTAGGATGAAGAATAATCTTTTGCTCCTTTTCTTTTGCTTTAAATGCTAACAGGTCTATACAATAACTCAATAAGGTGTACATTTCAACAGGGTCCTTTTTTAATCCTTCAGCAGTAGTATTCATGTTCAATAAATCGGTAATCATATCGAGCGAATGTAGGCTTGAGGTTTTTATGAGTTGTAGCATTTCCTTATCTTCTGGTAGCAGGTTGTTGTTATCAAGTATAAGTGAGGCAATGCTAATGGTTGTAGCCATCGGACTTCTAAGATCATGTGCCACAATTTTCATGATGCGGGTATTTTCTTCCTGGCTTTGCTCTAATGAAGTGAGTGCCATTTGCAGTTGTTCGTTTTGAATGACCATTTTTACATTTAACTTCTTCGAATTTTTTAGATTAAACCAAACTGTGCTTAAAACAATAAGTGCTAATATAGAAAGGAGGATAGAACCTATGAGATATCCCTTCTTTAGCTGATTATCCTTATTTAACAGCTCCAGTTTATGTCGCTGCTCTGCATCTTTGAATACCTGATCCATATCTACCTCCTTTAAACCTGTGTTTATCCGGTTAATCGAATCCTGAAAAGCATGGTATTTCTGAGAATAGTTATAGGCAGGCATGGGTTGAGCAGTTTGATCATAATAACTCCATTTCAGTTTGTACCACTTTAACTGGATCTGCTCGCTCAATGCTCTATTATTGTTCTGCGAATCGGAAAGGTAAACCTCCAAATCGTTTAACAATTTTTCACTTTCTTTAAACCTTTTGGTTTTTAGGTATAGATTGGCCAGTTTGAGTTTTGCAGTTTGTGCATCTCTGGTATCGTACAGTGGACGGTCGTTGAGGCTAATGCTTTCCAATAGGTAGTGTTCGGCAAGTGAATTCTTGTTAATCGTCACTAAAATCCCTCCTAAATTACCCATAATCACTCCTTTTGCCATCTGCATAAATGGTTTGCGCTCGGGGTATTTAGGTGCCTGCAAATCAATAAATGACAAGGCCTCTTCATAGTAACGAGCAGCACTGTCCAGTTTTCCTACTTTTTCGAAGCACAAGGCAATGGTGTTTAAGGTACTTTGCCTAGCAGAAAATGCCTTTGCAAAACCAGCATTTTTCTTGCAACTTTTGCCTTCTTTAAAACTTTGCTTAAAAAAAGAAATTGCGTCTAAATATTCGCCTTGGTTAAATTTTACCATACCTAATTTGTAACTAAACTCTTGATAGTTACAGCTGTCGAGATAGTTATTCGTAAAAGTTTTCCCTCTATAAAAACTTTTGTATGCTTCTGTATATCGTTTTTCGGCCAGTAAAACTTCACCGTGCGAAAAGATCGCTTTTGCATATTCTATTTTATGCTTTTTCCAGTTATCTTTTAAGATGTAAGACATGCTATCTGCGTAGATTCTCGCCATCTCTATATCCCGCTCATAGTTTAAATAAAAGATTACGTTGAGGTCGTACTTTTTCCATTGATCAAGTGTACCTGGTATAGAAATGGTCTTGAAGGCAGAGTCGAGGTAAAGTTTTGCTTTTTTAATCTCGCCACCATTCAGCAGATTACTCGTATTGTCGATAATAGAATCTACTTGTTTCGGATGATCAGGAATTTCTTGCTCAGGTTGTTTACAAGAGTTAAGCCATAAAAAGCTTAATAAAACAGATACTTTAAGCAGTTTTGAATAATATGTATTGAAATTGATATGCATAGGAAGCATGATTAATCAAATTAAATATACTGTATTTTTTATGAGAAATTTGCCGAATGGTGGTATAAACCAGTCGGTGATATCCGGAACTAACCGGTTAACCTCCGGCTAAGTGCATGGCTATGGCCTAGTTTTGTTGGCATGAAGAATATAGAGAGATACATTGATCCGCTTACCGATTTTGGTTTTAAGCGCCTATTCGGCAGCGAGCCCGATAAGGATATCATGATTGAGTTCCTGAATGCCCTTTTTGAAGGAGAGAAAACCATTGCCGACATTGTTTACAGTGCCACTGAATATAATGGTGAAGGTGCGAAGGAAAGGAAAGTCCTTTTCGACTTAACCTGTACGGGCCAGGATGGCGAGAAATTCATCATTGAGATGCAGCGCACCGATCAGGAGTTCTTTAAGGACAGGTGTGTATTCTACATGTCGAGATTGATCAGCGCACAGCTGCCCAAGGGCAAGGCTAACTGGGATGCCCCCCTGAAAGAGGTTTACCTGATTGGCATCATGGAGTTCCAGTTTAACAACATCAATAACAATTACCTGCACAACATTGCACTGGTAAACACCGATACGGGAAAGGTATTTTATAAAGGGATGGGCTATAAGTTTCTGGAATTGCCTAACTTTGATAAAAAAGAGCAGGAGCTGGAGACCGATCTAGACAAGTGGTTCTATTTGTTGAAGAACTTGAGCCGGCTGGATAAGATTCCCGACTTTCTGGACAAGCGGGTATTCCAGAAGATATTTAAAATTGCAGAAATGAGCAAAATGACGAAAGAAGAACGCGAACTTTACGATTCGGATGTGAAAGCGAAATCTGATTGGAATGCTGGTATTCGTTTCGCCGAGAAGAAAGCTGCTGAAAAAGCCAAAGCTGAAGGACTGGAAGAGGGGCTAGAAAAGGGAGAATTGAAAAAAGCGATAAGCATTGCCAAGTTGCTTAAACAGAAAGCAATGCCAGTTCAAGATATTGCCGAAATTACGGGTTTGAGTATTCAAGAAGTTGAATTGTTATAAACAGGATAATCTACATTATGCTAATTGCGCTATCCATACCGTTGCTCCACCACAATTAACGTCATCTTCTGTATAACGGGTTACTTTAAATCCATGTTCTTCCAACAATTGACGATATTCTTCAGTAGAAAGTGAGGCATGATACAGATTTTCTCCTCCATTCATTCCCCAAGCTTCTCCATGTTCTTTCCCAGAGGTGAACATCAGGATGCCGTTTGTATTAAGGTGGCTTTTGAAGATGGAGAACATTGCTGGTTGATCGAGGGTAGGCAGGTGGAAGAAGCTGTTCCAAGCAACGATTGCATCGAATTTACGATTTAGAGAAAGTGCTCTCATATCGTGTTGTAGGAATTCTGCTTCGGGAAGGTTTAATTTTGCGATTGCTAGCATACGGATACTAGCATCAATACCTGTAGTAGCTATTCCCAATGAAATGAGATATTCCATCATAGGAAGACCTGTGCCGCAACCTATATCGAGAACTGTGCCTTCTTTTCCTATACTTTGGACAAGCAGGTCTAGATACTCCTTTTGCATTAGTCCGCGGTAATGGTTCTCAGAATACCAATCTGCAATTTTGTTATAGGTTTCAAAAACGTTTTTTTTATTGGCCTCCATAGTAATTAGGAAATTAATTGTGCTATAACCAAATATCGTTAATTTGAAGCGTTCGAAAATTTTAAATTATTATATTTGGGGAAATAACCCTCCCATGGAAGAAAACGTAGAAGAAACTGTACAGCTCGATCAGCAACCGCAACTTATTGTTAGTGAAGATATGCGTAGCTATATTTACGATATGACAAAATGGACTAGTTTTTTGGCTATCGTTGGTTTTGTACTAACAGGTTTAATGGTATTAACTGCTTTTACCATTGGCCCGGCCATTAGCACGGATGCTAAGTTAGCGGCTGCCATGGCTGCATCGTCTTTAAGTCCAATGGGCATTACACTATTTTGTTTGGTATTTGCCTTTGCTATTTTTTATCCAAGCCTTTTGCTATATAAATATACGGCTAAAGCAAAGCCTGGTGTGTTATATGGAGAGCAAGCAAGCTTAGACGAAGCCTTTGGGAAAATGAAGTCGCTGTTTAAATATTGGGGTATTATTACCCTAATTGGTATTGTACTTTATATATTACTTATAGTGCTTTCTGTTATTGCTCAAGCCAGCCGTTAATTAACGGTCTAGCTGAACCAGCGATTTGTTATACAATTTATCAGTTACCCCTTTTAGCTTTTCGAGAGGCACTTTAATCACTTTTCTATCGTAGGTCATTAAGCCATTGGTTTCTATTTCTACATCGGTAGTTTGGGTATATACAGCTGCGGATAACCCTTTCGTGATTAAATGTTCTAGCCTATCCATAAACGACGAATATTTAGCAAACAACTCATCCGCATTTTTAAAGGTTTGATAACCCCAATTGTTGGTGTTTTGCCAGGTATGATCCAAAATAGGTAAGCCTAAACCTCCAAACTCGCCCAATACAAGTGCTTGTGTTTTACCAAATATATCAGGTCTTGGCATTTTTGGATCAGGATAGTTATGCAGGTCTACAATATCGCCTGTAATCTCGAAATTACCACCGCTAGCACTATTTACTAATCTAGAAGGGTCTTTTTTCTTCGTCCACTCGGTAATCTCTTTTGTTTTAAATTGCCCCCATGCTTCGTTAAAAGGCACCCAAACTACGATTGATGGATAATTGTGTAGTGCCTCCATAATGCTGTTCCATTCTTTCTTATAACTTGCTTCCGATTCGGGTGTTCTATCTTTATCGGTGCCGCCATAATCGCCAACACGCATTTCCCATTTATTGCCTAAATCGCCACTTGGCATGTCTTGCCATACTAAAATTCCTTGTTTGTCGCATTCATAATACCAACGAGCTGGCTCTACCTTAATATGCTTTCGGATCATATTAAAGCCCATTTCTTTAGTTTTTATAATATCGAACTTTAAGGCTTCATCCGTTGGTGCGGTATATAAACCATCGGGCCACCAGCCCTGATCGAGTGGGCCATATTGGAAAACAAACTCGTTATTTAACAACATACGCATTGTGCCGTCTTTGTCTTTACCCATAGATGATTTTCGCATAGCGAAATAACTTGTAGCAGCATCAATTACTTTGCCTCCTCGCACCACCTCGATGGTTAAATTATATAAAAATGGGTTAGTTGGCGACCATAATTTCTGCTCTGGCAAGGTAAGTTTAGCCTCTTGGTTTGGCGCACTTTCTATGGATGCTATTTTGGTTTGCCCATCAAAAGCAGTTATTCTTACTTTATCGTCTGCTTTGGCATTAGTAACGGTTGCACTAAGGATTAAGCTCTTTATGTCTATATTTGGTGTTTGCTTTGTTGATATGATATGTGTCGCTGCTACGCTTTCGATCCATACGGTTTGCCATATGCCAGTAACAGGGGTGTACCAAATACCGCTTGGTTTAACAACTTGCTTGCCGCGTGGCTGATAGCCTTTATCTGATGGGTCCCAAATGCTGAGCACCAATTCTTGTTTGCCGCCTTTTTTAAGGAAAGGAGTAATGTCGAAACTAAATGGATCAAAGCCACCTTCGTGACTGCCAATTTTTGTGCCGTTTAAATAAATTTCTGTTCGCCAATCTACTGCTCCAAAATGCAATAAAAGGGTGTTCTTTAGTTTAGCAACATCGATGGTAGTATGGTACCATAATAAGTTTTCTTCACCAACGGTTTTACCCACACCAGATAATGATGATTCGATAGCAAAAGGAACTAATATTTTACCATCCCACTGTTTTGGGATTGCTGTATTTTCTTTTTTGGTGATGGCATAGTCCCATAAACCATTTAAGTTTTTCCAATTGTTTTCACGAACTAGCTGCGGCCTAGGATACTCGGGCAAAGGCTGTTTAGGATCTACATTTGCTGCCCAAGGCGATGAGATTTTACCTGGGATAGGTGCCCATTGTGCTTGGGAATTAACTGCGAATAAAAGGCAAAGGGCAATTAGAAAGGGCTGTAATCTCATGGGTTTAAATTTAGTTAGCGTTACTAAAATAGAAAAAATTATATACTTAATAATATTTCTCCATTCCCTTGGCTGGTTCCCACTTTGATTTCGGTTCGAAATAGTTCCACAAGGTTTTACTTACTTTGCGAATAAGCGTAGTGCCTTCATTGCCGTGTATCCAAGAAGTATCTTTCTGGTTTTTTGTAGCAATACAGAAAACATAATCACCATGTGGTGCATTTACGAGTACCACTTCAGATCTGGCTGCATTAACGGCGCCAGATTTAGAAGCAACCTGTATATATGGTGGTATTTCAGATAATGCTTCATGATCGTAATATATCCGGATTAAATTTCGATAAATCCGCTCAGAAGCAGCTTCACTAATCATTTTCCCATCCCTTATAAGCGTTAATAATGTGGCCATTTCTCGTGGCGTTGTTTGGCCCCAGCCATATTTTCGTTGCTTATCGGCCCTGCCTGGCGTTCTTGAGTTTACTCGAGTATGCTGTAAACCATTTTTCTCCATCAACTGGTTAATAACGGTTCCAGTTCCTGCTAAACTTTGGCACCATAAACTCGCAGTATTATCGCTAGTGGTAATCATTAGCATCAATACTTTGCTTAGCCAAATTTTCTCGTTTGCTTTAAATGAACCTAATATGTCTTCGCCTGCATAAAGTAAACTGTCTTTATAAACCAGTTCTGTATTATAGGCTAATTCGCCCTTTTCAATTTTATCGAAAATACCACAAGTTATGGGTACTTTAATCATACTTGCTGTAGGAAAAATACTATCGGCATTTAAGCTGGCAACTTTACCTGTTTTTAAGTTTTTTACAAAAATGCCAACATCGCCATTAAATCCTTTCGCCATTTCGACAAGCATTTGGTTAAGTTTGGTGTCGATTTTTTCATTGGAATATAGTTTGTCTTTAACGGTGATGAAGCTATCATTTTCTATTTGATTTTTGTGTTCAAGAACTTGCAAGCTCGGTTCATTGCTTTTTGCGAGCGGTATGCTCATGATGGTTTCTTTTTGAGCAAATGCGAAGTTTGATATCAATAAAAAAAGAAGGGAGAGTTTAAGTAGTTTCATAAGTACTGTTAAATTTCATTACATAAAAAAAGTCTCTCGAACTGAGAGACTTTTAAAATTAATTATTTCTTTAATAGATTAGAAAGAAAAATCGTCGTTATCTACTTTTGGGCTATGTGTATATTCTGCATTTTCAGAATATTCATAACGTTTTTCTACTACTTCCTGGTGAGATTTAATATACTCAACGGTTTCGGTTAACCCCTCTGTAAATTTTTCGAAGTCTTCTTTGTATAAGAAAATTTTATGTTTTACAAATACACCATCTTCTAATCTCTTTTTACTTTCAGTTAAGGTAAGGTAATAGTCGCCTGAGCGTGTAGCTTTTACATCAAAAAAATAAGTGCGCTTACCTGCTCTTACTTTCTTGGAAAAAACCTCTTCTCTCTCTTTATTGTCAAAATCTCCCATTGTTGTGTGTCGTATTGGTTTAAGGTTGGGGTAAATATAAAGGAATAATTTTCAAAGTTCAAAATAGAAAACAGTTCATTTTCGATTAAATTAAAATTAAACCTGATTTTCTTCCTCTAATAACTGATTGTCATACATCTCGGAATAAACTCCTTGTTGACTAAGTAACGATTGATGTGTACCCTGTTCAATGATCATCCCGTTATCTAAAACTATAATTTTATCGGCGTTTTTAATAGTAGAAATTCGGTGAGCAATGATGATACTTGTTTTTCCAAACATTATCTTACCCAAGTTTTGGAGTATTTCTTCTTCAGTCTTCGTGTCTACTGCCGAAAGACAATCATCAAATATCAACACTTTTGGCTCTTTAATTAGTGCACGAGCAATCGAAACACGCTGTTTTTGTCCACCCGAAAGTGTAATGCCTCGTTCGCCAAGCATGGTTTCGAATTTTTTTTCAAAGTCGATAATGTTATGGTATACTGCGGCATGTTGAGCGGCATGTTCAACTTGTTCATCACTAACGGTTGACAGCCCAAAAGCAATGTTGTTTTTTATGGTATCAGAGAATAGAAAAACTTCTTGTGGTACAAAACCGATCTGATTTCGATAATTGCTTAGGTTTAGGGTTCTTAGCTCTTCACCGTCTATTAAAATTTGCCCTGAATCGGCATCATACATCCGCATAATAAGATTAGCTAAGGTAGATTTTCCGGAACCGGTACGCCCAATAATGGCTACAAATTGCCCTTGTTTGAGCTCAAAGCTCACGTTTTTTATAGCTTCAATTCCAGTATCTGGATAGGTAAAGCTCACGTTATTAAATTTAATATCCCCAGTAAGGGTGGGTGTTAAAGCATTTGAAGAGGTAATCTCAGACTTCAGCTGCAAAAACTCATTGATTCTTTTTTGTGAAGCCGCGGCACGCTGTATTAAGGTAGTAACCCAGCCCAGCATTGTTACCGGAAAAGTTAATTGATTTACATATACAATAAATTCGGCAATATTGCCTGGAGTAATCGCCCCTTCAATTACTTGCTTGCCGCCAATGTAAACTGTTAAAATGGTGCTTAGTCCTACTAATAATAGCATGGTAGGGTAAAATAAGGCCTGTATTTTAACCAGACCCATAGCGCTATCTTTATATAGTTGACTTTCTTGTGCAAAAATATCTTGATTGTGCTCCTCTCTTACATACGATTTAATGACACGAATACCCGAAAACCGTTCCTGCACAAAGCTCGATAGCTTGGATAACTGTTGCTGTATTTTTTCGCTTTTTAAGTTAATTAATGTATTTACATAATAAATAGTAACTACTAAAATAGGGAGTGGTAACAAACAATAAATAGCCAATTTAACGTTTACCGAGAACATGAAGTAAATAATAAGGCAAAAGAGTACAGCTGTATTAATGGTATACATTATAGCTGGTCCAACATACATCCTTACCCGATTTACATCCTCGGTGGCACGATTCATTAGATCGCCAGTATTGTTGCGCCGGTAAAAACCTAAACTTAACTCTTGGTAATGGGCATAGATTTCATTCTTCATGTCGTATTCGATATGCCTCGACATTAAAATAATGGTTTGTCGCATAAAGAATAAAAACAATCCCCTGAGCAGGTAAAGCACTAAAATGAGAAGCCCAAAAAAGAATAAGCTATAACTGAAAATATTATATACAATTTCTTGTCTTTCAAATCCTTCAAATAAACTATAGATGGCAATGTTTTCGGTTATAATATTAAAGGCATGACCAACCACCTGAGCAGGTACTACGCCAAAAATATTAGAGATAATGACGAAGAAAATACCTGGAATAATCCACCACTTATATTTATAGAAGTATTTGTTTAAAAACGAAAGATGTCTCATGGAAGGGTAAAGTTAACCAAAAGACTTTCTTTTTTTTTATTCTTTAGTTAATACTAGGTAAAATAATGGATTTTTATCTTAATTTTGCAGCTTATCAATTCAACACTCGTATGTCTGGTAATAGTTCTGCAGTTACTTCTATATTAGATCAATTAAGCGCATCAGGCCACAAAAAAGTAGTTTTTTGCAACGACCCTGATACCGGACTTAAAGCCATCATTGCCATTCACGACACCACTTTAGGTCCTGCTTTGGGAGGTACACGAATGTGGAATTACAACAGTGAGGCAGAGGCACTCGAAGATGTACTTCGTTTATCGAAAGCTATGACCTATAAGGCAGCTATCTCGGGCTTAAATTTAGGTGGGGGTAAAGCAGTAATTATAGGCGATTCGAGAAAGGCAAAAACAGAGGCTTTAATGCGCAGTTACGGTAGGTTCATTAAAAACCTAAACGGCGAGTTTGTAACGGCCGAAGATATGGGAACAACTACCCGAGACATGGAATACATTCGCATGGAAACTAACCATGTAACCGGCGTACCTGAATCAATTGGTGGAGCAGGAGACCCTGCACCTATTACAGCAAAAGGTGTTTTCTTAGGAATTAAAGCCTGCGTTAAAGAGGTGTATGGTACTGATATGCTGGCAGGCCGTTCTGTAGTAGTGCAAGGCATTGGAAACGTTGGCGAGCATTTGGTAGATCTGTTGAGAAAAGAAAACGTTGAGGTGTATGTAAGCGATATTAACGAAGAACGCTTACAACAAGTGGCCAGAAAGTATAAGGCTAAAGCCATTGAGGCAGATAAAATCTTCACCATTGGCGCCGATATTTATGCACCTTGTGCATTAGGAGCAACGGTTAATGAAAAAACGATTAAAAAAATGAAATTTGCAATCATTGCTGGGTCAGCCAATAATCAGCTGGGCGATGAAGAAGTACATGGTCAGCTACTGCTTGACAAAGGTATTTTATATGCACCTGATTATTTGATCAATGCTGGCGGATTAATTAATTGTTACTCAGAATTAACTGGTTTTGGTAAAAAGAGAACGATGCAGCTTACCGAAAATATTTACAATGCTACACGTGAGGTGATTAAGTTGTCGAAAGCCGAAAATATACCAACAAACTTGGCAGCAAGCAGAATTGCAGAAAAGAGAATAGCAGACATTAAAAAAATAAAATCATCATATTAATTATAACCAGTAAAATTTACTACTCGTTCTTACATATATTTCATGTTAAATAGAAGGCACTTAAGGATTAAAGCTTTGCAAAATATTTTTGCTTGGCAAATGACAGAAAAAAAAGACAGCGTAAGCAGTCAGAAAGCATTGATGCAAAGCATTGATAGCGTTTATGAAATGTATGTAAGGATGCTAGCTCTGCTAGTGGATGTAACAGAATATACAGCAAACGATGCCATTGAGCGTGCAAATAAACATTTGCCTACCGCCGAAGATTTAAGTCCAAATCAGAAATTATTGCATAATAAATTTGCTGTTGTGTTAAAGCAAAACCCAGAGTATACAGCTGCGGTTAACAAGTATCAAATTAATTGGCATGCCGATCCAGAGTTGGTGAAATCGATCTTTATTAAATTAAAAGATACGAAAGAATACGCAGCTTATTTGGAAGAGGAGGAAGAAACCTTAGAGAGTTCAAAAGAGATCATCAAATTCATATTTAGAAAGGTTTTATTAAAAAACCTTAACATTATTCAAGCCTTTGAAGATAAATTTATCAATTGGCCGGTAGATAGTGAGGTTATGAAAGGTATGATCGCCAAAACACTAAAGAATTTCACCTCTGAAGACCCATTTAAGAATAAACTAACTCCTATTAGTGCAGATTGGGTAGAAGATAGCAGATTTGTGAAGGATTTATTCGCTTACACCATCAAAAATGACGATGCATATCAAGAGTTGATTGCCGAAAGAACTAAAAACTGGGAGTCGGAAAGGATTGCGCTAATGGATACTATCTTAATGAAAATGGCCATTTGTGAATTGATGAATTTTCCGTCAATCCCGGTTAAAGTAACCATAAATGAGTATTTAGAATTATCAAAAGATTACAGTACGCCGAAAAGTAATTCGTTTATTAACGGTATCTTAGATAAAATTTTAAATGATTTAAAGCGAACAAATAGCATTAAAAAAATAGGCAGAGGTCTAATAGAGGATTAAATAATGAAGAAGCTAATTTTAATTTTAGGTATTGCAGCATCTTTAACCGCTTGTAATAGTACTGATTCATCAACGGCAGTAGTGCTCGATTCTACAGGTAAGGTAGTATCTGCAAAAGATGCGCCAGTAATTAAGTTTGAAGAAGAGATTTACGATTTTGGTGTAATTACAGAAGGCGAAAGCGTTAAATACGAATTTAAATTTAAGAACACAGGTAAAACCCCTTTAATTATTAGTAATGCAACTGCAACTTGTGGTTGTACAGTGCCAGAATATCCTACAAAACCCATAAAACCAGGTAAGGAAGGCAGTATTAAAGTAATATTTAATAGTCAAGGTAAAGTAGGTATTCAAGACAAGGTCGTATCTATCGTTTCAAATGCCAATCCTTATTTAGCTACCGTACATGTTGTAGGGGAAGTGAAAGCAAAGAAATAGTTTGAAAGAACGACACAAGAAATAAAACATTAAAACAAAAAACAAAATACAATGACATCAATAATCTTACAAGCTAACAACAGCATGTTGAGCACAATAGTACCCATGGTTTTAATCATGATCGTTTTCTATTTTTTCATGATCAGACCTCAAATGAAAAAAGCAAAAGACCATAAAAAATTAGTTGAAGATTTAAAAATTGGAGATAAGATTGTAACTACTGCTGGTATTCACGGTAAAATTGTAGGTAGCAATGACACTACTTTTTTAATCGAAGTAGAAGGCGGTACAAAAATCCGTTTTGATAAATCAGCAATATCTTTAGATGCAACTAAGGCCGCAACTACAGCGGCATTGCCTAAAGCATAGTACACTATTAGCTAAACTAAAGCCGCTCTTCCGAAATTTCGAGAGAGCGGCTTTTTTTTGTAATTTTACCACATGCCATTTATAAAATTAACCAAGGTAGAGCGTAAACGATTTTTAGTGCTGGTAGCTTGCCTACTCTGTGCAATAGGGGCCTGGTTATTTATGGCGTTAAATAATAAATATGTATACACTGCAAAAACAGTGTTGATCTATAAAGATTTCCCTCAGAAAAAAGCATTTAAGGCACTACAAACTGATACGGTCGATTTGCAAGTTGAGGGCACAGGATGGCAATTGTTATTTGCAAGGCTTCGGGTAAGTCCTCAGTCCATTACAGTAAGCCTCGATAAATTAAATAATCGCAATTATATTTTATTTTCTGAACAATTACAATATGTTAATAAACAGTTAGAAACGTCGCAGCGAGTTATTTCAGTTAAACCAGACACTTTATATTTCGATTTTTCGAAAAGGACAAATAAACGGGTTCCTGTTAAATTAAGATACGATCTTTCTTTTGTACAACAGTATGGTCTTGCTAGTAAAATTCAATTAAAACCATCGTACGTAAATATATCAGGGCCTCAAGAAGAATTGATGAAAATAAAGGAATGGCATACTGATTCCCTAAAACTTGTAGATATACAAAATTCGGTAAGTACAAGGGTTGCAATTAAAGCAAACAATACTGCTAATGTGAGCATCTATCCTACAAGTGTTGGTGTTAAAGTGCCGGTTGATGAGTTTACCGAAAAAACGGTAGAAGTTCCTCTCAATTTAATCAATAACAAAGATTTTTATGATGTTAAACTTTATCCAAAAAAAGTAAAAGTTACATTTATGGTTGCTTTATCTCGGTATGAGGAAGTAGATGAAGATTTTATTGTAGCCAATGTAGACATGAACGAATGGAAGATACTGAAACATGAAAAACTCACCGTTAAAATAGCACGTTTCCCTGATTATTGTAAACTTGTTACAATAAGCCCAAGAAAAATTAATTTTATAATCGAAAAGTAATGTTAAAGGTAGGGATTACAGGGGGCATTGGTAGCGGTAAAACCACCGTTTGTAAAGTGTTTGAGCTATTAGGGATTCCTGTTTTTTATGCGGATACAATGGCTAAATTAGCAATGACTGACGATCCTGTTTTAGTTGAAGGTGTTAAAAACGTTTTCGGACCTTCGAGTTATCATCCAGATGGTTCATTAAATAACACGCATATTGCGGGGATTGTCTTTAATCAAAAAACGGAATTAGATAAGTTAAATGCGCTCGTTCATCCAGCTGTTTTTAAGGCGTTTGAAGCTTGGGTTAAAACCAAATCAGCGCCTTATGTGCTTAAAGAAGCGGCTTTGCTATTTGAAAGTGGTTCATATCAACAATGTGATAAGAATATACTAGTAACCTCGCCAATGGCCTTAAAGTTGACAAGAGTGATGCAGCGCGATAAGGTAAGCGAGGCACAGGTAAAGGCTCGAATGGATAAACAATTTACAGATGAACAAAAGACTAAAATAGCCGACTACTTTGTTTCGAATACCCCTTCCGATTCGATTATTTTACAAGTGTTAAACTTGCACGAACAATTTTTAAGTCTAATCTAATCCACCCCCATTTCATTTATACATCCTATGATATTAGCAGATTTTATCATTCAAACTAAAACAGGTCTTTTTTGCAAGTATGGAGATTTTTATCTCGATCCAAAAGAGCCCGTTGTATCGGCAGTTATTTCACACGCCCATGGTGATCATGCAGTAGGGGGTAATCAAAATGTATATTGTACTCAGCCAACCATGGTGTTTATGCAGCATCGGTATAAGAAATTTGCTGCCGCTAACTTTATAGTTAAATCGTATTCTACTACATTTGAACTAAATGGAGTAGTTATTAGTTTTTATCCAGCAGGTCACATGTTGGGTTCGTCGTTAGTTTTAATGGAGTATAAAAATGTGAAGTACCTATATACTGGCGATTATAAGTTGGAAGAAGACGGTACCTGCGAAGCGATCGAATTTGTAACTGCTGATGTATTGATCACCGAAACCACCTTTGCCAACCCAACAACTAAACACCCCGATGCAATTGAAGAAATAAAGAAATTAAATTCAGTTACAAGCAACATTATGTTGGGTGCCTATGCTTTAGGGAAAAGTCAACGTTTAATTGCAATGATTAATGAACACTGTATACAAAAAAGGATACTTGTACACCACAGTATTCTTCCTTTTATTAAAATTTATGAAGAATTAGGTGTTACTTTAGGGAAGTACGAACCTTATGATAGGAAGGTGATGAAAAATAACCAGACAGATTTAATCTACATCGTACCACCTATGGTTTTTCATAGTTATTTTAAGGCTATAAATGTTGTACGGATATTTGCAACAGGGTGGAAGCATCTTCAAAGTGCTAACGAAATTCAATTGTATATTTCTGATCATGTAGATTGGCAGGCTATTTTAGAAACCATTGAAAAGGTTAAACCAAAAGAGGTGTGGACTACCCATGGTAGTGGGACTGCTTTACAAAGTTATTTTGAAAAAAGTTTGGTCGTTAAATTGCTTAACTAATGGAAGAGCAAATTGATTATTATTTTAATGAAGAGGGGCTAATGGTGTTTACTGCAGCATATCATTTGAAAAGAGGGTATTGCTGTAAAAATAAATGCTTGAATTGTCCGTGGCAGTATGGGAAAATAACTAATCAAGATGCTGCAAAATCTAGAATTAACGAATCAAAACAAAAGTAATGGAGCTACAAAAAGAGATTAAGAGTTCGAAATTTGAAAATGCATTTCAGCAAGCCTTGGTTAATGTTTTTTTCACCTACCATTGGAGTAACCAGAACGTTAAGGAAGCACTTAGCCCTTACGATATTACGCAACAACAATTTAACGTGCTTCGAATTTTACGTGGGCAATACCCAAAACCCTCTACCATCAACCTATTAAAATCGAGAATTTTGGATAAGTTGAGCGATGTTTCTAGAATTGTTGATCGCTTAGTGCAGAAAGACTATGTGCATAAAAATGTGAATGGCGACGATAAACGTGCACTAGATATCACTATTTCTGATAAGGGGCTAAAACTGTTGGAAAAGCTAGATAAAGAAATAGATTTTTCATCGTTTATACGACCAAATCTAAGTGAAGAGGAAGCGACACAATTAAATGTATTACTGGATAAATACAGAGGATAGGTTTTAGTGCCCAGCGGTATAAAAACCAATTAGTGCTACTCCAATTCCAGTTAGTACTGCCAACATTTTCTTTTTATTGATTTTATGATCCGCATTCGATTCGAATAAGATCGTGGTAGAAATGTGTAGGAAAATACCGATCACAATACCCATTACTTTGTTAAAATAGGGCTCCATTCCGCTAATGCTTCCATTGTTTAAGCTTTCACTAAAATAATAGCCAGCTGGTGCCATAAGTGCGAATAAGCTAATTAAGAAAACAATGGATTTAGCTTTATAGTGGTTTTGAATTAAAATGCTGGCCAATGCAAATGCTGCAGGGATATGATGCAAAGAAATGCCAAAAATCAGTTCATTATTTTGATCTTTAACCAGTGGCATTCCTTCTAAAAAAGCATGTAAGCATAAACTGATCATTACGCCATAGGGGAATGCATGCCCTTCGCTATGTTTATGGATATGCCCGTGTTCTACACCTTCAGAGAATTGCTCTAAAAATATCTGTAGCAAGAAGCCAATTAAGATAAATATGCCAATTTCGTGCGCATCAGCACCACTATAGGCATCAGGAATAAGATGTAAAACCGTGATTGCAAATAAATAGGCGCCACTAAAAGAAAGAATAAGCTTTAAGGCCTGAGATTTATCATTTTTAACTAAAAATATGGCAAGCCCTCCAAAAAAGGCACAAAAAAACAAAACAAGGAATTTCCAGATTTCCATTTAAAATTCGGGTTGTAATTTTTTATAAACTGTTGATGTAAATAAGCCAATGCCTATTCCCAAAATGGCTCCAGCTATCGTGTCAAGTGGGTAATGAACCCCTACATACACTTGAGCAAAAGCGATTAATGCTGCCCAAGCCAAGGCCAAAGATAAAATCGGTTTCCATTTACGATAAAATATGCCAATCAAAAACAGTGCAATGGCAAAATGATTGGTGGCATGAGCCGAAGGAAAACTATAGCCAGTGCCACAGGGAACACGTTTTATAACGGTGCTGGCTAAGGTAATCTCGTTGCACGGGCGTATGCGTTGTACATTTGGCTTAATTAATCTTGAAGCAATTAAATCGCCCATGGCAAACGTAATAAGTAGCCCCAAAATAATAAAATAGCCTTGCTTTTTATATTGTTTAATGCAAAAAGCAATAATGAAAATATATAAGGGTGACCAAAAAAAACGATTTCTTAACAAGGGCATAATGAAATCAAAAAAGTCATTGCCTAAGCCTTTGTTAATTTTTAAAAATAACTCGGCATCAAATTGCTGTAGCTCTGTTATCATGCTTTTTTACATACTAAAATTAGCCGATCAGATTTTACCTCATTAAATTCTTCCAAAGCATAGCTTCCAAAAGAGGCCGTAATGCGTAGTCCTGCTTTCGTTAACATTCGCTCAAAATCTGCCAAAGAAAATGCCTGTACTCGCTCTTCAAAAGCATAGGCCTTTAAACGATGTTCGAAATTGATGTGCTTTATGATCTTCCCTTCGGCAACAAATTTATGTAAATGAAATTCGATGCCATCAATTGTTTTGATTTCTTGATGTGTTAAATTCTTTACTATTTTTTGGGTATTGAAATAATCGATAACCAAGGTTCCATCTGCTTTAAGCCCTTTTCTAAAAGCTTTTAAAGCATTTACATGTTCTTTTTCGGTGTCAAAATATCCAAAACTTGTAAATAAATTTAGGGCAATATCGAAATAATTAATATAGGCCAGTTTGCGCATATCATGAACATAAAAGTGCAGGTTTTTCTGTTCAAATTGCTGAGCATATTTAATGCTTTGCTCGGATAAATCGATGCCGGTAACATCGTACCCCTTTTTATTCAAATAAATGGAATGCCTACCTCTGCCACAGGCAATATCTAATATTCGGCTATCTTTTTTAGGCGCTAAATATGCAGAAAGATTATCGATTAAGAATTCGGCTTCCTCATCATTACGTTGATTGTAAAGGATGTGATAATAAGGTGAATTAAACCAGAATTGAAACCATTTTCGCTGCATTACCCTTTTTGTTAATTTTTTTTGATGAACAAATATAGCATTTTGTAGTACAAGAGCATGGAAATAATTTATTAAATGCAATAATGTTGCAATTAAAAAAAATACCGAATGATACGAAAATTTGATATAACTAAAAGCCGTTTCATTTTAAGAAAAATACTGTATTTGTAACAAAACTTGGTATAATGACTACTTAAATCAAGAATATTATTGCCATATTTTTGTGCCGAATAATATGGCAATTTCTTTACGTTCTTCTTTATATTTTTTAAATGTGGTTATATCGTCTAAATTAAGTTTTGTGCCATTGCAAAGATGTTGATGCTGATTTGTACTGCTAAATATGCTATATTGTACCTCTATGATGTCTTGACCTTGATAATTGTACAACACAATTCCGTTCCCAATAGCGCTACCCATCTCTAAATATTCTGCCTTTAACCACGGAATATTTCTTACAGGATCTTTTACGCCACATACTTCAATAGTTGAATTTATTTCGTCATTTGATTTTTCACATGAAGTTAATATGAAAGCAAATAAACAAAATAAGATAATACGATACTTTTTCATGCTGTTTTTGCGATAAAATTAATTTAGAATGCCGATTATCAATAAATATAGATAAACTTAGTCAGTTAGAAAAATAAGGATATGGAGATTATTCTTACTAAAAAATGATTTATTTGCCACAAATGATGCCAGTGATAAGTGCCCTAATCCTTAAATTTTTATTATTTTTGTAAAAATCTAGAAGAACTTGACATTAATAAAATCTATTTCAGGAATAAGGGGAACTATTGGCGGCAAAGCTGGCGATGCACTAACTCCGATCGACATTGTTAAATTTACTGCAGCCTATGGCGCATGGATAATTGAGAAAACGGAGAATAAGAAAATAGTGGTTGGCCGCGATGCACGTATTTCGGGTCAAATGGTAAATAATTTAGTAATTGGCACCTTGCAAGGGCTAGGAATTGAAGTGATAGACTTAGGCTTATCTACAACGCCTACGGTAGAAATTGCTGTACCATTAGAAAAAGCGGGTGGCGGAATTATTTTAACTGCCAGCCATAATCCGAAACAATGGAATGCACTTAAATTATTAAACGAAAAAGGTGAATTTATCAGCGATGCAGATGGAAAAGACATATTGGAAAAAGCTGAAGCGGCCGATTTTGCATTTGCAGAGGTAAACGACCTAGGGAAAGTAATAGCTAATGATACGTATTTACAAAAGCATATTGATGCGGTATTGGCTTTGCCATTGGTTGATGTGGAAGCGATTAAAAAGGCAGACTTTAAAATTGCGATCGACTGTGTAAATTCTACCGGAGGGATATTTATTCCAGCGCTTTTAAAGGCTTTAGGTGTACAAACTGTTTACGAATTGTATTGTGAGCCAAATGGCGAATTTCCGCACAATCCAGAGCCGCTGCCAGAAAATTTAACAGAAATTGCTAAGGTTGTACAAGAAAAACGCGCCGACTTAGGGATTGTGGTAGATCCAGATGTAGATCGCCTTTGTTTTGTAAACGAAGATGGTACCATGTTTGGCGAAGAATATACATTGGTAGCGGTTGCCGATTATGTATTGAAAAACACACCCGGAAATACAGTATCTAACCTTTCTTCAACCCGAGCATTAAGAGATGTGACGGAGAAGGCAGGAACCACGTATACTGCAGCTGCAGTTGGTGAAGTAAATGTGGTTAACCAAATGAAAGCAAGCAATGCGGTAATTGGGGGCGAAGGAAATGGAGGTATCATTTATCCTGAATCGCACTACGGTAGAGATGCGCTAGTTGGTATTGCCTTGTTTTTAACGCATTTGGCTAAGTTTGGTAAGTCAATCTCCTTATTGCGTAGCACCTATCCGGCCTATTATATTTCGAAGAACAAAATTACATTAACTCCAGAAATGGATATCGATGCATTATTAATTAAAGTACAAGATAAATACAAGGATGAAAAAACAAGTACTATTGATGGGTTAAAAATCGATTTTGCGAACGAGTGGGTACATTTGCGTCGTTCCAATACCGAACCTATTATCCGCATTTATAGTGAGGCTGAAAATGAAACTGTAGCCGAAAATCTAGCCAATAAAATTATTTCAGATATTAAAGAAATATTGAAATTAAACTAAAATTAAAATGAAAAGAGTTTATTTAGACAATGCTGCAACCACCCCGTTAGATCCGGCCGTAATTTCGGAGATGACTAATGTGATGGAGAATTATTTCGGTAATCCTTCGGCAATCCATGCGTTAGGACGTGAGGTAAGAACATTAGTAGAGAAGGCTAGAAAGAATGTTGCAAGTTTGTTAAATGCGTCTCCTTCAGAGATATTCTTTACTTCTGGCGGTACTGAGGCTGATAATACTGCAATTCGTTGTGGCATTTCTGCATATGGCATTAAGCATGCAATTACCTCTAAAATAGAACATCATGCAGTAGAGCATACTTTAAATATGATGCTTAAAGATGGGCAGATTGATAAATTAAGTTTTGTAAATATAGACGAGAAAGGAAGTATTGACTATGTACATCTTGAAGAGCTCTTGCAAAATAACGAACGCAGTTTTGTATCACTAATGCATGCAAATAATGAACTAGGCACCTTAACCGATATGGAAAAGGTGGGTGATATTTGCGAAAAATATAATGCGATTTACCATGCCGATACGGTACAAACCATGGGGCATTATGTGCACGATGTGCGTAAACTTAAAGCGCATTTTATCGTGTGTGCAGCACATAAATTACATGGGCCAAAAGGGGTAGGTTTCTTATTTGTAAATAGTAATATTAAAATTCCACCAATGATTTACGGTGGGGCACAGGAGCGTAATATGCGTGGTGGAACCGAAAATGTATATGGAATTGTAGGCTTATCGAAAGCGTTAGAAATTGCGTATTCAGAAATGGAAGCACATCAAATACATATTCAGGAGTTAAAAGATTACTTAAAAGCACAATTAATTGCCGAAATTCCAGGTATTGGCTTTAACGGCGAAACTGAAGCAAATAAAAGTTTATATACGGTACTTAATGTTTCATTCCCAGAAATGGATATGGCCGATATGTTATTGTTTAACTTAGATATTAACGGTATTTGTGCCTCTGGTGGAAGTGCATGCTCATCGGGCTCTAACATTGGTTCGCATGTTCTAAATGGTATTAATGCTGATCCAAACCGCCCGTCGGTGCGTTTTTCTTTTAGCAAATACACCACTAAGGAAGATTTGGATTACGTGATGGAAAAGGTGAAGATGGTGGTGAAGCAAAGTGCATTGGCATAGTTTTTTTTCACCACCTAAGGCACCCATGATAGCCCTAGGCTTGATGTTCTTGGGTAACTTAGGTGGTCGTTTTACGTAATGGTTTAAGAACTAAGATGGTAAAAAAATAGAACAATCTGTTTCTGCATTTGTTATTAATCCATACCTTAAAGAACAATGTTATGGAAACGAAAAGAGAAAAAGATCGTAAAGTAGTCAAAGACTCGACGGTAACAGATACAGAACAAGAAACACCTAGAAACGAAGAAAACGTAGAAAAAAATTCGTCTTCAAAAGTAACTAGTAATTTTGCTAAAAAACACGGCCGCACCAGCAATGCTTTTGGTGATGGACACGAGCCTGGTACCATGCCAGGTGGGGGAGTATAAAAAGAAAAAATCATCATGCAAAGAAGACAATTTATCCAAAACTCAGCACTAGCAGCAGCTTTATTAGCTTTTTCTAAATCTGATGTGTTTGCAAATTCATCGTTTCTTAGCGCTTATGAATTTAAAGCGCTAAGAAACGATGTGGGTATTTTTATGGAACAAGGCGGTACTATTGCTTGGTTAAATGGGACTAGCGGCTTTGTCGTAGTCGATTCGCAGTTTCCAACCTCTGCCACTCATGTGATAGATGAATTAAAGAAATTAGGTGAGAAACCTTTTAAATACTTATTAAATACGCATCATCATGGTGATCATACCGCCGGAAATATTGCTTTTAAAGATTTAGCAGAACATGTTGTTGCGCATCAAAATTCACTGGTAAATCAGAAACTCGCTGCTGAAAAGGCAAAGAATGAAGATAAACAGCTTTATCCAGATGTAACCTTTGGTAAGGGTTGGAAGGCACCTGTAGGGAAAGAGAAAATAAGTTCTTACTATTATGGCTCTGGTCATACGAACGGCGATGTGGTGTATCATTTCGAAAACGCCAACATTGTTCACGTGGGTGATTTGGTTTTTAATCGCCGTTTCCCATACATTGATCAAGCAAATGGCGCACACATTGGCAATTGGATAGCAGCTCTAGATAAAATTTATAATCAATTCGATAAAGATACAATTGTAATCACCGGTCATAGCCTAGATCCAGAAAAAGTAGTTGGGGATAAGGAGAATGTTAAAGCCTTTAAAAATTATTTGGAAAGTTTATTGGCATTTGTTAAAAAAGAAATACAAGCTGGTAAAACAAAAGAAGATATTTTAAAAGCGACCACTATTCCTGGAGCTCCAGAGTGGCAAGGTGATGGCATTGCAAGAAGCTTAACTGCAGCATATACTGAACTTACGGTAGGATAGTTTATTTAAGTTCATTGGTTCAATAGTTCATCTGCGCCGAAAATAATTACAATTTATAAACGTTATAAATTTAAAATACTTCTTTGTTAAGCTGCTAAATACCAATTAAGTAAATCATTATCCCCTATATTTGCTTAATTCTAATCCAATTTCTGATGGATGATTTTTTAGCAGCTCGCTCGCAGATGGCCCTTTCATTGGGTTTTCATATTATTTATGCTTGTATTGGTATGGTAATGCCTTTTTTTATGGCCGTATCGCACTATAAATGGCTTAAAACAAATAATGAAGTTTATAAGCATATTACCAAAGCTTGGAGTAAAGGGGTAGCGATATTTTTCGCCACAGGTGCAGTTTCGGGTACTATGCTTTCTTTTGAGTTAGGACTATTATGGCCCAAATTTATGGAACATGCTGGTCCAATATTTGGCATGCCATTTTCATTAGAGGGTACTGCCTTTTTTATTGAGGCAATTGCTTTGGGGTTTTTTCTTTACGGTTGGAATAAATTAAATAAATGGTTTCATTGGTTCACGGGTGTTGTAGTTGGTGTAAGTGGATTGGCCTCGGGCATTTTAGTTGTAGCTGCAAATGCATGGATGAATAGCCCGGCAGGTTTTGATTTTGTAAACGGGCAATATTTAAACATTGATCCTATTGCCGCGATGTTTAACAAAGCTTGGTTTACACAGGCCTTACATATGTGTTTGGCAGCCTTTACAGCAACAGGTTTTGCCGTTGCTGGTGTTCATGCGTTAATGATTTTAAAAAAACAACATCAAGATTTTCATTATAAAGCCTTTAAAATTGCTGCAGCATTTGCCGTGGTTTGTGCATTATTACAGCCTATAAGTGGCGATATATCAGCTAAAGATGTAGCAAAAAGACAACCTGCAAAGTTGGCGGCTATGGAAGCTCTTTATCGTACACAAAAACCAGCGCCATTACTTATTGGTGGTATCGTAAACGAAAAAAAGAAAGAGGTTACAATGGCCTTAGAAATACCAGGTGCATTAAGTTTTTTAGCACATGGTGATTTTAAAACTGAGGTAAAGGGACTCGATCAAATCCCAGAGAATGAACACCCGCCGGTAGCGATAACACATTATGCTTTTCAAATTATGGTTGGTATAGGAAGTATATTGGTGGTTATATCGCTCATTTATTTGGTGATGGTGTTAAGGAAGAAGAAGCTAATGGATCATAAATGGGTGTTAAAGCTCTTTGTATTTACAATACCTTTAGGTTACATCGCTTTAGAAGCAGGGTGGGTGGTTACAGAAGTTGGCCGTCAGCCATGGATAATTTATGGTATTATGCGAACGCGTGATGCCGTTACCCCGATGCCAGGTATTGCGTGGTCATTTTATTTATTTTCAGCAATTTATGCATCATTAAGTGTTATCGTTATTTTCTTATTGTACCGACAGATAAAAATGGTTCCACTTTTATATGGCGAAAAGGAAGCTAAAACAAATTAAATATGGAATTCGTAGTAGTAAGCTTTTTATGTTTAGCGATTTTGCTCTATTTTTTATTAGGAGGAGCCGATTTTGGGGCAGGTATCATTGAATTATTTACTTCGTCGAAAAATAGAAGTAAAACCCGAAAAACAATGTACCATGCAATTGGTCCAGTTTGGGAAGCTAATCATATGTGGCTAATTATTGCCATTGTAATTTTATTTGTTGCTTTCCCAAAAATCTATACCACAATGTCTGTTTATTTACATATTCCATTGGTAATTATGTTAATTGGGACGATTGCTAGAGGTACCGCTTTTGTATTTAGGCATTACGATGCTGTAAAAGATCAGATGCAAGAAGTTTATAATAAGATTTTTATTTACTCCAGTTTTATCACTCCTTTGTTTTTGGGTATTATTGCTGGTAGTGCTTTATCCGGACAAATAGACAATCAGGCTAATACTTTTGCAGCTGCCTTTATTTTTAGCTGGCTAAATTGGTTTTCGATTGCCGTTGGACTCTTTACAGTTGCTTTATGTGGCTTTTTAGCGGCTATTTATTTAATAGGAGAGAGCAAGGCTGATGAGGATAAGCGCCGATTTATAAAGAAAGCTGAATTTATGAATGTGGCTGCTGTACTGTTGGGAATGCTCGTTTTTACAGCTGCATATGTTGAAGAAGTGCCTTTAATAAATTGGGTATTTAAAGATGTAGTTGGTTTAACTGCTGTTAGCTTAGCTAGTTTATCGCTTATTTTACTCTGGTATCTTTTATTAAAAGGAAAAACAAAAGTATTGAGGATTTTAGCAGGTTTTCAAGTTACCATGATTTTATTGGCAATCAGCTATGCTCACTTCCCCAATTTTATTAGATTTAAAAATGGAAGTACACTTTCATTGTACGAAAGTATTGCACCTATTAAAACTGTTGAAAGTTTAGGTTGGGCTTTGCTTTTAGGAAGCATACTTATATTACCGTTTTTGGGGTACTTGTTTTATAAGTTTCAACAGAAAGAGGAGTAATTAGAATTTAAATTTCCCTACTTTGCTCGCCGATTTAAGGTATTCGGCTAAGGCTGCAGAACCATTCCAATTAAACAAATCAGCGTCTAATAGTTTTGCCTTTACCGCTGGATCTGTAGCTAAAATGGCTGTAGCTTCTTCAATAGTTTTCACATTTAAAATAAAAATGCCGCGGTAATTTTTATCATTTTTACCTAGCGGACCAGCTACTACTAATTTATTCTCCTTTACCAATTTGCCCATATTTGCCATATGCCCAGCAAAAGCACTATCCGTTTCTAATTTGGTAGCAGTAGTGTTAGTGCCAGTTTTAAGCATTACCAAAATATACTTTTTCATGCCGTAATCATCAGCCTCATATTGCTTAGCTAAATCAGCATCGTAATTTGGGTTTGGTTTTTGAGCATTCGCATAAACGGCCATTGTAATGCAAAAAAGGAAGAGTATTAATTTTTTCATCATAGTATAATTTATTTTTAATGGCGATGAAGCTATCATGAGCATGCTCATTGCGGTTTATAAGCGGTATTGCTTATGATGGTTTCATGTTGTTTAGTAAATTAGTTCATTAGTGTTATTTGTTCATTGGTTTGATGCTTAGCCTAATTCTCTGATGAACGATTGAACAACTGAACTAGTTTAATTCTTCATCATTTTCAAGAAAGTAGCTAGCTTGGCTTTCATTTGTCTGCGGTCTACAATAAAATCTAAGAACCCATGTTCTAGTACAAATTCAGAAGTTTGAAAACCTTTTGGAAGATCTTTTTTAATTGTTTCTTTAATTACTCGCGGTCCGGCAAAACCAATTAATGCGCCAGGTTCTGCAATATTAATATCGCCTAGCATGGCATAAGATGCAGTAACACCACCAGTTGTTGGGTCAGTTAATAATGAAATGTATGGAATTTTAGCTTGAGCTAATAAAGCAAGCTTTGCTGAAGTTTTAGCCATTTGCATCAATGAGAAAGCAGCTTCCATCATACGTGCTCCACCCGATTTTGAGATCATTAAAAAAGGAACTTTGTGCTTGATGCTATAATCAATTGAGCGTGCAATTTTTTCACCAACTACCGATCCCATCGAGCCTCCAATAAAAGCAAAATCCATACAGGCTACCATTAATTCTTGGCCATCAACTTTTCCATGGGCAGCACGAATTGCGTCTTTTAAACCAGTTTTAGCTTGACTTTCTACAATTCTGTCTGTATAGGGCTTATTATCATTAAAGTTTAGCGGGTCGCCAGAAGTTAGATTTGCAAATAGTTCGGTAAATTCATTATTATCGAATAATACCTCGAAATATTCTTTAGAGCCTACGCGTAAATGATAATCGCAATAATGGCAAACGTACTTGTTTTCTATTAAATCGGCACTATGAAGTGCTTTTTTACAGTTCGGACATTTATTCCATAACCCATCTGGTGCTTCTTTCTTTTCTTCGGTTGTGGTACTGATCCCTTTTTTTTCTCTCTTAAACCAAGCCATATTTCTTTTAAAAAATGCGAGTACAAAGAAACGAAAAATTATTTAACAATAGCTTTGTTTTTAAGATAAGTAATTGATGGGCGTGGTGATAAACAGGCTATAGATATTGTAAAATGTACACTTAGTCTAATATTGTGAAATTTACGTAATTAAAGGTGGTTTTTCATGATTTTTTTTATAACTTCGAAAATCAAATCAAAATAAAAATGAGTTTAAAAGGCTATAAAGGCGTAATTTACGGAGCTGCTGTACAAGAATTATTTGAGCAGGCTAAAAAACATCAATTTGCTTTACCAGCAGTAAATGTAACAGGAACGAATACCATTAATGCAGTAATGGAAACGGCTAAGGCGGTAAATTCGCCTGTTATGATTCAACTTTCTAATGGTGGAGCGCAGTTTTACGCTGGTAAAACATTAAATAATGATAATTTAAATGCTTGTGTATTGGGTGCGGTTTCTGCAGCTAAGCACGTTCATTTACTTGCCGAACATTATGGTGTTGCTGTTGTATTGCATACAGACCATGCCGCCAAGAAATTATTACCTTGGATTGATGGTCTTTTAACACATGGTGAAAAGTTTTTCGCTGAAACTGGAAAACCTTTATTTTCATCTCACATGCTCGATCTTTCTGAAGAGCCGATTGAAGAGAATATGGAAATTTGTGTGGAGTATTTTAAGCGCATGAATAAAATGGGTATGACCATTGAAATTGAGCTAGGTGTTACAGGTGGTGAAGAAGATGGTGTGGATAATAGCGATGTAGATAGTTCAAAATTATACACTCAACCAGACGAGGTTTCTTATGCTTACGAAGAGTTAAGTAAGGTAAGTGATCGTTTTACCATTGCAGCAGCTTTTGGAAATGTACACGGTGTATATAAGCCAGGTAATGTTAAACTTCAACCTGTAATTTTAAAAAATTCACAAGATTTTGTAAAAGATAAATTTAATTTGACTGCCGAAAAACCAATAAACTTTGTCTTCCATGGTGGTTCAGGTTCTTCACAGGAAGAAATCAGAGAAGCTATTTCTTATGGAGCAATTAAAATGAATATCGATACCGATATGCAATGGGCTTTTTGGGAAGGTATATTAGCTTACTATCAAAAGAATGAGCCTTATTTGCAAGGGCAAATTGGTAATCCTGATGGAGACGATAAACCGAATAAAAAATATTATGATCCAAGAGTTTGGTTGCGCAAAGGCGAAGAAGAGTTTGTAAAGCGTTTAACAATTGCTTTTGAAGATTTAAATTGTGTGAACGCAAACGATAAGTTGTAAATAAGCTAGAAAACATAAATCAATAAAGAAACGCCATAGGTTAAAACTTATGGCGTTTTTGTATGTTTATTGCTATATTTAAGTAAATTAAATATCATGAAGAGTAATTTATTTGAACGTTTTGCCAATGCTGCAACAAAATTTACGGGTAGCTCTCCTGCATTTATCGGAGCTGCGACAACGGTAGTACTATGGGCAGCATCGGGGCCACTTTTTGATTATTCAGAAACCTGGCAGCTGGTTATTAATACAGGCACAACAATTATTACCTTTTTAATGGTTTTTTTAATTCAAAAAGCACAAAATAAGGATGGTAAGGCTATACAGTTAAAATTAAATGAGCTAATTGCTGCACATGAGCGTGCGAGTAATCGCATGGTAGATATTGAAGATTTAACAGAGGCAGAGCTTGATCAGCTGCATAAATTTTACGTAACATTAGCCACACTGGCGAAGAAGGAAAACGATATTCATCACTCTCATTCTATAGATGCCGCAGAAGATATAAATGAACTTAAAAGTAAGAGCATTAAAAAAAATAATAAATCATAATTATGGACACACTTCATGTACAAAAAGCGATAACCAAGGAAGATTTAGAGAAAGTATTTTCTATTCGAAAAATTGTTTTTGTTGATGAGCAAGGTTGTCCGCCTGAAATTGAATGGGGAAATGAAGAAGAATCAACACATTTCTTGGCCATATCTGATCATTATCCTTGTGGTGCGTGCAGGTGGCGTAAAACAGATAAAGGCTATAAATTAGAACGCTTTGCGGTTTTAAAAGAGTTTAGAGGACAAGGTATTGCAAGGGCATTGATAGCAACCGTTTTAGACGATTTACCAGCCGATGCCACCTATATTTATTTGAATTCGCAGTTAGATGCAGTGAGTTTATATAGTAAATTCGGTTTTAGGGTAGAGGGAGAGCAGTTTGAGGAAGGTGGTATTCAGCATTTTAGAATGGTAAAAGAAGTATAGAAATTAAAAAGTAATTAATCGCATAGCGATTAATTACTTTTTAATGGAGGTAATTTAAAATCATCCAATGCACTTTTTGTAGCCATCTTTTTTTCAATTTCCGCGATACTTCTAGGGGCGAAATTAGAGAGTAGTTCGTAACCATCTTGGGTTATTAATACATCGTCTTCAATGCGAACCGCCATTCCCCACCATTTTTTATCACAATCGCTATTTGGCGCGATATAGATACCTGGTTCAATGGTCATCACCATATTTTTCATTAATGTACTTGAACTACTTCTATCATGTACGTCCATCCCAATATGATGTCCTAAACCATGTGTGTAGTATTTTTTGAAATCTGTTTTATCTTTAGTTTTAGTGATTCCTAGTTTAAATAAACCTTCTGAAATGATTTCATCAGCTGCGTCACTTGCTTTCCGAAATGTAGAACCATCTTTTAGGGTTTTAAATGCAGCCTCTTGTGCATCATACACAATTTGGTAGATTGATTTTTCGTCTTCTGTAAACTTCCCATTTGCAGGTATGGTACGGGTAACATCGGCTGTATAGCCATGATATTCTGCTCCAACATCCATTAAGATCAATGAATTTCCAACTTTGGTTTTTGTATTGGTAACGTAGTGTAAAATGCATCCATTTTCTCCTGCACCAACAATAGATCCATAGCCAACGTTTTCTGCACCATATTTTTTATGTACAAATTCATGCAAACCTTGTATTTCAAGCTCGGTCATGTTGGCATGTGCAGCTTTCATTACTTCATTTTGCCCTTGGCACGAAATTTCGACTGCTTTGCGGAGCATAACAATTTCTTCTGGGGTTTTTATTTCTCTTAGCTGACCGGTAAGTTTATTATATGCTCTTCTAGCTGCGACAACATCAGTGGCGTTTTCGATAGATATGTTCGATTTTTTTAGGAATGAATTAACTAAACCAGCTAATGTACTTGATTCTGATTTTGAAGCGACTAAGTCAGGAGGGAGGCTATAAAGAATAGTTTTGAACTTTGATAGGTCTATTGGATACTCTTTAAAATCGCTGCCATTAAAGGACATATTGATTCCTAGTTTTTCTTTCGCACCTTCAGTACCTAAACGCTTACCTGTCCAGCTTTCTGCTTGTGGATTTCTCTTTTGCACAAAAAATAGTTCCTTAAAAGATTTACCACTGGCATCAGTTTGCGAGTCTTTAAAAATTAATAATACAGCATCAGGTTCTTTATATCCAGTGAAATAATAAAGATCAGGGTTTTGATGATACAAATAATCTACATCATTCGAGAAATTACGAGTAGGATAGGCAAAGAATGCCATTACACTACCCTCGGGCATAATCTTGCGTAAAGCTTCTCTTCTTTCTGCATGAAATTCCTTAGTAAAATAATCTTTTGGTTCATCATCTTGTGCTACTGCATTTTGAGCAACAAAAAATAAGATCAAAAATTTAAATAGTTGGTTCATCATTTTTAATTTTGGTGTTAATTTGTATTCATGACCAGCAACGCCGATTTTTAAATATATATAAATTCAGCAGCTTTAATTGTTGGTATAAAACATTTTACATTAGCACTTTTCTATTCTTACAAGCTGCTTTATCCTTATATGCTCATAAATATCATGAATGAAGAAATCAATGCCTAAAGATTTTAGTGTTAGCTTTTGAGATTGATCCGTATATTCTTGAAGTTCCCAATTGTTTTTTGAATTCCGAAAGAAAGCTTCAATAGAAATGCGTTCTGAATCAATTAAAATGTATTCTTTTAAAGTGGGTATATCTCTGTATAGCTTAAATTTATCCCCTCTATCATAGGTTTGTGTTGAATCAGAAAGGATCTCGATTAAAACAGTGGGCAGTATGGCCGAATCTTTATCATTTTGAGCATGGGTTAAGCCATTACAATAGATAGAAATATCTGGATAGGTATATAAAGAGTTTTCGGGGATATGGAGCCTTTTATCACTTCCATATGGGCGACAGGATTTTCCTTTTAGTTTTAATGCTATTTGTAAAAATAGATTTGAAAAAATTTCGTTATGAGCATCACTAGCACCTGCCATACTAAATATTTCATGATTAAAATATTCGTGCTTTGTGTTCGATTTTCGCTCAATTTCTAAGTATTGAATAAGATTGTATCGAAGATGGTACGCAGCCCCATCTTCCTCAACATAACTGGGCTTAGAAAGTGCTTCCTCAATGTTGTAATAGGAATGATTAGCCTTGGGGTTTACGCCTTCTATTGGCTTTCCGTAAAGGATTTCTTCAATTTGTTTAGTGGTTAATGGTCTTCTCTCATATCTTTCCATACCCGAAATTAGGTAAAGATTTTTTGAGAAAATAACATTGATTCTTGCCATTTATCAACATTAATCTCTAGTTTTTCTCCTTTACTTTCCAAGAAATAAATTAAATCTTCGGTTGCTAAATTTCCAGTTAAATCATCCGCCGCCATCGGGCAACCCCCAAATCCTTTTAGTGCACTATCGAAACGGGTACACCCAGTGGCATAAGCAGCCTCAATTTTTTCGAATCTAGTTTCTGGTGTACTATGCAAATGCACCCCAATCTCAGTTTGATTAAATTTTTTGACTAACATTGGTAAAATAGTTCTGATTTTTTCAGGTGTAGAAACCCCTGTAGTATCTGCTAAGGATAGTATTTTAACCCCTCTTTTTACTAATTCATCTGCCCAATGCTCTACAATTTCAGTATTCCATTCATCACCATATGGATTACCAAAACCCATCGATAAATACACAACAGCCGTTTTATTGCTCTTATCACATAAATTAAGCATTTCCTCGACCATTATTAACGATTCTGCAATGCTAGTATTCGTATTTCGCTGCTGGAAGGTCTCAGATATAGAAAAAGGAAACCCTAGATAATTTATCGGCTCATGCTTAATCGCCTCTTGTACCCCTCTCAAATTGGCTACAATGGCAAGTAGTTTAGACTTTGTTTGACTTAAATCTAGTTTTTCTAAAACTTCATGTGTATCACGTAATTGAGGAATAGCTTTTGGCGATACAAAACTTCCAAAGTCAATGGTGTCAAAGCCAACTTGCAATAAAAGATTTAGGTATTCAGCTTTGATAGCTGTTGGTACAAAATGATGTAAGCCTTGCATTGCATCACGTGGGCATTCGATTAGTTTCATTTACTAGATATGAGATATGAGTATTGCGTATTGAGACTGGGCGTTAAGACTTCCGGTCTGCCAGACTTTCCGACTACGAACTTTCCGACTTCCGAACCTTAACAAATGGCCTTATAATTAACCGAGTTCCTCTGTCGTAACTAAAATAACTCCAAACCCAATTTACAAAAACAACTAATTTATTTCTAAAGCCAACTAGCGTCATTAAATGTACAAACATCCAAGTAAACCAAGCAAATATACCCTGAAAATGTATTTTATTGATGTCAACAACCGCTCTATTTCTTCCTACTGTGGCCATAGATCCTTTATCAAAATACTTGAAATCTTGCGTTGGTCTTCCTTCTATGATGTTTATCAAATTTTTAGCCAATAATTTTCCTTGTTGTATGGCCGCAGGAGCAACCCCAGGATGCCCATTTGGTGTTTCATCAGTAATCATTGCCGCAACGTCGCCAACAGCATAAATATTTTGATAACATTCTACCCGATTAATCTTATCTACTTTAAGACGATTTCCTCTAACTGTACATTCTGGTTTTAATCCATCAAGTACAACCCCCTTTACACCGGCACTCCATATTACAGTAGCTGATAAAATAGATCGCCCGTCTACTAACGAAAGTTGGTTCCCATCGTAAGATTGAACCCTGGCATCGGTATAAACAGTTACGCCTAATTCTTCTAAAAATTCTTGAGACTTTACCTGAGATTGTTTCGACATTGGGCCAAGCAATTCTGGCGAACCCTCAATTAAATAGATATTAACCTTGTCAATAGCTAATTCGGGGTAATCATTTTTTAAAACATGCTTTTTGAGCTCTGCAATTGCCCCTGCGGTTTCCACACCCGTTGGCCCACCGCCTACTATAACAAAGTTTAACAGCTTAGCTTCACTTTCTTTGTCGTTGGCAATAAGTGCCGCTTCTAAATTTTGTAAGATTAAACTCCTAAGGTTCAATGCTTCTGGAATAGATTTCATCGGCATTGCATTTTGCTCAATCTCTGCTTGTCCAAAGAAATTACTTGTAGAGCCCGTTGCAATTACTAAATAATCGTAAGTGATTTCGCCAATTGTTGTTAATAATTTATTTTCTTCTGGGATTACCTTTTCTACTTCCGTAACTCTAAACGTAAGATTTTTTTGCCCTTTAAATATTTTTCGAATGGGAAATGCAATCGAATCTGCCTCTAATCCGCCAGTAGCAACTTGGTAAAGCAAGGGCTGAAAAGTATGATAGTTGTGTTTATCTAAAATGGTGATGTCTACCTGTTGATCTCGAAGTTTTTTGGCAAGTTCGATACCACCAAATCCACCTCCAACAATTACGATTTTTTGTTTCATAGTTGATAAACTCATATTCGTGCATTTATGTTTAGCAAATATAGACAATAAAAAAAGGCACCCAATTTTGGGTGCCTTTTTTATGATTTAAAATGAGTTAATTTTACTTAACTGCTTTTTTTGCTTCATTTTTTGATAAATCAATTACAATAGGGGTAGAGATACACAGTGATGAATAGGTACCAATGATACGACCGATCAATAAGGCAAATATAAATCCTCTGATGCTATCACCTCCAAAGATGAAGATAACCAAGAGTACGAAGAATACGGTTAATGATGTTAAAATGGTACGACTTAATGTACTATTTAATGCAAAGTTAATTAATGTATCACGTTCTTTGCCATATACATCTACTTTACCTTGCTCACCTAATTTCTCACGGATACGGTCAAACACAACTACTGTTTCTGTCATGGTATATCCCATTACCGTTAAAATTGCGGCAATAAAATCTTGACCAATTTCTAATGAGAAAGGCAACATGCCATCTAATATAGTGTAAGCTGATAATACCAAAAGTACATCGTGGAATAATGCGATAACCGCACCTAAACCATACTGCCATTTTCTGAAACGTACCAAGATGTAAATAAACATCACGATACACGAGAATAAGATGGCTCCATAAGCGCCATAAACAATATCACTCGCTACAATAGGCGTTACTTTTGCACCACCTTCGTGGGTATATTTAGCACCAACAGTTGCCAATCCTTTGTTTAAAACTTCCTCTACAACCTTGTCAGCATTTTCTGCTTGATCTGTGATGTGGTAAGTTGTGGTGATTTTTAATTCGCTTGCCGAACCTGCAGTTACCACTTGTGTTTCTTCTTCTGGTCCGAAAACAGCTTCTAATTTACCTTTCACGTCTTCGGTATCCATTGGTTTATCGAAGTGAACGATATACGTTCTACCACCTTTAAAGTCGATACCAAGGTTTAATCCGCCATTTTTAATATAAAAACCGATACCTAGAACAATAATTGCTGTAGAAATACCATAATACAATTTACGATGTCCAACGAAGTTGAAGGCAATATTTTTAAATGCATTTCTGGTTACACTATTATCGAAAGATATATTTGCTTTTCTCGCTAACAAACCTTCAAATACTAAACGTGAAATTAATACGGCTGCAAACAATGAAGTGGCAATACCCACACATAACGTTGTTGCAAAACCTTGTACTGGTCCTGTACCAAAAACAAATAAGATAATACCTAAGATAAAGATGGTAACGTTCGAGTCGATAATCGACGACATTGCATGTTTAAAGCCTTCTTTTATAGCTACAGCAGTACTTTTTCCATGTGCAAGTTCTTCACGAACACGTTCAAAAATCAAGATGTTCGCATCAACCGATAAACCGATGGTTAAAACGATACCGGCAATACCAGGAAGGGTTAACACTGCTCCAAATGCTGCAAGAACACCCATAATAAAGAATACGTTAATCACCAATGCTAAATTGGCAACCCAACCTGCTTTATTGTAATAAAGTGCCATAAATGCTAAAATCACGATAAAGGCAATTACGAATGATGATAATCCGCTGTCGATTGCTTCTTGACCTAAAGATGGACCAACCACGAAATCAGAAACGATACGTGCAGGAGCAGGTAACTTACCAGCTTTTAAGATATTCGCTAAATCTTTAGTGTCTTCTAGTGTAAAACTACCAGAGATAGACGATACACCATTTGGAATTTCATTTTGAACGGTAGGCGCAGAATAAACTGTATTATCTAAAACAATCGCGATTGCTTTTTTATTATTTCGATCAGCAGCAGCTTCAGCAGTAATTTTTTTCCATTTTGCAGCACCATCGCTGGTCATGTACATGGTTACTTCTGGTTGGTTTTTCTGATCGTAACTTTGCATTGCATTAGAAACTGCATCGCCACCTAAGTCTGGTCTTCCATCTAAAGAGGTAACTTTAATCGCATACAATTCGAAAATTTTACCTTCCATAGGTTTAAGACCCCACATAAATTTCATGGAACCTGGAATAAGTGGTCTAATTTCTGCCTTTGCAAGGAATGCATTTACTTTAGCAGTATCTTTTTGAGACGCCCAAGCTACAACTGGTCCAGGGCGTAAAGCAGGTTGACCATTTTCTCCAGTATAAGTAGGAATGCTTAAGATACTAAATAATGGATTGTTTTTTAATGCTTCATTTTTAGCAGCTGCAGTATCTTTTTCCTTTTTTGTATTGGTTAAACCTGCTAATTTGCCATCTTTTTTAGTGGTATCAGCAGCTTTAACAGCAGCACTTGTTGTGTCTTTAAGCGTAACCGCTAATGTTTTATTGATATTTTCTAAAATCCCAACAACTTCTTGGTTTTGGTAAACTTGCCAAAATTGAAGTTCTGCCGAACCTTGTAATAATTTACGTACACGTTCTTTATCCTGAACGCCCGGCATCTCAATAAAGATTCTGTTCGAACCTTCTTGTTTCTGCATGTTTGGACTTACTACTCCAAAACCATCAATACGACTACGTAAGATGGTAAATGAACGATCGATCGCACTATTTCCTTCTTTCGTTAAGAACTTTCTTACATCGGCATTGCTAGCTGTTGCTTGTAATTGTTGTGCATTATCTTGAGTAGAGAAAAAATCTGCTAATTTCCCAGTCGGATTAAGTTTTTCATATTCACTAACAAATAAGGCGATAAAATCTTTACCTCCGGCATTCATTTGCTTTTGAGCATTTGCTAGTGCCTGATTAAAGTTGGCATCAGTTGGATTGTTTGCTAACGATTTGGTTAACTCTGCTAAAGAGATTTCCATCGTAACGTTCATTCCACCTTTTAAATCAAGACCAAGGTTAATTTCTTTTCCTTTTACTTGTTGATACGTTAAGCCAAGTCCTGGATATACCGGAACGGAAGCCATCGAATCTAAGTATGCTTTTTCCTTAACCAAATCGCCTTTGGCAAACTCTTTGGCGTTTTTTTCTACATTATAAGTAACTAGATTAAACGAGAGTGAATACAGACAGACAATACCTAATAGTATTGCCATAAATTTAATAAAACCTTTACCTTGCATTTGTTTGTAAATTATTTTTTTCTATAGTATGCTGTTTTTAAACAAGTCGGCAAATCTAATTAATTTTTTAAATAATAAGACTTCTTATTGTAATTTTATTAAGGAATAAGATTATAGCCGTTCCAATGTTGAAAAAGTGTAAGCTACATTATTTTTTTCGTCGGCAGGATAAGTTACCGAATTGATTTCTTTCCACACTGTTGGATTTATTTCAGGAAAAAAAGCATCTGCCTCATATTGTTGATGAACTTTGGTGAGATGAATGGCTGTAGCATAAGGCATTGCCTGATTATAAATCTCTGCCCCACCAATGATAAAAGCTTGTTCATCGGACTTGCACAGTTCAATTGCTTCATTTAAACTATTTACCACTTCAACACCATCAATTACTAAATCGGTACTTCGGGTAATTACAATACTTCGTCTATTTGGAAGGGGTTTACCTATCGAATCGTAGGTTTTTCGCCCCATAATAATAGTATGACCTGTAGTAATTTCTTTGAAATGTTTAAGGTCTGCAGGCAAATGCCACAGTAATTGATTGTTTTTTCCAATGGCGTTATTTTCGGAAATGGCTACTATGATGGTTAATTTGTTCATGTATTGTTTTTAACAACTTTGCGTCATTGCGAGGTACGAAGCAATCTCCTTACTTATCTTGCTTTAGGATTGCTTCGTACCTCGCAATGACGCAATTCATTTACACCGCTACAATTCCTTTAATATGTGGATGCGGATCATATTCTTCCAACGTAAAATCTTCGAACTTAAAATCGAAGATGTTTTTTACCGTTGGATTAATCTTCATTTTTGGTAAAGCCTTTGGCGTTCTACTTAGTTGTAAATTAGCTTGTTCGATATGATTATTATATAAATGTGCATCGCCAAGGGTGTGTACAAAATCGCCATAGGCCAAGTCACAAACCTGCGCAACCATCATGGTTAATAAGGCATAAGAAGCAATATTAAAAGGTACGCCTAAAAATATATCCGCACTGCGCTGGTATAATTGACAACTTAATTTTCCATCAGCAACATAAAATTGAAAAAATGCATGACAGGGCGGAAGGGCCATATTTTCAATCTCGGCCACATTCCAAGCCGAAACAATTATTCTACGCGAATCGGGATTGTTTTTAATAGTATTAATAATTTGAGTGATCTGGTCTATCTTTTCTCCATCTGGCTTAGGCCACGATCGCCACTGCGAACCATAAACAGGCCCTAGATTTCCATCTGCATCTGCCCATTCGTCCCAAATCCGTACACCATTATCTCTAAGGTACTTAATGTTAGTGTTGCCACTTAAAAACCAAATAAGTTCGTGTATAATCGATTTTAGGTGAAGCTTTTTGGTAGTTACCATCGGGAAACCATCCTGAAGATTAAAGCGCATTTGATGCCCAAAAACACTAATGGTTCCGGTTCCTGTACGATCATGTTTCTGTGTGCCGTGATCTAGCACGTGCTGCATTAAATCTAAATATTGCTTCATCTTAATAATCCTATTACAAAACTAAAAAAAAATACGAAGCTATACGTTGAGTTTTTTCCACATTCGGCAGTGCTTCGTGGTATTGTGTAAGACTACGTTATCATTCACTTATGAAGCAGTAATTTTTACGGTCATCCTTCAGTTAAGTAGGGGTATAATTTAAGACAATAATTCCATTAATTTATTGAACCATAGTTTGTTTTTTGCGCCAACAAAATTATAATCAATGATTAAATAAAGCAGTTTCTCATCATAAAGTGTTAACCTCAAAGGCTGCCAAAACATACCAAAGTTTTTCGATAAAGATGGAGTGTAGATTTCATCAAAACCCAAATATAACTGGGTTAAATCTTTAAATTGAACCTCGAATACATCATCGCCAACAATTCTTATTGAACCTTCAGATAAAAAGATTTCTCCAGAATGATTGTGAAAAGGCTTAACGCCAGAAAAGTGAAAAAGAAAATCTTCGTTTTTATTTCTATTTTGGATTTCGAAATCAAAACTCCAAAGTGCGTTTCCTGATAAGACTGTTTTCATTTTGTTTCTTTAATAATAGGCCTTAAACTAAATTGCTATTGCAAAGTAATTCTTTTTCTCCCTTAATCCTTTTTCTCTTTGCGAAAACTTTGCGTTCTTTGTGCTAGAATAAAACATCATGCAGAAACAGTATTTCACTTTATTTTTCCTATTATTTTTTACTGCAAATACATTTGGTCAATCTGCAAGCGCATTAAAACTATGCGATGCTGCTTTAGCCTTAACCAAGCAAAAAGTAGTATACGATCCGGCATATTTCACCATTCCTTATCCAAATGGAGATGTACCGGTTGGAAAAGGGGTATGTACGGATGTTATAATCAGAGCCTATAGAACTGGTCTAAATATCGATTTGCAGAAGGAAGTGCACCTAGATATGAAGCCAAATTTTAAGCTTTATCCTAAAAATTGGGGCCGTAAAACAACAGATCGAAATATAGACCATAGAAGGGTTTATAATTTAATGGTTTTCTTTAAACGAAAAGGCGTTGTTAGACCCACAACTAAGAAACCACAAGATTACATACCTGGCGATATTGTTTGTTGGAATTTAAGTGGAAATATATCTCACATAGGTGTAGTTGTCAATAAAAAATCGGCCGATGGCAAGCGGTATTTAATTGTTCATAATATTGGCGGCGGACAAGTAATAGAAGATTGTTTGTTTGCTTGGAAAATAATAGGTCATTACCAATATAAAATTTAAGATGCTGACATTTGCAAACGCCAAGATTAATTTAGGGTTAAATTTGATTGAAAAACGATCAGATGGCTACCATAATCTGGAAACTATTTTTTACCCAATTCATATAAATGATGCCGTAGAACTTGTAGATGCTGACCAAACAAGCTGTATTACAAAAGGAATAGAAATTCCAGGACATGACAAGGATAACATCTGTTTAAAAGCATTTAGACAACTTCAAATCGATTTTAATTTACCAAATCAGCAAATCGTATTGTTGAAAAATATTCCAGTAGGAGCAGGTTTAGGTGGGGGTTCTGCTGATGCTGCCTTTTTAATTAAATTGGTTAACGATAAATTTAATATTGGCTTAAGTGTTGCTCAAATGGAGGATTATGCACGCAGTTTGGGAGCCGACTGTGCCTTTTTTATCGAGAACAAACCCGTCTTTGCTTTTGCCAAGGGCGATGAATTTGAAGAGTTAAAAATTAGCTTATCTACTTACACTATCATCTTGGTAAAACCTCCGGTTCATGTTTCAACTGCTTTAGCTTATGCTGATGTAAATGTAAAGCGCCCTTCAACTTCCTTGAAAAATTTAATACATTTGCCTCTGAAGGATTGGAGAGCTACGATTTTTAATGATTTTGAACCTTCTGTTTTTGAAAAATTTCCGCAAATTGACGAAATAAAAACAAAGCTTTATGCTGCAGGCGCTACCTTTGCATTGATGAGTGGAAGCGGATCATCGGTTTTTGGGATTTTTGAAAAACCTGTTCACCTTCCTGAATTAGAAAAAGATAATTTGGTTTTTTATAACGTTTAGGATACGGAAAGGTTGGCGTCAGAAGTCTTCAGTCTGGATTCCGAAAGACGAAGGCGCAGGGGAATGGGAAATAGACCGGTTCATCGTGTAATCATCAACGAAACGAAAGAGTCTTAAAAATTAAAGCGAAATGTATCAGTACTCAATACGCTATACTCAATACTAAAATATGGAAATAAATCTTATCCGCAAAAGCGGGAAATTTAATTTTGAAGCAAGCAACGAAAGCGGATTTACAGTAGACTTAGATGCAAAACCTGCAATTGGTGGAGAAGGGAAAGGGTTTAGGCCTATGGAAATGATGCTTGTAGGCTTAGGTGGATGTAGTGGCATTGACATGGTAAATGTTTTAACTAAACAGAAAGAGCCCTTAACTGATGTTAAAATAAATATTAAAGCAACACGAAAAGACGAAGAAATACCTCCAATTTTTGATGTGATCGATATCCACTTTGACTTGTTTGGAGATTTAAATGTTGCTAAAGTAGAAAGAGCATTACAAATGACCTTTGATAAATACTGTTCGGTAGCGAACATTTTAAGTCGCTCAGCAACCATAAATTTTAGTTACACAATAAATAAATAGATTAATAAACCGCTTTACGCAAAACGCAGTACTATTGAACCAATGATAGTAATGAACAAATGAACCCAATTATGTCCGAAAATTTTGAAACCATCGCTATACGCACCCAAACAGAAAGAAGTAGCCATAAAGAACACTCTTCAGCAATATACTTAACCTCAAGTTATAAATTTGATGATGCCGAAGAAATGCGCGCACTATTTGCAAATGAAAAGGAAGGAAATGTTTATAGTCGTTATTCAAACCCCAATACTTCTGAATTTATAGAGAAAATGTGTTTGTTAGAAGGTGCCGAAGACGGGTTTGCAACTGCAACTGGTATGGCATCCATTTTTACAACATTTGGAGCTTTTCTTAAAAGTGGTGATCATATTGTTTCAAGTCGTTCAGTTTTTGGTTCAACCCATCAGTTACTAACCACTGTTTTTTCGAAATGGGGTGTTACGTTCGATTATGCAGATTTAGATAAACCACAAGATTGGGAAGGGTTGATTAAACCCAATACCAGAATTATTTTTGTAGAAACTCCCTCAAATCCTGGTATTGATATCATTGATTTAGAATTTTTAGCGGGTTTAGCAAAAAAATATAACGTTTTATTGGTAGTCGACAACTGTTTTGCAACACCTTATCTGCAACAGCCTATTAAACTGGGAGCACATATTTCTATCCATTCGGCTACTAAGTATATCGACGGACAAGGGCGTGTGCTTGGCGGCATCATTTTGGGAAGTAAAGCTTTAATTACTGAAGTAATGACTTTTGCCCGCCATAGTGGTCCATCATTATCTCCTTTTAACGCCTGGATTTTATCGAAAAGTTTAGAAACCTTGGCCGTTCGTATGGATCGTCATTGCGAAAATGCCTTAAAAGTGGCCGAATACTTAGAGAAACACCCTAAAATTAAACTCGTTAAATATCCATTTTTACCCTCACATCCACAGTATGCGATTGCAAAAAAACAGATGAAACAAGGTGGTGGTATTGTTACCATTGTGGTAAATGGAGGAATTGAAGGAGCCCGTAAATTTATGGATGGCTTAAAAATGTTCTCTATTTCTGCTAATTTGGCCGATACTCGTTCTATTGCAACACATCCAGCTACAAGTACTCATTCTAAACTAACTGAAGAACAACGCCTGGAAGTAGGCATAGAGCAAGGTTCGGTACGTTTATCGATCGGATTAGAGCATGTTGATGATATTTTGAAGGATATTGAAGGGGCGTTGGGGAATTAGTGTCATTGGTTCATTAGTTAAATATTCTATAAAAGAGCAGTCTTAAAAAGATTGCTCTTTTTTTATGAATTATTGAAGCCATTGTAGTAATTTTAGTTATTCGACAAATTAGTATGGCCAAAAATAAAACTGCCGAAACCAATAATGATGTAATTGAATTTATCCATTCATTTACAGATACCGCGCAAAAACGTGAAGACAGCATGGCTCTATTGGCATTAATGCAAAGTTTATCTGGGTATGAACCCAAAATGTGGGGGCCATCTATTATTGGCTTTGGAAGCTATCATTATAAATATGCAAGCGGCCATGAGGGTGATGCTCCTATAATTGGTTTTTCGCCTCGTAAAGCAGCGATTTCTTTATATGTGTATACAGGCCTAGCCGAGCATGAACATTTACTAAAAGACCTTGGTAAATTCAAGATTGGGAAAGTTTGCATTTATGCAAAGAAATTAAGCGATATTAACGAGGAAGCATTAAAAAAATTAATAGAAACCTCTATTAGTTTCGTAAAATCGAACTACCAGAGCATTTAAATCCTTTGCTCATTTAGTCGTTTAAACAACATTTTAATCATTATAAAAAACCAAAAAATGGCAACTACAAACACTTATTTAAATTTTAATGGTAATTGCGAGGATGCATTTACCTTTTACAAATCCGTATTCGGTGGAGATTTTAATTATATCGGTCGTTTCAACGAAATGCCTCCACAAGCAGAAAATCAAATGTCGGAAGCCGATGGCAATAGAATTATGCATGTTTCACTCCCAATTGGAACTTCTATTTTAATGGGAAGCGATACAGGTGGCGAATGGGCTTCGAGCTTTACGCAGGGAAATAATTTTTCAGTTTCTATTACAGCAGATAGTAAAGAAGAAGCCGATAAATTATTCGCCGGTTTAGCTGAAGGTGGTAACATTACCATGCCTTTAAATGAAACTTTTTGGGGAGATTATTTTGGAATGTTAGTCGATAAATTCGGCATCAATTGGATGATGAGCTTTAACAAAAATGCACAAGCTAGCTAAAATTTACAGTTAACTGTTAATTAAAAATCAGTATACTTGTATTGCTTTTAATTTCTTTAAAAGTAATATAAGTGCTGATTTATTTACCGTTTTAATGAAGGGGCTTTCGCTTTCGATTTTATTTGTGATTGGTATTTGCTTATATGCAAAGCCGCAAAATGCAGAGATTACGTCTTATATCAAGGCATGGAAAATGGAGGGAATTATTCAGACCAGCGAAGCCGAAAAAACGTACGATGTACTTAAATCTTACCGAAATATAAACAAGTACTTTCAGGTATTAAAAGAATTGTATGCTTATTTAGAAGAGCATCCAAATGATAGGTTAAGAGCTCGAATCTTGATGTTTGATGTATTGGGTAGGGTAGAATATAAGCATGAAGACGATAAGAGTGGAATGGCCAAATGCATGAAAGAAGCCATTGTTATCGCTAGTAAATTGAAAGATGAACAATTACTTGCCGAAATTTATGCTTTGGCAGGGCAGATTGATTTAGAAGGAGGCTTTCTTTTATACAACTTTAAGGCTGTAGAGTTGCAGAAGAAAATAGGTTTTCAGCATTTTTCTTTTGTACAGAATCGATTTTTTAATATTAGTTTTTCGCTTTATAATAGTGCCGATTATGCGCAAAGTATAAGTTATGGCTTAATTGGGCTAAAATTTAAAAATATAGCGCCCGAAGATTGGGATAAAAGAACGTATATTTTTCAATTAGATATGATAGGCGCATCGTATAAACACCTGAAAAAATACGATAGTGCACACTATTACTATCAAAAAATTATCGATGCACTACAACGAGAGCCAGACATTCCACCTGTTCAAAATTTATGGATTGGCATTGCCAAAGGAAATCTAGGGCAGATTTTAGCCATGCAGGGCAAGGAGAAAGAAGCTATTCCGCTAGTTAATTTACATTTAACCAATAGTATCAAAGCTAGGCAATGGAACAATGTTGCTATGGCCCAGAATACGCTTTCTACCCTTGATTTAAAGAACAAACGTTATGCAGAAGCCCTAAAAGGATTTAAATCGGCTTATGTATGGGCTAAACAAAGTAGTCGAATAGACGAAGTGGTAACCGCAACTAACGGTTTGGCAGAAGCTTATCGTTTTACACACGTTCCTGATAGTGCTTATAAGTATTATTCTCTTAAACATGAGTATCAAGATACCTTAGCTGCCAGAATTAATAGGCATAAATTATCGGCTACACGATCGAGAATTGCTTTTGATAATGCGCAGAGTAGTTTAGAGAGGGCAAATGACACCATTTCGGCACAGCGTTTAACTCGTAATTTTATCCTTATTGGCATTGTACTCTTAGCTATTATTGCGCTTTTGTTCTTCAATCGAAGAATGCTACAACAAGAACATCTTGCTGAGGAAATAAAGGGTAAACAGTATCTTGCCGAACAAGAGACACATAGAGTAAAGGAGCAGATCAGCTCTTTTACAGCCAATATCATTGAAAAAGAAAACCTAATTCAAGACCTTCAAAAACAAATAGCCGAAGGCAATGGGCAAATTAATCAGAGCCTTTTACAGTATACCTTAATAACAGATAAGGAATGGGAGAAATTCAGAATAGAGTTTCATAAGGCCTATCCAGGGGTTTTAAATGCGCTAAAAACTAAATTGCCATCCATCAATCCCGGCGAAGAGCGTTTGGCAACGCTTTTGTTTCTAAATTTAAGCAGTAACCAAATCGCTAATACCTTGGGTATTGGCAAAGATAGTGTTGGTAGAAGCAAACGACGCCTTAAGCAAAGGTTAAACTTACCTAGCGATAAACTATTAGAAGAATATTTGAGCGAATTAGCATAAATCACAGGCTGTCCGTTTTTAGTCCGCCCCAAATCCTTGCATTTGATGTTTCTTCAAAACAACTTTGTGGTATGCAACCCTTAAAGAAATCAAACTGGATTTTTATACTTATTGTTTTGATCGCACTAATCGCTATGGCTCTGGTATGGCTATATTTCAATGTCCGCTTTTTGTCCGCCCCCAATGCGATAATATAGGTATTAAACCTATTAGTTTTGAGTAATAAGCATACACTTAGATTGCTTTTACCAATTTTCAAACCTACCATGAAAGCTAAATTATTACCTCTTCTTTTTGTTTTTTTCTTTACCATAGACAAAGGATATGCTCAAACCATAATTGAGATTATTGCACCCGTTTATGATAATTCTACCACTACAGGGCGTGCGCCAAATGGAACAACAAGCCATACTACGTTTAGAGGTCATTTTATTATTCCTGCGTCCGAGTTATCAGATATTCCTGTAGGGAGCCCACTTAGCTCCATTGGCTTTTCTTATGTTAGTGGAAGTGGTTCTCTGCCCGCTGGTGGGCAAATAAAATTCTACCTCCAAAACACGCCAGATAATACCAATCTTAAATCTGCCACTTGGGCTACCGCGATTAGCGATATGAACCAAGTTTACAATGGAACCTTTAATTTACCCTTAGGTGCTGCTCCAGCACAATCTTCGGTTAACCTTTCCACACCTTTTACGTATACAGGAGGGGGGGTATATGTAGCATACGACTATTTGGGTACAAACTTTTCAAATGTAGCAGCCATTTTTAGAGCCAACTCAGGAGGTGTTACAGGCGGAATACGTAACGGAGCGAGTACAACAACTACACCACCTTCTACGCTAGATAATGCAGCTAGTTTTCGGCCTGAAATGATTATTGGGTACAATAATCCGCTACAAAATGATTTTTCATTAGCTAAACTTTCGAGTTATGGATACTATAACCCTAATGCTACAAATCAGAATGTAGTTATTGCTACGGTAAAAAATAATGGAAATGCTGCTAGGGGGAATGTTAATGTTCAATTAACAGTAACCGGGGCAAATCCGCAAACACTTAATCAAGTAATAAGCGCAGTAATAGGTGCGGGGCAAAGTACCGATGTCACCTTTATACTTTCTGGGACTAATAATGGAACGCAACAAATTCAGGTTACTGTGCCCAATGATGAAAAAAATTCCAATAACTCTAATCATAAAAGTCAGTCTATCAACTGTAGTACACTTCGATATGTAGGGAATGAAACTGCGAATACTGGTGTTGGATTTGCTACTGCAACGGGTATTATTATGGCCAGATATACCACCGAAAACCTGGCCATTAATGTAAACGCTGTTAAGCTACATATTTCTGATAATGCAAGTGCTGTAGGTAAGGCACTTAAAGGGGTTATACTTGATTTGAATGGAAATGTGATAGCAACTTCGCAAGATTATACGATTATTGCGGCAGACCTTAATAATGATGTTACCATCCCTTTTGATGTTGCCCAAACGATAGGGGCTAATACAGCATTTCATGTAGGTGCTATTCAAACCTCTTCAACTACAGCGTATTATCCATTTGGAACAGCTATGTCTACGGCATATACATTAAAACAATATTTTACAAGCGCTAACACTGGTGGTTCACTTACACCAATAACCGATTTGGGAAACATTGCTATTGGATTCGAAAGTTCAACCACAATAGCGTTAACAAACACTGCACCAGGCGTGATTGAGTACGGGCAGCAGGTTACCCTCAATGCAACAGCTGGTTTTACTAGTTATAATTTCAAGGTAAATGGCATTTCTAAGCAAAATACGGCAAGTGCTACGTTTACGTATTCGGCAATTAACAACGATGTTGTAGTAGTAGAGGGATTAAAAAGTGGCTGTTCAACCCTTTCAAATTCCTTAACAATGCAAACAACTGAAGTAGTGCCTACAGGTGGTGTGTTATTTGTGAAGAAAGGAAGTTCAGGTAATGGAAGCAGTTGGAACAATGCATTAGGCGAGTTGGCAGATGCTTTACTGGCCGCAAAAGTAAATCTCACTATCACTCAAATTTGGCTTTCGGGAGGGACATACAAACCTCTGTATAGTCCAGAAGATGGAATTGGTTTTGGAACCAACAAAGGCAGAGGTAATGCATTTTTACTGGTAAAAAATGTAAAAATATATGGTGGCTTTGATCCAGATAATGGCCAAATCGATTTAGCAAGTCGAAACCCACTACAAGTAACTACTATTTTAAGCGGAGATATAGATAATAACGATGTACTCACTAATGGCGTTTCAACTACGTTAAACGGTGCTAATGCCTACCATGTGCTTATCAGTGCGGACGATGTGGGTACGGCAGAGCTGCAGGGATTAACCATTACCGCTGGTTTGGCGAATGGTTTTAGTGCGTTTACTACAAATGGGAAGCTGATTTCTAATCTCAATGGTGCTGGGATGTTTAACCATACGTCGAGCCCTGGTGTAAATCAGGTTAATTTTTCGGGAAATACGGCATCAATAACATTAGATGGATCTGGAGGAGGTATGTATAATAGGGTTTCTTCTAATCCTACCATTACAAATAGCCTATTTTCGGGTAATGCTGCAAGTGTTGGAGGAGGGATATGCAATGACAATTCGAGCCCAGATATTATCAATACGTTGTTTTCTGGTAATACCGCCATCGGTCTTGGTGGTGGTATGGCTAACATTGTTGCGAATCCTGTTAGTATCAATAGTGTATTTTCTGGTAACAATTCCCCTTCGGGTGGCGGAATTTTTAATACTAATAATGCCAGTCCTAAGTTTTACAATAGCATCATTTATAATAATAATTCAGGCGTTACAAATGCTGATGTAAGTTCGGTGCCAGAATATGCAAATAGCTTGGTTCAGGGTAGTCCTTCTGGTGCAAATATGATAAATTACACAGGTGATGTAAGCAATATTTTTGTTAATCCATTGGCGCCTGGTTTAAGCATTGGAGGCGATTATAATTTAAAGCTAGGTAGCCCAGCAATAGATGCTGGTAACACTAGTTTATTTACTGGCCTTAATGCGAGTACCCTAGACTTAGCTGGAAACTCTCGTTTAAAAGGTAATGCAATAGATCTGGGGGCTTATGAACTTCAAACACAACCACAAATCATCACTGTAGGTAACCTTGTAAAAACATATGGAGAAGCTGATTTTGAGCCGGGAGCTACTGCAAGTTCTGGTTTACCAGTAAGTTATGTTTCGGCTGATAATAGTATCGCCGAAGTTTATCAGGATGTAGCCGATCTTAACAAATGGAAGTTAAAGATAAAAAAGGCAGGTACGGTACAAATAACCGCAAAGCAGATAGGAGGCAACGTTTCTGGAAACATTTATGATGCAGCTATCGATGTGCCTTTTACACTAACCATAAATAAAAAGCCAGTCACGCTAATTCTTACAGGTAGCGTTACCAAGATTTATGATGGTACAACAAATGCTAGCGTAGGACTGGTTAATCTTGCTTTTGCAGCCAATAGTATAGTTGGTACTGATCAGCTTTCCATTTCATTAAGCAGTACACTGGGTAGCTATGATACCAAGGATGTTGCTACAACCAAAACAGTTAGCCTTGCATTAGCTAATGCATCTATTGCTGGGACACATGTAGGTAATTACAGCATTGCGAATACACAAGCAATTACGGCGAATATTGGATTAATTAGCGCGAGGGCAGTTACAATAACGGCCGATGCAAAGAGCAAAACATACGGCGATGCCGACCCGGTGTTTACTTACGCTGTTAATCCGGTCTTAGCTACAGGCGATAGCTTCACAGGTTCGCTGGCGAGGGTAGTTGGCGAAAACATTGGTGTTTATACCATCATGCAAGGCAGCTTAGCGTTGAATGGCAATTATGCAGTTACCTATGTCGATAATCAGTTAACTATTGGACAAAAAAATATTATAGTAACGGCAACAGCAAAAAACAAAATCTATGGGAATGCCGATCCAGTGTTAAACTATACTTTCGCTCCTGCATTGGCTACCGGCGACAGTTTTACAGGTGCATTAACTAGAGCTACAGGCGAAAATGTTGGTAGCTATATTATTAATCAAGGCAATTTAGCACTGAATAGTAATTATGTGCTTAGCTATACGAGTAATAACTTAATCATTACTAAAAGAACGGTTACGGTAACTGCCGAAAATAAGCTGAAAATTTATGGCGATTCAGATCCCGAGTTAACTTATGTGGTTACCGGTCTTTTTGGAGGGGATGTGATAAATGGCGTACTCGAAAGAGAAGCTGGAGAATCGGTTGGAATTTATCAGATCAATAACAACGCCCTTAATGCCGGTGCGAACTACAATTTAACTTATGTTGCAGCTATACTAACCATCAATCCCAAAAAACTTACCATCACAGCGGTAGCAAAAAGTAAGCTGTACGGCGAACTAGATCCTGTGCTAACCTACATCACTTCTGGTCTTTTTGGAGGGGATATGATAAGCGGTGCGCTCGAAAGAGAACTTGGAGAGCATGTGGGTAGCTATCAGATCAATAAGGGTACTCTGCAGGCAGGTACAAATTACGAGCTCAACTATATATCATCTAGGTTAACCATCAATCCTAAAAAAGTGATCATCACGGTAGCTTCAAAGAACAAAATATATGGCGATCAGGATCCTACGCTAACCTATACTGCATTGGGGCTTTCGGGAGGGGATGTGATAAATGGTATACTCTCTAGGGCGCAAGGTGAAAGGGTTGGTAACTATGCAATTTTGCAGGGCACGTTAACCATAAGTAGCAATTATCAGCTCGAATTTTTGTCAAGTAATTTAACGATTAGTCCCAAAGAGATAACGGTAACAGCCGACGCAAAGAGCAAAACCTATGGCGAATCTGATCCAATGCTTAGCTATACTTTTTCTCCTGCACTAGTAATTGGAGATAATTTTAGTGGTTCGTTAGGTAGAGCTCCTGGCGAAAATGCGGGAACTTATACAATTACACAAGCAACTTTAAGTGCCGGAGATAATTATACGATCAGTTATAAATCTGCTCTACTTACCGTCAATAAGGCAGTATTAATGGTTACTGCTACTAATGCACAGCTGTGCCAAGGAACAAATCTCCCTGTTTTCGCGGTAAGTTATACTGGTTTTAAAGGCAATGACAACGAAAGTAGTCTTTCTAACAAACCAAACGTATCAACAACTGCCACCAGCAGCTCTACGGCTGGTAATTATGTGCTTAGTCCATTAGGTGGCATTTCTGGTAATTATAGCTTCAGTTATAACACCGGTGTATTAACAATTAATGCACTACCACAGTTAACGCTAACCAGTAGTACGGGTACGGTTACAGAAATTAGTTTAGGTAAGACTATAAAATTAAGTGCAAGTGGTGGCGTTAGCTATGCTTGGCGCGATGGCTCAGGGGTAATTGCTGGTCAAAATGATGCCGAACTAACAGTAAGGCCAACAGGCACAACTACCTATACTGTAATTGCTACCAATGCAAGTGGTTGTACAAAAGAACAAACGATAACTTTTACCGTTAAAAATGATTTTGAAACAATTGCTGCCACCAATTTAATGACACCAAATGGTGATGGGATAAACGATTTTTGGGTGGTCGAAAATATTGACCTTTATCCAAACAATGAAGTAAGGATTTTTGATAGGGCAGGGCGAGTGCTCTATCGAAAAAGAACCTATGATAACAGTTGGGATGGCACAGTAAATGGCAATCCTTTAGCCGAAGGAACCTATTACTACATTATCGATTTCGGGAAAGATAAGCCCGTGAGAAAGGGATTTATCACCATTGTAACGGCAACAAAAAAATAACATACCATGAAATACATAGTTCGATTACTCGTTTTTGGTTTGCTGTTGATTTCTTTAAAGGCATCGGCGCAGCTGAACCCACTATTGTCTCAATATTTTAACAATCGCTACCTTTCTACTCCTGCTTATGCCGGAATTGATAGCGGATTAAACCTTAATATGAGTTATCGAAAACAGTGGAGCAATATACCCGGATCGCCACAAGTACAAAATCTAACAGCAGATTATGGAATGGGCAGAGTTGGCTTAGGCTTAAATGTTAATCTGGACAAAGCCGGATTGCAGCGCCAGAATAGAATAGTAGGTTCTTACGCATATCATTTGGTAATTGATAGTGGAAGCAGTAAGTTGAGCTTTGGTTTGTCTCTAGGTTTTATGAATCAGCAACTATCTCAAAGCGATATAAATGGAAATCCTAGCGATCCAATTGTTGCGCAGTATAACGATAGAGAAACTTACATAGATGGGGATTTTGGATTGGCATATTCCCTTAACGGACTTAAATTAGAAGCCGCATTGCCTAATCTAAATTTTCTGTTTAAACGGTCTTTGATAAAAATGTCAGATGTTCCGATGTTTTATACCGCTGCAAGTTATGTAATACCGGTAGCTGGCGGTCAGGCTTTAGTTGAAACGAAGGCCGCCTATCGTGGTGTAACAGGTTTTGATAATATTATTGATCTAGGTGCAAATATTAGCTTAATTAGTAGGCAGTTAATGTTAATGGGGATGTATCACAGTAGTAAAAGCCTGAGTTTAGGCCTAGGGCTCGATTACAAAAGAAGATACCTGGTAACGGGAGTTTATACCACACAAACTTCGGCTCTTAACAGTTATAGCAATGGTAGCTTCGAGTTCAGTTTAAGGCTTAGAATAGGTCGAATTAACTAATATAATCTTTATCCTCATCACTCAACGTAGATTTGTTCTCGGCTTTTTCAATCTCAGTATCATAGCTGCTTACTGTTTTTCGTGGTCTGCCAACGATAAAGCCTAAGATAAATCCAATAACAACACAAATCCCAATCACTAAAAGTTTTGAAACGGGCACGGGAGCTCCGATTAGGAAATTAAACTCAACGGAGTCGCTATTGTCCATTAAAAAAATGGTTAAAAGGCACGTTACTAAGATTATTGATATGGTTTTTGTATTCATAATTTTAAAAGCTATAATTAAAAATTACCTCTAAGATAGGGTTTTGCTTATAAGTTTGGTTTACAAAAATTACTCTAGTGCCTAAATCAACTATTGGTTGATAGCGTAGCAAGTTCATACTACTACGCAATTCGAAGCCAAAAGTTTTTGGTTGCACCAAATTAGTTTGCTTTGCAATGTTTTCGTAGTGACTAAAAAGACCACCTCTAATGTTTCTAATATAGGCTAAAGGACCAATTTCTAGATCAGGAAAGGCAATAGGGAACCTATAATTCAATAATAATGAGTTTTGGAGCTCACTCTTTGCCTTTATTTGCGCATAGCCATAAACTGTTCCAATTTCGGTATTGGCATTTAGTACACCTGTTGCATTTTGATAATTGAAACCAATGGAAAAAGTGTGGTTTCGCGCTACCCCAGGAAAATATAACCCGCTTTCGAAAGCAAATAATCTCCCTTTATATCGATTGTCAAAAGGTTGATGGAAATATTTTAAACTTAAAGTTTGAGCAAATTTTGGCGCCAGATCTCGTTCGGCAGTTCGCAAGGTATGGGTAAAACCAACCCGATAGTTCATGGGGTAAAGCACGCTGCTATTAATTATTTTAGCATCTGCTTCACTCAAATTCCGTTGCGTGTAGCTTGTTCCAATATCAGCAATGAAGCTATAATTATGGTTATACCGATTAATGCTTAAGGGTAAACTTGCTTTGATGTTTATATAATTTTCTCTCCATTCGGCTTGAGTTACTTGAGTTGCATTTTTTAATTTATAGAAGGTTGTTCGTGGTCGGTTTCGATATACTGCACTAAAAATAGGATAGAGGGCTTTGTAGGTGAAGCCAGCATTGTATTCTACTTTTCGTAAATCACTATCATAAGCTAAACCCGTATAAAAATCAAAGGTGCTTAGCAAATCATTTGATTTGAGTTGTAAGCCAGGTCTGTCTTTATCGTCTATATCCGGACTTAGGCTATGGAAATTAAAAAGGTTTGCCAATGGGCGATAAGGCTTCGATTCAAGGATTTCTGTAGGTATTTCTTTGAAAATATTTTCTGTTTGCTCTTGTATTTCGGCTTCTTTTCCAAAATAAACAAAACTGTTGTTTTGAATTTCTGTAGGATTAATCGGAGTTTGCGCAATATCATGTCCCATTAAATTGTAAGTGTTAAACAGGATGTTTTTTCCATCTTTAGTTAAACTCGCATTAAAAGCGCCGTATTTAGAGGCGCTTAGCGCAACTATTTTTAAGTTTTGAGGGTCTATGTCGAAAATGTTGTCAATGCCGTTTAGATGGGCGTTAAAAATGATCCGGTTGCCATTAAAGAAAGGCCTACCTAGTTGCTGTTGCATTTCGATAATAATTTTTCGTGGCAATTCATTTTCTTTCTTTACCCATAAGGCCTTTCCTAGTTCACTAACACTCACCCAAGCTAATTTAGACCCATCTGCATTTAAAGCAGGGTGTTGTAGCATAAGGTTTTCTTTATTTGGATGGGTATTGATTATTTTTCCCGTTTGTGGATCGATCTCTACAATATTTGTTTGGTTGGTTAAATCAATCTGAACGGCTACCATTTTTTTTCCATCAGCCGAAAGGCTAGGAGAGAACAATCTGGTTTTAAAGGTAAGCTGTGTTTTTTTCTTGGTGAAAAAATTATAACTGCAAATTACACTGTAGCTACGCTGCTTATATCTAGGGTCGAATCTAATCTCATCCCAAACCAAAATGTTGTTTGCATAACTAAACCAAGGTTGTTCCTGGTAGGCGATGGAGAATAGTTTTTCTTCATTTTTTGCGCTATCAATCAAAACAAAGGTAGGAGGGGCTACCTTGCTTTGCTTCAATGTTAAAATTTGATTTCCTTTAAATTCGGTTGGTAAAAAATAATTGGTCGCAAATGCAGATTCTTCGTTTAGTGAAGTATAGTGTTCGCTTTGATTTGCGCTGTCTTGCGCGAGCCATTTATTTTTAAACTGCTCGGTTGCATATTTATACCATTTATTGGTGTTTTTGCCAGTCATTTTTTTTAGGCTTTTCGAAAATGGATATAATCGCAATGGTCTTTTCCTAATATCTTCGAGTATGCTATCGACACTGTTTTTTCCAAACTCCTTTCTGAGCTGTGAAGTTAGCAAGTAACCGAGTTGATAGTAGCCTGGAGTTTGATCTTTGTTTGAACCAAAATACGCTTTAGAATAAGAGAAACTTTTCCCATTTAACACCGATGTTCTGAAGGGCATAATCCAAGAAGGTTGCCTTCCGCGGCCAGCCCGGGTTAATGAAGTTTCAGTACTAACGGCATCTCCCTCAAAAAGCCAAGTCGGAACACTAATGCCTAAATAGGCAAAATAAATTTCTGACCCTCTACCGCCTGTTAATTTGTCGAACTGGGCAACGTGTCTTAGCTCATGAACCGCCAAATTATTTAACCAATCTTGACTGTCAAATTGCTGCGGGGGAGTGGTGTAAAATTGTGACTTTTTTGGAGCCAATTGAACAAAGCCATTTGCTAAGGTTCCACGGTTTTGAAGTACGATTGGAATAGTTGTTTTTTGTTGATTTAAACTGCGGCCAACGAAGGGGTAAATTTTAGGTAAAGTATTGGCCATTCGTTGCGCCTCTTTTTCGAGTTCGGTAGGGTAGATGATTTTAAAACCTGAAATATTTATTTGCCTCCATTTTACACTAAGTGGATTTTGTTCAGTATCGAAAACTTGTCCAAAAGCACCTAAAGAAGTTAAGCTTAATATAAATGATGTTAATATGTTGATTTTTAATTTAATAAGTGATTTAAATAAAGTCATTCGATGGTGTTGCTAAAATTGTTAGTTTTTCAAAGAATTTAAAAGCTTATTTATGTTAACTTTTAAATTAAATACAATTATTTAAATGATTGATTTATAATTAATTATTTGTTTTGTTGTGAAGCATTAAAATTACTTATTTTTTAATTTTTAACCCCTTTATTTTATCATGTTTGTGGTTTTTTACCACGATTGATAGCGACTATTAATTTATCGGTTAATATACACTAATTATATGTTATTCTTTCAAAAAAAAATCGACAAAAAGTATAATGTGTATATGATATTTGTATTTTGGTTAAGTGTTTTGTGCGATATTTTTCTTAAAAAAGGAGTAAAAAATGAGCTTCTTTTTAATAAAAATATGCCGTTATTTTTTCTTGTTTTAGCTTGATTAAAGGCCCTTATTTTAAATTAAAATCTTATCCCCTACCCTCCCTGTTTTAGGGATATAAAGATGTAAAAAGGTTGCGAATTAGAAGGCGAATCGTGTCATCATCAGCAATGCGAAAGGAGAGGAAATAGAGAAAGGATTCGTAGGTGTTAAACGTAATCGACTATGTATTATTCTTACGCTTTTTATAGATGGGGTATAAGAAAACTGCCCCTAAAATTAGCAATGAACCTAAGTAAAAACCACCTGTCATTTGCTCTTTACTGCCAAAAAATAGAAAGGCGAGAATGATGCCGTAAACAGGTTCAAGATTAGTAATTAGGGCCACTCTAAAGGCCGATAAGGTGCGCATCACAGCAACACCAGCAACATATGCTAAAGCAGTACAAATAGTGCCTAAAACCATTAGGTAAAACCAATCAATTAACGAGAGGTTAAACGTTTCTGTAGCTAGGCTCGAATCAAATAATCGATAAAGAGTAATCCAAAAGAAGGCTCCAGAAAGCTCATAAAAGCCAATAATGCTGGGCTCTGTTTTCTGAACAAATGTTGAATTTATAGTCGAAAAAAAACTAGCTGCAACTGCAGATGCGAGGCCAAAAATGATGCCTGTAGTATATTTAGATTCAAATTTGAATATAAGATAAATGCCAGCAATAATTACTAAACCGATAAATATGTCTCCTTTAGAAATCTTTTGCTTCTTAATTAAAGGCTCTAATATGGCAATAAAGAGGGTTACAGACGATAAACAAATGAGGCTTACCGATACATTTGCAACCTTAATGGCATGAAAAAAGAAAATCCAATGAATGGCTACGATACTGCCTGTGAAAAAGAACTGTAAAAACTGTTTCTTCGTTACTTTAATCGTTGTTTTGCTCCATAAAAAATAAGCAAATAGACTTACACTGGCAATTAATACCCTATACCAAACCATCTGCACGGCATTTATAGATATTAATGCACCTAAAATACCGGTAAAGCCCCAAATAAATACAGTTAAATGGAGTATAATTAGGTTTTTTCTTTGAACATCATCCATTATTTGGGTGCTCGCTTAAGTAAATATAGTCCCAAAAGCCCGAAAAAGATTGTCGGTATGAGTATCGCTGCTAAAGGTGGTAAGCCTCCTTTTGTAGAGAACATTTTGGCAAACTGATTAAAAACGATATAGGCAAAGCTCAAGAAGATACCTATACCTAGTGGTAAGCCCACGCCACCTCGCACTTTACGAGATGATAGTGCAACGCCTATTAAGGTTAATACAAAGGCAGATAAGGGCTGTAGCCAACGCTTATACTGTTCAAACAGTAAATCATTCATCACCCCAGAGCCCCTAATTTTCTCTTTCGAAATTTTATCTGTTAATTCTTTATTGCTTAAACTTTCGAAAATATTTCCATACGCAGAGAAATCGTCAGGCCTCATGTCTAACGTGGTATCTTTTGGTACGGTGTTCTCGGTTATCATTTTTTCTTTTAAACCGTTAATATTTCTTACTGTATAATCCGTTAAAGTCCATTTTCTCTTCAGTGAATCCCATTTAATGGTTTGGGCCATTAATTTCTTTTGAAGCACATCACCTTTAAATTTATCGAGGGTAAATCGATAGCCTACATTGGTTTTATTGTCGAACGCGTCAATAAAAATGTAGGTGTTGCTATCCAATTTCATGTGTATTTTTTCTTTCGTAAAGGGGTCTCTCTTGTTTACTACCTCGTTTTCGAACTTATTTTTCACCCTATTTGTATAGGGAAGAACATAAAGATTGGATAGTAAATTGGCCGAAAAAATAATAAATGCAGAAATGAAATAAGGCCTTAAAAACCGATTAAAACTAACGCCTCCGCTTAAAATAGGGACAATTTCAGTTTTGTCGGCCATATTAGCAGTAAAGAAAATTACTGCAATAAAATTAATCAGCGGAGAAAGCATGTTCACATAGAAAGGTATAGAACCTGCATAATACTGGGTAAGAGTGTCCCAAATGCTCATGTTATTCTCTAAAAAATCGTCAAGTTTTTCCGATAGGTCAAAAATTACAATAATTACCACAAATAGTACAAGTGTGTACAAAAATGTACCCAAATACTTGCCTATTATAAAAGCATCGATAATCTTTAAGCGCTTGCGGAAGAAGTTCATCTATAATTTATTGCCTAATATACCAACCATTTTGTTCTTCCAAGCGTAAAATTCGCCAGAAATAATTTTTTCGCGCGCTTCATTTACTAGCCACAAATAAAAATGTAAGTTATGTAAAGTCGCAATTTGAGCACCTAATATTTCTTTAGAATGCATTAAATGCCTTAGGTAAGCCTTAGAGTACACTTGGTCGGCATACAAATCGCTATCTGAATCGATTGGCGAAAAGTCATTTTCCCATTTTTTATTAGTGATATTAATGATGCCGTTTCGGGTAAATAGCATCCCATTACGAGCATTTCTAGTTGGCATTACACAATCGAACATATCTACACCTAACGCAATATTTTCGAGAATATTGATTGGAGTACCCACACCCATCAAATATCGTGGCTTTTCTACAGGTAAAATATCGCACACTACTTCGGTCATTGCATACATTTCTTCAGCAGGTTCGCCAACAGACAAACCGCCTATAGCATTCCCTTCGCGTTCCATACTTGCAATAAATTCGGCCGATTTTATTCGTAAATCTTTATAAACCGATCCTTGTACTATAGGGAATAACGTTTGGTCAAAGCCATATTTTGGACTTGTGGTATCAAAACGATTGCAACAACGTTTTAACCAACGATGTGTCATGTTTATCGAATTGGCGGCGTATTTATAATCACATGGGTAGGGGGTACATTCGTCGAATGCCATAATAATATCGGCTCCAATGGTACGCTGAATATCCATTGCATATTCAGGTGTAAAAAGATGTTTTGATCCATCTATATGTGACCTGAACGTAACACCTTCTTCCTTAATTTTACGAACCTTGCTTAAGGAGTACACTTGGTATCCACCGCTATCGGTTAAAATTGGCCTGTCCCATCCAATAAACTTATGTAAGCCGCCTGCTGGTTCAATAATATCTAGTCCTGGTCTGAGGTATAAATGATACGTATTGCCTAAAATAATTTGGGCATTAATATCTTGTTTTAGCTCACGCTGATGTACAGCTTTAACCGTTCCTGCCGTTCCAACAGGCATAAAAATTGGGGTTTTTATATCGCCATGTGCTGTAGTAATGGTTCCAGCTCTGGCTTTAGATTGCAGGTCTTGCGCCTGTAAAGTAAATTCCATATATGTAAAATTGTCGCAAAAATAGCCAAAATTCTTGGTTTATTAGTTCATTGGTTCAATTGTTCATTAGTTCAATTGGTCTTCATCCGATGGATGTAGGCACTGCGCATAATTCATCGGATAACATATTTGGTTTTTTTATCAACAAAACAATGCAAATCAGATTAAAAATGAGACATTTGCTAGCTTTTAGATATACCATCGTGGAATTAACCGTATTAGAAACCTGCTTGCTCGGCGCATTTGTTTTTTGCTTACTTGTACAACTCTATTTTAGTTTATTAGTGCATTTAAAATTGGCTTCAGTTAAAATTGATTCCATTCCAGAAAGTGCCTTACATCCAATTAGTGTAGTTATTTGCGCCAGAAATGAGGTAAGCAATCTTGAAAAATATTTACCAGAGATTTTAGCACAAGATTACCCAGATTTCGAAGTAGTAGTAGTAAATGATAGATCGTGGGATGGTACAGCAGATCTTTTAGAGCATTTTTTAAAGAAATATGATAAACTAAAGGTTGTGACCGTTGCTGATGGCGAGAAGTTTATTGCTGGGAAGAAATTTGCAGTAACCATGGGTATTAAAGCAGCAGCATACGAATGGTTGGTTTTTACGGATGCCGATTGCTTTCCTTCTTCACCAAATTGGCTGCGTGGAATGCAGCAACCTTCGGATACCAATACCGAAATTATTTTAGGGTATTCTCCCTACTTGAAAAAAAATAACCTTTTAAATTGCATTATTCGATTGGAAACTTTTTTTACTGCAGTAAATTATTTGTCTTTCGCGTTAAAGGGAATACCTTATATGGGTGTTGGGAGAAATTTAGCCTATAAAAAATCATTATTTTTTAAAAGTAAAGGTTTTGCGGCCCACATGCATATCCCATCGGGGGATGACGATTTATTTGTAAATGCGAATGCGAAGGCAGGCAACACAGAAATTAGGTTCCATAAAGATACTCATATGTGGAGTGAACCTAAAACGTCGTTCATAACCTATTTGCGTCAAAAGAAACGTCACTATGGTGCAGGAAAATTATATCAAACCAAACACCGTTTCATACTCTCTATTCAATATATCTTCCAGCTTTTATTTTATCTGTTTGGGGCTGCTGTATTGTGCTTTAGTGATACTCTTTATATGGGTTTGGGTATTTTTGCATTGAGTATATTGGTTAGAAGTTTGGTGTATACCCGCTTATTAAATCGACTAAATTATGGAGAATTAAAATGGTGGTTTTGGATTTTGGAATTAGTTTTGGCTATATTTTTAGTCATTAACGCAGTAGTTTCTATATTTGTTAAAAAAGTGCAATGGAAGTAGTTGGTTCATTAGTTTATTGGTTCATTTGTTCATCTCACCATGTCTGAAATTAAGCCTGATCTTATTTTAAAGTATTTCCCTGAAATTACAGCGCAACAGCTTGATCAATTCGAGAAATTGTATGATTTGTATAGTTTTTGGAATGCACAAATTAATGTGATTTCTAGAAAAGATATTGATGAATTATACGAAAGACACATTCTTCACTCGTTGGGTATCGCAAAATTTTGCACTTTTAGAGCAGGAGAGAAGGTGTTGGATGTGGGTACTGGAGGTGGTTTTCCAGGTATTCCGTTGGCTATCTTATTTCCTGAGACACAGTTTCACTTGGTCGATTCGATTGGTAAAAAGATAAAAGTAGTAACCGAAGTGGCTATGGCATTGGGTTTAAAGAATGTAAAAGCAAGCCATTTAAGAGCAGAACAGATTACCGATAAGTATAATTTTGTAGTGTCTAGAGCAGTAACTCGCTTGGTCGACTTTTATCCTTGGATAAGGGGTAAGTTTGCAAAGGAAAATATTAATGCAATCCCTAACGGTATTTTGTATCTAAAAGGGGGCGATTTAGCCGAAGAGATCAAAGAATCAAAGCTGAAAGCAGAATTGCATCCACTTTCAGCTTATTTTGAAGAAGCATTTTTTGAAACCAAATACGTGGTTTATATTCCTCAGTAATTAGTTTTTTGTCTTTGTTGGAGTGATTGCCTTTATAGTCACTTCTTTAAGCTCACCACTTGGTTTAATTGGATCTCCAGTTATTACCTTTTTTACAAGCGGTTCATCAGCAACCATTCTATAAGTTATAGCCTTTGTTTTGGCCTCTACTGGGGGTGGAGGAGCTGTGGTTTTCTTTAGATTTAGAGGTTCTCCTTCGGTCAATTTTATTTCTACAGTTTTTGTAGCAGGTGGTTCTACTGGTGGGGGAGGAACCTTTGCTTTTTTAGACCTGTAACCTGGTGGCGGTGGCTCAACCGGTGGCGGTGGAGTTTTTATTGCCTTTCTTGGTTCATCTGGTTTTACAATTGGTGGCGGAAATTTAACTTGATCTTGTTTTGGTGGTGGAGTTTTTATTAACTTCCTCGGTTTGTCTGGTTTTACAATTGGAGGTGGAAATTTAATTTGATCTTGTTTTTTGTCTTTTTTTAGCCTTAAAGTATCACTTTTTTTAATATTTTCTACTTTCGGATTTTCCTGAATAAATGTAGTAGCATTACTTTTCTCCGGAAGTAAATCTACATAACCATAATCCTTTGTAAATGCCATTGTTGATGTACATAACATCGCCCCAGTTAATGGGATTGCTAATAGTAGTCTGAGCCTTGCCCAATCTGACGTTCTTTTTTTGTTTAACATGTTAATTCTCCTTTTTAATATTGATTGATTGAAAATTTGATTTGTAATAGGTTGTGCGCGTACTCCAAAAGAATTTTGGATCAAAAAAAGCGCATATTCATGCTTTTGCATATCAGAATTGGTGGTAAGCTCATCTGCAATGTACTCGTGTAGTAGCTTCATGTCTTTTTTAATGAAATGCAGAATGGGGTTAAACCAGCAGATAATTTGTACCAATTCGAAAAATACCACATCAAAACTATGCTTCTGTTTTATGTGTACCATTTCATGCTTTAGTACCGCAGGCTGGTTTGCTAATGTTGGATGGATAAATAGTAGGTTAAAAAATGAAAATGCAGTCGATTCGCCATTCACTTCAATTAGCGTAATATCGCCAGCAGTACGTTTTTTCGCTTTAAGCCAAATACTAATGATCTTATATATGCTAAAGCTTAATCTAATGGCAAAACAAAAAGCAATAAACAGATAAAAAATATAAAACCAGTTTACTTCTGCAATTTCTATACTAGTGCTAACAGCGCTGATGGGTCTTAAATTTTGCTCAATAGATTGTTTTAACGGCCCCACTTGAAGTATTGGTAATGCAAATGAAATCACTGTCGCAATCAATAAGAAATACCGATTAAGGTTATAAAAGGTTTCATTTTGCAAAAACAAACGGTAAAAACCGTAAAACAATACCAAATAAAGGTTTGCTTCTAGTATATAATATAACCAGCTCATTATTTCTTGTTTTTAAGTTTTTCTGCTAATGCAATTAATTCATCAAGCTCCTCCATATCCATGTTTTTTTCTTTAACCAAGAAAGAAACCAAACTTTGGTAATTGTTTTCAAAGTAATTATTCATCACTTTATCAAAAGCAAAGTGCTTATATTGATCTTCGGTTATGATCGGGAAATAGATATAAGTATTTCCAATAGCCTTATGATCGATAAATCCTTTTCCCTCTAAAACTCTGATTACAGTTGATACTGTATTATAAGCTGGCTTGGGAGGATCCATTTTGTCGATTACATCTTTAACAAGTCCCTCTTTCATTTCCCAAAGGATTAGCATTACTTGTTCTTCTGCTTTTGTTAACTCTCTCATTGTATTATTTTCCTTTTGTTAAACTAAATTTACTACTATTTTTATAGTTATCAAACTATTTTTGTAGTTTAATATTTAATATATTGATTATCAGGTTAATAAAATTATTATTAGTAGCGATTTCACATAATGTTTTAACTTTGATTCGATGAGTTTAGTTCATAAAATAGCCCTTACTTTAATCAAAAACATTGGCTCGAGGCAAGCAAGGAAACTTTTGAATGCTTTTGATAATGCCGAATCAATATTTAAAGCAAAAAAAGACGAACTCTTAAAAATAGAAGGAATTGGAGCAAAAATTGCCTCATCTATTTTAAATACGGATGCTTTGGCAAGAGCCGAGAAACAACTGGCATTTATCAACAAGCATAAAATTGATGTATTGTTTTATACAGATATAAATTATCCTAAACGATTACGGAATTGCTACGATGCCCCTGTATTGCTTTACTTTAAAGGAAACGTGAACTTTAACCAAAAAAGAGTGGTAAGTATAGTGGGTACTCGGAATGCCACGGCTTACGGTAAAGAACTCTGTAAAAAATTAATCGAAGTGTTGTTGCCTTATGATGTGTTAATCATTAGTGGTCTTGCATATGGTATCGATGTTACAGCACACAAAGAAAGTTTGAACTTCCAAATTCCAACAGTAGGCGTGTTGGGTCATGGTTTAGATCGTATTTATCCTCCAACACATGCCGAAATTGCACGTAATATGATACTGGATGGGGGTTTACTAACCGAATTTTTACCCGGCACCACTCCTGATAAAGAAAATTTTCCAAAAAGAAATCGGATTATAGCGGGTTTATGTGATGTATTAGTTGTGGTAGAGGCATCTAAAAAGGGTGGAGCTTTAATTACGGCCGACATTGCAAATTCGTATTTTAAAGATGTATATGCTTTTCCAGGCCGTACCAATGATCAATATTCTGAAGGTTGTAATTTCCTTATTAAAACCAATAGGGCAGGGCTTATTAATGATCCTAAAGATCTTATTTATTACTTAGGTTGGGAGGATGAAAGAAAAGAAAAAACTAAGGTGCAGGTTAAACTACCCCTAAATTTAACAGAAACAGAACTTCTTATTGTTGAGGTGCTAAAGAACAATGCATTGGATGTAGACGAGCTTAGTAGTAAAACAAATTTATCACAAAGTAAATTGGTAATGGCTTTGTTAACACTCGAAATGCAAGGAATGGTAGTAATGTTGCCAGGCAAATGCTATCAGTTAACCTAATTTTATGGAATTAATACTATACTTAACTAGTAGTTTAAGGTATAAAATTCTTAAATTTATATTATTTCAAAATTTAGTTTCGAATAAATATTAATTTATAAAATACATATCGCCAATTCGTACTTTTGTGATATGTGGTACAATAATATTTTAGAAACCATCGGCAATACACCCTTGGTTAAATTAAATAACATTACGTCGGTTATTCCAGCAACAGTGTTAGCGAAAATAGAAACAACAAATCCAGGCAATTCGATTAAAGACCGCATGGCGGTTAAAATGATCGAAGATGCTGAGAAAAGTGGGCTATTAAAGCCAGGTGGAACTATTATTGAAGGTACATCTGGTAATACCGGTATGGGCTTAGCCATGGCTGCCATTATTAAGGGCTATAAATGTATTTTTACTACTACAGATAAACAATCTAAAGAGAAAGTTGACGCCTTAAGAGCCTTTGGAGCCGAGGTAATTGTATGTCCAACGAATGTTGATCCAGAAGATCCCCGCTCTTATTATTCGGTTTCATCACGTTTAGAACGAGAAGTTCCAAATTCGTGGAAACCAAATCAATACGATAATTTATCAAATAGCAAGGCGCACTACGAACAAACTGGTCCCGAAATTTGGGAACAAACCGAGGGTAAAATCACTCACTTGGTTGTAGGCGTAGGTACTGGTGGTACCATTTCAGGCACAGGAAAATATTTAAAAGAAAAAAACCCGAATATTAAAGTATGGGGCATTGATACATATGGATCGGTTTTTAAAAAATATAAGGAAACCGGTATTTTAGATAAAAATGAAATCTACCCCTACATTACCGAAGGAATTGGAGAAGATTTTTTACCACAGAATGTTGATTTCGATGTTATTGATCTCTTTGAAAAAGTAACGGATAAAGATGCTGCATTAATGACCCGTGATATTGCTCGTAAAGAAGGTATTTTTGCAGGTAACTCTGCCGGTTCTGCTATTGCCGGACTTTTACAGTTAAAAGATAAGTTAAAACCTGAAGATGTAGTAGTGGTAATTTTTCATGACCACGGCAGTAGATATATGGGCAAAATGTACAACGAAGATTGGTTACGTGAAAGAGGATTTTTAAAAGACGAAAAATTAACTGCCCGTTCTATTTTAGCGAAAAGGCCAAACCAGGAAGTAGTAACGCTCGATTGCGAGAAATCGATTACCGAGGCTATAAATGTGATGAAAACCCTAAATATTTCGCAATTACCGATTACGCAGCAGGGAATGGTGATTGGAAAGGTAACTGAAAGTAATATTTTAGAGTCTTTATTAGAAAATCCATCACTAAAATCGAACGCTGTAAAAGAAATTATGACGGCTTCTTTACCTTTTGTTGATTTAAATACTTCAATCGACAAAATATCTTCAATGATTAATAAAGATAACAGTGCAGTTTTAGTAGAGGATGAACAAGGAAAGTTCGGTATTATTACACAATATGATATTATTGAAGCAATATCAGGGTAAGGTAATTGATTATTAGTTCATTGGTACATTTACGAATGACCAATGAACTAATGAACCCAATAATTAGTGACTAGGGCCTGAACCTTCTACACGTTTAATTTGTGCGCCTAAAGCTCTTAATCGAGTGTCAATATCTTGATAACCACGTTCAATTTGCTCTATATTATAAATGGTGGATGTTCCTTCTGCCGATAAAGCTGCAATTAATAACGAAACTCCTGCTCTAATATCTGGAGAAGTCATGCTGATTCCTCTCAACTTGTATTTTTTATCAATACCATTTACGGTAGCACGATGCGGGTCGCACAGTATAATTTGAGCGCCCATGTCTATCAATTTATCCACAAAAAACAGTCGGCTTTCGAACATTTTTTGATGAATAAGTACATTTCCTCTGGCTTGCGTAGCAACAACTAATACAATACTTAATAAATCTGGCGTAAAACCAGGCCATGGAGCATCAGCAATTGTTAAAATAGAACCATCAATAAAAGTATCAATAACGTAGTTTTTTTGAGATGGGATAAAAATATCATCACCTCGACGCTCTAGTTTTATCCCAAGTTTTTTAAATACTTCTGGAATAACTCCCAGCTCATCGTATTGTACATTTTTTATCGTAATTTCAGATTCTGTCATCGCTGCAAGCCCAATAAACGAACCAATTTCGATCATATCTGGCAACATTCTGTGCTCTGTTCCACCAAGTTTTTTAACACCTTCGATGGTTAACAGATTAGAACCAATACCCGAAATTTGGGCACCCATTCTGTTCAGCATTTTACATAGTTGTTGTAAATAAGGCTCGCAAGCTGCATTGTATATAGTTGTTGTTCCTTTTGCTAAAACAGCAGCCATTACAATATTTGCTGTTCCAGTAACCGAAGCCTCATCTAATAAAATATAAGCCCCCTTTAAATTAGTAGCATCAACGTTAAAAAAAGCCTTTTTTGCATCATAAACAAATTTGGCGCCTAGTTTTTCGAATCCTAAAAAGTGCGTATCTAATCTGCGACGACCAATTTTATCACCACCTGGTTTTGGGATTGCCGCTTTTCCAAAACGAGCTAATAAAGGTCCAACAATCATAATAGAACCCCTTAGGCCTCCACCCTTAGCTTTAAAAACATCAGATTGGAAAAAATCAAGATTGATATTTTTTGCTTCAAAAGTATAAGTGTCTTTAGTTAAGCGTTCAACACTTACACCTAAATCGCTCAAAAGCTCTATAAGTTTATTTACATCTTTAATATCGGGAATATTGCTGATGGTGATTTTCTTATCAGTTAATAAAACTGCTGAGATAATCTGTAAAGCTTCATTTTTAGCTCCCTGAGGAGTGATTTCGCCTTTTAGTTTCTTACCGCCAATGATTTCGAATGCGTTCATATTTTCTAGTTATTCCGTCATAGCAATTAGCTCGTACTCAAAAGAGATTGCCTTATGCCTCGCAATGACGAGTTAATGTCTTTGTTTAGGGTTGTTTCTTTGTTGGGTGCGACCGTTGTTGTTGTTATTATTTTGGCGACCTTTATTGTTGTTTCTGCCACGATTGTTATTGTTATTCGAACGATTAGGTTGTGGCCTAAACTCAACTTTTTGCAGGTTTACATTTTCTTCTAATTGTAAATTGCCACCAGATAGCTCTCTCAGATTTTTAAGAATTGTTTCATCTGCTACGTTATCCTTATTCCACTGTACATACGCCATTTTCATAAAATTAGCAATCCCTTGTACCATTGCGGCTTTTCGCTCTGTATTTTCTTCTTCCATGGTTTTAGCAATCAGTTTTTCAACTGTTTTACCATAGTGTTTATAGGTTATTTTTTGCTGTGGATAACCTATATGTGCAGGTTTAAATTGAGCTGCTTCGGGTAGAGGCTTAGGATAGGGGCTATCTACATCAATTTTATAATCTGAAATAATGTGTAGATGATCCCAAAGTTTATGTTTAAAATCAGCAACATCGCGTAAATGAGGATTTAAAAATCCCATTAAGTCAATCACGGCTTGCGCATATTTATTGCGTTCTTCTTTGGTTGGTAAATCGATAATGTACTTTACCATGTTTTGTACATTACGGCCGTATTCGGCTAAAATTAAATCACTTCGTGTGGTGTTATAATCGAAATTCATTATGGGTTTTGCTTAATATAAAACTAAAAAAATTATTGCAAAAGCATTATGAATTAACCGGAAATAGAAAAATAAATTTAACGAGAATTAAAATTAAGTTTTCCTGAGAAATTAAACGGTTAAGAGTTCATCGAAATGAACAATTGCAATTCAAATATAGGGTTTATTTAAAGATTGAAAGAAAATAAGTTAAAATGTTTTCACCATCTTAGATTCTATGTTTATGTTCGTATTACCACTTAAGTTACCAAAGATAACATAAGTCTCAAAGGTGTGCTTAGGTGTCTAAGGTGGTGAAAATCGCCTCAATTAGCCTAAGCTTTTCTAAGCTATCTCAGATGGTGAAATTGACGACTATTTCACAATTCTCAATTTTGCAAATTTTAATAACAATTGCTTATTTCCTAAACCTTGAAAAAATACTGTTGCTTTTACATCTGGTAAACTACCTTCTAAATTAACAATTTTACCAAACCCAAACTTTTCGTGCTCCACTTCCATTCCATTTTGAAATTCATTGGCTGCATTAGGTGCAAAACCCGCTGTAGGTATATGAGCTTTTGGTAAAATGGATGTTGTTTTTGGCCTGATAATCGTAGAACTGCTTGTTGGACTCGTAATTTTCGGTTTACTTGAAGATTCTCGTTGTTGTGTCCAGCTTTTTCGCTCATTATCAAAACTGCTCTCCCCAAAACTAGATTTGGTAGGCTTAACAACTTCCAATTCTAAATAAGATGGATTAATCTCATTAATAAAACGACTTGGTTCACAAGAAGTTAATGTTCCCCAGCGGTAACGTGAAGTGGCATATGTTAGAGTTAATTTTTTTTCAGCGCGAGTTATTGCTACATAGAACAACCGTCTTTCTTCTTCTAAATCTGTTCTCGAGGTAAGCGACATTTGTGATGGGAAAAGATTTTCTTCTAATCCAACTACAAATACGTTTTTAAATTCTAAGCCTTTGGCAGAGTGAATGGTCATCAACGAAACAGTATCCGCATCTTTATCGTTTTGGCGATCATCATTGGTTAATAAGGCAATGTCTTGCATAAAAATTGCCAAACTACGATCTTCAATGTCTTCTCGTTCGGCAAATTCTTTTATTCCATTCAACAATTCTTGGATATTCTCATATCTACTTCTACCTTCTACGCTATCATCGGTATGGAGTTCTTTTAAAATTCCAGAATGTTGAGCAATATAAAGTGCTGTTTCGTACGCATCTAATTTTTTAGATTCTGCGGCAAAACTTTGTATCATCACGGCAAAATCATTTAACTGATTCGCAATTCTTCCTTCAATATATTGTTGTGGATTACAAATTACTTGCCACATGGTTACATCATGTTTATCGGCAGCAACAGAAATTTTCTCTATAGTAGTATCGCCTAATCCACGACGTGGATAATTGATTACTCGTTTAATGGCTTCTTCATCGGCCGGATTAAATGTTAAGCGGAAATACGCAATTAAATCTTTAACCTCTTTTCGTTGGTAAAAAGATAAGCCACCATAGATTTTATAAGGAACATTCAGTTTCCTTAGGGCTTCTTCCATCGCCCTGCTTTGTGCATTGGTACGGTATAATATAGCAAAATCTTTATGTGCCATCCCACTATTTAAGCGATCTTGAACAATGGCTTCGGCAACTAATTTACCTTCTTCATTGTCGGTGAATGCCCTTGAAACCTTAATGCGATCGCCCTTTTCATTATCAGAAAACACATTTTTTTCGAGCTGATTTTTATTGTTAGCGATGATGCTATTTGCTACCTCAACAATGTTTTGCGTAGAACGATAATTTTGCTCTAACTTATATACTTTTAAATCTGGATAATCGCGTTCAAAATTTAAGATGTTCTGGATGTTTGCCCCCCGAAACGCATAAATACTTTGTGCATCATCACCCACTACACAAATATTTTGGTAAGCTGCAGCTAATTTTTTAACAATAGTATATTGTGAAAAGTTGGTATCCTGGTATTCATCAACCATCAAATACCTAAACTTTTGTTGATATTTATTTAAAACCTCAGGGTGATTTTTCAACAAAACATTGGTTTTAAATAAGAGATCGTCGAAATCCATTGCACCTGCTTTATAACAGCGTTTTGCATAGGTTTCATAAATTAAGCCTAAAAGCGGACGTTTATTTCCAGCATCTTCGGCCTGAATCTGATCATTTTCTAAGTATTCGGTATACGAAACCAAGTTGTTCTTGGCAGACGAAATGCGATTAAAAACAACATTTGCAGCATACAATTTATCATCAAGCTGCATTTCTTTTAAGATAGTTCGAATTAAACTTTTACTATCATCCGTGTCATAAATGGTAAAATTAGAAGGATAACCAATTTTTTCTGCTTCTACTCGTAAAATTTTAGCAAATACCGAGTGAAAAGTACCCATCCATATGTTTTTTGCCTCACCACCAACCACTTTACTAATACGCTCTCGCATATCTTTACTAGCCTTATTGGTAAAGGTGAGTACTAAAATATTAAATGCATCTACTCCTTTTTGTATCAAATGGGCAACACGGTATGTAATTACCCTTGTTTTACCCGAACCTGCACCCGCAACAATCATCACTGGTCCTTGCGTATTCTCAACTGCTGCTCGTTGCTGTGGGTTTAATCCTGCTAAATAATCCAAATCTATCTTCTCTTTTTAAAGCCCAAAAATAACAAATTCTATGTGCTTATTGAAAAGTGTTGGTAAATAGTAAAATGAGCTACATCCACTCTTCGCTACCACTTTCAATCTGATATAGCCAATAATTAACCAATTGTTTAATTTCGGTATAATTGCCGTATTTAAAATGTATAATTCCCGCTGCCGTATGCAGGTTTACATGGCCTACATCCACACCCTTGTGCCATGGATATTGAAATGTGGTAATGGCCTGAATTTTATGGGGAACAATAATTTCTTTCGAAATATCCCATATGCCACTTTTTTTTATGATAAAATCTTGATTTACTATTAATCTATTACGTTTATAACTAATAAAGATCATTAAAATCGTAACAAAAAAATAAACAATGGTTAAAGGGTAATATCCTTTTATTTCCTGAAAATTAAACCAAAAAACATAAAATATACCAATTGGTAGTATCGTTAAAAACAGAATTGGCAAATTTAAGAACCGATAATTTGGGGCAAAAAATGCCCCTTTTTCAGGAATTTTCCCTAAAATCATAATCAATAGCTCATCTCTTTCGGTTGTACTACAACCTGGGACTTGAAGGGTAGATTTAGGTGCATCACTATCACTTTTCTGTTCGCCTGAAGCCGCCTGCTTTAAACTGAAGTTTATTAGGTTAAATTTTTTCTGAAAATAGTTTTGACTATACGTAGTCGTCTGAACCTTTTTAGGGTTTAACAATGTGTTTTTCTTTGCAAGAAGCCCAGAAGAAAGTAAAAGAGATAATTTATGTTTACTTACCTTAAAATCGAAATAGGTGATAAACGTTCTAACGATATTTATAACTAAAAGAATGCCCAAAAAAAGGGCAACTAAAATACCAACTGAGAAAAGCGATACCCCAGTTTTAATTGCAGCTTCAACTTGTCCGTTATCGGTGTCGAACGCACGAAGTAAATCTTTAGCATTATGAAAAATGGCGTAGATAAAACCTGTTAAAACAAGTAAACTACTTCCATAATTAGAGGTTAGGCCAACCTTAAATAAAGTTCCAACATCAAGCTTTAAAAAAGGAGCTTGCTCTTGTAATGTAATTTCCTCTTCTATACTGTCTTTTAACTCTATTTTCTGGCCATTTAGTAAATGTTCTTTTAAACTATAGGCAATTTTTTCATCTATGGCATTTATACTTACTTCATTACTATCGCCTCCAGGAGTATCGATCTTCAGACTAAATACACCAATTATTTTTTGCAAAAAAGATTGATTAATATTTACCTGCTGAATTTTGTCTAATTGAATAGTTAGCAACGTGCGATTAAATATTCCTTTATTGATGATAAACTCTTGCTTTGTGCTATCTAAGTAGAATGTAAATTTCCGATAACTTAAATAAGAAAAAACTAAAGCAATAAGGGTGAGTACTGCAATTCCAATAAAGATATAAAACAATTTTTCTCTCTCTACTTTAATGAATACAAGTACGATTGGAATAATTGATGCTTTAATAATTTGATAAAGATAATTTGCCGCCATTATCACAATGCCAGCTATCGATTGCCTTTGAGGTTTACTGAAATCGTAAGTCATTCTTCACCTGTTGAATTTTCCAATAAATCTAATTTTTTTAAAAGAGCCTCTTTAATCGCCCTGGCCTGATCAATCGGAATCCCAGCAATATGAATATGCCCTAATGAACCGCCTGCGGTATGGATTTGCAAAGTTGCTAATTTATAGATCCGCGAAAACATACCCTCATCTAATGCCACATGCTGTATCCGATTCAGAGGGATAATGGAAGTAGTTTCGGCAATGATTCCGCTTTTGTAAATAATATCTTTCTCTCTCAAAGCATAACCTCTCTTTTTAAAACTCGCTTTATGCAATATAAAAATGAGTATAAAAAATAGTATTAACCCTCCAATACTATATAGAGCGTAAGGCCTAACACTTTTAACAAATGAAATTAAAACAGCTAATCCGATTGCACCAATTGTAAATAAAATAGAAATGTTAATTAATATCACCTTCCAATACTTTGGATCTGGTGCATTTAAACTCACCTCTTGGTATTTTGGTAATAAATCGAGTTCAATAACTTCGTTTGTGAATTGTTTCATTTTCTTGAAAAATTAATGCATTACAATCATCTTTTTTACTGCCGATAAACCATTTGTTGATGATATTCTATAAAGGTACACTCCTGGATTTAGCATAGTTAAATTTAGTTGAATGGTATGCTTACCAGTATTTAAATATTCATTTAACACCGTTTTTACTACTTTACCCTGTAAATTATAAATATTAAACAAGATTTTATCCGCACTTGGCATTACAATATCAATAGATGTCATTTCTCGACCCGGATTGGGATAATTTTGGCTAACTGTAAATTGTAAAAATCGCTCGGCAATAATTTTATTTACTGCGTCGAACAATACAAAACTAATTAATCGATTCCCTCTAGCATTAGGGTGAATAAAATCCTGATACAAAGAAAAATCTCTACGAATTACAGCATTTAAATCCGCTAAGTAAATACCATATTCTTTTACTAGTTTTCGATACAAGGTATTAATTAAGGCAATTTGAGCATTAACCCGTTTGTAGACAACACTCTTCCTATCATCGAAATTTTGGATGGTGCATAGAATTGGTACTAATTTTTGAGTAAGCGATTTTGAAATTAATAAACGCATATTCGCTTCAGTTTGAGCAATACTTAATTTACCTGCTTCGATGTGTATAGCGTCATTTGCACCCATCAATATAACAATAAAGCCTGTTTTGTTCGCAATAGCATTATCTATCCTAAGTAAACCCTGACCAGTAGTTTCGCCACCAACACCATATTTTTGAATATTTATTGTTTTTTTACTGTAGCATTTTAAAAAGTTAGTAGTGAGATGGGACTGGAAATCTAGTCCATTTAATCCCTCAACGGTACTGGCTCCGAAAGTTACAATGTTAATGCTGTCTTTCGAATAATATTGTGCAGACTCCGGACAACTTGCTCCAGTAATTTGGGCAATAGCGTTAGTATTAAATAAACATAAGAAAGCTGCAATGTATAAGGCCAATGCCCGAAAACTCATCCTAAAAATATTTTTGAAGCCTTTGTTCAGCTGTTTTGTTACAAATATATAATTATTTGTGAAACGTTAAGGGTTGCAAATCTGCATTTTAAATAGTTTTGTAATTCTGTTTTGCCAAAATGGCTATATTTCCTCTTTATGAACAAATTTTCAATGGTAGAGGAGAGAACGATAAGTTGCTTTTATATACCAATCAATTATATTGCATATAAAAGGCAATTTATCTAAGTTTGCTCAAAATCTATAGGTTATGCAAGAGATAAAAAAATATGTTGAAGATAATAAACAACGCTTTTTAGATGAGTTGTTCGAATTGTTAAGGTTTCCATCGGTAAGTGCCGATCCAAAATACAAGGGAGATGTATTAAAAACGGCCGATTTTGTTGCGCAAAAATTAAAAGATGCAGGTGCCGATAAAGTAGAAATTTGCGAAACTGCAGGTTATCCAATTGTATATGGCGAGAAAATCATTGATCAAGCCTTGCCAACGGTTTTAATTTATGGCCATTACGATGTACAACCCCCAGATCCATTAGAGCTTTGGAAAACTCCACCATTTGAGCCTACTGTACGAGATGGTAAGATTTATGCACGCGGTGCTTGTGATGATAAAGGACAATTTTACATGCATGTTAAGGCTTTTGAATTGATGATGAAAACCAATTCCTTAGCTTGTAATGTTAAATTTATGATTGAAGGAGAGGAAGAAGTAGGTTCTGCCAATTTGGGCATTTTTGTAAATGCCAATGCAGAACGTTTAAAGGCTGATGTAGTTTTAATCTCTGATACTTCGATGATTAGTATGGAGAACCCTTCTATTGAAACGGGTTTACGTGGCTTAGCATATATGGAAGTTGAAGTGGTAGGACCAAATAGGGATTTACATTCTGGTGTATACGGAGGAGCAGTTGCTAATCCAGCCACTATTTTGTGTAAAATGATTGCTTCTCTGCACGATGAAAATAATCACATCACTATTCCGGCATTCTATGATAAAGTGGTTGATTTAACCGAAGAGGAAAAGAAAGCGTTAAATTCGGCACCGTTCGACTTAACTGAATATAAAGAAGATCTTGAAATAAATTCTGAATGGGGTGAGAAAGGATATTCGACCCTAGAGCGAACCGGAACACGCCCAACCCTAGAAGTAAATGGTATTTGGAGCGGTTATATTGGCGAAGGCGCAAAAACGGTTTTACCAAGTAAAGCAAATGCAAAAATATCGATGCGTTTGGTGCCAAATCAAAGTTCTGAAGAAATTAGTGAGATTTTTACTAAGCATTTCGAAAGCATCGCGCCTGATTATGTGAAGGTAAAAGTATCAATACACCATGGAGGAGAGCCTGTAGTAACGCCAACAAATAGTATAGCATATAAGGCAGCCGAAAAGGCAATTGAAGAGAGTTTTGGTAAGAAACCTATTCCAACACGCGGTGGCGGAAGTATTCCAATTGTTGCGTTATTTGAAGATGTTTTAGGCATTAAATCGGTATTATTTGGTTTTGGATTAGATAGTGATGCTTTACACTCGCCAAACGAAAAATATGATATTTACAACTATTACAAAGGAATCGAGACATTGCCATTGTTCCATAAGTACTTTGCTGAATTAAGTAAAGGTTAATCTTACCACCTAAGACACCCAAGAGAACCCAAGTCTAATGTGTACTTGGGTTTCTAAGGTGGTGAAAAAACATCAACAAACCTTAGATGGTGAAAAACCGAATGCCAGTTAAGAAACGTAAACCTTCCCAGAAAAAAAGCAAAGGTTTATCCCTACAGTTAAAATTTGCTATTGTTGCAGTTTTACTGGTTTTAACATCCCCTTTTTATTATGGTTATATATTAAAAATGGCTTCATCTGCATGGTTTTGGGTACGCCATCCGGCGGATGATAAAAACTATCGAACCTACGAAAGTTACCAGATTAAAATTCCAAAAAAATATAGTATTCATGGTATTGATGTGTCTTACTATCAAGGTAAAATAGATTGGCAGAAAGTAAAAACAATGGATGAAGACGGTGTTAAAATTACTTTTGCCTTTATTAAAGCTACTGAGGGACTACTAACCGTTGATCCTTATTTTCAGCGCAATTGGCGTGAAGCTCCAAAGGCAGGATTAAAAGTAGGTGCTTACCATTTCTTTAGACCAAAAAAATCGGGGAGATGGCAAGCTAATTTCTTTCTTCAAACCATAAGCATTGAAAGGGGTGATTTGCCTCCCGTTGTTGATGTTGAGAGTTTAGACGGCGTAACGCCAGAAAAAATGAGAGCTGAATTAAACGCTTTTGTGATTCAAATGGAAGAAAGAACAAAGGTAAAGCCTATCATCTATTCAGGACTTAAATTTTACCAAACATATTTGGCCCCTTATTATAGAGATTATCCTTTTTGGGTGGCACACTACCATCAGCCTAAGCTAAAATTAAAAAGTAGCGAGTGGAAATTTTGGCAACATTCTGATAAAGCACGAATAAATGGGATTAATCACAACGTAGATTTTAACGCATTTAATGGAGATAGTACGCAATTTAGCCAGCTTTTAATTCCATAAAAAAGAGGTAACAAAAAAATAGTCGTAGCGTTATGCTACGACTATGGGTTTGTAGTTTGTGTGTTATTAAAGTCTTACAACTGCTAAAGCATTAGCATCTGAATTGTTTTTTTCTGTTTTTGTAGCACTAAAGTTCTCCAATGTAACTTTAGATAATTTATCCATGGTTAACACATGAGAATCAGAATGACCTTGTAATTTTAATTCTGCACTGTCTTTGATAACAGTATATAAGCTTTCTGTTTTAGCGTTCACTTCAACTTTTGCATGGTCTCTTACAAATACTTGAAGATTTTTAACGCTAAAAGCACCTTTAGTTTGTACCATTGAATTTCCTGATGCATCAATTCTGTAAATATTATCTACATATATTGTGATTTCGGCAGTATTCGTAGAGTTAGTTCCGTCAATAGTTATTGAATTATTCGTTTTTTTAACAATTACATCAGCATTGTTTTCATTTTGATACAACACTTTTGATTTTGGTGCCTGAACAATATTAACATATACATTTCCCGTTACGATAATTTTTTGAATAGAAGCGATATCTACAGCAGTTGCTGAAACTGCTCTTGGAGATGATCCATTTGCATAAACTGTTGAAGTTGAGATTGCTAAAGCGATTAATCCTGTAGCAAATAAGGTTTTGATTGAAGTTTTCATAATTTGATTTTTTTGTGTGATTTTGTAGATATGACGACCAAAACAAAAAAAAGTTGCACGCAGTAGATGCGTTTTATACGAAAACTTCGGAATAATCGACGAACGGGCTTTTTAGTTAGACGAAATTTTTTAGACCACCCATTTTTCGCAAGTGCTTAAAAAATTTTCATCCGCATCAGCACCAATTCCAGCTGTATCTGGAACCGTTAAAAAATAACCGTCATATGTTAAACCACCTATAACTGGGTCGACCAAATGGCCTAATAAGCAAGTATCTAAGTCGAAATAAACTACATTAGGACTAGCCAAGGCAAAGTGTAAGTTGGCGCTTAATGCAATTCGGGTTTCGAGCATACTTCCAATCATACATTTCATCCCTTTTTGCAATGCTTCTTCGTGTATTTTTTGAGCTTCTAAAATTCCACCAGATTTCGCAAATTTAATATTAAGATATTCACAGGCTTGGCTATTGATTAATTTTCGTGCGTCATGATGATTGTAGCAACTCTCATCAGCCATTAACTTAATTGGTGAGTTTAAAGCCAATTCAGGTAATCGATCGTCATACCATGTACGCATCGGTTGCTCACAAAACTCGATATTTTCACTTTCAAGCGCCCCCAAAGCAAATAAAGCATCATCAAAACTCCAACCTTGATTTGCATCTAAACGTAAAGTCATTTCAGTACCTACTGCAGCTCTAATTTTCTTTACACGCTCAATATCTTCATGTACCTTTTTGCCTAACTTAATCTTAATAATTCTGCATCCTTTTTTCTGATAGGTTAAGGCAGTTGCAGCCATTCCTTCTGGAGTATCAATCCCAATGGTCATATCGGTTTCAATGGTTCTTTTATGTCCGCCTAAAAATTGGTACAACGGCAAACCTGCATTTTTTGCAGCAATATCAAACAATGCCATATCAAATGCGCTTTTTATAGTCGCATTATGATCAGCATAGGCTAATAAATCGGCCATGCGTTCTGGAATTTCTAGTGGGTCTTTGCCTTTCCAAATTTGAGCAAAGTCTTTCGCCATGGCTAAGCAGGTTTCTTGCGTTTCTCCAACAATCATTGGGAAGGCAGAACATTCACCAACTCCATAAATACCTTTGTCGGTATAAATTCTAACCAAAACATTCTGTGCAAAATGCATTGTTCCCGTTGCAATTACAAAGGGCTCCATCGGAATGCTGAAACGGTATATTTCGGTATGAGTGATTTTCATGTGTTTTGTGTTAAGCGTTCGGTATAAAGCGGTTAATAACTAAATGTAAAGTTAAGTATTAAATTGAAATACGTTTGTAGATATTTAATAGCTTTACATCTTAAATCTATCAAATGCAAGAGCCCAATAATCTAATCCATGCTTCATCACCTTATTTATTACAGCATGCTTATAACCCAGTTGAGTGGCACGAGTGGAATGCAGCTACATTAGAAAAAGCAACGCTCGAAAATAAATTGATTTTAGTAAGTATTGGCTATTCTGCTTGTCATTGGTGCCATGTAATGGAACACGAAAGTTTCGAAAACTTTGAAGTAGCCGAAGTGATGAACAAGCATTTTGTATGTATTAAAGTAGATCGAGAAGAGCGCCCAGATATCGATCAAATTTATATGTTGGCTGTGCAGTTAATGAATGGCAATGGAGGCTGGCCTTTAAATGCCATTTGTTTACCCGATCAACGTCCAATTTATGGAGGTACCTATTTTAGAAAAAACGATTGGATAAATATTTTGCTTAACGTTGCCGATTTGTGGAAAAACGAGCCCGAAAAGGCAAATGATTATGCAAAACGACTTACAGATGGCATTCATCAAGCCGAAAAAATTGTTCATCACCAAACAGCAACCGATTTTAATAAAGCACACTTAACCGAAATTATTGAGCCTTGGAAACGTCATTTTGATATGGCTGAGGGTGGATATAATCGTGCACCAAAATTTCCACTACCAAATAATTGGATATTTATGTTCCGCTATAGCCATTTGATGGAAGATGAAGCTACAGCCATATCATCAATGCTTACGCTAGAAAAAATGGCCTTGGGTGGAATTTATGATCAGGTAGGAGGTGGGTTTGCCCGCTATTCGGTAGACGACCGTTGGCATGTTCCTCATTTTGAAAAAATGCTATATGATAATGCACAGTTGGTCTCCTTATATACTGAAGCCTATCAATACCTAAAAATTCCGCTGTATGAAGAGGTAGTTGTAGAAACGATCGAATGGTTAAAAAGAGAAATGACATCGCCCGATGGTTTGTTTTATGCGGCTTTAGATGCTGATAGTGAAGGGGTAGAAGGTAAGTTTTACATTTGGGATAAAGAGGAATTTACAAATGTAGTAGGAGAAGATGCAGAAATATTAGCATCGTACTTTAACATTACCACAGAAGGGAATTGGGAAGAAGAAGAAAGTAATGTTCTGCAACGGAAATTTAACGACGAAGAATTTGCCGAAAGAAATAACCTTGAGTTAAAAGAGCTAGAACAAAAGATAAAGAAAGCAAAAAATAAACTTTTAGAAAAAAGAGCTAATCGGGTACGACCTGGATTAGATGATAAATGCTTAGTAGCCTGGAATGCAATGATGATTAAAGCATTAGCAGAAGCAAGTTTAGTTTTTGAAAATGCCTCGTATTATACTAGTGCAAAGAAAGCTGTAACATTTATCTTAAACAATTTAACTGACGGTGAAGGAGGCTTATTTAGAAATTATAAAAATGGAAAAGCGAGTATTTCAGCATTTTTAGATGATTATGCTTTTTTTATTGAAGCCTTAATTGCATTGTATGAAGCAGACTTTAACGAAAAATGGTTAGAAGAAGCCAAGCGATTAACAGATTACGTTTTAGTTAAATTTAAAGACGAAAACAGTGCAATGTTCTTTTACACTTCATCTTCTAGTGAAGCTTTAATTGCTCGAAAACATGAAATTATGGATAATGTGATCTCCGCTTCAAATTCGGTAATGGCACAAAATTTACAAAAGCTTGGATTGTTTTATGATAGTGAAACCTTTAGAAATAGGGCTGCTGAAATGCTTGCTGCGGTATTGCCTAGCATAAAAGCCTATGGGTCGGCCTATTCAAATTGGAGTATTCAATTGCTCAACGAAGTTTTTGGAGTGAATGAGATTGCCGTAATGGGTACAAATATTGAAAAGGAACAATTGGAACTCCATAAAATATACATCCCTAATAAAATTACATTAGGTGGAATAAAAAGTGAACTTCCTTTATTAAAAAATAAACAAAGCGAGCAAACAAAGATTTATATTTGCCGAAATAAAACTTGCCAACTGCCTGTAAGTACGGTTGCCGAGGCAGTAAAACTTATTAATTAAAAAATAATGAATATTAATTCTAACACGGTAGTGTCATTAACTTATGAATTGCACACTACTACTCCAGAAGGTCAGCAAGTTTTTGTTGAAAAAGCGAATGAAGATCAACCCTTAGTATTTTTGTTTGGTGTAGGTATGATGTTGCCTAAATTTGAAGAACATTTATTAGGCCTAAAAGTAGGCGACGAATATAGTTTTGAACTTTCTCCGGCCGATGGATATGGAGAAATTGATGCTACTGCACATGTAGATCTTCCAATTGATATGTTCAAAGAAGCAGGTGAATTACCAAATGTAGGTGATGTTATCCCGTTGCAAGATAATCAAGGAAATCAGTTTCGTGCTGGCGTAACTAGTGTTTCTGAAACACAAATTTCAGTTGATTTAAATCACCCTATGGCCGGAAAAAACTTGATTTTTGCTGGTAAAATTTTAACAGTTCGTGAAGCAACTGCTGATGAATTAAACCATGGCCATGCGCATGGTGCTGATGGCCACGAAGGTCACTAGTAACTTACAGACTTACGAATTCTTTAAGACTTCGTAAGTCTGTTTACTACATTCTTTGCATACCCCATAAGCGATTAAGCTTATACTTTCGGCTTTAAAGCCTGCTGTAATGCTAATTTCAGGCACTTTGGTTGCTAAACAAAACACTTTATTGCAATTCCTGCAATTAAAATGCACATGCTCATCATGATGCTGTTCTGAAGAACAGGCAGAAGAACAAATAGCATAATTTGCAGTTCCATTTAAATCAACAATTCGGTGTACTATTCCTTTATCAACATAGGTATTTAAAATACGATATAGCGTTACTCGGTCTATTTCTTTACCTAATTTTTTTTCGAGCGTAGGCTGCGAAATTGCGGTAGTGTTTGCCGAAATATCTTCTAAAACACGAATACGCTGTTTAGTGTGTTTCAGCTTGTTGCGTTTTAAAATTTCAATAGGATCTACCTTAGACATAATTATAGGGCTTTTCCGCTAATCAAACTAACAGGCGGATTATCCATAGCATTTGTAGTGCTCAACTTCAAAATACCCTTTACTTTTACCGTTTGGTAGGTAAATTTTACAGGCTCTACTAATTCTACCATTACCATAATTGGAACACCATTTTTACCGCAAAAAAAACATTGATTAATAGGTAGAGTAGATAGCATAAATTTACTTTGTTTCATGCCATCTTTAATCGGAACAATATATCCTTCGAGCTCAAAAGGCTTGCCAGCATGTTTTTTAATTTCATTGGTAAAAATAGCATACGACTCAGTTTCTTTAACTGTTTTAAAATCTACACTACCAATTACATCCCAATTTGCAGACATAATTTGATCATTTGGATCGTGCTGCGCTTTTGCGTTAAAACCAAATCCTGCAAGTATTAAAAGGAATAAGCCTAATTTCTTCATCATTTTATAAATTTAAATAGTGTGTGTTAATTTTTAGCAAGTATTTTAGAAATGTTAGATCGATAAGCCTGTAGAGCGGGTATGATAGATGCAAATATACCAATCGCTAAACCAGCAAGCAATATATATAATTCGCTTGTTATAAAAATCTTTCCGCTTAGTTTGGCTTGGCTACTTTCTTGATAATTGCTAATTATTTCTAATACGGCATGCCCTAATAAAATACCAATAATCGTTCCAACAATGGTTAATAATAGTCCCTCTAGGATAACAATAATAAATAGTTTAGTTCTAGAAGCACCTAATGTTCGCATAATCGCCAAATCGTAATTTCTTTCTTTTAACGAATTATATAAATTTACAAAAACACTAATTGCAGCAATCAGCATAATTAATACAGCGAACCATTGCAAGGTATCAACTCCCACACCAATAAGCGAAAAAAGACGCGTGCTTTCCATTGCGGGAGAAGCCGATTGTAAGCTTGTCATTTGATTTACCATACGAGGAAACATCGCTACCGACATTGGCGAGCGGTATTGGATCAAAAGAGAAGTGATTTCGCGATCGGCAAGGGCTTCTATTTCTTCTTTTTCATGATCGTGAGTTTCACCCTCCTTGTGCTCATGCGGCTCTTCGTGCATTTTCCAAACACTAGCTACATTGGTTAAAATCAAATTATCGGTAACATTACCTTGTGGCGCTAAAATTCCGACAACCTTATATTGATGGTCTTTATGTACATCGGCCTTGCTGGTTAAGCCATGTGAACCATTAAAGGTATCACCAACTTTTAATTTTTGCTCTTTTGCTACATTCGTTCCAATAGTAGCTTCTAAATCGGCCGACCAAAATCTGCCCAATTCTGTTTTTAAGCCATAAAGGCTGATGTAATTACTGTCGGTACCCACAATGCGAACTCCATTAAAATTGTCGCCCAATGCAAGAGGAGTTGCCCTTTTAACAAAGGGATTATGAGAAAGCTCGTTTGCTTCTTTTAAAGGAATATTTCCGGTAGGGAAATCTATATAATATATGCTACTTAATATTAACTGTAAAGGCGAACCTTTTGCACCAACCACTAAGTCAATATCTTTTGAGTTATTATTTAATTTCTCTTCAATTTGGCTCGATGCTAATAACAATAGCGTAAGAATTCCCGTTCCAAATGCAATGAGCATAATATTTAGGGAAGCAGATAGCGGCTTCGAAGCAATACTTTTCCAACTTATTTTTAATGGGCTCATGCTAAATCGTAAGTAGTGGTGAATGCATCTTTAACTCGTTTATCGTGAGTAGCTACAATTAAAGTAGCTTGATTTAGACCCGATTGTTGCTTTAGTAAATTTAAAACTGCAGCAGCATTTTTATCATCAAGGCTAGCAGTTGGTTCATCAGCAATAAGCAAAGAGGGTTTATTAATTACGGCCCTTGCAATTGAAACTCTTTGCAATTGACCTTGACTTAATTCGTTTGGATATGCTTTTTTCTTGTCGGCAATGCCCAAAGATTCTAATACCTCAATTATACGGCTTTCGCTTTTAGGTAGTTGGGCAAAACTTTGTGCTAAGGCCAAATTTTCTGAAATGGTTAAGCTTTTTATTAAATGAGGTTTTTGAAAGATAATGCCAATATTTCTCCCTCTAAATTGATCTAGTTTTTTGGATGATAGCGTATATATCGAAGTGTTGTTGATGTTCACTTCGCCCTGTTTTGGCTTTAAAATACCCGTTAAAATGTGTAATAGCGTTGTTTTTCCACTACCAGATTCTCCTAGCAAAAGCCATTGCTCACCTTCTTTAATCTCCCAATCTTTAAAATTCATTAACGACGATCCGTTATATTGATGTGCAACTGATTGAATTGAAATCATTCTTAACTTAAGATTTTAATGAATTGTAAAAATAGCATAGATGCAATTCAATTGCATTAAAATAGTGTAAAGTATTTGCTACTGGTGAGGTTTTATTGTTGATCGAGAAAACGCTTTGTATATTAGTATAATGGAGAAGATGAAAACCGAATTCATACTTATGATGTTTGTATTTGTTGCTTTAATCGGTTACACTTTATATGTTATTTATTTTACGCTTACCAAAAAGAATAAAAAATACAATAAAGCTGAAGATGCAATGGAGCTTTACAATAAAACACATCTTTTTAATCAATTTATCTTCCCAAGGCGAAAATTTAAAAACACAAAAAGCAACTACAAGATCTTAAAAGATGAAGAATCTGATAACCAAGACGCTTCGGAAACAAAGAATTAGCTATACTTTTTTGATTACTATAAATAATTACGCAAACGTTTAGAAATAGCTTTGAACGCATTTTTTTTGTCCAAAATAGCCTAAATAAGCAACGAAAAAGCCTGCCTGTTTGTGAGCTAATTATTCTCTTACTTTCCTACGATTTCTATATTCTGTTTATTGACTGAGTTATACGCATACTTATGCTGTACAACGCAATAAGCTAATGATTTATGCAAACGTTTGTGCAGTCTTATTTGTAACATTTTTATGCAGATGCCCCTATCTTGTCTTCTCATTTTAATGTAAAATTTAATGCCTATGTAGAAATAATTACGCTCAAATTTATTCAACCACATTCACTGCTTTAACCGATTATAAATAGCAGTGATTGATTTAAAAACACTATTAAGTGTAAAAATTCAACCTCTAACCAAAACAATAGTATGAAATTTAAACAATTATTAATTTTAGTTGGTTCATTTTTTCTTTTTCAAGCATACTGCTATGGAAAAGGAGAAACAACCTATGATTTACAACCTATTTTTTCGAAAATATCTGGTGTTGTAAAAGACGAACTAGGTGCTCCAATGTCTGGAGTAAGCGTAACCGTTACTGGTACAAAAAAAACGGTAATCACGAATGAAACTGGAAAATTTACCATCGAGGTAGAACCTTCCGATATTTTAGAGTTTTCTTTTATTGGATATAAGAAGCAATCGATCCCAGTAAAAAATAGAACAGATATTAATGTAACGCTCGAACCCGAAGAAGGAAGCTTGCAAGAAGTAGCCATTGTTGGTTTTGGACGGCAAAAAAAGGCAAGCTTAGTTGGTTCGCAGGTTACCATAAAAGCCGATGAGCTTAAATTGCCCGTTAGGGATTTAACCAATGCAATTGCTGGTAGACTTGCCGGTGTTGTAGCTTTCCAAAGAGGTGGCGCTCCCGGTGCTGATGGTGCTGATATTTTTATTAGAGGCGTAGGTACTTTTGCTTCTAGTCCGCAATCTCCTTTATTGGTAGTAGATGGGGTTCCAGATCGTTCGATAAATAATATAGACCCTGAAGATGTAGAGAGCTTTACCGTACTTAAAGATGCATCCGCTACCGCAGTTTACGGTACCAGAGGCGCAAATGGTGTAATTATTATCATCACAAAAAAGGGCAAAATTGGTAAGCCGCAGGTAAATACAGAATTTAATCAAGCTATAAATAAATTTACAGAGCTGCCAAAATTTGTTGATGCGCCAACATTCATGACCTTATTTAATGAGGGTTTAACGATGCGTGGTCGTAATGCACTTTATACCCAAGATAGAATAGATAAGCATGCAAGTGGTGTTGATCCTGATTTGTATCCAAATGTAAACTGGTACGATGAATTGTTTAAGGATTATGGGCAAAATAAAAGAGCAACCTTAAATGTAAGTGGTGGGTCTGAAAATGCAAGCTATTATATTTCTGCAGGTTATTTTGGAGAACAAGGATTATTTAAAAGAGACGAAGTTCAAAGCTACAACTCTACCTTAAAGTTAGACCGTTTTAACTTTACCAGTAATCTAAACCTAAATATTACAAAAACTACAAAGCTAGATTTTGGGATAAACGGTTTCATCACCAATCATAATCAACCCAACTATGGCACCAATGAGATCTTTGCATTGGCAACTTCTACCTCGCCACATATTATCCCAAAACAATATAGCAATGGTTTGTGGCCACAGTTAGCAGGTACGCTTCAAAGTCCGTATATGGCTTTAACCCAATCGGGTATCACCACATCTTTCACCAACGTGGTCAGATCAAACATGAAAGTAACGCAAGATTTAAGCAGTTTAACCCAAGGTTTAAGTGTTGCGGCTCTATTTGCCTACGATGTAAATAGCAATACGAATTATACAAGAGCAAGATTTTTGCAAACATATTATGCTACAGGTAGGGATGCTAATGGTAAGTTGGTAACAGGAATTACCACTCCCGGATCTAGCGATTTGGCTTTTGGCATCAACCGATTTGGCGATCGAAAATTCTATACAGAAACCTCGGTAAACTATGCCAGAAAATTTGGCAATAGTGATGTTAGCGGACTATTATTATTTAATCAGTCTGATTTTAGCGATGCACAAGCAAGAGTAGATGGTATTGGCTATAAAGCTGCTATTCCATACAGACAGCGTAATTTTGTAGCTAGAGCTACTTATGGTTTTATGGATCGGTATTTTGTAGAGGGTAACTTTTCGTATTCGGGTTCTGATAATTTTATTCCTAGTAAACGATATGGTTTATTCCCATCTATCGGAGCAGGCTGGATTGTATCGAACGAGAAGTTCTTCGAATCTATTAAAAATGTGATTTCTCATTTTAAATTGAGATATACCTATGGTGTTTCTGGAAATGCTGCATTGTCTAACCCGAATTTTCGTTTTCTGTATTTAACTACAATAGGTGGTGGTGGTAGTTATACTTTTGGAGAACCAGGTTCTACAAGCACTTTAAACGGATATGCCGAATCGCGTATTGGAGGTAATGTGCAATGGGAAAGTTCTTATCGCCAAAATTTAGGGGTAGAGCTTAACTTTTTGAAAGACGATTTACAATTAATTGTAGAGTTGTTTAAAGAAAAACGTGATGGTATATTATTGCCAAATTTAACAATCCCATATAATTCGGGCTTTACCGCAGGAAACATTCCTTACAATAATATCGGTAAAACCAATAACAAAGGGATAGATGTGACTTTAAATTACACGAAGAATTTTGCTCCACGTAATTTCTTTAGTTTTAGAGGAACATTTAACTATAATAAAAATTTAGCTGTTTTTGATGGCTTACCACCTTGGAGATACGATTACTTGAACCGAATTGGGCAATCTATTAGTCAACGCTTTGGCTACATTGCTACTGGTTTATTTAAAGATCAATCTGAAATTGAAAATGCGCCAACTCAAACTGGCGATGTTCGTCCAGGAGATATTCGCTATAAAGATTTAAATGGCGACGGAATTATTAATACAAATGATCAAACGGCAATAGGTTATGGGTCTACTCCACGTATTATTTATGGCCTAAACTTTGGCGGTGGCTACAAAGGCTTCGATATTAGTTTATTCTTTCAAGGTGCTGGTTTAGTAGATTTTAACTATGCAAGCGGTTTTGGTACTACACCATTCTCGCAAGGGGCAAGTTATGGAAATATGTACACTCAATTATTAGATAGATGGACACCAGATAATCCAAACCCCAGACCATTTTACCCAAGGCTATCTACTAATGCTGATGCAACTACCAATTATTATACAAGTACATGGTGGATTCAGAAAGCAGATTATATCCGTTTAAAAAGTGCTGAATTGGGTTATACATTTAATAGCAAGGCATTCGAAAAACTGGCCATTAAAAAGGTAAGGATTTACACCAATGGTACAAATTTACTTACATTTTCGAAATGGAAGCTTTGGGATCCAGAATTGGGTGATGGTAGAGGGGCATCTTACCCTAACATTACTACCTATAATATTGGTTTACGTGTTAATTTTCAATAAGAAATACAATGAAATTATTTAATATAAAAACAATAATGATCGTGGCAATTGGTATTGCTACCATTATACCAACAGGCTGTAAAAAAGGGTACTTTGATACGGTGCCCGATAACCTTATTTCTGTTGATGGTATATTTACCAACAGATTTCAAACTGAAAGATGGCTAGCTGGTTTGTATAGTTCTATACCAGATACCTGGGATATGCCTTATAATAACATTTTATCAATCACAACTGATGAAATGGATGCTAGTAATTGGACAAATCCACTTATTAATAGTGGTGCAATTACGCCAGATGCAAACCCATCAGGGCAAAATGCTTTTTATGAAAAAATTAGATTGGCAACTGTTTTCTTAGAAAATATTGATCGAAATGAAGAAATAAAAGCAGTAGCTAATGGCGACGAGATTTTGAAACAATACAAAGGAGAAGCTCAGTTTTTAAGAGCATATTATTATTGGATGTTGATGAAGCAGGTTGGTCCGGTTGTAATCGCAAAATTGAGTTCGGCTAAACCTGAAGATGATTTTCAGATCCCTAGAAGCTCTTGGGATGAATGTGTAACTTTTGTATTGGCAGAAATTGCTGCTGCAAAAGCAAATTTACCCTTAAATAACTATCAGCTCGGCTCTAGTGATTTAGATATATCTAAAACCGGACGTATCAATAAAATAATTGCTACCGCAGTAGAATCACAAATCCTTTTGTTTCACGCAAGTCCATTATTTAATGGAAATACTGAACTTTCTGATTTTAAAAATTTTGATGGTAAACAATTATTTAATCAAACCTACAACGCAAGTAGATGGGCAACGGCAGCAACATCTGCAAAAGCAGCAATCGATTTAGCACAGGGTGCCAATAAAAGTTTATATAAAGTTAACGATGCCGATCCGTTTAGAGCAGCATTCTTATCATGTAGAGATTTATATTGGAATGGATGGAAAACTGAAGGTATCTGGATAAGAACAGCAAGTAGTACAGGCCAGTGGGAATCTCATGCTTCCCCTCGTACTACGCAAGGTACCGCGTATAATGGATTAGCTGTATTACAAAATTTAGTAGATGATTTTAGGATGGCTGATGGTTCGGATCGAACTATAAATCCTTTATATAGAGAGAATACCTATGCAACTACCGCAAATGCTTACTATGTTGCAGGTACAAATACGATGTATACCAATCGCGAGCCCCGTTTTTATGTTGATGTTACTTTTAACGGCTCTGTACACCCAACTACGCCTAAATCAGGCATTACAAGAGTAGAATTTTATAATACTGGTAATAATGGCAAGAGTGGCTCGCCAAGAGATTGGCCAAAAACAGGATATACTGTCAGAAAAAATGTTCATCCAACGTTTAGCATGAACCCCTCGGTTTCTGTTGCTCGTCCTTCGATGTTAATTAGACTAGCTGAACTATACTTGAACTATGCAGAGGCGCTAAATGAAAGCAGTCCAGGTAATGCCGAGGTATTATTTTATTTAAACCAAGTACGCCAAAGAGGCGGCTTACCAGCGCTCGATGCTGGCCTTTCACAATCAGAGATCAGAAAACAAATTAGGCTAGAGCGAAGAATAGAACTATGTTTTGAAAATGGCGCTAGGTATTATGACGTAAGACGTTGGAAAATTGCAGATCAACCGGGTTCTAACCAAGGTGGCCAATTTTTTGGAATGAATACAGATGTGGGTACTTCGCTATCAGACCCATTGTTTCACCAACGTACATTAAATTTCTCAAGAGCCATTTGGCAGCGTAAATATTATTTCTTGCCATATGGACAAAATGAAATGGATAGAAATAAGCAATTAGTTCAATTTCCGGGGTATTAATTTAAGGTAAATAAACAGATGAAAAATTATAAAATATATTATTTCTTAGGCATTTTACTAGCTTTTACAGCCTGCAGTAAGGATGATCCTTCCTATGCTGAATTAACAGATTCGAAAAAAGGAGTTTTGATCGGTATTACAAAGTTTACAGGGAATACACAAAACCTAACTATTTTCCCATTTATTGATGAAGCACGAACATTTGAATTTTCAGCCTCTTATGGAGGACTGGGTTTACCAAAATCTAACATTACAGTAGAGTATGTAGTAGATAATCGTGCGTTTGATAGTGTGAATGTGGTTAGACAACAATCTGGATTACCACTTTACGAGAAGTTTCCAGCCGGATCATACACTGCAAGTGGAATGACGGCAACAATTAATGCTGGTCAAACCCTCTCACCAAACATTAAGATTAGCTACTTGTCGAAAAAGTTTGATCCTACCAAAAGTTACCTGTTACCCATTAGTATCAGCAATGCAAATGGGTATGCATTAGGCACAAACAAAACCATATTTATTGTTGCAGGCAAAGTTCAAGAAGTAAGGGCCGTAACTACAGGTTGGGTGGCTAGCGCATCATCAGAACAACCATCTGGAGAAAATACCGGAAAAGCTAGTGCTTTAATGGATGGCGATTTAGCAACTATTTGGCATGCACAGTATAGCGGCGGACCAGCTGGTACCTATCCATATTTGATCCAATACGATATGGTAAACCCAATTTATGTAACTAAAATTGGTATTGCTCCTCGTCAAAATAACGGAAATGGCCCTACATTGTTTAAACTTGAAGGAAGTTTAGATGGAACAAGTTGGACTACCTTACTAGATAATCAGGTATTTGATCCGAACAAAAGAGACGGAACCCTTCAAGATTATGCATTAAGTGCACCTACCAATCTGAGGTATGTTAAAGTTACTTTATTAGAAGGAAAACAAACACTATCATTCTTATCAGAAATAGCTGTTTATAAGTATTAATTTAAAAGAGCAGTCATGCATTTGGCTGCTCTTTATTTTTATTATAAATTTATGAAGATACCTTACGTTTTAGTTTTATTGTGCTTGAGTTTTTTAGCGTGTAAAAAGAATAAAATTGAGCCCATAATTACAATCGTAACGCCTCCGATAACGATTAATCCAGGTGTTAAAACTTCTGGCCCTTCGCTTGGTACGAACGAAAGTGATCGAACGTATAACTTAAACTTAATTTACTTTGTGCCGAAAGATATTGATACCATGGCCAACTATCAAAAAAGATTAAGTGAAATAATGCTATGGGGCCAAGATTGGTTTAAAACTAAGATGGGTCAACTTGGCTATGCGGATAAAACTTTTGGGATATTTAAAAATAATATGAATACAAGGGTTCGTATAACCACCATTTATGGTGCCAAAAACTCGTCCGATTACCCCTATAGTGGGGGTGGTTCTGTAATGTGGGACGAGATCCAGTCTTATTTCGCACTTCATCCGATAGAAAGAACGAGCGATCATTTTTTAATAATTACACCGAGGTATGGCTACAAGCCTGATGGATTTGAGCCAACCGGCCCCCCATTTTATGGTTCAACCTATGGTGTAAATAGACTATGCTTTGCATTAGACTATGAAAAATTTGACATGAAGAACTTAACCGATCAAACTCAAATTGGAAAATTTTTTAGAATTTATTTAGGAGGATTGTTTCACGAACTTGGTCATGGTTTAAATTTGCCTCACAACAAGCAGTTGTTAAGCGAATATTCGAACCCAGCAAAGGGAACTTCATTAATGAGTAGCGGGAATTATACTTTAGGAAATACGCCAACTTTTTTAACCCCTGCCGATGGTGCAATTTTAAATGTTAACCAAATTTTTAATAAAAACAATTCAACCTATTATGGAAATGTAACTGCTGCAATTAAACGGATTCATTCTTCCTATAAAACATCAAATCAAACGATTCTAATTTCTGGTAAATACGAAACTACGGTTCCAGTAAATAGTATCATTTATTATAATGATCCTGATGTTAATAATGAAGGTGTTGGCGTTAATAAAGACTATAATGCTATAACCTGGGAAACAAAATCAATTGGGTTGGATAGTTTTTATCTAGAAATTCCTGTTGCCGAATTAGAGTATAAAGATAACGTAGAGTATCAATTACGGGTAAAATTAGTACACACCAACGGTGCAGTAACCTCTACTTCCTATAGCTATTCATTTGTAAATAGCATCCCTATGCTTACCTTTAGCACAAGATCAGAGTTAAGTAAAAATGGTTGGTCTGTAGTAACTAGCAGTTCTGAAGAAACTTCAGGAGAGGGTGCAACCAATGGGAGGGCAATTAATGTAGTAGATGGTAGTAATGCTACGTATTGGCATACGAAATGGACAGGTCAGGCTACAAACTACCCTCACTTTTTTGTGGTAGATATTGCCTCGTTGAAGAATGCAGGTGGCTTTGCTCTTTCGCAACGAATAGGTTTAAGCAGGTCGATAAAGGATTTTGAACTATTAATAAGTACGAATGGAACAGATTTTACCTCATTGGGTAATTTCATTGCAAAAAATAGCGAAGGAGCACAATATTTTGATTTTAATTCGCAAAAGAATTTTAGATATATTAAAGTAATTAGTAAAAGTGCATGGGATGGGTTGCAATATGCCGCATTAGCAGAGATTGGATTGTATTAACGTTAAACACAGAAAAAATAAATAAATGAAAAGAAGAGATTTTTTACAAACAGGTGCGATTACTACAGCAGGTTTTACAATTTTACCTACTGGGAGTTTATTCGCGTCAACCAGCAACAAGGTAAGGTTAGGCTACATTGGCGTTGGTGCCAGAGGGATGAGCCATATTAGTGAAGGTACATTAAGAGACGATGTCGAAATTGTAGCAATTTGCGACACACAAGAAAGTTCGTTGAAAATTTGCCGCACATTTATCGCTAAAAAAGGAAAACCTGCTGCAAAAGAGTATACGGGTAGTGTAGATGCCTATAAAGAATTATTGGCGCGAAAAGACATCGATGCCGTAATTATTTCTACCCCGTGGCAGTTTCATCATCAACAAGCCATTGATGCTATGAATGCTGGAAAATATGTAGGCTGTGAAGTAATTGCTGGTTTAACTGTAAAAGAGCATTGGGATATTGTAAACACTTCCGAAAAAACCGGTATGCCTTATATGACCTTAGAAAATGTTTCTTATCGTAGGGATGTGATGGCTGTACTTAATATGGTTAGACAGAACCTATTCGGAGAACTTATTCACTTAGAAGGTGGCTATCAGCACGATTTAAGAGAGGTGTTATTTAACGATGGTAAAAAATATTATGGCGGTGGAGTAGAGTTTGGTCCAAAAGCGCTAAGTGAGGCGCAATGGAGAACTCAGTTTAACATTGATCAAGATGGCGATTTATACCCAACCCATGGCGCTGGTCCGATTATTAATTATGCGAGTATAAACAAAGGTAACCGTTTTACGAACTTAGTTTCATTTAGCTCTAAAGCAAGAGGTTTGGCTAATCATGTAGAAAAATTATCTCCTGGACACCCAAATGCGAAGATAAACTTTAAAAACGGTGATGTTACCACGACCTTAATTAACTGCGCAAATGGTGAAACCGTAATGCTATCGCATGATGTGCATTTACCAAGGCCGTATTCTTTAGGCTTTAGAGTACAAGGAACTAACGGCTTATGGATGGATGTAAACAAATCGCTTCATATCGAAGGAAAAACAAAACCCCATGCCTGGGATAAGGTTGATGAATGGTTCAAAACGTATGATCATCCACTTTGGAAAAAGTACGAAGCAGAAGCTGTAGGCGCTGGACATGGTGGTATGGATTGGTTTGTATTTAATGCGTTTATCTCTGCGGTTAAGGATAAAAAACAAACACCTATCGATGTGTACGACTCGGTTACCATGAGTGTGATTACACCGCTTTCTACCAAATCGTTAAAAGAAGGGAATAAACCACAAGAATTTCCAGATTTTACAAGAGGAAAATGGAAGGATAAAAAGAATACGTTCGCACTAGATGATAGTGGATATTAAAATGATAAAAAGAGCCATGAAAGTGGCTCTTTTTTATTGAGTAATGTAATCAGCTACGATGGTTTGGAACTTACCTTCAAGTGCGCAATACTTCTCTAATAAGAGCATTTGGTTTTTTGCCCTCATCAGATTATGGCCATCATATTTTTCTCCATAATACCTATCGTTATTTAAGTAATCGGTTAAAAAACGAATGGCTTGCATGTAGATTAAAAACTTACCTGCGTATACAAATAATTTTTTCTCGTTAGTAGATAAAGTATTACCCATTTCTTTAAAATAACCTTCCACTATAGCTTTAAAGAAGTCTTCCCTAATTTCTATTTTACTTAAATCTTGTTCCTCTTCATCAACAGGCGAAAGATAGGTTCGCATCATATCGCCCACATCACTAATAAAATAGCCTGGCATAACAGTGTCGAGGTCTATTACACATAATCCGTTGTTTTCCTTGTCGAATAAAACGTTATTTATCTTGGTATCGTGATGAATTACCCGAAGAGGAAGTAGCTGTTTTGAACAGATCTGTTCGTACGTATCTACTATATCTTTGTATTTGTAAACAAGGTTGATTAAATTTAACGACTTCTCTAAACGTTCGGCATTAGCCTGCTTGAGCTGATTTTCGAGCTCAATAAATCTAAGGGTAAGATTATGAAAATTGGGTAGGGTATATTGGAGCTCACTGCTATCAAAATTTGCTAAAAGCTGCGTAAATTGAGCAAATTGCTTGGCCGCTTCAAAGGCTTCTTTTTTATTCTTAACAGCGTTTATCGTTGTTGATTCGTTAACAAAAGGAGATAACTTATAATGTTGATCGTCGCTATCTGTAATTACATAATCGTTATATTTTGAAGGTAATGAGGAGATAAAAAGGTAATCTGGATAATTTTTCGCTAGATAAGTACCTATTTTGCTAATGTTCTCACTAATTTGGTTTGGAGATTTAAAAACAGCTTTATTAATCTGCTGTAAGATATATGATTTTTTACCTGATCGCTCAGCTAATTTCCAAGTTTTGTTGATTAAACCCGAACCAAAATTTTGAATATCATAATCTTGGTAACTTAGGCCATATTTATCTATAACGTGCTTTAACATTCTTTTTTTGAGCTTTAACCAAAGCTAATTATTAGAATGTTATTTTTTGAACACAAACGTTTGTGTTAAATTTATTAAAAGGCCTTATTCGCTATAATACGACTTGTTTTCGATGAGTTCAGATTCTACTACAACTTTATGGTAGTGCACAGTTTCTGATTTATTATTTAAGAGATCGAATAAAATTTCTACAGCCTTTTCTCCTTGTTTATATGGAAATTGTTCGACAGAAGCCATGGGTACATGGTCCATATAATTAATGAGCGGAAGATTTGAATAACTTATAAATTGTAAATCCTTCTTTAGATCTATATTTAATTTACGAGCATATTTTATGGCGTACAAAGCAACATAATCGTTAAAAGTTACAATGGCAGTTAAATTACGTTTATTATCCATTAAAGAATCTAAAGCTTCTTGTGTGCCTTTTTCGGTTAAATCACAACTTACAATTAAAGAAGGGTCAAATTTTAATCTATTTTTTGTAATCGCATTGAAATAACCTCTTTTGCGTTCTTCACTTGCGGTAAGTGCTTGCGGACCATTAATGAGGCCAATGCAACGATGCCCTTTTTTTAATAAATAATTTACGGCTTCCATGCTGCCGGTTTCAATATTACAGGCTACTGAATGAATATTTTTAAGGGGGGGGATCCGATCAAAAAAAACGATTGGGATATTATATCGTTCTAGCATATGAAAATGATCGAAATTGGTAGTCGTTTTAGCAACAGAAACCACTAAACCATCAACCCTATGATTTCTCATCATTTGAACAATCTGTTTTTCTCGATCTTCGCTATCATGAGATTGGGCTAATAAAACGGTATAATTTTTTTTATAAGCCATATCTTCAACTGCATTTACAACCGACGAAAAGAATGCTTCTGAAAGTTCAGGTAAAATAAGCCCAATGGTATATGTTTTACCCTTTTGAAAAGAAATAGCTGCTTGATTGGGTTCGTAATTTAACTCTTCAGCTAGCTTTTGTACTTTTAATTGAGTGGTAAGGCCAATGCTTGGGTGTTTATGTAAAGCCCTCGAAACGGTTGAAATAGAGATGTTAAGTAGGGAAGCGATTTCTTTAATTGTAGTTTGTTTATTGCCCATAACACCTTGTTATTATCTCAATACTTAATTACTTAAATATAGTAAAATATTACGGGTTTTAGCTATACATTTCTGCTCTTAACTTTGCTACATCTTCACTATTAATATATTCATCATAGGTCATCATCCTATCGATACTACCTTTTGGTGTAATTTCGATAATTCTGGTGGCTACTGATTCGGTAAGTGCATGATCTCGGGAAGTAAATAAGACGGTACCTTTAAAATCTTTCATTCCGTTGTTTAGGGCGGTGATTGATTCTAAGTCTAAGTGATTGGTTGGCTCATCGAACATTAAAAAATTAGCCAATTGGAGCATCATTCTCGAGAACATACAACGCATTTTTTCGCCTCCTGAAAGAACTTTTACATTTTTAAGGACTTCTTCACCCGAGAAAAGCATTCTGCCTAAAAAGCTTCTTACAAATTGCTCGTCTGCTTCTGTGCCAGAGTATTCGCGCAACCAGTCTACCAAATTTTCATCTTTTCCTTCAAAATAGTCTGAATTATCGTTCGGTATATCAGCAGTGCTAATGGTAACTCCAAACTTAAATTCTCCTTTATCTTGTTTGTCCCTTCCCGATAATACATTATAAAAAGCAGTAGTAGCTAAGCTGTTTTGAGATAAAATGGCCACTTTGTCACCCTTATTGATCATAAAGTTTACATTGCTAAACAACACTTCCCCATTTGCACTTTTGGTTAGCCCCTCAACTTGTAAGATTTGATCGCCTGCTTCGCGACCAAGATTATTGAATAAAATAGCTGGGTATTTTCTGCTCGATGCTTTAATTTCAGAGATATCGATTTTATCTAATGCTTTTTTACGTGAGGTTGCCTGTTTTGATTTCGAGGCATTGGCACTAAAACGCTGAATAAATTCTTGTAATTCTTTTACTTTTTCTTCTAGTTTTTTATTCTGATCGCTACGTTGTTTTAAAGCTAGTTGACTTGATTCGTACCAGAAGGTATAATTACCGGTATAAATGCTCATTTTACTAAAGTCGATATCCACAATGTGCGTACAAACGGCATCTAAAAAGTGCCTGTCGTGACTTACTACCAATACAATTGCTTCATAATCGGCTAGAAAATTCTCTAACCACGCAATGGTATCAATATCTAAATCGTTTGTAGGCTCATCTAATAATAGGATATCAGGGTTACCGAATAAAGCCTGTGCCAATAATACACGTACTTTTTGATTACCGTCTAATTCTTTTAGTTGCTTGTAATGATGCTCTTCCTTAATGCCCAAGTTGCTGAGTAGGGTAGCAGCATTGCTTTCCATATTCCAACCATCTTTTTCTGCGAAAAGATTTTCTAACTCACCTGCACGCTCGCCGTCTTTATCTGAAAAATCTTCCTTTAAGTAAATGGCATCTTTTTCTTTCATGATGTCATACAGTTCTTTATGACCAATCATTACGGTTTCAATTACCGAAAACTCATCAAATTCATAGTGATTTTGTTTTAAAACGGCCATTCGCTCACCAGGAGTAAAAGCTACTGAACCACTGGTTTGGTTCACTTCACCGCTTAAAATTTTTAGAAAAGTAGATTTACCTGCGCCATTAGCCCCAATTACGCCATAGCAATTGCCTTGGTTAAATTTAAGGTTAACATCTTCAAATAGAGTACGTTTGCCGTAGCGAAGGGAAAGGTTTGAAACTGAAATCATGCGGAATAGAAATAAAATGCAAAGGTAGTGATTTTATCGCTCAATTGCTACTTTTGTATGATGCAATCCGATTTACTTTTAACTATCATTAAATCAACCTTATCAAAGAAAACGGTCGATGAATTGGCTAAAACTATCGCTGAAAGTGATTTTTCAATAGAGAACTTGATCGATTTAACTTTTCATGAAGAGGAGAAAATCGGTTTTAGGGCTTCTTGGATTTTGGAAAATCTATACATTAGCCATATCGAGAAATTTATACCTCATGCGACTTACTTTTTAACTAAATTTTCTCAACAAAGCAATCTTTCTTCACGGAGGCATTTTGGTAAAATTTTGGCATTAATGACGGCTAAAAAGGCACCCTTAACCATTAGGGCGACTATTAGTCTGTACGAAACCGATGAGCTAGTTGAAACGGTGTTTAAATGGCTAATAGACGATAAGGTTCCAGTAGCTATTAAATCACACTGTTTAAATATTCTGGCAAACTTTAGTACTAAGCACAGTTGGATTAAGAACGAGCTTATCGAAACCATGAACTTCTTGGTAGACAAAGAAAGCATTGCCTTTTATGCAAAAGTAAAGCAGATTAGGAAACAATTGAAGTAATAGTTCATTGGCTCACTGATTCATTTTGTGGATTGCAACAATTGCGCAATAAATCAGGTTGGCTAATCGAAATCACATTGTAAAGTTTATTTTTGAACCATGAATAACAATTTCGAAACTCTTTCGCAACTTATCAAAAATAGAAGAAGTATTTTTCCTGCCAGTTATATTCAAAAAGAAATCCCAATTACTGTAATTGAGCAAATTTTAGAAAGTGCCAATTATGCACCTACCCATAAATTAACTCAACCTTGGCGCTTTGTAGTCATTAGAAAAGAGGCCAAAACAAGGTTGGGCACAACATTGGCCCAATTGTACAAAGAGAAAGCCGGAGCAAGTAATTTCTTACAAAAAAAACACGATAGTTTTACCCAGAAAACTGCACAAGCAGATTGCATTTTAGCGATTAATATTCAATTTCATCCAGATAAAGTGCCCAACTGGGAAGAAATTGCTGCTGTGGCCTGTTCGGTTCAAAACATTGCTTTAACTGCCGAATCATTAAATGTGGGAGGCTATTGGAGTTCGCCACCTTTAATCGACGACTTAGATGATTTTTTAGGCCTGAATGAAAATGAAAAATGTTTCGGACTCTTCTATATGGGCTATCATAATGAGGAAATACGAGAGGCAAATAGAACGCCAATTACTGATAAAATTAAATGGATTGAAAAATAATCCAAAAAAAACGTATATTAGGTTATACCATCTAAATTGTTCTATATGCATGAATTGAAAGCATCATTATATCAACTTTGTTTAAAATTTATTGAGGAACGTATTCAAACGGCAGAAATCGCATTGCAACAGGCTCGAGAAGCAAGCAACGACGATACCAAGAGCAGTGCTGGCGATAAATACGAAACCAGTCGCGAAATGATGCAGCAAGATATAGATAGGAATAAGCGTTTATTGATAGATGCCGAAGAAAATCAAAGGGTATTGAGTTCAATAAAAGATATCCCTTTTTCTGATTCGGCTCGTAACGGTAGTCTTGTTATTACCGATCAGGGAAGCTTTTATTTGAGCATAAGTGCGGGTCAATTGCACTTAAACGATAAAATATTTTTCGCTATTTCAGCAGTTTCACCCATAGGGAAGCTCCTACTAGGTAAAAACGCTGGAGATAAATTTGACTTTAACGGGAAAAAATATTCGATTAAGGAAGTTGCGTAACTTAAAAACTATTCTTAATGCTATTGCTTAACGTTTTAGGGCTCCAATATCCACTTGCAATTATTCTCCTGATGGTAAATAATGGATCTTTTTCATCACGTTTGATGGATAATTGATAAGCCATTTTAAAACCTCTTTTCTTCAGTTGCGGAATCCCCTCTGCATTCCATAATCCGAAAGGATAAGCGAAATTTTCAATTTTTTTACCAGTGATTTCTTCTAGCCTTTTAGTTGGTTTATCTAATTGCTCCTCCCAATCCTTACCGGTATATTTTTTAAAGTTTTTATGATCATATGTATGACTTCCTATCACATTTCCTTCGTCAGATAGTTGTTTAATTTGCTCAGAGCTCATGTAATCAACAAATTTCCCTTTTTTACCGATTGAAACTGTCATGATGAAATAAACCGCTTTATAGCCATGCTTTTTCAAAATTGGATTAACCGTAGTGAACTGATCTAGGTCGGTATCGTCGAATGTAAGCATAATAGGCTTCGAAGGTAAGGCTGCACCTGTATTTAAATACGCATAGAGTTGATCGGGTAAAATGGTATGATAACCACTATCGGCCAACATTTTAATTTGATCTTTAAAATTTTGAACTTCTACGATATAATCTTTTCCAACTTTACCATCTCTTTCTTTCCAGTTGCGAACCTGATGATAACACAAAATAGGAACTTGTTTTCGTTCTAAAATAGTTTTTGCCTGTGCTACTTTAATTTTATCAGTATCTACAGTTGTTGGTGAAACTGTTTCGTCTGTTTTTGATTGTGTAGTACTGTCTGCAGTGCTAGAATTGGTGTTTTTATCTGATTTCGATTGGCATCCTGCAATTAAAATCAGCCCTGCTGCTATATACGATAAGAAAATCTTGTTCATAGGTTAATGTTTGGCACAAAACTATAAAAATCTTGTTTAATTGTCCCAATTGTTAGTAACTCAAAATTATAACTTCATTATTACAAATAAATTGACCTTTGGAACTACATTTTAAATAAATTAGGGGCTTATTTCTAAAACTATTCATTAATGAAGAAACTTTACTTTTTAATCGCTCTCGTTTCATTGTTAGGTAACCAAATTTTTGCCCAAACTAAAACGATTTCTCTTACAGAAACCACTGCACAAGCTGAAAAGGCCAACTATCAGGCCGCTGCGCGGTTTTCGCCAAGTAAGCTGAGAAAAATAATCTACTCAACCGCTGTTGATCCACATTGGTTAAAATTAAGCAACCGTTTTTGGTATCTATACGAAACACCAAATGGTAAACAATGGCATATTGTTGATCCAGTTCTAAAAACAAAAAATGTGTTATTTGATCCCGAAAAATTGGCTTCAGAAATTACTTTAATTGTTCGTGATCCTTTTGATGCACAGCATTTGCCAATTGAAAATCTGAAGTTTGCGAAAGACGAAAAAAGCATCAATTTCGAAATAAAAAGTACCATTGATGAGTTAAAAAAAGATAGAAAAGATAAAAAAGCTGCCGATTCGATGCAGAAAAAGATCTTTTCATTTAACTATGAAATGGCCTCTGGCAAATTAACAGAAATCAAAAATTTCTCGAAGCCAAAAGCAAAACCCAACTGGGGTTCTGTAGCACCAGATTCGTCGGCCATTATCTTCTCTAAAAATTACAATTTATACTGGATGGATAAAGTAAATTATCAAAAAGCCGTTAAAAATGAAGAAGATAGTACTATAGTTGAACATCAATTAACTAAAGATGGTGTGAAATTTTATTCGTACGGTAGTAATGGTGATGGAGAAAATAACGAAGATAATATCAAAAACAATAAAAAGAGAAGAGGAGCTTTCGTATTATGGTCGCCCGATTCGAAATATTTTATACTTGATCGTACCGACTCTAGAAAAGTTAAAGATTTATGGGTAATTAATAGTGTGAGTGCTGGCAGGCCAACCTTAGAAACCTATAAATACCAAATGCCAGGCGAAAAAGAGGCACCAGTAGACGAATTTGTATTGTTCAATTTTGCAGCAAAAACCTATAAAACGATCAACACTACTGCCTTTAAAGATCAGGCCATTTCTACTTGGGGCAAAGCACAATTAAATAAAGATAGAGACAATGAATTTCGTCCGTCGATTTGGTTGGGCGATAACCAAAAGTTCTATTTCTCTCGAACTAGCCGCGATTTAAAGCGAATTGATATTTGTACTATCGATATCAATACTGGAGCGGTAACGATGTTAATCGACGAGCGTTTTAACACATATGTAGAAGTACAACGCCCAGGTTTAGTAAATGGCGGCAACGAAATTATTCATTGGAGCGAGCGCGATGGGTGGGGTCATTTTTATTTGTTTGATGAGAAAGGAAAATTAAAGAACCAAATTACTAAAGGTTCTTTCCATTGCGAAAACATCGTAAATATTGATGAGAAAAATCGTGTACTTTACTTTACTGCGAATGGCCGTGAAGCAAAGGAAGATCCTTATTATATGCATTTATACCGCATCAATTTTGATGGATCGGGAATGAAATTATTAAATGCTGGCGATTTTGATCACGCTGCAAATATGAACGACGAAGCAAAATTCTTTGTTAATAATTTCTCGAGAGTTAATTCAGTGCCTAAAGCTGTTTTAAAAGACAATTTAGGTAATGTGGTAATGGATTTAGAAACGGCCGATTTATCATTGTTAATGGCAACAGGCTATAAATTTCCTGAACCGTTTAAAGTAAAGGCCGACGATGGCGTTACCGATATTTATGGTGTAATGTATAAGCCGTTCGATTTTAATCCGAATAAAAAATACCCGATTATTGAATACGTATATCCAGGTCCACAAACTGAAGCGGTGAATAAAGCATTTGGTAGAAGCATGGATAGAATGGATCGCTTAGCACAATTAGGTTATATTGTAATCACGGTTGGAAATAGAGGGGGGCACCCAGCTCGCTCTAAATGGTATCACACGTATGGTTATGGCAATTTAAGAGATTATGGTTTGGCAGATAAAAAAGCGGCCATAGAGCAATTGGCAGATCGATATTCGTTTATTGATCAAACTAAAGTCGGAATTACAGGACATTCGGGAGGCGGATTTATGTCGACTGCTGCATTATTGGTTTATCCAGATTTCTTTAAAGTAGCGGTTTCGGCTGCGGGTAACCACGATAATAGCATTTACAATCGTTGGTGGAGCGAGAAGCATCATGGAGTTACCGAAATTGTATCCGCCAAAGGCGATACCACATTTAAATATTCGATTGATAAAAATCCTGATCTAGCGAAAAACTTAAAGGGACATTTATTATTGATGCATGGCGATATTGATAACAATGTGCATCCAGCAAACTCGGTTAGAGTGGCAAATGCGCTTATTAAAGCAGGAAAAAGGTTCGATTATATGGTTGTTCCTGGTCAACGCCATGGTTTTGGCGACATGACAGAATATATGTTCTGGCGTTTGGCCGATTATTTTAACAATTATTTATTGGGCGATTTTTCTCAATCGGTGAATGTAAACATTACCGAAATGGATCGGGAAATAGAAAGAAAGCAATAGTAATTTTATAAAAAGGCTCCAAAAATTGGAGCCTTTTTTGTTGACCAATTTTTAAATTTTATGTTTGTGCCCTTACCTCGTGATTATGAATACCTCTTCTTCTAAAACTGTTTTTCCGATTCTTTTCGCACTTAGTTTTTCCCACTTATTAAATGATACGATACAGTCGCTCATACCAGCTATTTATCCTATCATTAAAAATAGCTATCATCTAAGCTTTTCCCAAATTGGATTAATTACGTTAACTTTTCAAATGGCAGCATCGTTATTTCAGCCATTTGTAGGTTTATATACCGATAAAAAGCCACAGCCATATTCGCTCGCTACAGGAATGGGTTTTACCTTAATTGGTTTGATTACACTTTCGCAATCGTCTAATTTTTATGCTATTTTATTAGCTGTTGCTTTAATCGGGACAGGGTCATCTATTTTCCATCCAGAAGCCTCACGTATGGCACATGCTGCATCGGGTGGGAAACGAGGTCTAGCACAATCGGTTTTTCAATTGGGAGGGAACGCTGGAAGTTCTTTAGGGCCACTATTAGCAGCCTGGATTATTGTACCTCATGGACAAGTTAGCGTAATTTGGTTTTCGTTAATCGCCTTGCTCGCCATATTGGTTTTAACTTATGTAGGCAATTGGTACAAAGGCTATTTAATTAGATTAAGAGAGAGAGCCAAAACACAATCACAAGCTATCGTTAATCACCTTCCTAAAAAGAAAGTGATTACGGCAGTTCTAATTTTGTTGATACTTATTTTCTCTAAGTATTTTTATATGGCAAGCTTAAGCAGCTATTTCACCTTCTACATGATTCAAAAATTTGACGTTTCGGTACAAACCTCTCAGATTTATCTATTTGTATTTTTATTCTCTGTAGCTGCGGGTACACTAGTTGGTGGACCAGTTGGTGATAAAATAGGCCGTAAATATGTAATTTGGGCGTCTATCTTAGGTACAGCACCATTTGCACTGTTATTGCCTCATGCCAATTTATTTTGGACAGGTGTTTTAATTGTTCCCATTGGAATGATTTTAGCTTCTGCATTCTCGGCTATTTTAGTGTATGCACAGGAGCTGATTCCAGGTAAAGTAGGCTTGGTAGCAGGTTTGTTTTTTGGCTTTGCATTTGGTATGGGAGGAATTGGATCGGCATTGCTAGGTAGATTAGCCGATTCGACAAGTATTATCTATGTATTTAATGTTTGCGCATTTTTACCATTAATAGGATTGCTTACAGGCTTTTTACCAAATATACATACGGCTAAGAAATAAAAGAATTTTGCTAGCTTTAACTCATTAAGCGTAATTAGATTATGAAACCACAACTTATTCCATTTATTGCACTAGCGCTATTGCTATCTGCTTGCCAGTCGAACATAAATGATAATGTACAGGCCGATTCGGTAGCCTTAAAAGCTATAAATGATACTACACTTTCAAAACACATTGCCGTACTGGCATCTGATGATTTTGAGGGTAGAAAACCTTTTACCCAAGGCGAAACTAAAACGGTGAACTACCTTAAAGCCGAGTTCGAGAAACTAGGTTTAAAACCAGGTAATGGGAGTAGTTATTTTCAAGAAGTACCTTTGGTTGATGTGAAATCGACCCCAACAAATTTAACGATAAAGCCGGCTAATGGTAGCGTTGGGACAAGCTTAAAGTTCTTAGACAATTTTGTAGCGGCGAGTCGCCATTTAGTAACACAGGTTAAGGTAGATAATTCACCACTCGTATTTGCAGGCTACGGTATTGTTGCTCCAGAGTATAAATGGAACGATTACGAAGGCTTAAACGTAAAAGGTAAAACTGTAGTGGTAATGGTAAATGACCCAGGTTTTTTAGATTCTACTTTATTTAAAGGAAAAACAATGACCTATTATGGGCGTTGGACTTACAAATTTGAGGAAGCAGCCCGTCAGGGCGCCACAGGAGTGATTATTATTCATGAAGATAAAGCGGCAAGTTACCCTTGGGCAGTCGTTCGTAGCGGATGGTCGAAATCTAAACTGTATTTAGCAGCGGCTGATGACAATAAATCGAGAGCATTAATGGAAGGTTGGATTACCCAAGATGTGGCAAAAGCGATGTTTAAAATGGCTGGTAAATCTGAAGATTTAATGAAACAAGCAGGTAAAAATGGCTTTAAACCGGTAGATTTAGGCTTAAATGTATCTGTAGCCATTAATAATGCCATTCAACGATCGAAGTCTAAAAATGTAGTTGCCGTTTTACCTGGATCGAAAAGGGCAGACGAATACATTATTTATTCGGCCCATTGGGATCATTTAGGTAAGGGAGAAGCTATAAATGGCGATTCAGTTTATAATGGCGCGGTTGATAATGCTACTGGTACCGCGGCGTTATTGGCTTTGGCCGATGCATTTAAAAAAGCAAAACAACAACCTGAGCGCTCGATTATGTTTCTAGCCGTTACAGCCGAAGAGCAAGGCTTGTTAGGGTCTGAATATTACGCTACAAATCCATTGGTACCTGTAGAAAAAACTGTGGCCGACATTAATATCGACGCCATGCAGACCTTCGGAAAAACCAAAGATATTATTGCAGTAGGCTACGGGCAATCTGAATTGGAAGATTACTTAGAAACAGCCGCAAAAAAGCAAGGTAGGGTAGTGGTAAAAGATTCGAACCCATCTGCTGGATTTTATTTCAGATCAGATCATTTTAACTTCGCTAAAGTGGGTATTCCGGCATTGTATACCGAAACCGGTGATGATCATTTTACTAAAGGACTGGCATTTGGTAAAGCACAAAAAGAGGAGTATACCAAAAATCGATATCACGCACCGGCTGATAATTTTGAACCAGCTAAATGGGATTTTTCGGGCATGGTTGAAGATTTAAGATTATTATTTGATGTAGGTTACCGCTTAAGTAATGAAACCACTTTTCCGGGATGGAAAGAAGGGTCGGAATTTAAAGCGATTAGAGAAAAGAGTAAAAAGTAATATTAGTTTTATTTTATAATCAGTTTCAAAGTTTTAAACCCAAAATTCCCTTGCAAGTCCATCCCCTCTATCCAAACGGTATAATCTCCGGGTTTATCGGCTGCAAAAAAAGAAATATTCCCTTCTCCTTTTTCATTGGTTAAAAGATTGGGATGCCAATAAATGGTTGAGCGAAAATCTGGTTTTTTATCACTTTTATTCGCTACAGTATATTTTGGACTATAAAAAACTTTATTGTCGCCATAGTTTATAGGTTTTAATAGGTACATATTGGCCGATTTCTTTAAAAATGGCCCTTGTCCTGTTTTGGTGGTTATCTCTAAGAAGGAATACTCAGTTTCGTCTCTTGGATCCATAAATTCACTTTTGTAACTCGAACTAAATCGTCGGTTTTGCATTACCTCAATCCCCTTAATATCTTCTGCTTGATAATAGTCGAGATACGATTTTATATAATGATAATAACTATCGGGGGCACCATCGGCCGAATAAAAGAAATCTACCTCTATTCCATCTATTATTAATTTTAGCACATTAAAGTGGATAAAGAATATTCTATTTGTACTCTTTTTGGGATACCCTGTTCTAAATCCTTTTACTTTTTCGCTTAACACATCATAAAGTGTCTTTTTTGAAACTCGAGCCAACTCTTCATCAGTTATAATCTGATCAGCTTCACCAGCACCATTTAAGTTCTTTGATCCTTTTATGGTTCTTTTGCCAACTATGGTTACTTCATTTAAAAGTAGTCCCTCTCTACGTGTTAATTTATATTCTTCACTTTTAGTGGCGATTAAATTTTTAGAAATGCTATCTCCTAGTTCTTTTTCAGATACTGGATTTTTTAACGATGTGATAGGGGGCGCTGGAGCATTAAATTCATTCAATACAATGCCCGCAGTGCCAGTTCTCCCTTTCTCGTTTTTAGCTTGGATTATAAAGGAAGCACTATCTAACATAGGCAATTTGTTAAAAACAAATTCTCCTCTATCGTTGGTAACGGTATCCATAAGCATGAAGCCTTTATTTGTACCCATTAAAATGATTTTTGCTTTTGCAAGTGGTTTATTCATAATATTACTCACTTTTCCGCTAATGACATATTCTTTCTCTGTGATAAACAGCGGTTTTTTGGTCAAGTCCCAATCGTAACTTACCCAGCCTTGTGTAAGCATTAAAGCTTCTAAATCGAGGTGTTTTTGCTCGCTTGGTTGATAAAAATAATAACCTGGATTCTCTATTTCACCTTTCAAATCGGAGTTCATTAAAAAGTAAGATAAGATGGTTTCGTCATTTACCGAATCTTTTGCCACTTGTTGGTTATCAGTTATCGCAATTGAAAAGGAGCTAATGCTCGATTTTCCTGCTGCATCAACAACGTTGATTTGAAGAGGAATGCTATCCCTTAGTTTATAGGATAAGCTGGTTGAACTTATACTTAATTTTAATTGATCATGATGGTTGATGAAAAAGTTACGTTCATTAATGATTTTCTTTTTCTCATCAAACATTATAACTTGACAAACGCCTGTAGGGAAAATACGTTTGGCAATTTTAAATACTTTGACATTTACACCGTTAAACTTTACACTTGCTACAAAGCATATTATGCCTCTTGCTTGCCCAACAACAGTAACTTCTTGATTTGCAAGTGTAGAAAAAGCGGTTACAGTTATAGAATCTGAACCATACTCATTTTCCACTTTAAGGGCTATTCCTTCATTTTTTGTTCTGGGAAGTTGAATGGTTTTCGTTATTCCATTATAGTTTATAAGTGCGGAGTAGGCTTCATCTTGTTGTGGGTGTAGATTAAAAACACCCATCCCTTTGTTGTTTGAAGAAAAGGAAACGATTCTATTTTGTTTCGAATCAACGATTTCTCCTGTAACTGGTATGCCTTTTCCATTGCTATTTAATGCTTTAAAAGCCATTTTTTGTCGTCTATTGGCCAACCAACTTCCTCCTTCTGGTAAAAATTGAATATCAAGGTCTCGGAGTTTTTCTTTTATTGAAGAATCTGGTTTGGCCGTTTTAGCTGTTGCCGAATTTTTATTATTTATTGTGGTTGGGGCTGAGTTACCTAGTGGAATTATTTTTATGTCTTTGCTGAAAAAACATTCACTGCCAAAATTTTGCATCCAATTGGTATAGGCTCTGAATGTATATTTTCCGGGTTTATAGTTATTAGGGTTTATAGCGAAACTTCCCCAAGTTAAGCCAAATGCAGTAGGCAGACTTAAACGTTGTATCACCTCTCCATCTTCATTAATTAGTTCGGTATAAATTAGTCCACTTAGTGTTGAAGGTGTATTTAAACTGGCGTTTATCAGATAGGCTTTAAACCAAATCGTATCTGTACTTAAGTAGGTTGATTTATCAAAATGTAGGTATATTTTTTCTCTTGGTACGGTAGTTAAAATACTATCGTAAAGCGCAATTGTTTTCTGCCTTGGATCTATCTGTTGTGCAGATGCTGAAAAATTATAAACGAAAAGTAACACAAAAATATAACGCATCAGTTAATTTATTTTATTTCCAATTTCATGGTTTTCATTCCAAATTTTCCCTGCATATCTGAGCCCTCTATCCAAACGGTGTAAGTTCCTTTTTTATCGGCACTATAAAACGAGATATTGGCTTCACCTTTGGTATTTGTTACCACATTGGGCACCCAATAAATGGTAGATCTGAAGTCGGGTTTTTTGTCTGCTTTGTTGGCTGATGTATATTTTGGGCTATAAAATACTTTGGTGTCTCCATAATTCATGGGTTTAAGAAGATAGGTATTAAAGGCCTTCCTTAAAAATGGCCCCTCACCAGATTTGGTTGTAATTTCGAGAAAAATTCCACGACCGCGATAAATTGATTGATAAAGGGATGTATTACCTTCAAAGCGCATAATTTCGATTCCTTCTATATCAGCAACAGTATAATAATCTAAATAAAATTTAAGAGAATTGTAGGCGTTTTCATAAATACCTGCAGAGTCTGCATCAAATCCGTCGATTATTAACCTTAATGGAGCAAGATTAATAAAAAAGCCTTTTCCGGGTACACCATGGAAAGTCTTAAATTGCTCTTGAAGAAGCTCCATTAAGGTTTTCGACTTTGTTTTCTCTAAATCTTCTCGGGTAATGATTTGATCATATTCTCCCGGACCATTTAAATTCTTAGACCCCTTAATCAATTTTTTCCCAACAATAACAACTTCGTTTAGTGCTATTCCACTCGAACGATTTGCCTTATATTCTTGCTGTTTAATGGCAATAAAGCTAAGGTCAATGCTATCTAAAAGCTCTTCACTTGTTGTTTTTGCAACCGCAATTGTTTTTATCGGCAATTGCCTAAATTCGTTCACCTCAAACCCAAGCGTGCCAAGCTTACCTTTGGCAGTTAATGCTTTGAGTACGAAAACGGCACTATCCATGGGAGGTAAATCTTTAAATACAAATTCTCCGTTCTCGTTGGTGGTGGTATTGCCGAACATCATACCTTTGTTTCGCCCTAAAATATTCACTTTCGCATTCAATACAGGTTTGTTTGTTAAGTTGGTTATCCGCCCACTTATGGTATACTCTTTTTCAAGGCGATATTTTGGTTTTTTGCTGAGGTCTGTCTCGTAACTTACCCAACCTTGGGTTAGGCAAAGGGCATCTAGATCATCGTGCTTTTGTGCATTAAAGCCGTTAAAGTAGGATGCTGGGTCTTCTATTTCGCCTTTAAGATCAGAGCTTAATAAGAAATAACTTAAGATATTATCATCATGCTCTTCGTCTTTCATTACCTGATTATTGTCGGTTATTGCGATAGAAAAGGTTCCCCCAACAGGTTTCTTATTGAAATCGTTTACAGTGATTTGGATAGGAATACTATCTCTATTCCCATAGATTGTGGAGCTAGCCTTTAAATTTACCTGTAATTGATCTTGATGATGGATAAAGAAATTTCGTTCGTTAAGCACCTGATTTCCGCTTTGTAGCACGATTTGCGAAACTCCGGTAGGGAATAGACGTTTAGCAATTTTTATCGTTCTACGTTTGGTATCGGCAGGGAAGTTTGCCGAAAAAGAGACCAAGCCTTTCGATTGTCCAATCATCGTTAAGGGTTCATTTGTGAGGTCAGACAAAACGGTAATCACTAAAGAATCTAACGTGTAATCATTTTTTACAATTAAGGTTGTTCCTGTAGTTTTAGTTTTTGGCAATTGCTGGTTATAATTATTCTTGCCAGCTTTAATAAAAGCAGTATAGATTTCTTCGGATTCGGCGATGGCAGTAAAATACCCCATCCCTTTGGCATTTGATTTAAAAGTAGCGATCTGATTCAGCTTTGAATCTTTGATTTCTCCTTCTATCGCTATTCCTTTTCCATTTGGTGCAATGGCTTTAAAAGCTATTTTTTGTAATCGTCCAATGACCCAACTTCCACCTTCTGGTAAAAACTGAATGGAGGGATCTTGTGTTTTTTTGGTAGTGGGATTAGTTGTTTTATTTATTGAAATAGCAGATGCTGAACTGCTTTTAGCATTAGATAACTCGTTGGGAATAGATAAGATCTTAATTTGCTTCTTAAAAAAAAAGACTTCTCCAAAATTCTGCATCCAATTGGTATAGCCTCTAAGCGTGTACGTTCCTCCTTCATACACTTTCGGATTTAAGACCAAACTCCCCCACGAAATTCCAAGTTGTGTGGGTAAACTAAGGGTTTGAACTACCGTTCCATTCGCACTCACCATGTCTACATAGATCAAGCCGCTTAAAGTAGAATAGGTATTTAGGCCAGGTTCGATAAGATATGCTTTAAACCAAAGGGTGTCTGAGGGCGCATATACCGATTTATCGAGATGTAGGTAGAGTTTTTCTTTTGGATATACCTTACTTATACTATCGTATTGCGCAATTATTTTTGCTTTATTTACTTTCTCTTGAGCCAAGACTGGCGCGCAAAAAAATAGGAATAGGATACAATAATAAGAGAGTTTAGACATAATGTAAGATTTGTGTGTAAACTAAGATACATTTTTTTAATTAAAAACTTAGTTGACATAAAAAAGCCCTTCAAATTTTTTTGAAGGGCTTTTGTGTTTAAAATAAAAGATAGATTTTAAATCCAAGGTTATTAAAAGTGCCTCCACTGCTTATTCCAAAGGAAGTACTTTCGGTTTCCTGTTTAAAATTTTGATTTCCATCGGTGGTTTTTTTTGATTTAAAGTAGCCCATGTTTGCTGATAATATATTTGTTTCTAAAGCAAATCGTTTAGATAAAAATAAACTAACTCCACCAAATGCACCTACCGTATACTCATTTGTAGTATAGCGAAAATCATCGTTTAAATCATTTTCCTGTTTGCCAAAACCATAGCTCAACCTGCCACCCGCATGTGCATATAATTTTTTTACAAGTGGATAATATTTTTGATAGCTTAAACCTGCACCATAATTTTTAAAACTATTTTCATAGCCATCAGATGAACCTGATGAACTTGACCCATAGCTTATATCTATTGCGATTTTTTCATTTTCCTTAAAAAAAGTGCCATAGCCTAAACTTACAGAGCTATTTTTATTTTTGTTTTCAGAGTTAATGCCATTTGCATTACTATGCGTGCTTTCTTGCTTGCCAAAGCCTAGCCCAAAGCTTAATGCATTCGTTCCCTTTGTTTGTGCATTTGCTGTAAACGCGATGGCGCATAGTGCGGCCATAATTAATAGTTTAGATTTCATTTGTGTGTTTTTTATGTGTAATTCAATGTTAAAAATAAAAAACGGAAAAAACTATTCTTTTAGTTTAATTATGAAAAAATAATTAAACACAAAAAACACACAAACTACTTTCTATTTATTCTCATTCAAAAAAACGAACTGATGATCGAACATATCTAATTTTATTTTACTTTCTTTATCAACCTTTCCGGCTAATATCGATTTCGATAATTCATTTAAAATCCTTTTTTGAATTACACGTTTTAGTGGCCTTGCACCAAATTGAGGGTCGTAACCCAGTTCTGCCAACCAATCTAATGCTTCTACACTTGCATCCATAGTAATGCCCATTTCGGCAAGGGTATCTTGAACATGTTTAAATTGCAGATCAACTATATTTCTAATTTCATTTCGGTTAAGCGGTGTAAACATAATCAGCTCATCGATCCGGTTTAAAAACTCTGGGCGAATGGTTTGTTTTAACAACTCAAACAACTCATTTTTAGTTTTAGCAATTACCTCATCTCTATTTTCATCATCCAAAACCTTAAAGTTATCTTGTATTAAATGCGAACCAATGTTCGAAGTCATGATGATAATCGTATTCTTAAAATTAACCACCCTGCCTTTATTATCGGTTAAACGGCCATCGTCTAATACTTGTAATAAGATATTAAACACATCAGGATGTGCTTTTTCGATTTCATCTAGCAGCACAACTGAATACGGTTTACGCCTAACGGCTTCTGTTAATTGTCCGCCTTCATCGTAACCAACATATCCTGGAGGCGCACCAATTAATCTCGAAACGGCATGTCGCTCTTGGTATTCGCTCATGTCTATTCTGGTCATGGCATTTTCATCATTAAAAAGGAACTCAGCTAATGCTTTTGCTAATTCGGTTTTACCAACACCAGTAGTACCTAAGAAAATAAAGGAGCCTATTGGCTTGCGTTTATCTTGTAATCCTGCTCTCGAGCGACGGATAGCATCTGAAATAGCTTCTATTGCTTCATCTTGCCCAGCAACACGCTTATGGAGCTCATCTTCTAAATGCAATAGTTTTTCACGTTCACTTGCAATTAGCTTTGTAACCGGAATGCCTGTCCACCGTGCAACAACCCCTGCAATATCATCGGCGGTAACCTCTTCTTTGAGCATCCTGCTATCACTTTGTTGACTTTCGAGGTCGATTTTTAGTTTTTCAACTTTATCTTGTGCTTCTTTAATTTTCCCGTATCTAATTTCTGCAACTCTACCATAATCTCCAGCACGCTCGGCTTGATCGGCTTCTAGTTTATAGTTTTCAATTTGCTCAAATAACGCATTCACACCATCAACCAAATCCTTTTCACCTTGCCATTTGGCTTTTAATTGATCGCGTTCTGCTGATAAATTGGCTATTTCTTTCGAAAGTTCTTTTACTTTTTTATCATCCTTTTCGCGTTTGATGGCTTCACGCTCTATCTCTAAGCGCATAATCTCTCTGTCTAAAGCATCTACATTTTCTGGAACACTGTCCATTTCCATACGTAGCTTTGAGGCAGCTTCATCCATTAAATCTATCGCCTTATCGGGTAAAAAGCGATCCGAAATATAGCGTTGCGAAAGTTCTACGGCGGCAATAATGGCTTCGTCTTTAATAATCACCTTGTGATGCGATTCGTAGCGTTCTTTTAATCCACGCAAAATAGAAACGGCATCCTGAGTGTCAGGCTCATTAACCATAACCTTTTGAAAGCGACGCTCTAATGCTTTATCTTTTTCTAAATACTTTTGATATTCGTCTAGTGTAGTTGCTCCAATGGCACGTAATTCTCCTCTTGCTAGGGCAGGTTTTAAGATATTTGCAGCATCCATTGCTCCTTCGCCACCGCCAGCACCCACTAATGTGTGAATTTCGTCGATAAATAAGATGAGATCGCCATCACTTTGGGTAACTTCTTTAACCACTGCTTTTAGGCGTTCTTCGAACTCTCCTTTATATTTTGCCCCAGCAATTAAGGCTCCCATATCTAATGAAAATACAGTTTTTGTTTTTAGATTCTCTGGTACATCACCCTTAATAATTCGAAAAGCAATGCCTTCTGCAATCGCCGTTTTACCAACGCCTGGTTCTCCGATTAAAATAGGATTGTTTTTCGTTCTTCGAGATAAAATTTGAATAACGCGACGAATTTCCTCATCGCGCCCAATTACAGGGTCTAATTTGCCACTTTCTGCATATTCGTTCAAATTTCGGGCATATTTACTTAAGGCTTGATACGTTGCTTCAGCATTTTGATCGGTTACGTGATTGCTTCCACGTAATTCTTTAATTGCTTTTTTAAGGTCTTGCTCGTTAACACCTTGTTCTTTTAAAAGTTTTGAAGTAGAATCGTTAACTGCTAAAAGCCCTAATAAAACGTGCTCAATGGCAACAAATTCGTCTTTAAATTCTTTTAAATACGATTGCGCTTTTTGTAATGCTGCATTCGAGTTCGATGCTAAATACGCATTTCCACCAGTTACTTTTGGTAATTTATCAATTGCTGTTGTTAAATTTTGCTCAACAGTAGTAAGGTTTACGTTAAGTTTCTTTAATACATAAGAAACAACATTTTCGTCAACACTAAGTAAGCCTTTCAGCAAGTGAGCGGTTTCAATTGCTTGTTGCTGATTGCCCTGTGCTATTTCTGAAGCTTTTTGTATGGCTTCTTGCGCTTTTATTGTAAAATTGTTGAAGTTCATACAATTTCAGAATCAAAACAAGTGCCATGCTAGATTGCTTTAAATAATCGGAAATTTTGTCGCTAGAAAATATAATTAACAGACTAATTGACTGTAAATAAGTAATTTATGCTGAAATTTTGTCTTATTTTTTACATCTTTTTCACCGTTATTACGTGATTTCCGGCCGAAAGATTAATTTTCTCTGCAGTACTACTATTTCCATTAACTACAATGCGCTGATTTTTAACAATCGGTAAGGGTAATGTTGCAGTAGAATTTGCAGGGATTGTAATGGTGTATTGAATTCCATCGGCTGTTTTTTTCCAAGACGATTTTATTTGTCCATGAGGGCCATCGTAGCTAGCTTCGAAATAATCTAAGCCCTCTACAACTTTCGGATCTAATAAAATATGTTTAAAACCAGGTTGGTTCTCATCAGGTTTAATGCCACCCGGTGCTTTATATAACCAGGCTCCGATTTCTCCGAACATAATATGGTTCATCGAAATGTCTGATTTTGCATCGATAGGCCAGTTCTCGTAAAGGGTAGTGGCCCCATTTGCAATCCACCAGCCCCAGCTTGGGAACGTTTTTTGAGCAGCAACTTTATAGGCTATATCCGCATATCCATTTTCACTTAATGCATTTAAAATTGCTTTAGTGCCTAGTAATCCCACGTCCAAATGAAAATTATCTGCTTCAACACGCTTGGCAAGATTTTCAGCAACTTTAGCTTTAAATTCGTTAGGTACAATACCCCAAAATAAGGGTACGCTTAATTCAGTTTGTAATCCAGCATTATAAATTCCGGTTGTTTTATTTAAATACTTTGCGTTAAAAGCATTTTTTATTTTGGCTGCAAGATCCGAATATTTCTTATAATCGTCTGTTTTACCTAGTATTTTTGCCGCCTTTGCTAAAATTACTGCATCGGCATAGTAGTAACAAGTTGAGGTTAATTCGACAGGAGATTTTGATTTAACAGGCACCCAATCGCCCAAACCCCAAGTAGTTAAACCTGTTGGATAGTTTTCGTCGATATGGTTTACGTACCTGCGAATGTTATCGTAACAATCGGCCAACAATTTCTTATCTCCATAAAATAAATAAATATTCCAAGGAATAATGGCAATAGTACTGGTCCAATCGGGTCCATTTCCCCATTCATATCCCCAGCCATCGGTAGGAATAATTGAAGGTAAAACGCCATTCGGTTGTTGCTCATCCCTATGGTCGGCTAGCCATTTCTCGTAAATTGTAATCCCGTCAAATCCATATAGTCCTGTTTCTATGGCAATTGCGGCATCGCCTGTCCACCCATTTTTTTCACGCTGTGGACAATCGGTTGGATAACCAAACAAATTAGATAAATAAGAATTGTTGGTTGCATAATATATCTTATCGATTAAAGGATCTGATGCTTTGATGTTTCCTGCTACCGGAACATCGCTATGCATAAAATAGCCTACTAAATCTTCTTTTTTTAGAGTTAACGGCTGATTACTGGTAACTTCAACGTATTGAAATCCTTTATAGTTAAAATGAGGCATAAAATTTTGTTCGCCTTTTCCATTTAAAATCAGAATATCGGTTTGAAAGGGGTCTTTATCATCCGTTGGGCGATAATGTACATCGATGTTCGACATGTCGGCCCTTCCGTTAGGATATAGCCGTTCAACATGTTTCAATCTTACAATTGTTCCTGCAGGGCCTTGAAGTTTAATTTTACTTACCCCAGAAATGTTTCGGCCGAGGTCGAATACATACGTAGTATCGTTAAATTTCTTTATACTTTTTGAGGTTATTTCTTCAATATTACGCACAGGATGCATGGCTTGAGCCACAATATTATCAGAAGGGGCCGAGCGGTAAATCACGTTTTTCCACTTGGTATCATCAAAATTGATTGTATTCCACCCTTCCTGTTCTAATCGTGCATCGTAATGTTCGGCAGTATAAATGCTATTAAAAATAATCGGACTAAGAGCCGTTTTCCAATCTTTGCCCGATTTTATAGTTTCTGTAGTGCCATCATCATATGTAATTTTTAAATCGAGGCAGAATGTAGGTCGGTTACGCCATGGGGCTTTTTCGAAGTTCCACACAGCGGTTGATTGATGATTGTACCAACCATTACCCAATAGAACTCCAATGGCATTTCTTCCAGTCGCTAACTGTTTAGTTACATCATAAGTTACGTACATGGTTCTACGATCAAAACGAGTGTACATGGGATCTAGCCGATGGTTGCCGATCTTCTCTCCGTTAATAGAAAGCTCATATAATCCGCCAGCAGCGATATATGCTCGCGCCGATTTAATTTTTTTCTTGGTTTCGAACGTTTTTCTGAAATAAGGAGCCGGTTTTAGTTTCACATTTTCATTGTCAGAAATCCAAGCACTTTGCCAATTTTTGGCACTCATCATCCCCATTTCAAAGCTTGAAATCTTGAATTTTGTAGACTTAATTCGATATTGATCCGCAATATCTAGTCTCCAGTAATACTTAGTAAAAGGTTTTAGTGATTGGCCACTGTAGGTTTGTAAAGTAGTGCTTGTCTGCAACCATCCGGTATTCCATTGTGTCGCTTTCCCTTGGGTTAAGGCAATTGAATCGGTGTTCACCATAATTCGAAAAGCGGTTTGCACAGCTCCGTTTCTGGTATCTGCCATTTTCCAGGTAAAGCGCGGATTTGGATTATCTAACCCAATTGGATGGCTTAAATATTCTGTTTTTAAGGCGGATGTACTAGCCAAAGATTGTGCAGAGGCTCCAAAAAAAGAACAAAGGCACGCTAGAAAAAATAAGGTTTTGAATAAATTAGTTAGGATCATCTGAAACAGGTTATTTCTAACTAAGGTATTAAAACAACTTCAACTTATCCTAAAATCTCTTTTAATTTTTGTGTTTGAAAGTCTACTAGTTTTTGAAGAGGACCAGCAGCCAACATCTTCATCATCATATTTAAATCTGCAGAGATGATATGTTTAGCGGTTGTTGAACCGTTTTCATTGGCACTAACCGTCCACTTTAATTCTACATCAAAAGGTGGCTTTTCTGTAGGAATAGCAGTTAATTCTTGATTTTCGATGCGATTGGAGATCTTAATAGCAAGTTTAGCCATATTTTGGATGGTAAAACTAGCCTCATCTGTTGTTGATGACCAATTATAGATGTTCTCGGGCATTAATTGTTGATGGTTGTTCAGGTCTGAAAGAAATGCATACACTTTTTCTAAAGGTAAGTTTACTTCGACTGTACTTTCTATAATGGTCATGCTTATGATGTTATTTGTTTGGTATCCTGTCCCCATTCGGAAGGATTTTGACGCCATTTGTTTAATAAATCTATATCGTTTTGAGCGATAAAACTATGCTCTGCAGCATACCTAATTAAAGTCTGGTAATTTGATAATGTTGAATATCTACATTTTGCAGCTACAAAATTCTCGTCTGCCTGATCAAAACCATAAGTGAAAATAGCAACTAAACCTGCTACTGATAAACCCGCTGCACGCAAGGCATCAACGGCTTGTAAGCTGCTTTTTCCTGTGGATATTAAATCTTCAATAACCACTACACGTTGACCTTCTACAATCTCGCCTTCTATTAAACTTCCGGTGCCATGTTCTTTTGCTTTAGAACGAACATAAATAAAAGGTAATCCCAATTCTTGGGCAACTAAAGCTCCTTGTGGAATACCTGCTGTTGCTACACCAGCAATCACATCAACTGCACCATATTCTTCTTGAATTAGTTGCGATAATTTCTGACGAATATACGTTCTAACTGACGGGTGTGACAATGTAATGCGATTATCACAATAAATTGGAGATTTCCATCCCGACGCCCAGGTAAATGGATTATTAGGTTGTAATTTAATTGCTTTAATTTGTAATAAAAATTCAGCTACCTTTAATTCAATATCACTCTTATTATACATGGCTCAAAAATACAGAATTTATATCAACGATAATACTTTGTTTATAGCAGATCACATTCCTAAACAATTTGAAAAGGCACAACATCTTGATACAGAGAATTTTGATTTTCCAACATTTTACAAAAACCTTATAAAAGGAGAGAAAAAGAGTTACATTTTGGTTGGAGAAAGCCCTAAAATGATATTTAAAACCATTAAAAAGAAATGTTTATTGATAAAAGCAGCTGGTGGATTGGTAGAGAATGGGAAAGGAGAATATTTATTCATATTTAGAAATAAAAAGTGGGATTTGCCAAAAGGGAAGGTAGAGAAGGAAGAAAAAGTTAAGATTGCAGCAGTGAGAGAAGTGGAAGAGGAGTGTGGCGTTAAAATAGAGCAACGTGGAAAACGGCTATGCAAAACGTATCATGTTTATGAATTGAATGGAAAAGTAGTACTAAAAAGTACAAGCTGGTATACTATGAAGGTGAAGGGTAAACCCAAACTTACGCCTCAAAAAGAAGAAGGGATTACCTCAGCTTCATGGGTTGCCGATTCTGGTATTAAAGATAAAGTTAAAAACACTTACCCTTTAATACTAGAGGTATTAAGGAATAGAGAATTAGTGTAAATTATAGAAAAGCCAATGCTTCTTTTGGAACAAATGGACTCACGTTTCCATTGTTTCTTAAGATATCTCTAACAATGGTCGAACTGATGGCCGAATACTCAGGTTTGCTCAATAAAAGTATAGTCTCTACTTCGGGCATCATGGTTTGATTAATTTGGGCAATTGCACGTTCATATTCAAAATCAGACGCAGAACGAATACCTCTTACCATGTATTTTGCATTTATTTTTCGGCAAAAATCTACCGTTAAACCTTCATACATCTGAACATCAACCTTAGCATTGTCAGCAAAAATTGTGCGTACCATTTCTTTGCGCTGATCGGCAGAAAGAAAATTCTGTTTTGAACTATTTAAGCCAATACCAATCACTATTTTATCGAATAAGGGTAATGCTCTATTTAAAATATCAACGTGAGCAATAGTAATCGGGTCAAATGAGCCTGGGAATAAAGCAATCTTCATAATCAAAGATAAGGAACTTAGGTTAAGAAGCAATAGTTGGCTAAGCGCATGGCGCATGGCGTTTATGGGCTTGGATGGTTAGGAGTTTAGGTTAAGGGAAATAATCGTTTAATCAAAGCCAACTTTGTATTCTTCGCGAAACACTTTGCGTCTTTGCGGTAAAAACGATGCGCAGCCTCCTTTAAATCTCTGTGTAAATCTCTGTGCGCTCTGTGTTAAAAAACCTGTTGAGTGTAAAGCAAGTTATTAACCACAGAGAAAAGTGAGCTAACTGTCTTTGTATTTTTTGTAGTTTAAACTAGTACAACCTTCTCAAAAAAACTAAAAGAAGAATTTCCGTACTTTCTCATTTCTGTAAAACCTGAAAGTTGATTTAGCTTTAACATGGGAGGATGCTCTACAATTAAAGTCCCATTATCGGTTAATAATCCATTTTTCATTACCAATTGAGGGATGAGCGGAATATTAGGCAAATCGTAAGGTGGGTCGGCAAAAATGAGCTGATATTGGTTGGTATCCTGTTCTAAAAACTTAAAGGTATCGGCCTTTTGAGCATCTATTTCATGCAAATTATATTTTTCGGCAGTCGATTTAAGCCACTGAACACATCCTGGATGCTTATCAACCGCAGTTACATGTTTAATCCCTCTCGAGGCAAACTCGATGCTAATGCTGCCGGTACCACTAAATAAATCGAGCACATTACAGCTTTCAAAATCATAGGTATTATAAAGAATATTAAATAGGGCTTCTTTTGCCATATCGGTTGTTGGCCTCACTGGCAATTTAGCAGGAGCATTAAATTGCTTGCCTTTTAGTTTTCCACCTATTATTCGCATTGATCTAGTGCTAGCAATGAAGTGTAATAATGAGAAGGCATATCTTCTAAAACTTGCTGGTCGAGATTAAAATCTACAAAATCAAGAAATTTAATAGCCGCGAAATATTGGCTTAAGCAATTGAATTTCTCATCACCCTCGTGGATAATGCCACTAACATAAACAGGCGTTTCGATGAGATTAATTTTTAATTGATCAATCATCAATAAGAGATAGTAATTAAACTCTTCTACATTTTCTATTTCATAGCACTGCTGAAAAATAACTTGCTTATCTTTTTGATAAAGCACTTGGATAGATCCTGCAGTAAAATCTAATAGAATGGAGCTGCCAGCGATGTTTTCGGCCAATTTTAAGAGTGCAGCATTCGATTCAAATTTCTTGCTGCTTGCTAATAACTGGTTTATGATTTCTTCGGTTATTTTTGAAAAGGAAAATACCGATTTAAAGCCAAAGTTTGGATGCGAAGTAGTATATAAATTTCCAGCATGCGCTTGTGTAAAAAAACTAGCATTTAAGGCTAAGTCGCTACTGTTAAATAATTCGTTAGGTATTGAAATGTTATTTTCGGTATAGATTGCAAGCTTTACTTCAGTATAAGTTAAACTTAAATAGCTATCACTTTTTAAACGGTCACTTAATTTTTTTACTGGATCCATGCATTCCTGTTCATTAAAAACAGCACTAATTTTATTGGTGTCTTTATTAAGAATGGCATACGAAAAACTATCAATCCCTATTTTTATCAATAAACTACAGTTTACAGAAGTGGTGGGGTCAAATGCTGGATCAATTAAAAGGATACTGTTTTGGTTGCTCATGTTTTACAAAAATAATTCTTTTTTCTATAACATTACCATTGCATCTTTGTTAAATGGATAAAGCTAGTTTAATTGCACAAAATTACCCATTTGCACCCACCCAAGAACAACTCTTATTTTGTGAAAAAGCAGCTCTGTTTTTAACTCAAAAGCAAGATAACAACTGTTTTATTTTAAGAGGGTATGCAGGTACAGGTAAAACCACATCGGTTGCTGCTTTGGTAAAAGCTTTACCGCATTTTAAGTTAAAAGCTGTGCTTTTAGCGCCAACAGGTAGGGCTGCAAAAGTAATCAGTAGTTATACTGGTAAAAGGGCATTAACCATACATAAAAAAATTTACAGAAAGCGATCGGCTGTATCCTTAGAAATGGCATTTCAATTGGCACCAAATTTAGCAGAGGATACATTATTTATTGTTGATGAAGCCTCGATGATTGCCGACGAATGGAATCAGCAAAGTGGATCATCATTCCTTAAAGATCTTATTCAATTTGTTTATGAACCCTCAACAATTGGAAAAGATAAAAATTGTAGTCTATTATTTGTGGGAGACATTGCGCAATTGCCCCCAGTTGGAAGCATAGATAGCCCGGCACTTAACGAAAAATACCTTCAAGAGCATTTTAATCTGAAGGTAGCAGCTATTGAACTCAAAGAAGTGGTACGACAAGAGAAAAAATCTGGGATTTTATCAAATGCAACAATGTTACGTAAATTGATTAATCAATACGATGAAAACAGCATTAACCTACCTCAATTTAAATCAAAAGGATATGCCGATTTATTCAGCATGAGTGGTGCAAAATTAGTTGAGGGATTAGAATATGCATATCGTAAGTTTGGTATTGAACATTCGTTAATGGTGTGCAGATCTAATAAATCGGCCAATATTTACAACAATCAAATTCGTTCTCGGTTATTGTACCGTGATGAAGAGTTAAGTGGGGGCGATCAGATTATGGTAGTTCGAAATAATTATTTTTGGTTACCAGATAATCCTGAAACTTCTTTTATTGCCAACGGTGATATGGCTAGGGTAGTTCGGGTAAGAAGAGAAGAAGAGCGCTATGGTTTCAGGTTTGCCGAAGTTAATCTAGATTTTTTAGATTTCCCTGAAGTAGGTACAGTTACCTGCAAAGTGATATTGGATACCTTGCAAGCCGAAACGCCTAATTTATCGTCCCTTCAAAGCAAACAACTGTTTGATGGATTAGTGCAAGATTATGAACATATTTCAAATAAAAGAGAACGAATGCTGGCGATAAAGGAAGATCCCTATTACAATGCCTTGCAAATTAAATTTGCCTACGCAGTAACCTGCCATAAAGCGCAGGGTGGACAATGGGATGCAGTTTTTGTAGATCAAGGTTACTTAACTGAAGAAATGATCGATCTCGATTTTTTAAGGTGGCTATATACAGCAGTAACGCGTGCAAAAAAAGAACTTTTTTTAGTGAATTTTGCACAAAATCTTTTCTCGAATGCGAGTAAAGAAGAAGATTTTTAAAATTTTAGGAGTGGGAATAAAACCGTAAAAGTAGTTCCTTTATCCTCCTCACTTTCTACTAATAATTCGCCGCCATGTTGCTGCATTATTTTTTTTGAAATGTGCAAACCTAAGCCAATCGATTTTTCGCCATGTAAACCATTTCTGCCAGCTTGAGAAAATTGCTGGAAAATATAAGAAATTAGCTCTTTTGGAATGCCAATGCCATCGTCTTTAACTTTGATTTCTATTCGTTTAGCAATTTTTCTTAAACTAATCTTAATTTTTTTATCATCTGAAGAGAATTTAATAGCATTACTAATTAAATTATCAAGCACACGTTCTAGTTTTGAAGCGTTGGCATAGGCCAGAATTTTAGGATCTTCAACATCCAGAACAAGATCTCGTTTACTATTTGTTCTCCATTTTTCGACAGTTGAGGTTAAAAATGAATTTAAGTTTAAAGATTCGGTATCTAGCTTATTTTTATCCATCTTAACTGCTTCAATTAAGTCGTTAATGATGTTTTTTGCCTGCTGAGTTGAATTAAGGATGAGTTTTAATTCTTCTTGTGGATTTTCGTTGTTTAATAAGGTACTTAACGCTTCAATATTATTTAAAGGATTTCTTAAATCGTGTGCTACAAAACCTAAAATTTCTCCTTGTTGTGTATGAAGTTTTTCGATCTGTTCAGTTTTTTCTTCTAACTGCTTAAGTCGTACAAAATGTTGTGATTTAAAGTAATAACTATATCTTGAAAAGCAATAGAGGATAAAACCTAGTACAGCACCCATAAAGAAATTTATAACCTTATCGTCAAAACCAATTTTTGCAGAGGTAAGAGTTAACCAAAAAATTAAAGTGATGCAGATAGATATTATCATAATCTCCACGTATTCGAGAGCAAAAAATAAACTCACAGTAGCAATACCAACCAAAAACAACGTTAAAGTATTTTTGGTATTATGCATGGATGCGGTATAACTCGCACTAAATGACGTTAATAATAAGAGGGCAATAAATAAAATAGTAACAATCTTTATAAGCAACGGCTTATCTGGATAGTATTTTAATGTAATGCTGCTAAGTATAAAAAAGCAAAAGGTGCCGGTCATTTGGCACCAATTGATTATTGAATACGTATCATAATTGGGCATCTTCACCATATCATCATAATAGATGAAAGATAAAGTTCTGAATACTAAAGAAAAGATGAAAAATACAGCACTTAACAACCGCACCTGCCGCAAATTGTCAAGAGAATAAAATTCCTTAAAAGCTGCGGAAAATTTTGTTGGGGTTTTATAATTGAATAGCGTAATCAATGAAAGACGTTTAGTTTTTAAAATTAACAAAACAATCGCAACTTGCCCAAATTAATTACAATCAATTTTTACCTTGCTCCTGGGGGGCAATTTTCTTTCAAAAATTTAGTATAAACAAGTGATAAATGTTCCCGCGTGCCTGCACCTTCAGAAATTCCATGTGTACGATTAGGGTAGCTCATCAATTGAAATACTTTTTTATTTTTGATGAGCTCATTGATCAACATTTCTGCATTCTGGTAATGAACATTATCATCGCCTGTACCATGTATATACAACAAATTTCCAACCAAATTTTTAGCATGAGTAATTGGTGAACCTTTTACATAGGCTTCTGTACTAGGAAAAGGAGTGCCCATATAACGCTCTTGATAAATGTTATCATACGTTAATTGATTGGTAACGGCGGCTACGGCAATACCTGTTTTGTATATTTCGGGGTATTGAAACAATAAATTAAGGGTTGTAGAACCACCACCGCTCCATCCATGTACGGCAATACGATCTTTATCCATAAAGGAATAGGTTTCGAGTAATTTCTTAGTGGCCATTGCCTGGTCTCTGATATTGATAATACCGATGTTCTTGTATATACTTTTACGCCATGCTGCGCCTTTTGGAACCGGTGCACCACGGTTATCCATCGAAATATAGATGTAACCGTCTTTAGCCATATCGCCTGCATATAAATTATTTCTTCCAGCACCAAATACATCAGCAGCTGTTTGCGAAGCAGGTTCGCCATATACAAAAAACACAACCGGATATTTTTTAGTTGCATCGAAATTGTCGGGTTTTTTCATCCAACCGTCCATTTCTACACCATCTTCGGTTTTTACCTTAAAAAATTCAACTTTGTTTTTTGGTGGTTGTTGCTTTGCCAATTGATTGGTAATGCTTCCTTCCATAGTTAGTGGATTTAAGGTTACAAAATTCATCCACTCTGTTACAGGGCTAACAACCGAGCTGTTATAACTATGACTTGCAAATAATCCGGTTGGTGAAATAGAATAGTTGTGTGTGCCTGGGAAAACAGATGGAGTAACCATTTCTAATTTCCCTTTGCCGTCTAGTTTGGTTTTATAAAGATATTTTTGAGTAGCATTAGTTGGAGAGGCAGTAAAATACACAAGATTGTTCTTCTCATCTATTAAATTAACACTAATAATATCATAAGGACCGTTGTTAATTAAGGTTTGCTTTTTTCCATCTTTGCTAATTCTATACAAATGTCTCCAACCGTCTTTTTCACTTTCCCAAATAAATTCTTTATTGCCATTTAACCAAATCCATCCATCAGTTGGATCTATCCATGCTTTGTCAGTTTCTTTATAAATTTCGGTTATACTACCCGAAGCTGCATTGGCCACAAATACTTTGCTTTCGTTTTGTTCGCGATTTAATTGTTGTAAAATTACTTCATTCGTGTTTGGAATCCATTCCATACGTGGGATGTAATGCTGTACATTATCGCCAGGCACAGCAAGCCAGTTTGTTTTTGCAGTTTCAAGATCAACGACCCCTATTTTGCACGAGGATGGGTCTTGTCCAACTTTAGGATATTCTACTGGAATAGTAAATGAATAGATAGAATCTGTGTTGTTCATCATCAAGAAGTTTTTGATTTTAGTAGCGTTTATTTGCCAATAGGCGATTGCTTTCCCATCAGGGCTCCATCTAAAACCATCTAAACAATTAAATTCTTCTTCGTATACCCAATCAAATGTTCCATTAATCATGCGGCTTGTTCCGTCGGTAGTTAACGCTTTTGTGGTGTTTGTTGCTAAATCGTCGACATAAATATTGTGCTCACTAACATAGGCTACCTTACTGCCATCGGGCGAAAACTTGGCGAACATTAATGAGGATGAAGGTTTATCCTTTCCAATTTTAGTTAATGTATTGTTGGTAATATCGGCTACCCAATAATCGCCACGACTGTCTTGGCGCCAAACCTTTTTGGTATTTGTATAAATTAACGCTTTTTTACCATCGTCTGTTAAGGTAAAACTTCTAACTGTTAGCGGCGCACCGCCAGTTGAAGGTGTAAGTAGTGCCTGGCTTATGATTGTTTTTCGTTCGTTTTTAGGTAGGGTTACCGAGATAATTTCTCCGCCAGAATTTTGATAATAAGCATTTCCTTCTTTGGTCCAGTTTACACCTCCTCTTTGAGCATAACTAGTGGTGCCAATGAAGATGATGATGAGAGTAGTGGCGATTAGAATTTTAGTGAATTTCATGCTATAAATTTATAAATTGTTGATATGCAGTTTGTAAATAAGATTTTCCGTAGTCGAGATTGGTTTTAGTACTAGGATTAGTTTTAGTACTAAAGTTGGTTTGGTATAAAACTGTTTTTCCGATATTATCAAATGTAACACATTGGTTTTCATCAATAAAACCCAATCCATTGTCCCAACTAAAAAAGGCAAAGCCTTTAGTATAGGGGTTTAGTAAATTCTTACTCCATGTAAACTTTTTTGATGAAAGGTTAAGTTGAGCAAGTAAGGTAGCGGCAAGGTCTTGTTGACTACCAATTTTATTAGATTTTTTACCTTTAAATTCTTCTTTTATAACATCGCCATAAAATAGAAGTGGAATGTGATACCGCTCTGGCATAAAAACATCGTATTTGTTTTTAGGATAGATATGTCCATGATCTGCTATAAATATGAACAAGGTATTTTTGTACCAAGGTTGTTTTTTCGCTTTGATTAAATAAGCATTGATACATGAATCAGTATAGTAGGCTGTGCTTTTAAAACGCTCAACAGGATTCGATTTTCCAAATTTATAGGCAGTTGGCAATTCGAATGGTTCATGGTTGGTTAAGGATAAAATAGTAGAAAAGAAAGGCTGTTGGGTTTTATTCATCATCTCTAACTGTTTGTTAAAAACCAAATCGTCGTATGCCCCCCATTTTGAGTTCATGTCTTTTTTTTCAAAACTATTTTTATCAATCAATTTTTGATAATCATGGCTTAAAATAAATGCTTTATAGTTATCAAACTCAGATTCGCCTCCGTAAAAAAAGGAGGTCTGATAATTGTTATTTGCCAAATTTTGAGAGATTGCAGGAATTTTCTGCATTTTTTCGGGCCATTTAACTATGCTCCCAGTCCCTAATGTTGGAAACCCAGTTAAGGTTCCAATTAGGCCTTTATCGGTTCGGTTCCCTGCTGCGTAAATTTTACTAAACAAAAAGCCTTCATTAATTAGGTTGTCAAAATGAGGGGTAATCCCATCTTCATTTCCTAATGTTTTGGTAAGGTCTGCTGTAAAACTCTCGAGAATGAAAATAACCACATTTGGTGTTGTAGTGTTTAAAATGGTTTGTGTGGTGTCTTTTTCGGTATGGTACAAGTAGGCAACATTTTTTGCTGCGAGACTAGCACTTACGTACTGATATGGGTTTTTGTTGGTTTTTTTTGCTGCCAAGATGCTGGATAGTAAATTCCATTCTGTGTTAACCGCTGCGTGATTTAGAATTTGGTACTTACTAAAATAGGCCATACTTTGGTTATTAGGGGCAACACCTATGCCACCTCTAATACCAATAAAATTAATTCCAATTAGTAAGATTGCAATTATTATTTTTAACCAAATAGGGGCTTTTTTTAACCTAAATTCTGATTTTATGAGTTTGTTGTGAAGGTAGAATGCAGCTACAATTAATCCAATAAGTACAAGTGTACTAAGTAACAGCGGAGAAGAGGCACTCGAAGCCAAGGCCTCGTTTGGAGTGTTGATTAAAAAACCAAAAGCACGCTCATTAACTTTGCTTCCCCATTCTCGATAGATGTTGAAATTAATTATGGCTAAAAAACTGAAAATTACGATAAAAATTTTGTTGTATATCGAGAGCCATTTACAGGAAATGATCGATTTTTTAGTAAAGAACCAAAAAAGGAAGACAAGTAATGGAATTACGCATAAATAGGCAGTTATCGATACATCTAATCTTAACCCGTGATAAAGTGTTAACAAGCGTTCTCCAAAAGGAATTTCTCTAAGTTTCTGATGAAAAATGAATAGAAAAGCGAGTCGTTCTATGAGAAAGAAAAGTAGCCAAAAAGCAAAAAAACGGGCAAAAAAAATCAGGCTTTTAAACATAGCCGCTAATTTAATAAAAAAGCCATGATAAAAGCCTGATGAGTTATTTCTTATCCTTTATTCGCCACCACCTTGCATGGCTTTCAATTCTTCCATGGTTTTAACTTCATATCCTTTTGGTACGTCTAAGGATAGTTTACCTACTTTATCTTCAGAAACACTTTTAAGAGTCATCGTTGCTTTAAGACTGCCTTGTAAAAAAACATTATATTTAACTAAAGTTCCTTTAACATCTTTAAACTCAGGGCCAAAAAAACCGGCAGGTAGTTCAAGGTCGGTAGTTGTCCATAATTCGTGCGATCCACCTTTACTATCTTTATAGGTATATTTTTCAGTATTGTAAGTTCCAATCATCTTTTTTTCTCCAGTTGCTTTAAATTCGCTAAACTTTGGCAAATCGGCAGACTCTTTTTCATAAATTGCTTTATCGGTTTTTACTGCAAATTGCATTTGCGCTACCGGAACATCAATTAAGGTTAATCCATTTAACGTAGTAAAATCTTGGAAGATTGAAATCACCGCTGGTCCGGCTTCGAACGAAGTATTTGATAAATTACCATTAAATTTTATTTTAGTTTCTTTTGGCATCATGGCTGCTGCAGCTTCTTGATCAGCAGTTGGGGAAAATTGTGAAGTATAGATCAATACTCCTTCTGTGATTTTCTTTTGCGCATGGGCAACTATTGCCGAGCTCATTAAAATTGCGGCTAAAACGCCCGTTTTGATAGATTTGAACATAATATTCGTTTTAAGATTAGTTTACCATTTAATTTTTTCTTTGTTTAGGAAGGAGGTAATTCCTATATTAAAATCGTCGCTTTCCCTTACTTTTGCATTGATTTGAACAGCTAATGTTAAACTTTCTTCGAGGCCTGCATAAGTTGTTTCATTAATCAATTGCTTTGTTACTTTTAATGCGTTAGCGGATGCATTACTGCACATATCTAATGCAAAATCTGTTACCTTTTGAGAAATTTCTTCTCCATTTGTTACAAATGTGATTAAATTATAGTTTAGCGCTGTAGCTGCAGAAAATAATTCGCCAGTTAATAAAATGCGTTTTGCAATGGTTTCACTTGTTTTGCGCATGAGCAGACAGGATACAATGGCAGGTACAAAACCAAGCTTAACCTCTGTATAACCAAAATTAGCTTCAGGAACTGCAAAAATTACATCACACACTGTAGCTAATCCACATCCTCCAGCAATAGCGTGGCCTTCAACTTGGGCAATTACAACTTTAGGTAAATAAAGAATAGTTGTGAAAAGTGTTTTTAGATTCTCCGAATCGGTTAAATTCTCTTCATATGTATTTTGTTGTAATTGTTGAAGGTAAGCTAGATCAGCACCTGCACTAAAGGTTTGACCACTTGCCTTTAAAATAACAACTTTCACCTCCTCACTATCTCCAGCTTTATTTAAAAATGCTGTTAATTGCGCTACCAATTCTGGATTTAATGCATTTCTTTTCTCTGGCCTATTCAGTGTAATTGTGGCTATTCTGTCTACTACTTCATATAAAACAATAGATTCGCTCATTAGGGTAGGTTATTTAAATCTATCAAATATGCTTTATTTTTCTTTAAAATATGAGATTGGATTTGAAATTTATTTGCTTCATTGCTATAGGTTTTGATAGTGTTGGTGTAATTATTGGCATCTATCACTATTGATTCGAAGATAACAGATTTTCTCAGATCACTAAGATGGCTTTTGGGGTTTTGATGTATCCAAACGGCATTAAAAATTGGGGTTTCGCGAATTACTTTATGATTAAAATAATCATCGAGCAATAAAATTCGATAACCATTGAAGATAATTTGATGATTTTCCTTTCTAAAAAATGTGAGGTTGGTGTCTGCTTCCCATTTTATACATTTAATATTTTTTATCTGGAGTTGATCTAATGCGGGCTGTATATAAAACTGAAAATTTTTATCGTTTGCGCTAAGGTTACTTACTATTATTGCTGTTTCTGAATGTATGAAGGCTACACCGTAACCTTTTTGCAAGGTAAGAAAAGCAATCTTTTTTTGTCTTTTACAGGTTATTGCATGTATTGTTAACGATAATTGAAAGATTAAAAAGAATAAAGCTGAAATAAGCACATAACGCTTTTTGTACATTGATAATCCGATTAAGCCAAAAATAACGGCGATGGTTAAAAGCGTGAGTTGAAATTTATCTATCCAAATTTGATTAACTCCCGAAAACGGTAAATCAGCAATCCACTTTAAACCATCATTTATAAAAATAATTAGCCATTCGAAAATTGGAGCTAGAAAGTATACCTTAAATAAAAGTATACATATGCCGAGGTACATCAAAAGTGTTATTGGAATCAAGATAAACAAGTTGCTAAAAATAAAATACAATGGGAATTGATGAAAATAATAGATGCTTAGTGGAAATGTGGCAATTTGAGCTGCTAGGCTTAACGCAATAGAAGACCATATCCAGTCGGCCCAACGTGGTTTAAAGTAAAACCATTTATAAATTTTAGGATGTAGATAAATTAAGCCAAAAACTGCTAAAAATGAAAGCTGAAATCCTACATCCCACACAAGGAAAGGGTTATAAATTAATAGGCAACAGGCAGTAAAGGCAAGAATATTATAACTATTGGTATCCTTATTAAACGATTTTGCTAAAATGTAAACCGTTAACATGATGGCCGATCGAAGTACTGAAGGTGAGAAGCCTGTAAGCAAGGAATAGAACCAAATTAATACACAAATTATCAATACTTTGACTATTCTTAGCATTCGTTTTCGATTCATAAAACTCAACATCCAATCTAAAACCACATAAATAATACCTACATGCATTCCCGAAACCGACAATGCATGAATGGTTCCAGTTTTGCTGTAGGAGGATAGCGTTTCGTTACTCAAATCGGCTCTATAGCCTAGAATTAAAGTTGATGCCACAGCAAAAGCTTCTTTATCTTTTATTAATTTTTTATAGATTTCGATTTGCTTTTTCCGTAAATCAAGTGCGTATTTTAAGATTGAATTTCCTTTGTTTGACTTTGTTTTTATGACTTTATTTTCTTTTATAAAAGTTTGTAGATAACTATTTTTTGAGGCTAACCAGTTTTTGAAATCAAACTCGCCTGGATTATAGGGAGGGTTTACCGGACTACAATTGGCGGTAATGATTAATTCGTCGCCATACCCATACGATGTTTTGTTTAACGAGTCTGTTTTTATCGCAACTAGTAATTTACCAATAACGGGATATGATTTGTTGTCTTGATAAACCCTTGTTACAATAGCTGTAAATCTGAAGATTCCATTTTCAAACTGAGGTTCATCATTTATCCATATTTTGAGTTGATTATAGGTGTAGTTTCCAAAATACTGATGCTTTAAGGTGTCTTTTTCTAGTAAACACAATCCTCCGCCAAAACCTAATAAAAGTAAGAAAAATAAGATTCCAGTAAAATATTTAAACCGATAGGCATGTAGGGTTTTATAGAAAATATTAATCCCCAAAAGGAGGGAGAAGATAGAAAAAGTAGAAATGACGATTAGATATAAATTTGTTCTGCTTTCAAAAATGTAAAAACAACAGATCCCGATCATTAAAGGAATGAGCAGTCGAACAAAAACAATTTCGGAAGAAACAATCAAAATTGATACCTAAGTTGGAACTTGACTTCCGATTTTTTATTGCTAATGATTTCGTCTAATCCAGAGCCAATAATAGTAGTATTTTTATAATAAAATAAGGCATATCGCAACCATAAATCGACATTTTTAAGGAACTTATATTTAATGTTGATGTAGTTTCTGATCCCATTTCCACTGTACATTCCGAAGCTGAAATTGTATAGGATATCATCTTCATACGCATAAAGGCGACTATTATAGGATGGGGTATTAAAGTAACCTACTCTTAGGTTGCCAGAGAATTTAGAACGGGTTGGCGAAAGTGCAAGATCTTGGTATATCAAATAGCCAAATTCTGAACTTACATTCCCTTTTTGGTAATTTGATAGTTCAATTCTATTTTGGAGGGCAATTGCCTTACTTAATTTCCAGTTTACATCTGCTCTGAGCGATTGCTTTTTCACAGCATCTAAGAAATTTATTGCAACCTCAGAATCAGTATTTTGCTGTTTTAACTCAGATTTGCACCTAATATTGGCTTTAAATGTTTTAGAAGGTGTGAAGTTTAATTGAGCAAGTAGTTCATAGCCTTGTGATGGTGCATCTATTCTAAATTTTAACCACGGAAATTTAAAATAATCTGCATATAATGAAAGAGTCCACTTTCTGGAAGGAGCAATATTTAAGCCGACATAAAATCCATTTTCATTGAAACCATTTGATTCTGAGGGGGCTTGATTAAAGAAATTATGATAGTTTTTTTCATAGTTTCGATATAAAACTACTGCAGAAATCTTATTAGAAAGGCTTATTAAGAGACCTTGCATCAAAGCGGCTCCTCCATTTAAACTTTTAGCCACTTCACCAAAAAAATAAGCATTTTTAAAAGCATAGTTGAAATGGAAACCAATGTTTATTAATCGGTTCCCATTAAAATTAAACCTTTGATAAGGTTGTTCATCAGCAACAAATGCTTTCGAATAGTACGATTGATAAGAAATAATCCCCATGTTTAATGCATCCTCACGATATTCGAGTGCGGCACCATAAATTTTTTGTGTTACTGTATTTTTACTATTGATTTCATATAATGTACGATGATACCCTGTTTCATTTAATGTTGCTATTACTTCGGTCCCCTCTTCACCAATCTTTACTGAGGCATCGTGTTTTCTATAAGATAGAAATGAAGTGAGATCAAACTTTTTTGATAGGCCAATTTTAGTTCCAATACCCCTAAAGAATGAATATTCGTTGGCCGAGGAATAGGGTTTTAAACCATCATCTTTCTTCGCAATACTTGTTACATCAGGCCCTTTGCCAAAACCAAAACCCGACCATAATGTTAAACCTTGTCCAAATTGTAAACTGTAATCGCCAATACTTAATTTTTTAATGAGACCAATTGCATTAACAGTTAAATTAGCAGCTATAAATGGGGCAAATTTCTCACCTGCATCTTTTTCTGAAATTAGTGATAGGCTAACACGATTTGAAAAATTATACTTGTAGCGAAGTAATAGCTTCTCTGGAGTACCAAGATATTTGCTCCCAGTTAAATCTCTGAAACCTTTTTGTTTTTGAACTGTACGCGCATATCGAAGCACTAGATCGTTTTCTCCAAGTCGTATTAAATTTTTAAGTGTAATTTTCTCTTTTAAATCGGCCTCATTCAGTTGAACGAAGGGCAATAATTTTTGGACAGTTTTGCTATCGAATCCTGGAATAGCTTGCAATTCTAAAACATCAATTAGTTTACCGTTTATAGATAGGTAAGAAAAAAAGTTAGCGATTTGTAAAGGAGATAAAAAAAATAAACTTTTTAACTCTTCGGGGCTAGTTCTGTTTAAGTTTATAGGATGCTTTTTAAAGTAGAGAAAACGTTCATTTAGTTCTGAAAGATCCAGATCTTCTGGTAAATCATCAGCTATGCCATCTAGTAGTTCTTTAATAAGTATATCTTCCTGTGCATTAACGCGAAGGGATAGACATAGAAATAACAGTAAAAATTTAAAAAACATAGCCAATAGTTAATTGAGGTGAATAGCCAAAATTGGGATGCTTTGTGAACGCAAAATCGATTAAGAATTTTAATGGGTTAAAACCTAAGCCAAAGTAGTGCGTAAATGGATTTAAGCTTAAACCAGATCGTATACTAAAAGCTTTAATTAGTTGATAATCAATTCCAGTGGCCACAACACCTTTGCTAATTGTACTGGCTATTAATAACTTATCGCTTGTTCGATATGCAATACCAAAATATGCAGCTGTTGGTAATGAAGTATGGATAGTCTTAGTACGATAAGCTTCCTTAGTTAGGTTGTTAATGTAAAAACCTAAGCATAGTTCGTCTGTAAGTTGATAAATTGTTCCTAAATCGACCGAAATGCCTACGGTTGCCCCGTAGTTGCTAATTTTGAGCTGATTATAATTCGCTCTTAAACCAATGGCTAGTTTTGGACCAAATGCTTTGGTAATTACAATACCAACTTTATTATTTTGGAACGCTGAAATGCCATAACGCTGTAAACCAAGCCCAAATACTAAATTTTTAAAAGGAATGGCAACGACAAGGGCTTGATTTCGTATTTCATTGGTAAAAAAATGTTCTTGCTGGGTTATCTGAATCATAGGAGAAGAGATATAGGCTATAGCTGCTGGATTAACAGCCACACCCCAAATGTCTTTTACGGCAGCGCCATTGTTACCCATTGCAGTTAGTCGCGCACCATGGTTAACTTGTGCAACTAACGAATGGGCATAAAAAAATCCTACCGTAAATAGATAAAGGTGCTTGTTCATTCGGCTAAACTAAACAAAATAATATTCTATAAAAATTAAAATATTAGAACAATATTTTAAAATATTTGATTTTACTTTCAATTAATTTTATTATCTATCATATTTTAATATAATAACGAAATTTTATAAATGTTTAGGAGAAACATTTAAACGGTATTAATAATCAATTAAGAACTTAAGTTGAAATGCAAAAAACTTGAGAGTGCATCTTGAAAATATTTTAATTAATAAATTTTAATATTTCTTGAAGAATTGATTAGCTTA
>JAZKGD010000005.1:0-310325 GCA_040386095.1 Bacteroidota bacterium | reverse complement strand
CTGCTATGGCAAATGCGGTTAATGGATGTTATGTTGTTGGTACAGCAAGAATGTATTACCAAACTCCAAATGGCACAAATACGTTGTTTGAGGGGGCTGGGTTTTATGTAGATATTAATCAATGCAGTAATGGTGGTCAATATTTTGGCAGTTTAAGTAGTACAAATACAAATTGCTGGGCTGTTTATGATGGCAGTGGCTCTAAAAATCAATCAAGCAATTATTTAGTTTCAGGTAAAAAGGCAACCTTTACTGTGCTCACTTGCCCTATAGACGATTATATACTCCCATTTATGATGGTTTTAGGAGGTATTGGTTTTTTCGCCCTACGCAGAAGATTAATGTTTTCTTTAGCTTAAATAATTTTTACTCGAACTCGTTTGTTTATAATAAAAAGAGTTAGATTCGGTATCAATTTGAATTTGAAACGATGAGGCTAAGAAAAATATTCTTTTCTCTTTTTTTTGTAGGGCTTATCGTGTTCAGTACACATTCGTTTGGGCAGAATACATCAAATAGAGGTAAGGATTTTTGGGTTGCCTATAGTGGCCATGTTGATGCCCTAAGCTCAAGGTTAACCCTGTTTCTTTCGGCCGATCAAGCTACTGATTATGAAATTTTTGTAGGAACTACTTTAATATCTAATGGAACGATTAGCGCAAATACTTGTTTGCCTTTCGTAATAGACCCTAACCAATATGCTGTTTATATTGCTAATTCTAATGTAACTGAATCTAATAAAGCAATTAGGGTTAAAACAGTTAAATCAATTTCATTATATTGTGTGATATCAAATAGTGCAAGAACGGGTGGAACGATGGTTTTACCAGCCAATACGCTTGGGAAAGATTATTATACGTTTAGTTATCAAAGTTCGAGTACAACTACAGGTAATGTTCCAGTTTTTTCTCAGTTTACTATTATAGCAACTGAAGATGGAACAGAAGTTGAAATTACACCCACAAGAGGAGAAAGAAACAATATTCGGATAGCTAATGTACCGTTTAGAATTACCTTAAATAAAGGCGATATTTATCAATATCAAGCTGTAGATGATTTGTCAGGTAGCTATGTAAGGTCTGTTAACGGGTGTAGACCAATAGCTGTTTTTTCGGGGAATACTTGGGCTTCCTTTTGTGAGCAAGGAAACACAAGAAGTCCAAGTGGTGGTGATAATCTTTATCAGCAAATGTTTCCAATTTCGTCGTGGGGAAAAAAATTTGTGATGGCACCATTTTATAATACTCTTAATGGAAGTACAGATATTATTAGAGTAATAGTTGCTGAAGATAATACCACGATATCTGTAAATGGTAGCACTGCAATAGCAGGAAATATACCATTGTCTAATCCATACGCAAAAGGCTCGGTCGTTACTTTTTTTTCCACTTCTGGGAATGTTATATCAGCAACTTCGCCTATCTCAGTTGCACAATATCAAATTTCGCAAACATGTAACCCCTATAATTCGGCTAATATTAATAACGGGGCAAACCCTTATCTTGGTGATCCAGAAATAACCATTTTAAATCCGATAGAACAAACATTAAATAATGTTACTGTATATTCTAAGTTGCAAAATGTACCTACAAATATTGAAAAATTCTATTTAAATGTAATCATTAAAACAATTGATATTGCTTCATTCAAACTTGATGGACTTGGGGTGTCTGGTTTTGTACCTATAGACAATGAATATAGTTATGTAATTATTGATGTGACCAACTTACAACCTCAGCACAGATTAACAGCTAGTGGTGGATTTTCTGCAATCGCTTACGGATATGGGAGGGTTGAATCATATGCTTATTTGGCAGGTGCAAATATTCAAAATTTCACTTTTCAACCTGAAAATGTTGCTAATGCGCAGCCGATTACGAATGGATGTGTGGGTAGTCCAATTCGATTAAAGATAAATTTACCCTATCAAGCAACAAAATTAAAATGGGATGTGAACACGACTGGTGGACCTATAGATCAATCCAACCCAACGCCGACTGGCTCCTTTGTAAAGGATAACATCACTTACTATACCTACTTATATCCAAATACCATAGTTTATAATAGTCCAGGTGATTATAGATTTTTTGTAGAAACGACCAAAAGAACTCCAGATGATTGTGGTGCAACGGAAGAGCTGAGTGTTGATTTTACCGTAGATCCTTTACCAACAGCTAGTTATAATTCTGTCTTAGTTGGATGCTCAGAAAAAGAAATTCAATTTAGCGATATTAGCAATTCTAATATTATTGGTAGAAGCATTACAAAATGGGAATGGAATTTTGGAGACCCTTTATCAGGAGCCTTAAATTTATCTGCTGAACAAAATCCTAAACATATTTTTTCAAATATTGGTGATTATGTTGTGTCATTAAAGGTGTGGAATGAAAATGGGTGTGCGGCCCTAACTGTTTTTTCAAAAACAATTAAAATAAACTTATCTCCTAAAATTAATTTTGATCAACCAATGCCAATTTGCATTGAAGGGGGGCTGATAAATTTTAATGCAGCACAGATTAGGACGATAGGTGGAAATGGAATTTATAGTGGAAATGGTGTAAATGCAGCTGGGGTTTTCAATCCAGTAACTGCTGGAATAGGTAAGCATTCTATCACTTATACTTATACAACCATTAACAATTGCATAGAATCTAAAACCAATGAAATTGAAGTTGTAGCAAAGCCGATTGTTACGGTCGAAAAACTGATTTATATCCTTTTAGGGGGCACTAAAGTAATGCCCGTAACAGCTATAGGTACAAACTTAACTTACGAATGGACACCAAGAGTTGGCTTAAGTGCCTATGATATCCAAAATCCAATTGTTACGGTAAATGCTACAACAAAATATACTTTGAAAGTGTCTGTAAGTGGATTATGTGCTATTTCAGAAGAAATTCAGGTAATTGTATTGGATGAGTTAAAAGCGCCAAATATTTTTACCCCAAACGGTGATGGAATTAACGATGTGTGGAATATCCCATCATTAGATTCCTATCCAAATTCTGAGACTTCAGTTTTTAATAGAAGTGGGCAAAAAGTGTTTTTTAGCAAGGGATATATTAATCCATTTGACGGGAATTTTCAGAATAGGCCACTTCCGATAGGGGTATATTATTACAGGATTAGTCCGAATAACGGACGAAAAACAATTTCTGGAGCATTAACGATTATTAGATAAAATTAAGAAATTTAAAACCCGGAGTTTATTCCTATATTATCGCTCCAAAAAGCTGACAAAAGACTATTACTGAACCTTTAAATTAATTAGAAAGAATTGAGAAGATACCTTGTTTTGTTAATTATGTTTATAAGTATGCAGGGTTATGCACAACAAAGGCCGCAGTATACCCAGTATATATTTAATAACTATCTGCTAAATCCTGCATTAAGCGGAATAGAAAATTATACCGATTTCAAAGCTGGTTTTAGGAAACAATGGACTGGAATTGACGATTCTCCCCAAACCACATTTGCTTCTGCACATTGGGCATTAGGTGGCGAATACCTTTGGAAAAACCCATTATCATTGCCCGAAAAAACCGACGACCCGATGAGCGATAACTATATGCAAAATTATTCGGCTTCTCCAGCACATCATGGAGTTGGTGCAACAGTAATTTTAGACAAAGCCGGTCCTTTATCTCGATTAGATGCTAATTTAACTTATGCTTACCATTTACAACTCGGTGGAACCTTAAATTTATCGGTAGGGGTAGCTGCTGGGATAACTCGTTTTGGTTTAGATATTTCGCAACTCGACCCCGAAGATCCGGCCGACCCTGCGCTTGGCAATCGAGTACTTGTTAGTCAAATAAAACCAGATCTTGCCATGGGTATGTGGTTGTATGGCGCACGTTTTTTCGCTGGCGTTTCTGTGCAGCAGATTTTACCTCAAAAACTTGGGTTTACAGCCGATCCAGCTTATAATACAGAAGGTAAAACCGTACCACATGGATTTGCAACTATGGGGTATAAACTTTCTATAGACGAAACTATTTCGGCCATTCCATCTGTAATGGTTAAATATGTAAAACCAACTTCAATGTCTATAGATGCAAATTTGAAAGTGAGTTTTAGGGATCGGTTTTGGTTAGGTGGAAGTTATCGTAAAAACGATTCATTTTCGGCTCTGGCCGGATTTAATTTTAGTAAATTGGTTAATTTAACTTACTCTTACGATTTTACCACTTCAGAACTAAATAGTGTAAGTTCAGGTAGCCATGAAATTGTTTTAGGTATCCAACTAAATAATATTTATCAAGCGGTAAGTAACATGAGAATGTGGTAATTATAATTCTTTACGTAACCTAGCCACTGGGATATTCATCTGCTCACGATATTTAGCCACTGTTCTTCTGGCAATGTTATAACCTCTTTCTTTTAAGATTTCGGTTAATTTCTCGTCTGCTAAAGGTTTGCGTTTGTCTTCGTTACCAATACAATCTTCTAATATTTTCTTCACCTCTTTATTCGAAACTTCTTCACCATTTTCGGTTTGTATAGCTTCAGAGAAGAAAGATTTTAGTAAGAATGTTCCGAATTCTGTTTGTACGTATTTTGAATTAGCAACCCTTGAAACGGTAGAAATATCCATTCCAATTTTGTCTGCAATATCTTTTAAGATCATTGGTCGAATTTTACGCTCATCGGCCGTTAAAAAATATTCGTATTGATAATGCATAATTGCATTCATTGTTTTAAGCAATGTTTGTTGCCTTTGTTTAATGGCATCGATAAACCATTTGGCAGAATCCAACTTTTGCTTTACAAACTGAACAGCTTCTTTTAATTTTTTATCCTTTTGGGATGCTTTATCATAATGATCAAACATGTCCATATACGAGCGACTTACTCTTAACTCGGGTGCATTTTTCGAATTAAGGGTTAAGATTAAGATGCCGTCATTGTTGCTAATGTGAAAATCTGGAATAATTTGAAGCTGTTTTGTAGTTACTTGATTCGAATCACCAGGTTTGGGATTTAAACGTAAAATTTCGGCAACTACCTCTTTTAATTCTTCACTATTTAAACCAATTGATCTCTCTAATTTATCATAATGTTTACGAGTAAACTCATCTAAATGATCTTCAACAATGGTAATTGCCTTTTTTATGATCGGATTATTAACATCTTTACGTTTTAACTGCAACGATAAACATTCTTGCAAATCGCGCGCCGCTATGCCTGGGGGATCGAAGCCTTGAATTACTTTTAGCATATCAAGTACCTCTTCTTCTTCAACCATCACATTCTGAGAAAAGGCTAAATCATCAATCATCGAGGTGATTGGACGTCGTAAATATCCATCATCATCTAAACTGCCAATAATCTGTTTACCTACAATAAAATCGCTGTCTGAGAGTGGAACAAGATCGAGTTGTTGTTGTAAGCTTTCGAAAAATGTACTCTCGATGGCTATTGGCGTTTCTTTTTTATCCTCGTCGTCATCGCTATTGTTGTATGAATTACCATAATCGTTAGCATTATCGTCTTGAAGGTAATCTTCTACATTAAATTCGTCTGTGCTCGCTTCATCTTTTGCCTCTTGGTTAAAATCATCTTGATTGTCATTTAAATCATCATATTCATTAACAGGCTCATCGGCAGTCATTAAACTTGGATCTTCTAGGGCCGGATTATCTTCTAGTTCTTCTTTAATACGTGTATCTAAAGCAACAGTTGGCACCTGCAACAATTTTATAAATTGGATTTGTTGCGGTGATAACTTTTGAAGTAGTTTTTGTTGTAAATGTTGTTTTAGCATTTTAGAAAAAGAAGTTTTAATAGTCAAAATTAAGCATTTGCTTTAGATTAAAGCAATAACTATACGCTATTCTTTCATTTAAATTTTTATTAGCGTATTTATTTGATAGATGTATTATTTTTAATACATTTAAGTGTGTAAATTAAACTAAAACTAAAATTTATGGGCTTTGTAAAAGAATTTAAAGAATTTGCAGTAAAAGGCAATGTAATGGACCTTGCTGTCGGTGTAATTATTGGCGGTGCTTTTGGTAAAATTGTATCATCATTAGTAGATGATGTACTTATGCCAGTTATCGGTACGCTGATAGGCAATGATTTTGAGAATATGTCCACAACTATTAATGGCGCAACTGTTAAGTATGGAATGTTTATTCAGAACATTGTTAATTTCATTATCATCGCTTTCGTCATTTTTATGATGATCAAAGCAATGAACAAAATGAAAAGAAAAGAAGAAGTTGCACCAGCAGCACCAGCAGCTCCTACCAAAGAGCAAGTATTGTTAACAGAGATCAGAGATCTGTTGAAGAAATAGTTTAGCGTTCTGCGTGTGGCGTAAAGCGTTTTGGGTACATATTGATTGAGCACCTAATACGCTTTACGCAAATCGCTTTGCTAAAAACTCCTTTTCACCTTTGGATCAGTCACAATTACATAATCACCAAGTTGCTTATATTTATTCCAATCGGGATTATCAAAATCTTGGGCAGAGAAGCACGAAATATTTATAATTTTAAGTTTAGGTGAATAGCCTTTTAATTTCGCTAAAGTTCCTAATTTTTCGTCGCTATGAAAGCGACCATTTACCTGAAAAATCTTTTTGTCTTTATTCTTTTTAGCATAGCTGGCAATTGACCAAGCCATGGTTGCGTCCCAAAAATTTTGAGTTTGATATACCTTCATGCCACCCATACTATGTCCACCAAGTGTTTCTGTAAACTTATCATTGTATCGCCCAGTGGCAGTATCTATAGGTAAAGGCGCAAAAAATGATTTTGAATTTTCGGGAAATTGTTTCAATATTTCTAATCCACCTCTGGTAACGGCATTGCTATAGCGTGCTGCCGCATTTCCGCCAATTACATCTAATCCGTTGGTTTTAGCAAGCTCGATCATAGGTTTATAATCTTTATAATTATTCCAAGCTCTTGTTTCTTTGATAAAATTTTTCTCTGAAATTATACCTTTTAGGTATTCATTAATTACAGGTTGCACATCAGTATGAAACATCTCCATGGTTAATGCTGCTTTACCAGGGTAGGTGCTTGCTATTTTCTTAAACAGTTCGGCCTCTAGATAATGCCCAATCGAATCGTTATGCTCTTCGCCAAAGAATAACACGTTTGCTGCCTTCAAATCGACAATAATGGCATCAATAGTGGTGATTTTGCCATTTTTTACATCGTAAACTTTGTAATGCTTAGCAATATCTTGTGCTATGCTTAGCATTGGAAAGAGCATGAGTATAAGGATAATTATTTTTTTTAGATTCATAAAACTAGTTTTGAACCGCTAAATTAAACAATTAATAAATACTTTAAGGCTTAGGAACGGTAATGTTAGTCTTCCAAGTCCACTCTGGCGGATCGATGCCCAATAAATGCTTCACAAAGAAATCTCTTCTTTTATGTTCGCCATAATCACCACCCAAAGAATGCTTCATGCCAGGTACCATAAGGAAATCGAAATTTTTGTTCGCTTTAATTAATTGATTAATTACCTGCATGGTTGATGCGGGGTCTACATTGTCATCCAATTCACCCAAAATCAATAATAGTTTTCCTTGTAGTTTATACGCATTGTCTACGTTAGATGATTGTGCATATTCTATGCCTATCGGATAGCCCATCCATTGCTCATTCCACCATATTTTATCCATTCTATTATCGTGGCAACCGGACGAAGAAACAGCAACTTTATAAAAATCGGGATGAAATAACAAAGCTCCTAAAGAACTTTGGCCACCTGCCGAATTTCCAAAAATGCCAACCTTAGAAAGATCCATATAGCTATATTTTTCTGCAGCAGCTTTTATCCAAGCTATTCGATCAGGAAAACCTCCGTCTTTTAAATTTTTCCACGCCACATCATGAAAAGCTTTTGATCGGTTAGAGGTACCCATTCCATCACATTGTACAACAATAAAACCCAATTCTGCTAATTCATGTAATGAGCCCCTTGAGTCGTTTACAAAACTTTTTGGTACAAATGAATCGTGCGGACCCGCATAAATATATTCAATAACCGGATATTTTTTTGTCGGATCGAAATTACTCGGACGAATAATCATCCCCCATATATCTGTTTTCCCATCCCTTCCTTTTGCAGTAAATATTTCAGGTAATTTCCATCCCGTGCTTAATAACGGCTTAATGTTCCCTTCTTCAAGTACCTTAATTATTTTCCCATTTTTGGCGTTTCTCAATAAGGTAATTTGAGGTTTTTCGAGTGTGGAATACGTATCTATAAACGTTTGATAATCACTCGAAAATGTAGCTTTATGATTGCCATTTTCGGAAGTTAATTTAATCAATCCAGTGCCATCAAGATTAACTTTATAATATTGGATAAAATAAGGATCTTGGTCTTTTTCCATACCGCTTCCTTCAAAGATTAAAAATCGATCGCTTTCATTTACAAAAACCACACTTCGAACCACCCAATTTCCACTTGTGATCTGATTTTTTACTTTTCCATCCTTACCATATAAATATAAGTGGTTCCAACCGTCCCTTTCAGATGCCCATATCAACTCTTGTCCGTCGTTTAAATCATATCGATACTTTTTGCCACTATAGCTAATAAAGGTTTTACTTTCTTCGTTAACAAGTTCTTTAATTTGACCTGTTGTGTTTACTTCTAGCACACTGTATTTTTGATGACCTCGCTGATTGTATTCGAATGTAAATGCCCTGCTATCTTTTCTCCAGGTTAAATTGGTTAAACCATATTGAGATTGAATACCACTTTGATCTATTTTGATTTGCTTTTGGGTGTCGATTAAAAATAATGAAGGCTGCATTTGAGGCAATGCATCGCCTGGTTTTAAATAGTTACGCGATTGAAGTATAGGTTGCAGCTGTGTTGTTGGTGATGATTCGACAAAATAAATTAAATGGGGTTTATTTGGACGTATTTTGTTGGTGGCTATTTTTTTTGAATCAGGCGACCATGCTATATAATCACTATAATATTCACCTTCGGCACCATCAAAACTTAGTTGAAATGCTTCACTTTTTTCGGTTGTAGGTTCGATGTAAACATTGAAATTTTTAATATAAGCGTTCCATTTGCCATCGGGTGACTTCGTTTTGCGGTTTCGTTGATCATTTTCTTGATCACCCCAATAGCCAGATGGTGATGAACTTTTATATTCTTTTAATGTGGATGTTTCCAAATCATAGTTCCACATTTTGTTTTCATAATTAAATTCGAGTGAGGTGCCATCGTTATTTATTGTTAATCGTGAAATGGGAAGTTGGTAAGCAAGAAAAGGCTTCTTAAAAAAATCGGTCAATCTTTCGGCTAACTTCTGTTGGTCGAATGCTTCATTTTTGGTAAAATCTTTAGTATTTACCGTAATGTATTCGGTACCTTTTTCTGTTAAAACGGTATAAAAGTAAGCTTGCTTAGCATTGAGCCACTTAAAAGTAGTAGGCGAATGTAGAATTTTGTTTTGAATGGTGCCGTTTAAAAGTTCGGCACGATGATAATCTTCTATTCTTCCTTGGCCTGCACTATTTAAAGAGTAGGATAATATAAAAAATATTAAAAGTAGCTTTATATTCATAATGTTAAGTTTAAACAGCCAAGAATACTATTAATAGTTAAAATATAGCAAACCGAATTTAACCAATTGTATACTAAATTGAGCATTTACCCATAGTTTCATCACCATTGAAGCTAAAAATTTGTACCGATGAAAAAAATGTAATTACTTTACCGATTAATTAATGCTTTTTACCGATAATTAGCTCCTATATAACAACAACCTGTTTACTACGCTATAAGTTAGCGGTACATTTGAATAACAAAATAAAATAGATATGGAACATTTTAAGAATAAAGATATGGAAACCCAAAAAGGCAAAGTTTTGGCAGGTTTAATTATCGTAGTAATCGGATCACTTTTATTACTCGATAATGTAGGTTTGAATTTGCCTAATTGGTTGTGGCATTGGAGCAACATATTAATCATAATCGGATTATTCATTGGGGTTAAACATAATTTTAGAAATAGTGCTTGGTTTGTATTGGTGTTAATTGGCTCGTTTTTTACCCTAAGGGAAGCTTTCGATCATGAGATAAACTTTAGTAAGGTTGTATTTCCTGGAATGTTGGTTATTTTAGGTTTATTTATCTTATTTAAGCCAAAAGGTAGCTTTCGTCACAAAGCAAAATGGAAAAAATTTAATGAGCAAGAGCCATTTACACCCTATACAGAAGCAGGAGCCGATCAGCCAGAATCAACCGCCTCAGGCGAACAAAAAAAAACAAGTAGTAACGACTATTTAGATTCAGTTAACGTATTTGGAGGAAGTCATCAAACCATTTACTCGAAAAATTTTAAGGGAGGTGAGATTACAGCAGTTTTTGGAGGTTGTGATGTGAATTTAACACAGGCCGATTTCGAAGGAGAGGTAGTGATGGATGTTACCGCCATATTCGGTGGCGCTAAGATTATTATTCCCCCGGGATGGGAAGTAAAATCAGAAGTAACAGCCATATTTGGTGGTTTAGATGATAAGAGAAGCATCCAACCGATTACTGATGGAAAACATAGATTGTTAATTATAAAAGGAATAGCAATGTTCGGTGGGGTAGACATTAGAAATTATTAGGTTTTGACGACAACTCCATTATCTGTAAAAAACATTAAATTAGTATCCAGTAGCATTTTGCTTTGCTGGATGGGGGTATATGCCTATCTAATTTATGATGTCGCAGATTTTAATTGGCAAATTGCACTGGCCGATACTCTTATTAGCAATGGGGTATTGGCCGTTGCATGTATTGTACTAAGCAATATGCTAGGCTATTATCAGCCTAAGAACGAAAGAATGTTTTCGCTTTTATTGCTAACTTCTGTTTTAACTGTAGTAGTTGCTTTTTTAACTAATTACGGGTTAAATTATCTTTTCATTAATCAGAAGACCTATCAAGCTTTTTTAACTATAACTTTACCTTTTAAGACAATTGTTATTTTTCTATGTCTTAACTGGTGTGCATTAACAAACCTATTGTGGTACAGGCTAGAAGAGCAATCAGAAATGCAGGGACGTTTATTAGCCACACAGAACCTTGCTAAAGAAGCTGAGTTAAATAAACTGCGTCATCAATTGCAGCCCCATTTTTTATTTAATAGTTTAAATTCTGTTTATGCACTTACCATTATAAATCCAACTGAGGCTGGAACCATGATCACTAAATTAGCTTCATTTTTAAGAGGTACTTTAAAGCGTGATGATGAAGTTTGGGTAAATGTAGCAGAAGAAATGGAATACATTCAACTATATTTAGATATCGAGAAAGTAAGGTTCAGTCACCGTTTAACCATTGATGTTCGGATTGAAGAAGAAACTTTAGGTTTATGTTTACCTGGTACTTTATTGCAGCCCATTGTAGAGAATGCCATCAAATTTGGTCTATATAATACATCGGCGGCGATAACCATCACTATACGTGTTAAATTAGAGAATAACGCTTTAGTTATTTGTGTAGCTAATCCTTACGATCCAGAGATGAAAGCAAGTAATGGAACTGGGTTTGGGCTTTCGGCTATTCGCCGAAGATTATATCTGCTATTTGCCGACAGTAATCTTTTGCAAACTGAAACACAAGACAATAATTTGTATATTACTACGCTTAAAATTCCACAGAAAGATGATAAGAACGATACTAATTGATGACGAAGCACTTGCTAGGGATGTAGTTAAATATTATCTCAAAGATTATCCGAATATAGAAGTAGTGGCCGAGTGTTGCGATGGTTTTGAAGGGTTAAAAGCAATTGCTTTGCACAAGCCAGATTTTGTGTTTTTGGATATTCAAATGCCAAAAATTAGTGGCTTCGAAATGCTCGAGTTAGTCGAAAATCATCCTGCGGTGATTTTTACCACTGCTTTTGATGAGTATGCAATTAAGGCTTTTGAGGTTAATGCTGTAGATTATCTGTTAAAACCGATAGAAAAATTAAGGTTCGACCAGGCGATGCAGAAATTGCCGGCTAAATTAGCAAAAGAAGAAACAAGTAATGATTTATTAGAAACTGCCTCTTTATCGCCAGCACAAAACAATAGAATTGTAGTAAAAACTTCTGGGGTAATTAAAATTATTCCTGTAAGCGAGCTAAATTACCTCGAAGCGGACGATGATTATGTGAAATTGAGTACTACAGAAGGTGTGTTTCATAAGAATAAAACCATGAGCTTTTTTGAGCAAACGTTAGACCCTTCGCAGTTTATTAGAATTCATCGTTCATACATCATTAACATGGCGCAGGTAACAAAAATAGAGCTCAAAGAGAAGGATAGCTATGTAGTGTTGTTAAAGTCGGGGATTTGGCTTCCTGTTAGTAAAACAGGGTATGTGAAGTTGAAAACCTCTTTAGGTCTATAGGTTTGGTGTACGGCGCTAAGCGTTCTGAGCGCCTATCGCAAAATGCTTAGCACCTGACGAAAAAATAATTCTGTCTCTCCCTTGCATTTTTAAAAAAATCACGTTATATTTGCACCTCTTATTTAAAAAACTCTAGTTAAGATATTATACAGTTATGAAAAGAACATTCCAACCTTCGCAAAGAAAGAGAAGAAACAAACATGGCTTCCGCGAAAGAATGGCTACAGCAAACGGTAGAAGAGTATTAGCTTCTCGCCGTGCAAAAGGAAGAAAAAGATTATCAGTTTCTGACGAGCGTCGTCATAAAGCATAATTTTTGGTTGTTGGCAGCAAAACAACCGCTGCTCAATTACAATCAAAAACATGAACACATTTAAAAAAGAAGAACGGTTATGTAGTAAAAAGTCATTAGACTTACTATTTAAAAACGGTTCTTCTTTTTTAGTTTATCCTTTTCGCATTACCTACTTATTTATTGATGAAGTACATCATTATCCAGCACAAGTAGTAATTAATGTAGCCAAAAAGCGCTACAAACGCGCGGTAGACCGAAATCTGATAAAACGTAGAACTCGGGAGGCCTATCGTTTGCAAAAAGAACTCCTTCTTTATTCGCGCTTGCAACATCGTACAGAATTATTATTACTTTCGTTACAGTTTATTGGTAAAGAAAAGTATGAATATGATTTTTTCGAGAAGAAATTAGCTTCAGCTTTCAAGAAATTAATAAACCAAATTAATCCAGATGAAGTTCATTAAGCTAATGGTTTCATGGCTCTTTTTAGGTATTATTAGGCTGTATCAGCTGTTGCTTTCTCCTTTGTTAGGTGCAAGTTGCAGATTTAGTCCAACCTGCTCTCAGTACGGGATAGAGGCCATAAAAAAGCATGGTCCATTTAAGGGTGGTTGGCTTACACTAAAGCGTATCGGAAGTTGTCACCCTTGGGGTAGGCATGGGCACGATCCTGTGCCTTGAGGCGAGCGGTAAGCATTTTGCGATAGGCGTTCAGAACGCTTAACACTTAACTATTCTTTAACTATCTTTGCCTCATGCCCACTATACTTCAACTTGAAACCGCTACATCAGTTTGTGCTGTTGCGTTATCCATCGACGGAATTACGGTTGCTTTAAAAGAAGAAACTGCTCAAAATATTCATGCTTCCAAACTTACATTATTTATAAGTGAAGTAATGGAGGAGGCTGGGATTAAATTCGAAGAATTAGATGCTGTTGCAGTTAGCAAAGGTCCGGGATCTTATACGGGTTTAAGAATTGGTGTTTCGACCGCAAAAGGACTTTGTTTTGCGTTAGATAAGCCCCTAATTGGAGTTAATACCTTAAAGATGATGACTGCTGGCTTTTTAGCTGAACATCCAGTATATAGGGGTTTGGTTTGCCCGATGATCGATGCTCGGAGAATGGAAGTGTTTACGGCTGTTTTTGATCATAATCTAACGGAGATTGAGACAACAAATGCAAAGATTATAGACGAATTTAGCTTTTTAACCCTTCTAGATCAGTATGAGATTACATTTATCGGCAATGGTGCACAAAAGTGTAGTGAAATTATTCAACATAAAAATGCCCAATTTGTAGTCGATAATTATAATTCGGCTACTCACATGAGTTTACTGGCAAATGAGGCATTTAAGCACAAAGCTTTCGAAGATGTTGCCTATTTTGAGCCCTTTTACTTGAAAGATTTTGTTTTTACAGTACCTAAGAAGGGAATAGGGAGCGTATAGTTAGGAGAATCAATCCAACTAAACTATACAGTACTACAATCAAAACGATTATCCATTTTAAAACAGAAGCGCCAACCATAAGCTGTAAACTCATGGCATTATAGCTGTTGTTTAATACATTAAGCATAAAACCATTTTCGATAACATCTAAGAACGCAGCAAGAATTGCAAGTCTGCCAAATAGTAAGCCAATTTTGCCGTAAGTAGCGCGCAGACGATGATGAATTAATGTGCAAATATTAACTAAAAGGAAAGCATAAAAGAAAAGGTATAAAAAATCCCAATACGTATTAATGAGTGCGGTATCTATTAAGTTTTTCCAGGCATTCAAAATCTGCTCAACCATTTGTTGATTATAGGCAAATTCTAAATTTAAGATGCCTAATGGTGTAGTGCTAGTGATTAAAGGTTTGCCTGTGGTAGCCATCACATAAAACATAATGAGCGTGCCAACTATAGAAACTGTGAATTTAATTTTTTGCATCACTTAAGGTATCTATTTTCACTTGTTTGATAGCTAGTAATACATTGCTTAAGAATTTTCCCTTATCGCCAGTAAGCTGGTATGAAAATGCTTGAAATTTTCCTAGCCCGTCATTAGATTGGTATTGCTTATAGTAAGGTGGTTTTAGGTTTCTTCCAAAAATAGTATTCGAGTTCTTGTTGTTAATATAAAAAGAAAGTGTGGCCGCCGATAATTGATCATTAAAATGTTGATAATCTTTATCGTTTACCAGCAGATTATCGTTTCGATAACTAGTCAGAAAAACTTGAATGCTACTTGCGTTATTCGCCATTACCAAATAATTATCAATAATGGTGTAATATGGTTTTTCAAATTTTTTAAAGGGCTCACCAAAATACGTGTAAGGAATTCCGGGTTCTCTAAAAATTTTAATATCAGGAGCGTATTCTGAGCTAAGATCTAGTAATAACTGTCCTACTTTTTCTCCGTTGCTTAAGGCGATACCGCCAAATTTTTCACCGCTTGCCAATTGAAAGGTGACAAACTGATTTTTAAAATAAGTGGGGAAAATTTGCTTTAGATCTAATCCATATTTTTTAGAGATATTTTCTTCGTTCTTTGCGATTTTTGTTGTCTCCTTTTGCTCGCCCAACCATTTTGATAAATCACTTAACCAATTTTTATAATCCGACACGGCATAGATGGTATAATTGGCTGTCTTTTCTGGCAGTAAGTTGTTGATTACAATTTTTTGATCGGTAAGGTTATCAAATAATTTATAATAACTGTTTAATTCGCCTATTGTGGTGGTTCCGTTGAAAAGCAATTTTTCGCTGCTAAAATTGTAATTCAATGTTGCATACGTGTCTTTTCTATTAAAAATAGATAATTCGCCACTTATAGGGCTCTCCAATATGTTTTTTAACAGAGGGGGCAAAGCATCAAAATTTAGATACAGATTTGCTAAACTGTTTTTAGTAAGGCCTGTATTGGCTTTAATATAGTTGGCAAAATTTGAAGCTTTTGGTGGTGTTGTACCCATCGCTTTTTGCACCTGTTCGCTCGCATCCGATAGTACCACAAGTTTTTCTTTTAAACCTAAGTATACCTCGGTACTGTCTAAAAACCTAAGTTTAACAATGTCTTTAATTTGGGTGACTTTTATGTTTTTCGGAAGGTATCGGGTTAAGAATTGCTGTAAATTGAGGGATTGTTTAAGTTGAGTGCATACTAAATAATCGACCTGACTAGTCGAGCCAGCCAAAAAACCAATATAAATTTTTTGTCCGTCCAAAAATTCTGCAAATTCTGGCCTTTCTATGAATTGTGTTTTCATGGAGGCAAACTGATCAGATTTGGTTTTCCCTAAAATATGCTGGAATAAATTTTGTCCACCCAAAATTTCATAAAAACTTTTATCATGATCGAAACTAAACACCAAGCCAGCATTGGCCGATACAGTGTTTAATGAAAGGTCGTTTGCTCCGTTGCTTTTGTTAAGATTAGAAAAATAGAGATATGCCATAGCAATCATTGCTATCAGTAGTATCCCCATAGTAATTATAATTTTCATTGAATATAATCTCATTTTTAATCGTGATGAAGCTAGCATGAGCATTTCATTGTTGTTCATAAGCAATACGCTCATGCTGGTTTTTTCATGAACGGTTTATCGCCTTATCTGTACAAATTTAATTTAATAGTTGAGATTAGCCCAGTTTATACCTGCATTTTCTTAAATTAGCAATCCGTTAAAGCCGAAACGAATGAACAAACGAATTATCCTTACTGCAGCTTTTTTTGGAGCATTGGCAGTGGTTTTAGGTGCATTTGGTGCACATAGCCTTAAAAAAATTGTTGAACCAGAAGCCTTGACTATTTGGCAAAAAGGAGTGGAGTATCAATTTTATCATACATTTGCGTTATTGTATCTCTCTACTTTTGCGCGCTACAAGCATAAATTAATTAGTCTTGCTTTTGTTTTATTTACGTTAGGAATTATTTTATTTTCTGGCTCTTTGTATCTTTTAACTTTAAAGGATGCCTATAATTTAACATTCACATCCATTTTAGGTCCTATTACACCAATTGGTGGGGTATGTTTTATTGCAGGGTGGATTTGTCTTTTCTTAGCTGCGTTACGGGATAAATAATGTTGTTTGCTAGTGCATCGAACTTTTCGGAAAGAGAAACCCTCTTTGTGGAAGTGATATTGCCATTATCGCTAGCCATTAACTATACCTATAGAGTTCCTTTTGAACTTAATGAAAGAGTTGCTGTAGGTAAAAGGGTAGTGATCCAGTTTGGTAAACATAAAATTTATACGGCGCTAGTAAAAAAAATAGGCCAAATCCCTCCAGAATTTTATGAAGCAAAGTATATTATCGATGTTGTTGATGAGTTTCCGGTAATTACAGCTAAGCAGTTCGAATTTTGGGACTGGATTACCTCGTATTATCTCTGTAACGAGGGTGATGTAATGGCTGCTGCTTTGCCAACTGGCTTAAAACTGGCAAGCGAAACCTTATTGGTTTTAAGAGATGAACTCCCCGAAGAATTAGATTTAACTGAAAAGGAAGAGTTAATTTTTAGCGTGCTTTTAAAGCAGCAACGGATGAGTATTGATGAAGTTGTTGAGCTTTTGGGGCAGAAAACGGTATATCCTACTATAAATTCCTTAATTTATAAGGAGGCCATTTATATTGCTGAAGAGGTAATTGAAAAGTACAAACCTTTGCTAAAATCGTTCGTTCGGTTAAATCCTTTTTATAAAGATGAAGAAAACTTAAGGCAGCTTTTTTCAGTTTTAGAAAGGGCTCCTAAGCAGTTAGATGCATTGTTAGCTTATTTAAAGCTAGCTAAAACAGATGCGGTTATTTCTAAGCAAGTGTTGTTGGAAATGAGTGGGAGCGGACAAGCAGCCTTCAAAGCCTTAGTAGAAAAGGAGGTGTTTAGTGTAGAGAAGCGACAAGTGAGCAGATTGGCCGAGGCGCAAGACGAATTTGAGGTGAACTTTAAGTTGAGTGAGGCACAACAGCATGCATTTAATGAGATAGAAAACCAGTTCTTAAAAAAAGATGTGGTGCTATTACATGGTGTTACCGCTTCTGGAAAAACCCAATTGTACATTAAATTAATTGAAAAGGCAATTGAGGGAGGTGGACAAGTACTTTTTTTATTACCAGAAATTGCGCTCACTACCCAGATTGTAGAACGGATAAAATTATACTTCGGCGATAAAATAGGGGTTTATCACTCTAAATTTAACGATAACGAAAGAGTAGAAATATGGAATAAAGTGCTAAATGGTGGATATCAAGTGGTGTTGGGTGCACGTTCTGCTGTGTTTTTGCCATTTGGCGATTTGAAACTCATTGTGGTTGATGAAGAACATGAATCATCCTATAAGCAACATGAACCTGCACCTCGCTATCAAGCCCGTGATGCTGCGGTTTTTTTAGGTCACTTGCATCAGGCAAAAGTTATTTTAGGTTCTGCAACGCCATCTATAGAGAGCTACTACAATGCGAATACCAATAAGTACGGGTTGGTAAAACTTGAAGAGCGCTTTGGAGGAGTACAATTGCCATTGCAAGAGGTAGTTAGTATTGCTGAAGAAACAAAACGCAAAAAAATGACTGCTTATTTTACCAGTGTTTTGTTAGAGCACATTGGCACAGCACTCGAAAATAAGGAGCAGATAATTTTATTTCAAAATAGACGAGGATATGCCACCATTCTCATTTGCGCAACCTGTGGTTATGCTCCAAAATGTGTGAATTGCGATGTAAGTTTAACCTTTCATAAAACCAGTGGGAAATTGCATTGCCATTATTGTGGTTATCATCAAAATAGTATTAATAGTTGTCCAGCCTGTGGATCGGTACATATAGAACAAAAGGGATTTGGTACCGAGCGTATTGAAGAAGAGTTAGCGCTTATTTTTCCGGATGTAAAAATTGCAAGACTCGATTTAGATAGCGCACGTACCAAAAACGGAATGCAGGAGCTGATTGCCGATTTTCAGGATAAGAAAACCCAAATATTAATTGGTACGCAAATGGTGGCTAAAGGGCTCGATTTCGATAATGTAAGTTTAATTGGTGTAATCAATGCAGATACTTTATTGAATTACCCTGATTTTAGAGCTTTCGAAAGAAGTTATCAGTTATTGGCGCAAGTTGCAGGAAGAGCAGGCAGGAGAGAGAAGCAAGGTTTGGCAATTATTCAGGCCTACAGCGATTCGCATCGAATCATTAAGCAGGTGCTTGATAATAATTATCTCGAAATGTATAGTGATGAACTTGCTGAACGCGAAAAATATCACTACCCACCTTTTACCCGATTAATTTTCATTAATGTAAAACATAAAGATGCCAATGTGTTAAATATTGCGGCACAAAATTTAGCTAATGCCTTAAGGGCACAATTAGGTGGAAGGATTTTAGGGCCAGAGCAGCCTTTAGTTGCCCGAATTAGGAACTACTATATAAAACAGATTAGCATTAAAGTAGAAAAAACGATAGCTATCCAAAAAGTAAAAAGTATAGTAAAAGATACGATTAAAGAATTTAATACACAAAAGGATTTTAAAAGTGTGCTAGTGCAGATTGATGTAGATCCGTATTAGAATTGTTAGGAAGTTAATGCTGCTTTTATAGCTCAAAAAACCTATTTTTGGGCACAATGGCGTATAAGTTTATAGATAATTACAGAGAGCAGGGTGCACGGAAAAAATTGGTTGTTTTGCTTAAAGATAGAGGCATTTCTGACGAAAGGGTTCTGAAGGCAATCGGAAAAGTACCACGTCATTTCTTTTTCGACGAAACCTTTTGGAATCAAGCTTATAAAGATATTGCTTTTCCGATAGGGGATGGGCAAACCATTTCACAACCTTACACTGTTGCTTATCAAACTGAATTACTCCATATTCAAAAAGGAGATAAGGTACTGGAAATCGGTACAGGTTCTGGTTATCAGACTTGCATTTTAATGGAGTTAGGCGCAAAGGTATACACCATCGAGCGTCAGGAAAGTATTTACCGACATACCATAAGAGTGTTGCCGGGCATGGGGTATAAAGCTGATTTCTTTCTTGGTGATGGTTCAAAAGGCATCGAAGAACATGCACCTTACGACAAAATTATTGTTACTGCTGGGGCGCCGTTTGTGCCCGAAATTTTATTAAAACAATTAAAAATTGGCGGTATTTTGGTGATTCCAGTGGGGGATGAAAAATCACAAAAAATGATTACAGTAATCCGCGTTAACGAAAACGATTATGATAAAATTGAATTGGATACGTTTAGGTTTGTTCCGCTAGTAGGGGATCAGGCTTGGTAGTTAAAGTACTTTCTTCGAATTTATTGTTTTCTTTTTTTAAATAACCAATTTGGTATCTCATCACTAAGCAATAAAGGAATAGTAATGTTATTATGGTCGAGATTTGTAAATGTGGTAAAATCTAAATTTTTATTGTGGCTTAACTTCCTGTACAAATACTCGCTTCCTACATAAGGATTTTCAGTATCTAGTTTACCATGAATAAGCCAAATATTTTTCTTATTTAGTTTTTTTAAATTCGAAATATCAGGAACAGCTGCAATGGAAACTATAGCCGCAAATTTATGAGGTTTATTATTTAAAATATTCTGTGCCGTAGAACCACCCATTGAATAGCCTACTAAATAAATTCTGTTTTTATCAATATTTGGATATTCTTTTTCAATTTCTTCCAGTAACTTTAAAAGATGAATAGCATCGCTAGAAGGCTCAGAGAATAGTATTCCATCCTCATTATTTTTATAATCGCTAGAGCGTTTGTTAAATTGAGGTGCTAGCACATAACATTGGTATTGCTCGTAAATGGTATCCCTTAACCAAATTCTAGCCAGTGGCTCCAATTGATTTTCATTATCGCTTCCAATTCTCGTAGAATTATGAAATGTTATAATTAGTGGATACTTTTCTTCTTTTTTATTGCTTTTTGGAGATAAAAATCTATAAAGGATGGTGGTATTTTCACTTTTGAATGATCTTTTTTCAAAATGATCGGTATTTAAACTGTTTAGTAATTTTCTGTTAGTAGAAAATGTAATACTATCCACTTTAGTATCTCGATCATCTTTATGTTGCGCATAAAGATGATTGGAAAAAAGAAAAAGTAAGGTGATGATAAATGATGGTATGATGTAACGTTTAGGCATATCGTTAAACTTTCATCGCCCTATCCATCTCTCTCTTACTTTCGCGATCTTTAATGCTATCTCGTTTGTCGAATTCTTTTTTACCCTGAGCTAAAGCAATTTCTATTTTAGCAAAACCTCTTTCGTTTGTAAAAATACGCAAAGGCACAATGGTATAGCCTTTTTCTTCACCTTTTACCTTTAGTTTTTTAAGCTCTTTCTTTTTTAGTAACAATGCACGGTCTCTTTTTATATCGTGATGATGAAAAGAGCTATGGCTGTATTCAGAGATGTGGAGGTTTCTAACGTAAAGAATGTTGCCAATGAACATGCAAAATGCATCTGTCATGTTGGCTTTCCCTTGTCTAATTGCTTTAATTTCAGTGCCTAATAAAGCGATTCCGGCAACAAAACTTTCTAGTACGTGGTAGTCAAAATATGCTCTTTTGTTTTTTATTTGAATGTCATTGGCCATAACTACAAATATCGGTATTTCTTTTGATTTCTTAGTCTGCTTTATCCGTCATCCGATGAGAATCGACATGATAGATATACTCATCGGATGACGAAAAACATTTTCAAATAGGACTCTACATTAAAAATAGGTTGATATACCAAAACTAATTCCAGCTGTATTTGAGTTCGGATTGCCAAGCAAATCTTGTTGTTTTTGAATTCTATAATTTAGACGGAAAACAGTCTCTGCATTTGGTCTAAAACTAACTGCGGGCATTACACTCCAAAGATGATCAGCGATATTGGTATTCGTTTCTTTAAATTTACCTACATTCCAATCTACATATTCTAGTCGACACGAAAGATTTAGTACGGCATTGTTCCAGCCTAAAATTCTTCTTTTAGCAATAGGCTGTACGATATCTAAAAAGCCTCCATGTTGTTTATTTCCAAATTGTTGTGAATACGTTTCTGGAACATCAACAAATACCCATGCAAATTCTCCTGTTATAAAAGTTCCAATCTTTTTTAACTTGGTATTAAAATCTACTGCATATACATTTAGGTTTCGTTTTTCATCCAATATTAAGCCATCATCTTGAAATTGGTTATATATCCCACCCATGTACGATAATCCGATTTCACCAATTTTAGCATTTTTAACTGCAATTTTTCCCGTAAATAAGGGTTCGCCGTTTTCACTTTCTTCAAAACGTTCGGCATTTGATTTTGAAGCAGGTAAAAAGGTTCTGTTTTCACTGTTGTCTATAATTGAATTATCAAAACCACTGCTTAAATAAAATTCGTATCCAACCATCCAGTCTTTTTTGTAGTATTTTCCATACACACCAAAACCTGCATTGCTCCAAGTTGCAGGAAGCATTTGTGTTGCAGAAATGGGTCTATCTGTGAATTCCCATTTTGGGCCATCGTGATTTTGATTGAAAGCGCCAATCGGATTTACAATTATTCCGCCACGTAAATTTAATAAAGGATGAAATTCTACATCAACAGCAGCAAACTCAATTCCGATTTCTTTTTCAGCAGGCTCAAACTCAATTTCTGATAAAAATTTAATGCGATTTGAAATACTCGACGATAAAAATAAACTAAGTCTTCTGAATTGGAATTGGTGCCCTTCCGAAACACCATCAGTTCCGAGGTGTTGCCAATTGGCTTCCGCATAACCACCTAATGAAACAGGTGTTTTTCCTATCTGTAAACTAGGCCTATTATAAATGGCATCCATATTTAAAAGATTAGCCGAAGTGTCTTTTGGTACACGTTTTAATAAACTAGGGTCTATTTGAGCATGCGCCGAAAAAGTAAGGAGAAGTCCAAAAGAGAGAATTAAATATTTGAAGCTCATTTCAAGGAGATTTTTAATTGGTTATCTGAAATTAGGATGGGGAAGGTTCTTAAAGCGAGTTCAGCTGGTCCATCCTCCACTTTTCCATGGTTGTTAAATTCACTTCCATGCGCTGGGCATTGTAACTTATCTCCAAAAACTTGTAGTTCTGCACCTTGATGTGTGCATTTCATTAACAAGGCTGTAAACGTATTTTCATCAAACCTATAGATACAAATGGGATGTTGTAAAATCTCATTTTGCACTACAACATAGTTCTTAAAACCTTTTTTTGTTTCGAAATGCGTTAAAGGAACAATCATGTCAGATCCAGAAATAGGGGCGGTTACCATTCTAGTGCTACCACAGCCCGATACTATGGAAACCATTAAACCTCCACCTAAACAACTGATACAGCTTGTTGATATAAATTTTCTCCTATCCATTTTTATAAACTTTTTAAGAACTTGATTAGTTTTTGCTTGTTTGATTCTGTAAGTGAATTGAAGCTGTTTCTCGAGTTTGTTGCTTCGCCACCATGCATTTGTATCGCTTCTTCAATGCTTTTTGCTCGGCCATCGTGCATTAAAAAATACTGCCCACCTTGTGAGTTGGGCGATAAACCTAAACCCCATAGTGGGGGGGTACGCCATTCTGATGTTTTTGCAAAACCTTCGGTATAGCCATCATTTAACCCGCTTCCCATATCATGTAATAGTAAATCGGTATATGGAAAGAATGTTTTATTGCTTAATACATCGATGTGAGAAGGGCCTGTTTCTAATTGGGGTTTGTGACAACCAGAACAATTTACTTGAACAAATAAACTTTTTCCTTGCTGTATGTCTGCATCATTTACATTTCTTTGGATGGGGGCTTTTAGCGTTTGAAGATAAAAAACAACATTGCGAATTGTTAAATCAGAAACTTCAGGGTCGATATCAAGGCCACTATATACATCATTGGGTACAAAGGTTGAGGTGATACCCATATCTTGATTATAGGCGTTAACGGTTTGGTGTAATAAATTATAAGCAGCAGCTTTTTTACCAAAGCGGTGAATATATTTTCCGTTTAAGGAAATAGCGTTTGCATTAGGGTTAATAAAAGAGGGTAAATAAGCATAGTGTGGAACGCCAGAAATACCATCTCCATTTTGATCATTCGGATCTGCCATGGCCAAAATAGTTGCATCAGTAACGGCTTCCAAGAAACCTAAACCTGTATTTGCTGGTGGGGTGAATTTTGAAAAGGTGGCTCCTGGTGGAATTTGCTCGGCAGTGTAGCCTGGAATAGCCCTATTTTGTAATTGAGGTCCTCCCAAATGTAAAAACTTGTTTCCCGTACTATCTGATTGACCAAATCGGGTAAGTGTGGTAAAAGGAGTGCCTTTGCCATCACCTGCATGGCAGCTTCCACAGCTAGTGGAAACAAAACGAGGTCCAAGCCCAGTTTTACTCGTAAACACCTCATCATTGAATGCAATATCACCTGCTAAAAATTGTCTATTTTGCTCATTAGTTAACCCGGTTATTGGACCGTCTAATAAACTATCGTCTCCGGGTGCAGATGGCTCTAGTTTTGCGCAAGAAGCTGCAATTACTACTGCGGTTATCATCAGCCCCATAACAATTAGTGATTTATTCATCTTTTTACTTATCTAATAAAATATTTAGACAAATCTAAATTTATTTTTTTACAACACGAAATATATTTTCATTAGTATACTAATTTATTTTTAGCGGTGATGAAGCTATCATGAGCAGTATTATTCACCAGTTTTTATTGTTTTATTGGTGTTCATGAGCTCACAAGCTCGGTTCATTATTGTCAGTGAGCGTTTGCTCATGATGGTTTAATATTAGTTTAAAAATAAAATCTGAAAGCCAGTAGTTAGGGAGAAGATGTTTGGTGAGGTTAACGATTAAATGGATAATTAAGCACATAGGAAGATAGGGGACATAGCTGTATAATACACCTTGCTATGTCCCTATGTGGTAAAAATAAAATCTGAGTATTTTTAGAGTTTCTTAGTACTCTAGCGGCACAATTGGCTCTTTCTTGGTGGTAGACATAATCATCATCGTTTGAAACGTTTTAACAACCGAGATTTTGCTGATCTTATCCATAATTAAGCGTTCATACGCTTTGATGTCATTCACATAAACCTTTAATAAAAAATCGGCCTGTCCAGTTACGTGGTGGCATTCGGTAATTTCATTGATCAGATTTACTTCATCTAAAAAGATTTGTATGGTGTTATTCTTATGAAAATCTAGCTGCACTTGAATAAAGGTTTTAATACCTAGACCCAACTTCTCTTCGTCGACCAAAGCATGGTAGCTTTTAATATAACCAGACATTTCTAACTTACGCACACGCTCTAACGTAGGTGCCGGAGATAAGCCAATTTCTTGCGATAAAAGTAAATTGGTAATTCTTCCGTTTTCTTGCAAAAGTTTAAGAATTTTAAAATCGGTTTTATCGAGTTCTGATGCCATAATTTTTGGAATGATTAGTAAAGGTAGGATACTAACGGGTATTAGCCAAATTTTATTTTATAAATGAACTTAAAAATTACTTTTTATTTTACCATTTATTTTTTAGATTTGTCTAAATTTAAAATTAGACCAACAAAAATGCAATCTTTTACAGAAGAGAATTATTTAAAAGTGATTTATCATTTGTCGGTAATCAGTAATCCGGTTCAAACCAATGCCATTGCCGAACGTATTCAAACCAAAGCGGCTTCAGTAACCGATATGATTAAAAAACTTTCTGAAAAAGAATTAGTTAATTATGTAAAATATCAAGGAGTTACTTTAACAGAGAAAGGAAAATTAACAGCGATTAATATTGTTAGACGTCACCGATTATGGGAAGTATTTTTGGTAGAGAAATTAAATTTTAAATGGGATGAAGTGCATGAAGTGGCCGAAGAGTTAGAACATATTAAATCGACCCTTCTTGTAGAACGACTAGACGAGTTTTTAGAGTTTCCAAAAGTAGATCCTCATGGCGATCCAATACCCGATCAACATGGTAATTTTGCTGATTTATCATTTGTTAAATTAAGTAAATTAAAAGCCTGCGAAAAAGGAACAATTACCGGAGTTAGCGAGCACTCCTCTCCATTTTTAAAACACCTCGAGAAATTAGGCCTAACCTTAGGTAAGCAGGTAGAAGTCTCGGAGATTATAGCTTTCGACGGGTCGGTAGAACTTTTAATCAACGACCGAAAGATAAATATCAGTAAAGAAGTAGCAAAGCATATTTTAATTAGCAAGTAAGCATGGACCAAAAACAATCCTTAAGCGAAGTACATAAAAGCGTAGCTACCGATAAACGTAAAGGCTGGAGGAGAATACTTGCTTTCATTGGCCCTGCTTATTTAGTAAGTGTGGGCTACATGGACCCTGGTAATTGGGCTACTGATATTGCAGGTGGTAGTAAATTTGGCTACCAGTTAATCTGGGTGCTATTAATGTCGAACTTAATTGCTTTGCTGCTGCAATCGTTAAGTGCTCGATTAGGGATAGTGAGAGGTTTAGATTTGGCGCAAGCTTCAAGAAATGCGTATCCAAAATGGGTTAACTTTCCTTTGTTTGTTTTAGCGCAAACTGCGATTATTGCATGTGATTTGGCCGAGATTATTGGGATGGCCATCGGCTTAAACCTACTATTCGGACTACCTTTAATTTGGGGTGTTTCGATAACTATATTCGATACGGTATTATTGCTATTCCTTTTAAATAAAGGGATGCGAAAAATGGAAGCCTTTATCGTTTCAATGGTTTTTATTGTAGGGGTTTCTTTTCTCATCGAGATGTTTATTGTAGAGCCCTCACTTAAAGAAATTGTTAAAGGCTTCGAGCCCTCTATGCTTACTGGCGAAGCGTTATACATTGCCATTGGTATTATTGGTGCCACTGTAATGCCGCACAATCTGTATTTGCATTCGTCGTTGGTGCAAACACGAAAATTTGAACGGGATAATAAGGGTATTAAAGAAGCTATTAAATTTAACTTTATCGATACTGCAGTTGCTTTAAACTTAGCTTTTTTTGTAAATGCTGCTATTTTAATTTTAGCTGCTGCAGCTTTCTTTAAGAATGGTTTCCATGAAGTTGCCGAAATTCAAGATGCTCACCGCTTATTGAGCAATATTTTTGGAAATGTAGCACCGGCCTTGTTTGCGATTGCATTAATTGCCGCCGGACAAAGCTCTACCGTTACGGGTACTTTAGCTGGGCAGATTATTATGGAAGGGCACCTTAACTTAAGAATTCAACCTTGGTTAAGACGATTAATTACGCGTTTATTGGCGATTATCCCTGCCTTCTGTACCATACTTTTTTTTGGAGAGAACGCATTAGGCGGATTATTAATTCTAAGTCAGGTGGTATTGAGCTTACAGCTTGGATTTGCGATTATTCCATTAATACACCTTACTTCCGATAAAAAGGAGATGAAAGATTTTACCATTAAAACATGGGTTAAAGTATTGGCATGGATGAGTGCGGTGGCCATTGTAAGTCTTAATATTAAACTTGTTGTAGAAGAAATAACCGGGTGGATTGCTGAAGCTGATGGGTGGTATATCTATGTAATTGTAATTCCGATGGCTATTTTAATTGGTTTATTGCTGGTTTACATTTTCATCTATCCATTGATAAATAAAAAGCAGAGAATTGGAAATGTGCCTCATGGTAATGCTTTGGCTATAGAAAACGTAGAGAAAATTAGCTATAAGAAAATTGGTATTACGGTCGATTTTTCTAAAAATGACAGGAATACCATTCGTCACGCACTTATTCAAGGCGGTAAAGGGGCACATTATTATTTAATTCACGTTGTGGAAACGGCTGTGGCGCGTTACCATGGTGAAACAGCAATGGATCATGAAACGCAAACTGATACTGAGAACTTAGAAAAATATAGATTAAACTTGCTCGAATTAGGTTACGAAGCGAGTTCACAAATTGGTTTCGGGGGTACTGCAAAAGCGATTGCCGAGATTAGCGAGCAAAATCATATCGAGCTACTGGTGATGGGAGCGCACGGGCATAAGGGGTTAAAAGATTTAATTTTTGGTACAACCGTAGATTCGGTAAGGCATAAGGTGAGGATACCGGTATTGATAGTGCGATAGAATTTTACCACCAAAGAAACCAAAGAGCACTGAAGTTTATTTATTAGCTATTCTGCAAGAGAACGATAAAGTTCGTTTACTAAAGATTTCTTTCCACTTTGAATAATATTTGTACAATTAAAATTTATAAGTAAACCTTTTGGGATGTTTAGTAGCTTCATATAGGTTAGCAATTGTGCCTCATGTATTGGTAAAACTTTTTCAACTGACTTAATTTCAATAATTAAGCAATCTTCAATGATAAAATCTGCTCGAAGTTTAGTGTCAACCGAAACCCCCTTATAGAAAATATTTATTGATTTTTCAGAAAAAAAATTGATTCTGCTTAGTTCAAACTCTTTTTCCAAGCATTTATGGTAAAGGCTCTCCAATAATCCTTGCCCTAGATTTTTATGCACCTCAATACATGCACCAGTAACCTTATACTCTAAATTTCGAATAAAATTCTTATTGATCATAGCTAATTTGTTTAATGATCAATAGGGATATACGAATATAGTAATAATATCAGAAACCTCTTAGGTTTACTTAAGTCTCTAAGGTGGTAAAAAACTAATCAGGTATCCCCCAATTAATAGCCTCCAAACCTTGTGCTGCCAAAAAGGCATTTGCTTTTGTAAAGTGCCCTGATCCAAAGAACCCATTGTAGGCCGAAAAAGGAGAAGGATGGGCTGCTTTTAAAATATGATGCTTATTGCTATCGATTAAGCTCTCTTTTTGTTGCGCATAACGACCCCATAATAAAAATACGATACCTGCGCGTTGATTAGAAAGTTCTGAAATTACCTTGTCCGTAAATGTTTCCCAACCTTTATTTTGATGCGATCCGGCTTCGTGTGCTCTAACTGTTAAAGTCGCATTAAGTAATAGAACACCCTGATCTGCCCATGAAGTTAAATTGCCGTGTGTAGGGATTGTAAAATCAGGAAACTCGCTTGCTAATTCTTTATATATATTTTTTAGGGAGGGTGGAACAACCATTCCTTTTTGTACACTAAACGATAGGCCATGTGCCTGGTTAGTGCCATGATAGGGGTCTTGACCTAGAATTACCACTTTTACCTGATCAAAAGGTGTATGATTAAAAGCATTAAAAATATCGGCACCCTTCGGATAAACCGAAAATCCTTTCTGCTTTTCTTCTAGCAAAAAGGATTTCAAAGTTTTTAGGTAAGGTTTTTCAAATTCTTGTCCCAATACATTTAACCAGCTTGGCTCTAAAGTTGTAGACATTTTACTTTAATTTAGCGAAGGCCACTAACATATCTTTCTCAAGAGTTTCTTTAGGACGTTCGGTAATACGAGCCACCTCAATTCCTTTTTTATCAGTAAAAATAAAGGTTGGCACATTCGTGATTTTCATGTTATCGATTAATCCATTTTCTGCTTTTTTATTTCCATCTACACAGATATAGGTTATCTTATCTTCACTAATTTTAAGTGCATCCATTATTTTTAGAAAATGTGGAACTTGAAGCTTACTGTCACCACACCAAGTGCCCAATACAATCGTAATTTTTTTATCTTTTAAAAGCTTGGCTAATTGTACAAAAGATGTCGAATCTGGTTTATATCCTGCATAGTTACCATCGTAACTTTCTTTAAATTCGGGAAAGGTGGCTATGCCTTCTCTTGTGCATATGTTTAGCATTACTTCTTTATGTCTATTTGGATCTTCCATTTTTTTATTTAATTCTTGAGCGCTTGCATTAATTGCAAATAATAAGAGGATAATAGCAACAATCTTTTTCATGTGAATAGGTGAGTTTAAGAGCTAATGTTATGACATAAAATTATAAATTTTAAATCGATTTTTTGGTATATAAACACGATATTTGCACAAATATTATAAAACTATGCCAAACTTTATCCGTTTAATTATTGGATTTGCTTTTGTTGGTGCAGCGGTTGCACTCATGATTTTTAGTTTCTGGGGTTGGGGAATACTTTTAGTGTTCTTAAGTATCCTTGTTTTCTTAACCTACTTTTACAACGAAAATATGCTTATTGCCCAATGGCACTTGCGTAAGGATAATATGGCGAAGGCCGAAATTAGTTTATCGAGAATTAAAAGTTACGAGAAAGAACTTAATAAAGTTCAATACGGCTATTATAATTTGCTAATTGGTTTAATCGAATCGCGCAAAGCACCGATGAAATCTGAAAAGTACTTTAAGCAAGCACTTTCTTATGGCTTGCACATGGATCATAACGTGGCTTTAGCTAAGTTAAGCTTAGCGGGTATAGCAATGGCAAAACGCAACAAGCGAGAAGCACAAATGTATTTAACAGAGGCTAAAAAAGCTGATAAAAATAAATTGCTAGCCGATCAAATCAAACAAATGAAAGATCAGATGGGCATGATGGATAAGCAACAACAAGTTAGGTATACTCGCTAGCCCTTATTTGTCTTCCAAACGATCAAAATTCTCTTCGTAAGCCTCATTAGATCGGCTGATGATGTCTTCATCAAGCACAGCTTTACGACTAAAGAATAATTCTTCTGCTTGTATACGTTTTATAAGTTGACGAACGAGCGACAGATCAAAAGTATCTTTACTTAATTTGATGCAATATTGGCTTTCGGTAATTTCTAAGCTAGAGTTATTCATTGTGATATAATTTTAGCTCAAAAATAAAAAAGGCTTAGGTTAATTTTATCCCCTAAGCCTTTAAGCTTTTGTTATGATTGTGTTAAGTAGTGCACGTCATTGCGAGGTACGAAGCAATCTATTTACGAGATAAAAATAAGCCATCATCCATTTTTGTAACTTTTAAAACCCCTTTACCAGTAAGGGCTTTTAAAGTTGTATCCCATTTTTTATTGCTCCAATCGGTAAGTTTTGTTTTAACCTCTGCTAAAAGAAATTCTTCTCCGTCTTTTACCAAACCATATAGCTCGGTTTCTTCAGGTGATAGCTCAATTTTCTTTTTCTCGGCACGCATCTGTGGGAAGAACAATACTTCTTGAATGGTAGATTGGTTGGTCATTAACATCACTAAACGATCTATGCCAATCCCTAAACCTGATGTTGGTGGCATTCCATATTCTAAAGCACGAACAAAATCATCATCCATCGCCATAGCTTCATCATCACCTCTGGCGGCTAGTTTTAATTGCTCTTCGAAACGTTCTTTCTGGTCGATAGGATCATTTAACTCCGAATACGCATTTGCAATCTCTTTTCCATTTACAAATAATTCGAAACGCTCTACCAGACCATCTTTGCTTCGGTGTTTCTTAGCTAGAGGTGTCATTTCTAATGGATAGTCTGTGATGTAAGTAGGTTGAATTAAATTGGCTTCTACTTTCTCGCTAAATAGCTCGTCGATCAGTTTACCACGACCCATAGAATCATCAACCTCTATATTTAAGCTTTTGCAGGTTGTTTTAATTTCATTTTCGCTCATTGCCGAAACATCAATACCTGTATATTTCTCAATTGATTCGTACATCGTTAATTTCTCGTACGGACCAGCAAAATTAATTTCATGTTCTCCAACTTTAACCATTGGTGTACCATGAATGGTTACTGCAATTTTCTCTAAACATTCTTCTACCATGCCCATCATCCAGATATAATCTTTATAGGCTACATAGATTTCCATTGCGGTAAACTCAGGGTTGTGGGTACGATCCATCCCTTCGTTCCTAAACATTTTACCAAATTCATAAACCCCATCAAAACCGGCTACAATTAATCTTTTTAAGTATAGCTCGTTCGCAATGCGAAGAAACAAAGGCATGTCTAAGGTGTTATGGTGCGTTTCGAACGGACGAGCCGCTGCGCCTCCATGTACGGCCTGTAATATTGGTGTTTCTACTTCCATCCAACCTTGGTTGTCGAAATAGTTACGCATGGTGTTAATTACTTTAGATCGGTTGATGAAAATCTGTTTATAATCAGGATTAACCGTTAAATCTACATAGCGCATACGGTAGCGTAGTTCTGGATTGGTAAAGCCATCGTATACATTACCATCATCGTCGCGTTTTACGATAGGCAGAGGGCGTAATGATTTAGATAAAACAGTAAATTTAGTAACATGGATAGATATTTCACCTGTTTGGGTGGTGAAAACATAACCTTCTATGCCTATAAAATCACCAATATCTAATAATTTCTTGAATACGGTATTGTAAAGGGTTTTATCATCACCAGGACAAAGTTCATCCCGCTTTAAATAGATTTGAATACGACCAGTGGCGTCTTGCAGTTCGGCAAAAGAAGCGGCACCCATAATGTTACGGCCCATTATTCTTCCAGCAATGCTGATCGTCTTATATGCGGTTTTATCTTTTTCGTAGTTGGCTAATATATCGGCTGCATTTGCATTAATTTCGTATGCTTCTGCAGGATAAGGGTTAATTCCTAACTCGCGAAGTTGTTTTAATGAATCGCGACGTAATAATTCCTGTTCTGATAATCCTGTACTCATTTAGTGTTTTTTTTTGCAAAAGTAATGATTTTGCAGGGGATATGGTAATATTAGCTGTAGATGGACAGTGCTTGAGGGGATTATTTCTAATAGGCTTGTACAAGTACCTCGATAGGTACTCTTAAATGCTGATTTATTTGTCTAATCATTTCAAGTGTTAGCTTTCTTTTTTTGTTCAAAATCTCACTTGCTCGGCTTTTTAAACCCACAACTTTAGCTAAATCAGACTGACCATAACCCATTTGTTCCATTCGAAACTTAATGGCTTCAATAGGGTCTGGTAGGCCTATTGGGAAATGCTTGTCTTCGTATTTCTCAATTAAAATACCTAAGATTTCTAACTCATCGCCCTCTGCTGAATCTTTTTTGGCATCGAAGATAATTTCTAAGCGTATAAGTGCTTCGTTGTAATCTTTTTCGGTTTTGATTGGTTTAATATTCATGACTTATATTTTAGTTGCATTTATTTTATCGTAATCTGCATGTGTTCCAATAAAACGAATCCAAACCACCTGATAATCAAAATTAATCTTAATTATAAGCCGATATTGATTCCCTTTTATATTGAATACAATTCTATTGTCGCCCAAAACACTTGCAGATGGAAATTCTCTTTTAATGTCGCGTGAACTCTTCCATTCACTGTCACTTGTTTCTTCGTACCACGACTGCAATTGCTTTTTGCAATCTCTATGTTTAATCCAAAATTCTCGCAGTATTTTTTTTGCTATTACTCTCAAGTTCCCAAAGATAATATTAAGTTCCCGAAATGGGAAATAAACCCGTAAATATTTATAAATTAGCTATCAACAGGCCTAAGTTGGATAAATAAATATTGAGAATGAAATATCGAATAGAAGTATAATATTGGTTAATAAGTTTTAATTTTTAATCTGCTTCTACTGCCTCTTGGTACATCGCATTAATCGCTTCAACATATTTTTTCTCTACCACTCTACGTTTAACCTTCATGGTTGGCGTAATTTCTCCTTCGTCTATGTCGAACGGATTTCGTTTAATGATAAAGTTTTTGATGCGTTCAAATTTAGCTAGCTCATTAGAGATTTTTTTGATGTCTTTTTCAAACCATTCTTTAATTTCTGGATTATCAATAAAAGGTGCTTCTTCTTGAAAGAATGATTCCTTTAAATTGAACGTTTCTTGAAGGGTCTCTCTATTTGGAATAATGATGGCAGTAATGTATTCTCGTTTATCACCAATTAAAAACAACTGATCGATTTTCGGGCTTTTTAAATAAATATTTTCAACTGGCGTTGGATATACATTTTTACCGTAAGCGTTTACGATCATGTTTTTTAATCGGTCGGTAATCTGTAAGTTTCCTTTATAATAGCGACCAATATCACCCGTGTGAAACCATCTGTCTTTATCAATAGCCTCGGCAGTTTCGGCAGGTTTGTTAAAATAACCCTTCATTACACAATGTCCACGTACGATGATTTCACCTTCGGCACACTCAAAATCTTCCTTAAACGTATGATGGGTTTGGATGGTAATCATTTCTTTAGTTTCGACATCTTGTATTGCTACTTCGATACCTGGTATAATACGGCCAACTGTGCCATAAACCTGACGATGGTACTCGGTTACTGCCATTACAGGCGATGTTTCCGTTAATCCGAAACCTTCCAGTACCTTAATGCCTAGATCTCCAAAAAACTCACCCACATTTCTCGGTAAAGCAGCGCCTCCCGAAAGCATGAATTTTAATCGGCCACCTGTTTTTTCTTTGATTTTACTAAACACTAATTTTTCGGCTACGGCTTTTTTAGCACCTAAAATTAAGCCAACACTTTTTCCAGCTTCTTTAACTTCGCGATAGTTTTTGCCCGTTTCGAGTGCCCAATTAAAGATGTTTGCTTTCACACCGCCAGCTGCGGTGCCCGATTTAATGGCCTTATCGTGTATACGCTCTAGTAAGCGGGGTACGCACGACATGATAGTTGGTCTTACCTCGCCCATATTTTTAGCCAATAGTTCTAAACTTTGAGCGAAAGCAATTTTACAACCCTGAGCACAGCACACATGATAAGTTGCCGTACGCTCGAATACATGCGACAGAGGTAAGAACGATAAAAAGGTTTCTGTTTCATCAATTACCGGGATCTGCTGTAAACACACATTTACGTTTTCTACGAAATTGTTATGGGTAAGCATTACTCCTTTTGGAGTACCGGTAGTGCCAGAAGTATAAATTAAAGATGAAATATCTGCAGGTAAAACTTCCCTTCGGCGCTGATTAATTTGTTTTTGTTCGCTTTCGCTTACTGTTTTATTTAATAACGTTTTAAATGGAATAATTTCGACTCTTACATCGGCAGGAATAGGAATTTTCTCAAAATCAATAAATGTTGGGATAATATATAATAGCTCAGAGCAGTTGGCAGCAATTTTTACCACCTTTTTAAATAAAAAAGGATTGCCTATTAATAGCGCCTTAATGCCCGAATCGTTAATGATATAAGCAACCTCATGCTCAGATAATGTAGGATAAATAGAAACATTAATGGCCCCAATTTGCTGAATTCCTTGATCGTAATACACATATTCTGGCGAGTTTTCTATCATTAAGCCTAGTCTGTCGCCCTTGGCAATCCCTTTTTCGAGAAAGAAGGCTGAAACAGAATCAGCCCTGCTTAGAGTATCTTTGAAGGATATTTCTTCCCATTCTGCGCCTTTTTTATGGATTAAAAAAGTTTCTTCTGGCTTATGAATGTGTTCTACAACATTCCGTAATAAGCTTGGAACGGTAGAAAATTCGTTGAATGTGACCTTCATATTGGTTCAATTTATATTTAGCTAACAATGATAAAGGTTTTGGCTTAATTATACAACCTAATTTTACTATCTGAAGCAGCTTAGAAAATCTAAGTATAGTGTTTGGCTATGATGCTTTATTTTTCACCACCTTAGGTACCCTTAGAAAACCCAAGACTAATGCGCCATTAGGTTTCTTTAGTGGTGAGGGTTAACCGTAAAAACTCTAAGCTAAACTTAGCTGTCTAAGCTGGTAAAAAATAAACATATATTTAGATAGAAAAACAAAAAAGGCACCTAAACCTTAGGCGCCTCTTTCAAATTATGAGAATTTATTAAACAGAAAAACTTTCTCCACAGCCACATGAGCGACTTGCATTCGGGTTGTTAAAGGCAAAACCTTTGCCGTTTAATCCGTCTGTGAAATCTAATTCGGTACCGGCTAGGTATAAAAAAGATTTCATATCTAGTGCGATTTTAATGCCACGGTCTTCAAAAAACTGATCGCCTTTTTGAACTTCATTATCAAAATCCAAGTTATAAGACAAACCAGAGCAGCCACCGCCTTTTACAGAAACACGTAAAAAGTAATCAGAACCCATTTCTGAATCCTGCATAAGGTGATCAATTTTGCTTTTTGCTTTATCGGTTATGGTAATCATCTTGATAAGATTTGAGATTTGAGATTTGAGATTTGAGACGGGGCGCTTAACACTCACATCTCATATCTAACTTCTCATATCTAGTTAATGATGCGATTTAGCCAATTCAAATGCTTCTAAACCATTTTTAACACGATAATCGTTAATGGCTGATTTAATAGCATCTTCTGCTAATACCGAACAGTGAATTTTAACTGGGGGTAAAGCCAATTCTTCAACAATGTCCATATTATCAATAGTTAACGCTTCATCGATTGTTTTTCCTTTAAGCCACTCTGTAGCTAATGAAGAAGATGCAATTGCCGAACCGCAACCAAATGTTTTAAATTTAGCATCAGTAATTACATTATTATCATCTACTTCAATTTGAAGGCGCATTACGTCTCCACATTCTGGAGCACCAACTAAACCTGTACCAACAGATTTGCTGTCTTTATTTAACGTACCAACATTGCGAGGGTTGGTATAATGTTCCATTACTTTTTCTGAATATGCCATTTTTTTATCTTTTTAAAATCTCCTTGTGGAGATAAATTTCTACTTCTTTTTGCGTGGAGCGTAAAGCAGTTTGTTAATGCTCAGCCCACTCAATTTTACTCAAGTCGATACCTTCTTTAAACATCTCCCATAGTGGCGAAAGGTCTCTTAAATGGTTAACGGCTTTTTTTGTATTTTCTATTGCGTAATCTACTTCTTCTGCTGTGGTAAAACGACCCAATCCGAAACGTATCGAAGAGTGTGCCAAATCATCAGATAAACCTAAGCTTTTTAATACATAACTTGGTTCAAGCGATGCTGATGTACAAGCAGAGCCTGATGATACCGCTAAGTCTTTCATCGCCATCATTAAACCTTCGCCTTCAACATATTTGAAAGAGATATTAGCTACATGGGGTAAACGATGTTGTGTATTTCCATTTACGTAACTTTCTTCCATTGTGGTTAACGAGGCTTCTAATTTATCACGCAAAGCAGATAAACGTGTTGCTTCTTCGTCCATTTCTAGGCGACAAAGCTCACAAGCTTTACCTAAACCTACAATACCAGGTACGTTTAAGGTTCCAGAGCGCATACCACGTTCGTGACCACCGCCATCCATTTGTGAAGTTACTTTAACTCTTGGGTTTTTTCTTCTTACATATAATGCACCAACCCCTTTTGGACCATACATTTTATGTGCACTAAAGGCCATTAAATCTATACCGTCTGCATTTACATCTACAGGAATTTTACCTACTGCTTGCGTAGCATCAGTGAAAAATAAAGCGCCATGTTTATGTGCAATGGCAGAAATTTCTTTAATTGGTTGAATTACCCCAATTTCGTTATTACCATACATAATGGTTACCAAAATGGTTTCTGGTGTCATTGCAGCTTCTAATTCAGCTAAATCAATTAAACCGTCTTCTTTAACTTTTAAATAGGTAACGCGAGCGCCTTGTTTTTCGAGATGCTTACATGTATCTAAAACGGCTTTATGTTCTGTTGTAGCGGTAATAATATGGTTGCCTTTTTCGGCATACATTTCGTAAACACCTTTAATGCCTAAATTATCAGCCTCTGTAGCACCAGATGTAAAGATGATTTCTTTTTCGGTGCAACCAATTAATTTAGCAACTTGCTCACGTGCATAATCTACACCTTCTTCGGCAACCCAACCAAAAGCATGATTACGACTAGCGGCATTGCCAAATTTGTTAGTGAAATACGGCAACATCGCCTCTAAAACGCGAGGATCTAGTGGGGTAGTGGCATTGTTATCTAAGTAAATTGGAAGTTCCATGGTTGTATATTCGTTAAATCTCCTTCGGAGAAAGTTATTCTTTTGTAGAGCGTTTGGCGCTTGGCGTTCTGCGTGTTGAACGCTTCACGCAATTCGCTTTACGCTTATCACATCACAAAGATACAAAATATTTTTGCGAACAATTGTAAATTATCCCTATGAAACTACTGTTAAAACACGCATTTTTACATTCACTTAACCATTTTAACTATGAACAAGATCGAACATATTGGTATTGCCGTAAAAAACCTGACTAATTCAATAGATATTTATCAGCGTTTGCTGAATGCAGATTGTTATAAAACCGAATTGGTAGCCTCAGAATATGTAAATACTGCCTTTTTTAAAACAGGCGAAAATAAGGTAGAACTGTTAGAAGCCACCTCGCCCGAAAGTGCCATTGCCAAGTTTATCGATAAAAAAGGAGAGGGTATCCATCACATCGCGTTTGCTGTGGATGATATTATCGAAGAAATGGAGCGTTTACGAAAAGAAGGCTTTGTGTTGTTGAATGAACAGCCAAAAAAGGGCGCCGACAATAAAATGGTTTGTTTTGTGCATCCAAAAGACACGAATGGGGTGTTGATCGAGTTGTGCCAAGAGATTAAATGGGTTTAGGCTAGTTCATTTGGTTGGGTTTATACCAATTAAGTGATAAAAAATCAAACAAAATTTGAGTTTCAAGCATTTTAATACTAAAACTTAAATACTATGGAACCTACAGAAAACACACCAATGCCAACTAATCCAAAACCGAGTGATGAGGTTCAATTAAATATCGAAACGGTAACGCCTGAAACTGAAAAGGATGTAATGCCTACTAAAGATGTAACTGGCGAAAATTCGAAAGATCAAACGGTAAATCCTGAAGATTCGAAAGATAAGCAAGAAAGTGAAACCACTGAAACCGAGCAATCCGAAAGTGAACCCCAACAAAGTGATAAAGAAGGCGAGAAAGACAATCCAGCGGCAGCTGAAATTAACAAAGATGGTGGCAATTTAGAAGATGCACGAGATCAAATAGAAACTATAAAGCCATAATTTGGTTAGCTGATGATTTTGATTAAATTGCAGGCCAATGAAGTTAATACGCCTATTACCGCTGCTTACCCTTTCCTTTTGGAACTTTACTTTTAATGCAAAAGCACAAGAGCTAAATGACGGTCCTTATGTAATTTACGAAGGAGACCAAGTTGTTTTTAAATCTGTAGTGGCTGGTAAAGCGGTATCCTCAACAGTACCAGTTTCTAAAAAGAAAAAGGCTCTAGTTAGTGTAGAATTCCCAGAAAATCCAACTTGGAATTTCACGGTTCCGCTGAAATCCTCATTAGTTGTAGAAAAATCTGAATTTTCGCAGCCCGAAAAGGTAATATTTCTGTCTGATATTGAAGGAGAATTTGAAGGTTTTAGATCTTTGCTTATTGCAAATGGTGTAATGGATCAGCGTTATAAATGGACGTTTGGTAAGGGGCATTTGGTAATTTGTGGAGATTTATTTGATCGAGGTAAAAATGTTCCAGAAGCCATGTGGTTGTTGTATAAACTTGAAGATTTGGCGGTAAAAGCCGGTGGTTATGTTCATGTTATTTTGGGTAACCACGATGTAATGAATTTGTCGGGCGATTTACGTTATCTGCACAAAAAGTATGTAGAAAGTGCAAAGGTAATGGGGGTAGATTATATGTCGTTATATACTGATGCTTCAGAGCTTGGCCGTTGGTTACGCACAAAAAATACCATCGAAAAAATTGGCGATAATTTGTGCATGCATGCCGGTGTGGCACCAGTAATTAACAACCTTAAACTTTCGGTAACAGAGATAAACCATTTATGTAGACCCTATTACGATAAAGCTAAGGTGTTGAGGGGGGTGGGCAACCCAATTGTTGATCCTTTTTACACTGGGTCTACTTCACTTTTTTGGTATAGGGGTTATTTTACAGAGCCAAAGGCGACCGAAGAAGAGGTAAATACTACACTAAAAGTGTTTAATGTGTCGAGAATTGTAGTTGGACATACCATTATGCCTGAGAATATTGGTTTTTATTATGGTAAAAAAGTATTGGGCTTAGATGTAAATCGGCACGCTGGAGATCATCAGGCAGCTTTGTTCGATAAAGGTAAATGGTATAAACTGAATAACGAAGGGAAGAAAACAGAATTATAAGTATGCTATTAAAAATCATCTCCAAAGATTTCGATATTCCAGAGAACATTAGCGAAGAACACTTACGCGAAGTTTTGATTAAAACATTCGAATATTTGGTAGAAGACGATTTCAATAAACTCCTCCAAATCTTGTATCGGGCTGATGTTGATCAATATAAATTGAAAGCATTGTTAGAAAATACAGAAGGTAAAAGCACTGCAGAAATTATCGCAGATGCGTACATCGAAAGGCAAAAAGCGAAAGTAGAGACATGGAAGAAGTATAGTTAGAATATTCATTATCTTAGTATCATGAAATCTTTATCACTTTCTCTTGTTTTTGCACTTTTATCGATTACCGTATTAGCGCAAACCCAAAAACCTATGCTGTATGGTAATAATTGGATGGCCATAACGGGTAAACCCTTAGCGGCTACAGCTGGGGCGATGACTTTCCAGAGTGGTGGTAATGCAGTTGATGCGGCCTGTGCTATGCTTGCGGCTACCTGCACCATGTGGGATACGTTAAGCTGGGGTGGTGAAACGCAGGTGCTTATTTACAATCCGAAAACCAAAAAAGTAGTCGCTATAAATGCAATGGGAGTTGCACCAACAGGGGCGACTACTGAATTCTTTAAAAGCAAAGGTTACGATTTTCCACCAGAATATGGTCCGCTAGCAGCAACCACGCCGGGTACACCTGGGGGCTTAATTTATATGCTCGTTAATTATGGCACGCTTAGCTTAGAGAAAGTATTGGCTCCAGCTATGCAAATGGCAGCAGGTTATGCTATCGAAGCGCAGGCGGCTAATAGTATTGAGCGTGGTAAAGACCTTATAAAACAGTGGCCATATAGCAAAAAAGTATTACTTCCCCATTTGGGAGAGAAGCGTGAGGCGCCAGAAGGTGGGGAGATTTTTGTACAAAAGGATCTTTTGCAAACACTTACTAAAATGGTGGCTGCAGAGCGTGAAGCCTTAAAAAAGGGGAAGAGTAGAAAAGAAGCTTTAATGGCAGCTTATGATCGTTTCTATAAGGGTGATATTGCCGTAGAATTTGTGCGTGGTGTAAAAGAGCAAGGTGGTTTAATTACTATGCAAGATTTGGCTAAATGGAAGGTGATTGAAGAAGAACCCTTAATGGTAAATTATAAAGGAATTGAAGCTTATAAAATGCAACAATGGACACAAGGGCCAGTATTGCTACAATCTTTAAATATCTTAGAGAATTTTGATCTGAAAGCAATGGGCTATAACAGTTCGAAGTATATTCATACGCTGTATCAGGCCATGAATCTAGCTTTTGCCGATCGCGATTTTTATTATGGTGATCCCTATGCGTTGCCTGCCGAACCAATGAAAGGGCTGTTGAGTAAGGATTATGCAAAACAACGTGCGGCCCTTATCCGCTATGATAAGAATGATGCAAATGTTGGTCCTGGTAATCCGTATTTATTCGAGAACAAGGTAAATCCGTATATCAATTTGCTTAAAAAACGTGGCTATGAAATGGATAGTACCAAGCGGAATTTTGCGCCTAAACACGATTTGGGTAATAACTCATTGAAAGAAGATTATCAAGATCGTTTATGGAGAGGTACAACTTCTATCGAGGCTGCAGATAAAGAGGGATGGGTGGTTTCGGTTACGCCTAGTGGCGGATGGTTGCCCGCTTGCATTGCTGGTAATACAGGTATTGGCATGAGCCAACGGATGCAAAGCTTTGTTTTAGATTCTGCTTTAAACCCTTTTAACGTTGTTGCGCCGGGTAAACGACCACGGGTTACTTTATCGCCCTCGTTATTTTTGAAAGATGGAAAACCGTTTTTGTCGGCTGCTGTGCAGGGTGGAGATACACAAGATCAGAATTTATTGCAATTCTTTTTAAACGTAGCTGAGTTTGATATGAATGTGCAACGTGCTTCTGAAGCTGCTAATTTTAATACCAACCAGCTCTGGTTGTCGTTAGGAGGAACTAAAACTTCAGATCGTGCGCCCAAACCCGGGCAAATTTTGTTGAACCGTAATACTCCTGAAGCGGTACGTGCTGAGCTTAAAACGATGGGTTATACTCTTAGTTTTGCAGATCGTACCAGTGGCCCGATTAATGCAATTTATTTCGATTGGAAACACGGTAGTTTATGGGGAGGATCGAGTAACCACGGTGAGGATTATGGGATTGGGTGGTAAAAAACAGGCCCCATTGTAAAAATGAGGCCTGTTTTTTGTTAAAGAGAAATAGTTGTTGTTAACTCTGATAAGTTACCGGGTGTATCAAAAACTTGTACCTTTACTACTGTTCCCAGTAGATCTTGGTTAGCCACTTCTGAAGTATACATCCAGTTTAAACTATTTGGTACGTGTTCTGCGATACCTGTCTCGATTAACACGCCATCAGGCTTCGAAATCAACACTCTTACTGTTACAATCTTAAAACTATCGATAGCTTTGATAGTGATATAACCACCAACATTTCCCTGATAATGCTCTGTGCTAATAGATTTGATTTCAGGTAGTTTACAGAAATCGGCCAATGCCATATTATAAACAGAGGCACCTGGTTTGGTAAACGGTTTGTAAAAAGCAGATAGAATGGGGTCGAGTGATGCGCCTCTTGCATACATTACACCTTCTTTAAATCGCTCTTTAGCAATTTGCTGTGTTTCAGAATACACCGGGTTGTCTTTTCTTCTTGGGATTTTTGAGATAATTGTTTTCCCATCTCCAAAGTTTTTAAAGACCAATAAGTTACCCACTTTACCACGGGCACCATACATTACTTCATTGTTTTCGGACTTTGCCATATTAGTATAATTTAAATGTTTTACACTGGCCCTATTGCCATTGCATGGTGTAAAGCTGAGGGTATTAAAAAGATGCGATGTCGTATTCGTCGCATTTGCCATGTTTTGTACACATTTGGCGTGTTTTGTCGCATTTGCGGGGTTTCATCTTTTGTTTGCCGTCGGTCTGCCGCTGGTCTACCGTCCCTCTACCGTTCTCTCTATATTTATGGAAATAAGCAGGAATTTGGTAAATTCGCGTGTAATTAGTTAAATGATAGCCGTATTTTCATTACAAATTTGATATAGATAAGTAGATTTTATTGCCAAATTTGAAATGAGTGGTTAATCTATTGGTATCAAATTGGCAAGGGGTGTTTTACCTACCCTTAACATATTCGTAAAAGTGATAAAATGATTTGTAAAGAGTTGTAGGTTAGTTAGTTTTGTAATGTTGGTTGCCCTGATTAAGGATAATAGCGACAACAGAAATTAATTGCCATGAAACCGCCATTGCACAGGATATTTTTCTACACTGCAGACCTGAAACAAATTACAGGTAAGAGTGATCGTACGTGCCAGCGGACCATGCAATTAATGCGTGATTTTTTTGCGTTGAGGAAGCATCAACAAATAACCGTACATCATGCCTGCGATTTTTTGGGAATAACGATGGAGCAATTAATGCCTTTTATTAAGTTGTTTTAGGAGTGTGAAGTATGGGGCTGAAAGCCTGGGTGCATTAATCTTTAATCTTTTTTTAGAATATTTGTAGCAAAAGTGCTATACCTTTATCTAAGCTTAAACTAAACTACTTATGAAGCAAATTATTCCATACCAGAACATTACCGAAGCATTAATGCACTTAGATAACGGTGGTCGTTTTTATAACCTTTCTTCGAAGGCAGAAGATGGCGAAATTACAGTGGCCGAGTTAACGAAAGTAGCAGGAATGTTTAATGAAAGACAGAAATTGGTTTTATTTTTAGAACTTTCGATGTCACACTTACCAAAAGAAGATCAAGTGGCAATTATCTCGAAGTTAGACGATAGGTTAAGAAAAGACTTCCTTAAATATAAGGCGCAAGAATTGATGGCATCTGAGGCTGAGGAGCGTGGCATACTGGCATCGAACGCAATTATTACTGGCATTCCGATAAAGAAGGAATCTAAATCAGAGTTTAAAGGAATTATTTTAATCCCTATTTCTACAGGTAAATCGATGACTTTTGTGCCTATACCGATTATAGATCAATACGATATTTACGAAGTACGCGATGACTATACTTCTGAAACCTTTTTAATTGCCCACCATCGCGATAAGGATAAACTTCCGGCCGAAAAGATAAAAGTTGCTGGAGTATTAAAAGAATTAGAAATAAAGACAGATGATGTAAAGGGGCATCAAAAATTTTTAGAGATTAATTATTATCAGTTTCTTTAATCATGCAAATAAGAAAAGCTAAACTTGAAGATGCGCTCGCCATTGCACATCTATTGTTTTTAGCAACAGGTGAAGTTATCTATACGTTTATTCGGGAAAGGAATGAGCAAAAGGCGGTTAATTTCTTACATCATTTTATTTCGGGTATTGATAATCAATATTCTTATCAAAATTGTTGGGTAATTGAGGGAGAGGAAGACGAGGTTTTAGCTGCTGCGAGTGTGTATGATGGGGGAAACTTGTTTAAATTACGGTCTGCTATACTCAATTATATTACGATAAACTATGGCGCACTTCCTTTTACCCTAGAAGATGAAACCGAACCTGGAGAATATTATATCGATTCGATTGGCGTAAGCCCAAACCATCAGGGTAAGGGCTTGGGCAGTCTGTTATTGAAATTTTTGATAGAAGAGTATGCAGTTAATAAGAAAGAGACATTAGGCTTGTTAGTAGATGATACTAACCCGAATGCTAAAAAGCTTTATTTGAGTTTAGGATTTAAGGTGGTGAAAAAAGTGTTGTTTACTGGTAAGCCGATGGAGCATTTGCAACGTTAACTCTCAATTTCTTTTAAACTATTCATTTTCTTATACGCTAAGAAACCTTTAATGTCTTCGAAGTGCTCACGAACGCGTTTATTACCAAATTCGAATACTTTTTTAGCCAATCCGTCGAGGAAATCTCTGTCGTGCGATACTAAAATTAAGGTGCCATCGAAATCTTGCAGTGCATCTTTAATAATGTCTTTGGTTTTCATGTCGAGGTGATTGGTGGGTTCATCCAAGATCAATAAATTTACCGGTTCTAACAGTAGTTTTATCATCGCTAAACGGGTTTTTTCGCCACCAGAAAGTACTTTTACTTTTTTATTGATATCGTCGCCGCTAAACATAAAGGCACCCAAAAGGTCTTTAATTTTTATGCTTCCATCGCTTAAAGGCACTTGGTCTATCGTTTCGAATACGGTAAGGTTCCCGTCTAGCAAGGCGGCTTGATTTTGGGCAAAGTAGCCGATTTTAGCATTGTGGCCAACTTTTAAACTTCCTTCGAAATCGATCTCACCCATAATGGCTTTAATCATGGTCGATTTACCTTCTCCGTTTTTACCTACAAAGGCTACCTTTTCGCCTTGTTCAATTACCATTGCAGCTTTTTCGAACACCACATGGTCTCCATATTTTTTCGTGAGATCTTCTACCATTACAGGATATTTGCCAGAACGTGGTGCCGGTGGAAACTTTAAGCGTAGCGCAGAGGTATCTACTTCGTCGATTTCTATGACTTCAAGTTTCTCGAGCATTTTTACGCGCGATTGTACTTGATGGGTTTTGGAGTACGTACCTTTAAATCGGTCTATAAATTCTTGGTTGTCGGCAATAAAACGTTGTTGTTCTTCATGAGCCTTTAATTGGTGTATACGGCGGTCGGCACGCAACTGCAGATAGTGGCTATATTTGGCTTTGTAATCGTATATTCTACCCATGGTTACCTCGATGGTACGACTGGTGATGTTATCGACAAAGGCACGGTCGTGCGAGATTACCATCACCGCTTTGGCCGAGTTAACTAAAAAATCTTCCAACCATTGAATACTTTCAATATCCATGTGGTTGGTAGGCTCATCGAGCAAGATAAGGTCTGGTTTTTTTAATAATATTTTCGCTAGTTCAATACGCATGCGCCATCCGCCCGAAAACTCAGAAGTTGGGCGGTTAAAGTCTTTACGCTCAAAACCTAGTCCCTTTAATACTTTTTCTACTTCGGCATCGTAATTGGTTTCTTCGATCGAATAAAATTTCTCACTTAATTCAGATACTTGCTCAATTAACTTCATGTAATCGTCGCTTTCGTAATCCGTGCGAATAGTAAGTTGTTCATTAAGCTCGTCGAGTTCTTTTTGCATTTGATTTACCTCTTGAAAGGCTTTTGAGGTTTCTTCAAATACTGTAACGTTATCTTGTGTAAGCAAATGCTGCGGTAAATAGGCAATTACGGCATCCTTAGGGCCGGTTACATTACCAGAAGTGGGTTTGGCTGCATTAGCAATAATTTTTAAGATGGTAGACTTGCCTGCGCCATTTTTGCCCATAAGGGCTATTTTATCATTTTCGTTAATCGAAAAGGTTACATCACTAAATAGGGTGGTTCCGCCAAAAGAAACGGAGATATTATTTACATTAATCACGATTGTGGGTGTTAGATTTTGGGGCGAAGATAAGGGAAATTGGGGAATTTGTTAACCTGTCTTTACCTAGCCAGCATAATTCGTAGATAGCATTGAATTGAGGTTAATTAATTACTGGATTACGGTTAACCGTATTAGATTGAATACTTGAATTGGTTAATTTGTATAATCTTAAATTAATATCATGAAAAAATCAAGTTTAACCTCTCTTTTATCAATGCCATTATTGGTATTTGGTCAATCTTATCCTGAATATGATAGTTCAATGCTTAGTGGTATTATTTTGTTTTTATTTGGTCTTGGAATATTTATTATAATCTTCCTTGTGTTAAGGCAGTTGATGCTTTGGTATTGGAAAGTGGAAGTAGTATTAAAAAAGCAAGATGAACAAACACAGCTATTAAAGAGCATTTATAACTCAATTGAAGAGAATAATAGGCTTACGCAATCACAAATTGAGTTGGTAATAGGAAATAATAATTGACTTTTTCTTCCCATTCCCCATCGAACCCCGGGAATCTCAAATTTGTGACCTTAAAGAATTATATTCTTCCAGTGTTAGTTCAAACATAAAATCGTCGGGAAACCTATCTAAGTTTCTTCGTACCGATTGCTTTAAAACTTTTGTTTCTGTTCCATATAATGTTGCCAAGTCGCGATCTAGCATCACCTTTTGATTACGAATCAAATAAATTTTATTCATGACGATCTCGTCGGCCAGTGTTATCTGAAAGCCAGAATTGCACATTTCGGCCGCTATTTGCCAACATTAACCAAAGCAATTCATGATTTATCTACCAATTAAAATACATCTATGGAAACCTTATTACAACAACTCAATTATCAGCCGAATGGCTTAACACTCGAAGAAATTAGAGAACCAGAAGCGGCCATTGCTTATTTCTTTAAAAACCATCCTTTACATGAAACTCGAAAAAACATTTGGTAATTTTATCAAAGTTGGATTTGTGAAAATGCTGATATCGCTAATGCAGAAAAGCAAAAAGCGATGATGTCCTTTTATACGAGCTTGGTTGATTTAGTAGTATTGTGTTATGTAGTGGGGTTTGAGAGGAGGGAGGAGGTTATAGAACATGGGGAAGGTGGAATCGGTGAGCGATTTATAATCTATTTCCTAAAAAAACGCTCAGCATTTTGATAATATATTTTGTCTTTTTGCGCTTTGGATAAAAAACTAAGTCCTTCAACCGCCGCAATAACTTTCTGTATGTTGCCATTGTCTGTTCCAAACATGAGCCTGTCTATTAGCCCTGCCTCAAGAAAGCTTTTCATGATCACACTAAATCCCGCTGGCGGTACAATATCAGGGTTAGAAATTACCGAAATATCTGCATACACATGTTTATGTTTTTTCATTAAGGTAATCGCCTCTTTAAAATATTGGTCACCGCTATGCATAATCCAAACTTTCAATTTCGGAAACTTTAGCAAAAGTGGCTCCATTAACCTAGGGTTCCCTAATTCGATTTTAAAGTTAGGGCTACCATGATTTGGGCCTGCACCACCTGTATGTATGCCAACTGGAAGTTTATATTTTTCAGCTAAAGCATAATAAGGGAACAACAACGAATCGGATGGAGAAATACCATAATACTGACTTAAAATCTCACCAAAGTAATCTATTTTCCCTTCTTTAATCTGTTGTTCAACCCAAGCGAGTGGAGGCCAGTCTTTTTTATCATCAAAACAAGGTTGAAGGCTGTAAGGTACTTTACCATTTGGGCAAGGAAACATCAAACCATGCAACAAGCCTATTTGCGTGTGCGTTCTGTAGCTATTTTGTGAATCCCACGATGTACTAAGGGCTACTTTATAAACTCCAGCCACTTTTAATTCTTTAAGCTGCAAGGCTACGTCATTGCTTCCATGAAGATGAACGTCGAATATTTTTTGAGTATATGCCTTGTTGGGACAAAAAAACAAGACAGAAATTATAACCAAGAAAATTAATGTTTTCATACTGTATTTATTAACTATAAAACGTCCGTGCAGCCTAACTAATGACCTAAACTAAACTCCACTCGAAAAATTACTATTCTTTAAAAATTTTGGCGCAGCACGATGTTTTGTAGTCTGCTCAAACGCATAGGCAAAAGCCAATACCACTGGCTCTTGATAAGCACCAGCCATAATTGATAAGCCCACAGGTAATTCATAAACTCTTCCCATCGGCACCGTAATGTGCGGAAAGCCCGCCATTGCTGCTGGTGAAGCAAAATAAAAGCCACCACTATAATCGCCATTAAAAAGATCAATTAATGAAGGAATGCCAAAACTTGTACCCACAATTGCATCTAACTGATTTTTTTCCATTAAATCGGTAATGATTTTTCGCGATGAAAGAACCTTTGCTAATGCTTCTTTGTATGCCGAACTATCTAAATCAGGAGCTTTATCACTAGCTTCTAACGTTTCTTGTTTAAAGTAGGGCATCGCCGTGGTTTCGTTTGCTTTGTTGAAAGCAATTATATCACTTAGTGTTTTTACTTTGGCATTTGCCTTGGCTAAATAAGCATTTACGCCAGCCTTAAATTCGGGCTGTAAAACACTTGCTCCAGCAATTGCACGCATCTCTTTTTGCAATTCTATTTCTATAATTTGAGCGCCAAGTTCTTTAAACTTCTCTATCGCTGCTTTATAAAGTGCAACTACGCCCTCGTGACCACCTAGAAACGATTTTTCGATGCCTATTCTTTTCCCTTTGAGTGCATCTATCTTTAAAAATTGAGTATAATCTGTATAAGTTTTACCAATGCTGGTTTTGGTAATTTCATCTGCTCCATCAACCCCAGTTAAGGCGCTTAGTAAAATCGCTGCATCGGTAACCGTTCTACACATCGGCCCTGCGGTATCCTGCGTAGCAGAAATTGGAATAATTCCACTGCGGCTCCATAAACCAACTGTAGGCTTAAAACCTACAATACCACTATACGATGATGGAGCAATGATAGAACCATTGGTTTCTGTACCGATTGCGATTGCGCATAAATTAGCCGATACTGCAGCACCAGAGCCAGAACTCGAGCCACTCGGACTGCGATCTAAGATATAAGGGTTTTTTGTTTGTCCACCTCTACTGCTCCAGCCACTGCACGAACGGGTTGACCGGAAGTTAGCCCATTCGCTCAGGTTGGTTTTTCCCAGTAAAACTGCACCCGCTTCACGTAGTTTTTTAACGATAAAGGCATCCGCTGATGCGATATTACCTGCTAATGCCAATGAACCAGCAGTGGTTTGCATTTTATCGCCTGTGTTAATATTGTCTTTAATTAATATCGGAATACCATGTAAAGGCCCTCGAACCTGACCTTGTTTTCGTTCTGCATCCATCGCAGCTGCAATGGTCAAAGCATCTGGGTTAAGTTCGATTACTGCATTTAGCTTTGGTCCGCTTTTGTCGATTTCAGCAATACGCTTTAAGTAGAGCTTTGTTAATGATTTTGAAGAAAATTTTCCATTCTGCATATTTGTCTGCAGCTTGTTGATGGTAGTTTCGTTAAGCTCGAAATGGTCTGCAAATTCGGCTTGCTCCACTAAAGATAACGGTGATGCGGCTGCTGAGAAACTTAAGGTAGATAAAACGCTTACAGTTGCTCCGTTTTTGAGGAAATTTCTTCTATTCATTTTAGATATGTTCGACTTTAGCCAAAATACTAAAAAAATAAATTATATCTTGAAATAAATATGAAAACCACGTTCATCATATACTTTTTGATACTAGCTAGTTTATGCTTAACAAGCAGCCCAATAAAGGCACAAGATAAAGCCGAACAGCGGTTTATTCGAGACGCTTTTGATCGGGCCGATAATTACATGGAAACCGACCATTATGATTCGGCTCAGGTATGGCTAAATAAGATTTATCAAAAGGTGAGCTACCGAAAACCATCCCTATTTACATATTTTTTAACAAGTAGACAGGCAGAGGTGTATTATTACAATAATTTGCACCAATTGGGTATGCAAGAAGCACTTAAAGCAGAAAACATAGCCAACGTATTAAACGACAGTATTCTCATCGCTGATGCTTACAATTTTATAGGTTTATTCTATTTAAACAGTAGCAAACTGCTCGAGGCCAAGAAGTATTTTAAACGTGCACTGTTTTTTAGTAAAGAACCACCTTATTCGGCACAATACATCGAATTATCGAAGCCCTATCATATTTATGGTAATTTAGCAGAAGCCTTCGAGAAATTAAGCGAGGCTGATAGTGCCATTTTTTATTGCTTAAAATCACTAGAAAAAGCGAAAGCAATTAACGCTGGCAGGGGTGTTGCCACAGGAACTTTAAATTTAGCTTATGCTTATTTGTTGAAAAAACAAGTTGATAGTGCAGTATATTATTTCGAGCAAACTAACACTTATGCTAAACAAAGTAACGATTTTGATGTAGAGCTAACTAGTTATAGTGGCTTGGCCGATTGTGCAATGTTAAGTAACAATAAGGGGAAGGCCTTCAGCTATTTGCAAACTGGCTTCCAATTAATTGAAAGATATCCCCAACTGAATGATTTTTATGCATCAATGTTTTTAGACATCGCTGCTAAAGTTTATAAAAAGTATGGCGAACAAACTTCTCTCATTAAAACATTAACACTCAAATTAGACATCCAAACGGCAACCTATAAGCGTAACAATACCCAGATCCAAACCCTGTTGCTAATGGGCTTGCAGAATGAGAAGATGATTTCTAATCTCGAACTCGCTGAATCTAAAAATAAGCAGAGCCTGGCAAATACCCGTTTGTATGTGTTGTTATTACTATTGTTGTTGTCGGTGATTGCATTTATCGCCTATCGTTATTATGCCTTACAGCGCTTGCATTTGGCCAATTTGAGGAGTAAGATTAGTCAAGATTTGCACGATGAAGTAGGGGCAACATTAAGCGGTATTGCGATGTACAGCTACATTACCAAAACGCAATTAGCGCAACAAGCCTATACCGATGTTAACCATTCTTTAGATCGGATTAAAGACAATGCCGCAGAAATGGTAGATAAGTTAAATGATATTGTTTGGGCGGTTAATCCGGTTCAAGACCATTTGGATGCCTTATTGGCACGTTTAAAAGAATTTGCACTACAAATTGCTTCGGTAAAAGACATTAGGTTAGAATTTATTGTGCCAGAAGAAATTAAAGTACTAAAGCTCGCTATGGATTATAGAAAAAATATTTATTTAATTTGTAAAGAGGCAATTAATAATGCAGTTAAATACAGCGAGGCCAGTTTGTTACAAGTTAAAATAGAGTTTATAAATAAAAATATCACCATTGTGATTGAAGATAACGGAAATGGATTTATACCAAGTGCTGTAAGCAAAGGAAATGGATTAATTAATATGGCGAGTAGAACTAAAGAAATCAATGCTAAATTGATAATTGATAGTGAAAATGGCAATGGAACAAAAATTAGCTTAATTTGTAAGCTTGTTTAACTTATAATCAATATGTTGTTAATATGGTTATGTGTATTTATTGGAGTGCTTATTTCGCAACTGATATATGTTGGTGCAAATTGGTTGCAATATAGAAGAAGAGATTATGCATCTTATTTCTTTTATATTCTTGCGTTATTACTCTATTTTATACTATTACATCAAACTGAATTCCCCTTTGGTGTAAAAGAGAATGAGCCGAATTACGTATACCATCGATTTTTTTTGAGACCATTGGCTTTTGCGATTTACGTTTTGTATTTCGAGTTTGTAATTCGTTTTTTAGAAACGGCAACAAATTTCAATCGCCTTCATCGATATATTAAGATAGCTAGAAATGTATTTATCTCTTTTTCTTTACTTTTCTTAGTACTAAATCTCTTTGCCAACGACAGTTCTTTTGCAGATAAACTTTATCATATTTTTAACATATTCATATTTGCTGCTTCTTTATCCCTCATCATATCTTTATGGAAAATAAGTACAACACTCAGTAAATTTATTTTAAAAGGTGCCATGGCTGTAGCGTTTGGAGCTTTGTTAAGTAACTTACTTACCGTTCTGTATTTAATGGGTAAAATTAACCCGCCAGATAATTACATGTTAAGTGTTGCTATTGGAGTAATGATAGAACTTTATTTCTTTAATAGCGGTCTTAGTTATAAAAGTAGGCAGACTGAGCTAAACATGATTAGTTCGCAAAAACATTTAATCGAAGAACTAGAGAAGTCTAAAGCGTTAGAATTTAAACTTAGCAACATAAGACATAAAATAAGCAGAGATTTACATGATGAGTTAGGTGCAACGCTTAGTGGAATAGCAATGTTTAGTTACGTTACTAAAATACAGCTTCAAAATAAGGAACTCGCTGCTGTAAATTATTCTTTAGATATTATGAAAGAAAATGCAAGCGAAATGGTGGCCAAGTTAAATGATATTGTGTGGGCTGTAAACCCTGTGCAAGACAATTTGTACGCCTTGTTAGAAAGGTTAAAGGAGTTTGCACTACAATTAACATCGGTTAAGGAAATTAAACTAGATTTTAGTTTTCCTGATTCTGTAGCCCTGTTAAAACTACCTATGGAGTATAGGAGGAATATTTACTTAATTTGTAAGGAAGCAATTAATAATGTGGTTAAATATAGTGAGGCCAGATTGTTGGAAGTAAAGGTGAAGGTAAGCCATAATGAGATAGAGATTAAAATTGCTGATAATGGGAGGGGCTTTATTGTAGAGCTGACAAATAAGGGAAATGGGTTGATTAATATGGCTAAACGGGCTGATGAAATTAATGCAAAATTGGAAATTGATGGTGAAACAGGCATTGGAACAAAAATTACATTATGTTGCAAAATCACCTAATGGGGTATAGTGTAGTTCAAAAAAACAGTTAATATTTGTTACTAGTCACATCAATGGAAATTAAAGTAGCCATATTCGAAGATAATAAGTTAATTAGGGAAGCGTTGCAAACCATTATCAACGGCACGCCTGGCTTTATATGTACCGGTACTTTTGTAAATGTAAATCAAGTAGAAGCTGATGTTTTATTTAGCAGGCCCGATGTAGTGCTAATGGATATTGAGATGCCTGGTCGCAATGGCATCGAAGCTACAAAGTTGATAAAGGCTCGTTTTCCTGAGGTTAAAGTATTGATACAAACCGTATTTAATGATAATGATAAAATTTTTAATGCCATTTGCGCAGGTGCTTCCGGCTACATCTTAAAAACAGATCCCCCTTTAAAACAGTTGCAGGCTTTAGAAGAGGTTTACAATGGGGGAGGGCCAATGTCATCTACCATCGCTCAAAAAGTATTGCAATTCTTTGTGCGCCAGAATGTGATTTTGGTGCAACCAGAAGAAAATGATTACGACCTGAGTACCCGCGAAAAAGAAATCCTATCCTTAATGATGGAAGGGTATAACTATCGTAGCATTGCCGAAAAGGCTTTTATCAGTTATGAAACCGTACGTACTCATATTAAACACATCTATAAAAAATTGCATGTAGCTTGTAGATCTGAAGCAATTTTAAAGGCAAAGCAGCAAGGGTTATAAAAAATCACCCAAAGGGTTATTTCTCCCCCATTTCTAGTGTTGCAATTTTACGGTAATGAAATAATCATCACCAAAAGAATTCACTATGAAGAACAGTTTACTTTTGTTATTGCTCTTGTTTTCGGCTGCAGTAAACGCTAAAAGCAAGAAAGAAAATATTTTTGCAAAACCTTCAATTACCAGTGTCGACGGGAAAACCTCACCAGTTACGGTAACAGACGATAGAAATATTTTATTTATAGGAAAGGCCGATGCTGGCAGACCAGTGCGCTTGTTTAGAGGTACGGTGAACATTGGGCAGGCGAACGCCGACAATGCAGGCAATTTCTCGATTAGTGTTTCTGCAACAACCATTACAGATGGTACCTATAACATTACCGTTCAGTCTATAAATGCAGATAATACGCTAAGTGTGGCCAGTGATATTTTTGTGCTGATAATTAATCGTAAGCCCCCCTTTATTAGTAGTATCGGTGGAACAAGGAGTAGTGGTACTTCGATTAGAAATAATAAACCAAGCCTGGAGGGAACAACCTCTGTACCGGGAAGCATCCAGATTTTCGATATCATATCGGGTACTGAACAAAGTATTGGTATTGCAAAGGTAGATCGGTCTGGGAATTACAATTTTGATGTGAAAACGCCATTAACGACCGGTAATCACATTTTTGTCGCTAAAACAATAGATGAGCAAGGGAAGATTGGCAATGTAAGTAGGCCCTTTAATATTACAATTAGCCCGTTATTATCCAAGCCGACCATAAATTTTATCAATAGTACGCGCATTAGCGGACCAGTTACTATTGCCATAAATACCTTAACAACCCAGATTTCTTCGACTACTCAGTCTGAAAAATATCAACTCTTTATCGATAATGTGTTAGCAGCCGAATCGTTTTCAATCTCTTTTGCAGTTCCAAAGCAGCTTGCCAATGGAAATTATGTGCTAAAAGCAAGATTAATTGGTACTGACGGACTAACGAGCGAATTTTCTGATCCTGTAAACCTAACCGTAAATAGTACTGCAGCAAAAATTACAGCTGTGCCAACAATTGTAATGGTAGATAATAGGACACAGTCGCCCATTTTTGTTTCTGATGCTACAAAAGTATTGCGCGTTACCGGGCCGGTAGGTGCAAAGGTGGCTATCTTTTGCGATGGTGTAATTGAACCAACTATTGGTGTTTTTAATACTTTAGGAACTTATGCCACCAACATCCTTATTCCGCGAGGCGAACAAGGTTCGAAAGCAAATATTGTTGCAAATATTACCGACGATCTTGGGAATTTAGGTCCGAAAAGCAATGTTTTTGAAGTAATTAGGGATAATATTAATCCGCAGATTCCTTTAATTACAAGTATAGACGGGCAAACGAGTAGTCCGGCTAAAACCAATAAAAATAAGCCACAGATTAAGGGCAAGGCCGAACCCAACTCACAATTATTTATTCAGCATTTTTTAGGTGGTATTACCAGTGCAATACTTGGATTTATCAATGCCGATGCGAATGGCGATTTTGAACTCAGCTCTTTCGAGTATGCTAATAAAAGTGGTATTGTAGATGGGGTAGACCAAAAGATTGTTGTGAGTAGTACAGACCTTGCTGGAAATAGAACAGAATCTGATACTTTTCTGTTAACAGTTGATAAAAATGCCCCGAATGGTCCCGCAGAAAGCACATTAAAAGCAAGAATTTTTACGGTGAATGGTTTTTTAGCTGGGGCCTCAACTTTTACAGTTAACAACTTAATTGTAGGTGTAGCAAGTGCAATTGGTAACAAAGTTCAGTTTTTTATTAACGATAAATTAGAAGGCGAACAAGAGCTAAAAGACTCTGTAGTGGCTACTTTTATTAAGTCGAATTTGCCAAATGGTAAATATGTACTTACAGCGAAAGCAGTAGATAAGCAGGGTAAAGTAAGTTTGGTTTCTGATGCTGTTACCGTGCAACTATTTTCTTTAGCTCCACTGATTACCATTGCTCCACGTATTGTAAGCTTTGATGAACAAACTACAGGCACAATCATATCGAGTAGCTTCGGTAAAAAAGTAAAGATTACCGCGCCTGCCAATTCGAAGATTCGTGTGTTCTATAATACAAAGAAGTTTGATCTCGTTACTGCCGATGCCAGCGGTGTTTTTGAAGGTACGTTTCCAACAGTAGGGTTCGAAAATGCTAGTACAGTGAAAATTACTGCATTTATTGAAGACGAATTTGGGAATTTCGGTCCGCTAAGTAATGCACTTGATGTTGTGGTTGATAACATAGCCCCAACTCCGGCAACCATTGCAAGTGTGGATACCAAAACTACTAATGGCCAACTCATTGCGATTAATAAACCTGTAATTAAAGGGAAAACCGAGGCTAGGGCAACCGTTGTTGTTAACCATATCAATGGAACAATTTTATTGGCTACAGTTAAGGCCGATGTCAATGGCGATTTTACGGTAAATGCAAGTGACTATCCAAGTACTTTTGTTTTTGCAGAGGGTGCACAAAACGTATCGGCTAAGGCAACAGATGAAGCAGGAAATGCTGGTGTTTTTGGTGTAAGTTTTTCTTTTATCGTTGATACTAAAGCACCAAATGCGCCAATAATAGCGGGCGTTGATAGTAAAACTATCGGTCCTTTTAATATCAGCAATAATTTGCCTGTTTTAAATGGAACTGCAGAAGCCTTAGCCACCATAAACTTATTTAACGGAAATACTATGTTGGGTACTACAACTGCGAGCGCCCAAGGTAGTTTTACTTTTAAGCCAGTAACCGCATTACCTGTCGGTACCTATAGCTTTAATGCGCAAGCTAAAGATGCTGTGGGCAATTTAAGCACGAAGAGTAGTGTTGTAGTAGTGAATATTCAGTTAGCTAACCCTGTTTTAACTGCTAATAATGCATTAACACCCAACGGTGATGGTAAAAATGACTTCCTTACCATTAAAAACATCGAATTCTACCCAAACAACGAAGTTAAGATATTTGATAGAGCAGGTAGAATGATCTATACTGCAACAAACTATAAAAACGATTGGGATGGTAAGTATAATGGAAATTCGCTTACCGAAGACACGTACTACTACAGTGTAGAACTTGGAAGCGAAAACAAACCATTTAAATCATTTATCACCATCGTTAGAGGAAGTAAAAATTAATTTAATCTATTCCAATGAAAATATTATACACATTATTTGCCCTGCTTTTTGCTTCAACTGCTTATGCGCAACTGAAGCCAGTAAATGCGATTTATTATTTTAATGAATACTTAATGAACCCAGCAATGGCGGGTAAAGAGCAAGCTTTTAAGGGAAGTTTAGGTTACCGAAAACAAATGACTTCGTTCGGAAATGCACCCCAAACGCAGTTTTTAACAGCTGAATATGGCTATGATGAACGGTCGGGTTTTGGTTTAAAGGTTTATAATGAAAAGGCAGGTTTACTTAAAGAAACGAGTATAGGCTTATCCTACGCCTATCATTTGGCACTTACGGAAGATAATAAATTGAGTTTTGGGCTAACGGGTATTTATAGTAAACAAGGATTAAGCAATGACGAATTTAGTGGAGATTTAGACGATCCAGATTTGATTGCATTAGCACAACGTAAAGGGGTGTTCGATAGCGATTTTGGGATGGCTTTTAGTTCTGAAAATTTCACTGCACAAATTGTGCTTCCAAATTTGGTAACTACCTTAAAAAATGACATCAATGAAGGCGTAAATTATGCAACTTTCTTTACCGCCATCAGCTATAAAATTGAAACTGAATTGGGGGTTTTAGCGCCTAAATTAGCCTTTAGAGACGTGAAGGGGATGAGTGGGATTTTAGATTTCGGTGCAAACTTTAAGTTAAATCCGTTAGGATCTACAACGTTTAATGTAATGGCACTGTACCATACTTCTAAAAATACAACACTTGGCGCATCGGTGTCATTTAATGATCAATTTAGTTTTAATACCAGCTACACACTAGGGGGAGGGAAAATAGGCAATTATAGTAATGGCGATTTCGAAATGGGTTTAGCGATAAAGCTTTGATGTATTTTAGCCCCTCTGATTTATGTATTAAAAAAAAGTAATCAGCCCTTGCAATTAAAAAAATAATTACTGATATTTGCATCCTCTAAAATTAGACGAATAAATAAAAATCATGACACTGTCGTGGGTATAGCGCCCACAAAAAGCAAGAAATCGCTTACGATAGTTTCATACACATAAAAAAATATAGAAATGAAAAAAGATTTGCATCCATCAAACTACAGATTTGTAGTATTTAAAGATATGTCTAACGAGTATCAGTTTTTAACTAAATCTTGTGTAGAGACTAAAGAAACTGTAAAATGGGAAGATGGTAATGAGTATCCTTTATACAAATTAGAGATTTCTCATACTTCACACCCTTTTTATACTGGTAAAATGAAATTGGTTGATACTGCAGGTCGTATCGATAAATTTAAAACCCGTTACGCTAAAAAATAATTTTGTAGCCGTAAACTAAATAATTTGAAAGTCCCGATGCATTGCTCGGGACTTTTTTTATTTTTGTTGTCTATGATGATCAATTTATTTGATGACAAAGCCTGGCTATCGCTTAGGCCACTAACATTTACCCGGCCGGTAGCTGATTTAAGATTAGGTATTTTAACCATTGCCGAAAAGTGGGCAAAACATCTAAATGCCCATTTCGGGTATATAACACAAGATTACCTGAGCATAAAGTACCCATCAGCCCCAGCTAACCTTTTTATTAACGGATCGGTTTGCCCAGATGAAGAACTAATTGCTGCGGTGCTTAATCTTAAGCCGAATGAAGTGCTGATAAGTGAAAAATTAGTGCTTGCTTATTACACCGATGATATTGACGTTAAAAATCTTAATACTCTAACCAATTTTAAGAACGTTTCCTATCTTTCTTCTTTTACACATATTCAGTATCCTGAAGATATTTTTAAAAATAACCATACCGAATTGGTTAAAGATTTTGCCATCATCACCAAAGGTCGAATTTCGGCTAAGTTAAGTAGCACAAATACCTTTTTGGGAGATCAATTTTTTGCCGAAGAGGGTGCCAAAGCTGAATGCTCTACCTTTAACAGCTTGCAAGGGCCAATTTACTTGGGTAAAAATGCCGAAGTTTGGGAAGGTTGCCATATCAGAGGTTCTTTTGCATTGTGCGATGATTCGTCGGTTAAAATGGGCGCAAAAATATACGGACAAACTACTATTGGCCCACACAGCAGGGTAGGTGGCGAGATTAATAATGCTGTAATTTGGGGTTATTCTTCAAAAGGCCATGAAGGTTATTTGGGTAATGCTGTAATGGGGCAGTGGTGTAATATTGGGGCCGATAGCAATAACTCTAATCTTAAGAATAATTATGCCGAAGTGAGGCTTTGGGACTACGAAAAAGAAAGTTTCCGTAAAACGGGATTGCAATTTTGTGGTCTAATTATGGCCGACCATGCTAAATGTGCCATCAACACCATGTTTAACACAGGTACCGTTGCTGGTGTAAGCGCCAATATATTTGGATCGGGTTTTCCTCGAAATTTTATACCCGATTTTGCTTGGGGGGGCGCCCACGGCTTTGAAGTGTACGGTCTGAATAAAATGCTCGAAACAGCAGCGAAAGTATACGAAAGAAGAGACATGGCATTAGACGATACCGAAATAGCGATTTTAACACATATATTTGAGGAAACGAAGGCTTACAGGAGATTTTAATTTGGCGGAGAGCCTAAGCGTTATAACTTTTGTCTCGGTAATCTATAAAATCAGTGTAATCAATCACAAAGCAAATAATAAACATAAATAAATCAAGTATTGTAAATAAATGAGAAAAAAAATAGTTGCAGGGAACTGGAAAATGAACATGGACTACAGTGAGGGTATTTCTACCTTCTCTGAAATTGTAAACATGGTGAGAGATGAAAAAAAAGGCAATCAAATTGCTGTAATTTGTACTCCTTATATTCACTTAAATAGTTTAGCCCAATTATCTTCTGGAATAGTGAAGATAGGTGCGCAGAATTGCCACCAGAACGAAAGTGGGGCCTTCACAGGAGAGATCTCGGCCAAGATGATCAAATCTACAGGCTGCGAATATGTTATTATTGGGCATTCAGAACGTAGACAATATTTCGCAGAAACAGATGCTTTATTGGCTGAGAAGACAAATATTGCTTTAAAAAATAATTTAATCCCAATTTTTTGCATCGGCGAAACCCTAGATGAGCGTAATAATGGAAGCTATTACCAAGTGTTAAAATCACAATTAGAGCAAGGTATATTTTCATTAAGTGCCGAAGATTTTGCAAAAGTGGTATTGGCCTATGAACCTGTTTGGGCAATTGGTACAGGCTTAACGGCTTCTCCAGAGCAAGCGCAAGATATTCATGCCTTTATTCGCTCAGAAATTGAAGCTAAATACGGTTGGGCATTGGCCGATGATACTACTATTTTGTATGGCGGAAGTTGTAATGCTAAAAATGCACCTGAACTTTTTGCACAACACGATATTGACGGTGGCTTAATTGGTGGTGCATCCTTAAAATCGCGTGATTTTACAGACATTGTTAAGGCTTTGAATTCGTAATGGAATATAAAAAAGTAGCGTTTAGCTTTAGTCAAATTGAAGAGTATCAAAAAGATTTGCTCATTGCTGAGCTAGCAGATGTGGGTTTTGATACTTTTGAGGATACCGAAGAGGGCTTTGATGCTTTTATCATTGCCGATCAATTTAATGAAACTGCCTTAAACGAAGTATTGATGGGTTTTGGGGATGAGTTACACTACACTTATCTTATACACGATATCGAGCCTGAGAATTGGAACGAAGAATGGGAAAAGAATTTTAGTCCACTAATTATAACCGACGCCTGTTATGTGCGAGCAACCTTTCACGAGCCACAACCTCAATATCGGTACGAGATTGTAATTGATCCTAAAATGGCTTTTGGCACTGGCCATCATCAAACTACAACGATGATGATGGAATACATCTTAGAAACGGATGTAGCTGATAAAGTGATTTTAGATATGGGAGCAGGTACTGGAATTTTAGCCATTTTAGCCTCAAAACGAGGTGCAAAGAAGCTAATTGCGATTGATAATGATGACATATGCTATGAAAGCGCGATTGAAAATGCAGCCTTAAATCAAATTGATAATTTAACGTCACTGTGTGGAAGTAAGGAAGCTATTCCACCATTAGATTTCGATATTATTTTAGCAAATATTAACCGAAATATCTTGCTCGATCAGATCGAAAGTTATGCTGAAGTGTTAAAGGATAATGGAACGATATTTTTTAGTGGTTTTTATGAAAGTCCAGATCTGGGAATGATAACTGCACATTGCGAACAATTTAAGCTTAAGTATATTGATCATAAAAAGATTGGAGATTGGGTTGCAGCTAGGTTTGAGAAAGCGGTGTAGCGAGTGGCGTTTAGCGCTGAGCGTTTTGGATGCATGGGGGTAGACTTCGTTCGCGCAATTAACTGTGAAGTGTAATGGGATTGATGTTCTACGATGCGAACGAAATGTTATGAATCCAAAGACTCCTTGCTTTTTGCCAAAAACATTCTCGCGTAGCGGATTCAAAAATTAACTAATATGAAACCATCATGAGCAAACTATATCTGATGAAAATACACTTTATTGCAATTGGCGGTAGTGCGATGCATAATTTGGCAATTGCCTTGCATCAAAAAGGGTATGAAGTTACGGGTTCTGATGATGTAATTTTTGAACCTTCCAGTAGTCGCTTAGCTAAGTATGGCCTGTTACCCACAAAGGAGGGTTGGGATGTAGCAAATATAAGCCAAGATATAGATGCTGTAATTTTAGGAATGCATGCGCGCATTGATAACCCAGAACTGTTAAAAGCACAAGAAATGGGTTTGTCTGTTTATTCGTATCCCGAGTATATTTACGAACAAGCTAAAGATAAATTACGTGTGGTTATTGGTGGTAGTCATGGTAAAACAACCATTACCTCGATGATTTTACATGTGTTGAACTATTATAAAAAAGATTTCGATTATTTAGTTGGTGCACAATTGGCTGGTTTTGAAACAATGGTTAAAGTAACCGAAAAAGCACCAGTTATGATTATTGAGGGCGACGAGTATTTGGCTTCACCGATAGATAGACGACCAAAGTTTCATTTATATCATGCTAATATTGCTGTGATTAGCGGAATAGCTTGGGATCACATCAATGTTTTCCCCACTTTTGGGGATTATATTTCTCAATTCGATAAATTTATCTACACAATTTTCCCCAGTGGAAAATTAATTTACTGTGAGTGTGATTCTGAACTGAAAAAAATTGTTGAAAACACGAATGCATCAATCGAAAAAATACCCTATTCAATACCCCCTCATAAAGTGGTAGATGGGATTACTTTTTTACTGCCAAATACCCCTTTAAATGTGTTCGGAAATCACAATTTAATGAATCTAAATGCAGCCAAATTGGTATGCGAACAGCTGGGGGTAAATGACGATGAGTTTAGGGTGGCCATAACCAGTTTTACTGGAGCAGCAAAACGTTTAGAGCTCTTAAATAGCATAAATAACACTAGTGTTTATAAAGATTTTGCACACTCACCATCGAAACTAAAAGCTACTATAGATGCTGTTAAGGCACAATTTAACGATAGAAAGTTAGTGGCTTGTATGGAATTGCACACCTTTAGCAGTTTAAATTCGGCTTTTTTAGCACAATATAAAAATACGATGGATAATGCCGATATTCGTATTGTATACGTGGATGAAAAAACGTTTTTGCATAAGAAAATGGAGCCTTTAGGTAAGGAAATAATTGAGGAAGCATTTAACGATGCAAGTCTTTTGTTTTTTAATAGTTCAGAAGCCTTAGAAAGCTATTTGAAGAGCCTAAATTTTGAACATACTAATTTATTGCTAATGAGCTCTGGGAATTTTGGAGGTATGGATTTGGTAAAACTGGCATACGAGTTGATTAGTTAAATCTCATAAACCATAATAAAAAACCGCATGAACTTAATTGGAAAAAACATCAGACAGCTTCGTCAAAAAAATAGTTGGAGCCAGGGGGAAGTAGCTAAACGTCTAGAAATATCTATTCCAGCATTTTCTAAAATTGAAACAGGTATCACTGATGTTAATATTTCGAGGCTAGATCAGATCGCTGCTTTGTTTGAAGTAACCACGATTGATCTTATTTCTAAAGAAGGTGAGCATCATCATTCAGAAAATGCTGCTGAAATAAATATGCTAAAAGAAAAATTGGCTTTTAAAGAAGAAGAAATCATTAATCTTCAAAAGAAAGTTATTGAACTTTACGAAGAGATAAGAAACATTTCGAAAAAAGTTTAAATCGTTTTTCTCATGGTAAGGTGGCGCTTCCCAAAGGTGGCTCCAGTAGCTTCGTGAAAAGCAAGCATTTTATCATTAAAATCGCCAACCCAGGATAATTCTAGTTCTGTATATTGGTTTTTTGGGAGTACATATTCTCCTAATTTAATGATAAGTGCTGATTCTAGTCCTAATTTTTGATATTTACTTTTTGTACCCATTACAATGGCACGCATCCGCGTAACACCAACCCAGCGTTTATAGGCAAATTTTAATTTCTCAATTAAACCAAGTTTCCCGTTTAGCCCTTTAATCATTTGATTGGCATCTGGAATAATTACAACAAACGAGGCCGGTTCGCCATTTGCATAGGCGAACCAAATAAGTTTTTCGTCCATAATTACTTCCATTTGCTTAAAACTCTCTTGTAAGGTTTCTCTTTTTATAGGAACAAAATTAGTGAAGTCTTTCCAACCATCGTTATAGATTTCCATCAAGTTATCGATGTATTTTTCGGCATTTTTTTTAGAAAAGTGTTCGAAACTATAATCTGGTTTTGCAGCAACCCAATTGGCAATTTTTGTAAAACGTGCAGGGAAAGGGATGGTAAGGTTAATGTGATTGGTTAACTGCTCATACGCAGTTTCAAAACCATATGAAGTAAAAAATTCATGATAATATGGCTGATGGTAATTCATGCCATAAGAAGGTGACGTAAAACCCTCTACTAATAATCCCCAGAAAGAATCATTCTCGCCAAAGTTAATCGGCCCCTCCATTACTTCCATTCCTCTATCTGCAAGCCATTTTTTGGCCGTGTCGAACAATAAAAAAGCTGCGTCTTTATCATTTATGCACTCGAAGAACCCCATCCCTCCAGTTGGACGCTCATAGATGTGTGCTTTTTTCTCGTTAATAAAAGCAGCAATTCTGCCAATGGTTTTACCGGTATTATTTTTTAAGATCCAACGTACACACTGGCCATAACCAAAAAAAGGATTTTTAGTCGAGTCGAATACTTTCTCAATGTCTTGATCTAAAGGACGAATCCAATTTTTATCATCGGCATACACGATTTCTACAACATTTAAAAAATCTTGTTTTGTTATTTTATCTTCAACTACTATAATTTGCATTGGGGGGTTATTTAAAATAAAAAACACCCTATAAAGGATGCTTTTATAATATATTAGCGTACTATTAAATTAGTACCTGTCATCGTCGTCATCGTCGTCATCAAAACTATCAAAATTATCTAAATCATCCAAAGGAACATCAAAGTCTTCCTCTTCTTCTTCAATGATTTCGTTATCTTGAATATCATCATCTTCTTCTTCGTCTGATTCCTTTTTGGACAGCGGCTTGTTAATCGGCGTTTTTTGAATTGGTTTTTTTGGCGTTTTCATCTGTTTATTATTATTTTCTCCATGAAGAGATGGGGCTTTCCATGGATGGTTTATAACATAAAAAAATATTATTTATACGAAACTTCTAATGCTTATCTAAATTACAAAAAATCTTTTTAAATAGAAAGAAACCTGTTTTTTAGATTTTTTATTTATTTCAAAAGTACCAGAAAAAGCTTTTTTCTGAAAATTTTTTTAATCTTTTTAGTCGACTGTTTATTAGTATTTTAGGATAAACTCATCATGGTTTTATACGTTTTGTTATTAAGAACGGCATAAAAGAAGCGTCAATGTAACAACATAGGCGTAAAAAAAAAGCGTCCTAATTTTAATTGGGACGCTTTTAACACACAAATGAAACCTGAATTGAGATATAGTTTTAGGTTAGGTTAAAAAATATCTTTGTCAATCCTATAAGAACGTTTTTTGAACAAACCATTAATGGTTGTTTAATATCTTACAACAAGTTTAATGCTATTCTTACAAGGAAACTAGTAAAATGAGTGAGTGGTAATGAAAATTGAGTAAACGGTAATATTTAAGTAAGTGGCACTAAAATAGTGACGATTGTGCCGCTTTTACCGTTCTGTTTAATCGTTAAGTGTATAGGTTTTACTTCAATCTTGTTCAATAAATTGACCCTTTCTTGCGTCAAATCCATTCCTTTACTCTGGTGCCCTGATTTTTTTTGCTTTAATGAATTGTCAATACCTATTCCATTATCAATAATATTGATCTGTAAATAGCCTTCTTCTTTCAAATGGATATTAATATCAACTTCTCCACCTTCTTCTTGTGGCATAATGCCATGCCATATTGCATTTTCAATAAAAGGTTGCAATAGCATCGAAGGAATAAATGATTCTTCTTTATCGATGTGGCGATCAATTGTAATGCGATATTTAAATTTATCACCAAACCTGTTTTTTTCTAAACTTAAGTATAGGTTTAAATAGTCAATCTCCTCTTCTAAATTAATATAGCTTTTGGTACAGATCTCTAAGTTTTTTCGAATAAGTTTGGCAAAACCTGTTAATACCCGATTGGCCGAAGATGTATTGCTCGTATTGATATAATGCTGAATCGAATTCATTACATTGAATACAAAATGAGGATTCATCATTGCTTGCAGTGCCCTTTGTTCGAGCATTAATGTTTTATTTTTTAATAATAATTGCTCTTGCTCTTTGTTTTTTTGTCGTTTAGTGATATCAACTGTAATAATATAAAGCAAGAATGCACCAATACTTAATAAAATAGAAAGGAACCACCAGGTTTGCCAGAAGTGTTTTTCGAGCTCGAAAGTGACTTTAGCAGGTTCGCTCCATTGGTTGTCCTGGCTTTTTGCACTTACCTCGAATACATAACGATCGTTTTCTAGCGATGAAAGCTCTAATCTTCTATTCTTGGTTTCGGTCCACTTTGCATCTCCTTTTAAACGGTATCGATAGGTGATTTGTTGATTTTTAAAATCGACCGCACTAAAGTTAAAAACAATGTTATGCTCTTGCGGATCGAAACTAAAATTAGAAAAAGTTAAATCTAAGGGTACTTTATTATGAGTAATAGATGAAATATAAATCTTAGGAGTACTTTTTGTTTTTGAAGTTAGGTCGTGATTAAAATAAACTAACCCATTATTAGTGGCAAAGTAAGCGGTACGATCATCGATATATAGATCGTTTAAATCATCAGAAAGTAGGTCGTTAGCATAATCAAATGAATTGATAATTACTTTATTATTCTTAAACGATATTCTATTTACTCCATTATTGCTTATGGCCCATAAATATTCACCCTTTACAAACAGCTTATTAATGATGTTATTGTTGAGTCCATCGCTCCGTGTAAGGTGTTTAACGATTTTTTTATTCACCAAAAATAAAATGCCATAGCCATCGGTAGCCATTGCGAAAACGTTGTTAGGTAGCTCTTTAATATCGTTAACTCTTTGGGTAAGCATCGGGTTTTGCTCATAATGCTTCGTTAAAATGTCATTCCCAAACTCAGATACACCATTTAAATTAGAGAACCAAAGCTGTTGTTGGTGATCAAAATATACTCGGTAAGATCGTTCTTTAAAATAATCTTTTTTTTCTCGGTACTTTAATGCATTAAACTCAAGATTACGAATGCGATCATTAATGATAACAACACCTGAAGATAATGCTAGCGCTAGCTTCTTATCTTGATCTAGGCTAAAATTCTTTACCACAAAAACCGAATTATTGGCTTCTCTTAAATAATTTAACTTCGTACTACTGCTATAAATATCGTCGACCTTACCTAAGCCATAGTCTGAAGCAAAATACATTGCTTTACGAGCGGTATCGAGCTTAAACTGCTTAATGTTATAATATCTTTTCTTATCAGGAATATCAATACTTTGAACTTGTTTTGTATTCACATCCAAAAGGTTAATTTTTGCATTACTTAAGCCTAACCAAAGTCTGTTTTTCCCATCTTTTATAATGCTTTTAATGGTGTTATTAGACAATCCACTTTCTGTATTTAAAATGTACAACCGCTCTTTTGGATCAGGTAATCTATAAATACCATTTTTTGTGGTAAACCACATGTTTTCATTTCGATCTTTTATTACCTGGTTTACATCGATATCTTTTAAAATGTGTTGATTTTTCCCATTAAAACCTAAAATATGAACACCATTATTATTGCCAAACCAAAGTTCTTTATCATTGGTATAAATATATCCGGGGTTATTTGTTAATAGGTCGCTATTAACGCTTAAAATTTTTTTAACACTGAAACCTGTTTTTAAATTCAACCCTGTTTTATCCAGAAAATACATGGATTTGTTTTTAAGGTTTAAGCTGGTTTTGTACGATAAAGGACGAATAGAATCGTTAATTAAAACGAAATCACGTTCGATGAATACATGGAGCGCTTGTGTGCTATATGCCCAAATATTACTTTTACTATCTTCATGAATAAAGGCATTGATAAATTGCTTTTGTTGATTCGGGGATTCGTATGTTAATACCGATTTTTCGTTCCAACAGGCAATAATGTTTTTATTGGTTCCAAACCAAATTCTGCCTCTACTGTCTTCAAAAAATGAAACCACAACAGCATTTAGCTTTAAGAGTTTCAGCTTTGGCTCATTTTCGGAATTGTAAATTTTACCATTGTAAAAATAGCTGAGCTGACCGTTGAGCGCTAAAAACCAGATTCTACCTTTACTATCTTCTTTTAGCTGTAAAATCTGGTTGTCGGGCAATCCATCATCTACAGAAAAATTCTCGAAGTTTGAACCATCAAATCGACTTACCCCTGCATCGGTTGCAACCCATATGTAACCTTTTTTGTCTTGTAGTGTAAAATAGCAGTTGTTACTGGGTAAACCATTCTTTGTGGTGTAATGTGGCAGGTATAAGGTTTGGCCATACGTAGTTTTTGCTTGAAAAAGTAAAGCGATTACGGTAAAGATTAGGTATTTAAAAACGTTAATCTTCATTTTGTAAGGTGGTAAATGCTTTAATTTTTTCAAAAAAATCACTCGCTCTCCGACGAGAAACAGTAATACTTTGGCCGTTTTTAAGCACTACTTGTAAGCCATTTTTAGAATGATATTCTTTTATATATGCCAAATTCACAATGGTTGATTTATGAATACGCACAAAACTATTTTCTGGTAATATTTCTTCATAATCTTTTAAGACTTTGGAAACCGCTATTTTCTCAGAGTTAATTAAGTTAAACACAGAATAATTGCTATCGGCCTCAATGTGTGTAATATCGTCAATATCAACCAAACGATAACCTTGTCCATTTGGTATGGTGATTTTTTTAATCGACGATTTATTTGTTAAATCATTCGCTAAATTTTTAAGGCTTTCGTTACGATTATTTTCATTTTTATTAAGCTTAATGTATTTAGAGGCCTTTTCTACAGCTTCTTTTAATTCGTCAATATCGATCGGTTTCAATAAATAATCGAGTGCATTTGCCTTTATTGCTTTTAGAGCGTATTGATCATAGGCGGTAGTAAAAATTACAGTAGCATTTGCGATTTGTGCTTGTGGTATAAGCTCAAAGCCATTTTCGCCAGGCATAGCGATATCTAAAAAAATGAGATCTATTTGGTGTTGTTGAAGCAAAGCTCGTGCTTCATTTACCGATTTGGCTATACCAGCAACATGCACGTTTTCACAATTTTCTTGAAGTAGAAAATAGAGCGAAGAGCGGGCAAATTCTTCATCGTCAACAATAATTGCATTTAACACGGCGGTTTGTTTTATAGGGCTCAATTTATCTAAAAAAATGACGATTAGAAAATATTTCTCTGTTTTTGAAAACCGAATGCAATTTCTTCTCGTAATTAAAAGCAGACAACCTTTTTAAGAACCTTAAAATAAAATTAAAAAAATTAAAACTATGGAAAATTTAAACGAACAAAACCAAAGTGGGATGCTTACAGAAAGCAGCATTTTGGATGCTAAATTACAACGTCGTTCTTTTCTGCAATATGCAGGAGCAGGAGCAGCTGCACTTGCACTAACTGCTGCAGGCTGTAAAAAAGATAAAGTTGTTGTTCCATCAGGGGTAACACTAGATTTTAAAAATGATTTTGGCGTATTAAATTATGCTTATGCATTAGAGCAGTTAGAAGCTGCTTTTTACATTAAAGTTGCTAGCAATCTTTCAATTTTCCCGAATGCAGCAGAGAAAGCTTACTTTCAAGATATTCAATACCATGAGATTGCACACAGAGAATTCTTTAAAAATGCTTTAGGTACAGCAGCTATTGGTAGTTTAGAAGTAGATTTTTCGAGTATTAACTTTAATGACCGTACTAGTGTATTAGGTGCAGCAAAAGCATTTGAAGATTTGGGTGTTGCGGCATACAACGGTGCAGGTAGGCGTTTAACTACCGATGCTTATATTGTGGTTGCCGGACAAATTGTATCGGTTGAAGCACGACACGCGGCTTATGTCCGAGATTTAATTTCGCCTGGAAGTTTCGCCAATTTAGGTGAGCTTACTGCTTTAGGAGCTGTTGATGCAAGTGGTTTAGACGGCGCATTAACACCAGATAAAGTACTGGCAATTGCAGGTACGTATATCAAAACAAAAGTTAACGTAATTAATTTATAATCTTAAAATTAGAAATCATGAATATCGTAAATATATTAGAAGAAATAGAAAAAGTTGACGGTGAAATCTATGAAAGATTAAATCCTCGCAGAGCGGCAATGAAAAGTTTTTTTAACATGAGTAAAAAAATTACTCTTGCGGCAATGCCTTTAGCTTTAGGTTCAGTATTTAAAAAAGCATACGGACAAAGCACACCAACACAAATTAACGATGTGTTAAATTTTGCATTAACCTTAGAGTATTTAGAGTATCATTTTTATAACCATGCAGTAGTTGCTGCTCCGGGCTTAATTCCTGCTGGTGCACCGCTCACTGCAATCACAACCATTCGTAATCACGAGCAGGCTCACGTTAGTTTATTGGCTGGCGCTTTAGCTGGTGCTGCCAGAACTCCTTTAGCGTACACAGATTTCGATTTTACAGGTAAGGGAACATTCCCAGATGTATATACAAATTATCTAACGTTCTTGAAAGTGGCAACTGCATTTGAAGATACTGGTGTTAGAGCATATAAAGGACAAGCTACTGTATTAAAAGGCAATGCGGTTTTAACTACGGCTTTGCAAATTCACTCAGTAGAGGCTCGTCACGCTTCTCACTTACGTCAGATGTTGGCCGCAAATGGAGCAACTGGTTTAAAACCATGGATTAGTTTGGGTGCTGGTGGCGTGTCAAACGATACTGGAATTCCAGCTGTTGATCCAATTTACGTTCGCGAAAATACAACAACACAAGCTGGTGTAAATATTGTAGGTATAAATGGCAATGCAGCAATAACTGCTGCTGTTGCTGCCGAATCGTTCGATGAGGCATTAACAAAAGCCGAAGTACTTGCTATTGCTGGTTTGTTTATTAAATAAGATTTAGGTTTAAATTGGTTTATTTTGTAGGGAAGAGAGGTGAGAACTTCTCTTCCCTACATTATTTTTTTACTGGAGCATTTTTCCCAAACTTACGAGGGTAATACGAAAAAGTAGTAATGAAATACTGCTGCAAAACATTCTGCGTACCTAATGTAAAACTATTAACGCCACCATAATTTATAATATTTGTGTTTTGATGCAGTAAATCTAAGGCAGAGAGCTTAAATTCGGCATTATTCCCTTTTAAAAACCGATACGTAACACTTGCATTCCAAATGGTATAATTAATACCATTTGCATTATTTGATTTACTGTTATTAAAAGTTATGTTGCTGCTAACAGTAAACTTTTTAGTTACGTTATAACTTGAACTTAATGAACTTGCCATATTTATTCCGCTATATTCAGTATTAAAAGCTTTTTGTTTAGAAGAATAAGTGTTGAAGCTTTGCGCTGCCTCAGTTGCAAATTTATCTTTATAGGTAAAATTAAAATTTAGTTTACCATTGGTATTAAATGTATTGGAGAAATTGAAAATACCATTTAAATAACCTGGGTTTTTAGAAAGATTTACTCCTCCATTTAATCCAATTTGTAATTCGGTAGTTTTAAACTTAAATGTTTTCTTCAAATTACCATATCCACTCAAATTTTTATTGCCATTGGCATTGATAAGAAAAATTGTTCTTCTATTTTGATTATCAATAAAGATACTATCTGCAATGCCGTTTTCGGTTAAACCAGCAGAAAGGTTTAAATTATAATTTAATGTGTTTTTTGAAGTTTGATCGTTATGGCTAAAATCAAAATTAATTTTCCGTTCTACTGCTTCTTTTAAATTAAGATTACCTTTTTGTATATAATATACATTGGTACTATCTATTAAAGGGGCTAATTGCTGCAAATTGGGGATGCTAATGGTGGTGTTAAATCTTAAAGATGTGTATCTGTAGTAGTCGCCATATTGATTATTATTGTAATTAATATTTACATCTGGGGCAAATTGACTATAGCTACGTTTTATATTTTGGAACGACCTGTCTGATTTATTATCTTGAAAGATTAGTAGTTGCCTTGCAGAAACATCAATGTTTAAACTTTTATGAAATCGGTTCGCCAAACTCTTACTAAACGATTTGTTTAAGGAAATACTAGGGGTTTCTTCAACTACGTTTACTTGAGTGCCATTACTTAAATAAGCATTCTTTACATAAGTATTTGTAGTTGTGTTTAAATCCTCAGTTAAATTTTCGTTTTTATTCGTCTTTATATTTAGATTATTATTAATAGAAATATCAAATCCTGCCAAGTTTCCATACCCAAAAAACAATGATTTCAAATTTGGCAATTGCACAGAAAAGGTTTGATTTATACTGCTACTTTCTGTATCATACCTTCTATCAAAATCTCTATTCAAAGCCGGATTGGTAAACGATCTAAATGAAGTTAAATTTGATCTATTACTTTGGTTATCATTAATGGATACAGAGTAATTTGCATTTATGCCATTAAATCTATGCTTCCTACGTGTAATGTAATTTGGTGATAAACCGTAGTTGGCAGAGAGTGTAAATCCTTTATTGATATAATCATTCTTTCCACTAGTGTTATTCGTACTCGTTAATAGGTTTTGATCATTTAACGCATTTCGTTTTGTTTCGTTGTTTGAAGTGCCATTGTTAGAGAATATAGATTGGGTAATGTTTAACCTTTGGTTTCTTTTAACAAACTCGAACCTCGAATCGAATTTTTGATCGGTAGATATGGAATTTGTTTTGTTGGTATTCTGGTCGGTTATCCTATTATTTGCGTTTAGAGAAGTGATTGTTTCGGTATCGTTCAAGTTTTCTGAATTTCTATTTTGGATAAAATAATTAGCATTTAATGTGCTTTTCTTCTGCCAATCTGGTTTTTCTATAAAATTGTAGGTAAATGTTGCGCCACTCACATTCGATTGGTTAATGCCTGTTTGCCTAAAATCTGATTGATATTCTGCATTAGTGCCAATGCCTTTAAATGTGCTATTTGCGGTAAGCGTTCTAATGTTAGTGGCAACTTTGTTGATGTTGTTACTAGCCCCAATAATTCCCAGCTGCATTTTTGGCGTAAACATATTGATATTTCCATCAATCTCATATTTTTCGCTAGTGCCATAACCAGCACCAATTTTACCAAAGTAACCGATGTCTTTTCCCTTCTTTAGCTTAAGATTTACAGTTAAGGTACTATCCAAAGGATTTGATTCGTCCCTAGTAGAATAAACTTGTACCTTATCTAATGCATTTTTGGCAATATTTTGTGTAGCCATTTTGAAATCTCCACCAAAAAACTCTTTTCCGTTTACTAATAAGCTTTTTACTTCACGTCCGTTTACTGTAATTTGTCCGTCGCCCCATAGTGTTACATTTGGTATTTTACGCAATAAATCTTCCACTACAGCATTGCTGTCTAGCTTAAAAGCAGCCGCATTAAATTCTAAGGTATCTCCATTCATACTTATTGGAGGTATCTTAATCTCTACCTCCTTTAAGGAAATATTTCGAGATTGGAGAATCAATGTTTTCAAGTCTAATGTTGGCTTGCCATTAATTAAAGTAAATTCTTGTCTGAATAATTGATAGGCAACGTGACTTACTTCGACATACATTTTTGCATTTAGGGGTAGATTTTTAAAGGTGAATTCGCCATAATTATTACTTAATTGATAGTTAAGTAAAGTGCTATCTCCTTTAAACAAGGAAACGGTGGCCGATTTTAACGTATAATTATGAGCGGTATCTCTTAATATACCTTTTACAGAACCAATATGAGTTGGATTTATCTGCTGGGCATTTGCACTGTAAACCGTTAAAGAAAAAAGTATAAAGAGAGAGTAAAGTAGATTGCGCATTTAAGTAAATAGGGGGAGTTTAGTTTTTCTTAGGTTTTAGTTGGATAAGAATTGGATTGCTTTTTCTATTCTGTGTTTTAAAATAAGCTTGCATTTCTGGACTGAATTTGTCGTATTTATCGCCCAATTGTTCTCTGAATGTAAACATAGCCAAAGAAGAATAACTGGTATAAAAATAATCATCTTTCAATAAGTGGAAACCTCGATTTCTAAAGTCGTAAAAATTACCGCTTGCATCGGTAATAGGTAGAAATGAGGATAATGAGTCGGGTTCTAAATCTTGGATTGAAGTTAGTTCGCTAGATTTTAAGTTATAGATAACAGATTTCTTTATATCGGGAGCCCATCCAAAATTACTCATCTTGAGGTAAAGATTATTTCCGATTAAATATGTACTACTTAGACTGTAAAATACCTTTGGGTTATTTCTGAAATATTCGCCTCTTTTTTTAATGTAAATAGGGTTTGTAGTGAAATCTTTTGGCAATGAATTATTTGCTGGAAAGATGATTCTGTAAGCTAAAGAAAGTTTAGTAGGGGTGATTTTGTATAAATTATAATCGTAATAATTTAAGTAAAACATTTCATTGTCTACCCCATAGTGATAAAACCTAGATCCACCTCCCCAAAATTCATCCGTTTCGTATCTTTTCGTAGAAAATGGAAAATAACCGACAGAATCTTTACCGCTTAAAATTCCAACTTCATACATGGTGCTATCTTTTCCATTTTTTACCTTAAAGTTTGGGCGAACGATCGTTTTTTTGTTGGTATATTTGAAGTCATAGTTAGAATTTTCGTCCTTATCCAGCACTTTTTTTACGAGTTTACCATCCAAATTGAAATAGTAGATATATTTTTCTGTATAAATTTGAATTAAACTTTCGTTGTTTTCCTCCACAGTTGTAAAGCCATAAAATTCGGTCTTACTATTATCTGCCTTATCTTTTTGTATCCTAGTTGCATCAATCTTATTTTTGAACTTCCCTTCTTTCGTAAATATTAAAATAGCTTTAGTATCCCAATCAAAAATTAAAAAATTCTCTTTAACGATTTTCAGGTCGCTAATGCTACCAAAAAGACTTTCTTTTGTGGTTTCTAGAGGGATAAATTTTACTTCATCAAAAAGTTGTGAAACTGCAGCGCCTCTTGCATTTTGTGGATCTATACGTAGTGTAACCGTTTCGGTACTATCTACCTTGCCTTGTGCGAGTGCTTGTTTCGAGAAAAATAATGTTAGTAGTAAACAGATTATGAGTTGTTTATGCATGCTTTGAAAGGGAGATATAGGTTAATTTAATGCTATTTAACAATAGTATCAACACCTAAACCTTTCTTCGCTTTGTTAAATCTTCTCAATAATAACTAAAAAAATCGTTTTAAACCAAAGGATAGTAGTATTTAACTTATTTTAACGATTTATTATTGCTTTAAAACTAGCTATTAATAATTAATAACTTGCTCTTCTAATTCGGTTGGCAGCTCCCTGTAATTATATTGTTGCCCCCTTAATTGAGGCTCAAATCCTGCTTCTTTAATCGCATCTTGAATGCCCTTTGCGGTAAAACGATGTGGGGCACCTGCTGCTGACACTACGTTTTCTTCGATCATAATCGACCCAAAATCATTTGCTCCAGCATGTAAGCACATCTGCGCTACCGCTTTCCCCACAGTTAACCAACTTGCCTGAATGTTTTTTACATTTGGTAACATTATTCGACTTAAGGCCAACATTCTTACATATTCATCGCCCGTTACATTATTGCTAATGCCCCGTAAACGTTTTAACAAGGTACCGTCATCTTGAAAAGGCCAAGGAATAAAGGCTAGAAACCCTTTTGCATGCTCAGGTTTTTCACTTTGCACTTCTCTAATCCAAACCAAATGTTCAAAACGTTCTTCAATGGTTTCTACGTGACCAAACATCATGGTAGCAGAAGTAGTAATATCAAGTTGATGCGCAGCCCGCATTACATCTAGCCATTCCTGACCACCACATTTACCCTTAGATATTAATCGTCTTACGCGGTCGTTTAAAATCTCTGCACCTGCACCGGGTAACGAATCCATTCCACTATCTTTAAGCGCTTTTAATACTTCGCTATGCGAAATACCCTCTAACTTAGCAACATGAGCTATTTCTGGTGGACCAAGCGCATGTAATTTTAAATCGGGATACAGCTCTTTTAATTCCCTAAACAAATTGGCATAAAAACTTAGTCCTAAATCGGGATGATGCCCACCTTGCAGCAATAGCTGATCACCACCCAAACGAAAGGTTTCTTCGATTTTAACTTTATAGGTTTCGATATCGGTGATGTAGCTCTCATCGTGACCAGGGCGACGAAAGAAATTGCAAAATTTACAGTTGGCGATGCAAACATTCGTAGTATTTACATTCCGATCAATTTGCCAGGTAACTTTGCCACTTGGTACTTGAATTTTTCGCAATTGATTCGCTACGTAAGCTAATTCGGCGGTGTCTGCATTGTGGTATAAAAAAACGCCTTCTTCTTTGGTTAAAAAGTCGAATTTTAAAGCCCTTTCTAGTAATTCAGCGGTATCCATATGCAAAGATAAATGTTTTAGTCGGGAAGTTTGTAGTCAGAAAGTCGGAAAGTTTGTAGACGAAGCATGTTGTAGTCTGAAACCGCAAAGTCTTAGCCTTATGTCGGGAGTCGTCAGTCTATAGTAAAAGTTCCAAAATCTGTGAAATCATTAAATCTGTGAAATCATTTTCTATATCTTTACGGCTCAAAAAATATAAATGATAGAATTTAACCGCTTTACGCTTGCAAATGGCCTAAAGGTTATTGTTCATGAAGATATTACTACCCCAATGGCGGTTTTAAATATTCTTTATGATGTAGGCGCAAGAGATGAAGAACCCAATAAAACTGGATTTGCCCACTTATTTGAACACCTCATGTTTGGGGGGTCTGTAAATATTCCGAGTTACGACGAGCCTTTACAAAGAGTAGGGGGTGAAAATAATGCTTTTACGAGTAATGATATTACCAATTACTACATCACACTTCCTTCGGCAAATTTGGAAACTGCTTTCTGGCTAGAGAGTGATCGAATGCTTAGCCTTGCTTTTTCTGAGAAAAGTTTAGATACACAGCGCAATGTGGTGATGGAAGAGTTTAAACAACGCTACCTTAATCAGCCATATGGCGATGTATGGTTAAAATTAAGACCTTTAGCCTATCAAACACATCCTTATCAATGGGCAACCATCGGACAAGATTTAGAACAGATCGAAAATGCTAAAATGGAGGATGTAAAAGCATTTTTTAATAAGCATTACACTCCTCAGAATGCAATTTTAGTAGTTGGTGGAAATGTAACTACAGAAGAAGTTAAAAAACTTGCCGAGAAATGGTTTGAACCCATCCCTGCAGGAAATAAATATGAACGGAATTTACCTCAAGAACTTCCACAAACTGAAGCACGATCGTTAACTGTTACTGCAAACGTACCTTTAAATGCAATTTACATAGCTTTTAAAATGCCAGTTCGAAAAGACTCGAGCTATCAAGTTTTTGATTTGTTGAGCGATATTCTGTCTCAAGGGCAATCCTCACGCTTATACAATAGCTTATTGAAAGATCAACAGCTGTTTAGCGATATCAATGCATATATGACAGGCAGTTTAGATGAAGGTTTATTTATCGTTGAGGGCAAATTAATTGCCGGTGTTGATAAAGACCAAGCTGAACAAGCAATATGGAAAGAATTAGAGAAAATTAGTGTAGAATTGGTAAGTGATTCTGAATTAACTAAAGTTAAAAATAAGTCTGAATCAATTATGGCATTTTCTGAAATGAATTTGCTTGATAAAGCAATGAATTTGGCTTATTACGAGTTATTGGGAGATGCTGATCTGTTAAACACCGAGATGGATAAATATGCAGTAATTACAACCGAGCAGATTAAAGAAGCTGCTAAAACCACTTTTGTGAAAGAAAAATCTTCAACCTTATATTATTTAGCTAATGCTTAACCGTACGCTTACACCTGGATATAAACAGGTAAACGAGATTAATTTTATTGCTCCAGAGCAAAAACAGTTAAGTAATGGCATCGAAGTTTATACATTTAATGCCGGCGATAAGGAACTGGTAAGAGTAGAATTTATATTCAATAATGTAAACTGGGATCAGACTAAACCCTTACAAGCCGTTACGGTAAATAGTTTAATCAATAATGGAACAGCTACTTTATCGGCTAAAGAAATTGCCGAAAAGGTTGATTATTTTGGCGCATTTCTACAAACTGACTATGGTGCAGATCATATTACCATTACACTTTATAGTTTAAGCAAGCACCTTCAATCGGTTTTACCAATTGTTAAGGCTATTTTAACCGAAAGTACTTTCCCACAACAAGAACTGAATATTTTTATCCAGAATCAGAAGCAGAAACTTCAGGTAAACTTGCAAAAAAATGATTTCTTGGCAAGAAAAACTTTTGCTCATGCTGTTTTTGGAGATACGGCCTACGGTTCTGATATTGCGATAGAGGATTATGACGCCTTAAAACGTGATGATTTGATCCAGTATTATAAAGCTGCTTTTAAACCAGAAAATTGCATCATTATTGCCGCAGGTAAATTTGAAGAAAAAGAGTTTGGACTGTTGGATGAGTTTTTTGGAAAAGACTGGATTGGTCATTCCACTTCGGTGTTAAATGATTTTAATTATCTGCCAACTGGCGGAAGTAAAATTACGATCGAGAAACCCGACGCATTGCAAAATGCGATAAGAATGGGGAAATTGGCAATTAACCGATCTCATCCAGATTTCCCTGCTTTTCAGGTGTTAAATACCGTATTGGGTGGCTATTTTGGGTCGAGGTTAATGGCTAATATTCGGGAAGACAAAGGATATACCTACGGAATTGGTTCAGGAGTTGCTTCTTTAAAACATGCAGGTTATTTCTTTATCGCAACAGAAGTAGGGGCAGATGTTTGTAAAAATGCTCTTACAGAGATTTACAAAGAAATTGAACTGTTAAGTACAGAAAAGATTAGCGAAGATGAATTAAACCTGGTTAGAAACTATATGTTGGGCTCGCTATTAGGAAGTTTAGAGAATATTTTTTCGCATGCAGATAAATTTAAAAATCTTTATTTTTCTAATCTTAGCTATGATTATTACAGCAAGTATATTGATACTGTAAAAAATATATCAGCAGAAAGAATTCAACAAATTGCGCAAAGCTACTTGGTGCCAAGCAGTTTTGTAGAAGTGGTTGTAGGTAAAACAAATTAGGCGTTGCTCAAATGAATACAGTTCAAGAAAATCCAAATTACAATTATGTGCTTAATCCCGATCTATCGTCGATAGATTGGGACTATATAATCTCATTATTCTATAAAATTGAATGGAAGCACCGTAAATCGGATGAGATTAAAGCTGCATTTAGAAGCAGTACAACTACTATTTTTATATTTAAAGACGATCAAGTTATCGCCTTTGGTAGAGTAGTTGGCGATGGCCGATATTACGCAATGTTGGCAGATATTGTTGTTGATCCTGATTTTCAGGGTCAAGGATTGGGTAAGTATTTAGTAACTACATTAAACAATCAACTAATTGATTATCACTTTGTGAACCTTAGTGCGGCGCCTGGCGCCGATCCTTTTTATAAAAGTATGGGTTGGAAAAAGCAAACCACTGCTTTTATTTGGCCACAAGGACCGAAGCAATTAAGGCAGCATTGTGAAGCGGAGTAATTTTATCTATACTGACACAAATACGCAGTTTGTATATCGGCCTTTACTTTAAAATATGAGTTTTCGTCAACCTCAAAAAACTGTCCAGCTTTAATGTTTTGCCACTCGGTAGTGTTAGGCAGTAACGCAATTAATTCTCCTTCAATAACGTGCATAATTTCTTTATTTGAAGTTTCAAATTGATATTCGCCAGGATTAATTACACCTATGGTAGACTTACCTTCGGGTGTTTGATAACCTAAAGATTTAACATTGTTATCAAAATATTGGTTTTCAGTAATCATATTTTAATTATTGGTTTCTTACTAAAATTGCTTTCAGTTTATCAGCTTGATATATTTTTTTGTTGAAATCTACAAATTCATTGTATTTCTCTGGCGGAAATTTTTTAGCATTAACAGTTGTTAATCGTTTATAGATAATAGTGTTTTCTTTAGCTATAAAGTTAGCCGTATAGCTGCCAAATTCTGATGAAATAGATATGTCTTTAGGTAAAAAATCTATGGCATATCCTTTAGGTAGTGTATAAATTATTTCATCTTCGTCATGATAAGCAAAAGCTACGGCAAAATAAGTTTTCCTATTATCTATTTTTGCGGGTACACTCTCTTTGCGATTAATTAAATTAAGTGTAAGAAATAACTTATCACCCCCTTTACTTAATAGCTGATTGGTTTTAAAATTAATTTCCTCATTTAAAATTGGCAATGTTTTGTCGGATTGTTCGAACTTAAATGAGATTAATTCGGCTCCAGGTATATTGCTTTGTTCGTTAATTCTTTTACGTTGTTCTGTTGGGTCAATTAATAACATACCCATATTATCTTCATATTGAGCATTACTATATGTAGAGTTAATATTTATAACCGCGTATCCATTATCTTGTAAAGTAACTTTGGCTTTCTTATTTTGATAATTATCTTTTGCCGTGTAAATTGGCGTTCGAACTATTTTACCCCCATCTTCTGTGATTAATAATACATTTCTATCTGAATTATCATAGCCTATAAAACCCATAGGGTCGTGTTGGCTAGTGCATTCCAAAAATGTTGTATCATTAGTTAAAGGAACGCTTAAAATCATGTGGTTAGCTTGGCCAATACTTGAGTAATTTGGGTTCATGCTCGGCATCCCATTACCAATAACAACTAAATTTGATTTTATGCCAGCTTCATTTAATAAAGCTTTCATGTAATTTGATAAAGCTTTACAATCGCCATAATTTACTTGTGCAACCTTATCTGCTAATATTGGTTTAAAACCACCGATTCCAAGCTGTACACTAACATAACGTGTGTTTTGCTGTAAATGATTATATAAGATACGCATCTTTTCTTTCGGTGTTTTTGCATCTTTAATTAAATTTTGAACTAAAAGTTTTGTTGCTGGAGGTAAATTATTTCCATTTTCATTTAACTTATGCATCCAGGCTCCGAAATTTTTCCAATTATCAAAATTTCCAGTAGTATTGTCATATTCAAAATGAGTTGGAGATACTTTTGCCCACGCCACTATATCCTCCAAACCTAAACTCATCGGCTCTCTAACCAATGCTGGCGAATTGATGGTTGACCATTTATATTGCATTTTACTACCCACTTTAACAGAGTCTGTTGGTAGTTTAGGGCTAGTGAGATATCTAATGCCAAGTGCGGCTTCTTTTTGGAAGATATAAGTCGATTTTTCTGTCGATATCCCATAATCTTTTATTGCGTGCCATGAAGGAAAGGATAAGATGCCTTTAAAATCTTTGGTATAGCTATATTCTATAGTATATGGATAGGTTGTGCTTGTGAATTTCAAATACTTAATTCGATTATCTTCGAACATGGAAAAATCTGAAATTAAACTCTGGTCTTTAATATCGGACGATTTGTATTCTTTAATTTTTTTGCCATCTGCATCGTAAAGAGCCGCTTTGATATTGTAAATGGCTAAAAATTTATCATAAACTTCAGCCATTTCAGCTAAATCATCACCTGCCTTATTTAATATGGTAATCGCTATCTTATAGTTGTATTGCCCTGCTCCCACATTCTTAAAGTCAAAAAATTGCTCCTCATTTCGGATTACTGCAATAGCGTCCGTAATTAGACCTGATGGAATTTTTGTGGCATCATAATTATTCTGCGAAAAACTATTAGAAGCAACTAACAAAAGAAAGGATATTAATACTAATCTTTTCATTAAGATTTCTTTTTAAATACAATTTGCTCAGCCTGTTTTTCTACAATAGCTTTAAAGAGTTCTTTTAAATCAAAATATTCTCCTGGGGTATACACTGATTTTATAAGATTTATACTGCTTTTTACCAACAATGATTTTTCTTGGCTAAGAAAGGAAATGCTAAATGTTCCTATATCACCAGGTATTTTATAGGCAGCATTCTTTGGTAATTTATCTATCTCATAATTTTCTGGAAAATCTATTTTAATTCGATAGGTTTCCTTCATTGGGATGGCAAAATCTACTGGGAAAACCCGATTCTCTTGTTTGAGTAGATTTTCTTTTGTTCTTTCAAAAAGCAATGGTGAAAAATAAACTAAATTTCCTGCTTCTTCAACATTGTCTTCTATAACAACCTGCATTGTCTCGGATAATACATCATTAAGATTATTTAAATTACTTAACTCATAACTTGAAATTTCTAAACCTGCTTTGTCTTTCTTGAAGTTTTTAAGGTATTCTGTTTCGTTATTTGTACTTCTATACGTGTTTCGTTTAGCCAAAGCAAGATAACCTTTAGCAAATTGCAGATAAGAACCCTTAAGTTTATGATCATTATCTAACACAAGATTTAGGATAAATGTTTTCTCACTTTCTATAGTAGGCTCTGTTGAAATCCAAGTTCCAGTTAATGTTTTTAAATTTATTAAAAATCCGTAATGATTTAGATTTTGATAAGAAATCATTCCTAAGGGTAAATCTTCATCTGTTGCATCAATGAGTATGCTTTTATTGCCAATAATAACATGTGCTATTACATTATCAAATTTAGATAGGGTGGGATAGCCAGGATGAGCACCATTGCTTCTTGTACTAAGAAGTACAGGAGAGGCATTTATTTTGGCTTCTCTTAAAAGATTGATTAGAATTAAATTAATGTCGGCAGAGTTACCAGATTTTTTTTCGAAAACAGCTTTGGGATTCGTTTCATTAGTATAGAAATGACTGTCTTTATTCCATTTGATATTCTTTTTAACATGGTTTAAAATAAGTCTTGTGATCTCCAAAGTATCCTTTTCTACTTTGATGATGTTAGGAAGAATAGTCTTTGCATAAGAGTTTTTAGTAGTGAATAAGCCAAAATTTTCATCTTTTGCTAAATCCGCTATAATCTTTGGCCAAGTGCTGTTGTAGTCCCTCACTAATTCGCCAGGAAAATGAGTAGAGCGCAATTCAAAGTCGATTATAGGTTTATAATCATCTAAAGTGGTTATAAAAGCTTCGTCTTTTAATGCTGGAACATTTTCTAATACATACTGATTATAATTTGCTGATGAGGTAAGCCCATTTATATAATATGCATTTATACTTTCGCTCTTAGTTCTGGTTACGGGTAAATAACCGCTAATATTTGTTTTATAACTTAAGTACTGAGGTATTTTTACATTAAACTCAGAATATAGTGTTGGTATATCACTTTGAAAATTCCAGCCCCTTAAATTAAAAAAAAAGCCAGATTTTATAGTGAATTTAAACTCTATAATTGATCCTTCTTTTACGTTTGGTAAAGCTATTTTTTTATAGGTATAATTTTTATTAAATTCTTCTGAAAATTTTGCGTCTTTGTTTGGTTTGCTCGTAACAATTTTCCCCTCAACCATATTATAAGTAGCTGCCTCAAAATTATGGATTTCTTCACTAGCAGTACTATTTCCTTTACGCAATCCAACGCTATAGTCGGCTAAATCATAACTATTTTTGTTTATAATTTTATATCTTACATGTTTTTCATAAACGTATAAAAATCCACCAGTTACCTGACTTATTTCAAAATAACAATTTCCAATATCGAATAGTTTAATTGCTGAAGCAGCAGAATCTTGCCCGGATGGTTTTGTCTGAAATTCCTCTAAATCTACTTTGCCAAACTTAAATTCTTTTTTTTGAGCATGGCTATTTAAATAAAAAATAGAAAGAATTACAGAGAGTAGGAGCGCTTTAATTTTCATAGATAGATTTTATTCCGCTATGATAGTAAAAATATTTTAGTCTGACCTCTTAAAATTATATATTTTGAATAATTTATTCTTTAGCCTTCAATAGGGCTACTTTCCCATCCATAGTACTCACAATAATGTTTTTACCATCGATCGGATTAACAGTATTAATCATCGAGTTATCAATTTTATGCTGCCATAAATTTTGATGTGTTTTTGCATCAAAAGTATATACAACACCATTTTTTGTACCATAGAAAACGATACCCTCTTTTTCGATTAAATCTGAAGGAGTATGTTCATAGCCAAAACCAGCATTTAACTTCCATGCTAATTCTGGGGCTATTCCATTTGCTTTAAAGCCCACAATTTCATCTTGCATTGTTTTGCCGTAAACAGTTGTACTATCGGCTGATAAACCTATTGATTCTCTTACCATTGCTTCTTTTGTGCGCCAAAGGGTTTTGCCATCACTTGCATTAATAGCGGTTAAAAATCGGTCTGGGGCTGCGATATACACTACTCCATTGGCGGCAACTGGTGTACACATGGCCGGAGAGAACATTCTATTTCCGTTGCCATTATCCCATTTCCAAACGAGTGTGCCAGATTTTAAATCAAGCGCATATAAATGTCTTCCCCACGAGCCAAAAATAACTTTTCCTTGGTAGATTAAAGGCTTGCCAACAATAGTTCCCTCGATGTCTTGAAATTGCCAAACTACTTTGCCTGTTTTGGCCGAGATTGCTCTGAACGTACGATCACTTCCCCCAATTAAAACATTTTCACCATCAAGCACAGGAGAACCTAATACTGCATTATCGGTTCCCACTTTCCAAACTACTTTACCATTGGTTGTGTTAAGCGCATAAATTGTACCATCACCAGATCCTAAAACCACTAGTTGATTGCTAATTATTGGCGAAGAATAGATAGCGCCTTTTGTTTTAAATGTCCATAATTTTTTTCCAGTAGTTCTGCTTAGCGCTTCAACTAAACCTAAGCTATTTCCAAAAATTATAGCCTTATCGGTATATGTTGGTGTGTTTACCACATTAGCACTCGAGTGGTAAGTCCATACTGCTTTAACATTCGAAAACTTTTTGTTAACATCGAAATTAGGTCGATCATATGCCTTTAACGTTTGATGCACAAAAGGTTTTAATGGAATTTTTCTCCAAGATTGGAGCAGATCCTGATTTGACTTTTTAATTGAAAAATAGGCCATATCTTTCGTCATGTTTACAATATTATAACCACCAATACTATCCTTTGCCCTTAAATTAGATCTCCCCATTGTGGCCTGAATACCTTCAAAATTCATGGCATTATTGTTATGTCCATGTCCATTAATGATGTATTGGATGTTGCGTGTCTTTAGACGGTCGGTTACCTCATACCAATTATCCAAACTGTTATCTATTGGATAGTGATTTAAAAAGATAACTGGCATATCTTTAGGAGTCTTTTTTAATACTTCATCGAGCCAAACGGTGGCATCGCGTGGAATATGTCCATCGCTCATGCGTACATAAGGACCAGATGCGCAAGCGATAAAGCGGTAGCCCTTATGATCAAATGTAAATTTATCGTATCCAAATTCTTTGATGAAGCTAACACCACCTGATTCAGACCAACCAGTATCGTGATTACCAGGCATAATATAAAAAGGTATATTTAATAAAGAGAATATGCTTTTTGCCAATTTTAGCTCCTCATTTGTACCCATTTCGGTAATGTCGCCTGTAATCACTACAAAATCTAGATCTTTTTGCTTGTTAATGTCGGCAACGGTACGTCTTAAATCTTCTTCACCTGTAGTTGCACCAATATGTGTATCGCTAATGAAGGCATATTTGAAATCTTGAGCAAAAGCAGAAAAACAAAATATAAGGAAAACGAGTAGGAGGAATGGCTTCTTCATCTTTAAAAATTTTGATTAAAGATGATGAGATTTTTTGGGTAAGGCAAAAATAAAATGTATCGATTTTGATAGTGATGCCTTTAACACCTGAGCTGGTAACGGTTAGTGATTTTACAAACCGTTACCATATGTAGGCGAAACCTTAATCTTAAAAAGGAGTTTAATTAATTCAAAATTTTTTTGCTAAGGTTACCATCCTTTTTGCATTTCTGAACTAAATATATAGCCTAAACGACGAAACCTATTGAAACGCTACAGATGATTGAAAAAAAATATTATTTATCTAAATTACTTCCTCATTACAAAAAGATATTTTTAATTTGAGTGATTAAATCGTATCTTTGCCCTGCAAATAAGAACTCCTAATTTATTTGCTATGCAACTCGATCCCCAAAAATTTATTGCTACTGGTTTAACATACGATGATGTATTGTTAGTGCCTGCATATTCTGAGATTTTGCCCCGTGACGTGAATACATCTACGTATCTAACTAAAAAGATTAAGTTGAATGTTCCTTTGGTTTCTGCAGCAATGGATACGGTTACCGAAGCCGAATTAGCCATTGCGATTGCGCAAAATGGCGGTTTGGGAATGCTTCATAAAAATATGACGATTGATAGACAAGCAGAGGAGGTTCGAAAAGTGAAGCGTTCAGAAAGCGGAATGATCCAAGATCCTGTAACGTTGCATGAAACCGCTATTGTAGCCGATGCTTTTAAAATTATGAAAGAGCATAAAATTGGTGGTATCCCGGTGGTAAGCAGCGATAATAAATTGGTAGGCATTATTACCAATCGCGATTTGCGTTTTCAAAAAAATATGTCGAGGCCTATTATGGAGGTAATGACTAAAGAAAATTTAATTACCGCTCCAGAGGGTACAAATTTAGTTCAAGCCGAAGAAATCCTTCAAAACTATAAAATTGAAAAATTACCAGTTGTAAATGCCGAAGGATACTTGTGTGGGCTAATTACATTTAAAGATATTCAGAAAGTTAAAAATTATCCAGCAGCCTGTAAAGATGAAAGAGGTAGATTAAGAGTAGGCGCTGCGGTTGGCGTTACCGCCGATACCATGCTTCGTGTAGATGCTTTGGTAAATGCTGGTGTAGATGTAATTACTATAGATACAGCCCATGGTCACTCGAAAGGAGTTGTTGATAAATTAAAAGAAGTAAAAGCAAAATATCCCGACCTACAGGTTATTGTAGGAAATATTGCTACAGGTGCAGCTGCTAAGTTTTTAGCTGATGCTGGTGCTGATGCTGTAAAAGTGGGTATTGGGCCAGGTTCTATTTGCACCACAAGAATTATTGCAGGCGTTGGTGTACCACAATTATATGCCGTTTTTGAATGTGCTAAAGCATTAAGAGGAACAGGTGTACCAGTTATTGCCGATGGCGGAATTAAGCATACCGGTGATATTGCAAAAGCAATTGCTTCGGGTGCAAGTACCGTAATGGCAGGTTCTTTATTCGCAGGTGTAGAAGAATCGCCGGGCGAAACGATTATTTACGAAGGAAGAAAGTTTAAATCATATCGTGGAATGGGGTCTATCGAGGCGATGGAACAAGGATCAAAAGATCGCTATTTTCAAGATGTTGAAGACGATATTAAAAAGTTAGTGCCAGAAGGTATTGTTGGCCGTGTACCTTTTAAAGGAACTTTAGCAGAGGTGATGTACCAATATGTAGGTGGCTTACGTGCCAGTATGGGATATTGTGGAGCTGCTACGATTGAGAAATTACAAGAAGCACAATTTGTACAAATTACTGCAGCAGGAATGAGAGAGAGCCATCCGCACGATATTACCATCACCAAAGAAGCACCTAATTATACAAGGTAACAAGAGTTAATTTTCCCTCATCCGATGAGTATTTGCATCTTGTTGATACTCATCGGATGAGGGAAATAAAAACGGGGCATCAATCTACGATAGCCCCGTTTTTGATTCATCGCCCATATTAAATCCTGTTTCAATATTGTTTAAAAATAAATTCCAAATAAAATTTGGTAGTTCAACTATTTAAAATACTTTTGTCTATATAATCTATAGAAATAGTAGATTATATAATTTTAACTTTATTTTATTCACAAACAACATGAAACACCTTTATTCTTCTTTAAGCATCCTCCTCCTGTTTTTTCAAGCTTCACTTTTTGCACAATCTCCAATAACGGGTATAGTAAAACAAACTAACGGTAACCCGGTACCGCACGCCACTGTAAAAATAAGAGGCACAAGTATTGCGGTAAGTGCAGACGAAAAGGGTGTATTCAGCATTAATTCAAAACAAGATCTTCCATTTTACTTACAAGTAAGCTCAGTTGGCTATAAGCCTCAAGATTTTCAAATTTTAAAACTTCAAGAGGCCCCTTTTGAGCTTATACTGGTCGAAAACTCGCTACTAGATGAAATTGTGGTCACGTCGAGAAGACGTTCAGAAGCATTGCAGGATGTACCTATCCCAATTTCGGTTGTAGGTGGTGCCCAGATCGAACAATCAGGAGCATTTAATGTAAACCGTGTAAAAGAACTTATTCCTACCGTTCAACTTTATACTTCTAATCCACGTAATACAGGGATTAATATTCGTGGAATAGGTTCTCCATTCGGACTTACGAACGACGGCTTAGATCCGGGTGTAGGGTTTTATGTAGATGGAGTGTATTATGCACGCCCTGCTGCGGCAACGCTCGATTTTATAGATGTAGAACGTATTGAAGTATTGCGTGGTCCGCAAGGAACATTGTTCGGCAAAAACACAAGTGCAGGAGCATTTAATATCACCACACGCAAAGCAAGCTTTATTCCTCAAGCTACCTTAGAAACTAGTTTCGGAAATTATGGATATATCCAAGCAAAAGCTTCATTTTCTGGTCCGCTAAGTAAAAAGATTGCAGCGCGTATCTCTTTTTCTGGAACACAACGTGATGGTCTAATTGATAACGTAAAGACAGGAAGAGCTACAAATGACATTAATAATTTAGGTTTTAGGGCACAATTACTTTATAAACCATCAGAAAATGTGTCGATTACACTTGCTGGTGATGTAACTGATCAAAAACCAGATGGCTATGCTCAGGTTGTCGCTGGAGTTGCACCAACTTTACGCCCTACATATCGTCAATTTAATTCGATAATTGCTGATCTTGGGTACGCACTGCCAAGCTTGAATGCGTTTGACCGTAAAATTGATCACGATACCCAATGGAGATCTGGTAACCAATTAGGCGGTATTTCGCTAAATGTTGATGCAAAATTAGGTCCTGGTACATTAACCTCAACTACCGCATGGCGTTATTGGGACTGGAAGCCATCGAATGATAGAGATTTTACAGGCTTACAGGCATTGGCAAAATCTCAAAACCCAGCAACACATAAAAACTGGTCACAAGAAATTCGTTATGCAGGTGAACTTTCTGACAACTTGAGTGGTGTAGTAGGTATATTTTATATGGATCAGGAAGTTAAAATTACGGGTACTGAGGAATCGGGTTCAGCACAGTGGCGCTTCTCTCAAAGTTCAACAAGTGCATTATGGAAAACACCTGGGCTTTTTGAAGGATATGGCATTTATACCAATGCCTCTATCAAATCGCAAAGCGCAGCAGTATTCGGTAGCCTCGATTGGCAAATTATTGAAGGTTTGCATGTATTGCCTGGTGTTCGTTTTAACTATGATAAAAAAGCTGTAGATTATAATAGAGTTGCAAGAGGCGGTCTCCAAACTACCGATCCTGCATTGCTTGCTTTAAAAAATGGAGTATATAGCAGCCAGTTATACGTAGCTGATGCAGATGAAAATAATTTCACATACCAGCTTACTGTGGCTTATAAACCGAGCAAACGTATAAACGCCTTTGCAACCTATTCTACAAGTTTTAAGCCTGTAGGTGTTAATGTAGCAGGTTTGCCAACAGTTAATGGTAAAGCAGCAACCGATCTTGCAGTAATCAAACCCGAAGATACAAAGCACTATGAAATTGGTGTTAAAACCACACCAATTGATAACTTAACGCTGAATCTGACTCTTCACAACTCGGATATTAAAGACTATCAAACGAATGTTCAATCGCCTGAACTGGGCGTTAATAGAGGGTACATAGCCAACGCCGAAAAGGTGAATGTAAAGGGAGTTGAAGTTGATGCTAACATTCGAGTTAACCACCATTTTTCATTTTATGGAGCAGCAGCCTACACTGATGCCAAATATGTTCGTTTTAAAAACGCCCCCCTTCCATTAGAGGAAACAGGGTTGGCAATAAATGGGGTTCAGGTAGCATTTAAAGATATTTCTGGTGGCGTACTTCCAGGAGTTTCAAAATGGGCTGGATCACTTGGAGGAGAGTTTGCAATCGCAGCTAAATCTATTGGTAAAGAAACAAAGTTTTTTGTAGCATTAGATGGATCTTTCCGATCTTCTTTCTCTTCAAGCCCATCTCCATCGGCATATTTGAATATCGATGGGTATACACTTATTAATGCTCGCACAGGGTTTAAAGCTACTGATGGCATTTCGGCCTACATATGGGCGCGCAATATATTAGACAAAGATTACTTTGAACAACTGCTTCCAGCTGGCGGTAATGCTGGTCACTATGCAGGTGTACTTGGAGATCAAAGAACAATAGGTGTTACGCTTCGCTATGCTTTTTAGTTTATTGGTTCATTAGTTCAATCGCTCATTTGTCTCGGGCGTATAGGCATGGTGTTTTTTTACATCATGCCTAATGAACTAATGATACCAATAAACTAATGATACCCGTGAACCAATGAACTTTTTCATTACTTTTGAGCAAAAATCAAGAGTAATGACATCTATCTGTGTGTATTGTGGTTCTAATTTTAACGGAGACCCAATTTTAAGAAAGGCTATAGAAGATTTGGCCGAAACCATGGCGTCACAACACATCACATTAGTTTTTGGTGGTGGAAGTGTTGGGGTTATGGGTGTAATGGCTGATGAAATTTTGAAACGTAACGGCAAAGCTATTGGTGTAATTCCACAGTTTTTGATGGATAAAGAAGTTGGCCACAAAGGATTAACTGAAATGATTATCACTGAGAATATGCATCAACGGAAGCAAAAAATGGCAGATTTATCGGATGGTTTTGTTATTCTCCCCGGTGGATTTGGAACGTTAGAAGAATTTTTTGAAGTACTAACCTGGCTGCAATTGGGTTTACATGCCAAACCAATAGGTGTATTAAATGTGAATGGTTTTTACGACCCTTTGTTTTTGCAAATGGATAAGATGGTAGAGAGTCGTTTTTTAAAGCAGACCAATAGAGATTTGGTATTTAACGAAACAGACGCATCAATTTTAGTCCATAAAATGCAAAATTTTATCGCAAAACCAGATGATGTTTGGTTTAGAGATCGGAATCTTACTTAACCCACAGGTTAGCAAAACTTACAACTTATTTCTCAAACTTATTCTTAATGTACCGAACTAAAGATGGATCTTGCAATTCCATGTCGCTTAATTCGTATTCTAATGCTTTAGTGCTTAATATTATTTCAAGTAAAGAAGTAAATAGCGAAGCGATAAAGAACACTAAACTAATGGCAAACAAAATCTCAGCAGTTAATGCCTTTTCGATGTAAATAAAGAACATACACGCTATACAGGTAATAAAACTACATATTCCAAATGCCTGCATATTTTTGATTAGCCGTAACCGATAGCGTAATGTTTTAATCTGATTATGTATTAGTCCATCCTTACCATCACTAGTAGCATACTTTGCATGTAAGTTTCTTACCAAATTTGCTAATGCTAAAAAACGATTGGTATACGCGAGCATAATTAAACTTATTGCAGGGAATAACAATGCAGGGGTATTTATGCTTAAATTCATTTAGGGATTTTTTTATTCAAACATAGTCAAAAAATAGATTAGCGCATAGCGATTAGCGTATGGCGTTCTGGGTACATAGAATCGCCTAGCATAATCATAAGAAATTATCTTTTGTAATCTGCCATGTCCAAGGTTTTTTAAACGTACTAAATGTCCTTAAGTTATTAAAATAAAGTGTTTCTTCTGTCTGAATATTTTCTGCTTTTCGAAAAATGTTGCCGATAACCTGAAAAACTCTTCTCTCTATGAAATTGTATTTCTTTTCTGTCATTTCTCCCGACTCGCTATGGTAGTAAATTGTATTCGCTCTAATTAAGTTCCATTCTTTATTTCGAAGCTTAAATTCGTAATCGAGTTTCCATCGCCATTGATTGCCCCCTTCAAACGATAAGTGTAAATTTTGATCGGTTATTTCAATTTCTTTTAACGGATCGCCCATACTTCCACCTTCTTTAGCTCGTAAGATGAAATTGTTATTTTGTAAAGTAAATATATACTTGCCAGATTGCTTATTTTTAAAATAAATAACTAAAACTCGCGGTTTCTGAAACTCTTTAATTAATTCAGTATTATTATCACCATAGGCTCTAAGCTCAGTAATTGGTAAATTGTACTCCACTATAAAAGCTAGGTCATCGGCTGCATCATTGTTTAAATCGCCATAAGCAGTATCGATCATTTTCCAACCTTCTGGAACAAAATTAGTTACATCATCACCCTGCTTAACAAATTTTGGATAGGTGAAAGTTTGCGCTGAACAAATTTTACAGCTGATTAAAAAAAAGAGAAGTAAATATCGCATAGGGGAATAACGTTCCAAAGGAGAGATTGTTGTAGGTGTTTAGCGTTTAGCGCTTGGCGTTTTGGGTTCATAGGCTTAATCTTCAAAATTTAGGATTACGTGCTAAGCTCGTAACAAAGTTGTACAGTCTAACCTTAATTCCTGTACATCCAAAACGCTTATCACTTAGCGCCGAACGCTCAGCACTAAACTAAATACCGTTACAGGTTTTAGTTTTAAGAATATATGATTTAACTTGCTGCCATGGACATAGAATTCAACAAAAATGAGGATGTGAATAAACAATTGGTTTATGAGTTAAAAACTAGGTTGAAGAAAATATATGCAGGTGGAGGGGATAAAAATGCGGCTAAACAAAAAGAAAAAGGCAAACTTTTGGCAAGAGAACGTATTGATTACCTTACCGATGATGGGGCTGAATGGTTAGAAGTTGGTGCATTTGCAGCCGAAGATATGTATGCAGAACAAGGCGGTTGCCCAAGTGCAGGTGTGGTTTGTGGGATTGGTTATGTAAGTGGAAGACAATGTATGATTGTTGCAAACGATGCAACGGTTAAGGCAGGCGCTTGGTTTCCGATGACGGCAAAGAAAAATCTCCGGGCACAAGAAATAGCAATGGAGAATAGATTACCTGTTATTTATCTCGTAGATAGTGCAGGAGTATATCTGCCGATGCAGGATGAAATTTTTCCCGATAAAGAGCATTTTGGCAGAATGTTTAGGAATAATGCAATCATGTCTGCAGATGGTATTGTGCAAATTTCTGCAATAATGGGGTCTTGTGTAGCAGGTGGTGCCTATTTACCTATCATGAGCGATGAAGCCATGATTGTTGAAGGAACCGGTTCTGTTTTTTTAGCAGGCTCTTACTTAGTGAAATCCGCCATTGGCGAAGATATAGACAATGAAACACTTGGAGGTGCAACTACGCATTGCGAAATATCGGGGGTAACTGATTATAAGCACCCTAATGATAAGGCATGCTTAGATAGCATCAAGAAAATTATGAGCATGTTAGGCGCGCCACAAAACGCAGGATTTGACCGGATTAAATCGGCCGCGCCAAAGAAAAGCATGGAAGAATTATATGGTATTTTACCCGAAAACAGGGAGAAGCCGTATGAAATGAGAGATATTATAGAAAGATTGGTTGATGATAGCGAGTTTGAAGAGTATAAAAAGCTTTATGGGCAGAGTATCATTTGTGGTTTGGCCAGAGTTGAGGGGTGGGCAGTAGGCATTGTAGCCAATCAACGCAAAGTTGTAAAATCTAAAAAAGGTGAAATGCAATTCGGTGGTGTAATTTATTCTGATAGTGCAGATAAAGCCTCCCGATTTATTATGAATTGTAATCAAAAGAAAATTCCTTTGGTTTTTTTACAAGATGTAACTGGTTTTATGGTAGGCAGTAGATCAGAACAAGGAGGGATTATTAAAGATGGCGCTAAGATGGTAAATGCCGTGGCCAATTCTGTGGTTCCAAAATTTACGATTGTAATTGGTAATTCGTATGGTGCCGGCAACTATGCAATGTGTGGAAAAGCTTATGATCCACGTTTAATTTATGCTTGGCCGAGTGCCAAAATTGCCGTAATGGGCGGTTCGCAAGCAGCAAAAGTACTATTGCAAATCCAAGAAGCGTCTTTAAAAGCAAAAGGAGAAGCCATTACGCCCGAAAAAGAGGCGGAACTGTTAAAAGAAATTACCGATAGATACAACAGTCAGACTACACCTTATTATGCCGCATCGCGATTATGGGTAGATGGGATAATAAATCCAACTGAAACACGTAAGGTAATTGCTATGGGAATTGAAGCTGCCAATCAATCGCCGATTAAAAAAGCGTTTAATGTTGGTATAATTCAAACTTAAACCCTTATTTTTAGTGTTTATGAAGTTGTTTTTTTTAAGCATAATTTTTACTTTAAATTTAAGTGCATTTGCGCAGTTGAAGCCTATTTATTTTAGGGGCGAAACAATCGTTCAAGATTCTACACTTGCAACAGCTTATGGTGTATATGGAAAGTTAAGTGGAGATGGTTTATATGCTTTAAAAATATTTGATCTTAATAATAATCTAAAAGCTACAGGTACATATAAGGATGAAGATTTAAAAATACCACATGGAGCCTTTGTATACTATGAAGATGTAGATTTTTTTAACGTTGCTAATAATGAGAATTTTGCGATAAAGGGAAAAAATAGGTTTGTATCTGGCAAAGGTACTTTTGCAGATGGCCAGCTAACAGGAAGATGGGTTAGTTTTTTTCCTAATGGTAAAATTATGAATGTAACTACTTATGTAAGAAGTGTTAAGCACGGATTTCATGGGAAATACAATAGGAATGGGAAAATTATTACATCTGGAGCATATTATGTTGGCGAAAAAGATGGAGAGTGGCTATCTAATAATGGCAAGATTAAGGAAATGTACGTAAAAGGCGTAAAACAAGAATATTCTAAAAACAAGAAAAACTAAATGAGGTTATTACTACTTGCTGTCATCATTTTTTGTGCAAACTATACAATTAATGCTCAATCTTCTGCTACTATTCATAAAAATGCCATTGTTGTAGATACGCATGGCGATATTTTATATAATCAGATTAAATCTGGAATTGATATTGGTAAACTTCAAAAAACAGGCAATTTCGACCTGCCAAGGGCAAAAAAAGGTGGGCTTGATGTTCAAGTTTTCTCTATTTGGTGTGATGAAACTGGTGGGTATGCATTGGCTAACCGCGAAATTGATTCTTTGTATAGTTTAATTAAGCGATATCCTAAACAAATTGTCTTAGCTCGAAACTATGTTGAATTGATGCAAGCTGTAAAAGAAAATAAGCTTGCCGCAATGATTGGGGTAGAAGGTGGTCATATGATCGAAAATAACCTCGATAACCTTAATCAGTTAGCCCAAAGAGGAATGATTTATCTTACCTTAACATGGAATAACAGTACGCCTTGGGCAAGTTCGGCTGCTGAAGAAACTTCGGGTAAAGTAAAGCCTGAAGATGCGGGTTTAAACGATTTTGGTAAAAAAGTGGTGGCCCGTTTAAATGAGTTGGGGGTTTTGGTAGATTTATCGCACGTAGGAGAACGCGCTTTTTACGACGCCATAAAAATAACAACAAAACCAGTTTTGGCATCACACAGTTGTGTATATGCATTAAATCCAGTCCCTAGAAATTTAAAAGATGAACAAATTAAAGCAATAGGTAAAAATGGAGGGTTAATTTCGTTAAATTTCTATAATGGATTTCTAGATTCTACCTATAGCAAAAAGCAAAAAGCATTTTTTACCAAACATGATGCTGAGTTAAAAAGTTTAGCACAGAAATATGGTAGAAGCAATGCTATAGATACGCTAATTTCTCTACATCAGGCAGAAGCTGATGTAATAAGAACGCCTATATCTGTAATTATCGATCAAGTAGATTATATTGTGAAGCTGATTGGCGTAGATCATGTTGGTTTTGGAGCCGATTTTGATGGTGCTGAATCTTTTCCAGCCGGGATTAATGGAGTAGCCGATTATCCTAAACTTACAGCAGCTTTACAGAAAAGGGGATATAAGCAAACCGATATTGAGAAAATACTTGGTGGAAATTTTTTGCGTGTGCTTAAAGCTCAACACGAACGTTAGGCATTTTGCGTAAAGCGATTAAGCCAATTATCTGTCTTTTCTCATCTTTTAAGGTAAGCGCTTTGGCCTTTACAAGTTAAACCTTAAATTTGCATATTAATTATAAAAGAATGTCGAACGAACAAGAAATAGAACACGTTGAATGCTTAATAATAGGGTCGGGTCCTGCAGGTTATACTGCCGCCATATATGCAGCCCGTGCTGATTTAAAACCTGTTATGTATACAGGAATGGAAATGGGTGGACAATTAACCCAAACTACTGATGTAGATAATTTTCCGGGCTACCCAGATGGAATTATGGGGCCAGAAATGATGGAAGATTTTAGAAAACAAGCAGAGCGTTTCGGTACTCAAATTCGTTTTGGTTATGTGAGTTCGGTAGATTTTTCGTCTTTACCACATACAGTTGTTGTTGATGAGGTTAAGACGATTACTGCTGATACTGTAATTATTGCTACAGGTGCAACCGCTAAATGGTTAGGCTTGCCAAGCGAACAACAATATAATGGATTCGGTGTTTCGGCTTGTGCGGTGTGTGACGGTTTCTTTTTTAAAGGGCAAGATGTAGCTATTGTGGGTGCCGGAGATACGGCGGCAGAAGAAGCAACTTACTTGGCAAAACTTTGTAAAAAAGTGTATATGTTGGTGCGTAGAGATGAATTTAGAGCAAGTAAGGCTATGGTTCATCGTGTATTGAATACGCCAAATATTGAAGTTATTTACAATACAGAAGCCGCTGAAGTTTTAGGTAATGGAAAAAATGTAACTGGGCTTAAAGTAATAAACAATCAGACCAATATCGAAACCATTTTGGATGTTGAAGGATTTTTTGTGGCAATTGGTCATAAACCAAATACCGATATTTTTAAAGGTTGGTTAACAATGGATGAGACAGGATATTTAAAAACTATTCCGGGTACTTCGAAAACAAATATTGAAGGTGTATTTGCGTGTGGTGATGTGCAAGATCATTATTATCGTCAAGCGGTTACTGCGGCAGGCTCTGGTTGTATGGCTGCCTTAGATGCTGAACGTTATTTAGCTTCCAAAACTGATGAAGTAAAGGTGTTGTTTTAAGTAGAAAAGATTTAAAAATAATAAGAGCTTTCTGGTTTCAGGAAGCTTTTTTTTTAACGCAAAGTTCGCGGAGGATTTCGCAAAGCAGACAAAGTTAAATGGTCAACTCACGCTTTTAGCTTTAATTTTTTTTAAACACAAAGTTCGCAGAGGGTTTCGCAAAGCAGACAAAGTTAAACGGCCAACTCACGCTTTTAGCTTTTAGGTTTTTTAACGCAAAGTTCGCAGAGGGTTTCGCAAAGCAGACAAAGTTAAACGGCCAACTCACGCTTTTAGCTTTTAGGTTTTTTAACGCAAAGTTCGCAGAAGGTTTCGCAAAGTTAAACACATAACTCTTTGCGTACTTAGCGATTTCTTATTCTTCTTTGCGTTAAATTATGCTTTTAAAATACTCCACGCCTCTTTCACCTTTTTTTCCTATCTTACGCTAGCCAAATCGTAATTTAAAAAATGAAAAAATCTGTATTATTTTTTGCTGCTTTAGCATGTGCCATTAATTTATTTGCCCAAAATGATGTGAATATGGGCATCATCCCTGCTCCATTAAGTGTAGTAAAAAAAGAGGGCAGTTTTGTATTAGACAAAACAGTTGCAATTATTAGTAATGAGACAGAAAATGCAAAGACTGCTGATCTTTTAAATGCATTCATTGTAAGTAAAGGTGGTTTTGCGCTTAGGGAAGCAAAATCTATAGCTCCAGGTCAAAAGGCAATTGTTTTAACCTCTAAAGGTACCGAATCGCTAACTAAAGAAGGATATAGCATCCATATTTCGACCAACCAAATAAAATTAAATGGCACTGGTGCTGGGTTATTTTATGCGGTACAATCATTAATGCAAATGATGCCAGAAAAGAAGCAGGATAAAATTGTACTTCCTGCAGTAGTGATTAACGACGAACCTCGATTTAAATACCGTGGAACACATCTTGATGTAGCCCGACATTTTTTCCCGATTTCTTTTGTAAAAAAATATATTGATCTTTTAGCCACTTATAAAATGAATAATTTTCATTGGCATTTAACAGATGATCAAGGGTGGAGAATCGAAATAAAAAAATATCCCAAATTAACAAGTATTGGAGGTAGTAGAAACGGAACCATTGTTGGGAATTATCCAGGTACAGGTGGTACCGATAACGAAATATATAAAGGGTATTATACCCAAGAAGAAGTTAAACAAGTTGTAGCTTATGCCGCAACAAAGTACATAAATGTAGTGCCAGAGATCGAAATGCCAGGCCATGCTTCGGCAGCAATTGCAGCGTACCCAGAGTTAAGTTGCTTCCCGGATAGAGATACGTTTGTTGATCCAAAAACCCCTTGGTCTGGTAGCAGAAAGGGAAAACAAGTGCAGCAAACTTGGGGTGTGTTTGATGATGTTTTTGTGCCAACTGAAAATACATTCAAATTCTTAGAGAATGTAATTGATGAAATTCTTCCATTATTTCCATCAAAATACATCCATATTGGCGGTGACGAATGCCCGAAAGAGTATTGGAAGCAATCGCCTTTTTGCCAGCAATTTATTAAAGACAATAACCTTAAAGACGAGCATGGTTTGCAAAGCTATTTTATTCAACGAATGGAAAAATATATAAATGGCAAAGGTAGATCAATTATTGGGTGGGATGAGATTTTAGAAGGTGGTTTAGCTCCTAATGCTACCGTAATGAGCTGGAGAGGTGAGAAGGGTGGAATTGATGCTGCACAACAAAACCACGACGTAATTATGACTCCGGGCTCCGCAGGCCTTTATTTTGATCATAAGCAGTCTGCATCACCAGATGAACCGCTAACGATCGGTGGTTTAGCTTCTTATGCTAAAGTATATGCATATGATCCAGTTCCAAAAGAATTAACAGCAGCTCAACAAAAGTATATTTTAGGTGTACAAGCAAATATTTGGACAGAATATATAGAAACCCCTTCAAAAGTAGAATTTATGCTTTTGCCAAGGTTATTATCTTTATCAGAAATTGCGTGGAGCAAACTTTCAAATAAAGATTTTAAGAACTTCTCTGAAGAACGTGTTCCTGTTCATTTGGCACGTTTAGATAAAACAGCAACTAATTATTGGGTACCAACCGCTATTGGTCAACCAGACAAAACACAAAATGGAGAAAATTTCACGATCGAATTGAAAGCGCCTGTTAATGGAGCTAAAATTTTCTATACGTTAGATAATTATCGCCCATCAGAAAATGCAACAGAATATGTTTCTCCAATCAAGGTAAATGTTCCTCAAGGGCAAAAGAAAATCCTTAAAACGATTGTATTAGCACCTAGTGGAAGAAGAAGTGTAGTGGTAGAAACGGTTTTAAATAATGGCGCAGCGGAGGTAAAAACAAAATAAAAATAGATAAAAGTAAAAAGTAATGCAATGAGGTTAAAAGAAACGATTAAAACTGTGATTTTTGGAGTAGGGACTTTAATTTTCGCTGCTTGTGGGAGCGATGATGCGACCACGGTAGCTAAGGTAGAAGAGCTAAAAGCCAAGTCAGTAAATCCATTTTCGTTTTATAAAAGCATTGAGATTAAACCGGGTTTTCATTTTGAAATCGTAAGTTGGGGTAAGGGAGTTGATACAGTGGGTGGGTATTTGTTATTGATGTCTGACTCGGTAAAAAATAATTATAAATCTATCGCAATTGAGCGTAAGGGAGTAATTACTGATGCTTGGAATATGGATTTAGATAACGATGGAAATCCAGAGTTGTACGTACAATATGTGGTTCGTAAAAATGTGAACGACATAAATGTATATGAGTTTAGTAATAATAGCTTTGATAAAATTAGCTTTCCAGGTTTAAATAGTGATCTGAAAAAAGGATATCAAGGAAACGATAAATTTTTTGTGAAAAATGGAGATTTATTTAGATCGGTTCCTCTGGTTTTAACAGATAGTGGGAAAACGAGTACATTGGTTAAAACATTAGCCTATCGTTTAAGTGGAAATAGTTTTTCGACAAAAGAAGTGAAGCCTTAATAGCAAGTTTTTATGTGCTTAAGATTTCAAGTTCCTAGCTACTTAATATATTTCTTCAACTGTTCTTCAATTACGCGATCCCAACGCTCCTGATTTGCATCGTCAGATCCATGCTTGGTTTCTTCATCGTATCTTTTTTGCATATCGCGATAGTATGCGCTAATTTTATTTGCATTTTCTTGTATCGATTTTTTATAATTTTTAATCGTATAACGCTGAAAACGAATTTTTTGCTCCCCATCTTTTAATAGCAAGAAATTAATATTTACATGGCCTTGCTCGTGGTTAAGGAGTTTTCTTTTGCTTTCTGCACCTTTAAGTCGATTTAACTTTACCCATGACTGATCTGGGTCTACTCCAGCAGAAAATTTGAAATCGATGTGCAAATTATTTCCGTTTATCGAAGCGTGGTAACTATAATGCCAACGAGTAGCGGTTAATGCATAAAATGAAGAATGTTCGTCTGGCTCAGCCAAAAAATGAGTTCTCCAATTTAATTGCTCAGGAAAAATAGTTTGTTCTTGCTTGCGATATGCAGAAAATAGAATAGTGCTTAGTATTACAAAACCAATCGATAATTTTTTTAACGCATTCGTCATAGATTTAATCTAACGAAAGCTATGCCAATAAATTATTGCTGCTCTTTAAACTGTTCGCTAATGCGTTCAAATTTTTCGATTAATAATGCAATTCGTTCTTTATCTTTTTTAATTACAGCCTTACGTACTAGGGTAGAGCAGAAAACCATCCAGCCAAAGCTAAGGCCAACAAAAATTACTTGCGCCCAAAGGCTTAGGTGAGATGATAATTCGAAAAAATAAAAGACCAAACCTAACGATAATGCGATGGCGTAGAACCAATACAATTGATTATACAGGTTGTGGCGTTTTAATTGATATAATTTTAACTGGCTAATAAATTCATTCGGATTTACTGTAAAATCGCTTTTCGCAATGATGCGGTAATTATTATACAAAATAATGGTATACACGGCAATGGCCATTACAAGAATGGTAATTCCAGCATGGGTGGTCCACGATTCGAAATCGAACAGCCATAAACAGGCCACGGTAACAAATGAAAGGCCCATACCTACAATATTTAATATCGATTTGGTTCGCATATTATTTACATCCTTTTTTGCTTGCTTAAGCATTTCATCGGAAGATATTTTTACATCAACCGTATGCGTAGCCCATAGGGCTTCTATATGATTAAATTCTTGCATGTTGATTGTATAATTCGGTTAATTTTTGTTTAATACGATGAATTTTGACCCTTAAATTTCCTTCGCTAATTCCAGATATATCAGCAATTTCATTGTAGGGAAGTTCATCCAATACCATGGTAATAATTAAACGATCATTTTCTTCTAGTTTAGAGATGGATTTATATAAGAGCGCAACTTGTTCATTTTTCTCTGAGTATTCTTCGATCTTATTCTCTATTATGTTCTCGGTTAATTCGTCTTTTGCTTGTCTTTTCTCGGAACGTAAATAGGTTAAACAGGTGTTAACAGCGATTCGATAAATCCATGTAGAAATGAGCGATTTATTTCTGAATTTATCGAGATTTTGCCAAACTTTTAAAAAAGTTTCTTGTAAAAGATCGTTTGCCGAATCTTTATCCCCGGTATAACCATAACATAAGTGAAAAATCTTCTTAGAATTTTTATCAAATATTTCCTTAAATAAAGCGTCTTTCTGGTTCACTTACTAGTTTTTTAGATAAAAATTAGATGTTTATACCTAACTTTTGTTACGGCAAAGTATGTAAAATTTTAGTGCTTTATCAACAATGTTTAGAGAATAATTTAATTATTGTAGTTTTACAGACTTTATCAAACTTAAACTGTAGAAATGTCAAATAAGAACAGACTCACACTTTTTATTTTTATTGCGTTAATCCTTGGTGTTGGCGTAGGGTATTATTTAAATATTAATACGTTCAACAAGCATAACGAATCTATTGCTTCTGCTGATGCGCAAGTAAAAAAGATTGAGCTTCAAATGAGTAATTTGGGAGATACTACAGTTGCTGCTTACGCTACTTTAAAAGCCGAAAAGGCTACTCAGGTTGCTGTACGTAAAGAAAATGAAAAAATTAGAGAGAAAAAACTAGAGCCATTTACGTTATTAAGTGATATTTTTCTACGTTTAATTAAGATGATAGTTGCACCTTTAGTATTTGCTACTTTGGTAGTAGGGGTTGCTAAAGTGGGCGATATAAAAGCCGTTGGCCGTATCGGCGGAAAAACAATGCTATGGTTCATCAGTGCCTCATTGATGTCGCTTGTGCTAGGAATGATAATGGTAAATCTCTTTAAACCGGGTGAGGCGATGAATTTACCACTGCCAAGTAGCCATACAGATACAGGAATTAAAGCTACAGCACTTTCTGTTAAGGATTTTATATCTCATATTGTGCCAAAAAGTTTCGCTGAAGCGATGGTAACCAACGAAATTTTGCAAATTGTAGTATTTTCTTTGTTCTTTGGTGTAGCAACAGCTGCAATTGGTGAAAAGGGAAAAGTAGTGATCGAATTCTTTGATTCTGTATCACATATTATTCTAAAAGTTACTGGTTATGTAATGAATTTTGCGCCTTTTGCTGTATTTGGAGCAATGGCCGCTATTGTTGCCAAGCAAGGAATTAGCGTGCTATCTACCTATGCTTTATTTATTGGCGAATTTTATTCGAGTATGCTTATACTTTGGTTATTGTTGATTTTAATTGGATACACGATCTTGAAAAAAAGAGTATTTAATTTAATGAACAGGATGAAAGAGCCTGTAATGTTAGCTTTTAGTACTGCAAGTAGTGAGGCTGCATATCCAAAAACAATGCTTCAATTAGAACGTTTTGGCTGTAAGGATAAGATTGTGAGTTTTGTACTTCCATTGGGTTATTCGTTTAACCTTGATGGATCGATGTTGTACATGACATTTGCTTCTTTGTTTATTGCCCAATGTTATGGCATTCATTTATCGTTTGAACAACAAATTACCATGTTATTGATTTTGATGCTAACCAGTAAAGGTATTGCGGGAGTTCCTCGTGCTTCTTTAGTGGTAATTGCGGGTACCATTGCTACGTTTAATATTCCAGAAGCCGGATTAGCATTGCTAATAGGTATCGATCCGTTATTAGATATGGGAAGATCTGCAACAAATGTAATTGGTAATAGTATTGCAACAGCTGTAGTAAGTAAGTGGGAAGGTGAGTTGACTGGCCCCTTAGATTAATTTAATAGATAATTTTTAGACATGACGAGTAGAGGGAAGAAGTTATTTATTTTTTTTACAGTAGTAGTTCCTTTGTTAATTTATAGTGTAATTTATTATGCGCCAATAATAAGGAATGCCCCTTTTAAGGCAAAAGAATTTGTTTCAATTACCTATAAATGGGGAGTTGGTGATAATTTAGAGAATTCATATAATTCAGTAACGGGAGAATATAAATATTTGGATAATAATGATTCTTTAATCATTAAGAATATTAAACTGAGCGAAAAAGATAAAAAATTCTTAGATAGTAATGCTGATGAACAAGGCTTCTGGAATTTGCCATCAATTGTTGCTAATAATGAAACTGATATAAAATCTGATAAGATTGTTCGTTATTATATGGAGTTTAATTATCAAAAGAAATCAAAAATAGTTACCTATTTATCTAATTTTGATGGAAACCCGAGGATGAAAGGCGCTGCTGCTCAAATGCAGAAGATAATTGAACAAACACTTATTGATACAGAAGAGAAACAAAACCGATTAGCTAAATAGCTAAGAAGTAATCGGATGACGATAAGAATATTCATAGAATGACTACAAAAATAAACCTCCGAAAAAACCTGTCCTTAATCGCTACTGCTGCTGTAATTATAATCACTGCTGTAGTTGGTTATTACATGATTAGTCTTAAAAAGGCTCCTTATGCCGTTGCAAGTTTTGAATCATTTACGTATAAATGGGGTGTTGGTGATGTTTTGGAAAATTCTTATTCTTCGGTAAATGGTGATTATCAATATCTTAATAATCGGGATTCCTTAATTAAAACACAAGTTAAACTTCGTGTAAACGATATTATTTTCATCCATAATAAAATAAATGAGCTTGGGTTTTGGAGTCTTCCAAGTTCAATAGGAAAGCCTAGCCTAAATACAAAAGCACTTGTTTACGAACTGCAATTTAAGTATAAAGAGAAGTCAAAAAAAATCACAATTTATAGCGATTTTGACAAAAACCCTCAATTGCTCGATTCTGCAATGCAAATTAGAAATGTACTGCAACAAGCTATAGATGAGGCCGAAGCTCGGTATAATCGTTAGTGAAATAGACAGTAAAAAATTTGCTTTTGTAACGTGGGTATCGTAAATTTACGACACAATCGTAAATATGGATAAGTTAACATTACAAGAAGAGGAAGCAATGCTTGCTGTTTGGCAAGTTGGTAAGGGATTTATAAAGGATATTATGGACGTAATGTCTGAACCAGTACCTCCATATACTACACTTGCATCAACCATAAAAAACTTAGAACGTAAAGGCTTTTTAAAAAGCGAAAAATTTGCCAATGCCTATCGCTATAGTGCAAAAGTTAAGGAAGCGGAATATAAAAAGCGTTTTATGACAGGCTTTGTAGATAGTTATTTTCAAAGTTCGTATAAAGAGCTAGTTGCTTTTTTTGCAAAGGATAAAAAAATAAGTGCTGCCGAATTAAAGGAAATTATCAATTTGATTGAAAATCCAGATAAATAGAATAGTTATGCCTGAGTTGATATTGATACTATTTAAAATAAATTTGGTTTTGCTGCTTTTTGCTGCAGTTTATTACCTTGTTCTACGTCGGTTAACATTTTATACTGTAAATCGTGCATTTTTAGCGATAGGTATAATTTTTTCAACTGTTTACCCTTTTATCAATTTAACTGATTTTTTTAATCGGCAGGAGCAAATTAATCCAAAGATTGCTGCTTTGATGCCTACAATTGATGTAAATCAATTGGTTCGCAATAATGCGATTATCGATTACTGGCAAGTTGTGGTGGTCGTTTTTTACGTAGGTGTTGCTTTTATGGCGATCCGTTTATTTGCTCAGTTTTTATCTTTATATCGCGTGCATCAACGCTCAAAACCAGGAGAAGTTCGAAATCTTAACGTTCGGATTTTAGATGGCAGAGTAAGCCCGTTTTCTTTTTGGCAAACTGTTTATATTAATCCAACTATACACTCGGCAAACGAATTAGATACCATTTTAGCCCATGAACAAGTTCATGTTAAGGAGTGGCACACGCTAGATATTATTCTGGCCGAAATTAGTGTTGTTTTTTATTGGTTTAATCCTGGTGTTTGGCTAATGAAACGTGCTATTAAGGAGAATATCGAATTTATTACCGATGCAAGAATTGTTAAAAAGGGGGTCGATAAAAAAGCCTATCAATACAGTTTATTGGGTGTGGGTAATTTGCAAGCAAGTGTTGGGTTAGTTAATAATTTTAATTTATCTGATTTAAAAAAGAGAATTAAAATGATGAATGCAAAACGTTCATCACCAAAAAAATTAATAATCTATGCACTTTTATTACCGGTTCTATTGATTACTACCTTAGCCTTTACCGTAAATAAAAAGGAAATCAGAAAGCATTTAATGCCATTAACAAAGGCATTGGGGAAAGTAGATCTATTTAATGAATCCGTTGCTAAAATTGAACCTATAGCTCCAAAAACTAAGGTTAAACGCAAATCACTTCCAATAAAATTGAACGTAGCTAAAAGGGATACGATGAATACTACTCACTATGTAATTAACACGATTACTTTTACGAGCGACTCATTGCATAACCTTCCTGAATTGCCAGAAACTGCAACGTTCGCAAGAAATGAACAAATTCTTGCTGCATTAAAGGGAGTAGTAAAAGGAGTGAAGTTAACCGGTAGTACAACATTTACATATAACAATACCGACACTATTAATGGTAAGGATAATATTCCTAGAAAAGAAAATATCAATATTGTTTTAAGAAAACCAGGCACGGCATTACCCAATGTTACAGATCATAGCTTAAATGAAGTATTTGTACGAGGTTATGCATCAAGGATTAAGCCGAGCAAAGCTACTGATAGCGTTAAAATTGTCGTAGGTAAATCTACTTTTCAATTAGATGGCAAACCCCTTACTGAAGAAGAACTTCGTAAAATTAATCCCGATGACATAAAGTCGGTTTTGATGCAAAGAACCCCAAATAAGACAACAGGGGTTATTATAATTGCTAAGAAAGATTAATGAGTGAAAGGTTATTAACCACAGAGAAAAGGAGGAATTCACAGAGAACTGTCTTTGCATTTCTTGGCGAAAATTATGGTACTTAATTTAACGCAAAGAGTTTTAAGGTATCGCAAAGAGCGCAAAGTTTTGTTTTTATTTATAGGGTGTTGACTATAAAGAAAATAATTTCTTACTTTATTCGCCGATTGTCTTCCATTAGTTTACCCTTTGTTTTCATTAGGATCTGTTTTCTTTAAAATTCTTCAAACCCTGTTGCTTCCAAATCTCTGCGTAACACTCTGCGTCCTCTGTGTTAGAATAGACGGTTTATTCACCACGGAGAAAAGGAGGAATCCACAGAGAAAGGTGAGCTAATAGCCTTTGCGTTCTTTGCGGTTAAATGTCTTTGCGTTCTTTGCGGTTAAAAAAAATAACCCAATACCTCCTCCAAACCTCTGTGTTAAAACACTAAATCAAAAAACCCTCAAACCTTTTACAGTTTAAGGGTCATCAATTTAACTATTATTGGGTTTATTAATATACTAGTAGTTAAAGGTTGCTTTCAACATGGCTACTCTTCCAGGAATGTAATATGTTCCGCTGGTTAGTGCATTTGCAGATACGTTAATTGCTTCAAATTTCTTAATGTTAGCCAAATTGGTTACTCCAAATTCTAAGTCTGTTTTAAGTTTAGTAATCTTGTACCTCAAGTTAAAATCTGCAAAGAGATAACTTAAATCACTTTGACTAGATTGCTTGGTGTACATGTGTTCGGCAGAAATTTTCATAAATACGCTTTTAAATGCTGTAAATGTTAGGTTAGACTGTTGTCTAATTTGTTGGTAATTCGTTTTTACAGCATTTACACTTACCAATTTATTCTCTGTAACCGAATAATTAGCCGAGTAAGACCAGGTCATGAAATTGGTGATTTTTGAATCTATTCCTGCTTTATAGGCCATCGTTTTCGAATCGAATGGTAGTAATCTATTGTTCTGTAGTTGATCAAATTGACTATTTGTATAACTAAGCCCGGCATTAATTGTACTTCTTAAACTAAAAAGGTATTTACTAGCATTTGCCTGCGCAGAAAGTGATTTGACATGATTTTCTAAAGGCAAGACCACTCGCTGCTGTATGTTATTACTTAATGTAAAAGAAGAAATGGTATTTAATGTAGTGTTTGAATAATTAATGCCGGTATTAAAAAAGAACATCTGCATTGCTTTGCGAAAGTTAAAACTGGCTCCCATCCCATGGGTTTTTCGTTCAGAAATAGGGGCGTTATTAGCAAAAAGTGACCGGTAATTTTTTAAGATTGTTCCTGTATAAACATCATCCAGTCCCCCTAAATCATTCCTGAAAGAATAATTGGCGGTTACATAGTTTTCGGTGCTAGTTTGATATTTTACATTAAACGCAGGGTTCAAAAAGATTTTGCTTAAGTCTTTATCCACACTTTTTGATGGGTCGTTATACGAAATGCTTTGATAGCTGAGTGGTAAACTTAAACTTGTCTTTATCTTTTCTCCACTGTATTCATAGGTCCCATCTACATAAACTTTGCTTTTTACCCATTCTAAATTATTGGTCATATCAGACGAAATTAATTCAGTTGCTTGGTTATTCTGTATGCGATATAATTCGGAATTTAATTGTTGATGTTGTAAGTTAAAACCAGTTCGATAGGATTGTGTGAATTTGCCTCTTACTAAGCCAAACGACATATAATTATTGGTATACCACGAAGGTAATTTAACATATTGATCTAATCCGGCAAAGGGAGTACCATTGTTTAAAATATCCTCATTTAAACCTGGCCTAATATTTAAAATTTCGGGCTGGGTTGAATGATTTAAGTACGAATAAAAATTTATTGTATTTTCTGATTTTAATTTCTTCCTGTAATTAAATTCATTTGAAATATCGAAGTTTTTTTGTGAGAGTGATTGTCCGGCTCCAATACCGTTGATTTCTACGCCTGAATTAATTTTATTGGGAGCATAATCAACAATGAAATTGTTATTCATGTAGTACATTTCAGCATTGGAATTGAGGTTAATTTTCGACTGAAATTTCTGAGGATTAATGAGGTTTTCTTGCGATTCTGTATAGCGAATAGTTTGATCTGGTAAATAAGTTTCCGAGAATTTGTTGTATTCCTGATTTCTTTTATCGTACAAATAAGAAACATTGGCTCGAATTTGAAAATCTTTATTCAACTTGAACAAGTTATTTAAATTAGCTAAACCTGCTTTATTGAATAACGATCTGTTTTGTGGAAGGGTAGGCACACCTGCAGCACCAGCCGAAAGAAAGCTTCCGGGCTTATCATTATCGATCCTTCTTAAGTAATCAGACATATTAAAAGAAGTAAGATCAATTCCTGGGTCAATTCCAACATTGTTGCCTTTAATGTTATTGATAAACTTTACCTTCTTCTTGAACAACATGGCATTTACTTCACCATCAAATCGATCAGGTGTTCCAAGACCAGCTTTTATATCTCCCATAACTTTGAGCTTTGCTTCGTCTTTAATCACAAGATTTATGGCTACATCATCGCTCATGTTATTTTTTCTAAGCATTTTAATCGGTTGATCATTTTCAATCACCTGCACTTTTTCTACTGCACCATGTGGAATTGCTTTTGTGCCGATACTATATTTGTCGTCCAATAAATTATCGCCATCTTGGTATAATGCAGAAATCCCTTTCCCATTATAGGTTATTTTTCCGTTTTCGGCTACTTCAATACCTGGCATCTTTTTTAGCACATCGCCAATGCTTCTGTCTTGCTTATCGGCAAAATCGGAAGTCTTATAATTTAATGTATCTCCATTTCTAGTTAATGATGGTCTATTTTTAACCACCACCGTTTTTAGATTAATTTGATCCTCATCTAAGGTTAAATCGTAACTTTTATTTAATTCAGTTATGCTAACGATTTTTTTTGCAAAACCGATGATGGTAGCTTCGAGTGTTAAATCTTTTATCTCTTCTGTAAAAGAAAGGGTATATTCTCCCTTATCATTCGTTCTGGTATAGCTAAGGATACTGCCTTCTTTATCCTTTAAGTTAATGTTTGCAGATACAATAGGTGCCCCTTTTGTGTCTTTTACCTTCCCTTTTAATTGTTTTTGCGCAAAGGCGGATGTGATGCCCAGTAAAAAGAAAAGTAAGGTAATTATGTATTGCTTCTTCATTTGTGTGTTTGGTTTAGGTGGGTAGCAATTAACTTATTTTCTCTCTGGAAGCTCAATCGGGTTGTTGATTTCGATTTTTTTTACATCACTGGTTGTATTAACTCTTACATTTCTTGTTACACCCATTTGTACGCCTTGCGCTGCCATTTGTGCATTCATAAATCCTTGTGGGTCTTTATCTCTTGCTGCTTTAAGCTTATCTAGTTCCTTTTTATTCGTTTTTATTGCATCTGTAGGAAGCTTAATTTCGGTACCTAGATAGGAGTTGCCATCCATACCCATAATACTAGCCATTGGCATTGCCCCACCTCCAGGAGTTAAAATTTTTGGTCCCTCTTTCTCCGGAGCTTTTGTTTCCTCAGGTTTAACATCGTCAATGCCGGCAAACTGAAATTTTACTGTTCCAGTTTGGTCAATCGCTTCTATGATTAGTCCAGGTAACCCATTTAATTTCCACGGCCCACTCTGAAATGGCATATCAGGAGCAAACCAGGCTGTCCAAGTTCTGCCTTTGAAATCGACAACTGCCTTTTGACATTTTACACCCGAAAAGCTTGCCGTATCTTTTGTAATTTTCCAGTTTAATTTTGGTGCTTCTTCTTCCACTAAATAGTTATTGACCATCCGTTCTTTGGTAAAAAATTTGTTCTCTTTCACATAAAAGAAATAGTCTAAAGGATTGGTCATTTTGTTGGGAGTTCCCGGACTTCCCACAGTAATTTTAAAGTTATTGCTCCCAGCTTGATTTTTAATCTGTTCTTGAATTTGTTTCTCCATTTCGAGGTTACGATTTATTTTATCGTAACTGGTATAAACAGAGGCATTTTTTCCAATTACCAATAGCATATTTTCGGTATATGGCTTGTCTTTTTGAGTGGTGTCTTGTATATGACTAAATGAATACCTAACTCTAGCTAGCGCTTTGTCGGGATTTTGTGCAAAAGCAATTGAGGTAATCGCAATGGCAGCAATAGAGGTAAAAAATGTCTTCATGTTGTGGTTTTTTAGTTTATAAACAATTAACTTATCGTAAATCTACGAATAGTTCGTAATTATAAAAATCATTTAACATTTTTTAACGTATCTAGATTTTGATGACGTTTCTTAACCGTAATTTCATAAAGCCCCTTTATTATCTATTGCTATTTCCTTAGTGCTGCGCTAATATTTGGATTGTGTTTTACTAATTCCTCTTTGATCTTTCTCTACAGCGATTTTAAATTTTTCTAACTGTGCTTTAGTAGTTTTAGTAGTATAAATAGCAGATAGTTTAATCATATTTGCATAATAGGCATCAGCCACATCAAAACCAAGCATTAAATCAATGGTGTTAATATCTCCTGGACTAGCCGAGGGGCTTTTGGTGATGTCGTTTAATCGCTTAAAATCGCCTTCATTTAAATTTTCCATACCGGCAAATTGAAAATGGATATTTTTAAGTTCATCATAAACATCAATAATTAAGCCCGGGAGACCATTTAATTGCCATGGACCGCTTTGAAAGGGAAGATTAGGAGCAAACCAGGCTATCCAATTTTTGCCGTCGTAATTTGTGGTTGCTTTTTGACAATTAAGACCAGAAAAACTTAAGGTGTCTTTTGTTATTTTCCAATTAATGGATGGCATAGTCTCTTCAACTAAATAGCTTTGGTCTGAGATGGTTTCTTTAAGATAATGCTTGTTTTCTTTAATAAAGTATAAGTGATTTGTGGTAGACATCCATTTGCTAGAACTCTCGTCAATTGTTATCGTTTTGGGTTTGCCATCATCTATCATCGTCATAAACTTTGCTCGTACTTTCTGATCAAGCGCTAATTGATGATTTAATCGGTCGTAACTGGTGTACAGTGATGCGTTTTTGCCAATGAATAAAAGTATGTTCTCTGTATGTGCCTTCCCGTTTTTTAGTGTGTCGTTTTTGTTGATGTAGGTGTAATGCACTCTAGCTAGTACTTTTTCTGGTGTTTGAGCTGAAGTAATTGTTGTAGCAGCAAAGGTGAGGAGTAGAGTTATAGTTTTTTTCATGCGGTAACAAATATAATTTGTTAGATGAAATGATTGTAAGTTAGTATGTTAACGTTTGTTAATGCAAGCTATTTAATGTCCAGATTGTGCCCTAACAAAACCTCTTGGATCTTTTTTGAAAGCTTCTTTTAGTTTATCTAATTGTTGTTTAGTGATCCTAACCGAGCCTACCGGTAGCTTGATGATGTTCTCAAAAAAGGCATTGCCTACATCACGTCCAATTAATTGATCTATTGGATTGTAATCGCCGGGTTCGGCAGTTGGTCGTTTAGTTACATCATGTTCCCTCACATTGTCTCCATCTTTGGCATTTTCTATTCCAGCAAACTGAAAATAGATATTTTTATTCTCATCGTATGCCTCAACAATTAAACCAGGTAAACTATTTAATTTCCATGGTCCGCCCTGAAAGGGTACACTAGGTGCAAACCAAGCGGTCCAACTTTTGCCCTCGAAACTTGTAGTTGCTTTTTGGCAAGCTAACCCCGAGAAACTTAGGGTATCTTTGGTGATTTTCCACTTAATTTCAGGTGCATTTTCTTCAAGAAGATAGCTTTGAAGAGAAATATTTTCTTTTGTAAAAAACTTATTTTCTTTTACAAAATAGAGGTAAGTGGTTGTGGTCATCCATTTACTGTTACTATCGTCTATAATAAAAGCAGTTGGTTGCCCAGAACTTGCTTTATTCGCCATTTTGGCTCTAAATTTTTGCTCTTCAGATACTTCATGTCTTATTTTATCGTAGCTGCTATACAAGGATGCATTTTTACCAATAAATAATAACATGTTTTCGCTGCGCGTTTTCCCATTTTTTAGGGTGTCCTTTTTATCAGTGTAGGTATATCGAACTCTAGCTAAAATAGGGTCAGGTTTTTGGGAATAGGCGCTATTGATACTAAAAAGCAATAAAAATGTAAGGATGGGTTTCATGTGCGAACTCTTTATGGTCTTAGTGATTAGTTATAATTTTCAAAACCCAAATTGTGCTTTACTAAATCCTTTTGGGTCTTTTTTATAAGCTGCTTTTAATTTGTCGTATTCTTTTCGAGTTGTTTTAGTCGACCTGTACCTAGGCAATTGAATGGTATTTTCGAAATAGGCATCTGCAACTTCAAGGCTCATAATTACATCTAAGTTATTTATATCACCTGGATGTGCACCAGGTCTTGTTCGAATATCGGTTGTTCTTTTAAAATCGCCCTCGTTTGCTTTTTCGAAACCAGCAAATTGAAAGTGAATAGATTTATTTTCATCAAAAGCGTCTAAAATTAGTCCTGGAAGTCCTTGTAATTTCCATGGTCCACTTTGAAAAGGCAAGCTAGGGGCAAACCATACTGTCCAATTTTTTCCATCAAAATTCGCTATTGCTTTTTGGCAGGCGACACCAGAAAGTGTAGTGGTATCTTTAGTGATTTTCCATTTGAGTTCTGGTAGCGTTTCCGTAATCAGGTAGCCTATGCCAAGAATATCTTCTTTCACTATCATTTTTTCCTCTTTAGCAAATGATAAATAATTTGTTTTGGTGAGCCAATCGCCTGCCGACCTGTCGATTCTAATCACAGTTGGCGTATTACTAGTGGTTAGCCGGGCTAATGCTCTAGCCTGACTTTTTTGATCTTCGGAGATTTCGAATCTTATTTTGTCATAACTGGTATATAATGAGGCATTTTTGCCAATAAACAATAACATATTTTCAGTTCGTGTTTTTCCATTTTTAAGCGTATCTGTTTTATTCGTATACGTGTAGCGTACTCTAGCTAAAACTTTGTCGGGGTCTTGCGCAAAAGTTTTAAAAGTGGATAATGTTATAAAAAAGAGAATCAATATATTTTTCATGCTAAAAGCAGTATTAGAATGATTTAATTTTTAATTTCTGGGAGTTCAATCGGATTATTGAACTTGCTTTTTTTTACTGTAACGGGCATAGTTGGTCCTGAAATTCGCTTAAGGGTTGTGGTTCCGCCAGGCATGCTATTTAAGGCAGCGGCTGGATTATCTGCGATGGCATTTTTTAATCTATCAACATCTGCACGGGTAGCTTTTACTGTATTTGTTGGGATTTTTATTTCTTTTCCGGCATAGGTGTCACGGCCTACAGTCATAGTTGTTGTGCCTATTGTTAATATTTCATCTTTTTTAACGGTACTCGGTGCTTCACTTACTTTTGTTAATCCTGAGAAATTGAATTGTATATCTTTGCGCTCATCATAAGCTTCAATAATTAAACCGGGTAAGCCATTTAATTTCCAAGGCCCACTAGCGAAAGGTAAATCGGGCGCAAACCAGGCTATCCAATTTCTTCCCTTAAAGTTGGCCATTGCTTTTTGGCAATGAATGCCCGAAAAATTGGCGGTGTCTTTAGCGATTTTCCATTTAATCGGCGCAGTATCTTCATCAATTCTAAATTTTTCCCTCATGTTCTCAATCGTTACCAACTTTCTCTCATTCGCAAAAAAATAAAAATCTGTAAGTGAAACAGTTCTTATCATGCCTTTTTGCATCACAATATTCGATAATGTTCCTCCATTTGCTGCGGTTTGTTGTTTAATGAACTCAGTCATTCTTTCGAGTTGGTTAATTCTATCTTCACTCGTATATAATGAAGCATTTTTTCCTACAATAAGTAGCATGTTTTCTTTATACGGACGATCACGTTCTGTGGTATCTCTAATGTGCGAAAAAGCATAATTAACATGAGCGATTGCTGGTTCTTGAGCAAATAGGGGTGCTACGGTGCTTATGCTAAATAAAATGGTAAGTAAATGTTTCATAAAAGTTGATGTAAATTCTGTTTATTCGTAAATCTACGAAATATTCGTAATAAACAAAATATATTTTCAACTAATGGCAAAAGTTTATGTTTTATGGCTTCGAATTATAAGTGTATAGTGCAAACCGAATCCTATAATCATGCTATCCTAAAAATCCTATAGAACTTTTTTTAGTATCCACTTGTGTTTGAATAGTATTTGTTCTATATTTGCACCTCGATAAAAAATATACAATTTAAAAAAAATAATTATTTAACAATGTACGCAATAGTAAATATAGCAGGACAGCAATTCAAAGTTGCAAAAGACCAGCATCTTTTTGTACACCGTTTACAAGGAGATGAAGGCGCTAGTATTGAATTTGACAATGTATTGTTGGTTGATAATGGTGGTAAAATTACAGTAGGGGTTCCTGCAGTAAAAGGTGCATCGGTTACAGCTAAAATCGTGTCTCATTTAAAAGGTGATAAAGTAATCGTTTTCAAAAAGAAACGTAGAAAAGGTTACAAAAAGAAAAATGGTCACCGCCAGTATTTCACCAAAATCCAGATTGAGAGTATCACTCTGTAGTTAATTTTTTGTTTAATTGAAAAATTGGGTTTCCCAATTTATAAAATATAAAATCAAATGGCACATAAAAAAGGAGCCGGTAGTTCTAGAAACGGACGTGAATCGCATAGCAAGCGTCTAGGTATCAAGATCTTTGGTGGTCAAGAAGCTATCGCTGGAAACATTATCGTTCGTCAACGTGGAACAAAGCATCATCCAGATAAAGGTGTAGGTATTGGTAAAGATCATACCTTATTTGCATTGGTACCAGGTATCGTAACATTCAAAAAGAAACAAGACAATAAATCTTACGTATCAATTTTACCTGTTGTTGTTGAAGATGCAGCACCTGTAAAAAAAGCAGCAGCACCTAAGAAAGCTGTAGCTGAGAAAACTGTTGAAGCTCCAGTAGCAGCAGCAGCAACTACTGAAGATGCACCTGCTAAAAAAGCAGCGGCACCTAAAGCAGCAAAAGCACCTGCTAAAAAAGCAGAGAAAGCTGATGATGCTGCAGAATAAGATTTAATGCTATAAAAAAAGCTCTGATGTTAAATCAGAGCTTTTTTTATGACCTATTTTTTGATTGGATTAACTTATCGTTAATGCTCCCTTTCTAAAATTTGCTGAACTAATGCTCTAAAATTTTCTTTTTTAGAGTCTTCAACTTCTAAATTCATTAAAGCTTCATTCGCTAAAGCTAAATGTTTTTCCATTTCGGCTGTTGCCAATTGCTTGATATTGTATTTGTTGTATAAGTTGGTAACCTTCTCAACTTTGCTTTCTAGATTTAAGTCTTCTGCAACCAATAGATCTGCTTCATCACTTTGTGCTAATTTTAGTGCTTTTAAATGTAGAAAGGTTTTTTTATTGGCCATAATATCGCCGCCAACTTGTTTTCCAAATTTTTCGGGATTACCATATACATCTAAAATATCGTCTTGAAGTTGAAAAGCTACACCCAGATTTTCACCGAAAGCATACAGTAAGTTGGCATTTTGTTCGCTTGCTCCACCTACAATAGCCCCTAATTTCATTGCTCCTCCTAATAAAACAGCTGTTTTTAATCGTATCATTTCTAAATATTCGGTGATACTTACATCGTTACGTTGCTCAAACTCCATATCTAATTGCTGGCCTTCACAAACACCCTGAGCAGTTAAATTAAATGTATCTAAAACAGGTTTTAACACATTGATAGCAACTTTTGAGAGGTGTTTGTTCGACTCAACCATCATCACGTCACCACTTAAAATGGCGTTGTTATTTCCCCATTTTTCATGTACGGTTTGGGCACCCCGGCGTAATGGTGCATTATCCATAATATCATCATGAACTAAAGTGAAATTGTGAAATGTTTCGATGGCTAATGCCACATCTAGCGCAATATTTACATCATCATTAAATAGTTCTGATGCCATTAAAACCATAACCGGTCTAATTCTTTTACCGCCTAAATTCATAATGTACCGTATGGGTTCGTATAAATTGGCAGGGTGTTTTGGGTGATTTATTTCTAGTATTGCTTTCTCTATAATTTCTTGTAATTGTACTGGATTATGCATTGTTTATGGGTTAGTCATGGTGCCAAACGCTTGTTTGCTTTCCATCATTTTAATAAAAGCATCTTCTAAGGTAGTTTGCTTAACAATTGGATTGTTTTTCCAAAAATAAGCATCATATTTTATAGATTCGATTACTTTTCTGTCTTTAATGTCACTATTTAGGCCTTGAAATCGCTGATTTTTTAATTTATCATCAATTTTAATTACAGTTAATAACGAACTTATTACCGAATTTATCACGCGACCATTGTTAGTTAAACCTAAATAAACTTTAGTAGACATGCTTTCTAAGACCGGAATCGGCTGCCCAGTACCATTAAAAGTAGTTACTGTTTCTACAATTGAAGGAAATCTTAAGGTTAGACCTGGAGAAAATTCACAAGGCATATTGTGTATTTTGTTCTCTAAGCGATAAATTTTTAAATCTTTTGTGCCAATGTAATAGGTAGAATTAGCGTAGAAGAGATTTTTACGCACTTTCTTAAGCTTACATGTAACAACGGCTATATTTTGATCGTCTTGTTCGATATATCGATCTACTTCAATATCATAATCATCTAAGTATTTAATACTTACGTATCTTGCCCTTTTGTCTGGGAATATATAACCTGCATAAGCAAATGTTAGAAAAGATTGATTACTTAATGAGAATTTTGTAGGGTCGTTTATCTCGGCAAATCTACTTTGCTTGGCCGCCCAACCTTGAATATATTTTACATTCCAATTTAAATCATAAAAGAGTTCGTGAATTTCAGTTGCATTGTTATTTGTTGCTGTTAACTGTCTGTAAAATGCATTGGCATAAAAAGATGTGTTTAAATATTCTTTTGCTTTTTGAAGCGCTAATCGCAATAAGGTTTTACCTGCATCCGGCCGAATAACGACCTCATTTAAGGTAATAGCTGCCGGACTTAGCCGAATATTTATCAAGCTTTGTGCTTCATTAATTGTAGTTTCGAGTTGGAGATAACTTACATGGCGAAATCTGAGTTTTGCAGGTAATTTTTCTGCTTTTAGTATAAACTCGCCATTTTCGTTGGTCACAGTAATAGTATTGGTGCCAATAATGCCAATGGATGCAAATGGTATGGGTTCTGAAGTTTTAGCATCTATCACTTTTCCTTGTAGCGTTTGCGCTTTAACTGAAGTAATGAAAATAAAAAATAGCAGAAAAGAAAATAGTATCCTCATTTAATCCTGTATTAATGCAAAGTCGATCTGACGTTTTGATAAATCTACTTTTTTAACTTTTACCTGCACCTCATCTCCAAGTTGGTATTTTTTATGCTTTCGCTGACCAACAATACAATAATTTTTTTCGTCCAATACATAAAAATCATCTGTAATATCCCTCAGTCTAATCATTCCTTCGCACTTGTTCTCGATAATTTCTACATACATTCCCCATTCTGTAACTCCCGAAATAATTCCTGTAAACGTACTCCCTACATTATCTTCCAGATATTCTGCCTGTTTGTATTTTATTGAGGCCCTTTCTGCATCTGCTGCACGTTTTTCCATGGATGATGAATGCGAGCTTGCCATCTCATATTCTTCTTCATTTGCAGATTTGCCTCCATCTAAATATAATGCCAATAAACGATGAACCATTACATCGGGGTAACGACGAATAGGTGAAGTAAAGTGTGTGTAATAATCGAATGCTAAACCATAGTGACTCGTTTTCTTAGTGGTATAAATAGCTTTTGCCATTGATCGAATTGCCAGTTGTGTTAGAATGTTCTGCTCTTTTTTACCTTCTACATCCGCCATTAAATAATTTAAGGATTTAGCAATTTCTTTATCTGTTTTCATGTTAATTTTATAACCGAAACGAGATGCAAACGTTGCAAAATTATTGAGATTTTCTAAATTTGGCGAATCATGCGAGCGATATACAAAAGTGTATTTTTGCTTCACTTTTCCTTTTTTAGCGATGAATTCGGCTACTTTTCGATTTGCCAATAACATATAATCTTCGATCAACTTATGCGCATCTTTACGCTCCTTAACATATACTCCAATTGGCTTTCCGAATTCATCTAACCTAAATTTAACTTCCGTACTTTCGAAGCTTATAGCACCATCTTTGAATTTTTTATCTCTTAAAATATAGGCTAATTCGTTTAATTTAAGAATTTCTTCTACGCAATCGCCTTGCTTGGTTTCAATTACTTCTTGTGCTTCTTCATAGCTAAACCGGCGGTTAGAATGGATGGCGGTTCTACCAAACCATTGCGATAAAATATTAGCTTGCTCATCGAGCTCAAATACGGCCGCAAAACAAAGTTTATCTTCATTCGGGCGTAAAGAACATACGCCATTACTTAATCGCTCTGGAAGCATCGGTATTACTCGATCAACCAAATACACCGAAGTTGCCCGCTCATAAGCTTCTTTATCTAATTCGCTTTTAGGTTTTACATAATGAGAAACATCGGCAATATGCACACCAATTTCATAATTTCCATTTGGAAGTTTTTTAAAGGAAATTGCATCATCAAAATCTTTTGCATCAGCAGGGTCAATGGTAAAGGTAAGGGTGTTTCTAAAATCTTTCCTTCCTTTAATATCTTCCTCACTAACTGTTTCCGGAATTTGGTTAGCTTCTAGCTCTACAGCAGCTGGAAAGCTTAAAGGGAAGCCATATTGAGCCAATATCGCATTCATCTCTGTATTATTCTCACCTTGGGTGCCTAAAACATTAATGATTTTTCCGATTGGATTTTTTGCTCCCTCTGGCCAGTCGGTAATCGAAACTTGTACTTTCTGACCATTTTTAGCTCCGTTTAAATCACTAAGTGGTACAAAAATGTCATGAAGCATTTTACGGTCGTCGGGAATTACAAAAGCAAAGCGTTCTGAAATTTTAGCAACTCCAATAAAATCTGTTTTTGCACGGGTAATAATTTCAACAATTTCTCCTTCTTTCTTTCGTCCACTGGCTTTTTTAGCAAATACATAAACTTTTACTTTATCTCCATGCAATGCATTCCTTACTTTACGCGGGGCAACAAAAATATCCTTTTCGAACTCATCATCAGGTACAATAAAAGCAGAACCATCTGCCGTCATATCGACCGTGCCGATTATAAACGTTTTAAGATCTTTTAAACGGAATTTACCTCTTTCTGGGCGAATAAATACTCCTTTTTCGGTTTGCTCTACTAAAATTTCTAAGATGGTATTAGTAGAATCAGCATCCTTCAAATTTAATTTTGAGGCAATTTGTTTATGATTGAGAGCTACATTTTTATTTTTCTCGAAAATATCACTAATCATTTGTGTTAAAACGAGCTTTACTTGCGAATTTTTGTTTTTAGACATAGCTTTTTCTGTATAGTATCGAAGATAACAATTGTAAGTTTAGGTTAGTGAATTTTTTGAAAAAGAAAACCCAATTTCTGCTTTAAACGTTTATAATGAATATGAAACTAACCATACTTTTTACTTTTTTAACACTAAATATCCAAGTAGTTTTTGCTCAAAATAAATCATTTGATTCGTTAGCTGCCCAAAAGCAAATTGCAAATTTAGCCTATCCCTTACTTTATAAAGAAAATAGCGAGCTCTCTTATACATCGCCATTGGGTGAAATAGGAGCGCCTTCTGGTTATATTATCAATGGAAAATTAACCACAACCTATATGGTTTTGGCATCGAAATCATTGCCTGTAGCATTCTCGATAAATCCCGATTTTACGGTTCGTGTAAGAGATGATCAATCTGCTGGCGTTAGAACACCAAGTTTTAAATTGGGAGGGGCATTATATCTTCGTTTATCTCGTAATTCGCAACGCTATAAATATGTAGAGTTAAGTTTTACACATCACTCTAATGGTCAAGATGGAAAAGCAATTCTGCCAAATGGTGACATTAATACTAGAGATGGAAATTTTAATACGAATTATCTCTCTTTAGGATATAGATTTGGATATTTTACAGAACATTTAACAGGGGAAGATTATTTTGGCTTTCATCATAAAGTTGGACTACAATGGCATAAATGGTTCGCATATGAACCTGCTTTAACTGGAGATTATGGTTTTACTCGATTAAATTATGATTTTTCTTTCCGTGTGTACAAAAAATTAACACACAATCTGGAAAAGGAGCGTTGGCGGTTAAATGGGTCAGTTTCTTATGCTGTTAATTCTTTAACCAATTATCCAGTTTTTGCCCCAAAAAAACGGTTAAATGCAGAACTCTCTGCTAACTATAGCTTTCCTTTTATGCAAAATGTGTTTGTAATGGTAACATTTGGATACTATGGTGAAGATCCTTACAATATTTACTTTAAAGATAAATATACCTTTATGCGATTTGGTTTAGCACGGAGCATGGGATGGCGTTAGGTATCATCCTAGTTGCCCTGGAATTGCTGCAATAAGTTTCTTTGTATAATCTGCTTGAGGCGAATTATAAATGATTTCTGGAAAGCCCTCTTCTTCAACTTTACCTTTATTCATTACAATCATCCGATCTGAAATGTGTTTTACTACCGCCAAATCGTGCGAAATAAAAATATAGGTTAAACCAAATTCTTCTTGCAATTCTCTCAATAAATTTAAAACTTGAGCCTGCACAGAAACATCCAAAGCAGAAACAGATTCATCACAAATAATGAACTTTGGTTGTAAGGCCAAAGCCCTAGCAATTACTATTCGTTGGCGTTGACCGCCTGAAAATTCATGCGGATAACGATTAAAATGCTCCGCTTTAAGATTTACTTTCTCTAAAAGATTGATCACATGCGCCTTACGTTCTGCATCACTGGTAAAGAGCTTATGCACCTGTAAAGGCTCCATAATTGCATTTCCAACGGTAACTCGAGGATTTAGAGAGGAGTAAGGGTCTTGAAAGATGATTTGCACGTCGCGTCTCATTTTTGTGAGGGCAGATTTGCTTAAACTGATCAAATCAATACCATCGAAAATGATTTTCCCTGATGTTGGTTCTACTAATCTTAAAATGCTTCTGCCTAAAGTGGTTTTGCCGCAACCCGATTCGCCTACTAAGCCTAAGGTTTCGCCAGGAAACACATCAAAACTAATGTCGTTTACAGCTTTAACAAATTCTGTAGGTTTGCCAAATAATCCGTTTTTAATTGGGTACCATGTATTTAAATGTTGAACCTGCAGCAGCGGTTTTTGTGTGTAAAGCTGATGTCTACGTTGTTGAATTTCTTGATCAGAATAGCTATTAACCTCTAACAAATGTTTTAGCCCAACTGCTTTGTCCTCGTTTAAAAAATCGGCAACGACTGGTAATTTTTTTAAAAGCCGTTGTGGACTTGGTCTGCAAGCTAACAAACCTTTAGTATATGGATGCTGAGGGTTTTCAAAGAGTTGTTTTGCTGATCCCTGTTCAACAATTTTTCCTTTGTACATTACCAACAACTCATCAGCGATTTCGCTCATCACAGCTAAATCATGCGAGATAAAAATCATGCCCATATTGCGTTCTTCTTTTAGTCGCAATAAAAGATCTAAAATTGTCTTTTGGACAGTTACATCTAAAGCGGTGGTGGGTTCGTCTGCAATAAGCAATTCGGGGTTACAACTTAATGCCATTGCGATCATTACGCGTTGCTTTTGTCCGCCTGAAAGTTGATGCGGATAATTCTCGAAAATGTTTTCAGGGCGAGGGAGCTGTACTTCCTTAAACAAGTTAATTGTATGCTGTTTGGCCGTTTCCTTATCAATATTTTGGTGCAACATAATGGCCTCTTGTACTTGATATCCACAGGTTAAAACCGGATTTAAGGATGTCATAGGTTCTTGAAAGATCATCGAAATCTTGTTGCCTCTAAAACTTCTTATTTCTGCTGGGGATAAATTGAGTAGCTTAATTTTTTCGAAATCAACCTCTCCATTAATTTCAGTATTTTTAGCATCGTGCAGGCGCATAATAGAAAAAGAGGTAACTGATTTTCCAGAGCCTGATTCGCCTACAATACCTAGCACTTTTCCTTTTGCTAAGGAAAAATTTACTTTATGAACTGCTTCAAACCAAGTTTTGTCTTCTTGGTTATAAAAATTAACGGATAGATCTTTAACGGTTAGCATGAATTGCTAAGGTAATATTTTCTTCCAAATAAATCGTACTTTTGAATTCATCATGAAGCTGCTTAAACGGATACATTTTTTCTATTTTATATTTTGGATTCTTTTATTTTTCGTGATTTTTTCTCCGCTTTATTTCATTTTCACCAAAAATCCCAAATATTATGAGGTGTTGAATAAATTAAGGGGGTTAAACTCATTTTTATGTACGGCAATTGCTGGTGTATTCTTCAAATTTGAATTTGAAAAACCACTTGATCCAACCCAAACCTATATTTATTGCGCTAATCATTCTTCCAATTTAGACATTGTGCTTTTTTGTATATTGGCAAAGGGGCGATTTCATTTTATGGGAAAAGAGGAGTTGATGCAAAATCCTGTTTTGGGAATGTTCTTTAGGACGATAGATATTGCTGTGTCGAGAGAAAGTAAGATTTCGGCGTTCAGAGCGTTTAAAAAGGCAGGTGAAAATTTAGAAAAAGGGATGAGTTTAATTATTTTTCCAGAAGGAAAAATAGATGATTCATATCCGCCAGTTTTACATGAATTTAAAAATGGCCCTTTTCGATTGGCTATCGAGAAAAATATTCCAATTGTGCCGGTAAGCAGTATAAATGTATGGGAATTGATGTGGGACGATGGTTTTAGGCATGGTACACGTCCAGGTATTGGAAAAATTTATATTCACGAACCTATTTCAACTCGTATATTAGGCGTTGAAAGTGCAGACGAATTAAAGAATGAGGTGTTTAAAAAGATTAACAGTAAATTAAAAAGATGAAGATCGATCAACAAACGGTACATAAAGTTGCTGATTTAGCGAGAATAGAAATAAAAGATAACGAAGTTGATGCATTGACTGTAGAAATGAATAAGATTCTTACTTTTATGGAGAAACTTAATGAATTGGACACAACCGCAGTAAAACCTTTAGTATACATGAATGAACAATCGAATGTATGGAGAGAAGATGTTGCTAAAAGTGAGATTTCGACTGAGGAAGGCTTGAAAAATTCGGCCGTTCACAACGAGAGTTTCTTTTTTGTTCCTAAAATCATTGAAAAGTAAACACGCCTGTAACATTAGCTAGGTTATATTGGTCTAAAAAATAAAAAACGATGCAAAAAGCACTCATTACCATTAAAGATATAGGTCGTAAATACGTAATAGGTTCAGAAGTTATCCATGCTTTAAAATCAGTTAGTTTAGAAATTAAAAAGGGCGAATTTGTTGCCTTGATGGGCCCTTCAGGGTCAGGAAAATCTACATTAATGAATATTTTGGGATGTTTAGATACCCCAAGTAAGGGCGATTATATATTGAATGGGATTAATGTTAGCCAGATGAGCGATAATGATTTGGCCGAAGTTAGAAATAAAGAAATTGGCTTTGTGTTTCAAACGTTTAATCTTTTACCACGCTCTACTTCATTAGATAATGTGGCATTGCCATTAATTTATGCTGGAGCTGGTAAGAAGGAGCGTGATTTGCGTGCAACAAAAGCATTAGAGAATGTAGGCTTGGGCAATCGTGTAACTCACAAGCCGAATGAGCTTTCTGGGGGTCAACGCCAAAGAGTAGCCGTTGCGAGGGCATTAATAAATAATCCTTCGATTATTCTAGCTGATGAGCCAACAGGTAACTTGGACACTAAAACATCCATTGAGATTATGGGACTTTTAGAAGAAATTCATAGTAAAGGAAATACGATTATTTTGGTTACCCATGAAGAAGATATAGCACAGCATGCCCATCGTATTGTACGTATGCGTGATGGATTGATTGAGAAGGATTATCCAAATGAAGATATTAAAACTGTTTCTCCTCGTTTAAGTAGCCTGGAAGAAAAGGGAGATGATTTTGAGAAAATTGTATAGCGTTTGGCGTATGGCGTTTTGCAACGCTTATCGCTTATCGCATAGCGCTTAGCAAAAATGAAAATATACACTAAAACTGGCGATAAAGGTCAAACTTCATTAATTGGAGGTACGCGTGTTCCAAAATATCATATTCGTATCGAAACATATGGAACCGTTGATGAATTAAACTCGTATATCGGTTTAATTAGGTGTCAGGCTATTGATGTACATCATCAGCAGATGCTAAAAGAAATTCAAGATAGGTTATTCACAATTGGGGCTTCTTTAGCTTCAGATCCTGAACGGTCTAAAATGAAAATACCTGATTTAGTTGAGGTTGATATTAATGTATTAGAAACTGAGATGGATGCGATGAATGAAGTTTTGCCTGAACTTAAACATTTTATTTTGCCAGGTGGAAATACTGTTGTATCTTATTGTCATTTAGCACGTTGTGTTTGCCGTAGGGCTGAAAGATTGACTGTTCAATTGGGAGAAGATAGTTTTGTTGACAGCAATATTACAATTTATTTGAACAGATTAAGTGATTATTTATTTGTTTTGGCAAGAAAACTTTGTGCCGACGAAGGAACAGCTGAAAACATCTGGATCCCACGTTTGTAAATAGTGGAAAAAAATATTTGTTTTGCTCATTTTTTTTAACATACTTTTGCGCAAACAGAAATAGGAATAATTTAATAATAAGAATATGTATTGGACATTAGAACTTGCATCGCACTTGGAAGACGCTCCTTGGCCTGCAACAAAAGACGAATTAATTGATTACGGTATACGTTCTGGTGCACCTGTAGAGGTGATTGAAAATTTACAAGCACTGGAAGATGATGGTGAGCCATATGAAACAATTGAAGAGATTTGGCCCGATTATCCAACAAAGGATGATTTTTTCTTTAACGAAGACGAATATTAATCATATCATTTAATCCCGATTTTAATCGGGATTTTTTTTTCCGAACAATTTTAGATTAGTGTTGTTAATCTGTTATAAAACAAAATTAACCTAATCTAAAAACATCATGGGAAATCTACTTTATGTAATCGCAGTTATTTTAGTTATTATTTGGGCAATAAGCTTTTTAGGAGGCTATTATACAGGTGGTATTATCCATATTTTAATAGTTATCGCAATTGTTGCTATTCTATTAAGAGTAATAAGAGGGGCGGCGTAACGTTAAGCACTTTTACTTTGGCAAGCTTTTAAAGTTTGTCAAAGTAAAAAACTGGCCAATTCTAGGTCTTCTGGGTAGGTGATTTTAATATTTTTTCTTTCGCCTTCGATCAAATTAATTTTAAACCCAGCAGCTTCTACCACACTAGCATCGTCTGTGAATTTAGGCTTATAGTGTTGTTGGTAGCCTTTGCGCAATTGTCCAATTTCAAAAGTTTGTGGCGTTTGAATTAAAACGATTTCTTCTCTATTTAAGATTTTGCTTTCTTGCTTTTTAATTTTCCGAATAGAATCGCTTGGTTTTATACAAGCCACTGCATTTCCATCTTGTTCGGCAATTTCGTATGCATTAGCAATTAGTTTGGCGCTTACTAAAGGCCTTACTGCATCGTGTACAGCAACTAGGCCATCACCTTTTATGGTCATCAACCCGTTTCGTACCGAGTGAAATCTTTGTTCGCCTCCTTTAACTAATAGGTGTGGGATATTAAAATTGTATGCGGTACAAAGTTCTTCCCATTGCTTATGCAAATCGGGGTGCAACACTACAATTAACTCTGGTTTAAATGGAGAAGAATAGAAAGTAGATAGCGTATGCATAAGTACAGGCTTATGCTGCAACAATAAAAATTGTTTTGCAATTACGTTTTGCATTCTTTTTCCAGAACCGCCACCAACAATAATTGCGTAATATTTCATTTTATGTCTTAGGTTATGCGTTCGGCATCTTGCGTTGATAACGCTTATCGCAAGACGCCGAACGCTATACTATATTATCAACATCGCATCACCAAAGCTATAGAAGCGATATTTTTCTTTAACAGCTACTTGATATGCATTCATTACATTCTCGTAACCACCAAAAGCACTTACCATCATCAATAAAGTTGATTCTGGAGTATGGAAATTGGTAATCATACAGTTTGCAATGCTGAAATCGTAAGGAGGGAAGATGAACTTGCTCGTCCAATCGTTAGCTGCCTTTAATTTTTTTCCAGAAGAAACGGCCGATTCAATTGCACGCATAGAAGTTGTTCCTACAGCACAAATTTTTCTCTTTTGTTCTAAAGCCGTATTTACTGTATCTACAGCGGTTTGGTCAATAATAAACTGCTCTGAATCCATTTTATGCTTGGTTAAGTCTTCAACTTCAACCGGTCTAAACGTTCCTAAGCCAACATGTAAAGTAACTTCGGCAAAATTAATACCTTTTAATTCGAGGCGTTTCATTAATTCTCTACTAAAGTGCAAGCCGGCAGTAGGAGCAGCAACAGCACCTTCGTGTTTTGCAAAAATAGTTTGATAACGTTCTTTATCTTCAGCAGTTGCTTTACGTTTGATATATTTAGGAAGTGGTGTTTCGCCTAAAATTTCTACATTTTTACGGAATTCTTCATCTGTTCCATCAAATAAAAAGCGAATGGTACGACCACGAGACGTGGTGTTATCTACCACTTCGGCAACTAAAAGGTCGTCATCACCAAAGTACAATTTGTTTCCTACTCTGATTTTACGAGCTGGATCAACCAATACATCCCATAGGCGTAGTTCTTTATTTAATTCACGTAATAAAAATACTTCGATGGTTGCACCTGTTTTTTCTTTATTTCCGTATAAACGAGCTGGAAAAACTTTGGTATTGTTCAAGATCATTACGTCTTGATCATCAAAATAGCCTAAAACATCCTTAAAAATTTTATGCTCAATCTTGCCGCTGTCTTTATGCAAAACCATTAAACGGGCTTCGTCTCTATTTTCTGCAGGATTGTTCGCTAAAAGCGACTCTGGTAAATTAAACTTAAATTGAGATAACTTCATGTTTTCTTGATGTAGTAAATTAGGGCGCAAATTTACAAAATATAATTGTGTTTATCGTATGAATAATTTGCTCAATGTATTTTTTATATTATAAAGCACTAACTGTAACCTTTTGTGTTATTTTTGGTCTAAATACTAATTATGATGATTTTTAGGCTAATAGGCGAAAGTTTTAGGTTTGCATTTGATGCGCTTCGCCAAAACAAACTCAGAACAATGCTCTCTTTATTGGGCATTACTATTGGTATTTTCACGATTATAACGGTTTTTACAGCGGTTGATACGCTTCGTGATAAACTTCAAAGCAGCGTAGATAAACTTGGGTCGAACACATTATTTGTTCAAAAGTGGCCATGGATCTTCAGTGATAATTTTGCATGGTGGAAGTATGTAAATCGCCCAGAACCTTCTTTAAGAGATTACAATGGTTTAAAAGATCGTTTAGAACTTGCTAGAGGGGTGTGTTTTGAGGTGTCTACAGGTAATCGTACCATCAAATATAGAAGTAGCTCGGTAGAAGGAATTAATATAAATGCAGCTTCACAAGAGTATAATTTAACTTGGAATCTAGATTTTCAGGATGGAAGATATTTTACAGAAAATGAAGGAAGATCTGGAACTCCAGTTTGTATAGTTGGTGCTGAGGTAGCTGATGGCTTATTTGATGGCGATAATCCGATCGGCAAACAAGTTAAGATTATGGGCAGAAGGGTAACAGTTGTTGGGGTATTTAAGAGAGAAGGGGAAGACATGATGGGAATGTCGCAAGATAAAAATGTACTGATCCCTTTGAATTTTGCTAAGGGGATATTCGATATAAATAATGAACGCTATAATCCACAGGTAACCGTTAGGGGAAAGGACAATGTGAGTTTGGAAGATGTTGAAAGTGAATTAAAAGGTATGATGAGGTCTATTCATCGATTGAAGCCTGGTGCCGAAGACGATTTTTCGCTTAACAAAACAACAATGATTTCCAATCAACTCGATCTGATGTTTAGCATGGTAAATGTAGCTGGATGGGTAATTGGGGGCTTTTCGATTTTAGTAGGGGGCTTTGGAATTGCAAATATTATGTTCGTTTCGGTTAAAGAGCGAACAAACATTATCGGTATTCAGAAATCATTAGGCGCAAAAAATTACTTCATATTACTTCAATTTATGTTTGAAGCAATTGCGCTTTGTATTATGGGAGGTATATTGGGATTAGGTTTGGTCTATGGAATCACACTCGTATTTACGTATGGAGCCGATATTGAGATTATCCTTTACTTTAAAAACATAGTGTTAGGTATTGGTATCTCTGTAGTTATTGGAACAATCTCTGGATTTTGGCCTGCATTTTCTGCTTCTAGGCTGGATCCTGTTGAGGCAATTAGGTCTTAAGAAGACATTGATTTTAACCACAGAGAACAAGAGTAATACACAGAGAAATAGAATTAGTTTTTTTAACCTCTTTGCGTTCTTTAGAGTTGAAGTATACGTTGTATGCACATACTCAGTGCGCTCTGTGGAATTCTTTGTGCACTCTGTGTTAAAATAAACACAAAAAAAGGAGAACTTTTGCTCTCCTTTCTGTATATAATTTTATCTTTTATTTTAACAAGCCTAGCGCTTCTTTAATTCTTCGTAAAGCTTCGATTAAACTTTCATCAGACGCAGCATACGAAATACGGATATAATTATTATTTCCAAATGAATCGCCTCCAACTGTTGCAACGTGACCTACATTTAATAAATATAAGGCTAAATCGGCCGAGTCGTTAATTACATTTCCATCTTGATCTTTTTTACCAAAAAATGAACTAATTTCTGGGAAAAAGTAGAATGCCCCGTCTGGTAAATTTGTTTTTACCCCAGGTATATCATTTAACAAATCATAAACTAATTGTCTTCTTCTAGCAAAGGCTTTCTTCATCTCTAAAACTGTTTCTAAGCCTTGTTCGTAAGCAACAATACCAGCACGTTGAGCAATAGAGCATGTTCCTGAAGTAGTTTGACCTTGCATTTTATCGTTCGCAGCGGCAATTTCTTTGCTGGCGGCGATATATCCTAATCTCCAACCCGTCATCGCAAATGCTTTAGAGAAACCATTTACAATAATCACACGCTCTTTGATGCTCTCAAATTGAGCAATAGATTCGTGTTTATCTACAAAATTAATATGTTCATAAATTTCATCCGATAGGATAAAAATATTCGGATACTTTTCAAATACCTTAACCAATGCAGCTAGTTCATCTTTGCTATATACCGAACCTGTTGGGTTACAAGGTGAAGAAAACATGAAAAGTTTAGTTTTTGGCGTAATCGCAGCTTCTAATTGCTCAGGGGTAATTTTAAAATCACTTTCTATTGTGGTATCAATAAAAACAGACTTTCCTTCGGCCAAAATAACCATTTCTGAATAAGAAACCCAATATGGAGTAGGTATAATAACCTCTTCTCCGGGGTTGATCAAAGTTAAAATTACATTCGATAAAGATTGTTTGGCACCTGTAGAAACTACAATCTGAGAAATATCGTAGTCTAAATTATTTTCCTTCTTCAGTTTATCGCAGATTGCTTTGCGTAACTCTGGATATCCAGGAACTGGCGAATAACGAGTATAATTTTCATCTAATGCTTTTTTAGCTGCATCTTTTACATGCTCTGGCGTATTAAAGTCGGGTTCGCCAATACTTAAGCTAATAATATTAATGCCCTTAGCCGATAATTCTCGACCAAGTTTTGTCATTTTAAGTGTAGCAGATTCGGATAAGTTATTGATTCTTTGGGATAAAAATGTCATAATGTTGCTGTGAAAGGGCAAATATAAAAATCGAATGCAAAAAGAAGGTAAAAAAAATACTTTTTAATGTAATTTAATCCCTAAACTGTACTTTTGAGGCAAAATTTATTCAAATTGCAGCCAAAAAAGAAAGCCATTCTAATTTCACTATGCATTAGTATTATCTTAATGCTGGCCAAATTCGTTGCTTATTTTTTAACCAACTCGAATGCCATTTTAACTGATGCCGCAGAGAGCATTGTAAATGTTTTAGCAAGTGCGTTTGCTTTTTACAGCATCTATTTAACAACCTTGCCTAAAGATGAAAATCACCCGTATGGACATGGAAAAGTTGAGTTTTTTTCTGCTTTCGTGGAGGGTGTATTAATTGGTATTGCAGGAATTATCATTATTTTAAAATCTTCATACGATTTAATTTATCCAAAAGAAATTTCGCAGCTATATGAGGGGGCAATTATCATTGGTGCAACTGGATTAATTAACCTAGTTGTTGGGGTGTATTTGATTAATACCGGCAAAAAGAATAAATCCATCACCTTAGAAGCTGATGGTAAGCATTTATTAACTGATTCGATAAGTAGTGGAGGCTTAGTAGTGGGAATTATTCTTATCCAGCTTACACAAATTTATTGGCTCGACGGTGTCGTTTCTATTGCATTAGGTATGTACATCATTTTTAATGGCTATAAGCTAACTAGACGCTCGGTAGGTGGCTTGATGGACGAAAGTAATATAGATTTGGTAAAAGACATTGTAAAAATATTACAAGAACACCGACAGGATAGCTGGATCGATGTGCATAATTTAAGAGCACAGCAATATGGTGCTGAGTTGCATGTAGATTGCCATGTTACACTGCCCTATTATTTTGATTTGAATACAGTACATCAAGAAATTTCGAATATAGATCGGTTAATTAACGTTTCTGGGGCCTATAAAACTGAACTTTTTATCCATTCTGATCCCTGCTTACCAGCTTGTTGTAATTATTGCAAGATGCCGAACTGCCTTGTGCGACAAGAAATTTTTAAGGGCGAGATTGAGTGGACAATGGAAAATGCAACTAAAAACCAAAAACATTTTAGTCAATGAGCTATTTTAATGTAAGAGTTTATGGAGTATTAATCAATGAAAACAACGAAGTTCTATTGAGCGACGAGCGGGAGTATGGAATGGATTTCACGAAGTTTCCGGGTGGTGGGGTAGAGTTGGGCGAAGGCTTAATTGAAGCATTAAAGAGAGAGTTTATGGAAGAGTGTGTTGCCGAAATTGAGGTTCTCGAGCATTTTTATACCACAGATTTTTATGAAAAATCTTCTTTTAACGAAAGTCAGGTGCTTAGTGTTTACTATATCGTTAAATCTGCTTCTCCTTTGCAACTAAAATTTAAAACCAAGGTGTTCGATTTTGATGAAGAATCGACGCAATCGTTTAGGTGGGCCGAAATAAGTAAGCTACAAGAGGAGGATGTGACGTTTAAGACTGACAAAGCGGTGATTCAATTGCTAATAAAAAAAGCTAATGGCTAAACAGGTGTTATACTATATCATGCCAATTATTAAATTGGTTGTGTATGTACTATGCTTTATTGTTTGTGCTTTACCGGTTGGACTTTTTCAACTCATTCCTGTTATTAATAATCTTGATGATAAATATATTACTATAGTAACTCATCCGTTATTAATGGCCTCAGCTCTAGTCGCTTTGGTGCTGATTACAAAAATTTATAAACCTTCTACATTGGCAAATTTTTTCATAGCTAGAAAGGGATTTCTAAAAGATGTTTTAAAGGGTACATTATTTGGAGTAATTATTTTAACTATCTGTGCTATAGTGCTAATGCTAACTGGATATGTTACTTTTTCAATGGGAAAAATTAGCATCATACTGTTTTTACATTATATTCTTTACTTTTTAGTGGTTGCTATGTTTGAGGAGCTGCTTTCTAGAACATATCCTTTATTTGTTTTTACAGAAAGCTACCCAATATCCCTTGCTATAGTAATTAATGGACTGCTTTTTGGACTTTTACATGCGTTAAATCCTGGCTTTACGATGGTAGCTATGCTTAATATTACGCTAGCAGGTATGCTATTTTCGATGTTTACAGTATACCATCGCACTATAAATTGGGCAATAGGTATCCATTTGGGGTGGAATTTTGCTCAGGGAATCTTATTTGGATATAAAGTAAGTGGAACGGATACCCCAAGTGTACTTTTAGCAAAGCCAACAGGTGTGTTTTACCTTTCGGGCGGTGAATTTGGTATTGAAGGTTCATTAATTTGTACACTAGTGCTTACACTACTAATTATTTATCTAGCCATAAAATACAAAATAGAGCCAATAAAAAAAGAAGATGAATTTAATTGAACGAGATAAAAAAGTAATCTGGCATCCTTATACACAAATGAGGGGTGCCCTGCCTCAAATACCCATTGTAAGTGGGGAAGGTGTTTACTTGATAGATGAGCAAGGTAAAAGATACATTGATGCCGTTTCTTCATGGTGGGTTAATATTCATGGCCATGCCAATACACGTATAGCTGCTCAAGTTTCGGCGCAGCTATTGCAATTAGAACATGTGATTTTTGCTGGCTTTACACACGAACCTGCGGTTTTGCTTGCCGAAAGGTTATTGGCTATACTCCCAGGCAAACAAGAGAAAGTATTTTATAGCGATAATGGGTCAACTGCTGTTGAAGTTGCGTTAAAAATGTGTTTTCAATATTGGAGTAATAAAGGGAATACGCAACGCAAAAAGGTTTTGGCCTTTAAAGATGCTTACCATGGTGATACTTTTGGTGCCATGTCTGTAAGTGGTAGAAGTATTTTTACCGATCCGTTTAATGAGCTCTTATTTGATGTAGAGTTTATCGATCTGCCCAATGCTGGCAACATCTCAAACCTCAAATCTCAAATCTCAGGTCTTGCGCCTGAACTCGCGTGTTTTATTTTCGAACCCTTGATTTTAGGTGCAGGTGGGATGCAAATGTACGAAGCTACCTATTTGGATCAGTTACTTAACGCTTGTAAAAAGAATGAAATTCTATGTATTGCCGATGAGGTGATGACTGGTTTTGGCAGAACGGGTACTTATTTTGCATGTGAGCAGTTAATGGAAGAACCAGATCTATTTTGCTTAAGCAAGGGATTAACAGGGGGCACAATGCCATTAGGTGTAACTACGTGTAATGACAAGATTTTTGATGCTTTTTTAAGTGATGATAAGTTGAAAACGTTGTATCATGGTCACTCTTTTACTGCTAATCCGGTAGCTTGTTCGGCATCATTAGCCAGTTTGGATATTTTATTGGAGACGCAAACGTTAGCAAACATAAAGCGGATTGAAATGCAACATTCTGAGTTTATGAGTAAAATAAAGAGTCATTCGAAAGTTAAAACAGTTAGACAAACAGGAACCATTATTGCAATAGAATGGGAAACAGGCGAATCGACAACCTATTTAAGTTCATTAAGGGATAAATTATACACTTACTTTTTAAATAAGGGTATTGTGCTCAGGCCATTAGGAAATATTGTATATATTTTACCTCCATATATTATCACTAACGAAGAACTGGCGTATATTTACAGCACAATTATTCAAGCACTAGACGAAATATAATATGCACTTAAATTCGCTTCTTTCGAGTATAGTTAAAGACAATGTTTTACATTCAAAATGGCTAAATACACTTTCTTATATGGAAAATGCAGGTGCAAGAAAGATCTCAGCAGCCGAACATAAAGAGGAAGTAACCTTGTTAATTTTAAAGCATGCTGCTGAAGAACATCGCCATGCGTATTATTTAAAAAAGCAGTTGGCAAAGCTTGATGATGGTTTGTGTAAAACCTATAAGAACTCGGAATTATTAGCACCAAATCATACCCGATTTTATCTGAACACGCTTGATGTGAAGGTATGTAGGTATTTAAAGAAGCATTTTAAGCTATCTGGAGCTGATTTAAAGTTTGCAGCCTATCTATTTGTAACCTATGCTATAGAAGTGCGTGCTGATGAGCTTTATCCGGTTTATCAATCGATATTAACAGCGAACGAAAGTAAAGTAACCGTTAAATCTATTATTTTGGAAGAGGAGGGGCACTTGGAAGAGATGCTTAACCAATTAAGAGAATTTTCTCCAGAATGGGAAAAGCATGCTCAAGAAATTATACAAATAGAACAAGAAATGTTCAAGGATTGGGTGATAGCTTTAGAAGAATTAATGGTTGGCATTTAACCAACCATTAATTCTTTTTAGTAAGATTTTCTTAAATAGATATTGCCATAAGATGAACTTAAATCGTATGATGGGCCTTTACCCGGTTCGGCCGTAATAGAGGTGAAAAAATTACTATCCTTTTTTTCGGTGGCTGTTAATTGTAGATTGCTATAAATCTTGCCATAGCGATTAGTTAATTTAATTTTTCCAATTTGACTTTCATTCATACTTGCATCTATTCCGCCATAAGTTGCCTCTATATTTGATGGTGACTTAAAATCTACGAGTTCAACCATTCCATAAATAGATTTTATGTTTGAGAACACAGTGGATGGAACTTTTATTTCTAGATGTACTACAAAATCTCTTTGTGAGTAAAATGAAGCATTTGGAAGTCGCTCGCTGTTTTCTTTTTTATAGTTTTCGAAATCTTGCTTAGAAGGAAAGCTCGTTTTTATTCCATTGGCGACTACAAAATATTGACTTGGAATTTTTTCCCAGTCTATTCTATTGCGAATAGAGAGTGTGTTGTTAACTAAAGAATCGCGTAAGGTAAATGCTTCACTATTTTCTCCATTTTCTGAGCTAATGGTGGCTACAATCGAAACTTCATTCTTATCCCAACTACTTACCTTGATCATTTTTGGGTAGTCGAAATGTAAACTGATTTGCTGCCCTGGTTTTACAGTATAATTTTTGCTGATTTTTTGCTGAGAAAGGACTAAGAGCGGTGATAAGGCAAAAAACAGTAACGTAAGTATAGTTTTCATATTAGTGAGCTAAAATTTTAATATTCTATTTTTCTCTTAAATACACATTTTTATAGGTCGATTTAAAGATGAGATCAATACCTCCACCGTTAAGCTTTCCTTTTATTTGATCTCCACCACTCGACCCTATAGTATAAGCTAACCCAGATCCGCCAGTTGAATAAATTGAGGTTACACGATCACCCGATATTGCTCTTGTAGTACCAGTTACTGTACCGCCCCCATTAATGGTAATGGCGTTAACCTCTTTTTCAGTCTTTTTATCTGTGGTAGTTTTGTCGAAGTCGATTTTAAATTCTTTGCCAGCGTATAATTTTCCATAACTGGTGCCAAGTTCGATATTTGCCTTGTTATTTGAAGGTAATGCAATATCTACATAACCATAAACTGAAATGATAGAAATTGGACCTTTTATATCACTACTAAAACTGGCATCTATTGGGCTGTGAATAGCTTTAATGTTCATTGGGCCAGAGTTATTCTCTAATTTAACCTTGTTATAAGATGTAGATATTTCTAATTCACCCTTTAGGTTTTTAATAATAAGTTCATCGGCGTATAATGTATTATTGTTCGTAAATGATACATTCATATTTTGGGGAACTTTGATGGTTAAAATGCCAATTGGTTTTTTAGATACCATGTTTACAGTGGCTTCTTGGCCATTTTCTGTTACACTAATTCCCATTCCAGTGTTGTCGGTATAACCTGATCCGCTAATGGCTACCAAGCCCTTTGCTCGTTCATCTACTTCGGTAGCAACAGCATCTTTGCTAGAGAAAATCACTTCTTTTCCATCATAGCCTTCAATTATTGCGCCGTTTATGTTAAGCTTTAACTGTCCACTTGATTTTGCAAGTCGAAATTCTTTTTGTGCATTTACCAATAGGCTAGCACTTAATAAAGTAAATAAGATAATAAATTGCTTTTTCATATTTTTATAATTTGTTTTTTTAATTGTGATGAAGCTATCATGATTTTATAGTCACTTCGTTATGTGATTTGAAAAATCATGATGGTTTCATATTTTTATAATTTGTTTTAATTATTGAATTTTAACGGTATTAATGAGCTCGCGAACTCGGTTTGTTTTTTTTAAATTTTATAGTTTGTTTTGATTAAGGAGCACTAAATATGCTTGATCTTTTACTGCAGCAAAAGTGGTAGGATCGTTGGCAAGTGCATAAAGCTTGTCGTCGAGTTTAGGGTTATTGGTTTGGCTTAGCAATTCGATTAAACCAAGTTGCACCAAGGGATCTTTTTGATTGTTGAGCGATAGCATAAAAGCATTAGCAACATAACTATCTTGTACATATTGGCTCATTAAATTGAGCGCTGCCAAACGAACATTACTATTTGAATCGTGATTTAATGTTTTGGCCAATTTGTCTATAATATCATAGCTAATGGTATTTGATTTTTGAATTTTAAGAATAGCCGCTAACCTATTACTTGACGAGGTGCTATCTGTTAAATTATGATAGGCAGCTAACATATCGAGGTCTTTATCCTGTTTTTTCAGTTTTCTCTTGGCAGCTTTTGGTGTTGTTTTTGCCAGTTCAATACTCTCTTTTTTTGTTTCGATAGTAATGTTAGGTGTTGTATTCTTAGCGAATTGCTGATCGTTAAGGTTTAGATTTTTATTGTCGTTAGTTAAAAATAGGTAAGTGATAGACAGTGTAATTAAAACAGAGGCTGCCACCAACCATTTATGATTAACCATTAGAACTTGAATTCCTTTTTTTTCTTTAGGAGCAATCTTTAGTTCTTTTTTTAGTTTAAAAAGAATGTTTGCAGATGGTTCAAGATGATCGAATTCTTCACGGTTATCTTGAATATATTTTTTTAGTGGATCATTCATGGTACATTTTATCTTTAAGGGATAATAAAATTTTCTTTTTAGCGCGATGGTATTGTGTTCTCACTGTATTATGAGATACGCCTAACATGGTTGCTATTTCTTCTTGTCGTATATTCTCAAATAAATAAAGGCATACTATCGTTTTATAACCTTGTGGTAAGCAATCAATGCTTTTTCTTACATCTTCTACTTTAGTTTCAAATAATTCATTTTCTGCACTATCGTATTCTTTTTCGGCTACTATTTCTGTAGAATCTATATCCGAAAATTGAATTTTCTTTTTTCTTAGGTGAGATATGGCCTTATTAATTGCAATTCTTTTAACCCAAGCTTCAAAATTTATCACATTGCTTAATCTATTAACCTCTTTAAATACCATTAAAAAAGTCTCTTGAAGAATATCTTCAGCTTCTGCGGTATGTGAAACGATTCTGTATATCGAATTGTAAATGCGCTTAGCGTATTTTTCATATAATTCGGTAAAGCCCAAATCATTATTAGCTTGGCACATTGCAATTAATTCGTGATCTGTTTTTTTCTGTATCGGCGCCAATTATTTAGTTTTGGATGTTGAATAAAAATCGTTTCTATAAGGTAGTCGCATTTTCTCTACTATTGTTGCATCGATTTAAAAAAACTTTCTTTTACTATTGATTAGCGATCAAAGTTCTAAGGTCTTTATTGAGGTTTTTTAAATCGAATTTGAATTCTTTTTCAAAGATTTCATTCATGCTGTGGTAGGTCATAAGCCGTTTTAGACCGGTTAATCCATGTTTTTTATAAATTTCGTTACATAAAAGACCTTGAATGGTGCTTTGAGGATTTGTATAATTGTCCATCTGCCAGAAATCTTCTAATTTGTTTAAATTAATTTCTTTTCGATTTTCAAGATAAGTTTTAAGTCGGCCAACATGCCATTGTAATGGTTTCCCCATAGAACCGCCATAATACACTGCCAGGCCTTCATTTAAAGGAGATTTAGGGTGTAAACGATTTAAGTAGATATGCACCACTTCGTGAAAATAATTTTCTCCATTTCCGGCACAATAAATAATATTATCAGTTTGGTTTGCAATGCCAGAAGGTTTATCTACATTTCCTAAGCCTAAACTAAAATCGTAACCCCTAATGTGTTGGATTTCATCGTAAGTGTTTGCAAAGAAATATTCCATTTCGATGGGCTTTAAATCCCATTGTTGTTCTAATTTTTTGATCTGATTAATCAAGCTGTCTGCTTTTTTCTTATTAAAAACATGGCTTTTTTGGTAGCCAAAATTTACATTTCTTAGTTTGTACCTTTTCCAATTTTCCTTGTAATAGTTAATGGGAGATATAAACTGATAATTTTTATTCACATCCTTAATTATGTAATGGTTTGTGAGGTAGTATACATCCAAATTTTTTAAACTATCTATATTTCCTCCTACAGTTTTAACGATTATTGTCCCATTTTTTAAGGGTTTAACATAGGTTATTGTTTTACTGGCAGCCATCGAATAAGTAGGGTAATCGCCGCCGATACCATATACACCCGGATCTGGAATTTTGTATTTTTTACAGTCTTCAGCGCTCCAATATTTAGTGAAATCGGGAAGTTTTTTCCCTTTAAAATCGTTCATGTAATTGGTGTAGAACTGAACAGCTCCTTTGATATTTATATCTGTAGTATCTACACCTGGGTTTACATAAACTTGTGCATTAATTTTTAGGCTAAAAGATAGAATTATGGCTAGGAGTAAAATGTTTTTCTTCATTTTCAAAGATATCGAATATCGATTTATATTTTAACCGTATGGTTTTTATCGGCTATATGTCCGATAAAGTATATTTATCGGGTAAATAGCCGATATTTTGAAATATCGGCTATTTACCCGATATTAGTAAAATGATAGCAGTAATAACAGGAGATATTATTAACTCTAGGAAGTTGCCGAATGGCTGGATAAACACATTGAAAAGTGCTTTAACCAATATAATCAGCGAAAAAAAGAATTGGGAAATTTTTAGAGGAGATAGTTTCCAAATTGAATTAAATGTTGAAGATGCCTTATTAAATGCTATATATATCAAAGCGTGTATGAAAACCTTTAAAAAGGCAGATGTACGAATTGGAATAGGGGTGGGCAAAAAAAGTACAAGCGCTGCGAATGTAACAGAGGCAAATGGCGAAGCATTCATTAACTCAGGAAAAGCATTTGACAATTTGAAGACTACTAAAGTAAATATGGCTTTTGAAACTCCTTGGTGTGAGTTTGATGAAGAAATTAATCTGTATCTACGCTTAGCATTAATTGCGATGGATAATTGGGGCCCTGTAACCGCAGAAATGGTAAAATATGCAATTGAAAATGAGAATGTTAAACAAGATGAAATTGCCGAAATATCTGGTCGAAGTCAATCATCGGTAAGTGAGGCTTTAAAAAGAGCATATTATACAGAAATTGTAGCGTTGGAAGAAAAATATAGAAGTAAAATTGCTAATTTGATAAAAAAATAGTGATGGAAATTATCTTAATCAAGCTAGTATTGGCGCATTTATTTGGAGACTTTTTCTTACAACCCAATTCATGGGTAGTAGAAAAAGAAAAGAAGAAACTAAAATCATTAAAACTGTATTGGCACGTACTCATTCATACCCTATTGGTTTTCTTAGTTTTTCGTTCTTTCGAAGTTTGGAAAATGGCACTGGTTATTGGAATAACTCATTTTATAATTGATAGCATTAAGTTAATTTATCAACGTGAAAAAACAAAAAGCCTCTGGTTTTTTATGGATCAATTTTTACACGTATTAATAATTCTGGCCTGTTGGATTAATTACGCTCAACCAGATTTTAGTGTTTTATTTTTTTATGAACAAAAAATATGGATTTTTGGAATAGGTATCTTGATTCTTACTTCACCAGCTAGCATTTTTATTAAAATGATTATTACGAAATGGCTTCCAGATAGCGGTGGTAAAAATAGTTCTTTACAGGATGCAGGAAGATTTATTGGGATTGTAGAACGGTTACTTATTTTTTTATTTGTATGTACAAATCATTTCGAAGCTGTAGGATTTTTATTAGCGGCGAAATCAATTTTCAGATTTGGAGACCTAAAAGAAGCACACGATATTAAGCTAACTGAATATGTTTTAATAGGAACTTTATTAAGTTTTGGTTTTGCTTTATTAGTGTCGTTGATGGTAACAAATCTTATAAACTAAAAAATGCCACCTTGTTTTGGTGGCATTTTTTACATCAAATAAATAAATAAAAAATATTATTCCTTATTATCCGACTACTGTTACGTTTTCTGCTTCTGGACCTTTTTTTCCTTCTTTCACTTCGTATTCTACTGTTTGTCCTTCTTGCAACGATCTTTGTCCTGTAGCTTTAATTGCAGAATGGTGGCAAAATATATCTTTACCGCCTTCTTCTGGGGTTATAAAACCAAAGCCTTTAGCATCATTAAACCATTTTACTGTACCTGTCATAACTTCTTTTTATTAAATTAAAAAGTGAAGATAACAATTTCAGTACAAAAGGTTAAATTATTTTAATAATAACTTAGAATCTCAATCCAAAGGTTAAGAAAACATTATTCTTAGCATTTACAGTCTTGGCAACGGGTTCATTTCCGTTATTCAATGTATATGGACTTAAGGTATTTGTGTTTTCTAACCGTTGATACGCTAAATCAAGTGAGTATTTGTTTGTACGATAACCTATACCACCACTATAAATTTTGGTGTCGAACATTCCGGTTTCATCTGTTTTATAAGGACTTCCATTTAACGCATATCCACCTCTTAAACTTACCATTTCAATTTTGTATTCTACACCTACTCTATAATTTACAGCACTTGTAAAGTTTTTTCGAACAGCGGCATTATTTTCGTTAAAAAGGGTATAGTCTCCATTATTATTATTCGAAGAGAACCGTGTGCTTGCATAGTCAATAAAATCAACATCAGCTGAAATTAGAGCTTGGCCACCAATGATATAACTACCTCCTAATGATGCCTTTAAAGGGGTGCGTAAATTATAGGTAAAATCATATGTTTTACTTCCCGTTGTTCCTCTTATGGTGCCACGGTTATCTAACGATTCGGTATAGTTATCATCAATCACAAACCATGATGGAGTTTGTAAGGTTGCACCTAATCTAAGTCCTTCAGCAGCTCTAAAAATCACTCCTAATCTACCGTTTAAGCCAGAACCTTTAGTGACTTGATTTTGATTAAACAATAATTTGTAGCTAATATTATTGCCAGTTAAGTTATCATTTAAATACTCCCGTGCTTTACCGCTCTCTACATATTGAGCATCACTATTGTACCTAATATTCAACAATCCTATACTTGCACCAATATAAACTCGATTCCCAATATTTGCAGCACCAGCAAAGTTAAACTCTGATACCGAACCGGTTTTCATTTCGTTCTTACTTTGGAGATTTGCATTTGTGTTATCGGCAAAGGTTTCAGGATAATAGTTTTTCGCTACATCATCATAGCTAATTAAATAATTATCATATGCAAGACGTTCTGGTGTTCCCGTAACCAAACTTGTGGGATTAGAAGAGCCTGCAATTTCTGCAAAATAATCAGCAATAGACGATGTTTTATTCGTTCCACCATAATTACTTTCCATGCTATAATCATTGTTTCTATTATAGCCTAATCCAAATACCATACTTACCAATCCGCTTTTAGTATCCTGTCCTTTTCGTCGGTAGGTTGGACTAAAAAATACAGCCCCAAGTTGGTTTATGTTTAATTGACTTTTATTGGTTTTATCATTTTGACCTAGATAAGTGGCACTAATACCACTTTGATTAAACTCTGGAGTTAGGCTAAATTCTGACTTTGTAAAGAGGCCTAATCCTGCCGGGTTTCCGCCAAGGGAACTCATGTCGCCACCAACTCCAATCTGAGCATTCCCCAACGCTTTAAAACGGGCGGTGCTTCCATAATTAGTTTGAGAAAAGCGTAGTGCATCACTTGTATATTGAGCATAAGAAGTACCTGTGGTAGCTACTATAGCTACCAGTACTAGTTTTATAATTTTGTTCATGTGTGTTAAAGTTAATTTAGATTATCTACCACCTCCTCTAGTTGGTCTGCCGCCACCGCCGCCGCCACCTGATGATGAGCTACCACTCTCACCTCTAGAGCCACTACTACTGCTTGATGGTGGTGGAGCACTTTGTGTTGGTGGATTGTAGGTTCTCGTTGGTGCATCATTTGAGCGTGTTGGTCGAGAATCGCCATTGTTTGAGCGAGTAGGTGCAGAATTTGTGGTTCCATTAGGACGAGTTGTTCCGCTGGTACTACCATTATTTGGGTTATAGCGTTCGGCTCTGCTTCCAGATGAAGAAACTCTATCTGGTACACCGTTAGAACCACCATAATAGCCATTGCTACTCGTTCTTATTCCATTTTCGCTGCCTCGTGTTGGTCTAGGGCCATAATTAGGATTGTTTCTAATTACGCCGCCGCCAATAGAACCATAGTATCCGCCGCCGTAATATCCGCCTCCGCCTCCCCAGCCCCAATTATAAGGGTTGTTATAAGAATATAGGCCCCAGTAAATATTGTTGTAAGGTGCGCCATACATGCTCCAATAGCCATACGAGTTATAAAAATTGTTAAATCCAGCGTTCCAGCCAAAGCCTCCTCCATAAAATGGACTATAAAAGTTGTTAAATCCAAACGGGCTGTAGCCATAATATCCATCGTAGTACGTTCTCCATGGGTTGGCATAATAAAAACGATTGATGCGAGTAGCATAATCCATATCGTAATAAGGATCGCTTGTGCCATAATAATCGTCTACTTGTCCGTCTGCTTGCCCGTTTACTTGTGCATTGGTTTGCAACGGTTCAGCCATTTCCTTATATTCTCTGGCTTGGGCAGTAGTATTATAAACATCGTCTTGAATGGCATTATTTTGAGCCAACTTTGATGTAGAGCAAGAAGCAACGAACAAGGCCGTTACTGCGAGCATACTGGTGAATAAATAATTAGGTTTCATGTGTATGTGTGTTTTGTTTGTGTGTGCAACCAAATTGTAGGTATAAATTTATAGATTTGTAATCTATTAAACAAGAAATTTAACACAAAAAACGTTCCAAATAGTTATGAGCAAAGGCATTACAAGTAAAAATGATGATTATTCGCAGTGGTATAACGATATTGTTATAAAAGCCGACCTAGCTGAGCACTCTTCTGTGAAGGGCTGTATGGTAATTAAACCGTATGGTTATTCCATTTGGGAGAAGATTCAAGCGGTTTTAGATCAAAAATTTAAAGATACTGGACACAGTAATGCCTATTTCCCCTTATTCATTCCCAAGTCATATTTTTCGAAGGAGGCAGCTCACGTTGAAGGCTTTGCTACAGAATGTGCCGTTGTGACACATTATCGTTTAAAAAATGATGGAAATGGAAATATTGTGGTCGATGAAACGGCAAAATTAGAAGAAGAATTAATTGTTCGTCCGACTTCAGAAACCATTATTTGGAATACATATCGCGGATGGATTGAATCGTATCGTGATTTACCATTGTTAATTAACCAGTGGGCAAATGTGGTACGATGGGAAATGAGAACACGTTTATTTTTACGTACAACCGAATTTTTGTGGCAAGAGGGGCATACGGCTCATGCTACTGCCCAAGAGGCCATTGAAGAAACGGAAAGAATGTTAGAGGTGTATGCCGATTTTTCTGAGAATTGGATGGCTGTTCCGGTGGTTAAAGGAAAGAAAACTCCGACCGAGCGTTTTGCTGGTGCTTTAGAAACGTATTGTATTGAAGCATTAATGCAAGATGGAAAGGCTTTGCAGGCGGGTACATCACATTTTTTAGGGCAGAATTTTGCAAAAGCATTTGATGTGAAATTTACCAGTAAAGAGGGGAAATTAGAGCATGTTTGGGCTACATCATGGGGAGTATCTACCCGACTAATGGGCGCTCTAATTATGGCACATAGTGATGATGCCGGTTTGGTACTACCTCCAAAGTTAGCACCAATACAAGTAGTTGTCGTTCCAATTTATAAAGGAGAAGAAGATTTAGCGAAAATTACGAGCTTTGTTGATGGGCTAAAGATTAAGTTAAAGGGATTAGGTGTTTCAGTTAAATACGATGATAGAGACAGTCAACGTCCTGGCTTTAAATTTGCTGAGTATGAACTAAAAGGTGTGCCTATTCGTTTAGCTATTGGCGGAAGAGATATGGAGAATGGGACGGTAGAATTGGCTAGAAGAGATACAAAAGAAAAATTTACAGTATCTCAAGAAGGTTTGGATGCTTATATTGTTAAGCTATTGGATGAAATTCAAGAGAATATATACAATAAAGCGCATCAATTTAGAGAAGAGCATATTACTGAAGCCAATTCTTATGAAGAATTTAAAGCGCTTTTAGATGATAAAACAGGGTTTATCTCTGCCCATTGGGATGGAACAGCTGAAACTGAAAAAAGAATTAAGGAAGAAACCAAGGCAACTATTCGTTGTATTCCTTTAGATAATAAATTAGAAGATGGAGTTTGTATAGTTACAGGAAATCCGTCTACACAAAGAGTACTGTTTGCGAGAGCTTACTAGTATGTAAAGCGGATGGCGTTTGGCGTAAAGCTAAACGCAAAACCTTCAACGAAAATGCAAGAAGATAACTACAAAGAAATACTGAACAAATTAGAACGTAAAGCTTCATTAAAGCAAGCGATATATAGAAGTTCTTCAGAAGTGTTTGGTCAAATGAAAACTGCGCTTTCTAGGATTGCATCTAAATTGTATCAAGATTATACAACTAAAGATCCTTCTGTAGAAGTTAGTTACAAAGAAATTAATCAATTTGAATCGCATTTAAAATTTTCTGGCGATGTACTGATGATTTCTATGCATAGCAACATTTTTAATTTTGGTGATGGTCATTCCATTTTGCAAAGTCAATATGTAAAAGCAAATGACGATTTAAGTTATTGCAGTGTAATTTATGTTCATAATTTTTTAGCTGATTCTATCAAATACAATCGGCTTTCGGACGAGGGTTCGTTAATTGCAAGGATATTAATTAATAAGGAAAAGCATTTTATGGTGGAAGGCGAGGGGGCTTTAGGTTTTCTATATGATGACCTTTCATCGAATGTTGTTACCGACGAAAAATTAAATGATATTCTGGAACGAGCAATTCTTATATGTATCAACAGTGATTTATTACTTCCGCCATTCGCACAAGTTAAAGATGTTACCCTTCACCAAAAACAATCTATCGTAGCGGCAAGTGGTTATCCTACAGGAAAACGTTTGGGTTATTTATTCAATTCAGAAATACAACAAAATAATAATTTATAGGTATGAAGTTCGCAACAAAAGCCATCCATGCAGGTCAAGAGCCTGATCCTACAACTGGTGCTGTAATGACACCAATTTATCAAACCTCTACGTATTGGCAAAAATCGCCAGGTGAGCACAAAGGTTATGAATATTCGAGAGGTACAAATCCTACGCGAAAGGCTTTAGAAGATTGTTTAGCTGCGCTTGAAAACTGCAAGTACGGACTAGCATTTAGCAGTGGTATGGGGGCAACTGATTGCGTTTTAAGGTTGTTAAAGCCTGGTGATGAAGTAATCACTGGAAATGATCTTTATGGTGGATCATATCGTATTTTTACTAAAGTGTATGAGAAATATGGTATCAAATTTCATTTTTTGGATTTATCAAACCCCGATAACATTACGCCTTATATAAATGAAAATACAAAATTGGTTTGGATAGAAACACCAACCAATCCGACGATGCGCATTATTGATATTGAGGGCGTTGCTAAGATTACCAAGGCCAATAATGTATTGTTAACGGTTGATAATACCTTTGCTTCACCTTATCTTCAAAATCCGATAGATTTGGGTGCTGATATTGTAATGCATTCGGTAACTAAGTATATTGGTGGTCACTCTGATGTGGTGATGGGTGCTCTTTTAACCAATAATGAGCAATTGTATAAAGATTTATTCTTTATTTATAATGCCTGTGGTGCAACTCCTGGTCCACAAGACTCATTTTTAGTGTTAAGAGGTATTAAAACTCTGCATTTAAGAATGAAGGCACATTGTGAAAATGGAGAAAAGGTTGCTCATTACTTAAAGAAGCATCCTAAAATTGATAAAATTTATTGGCCAGGTTTCGAAGACCATCCTAATCACGACATTGCTAAAAAGCAAATGAGAGGTTTTGGAGGGATGGTATCGATTACACTGAAAGATGCTGATTTGCAGGAGACTTTTAGAGTGGCTTCTCGTTTCAAGGTTTTCTCTTTGGCCGAGTCGTTAGGTGGCGTCGAATCGTTAATTAATCACCCAACTACCATGACACATGGTTCTATTCCTAAAGAAGAGCGTGAAAAGGTTGGGGTAACCGATAATTTATTACGTTTAAGTGTGGGTGTTGAAGATATTGACGATTTGTTGGTAGATTTGGAGCAAGCTTTAGCTTAAGAGGTTAATTGTTTGAATCGGTTAATTGTTTGAAAGATGATTACGCAATTAACCAAATAACCAGTTAAACAAACCCAATGAAATTTTCGGAATTAAAAGATTTTTTAGATTTTAAGGTTACACAATATAATCAGCCGAACTTTATTGCTAACGATCCGATTTGTATTCCGCATCAGTACTCGCTTAAACAGGATATTGAAATTGCTGCATTTTTTGCGGCAATTTTAGCTTGGGGGCAACGTAAAACGATTATTAATAAGTGTAACGAATTGTTTTTAAGGATGGATAACGAGCCTTATCAATTTATGCTTAACCATAGCGATAACGATTTGAAAGGCTTGCTTGGTTTTAAACATCGCACGTTTAATGATACAGATTTGTTGTACTTTGTTTCTTTTTTTAAACATCATTATCAGCGATCAACCACGTTGGAGACTGCATTTTTGCCACAACAAGAATTTAATCCGGTTTATATGGCTATTGGAGACAAGCCTGAAATTGAACTTTCATCATCAGCTTGCTTGCTAAATGAAATTGAATATTTTACGATTGAGAAAGCTTTAAATGCATTTAGAGCCTATTTTTTTAGCTTAGAAGATTTTCCTGGAAGAACGATTAAGCACATTTCATCCCCAAAGCAAAAATCGACTTGTAAACGCTTAACTATGTTTTTGAGGTGGATGGTCCGAAAGGATAACTGTGGGGTTGATTTTGGTTTGTGGAGTACCATTCCTACATCGGCTTTGGTGTGTCCATGCGATGTGCATGTAGATCGTGTTTCGAGAAAACTTGGGTTAATTACTCGCAAACAAACTGATTGGCTAACTGCGGTAGAATTAACGGCAAAATTGAAGGAGTTTGATGCGGATGATCCCGTTAAGTATGATTTTGCGTTGTTTGGATTGGGAGTGGAAGAGAAATTTTAGTTTTTAAGATTTCCTCATCCGATGAGCATGATGTAAATCCTCATCGGATGAGGATTTTTTTTTAATTTAGTAACATGATTACGCTTAACGTCGAAATAGAAAGATTTGAAGCCAACGGTGAAAAGACAGGTTGGAGCTATGTTTTTATTCCTCAAGAGATTGCCGAACAGATAAAACCTAATAACCGTAGGGAAATTCGTATCAAAGGAACTATTGATAGTGTTGCCGTAAGTGGAATGTGTATGATGCCTGTGAAAGGGGATGGCTTTATTTTGCCACTTAAGAAATCATTAAGAAAAAGTTTAAAAAAAGAGAGCGGTGCATCAGTACTATTAAATCTTGAATTTGATGCTGATTTTAAGATTGAAATGCCCGATGAACTTGAAATTTGTTTGGCTCAAGAAGAAGAATTGCTGGAGCGATTCTTAACTATGCCAAAATCACATCAAAACTATTATATTAATTGGCTAAATACTGCAAAAACAGAGCCTACACGAACAAAACGATTAGTAATGATTGTGAATGCGATGGCGAATGGATTAGATTTTGGCGCAATGATAAGAGAAAGTCAAAAAGAAAAGCGTTAAGCGACATGCGTTTGGCGTATTGGGCGCTTATCGCCTCACGCCATACGCTTATAACTCCGAAACCAACTATTTAGCTTCATTTGAATTACACCTAGAAAAGCTTCTCTAAAAATTTTGGTACTCATTTTAGATGTGCCTTCAGTACGATCGGTAAAAATAATCGGAACTTCGACCACATTGAAACCATATTTGATGGCAGTAAATTTCATTTCAATTTGAAATGCGTAACCCACAAATTTAATTTTATCCATCGGGATAGTTTCTAATACTACTCTTCTATAACATTTAAACCCTGCAGTTGCATCTTGAATAGTAATGCGCGTAACCCATCTTACGTACATGGAGGCAAAATAAGACATTAAAACGCGCCCCATAGGCCAATTTACCACATTTACACCTTTTACATACCTTGAACCAATAGCAAGATCGGCACCAGTTAAACATACTTCTCTTAAACGGGTAAGGTCTTCGGGATTATGTGAAAAATCGGCATCCATCTCAAAAATATATTCGTAATTTTTGCTTAATGCCCACCTAAAACCATGGATATATGCAGTGCCTAAGCCTAGCTTTCCACTTCTTTGTTCGAGGTGGAGCTGATTTGGAAATTCTAATTGTAATGCCTTAACAATCTCTGCAGTGCCATCAGGCGAACCATCATCGATAATTAATACTTCGAAAGTAAAAGAAAGAGAGAAAACCTTACGAATAATTTTCGCAATGTTTTCTTTTTCGTTATAGGTTGGAATAATGACTAGGCTATCTGACACTTCTTTGGGTTATTTATTCATTAGTCATTGGTTCATTCGTTGCGACTTTCCGACTTTTTCAAAGGATAAAATTAAGGATTAAAAACCAAAAGCCCGAAATTTCTTGTCGGGCTTTTGGTTAAATGATGTTAAATATCAATTAATGAACACCGTGCATCCATTTGCGAAGCAGAGGGGTGAGGGCAAATGCAATCAATCCTACCACGATTGGCAAAATGGTGAAAATTAAAAAGAAGGTTGATATAGAATATTCTGTACTTATTTTATCAATTAAGCCTCCGGTTTTACCAGCAAGCCAGTTACCTATTGCTGTACAGGTAAACCATACACCAAACATTAACCCTACTAATTTTGCTGGTGCAAGTTTACTTACATACGATAAACCAACAGGTGAAATACACAATTCTCCGACAGTGTGGAAGAAGTAGGCAAAGATTAGCCAAAACATACTTACTTGAGCAACAGTTGCGCCTGCTGCAATATCTCGGCCACCATACGCTAGTCCTGCAAAACCAAGACCAACAAAGATTAAACCAATACCAAATTTAACTGGTCCGCTCGGATTAAATTTCGTTTCCCAAAGTTTAGAGAAAAATGGAGCTAAAGAAACAATGAAGAATGAATTTAAAACACCAAACCATGATGCTGGAACCTCGGTGTTAATGGCAGAAAATTCTTTTTGAACTTTCCATATTGCAAGACCCCAAATGATAACAAAGCTTATTGCTGTTAGAATTATCGTTAATGGATATTTTTTAAATATTTTTTGGCCTAGCCAAGTTAATACAACGGTTACCGCAACCAGAGGGAATATTGTTAACATACCATCAACCCATTTAAATGTGGTTGCTGCACCACCGGTTAAAAGTCGTTGGGTGTAATCCTTACTAAATATGGTCATAGAACCTCCAGCTTGCTCAAATACCATCCAAAAGAAAATGGTAAAAATAGAGAATACACCAATTACCATTAAACGTTGATTGATTACTTTTTTAGGAAGTTCGACTACTTTTGAGTTTGGGTCTGCTGATGTTAGCACTTCTTTATTTCCAAGTTTACCAAAAATTCTTTGACCGAAATAAAATTGAAGTGTACCAAAGAACATGAAGATACCTGCTAAGCCAAAGCCCATGTGCCAACCCACTTTCTCGCCAACATATCCACACATTAGCATTCCTAAAAAGGCTCCTGAATTAATACCCATGTAAAAAATAGCATAGGCAGAATCCTTTTTATCGCTGATTGCTGGATACAATTTACCAACTAAAGAAGAAATATTTGGCTTGAATAACCCATTTCCTGTTATCATTAGAAACAAACCAGCATAGAAGAAATTAGTGCTAAATCCTTCCATAGCCATTGCCGCATGCCCCATGGTCATGATGATACCGCCTAAAATAACTGCTTTTTTATATCCAGTTAACCTATCTGCAATTAATCCACCTATAATTGGGGTTAAATAAACTAATCCGGTGTACCATGCATAAAGGTCTAATGCACTTTGTCGTTCCCACTGCCAACCTCCTTTTGTATATTCACTTACTAGGAATAAAACAAGTAAGGATCGCATACCATAGTAACTAAATCGTTCCCACATTTCGGTAAAGAACAGTACGAACAATCCTACAGGATGATTAATAATCTTGGAGGTTTCGACATCATTTTCAACAAGATGCTGGTCAAGTGCCTGATCTTGACTTAGACTGGAAATTTCATTTGCCATGTTTTGAGTTTAGTGTTTGTGTGTTTAGTTTAGTATGCAAATTAAGTAAGTTTATTTATATTCTGACGTAACTATTTTATGCCCATTTCTTTCATAATTCCATTTAACCATTTTAGTAGGATAAATCCTATGATGGCCGAAAATAACAATAAGGCAAAATTAACCCAAAAGAAATTAGTTTTGTCGCTATAGGTATCCCACAATGTGGATAGTACCCCAGAAAGTTTATTTCCTATTGAAGTGGCTAAGAACCAACCGCCCATCATTAGGGAGGTAATTCTTATTGGACTTAATTTCGATACTAAAGATAATCCCATCGGACTAAGTAATAATTCTCCGATGGTAATTACACCATAGCTTCCCATTAACCAAAGTACGGATACTTTTTCGGCCCCATTATTACCGGCGTAAACAGCAGCAACCATAACTAGTACCGAAATGGCCGATACAAATACGCCAAAAATTATTTTTGTAGCAGTGCTAGGCTCTTTGTTCCGTCGCCTTAGCCAAGTAAAAAATGCAACGATAAGAGGGGTAAGGATGATTACCCAAGCAGGATTAATAGAAAGGGTTAAATTGGTAGCCCAAAGTTCTACTGTACCTCCTTCGGCGGGTAATTTTTCGGGCTTTACATTCTTAAAGTACGTAGGATAATTATATTCTTTTAAAACTACACCATCTTTTTTCTGTAGGCGGAAGGCATCATCGTAAAGTGCTATGCTATCTTTTTGATAGGTTACATTCTGAGAAAAACTTAAGGTAGAAAATGCTGTTTTTGCGGTCGAATTACTTATTTCTCTATCAGTATAACGGTCGGCCCAAGTGGTAAGTGCTGTCCCATTTTGTTTAAATACTGCCCAAAACAAAATCACCACCATAAAAATGGTTAATAAAGCTGATATTGGTCGTTTCTCGTCTTTATTGGCTTTAAAATACAATGTGCTATAAAAATAAAGAACTGGTATACAAGCGAATATAAAGGCATCGGTAGAGTTTGAGCCTACCAAAGCGTGACCCAGTAATTTCTGAGGTAAAATCCACCCAATGATACCGGCAATTGCAGAAGGGGCAAGGATGAGCATAGTAATACGCAGAAACGACATATCGCCTTCCTGCATTCCTTTTTTAACATCAAAAGCCCGATAGTGTTTAAGTCCGCTTATAAATACCAGAACACCAATAAACATGCCCACACCTGCTGCTAAAAATGCATATTCCCAACCTAGTAAAATGTATAATGCGGCGCCAAAAAAATTACAGATAAATGCACCCACATTAATGCCCATATAAAAGATGTTGTAACCATCGTCTTTTTTGTCTTGAAACTCGGGAGTTGAATAAATATTCCCCAGAAGGGTAGATATATTGGGTTTAAAAAAACCATTTCCAATAATTACAAGGGTCATGGCGGTATACAATGCTAATAAATTATGTATGCCCATGAGACAATAGCCAACTCCCATCATTAAGCCACCAATAATGATCGATTTGCTATATCCTAAATAACGGTCGGCTATTAATCCACCCAAAAATGGCGTTAAAAAAACAAGTGCAATAAAAGTTCCATAAAGATCGGCAGATTCTGCCTCTGTCATTGCGAAACCAGCTTTTACATCTTTGAGGTAAAGGGTAAAAATACCGATCATTAGGTAATAACCGAATCGTTCCCACATTTCAGATAAAAAGAGAAATTTTAAACCTTTAGGGTGTTTTACTGACGTTGTTGTATCCATAAATTAAGAAATCAATTCGCAATATAAGTACATTGAGATAAGGAAGCAAATATTGCTATTGGTTTGGATTTATAATAACCTGAGATGCTTTTTTTGGTGATTTGTAGAAATCTTCATTTAACGTGGCGTCGTTTCTTAATTCTACATTTTCAGAAAGTGATAATTTTCCCCAAGTGATTTTAAACGCGTCGAAACTTAAATCGCTACCATAAAATTCGAAATTCCCTGCCATTTTAGCCTCGTAAGGAGCTAAGTGATCAAAAACAATCATGTTTACTTTCTTATCCCAAATTAGCGTCATAGCATTTTGTTTGCTATACTCAAAAATCACTCTGTTTTGGAGTGGTTTATTTTTTGCGGTTTCAAAGATTGATTTGCCAAATACAGGTTCATTTTTATCGAATGATATGATCTCGATTACTTTTTTGGAGGTTTTATGCGTGTTACCTTTCCACCCTAATAAAATAAAATAAGGTTGTTTGCCATTAATTACCATGGGTATAATTTCGTAATAGCGCGCGCCTAACCAATTTTTGTGATCGGTTAAAGCAAATGGGTCGGCTAATGAGCTGGTGGCATCGTTAAGAGGAAATAGTTTTAAACTACCGTTCGATGTTGCCATTTGTATGGTGCCATAATAACGGTACGTGCCATCGTTTAGCGGTACAAACCAAGTTACAATTCGAAATGAATTATCTGATGCTTTTAGGATGGAAATTCTTTTAAGCGAGTCGAAACCGTAATTAAAAGATCCATTAATTTTTAAAGCGGTAATAAATTTTTTAATGAAAGCGGTGTTTTTCTCTAAACGTAAAATATCTTCTTTCGCTGCGAAGGTTTCTTCGCTTAAGATCTGTAAAGAATCTTGATATTTATTTAACTGGGGAGTATTATTTAAATTGTAAGTATGCTGTGCACTCAATTTAAATGCACAACATACGATTACAATTAATAGCATACATTGTTTAACCATGCTGATTATAATATACAATTAACGCAAATTTTCTATAACTATTGCGCTTGCTCCGCCGCCACCATTACAAATCCCTGCAACACCAATTTTTCCGTTGTTTTGCGCTAAAACTGAAAGCAGGGTTACTACTATTCGAGCACCTGAAGCACCTAGAGGATGGCCCATTGAAACTGCTCCACCATTTACATTCACTTGTGCTGGACTAAGGTTTAATTCTTGATTATTAGCTAAAGAAACTACAGAAAATGCTTCGTTAATTTCAAAGTAATCGACATCTGCAACAGTTAAGTTAGCTCTACTCAATGCTAAAGGAATAGCTTTTGAGGGGGCAGTAGTAAACCATTCTGGTGCTTGTTGAGCATCAGCGTATGCTAAAATTTTAGCTAGGGGTTTTAGGCCTAATTCTTTTGCCTTTTCGGCACTCATTAATACCAATGCTGCTGCGCCATCATTTAAGGTAGATGCATTTGCAGCTGTTACGGTTCCGTCTTTTTTAAATACAGGTTTTAGGCTAGGTATTTTATCAAATTTAACGGCATGCGGTTCTTCATCAGTACTGATTAATGTAATTTCTCCTTTTCTATCTTTTACTTCGATTGAAGTTATTTCGTCGTTAAACTTGCCTTCTGCCTGAGCTGTTTGTGCTCTTTTATACGATTCGATTGCGAAATTATCTTGCGCTTCTCTACTTATGTTGCAGGTTTCGGCACAAAGCTCGGCTGCCGAGCCCATGTGGTAATCATTATATACATCCCAAAGGCCGTCTTTTACTAATCCATCTGTAATTTGCCCGTGCCCTAGGCGATAGCCGTTTCTAGCTTTATCTAAATAATAAGGAACATTACTCATGCTTTCCATTCCGCCAGCAACCACAATTTCGTTTTGCCCTAGCGCAATACTTTGAGCAGCCAGCATAATTGCTTTAGTACCCGATGCACAAACTTTGTTTATGGTAGTGGTTGGTAAGTCGTGTAAACCAGCAAATTTTGCTGCTTGTGTTGCAGGTGCTTGCCCTAAGTTGGCCGACAACACGTTACCCATATATACTTCTTGAATGCTCTCTGGCTTAATACCTGCTTTTTCTACTGCAGCTTTAATGGCGAATCCGCCAAGTTGAGTGGCCGAAAATCCTGCTAGTGATCCACCAAAACTACCAATTGGTGTTCTAACGGCAGCTATAATAACTACGTCTTTCATTATATTTATCTTTAATATTTGGTGCGACAAATATACGCAGATTTGCTAGGATTATAGGATTACTGGTGTTTTTACCCTTTCTTAGGTTTCTTTTTAGCCTTAATCGCCTCATTTAAAAGGTATTCAATTTGCCCATTGGTACTTCTAAACTCATTGGCAGCCCATTGTTCTACTTCTTTCAGTAGGGCCGGATTTATTCGTAATACAAAGGCCTTTTTATCTTTCTCTGACATCGGTTTCGATAGCTCCTATGCTATTGGTACGTTTTAGATTAATTAAAAAGAGGTTAAGTTCTTCTGGTTTTGTGGTGCTAAATAGCAGTTTTTTATGGCTACTCAATTCTAATTGTAAACCTATATTGTTATCGTTAAAAATATAGGCTTTATCATTAAATTTAAGCCAAAGACGATGTTTTACGCCCCATCCGCCATATTCGCCAAGTGCATCGTATTTTCGAAGGTAAATTTTATCAATATGTGCCCAAGAGAGGATTCTTTGTTTGGTAAATGGCCAATATTGATACGTAATGCCAAATTGATCGATTTTTACAGTGAGCGAATTTTTGGTAACGAAATAAACAATTGCATATGGCAATAATAGCGCCCAAATGGGTGCGAAGAAAGTCTCTTTTAATTCTTCAAAAGTTATTCCTCCTTTATCTAAAAATAAGATACAGCCAATCACAATGGTTTCTAGCCCTAACAGGATATATAACCACCAGAGTTTGAGTTGTTGTTTTTCTTCAAATTCCATTAGTTATACAAGGTGCCTGTGTTTACAACGGGTTGCACATGTCTATCTCCACAAAGAACCACTAAAAGGTTGCTTACCATTGCAGCTTTGCGTTCTTCATCAAGTTCTACGATTCCTTTTTGCGATAATTTCTCTAAAGCCATTTCTAGCATTCCAACTGCCCCTTCAACAATTAGTCTTCGGGCAGCAATAACTGCTGTGGCTTGTTGGCGCTGAAGCATGGCGCTGGCAATTTCTTGTGCATAGGCTAGGTGAGAGATACGGGCTTCAATTACATCGATGCCTGCCCTAGAAAGGCGTTCGTTCAATTCGTGTTCTAAAAGTATACTTACTTTTTCGGCTCCATCTTTTAAGGTGATTTCTGCACTTTCATCTTCCATATGATCGTATGCAAAGCTATTCGCTAAATGCCTAACTGCAGCTTCACTTTGTATATTAACGTATTGAAGATAATTTTCTACTGCGAAAGTAGCTTTTGCTGTTTCGTTTACTTGCCAAACAATAACCGCCGCAATTTCGATAGGGTTACCCATTTTATCGTTTACTTTTAATTGTTGGCCATTTAAATTCCTCGCTCTTAATGATAATTTGCTTTTGGTAGTAAATGGATTAACCCAAAAGAAACCATCCGATTTAACGGTGCCAACATATTGCCCGAATAAGGTAAGCACCTTTGATTCGTTTGGATTTACGATGATTAGCCCTGGCATCACCAATATAAAATCAAAAGTTAAGATAATGCCGCCTATGGCGAAGTTCTCGAAAGCAAAACAAAGAACAGAAATGCCCAATAGTACAAAAAATACTAATGCGGCTAAATAACCAGATGCTGGTTTTATAATTTTTTCTTGATACATAATTGATATTGATTTGATATCATAAAGTAACCTATAATTTTTAATAAAAACAAATTTATTGTTTGGTTAATTGGTTATTTGTTTAACTGGTTAGTTGTTTAGTGGTATGTGAAAAAATAATCTTATTTTTGGGTAATCAAATTCTATCGTTTTGGCCAAAATCAGAAAAAATCCTAAAGTTCTTTATCGTAAGTATTCATCAAACATTAAGTATGTAATGATGGTGATCTGCGTATTAGGTATTACACTTTATTTGCCTAAGCAACCACGATTTAGGTACGAATTTGAAAAGGGAAAAACTTGGTTAAATAAAGATTTGATTTCTCCTTTCAGTTTTGCGATCTTAAAAACTACTCCTCAATTAACAAACGATAGAGACGAAGCATTAGATAATGTATTGCCAATTTACAAATACAATGGTGATGTTTTTGAAGGCCAAAGTGAGGCTTTTATCAATGAATTTGATGTGAAATGGAAATCAAATGCATTAGTTGAAACAGAAAAGGAGGTAACCAAACAGCGAGCACTGGCTATGTTGGTAACCGTTTATAAAAAAGGAATAATCGGTATTGTGCCGAAGCATCAAAAAGACGGGAAGTATTTTGATTTTTCATTACTAAATGCGAATATATCTACGAAGAGCAATTCGCAAGATGTTTTTACAACTGAAAGTGCAATCGATTATTTTAAAACTAATTTTAAGTCTACCAATCTGGCTATACGAGATGCGGTAATAGATTTGGCCGAAAGTCACTTAAAGCCCAATCTTTTGTTTGATGAAAATTTAACCTCAATTGTTCAAAGAAGTACAGTAAATAGCCTTTCTACTACAAAGGGTATGGTACAAAAAGATGAGTTAATTGTAGCAAAAGGTATGGTGATTGATGACGAGGTGTATCAAAAACTACTATCGTTTAAAGAAACCTACGAAGCTCAAACAAAAACAATAGGGGATAACCGACTTGTTTTTCTTGGACAGGTTCTTATCGTAGGCTTTATCATTATGTTATTAATGGTGTTCCTGTTCTTGTTTAGGAAAGATATTTTCGCTGACAATAGGCAATTATCTTTGCTTTTATTGGTGATTACTTTTATGTTGCTGGCCTTAACCTGGGCTATTAAAGTAAACTTACCCAGTCTTTATTACATTCCTTTTTGTATTGTACCCATTATTATTAGGATATTATTTGATACACGATTAGCGCTTTATTTGCACCTGCTAGTGGTTTTGATTGCTGGTTTTTTTGTGCCCAATAGCTTCGAATTTGTGTTTTTTCAAACTACAGCGGGTATGGTAGCAATTTATAGCATTAAGAATTTAATTAAAAGGGAACAGTTGTTAATTTCAGCATCATTTATACTTGCAGCTTATTTTATTTCGTTTGTGGGGATTGCGCTTTTGCGTGAAGGTTCTTTTAATCAGATAGAATGGATTAATTTTTTACCATTTATTTTTAGTGTTTTACTTTCTTTATTGGCTTACCCGTTGATTTATGCATTTGAGCGTGTATTCGGAATTACTTCTGATGTGGCTTTAATTGAGTTAACGAATACGAATAATAAGCTATTGCGAGAGTTGGCTTTTAAGGCGCCTGGAACATTTCAGCATTCGTTGCAGGTAGCAAACTTGGCCGAGGCTGCTATTTTTAAGATAGGGGGTAATTCGCTTTTGGTTAGAGCTGGGGCATTATACCATGATATTGGGAAAATGGAAAACCCACAATATTTTATAGAGAATCAAAATACGGCCGTTAGTCCACACGATAAACTGCCATACGAGCAAAGTGCACAAATAATTATTAAACATGTGCATAAAGGGATTGAAATTACACGTAAAAACAAGTTGCCAGAGAATGTAATCGATTTTATTAGAACACATCATGGTAATACGCGGGTGGATTATTTTTATCAATCGTTTTTAAAAAATTCGCCAGAGAAATTTGTCGATGAGAATATTTTCCGTTATCCTGGGCCTATTCCATTTTCGAAAGAAACAGGGGTGTTAATGCTGGCCGATTCGGTGGAAGCGGCATCAAGAAGTTTAAAGAATCCGGATGCTCAAAACATAAATGACCTGGTTGAAAGGATAATTAACTATAAATTGGAGCAAGATCAGTTAGATAATTGCGATTTGACATTAAAAGATTTAGAAACTATAAAGCTGATATTCAAGACGATGCTAATGAGTATTTATCATGTTCGAATAGATTATTTACAAACTACGTAATTTTTTTTTGCAAACATGATTGAATTGCTATATTTGCAACCTCGAAAGGGATATTTCGAGAATTGGAGGGATGCCTGAGTGGCCGAAAGGAACAGTTTGCTAAACTGTCGTACTGGCAACGGTACCGAGGGTTCGAATCCCTCTTCCTCCGCTGTTTATAAAATTGAAAGGTTTTATAGCATTTAAAAGATCGATACCAGTTCGGGGTGTAGCGTAGCCCGGTATCGCGCCTGCTTTGGGAGCAGGAGGTCGTAGGTTCGAATCCTGCCACCCCGACGAATTTTAAGCCTCTTCTGCGTAGCAGAAGAGGCTTTGTTGTTTTCATGCAGCACCAAGCTTTGCTTAAGGTGCGAAATGAAACAATAAAGCAAGACCGATGTAATCGGGATGAAGGCTTGAGTTTGAATCGCCCCCCTTTTCAGGATCACCGAGCGTAGCGAAGGTAATCCTGCCACTCTTTTATTTCTTCCTATACTTGTCGGTCGAATTGAATTAACACATTGTTTTTCAACTGTTTATATTCATTTTAACGCCTTTTAATTCCTTTTGAACTACACGTGCAAAAAAGGGGTACAAAAGGGTGAGCAAAAAGAGGGAGAAAATTATGAAAACGCAGCACACTGTTATTGGAACTGAGAATGTTTAACTTTTGACAATCAATTTCTTACAGTTTTTCATCCCATGTGTTACACTCAGTAAGCTTGAGGAAGCTTGGTTCGGGAAATTCGTGAATATTAACAATTTCCTCAGCAGCCACTTCTTCAGTTTGCCATCCTTCCAGATCGATGATTTCATTGGTCTCAAAATGGCAATTTATAATATATGTCTTAGCTACTGTTTCTTCGAGGGAACGCAAAAAATATAAGTTGTTAATGGGTAGGCTGGCTTCGATAATACACGGTATACCAACATTTTTCAGTTTTTCAATGATTGTCATATCCATCGCCAGTTTATCTCTTAGTGCTTCTCCTCCCCAATATTTAAAGAAATTACCGATACCCTGTTCACCTTCATTTTTAAGCTGGCTGAAACAAAAATGTAGCTTTGGCGATCTAAACTTATTGTAGTAACTTATACCTGCAAGGCTTTCAATCTCTGCAGAGTTAAATTCGCCCATTATTTTTAGCATTCTAATTCTTTTAAACATATTTTGATTATTCTGAAGTGTTAAGCCATATAATCGAATACAATCTATTTCCGCTTGTAATAAACGTGTGCAGTGAAAACCTATTATTTTATGGTTGTTGAGGATTTCACGGAGTTGGTTTTTAGACCGACTATGATCTGCATAATGATAATTGTTACGCTCATTTTTAAGATGAAGCTCATATTGAAGAAAGAGGTCAAAGTTATCTGCAAGAAATTCAAGTACGTCATCAGGCCAGCTATTTTCATAATTGATGTTCATTTTTTGGCGGGCGGTTTTTAGGGTCAAGTCTGCTCTGGTGCCAGTCGGTTTCATTATTCATCCAGTTTTTATTTTTTTATTTTCTGGTTGATATTATATTGTAAGTCAGTCCGATGAACCACGTATTCTGGATCTTATCGAATGTAGGTACAGTTGATGTTCCTGCCGGTAGATATAATGCTGGTTCTTTGCCAGTTGCTAATGCAGAAACTTGTTTGATCTTTGCCCAGGCACTTCCGATATTGATGCCGAACATTTTTTCGTTACCAAAAAGCATCGAGCCACCGAGTAGATAGCGTGTCTTTCCATCAAAGGGAGAAAGTGACAGGCCGATAGAGGGGCCGATACGGAAATTGCTTGTCGGCTTAAAGTATATATGTCCCATGGCGCCGATCGAGACATCAGATACGGTTCTGCGGTCTTTTTGGATCAGCATGGTGTTATCGGGCTGTTTGACTAGGTAGTAGGGTTGGTCTCCAAGCATTTCGGTGTAAAAGAAACCGGTGGAGAAGCTAAGTCCAATACCACCCCCGTTGGAATACAGGGTTCGCATGTCATTGACAAGCGTATCCTTCTTGTAGGTGTCGATGATGAGGAATTTAAGTTCCATCAAGTCCTTTGTGGGAGTAAAGGGTTTGGATAGCACATAATCTTTTGCGCTTTGCGATTTTTGGATGTATTCAAAAAGCGAATAATAGTCGACTTTTTTCAGTTCGTTTGCAATCGCTACAAGGCTTGCGTAAAATTTTATGAATTTTGGATTGATCTCTGATTGGTTTTTAATAATGCCTTCGACGACATCGCGAAAGGAATTCAAAAATTGGATGTCCGACAATATATCAGTATTCAGATCCGTAAGGTTGGCTGCAGCGTATAGCTTCTTCACTTCGGCAAATGCAGCATCGGCAGTCGATGTGTTGGGTGTATATGGTGTTGCTTTATATAGTTTGTCCGCTTCGGTTTTGATCGGCTTCAGCCTAGCCAGTACAGTGTTCAGGTTTCTTAGTTCTTCGTCATAATCGAAACTTTCCAAGGAACTCCATTTATTGCTATCGAATTTTGGGATGCTGCCAGCAACTCCTGGTAGTACGGGTTTGAGTAGGTCCGGAAATGCGGTGTACAGTTCCATAGATTTAGCTTGAACTTTCAAGATGATATTGGCAGAATTTACCTTCGTTAACTTTATGTTGTAGGTATTTTCATTTTTGACTGTTTTATTAATGCGTTTGGGCAAGACGACGCCGGCTGTTGATTTATTTTCTATAATTATTTCGGTAGTTTGAGCATATGCGGCCGTTACGCAAATGCATAGCAAGAGTGTAGAGAGTGTTTTCATTTTAAGCTGTTGATTTAGATGTATTTATAAATATAATACAACAGAATGTCAATTCCAAGTACTACATGATTTAGAAAGACCTCTTTCTTTTTTCCCATTTGCTCGGACCATTTTTCAAGTTTGTAATTGAAATCACAGTTTCTAATTCGCTTTTTGTTTAATCGCGCGCGGTTGGGGCCTGGGTAACTTTTTTTCGATTGTGCTTCCAGCCACATGCTTGGCGCCACAATCCACTGAACTTTGACTTGTCAATTAATGTGCTCTTTTCACATTTATTCAATTCTTATGATTAGAAAATTGAGCGAGGAGCTGCTACGGCAGCTGGAAAAAGGAATGTCAGAGATTAATACGCAAGTGACAGATCCCATGGAGAAGATCAAGCAGTCGATGGTATTGGTGCGAGGCAGTCTTTCTAGGCTACGGGCATTTGTGCTAGAGCACGGTTTTGGTGATGAGGCTACGGAAATCTATTTTTTTAAGCAGGTCAAGCCGCGGTTCTATCAGCACCAGGTGTATGCACAGGAATTTTATCAACTGGAAATTGCTTTTCCATACCGGGATGCGACTTCGCAGAAGTTCTATCTGGAGCAGGAACTGGGATATATTGATCGATTTTTTCGGCAGTATGCGATCCAGTATGAATATTATAAGCTGGATGGGAGTGAGCTGGATTCCTTGTATTTCTTGCGTGGCAGTTCTTCTTCGAGCGTACTACTTCCTGGAACAGTAGATCTTGATCCCGAGTTCTCTACGCCTTGCGATTACCTGTTTGCCCGGTTCAGGGCACTGGAAAGTTTAAAAGAATGGATTTTAGAGAAATATGCTTTTTTAAGTGGTTCGAGAGATAAGCCAATCTCGGATCTGGGAGAGGACACCGCTGAACTGCGCTGGACGGGGGATTCGGTGAATTTAGCCGAACTGGCTTACGGGCTGTATTTGACCAGGCAGCTGAACAACGGTTCTGCTGGGGTGGCCCAGATCTTTCGCTGGCTGGAGGCAAGGCTATCGGTGAATATGGGATGCCGGCAAAGCGGTTTAATGCGATACGCTCGAGAAAAAGGCTGTCCCAGACTAAGTTCTTGGATGAGATGAAGGTTGCGATAATGGGTAAGATCGAGCAGGAGGACGGATTGTAGGTTGGGGATGATGACAAATACTTAATTTGCAATCATCTTTAAACCAATGTTGATTATTGCGATTGTGCCATAAAACATCAATAGATTTAAAGAGACAAAACACCCAAAGATTGAATGTTTTGTCTCTTTAAAATTTGTGACATCTAAACTGAACTTCAAATCTTTGATTGTATTCTCGCGAACCGCATCGTATAGGCTCCTATACTTTCGTTCAACGCTTAAGAAATAGGAATCAATTAACCAAAACAAATAGCCTGAAACTAGACCAATTGCCCATCCATAGTTTACGTGATCCTTTATTACAAGACCGATAATTGCTGCATTAAGGGTGATAGCCCAGCCTTTCAGCAAAAATGAGTTATTGCCCATTCTGTTGATGATCTGCAGGATAAATTCTAAGTGCTTGGTTTTTATTTCTAATGCCTGGTCTTTTCTTATCATAATTTGTCAAGTTTCAGAGGGTTTAATAATGTTTTTAAAATAGAATTTGCCACACTTCTCGGTGTTTTGTTATCGATCATTTCATATCCATCATTTTCCACGCGACCTGGAATATCTACTTTCTCGAAGAAAAATGCTCTCAGGACGCTTTTGTCTTCGGATTTAGTTATGGCACTTCTGATATACTTCCATTCAATTTTGCACCAACGTTTTTTTAGATAATGCTGAGAAAAAAATGTGACGATAAGTTCACAATTTTCCTCGAAAATTTGCCCAATGAAGATGTCTAAGTCTTCTACACCAAGATCTGACTGATAATCGTTGTCGTAAAATACCGAGCCTTCTCCAAGTTCAGCTGTCAATATTTTCGCAACTTTTTCTACATAATCCCTATGCTCTCCTGGAAATGATATTCCTATCCTAAATTTCTTCTGTTTTTTCAATTTGACATTCACAGGATTGTCTCTCATCTGAAATCCCTTCTTTTCAGCTATTTTAAGAATATTCTTTTTTGACTTTGAATCCAGATATGCTGAATTACAACCATTTGTGATAATCTGATTGTATAAATAATCTCTTTCTACAGGGGCTGCCCATTCTCCGCCAATTATAGGAAGAGGTTTTTCAAATAATGTAAGCTGCGATAATGAAACAGCGGCTATATGCTCATCCGTACTAAAAGTCTGATAAAAAGCCAAATCCTCCTTGCTTAATGCACTATCAGGCGGTAAATTACCCTTTAAGATCTTGCTAAAAGGTGCCCTTTTTACATTTTTTATAATTCCAAATCCCACGATTCCCGCGTTCTTATCTTTCCACTTGGCACAGTATATTGCCAAAATCATCTGCTCTCCTTCATCTGGGAAATCAAGTCCACTATGTAATCCACTAAGAAGATAGTAAGTAAGACTTTTCATTTGAGCATACTCAAGAATTTGTTCTTGCTCAAGTACAGTTATAACTCCCCCCAAATTTTGCTTACGTGTTGGAATGTTAAGAGATGATTTTTCTCCACCCGTTATCTCAAGAAGTTCATTTTTGTCAAAGTGAATGATACCTTCAATCTCAAGCTTTTCTTTACTAGTATTCGATAATGGTAGGGTAGTTAATAAAAGGGTTAGGTTAGACCTCTTTGAATTATTTACAATATAGTCAATATCTTTTTCATTGAAATCATCGTCTATTGAGTCGTCATAATCGAAAAAAACCTCTGGATCGTCATAATCACACTGGTCTTCATCGGTTACATCGTCTTCAACATGGTTCTCATCGGAAAATATCCACAACTCGCCTTTTGGTAGTTTATCATTTCCGACTGATCCAATAGTTGAGAATGCTGATGTGACTGGTTTACACGTAAAAGAAATCCGGCTAAAATCACCTTCAATTGATGTGGAATTGGTGTCTGCCGCAATATATGACTTAAGGAACCATTGGGCTAATTTATGTATGTCAAATGGATCACCATAGAATTTTTCTCCGACGAACCTTTCCATCGTGCAAACAGAATTCCCTAGATTATAACGCTCTCTAACGGTTATAATCTTAAAATTAAAACTAAGGAATATCGAAATTAAATTGTGCTCTTTTTGTGGTAGTTCAACCTCTATTTTATGGATGTTTCTAACCTCGCAAAATCTTATAGCGCTCTCAATTAGCTTCCGCGCTGTTTTTTTTACGTCTAAGTTATCTTCAAAATTATAGGCGGGAAGAATTAGGTTCTTAAATTCAATTGATGAGTCAAATTTGGAATGTTTAAGAAATAAACAACCTATAAGCTCGTTTGAAACGTTATCTCCTTCCGTAGTTTTTGGTTCAAAAGCACCATAAACTACTCTGTTTTTATCATGCGCATCCGCTAACGCAACTTTAGTCCAATTTTCATGTTGATTAAAGTACTGACGCCAATGCTTATCACTTTCACACAATTGTTTGAGTAATTCTTGCTCACTGGCTCTAATCCTTCTAATCATACTTTTTAATTGGGTTCCGTATAATGTCTAACAAATCTCATTTCGATGATCTCGGAATCGGGAAATTTCAGAATAAGATTACATCTGAACTTGTTCGGGCCTTTTCGCCCGGTGCTGTAACATCTAATTCTAATTTTAACAATACAATTATTTTGATCAGTGATAGTCTCGAAATTAAGTAGTCTTCGGCTACCCGTTATTTCTTCGCGTATATATTGATGAAAGTTTTCGCATGTCTTATTCGTATTTGGAATGGGTCTTTCTAACTGAAATGTATAAGTTCTTAGCTTTCCTGGATTAGTACTCATTTGGTTTGATTAAGAGCGTCCAAACCAACTCAAAGTTGATTTTGTGAGGTTTGGATTGGTAGTTTAATTTAAATAACTTTTATTCTTGATAACTCTAAAATAGTGGTTAAAATCCTCATTAACAATTTTATATTAAATAATTGTTAATTCCTTGTTAGTTGCAGGAAATCACATCTCGATTTTGATTATCGCTTTCATAAGCTTTATCCTATTTTCGACCTCATTTCTTTGCTGTTGGATGCCTCATTAATTCAGGTTTTTATTTCTTATCAACTTATTTATGGGTACTGCCCTTAAGGTGGAGATTTCGCTGAAACTGGTTCTTCCCCACTTTTGGTGGTTATGTAGGTTTCAAGACCAATCTTTTTCTGAGCAGATCAAAACTAGCTCTACCGTACATCTGTCGTTTGATGGTCTTTAGTTTATTTACATTGCCTTCTACCGGGCCATTGCTCCAAGGAAGTGTTAGTGCATTTTCTATGGACCGGTAATCCTTCAAAAGTCCATTTGCAAACGTATTGATTTCGCTTATGCCCGCACTTTTTACGTTTTCGATCCATGTGCCGAGCTGATCCCCGTTTTTGTTTTCCATGATACTTCGGAAAGTCCTTGTCAATGATAGGGCTTGCTTGAGTTCTGATGATATCCCGCATACCTTATCCAAAAGATGTTTTTCACCGGCATTAAGCTTGCTTTCAGGCTTTAGGAATATCATCGATGTGCTGGACGGCTTAAAGAATGAACCTGACTGCCGAGGTGATCCGGGTTCACGCACTTTCTTTCCGATCCGGATACCATAATAGGCCATAGCCTCGGAAAGCGTGCTATATCCACCATTATACCCAAGGCTCCTGAGTTCCGTCCATAATGTTTTCAGATATAAGCTGGGATCTTCCTGAAGCCGCTTTCTGATATAATCGAAATGGTTCTCCGTCATCCTCTCGGTACCGTAGGATTTGCGTGTAAGGCTATCGGTCTGCAGGTATTTCCTGACTGTACTTCTGCTCATGTGCAATTGGGCCGAAATCTTGTTTGCGGACAGACCTTCGGTCTGTAACTTCTTCATCTCGTCAAAACGCCGTTTCAGTACGCCCTTTATCGCAGCCTCCGGTGCTTTAACGGGCAATGCCACGGGAATTTCGATAGGGGATTCGTCGATCTCGGGTAGCAATGTCCGGTTTAATCTGGAATATTCCCTTGTCATCATCCTGGTAAGGGCTTCGCCAAGGTTTTTGAGTAGATGCCAGCGATCGGTAACCTGTATTGCCTGTGGGGCACCACGAGTGGCACCTCGCACGTAGTTGCCGTAGCGGTCCCTGGTCACTACCTCAAGATTGGGCTGCCTGCGCAACCAATCCACTACGGTCTTCTCTTCCCGATCGGGTAACAGGTCAACTATTTTCCTTGTTGTCAAATCCACAAGGATGCTGCCGTACCTTTCCCGTTTCTTGTAGGCCCAGTCATCCACGCCTATGGCAGTAAAGGTATCTATATGGGGAAGTTGTGCTCTTGCTATGAGCCTGAGCAAAGTGGTATCGTTCACCGGCATGGAAAACTGGCGGCATATGCGCTCGGCAGGTCTTCCTCCAAGTTCGATTGCCGTGCCGAAGAGCTTGCCTTCCAGACGTTTTGTGTTTCGTCTGTAGCTGTCGAAGTGGTCTTCATATCTTTCTGTAAAAATCTTGAGAGGGCACTCATCGGTCAGGCATCGGTATTTGCGTGTTTTCAGGTAGATACTACATGACTTTCCAAATGCAGGAAGATCGTTGAACCTGCGCGTGTAGTAGCTGTGCAGCTTGGTGGACGGTTCGCAGCAGTTCGGACAGGCTGGCTTTTCCTGCTTGGTCTGTACATAGATACATATCTGATCGGTCTGGTTGTCCACTGAAATAACTTTGAATACATCGGGGGAACGGAATAATATAGCGGTAAGGTTCATTTATCCGCAAAAATAGAACGATTGATAAACTAAGTGGCCACCAAAAGTGGGGAAGAACCACTTTCACCGAAATACACAGTACTGCCTTCTTGTGCATAAAGCGCTGGGGTCGGCGATAAAATTAAGGCGATACCAAAATCCTCGGAACTTAGCCAGCGTTGCTTCAATTCGGCTAAAGTGAATTCAATCAACCCTTTTCCAGGGTCTGCAATGAAATAGTTGCCTCTTTTTATTTTATAGAGTACCACAAAGTGGTTTTGGTTCCAGTGTAAAATGGCAGGCAGTTCGAGCTCGCTCAATTGTTCGATGGCTAGCCTGCTCCCTAGGGTGCGGAAGCCTATTTTTCAGCAGCTTCGCTAATGCCCAATAAAGAAACACCCTCGCGATTGATCCCACTAATTTCGCGTAAGCGTTGTAGGCTATAGTTACAGCCATAATATTTCGCAATCATACGCAAGCACATGGGACCACAGTCCATTTGATCCGGTTGTTTATAATGTGGAAATCTTTTCAAATCGTAAATTTTATGGTTGTTAGGTTTATTGAATTATACTACTCTCTTGTCCATCGTTAGCTATTCTTTAGTAAGTTAAAATTTAATTGGTGATATTTTAAGCACTCGATTACACATTCTAAGTATTATTCCTCAACAACAGGTAGTTTTTAGCCATTAATGATTTACTTGAGCATTGAAGATTACAAATGCAGTCTGCGGGCAAGGACTGAACGTGTTTAAAATCATAAAGACCTAAACTTCATACATCCTCGAAGGTTGACTGTATGAAGATTATTAATTTATAACACCTGTTTGATATAGTTTTCAAGTTCATTCATTTCAACATCCATGGTGTCTGAGTTATACTTAATCTTTCCTTTCCTATCGATTAGGAAGCTACTTGGAATTGCATAAATATGAAATTGTTTAGCGATGTCACTATCCTTGAACTTTGTTCTTTCTGAAACATTAATCCAACTAAGATTATTTTTTTTGATGTGTTCTTTCCAAATCCTAACATTGGTGTCCAAATTAAAATAAACAACTTTTAAGCCTTTGTCTTTATATCGATTGTAAAAATTGATTAATGTAGGTAACTGCTCCTGGCAGGGGATACACCAAGTTGCTGAAAAAACTATAAGGTAAGGTGAGCCATCTAAATCATTATTCTTGAAATTATTCCCCTCAAAAGTCGAAACGGAAAACTCAGGTACAGTACTCCCGATTTTTACTTTATTAATACTTTTAATCCTGCTAGTTAGTTCGTTCTTCAAATCGATACCTAACTCCGAATTTTTTAAGTGCTGCCCAAGTACTTGATAGGCATCCAATACCATAAATTCTTTCCCATTAAAGTTTAAGAAATCCCTAAGGTAAATTAAGCTATAGAAATTATCGAAGTTTTGTTTAATCAATTCAAGTTTCAGATGTTCAAGTTCCGTTTTTCTGTCAGTAGACAATTGAATGACTGTACCATTGGCCGCATCTGGAACACCATACGACTGACGAAATTTATTTTCCAGACTGTCTTTTTTTAAAAATAGGTCATTACTTGGAGATGAAGCTATTTTTAGATTGTGGAGTTTATTTTGATAATAGTCCTCTCCCATTACCTTTAGTATGGTAACAATATTTTCACCACTATCCACTAAAATTTGTAAATAGAGTTTAGCAGAATTATCTTTTATGCTTAAATATGCCAATTCACATTCTTTTTTAATTACTCCATCAAAAAAGAATAGGTTATTTTTGATGATTACAGAATCGGTTTTTTCATATTTGTTAGATGAGTAATGATCCCGTATTTTTAAATAAATTACTTTATCATTATATATTGAGGGGACCTTACCTATCATTTTATAAGTGTATTGGGATGATCCGGTAAAATAGGAACATATAAGGATCAGAAAAATTAAGGTTGACGTTGATACACTGCTCATTTTATGTTTTTTAAATTTAAGTAAAGGCAGTTCGCCTTTACTTAAATATAATAATTATTTTACGCAATTATTATCCAATGCACTAGATGGATAGTCAAGCGCTCTACAAACACACTTATCTTGTGAGTTTGTTTCACATACTCCAGGCTGGGAGCCATGACCACTAACATCGATTGTACATGATCCAGAACTACATCTTCCAACTCCTATAGGCTCACTTCCACCTAAAACATTTTTCAATTCACTTCTGGTTAACACTTCGCCTTGGGTGAAGGCGGAAACTTCTAAATTTAAATTTTTCATCGTTTAGCTGTTTTATTACATTCAAAAAACAGAAAAAAGTTTAATTTTGTATTAAGTTAATTAGTGTGCCACTTTGGTGGACAGTGTTCACGGCTCTGTGAACGGTTACCTAAGTCGGTCGCCCCTTGGGCGACTGTACTTTTTTTAACAAGTAGTGTTTGCCTGTCTTTTGATTTAGGTGAACATTTGGATTAATTGCATTATCATGTTATTTCTGTAATATTTTGTTTCAATTGTTTTTTCAGTTTTAGAGAGGTTCCTATCGTTATAAGTTTAACACTTGCCTCTTTAATTCTTAGGTTTTCAATTTTCTAGTATTTCTTTCCGTGAATAGTATCTTTTCCAGCTTTGCCTTCATCAAAATATCTGTTAATAAGTGAGTCTTGTAGAACTAATTGATCAAATATTTGAGATCTTCCAATCTATATAATTCGGGTAATTTATATCCATTTACTAAAATAGTCGGTGTGAATTCAATCTCTGCCAGTTCGCACCACCTTTGTTGTTTTTCGATTGCAATGCTAATTTCTCCATTAAAACTTATAGGGTAACTTTCTGCCCAGACCTCATATTTTTTATTAGTCTGAGAATACCAGTCATTTAAAGCCTTTTCTACAACCCTTTTATCCTGATGTATATTTAAAGCCGTCAAATGCCGAGCAACTTTCGTTCGTTCATCATTATCGCGGTTTACGGTAGTGAATACGATCTGTAATTTAAAATCGTTGCTTTCGTTAAGCCATTCTTCTATGGCACGATGTGCAGTACCGCATGGTCCACAAAAAGGATTACTCACCATGGTGATGGTGGTTTCTGACTCTAGATTTCCTAGGACAATAGGTCTTAACTCATCTGTTACAATATAACGAGCTTGAGCTGTTAACATTTGCTGAAATAATTCGCTATTATACTTAAATTTTTTAAGTTGCTTGGTCATGGGCACTGCTTGTTCAGCTTTTAATAGAAGCGGGCGCAGAACAGACCATGTTGCAATCGGAAGTAAAAAGGCAAAAATTACCAAGATTGGGCTAACAAGTGAAAGGTTTAAACCATATTGACTTTGGAAAGTAAAAGCTAGCGCTTCCAGACAAAGTAAGACTTGTACCGTACAACATAAGATACACCAATTTTTTTGTTTGAACTGATAATGAATTGAATAAAGTGTGTAAGGAAGTGCAAATAAGTTTAAAAAAGCCAATAATGGTAAAGAGGTAGGGGCAAACAGCAAGGACAAGAAACCTCCAGCATAATAAAAGAATCCCACCTCACTCCAACTTAACCAAGTTGTGACTTTAGCCGCATCTGATTTTAGTACTGCATTACAGTTGTTTTTTTTTCCTAAGCTACATAGGTTTTGTATAAACGGATTGTTAGCGTCAACACTGTGCGCTAGCAACAACACAGTTAAACTAATACCGGACAACTTTAATGCTAGTAAAACAAAATAATACCATGTTGGAATGCTGTAATTTACTACACTAAAAAAGCAGCCTAAAATTATCATAATTAAAAAGGGGATGCGTGCCTTTACTAGCCACCCTTCTAGTCTTGCCCGTTTGAAATCTGCTTCTCCGCTTGCCTCACCTTTCTCAGCATACAGTACAATCCCATCCCATAGATGTAGAAATACGTCCTCGTCCATCTTTGCTTCCTTTCGTTCTTCATTGCTAAAAGTGACCGTAGAACCCATAATGGAATGAACTAAAATAAATTCTTTAGCGTTTAAATGGGCAATAAACGGAAATTTTAAAACTGAATCTTTATAAGTTAGTTTTTGGATCTTCACATTAGTGTGGGGCACATTCCATGCATTTAAACTATCGCTTATCGCTAACAGGCTGGGGTATTCTGGGTGGGACGTCAATGTTTTTTTTAATGTAAAGCTACTTACCTTAATTTTTAATGTCTGGATCAAAGCAGCTGACACGGCAATTGCATTATCATGCTTCGTCAGTGATAAATTTAACATTCGAGAGTTTTTGAGATTAATGGATAAAATGGGGATACTGTTAATTTAGCGGACGCCCATGGCCTAGATAAGTGTTGGATGCTGTGACTTTGAGTTGTGTCAGATATAGTTATTTTAATCATAGTTTTTATCAAGGTAAATTTCTAAACATCATTGAGTCTCCGGTTAATCTGATACATTATCTGATACATTATATTGATTTACCAGGCGTCGATCAAAATCATCATGTAATAAAATTAATGAATTATCGAGCAAAACGATGGAATGTAAAAAAATAGAGCATTTGCAGTTTTGATGTTGGGACTTTGGGTAAGGCTTGGATCTTTGGTAGATTAAATAGCGTGCTGAAGTGTTTTTTTTTGGAATTTTGTTTTAGGGTTGCATGCTCGGGAAGAAGTAGTAGATGGTAGTGAAATGATGCTAACGACATTGAGGTGGATGATCTATAATTTATGTTCATGATAGAGTCCTGATCATACCTGCTGATCATAAAGGTTAATGCCCAGTTTTCCATAAGCAAGGCTATGCAGTGGTAATTACCAATGTTGTCGATAGCAATGTTCAAACGGATCATTTTGTAGTCGCAGTCCCAGAGATCGGGTAGATTGGACCATTATATGGCATCAGTATTGGGAGTCGGACAACGAAAAGCAGAACTTGGCGATTTATCTCGTCTAATACTTACCTTCGCAATCAACAAATAGGATGAGTACATCATAGGATACGTCCACTAACCTGCTCCTTACTGCCGGGAAGATTTAAGTAGTCGGTCTTTGATCATTTCCTTGAACCCCCGCATATGGGAATCCCCAATGGGGAGCCTGATCCCGATTGATAGCATAATACCATGGGCATCGGCGAGTTCGATGTGGGCCAAATTGACCAGGTAGCTGCAGTGGATCCGGACGAATAGATCATTGGGCAGCTGCTGGGAAATTTCCTTCATGCTGATATAGCTGATGATCTTGTCGGTAAGGAAATGGATCGCAACGTAGTTTTTTAACGACTGGACATGGGTGATATCGGCATAACGAACCTGCCTTAACTGGGAGCCGTTTCCACAGGCGAGAAAGATGGAGGGTTCACTTGCGTTTTTGAGGATTGCAGGGGTAGGTTGGGTTTCTTTAATAAAGGCCATGGCTTTCTGGACCGCTCTAGCGAAACGTTCATAGGAATAGGGTTTCATCAGGAAATCGACCGCATTCAGATCAAATGCCTCATGCGCATGGCGGGTAAAGGAAGTGGTAAAAATGATGGCCACATGCGAGGGAACCATAGCAGCCAGATCAATGCCTGATAGAAGCGGCACCTGCACGTCTAGGAAAATGAGGTCAACCGATAACCCACTTTGGAGTGCTTTCACAGCATCTCTGGGGTCTAGGAAGCACCCACTAATGGCTATTCCCGCTACCTGGCGGAGATTGGAAGTGATGCTAGTGATCGCATACTGATCGTCGTCGATAATAAAACAATGTACCATAGGGCATTGGGGTGTGGTGAAAGGTGAGCGCGACACAATGCGGGTATTAGCTCAGCGGCAACTCGTTTTGCAGACCTATCCGTATAGGTCTTTGCGGTGCGGCAAGTGAGCATTGAGCCTGTTGCGGTTCATTCGAACCATACTATCGGCGCTCAGCATAAGACCGATGAGTTCTAGCGGTTCGATTTGGTAGAACCGCGCTATCGTGCATAGTTTGGATAGTGGGATTTCAACGCTGTCATTTTCGTACCGTTCGTAGGTCGGCCGGCTCACGATTAGCTGATCGGCCAATTGCTTTTGGCTGTAGCGTCTGGATTTTCTGAGATTTTTTAAAATGGTTCCTGCAAAGATAGTCATCGTCAAAGGTTTTTAGGAGATGTAGGGCTTAAAGGATAATAGGAATAGTAATCTAAGTAGGGCCCGGCAGATTTGTGATTTTTTTATACCGAAAGCATGATTTTCGGGACGGAAAAGGTTATTTTCAGGACGAGCTGGGTCGGGTTTAATCGATGGGACAAAAAAGGAGATTTCTTGTATGGAGCGGGCTATCTTTTGGGAAATCAGCATTTTTGTGCATATTTAACCTGCACAAATGATAGATATATGCACAGATGCGTTATAATAGATGATGAGGCTCATGCGGTGGAGGGGCTGACGCGCTACATTGAATCGGTTCCCGAGTTGACCTTGGTCAAAGCCTACACCGATTCGGTAATCGCCCTTCGAGAAATCGATAGTCTGGGCGCGATCGACGTGCTTTTTTTGGATGTAGATATGCCAAAGATCAATGGAATCGAGCTGGGGAAGGAAATCAGGGGGAAGGTAAAGAAAATGGTCTATACTACCGGGCATACCAAGTATGCTTTTGAGGCTTTTGAACTGAATGCAGACGGGTATCTGTTAAAGCCATTTTCGCTGGGCAAGTTTATCCTGACGATCAACAAGCTTTTTCCGGAATTTCAGTCGGTAAAAGTTGAATTTTTACCTGATATTTCCAAAAAAAAGGATTTTTTCTTTGTCAAGAGCAAGGAAGATGAGCTGCAAGTGTTCAAGATCAACTTCGCCGATATTGTAGCGGTGGAAGGCCAAAGGAACTATGTCCTGATCCATACCTTGGCCAAAAAAATAATGACCTACATCTCCCTTGGGGAAATGGTGAAGATACTGGCCGACTATCCCGGTTTTTTGCAAGTACACCGCAGCTATTTGATCAACCAGCGGCAGATCGAGGTAGTGGATGGCAATACGGTTAAATTGAGCAATGGGACCAAAATTGTGGTAGGCAATGCATTTCGTGAACAGTTTGCCGCCTTTATGTCGGATTGGTCGCTTAAAGCGGGAAAACAGTTGCATTCCCGCGAAAAGTAGGTCAACGCTAGATTAGCAGGTAAGCGAAGTGGTGGTCGTATTGGTCGTATTCGTGGTTATGTCGGTCTCTTTTGCTGCCTTACCCTTTGGACGGTTAGTGGATTGGTACACAAATAAGGTGTTTGAGCTGATTTTTACATTTTTCTGTTTCATAATGTTTGATTTTTTATGAAACTTAGCGCCAGTGGAAAGACACTTAAAAGATATTATACCGATAGGGTTTTTTCCGATACGAAAAGGCTAATTTTCGGGACAGAACCCTAACTTATGAGCTTAAAAATTTGGAAATGGATGGGCGGCAATAAGGTGCATGTGATTGCTTGGGCCCTATATGTTGCCTACGATCTGGTTTTTGCCAGCTTGATTAGTGGACTCTTGGCCAGTCCGATCATCGACCCCCTTCATTTTGCTATCAATATCTTTTTCTTTTACTTCAACGCCCATGTGACCTTGCCTTGGGCGTTGAAAAACAGGTTTAGGACAATCTATCTATTGGTGCCGGTGCTCGCCCTGCAGATGACAGTCTATGTCCTTGTGCATTTCGGTTGTGATAAGCTGCTCATCGCTCTGGAGCTTATCCATTTAAAGAAGGTATATGTGCTCAGCATGCAGGTGATGACCCGGAATCTCTATCGGGGAATGTACTTTTTGGGTTTTTCTACAGGCTACTATTATTTACGATACTCTTGTGCTGGCAATAGAGGGGAAGACTTTTTCATAAGGTAGGGATTTGAAACAACAATAAACTAATGCTACTGATTTTTTTCAGCCTTTACAAGGATATATTCGGGATTTAAATATTTTATGTTAGGCGCAGGATACATGGCATTGCAGGGGATATATATTCCCGTTTCTTTTTCAGTAGCGCGCTGATAGGTAAAACGTATCTTAAATCGCTGTCTACCTTCTACAGGAAAAAGATATCCTCCGGTATGAGAAAACCATTCTTCTGGTATATCGAACATGCCCAGGGGTACTCCATAGACCATCAGCGTGTCGGGTTTTGGTTCGGTGGTCGCTATCAAATACCCTTTGCCCTTACCTAAGCTAGTAGTGATCGTGGTGTTAGCCATACAGGGATGATATCCAATGATATACCCTTCTGCTTTCAAAAGCTGTGCTTCGGGATCATCGCTTTTGCTACATGCAGTGAGATGGAAAAAAGCTATGCCAATAAGAATGTGAAAAATATTTTTTTTAGTTATCATATCAATATTTTTTAAGGTGATGTTTTAAAAATTATTTACCATGCAAATACCTGATTATCAGTATAATGATACGGATTTGATTTTGAATTTACAAACCCATCATTACATTTTTTTAAACGAAATTTTTGGCCAAAATGTGACACAACAGTGTAATAAAAGTGATGGGTATAGACCTTTTAGGCAGCTTCTGTTTTAATTTTCATCATTACATTTTCTACCTGAACCGGAGTTAGGTAATCAAGTGCGGAATGCCTTCTTTTTTTGTTGTACCAGACCTCAATATAATCGAATACCTCAAATTTTGCAGCTCCAGTTGCAACTCCAACCTATTGGTGGAAAATCCATCGCACATCAAAAGATCGATGAGATTGGTCAGGAGAAAAAGTGACCAGCTAGATGTGGAAAGGATTGCCCTACGCCTGTCCAGGAATGCAGAGGGGGTGGGCTCTACCTGTGGAATTGAAACTCCATTCAAGAACTACTAGAAAAAAGAATGAAGGCAAGCATAGCATTAGTATTATGAATGCAGCACTAAACAAAATAGCATTAAGAGTAGCCACAGTTGTTAAAAGTCATAACAATCATCCAGAACGAAATAACTTGTCTCAACTATTCAGAGAAGAATCTAAACATTAATTTGCCCTTTAATCATATTTATCGCCCTTTTTAACTCTACTTAACCCGTACCAGATTACGATAATTACTAATGGAATAGTAAGCCTTCGAAGAATAACCGTTGTATCTTCCGATACGCCATTCATAACACACACTGCATCGGTTATTCCCCAAGCAGCAGGAGAAAGTGCACAAAAGCATACGATAATATAAATATAGCCAAAAGGCGAATCTAAGATTGCTTTTGCCTTGTACACTAATCGCGATTGTGGCAGCAGTTGAGCTAACTGTACACCAAGTACTTTGGCCATACCTGAAACGATAGCATGGTTAGGTACCTTTTGGTCACTCTCCAGCCTCGAGTAGGTAGGTTGTGAGATCTCGAGATAGTGAGCCATCGCTTTCTGGCTAATGTCTTTTGTGATACGGACTAGCCGTAGGTTCTCTCCAAAATGAAAATCTTTCATGTTACCTTAAATAATTAATCTATCTAATATACTAAAGCAAAAAAGCATTTAATGATCTATACTGTAGGTTGATGTGTGAAAAATACCTGAACGGGACAATCTTTCTGTTTGAACGGGACATTATGAATAAAGTATTCATTAAAATGAAAAAAGTATTCGTTTCATGAATAGGTTATTCACACATCACGTTAGACCTTTGTGGTGTAATGGAATACAATCGCCTCATAGAAATCCTCGACCGCATGGAAGAACTCCAAAAGGAATTTTTCTGCGAGATGAGGATTCAATTGACGGGAGTAAATCCACTTCCATACCATCTTGCCAAAACCGACGAAAAATTGATGAACCGTTTGCAGGTGCAAGACTACCTTGATATTAGCAGAACCACCTATAATCGCAAGGTAAAAGAAGGTAAGTTAAAGCCGATGAGATTGCCCGGTGGGCACAAATACTACAAGCACGACTTACTTACTGAGTACAACGAAAGCAAAAGACGTGGCAGGATCTAATATTTTTACTCCTTGTTTGGAATTCGCTTAAGACTTGCTCGGGATTTCCTTACTTTTTCTTTACCTATTCTTTACCTCCGCTTTACCTATTCTTTACCTCGGCTTTACCAAAAGGGTAAAAAAATGGTCTTTTTTGAGTAAATAAAACGTAGGCATGCTATCTCCCATTACCGAGCAATGCTCGGTCCATTTCCAAATTAAGAGTCCCATTTTGAACCATTTTGGATCAATTCGGCCCATTTTGATCCAAAAGTTCAGTGGGTAGGCCCATTGCAATACGTTTGCCTTCATAATCAATACCGGTAATACAATGATTATGAACAAACAGTTTTATTCACAATTCAAATTTTAAAAATCATGGGAAATTATTCCAAAGGTGCCAATGGTACCATTTCAGGCAAATTCGGTAGCGTTGTAGGCAGCAGCTGGCGCGGTATCGACTATTTAAGGGGTTTGCCGAAGAAGAGCAAGAAACCGATATCGGATTTACAACTTGCGGTTCGTGCTAAGTTCGCATTAAGTGCAGCACAGCTTAGCCCAATCAAGGATGTGCTATACATCGGTTTCGGCGATAAGAAACTGAGCACGATTACTGGTTACAACGCGGCGGTAAGGGTATTTATTTCAACCTGTATTCTTGGCGAATATCCAGACTATACGGTAGCTTATCCCAAAATGCAGTTAAGCAAAGGTGGTGGTGTAACACCACAGTTGAAGCACGTTAGCCTAGAGGTAGACGGAGGTGGTATGCTAACATTGAACTGGACGTACGTACCAAAACGCAATGCTTTTGCAGACGATACGGTTATGGCAGTGGTGTACAACACTACCAGCAAGCTGTACGAAGTAAACGACAGTGCCACTCGAGCAGAAGATACGTTGACGATCGATATGGATGCCGATGCTGGCAATGTGCTGCACATCTGGATATTTTGCATTACACGTGATGGGCTGAAAGTTTCGGCAACTCAGTATGTAGGTTCAGTTACTTTACCATAACCTCTTAATTATTTACCAGATCCGCTGCATCGCTGTTTTTGATGGCACCCTGTATGGGTATTTAAAAGATGGCCAAACAAAAATCGAGCATGGAGCGGATCTTTAAAAATAAAATACAATCATGACAACACTAGCATTAAGATCGGCATGGCCGAAAATAAAAGATAACCTGCTAAATATAGCAGCATATGCAGCGCCTTTCGTCCTCATTTATTTGGGCAGGGAAATACAGGAACACGACCAGACAATAGGTTTACTCGATGCGGGCATCTGGCAGCTGGTTGTACTAAGCACCCTATGCTTTATGGGCTTAAGCTCCCTTTCGTGGTGGCTGTTGCAAAAGGCCTGGGTAAGCTTGGGATTGCCCAAAATTGAAATGATGGTTTCACACTTTAAAACCTTAACGATATGTCAACAATTCGCATTTTACTGGGCATCCTTTGCCTTGTTGCTATTGGCTGCGGTACTGAGCCTGGTAGCGGTGTTTTAGAGCAATCAAATTCGTCATTGCGAGGTACGAAGCAATCTGCAATCCAAATTCTTAAAGGAGATTGCTTCGTGCTTCGCAATGACGCTTTCAGAGAGAGAATTCTTGCAGTTGCCAGCTCCCAGATTGGTGTTCGCGAGGCGACGGGCAATAACGATGGCCCACAAGTCGAAGCCTATTTAAAAGTAACCAATTTGCCAAAGGGGAACCCATGGTGTGCAGCATTTGTAAGCTGGGTATTTAGGCAGGCTGGTTTTGCGTTGCCGAGAACTGCATGGTCGCCTGCTTTATTCCCTTTGGCAAGGCAAACCCTTTCGCCTAAACCGGCCGACGTATTGGGTATTTACTCCATAAGATTAAAACGTATTGCCCATGCAGGTTTGGTAGAGCAGAGGCAAAATAACTGGATCATTAGCATTGAAGGTAACACTAATGTTGATGGGAGCCGAGAAGGGGATGGTGTATATCGTAAACGGAGGCATGTTAAAACCATTGCAAAGTTTGCGGATTGGGTGAGGTAGTTAGTTTGTTGGTTGGATTGTTTGGTAGTACGCACGTCATTGCGAGGTACGAAGCAATCTCCTTACTTTATGGTTAAACCGACCGCTTTAAGATTGCTTCGTACCTCGCAATGACGCATTAAAATCAAATATCATGAAAACTAAACTCCTAATTACAGCATTGGTAGCATTAAGTTTATTAGGATGTCACATCCTACAAAAAGACAAATTAACCCTAAAAAAGTTAAGCCAAAAAGAGGAACTACAGTTTGCAGTGCAACGTAATACGCTAAGCCTACAAAGCCAATTGGTGCTTATTGATAGTAGCTACAACGATTTTACAGTATTGCTTTATCCTAAAGGAAAGTTTGCATTTAGCATAGCGAATGGTTTTGAAGGTGAAGCCGATAAAATTCTGATAAAAGGCAAGAATACGAGTCAAAAAAAGCTAGATCTTAAACAAGAAATTAGGAAAGACAGTACGGCAACAAAAGCAAATTATACTACTATGAATGAAAGTGTCATAACTGTTAAAAAGAATAAATTAAGCACAGGTTATAATTGGGGATGGGTAGCAGGATTGTTGGTTGTTTTTACTTTAATTTGGTTGTATAGAAGGCTTAAACAATAGCCGATATTATCCGGTTATCTTCCGACTAGAGAAAGTAAAAGCTGCACTTTTATAGTGCGATAAACGCTAGAGAAATCTAGCAAATAATTTTATTTACAATATCCCAGGCGATCCGGTGAAAGTCCGGCCTACCATCGGTTCTCCGGCGTTTGTCGCAGCGACCTGGGCTTTTTACAGCAACTTAAAATGCGACAAACGAAAAATAAATTTGCTCAAGCCGAACTTAAACTCATTTACAAAAGAGCCATCAACCCTGTTACAATTACGAATGGTAATGAAGCCTATTCATATTTTAAATCAATATGGGATAAGGAACTCATCAATATTCAAGAACAGTTCTATGTTCTCTTTCTAAATACAGCAAAAGAGGTAATCTGTTGGCGCTGTTTACATACAGGCACTATGAGCGAAGCACTAATTGATATGAAATTGATTTTTGCACTTGCCTATGGCTGTTTAGCTTCTAGTTTTATTGTTGCGCATAATCACCCATCTGGTTATGTTAATCCTACACAAGCCGATTTTATCCTTACTAAAGAATTAACAGGGGTAGCTAAACTATTGGGATTTAACCTTATTGATCATTTAGTTATTGGTAATAACCAATATTATTCTTTTTTGTCGAAGGCGCAGATCGGGGATTTTGTATTAGATGTTGTGAGTTAAAATAACTTGGTAGTTTTTTGTTTTCATCAGTATATAATTTGTTTTTTAAAGGTCATGATGGTTTCACATGCAGCATAAAATTCATTTGAAATGCGAATAAAAAATCAGCTTCAACAAAGAGGAGGTCTGATATGGGTTTCCCTTTATAAAAAAAAAGTACACGGTAAAAAAGAAAGCAGAAGCTGCCTAATTTCAGACCTCATCCACTAAAGCGAACATCGCTTAATCACTTTTGTAGGATTTCTTTTCGTAATGATTTTTTCTTCCAAAATGGCTTGTGCAACTGTTTTGCCCATGGCTTCAAAATCTGTCGAAATAACGGTAATACCATCTTCAAGCACCTCCTTTACATCGGTATCGTTATAAGAAATTAAACCTACATCTCGACCCAGCTTCAGTTTCTTTTTTCTGGCCAGTTTAATCAACATCACATCGTCGGTATCGTATCGGCTAAAGGTAACGTAGGCATTGCCTTTCTGAAAGGTCTTCTCATCAATTTCAGACTGTATAAGGTATGGATGTTCAATTTCTGTACAATAACGTAAAAAACCTTCTATAACCAGCCGAGCATGTACAGCTTCAGGGTGTGCAACTAAGATCAGACGATCGTATTTTTTCAGCTCGTCCTTTAACTTGTGAAGGCTATGATAAATGTCGTAGCCATAATCTTGGTAGATACTGCTGTAGTTGCCCGCTAAGCCTTGTTCGTTTAAATCGATAATTATTCTCTTTTTATCTGGAATAAGGTTCAAGAGCGGTGCTACATTTTCTTTTAAGAAAGTAGCAATCACATAATGGGTATAGGCTCCCAAATTCTCTTTGATCAGATTTTCGAAAACGTGGTAATTGTGGTGATGGAAATAGATGTCTATATCAGCCTTGTTTTTCAGTTGATTAAAAAGGGTGCGATAAAACTGCTCGCGCAGGATGTTCATTTTGTCGAGTAGTAAAAAAACACGGAATGAATGATCGATAGTGTTTTTCTTTACGTAATACCCCTTCCGGTAAACAGACTCTACAATTCCTTTTTCTACCAGTTCGTTTAAACCCTTAAGTAGAGTGTCTTTGCTCATCTTTAAACGCTGCTGCAACTGTTTCAGCGAAGGTAGCTGATCTCCAATTTGAAGTTGGTCAAGTTCAATCAAAGAGGTAATGTGGTCTGCAAGTTGCTGATATTTCATCTTGCCTTGACCATTTTTTGGAGATAGGTTTTCAGTCTGAGCGTTTATCATAGATACAAATGTAAGTAATAGACCATACAAACCAAACCAGTCAAGAACAGATTTCAGCTAATTAGCGATTTTATATCCACTGAAGGCCTTTTTTAAATTTTATTTTTTTAATTTAAATAAATTACTTTTATTTGTTGTAGTGAACCAGTCCAGACCAGACTAAACAAATATAAATGTATGAACCCAGGTAGCAAAATGCAAAGAGTTTTGTTCTTCTTATTGCCATTAATGGTAGCTTCTATCTGTTACGGACAACAGTTGCAAGAACTGAAGCCTATTCTGGATAGGCAGGCGGGCCAACAGATTATAGAAATTCCTAAAGGTAGGTACTTACTAGATAATGCTCGTAATGGAGCTTATGTTTTTACTGGTCTAGTAGGTGTAGAGATACGCGGAAATGGTTCAGAAATTATCTGTAACTCTCAAGAACAGGCGCTTCGTTTTTTTAATTGCACTGGTATAAAAGTTTCGAACTTCTCGGTAGATTATGATCCACTTTGTTTTACTCAGGGAAAGATTGTTACGATAGACAGCGCAAAGAACTCGTTCGAGGTAGAGATTGATGCAGGATACCCAGTTGACCATGTGCGTAATGATCGGGTACAGTTTTATGATCCGCTTACCAGAGAACTGAAAAGAAATAGCATCACTACTAGCTCGGGCCATTATACTGCTTTCGAAAAAATTGCCAGCAGACGTTTTCGTTTGGTGAAAAATGCCCGCTGGGTAGCCAATGAGAAATTGGGCGACTTGGTGGTGCTCGATGTGGTATCTGCAAAGCCTAATCCGGCACCTCATGCCATTCAACTAGAACAATGCACCAAGGCCACCATAGAAGACGTAACGGTTTATGGCGCTAACGGATTTTCGTTCTTCGAAAGAAATTGTAGCGAAAATCGCTATAACCGCTGTAAAGCAGATAGGGGTAATGTTTTGCCAGGCGTCGCTCCAAGGCTACGGTCGGGAAATGCAGATGGTATTCATAGCAGCATGGCAAAGATTGGTCCGTTGGTAGAAAACTGTGAGGTACGGCATACGGGCGACGATTGTATTGTGGTTTGCGGAAGATCATTTCCGATAGCTAAGGTAGACGTTGCGGCCAAAACCATCTATGTGCTAAGCAGAGAGGCAAATCCTGTTTTTTATCCGGGCAACACCCTGCAACATGTACTTTATGCCGCTACTAAAGCCAGTAAGCTAAAGATGATCAGTGCAACGGCTTACGTGGCCACTGCTGAAGAACAAACTTTCATTAAAGAAAAATACCCCAATTTATTGTACAAAAACTATACAAAGGGAATGCGCATTGTGCTAGAAAGCATTCCTCAAGATCTTAACCCTGGCGATATGGTGTACAATGAAAGCCATACCGGAAAGGGATTTGTGATACGGAACAATAAATTAGGACACAACCGTTCTCGTGGAATTCTTATTAAAAGCAGTGATGGCGAAGTTTATCAGAATGAGATTGAAGGGACTGCGATGAATGCTGTGCTGGTAGCACCAGAGCTAACTTGGATGGGAGGTGGTTTTGCAAGTGGCCTTACCATTAGAGATAATAAGATTGCGAACTGTATGTTCGAAAAAACGAATAAAGGAATGTCTCCTGGAGTGCTTTCTATATTTTGTGCAGATGCCCAATTAAGGGTGCCACTTATGGGTGCTTTTGCCTCCATTAAGGTATATAACAATAAGGTAGAAAAATCCCCGTTACCAAGTTTTGTGTTCACCTCGGTGAAAGATTTGTCGCAATACAATAACAAAACAGTTGCCGATCAGGGCAATGTACGGGAGCATGGAAAGAATTTCGGGGCTCTATTCGATGTGCCGATATGGGAAAAGAATAATACAAAAGAATAAGCCAAATATAAATAATCATATGAAACCAAATCTAATTTTAATTATTTTGTTGGTTTTGGGTATTCCGCTAGCAGGTTTTGCGCAAGCGGTAAAAACCATTACCGGAACCGTCGTAGATGAAAATGAGAGCCCATTGCCTGGAGCAAAAATCATTATTCAAGGAAAACCTGCAACTGCTATAGCGGATGAGCAAGGTCGCTTCAGCGTCCCTAATGCTAAAGAAAGCGATTTGTTGGTAATTTCCATGATCGGATATACCTCCAAAAACATAGTCATAACTAGTCAGAATCAATATAAGGTACAACTACTACCCAGTAGCCAGGCCTTAAATGATGTAGTAATTATTGGCTATGGTGAGGTAAAACGAAAAGACCTTACCGGCGCGGTAGGTTCTGTTAATATGAAAGACCTAGAAAAAGCGCCAGTTGTATCTTTTGAAGATGCATTGGCGGGTAGGGTGGCCGGTGTACAGGTAAGTTCTAACGACGGACAGCCCGGTAGTGTGAGCAACATTACCATTCGTGGTGGAAATTCAATTACGCAGTCTAACGCACCGTTGTATGTGATTGATGGATTCCCTATAGAAAATCCAGATAACAACGTGATTAATCCAGACGATATCGAATCGATAGAAATATTGAAAGATGCTTCTTCTACTGCAATTTATGGTGCTAGAGGTGCAAATGGGGTAATTATCATTAAAACGAAACAGGGTAAAACGGGGCCGCCAGTGGTAACCTACAACAATTGGTTGGGAACGCAATATCCCGGTAAACAGATCTCGGTAATGAGCCCGTACGAGTTTGTGAAATATCAGCTCGAACTAAACAGAACTAGTGCAGAACGTTTGTACCTACAAGATGGTAAAACCTTAGAGTCTTATCGCAACGAAAAAGGTGTGAATTGGCAGGATCATGTATTGCAGAATGCCTTTATGCAAAGCCACAATGTTTCTCTACGTGGAGGAACAGCCTCTACAAAGTATTCTGTTAGTAGTTCCTTTTTAGATCAAACCGGAATTGTAATCAATGGCGGATACAAACGTTATCAAGGGCGCTTTCAGATTGATCAGCGTGTGGGCAAAAATTTTAGAGTAGGGCTAAATACCAATTACACCAATGGGATAAAAAGAGGACAGATTGCGAATTTAACAAGCGATAACCTGAACAGCACTTCGGCCGGAAATGCCAGTTCTTATCTGTTGTATAGCACTTGGGGATATCGTCCAATTACCGGAAAAGGAGACGAAGATAATTTTATAGAGCAGCCTTTTGATGATGATGTGGCGGCAAATACAGATTTGAGGATAAACCCCGTGGTAAATTCCAACAATATGTACATGTATAGTCTTAACAAGGCATTTTTTACAAATGCTTTTATGGAGTATTCTTTTCTGAAATATTTTAAATTGAGGGTTCATGGTGGACTAACGGAATCTAATTTAACATTTGAGCGCTTTAACAATTCTAAAACGGCAGCAGGAAACCCGCGTACGGTTTATGGTGCCACTTACGGACTTAACGGTTCAATCGAAAATCTAAATATCCGCGATCTGCTAAACGAGAATTTGTTAACCTTTGCTAGAACGTTTAATAAGAATCATCGTATAGACGCTGTGGGTGGCTTTACCATGCAGCGGAGCAGTACAGAAGGAGATGGTTTTGTATCTATATTGCTTCCTAATGAGGTGCTGGGTGTAAGAGGCCTTGACCAGGGAACTATACTTTCAAAAACAACTACAGGCTCTTATGCAACACTAGTGTCGTTCTTAGGCCGCGTTAATTATAGTCTCAATTCCCGATATCTGTTTACGGCATCTTTCCGTAGCGACGGTTCCTCTAAATTTTCGCCTAAAAATAGATGGGGATATTTTCCTTCTGGAGCATTTGCATGGAACATGAGCAATGAGAAATTTCTGAAAGACATTAAAGCGGTTTCTAATGCCAAATTAAGAGTGTCTTACGGTGTAACTGGAAATAACCGGGTGTCTGACTTTGCCTACCTGAGCGTATTAGATCAAGAAGTAGCCGCCAACACCGGTAATACACGAAGTGGATACTATTTTAATGGGGTTTATATTCCAGGGTCAGTACCAGTGAACGTAGGAAATGAAAACCTGCAATGGGAACAAACCGGTAACTTTGATGTGGGTTTGGACCTTAGTTTCTTTAACGATAGGTTAAGCTTAACCACAGACTACTATCACAAAAGAACTACAGATTTATTGTTAAATGCATCATTACCCACCTCAACAGGCTACCTCACCTCGTTTAAGAACATAGGTCTTGTGGTAAACAAAGGGTTTGAGTTTACGGTAAATACGGTAAACGTGAAAACAAAAAAGTTTAATTGGACCTCCAACTTCAACATAGCTTTCAATAATAATAAGATAGGAGAGTTAAATGGTGATCAGCCGAGTCTCATTACACGGATTACGAACTGGAATTCTAATTTTAATAATTCATTACCTTATATTGCCTTGCCAGGCCGACAAGTGGCCTTGTTTTATGGTTATGTTTTTGACGGATTATATCAGCTCAATGATTTTAATGTATTGGCGAATGGCAGCTATGATTTAAAACCAGAAGTGCCTAACAATGGCAGTACCCGTTCTGTCATTAGACCTGGCTTTATCAAGTATAAAGACATTAATGGCGACGGAGTGGTTGATGCAAATGACCAAACCATTATCGGTAATCCAAACCCGAAACACATTGGGGGCTTTTCTAATAATTTCCAGTATGGCCAATTTGACCTAAATGTTTTCTTACAATGGTCTTACGGTAATGATATTTTAAATGCGAACCGGATTGTTTTCGAAGGGGCCGAAGCCAGACAGAGCTTAAATATGTTTAAGACCTACGAAAACAGGTGGTCTTTAGAAAACCAGAATACCTTGATTCCAGTAGCTGGCGGCTATGGGCCAAATGTTTTCTCTAGCAGAAATATTGAAGATGGATCTTTTTTAAGGCTAAAAACAGTTTCGTTGGGCTATAGCCTTTCTCAGGAGCTGATGAAAAAATGGAAGATCCAAGCTGCTCGGATACACATCTCGGGACAAAATCTTGCCACGTTAACCAATTATACGGGACTAGATCCTGAGGTTTCTGTCAGACATTCGGCACTTACACCGGGTTTTGATTGGAGCCCTTATCCAAGAGCACGCACCATCACCTTTGGAATGAACCTAACTTTTTAACATTATGAAAACCGTTTTATTTTATTTCGGTATGATCTTGGCCTTAGTTGCTACATCATGCTCAAAAATTCTGGACACCACTCCACAAGATTTTATATCACCAATAAATTACTACAGCACAGAAAAAGAACTTGAATCGGCATTAGCGGGGGTTTACGATCGTTTGGGCGATAATCGGGTCTATGCGCAGGGAATGTCTTGTTACATGGTATTTAGCGATGAGTTCTTTATGAAAAACCAAATATCTGGAATGAACGCCAACATCGTTGATGCATCTACACTAGAAGTGAATAGGCATTGGGAGGCATTGTATACAGGTATCGAAAGAGCAAATATGCTGCTAGATAATATTGATAAAGCCCAAGTAAGCGAAGCAAAGCGCAACGAAATTAAAGGGCAAGCACTTTTTTTAAGAGCGTATTATTATTTTATGCTAACAGACGAATTTGGTCCGGTTCCGTTAAAGTTGAAGTCGACCAAAACCTCTGAAGAAGAACCGCTTCCGAATACGCCAATAAAAGATATTTACGAGCGTATTGTGGCAGACATGAAGCAGGCAGAAACCATGGTTAAATCGGTTTCGGAATATGGATACAATACACGCATTACTAAAACTACGGTACAAGGAATATTGGCAAGAGTGTATTTAACAATGGCGGGTTTTCCGTTAAACGATGTGTCTAAATATGCAGATGCAAGAAGCTATGCAGAGAAAGTAATGCAATCTGCATTGCACGATCTGACCCCAGACTTTAGCCAGATTTACATTAACCATGTTAAAGAAATATTCGATACCAGAGAGAATTTATGGGAAGTAGAATTTAGAGGAACTGGTCAGGGCGAAATACAGGAAGCCGGCACCATTGGGAGTTACAATGGCATTACCTGCGGAATTATCGATATTGGCTACGGTTATGATTATGTGCATGCTACGGCCAAGCTGTATAATGCATATGCGAATGGCGATCTTAGAAGGGACTGGACCGTTGCGCCTTTCCGATATGTAACTACCGGACAAACAGCTGTAAAAACGAATTGGGCTGCAGATCAGATCTACGAGCGAAGCAACGGCAAATGGAGGCGTGAATACGAGCTGCTTTTACCAAGAAATCAGAACATGACAGGTACCAACTGGCCATTGTTAAGGTACGCTGATGTATTGCTGATGTTTGCAGAAGCCGACAATCAGGTAAATGGTCCAACGATAGCCGCCTACAACGCCATCAATATGGTAAGACGCAGAGGCTACGGAAAAAGTCCATCAACACCCGATGCCCAAGCAGACGCTGCTAGTGGTTTATCGAAGCAAGACTTTCTAGACCTTATCAGGAGCGAACGATTGCGTGAGCTTGCTTTCGAGGGCCTTCGCAAGCACGATTTGGTACGATGGGGTATTTATCCATCGGTAATGCAGGCACAGGTAAGAGAGTACCAAACCAGCATGCCAACTGCTTTAAGAGACCCCGCTATTGCACAAGCGCAGCGAGTAACGGAACGGGCGGTTTTATTCCCGATTCCGAATAGTGAACTGGCCGTTAACCCTAACATCAAACAAAATACAGGATGGTAACCACAAAATTAAATCAGATGAATAAGCTAATTATTGCGTTGGTGATGTTCTCTTTCCTGGCTTCTTGCCAGAAGACCTATGAGTTGGAACCTCTGGATGATTTTTCTGTTGAACTGGAAAAAACCAGCTATAAAGTTGGAGAGGAGGTTAGGTTTATCGTAAAGGGAAAATCAGAGAACCTAGTGTTCTGGTCGGGCGAAGTGGGACGTAAATATGAGTTCAGAACAAGGACTACCGTAGAAGGAAATTCCGTTTTTCTCAACTTTAATACGTTTGCTCAGTTCGGAGTAATGCCCATCGATCAGTCGGTTATGAAAGTATTTGTATCAACCGACTTTAATGGAAAATATGACGCCACAAATGTAAGAACGGCTACTTGGGAAGAAATTACCGATAAAGCTGTTTTTTCTTCTGGACTAGACCAAACACCCTCAGGAGATATTAACCTCAGCAGTTTTGCCGCCCGCAATAAGAGTATGGCCATTGCCATGGTGTATAAAACTACCGTAGTTAAGCCAGAATCGCAACAAAACCGATGGGTAGTTCGTACGTTTAACCTTAAAACCGTTAACCAGCAGGGAGAGGAAACGGTATTAGCCACTATGGCTACTGCTGGTTGGGTTGCTTTTAACTTTAGTGGTCCTGCCACCAACTGGAGCATTACTTCGGCCCAGTTGCTTACGGTAAGAAACCTTACTGAACTGGACGACGATTGGGTGGTAACTAAACAGTTTAACCCCAACAGTACCCTTCCGGATACTGGTGAGCCAATTAAAAACATTTCTCAGAAATTAACAAATTACACCAAGATTTATAACAAAGCTGGGGCGTACAAAGTCACTTTTGTGGCTACGAATGCCAATTTAGAGCGCTCAGAATCGGTTGTAAAGGAAATAAATATAAATATTACGCAATGAGATTAAACGGAGTAATAGGATTGTTGCTCGCGTTTGTAGGGAGCAGCTACGCGCAAAAGGCAGCACTCACTAACAATGTGATTAGCCTAAACTGGGAAGATACCGGCAAAGGATACAAGGTAAAACAAGTGTCGGTAAAGGGACAAAAAGGATGGCAGTCGTTGCCTGGTGCATTAGGGCAGTACACCCTGCTGTACAGCGAAGCGAAACCAGATATGGATACCCCGATCAAAGACAAAAACGGAAAGGAGATTCCATTCCCAGAACCAGAATACCGTTACATTATCCCTACTTGGAAGGCGAATACTTCTCCTGTTTCTTTAAATACCGAAGGGCGTCCCATTTCATTTTACCCACAGCAGTACAAACAGGTAGGTAAAACGCTAGTTTTTAAGCAAAAAACAGATGTTGCTGCCCTCGAGGCTACCTGGCAATTAGATGCTGTTTACAAAAACGATCTTCGTGTTTCTATCCGTCTTACCGCTAGTAAGGCAGGATATTATTCCATTGCAAGTCCGACGCTAACCACTAATGATAAAAACCAGTTTCAATGGGCTAGCATTCCGGGAGTTTTTCAGGGCAATACCATCAATAGTAATTTTATAGATGCCTATGCCTATGGTCACGGAATTCCAGATAAGCCAGTAGTGGTAAGAGAGCGTACCGCAGCAGCGCTTACCACCATGCTAACTACTAAAGAAGGAATTACGTTGGCCGTTACCGCTGAGCCAGGAACCGCTAGAGACCCCTGGGAAAACGATAAGTCTACCCAATCTAATTGGCTGCTCGGCCTATCGCTCATCAACAGACAGCAACAACTGAGCCCCACACTGTATCACCCTGTATTGGGACAGAAAAAATCATATTTAAAAGCAGGAGAAAGCATTTCATTTGATTTTAGGTACACCATTAATCCTTCAGATTGGTATACGGTATATAAACATGTAGTGAATGATGTTTACCGCTTTGACGAACTGCTCCACTTAAAGCAAACCCATCAGTCGCTCTCCGCACGCATGCTACAGCTGTTAGATTATGTAAAGAAAGACAGCACTTCACGCTGGCGTACCTTTAACTATAATGGCCTTACTATTGGTGCGCAGGAATATTTGGGAGGCGTATACGAATCGGAGAAAGATGCCGTAAAAAATGCAGATTATGGAGCGATGTGGATGCTAGCAACCCTTACGCAAGACTCAACTCTTATTCATAAACGATTAAAAGATGCGTTAAACTTTAAGATGGCCCAGCAAAATACAGTGGGTGGGTTTTTCAACGGCGCCGCTGCAGGTCAATATTATCTTTATAATTCTAAACGCTTCACCGAAGAGTGGGGGCCGTATACAGAACCGATTGCCACTACTTATTACATGTTGCTCGATATGGGCAATGTTTCTTTATTTGAGCCAAATAATCAGCAGCTTAAATCGGCCATCCGCACGGCAGCCGATTGGCTTTTGGTAAAGATGAAGCCACAAGGTTATTGGGAGGTGGCTTATCATAATACTACCTACCAGCCTATGTTTACCGATCAGAAAGATTATAGGCCAACTTTTTATGGTTTATTGGTCGCCTATAAAGTGCTTAAAGACGAGAAATATCTAAAAGCCGCTATCGCAGGTGCCGATTGGTTCATTAAAAATGCAGTAGAAAAAGGATACTTTTTAGGGGTTTGTGGAGATGCCCGCTTTGCTCCAGATTTTGCAACAGGGCAAAGTGCTCAAGCTTTGCTAGATCTTTACGAGATTACCAAAGCACAACGGTTTAAACAGGCTGCCATTAAAACGGCACAATATTACACCACCTCTATTTATTCTCATCCTATTCCGAACCGCCAAATTAAGAAGAGTGGAACAAGACAACTAGAAGATTGGCAGGTAAGCCAGGTGGGCTTAAGTTTTGAACACGGAGGCACTTTAGGTTCGGCCAATCCGAGCGGACCAATTTTATTGGCCAGTCACGCCGGTATGTTCGTAAGATTATTCCAACTCACCAAAGACTCTTTGTACCTAAAGATGGCAAGAACGGCAGCATTGAGCAAAGATGCTTTTGTAGACCCGGCCACGGGAGTTGCCTCTTATTATTGGAGTGCAATGAATAAGGGATCGGGCCCTTTTCCTCACCATGCATGGTGGCAAGTAGGTTGGATTACTGATTACTTAATGGCAGAGCTGTCTTTACGGTCGCAGGGACGAATAGACTTCCCATCAGGATTTATTACCCCTAAGGTAGGTCCGCATAAAACCTTTGGGTTTAAGAAGGGAGAGATATTTGATCAGCAAGGTGAGTTAACGTTGGTAGAAAACTTGGTTTCGTTTGCTAACCCAAACATGGATTATTTATGTGCCGTGAATAAGGACGATAAAACATTTTACGTGTTTGTACTCAATAACGACGACGAGGTACAAGAGAGCAAGCTTCAAGTAAACCCATCCAATTTTATTGGGCAACACCGTTTAGATCTCAAAACAGCACAATGCTTTTCGGCATTGGGATCGAAAATTCCTTTCTCGATTAATGATAAGATTAAAATAGCGCCTTATGGCCTGCAGGTATATACACTTAAATACCAATAACATGCATTCACAGAAAACGAGTATATATGTATTGCTTTTGGCATGTCTATGGCTAACGATGCCCAAAGTGATGGCGCAGCAGGAAAAATTTTTGGTGTTGGGAACCGATTTTCAGTTCAAGGGCAAATGGTTTACAGATGCAGATCGGGAGGGAATTAGCGGTAGCATCTTAAGGTTTATCGATGGCGAATTGGACCAAACTTCGGACGCATTAACCGTGGTAAATATCGGGAAGCCGGGTCGATATACCGTATGGATGCGTACACCAGATTTTGAAACCTCTCCACGCACACGGCTGTTTCAACTTTCAGTTGGCAATGCCCAGCTAAAAAAAGCAGGAGGGCATGGCAAACCTGGCTATGCATGGGAACAACTCGGCGTAGCCGATCTTAAGCAAGCAGAAGCGATGTTACGTCTACATAATTTCAATTTCGGTCGCTGTGATGCCATCTTGTTTGTGCAGGATAGCACCATTAATCCAAATAACTTAGATAAAAAAACACTGTTGTCATGGAGAAAACGCCCTATAGAACAAGAGCTGTTTACCGACGAAAAGAAAAATATAGTGCCACAACTGCGGTTGAACGACACAGATAAGGTAATTGCCCAAATTGAAAATGAGGTAATGCGCGTACAATTTTTAACTACCGGAGCAAATCAAAAAGCCATTGCTTGTCGCACAGAAATAAAAAGCGGCGGACAATGGAAGCAGCCTTTCGGTACCAAAATCGAAGATCATAGCGTTTTTTTGATCAGTAGCAATACTACCGCCATCCGTTACAATAAATATTATCCCACCTGGGATTCGCAAGCGCCAAAAACCTATTTTGTTTTTAACAATCAGAAACAGATGGTGCATAAAACGGGAGATGATTTTAATCCTTTCGAGGCTGGAAACCTGAGTGAGGCCATTCCCATTGCCGCAAAGGTTGTCGATAAGCAAAACATAGCCGTTCAGTACGTTACCCGTAATGGTTCTACGATTACTGGGATATGGTCGCTTTTGCCGGGGCAACAACATATTCGCTTGCGACTGATCTGTAAAACTGCTCAGCCAGGTTATTACAGCATGGGTGTTGCGGCCTTTCAACCTGTTGCAGATCAAGATTTGGAAAACGTGCTTATGGCACCTATGTTTCAATATAAGCGAGTGGCTGATGGGCCGCAAATGATGACGACTGCCATGATGCAGCAGCCAGTTGCCATTGTTTCCTCAAAGATAGCACAAGGTACTGTTTCTAGTTACGTTGCCGCAGTGCCAGAGCTGTTTAAAAAGGAATGGGGTTCGGTAGATTATGCACCGGCAGGGTTTAGCCTTAAAAATCAACATCATCAGCTACAACCTGTGATGTTTGCACCAGTGCTGGGAATGAAAGATTCGAAGTACAACGCCGGGGAGTTAATTGATAGGCAATTTGTGATTGGCGTAGCGGCTGGCAACTGGGACATGGCTATGGATGAGGTGTCTAAAGAAGTATTCGAGGTAAAAGATTATCGTAAACAAGAACAGGCATCGCTTACCGATGCTGTGTTTAATATGATCGAACTGTTTAAGGACGACAAGGCCGGTGGTTGGGCTCCAGAACTAAAAGGATTTTACGACATTGAGGGCGATCCTAAAACGGCACCAACAGTGGTAAATGCTACTCCATTGGTGAATGTTGCACTGTCTGTATTGCAGAACGACGAAGATTTTTATATTAAACGTTCGCTGCCTACCATAGAATTTACGCTTTCGAGAAGTGGCTACCGCTGGGCTATCGACATCGTTCCGACGGCATTTAATGCCACCAGAAAAACGCTCGAGATGAATCCGCTAACCTCTCAGTTTACCACTTCTTATTATGCTGGGTTAAACTCTTTGCTAAACGGGTTAAACCCTTGGATAAAAGCAATAGCACTACCAGGCGATAGCTTAAGGATGGCTAAAGGATATTCGACCGATTTCCACTCTTGGAACCAAGCACTTTGGGCCCATCGTCTTACTGGTGAATCGAAATGGTTACAGTTGGCTAAAAAAGATGCCGACCTTTTTATTCAGCGTAAAATATATAGCAATACCCCCAACGTACTTAGTCATACTCCCTTTTATAATGCCTCTTTTTATGCGCCTTGGTGGGATTTGTTAGATGTGTACGAAGCCACAAACGACAAAAAGTACTTAAAAGCCGCCGAGTACGGTGCTTATTTTACCATAGCAGGAATACGAAGCTATCCAAAAGTGAACGACACGCTGCAAACCATCCACCTAGGTAATCGTTACGATGGTGTAACCCGGATTTGGTGGAAAGGCAATGCGCCATACCGTTTGGGCTTTCCACGGAAAAAAGATGACGTATTGGAGAAGAAAGTGCCAGAATGGCTCGTATCACCTGTAGGATTAGGCTTGGAGCAACCCAGTACCTATTTCACCCGTGTAAAAGGCTTAACAATTCATCCAGTATTAATGAGTAGCTGGGCACCACATTTGTTGCGATTGTTTCAGCATGTAAATAAACCTATTTACGAAACCTATGCCCGTAATGCAGTTATTGGCCGCTTTACAAACTACCCGGGTTATTATAGTACCGGCTTTACTGATGTAAATCTAGCGCCCGATTTTCCTTATAAAGGCCCAGATCTAAGTTCTATCTATTATCATCATATTCCACCTCATCTTGCATTTAGCTTAGATTACCTCATTACAGAAACCATACAGCGCGCTAACGGGAATGTGATGTTTCCATATAGTAAACAGGAAGGCTTTGTTTGGTTTAATAATCGGATATATGGCGGTGGTAAGGGTAAGGTTTTTGGAGATTCGGATGTGGTACTGCGCATGCGCAAAGACTTGGTAACGGTGCAACATCCCGGAATAAACTATGTAACAGCAGTTTCTGATAAAAAATTCTGGATCTTATTGTCCTCTGAAGTAGATAGCGCACAAAAAGTAACGGTACAGTTAAACAAGGCTGCAAATGCCCAGAAAGAGGGAAAAGCAGCAAGTTATGAAAATACCGGACAGGCTACCGCCTTAAATTTTAAAGAGTCGACGCTAACGGTAACAGTCCCAGCAAAAGGCTTTAAGGCCATTGCAGTTCCCCTTGCTGAGGCTCCTGTAGCAACTAAATATTCGCCTATTAAAGACGGCATGAAGGTTTTTGATCTTGGCGCGCCTTGGGGGCGTATTTACTTGTTCCGCATTCGCTCGCCGTTTGGTTGGGACAGCTGCTATGGCTTTGCAGAAACCGCCCCGCTAAAGGGGTATTCGGTAACGGTTACCTGTAATAAAAACGTGCAACAAATAAACCAGTATCCTTATGAATGGAGTTTTAACAAGCTACCAATGGGCGAAAACCTAACCATAGAACTTCTCTTTAAAAGTGATGACGGAAAAACAAAATCAAAAAAAATAGTGCTCAATGGTAACGAATAAAATGGCTACGAAACTAATCCTTATTGTTGGTCTGCTGATAGCTAAGGCTGCATTTTCTCAGGATGGGGCAGACAGAGATAAAATTGCTGCCTCTCAGACCGGAGCTTCGCCGATTTATTTCGAGACGTTGAACATGAGTATTCCGGCAGTTGAACGAGGCAACTATAATAACGAGCAAGAGTGCAGTGTACGTGGTGGACTTCCACGATTTTTAACCAAAGTAAACAGTGGTAAAGAAGTAGTGGTTGCTTTTATTGGAGGGAGCATTACGCAGTCTAATTTTGGCTACCGCCTGCAGACAGCCAAATATATGGAACAAACCTATGCTCAAGCTAAGTTTAAGTGGATTAACGCAGGAGTGTCGGGCACAGGCACCGAATTGGGTGCTTTTAGGATCCAAGAACAGGTGCTTAACCATCGCCCTGATCTTATTTTTATAGAGTTTGCCGTTAATGGTGCTTATCCCGATGGAATGGAGGGGATGATAAGACAAGCGATTAAACGTAACCCTGATGTAGAAATTTGTTTAATTTATACCATTTTAAATGGCCAATCTGCTATTTACCAAAAAAATGAACTCCCACTAAATATTGTCGGACTAGAGCGAGTTGCGGCTTATTATGATTTACCTGCGGTGAATTTAGGAATGGAGGCGTCAAGCCTTGAAGCCGCAGAGAAATTGATTTGGAAAGGGAACTCGCAAACAGCTAACCCACATCAGATTTTATTTTCCGAAGATGGGATTCATCCAAGCACTGTAGGTGGAAACCTGTATGCCTCGGCCATAGCCCGTGCCTTAAAAAAGATGGAAAGTGTAAAACAGCCAAAAAAGAGCCAACTGCCGAAACCATTAATTACTGCCAACTGGGATGATGCGACGATGGTAGATGCTGCTATGTTGGAGAACAAGGACTGGCAGTTGATTGCCACAGCTGACCATCCGAACCTTAAAAAGTTTAGCCCATGGTTTTCTGCTGTGCTCACGGCCAACAAACCAGGCGCAAGTTTTAGCTTCCGTTTTAAGGGAGATATGGTAGGGGTGTTTGATATCGGCGGACCAGAGGTTGGACAGTTAGAATGGACTATAGATGGGAAACCAGTAAAATTAAACAAAGAGAAGCAAGGCAGTTTTAGCTATTATCAAACTAGCGATGCTGCTATGGCAGATCCATTGAACAGGTTTAATGCCTATTGCAATAACCGTTACCGTGGGCAATTTGATGTGATAAAAGTGCCAGAAGGAGAGCATCTTGTAACAGTAACGCTATCTGCACAGCAAGCCAATAAACTGGCAATACTGCCCGAAGACCAGCGATCAGATATCGTTAGCAATCCAAAGAAATACGATCAAACCGTGATTTACTTAGGACGGATTTTATTAAGAGGGAACATCATAAAGTGAAATATAGCGTTAAAATAAAAAGATGGTTTACCAGCGTATTTTTGCTGGTGTTAACCACTAGTTTTATACCTGCCATGGCCTGGTGTGCAGAAAAATCATTGTTACTTAAAAGTCCATCTGCTGCCGTAACGGTTCGCGTTTTTAAAGATGGGAATAACGGCTTTTTCTACAGCGTGTCTTTAAATAATCGAATGCTGATAAAGCCTTCCCTTTTGGGGTTAAGTATTGCTGGAAAGCCTTTGTTAGATTTAGCTGCCCTGCCCGAACTTTTAAGCAGCAGTACTGTAACAGAATCATTTTCCCTATTGCGCTATAATAACCATCCGCGCAGCGTAGCCTATAAAAAATACCAGATTGGTATCGGTAAAAATAGAATAGAATTAGCGGTGTTTAACAATGGTTGCGCAATCCGCTATCAATTGCCCAGTGGGCAAGTACAGGTTACGGCAGAGCAAACCAGTTTCGTGCTAGATGGTGGGGTACGCGCATGGTTTTTTGAGCGAAACAACAGTTGGAAGCTCAAATCGTATGCCGGCTTGTGGATGCAGACCCGGGTTGATAGCTTGGATAGAATTTCTGTAACCGGCCCTATACAAGGTAAGCCTATCGTAGCACAGTTGGCAGATAAAAGTTATCTGTTTATTACTGAAGCCGCATTGCAACATTACAGTGGGATGCGATTAAAAGCCAATAAAAATACCCTTTCGGTAGATTTTACCGAGGGCGATCAAGGCTTTTTGGTGCAATCGGCCAAAGGTACATTTACCCCTTGGCGCATCATTGGCTTAGCTGCTAACTTAAACGAGCTGGCCAACCAAAAATTGGTTGAAGCTTTAAACGAGAAGCCCGATCCTGAGCTTTTTGCAAATACAGATTATATCCGCCCCGGAAAAAGTGCGTGGAGCTGGATTACAAGGGGAGAAGATTACCTAGAACCAACTACCGAGAAAAATATTATCGATGCTGCTGCCCAGTTAAATTATAGTTATACGCTAATAGACGATGGATGGGAAGATAAATGGAAACAAAAATGGCAGACCCTAAAAGAACTCATAGATTATGGGCAGAAGAAAAATATTAAGGTTTGGGTATGGAAAGATTCTAAGTTTTTAAGGGATACTGCTTACTGTAATGCTTTTCTGGATACATTGAACCGACTGGGTGTGGCGGGGATAAAAATCGATTTCATGAATAGTGAGGCCAAAGAGCTCATAGACTTTGAAATAGGTTTCTTAAAGATGGCTGCGAAAAAGAAGTTAATGGTTAATTTTCACGGTTGCCATACCTCTACTGGCGAGTATCGTAGTTTTCCTAACGAAATGACCAGAGAAGGCATTAGAGGGGCAGAACTAAACATCATGAATGAGCCCATTCCTGCTTGGCATAACGCAGCACTTCCCTTTACCAGATACATTACCGGCCCGGCAGATTATACGCCAGCACTTTTTTCTAAACGAGCAGCCACCACACTTACCCATCAATTGGCGCTACTTTATTTGTTCGATTCGCCATTTCAATGTATTGCCGAAAATCCGATAACACTTTTAAAAGACCCCGTGTACAAACCCATACTTCCGCTGATTAAGGATTTACCGACAACCTGGGATCGTACCATCGTATTAGAAGGTAGCGAAATCGGCAGTCGTGCTGTTATCGCTAAAAAGAAAGGAGAAGACTGGTATATCGCAGCAATTAACGGAGGTGCTTCAGTAGCGAGTATAGAGTTAGATCTCTCTTTTATAAAAGGTCTTTCAAACTATAAAGCAACCGTTATTCAGGATGCCATAACAGGTTTTACTTCATCAACTACACTTCCGAAGAAAATATCCATTCCCCCTATGGGTGGTTTCGTTATCCGTTTGCAGCTCATAAAACAACAAAATACCTTTACAATTGTATCGAAGGGCGAAACGTATTCGTTTAAGCCCGACTTTGTAATTATCTATAATGAGAAAGATCCTGAAATTGCATTAAAGCCTTCGGGACTAAAAAAAGTTTCCTACAATATTCCCACTTGGAAAACTACCGACAGCCGTTTGGCCGATTACAATCAACAAGCAGTGAAGGCCAGTGTTGCTGGCGATGGCTTTGACGACAAGATCTTAAGAAGCGCGCAGCAAAACAGAACGGCCAACATTTACCATGCTGGAACAACGTATTTTCTTACCGCAGTTAAAGCAGTGAGTAAAGGGGATTCTATTAGCTATACTTTTCCGGAACATCCGCTATTTACCCTAACAGCATGGCTAATTAAAAGTAGTTCGCCCTACCCAAAAATTAAGTTTTTGTTTACGCCTAAAAAAGATGGCTTTTATAGCGTAGGCTACATTGGGGCACCGTCTTTTAAAAGTGAGAACGTTCAGGAGCTATGGCAGCCGTTAATATGGACAGAAAAGCGAACTCCACCGCAACCTTTCCTAACACCATCGTTTATGGCAACTATACCCGCTACGTTGGTAAATGATGGCAATAATTCGATAGGGGTACTAGCAGATGCTAAATATTTGCCTTTTCAACCTTTACCGCTTTTTACCAATAGCCAGTTCGGTGTTGCCCTGCTTAACCAAAAATCACTGTTACAACCACAGATTTTTGCACCCATGCCTGGTGGTATCAATTCGCAAATGGCAGCTGGACATTCTTTTGAGTTTGCTATGAACTTGGTGGTCGATTCTGCTAACCTCACTAAAACCTATGAAAAAATTGCAACAAAGGTGTTTGGATTTAAAGATTATCGAACCAATGCCACCGTTTCGATGAATACAACCTTGAGCAACTTAATTGATTATTCTAAAACCCATTATGCTTGGTTTATCGATAGTTTGAAGGGTTTTGCCTATTCTACTGATGTACCCGGTGCGGTAAAGAATGTATCGAGTTTAAATCCACTCGAGTTATCGATTATTATGGACGATAAGGAAATGTTCGATAAAAGAGCCTACCCACTAATGGAGTTTATGCTATCGCGCGAAAAGTTCTTGTTTGCGATTGATAGTACGCAGAAGATTCAGTCGCCATCTAGAAAGCTAAGAGGGCCCATTGCCCCCTTATCAGAATTACAGGTGCTTTACAATGTATTCGGTAAAAACAATTCGTTCTATGTGGCAATGGCCAAAAAGGAGTTTGGTACCGCACGCATCAGAAATCTAGATGATGTACAGAAAGGAACGAACTGGGTAAATGCCATGTATATGTTTAAGCTAACTTCAGATTCGTCTTATTTACGGTTGAGCATTACGCTGGCAGATAAATATTTAAAAGAAAGGGTAGATACACGGATTACACAATTTGGTGACCCTTTCTTTAGCTCTAATTTTTTCTGGCCAACCTTTACTAACAATTGGTCGGCCTTGCTCGAACTATACGAACTTACCGGGCAAAGTAGGTATCTACAAGCTGCGCAGGACGGGGCTAGGCATTATACCCTGTTTACTTGGATGGCGCCCCAGATTCCAGATGCTCAGGTTACCGTGAACAAGGGTGGCAAAGCGCCGATGTACTGGTATCTTAAATCAAAAGGCCACCAACAGATGTATTACCCCGAAGAAACCGTTCCTGCATGGCGACTTTCTGAAATAGGGCTTACCCCCGAGTCGTCTGGAACCTCAACTGGTCATCGTGGTATTTTTATGTCCACCTACGCCCCGTGGCTGCTCAGGATAGGCTATCATACCAAAGATCCTTACCTGATGAATGTAGCCAAGGCTTCGATTGTTGGACGTTCTGAAAGCTTTCCAGGCTACCACATGAATACCGAAAGAACAACAGCCTATGAAAAGGCAGGCTTCCCACTTCATGAGCATAAAGCGCAGAGCGTTAACTCTTTTCATTACAACCATATTTTGCCAATGGCCTCTATGTTTGTCGACTACCTCGTATCAGATGCCTATGTAAAAAGCGATGGGAAAATCAATTTTCCGAGCGATTACATAGAAGGATATGCCTATTTGCAGAACAAATTTTATGGTGCTCAAAACGGCAGATTTTTTGAATTCCAAGATGCTCGACTATGGATGCCATCCCGATTGTTGCAGATTAACGATCGTGCCTTAAACTATATCAGTGCTAAAAAAGGCGATACGCTGCTCTTGGCTTTTATGAACCAGTCTGCTGTAGCAGTGAATACCAAGGTCTCGGTAGATCGTTCACGTGTTCGTTTTTCGGGCAACAGCGCCATCCGCAATGTATCCACTTCAGGTAAGCCGACACTTTTAAAGGATGGCATATTTCAGCTTCATGTTCCGGCAGGAGGCATGGCAGCAGTAGTGATTACGGGTGTTAACATCCCTAGCAGTTTTCAGGATCAGATCCTACAAGTTCAAAAAGATCATAGAAGCGATGAGGCCAGTATCCGAGAAGGAGATACCAAAGCCCTATTATTTAAGCTAGGGGCTTATGCTCAAAAGCTTTTCGTCTTTCTACAAGAAGATGATACCAAATGGAAGAAGGCCAGCATAAACTATACAATCGAAGGAAAGAAAGAAATGAGAATCGATAAAAATGAATATCCATTTGAATTTACCGTACCCATTGAAATGGATAAGCCCGTGCGCTTTTATCTCGAATTAACGGACATTAACGGAAAGCTGGTGAGAACCAAAATAACTGAACTAGGAAAATAACGAAATCACATCATGATACGAAAAGAGGCAGAAGAAAGCCGGAGTTTAAAAATTGAAAAGTACCTTACCGATCTTGCTATTATAGGCGGGGGAATGTCTGGCGTGTGTGCCGCAATTACGGCAGCCAGGCAGGGTTTAAAGGTGGTGTTAGTGCAAGATAGGCCTGTTCTGGGGGGCAATGCCTCTAGCGAGGTTAGGTTGTGGATACTAGGAGCAACTTCACACATGGGCAATAATAACCGTTGGAGCAGAGAAGGGGGGATAATAGATGAGGTTCTGGTAGAAAACACGTACCGAAATCCAGAAGGAAACCCTGTAATACTAGACATGATTTTGTTAGATAAAGTGAAGCAAGAACCCAATATTACACTTTTGCTAAATACTGCAGTGTATGAAGTACAAAAAAAACAAACGGATACAATCGAAAGTATCAAGGCTTTTTGCAGTCAGAATGCTACCACCTATATTATCCAATCCCCTTTGTTTTGTGATGCATCAGGCGATGGAGTTGTAGGTTTTCTATCGGGCGCGGCCTTTAGAATGGGAGCAGAAATGGCCGAAGAATTTAATGAACCTATGGCACCAGATGCAAGCTATGGCGAACTATTAGGGCATTCACTTTATTTTTATACAAAAGATACAGAAAAGCCGGTTAAGTTTACTGCGCCAGCATTTGCTATGGATGTGCAAAAAGAGATTCCTCGCTATAAGAGCTTTAATGCCAAAGAACATGGCTGTAAACTATGGTGGGTAGAGCACGGCGGCAGAATGGACACCGTGCATGATACAGAGGAAATTAAGTGGGAGTTATGGAAAGTGATTTACGGTGTATGGGATTATATTAAAAATTCGGGCAACTTCCCTGAGGCAGAAAATTATACCTTAGAATGGGTAGGAATGATCCCCGGAAAGCGCGAAAGTCGAAGATTTGAAGGAGATTACATACTTTCCCAATCTGATTTGATCGAACAAAAAGAACATGAAGACGCTGTTGCCTATGGTGGATGGTCTATTGATCTGCATCCTGCCGATGGCGTATTCAGCAAGCGTTCGCCATGTAACCAATGGCACAGTAAGGGGATCTTCCAAATTCCTTATCGATGCCTTTACAGTAAAAATATTAAGAATCTGTTTCTTGCTGGGCGCATTATCAGCGTAAGCCATGTAGCCTTTGGCGGTACACGGGTAATGGCCACTTGTGCTTATGTGGCGCAGGCAGCGGCTGTTGCAGCAGCCCTATGTTTAAAGTACAATAAGTTACCCGCCGAATTATATCAGGAAAACTATATGCCGCAGTTGCAGAAAGCACTGCTCAAAACCGGGCAATACATTCCGAATGTGAATTGGAAAGATGAGGCAGATCTAGTTCAAGAGGCCATTTTAATGTCCAGCTCGAGCTTTATATTTAAGGGATTCAGTAGAGATAATCTTGTTTTTAAAACTCTTTCTACAGCGGCTGCACAAATGTTGCCAGTACAGCCTGGCAAGCTTCCAGCTTTTAATGTCTTGCTTAAGGCCGATGCGCCCACTACATTGCAGGTTGAGTTTAGGATCAGTAGTCGATATGGTGGTTATACACCTGATACGGTACTTGCCGTACAGCAGATCGATTTGCAGATTGGCGAACACGATGTAAACATCGATTTCGATGTGTTGGTAGAGAAAGAACAATATGTTTTTATCTGCTTTTTAAGTAACGAAAAGGTACAGCTGTCTTATTGCGACCAACGGTTTACGGGTATGCTTTCTGTATTTAATGGCGTAAACAAAGCGGTTTCTAACAATGGCAAACAGCTAGCGCCCGAAGGCTCTGGGATAGATACTTTCGAGTTTTGGTGCCCACAGCGAAGACCAGAAGGCCAAAACATCGCATTACAGTTTGCAGAAGCTATCCATACCTATTCAGAGCAGGAAGTGAAAAGTGGAATCGACCGCCCGACGCTACAGCCCAACGCATGGGTTGCTGATCTGTCTGATCCAGTTCCTATTCTTGAAATAGCATGGGGCAACGAACAGTCTATTGAAAAGATTGATCTGGTATTTGATACCGATGCAGATCACCCAATGGAATCGGTACTGATGACACATCCCGAAACGGTAATGCCTTTTTGTGTAAGAAATTATTACATTGAAGACGAGCATGGAAATGTGGTTTACATAAAGAAAGATAATTACCAAGCTCGGAACGAGATTACATTTGAATTTCCACTAAAAACTAAAAAATTAAAGATTATCTTGAAGCACCCATCGGCCAATGTGCCAGCTTCTTTATTTTCAGTACGGTGTTATGCCCATAAATCACATCTAATATGATAGATACAGTTGTAATTGTTGTTTTCTCGGTCTTTATAATGCTGGTTGGAATCAGTTTCTCACGAACAGGAAGAAACTTGAAATCGTTTTTTGCAGGCGGAGAAGCAGTGCCATGGTCTATCGGCGGCCTATCTTTATTCATGAGTTTTTTTTCTGCCGGAACCTTTGTTGTTTGGGGATCGATTGCTTATCAATATGGATGGGTAGCCATTACTATTCAATGGACAATGTGTATTGGAGGATTAATTACTGGTCTATATCTGGCGCCGAAATGGAAAGCTACGGGTAACCTCACAGCAGCAGAATTTATTAAAGATCGTTTAGGTGCGGGTGTTCAAAAGAGTTTCATTTATATTTTTATGCTTGTCTCACTCTTTATTAAAGGATCTGTACTGTATTCGGTTTCAAAATTGGTTGGGTCGTCGCTCGATTTTCCAATTATTCCCGTTACCATCATCTTAGGTGTACTGATGATTTCTTATACTGCAGTTGGTGGTTTATGGGCCGTTATGGTTACGGATATACTCCAGTTTGTTATCCTTACGGCTGCAGTACTTCTCATAATTCCATTGGCATTTGGCGAAACTGGTGGCTTTGATTCGTTTCTTTCGAAAATGCCGAGCGATTTTCTCGACCTGAAGAATGGAGAATATAGTTGGGCTTTTATTTTTGCCTTTACACTTTACCATATTTTTTATATTGGAGGAAACTGGACATTTGTACAACGTTATACCAGTGTAGATACACCAAAATCAGCTTCGAAAGTAGCTTATCTTTTTGCCGCGCTCTATGTAATTAGCCCGGTTTTATGGATGTTGCCGCCAATGATCTATCGAACCATTAATCCTGGATTAACTGGACTTGAAACAGAAAATGCATATCTTATGGTATGCAAACAAGTGTTACCAGCGGGTTTAATGGGGCTTATCCTTACAGGCATGTACTTTTCTACATCGGCATCTGCAAACACGGCATTGAATGTAGTTTCGGCAGTATATACAAACGATATATATAAAGCAACTTTAAATCCACATGCCTCTGATAGGAAGTTGATGTTTGTAGCCAGGGCCTCTTCATGGATCTTTGGCTTTGGAATGATCATCATTGCGTTAATTGTGCCCTACATTGGTGGGATAGTAGAGTTTACACTTACCGTAGGTGCGCTCACTGGGGGCCCACTTCTTGCGCCTCCACTATGGAGCTTGTTTTCTAAAAGGCTAACCGGTAAAGCTACCATTTGGATTACACTAATCAGTTTGACCGTTAATATTTTCTTTAAAATTATACTCCCATTATTTAGTACTAAACTAAGCCGTGGGAGTGAAATGCTCTTAGGTGTACTCCTTCCTTTTGGGCTCTTAATTGCTTACGAAGTTTATGCGGCAGCCCGAGGAATGGTTAGCAAAGAATATACAGAGTTGCAAATAGTACGAGAAAAGCGTAAGAATGCAATCGTTGTGGTTGATGAGGAAGAAGCCCAAGAAGTTATACGTCATAATGTATTTGGCTTAAAGGTTATTGCATTCTCATTAGCATTTATTTCATTACTACTTTATTTGCTGTGCTTATTTACAGCAAAGGGAACGGTGATGGTTGCAGGCATTGCTACGGTGATACTCTTGTGTTCATTTATCCCACTTAGCGCTTCTAGAAGGGCTGTAATTAAAATGAAAAAATTCACGGTGGAACGAAATGAATTATAAACTAATCTATATTCTTTTGGCATATTACTGTTTTAGTATATTATTTATCTCTGAAATAAATTCTTCATCCGTGGGAAGATAAAACCGATCACTTACCACATTTCCAGTACGGTCTAGAATGATATATCTGGGGATCGTGGCAATATTAAAAAATGTTTTAAATGGTGATGTCTGATAATTTTTTAATAAAAATTGATTCGTCTGAACATCAATTTTTTCAACCTTAAGTGCCTCAATCCAAGCTTCCTTATTTTTATCAATACTAATGCTAATAAATTCTATGTTTTTCCCCTCAAATTCCTTCTTATGTTTTTCAAACGCTGGTAGTTGTTGTCTACAAGGGGCACACCAACTTGCCCACATATCGAAGAAGAAATACTTTGCTTTTGAACGGGCAATAACATCGATTAATTTAATTTCCTTTCCTTTCTTATCTGTGACTATAGTTTTGGACATACTCGAAAAGGTCGGTTTTTTGTTTTGAATCTTATTATATAGCTCCTGGTCGTTTGCAAAAGCGTATTTCAAAACCTTCTCCTTCACTATTTTGTATTCGCTACCAGACTTTTGAGGTATGTTTTGAAGTATATTCTCAATCATATTCGAAGTTAAGGGGCCAATCTTTGAGTTGTTGTTAATATAGAACGATACTCTATTTAGGTTGCTATTTATTTCTTTATTGGATCTAAGGGAATTATATCTATATAGGCAGCCGGCCAATTCATATATTTCATCACTTTTGACCTGCTGTAAATAATTAAATCTACCCATAATTTTTTCGACAGTGGTATCAAAAGTAGAAGATACTAATGAGATATTTACCTCTTTTATTGGTTGTAGCAGCACAAGATAATAATCCAGTTCATTTGCTATATCCCAAAATTTCTTGGTCTGTGATGTAAGGGTTTTATTTTTTGTTAAACTATCGATTATACGAGCATTATTTTTATATGTTATGGATGCTTTACTGTTGTAAGCTACAATTCCTTGCTTTGTTACTTCAGGATAAAATGGTCTCGTCATGAACTCTTTTCTTGTAATCCAATGATCTATAAACACCGATTTGTTCAATTTGTTAACTGCATGAATATCATTTTTGTCTTTCTTTGAAAGATAAATAGTGTCATTTGGGGCAGCAAAAAATGTATGAAATATATAATTTGTACGGATTCCTTCAAAATACTGTAAACTAAATCTCATGGAAATTGGAGTTTTAGTGACGATATCTCTCGAGATGATTGTGTCGATCGCTAAATAATTTTCAAATAGAATACCCTTATCACCATCAAAAATTATATAAATTTTTTCCTTTGCTTTTAGATTTGCTATCAAAGTTATTTTTGGCGGGTTAACAGTTCTATTTGGAAATAATGTCCAGTTATAAAATAAGAGAAGGAATAGAATGAGTTTCATATGGTTTTGGGTTTAGGGGCCGAAAGGCCCCTAAGTTAATTGATTATTAAGAAACGTAATAGGTGTGTTGGTATCCGTCACCATTACAATCCCAATAAGCATGCTGTCCTGTAATCTGATAAAGTGATGATGCCGCACTTTCCTTATTAGCTTCTGGGACAGGTTGATAATACTGCATACGCTGTCCAGAATCTGCATCGATAGTATAAATAATAATAATTATTTTTTTAGATTAACTTCTTCTTTTAAAAGTTTTTGAACAGCATTCCCTAATTTTTGGCCAACTGCACCGTAACCTTCAACAGTACTGAAAGGAGTATTCCATGGAGTTTCTATGCAGAAGGCTATTGTATTTGAATTGCTGTGTTCTAATACCCAAGGAACACTTACCCGATGAAAAAGCTCAGGATTTTCTTTAGGCGGAGCTGCCGGGTTTTGCTTTAATCCCCCAAATTCAGCAATCATTAAATCAACAAAGCGAAGTTTTCGAGTATCTGCTTTTTCGGGCATATAGGCTTTCTCTATTACATAAGCTGTTTGCTGTTTGTTGCTTGGAGCTGGATTGTGAAGATCTAAGAACATATTCATTCTCTCTTCTTTTGCGAGACTTAAAATATGCTTTTGTATAGCCGCAATCTCAGGCCAATGGGGCCGATTGCTCCAATCTAAATTATGGTCTTGCGGCTTTGCGTGTTTCCCACCATCGCCCGAGGCCACATGATCTATGTCAACAATAGGAACAAAAAAAATATCAGTATGTTCTCTGAGCCATTTTGCTTGTTGATTATCGCTTACCAACCATTCTATCAAACCTACACCAACCCAAGATCCTCCACATTCCCAAGCATGTTGACGTGCATTTATCCAAATTGCAGATCGTTCTTTTGTAGGGATATTACCAGCCGAGATGTGTAATGCAGGTACCGATCTGCCCTCTAAAGATTTACAGAGTTCGAAAGCTTTAGCGAATTGGTGATCTTTAGTAATTTTATTTACAAAGTTTGTAGCATCGGTAGGGGTAAAGGGCGGCCCCCATGCTATCCACAGCGTAGTTGAAGTTGGTACAATGGTATATGTCATTAAACCTTGCTGAACAAAGCCTGGGGTGGTTTGCTTCCATAATTTTCCATCTAATGATAAAGCGGCTTGTGCAGGCCACGTCCACCCGGGAGCTATTTTTTTGCCTTTACCTGTTAGTTCATCCGGAATTAAATCTTCTCGCGCAGCTACTTCTAACACCAAGGGTTTATTTAAGGTTAGATCTTCGATTCTTAGATACCACCAATTAGGCATGCCTCTTTCTGTATCACCAGCTGGTGAAATACGCAACGTTTGCGTTTCTTGATTTATGCTGATAACGCGCGCTGAACCACTTTCAAAGTTAGTAAACACTTTAATATTTTGGCCGAATGAATCCTTAAAGGAAAATAAAATGAATACTAGTACTAGAATTTTTTTCATACTAGTTATAAATATAAGTATTCTAATAGGTGAACTAGCTATGGAATACCCAGTATGCTAATATGAATGAATAAAATGCTAATTTCAGTATAATGGGATGCATTATCTTTAACATCTAGAGCACTGTTAATTTTGATACTGTTAATTAAAGCAATGAATAAACTAATACTTATTATCTTTTTTTTGACCCAGTTGTTTATTTATCCAGCTGAAGCAAAACGCAATAGTTCAACTACTACAATAACTTATACTGATAAAAGTACTCATGTTGCGCAGATCAATACCAATCAACTAATTTTAGTTACAGGAACAACCTATCGTTTTACGGTAGATACTCCAGAAGATAAAGGTTTGGTGAATACGCAAGCAACAGTTAACGAGTTGATTAGCGAAATTAAATCGACCGATGGTTCTAAACAACAGTATCAGGTTATTGATGTTAAAGGGGAACAAAAAAACTCGGGACTAGTAAGTGAAGGGGATTTTTTGCTAGTTACTGCCCAAGATGGAAAAACCATTAAAAAGTACAGCATTGTATTAAAATCGATGGCGTTGAGTGGAAAATTAACGCTGTCGAAAAATCAAATTACTCAAAACACTAGGCAAAGTATCACGCTCTCGTATACTGCTGGGCAAAGAAGTCCGAATGCTACTGTTCAGTTATTTTTGCCTGCAGGTATCGCGCCTACACTAACCAATACTAGCGTAAATGTAATTGGAAGGGGCTTCGTAAAGTTGAGCGAATTAAGCACCCAATCTATTGGTAGGGTGGGGTCGCTCTATTCTTATTCGAAAGTTGGAAATGTTGCAATTTCAAAATCTGCAAATGGAGCATCAATTATAACGTTTAATCATTTAGATTTTAGACCAGCAAATGGAGCAGATTTAGTAATAAAGATCAATGATGTGTACTTAAAAAGCCTCGGAAATCTTAGCTTTAAAGCAGTTTATACCACCAACCAACCAAGTGTTTTAAAGAGTTCAGGAACAGGAAACGAAACGACAACTTTAAAAGTAACTAAAACTATTTCTGATTTTGTACGAGTGGTTAATCGGGCCCTAGCGTATAAAGAAACATCCAACACGTATACTTCGGCAAGCTTTAAATGGCCTTTTGTTGGTGATGTTAAAAATGTACAATTAGAGTTGTCTACAAATGAGGGTAAAACGTGGTCTGCTACGGCTGCTGTAATTGATGTTAAAGATGCTACGGCAAAAGTAACCAACCTAAAACCCAATTTATTGTACCGTTTTAGGCTATTGGTTAAAGACGGCGAAAAAAGGGGTTATTCTAATCAGGCTTTGTTTTATACTGGTAAAATGGATATTAAAAGTTTCGGAGTAAATGGGGATGATCAATTAGATGATACCGAAAAAATAGATAAAACTTTAGCTTATTTAAATAAAATTGGGGGTGGAACATTGTTGTTTAGCAAAGGCACATATTTAGTTAAAACGGTTCACCTACAAAGTAATGTTTACTTGTTTATAGATAAAGAAGCTACTATAAAAGCAATTAAGGGTGCCGATGCCCCTGAAACTACCTGGTTTAGCGATAAAAAATATCGTTCTGGTTTATCGCCTACAGCTGTAGGCCCTTATGCCGACCCAGAAAATTATATGACCAAGCAAGATGTAGGGCATCACTATTTTAGAAATACCATGTTTTTTGGCGAACGTTTAGATAATGTGAAAGTTATTGGCAATGGCCGGATTACTGGAGATGGAAATTTAGTTACTGGCGATAACGTAATGAATAATGCTGCTGATAATCGAGCTGACAAAATGTTTACCCTAAAACTATGTACTAACCTAGAGATTGGTGGTTTGGCTAGGGCAGATGATTTGTGGTACGAACCTGTAAAAGATGAACCCTATTATTTAGGTAAAGACGGTTCTAAGAACTTTGATACAGAAAACATGCTTCACATAGATAGGGGTGGGCATTTTGTGCTATTGGCTACAGGAACTGATTCGATTAATGTTCACAATACCTATTTTGGAAAAAATAATACATCAAATGTTCGTGATATTTACGATTTTATGGGCTGTAATGAAGTTACAGTTACTAATATTTATTGTAAGGTAAGTTCTGATGATATTGTTAAGCCAGGTTCAGATTGTTCGTTAGGATTTACTAGGCCAGCACACAACTATAAGGTTCGAAATATTATTGGCGATACCAATTGCAATCTCTTTCAAATTGGATCAGAAACCGCTGATGATATTATGGATATCTGCGTAGATAACATTTATGTTTTGGGGGCGAATAAAGCAGGTTTTTCAATTTCTACAAATGATGGCGCACACATTAAAAACATCCATCTAAACTGTGGCCATACGGGTACTTTGCACTCCAGATCTAAAATGTTTAGGTCTACTACTCCATTTTTTATTTCTATCTCTAACCGAGCTCGGATTTTAGGTGCCGATGTAGGAAAATATAACTTTACCGATAATGGAGAAAAGCACAGCGAACTATTAGTTAAGAACATAAATATCGGGATAGTAGAGAACATCATTATTAATGGTATTGATATCGCTGAGGTTTATGGTGGAAGTTCTTATGGCGATGCCACCAACCGTTGGAAGCCTTATGATGGTAAACAGCGTAAAGCAAGTCCGATTATTGCAGGTTACCAATTGCCAGATTCTAAAAATGTGGAGGGTGGATTAGATTTTAAACTCCCAAATGGCAACCATACCGGTTATATCAAAAACGTATCATTTACCGATGTTCATGTATTGGTAAAAGGTGGAAATGTAGTAACCGATACCTTACAAACACCTCCAGAACTCGGAGTGGGGCAATACAACGTTTCTAATTTAAAAGTACAACCATCTTATGGTTTATGGGCACGCCATGTAATGGGTTTAACTGTTAAGCAAAGCTCTTTTAATTACGAGAAAAGAGATAGCCGTTACGTTATATTTTTAGATGATGTGATAGGCGCCCAATTTTCGGAGCTTAAAATGGTAAAACCAATAGATAATCCTACGTTAATTGGATTTAAAAATACTTCTCAAATTAAGATGGATAACATGTTTTATGATGATGATGAAAAGGGTAAAAATCCAAAACAATACAAATGATTAGGTCTAAATTGATTATATTTTCTATTGCCTTACTATTGTTGGCAATACACACACAAGCTCAAAAAGATAAAATTTATAAAACAGGTTGGATAGATTTTAATAAGAACGGGAAAATGGATGTTTTTGAAGATGCATCCAAGCCCGTAGAGAGTAGGGTTAAAGACCTACTTACCCAAATGAATTTGGACGAAAAAACTTGCCAAACGGCTACACTTTATGGTTATGGCCGAGTTTTAAAAGACGAAATGCCAACGGCCGAATGGAAAACAAAGATTTGGAAAGATGGAATTGCCAATATTGATGAAGAGTTGAATAGTTTACCCTTTAATAAAAAAGCAGAAACTAAATACTCATTTCCTTTTAGTAAACATGCCCATGCCATCAATACCATACAAAAATGGTTTATAGAAGAAACCCGTTTAGGGATTCCGGTCGATTTTACCAATGAAGGTATTCACGGGCTTTGCCACGATCGGGCCACACCTTTTCCGGCACCCATTAATATTGGCACTACCTGGAATAAAGATTTGGTTTATAGGGCAGGAAGTACAGTTGGACGCGAGGCTAAAGCGTTAGGCTACACCAATGTTTATGCACCCATACTCGATGTGGCTAGAGACCCTCGCTGGGGCAGGGTGGTAGAGTGTTATGCAGAAGATCCTTTCTTAATTGCCGAGCTTGGTAAACAAATGACTTTGGGTATTCAAGACCAAGGTGTAGCGGCCACACTAAAGCATTATGCCGTATACAGTGTACCTAAAGGCGGTCGTGATGGTAATGCCCGTACCGACCCGCATGTTGCACCCAGAGAATTGCATGAAATGTTTCTTTACCCTTTTAAAAGAGTAATACAAGAAGCCAAACCAATGGGTATAATGAGTAGTTATAACGATTGGAATGGAGAACCTGTAACTGGTAGTTATTATTTTTTAACCGAGCTTTTACGTAAACAATATGGCTTTGATGGTTATGTAGTTTCAGATAGTGAAGCGGTAGAATTTATAGCAAGCAAGCATCATGTAGCCGAAGATTATAAAGGAGCTGTAAAACAATCGATAGAAGCCGGACTAAATGTTCGTACCCATTTCACTGTACCAGAGAATTTTATTCTTCCGCTTCGCGAATTGGTAAAGGAAGGTGCTGTTTCGATGAAAACACTCGACGAGCGTGTTGCCGATGTGTTAAGAGTAAAATTTAGGTTGGGTTTATTTGATAGCCCTTACGTAGAAGACCCTGCAGCGGCTGATAAAAAGGTGCACACCCCGGCCAATGAAGAGCTGGCAGTACAGCTTAACCGCGAATCGATGGTTTTGTTAAAAAATGATAAAAACCTGCTTCCTCTTCAAGTAAATCAATACAAAAACATATTCGTTACTGGACCACTTGCTGCCGAAACGAAATACACCACAAGTAGATATGGGCCTTCTAATAATCCGATAGTTTCTATTTTAGATGGTATTAAAGGTTTTGCAGGTAAATCTTCAACGGTAACATATAGCAAAGGCTGTGAGGTGATTGATGCTACATGGCCCGAAAGTGAAATTATTGCTACACCACTAACTGCCGAAGAACAAACTCAAATTAACGAAGCTGTGGCTGCGGCGAGCAAATCGGATATCATTATTGCTGTAGTTGGCGAAACAGATAGTCAGGTTGGCGAAAGTAAATCGAGAACAGGGTTAAACTTACCTGGTAGGCAACTTTTATTGCTACAGGCATTATATGCTACTGGTAAGCCGGTGGTGATGGTGTTGGTAAATGGAAGGCCTTTAACCATAAACTGGGAAAATCGCTACTTGCCAGCAATTCTTCAGGCAGGCTTTCCTGGTCCGTCGGCAGGTAAAGTGGTTGCCGAAACACTATTTGGTGAAAATAATCCGGGTGGTAAATTGACTATGACTTACCCAAAATCTATAGGTCAGATTGAATTAAATTTTCCATTTAAACCAGGTTCTCAAGCGGGGCAGAGTAAAAGTGATGACCCCAATGGAACTGGTAAAACCAGGGTGCTGGGGTCTTTGTATCCCTTTGGCTACGGATTAAGTTATACCACTTTCGAGTTTAGCAACCTGCAGGTAAATCCACAAGAAATTCTTTCACAAGCCAATGTACAGATAACTGTAGAAGTTAAAAATACAGGTAGCCGTAAAGGCGATCAAGTGGTACAGTTGTATTTAAAAGATGTGGTAAGCAGCGTAACCACATACGAATCGGTGTTAAGGGGCTTCGAAAGGGTAAGTTTAGCGCCTGGTGAAACCAAAACTGTAAAATTCACATTAAAGCCCGATGACTTAGCCATATTAGATAAAAACATGAACTGGACTGTAGAACCCGGTAAATTTGTGGCGATGATCGGTAATTCGTCTGAAGATATTAAGCTGAAAAAAGAGTTTACAGTGCTGAAGTAGAATATGCTCATCCGATGAGACCGTGCAATTTCCTATGCTCATCGGATGAGGATAGGTAAACTAACACGCCAAAATATCTGATTTAAAAGCTAAAGTACCTTATTTAATTCTTAGTTTTTATCTCTAGGTTAGGCATTAATTACAAACCAAATATCCCTTAGTGTATGAAAATAATGATTGTATGCCTACTCCAACTTTTTTGTCTTACTTCTCTTTTTGCTAAAACTATTACAGTTGCTTCGATTGCAGATTTGCAAATTGCAATTAATAAAGCCCAACCGGGTGATGTAATTTTGCTAAAGAATGGAGTTTATACCACCGTTGAAGATATTTTAGTGAATACGCAGGGTACAGCTCAAAAGCCCATTACCATTGCAGCCGAAAAAATTGGCGAAGTAGAAATTACCGGAAAAAGCGGATTTAATATCGTGAGTCCTGCAAAATACATCATCATTAAAGGCTTTAAATTTACACATGCAGCTTCGAAAGCTAAAACAGGCAACGGAACTAGTTTTTGTCGCTTTACTCAAAACATTTTCGAAACACCGGGCGATGGAGAGAATTTAACCATATCGGGCACCGACCAAGAAGTAGATTATAATACTTTTCAAAATAAAAACGCCATGGGCAGGTTTTTGGCCATTAGAGGCGAAGGAAAACAAATTGCCGAACGCTTACATATTCATCATAATTATTTTAATACAGCGGCAAGTCAGGGTGGTAAGAATGGTGCCGAAGCATTTCAATTTGGTTTAAGTGGCTTTAGTATGTCGTTTAGCAATAGCGTAGTAGAATATAATTTATTCGAAAAATGCGAGGGAGAGAATGAGCTCATTTCTGTAAAAGTTGGCGGCGTAACTTTAAGATATAATACCATTAGCGATTGCCCAGCACAATTTACCTTACGTCATGGAAACAAAAGTTTGGTGTACGGCAATTCCTTTAAAAATACACCTGGTTTAAGAATTTTTGGCGACGATCATCAGATTTTTAGTAATTACTTTGAAGATTGTAAGCCAGCAATTACCATCGGAAATGGCGGCGCCGAAGTTGCAGATGGTGCGCCATTGGTATCGCACGATAGGCCAGATCGAATTTTAATTGCTTTTAATATACTAATCAACAACAAAGAAAACATTGTTCAAACACCCAGAAAAGATGGTTTGGGTGCTACTTACGTTACCGTAGTTAATAATGTAATTCAGGGAGGTGGTTTGGCCGCTAAAATTTCTGGTCCAATGGTTCAACCAACATGGAAAGGAAATGTTATTTTTAATGTAGCTGGAGCCGGCGATTTACCAACTGGTTCTTACCAAAACAGTGATCCGAAATTGGTTAAAGATGCTTCAGGTATTTATCAATTACCAACTAATAGCACATTAATCAATTCTAAAATTAATGAAAATCCTGCGGTTAAAGCTGCAGTTAAAAATACTGTTTTATCACCAAGCCAAGTGGGCTATTTAGTTAAACGATAATGAACAAACTAACAGTAACCCTTTTTCTGGCATTTATTTTCTCTTCTACCGCATTTGCGCAAAATGGCACAAGCGAGTGGGTTAAGTACAATCAGAATGGAAAATTAGCTTATAAAACTACTGCAAACGGAGATCAGATTATGGATTTCTCGCATGCAGGTTATAAAGGTGGTGGTGTACCTTTGCCAATAATTGAGACAAAAATTTCGGTAAAACCCTCCCAAACGGGTGATGATACCAAAGCCATTCAAGCTGCAATAGACCAAGTAGCAAAAATGCCATTACAAAACGGATTTCGTGGAGCGGTGGTGCTTTCTGCAGGGGTTTTTACCTGCGCCAATTCGATTATCATTTCAGAAAGTGGTGTGGTTTTACGCGGCAGCGGAAGTGAAAAAGGTGGAACTACAATTAAAATGGTTGGCAATCCGCATACGGCCATTGTAATCGGTAAGGGAAATACAAAAGTAGCATTAGGCGCAACAGAAAATAATGAGCAAGTAGAACAGATAGCTACTCTTTTTGTAGATCCTTATGTTCCATTTGGTGCTACATCTTTCAAAGTTGCCAATGCATCGGGTTTTAAAATTGGTGACACAATCGCTATTTATAGGCCTGTAACCGATGCCTGGGTAAGCTTTATGAAAATGGACGATATGTACAGAGAAGGTAAAAAGCAAACTTGGCTTGGAACTGGCAGACAAGAAATTTCTAAACGAATAATTAAAGCCATTAATGGTAATCAGATTACAGTTGATGTACCTCTGGCAGATTCTTATGATGCCAAATTTTTAGCTCCTATGGGTGTAAAAGTAGCAAAGGTAAAAGCACTAAATAGGGTAAATAACGTTGGTGTAGAAGACATTCATATCCAATGTGAGCCTTTAGAATCAGCCTATGGTAATGCTCCTTATGCAGGAATCAGAGTAGGTGGGGATGATTGCTGGGTTAAAAATGTTTTTGCAGAAGAAACTATGAACACTACGGTTTTGGCTGGAGATCGAATTACAATGCAAAGGGTGAAAATAAAACATACCTATACCAATTTAGGTGCTTCTAAACCTGCCGATTTTAGTTTAGAAGGCAGTATGAATTTGATAGATCGCTGCGAAGCAACTGGCGGAAACACATATTTTGTTTGGACATCGAGCTTAGTAACTGGTCCTAATGTGGTGTTAAACTCTACTTTTAGGGGTATAGGAAGCCGTATTCAACCACATCAACGTTGGGCTACTGGTTTATTGGTTGATAATTGCACTATAGCCGATGGTAATATCGATTTTATGAATCGTGGCATTGCGGGTTCTGGCCATGGTTGGACGATGGCTTGGGGAGTTGCTTGGAACTGCATCGCAAAAAGCTATATCATTCAAAATCCACCAGGTGCGGTAAACTGGGCAATTGGCTGCATCGGACTAAGGGAACAAACGGCTAGGTTATTTGATAGCAGTCCGATTATCCCAGATGGAGATTTCGATTCTCATGGGAAACCGGTAGCGATTCAAAGTTTGTATTTAGCGCAGCTAGAAGAAAGATTAGGAAACAAAGGGTTGAAAAATATTGGTTATCAATCTAATAGCCTAAACGAATTTAATAATAAAGCAATTACCTTAACACCATTTAACCCAGATCGTGATCCTAAGTTAGGTATTAATTTAGCTTTCGAACGCCCAGTAAACACGAGTAATGTAAGAGGTACAACACGAGAATTTGGAGGAGAAAGGGCTTTAGATGCAAATGATAAAACCTATTGGGCTGTTAATGATGATTTAAAACAGGCCACTTTTGAAGTAGATATGGAAGGTCCGGTACTGATTAACACCTTAAAAATCGGCGAAGCCTTAGGTCAAAGAATAGAAGCGTATAAAATAGAAGTACAGTTAGATAGTAAATGGATTTTAATAGACCAGGGAACTACAATAGGTGTAGATAAAACAGTAAAATTTCCAAACATAACGGCTTGGAAAGTAAAATTAACCATCAGTAAATTTAATAACTACCCTACAATTAAGCATTTCGGATTATATTTTAATCAAAGCATTGGTGCTGATGCTATTTTGACACCAAAAGCAGGCCTTGAACCTAAAATAAATGGGGCAAAGATTTTTGGTGTACGACCAAATCACCTAATTTTATATACCATACCTGCATCTGGCCAAAGACCAATGGTTTTTTCGGCTACTGGGTTGCCTAAAGGTGTTACGGTAGATCAAAAAACAGGGAAAATAGCTGGGGCAATTGCTAAAGTAGGTACATATAAAATCGTTTTAGTAGCTACTAACTCTTTAGGGAAAACGGTTAAAGATTTTAAGATTGTAGTAGGCGAAGAAATCGCCTTAACCCCTCCGATGGGATGGAACCACTATAATATTTATGGAACCCGAATTACGCAGGAACAGGTACTTACCCAAGCAAAAGCAATGGCTAATACCGGTTTAATTAATTACGGCTGGTCATATTTAAATATTGATGATGGATGGCAGGGCAAACGTGGTGGCAAAAACTTTGCTATTTTACCAGATAGTAGTCGTTTTCCGAACATGCAGGCTTTGGTAAATGAAGTTCATGATTTGGGATTAAAAATTGGTACCTATTCTACCCCTTGGGTCGAGTCTTATGGGCATCGTGTTGGTGGCTCAGCAATGACTGCTGATGGCGCTTTTGAACGTACTAAAGAAAATATTGCCAGAAACAAGAAATTATTACCTTATGCAATAGGTACGCATCACTTTTGGGATAACGATGCCAAGCAAATTGTAGAATGGGGATTTGATTATTTAAAATACGATTGGAATCCGATAGAGTTGCCAGAAACGAAGGCAATGTACGATGCCTTGAGAAAGAGCGGCAGAGATGTGGTGTATAGCCTTTCTAATAGCATACCTTTCGTCACGATTAAAGATTTATCGACTGTTTCTAATGCATGGCGTACTGGTGGCGACATTAAAGACAATTGGAAAAGTTTAAAAAGCAGAATTTTTACGCAAGATAAATGGGCACCCTATGCTCGTCCTGGCCATTGGAATGATCCTGATATGATGATTTTAGGTGTGGTTGGCTGGAACGCTGCCGAAAAATGGCCATCAAAACTTACTGCCGACGAACAATACACACATATGAGTGCTTGGTGCCTAATGTCGGTGCCTTTATTATTAGGGAATGATATTTCGAAACTCGATGAGTTTACCTTTAGTTTATTAACCAATCAAGAAGTTTTAGATGTAAATCAAGATCCGCTAGGTAAACAAGCGATCGTAATCTCGAAAAATGAAGATATTGGCGTAATGGCAAAAGACTTGGAAGATGGCACTAAAGCTGCTGGTTTATTTAATCTTTCTGATAATGGAACGCAAACGGTGATTTTGAAATGGGAAGATTTAAAGATAAAAGGAAAATACATCGTTCGCGATTTATGGCGTCAAAAAGATTTAGGTGTTTTTGAAGGAGAGTTTAAGGCAGATGTTGCCCAGCATGGGGTGGTGATGGTGAGTTTGAGGGCTGTTCGTCCATAACTTATTTGCTCATCGGATGAGCACTGAAACGGAATTATCCGGATAATAGCCGACTAGCAAAACCATAAGTTGCATTTTTATAGCAATGCAACTAAAGAATGAAATTATAACGCAAATACAAACTATCGTTGCCACGGCGAGAGATAGAGCTATTCGATCTGTAAATACCGAAAGGGTATTAATGTATTGGCAAATTGGTAAGATAATTTTAGAAGAAGAACAGCAGGGGAATGAGCGGGCTGGTTACGGTGAGTTCTTGATTAAATCATTATCAGAAACCTTCCAGCCTCAATTTGGAATAGGTTTTTCAGTTCGACAATTAGAAATGTGTCGGCAGTTTTATCGTATTTTTCCAATTGCGAACGCATTGCGTTCGCAATTCAGTTGGACACACTATAGAGTTCTTATTCGTATCCATAATCATGATAAAAGGGCTTTTTATATCGCCGAGGCCGAAAAAAATAACTGGACAGCAAGGCAATTGGAACGACAAATAAATAGCCAGTTATTCGAAAGACTATTATTAACAAATGATATTGAAGCTGTGTTGGCCGTGGCCAATGAAGAGAAATATCCGAGTGATGCTAAAGAAATCATTAAAGACCCTATGGTATTAGAGTTTTTAGGATTAAAAGGAGAAAGTGTCTACTACGAAAAGGACTTGGAAACAGCCATTATTACTCATTTGCAAGATTTTTTATTAGAAATTGGTAACGGGTTTTCTTTTATAGCGAGGCAAAAACGTATTCACATTGATGGAGATGAATTTTTTATTGATCTTGTTCTCTACAATCGTTTGTTGCAATGTTTTGTTATGATAGAGATTAAAACAACAAAGCTTTCACACGAAGATATTGGCCAGTTGCAGATGTATGTAAACTACTATGACCGTTTTGAAAAGCAACAGTTTGAAAATCCTACTATCGGTATTTTACTTTGTGCAGATAAAAATGATGCCGTTGTAAAAATAACTCTTCCTGAAAATAATAAAACAATTATTGCTAGCAAATATCAATTGTATCTGCCAACAGAACAGCAATTGCTAAATGAAGTAAAGAAAGAGCTAAAAAAACTAGAATAACAAGCACCAGCAATCTACAATTTTGATTAATAAATCTCCGTGTAACCCTCTGCGACTTCTGTGGTTAATAGTCAACTCAATTACCCTGATAAACAAAAACTAGACTTCTTAATGTCAAAATTGTTGAATAAACAGCTAATTCAATTGCGTAAAACTTAACTAATTATCACGTAGTTGCAGTAACAAATATAAACAACCAATAGGTTCAATTCTTTTAATTACGCTGTATGAAAAAATTAGTTATACTACTCTTTTTCCTATTCACGCTGTCTGATGTAATGGCTGCAGATTTCGATGTAACCAAATATGGTGCAATTGGCGATGGAACAACGCTAAATTCGCAAGCCATCCAAAAAGCCATTGATGCCTGTTATAAAAGTGGCGGAGGTAAAGTAATTATCCCAGCAGGCAAATTTTTATCGGGCACTATTGCCCTAAAAGATAATGTAACCCTTCACTTACAGAAAGATGCCATTTTATTGGGTAGCATAGATTTAAAAGATTATCAAAATTTAGATCCATTTACCGAAGGCTTAGGCATTGATGTTGGTTGGGCGTTGCTGGTTGCGGTTGATGCAAAAAATATAGGGATTGAAGGAGAAGGAACAATAGATGGACAAGGATCTGCTTTAAAAGCAAAACACATTTTAACAGATACACGCCCTGAGGGACAACGATGGGGGTTAAGACCATTTTTAGTTCGCATTGTACGATGTACAGGCGTAACGGTGCGAGGGGTAACTTTAAAATATGCAGGTGCTTGGACATCGCACTATTTTCAAAGCAAGCAGATTTTAATCGAAAATGTAAAAATTCAAAGTGTAGGTGTTGCCCATAACGATGGCATTGGTATTGATGGTTGCCAACAAGTACGCATTAAAGATTGTGACGTGGTAAGTGGTGATGATGCTTTGGTGTTTAAAACAACATCGAGCCTTATGGCTTGCAAGGACATTGAAGTGTCTGGTTTAAAGCTAAAAAGTAATCAGGCGGGTATAAAAATGGGTACTGAATCGATGGCTAATTTCGAAAACATAAAAATCACCAATTGCCATATTTACGACACCAAAAACGGAGGCATTAAGTTGTTAACGGTTGATGGTTCCAATTTGAGAAATATATTGATTTCGGATATTACGATGGACGAAGTACGTACGCCAATGTTATTTAGATTGGGTTCGAGGTTAAGTGTTTTTCGTAAAAATACCGAAACCAAACAAGCTACTGGTACTTTCGAAAATGTGGTGATTAGAAACGTGAAAGCAAAAGCTGCTGATGCAGCACAACTGACCCCACCTTCGGGCATTTTAATTACTGGTGTGCCGGGGCATGATATCACCAATTTAACCTTAGAAAACATAGAAATTACCTTAGCAGGTGGTGGTACTGCCGAAGATTCGCGCAAGATCGTTCCCGAAGCTATAGATCAATATCCTGAAGTTAAAACTTTTGGTCCAAAAATTCCAGCTTATGGTGTTTGGGCACGCCATGTAAAAGGCCTTAAATTAATTAATGTAAAATTTAATTTAGGAAGTAACGATGTACGTCCTGCACTGGTTTGCGAAGATGGTAAAGATATTACGGTAAGCAATTGGGTTTTGCCAGAAACAAATGGTGCAGAAGCGATTATCCGTTTAGAAAATGTGAACGGAGCAAACATTAATGGAGTAGCCGTAAAAGGTGAAGCACAAGCATTGGTAAGGGTTGAGGGCGTAAAAAGTGCAACTATTATTGCTGTTAAGAATAATGCATCATCCATTAAAAAGCAAGTAGAATTTACTGCCGACGCTAAACCAAACTAATCAAAACCTAAAGATATGAGCAAGTTATTTTTAACAGTAGTGGTTTGCGGTCTTTTATTTTTAAATGTCAAAGCCCAAACGTTAAGCAAGAATAATACGCCAAAAAGCGAATGGGTTTATACTAATGCCAAGGGTAAGTTAGCGTACAAAGCTCTACCATTTGGTGATAAAATTATGGATTTTTCTTCTGCCGGATACATGGGGGGTGGGATAAGTTTACCAACACCAACTGTAAAAATTACACTTAAATCCCAAGAGGGGGATAATACAGAAGCCATTCAAAACGCAATTAATACAGTTTCTGCAATGAAACTGGTAAATGGTTTTAGAGGAGCGGTTTTACTTGAGCCAGGAACATACAATTGTGAAAAGCAGCTAACTATTAATGCAAGTGGGGTGGTATTAAGGGGTAGCGGCTCTGGAGAAAATGGTACCATTATCAATTTAATAGGCAAACCACATGTTGCTGTTTTGGTTAGGGGCGATGTAAAAGTAAGACCTACAACGATAAGCTCAGTCTTTGCCGATGCTTATGTGCCTTCGGGAGCGATATCTTTTACTTTAGCCAAAGCTGATGGATTTAAAGTTGGTGATACCATTCGAATAGCTAAACCAATAACCAATGCTTGGGTAGCTTTTATGGAAATGGATAAATTGGTGAGGGATGGTAAGCAACAGACCTGGATGAATGGCGAGATTACTACCGATCGAGTAATTACTAAAATCAATAAAAATAGCATTACAGTAGATATTCCACTAACAGATAATTACGACATGAAGTATCTTAACCCGGCAGGTGTAAAAGTTACCAAAATTAACACCACAGGCATGCTTTACCAGATTGGAATAGAAAATTTTAGGATAATTTCTCCGCCACAATCGGTTACGATTACCGAGGGGAGCAATAAAGCCTTTACATTGAGTGGGGTTACCGATGCTTGGGCTAAAAATATTGAGGTCTTTAACACGGTGAATAGTGTAAGTGTAACTGGAAAACGCATCACGGTAGAAAATGTGAGCATTATGCACAACCTTCCAACTATTGGCGCAGCAAAACCAGCCGATTTAAATGGGAGCGGTCAGCAGCTCCTTTTTAATAAATGTACCATACAGGGTGATAACCTGTTTTTCTTTGGTACGGGTGCAAAAGTAACCGGCCCGGTGGTTTTGCTCAATTGTATATTTAAAGGAAACGGATGGATTCAACCTCACCAGCGCTGGGCAACTGGTTTATTGGTCGATAATTGTGAAGTTCCTGATGGGGGAATAGATTTTATGAATAGAGGGGTGATGGGCTCTGGTCATGGCTGGTCTATCGGTTGGGCAGTTGCTTGGAATTCGACGGCAAAAAGCTTTTTAAATCAACAACCTCCTGGTGCGGCAAATTGGGTAATTGGAGGCATTGGCGAACAACAAAAAAGAGCGATCCCTTTTCAAACCATCCCTAATTTGCCAGAAGGAATTTATGATTCGTATCAAAAACAAGTATACCCAAAAAGCCTTTACCTCGCACAATTAACAGAAAGATTAGGCGCTGATGCAATAAAAAATATAGGCTATAAATAAGATGATGAGACGCATTCAAATCCTATTCATCCTCTGTTTAGTGGGTCATTTTGCTTTTTCTCAGGCAATAATTTCTAATGAGCAAAAAACAATTTGGAAGAAATTTGAAAAGGTGACTTTTAAATTTAACGGTATAGAGGCATGGTACGTAAAACCCAAAGTCCCTGCAAAAGGAAACCCTTGGGTTTGGAGGGCGCATTTTCCTAATTGGCACACCGAAATGGATAGCGTCTTATTAGAACGTGGTATGTATGTGGCCTATGTAAATACAAATGATTTGTTTGGTCACCCTAAGGCAATGATGATTTGGGATGATTTTTATAATTACCTAGTGAAGGAGAAGAATTTTGCTCCTAAAGTTGCATTGGAGGGTGTAAGTAGAGGCGGATTATATGTATATGGCTGGGCGAAAAGAAACCCTGCTAAAGTAAGCTGCATTTATACCGAAGCACCAGTAGGTGATTTTAAAAGCTGGCCAGGTGGTAAGGGTATTGGAAAAGGTTCTCCTAAAGATTGGGCTAAGCTTTTAGCAGTTTATCAATTTACAGAAGCGGAAGCCTTAGAATATGATGATTTACCGATTAATGGGCTCGACGGATTAACGGCTAATAAAGTACCTATTTTACATGTGATTGGTTTGTTAGATAGCCTAGTTCCGCCAGCAGAAAATACAAATGTTTTGGTTAAAAATTACCTTAGTAAGGGTGGAAAAGCAACTGTAGTGGCGATGACAAAAGGTAAGCAAACACTTAGTGGGCATCATTTCCCTATTGAGCAGCCCGAAAAATTAGCAGAGTTTATTTATCAGAATAGTGTGCCTGTACATCATCCGCTAAAAGACGAAAACTTTATCCAGTTTTATGGAACGTTTAATAATCTAAATTATCGCATAAAAAAAGAAAAGAAAGCCACTGTGGCTTTTTTAGGAGGGTCGATTACCAATATGCAAGGCTGGCGGGATAAAGTTGCCAGTTATTTAAAAGAATTATATCCCGAAACCAATTTTACATTTATCAATGCTGGTATTCCTTCATTGGGGAGTTTACCTCATGTTTTTAGGTTAAAAACCGATGTGCTCGATAAAAGGCGTATCGACTTGATGTTTATCGAATCAGCAGTTAATGATCATGTAAATGGAACCTCAGAGCAAGTACAAAGAAGAGCTTTGGAGGGGATTGTTAGACAGGCTTATCAGGCTAATCCGAATATGAACATGGTGATGATGGCTTTTGCTGATGAAGATAAAATTGCCGACTATAAGTTAAATAAAATACCATTAGAAGTAAAAGTACATCAAGATATTGCCAAGTATTACCAAATTCCGTTCATAAATTTAGCCGAGGCGGTGTATAAACGCATCGAAGCGGATGAGTTTACCTGGAGCGGTGATTTTAAAAACCTTCATCCTTCGCCATTCGGACAAGAGCTTTATTTCTCTGCAATCAAAACCTTAATTCAAAAAGAGCTAATAAATAATTCAGTTAATACATTGGAAGCCTTTAAATTACCAACATTTCTTCAAAAGTTTGCTTATACCAATGGTGCTTATGTTTCAGCACAAAACGCCAATATTAAGAAGGGTTTTGTTGTAGATGCCTCTTGGAAGCCTCAGGATAAGGCGGGTACACGTTCTGGCTTTGTTAATGTCCCAGTTCTGTTAGCTGATACACCAGGGGCTGCAACCTCTTTATCATTTAAAGGCACTGCCGTTGGAATAACCGTTTTAGCTGGGCCAGATGCTGGGATGATCGAATACACTATTGATGGGGGAAATCCAAAAACAATAGATCTTTATACACAATGGAGCAAAAATCTTCATTTACCATGGTATCTTTTATTAGGCGATGAGCTATTGGTAGGAAAGCATATTTTAAGTATAAAAATCCTAGTAAAACAGAATGAAAAATCGCTAGGAAATGCTTGCCGTATTGTACATTTTTTGGTGAATGGGGATGGAAAAACAACAAATTCAAAATAAAATTGTGATGAAATTAAAGTATTGGATTGTTCTCTTAAGTTTGTTTCCCTTTGCCACGTGGGCTGATGTTAAATTACCAGCTTTAATTGCCGATGGTATAGTATTGCAGCAACAATCGTTAGTTTCGATATGGGGTTGGGCAAAACCTGGCGAAAGAGTAAGAGTTTTAGGTAGCTGGCACCGTCAACAAAAAGAAGTTATTGCAGATGGAAATGGCGAATGGTTATTGAAGCTGAAAACCCCTGCAGCAGGTGGCCCATACACGATTTTTATCAATGGCGATAATAAGATAGAGATTAAAAATGTGCTCATTGGCGAAGTTTGGTTGTGTTCTGGTCAATCGAATATGGAATTTCCGCTACAAAAAATGACGTCTTGGAAAACGGGTGTGTTTAATTATGAGGCCGAAATTGCTAAAGCCAATTATCCAAAAATCAGGATGTTTACGGTAAGTAAAACAGTAGCACTAGCACCTCAGAAAGACGTAAAAGGAAAATGGGAAGTATGCAGCCCCGAAACTGCGGGTGGGTTTTCGGCGGTGGCTTATTATTTTGGTGTCGAACTAACCAAAGCTCTAAATTATCCCATCGGTTTAATCCATTCATCCTGGGGTGGTACGCCAGCAGAATCGTGGGTTAAGAAAGAGGTACTAGAAAAGGATACAGCGCTTATAGCCATTTTAAGTAATTACGAAAAAGAGGTAACCAATTATAAAAATGAAAAGGCAACTTATGAAAGTGCTTTGGCAAATGCAGTTCCATCATCGGCCGTTTCCGCGCCAAAAAAACCAACAGAACCCACTCAAAATCCGAAATCGCCAACAAAACTTTATAACGGAATGATCGCCCCACTTATCCCATTTACGCTTAAAGGGGTGATTTGGTATCAAGGCGAATCGAATTCTGATCGGGCAGAACAATACAAGAAATTATTTCCGGCACTAATTAACAGCTGGAGGGCCGATTGGAAAATTAATTTGCCATTTTATTTTGCGCAAATTGCAATGCACCATCAAAAAGCTCCCGAGATTAGAGAAGCGCAATTGTTTACCATGCACTCGACCTCCCAAACTGGGATGGCAGTAATTACCGATGTTGGTGATTCTTTAGACATTCATCCCAGAAATAAAGAAGTTCCAGGTAAGCGTTTGGCACTTTGGGCGCTTGCTAACACATACAATAAAACACAATTGGCTTATTCAGGTCCAATTTATCAATCGATGAAGATTGAAGGAAATTATATCATTCTTAAATTTAAACACGCCGAAGGATTAACAGCAAAAGGGGGTGACTTAACAGAATTTGAAATTGCTGATGCTAATCAACAATTTATCGCGGCAAAAGCAGTGATTAAAGGAGATGAAATTTGGGTTTTGAACTCGCTCATCAAAAAACCAACAGCCGTTCGTTTTGCTTGGAAAAATTTCTGTAGGCCAAATCTTTACAATGCTGCTGGCCTACCAGCTTCTCCTTTTCGAACTGATAATTGGACAACAAAAACAAAGAATTAATGAAAGTGATTAAACTATTTGCGGTGCTTACTATCATGCAGTTGATAATGCTTCCTGCATTTGCACAAACCATGGATCAGATGTGGGATAGCAGTGTTTCTGGTAAAGAAAATCCAAATTTAAAGTGGTTCAAAGAAGCAAAATTTGGCATGTTTATTCACTGGGGATTATATTCGAAACTGGCTGGAGAGTACAAGGACAAACGTTATTATGGCAGTGGGGAATGGATTATGAACCAAGGCAAAATTCCGGTTGCCGAATATAATAAAGTCGCTTCAACATTTAACCCATCAGGCTTTAATGCCGATGAATGGTCGCAATTGGCAGTAGATGCTGGGATAAAGTATATGGTGATTACCGCTAAGCATCACGAAGGTTTTGCGATGTACGATTCTAAAGTGAGCAATTTTAACATTGTAGCGGCTACGCCTTATAAAAAAGATCCGATGAAAGCTTTGGCAGAAGCTAATCGAAAACGCGGCGTACATTTTGGGTTTTATTATTCTCAATTTCAAGACTGGCATGAGCCAAATGGCGGCAAAAATACATGGGATTTTGATGAGACGAAGAAAGATTATCAAGCTTATTATAAAGAGAAGGCTATTCCTCAATTAAAAGAACTGCTAACCAATTACGGTCCCTTGGGCATAGTTTGGTTCGATACACCTGGTGGCATGACCAAAGAACAAACCCAATCGTTCGTAAATGAACTTCGTGTACTTCAGCCCAAAACCCTATTTAGCAGTAGAGTAGGACAAGGTTTAGGCGATTATAGAGATTTTGGAGATTCTGAAGTACCTAATACTCCAATAAAAGGCGCCTGGGAATCGATTTATACCCATAACGATTCATGGGGTTACATTAAACACGATATGAATTTTAAAAGCAGCAAAGAGATTATCCAATTGCTTGCCAATGTAGCTTCCAAAGGGGGTAATTTGATGTTAAATGTTGGACCAGATGGTGATGGAAAAATCCCAGGATATTCTATTAAATATTTACAGCAAACGGGTAAATGGCTTAAAATAAATGGAGAAAGTATTTATGGTACTACCTATGGCTTAATTCCGGCTCAACCTTGGGGAGTAAGTACTTCAAAACCCGGAAAACAATATTTACATGTATTAACCAGGCCCAAAAATGGGAAACTAGTTATCCCTAATTTCAATGTAGATGTTAAAAAAGTATATGCCTTGGTGGGTCAAAAAACATTGCCTTTTAAAAAAATTGGAACAAGTCTCTCTATCGATTTACCAAGCTTCGACCCAAATGCCGTAAATACCGTAGTTGTAGTTCAATATTCGGGCGCTGTTTCCGAATATACTTTGCAAACACCAATTACCGTATCTTCTCAGTTTAATGAAAATAGAGTTGATGCTGTTTTTGCCAAAATTAATGGAAATGTTAAAACTACTTCTTTAACTTATAGTCACTATTATGGCGATTGGAAACATACCACTTGTGTTACCAATATGAAAGATAGTACAGACAAGGCGGTATTTACGATCAATGTTACCGAACCCGGAGATTATCATGTAAGTGCCGAATACAACTGCCCGAAAGAAAGTGAGAGACAAGAGGGGAGTTTAAGCATCAACAATCAAGAGTTTTTATTTAGAACGTTACAAACTTCGGAATTTGATAAAAAATCGCCCTTAATGTTTATTAAACATACCATTGCAACAACTACTTTCTCGAAACCTGGTATCTATTCTATTGTTGTTCGTCCGCTACAAAACGGAAAAGAGCTGTTTAAGTTAAAATCTATTATTCTCGAACCTGTTAACTAATAATATGAAAAAAATAATCACCACTTATGCACTGTTAATTTGTTTACTTTTTGTTTTTACCACTAAGGCACAAACGTTAAAAGATGCCATGCAGCCAGCCGTTAAAAATGGAGGTTTTAAAATGGAAGGATATATTTTATGGTGTCCATCCGTAATAAAAGTGGGTAATATCTATCACATGTTTGCTTCTCGATGGCCAGAAAAATATGGTTTGGGAGGGTGGACAACCTATTCGGAGATTGTTAGGGCAACGTCGAAAAACCTGTACGGACCTTACGAGTTCCAAGAAATAGTAATTCAAAAAAGACCTGATTTTTGGGATAATGATCGTGCACATAATCCAAAAATCGTAAAGACTGGAGATACTTTTGTACTGTATTACATCTCATCGGCCAATGAAACTGGTTATGCCCATAGTAAATCGATTACAGGGCCGTGGACGAGGGTCGATAAATTGGCAATGCCCTTCTCTAATCCTGCACCAATAGTGAAAAAGGATGGTAGTATCTATGTTTTTGGAAGAAAATCGATAGATAATATACGGATTGCCCAAGGTTATAATGCACCCTCCTTTGATGGAAATTATACCATGGTTAGCACCCAGTATAACTTGCTGCCTGATAAAAATCAGCTTGAAGATCCAACCATCTGGTGGGCAAAAAATCAATATAACGTGATATTGAGCGATTTTAGAGGTGATGCTACTGGAACTGGAAAAAATGGAGCTCAATACGCTTCTAAAGATGGGATTAATTACACTTTGGTATCAAAAGAATCTGTTTATACCAAAACAGTTACCTATGATGATGGTATGGAGCAAACATTTAGAAGAAGAGAACGGCCTTTTGTTTTTGTAAATGAAAAAGAACAAGTAACGGCATTTTTTACCTCTTGCTTAACACAAGCAAAAGACGGTAGCGAAAAATCGTGGATTGAGGTAAATCCAGTGAATAAGTATGTGCCTAAATAAAAAACATTGATATGGATCAAATAGAAAATAAATCGTCCTTTTCGAGAAGAAAATGGCTTAAAAGCGTCTCGATTCCAGCTGCTGCTGCTATTGGAGCAAGTTTTATTAGCGATACGGTTCAAGCTAAGGAAACAGATACTACAGATGAAACCATGTTTGGTGCTAAAATTTATAACATTAAAGATTTTGGCGCCAAAGGCGATGGCAAAACACTAGATACTGTAGCTGTACAAATCGCTATTGATTTATGCCATAAAGAAAAAGGAGGGACGGTAATGGTACCCGCCGGCGATTTTGTAATTGGTACCATTGAACTTAAGAGTAATGTAACTTTACATCTTTCTAATCAAGGTAAATTGTTAGGTAGCCCTAAAAAAGAAGATTATTCGGCCGGAAAAGGAGTTCCTGCTGGAAATGGAAACATCGTAATGATTTATGCTGCAAATGCCGATAATGTATCGATACAAGGTAGGGGCAGGATTGATGGTAACGGTACTGCATTTTTCACCGGACAAGGAGATAATACCGGCCCAAATTCGCAAGGTGGAGGTTATTTCGATCGACCGCACCTATTGATTTTTTACAAGTGCAATAATCTGCTTTTGCGCGATTCGTTTTATACCAAAAGTGCCTATCATTGCTTTCGAATTTTAAATTGTGAGCAGGTAAATATTGATGGTATAAAAATTTATAATCGCGTAAACAAAAACAATGATGGCTTCCATTTTAATAATTGCAAATATGTACACATTGTAAACTGCGATGTTCGTTGTCAGGATGATGCTTGCGCGTTATTTGGAAGTAATCAATTTGTAACTGTAACCAATTGCTCGTTTAGCACCCGTTGGTCTATTTTTAGATTTGGTAGTGGCGATGCACAAAATATTACAATCTCCAACTGTTTGATTTACGAAACCTATGGTTGTCCGATTAAAATCAGTTCTGGAAATGCGCGATTGGAAAATCTTAGCTTCTCAAATATCATTATGCGTAATGTTACTGGCCCAATAGGAATAGGATTTAGTGGGCAATCGAAAAGAGGACCAAATGATAAGACTCCAACGGCAACTCAGCCTACTTTTGTTCGAAACCTTATTTTTAACGGGATTAGAGCCACTGTGGTGCCAGTTCCAGTAAACCACCCTGATATTCCTTTCGATGTAAAAGTTTATCCTGGCGAACATTTTAGCTGTATTACCTTAAATGCACTTGGCAATAATTATATCGAAAATGTAAGCTTTACCGATATTCATGTTACTTATGCAGGTGGAGGTTCAAAGGAACTGGCGGCAAAGAAAGATATTCCACAAACTGCCCAAGAATATTTTACCGTTTGGGATCCTGCACCATCAGGTCCGCCAGCTTATGGCATGTATGCCAGAAATGTAAAGGGCTTAACGCTTCAAAATGTGCGATTAGAATTTGATCAAGCCGATGCAAGACCTGCAATTATTTTTGATAATGTGAACGATTGCTCTATCACAGGTTTAGCTGTAAAAGGAAGTACCGCTGCCGATTGTACGTTAAGATTTATTAATTCTAAAGATATCATGATCTCTTCGGCGCGATTATTAACGCCTGCAAATGTATTTTTAAAATTAAGCGGGAAAGCAAATGCTGGTTTAATGCTGGATGGGGGCGATTTAAGGAAAGCAAGTAAAACGGTAGTTTATGAAAATGGAGCTGCTCTTCAAAATATAAAAATTAGAGCATAAAACTTAACCCTCATCCGATGAGTAAAGCAAATTGCATAGTCTCATCGGATGAGGAATGAAATTATTTTTTGGCTCTAATTGTTTTAACTTGAACAGGGGTAATGGCACTTGCTTTATTTCCAAAGCTATTCCGCACATAAGTTAATACATCAGCTACTTCTTGGTCGGTAAGGTGACTTAATCCAGGCATCGGATTCGCATACGTTTCACCTTCTATTTCAATTTCTTGATTTAAGCCTTTCAAAACAATATTGATTAATCTTTTTTGATCGCCTAAAACGTAATCATTTTTAATTAAAGGTGGGTTTAAACCCATTACACCACCTCCGTCAGCCTGATGGCAAACTACACAATGCTTTGTGTACACAAGTTTTCCTTTTGCAATAAACTGACTTAAATTTGTATTCACTGAAGCTTTAGGAACAGTAAGCTTTTTAGTAGTTTGTGCATTTACATTCAAGATTATTCCAATCATTAAAATTGCCACGCCTATTATTTTATTCATCATTTTATTTTTTAGTATATCCAATTCTATAAATAGCTCCTTTTACGTCATCAGTAACATATAGAGAACCATCTGGGGCCTGTGCTAATCCACACGGTCTATTTTTAGCATCTCTTGGTACCATTACCTCGGCTAATCCCGAGAAGCCATCAGCAAACACTTCCCATTTACCCGAAGGTTTTCCATCTTTAAAGGGTACAAAGGCAACAAAGTAACCTGCCTGTTTTTCGGGAGCTCTATTCCATGATCCGTGAAAAGCCACAAAAGCGCCATGTTTATAGCGTTCTGGAAACATAGTGCCAGTATAAAACAACAATGCATTTGGTGCCATATGCGCCGGGAAAGCTACAATAGGGTTTATAAATTCTTTACTTCCTTCTTTTTTGCCATCACCACCATATTCAGGAGCTAGGATGTTTTTATTTTGAAACGTATCGTAATAGGTATAGGGCCAACCTGCATTATCTCCTTTTTTAACCATATACATTGCTTCTGCTGGTATTTCGGCCGATTGTTTTTCATTAAAAAGCTTTGGCCATGACGAGTTTAAGTTATCTCGACCATGTTGCATTACATAAAGGGTATTATTTTGCGTGTTCCAATCTAAACCCATTACATTTCTTAATCCGGTGGCGTATCGTACACCATCGCTATAACTTTGATTTAATTTGTTTGCTTTAAATTGCCAAATTCCGCCAGCAGAATCTAAAATTGGGCAACCTACTTTGCCTTTAGATTCTAAACCTCGATCGTTTTCTTGGCACGAATTGGTAGGAGCACCAATATTTACATAGATATTATCTTCATTATCTAATAAAATCGATTTAGTTTGATGTTGGCGACCAGCTAATAAACCTGTAATAATTTTTTCGGGGTTTTCTGGGTCAATTACTTGCTCTTTCTCATCTAGTTTATACCGAAAAACTTCTTTATCTGAAGACGCATATAGGTATCCATTTTTAATGGTAATCCCAGTTCCTCCATAGTTGCCAAAAGTTTTCTGAACCTCATATTTTCCATCCTTATCTTTATCTTGAAGAAACAGAATTCCTTTTCCGTTTACCATTCTCATTAGCTTAATATACATGCTTCCGTCTTTGGTAATAAATAAATGCCTAGCTCTGCCTAAATTATCAGCAATTTTATTGGCACCGAAGCCAATGGGTAATTTTAAACTAGCATTATCAGGATCCGCTTTAAATGGGGTAATTTCATCAGCATATTTATTCATAAAAGAGAATAAAATACCCAAAAGTAAAAAGCATAAAATAAAGATTGGAAGGATTGATTTTTGTTTCATCTGAATATAATTATTGATTATTATTTAATACTTCCTACAAACACATCTCTTTTACCAACATCTAGCGTATTATCTCCAGCTTCGGTAATCATTAATTTAAGAGCTGCATTTGCATTATCGATGGTATGAACCCGATCTACCTTTTGACCTACATGTATTGTGCTTTCAAATTCCCAACTTTTTCCTCCGTTTTTAGTGGTATAAACTTTAATCGAATCGTTAGATGGTTTATATACTCTAAAAGAATTTGGGCCAAATTTCTCTAATTCTCTGGGGTCTCTCAAATCTCTCACGGTATCGCCAGGCGTTTCTATGGATGCAAAAAGCCATTTGTTTCCATCCCATGTTGCAGACCCTGGTCCACCACCAACTTGATTATCAAAATAGATAAGCGGAGATCCATTATCACGATAGTGAACAGAAACCTGAAGACCTGCTAAATGCCCCGTTTCGGGGATGCCGGTATCGAGTACTTGGCAAAATTTGTCGAGTTCATCGGCGTCGATGGTTTTACCTAAATCTTTACCATTTATATTAAAGATATGATCAGTTGCTGGATCTAAATAAGCATAATAAACATTTCTACCATAAGTTGCATGAGCGTGTTTGCCTAGTTTCTCGCCTGCAATAGTCCAGGCTAAATGAATTTTGGCATTATTTCCATTCATAGCTGGCTGATAGGTTACTTTGCCATTGTACACTTCGCACATATTATCTGTTACTCTTGGAAACGGGTCAATAGCCATCTGTTTGGTCCAGGTTTTACCGTTGTCTGTAGATTTTACAAATTGATATGGTCGATCATCAGAATATTTATTCGTTTGTCTGGTTTCTCTATAAAAAACATAAAAATTACCCTCAGAAGTAATCACAGGAGCCGGATAGGATGCTTTTTCGGCAATGGTTACAAATTGGTCGTCCCACTGCCCATCTATACTTAGTGGATGTTGCGACACCGTCATTCGTAAAGTAGAATTATGACAACCATAAAATATATAAATACGTTGGTCTTTGCCCTTTAACATTCCTGGATAGTTATGTTTATCTATAAATGTAGAAGTACCAACTACTTTGTCATTGCTCCAATTTTTAGTTTTATGATTGTACTCTTTTACAATTGCTGTACTTTTTGCTCCCATCCAAGTGATAAATGTTTTATCAACTTTTTTGTCATAAAAACCAATAGAAATTGGTCTTTGGTCTGAACGAATATTCGAATCTTCACTAATTTTTGTTACAGAATATGCTTGCTGGCTATAAGCGTCCTTTAGGCTTACGAGACATAAACCGAGCATAATAATTCTTTTAAGATACATTTGGTTAGCTTTTGAAAAAATAAATTGTATTTCAAAGCTAGGGGATTGAAAAGGGCATAATTACTATTAATTGGCTTTTTATTCAGTTAAATTGGCATCACATGGTAGTGAGTCATCACTTTTATTGAATAAATAAGCGAGTTTTCTAAAACATTAGCCCGCATTTCTTTTATCAAAATATATTGAGGCAGTTCTTCTAAAAAACGGAAAAATTATTAACTAGATATCTGTATTGCGCATTTTTTATAAGATTTATGATCAAAAGAACTAACTGATTACAGTCTATATGGTTATTTTTTTTAAAATCTGTATCAGCTTTTTAAGCATGTTTAGTTTGAAATTTATTTAAGGCATGCCAAAAAAGCTTATTAATACGCTAAAAACATTCACTAAAGCAAGTTGATAATTTCTTTCTATTGTATAACCAATTATAAACTATTTAACATGACACTAAACTCTAGAAGTCTGCGGACTCACGTTATCGTAAATCCGCCTCCAACATGAATGAATTTTGAACGAACTGAAAAGAATTCAAAATTTCAAAAAACTAATATTCATTGTATGGACATGACATTTACAAAACTCATTAAAAATAATTTTTGGAAGGCGCTGGTTTTCCTATTGATTTTGTCCCCGATTGTTGCATTTTCGCAAACATCGGCACCAGCTATAACAGTTACAGGTACTATTAAAGATATTAATGGAGAGGCAATTCCGGGTGTAAGCATTAAGTTAAAAGACGGAACTGCAACTGTTGTTAGTGATGGCGATGGTAAATTTACTATCAAAATTCCTGATCAAAAAGCAAGATTACTATTTAGCTATATAGGTTTTAATCCTTACGAAGAATTAGTAGGAGATAGAAAAGTACTAGCTATTGTGTTAAAAGAAAATGTTGGCGCATTAACAGAGGTTGTAATTCAAGGTTACGGTGGCTCTGCTAAAAAATCTGATCTAACAGGATCTACTGTTTCTATAAATGCTGCGCAAATTGCAGAACGTCAACCTACTAATATTTACGATGCTATACAAGGACAGGCATCGGGGGTATTAGTAATTAACGATAATGGAGAACCAGGAGCCGAGGGAAGTATTCAAATTCGTGGAGCATCTGGTTTTGGGTCGGGTAATAACCCATTGTATGTTATTGATGGGGTAATTAGCGATGGGATTGCCAATATTAATCCGAACGATATTCAAAATATCGAAATTTTAAAAGATGCTGCATCAACTTCAATTTATGGATCAAGAGCAGCTAACGGAGTTATTTTAGTTACTACAAAACGTGGGCAAGTAGGGAAACCAAGAGTAGACGTTTCGTATGGACGCAAAATAGGCAACATTGCCCATACCATACAACAAGCCAACTCAAAAGATTTGCGTTTATGGAGACAAATTCAAAACAACAATAACCCTAGCTCAGGTAGTAATACAGATTCATTGAACGTTGCATATAACGCTGATAACTATTTACAAGAAATGTTATTAGATAACACAGCTGTTTTAAATGATGTAAAATTAAGTGTTAGTGGCGGCCAAAAAGGTTTAACCTTTTATTCGAGTTTAAATTACTTAGACGATAAAGGAAGCGTTTTAAACACATGGGCAAAGCGTATACAAGGAAGAATGAATATCGATTTCCAAGTAAGCCCTAAACTCAGAAACAATACGAATATTACCTTTAATTGGAACAAGAAATCTACATGGAGTACGGGTGGTTCATTAAATCCAGTATTTGATCGTCCAAACAATTTAAGAATCTACTTACCAGATGGTACCTTAACGAGTTATACGTCGAGTAAACGTAATCCAATTGCAAATGCTTTGCTAGAAACCAACATAACTGATGGTTATGGAGCAGCTTTTACAGATAACCTTGAATATAAGATTTTCAAAGATTTGAGATTTACTACGGTTGCAAGCGGATCCTTAAGCAATAATAATAACAAATATTTTCAACCAGAATTTTTAGATGATAATGGAAATGAGAATAGAGGAAATCAAAGTTCTTCTATAAACTTTAACTGGAGCTTACAGTCTTTCCTTAACTACGATAAAACCATTGGGAAAGATCATAAATTTAATGCAACATTCGGTGTTGAAGCTTCAAGAAATAATAGCAGATCTTTAAGATTACAAGCTTTGCCAGGCTCTTTCGTGAATGAGCTAATTACCAATTTTAACTTAGCTAATATTGATATTAGAAACAGTAACTCTGGTGGTGGTGGTAATTCATTAGCTTCATTACTAGGTCGTGTAGGTTATAATTATAAAGGAAGATACATTATTAATAGTACGTTTAGAAGAGATGGTTCATCTAAATTTGGTCCAGAAAACAAATGGGGTAATTTCTTATCTGGTTCATTAGCTTGGCGTCTATCTGAAGAGAAATTCTTTTCGTGGGCTAAAGGAAAAGTATTAAATGATGCAAAAGTAAGAGTAAGTTACGGTCAACAAGGTAATAACGGTATTGGAGATAACGAAGATGCTACTTTGGTAAGTTTTGGGGATGTGAGTTATATGAGCGACGCAGGTGCAGTAATTTCAAACCGATTAGGTAATCCAAAAGTTCAATGGGAAAATACGGTTCAATCCAATATAGGGACAGACATTAGTATGTTTGGAGGAAGATTACTTTTAGTAGTAGATTACTACCATAAGGCAACCAATAAACTATTGATGGATAACTTATTGCCAAAGGAAACTGGTTTCCAAACGGTACGTGTAAATGCGGGTGATATATATACCAATGGAGCTGAATTTCAAATTTCTGGAACTCCTGTATCTAAACCTAACTTTACTTGGTTTGTAAATGCAAACATCTCTTTTGAGCAAGGTAAAGTTAGAACATTATTCAAAAACGAACCATTTATTGCAGGTACTAGGTATTTAATAAGCCCAGGTGGTAAATTGGGAGATTTTTATGGATACAAACAACTAGGTATTTATAGATGGACAGCATCTAATGCTTATTCTGCAGATTGGACAAGATTAGAACCTGTAAATGTTGCTGCCGACGGGCAAACTGCCGAATATTATACGTTAAATGGTCAACGTTATACCGGAAATGTTCAAAAATTGAGTGGCCCAGCTGGTTTTCTTAAAGGCGGCGATACAGAGTGGCTAAATGTAAATAAAGATGGTTTAATAGATGATGCAGATCGCTCTATTATTGGTAATGCAACACCTGATTTCTATTTGGGTCTTACCAACACCTTTAGCTATAAAAGATTTTCTTTAAACGTAATGTTTAATGCTACCATTGGTGGTCAGATTTATAATGCCTTTAAAGAGAATTTTTCAACTTTTGGATCTGCTAATGGAACTGCATTCCCAGAAGCTATTTATGGCGCTTGGAGAAAAGAGGGCGATATTGCAATTTATCCTTATTTCCCAACAAAAGATAATAATGGAAATCAGAAAAGAGGGGTAAATAGCTATTATTTAGAAGATGCTTCGTTTTTGAGATTATCAAGTGCCAGAGTAAATTATTCATTCCAACCTGCTTTGATCAATAAATTTCATTTGAAATCGTTGTCGGTATTTGCTTATGGAACAAATCTGTTAACATGGACAAACTACTCAGGTTTTGATCCAGAATTTAGTGATGGTAATCCTTTAACACCAGGAACTGATGGTGGTAAATACCCTAAGCGTAGAGAGTTTGGTTTTGGTATAAATATTAGCTTATAAGTATATGAAAAAGATAATAAGTATTGCTTTTTTAACAGTGATAATCATGTTAGGAAGCTGTAAGAAATTTTTAGAAGTTCCTCCTGTAACCGCCATTAGAGCAGAAGATTTTTATAAATCGGCAAAGGATATGACTGGTGCCATGGCTTCATTATATGGAAATTTCCAACAAGCAATGGTAGGCGAATCTCAGTTTAACAACAAATATACAATGTGGGGTGAGGCCCGTTCAGATAATTATGAAAGAGGGGGTAACTCTAATTCGACCTATGCGGAGTTACAACTCAATGGTTTAACGGCGAGTAACCCATTTTCAGATTGGTCTAGCATGTTTAAGGTAATTAATATTGCCAACTTAAACCTCAAGTATTTTCCTGGTATTGCGAAAACAGAAATTAATCCATCGCTAGTTACGCCATTAATCATTACCGATAATATTGCGCAAAGTAGAGCTTTAAGGGCAATGGCCTATTTCTATATTGTAAGAACTTGGGGCGATGCACCAATTAAATTAGCCCCTTTTGAGGATGCTAATTTGGACGCAAAACAAGCCAGAGATCCTGTTGATAAAATTTTTGATACTGTAATTATTCCAGATTTGGTTTTTGCTTATAACAATGTTAATAATGCAAATTATAGTGTTTTTAAAATGGGAAGAGCTGCGGCATGTGCGGCGTTGGTTGATGTTTACATGTGGCGTAAGGATTACGCAAATGCGATTAAATGGTTTGGTTTATTAGGGGCAACGAAAGCACCTGCGAAAGCAACTTATGGTGGTACTGCAATTACCGATTTAGCGGCGGCTGCCGATTGGAATAAAATGTTTACAGAGCCAGCAAACAGCATTGAAGCGATTTGGAGTATTCATTGGGATAATGTAGTTAATGGTTGCCCTTGTATGGCTGGAGTTTCTACATCTCCAAACAATACACCATTGGTAGTCGATTATGGTATTTTTTACGATTGGCCTTTAAAATATCCTAATGACATTAGACTCAGAGCTACTTATGATATTGCTAAAATAGATGTAAGAGATCGAGTTTGGAAATTTTATAAAGGAACAGGAGTTATAGGTACACCAACTTATACCGTAGCTGCATCAGATAGAGATGCTAACAATTCTAGCGTTCTGCTTTCGATGTACAGATTAGCAGATATGTACTTATTATATGCAGAGGCATTAAATAAAACTGGTGACAAAACAAATTCCTTAAAATATTTAAACTTTATACGTACTAGAGCAGGGATAGCTAATTACACGTCTACAAGTCCAGAAATTTCAATTACCCCTGGAGTTATAGATGAAACAAAATTAGAGGATGCAATTGTCCAAGAAAGACAATACGAGCTTTTTGCAGAAGGTAAAAGGTGGTTCGATTTGGTGCGCACCGATAGAGTAATTCAGGTAATGGATCCAATTATTAAAGCCCGTCAGGTTAGAGCAGGAGTATTACCTGCCGATGCTACTGGCTTTGGTGCAGATAAACGAAAATATCTGTGGCCATTAAACAGGAATGTTTTAAACTCAAACTCTTTGTTAACGCAAAATGCGCCGTATACTGATTAAGAAATTTATTATCATAGAAATTAAAATGATGAAAAAAGCAATAACACAATTTAATAAACTAACGGTACTCATTGGCCTTAGTTTATTTATCTCTGGATGCAGTATGTTTGGTTTAGATATTCAGGAAGATTATGATTATAAAAAATCAATCTTACAAGAAAATGTAAACATGTCTGCATGGGCTTATCTAAAGCAGCGAGCTAATGGAAATAATCCAAATGATACCGTTTTTAGATGGATGAAAAAAGCAATCGATTATTCTGGGATTGATACTTTAGAGTATACAAAGCCAAATAGAACGTATATATTTCTACATAATGAGGCCATTAGAAGAGTTAATGGGTCTCAAACTTTACAATCAAACTGTTTTTTCATTGATTATCCAACTATTGTTAAGAACCCAGATGGAACTATCAAATTTACTACCCCTACTTCTGGTGTTCCAACTACTTCTGTTGGTACCAAAACTTGGAATGATTATGATAAGGAAACCGTTAAGAAATACCTGTTATATTTAATCGGAATAGGGGATTATAATTATGAAAATATAACTCCAGCTGGCGTAGATATTCAATCGTTGTTACCAGCAAATAGTGTGGCTACAAAGGAAACAAGATTAGGCTATATGGTAACACCTTCAACTACACCAGGTTTTACTACGGCTAGTACAGGTACTCCTGCAGTATTCACTTTTAATTATACTGGCGTTGGAAAAGAGCCTACTGGCTTTGATCCAGAGGGGAAGTTTAATTTAAAGGTTTCCAATACAGCCGATTCGAAATTGTTTTTTAATGGAGGCTTAATCGTAAGGTCATCTAATTATAAGTGTACAAATGGTACCATCCATGTTTGGGGTGTTACGGTTCGTCCATCTAGATAATTTAGTTGAATTATAAAATAATTAACATCAATACTATATAGCTTCTTAGCTTTTAAAAAATAAATTATGATGAAGAAATTTTTAATCATTATCACTTTACTGACTGTCAGTACTGGTTTAATGGCCCAAAAAGCTCAACTTGGAGTTAAAATGGGTGTAAATTTGCCGTCGTTGCAGCCAAGAACAGGATTTAGCCCCGGTTCTGAATATAAAACGAGTGCTAAATTTTTACTTGGCTTGACAGTAGATTTTAAAGTTGGCGAATCAACAACTTTACAATCGGGCTTGTTATTTTCTACGAAAGGCAATAAATCGGTTGAACAACAAAATAGTATTTCTTACGGTTACCCTGTTCCATACACAACAGAACGCAATCTAAACATCTCCTATTTGGAAGTCCCAATTAACTTAATTTATAAGAAAGAAGTTAAAATGGGAACGGCTTATCTGGGTGGTGGACCCTATGCTGCTTATGCCATTTCTGGTAGAATTAGATCGATCGATAAAAGAGATATCTATATGAAAAGGGCTAGTGTAAAAAGTGTGGAATTTGGAGACCAGTCGGGACAGTTAAAAACCTCCGATTATGGCCTTAACGGTGTAGCAGGCTTTAGATTAAAAAATGGAATGGATTTTGGAGCTAATTATGGCTTTGGTTTAGCCAACATTAGCAATGATGCAGGCTTTAAATCTCAAAACAGACAAGTTGGCTTTTCATTAGGTTATCATTTTTAAACCTTTATACTTCAACAAAAAGGCCGCCCATTTAGGTGGCCTTTTTGTTGAAAAAATATTAATATCGTCATTGCGAGGTACGAAACAATCTCACAACGGCAGTAAAACGCGCTAAGCTATCGCTCTAAGATTGCTTCGTACCTCGCAATGACCACATGTTTACATAATATACTAGTATGAACAATCAACTTCAAAACCTCTCGTTTAAAAAAATACTCTTTCTATTATTCTTTTCGATAGGTTTTCCTGCTCTTGCGCAGTTCAAAAACGCAATAGATTACAAATCTTTCTTTCAAAGACAAGACCTTGTTTACGATTCGCTTTCTAATAAATGGGAAGATGGCGCATTTTTAGGGAATGGTCTGCTAGGTGTGATGGTTTACAAAGAAGACGAAAATGCTATTCGTTTCGATTTGGGAAGAATTGATGTGGTAGATCATCGCGAAGGCATAAATCCCTCGATAGGAAGAGCCAGAATGCCCATTGGAAGATTTGTGCTACGTTTTAAAGCTAAAATACAAAAGATTAACCTTCGGTTAGATTTATGGAACGCAACACTTAAAGGAAACATTACAACAGACAAGGGGGTATTTAGTTTTGAAGGTTTTGTGGCAGCAACGAGTGATGTAATTTTATTTAAAACCAATTTTACTGGTAAAGACCCCATTTATCAGTGGGATTGGATTCCAGAGAAATCAATTAGTCCGTTTTTAACTTTAGGACGAGATAGTGCAGCAAAATACCCTGCAAATCCAGTTCATAGTTCTTCAACCCAAAATACTATTAATTATCATGTTCAGCCTTTATTGGCTGGTGGAAGCTATACTACTGCGTGGAAGAAATTAGGTACAACAACCAATCAAACACTTTTCATTACCATAGCAAATACGTATCCTCAAAACACTTCAAAACAGATAGCACAAACGACCTTAACGCCACTCAAATTAGAAAGTGTAGCTGCTTTAACTGCAAGTCACAGAAATTATTGGCATCAATTTTATCAAAAAAGCTTTATTTCTATTCCAGATGGCAGACTAGAGAGTTTTTGGTGGATCCAGCAATACAAAATGGCGTCAGCAACTCGGATTGGAGCGTATCCGATAGATTTAATGGGACCTTGGTATAAGACTTCCCCTTGGCCAAAATATTGGTGGAATTTAAACATTCAGTTAACCTATTACCCTTTCTTTAGTTCTAATCATGTCGATTTAGCTAAACCATTATTGGTGATGCTGAAAGATAATTTAGCTAATCTTTCAAAAAATGCACCTGCACCTTATCAACATAATTCTGCAGCAATAGGGCGCTCAGGCCCGTATGCGATGACAGGCGGCGTTAAAGTTTTAAAAGGAAACGATAGTATTGGCAATAGTGCTGCATCGTTAGAGTTAGGGAATTTAACCTGGTTATTACACGTTGCTTATCAATCTTATGAATATACAATGGATAAAGAAAATCTAAGACTACTTTATCCAATTTTAAAGAGATCTATTAATTATTATATAAATGTGATGGAGAAAGGCAGCGATGGTAAATATCACTTGCCCTATACCTATTCTCCCGAATACCCAAAGGGAATAACCCGAGATGCAAATTACGACTTAGCTGTATTAAAGTGGGGAGCAAAAACATTGCTTTATATGAATAAGAAGTTGCAGTTAAAGGATACATTGGCCTCTAAATGGCGAGATATTGTAGCTAATTTAACACCTTATCCAGAAGACGAGTTGGGCTATCGAATTGGACGTGATGCGAACTTTTCTATTTCTCATCGCCATTATTCGCATTTGTTACAGGTATATCCAATTTACGATGTAAACTGGGATCAACTCGAAAATCGTGCAATTATTAAGCGGTCATTAGATCAATGGGAGAAAAATAGTGCTTCTTGGCGAGGTTATTCTTATACAGGTTCTGGTTCTATTTATGCCATGATGGGCAATGGAAATAAAACTCACCAGCTTTTAAATGAAATGATGAAGGGTAGGTTTAGCATCAAACCAAATACCATGTATACCGAAGCTGGTCCGGTTATCGAAACTCCCTTATCGGCCGTTACCACAATGAACGAAATGTTGTTGCAGAGTTGGAATGGTGTGGTGAGAGTTTTTCCGGCTGTGCCTGATGAGTGGAAAGCTGTTTCGTTTCATAAATTGTTAGCCAAAGGTGCTTTTGAAGTTAGCGCGGTAAGAAGTAATGGGAAAACACAATTCATTAAAATTAAAAGTTTAGCAGGCGAACAACTTTTGGTTAAAACCGATTTTAGTGCGACCATAAAGACCGCTGGAAGTCGTAATTTTAAAGTTACATCAAAAGAAAATGGAGTGGTGATGGTAGATTTAAAAAAAGGGGAAGAAGTGATACTTTATACCGGGGTTAAGCCAATATCTTTTATCATGAACGCTAGTAAAGAAAACGATCGGAATACTAATTATTGGGGATTACACGCTCAAAAATAATTTAATATGTTAAAAAATATTTTAGTTTTTATAGTTGCTCTAGGCCTTTCTGTATCAGGTTTTGCACAGCAGAAAAAGAATGATGCAACCTTAAGATTGTGGTACACATCGGCCGCATCAAATTGGAATGAAGCTTTGCCAATTGGAAATGGCAGATTAGGGGCCATGGTTTTTGGCAATCCAGCTAAAGAACAATTGCAACTCAATGAAGAAACCGTTTGGTCGGGTGGCCCAAATCAAAACATTACCTCAGAATCTGGTACAGCCATTCCCGAATTAAGGAAATTGATTTTTGAAGGGAAATTTGAAGAAGCACAGGCAATTGCCGATGTAAAAATGTTTCCTAAACGAAATAGCGGAATGGTATATCAAACGGTGGGCGATTTGTTTCTTCAATTTGCTGGACATGAACGGGCAACGAACTACTACCGTGACTTAAATATTGAAAAAGCAGTAGCTACCGTAACCTATAATTTGGATGGTGTTAACTATAAAAGAGAAATATTTTCTTCTTTTACTGATCAGGTAATGATTGTGAGGTTAACGGCAAGTAAACCCGGTAAGTTATCGTTTACTACCTCAATGCTTTCACCACAAAAAAGCGAACAAAAAATAAATAATAACAGATTAGTGTTAAATGGGATTACATCTGATCACGAAGGCGAAAAAGGGCAGATAAAATTTGAATCTCAAGTTAAAGTGATTAATCAAGGTGGTACACTTACAACTAAAAACAATACTTACGAAGTGAAGAATGCAACTTCGGCTACGGTTTATATTTCTATAGCTACTAATTTTAAAAAGTACAACGATATTAGTGGAAATGCATCCGAAAAAGCAACTAAGTTTTTAGCTAAAGCGGTGCTGAAAAACTACGATTTAGCTTTAAAAGAACATATTCTATTCTACCAAAAATATTTTAATCGCGTAAAATTAAAGTTGGGTATTTCTGAAGCGATAAATAAACCAACAGACCAACGTATTTTGGAATTTTCAAAATCAAACGATTCTCATTTAGCTGCGCTTTACTTTCAGTTTGGAAGGTACTTATTAATTTCCAGTTCACAACCAGGCACACAACCTGCAACATTGCAAGGTATATGGAACGATAAATTACTTCCCCCATGGGATAGCAAATACACGATAAATATTAATACCGAAATGAATTATTGGCCTGCAGAAGTAACAAATTTAACCGAGTTGCATGATCCACTATTTAAAATGATAAAAGATTTATCAATAACCGGAAAAGAAACAGCTAAGGTTATGTATGGCGCTAAGGGATGGGTAACTCATCATAATACCGATTTGTTCAGAATTACTGGCCCGGTAGACCGTACCTTCCCTGGTTTATGGCCGATGGGAGGGAATTGGTTAAGCCAACATTTGTGGGATCATTATCAATTTACAGGCGATAAAAATTTCTTAAAAAATTATTATCCCGTGCTAAAAAGTGCATGTGAATTTTATCTCGATATTTTGCAAGAAGAACCAACACATAAATGGTTGGTTGTGGTACCGTCGGTTTCGCCAGAAAATACCTTTGTAGAAGGGAAAAGAGTGTCTATTTCTGCTGGTACAACGATGGATAATCAACTGTTGTTCGATTTGTTTACCAAAACGAGCAAAGCAGCTGAACTATTAAATTTAGACTCAGAATTTAGAAAAAAATTAAGTCAGACGATAGCAAGATTAGCACCAATGCAAATTGGGAAGCACGGACAGTTACAAGAATGGCTAACAGATTTAGACCGTGTAAATGATAAACACCGCCACGTTTCTCACCTTTATGGGGTGTACCCGAGTAATCAGATTTCGCCAACGCGTACTCCCGAATTATTCGATGCGGCTAAAACCTCTTTACTTTATCGTGGTGACCCAGCAACAGGTTGGTCTATGGGCTGGAAAGTAAACTTATGGGCACGTTTTTTAGATGGAAATCATGCGTACAAGTTAATTACCGATCAATTAAGATTGGTTGGAAGCAAGCTCGATACGGTAAATACAAAAGGCGGAGGAACGTATCCGAATATGTTAGATGCACATCCTCCTTTTCAAATTGATGGAAATTTTGGATGTACTGCTGGTATTGCCGAAATGCTCTTGCAGTCGCATGATGGAGCGGTTTATATTTTACCGGCATTGCCAAATTTATGGGCTAACGGAGAAATTAGTGGCCTAATTGCACGAGGAGGTTTTGAAATTGCCATCGCCTGGAAAAATGGACAGATTGCTCAACTAAAAATTAAATCTAAATTAGGCGGCAACTGCCGATTAAGATTAAATAATAATCAAATTGATAAAAGTAAAGTACAGTTTAAACTTGCCAAAGGCAGAAATTTGAATGCTTTTTACGAAATTCCCGAAGTAAAAGCCCCATTAATTTCAAAGGAGGCAAAATTAAATAAAGTACTTGTCCCAGTATCTACCGATTACGATTTACCAACCGTAGCAGGCAAAACCTATATTTTTAATTTTTAATACTTGCCAAATGAAGAAATACATTTTAATTTTCATTGCTTTTTGTTCCGTTTCTGCTTCCGCGCAAGTGAAAGAACCTTTACAGCTTTGGTATAATGCTCCTGCAAAAATTTGGGAAGAAGCTTTGGCCTTAGGGAATGGAAAAACAGGTGCTATGGTTTTCGGTAGGGTTAATAAAGAGCGAATCCAGTTAAATAATGCTACCCTTTGGTCAGGTTATCCCGATGCCGGCAATAATCCAAAAGGGCAAGAGTTTTTGCCAAAAGTTCGCGAGGCTGTTAATGATGGAGATTATGGTAAAGCAGCAAGCTACTGGAAAAATATGCAGGGTACCTATTCGGCAAGATATTTAACTATGGCCGATCTTTTTCTTGATTTTGGGTTAAAAGATTCAACGGCTACAAATTACTACCGAACCTTGGATCTTAATACAGCAATACATACCATAACGTATAAAATTAACGGTGTAAATTACAAAAGAGAAACTTTGGTAAGCTACCCAGATCGTGTAATGGCTGTTAGGATTACTGCTGATCAAAAAAATGCAATCAGTTTTACTACGAGTTTAACGAGTAAATTACGCCATCAAACTACTGCAATTTTGCCAAATTATTTGGTTTTAAAAGGTAAAGCACCAAAGCATGTGGCACACCGTGCTAGCGAAGCACAACAAATTGTTTATGATGATAAAGAAGGAATGACTTTTGAAGTACACCTTCAAATTAAAAATGAAGGTGGAATAGTAGCGCCTTTAGGTAACGAAATTAAGGTTTCAAAAGCAAATGCGGTAACCATTTATTTAGGCAATGGAACCAGTTTTAATGGCTTCGATAAATCTGCGGGTTTAGCGGGTGTAAATCCAGCAACAGAAGCGAAAACAAATTTGAGAAATGTTGATGTTAAATCTTTCGCAACAGTTAAAGCGGCGCACCTGGCAGATTATCAAAAATTATTTAAACGGGTAAATTTTAACCTTAATGCCGATACTAATCTAATCAAATTGCCCACAAATATTCGTTTATCAAAGCAGGGACAAGCTGGAAATGACCAAGGTTTACAAACACTTTACTATCAATTCGGCAGGTATTTAATGATTGCAAGTTCGAGACAAGGTGGGCAAGCTACAAATTTACAAGGACTTTGGAATGATGCCGTTCAACCACCATGGGGGAGTAATTATACGGTTAATGCAAATACACAGATGAATTATTGGTTGGCCGAAAACACCAATTTATCCGAACTCCATCAGCCTTTGCTAAGCTTTATTGATCGGTTAGCTAAAAATGGGGCCATCACTGCAAAGGTAAACTATGGTATCAAAAATGGTTGGGTTGTACATCATAATACTGATATTTGGGCTAAAACTTCGCCATCTGGCGGATACGATTGGGACCCAAGAGCAGCTGCACGATGGAGTGCCTGGCCAATGGGTGGGGCTTGGTTAAGTTTGCATTTATATGAGCATTATCTTTTTACTGGTGATAAAGTTTTCTTGAAAGAAAAAGGGTATCCATTAATGAAAGGTGCTGCCGAATTTATGTTAAATTGGTTGGTAGAAGATAAAAATGGTTATTTGGTAACCAATCCATCAACCTCGCCCGAAAATGTATTTAATTTAAATGGAAAGGACTTCGAAATTAGCAAGGCAACTACAATGGACATGAGTATTATCAGAGAACTCTTCTCTGATTGTATTTCATCAGCCAATGCTTTAGGAATAGATAAAGATTTTAGTGCAAAATTAACCAAAGCGAAAGCGAGATTATTTCCTTATCAAATTGGGAAATACGGACAGTTGCAAGAATGGTTTAATGACGTAGACAATCCTAAAGATACACACAGGCATTTATCGCACCTCTTTGGTTTATACCCAGGGCAACAAATTAACCCATTAAAAACACCTGAGCTTGCTGCAGCTGCAAAACAATCCTTATTGCATAGAGGCGATGTAAGTACAGGATGGTCTATGGCTTGGAAAATTAACTGGTGGGCACGGTTACAAGATGGCAATCATGCCTTAAAGATTTTAAAATCTGGTTTAACTTTAATAGATCCTGCCAAAACGGTACAAACTGTACAAATGACTGGCGGTGGTACCTATCCAAATTTGTTTGATGCACATCCACCTTTTCAGATTGATGGCAATTTTGGGGCTACAGCTGGAATAACCGAGATGTTATTGCAAAGTCAGGATGGAGAATTGTATTTATTACCAGCATTACCCGAAGAGTGGGCAGTTGGTTCGATAAATGGAATAAAAGCGCGTGGCAATTTTACAGTAAGCATGAACTGGACAAACCATAAACTTTCTAAGGCAGTAATTACCTCAAATTTGGGCGGAAACTGTAGGTTAAGGACTAATATTCCAGTAAAAATTGTAGAACTACAATCGCACACAAGCAAAGGAATTAACTCAAATCCATTAAATACGATTTCTAAAGCGGATGAATTTAAAAAGAATGGTGATGCTATATTATTGGATTTAACCATTAATAAAACCTATGTAATTGATTTTACTACCGTTAAAGGCCGTTCTTATACTATTGTTCCATTGTAATCTTAATTCAACAAAATACCCCTATTGCTTTAAATTAATCTTCCTAAAACGCCAAAATAGTTGAATAAAGTGTACAGTAGGTGGAATAAATCAACTATAAAAATCCTTTACTTGGCTATTGTTATAAGTGAACAACCAAATGTATAAACCTGTTATGAAACCTAAAAAAGTAATACTCACTTGTATTGTTTTTTTTGCCACGATTTTTAATTTAAGCGCACAAGAAATAACTTGGACATCGGTAGAGCCTGGAGTATGGAAAGGTGTATTTGGTGTTCCAGAATCATACGACCTTTTAAAGGCATCGGGCGCTCAACCTAATCACGAATCCTTAACAAAACTGGGCGCTGTCGCTTTTCCTTTTGCTGAACAACCCGTTATCGCGCAAGTTATAGACGGAAAAACCTACCTGCGTTTCCCACTCGATAAAAGTGAGCAATTATATGGTTTTGGACTAAATTTTCAAACGGTACATCAACGTGGTAAGATATTAGAGTTACACGTAGACCATTATGGTGGTAAAGATAATGGCAGAACACACGCCCCAACTCCTTTTTATGTTTCATCAAATGGATATGGTGTTTTTATAAATTCGGCACGGTATATTAAAGTATGGGCAGGAACTGCAATGCGGAAAGATAGCAAAGCATTTCCAACGCCAAAAGATAGAAATTCAGATAAAACATGGTCGTCTCGTAATACTGGCGATGAAGTAGAAATTTTAATACCAGCAGCTGGTGTAGAAATTTATGTTTTTGGTGGTCCAAAGCCTTTAGATGCTGTAAAAAGATATAATTTGTTTAATGGTGGTGGTTATTTACCTCCACGATGGGGTTTGGGTTTTACACAACGAGTGATGACCAGATCTACTGCTGCTGATGTAGAAAAAGAGGTAAATAGCTTTGAAGAAAAGGGTTATCCACTAGATTTTGTAGGCTTAGAGCCAGGTTGGCAAAGTAAAGCATATCCTGGAACTTTCTCGTGGGATAAAAATAGGTTTGCAGAACCAGCAAGTTTCGTGAAAAGTATGCTAGATAAAGGCATTAGGTTAAATCTTTGGATTAATCCTTATGTATCGCCAGAGGCACCTTTTTATAAAGAAATTAAGCCTTTAACAGGCTCACATACTGTTTGGTTGGGCGCCGTTCCAGATTTTAACATACCGAAAGCAAAAAATCTGTTCTTTAGTCAATTACAAAAAGACCAGGTTGATATCGGTATCAGTGGATATAAAATTGACGAAGTTGATGGATATGACCATTATTTATGGCCAGATGTTGCCACTTTTCCATCTGGGATTAGTGCCGAACAAATGCGTCAAACGTATGGACTGTTAACGCAGCGGTATAGTGCTGAGCTATTCAAAAACATCAATAAACGTACTTTTGGCTTGGTTAGAGCTTCTAACGGAGGGGGAACTTCATTCCCCTATGTGATCTATAACGATTACTATAATCATGAAGATTTTATCACAGCACTCATTAACAGCGGTTTTGCAGGTGTTTTGTGGACCCCCGAAGTTAGGGCTTCTAAAACTGGAGAAGAGTGGTTAAGAAGATTCCAATCTAACGTTTTTTCTCCGATGGCCATGATTAATGCTTGGGCAAGTGGTACCAAACCTTGGACGTATCCAGAGGTAGAAAAACAAGTAAAAGAATTTGCCTTGTTAAGAATGAAAATGATGCCATATTGGTACACCGAGTTTGCTAAATATCATTTTGAAGGAACACCACCATTTAGAGGAATGAATTTAGAAGACGGGTTTAAACAAGAAATAAAAGTAGAAGCAACTACTAAGGTTAACTTAGAAGAAAATCCTTATGCAGAAGCAACCGCAAAAGAAATTAAAGATCAGTATATGGCAGGCGAATATTTGCTTGTTGCCCCTATGTTTACAGGACAAGCACAACGAAAGGTAATTTTACCTAAAGGCAAATGGTACGACTTTTATACAGGTGCTTTTGTTGGTGATGGAGAAGTAATTACCGTAACACCTGGTTTAGATAAAATACCTGTTTATGTTAAGGATGGTGGTATTATACCAATGATGCCTGCTTTACTTCATGCTCCAAAATTAGGAGAAAAGGTAGATCTGGAAATTCGTCACTATGGAGCAAAAGAGAGTACATACAATCTATATGATGATGATGGTGAAACGTTCGATTTTGAAAAAGGGCAACTATCATGGCGGCAAATTAAAGTTGAACGCTTAAAAAATGGACAATTACAGGGAAGTATTTCTCGACTAGAAAAAGGGAAACCAAATACCATCGGTAAAGTAAGTTTCACATTTATGACGAAATAAGATGCAAAAAATTATGAGAAAGTTATTCCTTGTTATTTTATTATTTGCTTTAAGTGCCCCAATTGCGTGGTCTCAAAATGGAGATGAAGATGCAAATATGTTTAACCTGGCAAAGCAGAGAGATCAAAAGATGATCGATGAGGCTAAAAATGGATGGTGGACCGCCTCGATGAAAAATAAAGATAAACGTTTGCAATGGTGGCGTGATGCTAAATTTGGGATGTTTATTCACTGGGGTGTATATTCTTTGCCTGCGGGCGAATGGAAAGGAAAAAAAGTAAGCGGTTATGCTGAACATTTAATGCGTAAAGAGAAAATATCACGAAAAGAATATTTGGATATTGCGCATCAGTTTAATCCTGTGCTATTTAATGCCGAACAATGGATTTTAGATGCCAAAAAAGCAGGGATGAACTATTTCATTGTAACGGCTAAACACCATGACGGATTTGCCATGTATGATTCAAAGGTTTCTGATTTCGATATTGTAGATCAAACCCCATTTAAAAGAGACCCAATGGCAGAATTAGCCAAAGCTGCTAAAAAACACGGAATGAAATTTGGCTTCTATTATTCGCATGCTTTTGATTGGGAACATCCAGATGCGCCTGGAAATGATTGGGAATTTAAGAACCCGGGAGGAGATAGCTTACTTGGTGGTGCAAATTGGTTCGATAATCACCCAGAATGGTTGCCAAAAGCTGTAAAATATGTAGATGAGAAAGCCATCCCACAAATAAAAGAACTATTGAATACCTACCACCCTGATATCATTTGGTTTGATACCCCTCACAAATTGCCACTTTCAGAGAACATCAGAATTTTAAAGGCCATTCGTGAAACAGCACCAAATGTAGTTGTAAATGGTCGCTTAGCAAGAAATGGAGCTGGTAATTTTGGAGATTATTTGAACACAGGCGACCGTCCGGCAGAATTTAGAAAAGTAAGTGAATCAGATTGGGAAGCTATTCCAACAACAAACGAGTCGTACGGCTACAGTAAAACGGATAATTCGCATAAATCTCCTAAATTCTTTATCCAGCTTTTAGCAAAATCTGCAGCACTCGATGGTAATTTATTATTGAATATTGGGCCAAAAGGGGATGGCGCATTTGATAGCAAAGATTTAACTATTCTAAAGGGGATTGAGAAATGGGTATCAAAAAATGAAGAAGGTATTTATAAAACCCATAAAACGGATATGCCAATCCAAGATTGGGGCGTAACCACTCAAAAAGACAATAAACTGTATCTACATGTATTTAACTGGCCTAAAGATGGAAAATTATACGTTGGTGGCTTAAAATCTAAAATTGATAAGGCTTATTTTTTAACAGAGCCTACAAAAACACTTACTACTCAGGTTTTAAGCAACATTGATGTATCTGTAAATGTTCCAAAATTAGCTCCTGATACTGCAAATACGATTATTGTTATTGCTTTAAAGGAAAAACTGAATACAGATATGGTAAGGTTTGTATCTCCTAATATGGATTTAGTTCGATTATTAGCTTTTGATGCCAACTTAACCAAAGGTTTCAAATTTGGAGATGGAAAAACAGACCGATATTATATTGATAACTGGACTACAAAAGATCAGGTGGTGAGTTGGGATTTTAGAACTGTAGCGGCACAAAAGTTTAAAGTTGTTGTAAAATATTTAGCTGGAAATGATAGTGGAGGAAATTATACTTTTAAAATAGACCAAAAAGAATTTAAGCAAGATGTTATGCCAGGAGGGACTAAAGTAGTTGCTCAAGTTTTAGGTGAAATACAAATAGACAAGGGTATCCATAAGCTAACAATTAGTCCTAATGCCATTCTGAAAAGTGAATTGATGAAGCTTTTGGAAGTTCAGTTGATTCCTGTAAATTAAACAATATGAATGCAAAATATATATTTTTAACTGTTGGTTTATTAGCATGGCAATCAACTGTTTTCGCACAAAAAGTGAATGTGAAAAAAGCCTTTAAACATGCCGCTACTCAAACCGAATTGATGTTACAAGAGGTAGAAAAATCTGCAGATCCTGCTAAACCTGAATTAATCTCTCCAAGAACCTTAGATAAAGGCAATCTTAAACTGGTGGCATCTAGAGATTGGACCAGTGGGTTTTTTCCGGGTGTACTTTGGTATTTGGATGAATATTATCAAACGGATAAATGGAAATCGGCGGCTAGAAAATTTACCACCTATATCGAAAAAGAAAAAACAAATGGCACAACGCACGATATGGGTTTTAAAGTTTTTTGTAGTGTTGGCAATGCGTTCCGATTAACCGGCGATGCGCATGATAAAGAAGTGATTATTGAAGCTGCAAAAACACTAGCTACTCGTTTTAATCCTAAAACAGGAGTAATCTTGTCGTGGGATCATAGCAGGGATAAATGGGTAAACCCGGTGATTATTGATAACATGATGAATTTAGAACTGCTATTTGAAGCAACTAAATTAACCGGTGATTCATCATTTTATAAGATTGCAGTAAGCCATGCAAATACAACAATTAAAAACCATTTCCGAGATGATTTTAGTTCGTATCACGTGGTAGATTACGACCCCAAAACAGGCGAAATATTAAAGAAAACAACACATCAAGGGTATAGCAATTCATCTGCTTGGGCACGCGGACAAGCATGGGGATTATATGGCTATACTTTGTGCTATCGCTATACTAAAAACCCTGTTTATTTAAAACAGGCAGAAAATATTGCAAAGTTTATGTTCGATCATCCAAATATGCCTAAAGATTTAGTGGCGTACTGGGATTTTAACGCACCTCAAATCCCGAACGAACCAAGAGATGCTTCTGCGGCAGCAGTTATTGCTTCGGGTTTATATGAATTAAGTAAATACAGTAATCAACGAGCTGATTATCGAAAAAAAGCTAATACGATTTTATACAGTTTGAGTACGAAATATGTTTCGCCAGCTGGCGGATCAAAAGGCTTTATTCTAGAACATAGTACAGGTTCTAAGCCATCAAATAGCGAGGTAGATGTGCCACTTAGTTATGCAGATTATTATTATTTGGAGGCTTTATTAAGGTATAAAAATGGGTATTAAGCTGAGGTTGTTTAACTAGACATGTCGTCATTGCGAGGTACGAAGCAATCTTAAAGCTATGGGTTTAACGCCTTGCTCACGTTGTAGGATTGCTTCGTGCCTCGCAATGACGATTGCCTCTCGAAAAGCATATTAAAAACTTAATGTTTTCCTCATCCGATGAGTATAACAAGCGTTTTCCCTCATCCGATGAGACTATGCAGTTGGCTATACTCATCGGATGAGGAAAACATCGGATGAGGAAAATGATAAAAATTTAAAATTTAAAAAATGAAACATAAAAATTTAGTTCTCGCACTCTTATTGTGCTGCTTTTATAGCTTAAGTTACGCGCAACAAACCGCGCAAGATCAAAAAATGCAATGGTGGCGTGAAGCCCGTTTTGGTATGTTTATCCATTTTGGAGTGTATGCACAAATGGCTGGCGAATACAATGGCTACCAACAAGCCAGAGGTGGTGCAGAATGGATTATGAACAGAATGAAAGTGCCTGTTGCGGAATATAAATCTGTAGCTAAAAAATTTAACCCTGTAAAATTTAATGCAGATGAATGGGTAAAAATGGCAAAAGATGCTGGAATGAAATATTTGGTGATTACAGCTAAACATCACGATGGCTTTGCTTTATTTAATTCGAAAGCAAGTGATTGGGATATTGCCGACGCAACCCCCTATAAAAAGGATTTATTAAAACCATTAGCTGCAGCTTGTAAAAAGTATGGCATAAAACTAGGTTTTTATTATTCGCAAGCTCAAGATTGGGGAAATGCAGGTGGTTCGGTAGCTAGAAAAGTGATGGCCGAGGGTTGGCCAAATCCAGATAGTACTAAAATTAACAGTTATACCGAAGCGCACAAAGGGCATTGGGACCCAGTTCAAGAAACGTCAACTTTTGCACAATATATAGACAGAGTGGCTGTGCCTCAGGTAAAAGAACTGATGACCAATTATGGAGATATCGCAGTTTTATGGTGGGATACACCAACAAATATGACAGATGAGGCCGCTTTGAAATTGCAGGCGCAATTAAAATCACAACCTAATATCATTACTAATGATCGATTAAAACGACCTAATTTTGCTGGGGATACGAAAACTCCAGAGCAAAAAATCCCGAACCTAAGTGAACTTGATGGTAAAGACTGGGAAACTTGTATGACGATGAATGGGACTTGGGGTTTTAGAAATTCGGATGTGAACTGGAAATCGGCGCCAACCTTGATTCGTAATTTGGTAGATATTGCTTCAAAAGGAGGAAATTATCTATTAAATATTGGCCCGAAACCAGATGGTTCATTTCCAGAAGCCAGCGTAGAACGGTTAAAAGATTTAGGCGCTTGGATGAAGGTGTACAGCGAAGCCATATATGCCACTCAGGCTAGCCCAATTGCCACACAAACTTGGGGTAGAGTAACTAGAAAGGATCAAGCAAATGGAAATACAACACTTTATCTTTTTGTATTTGATTGGCCAAAAAATGGAGAACTGGTAGTTAAAGGTTTGTCAAAAGAAATAGTATCTGCTCAGTTATTAAACAATGCAAGTAAGTTAAGCCTAACTAAAGGGGATGATCAAGTTACGCTTAAACTTCCAACCACAGCACCTAATCAAATAGCAAGTGTAATTAAAGTAGAAGTGAAGGGCAAAATGCAAACCTGGTTTGGCGAATCGGGTAAAGAAAAAATGAAAACAGGAGCAATCGATTAATTATGAAGTTCTTAAGTTGCTTTATTTTATCTTCAGTTTTTTTTCTCCCCTTAAAAGCTCAAAAGGTTACCCCACTTTGGCAAGATTTTATCACGGCTAAAGCGCAAGGTAAAACACCCATTCTGCCTGATTTTTCTTACGCTGGGTATCATTTTTCTGAAAAGCAAATTCCATCAACCACAGGTAAAAAAGTGTTTAATGTGCTCGATTATGGCGCTAAACCCAATGATAATGAATATGATGATGATGCCATTCAAAAGGCTATTGATGCTGCCGAGAAAAATGTTGGTGGTGGAGTTGTATTTTTTCCGGAAGGGAAATTTTTAATAGCAAAAGATGGTGATAGCACAAAGCAAATTAGGGTTTCTAAAAGCAATATTATTCTTAAAGGAAGCGGAAGTGGCTTAAAAGGTACCGAAATATACCAAGATAAAATGAGAATTAATGGTAGGCAAATTATGTTTAAACCTACACAAAATGCTCAAAATCGGTTAACCACGATTACTAAAAATGCCGAACGGGAGAGTTTTTGGGTAGAAGTGGCAAGTGTAGCCTCATTAAAGGTGGGTATGGATGTGGTAATAAAGCATAGGAGTGAAGAGTTTACAAAACTCTATTTTGCACCGCTAACTTTAAAACCTCAGTGGACCAGGTTATTTGGCGATAAGGGTGGCATGTTAATTAATGAAATTCATACGATCGAGAAAATTGAAGGAAATAACGTGAAATTTAAAAACCCTATCCATTTTGACCTTATTATAGTGAAAAGTGCTCCCTTTGAACTTTTAAACTATAATTCAATTGAAGAATGTGGGGTAGAAGATATTAGATTTACCAGTAATTGGAAAACCTATCCCGAAGAGTTTATTCACCATAAAAATGCGATACATGATTATGCCTACGAGGCAGTAGGGATGGAGTATGTGAAAAATAGTTGGGTGCGTAATTGTGAGTTTCAAGATTGGAATGAAGGTTTATTCATTAGATCTGGTTATCAGGTTAGTGTTTTAAATGTGAATTTTACAGGTAAAAAGGGCCATGCCTCTGTCCACGCACGTACCGGATATGGTGTGTTAATTAAGAATTGTAACTTCAACAATGCGCAACATCATGGAGCCGGAACTGGATATAGTGCAGTAAATACGGTAATTACACAATGCACGTTAGGTACCGATCAAAATATCGATATTCACTCCGGACAACCTTTTGCTACGTTATATGATGATATTAAAGGTGGCGTTTTTTATAATTTAGGCGGCCCTGAACCGGGTTATCCACATCACGGTAAACATTTGGTACTGTGGAACTTTCAGCATCAATCTTTAAAAGAGCAGCATTATAATTTTTGGGAAATGAGTAGAAGAAGAAATTACGCTATTGCGTTGCCTATTTTGGTTGGCTTCCAATCGGATAAAGCAGTAACTTTTGAGAATGTTGGGATTAACGAGGTGCAAGGAAAAGAGGTTTTGCCAAAATCCTTATTTGAGGCACAGTTAGTGTTGAGATTGACTGGTAAGAATTGAAGTAACTAAGGATAAATCACTTTTTGAAAACCTTATTTTTATTGCCTATGTTTTAACGCAAAGAGCACAAAGCCATCGCTAATGGTACGCAAAGTTGGCTTTTTAGTATACAGCAAACCCATTGTGTTCTTAGCGTGTTCTTATTTTATCTTTGCGTTAAAACATTTGCTATTTCGCATTCTTTTTCCTGCTTTGCAACTGCGCCAGGTATAACGATTTTGGATTAATCCCAGCTTGATTCTGATTTTCCCATATCCCATCAGGTTTTCCTTTTAAGCGACCATCATATTTTCCGCCTTGTGTTCCAAAACTATAATTTTGCCCCGAAACCCAAGGACTTTGCACCGCTGCTCTTTTAACCTTACAGTTCCATAAAACTTGAGTAACACCTGCCCAACCATGTCCGCTACCCCAATTTCCTCTATCTTGTACGTTAATTTCTCCGTCGGTACTAATGTTATCAAACAAGGTGCCTGCTGCCCAACGATGGTGAGGGCCAATATCGGCATGTGTTCTAATCGATGTGCAATTATAAAAAACGTTTGGTCCCAGGGTTTTTGAACCCGTTACATAATCGTGTCTAGCATCAGTCGACTCTAAGTTCATGAATAAATTAAGCTGTCCATCATTGTTAAACGAATACCTTCTTCCGCCAGTGATAACCGATTTTGCATCCAAACATTTTGAGTCGCGTACTGTAATTTGCTTTGAGCTCGGTTTAATGCTAACTGCTGCATAGCCAAAGTATTTAGTAGTGATGTTTCTTGCCCAAGCATTTTTAACCTTACTAAATTCGACAGCAACCCAGCCATGATCTTCATCGGTGTCATTTGCATATTCCGATTCAATTCGCATCTTTTCAATGCCCACTTCCGAAATTCTTCCATCAAAAGAAGCTTTAAAAATCTCGGCACCACCATATTTTTCTTCCATCTCCATCACAATCGGATTATCTATCGTGATTTTATTGCCATCGATCTTGGTAACACGTCTTTCAAACTGTAGATTATACTCTTGTGGCTGCCATTGTTTAGTGCCTTCTCGGGCCTCAATCTTGTCCATTTGTAGGTCTTTAATCCACTGTTCTGTTCCAGGTCTAAAAACTACAATCTCATCTCCAGCTTTAAATTTACTTGCATCAGCAACTGTAAATGAAAAAGTGCCTACCGGAACAAATTTATCTTTGATTTGTACTCTTGTGCCTGTTGTTTCTTTCAATGCACCATCTCCACTAAATACGATTAACGATCGTTGTCCTTTGCCCGTTGCAATAAGTTTTGTTGCATCTTCTCCTTCACCTCTTAAAACAATCCCACTTGCATTAATTTTAATGGTTCCAGGTATTTTATATATCCCTTTTTTTAATAAAATGGCTCCACGAAATCCATTTTTATTTACAGGTAATTTTGAAACTTCGTCAATTGCAGTTTGTAAAAGCTGCTCACTATCTCCATTTTCATTTGCGCTAATGGTTTTCACAACGGCTACATCTACAATTTCCTTATCGCCTTGATGATAACCCACATGGCTAAAATCTGGAATAATATTTCCTTTAGCATCGGGAATATAAGTTAATGATCCATCAGCATTTGCTTTAATGTATTTAGAATCCAATAGTTCATCCATAATTGGCTTAAAGGATACGAGCAAAAAAACAGTGGTAGCAAGCAACAATATCTTCTTCATTATAAATTATTAATCGAATCTAATTTAGATAGAATAGGGTTTAAATTAGCTTAAAACTTTGGCAATAAAGTAAGTGATTTTATCTTTTACGCGTATAAATTAAGATAGCATATTAGATAAATACATTAAAATACTCTGCTATTGAGCTATCTGAGGGGTATGCAAATTGCAAGATGGCCTTAAATGCTAGGCAGGGGAGAATATGTTAATTGTTGCGCACTTTCGTTTATTCTTAACCTATATTAAACAGGATGGAGAAGTGAAGCTTTTTCAGCGAAACGGCTCAGCCTGTGGCTAGCAAACAATTGGCTTATTATCCACTCCATAGCATTTTCAGCCTTGATTTTTTGTTTCTTTGTTATCAAGAACAAAGAAAGAGCCAATCGGCGGTGGTGAGCCGAAACAAGAAAACCTTCTAATGCTAAAATAGCTGATTCAGTAGCCAATCCAATAAACTATCTGCATCCGCAATTTTTGTTTATTGCATTAACCAAATTAAATAAATCTAATCAATCATTTTATGACAAAGTGTACATCTGTAGTTATAGGGTTAATGTTAGCTTGCTCAACCACAGGCTTTTCTCAATCGGCTAATTTAACGAGCTGGCCAAAAGGAGCTTCACCACAAGAGATCGGAAAAAGAGTTGCAGATAAATTTGCAGTTATGCCCCATACCAATTTTAATAGACCAACACCTCCACCAAGAATTACATATCCAGAGATTTGTGCGTGGTACGGTGCTTTAAAATTTGCAAAAGCGAACAAGGATAAACCCTTATTAAACCAACTCGCTACACGTTTCGAACCACTTTTTACAACAGAGGCTAAATTAGTTCCTATTCCAGATCATGTAGATCTTAGCGTCTTTGGTGCTGTACCGCTAGAACTCTATATGCAAACTAAAATGGATAAATATTTGGTTATGGGTAAAAATATTGCCGATAAACAATGGGGACCGCCCGAAGGACCAAGAGTGATCCCTGCATCGCATGTTTATTATGCACAAGGGTTAACTTGGCAAACACGTATGTGGATAGATGATATGTTTATGATCAATGCAGTACAGGTACAGGCTTATCGCGCAACAGGAAAAGAAGAATACATTAATAGGGCTGCTAAAGAAATGGTAGTGTATTTAGATTCGTTGCAAAAACCAAATGGGTTGTTTTATCACGCTCCAGATGTTCCTTATTTTTGGGGTAGAGGAAATGGCTGGATGGCCGCGGGTATGGCCGAAATTTTAAGCTCTTTGCCAGAAAACAATCCAAATCGATCGCGTATCATGAAAGGATATCATACCATGATGGCTTCTTTATTAAAATATCAGGCGCCATCTGGAATGTGGCGACAGTTAATAGATGAACCAACTTCGTGGGAAGAAAGCTCAGGAACGGGGATGTTTGCGTATGCAATGGTTGTAGGTGTTAAAAAGGGTTGGTTAGATAAAAAAACATATACACCTGTAGCACGAAAAGCTTGGCTCGGATTGGTTTCTTTTATTGATGAAAATGGAGATCTTAAAGAAGTGTGTGAAGGCACAAATAAGAAAAATGATAAACAATATTATTTTGACAGAAAGAGAATTGTAGGCGATTTACATGGTCAGGCACCAATTCTGTGGACTGCCGCTGCATTAATGAATTAAAAAGATGAAATTACTTATTACGTTGTTTGTAGTTCTTTTTATAGGATTAAATGAACCCATTTCTGCTCAAGTAAAATTAACCGCACAGCAAGATCGTTGGACGATACAACCTGATGGCAGTATCAATTGGAAGTTAGACAAAAGACTTCCCCATACTGATCATATCGAAATGAGCGGTGAAAAGGTATCCATGTGGGTTGAGTATGGGGTTGATAGTGCTGGGAGGTCTACGATTAATCGAACAGTAGTGTTTCCCACCTTTAGGATGTTGCCCGACGCAACACGAACACATATTTCATATTCGTTTACCGATAACGATTTACCTCGCTTTTATATCAATAATAGATTACTTAAAACAAGTTTAGCTAAAAGTGGCAGGTCAGGAGATTTATCCTATAAAATCACAGATATCACTCAAAAAGGGGTGATGTCTGTTAACGCTGAATCAGGAACGCCAGTTTTAGCACAAATACAACGAAAATTTTATCCTTCGGTTGATAAACCCATGGCGTTCGAGAAATTTGTCTTCACTAATGTGACAGATAAAGACGTAACCTTTGCAATGGAATACCTGAGAAAGGAAATTCGAACCGATAGTGCACGAAGCAAAGTAAAACAACATAGCATCATTACGGGTACTATTGGTGCTGGAAGTAAGGTTGTGGCACCTGGTAAATCAATAACTTTTACGGTGTATTATTTGGCAACCGATTCTCCTAATGAAGTATTAAATATTAATCCAGATCTTGAAGAAACGGCAAGAATTAAACGTATTGCTAGCTTAATGGATAGGTTACAATTGGTAACACCCGATAAAATCTTAAATACCACATTTGACTTTGCAAAATTGAGAGCAACAGAGAGCATTTTTAAAACCAAGGGCGGATATATGCATGGCCCAGGCGGTTTAGCCTATTATGCAGCACTTTGGGCTAATGATCAAGCCGAGTATGTAAATCCATTCTTTGCTTTTTTGGGAGATAATGTAGGGAACCAATCAGCAATGAATGCGTATCGATGGTTTGCAAAATATATGAATTCAGCATACAAACCTATTCCAAGTTCTATTGTTGCCGAAGGTGATGGGGTTTGGAAAGGAGCAGGCGATAGGGGCGACCAAGCAATGATTGCCTATGGTGCATCGAGATATGCATTAACATTCGGAAATATTGATTCAGCTAAAGTATTATGGCCCTTAATTGAGTGGTGTTTAGAATATAGCCACAGGAAATTAAATGATCAGGGTGTAGCAACTTCAGATAGTGATGAACTCGAAAATCGATTCCCTGCAGGCAAGGCAAATTTATCAACTAATAGTCTGTATTATGATGCACTTCGCTCGGCAGCACTATTGGGTAAATTATTAAATAAGCCGAAAAGCCAAATAGACATTTATATTAAGCAAGCCGATGATTTAAGAGCGAATATGGAAAAATATTTTGGAGCGAATGTAGAAGGTTTTGATACGTATAAATATTACGAAACGAATACCACGTTAAGAGCTTGGATTTGTTTGCCTTTAACAGTTGGGATGTATGAACGAAAAAAAGGAACAATTGATGCCTTATTTTCTCCTCGATTGTGGACGGCCGATGGTTTAGCCACCGAAGCTGGTAAAATTACATTTTGGGACCGGTCTACACTTTATGCTTTACGCGGAGTTTTTGCAGCAGGTGAGACCGAAAAAGCAATGGATTTCTTGAAATATTATTCACAAAGAAGATTGTTAGGTGAACATGTACCTTATGCTGTAGAAGCCTATCCAGAAGGCAATCAGCGACATCTTTCTGCCGAAAGTGGGTTATATTGCCGTATTTATACTGAGGGTTTATTTGGGATACGACCAACAGGTTTTACTACTTTCGATTGTACCCCTCGTTTACCAAAAGATTGGAACGAAATGACCTTAAATAAAATCCATGCGTTTGGAACTCAGTTCAATATTTTAGTTGAAAGAAATGGCACAGATAAATTAAAAATAAGCATCAGCAAAGAAGGCCAGAAAACCAAAACCTATTTGATTAAAGAGGGAGCAACTTGTAAAATAGTAGTGTAATGAAGGGGAAATTGATTTTAGTATTCTTCGTTTTAAGCTCATTTTCGGTGTTTTATTGCAAGAAAAGCACTACAGATAAACCTGAACCCGAAGTTGTAAAACCACCCGTTACCCTACCGAAATTAGGTTTTATGCTACAGGCCGACGGGCCCGGAAATACATACGAATTAATTAATACTAAATTGGGTGGTACCGCCGAAGAGGCTCCTGATTGTGCGCATACTGTTTTTGGTCGCCATATTGCAGAGGTATACGACGATGTATTAAAGAAAAATGTATTTGAATTTTCTATCCATGTTACACCCGATAACGACCGATGCAATGGATTAACCGATAGACAACGAAATGAAATTAAAACATATGGCCCATCGCCCGATAATCTTAAGGGAACATTGGGCGAAACGGTAACATACCGATGGAAATTTAAACTGGATGCAGGATTTAAGCCCTCACCAAGCTTTACACATATTCATCAAATTAAAGCTGGTGATGGCGATGACGACTCGCCACTTATTACCATTACACCAAGACATGGGAATCCCGAACAACTCGAAATTATTCATACTGCTGGCTCGTCTGCCACTACCTTAGGTAAAGTTAAAACAGTAAATCTTGCACCATTTAAGGGGAATTGGGTAGAAGTAATCGAGAAAATCAAGTACGGAACTAACGGAACGATCGATATTACCATAAAAAATGTAAGTAATGGCGACTTATTGTTAAGCTATACCAGCACTAATATCGATTTATGGCGAACAGGTACCACGTTTGTTCGCCCCAAATGGGGGATTTATAGAAGCTTAAATAATACTTCTTACCTCAGAGACGAACAGGTACGATTTGCAGATTTTTGCATCGCAGAAGGTGATGCGGTATGTCAGTAAGTACTACTTCAATTGATAAGCGGTCACTATTTTATTGTAAAAAGAAGGCACATATAGTATCTTTTTTGTAGGGTCGTATGCTAAATCTGCTGTATTTACTCTTGCCTCATAACTGTCGAGCAATATTTCTACTTTACCATCTTTAGTTACATAAAAAATATAGCCGCCCCAACTTGTTGCTAAGAAGTCGCCATTACCAATAGGCTCTAAACCATCACCTCCTTGGGGTAATTGGGCAATATCGGTTTGTTTTTTGTTGGCATCAACTTTAAAAAATCGTTTACCTCCTAAAATGTAAAGTTCATCGCCAATGGCTTTTAAGCCATTTACACCACTTACGTTTTCCATAAATGTACTCAATTGATCGTTCTCAATCTGATGAATTTTTCCTGTTCTCGAGTCTGAGAAATAAACTACACCTTTATCACTTATCGTTACATCGTTTAACATTCCTGCACCTTCAACTGGGTATCTTTTAATGATCTTTTCATTTTTAATGTCGATTACTACCAACTCTTTTAAATCGGCTACATAGAGTTCATTTCCTTTTTTAGCTAAACCTTTGGGAGAGTGTAAACCCGTAACCCAATTTAGTTTAATGATGTTTCCATTCATCCCTAACTTCCCAACTCCGCCATTTAGATCAAGTGCAGAAGCATTTCCTAGTCCAATTTCTGAAATAAATAATGTTTGCGTTTTAAAATCGATTAACACCGATTCGGGTACCGCTATAACGCTATCTGTTTGCCATAATTTAACCAATTGACGGGTGTTTTGTGCTTGAGCATTACAGTATATTGAAATTGCGATGGCTAAAAGGATTATCTTCTTCATGTTGTTTTAATTTATCTGCTTTTTACTATTTTTTCGAAGTGTTTTCACCGATTAAATTGTTTATTACTATAATTTCCTCATCCGATGAGTATAGCAAATTGCATAGTCTCATCCGATGAGGATAAAGATCGCTCACTACTTACTCTCTATTTCCAGTACGATGCTACTCAAAGGTCGTAATTTTGCTGGTGAAACATTTAACCCGATGTTCATTAAATAGCTACCACTATACACTTTTCCATTTTCTGGGCTTTCTGCTGCTGCACCTGGCATCAAATTAATTTCTTTTATGGTATACTCTTTATCGGGGTTTAATCCTTGCAATTTTACTTTGCCAAAGATCTGTTTTTTTCTCAAAAATAAGTTATAACTAAACAAAACGGACTTATTTTTTGCAGAATCTGTATACATTAATACGGCTCTATCTTCATCATAAGGAGAAACAAGACGATATAAATCTCCGAACCAAATTACCTTATTTAATCGGTTGTAATTTGCAACGGCGGTACTACTAAAGGTAATTTCTTCGGGAGTCATTTTATCTACACTAATATCATAACCCAATTTACCCATCATGGCTACATCAGTTCTGAATTTTAATGTTTGCTTGCCCATTGAAGTAACGTGACTAGAAATGGTATTGGAAGGGAAGAAATAAGAATAGCCCCATTGAATAAACACACGCTCGGCAGCGTCGGTATTATCGCTTGGCCAAAAAGAATCGAAATATTTAAGTGCGCCATAATCTGTTCGTCCACCACCTCCAGAACATAGCATAATTGGTAAATGAGGATACTTGGCTCTTATTCTTTTCATAATTTTATAAAAGCTCTCGGTATAATCGATAAACAAACGAGATTGATCTTTTGCTAAATAAGGAGAATAAGTATTGGTCATGAATCTATTGTTATCCCATTTAATATAGGCTAAATCGGGATTTTCTGTCATCATTTTATCTACTAAATCGAATACAAAATCTTGAACCTTAGGATTAATCAGATCTAAAATTAACTGATTTCGTTGGTAATTTTCGGCTCTATTTGGGAGCTTTAAAACCCATTCTGGATGTTTTTCATATAACTCGCTTTTTGGGTTGATCATTTCTGGCTCTAACCAAATCCCAAACTTAATTCCTTTTTTTGTTGCCTCTTTCACCAAATAACCAATCCCGTCTGGTAGTTTTTTGCGATCTTCTTGCCAATCGCCCAAACCAGTTTTATCATCGTTCCTGGCATATTTATTCCCAAACCAACCATCATCAAGCAAAAATAAGTCGAGGCCAAGTTTTTTTGAACCGTCAAATAAATCGACCAGTTTTTCTTGATCAAATTTTACATGCGTTGCTTCCCAATTGTTCAGTAGTATCATTCTTGGTTTTGTGCCATCTAAAACACCGTAATTTCTTGCCCAGTTATGCAAATTTCTACTTGCATGCCCTTTCCCTGCTTCACTATACGTGAATATAAATTCTGGTGTAATAAAATGCTCCCCTGTCTTTAAGGTTAATGTAGAAGCATACGGATTAATTCCCGAAATTATTCTTAACTTATTGGTTCTATCTATTTCAAATAAGAACTGAAAATTTCCTGTCCAGGCCATCGTACCTGCAAGTACTTCACCATCTGTTTCTGTTGATGTTTGATTGGGCGATATAAAGAAAACAGGTGTTTGATACATGTTTGTTCTACTTCCAAGCTTGCTGTCAATAATTTTGATACCACTAGTTAATTGACTTTCTTGAATATCCATTTCACGGGCATAATCGCCATGGAACTGAGTGAGATGATAACTTGCTGCATCAAAGTGCAGCATTGAAGATGCATAATTGCTTAAAACAATACTATTCTTTTCTTTATTGATAATTTCTGTAGAACTACTTAAAATATTTGATTTAAATGCCGCTTTAAAATGTAAAATTACTTCGGTTTGATATACTGGATCTTTTAAATAAATATTGGTTTCAGTGATATCTCCTTCTCCTTTTTTAGTTTCTACTTTGCTAAATCGTAAATCTAATGAGGGATTTCCATCTGCATGAACAATACGAATAGCAGGTTCAAAAACGTCTTCCATTCCAGCACCGATATAAGCCTCCATACCACTTCTTAATTTGGTATAGTTTTCTTTTGGTAACGATTTTCCAAGGTAACGCTGATATAATTTTCCGCCAACTTCACCCGCAAATACTAAACTAGTGTTTTGCGTTTCGATAACGATTGTAGTGTTGTTTTGCGCCCATAATATAGAAGAGCAAAATAGGGAAATGGTTAAGAGAATAACTTTCACATTCATATCATTTAGTTTGGATATGAAATAAGCAATTCGGCAGAGCATTTGAGTAGCTTTTATTGCCTTGTTATTCAGCCCAATTGGCAAATTAAATTAAGAACACCCACAAGGAGCGAGCGCCATGTGCACCCAAAACCAAGCTTTGTTCAATATCTGCAGTTTTTGAGGGGCCTGCAATGAAAGCACCGTATCCATATTGCGCTTGTCCAATTTTTTTGTAGGCCTCGTGTAGCGTAGGTAAAATATCGTTTTTGTTTACAATTAAAGCCAAATGTTGAGTAATAAAAGGCAAAACTCTATCCGGTAATAACGATTCGGTTAGCCAACATGCACCATTTTCTGCAACTGCAAAATGAGCAGGTAAAATGGCAAGTTCAACATTTTGTAAATCATGTGGTTTATGCTCATCGATATAACTATTTGCAATTTCTTGCATGCTTGGCAGGGGGGAAACAACTCTTATACTAGCTAATGAATAGTGTTCTTTTATCGCCAAAATAATTTCATCGGTATGTGTTACTTGTGTTACTTTTCCTCCAATTCCAGTTAAAACAGCAGTAAATTGCTCAATAAATTGATGGTCTTGTTGTTGGATAAATGAATCAAGTTGAGGTAGCGGGCTAAGCTCGGGCTGATTAGCTTGTACAGCAGCTAAAATACGATCTCTACTAGTCATGTTTCTTTCTATTTAATGTATACCACTCGCCAAAAGAACGTTGTGGTACTTTAGGCATATCTCTTTGTAAAAACCACGCATTAAATTTGTTGTTTACCATAAACGGAGCATATTTAAGCGTTGTTCTTGCTGTTTTTCCAGCAATTTTATAAAGAGCTGGCGAAGATAGGGTAGTAGCCATGGCTTGCATGGCTACTTTCTTTGCACTGGTTGTATGGCCTTCTTTTACCAATACTTGACGCCATTTGTAGAGCTGATCATGAATATCTATTTTAACCGGACAAACATTAGAGCACGAGCCACATAAGGTGGATGCAAATGGCAAATCAGCATATTGCTTCATGTCTAAATTTGGAGCCAAAATAGCGCCAATAGGGCCAGATATGGCGTTATGGTAACTATGCCCGCCGCTACGTCTGTAAACCGGACAAGTATTCATACAAGCACCACAACGAATACATTTTAATGAATTTCTAAATTCTTCTCTACCTAACTGCCTACTTCTACCATTATCAACTAATATGATATGCAACTCTTTTCCTGTTCTTGGTTTAGAAAAATGGCTAGAATAGGTGGTTATAGGCTGCCCAGTTGCACTTCTCGCTAATAATCTAAGAAATACGGAAAGATGCTCTCGATTGGGAATTATTTTTTCTATTCCCATACAAGCGATATGTATATCGGCCAAATGTGCGCCCATATCGGCATTACCTTCATTGGTACAGATAACAATTTCGCCAGTTTCGGCCACTGCAAAATTAACGCCAGTTAAAGCTGCTTTTCGGGTTAAAAAAGTATCTCTTAAATGTACACGTGCAGCTTCTGTAAGCGTTTGAGGATCTGAATTTCCTTTTGGCGTACCTAAATGTTCATGAAAAAGCTCGCCTATTTCTTCTTTCCTTTTGTGGATACATGGTAGTACAATATGGCTGGGGGGTTCTTTTGCGAGCTGAACAATTCGTTCACCTAAATCAGAATCAATTACTTCAATCCCTTTTTGTTCTAAGTAATCGTTTAAATGGCATTCTTCGGTAAGCATCGACTTGCTTTTTACCATTTTATCGATACCTTTTTCGTTGAGCAAGCGATAAACAATTTCATTATGTTCTTTAGCATCAATAGCCCAATGTACTTTTATGCCATTTTTTAGTGCATTATTTTCGAATTCTATTAAATAGTGATGTAAATTAGAAAGTGTATTTGCCTTAATGGCTGATGCGGCATCACGCAATGCTTCCCATTCTGGAATTTGATAGGCAGATTTATCTCTTTTTTGCCTGATCCACCAAAGTGTTTCATCGTGCCAATCTACTCTTTTTTCGTCTGCGTTAAATATTTCGGCCCTTCCGGCATGGTCTAATGCCTTCATGCGTTAACACCATTTAAAATTTCCGCAATATGAATTATTTTAATCTTACTTTGTTGTCTATTTAAAATCCCCTCGAGATGCATTAAGCACGACATATCTACTCCTGTAATATATTCTACCCCATTTTTGGTATGATCATTTACACGATCTTTTCCCATTTTAACAGAAACAGCTTCTTCTGCTACGCAAAAAGTACCTCCAAAGCCACAACACTCATCTTTTCTATCTAATTCTATTAGCTCAATATCTTTAACCATATTTAAAAGCTGTCCGGGTTTCGAAAAATAAGGTGCATTTAATTCGGTCATCTGCGACAGCTTTAAGCCTCTTTGCCCATGACAGCTTTGGTGCATTCCAACTTTATAAGGAAAGCTACTTGTAAGCGTTTTTATTTTTAAGATATCGGTTAAGAATGAAGTAAGTTCGTAAGTGGTCTCTCTAATATGTTTTGCCAATGCTGGCTCCCCATCATCTTTAAGATGTTCCTTAATATGTAAAACGCAACTACCCGAAGGTGCTATGATGTAATCGAAACCACTAAAATTTTTAACAAAAAGTGAATTGCAGCCATTAGTTAAATGCTCAAAACCCGAGTTGGCCATAGGTTGACCACAGCAAGTCTGTTTTAATGGATAACTAACATCGAGTCCTAAATTTTCTAATAGTTCTAAAGTTGCAATGGCTACCTGCGGGTAAAATTGATCAACATAACAGGGAATAAAGAGCGCAACCTTCATTAAAATTTTGTTTTAATTGTTGTGGTGTGAAATAAACTCTTTTTGATAATTTAGAGGGCTTTTTCCGGTCGTGATTTTGAAATATTTATGAAAACTAGCTAAATTATTAAAACCACTCTCGTAGCATAATTGCTTAATGTTTAACTTGTTTTCCATAAGTAATTTGCAGGCATGACCTACTTTTATTTCTGTTAAAAATCTCGAGTAGGTTTTCCGTGTTTTAGATTTAAAATACCTGCAAAATGAGTTCGGACTAATTACGGCAACACTCGCAATTTCTTCCAAATGAATTTTTCTTCTAAAATTACTCAAGGTGTAATCATATATTGCATTAATGCGAATATTTTCTGATTCGTCATAGTCTTGTTTAAAACCGATCGACGAGAGTTTTACCGTTTGGTTGCAGTTAGCAATCAATGAAAGTGCTTCCATCAATAATATAATACGATGAGAACCATCGGCTGTTAACATTTGTTCTAATAAGTCGGCAACTTTAAGTTTTACTTTCCCATTCACTTGTAAACCCCTTCGGCTACTTTCTAGCAGAGTTTTAATGGCTTTGTTCTCTGGGAGATTTAAAAACTGCTCGCCCCAGAAGTTCTCACTAAAATGTGCCACCCTTACATCTGCACATGCTTTAGATTGATCATTGAAGTACATATCATCAAATCTCCAATAATGTGCCAAGTGGGCACCAACTAATACAATGTCGCCAGAGCGGAATCCTTTAATGCTATCGCCAATAAATTGGGTTCCAACTCCTCTTTTTAAATGGATAAGCTCCACTTCAGGATGGTAATGCCATTTATTATTCATGTAAGGTACCAAATCTCTTCGCACACTAAACGATTGAGCTGGGCCCGTTGAAACTTTTAACAACTGTGGTTTCATACAATATTGGTTTTATATTTGGTCAAATAAAGATACTGTAAAATTCTATTATCTTTAAGATTAATGCCAATATTGCTGAATATTTGGATAATTCAAGCAAGTATTTATCATTGAATGATTCTTTCTTTGTATTAACCAAATTCTAAATAAACTGTATGTCGAAGAACAAATATTTATTCGCTTTTGTATTAGTTACGTCCTTGTTTTTTTTATGGGCACTTTTACACAACATTAATCCCATTCTTATTCCGCATTTAAAGAAGGCCTGTATGCTAACCGATACAGAATCTTCATTAATAGATTTGTTTGTTTATTTAGCTTATTTTTTGGTAGCGTTGCCAGCAGGATTATTCATGCATAAGTATGGCTATAAGAAAGGTATCGTTTTTGGTCTTTGCTTATATGCGGTAGGTGCTTTATTGGTTATTCCAGCAGCAACAGAACGAAGCTACCTGTTCTTTTTATGTGCCTTTTTTATAATTGCGAGTGGTGCAACTTTTTTAGAAACGGTAGCTAACCCTTATATTGCTGTTTTAGGGCCAAAGGAAACGTCAGAACAGCGCTTAAACTTTGCGCAGTCATTTAACGGAGTTGGTTCTTTTATAGCACCAATTTTAGGTGGACAGTTTATATTGTCGGGTATAGAATATAGCCCAGAGGCATTGAGCAAGATGCCGGTTGATCAGTTAAATTCATATTTACAGTTTGAAGCGGATACAATTAAAACGCCATATCTAATTATTGCCGCAATTGTAATCGTGTTAATTATACTTTTCGCATTTACTAAATTACCCGAAATCAAAGAAGACGATAGCAATTTACATAGCCCTGTTAAGTTTTCGGCCAATGTGTTAAGGCATTCTCATACGCGTTGGGCTGTAATTGCACAGTTTTTTTACGTTGGGGCACAAGTTGGGGTAGGCAGCTTCTTTATACGATATGCACAATTTGTAAATGGTGTGAGCGAAAAAAATGCTGCATTAATGTGGGGTTCTATCGCAATGGTAGGCTTTATGGTTGGCAGGTTTACAGGTACATTTTTAATGAGGTACATTAAAGCACATAAATTACTTGCAATTTACGCGTTCATTAATATTTTATTATTAACCATTGCACTTATTACTACTGGCCAGATTGCACTTTATGCGGTTGTTGCCGTTCCTTTCTTTATGTCGATTATGTTTCCAACCATTTTTGCTTTAGGGATAAAAGACTTAGGTGAAGAAACAAAAATAGCAGCCTCTTTTATTGTGATGGCCATTATTGGCGGAGCTTTAGCGCCTGTAGGCATGGGAATAATATCTGACGCAACAGACAGTATTCAAAAAGCTTACATTGTGCCCTTAATTTGCTTTGCTGTAATTTTATATTATTCTTTAAGGACATATAAAGTGAAAAACATTTAACAAGAAAGAATACCACGTGCTAAATCTTTAAGAATACATTTTTATGATAGAAAAGCAAGTAAATTACCTGCAGATACATCCAAAAGATAATATATTGGTAGCATTAAAAAATCTACCAAAAGGATCTCCAATTGAATTTAAAGAACAAATTATTTACCTAAAAGACGATGTTCAAGGAAAACATAAATTTAGTGTTTACGATCTAGAAAACGGAGAACAGCTTTACATGTATGGCGTTTTAGTTGGAAAAACAACGCGCTCAGTTCCGTCAGGAACGGCTTTAACTACCGAAAATGTTCATCATGCAGCCTCTACCTTTGATATGGGTAAACGTAAGCTTGACTGGCAAAAGCCTGATATTTCTAACTTTGAAAATCTAACTTTTAATGGTTTTGTTCGTGCTGATGGGAGTGTAGGTACCGCCAATTATTGGTTGGTTATCCCTATGGTATTTTGTGAAAATAGAAATGTATCAGTTTTAAAAGAGGCTTTAGTTGAAAAATTAGGCTATAAGAAATCTAAAGGCTGGGCGCCAGAAGTAGATCAATTAATTAACCTTTATCAAACGGGGCAATCTATTCAGGAAATCTTATCAACTGAGTTTGAACCAAAGACATCAATAAAACCAAAAAATAGAATTTTTCAGAACATTGATGGAATTAAGTTCTTAACCCATGAGCTGGGTTGTGGAGGAACTCGTTTAGACTCTGATTCATTATGTGGTTTATTAGCTGGCTATATCACACATCCAAATGTAGCTGGAGCAACGGTAATGTCATTAGGCTGCCAGCACGCTCAAACCAGTATATTGATGGATGAAATTAATAAAAGAGATGCTCGTTTTGATAAACCATTGGTTATATTAGAGCAACAAACATCTGGTACCGAGCAACAAATGTTAAAAGATGCACTCAAACAAACTTTTGCTGGTTTGATTAAAGCGAATGAACAAGAAAGAACACCTGCTCCACTCCATAAACTTTGTGTTGGGATGGAATGCGGTGGTTCAGATGGGTTTTCGGGCATTTCGGCAAATCCAGCTATTGGCTATGTTTCGGATTTAGTTGTATCTTTAGGGGGGGCTGTAATTTTGGCTGAGTTTCCTGAGCTTTGTGGAGTTGAACAAGAGTTGAGCGATCGATGTATTGACGAAAATGTTGCCCAACGTTTTATGGACTTAATGACAAGTTACAATGCCAAAGCAGAGCAAGATGGTTCAGGTTTTTATGCCAATCCTTCTCCAGGAAACATTAGAGATGGATTAATAACTGATGCAATTAAATCGGCAGGGGCAGCAAGAAAAGGTGGTAATTCACCAGTTGTTGCGGTACTAGATTATCCAGAAAAAGTAAATAAATCTGGTTTAAATTTGTTATGTACACCAGGAAGTGATGTAGAAAGTACAACAGCCGAGGTTGCTGCCGGAGCAAATATTGTTCTTTTTAGTACGGGTTTAGGTACACCGACAGGCAATCCGGTCGCACCCGTTATTAAAATATCTACGAACTCTGCATTAGCTAAGAAAATGCCCGATATTATTGATATCGATTGCGGAACCATTATTGAAGGGGTAGAGAGTATTGAAGAAGCCGGAGAACGAATTTTAAGATATATCATTGCCGTAGCCAGCGGAGAAGAAATTCCTAAAGCTGTATTATTAGAGCAAGACGATTTTATTCCATGGAAAAGAGGAGTGAGTTTATAATTAATACAGGATATAGAATTTATGGACTTACAGTTAAAAAATAAAGTAATTATTGTAACAGGTGGAGCAAAAGGCATTGGTTTAGGCATAGCCGAAGTACTGGCTACTGAAGGAGCAATCCCTGTTATTGTAGGCAGGAACGCGAACGATAACCAGTTAGCTGTTGAGAAACTTAAGGGCCTTGGAGCGAATAGTTACGCAATAACGGCCGAATTAAGTACACCTGAGGCATCAGAAAATGTTATAAAAACGGTAATAACAGAATTTGGTAGGATTGATGGAATTGTGAATAATGCAGGCGTAAATGATGGTGTGGGCCTAGAGCATGGAAATTATGAACGATTTATGCAAAGTATCCATAGCAATTTAATGCATTATTACTTAATGGTTCATTTTGCATTGCCAGAATTAAAAAAGAGCAAAGGCGCTATCGTTAATATTACCTCAAAAACTGCTGATACTGGTCAAGGGAATACATCAGCCTATGCGGCCTCAAATGGAGGTAGAAATGCATTAACACGCGAGTGGGCTGTAGAATTATTAAAATATGGTATTCGGGTAAATGCAGTAGTAGTGGCCGAGTGTTTTACACCCCAATATGCTAAATGGATTACGACATTAGCAAATCCTGAAGAAAAATTGAAAGAAATTACTTCTAAAATCCCATTCGAGAATAGAATGACAACTGCAGAAGAAATAGGCAATACAACAGCTTTTTTATTGAGCGAAAAATCAAGCCATACAACTGGTCAGCTAATTTATGTCGATGGTGGGTACGTTCATTTAGATAGAGCCTTAGCTAATCAATAGATAACCTCATTAATGTAATCGATATTTACATTGGCAGCTAGTGATAAAAACAGTAAATTTATCAGAAAAAATAAAAACCTAAAGATATGAATCTTAGAATTCTAGCAGTCACACTATACATGATCCTAGGCTGCCAACTAGCAAAAGCACAGGTAAAAGCAGCCGATATTGTAAAAGAATGGGAAAGGTCGAAGGCCTATACGAAGGAATATATGGATGCCATGCCAGAAAGTGGTTATGCATTGAAGCCAACCCCCGAAATTCGGTCCTTTGCAGAACAACTGTTACATTTAGCAGATGATAACTATATTTTCGCTTCGGCTGCAACCGTTGCCAAAAGCCCGATAGGCCAGGGTGAACTGGAAAAAACTAACGATAAATCCAAAGCTAACGTGAGCAAACTAGTGTTGGCCAGTTATGATTTTGTGATCGATAATGTAAAGAAGATGTCGGAAGCACAGCTAGACGAAGTCATTAAATTGTTCGGGAATTTTGATGTGTCTAAAAGACTGGCTCTGGCTAAAGGTTTTGAACATCAGGTACACCACCGCGGGCAAACAACGGTATATCTCCGGTTGGCAGGTGTTAAGCCACCACAAGAAAAACTTTTTTAGTGGCTATAGGAAATGATTAAGACGATGAAAACAAATTCCCTTTTAGTATTGGTTATCATGCTAATGATTAACTTATATCCGCTTTGTAGCTTTGCACAAGTAAAGGATGTAGTTCGAGATGGGAAACATGACTTCGACTTTGAAATTGGCAAATGGAAAACCCATTTAAAAGTATTAAAAAACCCACTCTCGGGTTCCAAAACCTGGGTTGAGTACAATGGAACAACAGATGTAGTTAAGGTGTTAGGTGGGCGTGCCAATCTGGTCGAGTTAGATGTTAAAGGTGCCGACGGCCATATAGAAGCGTTAAGCATGCGATTATATAATCCTAAAACTGGGTTATGGAGCTTAAATTTTGCAGGAGTTAACGACGGATCCTTTAGTATTCCGACAATCGGGAGTTTTAAAGACGGTAAAGGAATATTTTATAATCACGAGAATTATAAAGGAAAAACGATATTAGTGCGTTTTGTTATTTCGGCTATTACAGCGAATTCCTGTCATTTTGAACAAGCATTTTCTGAAGATGAAGGTAAAACGTGGGAGGTGAATTGGCTTGCTGTTGATACAAGAATAAAATAATTTTTTTCTTCCTAACCAGTTGATCTCCTTACAACAAGTGTAGAAGGAATCATAAAATCTTCCTTTATTAAGCTGAAATTTCTATTTTCCAAGGCTTTAAATAATAGCGTAGCAGCTACTTTGCCCATTTCGAAAGCGGGTTGTGTAATGGTAGTGAGTGATGGGTTAAGGATAGCCGCTGTTTCTAGATTAGAGAAGCAAATAACTTTTATATCTTGAGGTACTTTTAGTTTTAAAGCTTCACAGGCTATGTAAATAGGTGTTGTTAATTTTTCGACCGAAGCTACAATTCCATTGGGTCTGTTTTTTTGTTGCAGTAGTTTTTTAATTAGCAGGTAATTTTGCTCAGCATCATTGGTGCATTGAATGATGTGTTTAGGGTTTACTTCTATTTTGTGATCATTCAGAGCCTGTAGGTACCCTTCCAATCTTTTATTGCTGATCGATAAGTAATTTGAAATGCTTAGAAAAGCAATTTGATTGCAACTTTGCGCTATTAAATGCGCTGTAGCTTTATACCCACTTTCAAAATCATCGGTAGTGATCTTTGCCGTTTCTACAGCATCGCAAGCGCGATCAAAAAAAACAAGAGGTAAACCATTTGCAATTAAATCGTTGATATGGTTGCATTGTGTGGTTTCTCTCGAAACGGATAAGAGTACGCCATCTACTCTTCCGCCTTGAAATTCTTTTAAAATTGTTCGCTCATTTTCAAAACTTTCATGTGTTAAACAAATTAGTACATGATAACCCTTTTCTTTGGCTACCGATTCGATGCCATTAATAGCGAGTGAGAAAAAACTATCAGCAACTTCGGGAATCACTACGCCAATATTTTTACTTTTCCGGCCACGCAAACTGCTGGCATATGGATTGGGAACATAATTGAGTCTTGCTGCTGTTTCTAATACACGTCGCTTTGTTTCTTCGCTTATTTCATAACTGTCATTTAAAGCCTTTGAGATCGTAGAAACTGAAAGGTTCAACTCGAGCGCAAGTTCTTTAATATTGATATTCTTCATTTAACGTGCATTGGTGATACAACATACAAAATTTCTTGGATAAATGAGGATTAATTGCGAAAACGGTTTCGTAAATAAACCTCAACACTTATGCAATAAGTAAGTTAAAAAAACTTCAAATTTAGGATAACCAAATGTAAAATTGATGGGAACAGCTCAAAACAATTTCACAGCTAAGGAAGTGAATCCTTTAGCTAATCTCGATGATTGGGAAGATGACGTGTTGCAACGTTATCCTGAACCCGACAGTATCGCTACTTCAAAAAAAACTGAAGAATATCGTACGTACGATGAATCTACTAAAGATCATGTTAGGGAATTTTACCGCATCAACCACACGTACCAAACCTATGCGTTTGTACAGGAAAAACGAAACAACTATTTAAAATTCGATAAAAAGGAAATGCCTATTTGGGATGCTTTCCAGTTTTTAAATCAACTTGTAGACGATTCAGATCCTGATACGGATTTGGATCAGTTTCAGCATTTACTACAAACATCTGAAGCCATTCGTCGCGACGGCCATCCCGATTGGATGGTATTGGTAGGCTTAATGCACGACATGGGGAAAGTACTCTGTTTGTTCGACGAACCACAATGGGCAGTAGTTGGTGATACATTCCCAGTTGGATGTGCCTTTTCAGATAAAATCGTATATCCCGAATTTTTCAAAAATAACCCTGATTATTCGAATCCTGAATACCAAACCCAATATGGAATCTATAAGAAAGGTTGTGGTTTACGCAATGTAACTATGTCGTGGGGGCATGATGAGTATGTGTACCAAATGTTCAAAGATCGCATTCCCGAAGGTGGTCTTTACATGCTCCGTTACCATTCCTTTTATTCATGGCACCGTGAAGGTCAATATGAATACTTGCTCGACAACCATGATAGAGAGATGCTAAAATGGGTGCAACTGTTTAACCCGTATGATTTGTATTCGAAAAACCCAGAACCACCAGACTGGAAGAAATTAAGACCTTATTATGAAGACCTCGTTGCAAAATATTTACCCGCAACGTTAAAGTTCTAGTAACTATAAGTTAATGTGGAAGGTACATCTTTGACTTCTTCAATTTTATGAAACCAAACTAAAACTAATTTCTATGAGTAAAATTTACTTTTATTATTTACCGCGCTGTTTAAAATTATTTTCTGCAGCGGTAATTTTATGCTATTGTATACTCAATCCACAGTATACATTTGCAAAAAACAACAGTTCTGTACTAACCAAACAAAAAACGGTTACTGGAACTATTTTGGATGCCGAAGATGGGAAACCTTTGCCAGGGGCTGGTATCTCAGTTAAAGGAGGAGCTCAGGCTACAACTGCCGATGGAAACGGAGCATTTACCATAAACGTTCCTGATGATAATGCCGTTCTTGTGGTCAAATACTTGGGCTATGTAACTCAAGAAATTTTAGTTGGCAACAGAACCAAGCTAGAGATATTCCTTAAAGCCAGCGCATCCGATTTATCTGAAGTAGTGGTTGTGGGTTATGGCACCCAGAACAAAAAAGATGTTACTGGATCTGTAAAATCGTTAAAAAGTGAGGATTTTAATAAAGGGATTATTAATTCTCCTCAGCAATTGCTACAAGGCAAGGTGTCTGGTGTAAATGTAACTTCTGCCAGTGGCGAACCTGGATCTGTTACAGGTGTGGTGATAAGGGGAGCTGGTGGCGTAAGAGGAGGTAGTACTCCTTTGTATGTAATTGATGGCTTACCCTTAGACAACTCCAGTACCGGAAGTGGCGATCCACTTACTTTTATCAATCCGCAGGATATCGAATCAATCGATGTATTGAAAGATGCATCAGCCACTGCTATTTACGGATCTCGTGGTGCGAATGGCGTAATTATCGTAACTACAAAAAAGGGCAAAGCTGGTGCTTCGACACTGAATGTTGCCACAAGCTTAGGTGTTTCAAAATTAGCTAGAGCATTGCCACTTTTAACCGCAGATGAATTTCGTATAGAGGTGCCAAAAGTTGGTGGTGGTTTAATTGACAAAGGAGGGAATACCGATTGGCAAAAAGAAGCCATGAGGACTGCCTTAACACAGAATTACAACTTAAATTTAGGGGGAGGCGCTGATAAGCTGGCGTATTTCGCATCTATCGGTGCCCAAAAACAAGAAGGTATCATCAAGAAAAACGATTTGAACAGGTATTCTGGAAGATTTAACGTAACACAGAAATTCTTAGAAGATCGATTAATTTTGGACATGAACCTGAGTGTGGCAAATACCAAGCAAACTCGCCCACCAATTAGCACTATTTTGGGAGATATACTTACCAATAACCCAACTTTTCCAATTAATGATGCTAATGGAAATCGACTCGTTTCTATAGACGATCCAAATCCCGCTTTCTATTTTGATAATGAAAAGGAAATCACTGTTACGAATCGTGTAATAGGCAGTTTTTCTCCTTCCTTGAAGATCATGAAGGGGCTTGTTTATAAGGCAAACTTAGGTATTGATAATTCAACAGCAACTCGTGATGCCCTAAACATGCCAAATCCTGTTACCACTCGTGAGAGTAGATTAGAAACTTACAACAACATCAACAAGAATATATTGATAGAAAATTACCTGACCTACAACTGGGCTAACACCAAGCATAATATATCTGCCTTAGCTGGTCATTCTTATCAAAGAATTTTTGTACAGCAGAGAAACAACAGCATTAACAGATTTTTAGCAGGTGGAATTGATCCAATTTACAATCCGGGCGAAGGTCAAAATTTAACCTTAGGCCTTAACCGTCCAGGTGGTTTTGCCTTCATCAATGAGCTACAATCATTTTTCGGCAGGGTAACTTATCAATTTAACAATAAATACTTATTTACCGCTAATTTCAGGGCTGATGGATCATCTAAGTTTGGTGCCAACAACCGTTATGGTTATTTCCCTTCCTTCTCAGCTGGATGGAAAATTTCTGAAGAAGAATTCATGAAGAACTCTATATTTAGCAACTTGAAATTAAGAGCGGGATATGGTGTAACGGGTAATCAAGAAATTCCACCTAAAATTACACAAGCGCTATTTAAATTGGACGGAACTGCTAGTTATCCACTTTATCCTACGGGTTCTTATCCGGCAGGTACCACTTATGCCAGATTGGCTAATCCGGATATTCAGTGGGAGAGCTCAAAACAAACAGATATCGGTTTAGATTTTGGTTTGTTTAAAGGAGCGTTGACTGGTACAATTGATGTATTTAGAAAGGTTTCAGACAATATCTTATTGTTATTTATTCCGGCAGACCCGATTCAAGCAGCACCAGAGGTTTGGGGCAATATTAAGGACATGACGGTAACCAATAAGGGTATCGAATTCGAATTAGACTACAAACATAAGGCAGACAATGGTTTTACTTACGGTATTGGTGGTAACATTACCTATTCTAAAAACAAAGTAGAAAACTCACCATATACAGTAATCTCTGCTGGGTCTGTAAGTGGAGCTGGTCTTACCGGACAAACCATTAATGGGTATGTAAACAATCAACCGGTTGGAACTTTCTTTATGAGAGAGTACCTGGGTATTGATGCAGCTGGTTTAAGTATTTATCGTGACTTAGATGGTGATAAAGCGATTACCGATAAGGATAGGATTTCTGCAGGATCTGCACTGCCAACTACGGTTTATAGCTTTTACGCTAGTGCTGCTTATAAAGGCTTCGATTTAAGTGTTAATTTTAATGGTGTAAGCGGAAATAAAATTTATGACTATACCCATAATCAGAGTTTTTCTAAATTGAATTTATCGAGGAATAATAATACAACAAGAGAAGCAATTGCCGATGCGGCTGAGTCAACCAATAACAACAATTCTGTGAGCACAAGGTATCTTAAAAGTGGTGCTTTCTTAAGATTGAACAACGTTGCTTTAGGTTATAGTTTAAACACCAAGGATTTAGGAATTAATAAATGGTTCTCTAACATTCGTTTATCGGTTACCGCACAGAATCTTTTTGTGATCACTGATTATCCTGGTTACGATCCTGAAGTAAATATAGATAGGTCAATTGGTGGGGTATCGTCTTACGGTATTGATTACCTAAGTTATCCAAAAGCGAAATCGTTCATTTTTGGTCTAAACTTCTCATTTTAATAATTACAGACATGAAACCATCATAATTTAGCAACAAAACAATAAAAAAACTAAATTATGATAGTTTCATCACCTTTAAAAATAAATCACAAAACGATGAAAACGAAAATATTAATAGCGTTACTGGGTTTGGCAACTTTAACAGTAACCTATAGTTGTTCAAAACTAGAAGAAAATGTATTGGATGAAGCTTCGGTTGTAGGCCTAACAGACAAGCAACAAGCAGAAGGAATTATTGCCCCTGTGTATGCAAAATTAGAAGATATCTTTCTGCATACTAATTATTTTGCCTTACAAGAAATTTCAACTGATGAAGCAATTTTACCTTATCGTGGAGGTACTGATTGGGGTGACAATGGAATTTATATGCAATTGCACCAACACGCGAATATCAGTTCAGATAACAACGTAAAAAATACCTGGAATAATATTGTGACTGGAATTTCGAGAAGTGTGACTGCAATTAGTGCATTGTCTACCAATCCAGACCCCAATGCTAAATTGTTTTTGGCTGAAGCTAGGGGTATGAGAGCTTATTACAACCTATTGATGTTAGACCTTTTCGGATTAGCCTTTGTTAAGGAGGATGCGAGTGAAAATTCGAAAATTCTAAGAGGTGAAGCGGCTATTGGCTATATCAAATCTGAATTGCTGGCCATTGAACCTGTATTAGATAATACAACAGGTCCAGGACGTATCACTAAAGGTGCTGTTTGGGGTTTATTGGCTCGTTTGCACATGAATGCAGCTGTTTACAGAGATGTTTATGCTACTTCCTTTACTTTTAAAAATGAGGATATGGATGCGGCGATAGATTATTGTAACAGGATTATCAATTCTGGCACCTATAATTTAGCGGCTGATTATTTCTCTCTTTTCAACGATAATAACCACACCAACAAAGAAATAATTTTTGCAGTAGATCAGCGTGCTGATTTGAATGGGCATAACCGCATGGCTTATTTCTCTATTTCTGGCGATCAGTTTCCACTACCAGCTTATACTGGCTCGAATGGAACAGATGGGCCAGCTATTACGCCAGATTTTTACCGCACTTGGGTAAACGCTTATGCGCCAGTTGATCCAGCTGCGGTTGACCCTCGTTTTTACAAACAAAACTTGCCACAGGTTACAGGTTGTGTAGATGCTGCTGCTTTCAACATGAACCGCGGTATTTTAAGAGGGCAGCAATATGGTTTAAAAAGAGTTAATAATGTGTTCTTAAAATGCCCTGATGGAAAAATGACGGTAGATAAATTATTCTATGATACACGTAGTAGGCCTACTTTGGCAGTTGACTTTACAGAGCAGGTAGATTTTACAGTTGCCGGAAGTAATTACAATACTGGATACCGAGTGCTTAAATACGAGTTCAGTAAAACTTCTGTAAGTGGTAGAAACTTTGGTGAGCATGATATTATCATTTTGCGCTTAGCAGATATCTATTTAATGCGTGCTGAAGCTAAACTTAGAAAAGGCGACGCATCTGCTTTGGCTGATGTAAACACGGTTAGGGCTGCTAGAACCGCTACTACTCCTGCACCACCACTTCCTGCTATCACGTTTGATTTGTTGTTCCGCGAAAGAGGATTTGAGTTTTATTGGGAAATGGTTAGGCGTACTGACATGATCCGTTTTGGAAAATATGAAGGCACGTGGACTGAAAAAACTAGTACAGATAAGCAAAAAAGAGTTTTCCCTATTCCTCAAACGGCAATAGATGGAGCCTCTAATTTGCCTGGATATTTAATACAGAATCCTGGATATTAAAGAACGTGTGTGTGTAAAGTAAAGGGGCTGTCTCAAAAGGACGGCCTCTTATTCTATTGTGCCAAATGTGTACATTTAATACCTATAACCTAACCAAAAATGAACCAATTACAAACCGCAGACTACATCGTATTTTTTATTTATTTTATTGCCATATCATCCTATGGCTATTATATTTATCATAAAAAGAAGTCGAAAAATATAAGTTCTAAAGATTTTTTCTTAGCCGAAGGATCACTTACCTGGTGGGCAATTGGTGCTTCATTAATCGCCTCTAATATTTCTGCCGAACACTTTATTGGCATGTCTGGTTCTGGTTTTGCCTTAGGGTTAGCTATTGCTTCGTACGAATGGATGGCAGCGGCTACACTCATTATTGTGGCCATTTTTATTATTCCGGTATATCTTAAAAATAAGATTTTTACCATGCCGCAGTTCCTTTCTAAGCGATACAATGATAAGGTGAGCACAGTTATGGCGGTTTTTTGGCTATTGGTATATGTATTTGTAAACCTTACCTCTATCATCTACCTTGGTGCACTAGCCATTTCTTCTATCTCTAACATCAGTTTCGAATGGTGCATAGTTGGCCTAAGTATTTTTTCGATGGTAGTAACCTTAGGTGGAATGAAGGTAATTGGCTACACCGATGTTATTCAAGTTTTGGTATTGATTGTTGGAGGTCTGATTACCACTTATTTAGCCCTTTCTTTGCTTTCTAATGAATATGGTTTTGGGAATGATATTTTTAAAGGTCTTTCTGTGTTACGTAAAGAAGCACCGGGTCACTTCCATATGATTTTTAGTCCGACTGATAAATATTATAAAGAATTACCAGGTCTATCGGTACTTATTGGAGGTATGCTAATCAACAACCTGGCGTATTGGGGATGTAACCAGTACATCGTACAGCGTGCTTTGGGTGCCGATCTAAATACGGCACGTAAAGGAATTTTATTCGCCGCATTCTTAAAGCTGCTCGTACCCGTTATTGCTGTGCTTCCGGGCATTGTAATGTATGTATTGCACAGCAAAGGTTTGTTCCAAGCAGAAATGGCACACGATGGCGTGCTTAAACCAGATCATGCGTATCCTACTTTAATGAATTTATTGCCTCCAGGGTTAAAAGGAGTTGCTTTTGCTGCGCTTACGGCAGCCATTGTAGCTTCATTGGCAGGTAAGGCAAACAGTATCTCAACTATTTTTTCGTTAGATATTTATAAGAAGTTTTTCAACAAAGAAGCCTCAGACCGTAAAATGGTTAAGGTTGGCCGTTGGGCGGTAGCCGTTTCAATGACCATTGCAGCCATTGTAACCCCTGCATTAAAATCATTAGATCAGGCCTATCAGTTTATTCAAGAATATGTAGGCTTTATTTCGCCCGGAGTTCTTGCTATTTTCTTGCTGGGCTTTTTTTGGAAGCGTACCACCGCAGCCGCTGCAATGGCAGGCGCATTGATTACCATTCCGCTCTCTACCGTGTTAAAGTTTTTGCCGGTGTGGACTAATGGTGCATTCCCAGATTATCCTTTCCTAGATCGAATGGCAATTGATTTTGTAGTAATTGTGCTGTTAATGATCGGTATAAGTTTAAGTAAACCACAAACCCAAGCAAACGAACAGGCTATTGAGGTAGATACATCGATGTTTAAGATCAGTACCAGTTTTGCGATCGGTTCGCTTTTAATTATGGGTATTCTTACTGCTTTGTATACTATTTTTTGGTAAATCAAAATATCTGTAACATTCACCTATATTTGCTGTCTACAAAGCAAATCCAAACTTTTATGAAGCGTCTGTTCCTTCCGGTTATCTTTTCTGTTTTATTTATCCTTCCAAACTTTGCTGGTGCGCAGTTAAGTATATCCGATAGCATCGATGTATTTGTAAAGGGGAAGATGTCTCAACACAGCATACCCGGTTTACAATTATCAGTGGTTAAGGGAGGGGAAATAGTGAAGCAAACCGTTTATGGTTTGGCTAATCTTGAACATGCCATACCTGCTAATTCACAAACTCTGTTTTCAATTAATTCCATTACAAAAGCATTTGTTGGAGTGGCGATTATGCAGCTTTCTGAAGAAGGGAAGCTTAATGTTAATGATCCCATCTCTAAGTACCTAGATAGTTTGCCTATTAGTTGGCAAAAATTAACGCTGAAGCAATTGCTTAGTCATACCTCGGGTGTTCCAGATATTATCGATGAAGATGAAATGGTATTTGGAGGAGGAGAACGTGCCGCATGGAAACGAGTTACTGCCCTTCCGATAGTATTTACTCCAGGAGAAAAATTTATGTATAACCAGGCAGGTTATGTGGTTGTTGGAAAGATCATCACCAAACTGAGCGGTATGCATTTTACAAAGTTCATTATAGAACGTCAGTTTAAAACGGCTGGAATGGAACGGACAAGATTTGGCGACTCTTATGATGTGGTTCCAAATTCTGCTGGTGCATATACAATGTATAAGATGGTAGATGGGGATTTTATTCGCAATAGAACCCCTGGTATTTCCTATATCCAGTTTCCAGAATTTTATCGTACCGCTGCAGGTATCATGTCAACGGCCGAAGAGATGGGTAAATGGATCATTGCACTGAAGGATGGTCGATTGTTAAAACAAAAATCCAGTATCGAAACATTGTTTACTCCTGCACTATTGAACAGTGGAAAAATTAGCGGCTTTAACGCACTCACCAATGGTTATGCACTTGGCTGGCCAACGGTAACAAGGGATGAACACCCTGCGGTAGGTCCTGTTGGTGGAGGTAGGAACGCACTGTTCGTGTATCTTAAAGATGATCTTTCGATTGTGATCTTAACCAATCTGATGGGTTCTAATCCAGAGCGACTTATCGATGAAATTGCAGGTTTCTATATCAATGAAATGCATGAAGCCAATGGATTTGGTTTGCCGATTGGGGTAAAAAAGCTGCGCTTGGAAATGCTTAGGAACGGTTTCAAGGATGCACTCTCGGTAGCTAAAGCGTTGAAAGTTGCAGAACCTTTAATCGATCTGGACGAACAAGCGCTAAATGGCTGGGGCTATCAACTCATGGCGCAAAAGCAGATCGATAGATCGTTGGCTATTTTTAAATTAAATACCCAATTATATCCAAACAGCGCTAATACATTTGATAGTTTAGGCGAGCTCTATGAGGTAATGGAAAACAAAGCAGATGCCTTGATTAGTTATAAAAGAGTTTTGGCATTAGACCCAGGGCATAAAAATGCTGCCGAGAGAATCAAAGCATTGCTTAATCCAATTCAACCAAAATAGATTTATCACGAAGATTAAAGCCTACGGGTACGCCAATCAGGAGGAGGGACGAAAAGTTGATACGAATACGTTATTCCAAGCCGCATCAATAAGCAAAAGCATCAATAGTTTAGGTTTACTAAAATTAGCAGAGCAAGGAAAAATACATTTGGATACCAATATCAATACCTACCTAAAGACCTGGAAATTTCCCTATAAAAAACCTACGGATAAAATAACCACAAGATTGCTACTCGCCCACGTTGCGGGTACATCAGTTTCTGGCTTTTTGGGGTATGAGCGTACTGCGGCTATACCAAGCCTTATCGAAGTGCTAGATGGCAAGGGGCCAGCAAATTCAAAACCAGTGCGATTAATAGAAAAGCCTGGCAAACGGTTTATTTATTCGGGTGGGGGTACCACAATCTCTCAAGCTTTGCTTGCCGATGTTACGGCAGAAACCTATGAAGATTTTATGAAACGTGAAATATTAAAACCGTTGAACATGTTAAATAGCACCTACAGCTTAAATGGCGATTCGCTTCGTGTGGCATCGGGTTATCATACAGACGGCAAAAAAGTAAAAGGGAACTTTCACTTGTATCCAGAGCTTGCTGCAGCTGGCCTGTGGACTACACCTACGGATCTGGCCAATTACATTATCGAATGTCAACTTGCCTTAGAAGGCAGGTCTGCAAAAGTTCTTTCACAGCAATTTATGAAAGAAAGGTTTACTCCAGTACTTTCAAGTGCGGAAAGCAAGATTGCGCTTGGCGTTTTTCTGCATAACAAAAACGGTGTATATTACTTTAATCATAATGGTGGAAATTATGGTTTTTCGTGCACATCGTGGGGAAGCCTTGAAAAGGGCTATGGCGTAATCGTGATGACCAATAGCGATAACCATAGCTTTATGCAGGAGGTTTGCAATAGTGTTGCTAGGGTATATGAGTGGGATAGATTCTATATACCACAAGTTGCTAAAAAGTAGAAGAATTTTAGCATTAATCCTTATCTTGCCAACACTTATTTAAACTCATAACTATGCGTAAAAAAATCTTTTTATTTGGCATGAGCTGTCTGTTAATGACTAGCTCATTAGAAAGTACGTCTGCTGCTACAAATGCAATGTATGCCATTACACCCTCAGTTGCAGAAAGTAAAGACTTAATTGGTCGTTGGGACATCACAGTCGATATGAATGGCAAATCTGCACCTTCTTGGTTGGAAGTGAAATTATCGGGCTATAAAACATTGGTAGGTTATTTTGTGGCAACTTCGGGCAGCGCACGTCCAGTGGCTGAAGTGAAGTTTGCTAATGGAAAATTCAATTTTGAAATTCCACCTCAATGGGAGAGTGGTAATCTGAACATGATTATCGAAGGAGAGCTTACTTCTTCTGGCATAGAGGGTACGATGACCGATTGTAATGGCAAAACGTATAAATGGAAAGGAGTAAAAGCACCCTATTTAAAAAGAGCTGTTGCACCTGTATGGGGTAAGTCGATTAATTTATTTAACGGTCAAAATCTAGCAGGGTGGAAGGCCAGTGGCGAAAATCAATGGGTAGTTAAAAAGGGTATTTTAACCAGCCCAAAAGCAGGTTCGAACCTGATTACTGAGCAGAAATTTAATGATTTTAAATTGCATGTCGAATTCAAATATCCAAAAGGAGGCAATAGCGGTATTTATTTAAGAGGGCGCTACGAAACGCAGATCGAAGACAGTAAGAAAGATGCACATCCGAATAGCGTATTGTTTGGTGGTATTTATGGTTTTTTAACGGCCAATGAAATGGTGACACTAGGGCCCGATCAATGGCAAACTTTCGATATCACCCTTGTTGGGCGAATGGTTACGGTGGTAGCAAATGGCAAAACCATTATTAGTAACCAAGAAATACCTGGTATTACTGGTGGGGCGCTTGATAGCAATGAAGGCGAACCAGGTCCGATCTACTTACAAGGAGATCATATGCCGATTGAATTTAGAAAGATTGTAATTACTCCTGCAAAATAGTATGGTTATAACGGCATATGTAAGATAACCAACGACTTAGTAAATTGGTTAAAAAATAAGTTAGATAAACTTGCAAAATGACATTAGATTTTCTATCTTTGCAATCCCAAATAATAGATAGACTATTTAATGGTGATACCAGTTCGGGGTGTAGCGTAGCCCGGTATCGCGCCTGCTTTGGGAGCAGGAGGTCGTAGGTTCGAATCCTGCCACCCCGACAAACGAGGTTCAAACCAAGTTATAACCCTCTAAATACTAGCTATTTAGAGGGTTTTTTCATTTATTTCAAATCAAACGAGGGCATAATTAACTATAGTATTTATGCCCTATTCTACACCCTGATTTTATCTTGTAATATTGCACCCTTATTCGATGTAAATAATTGGTTTACAGTTATTTAATTCATTTTCTTACCCTTTGAAACCGATTGATTTTGTACCCAAAAATCACTAGCGAAAAAGGACACGATTTAAAATCAGAAGGGAACAAAATAGATGAAGACCCAAAACTCGTTCAGCATCTCCTTTTTTTTGAAAAAGGACAAAGACAAAGTCACCAATGGAAATGCCCCGTTGTATGCACGGATTACCGTTAACGGAGAACCCGTCGACCTATCGCTTAAACGGAAGGTGCCTATAATCGCATGGAACCAGAAGGAACAAAAACTAGATGGCAACACTGATGAAGATCGTGCTGCTCGAGAAAAGATACGCAAGACCAGAAACGACATCAATGCCGCCTATGATGATATGCGCTACCAAAAGGAAATGGTGAGCGCTGAGGGGCTCAAAGCGAAAGTGGAGGGCACGGATGAAGAACAATACACCCTTTGCAAATTAATGACCTATCATAAAGAGGAAGTCGGGACCGACCTAGAACAGGGCACGTTAAAAAATTACGATACCACTGAGCGTTTCCTTAAAGAATTTTTACAGGTTAAAAAGAAAAAGAAAGACATTTTTCTTGCCCAGCTCGATAACAAGTTCATTACTGATTTTGGAATCTTCTTGCGAAATCGCAAACCTGATAAAGGCCAGCGCCCATGTAGCAACAATACAGTAATGAAACACATGGAGCGGCTAAAGAAAATGACCAATATTGCCCGGGATAACAAATGGATTTTCCACGATCCCTTCCAAGCTTTCGAGCGGAAGATTATCCGAAAAGACCGAGAGGCACTCGAACTGGAGGAACTCGAACGTTTTAGATTAGTCAAGCTGGAAAAAGACGGGCATGAAATTGTTCGGGATATGTTCCTATTCAGTTGTTATAGTGGGCTTTCTTATTCGGACATCATTCGTTTTAGCAAAGAACATATTGTCCGGGATTCCGATGGGGAGCTGTGGTTAGAAATGGTCCGCAAGAAAACGGTGAAGTTTACCGAACGGAAATTCTTTGTGCTTTTACTCCCCGAGGCCATTGCACTAATCGAAAAATACAAACGCCATCCGCATTCGCTCCAAAATGGAACGGTGTTCCCAAAATATTGCAATCAGACGGTCAATAATTATCTGAAGATTATTGCGACTAAAGCAGGTATTGAAAAAAGGGTAACTTTCCATGTGGCTAGGCACACTTTTGCCACAACTATTACGCTAGAAAATGGGGTGACTATGGAGAGTGTTTCAAAAATGTTAGGGCATGCGAGTATCCGTACGACGGAGATTTATTCGAAGGTGAAGAAGAAGAAAGTGGCCAATGATATGAAGGAATTGAGGGATAAGATGCGGCCTGCTTTGGCGAAGACTGGCTAATTACCACTGTTGAAACAATTATCATTAATTGAGACTAGAAGCAATTTCTCTAAACTATTTTCATAACTATTTTATAAATTAAATGAAAATAGTTTACTTAAACCTTTGTTACAATATTATCTTGCATAGCATAATACCATTCATATTTTTCTGCATTAATTCCATTTTCTATTCCATTTTCGAGTATGTTTGATCCTGCTTCTTTTAGAATATCTATAGCTAGCGTGCTTCCTGGAATGATCAAGCCAAGTATAGAACTTCCCCAGCGAACTTTTTTCATTATATTTTCTTTTTTAAGTCCAGACTTATAAACTTCATTTTGATAATGAATAAGCCATTTTTCATCTACATCAGTCCCTGAATTAACTAGATTTAATAACTCATTTCTAAGTGATTTTGATCTTTTATCGTTTAAAAATTTAATTACTTGATTTATCATATCAGGCTTAAGTTGAGGAATAAGTAAATTAAATATTTGCCTAGCTTTATAAGGCATCTGAGAGGCTACAATATCATGATCCCAACGTGATGAATATAATCTATCGTAGTACTTTGCACTATCATCCCAATCTAAAAGTATGCTATCAGTTTTATATCTAGCAAAATCGTGTATGAGAATATGACAAATTAGTGGTTTAATCACCTCAATGATAATCTCTTTTTCAGATGATGTAAACTTATGTTTATTCGAAAAAATTAATGATCTATATTGATCAATCGTTGAGACGTCAATGGAACCGTGTATTGTTTTTACGGCATTTACTAAAGTGAAATGATTATTGTTTATGATTTCTTTTCCTGAACTTCCATAAGTGTTTACAAAGCTCGATCGATATTTGTTGAGCTCTTGCCATTGAGTACGTACCAATTCTAGCCAGCCACTGAAATCTTGAGCGAGTATCTCTGTCTTCGTTTTCAAATTGTTCAAATCTTGCTCAATCATAGACTCAAGATCAAATAATTCTAGCAACCCTTCATTATGAAGGATATGAAGACTATTAGCCATTGGGTTTAAATATGTTCGGGTGTCATATTTGATAAATTCGTAAGTTGCTTTATCTATTACAAATTTTTCTCCAACTAAAAGCATGCCGTAATCCAAATCAATCCCGCCTTCAAATTCGTTTGCTACAGGATAAACTAGATGATCAGCAAAGTCAATATTTATATAGGGATTGTGAAGCCCAAAAGAGGATAAATAATATTGCATATTATGGATGAAATAATGGATTCATAGAAAGTTCACCTTTCCATTCACTAAAATGTACAATTTTATTAATTCCATATCCAATATGATAGGGAGGTACATCCTTGGTTATGATTGCTCCAGCGCATACGTAAGATCTTGGACCAATTTCTAATCCTCCCATAATCGTGGCATCATGTGCAACAAAGCTATCATCATGTATCGTAGCACCTGGCTCAGGAATATCATGAAAATCCCAAGACATAGTTGAGTCTGTATGTTTATGTATAAGTTTGCCAAAAATCCTACATCTATTACCAACCCTTGTTTCTTCAGAAACAGTACCACCGATTATGCAATCAGCACCAATTATGGCTCCAGAACCTATGGAGGCTCTGTAAGTAATCAAGGTATTTTCTCCGATTTCGGCCCCTGGATCCACTTTACAATAAGAGTCAATAATTACACCCTCACCTATCTTACAGTTGAAACCCAACATTGCGAAAGGACCAACATATAGTTTTTTGGGTAAAATAGGCAATCCATATTTGCTGGAATCTTCTGACTCAACACAACCTTGTAAGAACCTAAATCCAATACCAATAATAGCGGTCTCATGTATAAAATAATTCTCCATGAAGCAAGTGATTAATTTATTAATATATTGATTATGCGTTTAATGTTCTCAAGGCTCTCTTCTGAAGTCCCCTCATCATCATCTAATTCCATGAAACCATGGTCCATGTTTTCAAATGTATGTAGCTTAATATTTAAGGAGTTACAAATTTCATTATTTATACTATAGGGTATTACAGTGTCCGCCGTTCCATGCATAATACAAATTTCAGCACTTAGCTGAGAAAGTATCTCAGGAAGATTTATCAAAGCAAATTCAATAATCATATTTCTGGTAAACGCTATCTTATTAGTGATTTCAAATTGTTTACCATCAATTAATGTGACCTTTTTTAGGGAACTGTACCTTTCAGCTCTTTGGGGAATAATGGGAGCCAAATAATTCTTCTCAAAATCTAAAACTGGTGCCAGTAAAAAGATCTGGTCAATCAAATTTGGTAATAAGTTGGTGATACAAATAGATGGAATTGCACCGAAACTGGTTCCGAACAAAGTAACTTTATCTATCTTCTCTTCTTGCATCAGCCATTTAATTGCCTCAATACCATCGCTAATGAGATTTGTTACAGTGAACTCATCCGTAGAGGCGTTACTTTCCCCATGGGTACGAGCGTCGAAACATAGTATGTTATTTCCCAATGCAGACAATTTTAGAGCTAGATTTTTATAAAAATCCAAGTACTCATTTTTATCTGTTGTCAATCCATGAAAAAACACAAAGTTTTTAGAATTTTTATGCATATGGTTTGCACGATAATATACTGATGGAATTTGGTTTTGATCGTTCGGATTAGTTATCGAAAATTTTCGGATCGGATCTTTCATTATTTTCATGTATTAGTTGTTTGATAAATTTAACAATATCTTCACTTTTGAATTGATTGACTGTTTTTAATGCTTCTGAAAGCTGTGAAACAAATTGATTCGCCCTTTCAGCTTCTCTCAAAAGGCTCAAAAGCCTTTTTTGATAGTCCCTATATGTTTCCTCCCAGAAAAATAAATCTACAGGCAGCCCAACTCCTTTGTCAATTCCCGCTTTTATTGCTCCCGAAGCAATCACATCACCAAATTGCTCAAAGCGAATTCTCTCAAAATCAGAATACGGTTCATGAGCACACTGTTGTATAATGCCTGCACCAAAAACACTCCCTCGATTAATGTTCGAAATGATAAACATCCAATCCTCATTGTAGACATACGGAAAGAAACCAGACATTTTTGCCATGTTTATAAATAAACAATTTCCACTTAAAAAGACATCTGGAGAATTATTATAAAGTATACACTCTATTAGATCGACTACAGATTTGTCGGGAAAATTTAGTGAATAAAAACCAACTGCACTAGCCCCAAGCTGTAAGATTTTTCCTGCCTTGAAGATATCAGTCTCGCCGATAATCATATCATCGTCAATGAGTGCGATATTTTCAAAACCATTTTCTTTTGCGATCTTTAAGGCCAAATTTCTTTTAGCTGGAAGATCATAATCGTCTTTAAAACCTCTAGATGGGTTTTTACTTGAAGAGACATTGTTTAAAAAATCATTCTGGTCATTTTTAGATAACTTAATAATGTTAGTTACATTATACTTTTGTTCAGGAGTTCCCTCTGATGTAATAACAAAAATTTTACTAGTATATTTATGAAGATCATTTATTAATGAATGAATATTATCTCTTTTTCCTTGAGTAGGAATAAAGATTGCATCAATCTCAACTCCATGAGAAATATCAGGATCAATAAACACAAAATCATTTATCACATGCATATCGCACGAAATTCGGCCTGTAGGCACTATATACTTATCTTTAGTAAGCACGTTATTGAGAGTTTAGCTGTTAATTTATTAATATGTAATGTAGTTAAATTAATTTATTCATGATAATTTAGGTGATTGATTTTTTTAGAATCCAACTTATTACTGGAAATTCAATGATTTAACAATAACTGTCTGTCAAATTTTTTCAAGGTTCTAACCTGCTTCCTAACCCAAAAACGCTAATTCTTCCCTGCAAATTTGCTCCATAAACTTTAAAAAAAGATATGGGAACCATAGAATTTATCACCATGGATGATTTCGAGCAGTTCAAGAAAGAACTGTTCGCCGAGCTCCGTAGGCCGGGACAGAAACTTCACAAACAAAGCGAGCAAAAAGAGTGGCTGAAAAGCTATGAAGTCCGCAAACTCTTAGGCATATCACCTGGTACTTTACAGAATTTAAGGCGCAATAAAACGCTTCGATTTTCCAAAATCGGTGGGCTGATGTTCTACAAATACGAAGACATCGCTAAACTCATGGAAAGCAAATAATTAATTCAATTCAGGTCAAAAGGGCGGGACTCCGGCAAACTCGTGTTTGCAGCAAGATGTACTCATGCATGCGCATGAGCAATCTTGCCGTCCTTGCGGCCGGGGAATTACTCGGAACTCGTAATTCTAAAAGCGAACAACAAAGCCAATGAAAAAGAGCAGTGAAGACGATAAGCTAAAGCATAACCTGATCATCAGGGTGAATGACGATCTGCATGAAAAGCTACAAAAGTTGCTGAAAGAAAGCAACTGCCAATCAATAGCCGAGATCGTCCGAAAAATCCTTATCAACCAAAAAATCAATTGCTTTTATAAAGATGCCAGTATGGACGGGGTGATGGAAGAAATGGCATTGATCAGGAAAGAACTCAAAGCGATTGGGGTAAACATCAACCAGCAGACCCGGTATTTCAATGCCTGTAAATCCTACCCAGAGAAAAATTACCATGCCCAGCAGACCTTAAACTTATATCAAAAAGTAGGGGAGAAAACCGAACGCCTGATCACTCTCATTTCTAAACTTGCTGAAAAATGGTTGCAAAAATAACGCTTGGAAAAAGTATCCGTGGGATTTTAAATTATAACGAAACCAAAGTCCAGCAAGAGCAGGCGCAGGTACTGCTAGCCAGCGGATTTGCCACAGATATCGACCAACTGAATCTCAACCAAAAGATCGACCGGTTCAGAAAACTCCATCAGCAAAGGCCTGATGTAAAAACCAATGCCGCCCACATTACGCTCAATTTCGACAAGTCTGATCAATTGGATGCACAGAAACTCCAACAGATTGCCCAAACCTACATGGAGCAGATCGGATTTGGCGACCAGCCCTACATCGTCTACCAGCATCACGATGCCCACCATCCGCATCTCCATATCGCCACTACCCTCATCCAAAAAAATACCGACAGGATCTATACCCACCGGATTGGCGAATTAGTTTCCGAGCCGGCGAGAAAACGAATTGAAATACAGTTCGGATTGATCAAAGCCCAAGGCAGGAAACAGAATTATACGCTTGGAATCAAGCCAGCGGTGTATGGGAAACGACCGACCAAGCAGCAGCTGAGTTCCATTATTGTAGGCGTGAAAGAAAACTACGCTTTTACCTCACTAGCTGAATTTAATGCCGTGTTACGGCAGTTTAATGTTCAGGCAGATCGAGGAAACGAGGATACTAAAATGTTCGAAAAAAAGGGCTTGCTCTATTCGATACTGGATGAAAACGGAAACCCAGTTGGCGTGCCGATCAAGGCAAGTAGGTTTCATAGTCAGCCGACCTTGGAAAAACTGGAGAAGCGCTTTTTAGCGGGTATCGAAGAGCGGAAGCCGTTAAGGGAGAACTTGAAAAGACGAATTGAGAGCGTGCTGCAAAAGTACGAAGGGCTGAAAAAGGAAACCTTAGTAAACCAACTGGGTAAACAGCAGATTGGTGTCGCATTCCGGCAGAATGAAACAGGGCTGATCTATGGAGTAACCTTTATCGACCATAGGCAAAGGGCGGTATTCAATGGAAGTGATCTCGGCAAAGCTTTTAGTGCTCGAGCGATTACCGAAAAGCTATCGCTTAGCGACGAGTTGAAGACGTACCTGAAAGCAGCCAGGCCTATCGGCTTATCGATGGAAACCGAGCAGGAAAAATCAAACCGTTTACAGCAGCGGAATAAAAAATCACAGGCTAAAAATGTGTAGCAGATGAATACAGAAAAGCCAGGAGGCGACAGCCGACTGATTAAAATTTAAAGCCATGAAGAAAAATGAATTTCCATTAAGCAGGGTTGCAGAAATCAAGGTCAGCTACTTGCCCCATTTTAAAGCTTCGGAGCGTCCGAAGTTGACCAGTAGCCAGCAGGTGTATACTATTTTACTGGATAATTGGGATTTGGGCCTGATTGAATTGCAGGAGCAGTTTAAAATCATCCTTTTAAATCAGCGGTGCAGGGTGCTTGGGATTTGCGAGGTGTCAAGGGGAGGGATTACGGGGACGATTGTCGATGCGAAAATCATTTTTGGCATTGCACTCAAAGCAGGGGCGTGTGCTATCATCTTGGCGCATAACCATCCTAGCGGTAATTTAAAACCGTCTAAATCCGATTTGCAGTTGACCGAGAAGATTTGGCAGGGGGGGAAGCTTTTAGACATTAGCGTGTATGACCATTTGATCATTTCCGCCGATGGCTTTTTGTCTTTTGCGAAAGAAAATTTAATGTAAATGATATGAAAAGGGAAACACTTGTAGTACTGGTCAGATTGGTATTGGATACCAATTTTGAATCGACCGAGCAGACGGCTTTGGAAATTAGGGGAAAGCTAAAAATGAAAATGATGGATTCGAAAGATGTGAATTTATTGGAAGCGAATTTAATCGGTTGTGTTGCGCCCGATGCGCTGGGGGATTCGCCAAGCGGTGGCGGAGTAGTCAATTAATTCTTAGAAAAGAAAAGGAGGGCGTTTATGCCCTTTTTGCGCCCGATTCAAGTGCGTGTTAAGTGCTGGTAAAGTCATTGTAATAAGCTTTTTTGCGCGGCGAAAGTGCCGTGAAAGTGAATAGGAGAGCCCAGTCTAAAGAAAAGCTAAAAAATCAACTAATCTTTAAAAATACACCCTCTTTATTGGACGGCATAACGTGATAGTCGATTAAATTTATTTTCTCATTTCTATTTTCTCATTTCTATTTTTTCAACTGATTTTCTAATTCATCCAACCTTTTTGAGTAGCAAATTTCTGAACAATTGATTTTTCGAAAAGACCAAGCCCCTAAAGGGGTTTGCTGAAAAAATCTTCCCTGCCCAGCTACGCTGGTCGAGGTTTTTTTTCGCAAAGTCTTGTCTTTCAAATCAATTGTATCAAAGTGAGGGGCTTAACAAAAAGCCAGGAGGCTCCTGCCGACTGACCTAAAATTTTAAAGCCATGATTAGATTAAAAGAGAGAAGCCCACCGAGAAAAAAAAGCAGTTCAAAAAAGTTAACCGCTCGACTAAAAAAAGCAATGCCCATCGGGCAAATTATTCAAATTATCCACCCACAATTTTTAAAAACAGAAATCATGAAAACGTTAGATTTAAAAAGAAAAGCAGACAACAACGGTGCAAACGGTACAGCATCTACGGTACAAACGCCACAGGCTAAAAATGGAACTCTTGCAAATAGCACAGCATTTGAAGACAAATCCAAAAAAGACGAGGCCAAGAAAGTAGAGCCGACTGCTAACGGGCAAGTTGCAGAGCAAGCGAAACCAAACGCGGAAGCGCCAAAAACCGAGATTAAAAAGGATGAAGCTAAACGAATCATTGCGGAAAAACCAGCGTTGAATTTAGAAAGCACCTTGAAACTCGTAGAAGAATTGCACAAACGCAAAGTACACCGTGATAATTTATTGGGTACAATTAAGACTCTAGACGAGTTTAAAGTAATGGTTCAAGATGATGAGGAAGAAGATTTGGATTCGGCGCAGTTTCAAGGTTGTAAATTGACCATTGAGGACGATAACCGCAATTCATTCTCTACTAAAAATCCCTTTATCATTAAAGCAGTTGCCGAGTACGTAAATAACCTTTGCGTTAAAAAATTGGCGGACATCGAAGCGAATTTAGTTATTACTGTATAAATCCTTTTGCCCTTTGCAGGTTTGCAGAGGGCAAATTTTTACCTAAAAATCAATATTATGAAAAAGTACCACACCCTTTATTTAATGGTTCGGGTAGTCGCCGAGACTGAACTGCTTACCATATCCGATACGGTTCACGAAGTGGAAACTCGGTCGGTGCTGATTATTCCCGATACCCCGAGAGTAAAGATTTTAGAAACTGAAATTTTATTAACCCGAGTGACTAACCCTAATAAAATCAATCATGGCACACAATCTTAATTACAATGAAGCCACGCAGAAACACAGTTTTTTTAGCGTGAAGCAAAAAGCATGGCACAGTTTAGGGCAGGTGATAGCAGATTACCCGACCAGTGGAGAAGCGATTAAACACGCCCAGCTGGATTATTTGGTAGAGAAACGTCCGTTATTTACCTACGATTCCGAAAATCATCTATTGCCAAACGATTGGGATTTTAATGGTGATAAACTAAAAAGAGCAGAGGTAGAAGCGACCGATTTTTATGCCAATGTACGAACCGACACCGACCAAGTGTTGGGCGTAGTGGGCAAAGATTACCATGTGGTACAGAATAGCGATGCATTTTCGTTTTTTGATTCGATCGTTGGCGGAAAAGATGGGATTCTTTATGAAACCGCTGGCGCATTAGGCAAAGGTGAAAAGATTTTTATTACCGCTAAATTGCCTGATTATATACGTGTGGGCAGGGATGATTTAATTGAGCAGTATCTTTTTTTGACGACTTCGCATGATGGTTATGGGAGCATTACAGCAGCATTTACGCCCGTTCGGATTGTCTGCCAAAATACCTTAAATGCAGCCATGCGGAATAAGAGCAATTGCCTAAAAATTCGTCATACCTCCAGCGCATCCGACAGGTTAAAGCAGGCGCATGAACTTCTAGGGATTACAAATCTACTTGCAGGGGAAATGGAACAGCTATTTAACCAATGGGCAAAAATCCGCATTACGGATTCAGAAGTTAAAAAATTGGTACAAATGGCAATGGCGCCGAATAAAGAAACTTTGCGTTGCCTACAAAGTAACAGGATTGAGGAACTCTCTAGCATTTACACCAATTCGGTAGGTGCGGTATTGGATTATGCAGGTTCGGACGAATCCCAAAACGATGCCACCACAAAAGGCACTTTGTACGGTGCGTACAATGCGGTAAACGGTTACTTTCAGAATGTAAGGAATTACAAGGATGAGGAAAGTAAATTTAAATCTATCATGTACGGTACAGCATTACAACGCAACCAAACCGCATTCGATTTGTGCCAAAGCTTTGCTAAAAGTGGCGTGAAGGCTTTTAATTAAGGTGTAATAGGGAGTGAGAAACGTCTATAGGGATATAGGCGTTTTTTTTTGCGCGCTTTAAGTGCCTGTTAAGTGATATTAAAATATCAAAAACAATTAATCAATCGATGAAGTTATATGTAATGATACTTTCTTGAGCCGTTAGGTAAAATTGATTTTCCTCATTGTATGACGGAAACTCTGATTTAGGGGTTTTGCGCAACAATCTCATTGTATGCATCCAAAAATAGATTGCTGTAGTATGGGCCTAAATACCCTAGAAAGTTTGGTAGGTTATTGTTGAGATATCGCCCCCATAATGTATATTCTTGGTCCGCTAACTTTCGTTTCAAAAGTTTTTTTGCCGTAACACCAAAACGAAATCTCAGGGCTTGATCATCAAGAAAACTTGCCTGATGGCCACCCACATCCTCATTGATATCATTTTTAATTTCGTCCCAGACCCGCTGCCGGCAGATCAGTAATTCATCGCGGTTTAACCGGTAAATATCCTTACTCATTTCCCCTCTTTCAACATCGTTACCGTATCCACCTATGCTTCCAATTGCATCGAACGTAAGGCAGTTTTCAGGATGATCAAGTTCGGGGTTTAATAATATGGGCAGTTCCAGCCGAAGAGGATTGCCATTTGCATAACACTGCAGTCGAACAAGTGATAAATTTCGGCCTGTAGTCAGCACGGGATTGTGCGGTTGCGCCCTGACGCCTCTAATGGGAAATTTGTTACCTTTTGCATCCTTTCCATTGCATTTGGGGCATGCCAAAAGTAAGTTTGTCCATTCCAATCCAAGCCAATAATAACCGCGAGTTTCGATATGGTCGTTTTCTCCAGACTCTACTTTTGCCTTCGGCCTATAATGTTCAACTTGCAGGGTTGCCGCATGTTCAATCCTAGATTCACAATAATTACATTTCGGCTGATCGCCAGGAGCAATAGCCGTTTTATGAATGGAATAAGCCTTTAGCAATCCTATTACCTGCTCATGGGGATAGTAACTCGCATTGTATTCTTCACCACTTGTGCCATTGTATGCCCTTTTAATCTGACGCAAGGCTCCATTAACAGATAGTCGTGCTGGTACTTGGTCACGTTGTTTGAGAGGTAAGTGGATCATTGTTCTGGATTAATACTACGTTCCTTGATTTTCTTTTCAAGAATTCTATAAAAAATCGCGTCATTATAGTCATCCTCGGTCATTAACTTTTCATCTGGCTCGTGATTTTCGTTTATCAACTCGTCGAAATTAAATATAGGAGACGTCAAGATGGAGTTTGGCAATAGGTTTGAAACATCAATGTCGATTCTCTTGGCGCAAATTTGGTGTGTATCATCTTGATAGATGGTGATGAAAATTGATTCCTTTGGTGCACCGAGCATCGGAATAGGACTATGGGTTGTAACTATGAACTGAATATTTGGGAAAGTTTGTGACAATTGGATAATAATTTCCTTTTGCATTTTTGGATGCAAATGAAGATCAATTTCATCAATTAAGACTATACCAACATAATCTGAAATATCCGAAACTCGTTCTTGTTGTTCTGTAAAGCGCAGTAGGAGATCCAAGATCAACGCAGCAAAGTTTCTTGTTCCAGAAGGCAGGTGTTCAAAATCCACTGCTTGTGGATTTATGTCCGATTTCCCATCTCCCTGATGATAAAGGATTTTTCTTCCCTCACCAGAACGGATTAAATCTACTTTATGGACATTGGGCAAAATAACAGCTAAGTTCTGCTCTATATTTTCAAGAAAATCCTCCAATGTCATCTGATAATACTTGGGTTTGGCGCTCAAGACATAATCTCCACTGATGTCTCTTAAAACGCTAATTGGATTGAAAAGTCCCAATGTTGCCCTTTGACTTAGCCGGCTTTTATCGATATTGATCCATTCGCCGCTTAAACTTCCTTCGGTAATTAGTCTAACAGGACCATAACTGGCAAAACCTTTAGTTAGCCATTTTTGCTCTTTATGGCTGTCTGAACTTTTTATAGTGTACTGGCTGATGCTATCAATAGTGTCCAGCCCTATTTCGACATCAAAGTCTTTGTACTGTGGTGCCACTTCTATGCCGTTATCGTTGTTTTGACATATGGCAGTTGCAATAGCCCGCAGGACACTGGTTTTGCCTGAACCGTTCTCGCCGGTGAGAAAAATCCAACGGCAACCTTCTGGAATTTCAGTAATGGATAGCCTCTTGATCGGGCCAAATTTCCTAATATGCAAATTCCTCAAATAGCCAGTTTTTTTTGATCTTTCTGTCCGAATCTGTTGATATTTTCGGATTATCTTTAACTGTTTATCAAAACTTGCAGGCCAAATAAACTCTATACCCCCGGCTTCTATCTCATCTTCCGTTAATTGACCAATCCTTTGACGTACATATTCATCTACAAGAATTTTATCGCCCTCAATAAAAGACTTGAGAGATTCGATATAGTTTTCAAAGCCAGAGTAGTATTTTCTATTGACTTGATCGGTTGTGATTTTGTCAAAGCCTAGTTTTCTAAAAAAATCGGATGTAAAAAATGGCGCCTTATCAAATTTTGAATTGATTTCGAAGTAAGTTGTATTATCCGGTAAAATGATAAAGGAAGCCCTAGGAGACCTTGAAGAGTTATCGTTACCGATCCAAAAAGAGACGGATACGTAATATTCGTTTCCTAAAAACCAATATCCTCTTTCAAGTCGCCCATCTCGGTTGAGTTGGCGCATTGCGAAATAAAAATCTTCCTTTTCCTCACGGTATTCCATTAAAAAATCGAAAACCGTTTGATGTATGGTTGCGAGAGACATAACTTAGCGTAATCTAGTTAGCTAAGTTAACGAATTGGCTCGTTCATTCAGAATCCACATTTATATAAATATTTGGATTGCCATAAAGATGCATAGCTGCCCAGCCCCCTGGATCGGTAAACATCCTCGCTGTTGCTTCATCATAGGTTGCGATCTTCCTATTTGATAGGTGGGTAGCTTGGCTTATTGAATAACCGTCACCAAAAACTTTGAAAAATTCGCTTAGCCAAAGATTTGCCATGGTTACATCATACTTCCAAAACGGTGCAATTACGGCTTGATAACCCTGCGCTATCAAATCTTGTGCAAGCGACCTTGTGTCCTGTGACTGAAAATCATCCTTAAGGCTACCGGAGTTACATATAAATAGTATGGCCACGACGCCGACCCCAAACACCGTGGAATTGAACTGGACTTTTTCCTGGTCTGACTGGAATGATTTAAATCCGTCGGTGCCAAGATTTCCATGGGCCATGAAGACATTGAAGTCGCCCGGCGGCATGCCCTCGAGAATCGTTGTTTCAAAAATTCGCGCATTATTTTCTCTCAATAAGGGTAACAATTCATCATGTCCCAAACTTATTGTTCCATCCAGCCCATCATTGGGTAGCCACGCATTTATTTTTAATCCTATATGTAGCTTTTCATTATTGGAAATATAATGCTCCAAGTTTAGGATATTACAAATTGGAACTTTCTCAGCTAGAAGGGTGCCCTGGTTAATAATCAAATTATCAGGATATGCTGCCATATCAACGCTTTTTAAGATCAATATTTCTTCGAATTCGTTGCCAATATTTATGTCAAAACAACTAAGGATAGATAATAGCTTTTCGCTTGCTGCTTCTTGCTCCGCCAGATCATAATAATGATTTTTCTTGTTGTTGAAATAAAATCTTGGGAGCGATTTACCGATCCATTCGTTCATTTTACGGATATCCCATTCCGGAAGCAATGTGAAAAGAACAGTTTTATCCTGATTGATCCGCAGAAGATACACCTGAGCGTTCAATTCTACCAGCCATAACAATACCTGTCCTTTGCTAAGTTTAAGTTTGTCTATGATAAAAAAGCTGTACCTAGAAAGGATATTTGCATCCAACCTCGTGATTTGAGTTCCAAACTCCTTAATAGGTTCTTCTGTGTCGATATCCTGGAATTTTAATTGCTGATCATTATAGACAAGTGATGTTAGCAATAATAAGTCAACATCCATGGTTTTAAGACCTTCAAGGAACATGGTATCGGTAAATGGTTTAAGCGTCAGGATATCGTACTTAAAATCGTGAAAATATGGAGCGCTATATAGTTTGAGCAATGATTCAATAAACTGCTCCTTTGGGGAATCAGAAATTCCTTTGAGCTGTAGTTCCAACGTTTCCAATATATCGGGTTGGTCAATCGAATCTTGAAGTTTTTTCTTTAAAGCCTTTAATTTGTCGCTTCCATTTAGGTTTCGTAGCTCAATCTGTTTTTGGAGGTTCATACATAAAGCAACCCACGGTGCTATTCCTTGGTGTCCAAAGCCTATGATCATCTCAACATTTTTTTCCAGGTATTTAACCACTGCGCCCACTAGCGAGAAATCTTTATCAAGTCCGTTCGAAAGCCGCATATTGAAATATGCGATGGTGAACTTTTGTTCATCATATTTACGCAGTTTAAGTTCGGTCGCCAATTTCCAGATGTATTTTGCGAACTCATCATAGCCAAATTCACGGAAATATCTGAACAGGTTGTAAAGTACATCTATGAAAAGCCCCATTTCAATTATTTTGGTCGAATCGAGAATTGAAACTAATAGACCACCATATATACCTGCATTTAAAAAGTTCTTCTGTTTTATATAGCACTTGAACAAAATATTTATTCCATGAATCCTTGAATTGAGATTCATACTCAATAGCCATGCTTCCTCAGCCAATTCACGTGCAGTTTGAAATTGTTGGTTGAAGTTTAGGTTTTCTACAAAATTTCCGATCATCAGAAACAATGTCGACACTTCTGACTGATTTATTGTTAGGGCCCTAAAAAGTATGATTTGGGTCATCACTTCCCTGTGTTCATCAACGCTATAAGTCCTGTGGGCAATCGTACCCTGTGAGTCTATGATGAACGACAAAACTTTTCTGCGGTCAATTTCATTTAGTTCAAAATCCAAAGTAAAAGTAGAAAGCCTTAAATGTTGCCCATTTAGTTTATCAAAACAGGTGGACATAATTTTAATGATTTCCTCCCCATACGTTTGGTATGCAAATTTTATATCGGTAGATTTCGAAATATGCTTCAACCGCTGGACAAAGTGTCTTATAAAAACCACAAGATGCACCGAGGTAATCCTTTTTGACCTTGTGATCGCACTTATCAGTTTTGGTATGCTTTCTAAATCTTTAATTATTTCATCACCAATTCGGGTAAATATTTTGGTAAGGATAACATTTATAGCCTTGTCTGCATTTCTGTCCCTGTCGTTGATAAAAAATTGAGTGTCCAACAAATGGGCAAGATTATCTATATCAAAATCGTTCTCCGTTTCAATAGAAATCATTTCGGCAATGTGATAGCTTATTGAGCCTTCCGACTCGGGCGGTAACAGGGGATTTTCCTTATACTCAAGTTTGTTCAAAAGAACATATAAAGGGTATGGCTGTAAAAGAAAAGCGACGAGGTTAGTTTCAAACTCAGCCTGGTTTGCGTAATATTGGTGCTCATAAAGATCTTTTATAACTGGAGCCAACTTATCGTTAACCAGTTTCACTTTTGCATACCTGCCAACTGAGAAATAATTTTTGAAAAGCAACAGGTCCAACACAGGAATACCGTTAATGCGAAAGCCAGAATAATGTACGTTCGCGGTCAAGCAAACTGGAAGGATAATTTTTGCGTTCGTAAGCTTTGCTGAAAACTCGTCAACCTGGGCCAAAAATGTTTCCATGACCTGATGGTACATATCCAACGCTTCTGTTTCCTCCCGTGTATCACCAGTAAAGCCCAGGCATTGGCAACTTAAAACCACAAGATTTTCTTTGGTCTCCACCACAACCACATTTTTAAAAAAATCTTCTCGCGTGTCCATTACGCTCCACTTTATTCCATGTGGAAGCTTTTTAGATGTAGATATAAGTTCCTCTTTGACATATGCTCCAAAGAGCTCTGATTGTTGTTGTAGGTCTAAACCGCCTGCAGTAAGCCATTTTTCTATGAAAATTGATGAGAGGGGAGCAGCCAGCGTAGATTGTAATAGGTAAACATATCCATTATACTTATAGAGAGGATATCGGAAAAAATCTACCGGCTCGCCCTTGGGGTGGAACATTAGAGCAAGGAATTTCTTAACAACGTCAAGTCCTACATCGGAACTTTCACTCAGGTAGGCCTCTAGATTATCCAGTCTGATTTTAAACGGAATTGAGTCGAGTGGAGTATCTACCGTTACTTTGTTAACAAACTGAGAATCTATCAGTTCGCTCAGTCTCTCCAAGAGCGTCAGAAGTTCTGAAAGATCAGCGCCTGCTAGCGCCTCGAACCTGTATTCTGCTAAATAGTCAAAAAATACAGCCGAGGAAGTAATTACCTTTGCCAAACTTCCAATATCGGCTGGTCCATCTAGCAATTCGACCTTAATCTCTCCATCCTTGCAGTTCACTTTTTGAATCTTTTTACCGGTTATTTTGTGGTTTTTCATGACATGGTAGGTCGGAAAAAAAACTTCATTAAACTGGTTTGCGTGGCGAATTTCGTTGATAGTAGCGATGATGTCAAGCCCTAAAGGATCCGGCCCGAGCTTGATTTCATCTTCTCCCTTCCAGGTCACTTCAACTTTTTTATAAACAATCAAATGATAGGCGATTCGAAGATTATATATGATATTGAAGGTCCTGATTAGGTGTTGGATGATGATGTCAACCTCATGTTTTTTAGCAGAGGTATCATCTTCCTGTTCAACCGACAGAAAGTTATACCTTTCCTGATAGGTCAAAATAATGCCAGTAATTTCGCCTAGGAATTCGACCGATTGAACAGCGTTCTGCGGATTTCCATCATAATCTTCGATCTCAGTGAATTTGATCCTTTCAAAGTCAAAAGCGTCAGGTCCATTTTCATACCCACTGCGGATTTTACCCTCTACAATGAAATTATGTTTGTTGGCCTTAGCAAAAAGGGCATTGACAAGCTCCTCGGAACTGAACCCCGCGGTCTTCAAAATTTTAAATGTCTGTTGAACGCCTGTTAAAAAGGTAAAATTGAATTGGCAAATGAGGCCGATGAAAAGAAGTTCTTCGTCGGTCCAGTCTTCTGCGTTTCGCAATTTGTCCCTATCGAATCCAATATCAAATGGATAATTTTCGCTAGTTGAGTGAAGTGTAGCAAGAATGCGTGCGCTGATAAAGGGCATGTCTTGTTAGGAGAGGGTATTAGATGCACACATCATTTTTCTTGCGTCGTATTGGATTGACTTGAACGCTCTTCCAATCCCGTTAACGCCCAATATAAAATCTGGCCAATGGGTCTTGCATTGGAGGCGGTCATGTGGATAGGTAGCGACTCCCTTCTATAAAATTTAGAGAATTGCAACATACCGGTTTCGGTCAATCGATATTCGGCATTGATTGTACTCACGCCAAAGTACGTGCTCAGGTGCTCCAGTGTAACCTTTAGCCTTAGCCGGTTGTCTGGGGTATTGTCTGCAAATATTCTTCCATGGTTGCCATATCCTTTGCTAATCTGCAACAGGCGAAGCCTTACCTGCAAACTCAAATCGGGCATCAATAAACAAACCGCTAAGCAATTAGCCTGCCATTCAATCCAGTTCCTATCGTTCACTAGTTCGTGCCGGTTCGTTTCCGGATTCCATATAGAATCTTGCATTCCATCATAACTTGTCTGGTCGATTGTAAGGTCTGCGTGGAGAAAAAAATGTGAGGCCTCATGAGCAAGAATAAACATATAGCGGTCAGTGCCTACGATCTTGAAGTCTATGGTAATCTGCTTTAGCGAACAATCGTAATAGCCAAGAATCTCTCGGCCCTTAGGTTGTTCGATTGTAGAGTGGACAACGGTCACTCCATGTTTTATTTTCAGGTAATCTTGAAAAGCATCGGCATCAAGAGCAAGGAACTTTTCCCTGATATGAGGGTTGAAATCATCCAAGATTCGGTTGGCAATATTTTTAATTACCTCTGCCGACAGACGCTTCAGTCCGATATCTGCATCTTCCTGACCTGTGAAGTTTCCGGATAATGCTCCAGTTAAGAATTTTTCTATAAGCTCATCCCATCCCTGGGCTGTTACTTCGGCACTTAATGCGAGCTCCCGTAGTGAATTCACATGCGCAAGCTCATGTTGCAAAACAGTTATATCGGCGTCTTGCAATTGTGATTTTTTGGGTTTTCGAGAATTCTGAAGCTTGGTAGTATGCTTGCCTTTTTCTACCAAAATCCACATCAGTTTTCTTTCCGTTGCAAGCCTAAATGCTCGCTCCTGTAATTTAGTTGTAGTGATGATGATGGGCTTTACATTCATTCCCGCAACCATTTCAACATTGGTAATGAACTCACTTACATCGCTTCCAGGTATACTGGTTGCATAATCCTTGCATTCTATCAAGTAAAGAAAAGAAAACTCCTTAGCACCTTCGGGCCAGATTTCCACACTTATGTCAAATTCTATGTAGGTATTTAATCGCTCAGATTTATATTTTTTCTTTTTAAAGAACCTACAACATGTTGGGATCACTCCGAACTTCAGGGAGTCAAAATCTTTTTTGATCAGGTCATAAACTTGATCTTCGAACTTATTTCCCCTTGCAACGGTGTTTGTAATATTCATCCTTTGTAACTAAGTAACAGAATATTATAAAGTTACGAAGTTCATATAGAATTCACCTAAGGTAATTATCAACAGAGTGAGAAGAATTGTTAATACAATTTAACTTTATCAAAGTAATGCTACGAAATAGAATCTTCGATATTCAGATACGACCAGATGAGCAAAGCCATTCCGTACTCAACAATAGAACCTTTTACCCAACAATGTTAATAGTCCAAGTCATTTTCTAATGCCTCATTATCTTCCTCTTGCGCCCTACGGGCATAACTTTCGGCTAGATCATTCAAAATTTCTGAGGTTTTTGGATGCAATAGCAAATGATGAGAAGCTAATTTTTTAAAATATTCGGATAAACCCCTTTCTCTTTTCCCTCCTTCATATGGGCCTCTAGATGAAAAACTGCGTTTATTTGAGATTGCGATGTGAAAATTTGTACATAGTTCATCCGTTGCAATCCTTTCGATAGTCTCTGCGATCGCATCTGGTGGCCAAAACTCATCCTCTTCAGGATACCTGCCCAAAATTTTGCCGATGAAAAGATCTGCCTTTTTCAGTCTGCCAACTTCCTCAGCTTTAATTCTAACACGATCTACCCATTCTTTCAATATCGAACCATCTAGTACTGTTTTTCCTTCATCATTTATCGAACTGCCTGGAATCAATTTCCACCCATCCAACAACTTGTAGGCTGATCTGGAACGATCCTGGAGGAATTTTTCATCTAAACCCGCTGCCTCTTCAATATTCCTTTCCTCAATTTCAGACCTATAGATGAATGATAAGATTTGAACAAAGAAGTGAGGATCTTTGCTCAGCTCTTTATGTAGCGCAAGGTGTCGGTTCCCCCTTGATGAACTTTTTAGAATAAAGATAAAAGGCCATTCTATTCTGGCGAGTTCACTTATGTCGTAATCAGTTCTGTTGTAAAGCTCGTCAAACAAATACGTCGCCTCCATACTATCAAACCTGATGATGTCTTCGGTTTGCTCAAAAGCAATGTTACTTAATACTGATATGATTTGTTTGGACGAGTAAATTTCTTTTGCATGCGAAATAATGTCAAGACAGCTGAAATGACGTTTTACTGCCGTTAATTTAGTGATTTGATATTTTTGCTCATCAATTTGCTTATTCCAAAAATTTGCATCGCATTTCTTCCAATAATCCATCTCGATTTCTGGCCCAAGTTTTTCTACAAACTTCCAAACGCTATGCTCTGAACGGATTGCTGTCAGAAATCTTAATTTTCCAGTTTCGGATGCAGACTTCGCAAATTTTGAATATAGGTTCTTAATCCTTGGTAGTCCAAGTTCAAAATACTTTCTGGAAATGAAAGCTTTTCCAGCGTCCTGGCTTCCTTGATTGTCAGATTCTACCAGTGCGCAAAAATGAAGGACTTCGTCGGTTTTTAACTTCAAAAATGCAGCGGTTGACCCAAAAATAGTTGGATACTTAACCGTTGTTGTCAACTTGAGAAAGTCATCAAAGGAGTTATTTTTATACATCTTTTGCAGGGCGTCAAGGCGTCGACCATGCATAAATTTATCCATCTTTCCAAAAGGAATCCTTTCAATTTTACCATCAGGAAATTTCGGCCAATGATCGTTAAATATCCATATTAACCCATTCGTAACATCACATGAGGTAAAATATTCATATAATGACTGTACTTTCGCTAATTCGGACTTGCTTAATTTTCTTTCTTCTTTTTTGGTTGAATTGGAATAGTATAGTATACTCCGCAATTTTTTGCAGATAGATTCTTCCCCGCTAGGGAAATCTTTTTTTATTTTTTCAATATAGGTTAAAATCAATTTTCGTTCAGCTGGTGATAAGTCCTGGATTCCATCCATGATTTTGACAATTCGAGCAGGATCAGTACCACAAAGTGAAATGGAAAATCCGGTCATAAATTTATTGAATTCGAATATTTCAGTGTATGTGGCCCCAGTTGACCGAGCCTCCGATGGTCTCCATCTAAAACGATGGTTAAATGTCGCTGAAGTATTTGAAAATGCGGGCAACAATATTTCGCACATCCTCCATGCAAAGATCGGGTTTCTCTGTTTAATTGATGTCAGGACAGTTTTACGTTCAATAATTGTTGCAGACGTCTGTGGCATCCAGTTTAAAAAAAGCGACGCTAGCGTATTAAAGGGTCTATTTTGGATTTTTACATCATGATCCATGGTGTCAAGTTTCAAAAGGACTAAACTAATTCTTCCCAACAGCCCCGGAATCCATGCCAGTCCTTCTAATGCCCATAATAGTCCAGTATGATAATGATTGGAAAATAGTGGCGAATAGGCTTCTTCAAATATTTGTTCTAATTTTTCAGGTTCGGTATCAAGAAAATCCTCCAGTGATCTCAAGAATCCCGATGGAGACGCCTCAGCAATTGCTGGAAGTATGTCATCTAAAGATTTCCAAAGATTTGGGTCATGTTTATTGCAAAGCTTCACAATCAGAGAATCAACCCAGGATTGCGCCGGCTTGGCTACTGGCAGCTGATAGGCATCCCCATAAACGCCAATTAAAGTCAAAGATTGTAGAAGGCCATCCCTTATTCTTTTTGAGAAATCTGGAATTTTATCGTAGAACGAAGCCAAGTATCTTTTGTCAGCCTCTAATGACAAGGCAGGTTTAATCTCACTACAAGCAAAATTAAAGCAATCTGCCAGGTTATTCATTAGGGGCTTACTGATGAACTGACTTAAGTATGTCCATGAGTCAAGGGGTGAAGTAAGCCTCCATTTATTGCCGATATTTTGAATTGGAGGATCTTGCGTGGTCAACCAGGGGGTTATTTTTTCTATGTATTTTTCATAGGGTTCGCCAGCCAAGATTTCTAATATCAATCGGTCTCCGTCTTTTGATTCGTCCCAGCTACCAGCCAAAAGTGCTGGAAGGATTTCTTTTGCGTTTTGCAACTTTGCCCATTCTGGCCGCGTGCCGTCGAATTTTAAAATTCTTCTCAAAACATTTATGTTTCTACTGGAATTCTTGCTTAATAATCGAGCTTCTTCTTCATTCAGGCCTAACGACTGAAGCTCGTTTACGATTTTTTCTCGATCGATCCTTTCCAAAACAACATTAAACCCCGTTTCTATCTTGTCATCGATACCTAAAGCCAAAACTATCTTGTGTCCATTCGAAATTGCAGTACGGAATGCTCCTAAATTATTGAAACGTGGAATTATTAAAAGAGACCTGCCAATTGTTGTTAACTGTTTGAAGTCGCTCAGCTCATCGACCACTACCGAATTTGACAAGAAATATTCCTTTCGTTCATCTTCAAGTTCCAAGATGCTACCAATGAAAAACATTAACGCCTCCTCTTTAGAGGTTGTCTGAATAGTTACGATTTCCTTTTCACTTTCGATATATCCAAAAATCTTTGTTATAGCAGTTTCACGGCCTGCAGTAATAATTTTAGGATACAATCTCATGCCTTTAGGGCCAATGCTCCAATCATTCCATATCTGTGTCAATGAACTGATATTGTGCAAAGCTTTTTTGCCTATCCAGTTGAAAACTTCTTGCGCTTGAAGAGGAGAGGTCATCAACCATTCGACAAGGACACTACCATCAATTACCCTCACGTCCCTAAATTTGTTTTCAGAGCGCTTTTCTTTTACCCATTCATCTCTTTTTTCCCACGTTCTGGTTGTAACGAAGACAAAGGTAGATGAAGCCAAATCTTGTCCCAAGGGAGCAAACACTCGTTTTTCCATATCTTTTTGGGCTTTGTACGCAGGATTTTCCTCTGTTCCAAATTCCCAAAGCGATACGCCCTTAGGTACAAATTCAGTTTCCTCGCTTGAATCGACAATGCCATCCCAGCCACCTCGATAAATGCTTCTTCCCTTGGGTATGTGTAAACCTGTAATTGAATTAGAAGTATATCTTATCAGCCAAGATATTAATAACGGAAGATTGAATTTGCTTTCGGGTTGACCTGACCAATATTCTAAATCATTTATGTCGACTAAGTTCATAACAAGTAAGGTAGGGAATTTAACAGTCAAATGTCTTTAAGAATTTTCAACAGAGGTTAATTTGGGCAGGAAGGATTTCTTTAACCGCTAATAGTTTAAAAGAAATTGCTAGGATAGGTAAATCATATTTAGCTGGGAAGGTACTGTTTATGCTTATACATGTTTTTATTTAATTACTTATTTGAAAAAGTGTTAAAAATTTATAAGTTTGTGAACAGTTATTTTATATCAAATAATAGAAGTAAAAACTCGATTTGTAGAACAGAAGAGTTGAATTTGAAGTATTTTGAAATATGCCCTAATCTACACCCTTGCTTTTTTGTTTGTGTGTAAGTTATTGAAAATAAAGTATTTAGAAGTCGGCTGAAGCATCCTGCCACCCCGACAAACGAAAGCCCCGATTTATCGGGGCTTTTTTGTTTACAGGAAGTGCCAAGCTCGCTTGAAGCACGAACTGGGAATAAAAAAGCAAACTTCGACGCAGGAGAAGAGTGGGGATCATGTACAAAAGTTGTGGACTCGGGAATAAATTTTGGATCAAGCGGGAAATTTTATATCAGATACATAAATTCACAAGGCCAATTCTTTTAACTTTTGTCAACCTATATTGAATTAACTAAAAAGAAATATTGTATAAATCCAGGATAACTAAA
>JAZKGD010000004.1:0-494265 GCA_040386095.1 Bacteroidota bacterium | reverse complement strand
GGTAACCGTATGGATTCTATTAATTGTACATCTCCACAGGTTTTGTAACTGATCCCTAAATTCTAGGTAAACAGAAGTATACAAAACCCAACAACTGTTGAAACAATCATAGAAACCATCATCGTAAGCATATAAGTAATAATGCTTTTCCATAGGGCACTAAACCAATTGATTTGGTAGAACTGTTTATACGTGAGAAAAAAACTTGTTACCGTAATAATAGATGTTAAAATTAGCGATGTCATGATTCCGAAACCTATAAAATAACACGAAATAAGCATTATTAAGGTTAAAATATTAGACAATGACAAAGCAAAAACCGAAAGCATTAAGTGCTCTGCATAATTGTTCTTTTTTTTACTAAATAACATGCTCCCAAACAAAGCAAAAAAAGGAATCAAGAAAAATACGATGAGGTTGCTATTCTTTTTAATGAAAGTGTTAAAGCCTTTTAGTTTTTCTTGTATAGCTTGAGGATTTGCAGCCATACTTTCTGCTTCCCAAATCTCCATTTTCCCATAATAATTAGTGAATGTCATCATTAACATAACAAAGCCGACGCTTAATACCAAGAATTGCATCGGATTAAATACTTTGCGCTTACCTGCAATGTATTCTCTAGCCATTACGCCCGGATTTAAAATCAATCTTTTAATGTAAGGAAAAATACCCTTATCGGCGTGTAAAACTGCATGCATCACATCGTGGCTCAAATGAGCTAGCGTAATTCGAGCTGCGTTTTTTTGTCCACATCCGTTACAATATTGTTTGGTAAAGGTGTAATTACAGTTCTTACACGTATTTTCTGAAGCATTGATATCGGCCATTGATTATCGATTTTGACGCGAATATAATAATATTGGAAATAACTTACATCACAAAAAATTCGCCCACCTCAACTTCGAGTGCATTTGCCAATTGTAAAATGAGGTAACCTGAGGGATTAGTTTTACCGCTTTCAATTCTACTTATACTCTGAAAATCTTTATTGATCAATGCACTTAATTCTGCCTGTGTTAAACCTTTTTCCTTTCGTAAACGCGCAACGTGTTTACCTAAAGTTTTCTTAAAAAGTTCTACCTCCTTTGACATGCCGCAAACTCAAAAGATTTCGATAAAAACCCCTAAACATATTTGTTTAGCTAAGTATTTTTCTTAGGTTTATTAAAATTAAGGGGTGCAGCTAATCCATTTTAATTATTAGAGTCTATTATTTCTAAATAAAGCACGTGTATGAAAAGAAGATTAAAAATTTTAACTGTAGATAGGAAAAATGACGATGGTTATTGGATTGCAGGGATATTTAATACAGATGAAGAAGTGGCTAAATACATGGAGCTATATCTTTTTGATGATGCTGTAGTTGAGGTTCAAGAGTTCGATTACCCAGCTGAGGTTAGTTCACTTCCAAATGGCGAATATGCCTATCAAGTTTTGGTTGTTAATCCTGAAAATTTTGTAATTGAGCAAATTTTATCTCCAGAAAATTTTACCGGCTTTCGTATTGATGATCAAGAAAAATTACCATTACGCCTGTTTCTTTCTGCAAGAAATGCAGCAGAGGTAAAACAAAAGTGCCTAAAGATTATGGCCGAACGCATATTGGTTTAATTTTAGAAGATTGCCTATATTTAAGGCATGATTTCCTTAGTACGAGCTACATCAGACCACAAAGATTTTATTGAACTTGTAAAATTTTTAGATGCCTATCTTGCCATTATTGATGGTGATGAGCATTCTTTTTATGCTCAATTCAATAAAATAGATTCGCTTAAAAATGTGGTTATTGCTTTCGAAAACGAAGAAGCCATTGGGTGTGGTGCATTTAAGCCTTTTGAAGAGGATAAAGTGGAAATTAAAAGGATGTTTGTAAGAGAAGAAGCTAGAGGAAAAAAAATTGCTTCCCAGATATTAACTGAATTAGAACTTTGGGCAGAAGAATTAGGGCTTAAACACTTCGTATTGGAAACAGGTATAAGACAGTCTGCAGCTGTTGCATTATATTCTAAAATGGGCTATCAAATTATTCCCAATTATGGGCAATATATTGGAATAGCCAATAGTGTTTGTTTTGAGAAAAAAATTGTTTAATTCCCCAATGTTCCCCATTTTGAGGAAATAATTTCAAACCTCCTATTTAGTAAGATTCTTTTAACCTATACTTAAAACAGCCATTCCAATATATGGGAGGCATTTTGTTCGTTAAAGTTAAAAATGGCACTACTGTTGTCTAACCCTAAGCAGGAACAACAACATGAAATTTTTAAAACCCATATTTATCCTCCTAGCTATTGTAGCCCTTACTTATACCGTAAGTGCTCAAAAAATTTCATTTAACAAACTAGAAGATAAGTCTGTTGAAGCTCCAACTCAAAATACCCCAATAAGTTTACCAGTTAACGGCGATCTTTTATTTGCACTTACCGCAATTGCATCGCTTGGTGGTTATATGGTTTTCAAAAAGTAATAGATTAAACCTGTTAAACTTTGTTAAACAGCTAGTTAAACTTTGTTAAATGGTTTTTTTTCCTGACTTATCCATATAGCTTTGGGTAAGTATTAAAATCTATGTTACTGTTTATCAAATACCTCGTAATTGCCATACTATTACTTAAGTTTAGTTATTCAACAACTACTGATATACAGGGAAGAGTGAATGGCAGGGTGCTAACACCTCAAGCAATGCCCTTAAAAAATAGCGTGGTTTCATTGGCTTCCGATTCATTGGTGGTTCGAATAACCAGAACCAACGAAAAAGGGTACTTTTTATTCGATAAATTACCTAAGGGAAATTATCGGATTTTAATTATGATCACAGGTTATGAAAAGTATACCACAGGTTTCTTTAATTTAACTCAAGCCAAACCTTCGAGAGAATTTAAGGATATTGAGCTTCAGCCTTTAACACCCTAGCTTATTCGCTTTTAATGGCAAGCAGCAATGCTCCGAATTTGTCAACATTATCAGCAATTACATCGGCCTTTACCTCGGCATTGATGGTATCTTCAAGCGTTGCTTCTCCCGAAAGCACCAAAACTCCAAATGAATTTGCATTCACAGCCATCTTCACATCTGTATATAATCGATCCCCTACCATAGCAATCTCAGTAGGTTTTAACGAATAACGATGTAAAATCCCATCCAGCATACGCGGATCGGGTTTACCAATAACTACATCCGGCAATCTCTTTGTGGCTCCTTCTAAACATGCACAAATTGCACCACAATCTACCAAAATAACTGGCTGATCTGTAGGACATACCCAATCTGGATTGGTGGCGATATAAGGTAGTTTTTGGCTTATCCACCATGCCGCTCTGCATAATCTCGAATACACCAGCGAACTATCAAAGCCTACAATCACAGCATCGGGCACATCTTTTGCATCGTCGGCAGTCGAAACAAAACCATTTTCCTCAAATTCGGCAATCATACTGGGCGTTCCTAAAATAAATAAACGCTTAACCGTAGGGTGATTATTTTTCAGGTAGTCGATTGTTGCTAATGCTGATGTGTACATTTCTTCGGCTTGAGCCGGTATTCCCATTTTAGCTAAATGTTTTAGATAATCTTGCCTATTCTTTGAAGGGTTATTGGTTAGAAAAGAATACCCAATCCCGGCCGCTTTTAGACTTGATAAAAAACCTGGTGTATAAGGAAACAGCGTGCTTCCATTATAAATAGTCCCATCCATATCAAGCGCTACATGTTTGATAGCTTTTAAACGTGCTTTTATTTCTGGAGAAACAAGGCTTTTAATCCCTTCGTATGATTGATTTATAATTTCCATTATTAATTATTTTCTAGCTCATCGTATCCATGAGCTTTAGCTTTCCACATTAAGGCAAAAATTAATACACAAATTACTGCCATCCCGATCATCATCATAAACACATAATCCCAAGCTTTTCCTGGGTTAACTTTACTTATGGAATCTACCATATATCCAACTCCCACACCCGAAACCAATCCACTTGCATAACCAAATAAGCCAGTTAATCCGTTTGCAGTGGCCGCAGCTCTGTTAGTTGCTTGGTTTGCTGCTGCGATACCAATAAGTGCTTGTGGACCGTAAATAAAGAACCCAGACATAGCTAAGACAAATATCATGGCCCATTGTGGACTGCTATCTGGCAAATATAAGAAGATGGTCATACTTATAGCTACACCTACCATGCAATATAATGATGTACGATGTGCTTTCCCGGCAAAAAACCTGTCGGTAACCCAGCCTGCTATCAACATACCAATAATACCAAAAATTTCAAAAACAGAAACCGTCCACCCCGCATTGGATAATGTCATTCCATGCGCCTCTTTAAGAAATGTAGGGCCCCAGTCTAACACAGCAAAGCGAACCACATACACAAAGAAATTAGCTATTGCCAAAATCCAAATCCATTTGTTACGGTATACTGCTTTACGAACAAAAGCTTTAAATTCTGCAGAAGATTCTTTTCCTTTTTTATAGGTTTTGTGCAGTTCGGGCAATCCAACAGACGATGGCGTATCACGCAAGGTAATGAACAATCCTATAGATCCTACCAATGCAATTGCAGCGGGTATCCAAAAACACCATTTCCATGCACCATAATGTGAAGCAGATTCGATAACGCTTTTCATTTTTTCAGCATCATTTAAATCAATTTTCAAATTAGCAGCAATGGTATTAATTACTTCTGGATTGGCACTCATGTTAGTCCCTAAAGTACCCATGATGTAACCTGCTAAAATAGCTACTAACGCAGCACCAATTGAATGTGACGTATTCCACACCGACATTTTTGTGGCAAGTTCATTTTGAGGTATCCAGTGCGTTAATAAACGCGCTATTGGCGGAAAACCACTTCCCTGAATAAGGTTGTTTACAATTAAGATGATACCAAAAATGAGAACCATTGTATTTGTAAACATCGGCCCACTGCTTTGCCCGGTAAATAACGCACTTAAATCGGTTCCCCAACCAAAAGCGAAATTTGCTACGGCACATAAAAACAACCCTATAGACATGTGATAGCGAGCATTCATCCTGTCGGCAATGAGGCCATTCAAAAATCGAGAAACTCCATACACGATGGTCACTAAAGTCATAATTATCCCGAAACTGGTTTTTGTAATTCCATATTCGGCAGTTAGACCTGGAATAGCAAAAGAGAAGTTTTTCCGTACGAAATAAAATATAGCATAACCAATCATAGTAACAATAATGGTTCGGGTTTGCCAGTACTTAAATTTCTTTTCTGCTGGAGCATCCATTGATGCATAATCGGAATTTGGTTGGTTCATTTGGTTTATTGGTTTATTGGTTCATTTGGTTTGTTGGTTTGTTGGTTTGTTGGTTCAATCGTTCATTGGTCGATTTCCCAGATTCCATTTTTGCCGAACAATTTTTCGAGCCACTGGTTTAAATAGCCTGTGCGTACGGCTACATCGAGTATCGTATAGCGTCTGCGGATAAATTGAGCACGAATGAATGTTTCGCGAAGCCTCGCTCTTGAAATTCCAATCTGCTCGGGCTCAACAGGTGCCCCTACCAAGGCTAATCTGCGTTTTGCTTCTGCTAATGGTACAATTTGATTGGCTAGCTGGTTTTTAATCTGCAACCAATCTGTTTTTAATGTAGTTAATTGTATAGCGAGCTGAACTTTGTTGTTATATTTTGCTTTTGTTTCTTGCAAACCGATTTCGGGAAAATCTGTTCCTTCAAATATTTTTAAGGCTTGAGCATCAGAATCTAACTCAATAGGCCAGTTTGAACAACTTGAAGACACGTCTAACTCTTGAACCTTAGTTTCTAAAAACAATTCATACAATGCAGTAATGGCCAATGTACCAATGCTTACTTGAAAACCATGAGATATATGTTCTCCATTATTTAAATGATTTTCCATATTCCATAAATGGCTAAACTGATGTTCGGCACCTGAGGCTGGTCGGCTCGATTTAGCCCATTGCATGGCGAATCCGCCTAACATTAAGCCCTCAACTAACTTGGTAATCGCTTCAGGATTTCCTTTACGAACTCCTTCTGGATCAGATAGCGCTTGATGTAAACCATCTTGAACAATAGACCATGCTTTAGGGTCGATGGGTTCGACCTTTAAATGATCTGCTAAAATCCAATCGGCCCCTGCTGTAATTTTTGCAAATAAATCGGCATAACCAGCGGCAGTCATTTCAGTTGGCGCTTTACTTATGATTTCAATATCGGCCAAGCATGCTTGTGGCGCCGGACAATCAAAGGTTTGTTTTGCACCATTTGCAGTAATTGAAGCACCAAAAGCTGTATATCCATCCATGGAGGCAGCTGTTGCTACACATACATACTGTCTATTGGTTAAATGGGCAGCTAACTTAGTTAAATCGTTAATTGTACCCGAACCTACAGCAATTGGGATGGCATCATTTGTATTTAAAAATGTAACTAATTGGTTTACAAAAGTATATTCGGCATACAGATGTGGATCGGTATACAAGAAAGGGGCCACCTGTTCAATATTTGCATCACCAAGCAATTGATAGATCTTTTTACCTGCAATTTGATTGGTTGTGGTGTCTGCTATAATTACTGCCTTCCTATTAGGAAATTGTTCAGTAAATACATCCACTACTTGAGATAATATACCCCAACCAATTCGCAATTCTTTCGTTTCACTTGCCGCAGCTAAGGCATCCTTAAGACTAGCCATTGTTTTGATGTTTCATATTGTATCGTTAAGATAGGAACTACCCTATCAAAGAAATAAAATAAAAACAAATAAAACAAATCGAAAGCAGAATAAGTAAGGAAAAACTTCTTACTTAATTTCTTGCACGTTATCTTCCAAATTCGAATCTAATAGGTAAGCGTACGGATCAATGGCTACTGTTTTAGGTTTTTTATTGGTAAAAATGGTTAATTTAGTCTGTAAGCTCTTTATGCGATATTTCTTTATAAAAAGTGGCTTAGTACTGGCATCCCATTCTGGCTTAACCTGATCAAATACAGCAATATCAACATCCATATCAGGTGCTAGAAGTTGATTCGAGCCCTGTTTATTTAAGCCAACATTAACCTGTAGCTCTATTTTAAATCTACCATCAGCAGCAGGCTTAGCACTTAAAACAGTAGTACTCATGTTGTAATCAACCACTTTATTAAAACTATCGTCTACAAATTTTTTCTGATCATTGGGTACAACTTCGTTTAAAAGCTGATTAAAATCGTTTGTGGTTGCTTTTTGGTTTGGGCTTTCATGCTTAGTGATTAATTTTCTTAACACACCATTAAATACTTTTTCTCCGAGTGCTTCTTTAACAGCATACATGTTCACCCCTCCTTTTTGATAATATACATAGCCTTGATCAATTGCTTTAGCCATGGGTTGTTCTTTCTCGTTAGGATTTCGATTTGCAAAATAAATATGATTGTCTAACCTTAAATAATTGCTTAGATACATTTTGCCGAAGGTTTTTTCTATCAAGGCTGCCTCTGTATATTTAGCCAGCGACTCAGTAAGCATGGCCCGGCCAGCTACATGCGCTGGATCGAGTTTATTTGCCCACCATTGATGAGCAACTTCATGTGCCGTAATCGCATAAGCTTGATTTACTTTATTGATTTTGCTATAATTACTCAAAAAATTTAATCGCTCTGCACTAAATACTACCCCAGGATAGGCCGTTGCTGCACCTTTGTACTGAGGGACTTCTGCCAATACAAATTGCTTTAAAGGATAAGCACCAAAATTTTCGGAACCATAATCTATCGCATCTTTAATCGCTTTCGCCATCATATTTAAATTGTATTCTTGCCCTTTTTTATAATACATTCTCACCTCTACTCCCTTATGCTTTTCCTTCTTAAGCTCGTAATCTGCAGAACTTAACGCAAACATAAAATTGATAGGTTTTTCTGTTTTATAGTTAAAATAATGTCGTTTATTGGCCACCCATGATTTTTGAAGTGTACCTACTGTTACTACTTGCTGATCCAATTGAGTAGAAATAGTTGTTTCATAATTAACTAAATGATAATTGTTATCAAGTAAAGTACTCGGGATTTTTACGGGAAGGCCTGCTTTTTTTCGGATGTTTTTATCCTCAATTAATAAATTTTGATCGAAGCCAAACTGAGGTACATATTTTTCCAATTCGATATACGTTCCATTTGAGACTACCGAATTCTCGGTATCAAATGGCACAAAACCATTTCTAATAACTTTTAACGTAAAGCTAAGAGTTGTTTCCTCTCCAGGGGTTAAAGGTTCTTTCAAATTAATAAACTGTTGGTTAAATTGTTTATCAATTTCTTGATTTTCGCCTTTTGGTGTCGAAATTTCGAACGTATTAACCGATTCATCTAAACTTATCCAAAGCTTAGAAATTGATTCATTAGTTTCATTTTTTAGGTGATAAACCCCTTTTACCGTATACGTTCTATCTTCAATTAACAGGTCGACATTGGTTTTAATTGATTTAATTATAGGCTGAGGAAGATTGATGAAAGGTGCATATTTTTTTTCATAGTTAATTTGCCAGTTCAACCTTGTTTGCTTGTTGCTATAATTCCCAACGGTGTTCGTTTGATAATAGATAAATGCACCACTACCAATCCAAATCACAAGGGCAATTAGCACTACAAATTTAGCCGTGTTAATTGTTTTCGGTATGGCTTTTAATCGATCCCAAAAACTACGCTGGATACTACTTTGCCACATTCCAACTGTTAATACACCAAGAATAGTGGTTAAACCAGTCCAATACAAAAGGTACCAATTAAACGCTTTTGCGTAATGCCCAAATCCATTAAAATAAGAAAACTGAAGATCTGGTACGCTTGCAAAGCGAAGCATAAAATGCGATAGGCCAAATTGAGGAGCAAAAATAAGTACAAATACAATAACCAAGCTCAAAAGCATCCCCAAATACTTATTAGATGATAAATTTTGAATAAATACGATGAGGACAACAAAGAGCAGCATTGGAAACGCGCTGTAGTAATATAATGAGAAGTAATTGAGCCAATCGAATATAAAATAACCATTTGCCACCTGAACACCAATGCCAATACAAATGTTTAACGTCACTAAAACCATAACGAGCGTTGCCAATGTTAAGCATTTAGCTCCCCATAAAACTCCACCTCTCACGGGGGTACTATAAATTAAAGCTTCAATTTTTGCTGCTTTTTCTCGTCCTACAAGTTCGGCCGCATAAAAAATGATCAACACTAGGGCAAAATTTACAGAACGCATCTCTTCAATAATCATCCCGGTTGTTGGATAGGCCTGAATACCATAGGCTCCATTAAAAAGTGCATCTTTTAATTCTATCCCAAAAACAAATAGCCATAACAACAGCATCACCATAAAAGGAATATGTTTAAAGAGAGAAATGAGCTCAAGTTTAAACTGTGAAGCAAATGAGTTAAAATTGTACTTTAAGCCATTAGGAAAAACATTAAAATGTTTAAATGGAATTTGGATACGTTTAACCTCTTCTTTAACTTTTTGCTTGGATTGTTTTGCTGTAGATAACCTAAAATTAAAAAATGTATAGCTGATGAAAATGATGACAGAACTAATTGCTAACCAAATTAACCGATTGGCTAAGAACACTCCTTTTATTGGAAAAAGCTGATCATTCTTAATCTCATTGGTCCATTTTTTAGTTTCGCTAAAAAAGGAGGTCATCCCATAAGGATCGAATAAGTAGGGTAAGATACTTGGGTCGTTTACTTTTAAGGTAGAGGTTGCAAATAATGGTGAATTTCCCAAAATAGAAGCCACCATGTAAATGATATACAATAACACCCCCGCAGCATAAATTGCACGTACATTTTTAGTTAATATTCCAGTACAAAAAACACAGCTTACTGATAATAAAACATTTGGCAACCCAAAAACAAAGAGCGGGTGCAAGTAATAACTGAAATCAAAAACTCCCAATCGTGCACCTTCAACAAATAGCGTTCCGATAAATAAACCTAAAGCAGCAAAAGCAAGATGGGTAAATACGGCAATGAATAAGCCTAAAAATCGTACAAAAAAATAAGGAAAACGTTTTACGGCGGTTGTGAAAATAACCGAATCCATTTTATAGGTATAATCTCTTAATACCACATTGGCACAAAATAGTGTACTCGAAAAAATTGAGAACAACGAGAAGAAGGAAATTATGTAAGTACTTACATAAGATGAATTTTTGTAGACTTCTTCGCCTCCAAAATTCCCTTTTGCGACGGTAAACATTCCTAATGCTAAAAACAAAAAGCACGCAATTTGGAACGAAGCCTGTTTAAAATGGTATTTTAATTCGAATGTTAGCATGATTTGCTCTCCTTTGCATGGTTTTGCAAACCAAATAAAGCTGCAAAATATACCTCTTCTAAACCTGGATAAAATTGTTCAAAATCTTCTGTTGGCAATTCATCTGCAAGTACGAATACCTGAATTCTCCCTCCTACAATACGGGTAGAAATGATTTCAAATGCAGCTAAATGCGCGGTCAATTCTGATTTAGTAATTACTTTTTTCCAAATCTTACCATTCAATTTTTCGGTCAAATCTGTAGGCTTGCCCTGCAAAATGAGCTTACCATTAGCCAGTACGGCCATTTCAGGACAAAGATCGTGTACATCTTCAACAATATGAGTAGAGAGCATCACCACCCTTTGTTCGCCAATTTCATTAAGTAGATCATGAAATCGATTTCGTTCAAGTGGGTCTAATCCAGCAGTTGGCTCATCTACAATAATAAATTGTGGGTTCCCCAACAATGCTTGTGCAATACCAAATCGTTGCCTCATTCCGCCCGAAAAATTACCAACGGCTCTGTTTCTAACTTCAAATAAATTGGTTTGTTGCAACAGGGATAAGACTTGTTCTTTTCGTTCACCTTTATTGGTCATCCCTTTTAAAACCGCAAGGTGGTTTAGCAGATCAACTGCTGATATTTTAGGGTATACACCAAAGTCTTGAGGTAAATACCCCAACTGGTTACGCATTTGCTGAGGATGCTTAAGCATATCGACCCCATCAAAAAAGAATTGGCCACTATCAGGAAGTTGTAGTGTTGCGAGTGTGCGCATTAATGAAGATTTACCTGCGCCGTTTGGACCCAATAACCCAAACATTCCGTTCGAAATGCTTAATGAAATAGTATCCAATGCCTTTACACCGTTGCTATAGGTTTTGCTAAGATTTTGTAGTAGAAGTCGTCCCATGTTATTTTAATAAGATGGCAGCAAAGAAACAACACTTAATTTTTGGTTATAAATAAAAGTGACGAACAGATTGAAATTAGTGATGAACAGGTTATAAATTCTTTTGTCACGAGAATCATTACTTTCGTCATTTAGATTTTTGTAATTAGCCAAAATCCCTTTCCTTTATACTTTAAATTAAATGGCAAAAGTTGATTATATCCCTACATTTTTCGTTAAGCATCAAGAATTTATACTTTTTGTTGGGCTAACACTTTGGTTATCAATTTTCCATATTACAGATGCCAAAACGGTCGAATGGTCTGCGTATATATATTGTGTTTTAATTGTAGGCATCAATTTACTACCAGTCCTTATTTTTTCATTCAACAAAACCAATTTCAAGGCTGTATTAAGTAAACAAAAATATCTTACGTATTGGTTGGTGTGTTTTTTGGGAGTACAACCCTTGTTTACGTTGTTGTGCATTTTATTTGCACCAAAAGAATTCGATTCTTCATTATTTATTACAGCTTCCTTAGCAGCATTAGCCTTAGAGGTGATTCTAATTGTTAACTTTTATTATCAAAAAAAGGCAAAAAATGCGAAATGGTTAAAGAAAATTGGCCTAGAAAATTCGGTATTAATTAGTCTCGTTTTAATTTCTCTTGCAATTGCAGCAATGGGTGCTTCAAGTCTTAATAACCCTGCATATCATAACAAAGAGCGACTATTAATCGGATTTGAATTCAGCTTAATTAAAATAGTTAACAATTTCGGAGTGTTTCTTATTTTCTTTATCCAGTTCTTATTCATGTACTTATGTGGCTATTTGTTTTTTATCATCAATAGCAGAATATTAGTATCGCATGTATTAAGACAGAGAGGGCTAGTTTTATATATTTTAAGCGTATTAGCCACAGTTGTTATTTTGTATCCTTTAATTGCTCAAATATTGATTTCATTGCCCATTAATAAAACTTTGGGAAGGGATGTTTTTTCTAATAATGCTTTCGATTTAGAAAATGCTTTCGGGGTAATTGGCGTAATGTTATTTAGTTTACCTATAGTTTTAGCCATGCAATGGGGAAAGCAAAATACCCATATCCTTTCTTTAGAAAAGGAAAAATCGCAAACTGAGTTAGATTTGCTGAAACAACAACTTAATCCACATTTCTTTTTTAACACGTTAAACAACCTATATGGTTTGAGCTTGCAGCAGTCTGAAAAAACATCGGATAGCATTTTGAGATTGGCAGAGCTAATGCGTTATACCATATATAAAGGACAACAAGAACAGGTTAGTTTACTGCAAGAACTTAATTATATTGAAGATTACATTCAATTACAGCAAATTCGATTAAAGAAGCCTTTGAAGTTTACTTTTAAGAAGCAGGTTGATGATGAAAATCTACAAATTGCCCCACTTCTATTAATTGTACTAATCGAGAATGCATTTAAGCACGGGATTGAGCCTGCAGAAAATGAAGCATCGTTAAACTTATACTTAAAATCGGATCAAAATAAATTGTATTTTACCTGCGAAAACTCGGTAGAGGAAGTAGGTCATAGTCAATTTAGTGGAATTGGTTTATCTAACTTAAAGAAAAGGCTAGCTTTGCTTTATCCCAACAAGCACTTTTTAAAAATAACACATGGTGAAAATCGGTATACGGCCGAATTAGAAATCATACGATGAATTTACGCTGCTTAATTATTGATGATGAACCTATAGCTCACGATGTAATTTTAACATATGTAGAAGACATTCCATTTTTACAAATTGTAGGGCAATGTTACAGGGCAACAGATGCATTCGATTTTTTAAGCAAAAATGAAGTTGATCTTATTTTTTTGGACATTAGAATGCCCAAATTAAGTGGTTTAGATTTTATTAAAACGCTAAGCCATAAACCCATTATTATTATTACTTCGGCTTTTGAAGAGTATGCGTTAGAAAGTTTTGATCTAGAAGTTTGCGATTATTTATTAAAACCTTTTCGATTTGATCGAATTTTAAAAGCTGCAAATCGGGCATTAGCCATATATCAGCTTAAAAATCAATCCAAATTAAATGCTGCTGAGGTCAACAATCAAATCGAAGATGACTACATCGCCATAAAATCAGATAAACGGCATGTTCTTGTTAAGTTAAACGAATTGCAATACCTCGAGAGTTTAGGGAATTACGTAAAAATTTGGCGGGATAACCAATTTTTACTTACCCCACGTACGTTAAGCAGTTTTGAAGAGCAATTACCCTCCACCCAATTTATCCGAATACATAAATCATATATTCTCAATAAAAGATTCGTAAATTATCTAGAAGGAAATATAATTATCTTAAAAAATGGATCTCAATTGCCAGTTGGGAAAAATTATAAAGATGTTATTAAACTTTTAACCATCCTGTAATGCTCATTCGTGGTTTGTTGGTGATCAACACCTCATGCGCCAATTCGTTGCTTTTAAAGAAGACTGACTTGCCATTTATTGGAGATATATTCTGCAATCTATCATCATGATGGATACATAATTCGCCACCATCTAGCAATTTCCAGTCTTCATTTAAATACATCACCATTGAATAGGCTCTACTTCCATTGTGCTGAAACTGATCAATATGTTTTTTATAAAAACTTCCTTTCTCATAAAGGGTATAGTGAAATTCGTAGCCAGTTATACCCGTGTAGCACGTTTCGTTTAAAAACAACACGAAACGATCTATCAAATCGAAGAAATTATTTTCATGTAAATTATTATGCTTACGATCTAGCCAATAAATTACATCGCTCCTTACCAGTTTATTGTGCGAAATTATGGCCTCATTACCAATTCCAGCAGCAACCATTGACTGCTTTTGATAAAGATCTTTCAAATTCTGTTTCAGGTGTTGGGCTAGTTCTGTGGTTAAGAAATTATTAACGATACCTACTTTGCTCTCGATAAAGCTGTCTATTAATACAGCAAAGATTTTTTCCAATAAAATGGGGTTATTCGGCTAATCGCCTATCGGTGAAGGTAGGTTTAATTTTCCTATTTCCAACCTCCCCCAAGCGAGCGATACAAATTAACCACAGCTTGCAATTTCTGCAACTGGTCTCCTACTCCACTTAACTGTGCAGCTAATAAACTTTGCTCCGAAGTTAATACATCGGTATAATTGGTTGCTGAGCTATAGCGTAATAATTCTTGTGTAAAATCTACCGCTTTAGTTAACGATGCAATTTGTTTCGCTCTGGTTTCTTGTTTTTCATCGGCCGTTTGGTAAGCATACAAAGCATTAGAAACCTCTGATCCACTTGTTAAAAGTGTTTGCTGGAAAGCAAAAAATGCAATTTGCTGTTGTGCTTCAGCAGTTTTTAAGCGTGCTTTATTTTGCCCTTTTGCAAAAATTGGTTGCGTTAATCCACCAACTAAATTGTAAAAAACAGATTGGCTAAAAAAATCTTTTAACTGCAACGTTGACAAACCACCAGCAGCAGTTAAGGTTAATGCTGGATAAAAATAAGCTTTTGCAACTTTAGTATTTTCGAACGAAGCTCTAAAAGCATATTCTGCAGCTTGTACATCAGGTCTGTTTTGCAATAATTGCGCAGAAACGCCTGTTTTTAAATCCTTAAAAGGTACTTGCTGATCAATAGAAGAGCGATTAATAGCCGATGGTGCATTCGCTAATAAAATACTAAGGGCATTTTCGTTTTCTTTGATGCTTCTTTTCAAATCTGGCAAGGTTACTTCGGCAGCATATAAATTAGCCTCACTTTGCACTACAGCAGCACCTGTTACTTTAGCCCCTTCTTTTAGCGCCTTCATGGTTTCTACATTGGTTTTTCTGCTCTTTATCGTTTGTAACGTAATTGCTAATTGTTTATCCAACGCCAATAAATTATAATACGTATTGGCAATATTTGCAATTAACTGGGTTTGTACAGCGCGTTTGGCAGCATCGCTTTGCAACATAGTCGCATAAGCAGAGCGTTTTGCACTACTTAATTTCCCCCAGATATCGGCTTCCCAGCTTGTGCTTAGTTGTGCCCGATAGGTTTGGGTTTCGAGGTTAATATTTATCCCCGGAGGAAAATTTAAAGCTGCACGCGATTGTTTTGCATCCGTAACTGAAACATCACCCTGTAAACTTGGCAAAAATGCTGCACGGCTTTGTTGTAAGCTCGCTTCTGCAATTTTAATTCGCTCGATGGCTTGTTTCAAATCTAAATTTTGTGCCAATCCCATCTCTATCAAAGATTGCAAAGTGGGGTCAGCAAATAAATTTTTCCAAGACAAATTTGCAATAGTTACCGTATCTGTACTTGTTTGATCGCGGTATAGTTGCTTGGCATTTACCTCAGGACCAGTATATTTTTGATTTATACAAGCACTTAAGCTAAGTGTTATAAAACCTATTATAATTATTCTAAATTTCATCTGTTCGTTTAAATTAATGTTCACGGTTATCTACATCCGGAAATTCTAGTTTAGGTTCTAAATCAACCCCTTCATCAAATGGTGATTTATTGCTTACTTTTTCTTGTAGTGTTTGGAAAACAATAAATAGTGCTGGAATTACAAAAACTCCAAATATAGTACCAATTAACATTCCTCCTACAGCACCGGTACCGATAGATTTGTTACCTGCTGCCCCTACTCCACTAGAGAGCATGAGTGGCAAAAGCCCTAAAATAAAGGCAAATGAGGTCATTAAAATTGGTCGTAAACGTGCAGTTGCACCTTGAATTGCAGCATCTACAATAGCCATTCCTTTTCGTCTACGATCTACTGCATACTCTACAATCAAAATTGCATTTTTAGCCAACAAACCCACTAACATAATTAAGGTAATCTGCGTATAAATGTTGTTATCAACTCCGAAAATCTTATCGAAGATAAATACACCTGCTAATCCGATAGGAAGTGAAATTAACACAGCTAAAGGCAAGATATAACTCTCGTATTGCGCTGCTAATAAGAAATAAACAAAAATAACGCACAGTAAGAAAATGAAAATAGTTTGGTTACCACCAGCCATTTCTTCACGCGATAAACCCGAAAACTCATAGCCATAGCCTGCCGGCAAATGTAATGCTGCTTCTTCTTGTACAGCTTTTAACGCATCACCAGAGCTAAAACCTGGTTTCGGACTACCGGTAACGGCAATTGAAGTATACAAGTTAAACCTCGATATAGCTTGTGGGCCATATACCTTTTCTAAATTAATAAATTCACTAATTGGGGCCATTGCACCTTTAGCGTTTCTTACATAAATACTATTTAAGTTTTGTTCGTTTGCACGATACTGGGCATCTGCCTGATACATTACCCTAAATTGTTTTCCAAATTTATTAAAGTTCGATGCATATACACCACCAAAATAACCTTGCAAAACACTTAACACATCGGTAACCGTTAAACCCGCCTGTTTAATTTTAGCCACATTTACATCAATTTGATATTGAGGAAAATTAGGGTTAAACGAGGTTGAAGCATATTGTATTTCAGGACGTTTAGCTAATGATGCTAAAAATGCATTTCCAACTTCATTAAACTTATTGATGTCGCCGCCTGTTTTATCTTGTAACTGGAATTCGAAACCACCACTGGTACCAAAACCTTGAATTGTTGGTGGAGCGAAGAAAATAATTTTAGCCCCTTTAATACCTGCAGTTTTAGCAAACAGCTCACCAATAATGGCTTTTACGTCACGTTTACGCTCATCCCATGGTTTTAAACGAGAAATTACCATTCCATACGAACTGCCTGAACCACTGATCATGCTTCGACCTACAATTCTTAACGCACTTTTTACTTCAGGAACGGCTCTTACAATACTATCAATTTGAGTAATAATAATCTTGGTTTCTTCTTGCGAAGTTCCTGCTGGTAAAGATATATCAGACATGATTACGCCCAAATCTTCGTTCGGAACAAAGCCTTTAGGTGTAGTATTCATGGTCCAAATTAAAATACCGGTAAAGGCTAAAATACCTACACCTGCAATCCATTTTTTACGGGATAAGAAGGATATTGACTTTTTATACCGGTTGGTCATCAAATCGAACGAAGTGTTAAAGCCTACATAAAAACGTTGTAAAAAGTTTTTCGGTTTGTCATGATCATCTGCATGTGGTTTTAACAGCAGTGCACATAGCGCCGGACTTAACGTTAACGCATTTATTGCTGATAAAATAATCGCAATCGCTAAGGTTAAACCAAATTGCTTATAAAATACGCCCGATGAGCCTTCAATAAAACTTACTGGAATAAATACCGCAGCCATTACCAAAGTAATCGAGATAATTGCGCCAGTAATGTCTTCCATTGCATCAACAGTCGCCTTTTTAGCCGATTTATAACCATGATCCAGCTTTGCGTGTACGGCCTCGACGACCACAATAGCATCATCAACCACAATACCAATGGCCAGCACCAGCGCGAATAAAGTTAATAGGTTAATGGTAAAGCCAAATAAGCTTAAGAAGAAAAATGTACCAATAATAGCTACCGGAACAGAAATTGCGGGTATCAAGGTAGAACGGAAATCTTGAAGGAAGATAAATACCACAAGAAACACCAAAATAAAGGCCTCAATTAAGGTATGGATTACTTTTTCGATTGATGCATCCAAGAAATCATTCACATTTACCAGTGAAGTATAATGAATACCTTTTGGAAATGATTTTGATGCTTCTTCTAATGCTTTCATCGAGTTTTCGATTACTTCTTTTGCATTAGAACCTGCGGTTTGGTTTATGGCAATACCAATAGAAGAATTTCCATTGTATTTAGAAGTACTTGCATAACTTAATGCGCCCAATTCTATACGAGCAACGTCTTTTAAACGAAGTACTTGCCCATTTGCATCTGCTTTTATAATGATATTACTAAAATCTGCTTCAGTTTTTAACCGGCCTGTATATTTTAAGGTGTACTGAAAAGATTGATTGCCCTGCTCGCCAAACTGACCTGGGGCAGCTTCAACATTTTGCTCTGCCAATGCAGCACTTACATCATTAGGAATTAAGCCATAGCTTGCCATCACATCTGGTTTAAGCCAGATACGCATGCTATAGTCCATTTGTCCGAACGAACTCGCATCACCAACCCCTGTTATCCTTTTAATTTGCGGGATAATGTTAATGTTAGCATAATTCTGTAGAAACTTCTGATCATAACTAGGATTGTCGCTATGGATAACAAAAATTAACACATTACTTGCCTGTCTTTTTGCTACAACTACACCCGATCGGGTAACTTCGGCAGGGAGTAAACTTGTTGCTCTAGCTACCCTATTTTGTACATTTACCGCAGCTAAATCTGGATTTGTACCTAATTTAAAGTTTACCGTAATGGTTGCAGAACCATCATTGCTGGCACTAGAAGTCATGTATGTCATGTCTTCTACCCCATTAATTTGTTCTTCGAGCGGAATAACTACACTGCTCATTACCACATCGGCATTTGCTCCTTGGTAAGAGGTAGAAACCTGTACGGTAGGCGGTGCAATTTCTGGATATTGTGAAACGGGTAAGGTAATTAAACCAAGTACCCCAAGAATCACAATGATGATGGATATAACCGTTGATAAAACTGGTCTATCTATAAATTTCTTAAACATAATTTCTGTTTATTTTTTTATCTCCGCGTAAACTGAATCTGTATTTTTTTCTTGTGGATTAATTTTGGTTCCATCTCTTAGTGACTGAAAGCCTTCTAAAACAACTTTGTCGCCGGCCTTTAACCCTTTTGTTACTACATAAAATTTACCTTTTGTAATTTGCATCACTTCTATAGGGGTATTAATTACTTTAGCTGAATCTCCTAAAATGTAAACAAATTTCTTTCCTTGTAAATCGGTAGTTGATTTTTGAGGAATTAAAATCACATCGTTAACATGCTGAGGGATACGTACTGTAGCACTTGAACCATTTTTTAGCAAAGAGATTGGATTTGGAAAAGTTGCTCTCAAACTTACCGACCCCGTACCTTTATTGATTTGACTATTAATCGATTCGATTTTACCATCTTGTGCATATGCAGATCCATCAGCCAGTACTAAGCCAACAGGGGGAATATTCTTCATTTGCTCATTAAGTGTTTTGCCTTTGTAAGTGGTTGAAAAATCTAGCAATTGTTTTTCGTTTAATGAAAAATAAGCATACACTTTTGCAGTATTTGAAACTGTAGTTAAAGGTTGTGCAGTAGTTCCGCTCACTAAACTTCCTGTTTTAAAAGGAATGGTTCCAACTACACCATCAACCGGACTCGTAATTTTTGTATAACCTAAATTTACTTTTGCATTCACTAAAGCTGCTTTAGCTTGAGCCAACATTGCCTTTTTACTTTGCAACGTTAATTGTGCTGATTCTAATTCATATTTACTAATGATGTCTTTTTCGACCAAAGGCTTAGTTTTATTTACTTGCAACTGTGCAGCATTTACATCTGCCTCTGCACTACTAATTGCAGCATTTGCAGTTCTTACCGATTGCTCATATTGTGGAGCATTTATTGTAAATAATAATTGTCCTTTTTTAACCAACGCGCCTTCATCAACATAAATTCTTTCGATAAAACCATCCACTTTTGGACGGATATCAATATTCTGAATACCTTCTATTGTTGCTGGATAATCTGAATCGAGTGTTGTAGATTGTGTATTAACTTCAAAAACTGGATAAGCTTGAGGTGCGCTAGCCGCGGCGGCAGCTTGACCCGCCTTTTCGTCTTTTCCACCACATGAAGAAATTGCGATGCTCAAAAATAAAGCAATCGAAAGTTGGATTGTAGTTTTCATTTGTATGTTGAGTTTATTTGTGTTCATTATCATTAAATTTTATTGGTAAATCATTTCAAAAATGAGTTTTTTTCGATCTTTCATTAGTTTGTGATACTCTGCATCATTAATGCTGTACAGCGATTTATTAAGGCAATTGGTAATTAGTGGATAAGCCATTAAAGCAAACAGATTCATTAAAAATTGACGAGGATCCATCTTTTTAATCTTTCCTTTTTCCATTTCAGCATTAATTTCTTTTAAGAATTGCCTGATTTTATTCTTTTTTTCTTCAGGGACTACTTTTTCGGTACGGTTAAGTTCAGTAACCACGTACATCTCTCTATATGGAAACTTCATTGCTTGATCCATAAAAACATTTATTAACTGTTCAACTTTTTCCTTAAACTCAAGTTCAGATGAAAAAGCGAAATCCAATTCGGCCGACATTTCTGCCCTAGCTTCTGTGGCAACTTGCTCAAATAAGATATCTCTTGATCTAAAATAATAGTTAAGTAAAGTTCTGTTTACACCAGCTGCATCTGCAATATCCTGCGTTGTTGCATGTAACTTTCCTTCCGAAAAGAACATACGTTTCGCGGTATCTTTAATTAATTGCTCTGTTCCTGTATCTCTCTGCGCCATTTACAATAATGTTTAACATTTTTGTTAAACGGCAAAAGTATAAATATGTTTGCTTCTAATTCTTTTATATCTAAAATGTAGCCTATTTATGACAGTTTTTTGATAATTTATTTTTACGTAGGGGTAAAATTCTTTTGAATTGTATTAGGTATAGAAACACAAATTTTCTATTAAAGATAATAATAAAGAATATGATACCAGCACTTTTATTTTGGTTATTTAAAAAATATGCTAAACCTGCATTTAACAACTTTAATCAAAGGTTAGCCAACAATCGGTCTCAAAAAAGGGCCGCACTATCTATTTTATTACTGCTCTCAACATTTTTAGTACAGGGTCAAGAAAAAATTTATACTTATCAAATCAAGCGCAATGGGGATCAAATAGGCGCGATGCAATTTCATCAAAAAAAAGAGGGGGATGATACTTTTTTTAAAATGGTTTCAAAAGTAAAAACCCGTTTTATAGTTGAAATTGATGTTCAAACCTTAGATCAATCTCATTTCAAAAATGGCACTTTAATTTATTCTATAGTTAATCGAAAAGTAAATGGGAAAGAAAAAGAACCGAAAGAAACAAGACTCCTTCATCAAAATTATCAATTACTGGCTGGCGTAAAAAAAACCACCGCCAACACAATCATCAATTACAACATGATGTTAATGTATTGCCAAGAGCCTGTTAATATTTCAAAAGTATATTCTGATAGTTTTCAAAAAATGCTGACGATCTATAAAACTGCGCCAAACACTTACCGAGTTAACCTCCCTGATGGAAATTATAATAGCTATTATTTCCAAAATGGAACCTGTAAAAAGATAGAAGTTCACCATACGCTATATCTAATCACAATGGAATTAGTTTAACATCAAGAAAATGAAACCAAAAGTATTTGTTAGCGGCGCCTCCGGCTTTATTGGTAGGCAATTATGTTTAAGGCTTGTGCAACAAGGCTACTATGTACATGCTTTATGCAGAAATGAAAACCATCCCTATCTTATTAAAAATGAAAACATAGCATTGTTTAAGGGTGATATTTTAGATGAACTTAGTTTATTAAAGGCCATGAAAGGGTGCGAAGAAGTTTATCATACCGCAGCATTAGCTAAAATGTGGAGTAAAAACAGTGAAGATTTTTATCAAATTAATGTCGTTGGCACTCGAAATGTGCTGAATACCGCTTTAAAATTAGGGGTAAAAAAAATGGTGTATACTTCTACTTGCGGTGTTTGGGGACCAACAATTAAACATCCTATGACCGAAACAGACCCTCGTGTTTTTGGATTTACTATTGCTTATGAAAGAACAAAATATTTAGCCGAGCTAGAGGTGTTTTCTTTCATTAAAAAGGGCTTGGATGTGGTGATTGTTAATCCTTCGCGTGTATTTGGTGAAGGGCCAACTACCGACAGCAATACGGTGAGTAAAATGATTACAGGTTACTTAAATGGAACTTGGCGCATTATCCCTAGCGATGGAAAAAACATTGCCAATTACGCCTTTCTAGACGATGTAGTAAATGGACACTTGGCAGCTATGACATATGGACAAACAGGAAACAGGTATATTTTAGGTGGCGAAGACATTAGTTTTAATCAGTTCTTTGAAACCTTGCATCAGCTTTCAGGTAAGCCGAAAAGGATGTTTAACGTTAATCAGAAACTGATTAAATTTTACAGCCAAATAGAATGGCTCAAAACGAAAATTACTGGCCTAGCCCCTGTTTTTTTGCCAGAGTTTGCAGATCGATTAAAATACGACCAGAAATACAGCAGTGATAAAGCAATTAGCCAACTAAATTATCAAATTACCCCATTTGCAGAGGGCTTAGAAAGAACCATGCATTACATTCAAAAACAACATTTATGAAACCATTAACCGCTTTAGTTACAGGAGCAAGTGAAGGTTTAGGCAAATCGTTTGCCTTTGAACTTGCCAGTAGAAACATCAACCTTATTCTGGTTGCCCTCCCCTCGTCGGGCTTGCCTGAACTGGCTAATTTCATCAGGATTAATTTTAATGTACAGGTAACCGCCATCGCAATAGATTTGGCAAAAGCTGAAAGTTACTCAGACATTTTTAAAAACATGAAAAGTGATGGGATCAAAGCTGATTTATTGATCAACAATGTTGGATTAGGAAACTGGTCGTGGTTTGAAGAAAAAGAGATCGATTTTTATAAAACACAGATCAACCTTAACATCACCAGTACTGTTTTAATGACCAGGTTATTTCTAAATCAAATTGATAAAGAAACACCATCTTATATCTTAAATGTGGGTAGCTTAGGAGGAAGGTTTATTGTACCTCGAAAACAGGTTTATGGGGCTACCAAATCGTTTATAAGTTACTTTACCAAATGCCTGCAACTAGAACAATCAGGTTCTAAAGTTCATATTAGTTTATTAAGTCCGGGGGGTATTAACACAAAGCCAGAATTACTAGTACTTAATCATACGTTAAAAGGCTTGTCTAAAGCTACTATTTTAGAGCCTGAAGAGGTAGCCAAAGCAGCCATTGATGGATTAATGAAGGGTAAGAAAGAAATTATACCCGGCGCATTCAATCGGTTATTGGTTATATTAGATCAGCTTTTACCTGTTTTCTTAAAAGAAATGATTATTAAGCGAAAATTAACCATGAAACTAAATCCAGAAAAAATATAAACTTACCTTTGCGTATGCCAATTAAACAAGGCTCTGATGCGTTTCTACTCTTGATAAAAGAGGGCGATAAAAAAGCCTTCGATACCGTTTATCTTCATTATTTTAAAAGTTTGCATCGCTATGCGCTAAATTTTACCAAAGATACAGATACTGCAGAAGAAGTGATCCAAAATGTATTTTGTAGAATATGGGAAAAAAGAAGCCAGCTTAAAGCCGATGGGTATATCAAATCATTTTTATATCGGGCAGTGCATAACGAATGTCTTAACTACCTCAAACATGAAAATGTAAAGTCGTCCTTTAACCTATATCATACACATGAAATGGAGCAGATTGAAAACGATTTATCAAAAGAAATACTAGCCAATGAATTGGAAAAACAAATTCATTTGGCCATAAATGAGTTACCTACGCAATGCCGCATAATTTTTCAAATGAGCCGCATAGAGCAGCTTAAATATCATCAAATTGCAACACAACTCAATTTATCAATCAAAACAGTAGAGAATCAGATGGGTAAAGCCCTAAAAACCTTGCGTTTAAAACTGGTTGATTTTTTACCTATTTTTTTAATTTATCTAGCGCAAAGCCTATGAACCCGAATGATACTTTTATGAATGACGATATGCTGGTTAAATACCTGTTGGGCGAAGCCAATACCAATGAACAGTTATCGGTAGAAAAATGGGTCAATTCAGCTCCAGAAAATCAAAAATATTTAAGTGATTTTAAGTTGATTCTTGAAAAAAGTCAATTAGCTGAAACCACCGATGAAAAGGATTATGATGCTTTGGCTCGTTTACATACAAGAATGGAACGTACTGACGTTAAGCCGAAACAAATCCCGTTCAATTATTGGGTGCGAGTAGCCGCCGCTGTTTTAGTGATTAGTATGGTGGGTTGGTTTACCTATTCATTTTTTAACCCATATAACCAAACTATTTTGGTAGAAACAACAACTGCTGTTTTAAAACAACCCCTTTCTGATGGCTCGATGGTTACTTTAAACAAGCATTCTAAAATCTCATACCTCCAGAATTTTTCTGGCAAAACTAGAACGGTTAGCCTACAGGGTGAAGCTTTTTTTAATGTAGAACCCAACAAGTCGAAGCCTTTTATTATTAAGGTAAATGATGTTACCGTTAGTGTACTAGGCACTTCTTTTAATGTTAAAAGCAGGGATGGGAAAACGATTATAGTGGTTGAAACTGGCACGGTAAAAGTGAGTAAGTTAAATGATAGCATCGCACTAACAAAAGGTGAAAAAGTAAGTATAAACAAAGGTGATTTAAGTTTAAAAAAACAAGTGAACAAAGGCTTGCTTTATAGTTATTACTATCGCAATGAACTGGTTTGTGACCATACCCCACTACGAGAGCTGATACCCATTTTAAACGAAAAATTTAATGTGAAAATCATCATTACAAAGCCTGCTCTTGAAGAGTTGCTTATTAGTACAACCTTTAAAGACGAATCACTTCAAGAAATCCTTAACGTTTTGGTTAAGACGTTTAATCTTAACATCGAACAAGGGGCTAATCAAATTTTAATAAAGTGAAGGGTATAAAATTTTTGTTATGGCTTATGATTTCGTTTTGTACTGCAATACAAGTGCAGGCACAAAGCGCATTGAGTAAGAATATAACCATAAATGCTACTCAGCAAAAACTGAACAACGTATTGACTATGATAGAGAAAGAAGGCAATTTTAGGTTTTCTTATCAAAGCACAATTATAAAACTCGATAGCTTGGTTAACTTTAATGTAAACAATCTCAGTGTTGAAGAATCATTAAACAGGTTGTTGAAAAATCAATATGAATATAAACAAGCCGGTAATTTTATCATTATCCGTTATGCCCCTTTGCATTTATCGCTCATTTTACAAGAATCTTCTGGTAATCAAGCACAGTATTTAATTCGTGGTAAAATTATAAACGAGCAAAGCCATAAGCCAATTGCCAATGCGAGTATATATGAAAAGAACCTCTTACAGTCGACACTTACCGACGAGCAAGGTTTATTTGTACTTAAACTTAAAAATATTGACCAAACCATTGCAATTACAATTAACAAAGAAAACTATAAAGAGATTACTTCCTATTTTTTACCTGAAATAATAATAACAAAGGATAAAAAATCGAATAACACTAGCTTTATAGCTGGAGAATTAGATGGGATAGAAAAAACTTTTCTAGGTCGTATGCTCATTACTTCTAAACAGAAAACGCAATCTGTAAACATTGGGAGTTTCATTGCAAGTGCTCCTGCACAAATTTCTTTAGGCCCTGGATTAGGCACACATGGTTTATTAAGTGGGCAGGTGGTGAACAAGTTTTCTATCAATATTACCGGCGATTATAATGCAGGTGTTGACGGAATGGAAATAGGTTTCCTTTATAATATTGACAAAAAGAACGTTCGGTATTTTCAATTTGGCGGGGCTTTTAATCTAGTTGGTGGCCAATTTACAGGCTTACAGGTTGCTGGGTTCTACAATAATATACTCCAAGACTTTAACGGAGTTCAAGTTTCTTTAGGGTATAACCGTGTAAATCGCGAATTTGATGGTTTGCAAATTGGAGGTCTGTATAATCATGTTAAACAAAAATTTAATGGGGTTCAGGCTTCCGTGTTGTATAATCAGGTTAAAGAATCAGTTAAGGGTGTGCAAATGGGTGCGGTAATAAATAATGCAGAGACCAATTTAAATGGTCTCCAAATTGCCAGCCTTTATAACAGGGTGAATAATAATTTGCAGGGTATGCAAATTGGGCCATTTAACCAAACCAGAAACTTGATCAAAGGCGTTCAATTTTCTTTATTCGGAAATTGGGTTAACCAAAAAGCAAATGGATTGCAGCTAGCCGGTCTTTTCAATTATGCCAAGCAAGTAAAAGGATTACAGATAGGGCTTATCAATGTTGCCGATTCATCATCAGGGTATCATCTTGGCTTAGTAAATATCATTAAAAAAGGCTATCACCAAATCAGTTTGAGCACTAATGAAACCATTGATTTAAATGTAGCTTTAAAAACAGGCAGTAAAAAGCTATACACCCAGCTCTTATTTGGCCAAAACCTCAGTAGTTCGAAAAAATTAATTGCAATGGGTTGGGGTTTGGGAAAAGAGCTTCCCCTTGGTAAAAATCTCTCTTTAAATCCTGAGATCAGTAGCCGCTATCTTCATCAAGGTGACTGGATGTATACCACTATTTTAAACAGGTTAGACCTAAACCTTAATTACCGCATCCATAAGCATTTAGCTATTAGTGCTGGACCAGCATTTAACCTTTACTATTCCAATCAAAAAGAACAAATCCAAGGTTACGACTTTGTGCAGAACAAGCGTACCGGTTTAGGGTGGAGTGCAGGGTTAAGCATTTTTTAACTACGGAGCAACAACCTGATATATCTGTCCTTTGTTACCTGTTAACAAGATTAGCTTACCATTTTTTGCTTTTTGTAAAGCATTAAAGTTTAAAGTAGAAATATTGGTCCAATTTTTACCTCCATCGGTAGAAACATCAGTTCCGGAAGAACCAGTAGCAAAACAAAGTAAGTCTGTAATATATTCTACCGCAGAACGGTAGCCCAAAACCTGGCTATTTGGTTTAGACCAAGTTTTACCACCATTTGTGGTCAATACAACATTATTAGTGTTTTCTTTATCTTTTAGGTAATTACCACCAACAGCAATTCCTTTTTTTTCATCATAAAATGCAATTGAAAAGGGTCCTGTACTACTTTCTCCTTGTATAATCGGGCATGGGTAAACTTTCCAGCTTTTGCCATAGTTACCCGAGTAGTAAATATTAGAAACTTTACCGCCAGAGGCCACCCAAACTTTGCCACCTAATTGTGTTCTAATTGTTGTGCCACTAGCTGCAAAACCCGCTTCGCCAACTGCCATTTCTTTCTTTAATTGATCAGAAATGTTTTTCCATGTTTGGCCTCCATCAGTGGTTTTTAAAAGCTGCATCTTATTGTTAATAGGATCGCCAAAAATAATTCCCTCTTTTCGATTCCAAAACCCCATACCATCTAAAAAAATAAGTGAATCGGTATTTTTATAGGTTTCTTTCCAACTTTTTCCACCATCGGTTGTAATCAATATATATGCCGGGGAGCCTGCGTTTACGACAATGGCATTCTGATCGTCAAATGCTTCAATATCTCTAAAATCAAGTTTCTCGTATCCTTTAGGCTGAGTCCAAGTCCAGGTAGAGCCACCATCTAACGTTTTCCCTACGTGCCCATTACTTCCACTTACCCATGCAACCTGATCCGAAATCACAGAAATTCCACGCATACTCGTATTTTTTCCAGTAGCCACTTGCTTTAAAGAAAACTGCTGAGAAAATCCAGCTACAGGGAACAGCAACAAAAACAGGAATAGATTTTTCATTCGTATATAATTATTTAACTCTTTTCCAACTTTCGGAGCGCCCGATTAAAGATATACCTACGTATCCTCTTATATTAAGCTGGCCATTTTCTTTTAATGTTAAATTGCAGGAATAAGTTTTCCCGGTTTTTGGATCATAAATAGTACCATCGGTCCATTTTCCATCCTCAAAAATGAAATTCTTTAAAATTTCGAGGCCTAAAAGTGGCTTTGTTTGATGGTTGGTATTGGGATTTTTGTGATCTAATTTAGGTTTCCCCTTTTCATCATTTGGTTCTTTTATCCAAGATAATTTACCAAAATATTTGTCAGATCTCTTGTAAATCTCAACTTGCCCCTCACTTGTGGCGTTTAACCATTTCCCGATTACAGCATCCTTATTTTGAGCGAAGCTGGTTAGGATACAGAAAGTTAAAAAAAGAATTAAAGATAATTTTCGATGCAACATACGCTAAAGTTAGCAATCTCATTTAAAAAATAAAACTAACTTTTAGATTAAATCTAATTGACTATTTCTTCCAACACGAGCGTAGAAGTTAATTCCCGAATCGTCCGGCAATATACTGGCATTAAAACCATGCAAATCAACAATGGCAATAATCTCTGCGGCAGCTATGAACCCATCCAAACAATTAATTCTAAGAATTTTATCACAATCATCTAAAGCAAAGTTTGCCTGATAATGGTTAAAATCTTCATGAATTTGATCAATTATTTTTTGAGCATCCTTGGTATCAATCACATTCGTCTTAAAAACTTCGACCATATTGATTTTGGATTAACTTGATTTACTATTTAGAATCTAAATTAATATTTATGTTACAATTTTTTCAAAAAATTATCGCCCCTTAATTTTAATCCTACTCTAGTTTTTTTCTTAGAATTTTCCGAGTAAAAAATTAGGGAACCATCAATTTTATGTGTTAGTATACAATGGTTTAGTAGCCAACAAACCGGCATAATTTTTACGATAAGCATAGGCTAAAAACAAATTAGCTAAAACTACAAACAGTGCAGTTGGCAAATTTTTTGGATCATCTAGAAAGGCATGAAATAATAAAATATTTACACTGATCGGAAATATAACTACTGTTGCTAATGGCGCACAAAAATTAACGACAAGTAAAATGCCACAAATTAACTCGGTTACCTTTAGTAAGGTCATGAAATAGCCAGTAGCCATTAGCCCTGTCATAAAAGTAAGCGCATTTCCGGTTGGAGCGGGTGCATCCATCGGCACCTTAAAAAGCACCACTACAGCAGAAAAAACAAATAATAAGCCAAATAAGCTTCGTACAATAATAATCGCAATTTTCATAATGATATATATTTAGGGTGATTGATTACAGAAAGATAGTTAATAATTTACATATATTTCATTGCTTCATAATTAAGCAATCTGCGCCACAATGCAATTTGACCAATACAATTTGCTTCTCTATACATTTGAAAAGAAATCATTTCGTACAATGGAAAGCTCATCCCAGGGAATTCGAGTATCTTATCTAATTCCTGATCGGTGGTTTTTAATAGCTGTGTTTTTAAAATTGGAGAGATTTCATTCCAATCCTCTTTAAATGAATCTAGCGAGGGGTAGATGGCATTTTCTTGTATTCCTTTATGATCTTTAAAAAGCTCATGTGCTTTTGATTTTAAATTCAGACCTAACAAATTCGCTAATTCATATCTTTCTTGCACTAAACTACCAGCAAGCCATGCAATGTGATTTGCTTTGGTATTTAAACGATTGGTCGCATCCTCATCAGAAATCCCATTTAAAGCACTCCCAAAAAATGGTGTATGCATATCGAATAAATCTATTAATGCGTATAATCTATTACTTACTGGTTGTAGTTTCATATTCTAAAAATTAATAATACTAAGATAAGGCAAGTAGATTTAAAATAAGATGCCATTAATGTCAACAATAGGGGGCATTTGCGACAAATTAGTTACCTTAGTTAAGAATTAAATTTAAATATGCGAAAAATAGCAGTTTTATTAACAAAAGATTATAAGTTGCTAAGTGTTGCGGCAATTTTAGAAGTTTTCGAAACTGTAAATAAATTTCATGTAAATGAACATAAAGAAATTCCTTTTGAAATTTTGGTTTTAGCATCACCTGAACTGGCAGCTACTACTAAAGAAGTATTTGGTTATTCTTTAGAAATTGTAAATGAGGTTGAAGCAATAGACTTAATTTTAATTCCTGCTTTTACGACCGATAACATGTCTCAAAGCCTTAAGGAAAACGCTATTTATATTCCACATCTTATTAAGCACTATACTAATGGCGCTAGTATTGGCACTGTTTGTACAGGAGTTTTTTTACTCGGTGCATGTGGTTTGTTAAAGGGTAAAGTTGCCACCACACATGTTGATGCATGTAAAAGCTTTGCAGCTGCGTTTCCAGACGTGCTACTGAAGGCTGATAAAACTGTTACGCAAGATGGAAGATTATACACTAGTGGTGGTGCTACATCTTCATTTCACTTACTCTTGCATTTAATTCATGAGTTTTGCGGAGATCAGATGGCCATTAAAACAGCTAAGATTTTTGCAATTGATATGGATCGGGATAAGCAAGCTTATTTTAGCACTTTTCAGCCTTCCAGAAACCATAAAGATGATTTAGTGGCATTTGCTCAAGATAAAATTGAAAATAATTATCGTGATACAACTACAATAGAGGAGTTAATTAAAGATATTCCATCTAGTAGACGGAACATTGTTAGGAGATTCAAACAAGTTACGGGGATAACACCAATAGAATACCTTCAACAAACGCGAATTGAGGCTGCTAAAAAATTATTAGAGCGAACTGCTCATCAGATGAATGAAGTTATTTATCAGTCTGGATATAATGACCCAAAAGCATTTCGAAAACTTTTCAAGAAAAACGTGGGAATGACTCCTTCTCAATATAGAGAGAAATTTCAAGTGCGATAAAATAAACCGCTTTATTTCTTCTCCTAATTAAAAGGTTTCGTTAAAATGGGCGGAAGTATTTACTCTGCTTTAGTAAAATTGGGAAAATATTTACTCGCTTTATTTAATCCCATTCTCACAAAAACATCTTTCATTTAATCAACAAGTAATTATAGAAAATCAACATTATTGCTCTCATATGTTTAAAAGGCTATTATTTAGTTGATTTAACTACTATGAAACCAAAAGGTTTTTTGTGGGTGGCACATTCTTTGCAAAATATGAGTAAAAACATATCCCATGAAGAATCTATTCACATTAATTTTGGTTTGCGGTATCTTCTCTGCTTCTGCACAAGTTTCGGCCTCATTAAATACAAATACAAAAGATAAAAACCCTATCTGTATTGAAAGAGGGCATAATTTAATCCATGCTAAACCTACAATCACTCGTACACCCTATACTATTGATACTAAAGATAGTACGGTTACAGTATATCCTGCTGCAAATTCTACTACAGCACGTTGCTCAAGATGTGGAGCTGAAATAGTGAATAATGAAAAAGATGTTAGGGTTACTACCTGGAGAAGAATAGAAAAAAAATTACCACTAGATAACCCGATAGATTTTGATACGATTGATTGGGGAAAAAATGGGCAACGTGGCTTAGATTTAAAGATAAAATCAAGCAGTTTAAACGAAATAAAGAAAACCGCTACCCTTAGAAATGATACGCTGTTTATTCACAAACGTATAGCTCCATTTAAGTCGCTTAAAGAACAGGTAAACAAAACAACAACCATATACTATAAGAATAAGCCAATTACCTTTAAAACTGCTATATTTGATGAGTCAACATTCTATACAGGTAAAAACGGACTTGAAATTTATTAATACAGTATTTAGCCTTCGCTTTTTTTACACGTAATTAAAAAGAATGGCTGGCTCTCTTTGATTTCTTCGATTTCAATTAGCCCATACTCTTTAAACTCAGAGTTAATTGATTCATAATCATAAAAATATAGAGTAACCCCATCAAATACTTCATAACGATCTTTGCTTACAAATTTACCTTTTCTGTACGTCGATGCTTCTTTAGAAATGGCAGTAAAAACCATATACCCATCTTGTGAAAGTTGATTGTAACAATCTTTAATCAGTTTCTCTCTTTCATTATGGTCTAATAAATGAATTAACGCATAGCAAAATATTCCATCGTACTTATATGTGTCGAATGGCATATCCGTTACCGAACCATGATAGATAATCATATCTGTACCATAGTGTTTTTTGGCCATTTCGATAGCTGTTTTTGAAATCTCAATTCCTGTAACAGCTATTCCATTTTCTTTGAAAATCTGACCATTTCTTCCATAACCAATACCTGGGATAAGTATACTTTTTACTGATTTTTGAACAAAGAAATCCTTTGTCAACACAGCAGATTCAGATGGCGAAAAACCCCACATTTCCTGCTTTTCAATAAAATTAGATTCCCAAAATTCTGGATTTTCGATTTCATCTGACATAATTTTCTATTCTGCTAATAAATAACGAATATGACTATCACTATCCTTAATAAAGTCTGTATAGGATTTAAAAAGTTCAGTTTCTTTATATTTTTTGATTTTTATACCTGTTTGAGTAAATTCATATACGATCGACTTTGGATAAGCTATAAGTATTGGAGAATGAGTTGCGATTATGAACTGCGAACCTAAACCTATTAATTCGTGCATTTTACAGAGCATGGCCATTTGTCGCGTGGGCGACATAGCCGCCTCAGGTTCATCAAGAATATAAAACCCGTTTCCTCGAAGTCTGTGCATAAAGAGTGCCCAAAAAGATTCGCCATGTGATTGTTCATGCAATGAAATCCCCCCATACGAATCAATAATCTTAGGTTCAGGTCCTTCCTCATCTAAACGCTCAATTTCTGTAGCAACGTTAAAGAAACTTTCACTTCGTAAAAAAAATCCATCTTTATGCCGTTTTACACCTCTCGATGTTCGAATATGCTGATGTAAATCTGAGTGTGATGCTCTTGTATTGAAGTTAAAGTTTTTTGTTCCGCCTTCGGCATTAAATCCAGAAGCTACAGCAATAGCTTCTAATAAAGTCGATTTTCCCATTCCGTTCTCGCCAACAAAAAATGTAACTTGGGGGTGAATTTTAAGCTTACTCAAATCTCTTAAGAAAGGAAGATTAAATGGATATTTATGAGAAATATCATTCGGTATCTGAAATTGAATATCGAGAAGCTCACCGCTTGAAATCATATCTTATAGTTAACTTAATAAAGATATTAATTGGAATTGGTAAATTGCAATTCAAAAATATTCAAAATCAAGTTTATGGAAAAATGACATTACAAGCATCTTCTTCTTTTAACTTTAATCAAAACACTCAACTTATCCACTAACTAATGAAAGCTCAACATCACTTTTTAACTTCTACACTCGTAATCAGCATTTTAATTTTCGGTTGTCAACAAGAAAAACCTAAAAATAAAGAAAAAGTGATGGACGAGAAAAAAACCATTTGTTACCAATCAATTTCAGGAAAGGATACCGCGTGGCTTTCTATCGACACTTCGAAAAAAATTATTAATGGACTGCTCTCCTTTAATTATACAGATAAAAAAGAAAAGTATGAGGGTCAGTTTAAAGGCGAGATGTACGGCGATACCCTTAGAGGTCATTATGATTTTAAAATTAATAAAGCAGAACGTTGGAATCGTAACCCAGTTGCTTTCTTAAAAAAAGAAGGAAAATTAACTATGGGTATTGGCCAGTTTATGCTCATCATGGGCTCTGCTCATTTTGATAATAGAGTTCCAATTGATTATTACAAAGGAAGATTCGTTTTTGAGGAAGCTAATTGTAAAAATTAGGGCTTATTCCCAACCGTTTATAGCTTGAAATTATACCCTAAACGAACACCCACAAACCTAATAATAAATGTATCATTATTAGCCTCAGAGCTTTGAAACCTTAACCCAAGTTCAACTTGCTTATATTCATAGCTTGCACCAACGGCCCATGCAAAAGCTGTTTGTGTATCACTTGCAGAACCACCTGGTCCGGAAGCAGCAATTCTATTGAATGAAACCCCTGTTTGCGCATCGAAAATAAGTTGACCTAACCTGGCCCTATACCCTGCGTATACTGGGATAGCAGAATAATTTCCAGAGCTACCCGCAGGAAGGTCTTTAACCCCAAGCCTATTGTAACCCGCTTCCACGGTAAGATATTGCGGTTGCTTACTAAAACCAAAAATACCTTTTACAGAACCTCCATATCCAACACCTACAATATCGGCAAGCTGACCAGTGGGTATTGCCATTTGACCAGCAACTTTTAAATAATTGGTGTTCTTTTGTGCAAAACTAAAAAAAGGAGATAAAAGAAAGGCGAAAAAAACTATTAGTTTAAATTTCATAAGTTAAAAGTTTAGGCTATAGTAGATAATCTTATTTTCGATAAAGCGGACATCTCTTCAAAAGATACTCCAAAGGGCTAGTATATCCAGCATCAGTGCTACTCAAAAAAGCCTTATGGCTTTGGTTATAGATACTCGCATTATTATCCATGTAAATATGTAGACTAACGGCAACATCATAGCGTTGTGCAGCATTACTATAACTCGAACCAGACGAAGAAATTCCTTTTAACTTATCATCGCCATCTTTTTTGATTTTTGTGTTTGAACTACCGCTTGTTGAACTTGTTTGATAACCCTTAGTTTGTGAAACCGATCCATCAATTACGTATTCTACACCTAAGATATCACAGATTTCTTTCATCGTGAAATTCATCATTTTGTCTTTGGTTACTCCTGCCTTGCTTAAAAGAGCATTGGTAGTTCTAGGATCAAGCAAAGTATAACCAGCAGAATGTTGCGAAAGAAACCCATAAGTGTCTTCTTGTGCCTTATAACCCACTGCATCTGCACCGGGTTGGTTATCCATTAGAAAAGTGAAAGGCAATACCGCAATTTTATTGTGGTGGTCTGTTGATGAGGCAACCATTGAAACGGTTTCCTTTTGCCGTTGCTGTGAAGGTAATGCAGCCTGGCCAAGTGTTTCTACCCTACCACTTGAATACGTTATTTTTAAAACATCTGATTTTTTAATTACATATTCTGCAGTCTCTCCTGAATAAATGAAGCTAATATCAGTATCGGTAATTTTAATCACCTTTCCTTTCATCTCTTCGCCATTTGACTTTAGAACAATGTCAGTTTTAGGTTTTACGGGAGACTGCGCAAAAATATTCACCGAAATCAAGAATAGGGCCAGGAGCAGATAATTTTTTATCATAGGAATTAGATTTATCTATTTCAAATATAGATAAATTATTAGATGATTTTTCCTACATTGTCAAATAACTTATATTGTTTTTCAACCAAAAGACAGGCGAAACATGAAATTATTATTGCAAATACTTGTATGTCAAACCCTAGGCCTACTAAGTCCAATTGCCATAGCCCAACAAAAGGATTCTGTAAAAAACAGTTCGTTTAAAGATACTACAAATAATAGTTTTGTAGCGAAAATGCATGCCTTTGCAAAAGAATCTGCAATTAGCAGTGCCAAGGAGCTTGATGCAGATAAGGCTGCCTTAGTGCAGAACAAAATTTTAGAAGAGGTAAAAAAAAATATTCAGAAGGCCAAAATTTACTTAAAAAAAATAGAAGATACTTCCATTACCCAATTAAAACTTAAGCTTATAGAGGCAGATCGTGCTACTGCTATAGATGGTGTAATCACAAATAAGGGTACTTCTCAAACTTTTAGAAACCTAACCGCTTCATCAAAGATCCTTAACGAACTACAGGCCAAAGCAACAGCGCTTAAAACAACTTTAAATATTCGTCAGCAACAATTGAGCACTTTTAGGTACCAGTTAGACTCCCTAATTAGTGTCCCCGAACTATTTAAATTTCCTGCTGATTCGTTAGCATTAATTAAATATATGCAGCAAATCCAGGTATTGGCATACGAATCAACCCCTGTAGACAGTGTATTAAAAGAGAATATATTATCCACTCAAACACTACTTAATAAAGCTAATACATTGATGTTCGCACTACAAACCAATCAAGAAGAGATTTTAAGTAATGAGCAAAATATGGCCAAAAGCTCTTTTCGTAGAGAAATTGAAAACATTTGGGAACCACCCGGTCTACATAGACCTTTTAAAGAAATCTTTCAGCAAGCAAAGTCAAAGGGTGCTCTTACTTTTATTTTTTATTTGGAAAATAATATAGGCAAATTAATCATACTTGCCTTGCTAACTTTATCGTCTTTTATTTATCTCCGTTCTTTAAAATCAATCTATAAAGAACATGAAATATTAGCTAACAACTATGAAGGACAGCTAGTACTTCGTTATCCATTTTTATCGGCAACACTGATCGTTGTAAATATTGGGCAGTTCATGTTTTTTTCGCCCCCATTTATTCTTAATGTAATTTTTTGGATAACATCTTGCATTAGTTTAACTATTCTTTTTTATAGCTTCATTACTCGCTACTGGATGACGGTTTGGTTGGTGATGGTTTCATTTTTTTTGATTGCAGCAGTCGACAACCTTATTCTTCAAGCATCTTGGGCTGAAAGATGGATTATGCTTATTGTTTCTATAGCAGGAATGGTTACCGGTGTTTATATTATTCTAAAAGGAAAAAAACAAGAACTTCGTGAAAAACTTATTATCTTTTCTATAGGTTTTATGGTCATTTTAGAATTATCATCCTCAATAGCTAATATCTTTGGAAGATATAACTTAGCAAAAACATTGCTGATTAGTGGCTATTTGAATGTTGTAGTATCTATTCTTTTTTTGTGGACATTACGACTGATAAATGAAGGTCTCTTCTTGGCCTTCAGTGTTTATAAGGACCATGATAAAAAACTCTTTTATTTAAATTTCGACAAGGTTGGAAAAAAAGCACCTTCCATTTTCTATGCCTTGTTTGTGCTGGGATGGCTAATTCTATTTGGACGCAACTTTGCAGGTTATGAATATATAGTAACACCTGTCAGAGAATTCTTTGTTACAGAACGAACTTTGGGCGATTATACTTTTAGCATCAATGGGCTCCTGCTGTTCTTTTTAATTATGGGAATAGCATTAATCACTTCAAAGATTGTATCTTTTTTTGCCTCAGACAGACATTTAATACATGAGAAGGATGATCGAAGTAGTAATCAAGGAATCGGAAGTTGGTTGCTTTTAATCAGAATTTTTATTTTAAGCACCGGGCTTTTTCTGGCCATTGCTGCAGCTGGAATTCCTTTAGATAGAATCACAATTGTAATTGGGGCACTTGGTGTAGGTATTGGTTTTGGCCTACAAAATATTGTTAACAATCTTGTTAGCGGACTTGTTATTGCCTTTGAAAAACCTGTGAATGTTGGCGATATCGTCGATGTTGATGGCAAGGAGGGAACAATGAAATCGGTTGGTTTTAGAAGTAGTGTAATTACCACTTGGGATGGCGCTGATGTGGTGATGCCAAATGGCGATTTATTAAACTCTCATTTAATTAATTGGTCGCAATCTGGTAATAGGCGGCGAGTATACATTACACTAGGAATAGCCTACGATTCGGATTTAAGTCTTGTAAAAGAATTATTATCACAAACCTTGGATGGTGAACAACACTTGTTAAAAAAACCAGCCCCATTGGTACAATATGAACAGTTCGGTAGTAGTTCCATTGATTTAAGAATTTATTTTTGGGTAAGAGATTTCAGAGACTCAGCATCAATTAAAAGTGATATTATCATCGCAATTGCTACTATTTTCAAGAAAAATAATATTAAAATTCAGATTCCTAAACAAGAAATCTATATCCAAAATATAGACGATGCAAACAGTTCAAAAAAAGCACTAATAAAGCCTAAAACCTAAACAATGATGCACTTGCACTTTGTTCCAAAATTTTTCGTTCTATGCCGCTCAAACTATCCACTGTGGGTTGTACACTTGGATTAGCAGGATACTTAACGCCCGTAAATTTAATAATATGTAGTTTCCCATTGCTCTTTATCAACAAGTCTTTCCACTGATGGGTAGTGGATTGTGCAATAAAAATCGGATAATTTACCACTGTAAAACTGGTATTGAGTTTTTGTTCACTACTTAATAAAAGAACAGTACAGCCTCCTGATCCGCAAAAATAACTACCTGAGAGTCCAAGAAAAATCTCATTCTTGCCATCATCATTCAAATCTTGCTCTGCGAGCATAAACCTTCTGCTGGTAGAGTCTAGCAAACCGCTCGCGATATCTTTTTTATAATATTCTCGTAAAAAAGAAATGGCATTATCTTTTGATTTATCTGGCTTTACACCTGTAGATATAGTCTTAAGTGTATCTTTAATCACTTCTTTTTCTGATGCAACTTTACTACTGTTTTTATCGCTGGTCTGACAACCAAACAACAGCAAAAGCATACTGCATACGATTAAATTTCTCATTCCGATAATAGAAAATCTATTTTTTTTCTTTTGCAGGAAGACACTCATTAGTAATCACAATCTTTTTTAACAACTCCTTCGCAGAGGTTTCAACCACTTCCTGAAGGTAAAGATCGGGACCATTTATAGCTACAACATAATTAGCCTTCCCTTGCTGAATGTTAATTTTTATTGGTCTTGATTTAGTATGGCCACCTAAACCACCATTCTGAATAGAAACAGTATGTTCGCCTGCTGATAAATTATGAACAGAATAGTGCTTATTTTTTAAGTGACAAACTACCGTATCGTCGATAAACACTTTATAGGCAATCATTGAGCCTACATTATTTGTAGATCTCATAAAATAAAGCTGTCCACCCTCCTGGCTTTTGAAACCACTGAACAGATAAATAATACCAAAGGTAAGAAATAGGCTAGCTAAAAGTTTAAATTTCATAGGAATTGTAATTAAAACGATGGTTTTTTCAAGGTATAATATTCGGAATAATTTATAGCTTTGACAAAAAAAACTACAATTAATCCGAGCAATGCGCATTTTCTTCTTTACTGTTTTGAATAAAAAAGATTACTGGAGAGGTTTATTTTTTTTGTGTTTTATTATTCCATTTTCTTCAATTGCCCAGTCTAAAAAAGAACTTAGAAATACTATTATTGAGGTTTCAATTGATTTGGTTAACGTTACCAACGACAAAGTTCATGTGAATGTAACGCTCCCAACCCTGGCTACTAACGAGATAACTTATCATTTCGCTAAGATTATTCCGGGCACTTATGCCATTGCAGATTATGGACGATTTATAGAAAACATACAAGCTTTCGATATAGAGGGGGCAAAAATCCCGATTGAACGCCCAGATTCGAACACAGTTATTATTCGAGGTTCAAAAAAAATTGCCCGTTTATCTTATTGGGTAAACGATACTTTTGACGTCGAGACTGGTGAAGATGTGTTTGGATCAAAAGAAATGGTAATATTTTCACCTGCCGGCACTAACATCCTTGCAGGAGAGCAATTCTGGCTAAATTTATGTGGATTTGTCGGATACTTTACAGGACAAGAAGAATTACCATATCAACTTTCCATAAAACATCCATCAGACTTATTTGGATCTACGGCAGCTGTAGATATAGACAACTCCTTAACTAATGATCGTTTTTATTATTCACGGTTTGCAGAAGTAGTAGATAACCCCATTATGTACTCTAAGCCAGATACAGCCACATTTAATGTAGATGGCATGGAGGTTCTTCTTAGTGTGTATGCCCCAAATTCGAAAACAAGCGCGCATATGCTTAAACCAACGCTCGAGAAAATGGTTATTGCGCAAAAAAAGTTTTTAGGAAAACTTAATACGACAAAAAAATATGCTGTACTCGCTTACTTAAGCAGTTCGGGTAATGGAGAGCCAAAAGGAATAGGTGCCCTCGAACACAACAATTCAACAACAGCTGTGTTTAGATCAACGATGACCAGCAAGGATCTTATAAGTGTGATAGGCCATGAATTTTTTCATACAGTAACTCCACTAAAGGTACATTCAGAAGAAATTCGATCTTTTAATTTCGAAAAACCGAAAATGAGCCAACATTTATGGTTTTATGAAGGGGTAACTGAATATTTTGCCAATCTTTTTCAAGTAAACCAAGATCTGATTACAGAAAATCAATTTTACGACCTCATGTCGGCTAAGATTAAATCAGCAGCAGACTATAGTGATTCGTTATCATTTACTGCCATGAGCAAAAACATACTACAACAAAACATGCGAGGCGAATATCCAAATGTTTACCAAAAGGGAGCGCTGATTGCTATGAGTATGGATATTATTTTGCGTGAAAACAGCAAGGGAAACAAGGGGTTATTATGGTTAATGAGCGAACTGACAAAAAAATATGGTGAAGGAAAGGCCTTTAAAGATGATGAATTCATAAATACTATTACCGCTATGACGTTTCCAGAAATTGGCGCATTTTTAAAAGCACATGTAGTGGGCACGCAACCAATAGACTACATGTATTATTTAGGAAAGGTTGGTGTAAAAGATTCGGTGGTATCGGCTCCCGAATCGATTGTTTTCATTTCAAATGATGCCATTTATATTAACATAGACCAAGAAAAAAAACAGGTTATTGTAGAACAGCCTGATGAAAACAACAAGTTTTTCACTACTTTAGGATTGAAGAATAAGGATGTGTTATTGACCATGAATGGCATGGCATTTAATCCTGATGATGGATCTGCCTGTGTTATGCTTGGCTACAATCTTCAAGAAGGCGATCCTGTAGAGATGGAAATTTTACGCAACAATATTAAAATAACCTTAAAAGGGAAAGTAGCACTTAACTATTCCGATATACAAGGTATGAGGTTTTCTGACCTTTCAAAATACTCCCTTAAAAATACCTGGCTTAAAGGCCAATAATAATTAAAATCATGAAAAAGTTTTTATCCCTTACGTTACTACTACTTCCTTTTCTTTCTACGTTTGCGCAAAAATCCGTAGTCGAAAAAGCTTTCATCAAATATGGAATCGATTCGGCTATTTTAGATACAAAAACAAATCAGAGGCCTGAAAACTACGCTTTTGATTTTAAATATACTTCCATATCAAACGGGAAGGAAGCAGTAACCTTGGCCAACTTCGATCCTTCAAAACCTGAAGCCGAACGTTGGACTGTTTTATCTATCAAAGGAAAAGCCCCAAGCCAATCAGAAATCAAAACGTTCAGAAAGAATCACAATGTACCTCAAACAGCTGCGGTCTTATCTGATCAGCGCAGTTACAAGATAGAAAAAGAAAATGCCGATATCTTGGTTATCAGTTACAAACAAGACCCAAGCACACTACCTGCCGAATCTGCATTTTTGAAAGATTGCAGATTGTACATGACCATTAACCTAAAAACTAAAAGGTTAGAAAAAATTCAGTCTCTAAATGAAAAACCGTTAAAAATTAAGATTTTTAATGCAGAAAAACTGGACTTAGTTATAACTTTTAAGTATAACGAAACAGAAAAGCGTTATTTTACAGAAAGTGAAGACCTTAACCTGATCGTGAAATTTCTGGGTCAACTTGCCCCTATGGAAACCATTTCTGAGTATTCAAATTATAAGAAAATCTAAGAAATTTTAAGCGGTTCTTTATGTTTGATTTTAAATAAGACAATCCAACATATAATAGATAAACTTAGAAAAAGAAGATCGATAAATAAAAGATCAAAGGCCTGCTTTTCGAAAGTTACCCACATCCAATTTCCCCTTAAAATACCATGGAATACCGGAAGCAATAAGCAAGTTACAGCCGACAAGAAAATACTTTGACGATTGGTTAAGGCTAAATCTCTTCTAGCAATAAAGTAAAGCCCTAAAATTAACCAAGAATAAAAATACCAGTGGAATATATCCGTTTGAGTTGGTTTTTCTATAAACAACAATACAATCATGGTAAAGGCTGTAACTGGCAACATGCTTAAGCTTGATGCCAAGAAAATATTTGCCGTCCAGAAATTGAATACTCGTTTACGTTTAGGTACATTATTTTTATCTCTAGCTACCAGCCAGATCAGGATTCCCGAAATGATAACTACACAACCCATTATCCCTAATACAAAGAACATCACTCGCAAGGGCCGACCACCAAAATCGCCAAAATGTAGATGATAAACCAAGGCTTTTACCTTATCGATATAGGTAGAATGCGTAGTTGGCGAAACTTCGTGAAGTACTTTCTGGTCATGAATACGATAAATAATTTTACCTGAACCTGCAAAACCATGATCAGGATCTGGTTTCGACTGAACCACCAAATGCATGTTACTATCTTGGTAATTCTTAATTGAAATAAGGCTGATCTTACCTCCACCCCACTTCTTTTCGACTTTAGTCAAATACGTATTAAGATCAAATGGCGTTTTTAAAGACTTATGTGTATAGTCGAATTTCGAAGTATCACTATATTCCAATTTTTGATAAAGTTTTTCACTATCGCCTTTATATAAGAATTTAGCATAAGGTGTAATTAAGAACGAATTTACAATTAATACCATTCCTGTAATGGCAAATAAAAGCTGGAATGGAAAGCCAATAACGCCTAATGCGGTATGCGCATCAGTCCAAACTGTTTTCCACTTGCTCCAAGGCCTGAAAGTAAAAAAGTTCGATACAATTTTATTCCAATGCAACATTAGCCCTGTAATGAGCGCAAAAATAAAGATAAATGATACTACGCCAGCCAAAAGGTAACCAAACGGAGCCCCTAACCGGATGGGAATCACATTAAGTTGAGCTAGGAAGTGTAAGCGATATAAAAATTCGCCCATATCATAGCCCGAGCGATAATCGGCCTCTTTCTTCTGTGAAAAATCGTAAGTAAAATAGGCTGAATCATCGTCTCCTCCACGTCCTCTACCTCCACCGCCACGTTTTCTTTCTGGCTTTTTTGCAGGCTTTTTTTGTGCGAACTCATTTTTAATAATCGAATCTTGAGAGGGTGTCATGGCTACATATGCACTCATGCCATGGCGTGCTAATGTAAAGGTAAAATCACGCCCTTTTAACTTCCGGTGTTCCGAAAGCGAATCGAGTATATGGTTAAAATCTCGATCTATTTTTCGCTGATGTGCAACGTGCGATTTATTTTTCTGCCATGCAGCAATGTCGTCCTTAAAAAAAGAGAATGATCCTGCGAAGAAGATTACGTACAACAACGCACAGATAATAATCCCACTAATGGTATGTGTATGAAAGTAAATATTGTATTTTCTATTGTCCATAATTTATAATTACGCGATGAGAAATGGAAGTGAGAATAATAAAGTAAGCATCACGTAAACAGCCCAAACCTTCCATACATTTTTTGCAAGAAATGCAAAAAGTAAAAGTATAGCCCACAGAAGGTAACCTGTAAAAAATGAGGTCGCAATTACGTTTTCTTGTGGAAATACTTTGGTAAGCACCATGTGAAAGCTAAACATCACAGTGTACCCACCAATAGTACCCGCAAGTATTTTTGATAACCGTAACCAAGGCGATTTAGTAAGGTATTTTTTATTAGCTGGCATTTTTATTAAATAAAGCGTTCAAGAAATACGAAGAATACATAAAGAAAAATTATGCTTTTCTCGTTGATGAAACGAAAAGGATGTATCAAGACTACCAAACATCCAAGCCCCATTAAACCAACAATACCTGTGCATATACCAGTCATAAAGCCCCATTTCATAACAAATAAGACCATAGCAAGTAAAAATAGCGCTACGCCAATATTTCGAAACCTTTGTGTGTGATTTAAAATATAAACCAAGTATCGAGGTTTATTGGCATGCTTTACCTGTTTTGAAGTAATGTGCCAAAGCTGAAAACCAATCAACTGCATAAAAAATAGAGTGGTAATCATAAATGATTAATTAACAAGGATGCGTGTAGTAGAGCCTTTCCAAACATGTGTATGCTTTTTAGCATGCCATTCGCCTGCCTCTTCCTTATATTCTGAGGCTTCGATGATGTAATTCCCTTTAAATTTCGGGGTAAAACTTACTTGCCCTTTATCGTTTGTTTTTACTGTTTTTATCCAGCCACCTGGCGACATAATCTGTACTTCGGCTTTTGCAAAGGGCTGGTTATCTTTAGAAACCTGTAATTCGATGAGATCGTTGGCTTTGTACGCATTTGGTTTAACAGTAACCGAAAGTGGTTGCTCTACCGCTGCAAACTCAGCACTTGCTTTACCCGAAAGTACAGATGCAACTGACGAAAACTCGTATTTGGTAGTACCACCCAGATCTTTTGTAACGTGTACGGTAGTGATGTAATACATTCCATCCTCAATAGGCACAAATGAACTAACTAAATGATCTGTTGCATCGGTAAGTAGCAGTTTAGTTTTCTTTTTCGAAGGACTTGTTACCCAAACTTCTAATGTTTTTAAATCTGAGTACCATTTCGAAGTAGGTTCAATTATCTCCTCGGCATAATCGCCATAAATTATTTTTACCTCATGTGCTTTGTTCTTAATTGCTTTGGTGTTACTTTCTATCCAAATGGCATGCGCATCGGCAGTTTGTGCTGTAGTTAAACTAACAACCAATACAGCGATTAAAAAAAATATATGTTTCATTTTATATAAATTAAAATAGTAATAAGATTTGATTATTTACTTTAAATGCTGAATGGCTGTAATTAGACCACCCTCAACTTTTAAACCTTTAATAGCTGTTTGCGTATTGGCATCGATCTTATATACATAAGTGGTACCATCGGTTAGATTTACACCGATGTAGCCATATCTTCCATCTTTAGGAGAATAATTATTACTGGTTACACTTGAAATAGATGCAGGCTCAGGAAATCCTGTAACAGGTTTTACTGTCTTGTTCACAACATCAACAATAGCGAGACGTTTACCTACTACATAAGCACCTTTGGTTTCTTTTGGCTCTACATTAGCAATGAATTTGTTTTGTCCGATATATAACCAGTTTGTAATCACGAAGCCATTAGAGGCTGTTTCAAAATTCATTAAATAATTTTGATCAAACTCAGTAGTACCTGCGTTGATTCGAGTAATTGAAGAGGGTTTAGTTGACGTTAATTTAGAATCAGATGTTGCCGGAGTTTCTGTATTATCGTCGGCAGCTACTGAAGATGAAAACGCATATACATCGCCATTTTCAACTACGCCCAAACCATCTGTAAAATACCTTCCGATAAAGCTGGTACGGTTATCTTTTATTACTTTTTCTAACTGCATACCTGGGTAAGAATATACAGCTATCCAAGCTTGATCTGGATATTTAGTCCAGAAGTTTCTACCCGTAATAGAGAAGAAAGGTGCGAACACTTTATTTCCAACTTGTTTAATCCAGCTTACGTGGGCAATTTCGCCTGTGCCAGTTGGCGCTACCGCATCTACAGTACCTTCGGCAGTTTGCACATTGGTTTCGGCGTTTACACTATACCAATTGGCTAAGGTAGGGGCGCCTGCTGCAGCATAAGCTCTTGGATTTCTGAGCATTAAAATATCTTTGTTCACAGGGGCAAATGCATGCACGGTTGCAGCTACAAAATCATTTAGTTTATTTAATTTACCTTCTTTAACATCATAAACAGTAACAGCACCCCCACTACCCTGTCCGTAAAGCATACTAAAGAATTTGTTACCATGCGTTACATAGTAGCGATAAGTACCATCTTGTTCTACGCCATTCCCTACGATAGATACGGCACCTTCATCTAGTTTGGCGGCGGTTACCAGGTAATCTGCAACACCTGTAATAGCAGTTGGTGTAACTGCAAGCACATAATTTCCAGGGTTTTCAGGAATAACTTCCCTACCAGATTTGTTGTTGCAAGAACTTAAAACGGCGATAAATAGTATGGCCCCAAGCATTTGAGTGATTGTTGTTTTCATATTGATTTTTTTATAAAATGATTATTAAGATTTATTGATAAAGTATCTGAAATTTAAATAGAAGCCACGACCGGGTTTTTGCAAACTAAAATTGTCGAATATTGGTTTGTCGGTGATGTTTTTAACTTCCAATGAGAGATTATACCTGCCATTCTTCATGCTATATACAAAGTTCATATCATGAGCAATTTGGGTAGGAATACCATTTTTGTATGTTGATGAAGATGTGCCTAAACTTGGCCAATAAAGCCAAAAGTTCTTTACATATAACATGTTATAGCCAACCGTTAGGTTGTTGCCTTTTTCAAAAACATTTTTGAATGATGCAGAAACATCAGCGTTTCCAAAAAAGTAAGGGATATTGGGCATTTGATCTAGGTAAACAATACTTTCTTCAGTAAAAAAGCCACCATCTGGTCGAGGATCGTATTTTTGAAGATTCCTTAGCATTTGATAAGTCACAGTAGCGCCTGCACTTAACCAATTTTTATAAGAATATCGAACTTCTCCATCTACACCAGTAGTGCGTACACCTTGTCTATTATCGGCGATTAATAAGTTCTGGTTACCACTTGTACCACCAACAAACTTGCTGTAAATAAAATTGCCAGAATACCTATAAATAGCATTTGCAGTTACTGAGAAGCGATTGATTTCGTTTAATTTAAATCCATAAACCACTCCTAAATTAACATTATCACTCTTTTCGGGCTTTAAATTAGGACTAGGTGCCAGATTCTCTAAATCACCAAATATTTCATTTGCTTCGGGCATACGGTTGGTAAGCTCATAAGAAGTTCTGATTTGTAGATTGGGATTTAGATAATAAGCCAGCGCCACGCCATAGCCAAGCTTATCTTGAGATATGTTTCTGTTACCGATAATATTGTTCAGATAAATATACTTTCCGAAGGTGTTTATACTCCATTTATTATTTACATCGTATCCGTAGCCAAAGCCAAGTACATTCTTATCCATTTTCTTTGCTGGATCTAATGCATTTTTCTCAGGGAATAATAAATCATCGGTTTTTCGATTGAAGGTAGAAAACACATTATTTACTGCAACAGAATGATGATCGGTAATTTTATAGCTCAGCATAGTAGTCGCTAAGCCGTTGTTATTCCTAAATTTAGAAAGCTGCCCATTCTCTGTTCGTTCGCCCAAAGTTTTCTTAGGATCGCGTATTCCATCCCAATCATAATCGGCACGAGCTGTATCTATCGTTTTTTCATATCCGAGATTGTAATTTAGATTTACAGTTAAATCCATTCCCTTAATTAAATCTGCCTTTTTGTATTTCAAAGAAGGCATAACAATATTCCCACGTCTGTGCAACTGACCATATACACTTTCTGGTCTGGCGGCGGTTTGTATTTCTTTATAATTCTGACCTAGTGTTAATCCAAATAAAAGAACATCTGCGAAAGATTTATTAACAACGCCAACGTTTGCAATCAAAGTTTCGTTGTGATAGGTATCATGAAACCTCTTTACCGAAGGTGCTCTTTTATCGAGCTCCATGCTATTCTGCAACAGCGTTCTTAAGTTGGTTTTATAATTATTATCAGAATAATTCTGGAAAGCACTTAACTGTACCGTTAATCCACTTTTTGAAGTAGCAGCAGCATTTATTACAGTCCGATGTGTATTAAATGAGCCTAATGAATAGGATGCATCCATATAATTGCGATGCTTATTGCCTGTTACGATATTTACTGCGCCACCCAGTGCATCAGAGCCTAGCCACATTGGCACTACGCCTTTGTAAACCTCTACACGTTCTGCTACATTGATTGGGATATTATTGATTTGGAAAGAAGAACCAAAATTATCCATCGGAATACCGTCAATAAAATACCGGATATGATTACCCGAAAAACCATTGAGCGATAAATTGAAGTTCGACCCCACACCTCCCGACTCTCTAACTCGAACACCAGCTACCCGATCTAAAGCACCTGAAATATCTAAAGTGGTATTGTAAAGTTTGGTTGCATCGATGGCAGTTACGTTAAATGCTTGTCGGTTTGTTTCTTGAACCACCGTTCGGCCGGTAACGGTTACTGACTTCATACGTATCGATTCTTCATTTAATGTGATAGAAATCTCGGTTTCTTGACCAGCATTTACCGTAATTTCTTTCTGTTCAGATTTATAGCCCATACCGGTTATCATCAAGGTATAGTGGCCTGGGCTTACATTTTTGATCGAAAATATACCCGATTGGTTGGAAATGGCTGAGAATTTGGTGTTTTGAAGCTTTACCTGTAAATCAGATAGCGCCTCACCTGTTGTGTTTTTTAAGATGCCACGAACAGTACCAAGGTTTTGAGCATTTGTAAAAATACTGTTAGCACATAGGAGTACTGCCAGCAAAATTTGTTTAATTTGCATTGCTTTTAATGTAAGAGTTTAAGGCAACCCCAATTTATTTTGGGGAGCCGTTAGGTTGGCGCCTAACGGCATTTTTTTTCTGCAAATATATTCTTATTTAGACTAATTCCAAATAATAAAATAAAAAAACTTTGGTACTACAATAAAATAGTCTTTCTACACCTTTCGTGTCTTTAATTTAAATTTTATACTTTAGCTGCGATGAAATTTGGCGTACTCTTGTTGGCTTTTTTTACATTTTTGCTTTCGGTGAAATCCGGAATAGAAATATCAATGCCTGAAGTTGCTAAAATTGATGCTTGCTGTAAGAATGCGGATTCAAAGAACAGTTCTACCATACCGATAAAGAAGAGCAATACTAGTTGTGATGAACTATGTAGTCCCTTCCAGCCCTGCTGCCCTTACGTTACAATAACTAATATCAAATCCATCCTTACTGTCCCTAAAGCAGTCCCATCACAAATACAGGCATTTCCCCTTTACCATATCTCATTTTTTTCGAGCTATTCTCCTGATTTTTGGCAGCCGCCCAAAATGGTTTAACAAATTAATACCTACAAATGCCACGATAGCTGCTATCGCTGGTTTTATTGCTTTATTAAACTTTTAAAAATCAGAACATGAAAACGATAAAAATATTTTTTGCCCTTATTGCCTTTACTTTTAGTGCCCAAATCGCTTACGCTCAAACAGCACCAACCCCAGAACAAACCATTACCATTAAAACAGCTGCCATCAAGGTAAAAGGCATCACTTGCTCTAATGACCTGAAAAGCATCGCTGGAAACGTGGAGAAGCTGAAAGGTGTAAACACTTGTAAACCAGATAAAACAGGGCCTACGACTAAGTTCGAGATTAGTTTCAATCCTCTGCTTGTAAGTGAGAAAGAAATCTTTGCTGCCATAGAGGCCACACCCGGCTGCCAGAACCCTAATGATAGGCCTTACAAGGTTAAAAAGTAAATAAGCCGCACATATCCAAAGACATACACAATGAAGAAATATTTATTCATTGTTGGCTTGCTATTTCCGCTTGTGCTGTCGGCGCAACTTATTACAGGAAAAGTAACCAACAATAGAAAACAACCGCTAAAGGCAGCTACACTGCGCTGGCTTGGCACCGATGTGGCCACCTCGACCGATAGCAAGGGGAACTTTACTATCACCACCACCGGCATCACCAACAAAATGCTGGTTGCCTCATACATAGGGCATCAATCTGATACTATAGCAGTGCGGGACCAGGTATTGGTTACCTTCAACCTTTTTGAAGATCAAAATCTTTCTGAAGTTAGCATTTCTAAACAGCGTGACGGGATTATCCTCTCCAACCGTAGCCCATTTAAAATCGAGCAGATTACTTCATTTGAATTGGCAAAAGCTGCCTGTTGCGACCTTGCTGGCTGCTTCGATACTCAACTAACTGTGCAGCCACAAACCACAAATGTAGTTACCAATTCAAAGGAACTACGTATACTTGGGCTTTCTGGCGTATACAATCAGGTGCTTATAGATGGTTTACCGATGATTCAAGGGCTGTCCTATACCTATGGCATCAGCAGCATTCCTGGTTCTCTGGTAGAGAACATTTATATCTCTAAGGGTGCCAACAGTGTGATACAAGGTTATGAAAGTATCAGTGGACAGATCAACGTAGAGACAAAAAAACCAGACAATACCGACCAATTGCTGCTCAATGCTTATATGAATAGCTTTATGGAGAAACACGTAAATGCGAACTACGCCTTTGGCAAAGGGAAATGGAGCAATATTACAGCTCTACAGACTGTACAACCTGCCCGTAGGATAGACCGAGACAAGGATAATTTCCTTGATCTTCCGCTACTTGCCCGTTATATGGTGTATAACCGCTTGAAATATGGAAAAGAAAGCAACTGGGGCTTACATTCTACTATTGGGTTAAGGTTATTGAACGAAGAACGTATTGGCGGGCAAGTTGGTTATAAGTCTGAACTTCACAAGGGCAGTAGCTCGGTGTACGGGCAGAGCGTAAGTTTTAACCAACCAGAAATCTCTACTAAGACTGGCTACCGATTTAACGACACCCATCATATTGTTCTTTATGCTTCTTCTTTTTACCAGGATCAAACATCATATTTTGGCACGGCAAAATATGATGCCACACAGCTAAACTTCTATACCAACCTGCAACATGAACTAACCTACGGTAATAACGGCCTTAAATCTGGTCTTAGCTTCAGATACCTTGATCTAGATGAAACTATTGGCTTTAGCAGTACAACGCAAGGCCGTACCTATGCTGGAAATTATAAACGCCTTGAAAAGGTGCCAGGTGCATTTACAGAAAACACCATGCGCTTTTTTGGCGGGAATCTTACTTGGATTGCAGGGATAAGGGTCGATCATCACAACCAGTTCGGTATGATTTTTACCCCACGTACACTGCTGAAGTACGACATCTCACCGCAAACCGTAATAAGAGGGAATATAGGCACAGGATGGCGTACAGTAAATCTTTTCAGTGAGAACATTAATCTTTTGGCGAGTTCCAGGAACGTAATCTTCGCAGAGGCCCTGCGCCCAGAGAAGGCAGTGAATCTTGGTGCAAACTTAACCCATAAATTTGAGCTATTGAAAGGAGATATCTCGGGCTCACTAAGCCTAGACTACTACCATACAAATTTCCAAAACCAGATCTTTCCCGATTATGATAGCGACCCAACCAAGGCCATCATCAGAAATTTTACCGGCACCAGTATTAGCAACGGGTTTCAAACAGAGCTTTTCTTAAAACTTTGGCAACGCTTTGAGCTAAAATCTGGCTACACCAATCTGGATGTTTATCAAGAAACCAGCGGAATAAAAAAGGTATTGCCATTTAACCCCAAACACAAGGTGCTTTCTACCTTCAGTTATAAACCATTAACCAATAACTTTCATATCGATGTTAATATACACTGGTATGGTCGGCAGCGGTTACCAGACACTAAGGCCAACCCAGAAGTATACCGTAGACCAGATTTCTCTGAATCTTTCACTACCGTTAATTCTCAGTTCACCTATAATCTGCAGAAATTTGTAGTATATGTTGGCTGCGAAAACATCTTCAACTTTAGACAGAACCAACCCATTTTGAGTTGGCAAGATCCTTTTAGCTCCTATTTTGATACCTCCTCGGTATGGGGCCCTACCCGTGGCAGAGAATTCTACCTCGGCGTAAGGTTTAAACTACCAAAAGTATTATAACAGAGCCCTAAATACCTAGTACCCATCTTACATCAAAAGCATCAGTTACTTCAATCAGTTTATCAAATGCTAATTTTTTGTCTGGGTATAATTTATTTTTAATGGCTTTGAAACTATCATGAGCATATTGATTAGGCGGTATGCTCGTGATGGTTTCAATAAGTTCTTTTCTTTCATCGATGTCTTTACAATGCAAGAAAATAGACATATAATTCCCAAGTTTTCTGCCTTCGTTGTGTACCAAGTCTGAACCATGAATAATTATTCGATCAGAAATTAGCGACCCACTAACAACAGGCATTTCAGCGTAGCCCTGTATTTCTTTTTCAAAATCTTCAAATTGTAAAAGGCCCCCAAAGCAGGTTTGGTAAAAATTGAGTGCCTTTTTACAATTCCCCGAAAATGTGATGAAAACCGCACTTATTAATTGGTGATGATTATGCTCAATCATGGTTACATAAATTAAGCATCAGGAATTTCGGGTTCTACAAGTTTTATCAATTTTTCTAATGATTCTTGCCAACCCAAGTAACACATCTCGGCAGGTATTACTTCAGGAATCCCTTCTTGTACCACTTTAAGATCAGTACCACACGAAACCTTATTTAGCCATATCGTTGTCGTCATTTCTCCAGGTAAATTGGGATCATCAAAGGTATCTGTGTACTTAATAAATTCATTCGACTTTATTTCAAGATATGTTCCACCAAAAGAATGTTTATTCCCCGTGCTGAAGTTAATAAAGGACATTTTAAATTTACCCCCTACTTTAAAATCCATTTGCTCTACGGTACATATAAAGCCGTAAGGTGGTAGCCATGTTGAATGTGCAATAGGGTCTGCAAATGCACGAAATACTTTTTCAGGGTTCGCTTTGATCACCCTGTGTAAAGAAACTGAATTACTTTTCATTGCTATTAAAATTTAGTTTACGATTATAAATGTATGAAGCAATAAGTATACCTAATACCGCAAGTGGCATCAGCATATATGCAATATTTTTATCTACACACGCGTGACTGATGAAGGCGAAGAGTAAGCTAAATGTAAGTCCGGCATAGGCCCATTCTTTTAGCCTACTCGGTGTTTTAGGGTAGGCAATTGCTACTACGCCAAGTACTTTACAGATAATTAGTGCATAAGCAAAGTAATCGGGATAGCCTAACGGTTTTGTACCTAAGGTTACGTATTCTGGTGTAAATAGGATAGTACTAAGCGGCATTACACCTTCCCAAAGGACGATGATGATCGTTGCCACCCAAAAGATTATTTTATTCTTTTTCATAATATTGATTAGTTAGTTGATTCGATATATTTCACAAAGCTGTTCAAGATAGACTGCCATCCTTGCTTCTGAAATTCAGGTTCATTCTCTGTTTCAGCGTCAAATGTGGTTGTTATATTGGTTTTACCATCTTGTTCTTCAAATAGAGTAGTGGCCTTTCTTCCATCGCCCATGGTGTATGTAATTTCTTTATGTAAATCAACTGTATCATAAACGCCCTCAAAGTCGAAACCGAAGCTCCCGTCTTTGGCTTCCATCCTATTCTTAAATTTACCACCTACTCTCAGATCGTTTTCACTGCTTGGGGTATGCCAGCTGGGATCAGGAGTATTCCATTTTATAATATCACTTGGTGTATTCCAAGCCTTCCAAACTTTAGCTACGGGAACATGTGTTGCTGCTTCTACCGTAATTCTTGTTACTTGTGTCATTGTTATTTTGTTTATTAAATTTTATTATTCAAAGATACATTGGGGAATAAAATCAAGTCTATTGTAAAAATGACAACTATGGGGGTAGATTATGACAAAACTATTTTCGTAGCTTAGTAACTTAAATTTAAAATTGATATGCGAATTTCAGTCTTTGTGCCTGAGTATGGGGTAATTGAAGCAATTACGCCTCCTTATAGAAGCTTCCATACTGCCAATGATTTTTTAACCACATTTGGTAAAAAACCAATTTTTAAGGTAGAATATGTGGGTTTAAACGAGTATGTACCAGCCAATAATGGAGAGTATACTATTAAAACCGATAGGTTGCTTAAAGATGTTACTGAAACCGATTTACTTATTATACCGCCTACATTTGGCGATACCACAAAAGGGATACAGGCCAATGCAGAAGCAATACCTTATTTTAAAAATCTATACAAAAATGGTTCAAGTTTGGCCAGTTTATGTATTGGTGCTTTTCTTTTAGCTGAAACAGGTTTACTTAATGGTAAAAAATGCTCAACACATTGGGCTCACATTAGTGATTTCAGAGAAAGATATCCAGAGGTGGAGGTAGAAGATGGAGCCATAATAACAGAGCATGATAATATTTACAGCAGTGGTGGTGCAAGTAGTTTATGGAATTTAATATTGTATCTGATTGAAAAATATGCAGATAGAGAAACAGCAGTAATGATTTCAAAATATTTTGCTTTAGATATTGGGAGAGATAGCCAATCTCAATTCGCTATTTTCAAAGGTCAAAGAAACCATAGCGACACTGAAATTCAAAAAGTACAGGATCATATCGAAAAGCACTATGAAGATAAAATAACAATAGAAACGTTAGCAAATTTAATTAATACAGGTCGTAGAACATTTGAAAGAAGGTTTAAAGAGGCAACCAACAATACATCGGTAGAATATATACAAAGAGTAAGAATAGAAGCTGCCAAAAAAAAATTTGAAGCCTCAAGAAAGAATATATCTGAGATAATGTTCGATGTAGGTTATACTGATACAAAAGCATTTAGAGATATATTTAAAAAGATTACGGGGCTTACTCCGATTGAGTATAGAAATAAATTTGCAAAAGTGGCATACGAGGTGTAAGCCCCGTATTTTTCACTTCCCTTCCCTAATATATTTCACCGCTCTTTGTAGCTGTGCATCTTCTAATTCGACCAATTCTTTGGCAGATGGTTTATTTAACTACTGCTTATGCTGAGTATGCTTTGGAAGGTTTCGAAGAATGATGCAATTGATTATTTATTAAAGCCTGTCTCATTTGAATGTTTTTATAAAGCTGTAGAAAAGGTACAAGTGATTTTAAATGGCTTAGCCGAGAAAGCTAAAAGTACCACCATCTTGACAAAGGAAAAAGAAGTAAACCATATTTTTGTAAAAACAGAATACAAACTGGTTCGTGTTAATGTAGCAGATATTCTCTATGTAGAGGGCTTACAAAATTATGTGATGATTTATACAGCTACAGAAAAAATCACCAGCCTACAGACCCTAAAAAAACCGAAGAGCAGTTATCTACAAATCAGTTTATGCGAATTCATAAATCTTTTATTCTAGCAATTAACAAAATCAATAGTATTGAACGAAACCGCGTAAGTATTGGCGACAGAACAATTGCTTTGGGTGAAGTTTATCGTGAAGCTTTTTACAATGCGATAGCGAATAATTAGATTCAAATACTGCGCAAAACAACACATCTACTATTTCAAACATTGCCTTTGCTGTTTTATGGTTTTAGTTTTGCTATTATTATTACAAGTTTGATGAAAGTTAAAATGAAAAAGATAGTTTTCACATTTCTCATTCTCATTATTGTATTATCCGCAGTAAATGCGCAAAAAGGTATCAACTTTCACAGGAACTATGCTGCTGGAGGAAAACTGCTCATGAGTGTAGATAGTTCGGCCAAAAACGTCTTTTATGCCAAAGGATTTCCAAATCAACCTCACATATCATTCAATTTCTTACCTGAAGTCCACAATGTAAGTATCCAAGTTTATTTCAGAGAAACTGATAGTGTGCAGAATTATAGGTATACAATTTTGGAGGACAACAAGCCAATAGTAGTAAACAAATCGATCAATAAAGCACAACTAAAAGATGCCGACGTTGGGGAGGGGGAAATATTTCGCTCTACAACTTTCGGTATCTTCCCCATAAAAGATAAAATCATTACAATAATAATGTATGACATCCAAAAACCTCAGGATGTTTACAAAACAATTTTTTATGGAAAGCCAATTCCAAGAGCAAAGATCCTAGCTTTTACAAAGCGTTCCAAAACAGGCAAAGGCGTTAATTACAGTTGGATCACCAGTCCAAAAGACAGAACAAAGCTTACTTTCAGTGAAAAGGACGATGAACTAACCATTTTTAAGGACAAATCCGATATTGATTACGTTTACCACACCGTAATAAAAGACAAACAAACAAATAAAATAATTTTCAAATCAACTGATTGGGAATATGGTGGTGGTATTGAAGAACCTTTGGTTTCCTTGAGGATTGACAAAAACATTTTCAAAAAGTCGGGAGATTATGAAATTATTATTCAGCCATCGATTAAATGGACTAACTGTCTTAATTGTGATATTTCACCAAAAGAAATAGAAAAATACGTAACCAAATATACACTTTCTATAACTTTAGATGAAGAAAACTATACTAAAAAAGAACTGTTTTTATACGGGTTTATTGTGGTGTTTTCTATTGGATTGGTCTTTCTCGTTATCCTTTACTTTATCAAAAAAAGAAACAAACAAAAGCTGGCAGAAAAAGAGCTGCAAAAAAACACGGCAAAGCTCCAACTTAACTCTATTCGTTCACAACTAAACCCTCATTTTCTGTTTAACGCGCTCTCTGGCATTCAAAATTTAATGAACAAAAACGAAATAGACAATGCCAATAAATACCTTTCTAAATTCGCCCGGTTAACTCGTAACGTGCTTGATGACAAAGAACTGATTAGTTTATCACAAGAAAAAACTTTATTAGACGATTACCTGCAAATGGAGCAATTGCGGTTCGGCTTTAAGTATGAAATTAACCGCTCCGAAAATTTAGCTTTAGATATCATAGAAATACCAAGTATGTTGCTACAACCTTTTGTAGAAAATGCAGTGAAGCACGGCATATCGCAAAAGGCTACCGATGGAAAAATTATCATCACATTTATTAAACAAGCAAATGATTTGGTGTTAACTGTTACCGATAATGGAAATGGATTTGACACCAAAAAAAAGAACAAAGGCTTGGGCCTTCAATTAAGTGATAGTAGAATAGCACTCTTAAATAGTATCTATAAAGAAAATCGCTTTATTTTAGCTATACAATCGACCACTAGCGGCACTAAAATAAGCTTAACATTAACCGATTGGCTATAATATGATGAGAGCAGTTTTAATAGATGACGAAATTTCCAACTTAGAAAACTTACAGACTTTGTTAGAAAAGCACTGTTCGCAGGTAACTATATTAGCAACAGCGCAAAATGTAAGTGATGCGGTTGGTGCTATTGAAAAACATTTACCTCATTTAGTGTTTCTGGATATTCAAATGGGCGAGCAAACAGGTTTTGACGTACTAAAACTGCTTCCAACGCGTAATTTCGAAGTTATTTTTGTTACCGCTTACGATCAATATGGGATAAAAGCTGTAAAATTTGCCGCCTTAGATTATCTTTTAAAACCGATTGATATTGAAGAATTGATAAATGCGGTAAATAAAGCCGAAGAGAAATTGGCAACGCAAACTCAAGCATCGCAGCTCGATTTTTTACTGCAGCAACTGAAAAAACCAGAAACAAACGTTAGCAAAATTGCGCTACAGATGCAAAGTGAAATAAGGTATGTTGCTTTATCAGAAATTATACGTTGTGAGGCAGACAATACGTATACCCACTTCTTACTTTCGAGCGGTGAAAAAATACTGGTTTCTAAATCACTTAAAGAGTATGCCGATTTACTGCGCCCCAATGGATTTTTAAGAACTCACCAAAGCCATTTAGTAAATCCAAAATATGTAAAAAGCTGGCTAAAAGAAGACGGTGGTATTCTACTCTTAATGTCTGGAGAAAAAATACCCATTTCTAAGCCCAACAAAGACACCGTAAAACAAGCATTGCAACTGCTCTAAGCAAGATATAAAATATACTTACTTCATCGAGGCCTACTATAATTAAATCAAAATACTTATGACTAAAATAATAAAATTAAATCTGTTTTGCATACTCAGCCTTTTGCTCTTGCTATCAAGTAAACAGTCTGTTAATACGGTAATAGATACACCTGCTATAAAAGCTGGTACAGCTAAAATAACCGGAAGAATATTAAGTCCGAATAGCACAAACAAGGACAGCAATTTTGTAAATATTTATGTTCCACATCCTATCTCGGGAGAGAATGTTCAATATAAAGCATTTATTGATCAATCAGGAAAGTTCTCTATTGATGTTGATGTTGAAACAGATATTTCTTTGGTTGGCTTATACACAAGTTTAAATCGAGAAAAGTCCCTTTATGTTAAATTGAAAAGTGGTAGTATTACTAACATTGATATTGCTTATAATTCAAATTTTGATATCGAAAATATTCATGTTACGCCCGATATGAATAAAAATGATATGACCCGAGGCTTGGAGGTTATGGGCGAAATGATTGAATATAGACCAAACAGGGCACCGAAACCTTTGTATGACAAAAGCACGGACATTTTTCTAGATCATGCTAAAACTGCTATATCAGAAAGATTAGTGATTTTAAATAGTGACACATTAATATCAAAAGAATTAAAAGAAGTACTGTCTAAAGATTTCCGTTTATTCATGTATGTAGGGCATGTCTTTCGTTACGAAGAAGAGATGATTAGTAATTATCGCAACACAAATGATGATAACAGCAAAAAACCTGATATTCAAAAAATTGACAGATCATATTTTCGTTTTTTGAAAGATTTTAATCTTAATGATCAACAATATTTGTATTGTTCTATGTTCCAGGAATTTCAAAAAGCAATTCTTCAAAATGAAATATTAGATCTCCCTGAGATAGCAGAAAGCGATATTCCCACTTGGTTAGCAAAGGTGAAAGTTATTTTAGCAGATTTAGTCGGATTCAATGACGGCCAATACTATGATATTTTAGCTGCTAATGCCTATGGTAGGCAGCTAAATGAAGAGGTAAGACCACTAACCGAAAAGCAAAAAGAGCATATTGCAAATTATTGGAAAAATGGAGAAATTGCGAAAATACTATTTCGGAAAAACCAACAGGTTGTTGAATTGGACAAATTCAAATCACCCACTGTTGTAAATGACATCTCGTCGGTTTCGGACGATAAAGTTATTGAAACAATAATCGCTAAACATAAGGGAAAGGTTGTTCTTGTTGACCTTTGGGCAACATGGTGTGCTCCTTGCCTGGATGCAATGCAGGAATTTAAAAGTACAAAAAATGATTTTCGGAATAAGGATGTTGCATTTGTGTATCTCACAAACAGATCTTCACCTCGAAAGCTATGGGAAGAAAAAATTAAAGGAATAGGCAGTGAACATTATTACCTGAAAGACACTCAGTGGGAATACATTATGAATCATTTTGGGTTCGAGGGTATTCCGTCATATCTATTATATAACAAAAAAGGTGAGCTCCTAACTAAATTTACAGCCTTTCCTGGAAATGAAAAAGTGAAAGAGATGATTAACGGCCTGTTGTAGAATTGGTATTTGCATTTTATTTTGTAAAAAATTTATCTAAATTCGCCGTGCATGGCGAAAGGAATGATGAATAAAAAGAATAATTAATGGATAAAATCAATTTATTAATTATTGTAACTATAATTTCTTTGTTCATTTCATTATTTCTTGCATTTTTTGTGCTTATCGTTAAAACAAAGCACAAAATAAGCAATGTTCTTTTTAGTACATTTCTAATTATAACCGCAATAGATGTTAGCGAGCCTTTGTTTAACTTAGTAGTTAATGGCCCTTCAAATCTTGGAATGCTAAGAAATACACTTGCTTTCTTACAAATTCCTGTTTTTTATCTCTATGTATTATCTGTTTGTTATTCTGATTTTAAGCTTAAAGCCAAATATCTAATACATCTACTTCCGTTTTTAATTGCAAGTGTAGTTTTACTGCCTCGTTTTTATACAGTAGATATTGCTTCCAAAATTAATTTTATCATCCATCGTCAAAACATGATAGAAATACAGTTCAATCATGTCCTTATTCACCTTCAAATCGTTGTCTATTTTACAGCTGTTTTTATGCTGCTGAGAAAAGCAAAAAAGCTATATCTTGAAAACTATGCAGGCACCAATGTCAATTCCTATAATTGGCTGTTTCAATTTACTAGTGTATTAACTATTTTATATTTGCTTGCTATTCTAAAAAACATTTTTAAATTTTCTGATTATCCATATATCTCCGAATGGATAAAAATTGGAATCCTGGTTTTCCATCTGTTTATTATTTGCTGGTATTTATTTAAAGCATTAAATCATCCTGGTTTATTTAGAAATATCGATTCAAAATTAAAACTGGTTTCAGATCTAATTTTAGAAGAGAAAAAGATTGAGCCCGAAACTTTAAATGAAGATTTATTGAAACTAAAGAAATATATGATTGAAGAAAAGTCGTTTCTTAATCCAGATTTAACGATTCAAGACATTTCTAAAGCGATGAGTGTTCCTGTTCGGGAATTATCTGTTCTTATCAATCATCAATTAGGGCAACATTTTTATGATTTCGTGAATACCTATCGTATCGAAAATGCGATGGAAATCTTAAAAGATTCATCAAAAACAAAGGTTACAATTCTTGAAATCTTGTATGAAGTCGGTTTTAATTCAAAATCCTCTTTTAATACCGCTTTTAAAAAGCACACCGGCAACACACCAACTAATTATCGCAAAAACCTGTAAAACAGTATTTTGTAATTACTCGTACGTATTCATTAAACTACCCGTACTCATTTTTTAAAACAAATGCGTTCGACTGCTTTTATTCGGTCGCATAGTTTTAATGTCCTTCACATATTTGTATCGAAATAAATTTTACAACATAAAAGACGATACTATGAAAAAGATTATTTGCTTACTTCTTCTGACAGTACTCATTGCGAGTTGCCAGACACTCAATAAAAGTTTATCGAAAAAAAGAGATTATAGCTTTCTAACAGACAGCTTACATATTGAACAACAATTAGAAAAATACAAGCTTTCTGGATTTAGCCTTGTTGTTTTTGAAAATTATAAGATTATATATTCGAACCAAGTTGGGGTGAAATCAATGAATTCTAAAGAAAAACTAGATGAAAATACTGCTTTTTCTACAGCATCAATTACAAAACCAATAACAGCACTTCTTTGCCATATACTTGAAGAGAAAGGCTTAATTAATTTGAATGACCCAATAGATAAATACTTAAAACGTTGGCATTTACCAAAAAGTAAGTTTACTGAAAATAATAGCCCTACCTGGAAGCAGTTTTTTAATCATACCTCTGGTACAAATCAAGGTGGATTTGCAGACTATTATGAAGGAGATACCATTCCAACAATAAAACAAAGTCTTTTAGGACAAATACCAAGATATGATAAAGAAATTGAATTCCTATTTGCGCCAGGAACTAGCTTTGAATATAGCGGTGGCGGTTATGTAATTATCCAAATGGCTCTTGAAGACACTTTAAATAAATCTATTGCAGAACTTGCAGAAGAATATATATTTTCTCCTCTTGGCTTGAAGAACACAACAATGATACAGCCTAATGAAAAAGGTTTTCTAACAAATGTTGCTCTCGTTCATGATAAAGATGGAAAAGTTATTAAAACAGGCTTACCAATCACACCACAAGTTGGAGCATCAGGAATGTGGTCTACACCTTCAGATTTAGCTAAGCTTTCTATTGAGATGCAAAATGCCTTACGCAATAAAAACAATAAAGTGATTTCTCATAGCATTGCAAAAAAAGTGACAGCAGTAACCGCTTTAAAAAATGCTGTTGCCGGTTGGAGTTATGGATGGCAAAAATCTTTTGGGTACAATAACTATGATTGGTTTGCATGCAATGGCTCCAATACTGGAGTTGGCGGTAGTATTTTTGCTACTATGGTAGATGGGAACGGTTTTGTATTTCTTGCCAATGGTGAAAAACCAAATCGTATTCCTGTGATGACCCAAACCCAGCGCAAGATTCTTACAATGATGGACTGGAACAAAGAAAAACCTAATGAAGAAATTCAAGAAATCCCAGTAGGTGTAAAAGAGAAACTAATCGGGACGTACGATGATTTCCTTTATGGACAGGGAGTAGAAACCAAAATAGTAGAAAAGAATAACCGTCTCTATGTGGAGTCCTTACTTTTAGAACACTTTAAAGGAAAAAATGATCATGAGTTATTATATCTGAAAAATGGATCATTTAAAATTGTAGATTATCCTAACTTATTAAAATTCGATTTCAGCAATGGAAAGTTAAACACTATTATCTTAACAAGAGATACCCTGAAAACTGAAGTTCAACTCATTAATAAATGATAGATAGCTACCGATTATTATTTGACCATTTGCAAAGCTTTTTCCATAATTTCATCCCTCCTTTCAGCCATTCCTTTTAGGGTTGGCCGAACTTTGGTATCAATTTTAACCCCCAATTTCTGATTTGGTGTATGATCAGGATAGTATTCGGCAAAACCAGAAAAGAAAGAAAAATAATCACCTTGAAAATTAATGGTTACTGCTTTACCATTTGCTCCAGTTGTTGTAGTTCCAATTGTTGTCGCATTAGTTGCATAGTATTCTCTTTCAGGAGGCAATAAGATATCACACCAAATGGTTTCTAAGATCTTTAACGCTAGTCTATTACGAGGCCTATCAGCAAGCGTTCCTTTTTCTGCATCTTTCCAACGTTGCTGACACTGTTATTCTATTATTCTTTCTTCATTATCTTCGACATGCGTAACTATCCTACCAATGGCAAGGGTACCTACCGCATTCCTCAATACCTCCTCAATCAATCAAAAATATACGTTATGCTCACACGTCCAGACTTCTCCCTTCTCGGGACTTTTATCTACGAGATTGCTAACAAGGAGACCAGTTACGCCACAGTGGGAAAGAATCATTCTACCTCTTATCGTGGAAAAATCATCCTATTGGTCGATGAACGAACGCAAAGTGCAGGTGAATGGGCCTGCATGACCCTACAAACTGCTGCAAATGTAACTGTTATCGGCAGACAGACAGCCGGAGCTGATGGCAACGTGACCCGAACGGTACTACCAGGAGGCTACCGAATCAACTTCTCTAGATTAGGCATTTATTATCCAGATGGTAGGGAAACTCAACGCAAAGGGATTAAATTGGACATTCGTACACCCTATAGAATTTCAGACATCGCAAGCGGACGGGATCCGCTAATGGAAAAGGCACTGGAATACCTAAGCAAAAAAGAATAGGCTTCTTATATAGTAGCAGAGGTAAATAGTTAGCTATAGTTTTTTATATACTTGAGGTTTCTCCATTTTGTGAGCCACTTTTTTTCTACTAATCTTTTTTCAACAATACTAGTGTCAAATTTAGGCGTTGGTTTTACAATTAAATTAAATAAATCTGCTAATCCATAAGGTGCTATTAAATCTAAATTATTGAATTCATCAAGCCTGATAGCAATTCAAGTTGCTGTTTCTGGCCAATAAGAAATGGCATCTGAAACATTGACGTAATTTTTATGACCATTTTTTAGGTGCATTCGAGCTTGATTTTTAACCGACCATTTTAAGTTAGGAATTTTGGCTAAAAGTTTTTTTTCTAATTCTTCTTCGTAGCTAACAGAAATATTTTCAGGAAAATGAAAAACAACATCGATATCGTAATCAATATCTATGTTTCTAATTTTATGCAGATTATTCCAAACATTATTTCTTATAAATCCTGCACCAACCCAGCAATCATTCAAACCTAAATCTTGAACAGCTTTAAGTATTTTTAGATTTAATGGTTTTTCTTTTATGATTGAAAATAATTCATCTTTAAATTTCATTTTTTGGTGGTAGTATTTTTAAATTACAGCTAACTGATAAATAAATACACGATGAGTATTTTGTGTTTTTCGAAATCAGTGTACAGCTTAGCGCAACAAATTTAACATATTAAACACTCCCTTCGACAGATATTTAGAATCAAAGCTAACAACTGAATAGATTTTCGTTTAGATCACCTTGACCGGATTATAATAGAACAAAAAATTTGGCATATATGAAAAGAAGTAGTTTTGCATTTCTCCCCCAACATTTTCCTAAATAAAGACTATGCAAAATTAAAATCAATACATTGTGTCACTTTAAGATTTTTTGCGTGTCTATTTACTATAAATAGATTTTTATTTAAATAAACACCTTGGAATTACATTTTTACACACCAGAAAACGACATCTTAAAACAATATATTGAAGGTTACTATTTTTTAAACAATCAGGGAACTGGAGCTACTAAAGCCTACACGACATTCCCAAACAATTACTGCATTGTTACCGTAAACCTTAATTCTAAAGTAAAACTAGACATTAATAAAATTTCTATTGAGCCCTCTTATAATAATAATATATACGCGAGTTTCGCGTATCGTTACAGAAATCCGATAGAAGTGCATTATACAGGGCCCTTCCAAGAGATTACCATTTACTTCAAACCACTCGGTATTAATTGTTTTGTGGATAATCTGGAAACAATGTTCTCTCAAAAAAAAATGACAGAATTTATTCCGCAATTTTCAGATTTTGAAGATGAAATGGGTAAAATTTTTCACATTGACAAAAGACCATTGCAAATAGATGCCCTTGAAGGTTATTGGTTATCAAAATTGATGACGAAAGACCTAGCATTTATGAAAACTATTTTATTAGACGCTGAGTCTAACATCAAGATCGAAGACATTGCTAAAAAACATCATATTTCTAGAAAGCATCTAAACAATTTAGTTCAGAAGGACTTAGGCAAGTCTCTGGTTGAATACAGGAAAATATTTCGGTTCAGAAACGTGATTAACAAATATCAGGGTTCAAAAAGCCTAACTGAACTGTCGTACGAGAATCTTTTTTTTGATCAATCTCATCTTATTAAAGATTTCAAATCCCTTACTGAGATCAATCCTCATCTTTTCTTTAAAAATGTGAACACAGCAGATAAAAATGTTTGGCTTTTTACATAGTTGGTAACAATTTTACAATTTCGATGATTTTTTCCGTGGTTACTTTGTAGCAGACATTTAATTTAAAAACCAATCGTTATGAAAAAAATAATATTTAAACTAGTTATCACCTCTTCTATTGTTTTTACTTGTCTGCAAAGTTTTGCACAGCTATCTTCTTCTAAGATTGATTCGCTTATGCAAGAAGCAATAACCAAATTAAAAGTAGCCGGAGCTGCAATAGCGGTTGTAAAAGATGGGAAGGTAATCCATCTAAAAGGCTATGGAGTTAATTCGATTGATACAAAACAATTAACTACAGAATTTACGAACTTTCAGATAGCTTCAAACAGTAAGGCATTTACAACAGCTGCGTTATCCATATTGGTTGATGAGGGGAAAATAAAATGGGACGATAAGGTAAAGGATTACATTCCGGAATTTAAAATGTACAATGAGTATGTAACTGATAATTTTAATATTGTCGATTTGTTAACTCATAGGAGCGGCCTTGCGCTTGGGGCTGGTGATTTAACATTTTTTCCGGATGGAGCAGATTTCACGGTAAAAGACATCACCACTATTTTCCAGAATTTTAAACCAGTTTCTGCATTTAGAACAAAATATAATTACGATAACCTACTCTATATCATTGCCGGTGAAGTCATAAAAAGAGTAAGTAAAATGAGTTTTGAAGATTTTATTCAAAAACGTATCTTCCAACCCTTACAAATGAGTAACTCGTTTATTGGTGACTCTCTTATTCATGAAATAAAAAACCTCGCAACACCACACTCTACAGCAACAGGTACCTTAAAAACAATTAATCGCTTTAATATCGGAATGATTAGCCCAGCAGGAGGTATATATTCTAACGTGAATGATATGTCTAAGTGGATGATAATGCAGCTTAACAAAGGTAAATACGAAAATGACCTAAAGTCTTCTTTGTTCTCTACGGCTAACAGTGCTAAAATGTGGACGATACAAACGGTTTTACCAAACTATGTATCCGAAAGATACAATACCCATTTTAACGGATATGGTTTAGGATGGCTCCTAAATGATGTACGAGGAAATTTGGTAGCCATGCACACAGGTGGTTTGCCAGGTATGTTGTCACAGGTGACCCTGGTTCCAGATTTGAATTTAGGCATTGTAGTGCTAACGAATACAGAAAGTGGCGGAGGAAGTCTTGCTTTTGCAGTTTCAAGAGCAATTACAGATAGCTACTTTGGCTTAGATGATGCCAAATGGATTGATAACAGAGCAAGAAATCTTGCAAAAAATGTGAGTAATGTTGATGTAGTAACGAAGAAAGTCTGGGAAAAAGTAGATTCCGTGCGACATACCAAAATTAAAACCGAGGATTATATAGGTATGTATGAAGATAAATGGTTTGGAAAGATGGAGGTTTTTATGAAGGGCAAGCAGCTTTGGATTAAAAGTTTACGTTCGCCAAAATTAAATGGCCCAATGTATTTCTATAACACAAATACCTTTGCTATTAAATGGGAATACCAGGATATGAATTGCGATGCATTTGCCACTTTTTCTTTTAAAGAAAAAGGGAAAGCACAATCTTTCAACATGAAAGGTATTTCACCATCTATTGACTTTAGTTTTGATTTTGGTGATTTAAATTTAATTAGAGTAGAATAAAGTTTCTCTATTGGCCATTTTATTGAGAATTTAGAAGAAATAGCCGCTTTAAGTGATTTAAATGAAGATTCCAAAATACAATCGTAGCTAAATATCGAACTATTTTATTTGTCGATAAAATCTTTAAATAGAGTGTATTCATCAATGTCATTTTGAATCGTTGTAATATCAGGATTCAGAATTTCCAGAGAGCTACTTAAGAATATACATTCATTTTCTTGGGCAATATTACACAAAAGAGATACAAACTGACTATAATCATAACTTAAATCTATTCTTCCAGAAACTTCAACGGCTATATTGTTTTCATATAGCAGCTCTACACAATTCGAATCGGTGTTCCCAAATAATATGATATCTCTTGACCATGAAATATTTTGGGGCAATTGTGCAACTAAAGAATTGAAATTATCTGCGGTTAACTGTCTATATTTCCACCATTCTATTTCATTGAAATCATCTTCTCCTATTGTTCGCTGATTTTCAAAATAAGATATGACCTCTTCTTTTGGTAAAATAAAAAGTTTGTACTGCCAGATAGCCATTGAAAATTTTATGTAAGTACAAGATAATAGAAATCTGTCAAATTTTCTCGGACTTAATTTGATCCATACGAATTAAAACTAAAAGAACTTCCCATATGGGAAGTTCTTTTCATTGTACCGATCAGCAGGAATACTTTGAGCATTTAAACCGCTTTTTATTGCTTATTGAGCCCTTAATTGAGGATTTAGAAAGAAAAAAATTCATACGGCATATTTTCAACATTAAGACACTTCTTTCTTTTTTACCTGCAACTAGTTTTCGGACAGGTAACGGATGAAAAGCAAACAATATGCAGACAACTGATACATGGATATGTTGTTAATACTAAGGATATTTGTTGTAATAGCCTGATAACGCTTTAACAATAGCCGCTGGATTGGCATCATCTGTGTTGGTCATAATTATAATTGTTAAACCGTTATCTATAAAACGGGTATAGTAAGAACGAAAACCAACATTAGCTCCGCCATGTTCAACTACTCTCTGTTCGTTGCGTTCATCAATAATCCATCCAAAGCCGTAATGGGCTTTTGATTTAACATCTGTTGTTGTTTTTACAACAGGTTTCCATAACAATTCCCAATTCTCTTTTTTAAGGATGATATTTTTCTCTCTCAACACTTTCTCCCATAAAATCATATCAGAACCTGTGGAAAGGAAACCACCACTAGGCCGTACTGCATACATCGCATCAGCATTTATAAGTACCCCATTTTTTCGCATATAACCATTGGCACGATTATGAATAATTGGATAAAAATCAGTCATTCCACTATTTTTCATACCAGCTGGCATAAAGAGCTTTTCCTTAATATAATCCTGCCATGGCATACCACTCACTTGTTTGATAATTTCTGCCAACATATAATATCCAAGATTACAATATTGGTACTTTTCACCAGTCTTGAAATCAAGCGGTAAATCGTAAGCCGATTTGATAATCACAAGATCTGGTTGAATGATTGAATTATTATAAGCCGGGCCTTCTCTTTTTAATCCCGAAGTATGAGACATCAAGTGTTTCACCTGTATAGGTTTCCATGTTTCCGGGGCATCTGGAAAAAATTTATGAACATGCTCTTCAATGTTTAATTTTCCTTCCTCCTGTAATTTCAGTATGGCTGTGGTAAAAAACTGTTTGCTTAAAGAGCCTAACCTAATAACGGTTTGTGAGGTAACTGGAACATTGTGTTCTACATTTGCCAAACCATATCCTTTATTTACAATAGGGTTACCATTTTTAATCACTGCAAGTGAAAGGCCAACAATTTTTTGCTCGCTCATTATTTTCTTAACAATTAGATCGGTACTATCAACTTGACCATAGACGACGGTACTGATTAAAAGAAAAAAGGTAAATATTTTAATTTTCATGAAACTGTGTTTTTGACATAAAATGTGTAGCTATAAATGGAATTAGAACCATCAAAATACTTGAGAAATTTAAGGCAATAAATTCTACTTTTCTATTTTTATACCGAATATATTAAAAGAAAACTAAACACAGAAAAGTTATTTAAGCGTAGTATCCGGGTTTATAAATAAAAAAGGTAGCATAAAATCTGAAAAATCAGACTTAGCTACCTTTGTACCCGAGAGGGCTTTATCATGAACGACTTAATTGACAATTTAGAAGAAATAGCGGCTTTGGGTATTCCAGAAGAAGATTTGAAAATACAATCGTAGCTTAACTTTGAACTATAATTTTCAAAATTATGTTTGCAATATAATTACATATCCCAATCAATATAAAATTAACAAACAGGAAAAATTAATTGTGCTAAATTTTACTTCTGTACAAAAAGTTGCTTATTATAGTAAAATATTCTAACAGAAAGATGATCTCGGTAAAAAAACAAGCGGAACTAGATAGATACAGATCCATATCATTAGCTACTATAGATTATCTGCTCAAACTTAATGGTGGAATGATTGTATACGACGGGGACGATTTTATGACTGAGTTCTATAACATTCAAAGAATAGAAACAGAAAAATATCATCATGAAGGGAAATTAGATCGTCTTAAGGCTAGGCTTACTCAACAAATCAATTCATTGCAACGTATGGTTGATTTAGATTTCGAAGCCTACATCAAAACAACAACTGGGTACGATATCGACATTTTTGAGGGTTTACAGAAACGAGTTGACTATATATTAACAAGCAAAGAAATTCGCAACGACAAAGAGATGAGCGATATCTTTACAATGCGCAGCTACCATCAACAAAAAACGAAAAACAAAGAACTCATTAAGGATCTTGAAGCACTGATTAGTGGCTATTCCTCAAAATCTATAAAAAGAAATAGTGGACATTCGCACGTAATCAGCAAAGAAGAAAAAGATGGTATTGAGACAGTGAAAATGATGTCCTACACTGGCCCAAAACTTAAACACTATAAAGAGCAAGAGATATTGTCGCCTGATGGAAAGTGCACACTAGCAGTGCGACAATGGAGTGCAGGGAAAGATGATTCAACAACTGTTTCAGTCCACTTCCCAAAAGCCCATGGCGAAATCTACAGAGTAAACGGTATTTGTGACGATATAAGAGCCTTTTGGAAAGACAATCAAACCATTGTTATAGAAACCAGAAAAGATTATAATGCATACCCAAAATATAAACAATTGCGTAGCTTTAACGATGTCGTAAATATTGAATATATCGAAAACTAAAAAACCTTCCCAAAATGGGAAGGTTTTTTTTGTACCCGAGAGCAGATTCGAACTGCCACGCCGTTGCCAGCACCAGCCCCTCAAGCTGGCGCGTCTACCAATTTCGCCACCCGGGTATGCGGTTGCAAATATAACGGAATGATTGAATTTAAAAAGAGAAAATTACATATCAAAAGATAAACCATCATAAGCCAACCTAATGTTAGCAGGAAGTTCTTTTTCTACATCTGCATGCAAGCCTAAATTGTGGCTGATATGTGTAAAATAAGTAACCTCAGCACCCGCTTTATTAGCAAATTCAATCGCTTCTGCTAAAGTAAAATGCGAAATGTGATTCTCTCTTTGTAGTGCATTAATTACCAGATATTTACTTCCTTTTATTTTCTCCAATGAGCTGTCGGCAATGGTTTTTGCATCAGTAATATAGGTAAAATCTCCAATCCGATAGCCATTCACTGGCAGCTTATGATGCATCACTTCAATCGGAATAATTTTAGTTTCCCCAACAAAGAAAGGCTCATCATTTACGGTATGCATATTTATCTGTGGTAATCCATGGTACTTTGTATCTTCGAAAATATAAGAGAACTCTCTCCTTAATGCCTCTTGCACTCGCGGAACAGCATAAATTTCAATTCGTTTACGCAGTAGATAATTAAACGGACGAATGTCATCTAAACCTGCAACATGATCCTTATGTTCGTGGGTAAAAATGATAGCATCTAAATCCTTAACACCTGCTCTGAGCATTTGATACCTAAAGTCGGGCCCACTATCGATTACCAATGTTTTATCCTCTGTTTCTATTAAAATCGATACTCTTAATCGCTTGTCTCTAGCATCGGCCGATTGGCATACGGCACAACCACAACCAATTACTGGGATGCCTTGAGATGTTCCTGTACCTAAAAATGTTATCCTCAAAATTTTTCTATTAGATGCTCGACGGGCTATTACTTCCTAGCCATTACAATATTACCGAAAATTATTTATTAAAAAGGGGCTTAAGCATATCGCTTAAACCCCTCGTATTAACAGGTAAAAATATCTTTTATCGTAAATCAACTACCTCAACACCTGGGTGTTTTTTAGTATCGAATGCAAATGTAGTTTCAGGTACTTTAATATTTGGAGAAAATGTTTTCACATTATAGGTATAGGTATTCCCATTTTTCTCGAAAATAACCACATTGGCAATTTGCTTTGAAACTTTATCTACACTTAAACGTACTTTAAAAATCGATTTTTTTGTATCTGTAGGCGATAAATCTATCATTTGATAGGTTTTAGCACCAACTTTACTTTCTCCTGTATACAAATACTTAAATCCTTTCTCGTAAATGGTAAATATTTTTGCAGGATTTATGGCATCACTACTGTTATCTACATTCGAAATTTGAACCTCTTTATCATTTTTCAAATACGTCCACTGTACTTTTCCGTCGCTAATCAAATCCTGATTGGTCATGGCTACCTTATATTTGTTTGCATTTGCCTTTACAAATAAAGTTCCTTGCTGTGTTTCTTTTACTTTTGCCTGTGCATTGTTCAACGTGAAGGTAAAATCCGTTTTCACCACATCGTACGAACGATATTTTTTACTTACTGCAGCTAAAATCTCTTTCGCTTTTGAATCAGTTTGAGCAGAAGCTGCAAATCCGAAACCTCCAATTATCACTAATGCTACTATTAATTTCTTCATCTTTTCTCTAATTTATCTACAAAGCACAAATTTACTTAGTAGAACTTAAAATTTCATTATTTATTATTTAAGTTATTCAAGAATTGTTCCAAAGCATACTGATCTGGCAATAAGACCTCTCTTGCTTTACTTCCTTCAAATGGACCAACTACGCCAGCTGCTTCTAGTTGGTCGATAATTCTTCCAGCTCTGTTATAACCTAATTTCATTTTCCGCTGAATGAGCGAAGTTGACCCTTGTTGGTGATTTACAATGAGTTGGGCAGCTTCTTCAAACAATGGGTCTCTATCGTCTGGATCAAAATCGGCCTTACTTTGCTCAGCATTTTCGTCGATATATTCTGGCAATTGATAGGCATCAGGATATCCTCTTTGATTTCCAATAAATTCAGAAATACGATCTACTTCAGGTGTATCCACAAAAGCACACTGTAGCCTTATTAAGTCGCTACCAGTTGATAAAAGCATATCTCCCCTACCTATTAATTGATCGGCACCTCCACTATCCAAAATTGTTCTCGAATCGATTTTAGACAACACCCTAAATGCTAGTCGTGCAGGAAAATTGGCTTTAATAGTACCTGTTATAATATTTACAGAAGGTCTTTGTGTTGCCAAAACCAAATGAATTCCGATTGCTCTAGCCAACTGTGCTAAACGGGCAATTGGAGCCTCTACCTCCTTGCCAGCTGTCATCATTAAATCGGCAAATTCATCAACAACTAAAACAATAAACGGCAAAAATCGGTGGCCATTATTGGGGTTTAGCTTGCGCTTGATAAATTTATCGTTGTACTCTTTTAAGTTTCTCACCTGTGCATCTTTCAACAGATCATAGCGTTGATCCATTTCAATACACAATGAATTCAATGTATTTACAACTTTTTTAGTATCGGTAATAATAGCATCAGCTTCGCCCGGTAATTTGGCTAAAAAGTGGCGCTCAATTCTATTAAATAAAGTTAACTCTACTTTTTTAGGGTCTACCAATACAAATTTCAGCTGCGCTGGATGCTTTTTGTATAGCAAGGAAACTAAAATAGCGTTTATACCTACCGATTTCCCTTGTCCGGTTGCTCCAGCAACCAATAAGTGTGGCATTTTAGCCAAATCGGCTATAAAAACCTCATTACTAATTGTTTTCCCTAAAGCAATGGGCAAATCCATTGTATTTTGCGCCCACTTCTCCGTATTTAAAATACTTCGCATCGACACCATTTCGGGATGCTGATTTGGCACTTCTATTCCAATTGTTCCTTTACCTGGCATGGGTGCAATAATACGAATACCTAGTGCGGCTAAACTTAAGGCAATATCGTCTTCTAAGTTCTTGATTTTCGAAATTCGAACGCCGGGGGCCGGAATAATCTCGTATAAAGTTACCGTAGGACCAATAGTTGCTTTAATCTTATCAATCTCAATATTATAGTGATTTAAAGTTTCTACAATTTTATTTTTATTGGCTTCCAACTCTTCTGCATTTACAGAAATTTTGTTGGAACCGTAATTCTCCAACAAATCTAAATTCGGGTATTGGTATCCTGATAAATCCAGCTTTTCGTCGTAATTCCCAAATTGCTCAACTAAACCATCTGCTTTGGCTTCATCTTCACTTTTTTCGATCGTAAAAGCGGGTTCAGGAGCTACTGCTAATGGTGGGGTTGTAACCGTTGGGGTTAATAAAACATTAGTTGCCAATGGCGCTGCAATAACATCTTCTACACTTTCTTCTCTCTCTTGGAATCGGCTTGGGGTTAAAACAATATTCTGCTCCTTTTTTTGTTCCTTTTTAAAACGATCATTCACGCTAAACTCTACCGGCTCAGAAATGATTTCATCTTCCAAATCAACAGGGACAACACCAGGCAAAGCTTCTTCTTCTTCTTTTTTAAGATTCGGCATCTTAAAATCAATATTATAGGCTACAATTAATATGGTTAAACCTAAAAATACAATTAAACCTGCTACACCTGCCGAACCAATTTGTGCTACCAATAGCTTATTACTCCAGTACCCAAACTCTCCTTCTAAAAAATGTGGACTTTGCGATAAAAATGAGTGCGCAAATGCTAATGTTAACGAAATAAACAGCAAAAAGAAAAAAGCATAACCAAGTGTTTTTTCAACTGCAAAAATCTTTACTTTGAACAATAATCTATATCCAATAACAAAAAAAACAAATACAAAAAGAAAGGAAGCTATACCAAACCATTCGTAAATAAACTGATGAGAAAGTAGTGCGCCAATTTTCCCTAACCAATTCTCGACAATCGGCGCAGTAACACCAGCATCTCGAAGTTCATCGGTTGTTTTAAAAAGATTGCTCCAACCTCCATTCGCATCAATCACATAACTTTGGTCCTCTTGCCAGCTAAATAAGTACGAGGTAAAGGCAACTAAAAAATAAATAGAGAGGATGATAAAAAGTAAGCCAATAATTTTCACAAGCCGTCCATCCTTCAGATCAAAAGAAGGCATTACATCTTTTATAGGACGTTTTGAACGCGTTGAGGAAGGTTTCTGACCGTTAGCATAATCAGTTTCTTGCTTAAATGAATTGGATTTAAATTGGTTTCCCCTTACCGACATCTGTTTAAATTTATAAACAACAAATATAAAATATATAGTTGTATGTATGATATTTAAAAGAAATTTAAAAAAAAATTAAACCTTAGTTAGAAACATAGGTCTTACTATTATAAATGAATAATTTTCTTTTAAATAGTTTTGTTTTAGGTTAATCCTGCTTGATTTATTAAGCAGGATTTTTTTTGAATTTCTTTATTTGTTTTTTGCAACTGGGTAGATTGAATCCTGACCCCATTCGCTCCAAGAGCCATCATAGATACTAATATTTTTAAAACCCACCAAGGTTGCAGCTAAGGCATCGATACATGCGGTTACACCAGAACCACAACTGAAAATGAGTGGAGTATTTTTGTGCTCAACGATTTCAAATAGTTCATCAAGCTCTGTCTTGGAACGAATTTTATTCTCAAAAAGTACCTTTTCAAAAGGAATATTTAATGCATTGGGTATATGCCCCAATCGAAGACCAGCTCTAGGTTCAGCTGCTTTACCACAAAATCGATCTGCACTTCTGGCATCGATTACTAATTTATTTTTATCTGTCGAAGCTTTAAAAACTTCATCTTGGTTTGAAATAAAATGACTTTTATAGACTGCATTAAAGTTACCCTTTTGCTTTGGTTTGGCATATTCAGTAACATGGTCATACCCCATTTTAAGCCATTCGGGCAATCCTCCATCTAAAACAAAACAATTTTCAAAACCCATAGCAAGAAACATCCACCAAACTCGCGCACTTGAATAAATACCAGCACGATCGTACACTACAAGTACACTATTATCATTAATGCCTAATTCTTGTGCAGATTGTGTAAATTTTTCAGCATTCGGTATCATGTGAGGCAAATTATTTGTTAAGTCACTAAAGCTATCCCAATCGAATGATAAAGCTGTTGGGATAATTTTATTGTCTATGGTTGCTCCCTCTTTTACAGGATTTTTTAAGCTTCCATCCAGTAAGATTAGCATTGGGTTGTCTAAATTTTCAAAAAGCCAAGTGGTGTTAACTAGCGGTGAAATTGTATTCATACCACTAAAATAACAATCCATGCAACATTCTCATTTTATTTTTGTTATTTTAACGTATTAGTTTAAAAACAATGGATAATACGCATCTCGAGAAACTAATTGAAGAAAATCAGTTAGCTGAAATTATCGAATTATTAAGTAAACAACCTGAATTAGCAAAAAGAGCGACTTCGCACCAAGTATCGCCTTTGTTATTAGCTGCTTATTATAAAAGACCAGATATTGCAAATGCGATTGGAGAATTTGTACCCGAGCTAACCTTATTCGAGGCTTGTGCATTAGGGAAATTTGATGATGCCACCCTACTCATTTTTAAAAACCCAGAACAAATTAATTCATATTCTGAAGATGGTTTTACCCCATTGGGCTTAGCTTGCTATTTTGGCCACGAAGATCTTGCTCGTTTTTTAGTGTTAAAGGGAGCGGAAGTGAATGTTCCTAGTAAAAATGGGTTTAATGTTTTTCCTATTCATTCTGCTGTTGCAGCGAACAACATTAACATTACAAAAATGTTATTCGAAGCCGGAGCGTATCCTAATGTTTGTCAAAAATCGGGCATGGCACCTTTACACTCAGCCGCACAATTAGGCAACATTGAATTAATTATTTTATTACTAGAGCATGGGGCGGATGTGAATTTACGTATGGAAGGTGGCAAGTTGCCGGCCGATTTAGCCGCTCAAAAAGGTTTCGATGAAATCGCTGCGATTTTAAGAGATGACGATTAATCCTTAAATATCCCACACTTTTAGTCTTGCCTTTTTCATGTAATTTCTAATATCGAGTACAACTGCTGCCAAAAGGTAAAACAAAATTGGAAAACCAACGGCCAAAAATGAGGCATAAATAAAGAACAAGCGTACTTTTGTTGTGCTCATATTTAACTTATTAGCTAGATAGGTTGAAACTCCGAAGCTTTGTTTTTCGAAAAAAGTAACTATTTTTTGAAACATACTATTTTCCTAATATTTTAATTCCAATACCACAATTTAGGCATTTTTTTTCATTGCAGTATATTTTTTTTAACTGCAAGAGCGCTTGAGATTGAAAAGCTGAATTCACTTTAACCCCGGCATTAGCATATTGTCTTAAAATAGCATTACGCTCTACTGGTAAATTCTCTTGTAAGGCAATTGCTCTATCTATTAACACCTGCTGATCAATATATTTACCATAAGCAAATAAAAATAGGCTTATAGTATTGATAAGGATGTTATGAATGGTATCTTTTCCCAATTGAACACCAACATTTTCGACCACTTTGTTAAAATGATAATGTGTTTTCCAATAAGTATTTACAGGTAAGCGATCAAATAGTTCGGTTATTACTTTAAAATCTTTTAGGGTTACTACTTTCGAAAATAGATGATTCGAATTTATAATTAATGCAGCAAATTGGGCTAATCGGCGTGTTGGAAAATTTTGTGGTCGCATTCGCATAAACTTCCATATCGAAACCGATACCGGTTTTAACTTATATTTATGCTTTAGAAATTGATATTCTTCTTTTAGCTGTTTTGGGTAATCATCAATAAATTTTTGCTCCAAAAATCCAGCCTGACCGAACAATAGCGCTTCAATTTGAAACGAATTGTTTTTGTGTTTTGCTAAAATCTGTTGTGTTAATGATCTGGCCAGCATTTCCATCGGGACTGAATTTAATGGAAGCCCAAAATTTTTCGCCATAAAATGATAAAATGTTTCATCCCAGTCACCTTTAAGTTCGTGCAATTTATCGTGTACTTCTTCCGATTTTTTAGCCAAGCGCTCAATCGCAATGCGTGTTAAGAAACTATTTATATGAAAGCTATCTACTGCACCAATTTGCTTTTCGCAAGGAAAATGATTGGTTGAATGCATCAATTGGTTATAATGATCCAGAAATTTATTGGGAAAACGATCTTTAAGTATTAAAACAGGAATTAATGTACCGTCTGATCTATAGATAGGCTTATCATTAATATAAACAACATGTAAGATTACATTATCATACGCCGCATCTTGCTGATGTTGATGCATGAGCCAATCAGACGAGCTGATGTGTATTTCTATATTTCCAATCCAAATTGTTTTATCGATTATCAATTTAGCGTGTAGAAAATCGGGACCTGCATTCTTATTCCATGTTCCTTGCCGAATTACTTCGACGAGTTCATTGTTAATAGTGTATAGTTTCTGAGTACCATACAGTCTAAACTGCCAAATAAAATGCAAGAATTCTTCAGGAAATTTCATGGTTAAAACTATCAAAATCCTCTTTCAAAAAAGAAACTTTCACAACATTTAACCCTGAATTACAAAGACTTACGAATCATCTTAAAAGAATTAATATTCAATATATTATTTAATTTAAAACGAACATTAAGCATGGAGCAAGGAGTCTCAAATTGCTCACCAATTTATATATGCATTTTGAGACTCCTTGCTTTAAACCTTTTTCTTGTAATTCGTAATAAAAACACCTGCAATAATCAACACAGTTGCAATAAGTAGATCGATCGTAATCACTTCATCTAAAATAAGCCAACCTAAAAATATAGCAATAATGGTGTTAAAATATGAAAGTATTGATACTTCGGTAGCGGTAACCTTTTTTAACGCATAATTATAACTAAAATAGCCAATTACTGAACCAAAAACCGCCAAATAACCTACTGCAATTAAACTTTCGGTACTCCATGCCGAAGGTTGTATAACAGGCGATAAGCAAAACGCCAAAATCATTTGTACCACCGCCGAAAATGTGAATTGATAAAAAAGATCTAAAAAGATGTTTGAGCTTTGTAAAGTATGTTTTTTAGTATAAATCGTACCTCCAGCCCAGCCCGATATTGCAATAGCGATATAAATCATTCCAGTTTGATAATCAGGATCGAGCAAATCGTTTATTCCGTCTCTAAAAATAAAAGCAACTCCTAAAAAGCCAACAACTACCCCAAAAAAGCCTTTTATACTTGGTTTTTGCAAACCTATAGCTACACTCCCCAAAAACACCACTATGGGGTTTAATGCATTAAGTAAAGACGTTAATCCACTAGGGATACTTTCTTCTGCAACAGTTGTCATCCCATTAGCAATAACAATCATCAACGTAGAAAGTAGCATTTGCCGACGTAAGTTCTTCCACCCTATCCACTTTAACTCTCCTTTACGCCATAAAATAACCAATAAAATGAAAGCAGCGATACATTGCCGCATTCCCGCTACAAACCAGGGTGGTATGGTATGCACAGCGATTCGAATGCCCAGATAAGTAGTTCCCCAAACAATAGCAACAACTAATAAGGCAACAACTAATTTGATATTTATTTTAGCGCTCATATTAATTGAGCCGCAGCTAAAATCTGCTCCATTTCTTGTTGTAACGTTAAGGCTTCCTCTCTGGCCTTTTCGGCAAAATCTACACCATCGCTAGCATAAATAATACTGCGTGCCGAATTAATTAATAATCCGCATTGTTTATTTAACCCATATTTACAAACCGCAGCCATACTTCCACCTTGTGCGCCTACTCCTGGCACCAACAAAAAATGATCGGGAGCCAAACGGCGGATATTTTCAAAAGCTTCGGCTTTCGTTGCGCCAACCACATACATCATTTGATCGGCACTTGCCCATTGGGATGATGTTTTGATCACTTGTTCAAACAATTTATCTTCTCCACTTTGCTTTATTTGGAAATCTTGACTTCCTTCGTTAGAGGTTAACGCTAAAAGGATTACCCATTTATCTTCAAAATTAAGAAATGGTGTTACTGAATCTTTCCCCATGTAAGGAGCAACTGTAATAGAATCGAAGCTCATTCCTCCACTTTTTTCATTAAAAAAAGCTTCGGCATACATCGCTGATGTGTTTCCAATATCACCACGCTTCGCATCGGCGATAGTAAACACATTTTTCGGGATATGCTTCCAGGTATCCGTAAGCGTTTGCCAACCTTTTACTCCATAACTTTCGTAAAAGGCAATATTTGGTTTATAGGCCACACATAGATCATGTGTAGCATCGATAATTTGCTTATTAAATTCTAAAATAGGATCAGCATATTTTAAAAGGTGCTTGGGTAATTTATTTAACACTGGATCTAAACCCACGCACAAAAAAGATTTCTTTTGCTGAATTTGCTCAAAAAGTTGTTCTCTGTTCATTTTTAAGAAGAAAATGGAGCACAAAGATGTTAATTTTAAGTGTGTTTAAGGAGGCCTGAGGAAAGTTTTTCCAATTTATTTTTAAACATTTTAAAATTTTTGTTGCAGATTAAATTTCAAATACATACAATTGTGCAATAATTCTCGAACGTTTATCTGAATATCCCAGAAAAATTTCTCACAAACAGCAAATATTAAATGTTTTTAAAGGCATTTTTCCGTTATTTTTTTTGATAAACCCAATTTAAAATTTCTCGACAAACACATATAAATGTTTAATAAAACAGAATTAACTGAAAAACTTACCGCAGAACTACGTGAGTTAGCAAAAAATGAAGGCATCGCAAACGCTGATGACTTGCGCAAGAATGACCTAATAGAACAAATTTTAAGTAAAGGCGCTCCTAAGAGTGCGGCTCCGTTAAAGGAAGCTAAACCTAAAATTGTAAAAGAGAACTCGGCCGATAAACCAAAAGCAGGTAAACGCGTACGAATTTCGAAAGATGCACCAATTGCAGAGCCAGAAAGAGCAACGTTGTTCGACGAGCCACAAACAAGAGTAGCTAAACCAGAAGCAATAGAAGAAGTAATAGCAGATCCTACTCCTGTAGTTGTACCTCCTGATTTTGTGGATGATCCTAATCGCTTAGAAACAATTGCCGTAAAACTGCAGAATCAAGCTAAAAAGGAAAAACCACAAAGAGACGATAAAAATAAACCTGCAGCAGAAGGTAAACCTTTTAAAGATAGAACTAAACAAAATCGCAATGAAGCTGCTCCCGAAGGACAAGCTGAAAGTGCCGAAATTAAAGATAAACCGGTTCGAGAAGAACGACCACCAAGAGAAGATAATCGCCCGGCTAAAGGCCACAACAACAGTAACAATCACAAACAAAACGAAACCAGTTATTCGACACTTGATTTCGACAATACCATTACAAATGAAGGCGTTTTAGAAATTATGCCCGATGGTTATGGATTTTTACGCTCAGCAGATTACAATTATCTTTCTTCGCCCGATGATATTTATGTATCTCAGTCGCAAATCAAACTTTTTGGTTTAAAAACTGGAGACACTGTAAACGGAAGTATCCGTCCGCCAAAAGAAGGTGAAAAATATTTCCCATTGGTTAAAGTAATTAGCATTAATGGTCGCATCCCTGCTGATGTAAGAGATCGTGTGCCTTTCGATTACCTTACACCTTTATTTCCTACAGAGAAATTAAATCTATTTACAGATAATACCAATTACTCTACACGTATTATGGATCTTTTTACCCCAATTGGTAAAGGTCAGCGTGGTTTAATTGTTGCACAACCTAAAACGGGTAAAACCAATTTATTAAAAGAGGTGGCCAATGCGATTGCGAAAAACCATCCAGAGGTGTATTTAATTATTCTTTTAATAGACGAACGCCCTGAAGAGGTTACTGATATGGCCCGTAGCGTTAGAGCAGAGGTTATTGCTTCCACTTTTGACGAACCTGCAGAACGCCATGTAAAAATCGCAAACATCGTTTTAGAGAAATCGAAACGCCTGGTAGAATGTGGTCATGATGTGGTGATTTTATTAGATTCGATTACTCGTTTAGCAAGAGCGTATAATACAACTGCACCAGCTTCTGGAAAAATCCTTTCTGGAGGTGTAGATGCCAATGCTTTACATAAACCAAAACGCTTTTTTGGTGCTGCTCGTAATATCGAAAAAGGAGGTTCATTAACCATTTTGGCAACAGCATTAACCGATACAGGTTCTAAAATGGATGAGGTAATTTTCGAAGAATTTAAAGGAACGGGTAACATGGAGTTACAATTAGATCGTAAATTATCGAACAAACGTATTTTCCCTGCTATCGATATTACAGCTTCAAGTACACGTAGAGAAGATCTATTGTTAGATAGAGAATCATTACAACGTATTTGGGTGTTACGTAACCACTTAGCAGATATGAACTCACAAGAAGCAATGGAATTGGTGCAAGCTCAAATTAAAGGCACTAAAACTAACGAAGAGTTTTTAATGGGTATGAATGGGTAAAACGTATGGCGACCGGTCGAACGCTTAGCGAAAAACGCGAAACACTATGCTAAAAAAACACATCCCCAATGCTATAACCTGTGCTAACCTATTTTCGGGTTGCATTGGGGTTGTTTTTGCATTTAAAGGCGAACTGGAAACAGCGGCTTATTTTGTTTTACTTTCAGGTATTTTCGATTTTTTTGACGGAATGGCTGCCCGTTTGTTAAATGTAAAATCTGCCATCGGTAAAGAATTAGATTCACTTGCCGACATGGTAAGTTTTGGCTTTCTGCCTGGCGTAGTGATGTTTCAACTTTTAAAGGCGAGCGACTATTCGAATGATTATATTCCCTACTTAGCATTTATCATCACCGTTTTCTCAGCCTTACGTCTGGCAAAATTTAACATCGACGAAAGGCAAACTGAAGATTTTATTGGTTTAAATACCCCAATGAATACATTATTTGTGGTTTCTTTACCTTTTATTGCAAAAGATTATCCTGAAGTAGTTGGCTCTACTTTACTATTGATAGGATTGGTTGTCCTTACTAGCTTTTTGCTGATAAGTGAGATCAGAATTTTTTCGATGAAATTAAGCGATGTAAGTTGGGCAAAGAATAAGATGAAGTATCTTTTTTTAATTCTATCCTTGGTGCTAATTGTGGCACTTAAATTTACGGCTGTACCTTTTATTTTAGTGCTCTATATTGGGCTGTCTGTTTTGCATTTTAAGGCGTGGGGCGTGGGGCGTAGGGCGTAAAGCGTTTTGGATGTTTAACTACACGGAGTTCTGACTCTTCAATCTCCCAATCTCGATACTTGCTATTCAATATCACTTCAACAACTCCGCTTTCGCCTCCTCTAACTGCTTATAAAGTATTTCTACAAATCGCTTTGCATGTGCAAAATCTTCAGGGATATTTTGCAAATCGATTAATTCGCGTGCATTTCTTTCCATTATTTGCATATGATCTCTAGCATCTTCTCTTCCTACATAGTAAAAAGTAGGCTTAATTTTATGCGCTGCTTCTGAAGTTGCCTTCCAGTCTTCTGCAATAATGGCATTTTCCAAATCGGCCATATAAATAGGCGTTTGCTTTTGAAAGGCATCAAGCATTTCAATCATAAAATCACTGCTATCGCCCGACATTTCCCTTAGGTAAGATAAATCTAATGGCTGGTTGTTTTTATTTTGATCGATCATTAATCCAAACTTAAAAAAAAAAATGCTTTATACAATTACGTAAAAAATATTAAATCGGATTTAAAACAAAAAATTAACTTATCTCCTTAAAACACTTAAGTTATCTTCCAAATTATCCAATAGTTCTGAAACACTCTTCTTCAAAACTGGATGAATAACAGTTGGGGCAATTTCGGCCATTGGAAGAAGAACAAATTTTCTGTTTTGCATTTCGGGGTGTGGGATTTGAAGCTGCTCCATTTGGTTAATTATTTCTTCTCCATAAAAAATAATATCAATATCAATTAAGCGTGACCCCCATTTTTCATGCCTGGTCCTACCCAAATCCGATTCAATTTTTAACACCGCCTCAAGTAATTGAGACGGATCAAGAACCGTATCAATCTCGATTGCAAGATTTAAGAAACCCGGTTGATCAGTTTTACCCCACGCAGCTGTTTCATAGATACCCGAGATTTGCAAAATTTCGCCAACCCTTGCTTCAAGTAAGGCTAATGCTTCTGCAATTAACTTCTCGCGATTACCCAAATTACTTCCGAGTAACAAATACGCAGTTTTTTTGTCTGATAGCATATATAGAGTCTTCAATTTTATATATTTACAAATTAATACTTTAATTCGCACATGAGAGAATTTTTTAAATATGTTTTTGCAACCGTTGTTGGAATCGTAATTTCTACTGTTCTATTGTTTATCCTGTTTTTTGTGATCTTGATTGGTATTATCTCAAGCGTGGGCGAAGAGAAAAAAGTAATGGTAAATAACAATTCAATATTGTATTTAAATCTTGATCAAGCTATTACAGAACGTACTCCTGATAATTCTTTAGCTGGTATTCCTATTATAGGAAGTGGCGATGAAAAAACAATCGGTTTTGCCGACCTTATCAAAGCACTAAAAGCAGCAAAAACAGACGACAAAATAAAAGGGATTTATATTAACGTAACCACTCCAAATGCAGGCATGGCCACCATGCTTGAAGTGAGAAATGCCATACTGGATTTTAAAACCAGTAAAAAACCGGTAATTGCCTATAGCGAAGTTTACTCACAAGGCGCATACTATTTAGCATCTGCAGCCAGCAAAGTATATTTAAATCCACAAGGAGGATTAGAGTTTAAAGGCTTTAGTTCTGATCTTGTCTTTTTTAAAGGAGCACTTGATAAGCTAGGAATCGAAGCCCAAATTATTAGAGTTGGTAACTACAAAAGTGCGGTAGAGCCGTTTACCAATACCAAAATGAGCGATTATAACCGCCAGCAGGTAACCGCTTACGTAGGTGGATTGTATCAAACCTTTTTAGAAGGCATTTCTAAGAGCAGAAATATACCTGTGGCCGATTTACGCACCATAGCCAATGGATATAAGATTCAACAACCTCAAGATGCATTAAATTATAAATTAATTGATGGTATTAAATACAAAGATGAATTGCTTGATGAGTTAAGAGCATTAACTAAAAAAGACAAGAAAAGCTCGGTCGACATAGTTAGTATCAATGATTATGCTGCAAATTTACCAGCAAGCTCTTCCTTTACTGGTAAAAATAAGATCGCGGTAATTTATGCTAATGGCGATATTGTTGGCGGGGAAGGTTCTGACGAACAAATTGGTTCGGAGCGTATTTCGAGGGCAATTAGAAAAGCTAGATTAGACGAAGATATTAAAGCAATTGTTTTACGCGTAAATTCTGGTGGCGGCAGCGCATTAGCTTCTGAAGTAATTTGGCGAGAGATGGAATTAAGCAAAAAAGTAAAGCCTGTAATTGCCTCTTTTGGTGATGTAGCCGCATCTGGCGGATATTATATTGGCTGTGCTGCAGATAGTATATTTGTACAACCGAACACGATTACTGGATCTATTGGTGTATTTGGCATTATCCCGAACTTCCAAAATTTATTAAATAACAAATTAGGAATCACATTCGATGGTGTTAAAACAGGTCAATATGCAGATATTATGAGTGTTAACAGGCCATTAACTGCTGGCGAACGTTTTATCATCCAAAATGGAATTAATCATATTTATGATACTTTTCTTAGCCGTGTGGCAGATGGAAGAAAGAAAACCAAAGCTCAGATAGATAGCATTGGCGGTGGTCATGTATGGATCGGTTCAGATGCAGTGAAAAACGGATTGGCCGATCGTTTGGGTAGTTTTAACGACGCTATTGCTTCGGCTGCGAAGAAGGCAAAGCTAAAAGACTTCAAAGTGGTAGAATATCCTGAAAAAATTGACCCTTTAAAATCCTTATTGGCCAACGCTAAAGAAAACATAAGCATCTATTACACTCAAAAAGAATTAGGCGAAAACTATCTCTTGTACAAACAAATGCAAAAGGCAATTAAAAATGCTGGCATTCAAACTAAAATGGAATACGAAATAAAAATTAAGTAACCATCTTTTACCCTCATTACCCTCATCGGATGAGATTTGCATCATGCTCGTTCTCATCCGATGAGGGTAAAAATTACATATCATATAAAGCCCCACCTATTTGCCAAAATCTATCAATACGTTGCTCAATTGCAACATCTTTAATTAATTCGGGTGCATGATGAGGTTTTTTGCGTGCATCGATAATTAACGACCCCTCACAACCCCAGTGCTTATCTGTGGTAAAAGCATCAACACCAAATAAATCAGCAGCAGGATTACTTCGGGTAAAAGTTACCCAAACAAGGTTATTTAGACTTGCTGCTGTAAATTCTGAATCATCACATACTACAATTAAAGGTAAGCCAGATAAATCATAAGCATTAAGTGCATGCGTTAAGCTATCTATTTCTTTGCTTCGTTCACTAGCTGTACTAAAAGGTTTGCAAGTAATGGCTAAAATACCAGGGATTGCAATTTTTGCTGTTCCAAACCCTTCTGGTAAGGCAAATGCATTTGGTAATTCATTACATAATTCTCTTCTCTTATCGCCAGCAGCTGCAAATACTACTTTTGAGCCTGCATTTAATCCATCACCAGAATAATCGAGCGTATCGATAGTTGTGTTGGTATAAAAATGTAAGTTCTTACGTAAATCTATTCTTTCTAGCATGTGCTGAAGAAAGCCGCTAATATCGCTAGTACACAAAGCTTCATTATCTTCTCTAGCTGCTATAAACAAATATTTGGCTAAACTGAGTTGATTTTTACCTAAAATATGGTTGGCAATGGTTAAAATTTCTTGTGGTTTTCGTTCTTTCAAAAATGGCGTATAACGTTCGCTTCCAATAGCAAATAACAGGGGGTGTACACCTGCCGCATCAACGGCATTCACTTCTTTTAGGCCTGGTATTTCTTGCGGAATGGCAGAGCCGGTAATTTCATGAATCAATGCACCGAAACTGGTATCTTCTTGTGGCGGTCGGCCAACCACTGTAAACGACCATAAAGCATCTTTTTTATGGTATACGTTATGCACTTTCATTAACGGAAAAGGATGCGTTAAGCTATAATACCCTAAATGATCTCCAAAAGGCCCTTCGGGCTTATTTTGTTGTGGATAAACCGTTCCTGTGATTACAAAATCGGCATCAGCCGAAATGCAAAAGCCCTCATCATCATAAAAATAATGAAAACGGCGATTGCCCAGCGCACCTGCAAAAGTTAACTCCGATAATCCCTCAGGTAATGGCATTACAGCAGCGAGGGGATGTGAAGGAGGTCCACCCACAAAAATACTCACCTTTAACGGCTGTCCTTTTGCATTCGCTTTGGTTTGATGCACTCCTATTCCCCTATGTATCTGATAGTGTAAGCCAATTTCCTGATCTTGTATATATTCATTGCCCCCTAATTGGATACGGTACATACCCAGATTCCCATTCATCACCCCTGGTTTATCGATATCTTCTGTAAACACTTGTGGCATAGTAATAAAAGGACCCCCATCCATTGGCCAATTTACAATCTGAGGTAAACTGCTAATGTTAGTTTTACTAAAAGTTTGCTTAAAAAGGGATTGTTTTAAAGGCAAGGCTGATAAAGCGGTTAAAGCAGAACCAGCATAAGAGAATGGATTTTTTAACGCCTTAATGGGATCAGAGCGAAGTTCTACCAATTGCTTAATTTTAGACAAACTATCGCGAAACATAAACTTAGATCGTTCTAATGTGCCAAAAAGATTAGAAACGGCTTTAAATTTACTTCCTTTTACATTTTCGAAAAGTAAGGCTGGACCTTGGTTTTCATAAACGCGCAAATGTATTGCAGCCATTTCCAAATATGGATCTACCTCTTCCTTAATTCGAATTAAATGCCCATTTTTTTCTAAATCTTGAACGCATTCTGCTAAACTTTTGTAGCCCATGCCCAAAGATAATTAGCTAATTCGTAAATTAGCTAATTATCTAATTATTTCTTACCCGCAAACGACCTTAACATCCACGTGGTCTTTTCCTTAAATTGCATAAATTTATTCACCATATCATTGGTGCCCTCGTCGCCTGCTTCTTCTGAAGCTTTCATCAATTCTCGCTCGAGCTCAATTAATTTAGCCATATCGTTTATAACGGCATCAACCATAGTCATATCGTTCATGCCGATTGTATCCATTTCTTTAATGGTAGATTCTTTAATGTAATCGGTAAACCGACTGTGCGGTGGTTTGCCCAGAGTTAACACACGTTCAGCTATTTCATCAATTGTTAACTGTGCATTTGTATATAGTTCTTCAAATTTAATATGTAAAGTGAAAAAATTTTGCCCCTTAATGTTCCAATGACATCCTCTTAATTTTTGATAATGAACATGGTAATTTGCTAGATATTCATTTAACATATCTACTACCGGTTTAACTGATTTTTCGTCGAGGCTTATTTCTTTTGCATTCATAATTTATTTTTTAAGAGTAACAAAAATACCGTAAAATGGTTTTTAAAATAGATTTTCTACAACAATAGAAAAGTCATATTATCGTTTAATATACCATACGAGCATAAAAGATATTATTCGTATAATTGTAATCCAAATATTTGAAATTATTTAATGCATAAACTATATATCTTATTGCTGGCCACTTTATTTACAAACACCTCTGTTTCAATAGCCAGCAACGCAGTCGATTCTATTGGTGTTGAAAACAACAAAGGTAAAAAGGTAATTATCTATAAAGTTGAAGCGAAAGAAACATATTATTCTATCGCCAAAAAATATAATGTTCCTTACAAGGATGTGATGGAATTTAATGATAGTCAGCTCTTGCAGATTGGTGTAACCTTAAAAATTCCGACGGCAGTACCGTTCAACAGCACTACTTCATTAACACAGGTTCCTCCTGCAGCTAATTTTATTGAATATACCATTAAGGCAAAAGATAATTTGAACATGCTCGCCAATAAATATGGCACTACGGTAGACGATATTAAAAAATTCAATCAATTAAATTCTATTAGTTTGCAAATTGGTCAGGTTTTAAAAATCCCAACAGGAAAAGATCAAATTGCAGTTACCGAAAGTTCATCTCCGTCAGCTTATAAAACACCTGAAAAAACTACAGCACCAGTTATTGAAAGTGCAAATACATCAGGAAACTTTTCAGCTACCCTAATATCGCATACCATTAAGGCAAAAGAAAGTTTAAACGTATTAGCTCAAAAATATGGAACTACGGTCGAATCAATTAAGCAATTAAATAACCTTCGTTCTTCGAGCCTACGCATTGGTCAGGTTTTAAAAATAGAAGCAACAACTGGCGAAACTAATGAAGCACAACAGGAAGCGGCAACTCAGCAAATTGTGAGCACAAAGGCTATTGTGAACACGCCAACTGCTAAAAGTGATGGCAGTTTTGAACATACGGTTGCTACAGGCGAGACCATTTATTCGATTGCAAAAAAGTATAATTTAACAACCTATCAATTAAAAACTGCAAATAGTATAGCAGACAATGAACTAACGATTGGTCAAAAATTAACGATTAAAGGCGCCAGTAAAATAGACAGCCAAACTAATACCGAAGACGAAGAAGATGACCATACTGAAGCCACAAAAGACCCAAAACTTAAGCAAGCAAGTAAATTTGGTCTAGTTCAATTTAATGAAAAAGGAATAGCAGCTTGGATAGCCGATCAAGATTTAGACCCAGCAAAGATGCTAGTCTTGCATCGTACCGCCCCTGTTGGAACCATCATTAAAGTGATAAATCCGATGACCAACCGTTCTGCATATGCAAAAGTTGTTGGTAAATTTACCGAAAATGAAACCACAAAAGATGTTATTATTGTAATGACAAAAGCAGTGGCTGATGCCGTTGGCGCATTAGATAAACGATTTTTTTGTAATTTAAATTACGGTGCAGTTGAGAATGAACAACAATAAACCTCTAATTATCGGTATTGCAGGTGGCAGTGGCTCTGGCAAAACATTTTTCTTGAATAGTTTTTTACATCATTTTAAACATGATGAGGTTACTTTATTATCGCAAGACGATTATTATATCCCTGCGGGAGAAATGACCCAAGAAGAGAATAAACTTTACAATTTTGACCTTCCTTCTACCATTGACGACGAACAGTTTTTGATCGATATTAAAAAATTGATTAAAGGCGATGTCGTTTATAAAAAAGAATATAATTTTAACAACCCACTTGCGGTGGTAAAGATTTTGGAGATTAACCCAGCTCCAATCATAATTGTTGAAGGACTTTTTATTTTACATTTTACCGAAATAGCAGAATTATTAGATCTTCGCATTTTTATTGAGGCCGATGAACAGGTGGCACTATTGCGCAGAATTAAGCGTGATGGAATGGAACGTGGCTATCCAGAAGAAGACGTACTTTATAAATGGGAAAACCATGTGCAACCAGCCTTTAGAGAATTCTTATTACCTTATCGTAATGCTTGCGAAAAAATTGTGATTAATAATCTTGATATTCCAGATGATATTATTCGGATTACTGCAGAGATTACAGATGAGCTGAAAGCAAAATTTTGTTCTTAATGAACTAATCTATCACCATTTCTGGCACATTATCATCAGCATAAAGCTTACCTACTGTTGCATTTCGTATAAAATCTACACTTACACCTGGCGCACGTTCTAGTAATTTAAATCCACCTTCGGGCAATACGTCCAGTACTGCTAACTCAGTTACAATTTTTTTAATGCACCTTACTCCCGTTAAAGGCAGCGTACAATTTGGCAATAACTTGCTCTCCCCTGCTTTATTTACATGTTGCATGGCTACGATAATATTTTTAGCAGATGCCACTAAATCCATCGCGCCACCCATGCCTTTAACCATTTTTCCCGGAATTTTCCAATTTGCGATATCACCATTTTCTGAAACCTCCATTGCCCCTAAGATGGTTAAATCAATTTTTTGTGCTCTAATCATTCCAAAACTCATTGCCGAATCAAATATGGATGAGCCTGGCAAAATGGTAATCGTTTGTTTACCTGCATTGATTAAATCTGGATCTTCTTCACCCTCAAAAGGGAAAGGACCCATACCTAATAATCCATTTTCGGATTGTAAAACTACATTTATACCGTTAGGTATATAGTTTGCAACCAGCGTTGGAATACCAATACCTAAATTCACATAGTAACCGTCTTTTATTTCTTTTGCGATACGTTTCGCAATACCGTTTTTGTCTAACATATATAGTTTATTCTTTTCGTCATCCGATGAGTATCGACATGATGCAGATACTCATCGGATGACGAATATTAAGTTCCTGATTGATTTACCGAATCCTTACCGTTCGTTGTTCGATCCGTTTTTCGTAAGCCTTCCCCTCAAAAATTCGATGAACATACACTCCTGGTGTATGAATTTGATCTGGATCTAATTCTCCTGCTTCTACCAATTCTTCAACTTCGGCAATAGTAGTTTTTCCGGCCATCGCCATCACAGGATTAAAATTTCTACTGGTAGAGCGGAAGATCAAGTTGCCAGCCGTATCACCTTTCCATGCCTTCACTAAAGCAAAATCGGCCTCGAATGCATATTCCATTAAATAATCCTTACCCTTAAAATTCCGAACTTCTTTTCCCTCGGCCACTTCTGTTCCTACTCCGGCAGGCGTAAAAATTGCAGGCATGCCATAACCTGCAGCTAAGCATCTTGTTGCTAATGTGCCTTGCGGGATCAATTCAACCTCTAGCTCTCCACTTAAAAGCTGACGCTCAAATTCTGCATTTTCGCCCACATAAGAAGAAATCATCTTTTTTACTTGACGGGTTTGAAGCATTAAACCAATTCCAAAATCGTCTACACCAGCATTATTCGCAATACAAGTTAAGTTTTTAACACCTTTTTTAACCAAGGCAGCAATACAATTTTCTGGAATTCCACACAGTCCAAATCCGCCCAACATTAAGGTATTCCCATCTGCAATATCCTTGATGGCTTCATCTGCACCCGCAACCACTTTATTAATCATATATCCCTGTTTTCGGGCTAAATTAGAAAGATAATACACGGCATCCAAATCAAATTTCATTAAATTTGACTGTACAAAATACACTAAGTAAGGGGATTAAAAAGTGAAATTTGCACGTTAAGCAGTTTGCTTCAATTTATTTCTCTCGTGATACAAATCAAAATCCATCTGTAAGCCAAGCCAAAATTCCGCAGGAATTTTCAATTCCGTCTCCAATTTCACAGCAACATAAGCAGTAACATTTCTTTTAGCTTTAATAATATCGCTCAATTGTGAGGGATACATACCTATTTTAATGGCAAAAGCAGATTTTGTTATTTTTCTCGCTGCTAATTCATCAGCCAAAACTTCGCCAGGATGAAGTTCTAAATCAATATGAATTTCATTTCCTTTGCTATCTATTATTTTATCATGTCCCATAACTATTGATAATGGTTGGTTAATTCATCAATTATTACTAGTTCACTCAACGTAACTACCTCATTAACTACCCGAAAAATTAATCGATATTTATAATCAACTCTAACTGAATAACTTCCTTTCCGATTTCCTTTTAAGGCTTCAAAATTTAAACTAATTAAAAACTTAAGCCCATCTAAATCAGGCATCCGCTGAAGAATTTTTATGGTTTTCTTATATTTTAAAACTATATGCTTATCAAATTTAGGTTTACCTTTTACTTGATCTAGCAATAAATCTTCTAAATATTTGTTGTTGAATTTGATTACCACAAATCAAAAGTACAAAAATTACACGACAAACATTATACATTTTGTATAATTTTTAGATTATTTACTAATCTCCACAATCCTATCGTTGCCCCCATTACTGGTGCAAATGTAGATTTTACCAGTGGGTGATTGACAAACGGCTCTCAACCTTCCATATGTATTCACAAAGAAATCTTTGGTACCTGTAATTTTCGATTGCGAATCGTCCAGCTTAAGCTGCATTAATTTAGACCCTTTTAAAAGAACTAGTAATAACGAGTTTTTAAATTGTGGGATATAATCTGAATTATAATATGTCAAGCCACTTGGTGCAATGGTTGGTGTCCAATTAATTAAAGGTTCTACTATATTATTTATCGTACAAAAAGAAGTTTCCCCACTTTCATTACACAAACCTTTGACATTTGGCCAACCATAATTTCTACCCTTTTCTATTACATTAATCTCGTCGTCTGAGTCGGGCCCATGTTCTGATGAGAACATTTTAGTGCCTACCATTACCAAACCTTGTGGATTTCGATGTCCATAAGACCAAACTGCATTAGCTGGAAAAGGATTATCAGCAGGAATAGAACCATCTAAATTTAACCTTAATACTTTGCCAGAAAGTGAATTTGTATTTTGTGGAGTAGTAGTATCTGCCGCATCGCCGGTGGTAATAAACAATTTGCCTCCAGTAATAAGCAACCTACATCCGTTATGGATAGAAGCAGCGGGAATTTGGTCGAGCAAAATCTGCGGACTTGATAAAATTCCATTTGCATACGTATACCTTACAACCTTGGCCTTATAAGTTGTACCATAATCGTAGGCAACATAAACATATGGGTTAGCTGTAAAATCGGGATGAAGCACCATACCTAGCAAGCCTCCTTCACCATTGGTACGAACCTCGTTAATGGTTAATACTAGTGAAACTTGACCATTATCGGGGTTTAGCCGACTAATTTTACCACTTTTTTCGGTAAACCAAATAAAATTATCAGGTCCGTATACAATTTCCCATGGATTAACTAACCCAGAAACAACCACTCTCGATTTTAATTCAACATCTGGCAAAACTGGCATTTCATCAACCTTGTTGTTTTTTTTGCAAGTTGAACAAGAAAAGAAAATGAGCAAGAAAAATAAAATTGATCTCATTACTGTTGCATTTTAAAAAGAACAATGTTAAAGTATTTTAGTTTTAACTTAAATATACATAAGAAATTCCATCTCCTCCCCGATCAGCATGTTCATCCTCAACGCGTGTTACCTCTTTGTATTTTTTAAGGTATTCTCTAATTAATTTCCTAAGAATACCATCCCCTTTACCATGTATCAATTTTATTGAGGGAAAGCCAAGCATAATTGCTTTATCTAAGTAATTCTCTACTTCTTGCAAAGCATTTTCGCCACGCATCCCCCGTAAATCTAGTTCTGGCCTAAAGGTGCTAATGGCCTCCGAGATCCTCCCCGAAAAAGAATTGCTTTGAATGGTTTTCTTCGCTTGTTTATTGCTAATTTTCTGTACTCTATTTCGTTTTACAACCGAACGTAAATCGCCAAGTGCTAAAACTAAATTGTCTCTATTAATTTCTAATACCTGGCCACTCGTTTCTGTATTCACTAATTGCACCCAATCACCTATTTCAATTGCCGATTGATCAATTTTAACTACCGGTTTACGTTCTTCTTTAACTTCGTTTTTAACAATGCTTTTTTGTAAGTTTTGGCGAAGTTCTTTCGTTACAACCTTATCGGCCTGTTTTTCTTTGATTTCGGCAATGGTATTTTCTACCAACTTATTTGCTTCGCGAACAATATTTTGCGCCTCTAGTTTAGCCTCTTTAATTAAAGTCTTTTTGTTTTCTTCGAGGTATAATTTTAACTTCTCGTTCTCGGCTACCAAGTTCTTAACCTTGTTTTGTTGATTAGCCAATGTTATTTTAGTTTCGTGGATTTGTCTTTTTTCTCGCTCTAAATTAACCAATAAGCTATCTACACTATTCTGATTATCGCCCGTTTTTAAACGTGCCAAATTAAGTACCTCAGGTTGAAGTCCAATATTCTGAGCAATTTCAAAAGCATATGAACTTCCAGGTTTACCTAAATCAAGAATATACAAAGGCTTCATCTTGCTGTTGTCGAATAACATCGATGCATTTTCTAATCCACTCGTATTGCCAGCAAAAAGTTTCAGATTCGAATAATGTGTGGTAATTACTCCCCTAACCTTTTTGTTATTAAGCACTTCGAGTACAGCCTCGGCCATTGGGCCACCAAATTGTGGATCTGTTCCTGTTCCAAACTCATCAATTAATACCAACGTTTTTGGCGTTGCATGGGCTACAAAATACCGCATCTTCGTTAAATGGGCACTGTAAGTACTTAAATCAGACTCTATAGACTGATCGTCGCCAATATCTGCAAAGATCTGATCAAAAATACCCATTTCACTACTTTCATCAACAGGCACCAATAAACCTGCTTGTAGCATCATTTGCAAAAGGCCAACTGTTTTCATACATACCGACTTACCTCCGGCATTTGGTCCAGATACCAAAACAATTCGTAAATGTTCGTTGATATGAATATTTAAGGGCACCACAGTTTTACGTTCAGTTGCAAAAGACAACAACAATAAAGGATGCTTGGCATTAATTAGTTTGGTTTTGGCTTCTTTGATTACAATTGGCAGGGTTGCATCAATATCAATCGCAAAAAGTGCTTTCGCCCTCACAAAATCGAGCTTGGTTAAAAAACCGTGGTAAGAAAGCAAAAGTGGTGTATATGGGCGTAACTCGCTAGTTAAAGCGATTAAAATTTTAATAATCTCTCTTCGACGGTCAAATTCTAAATCTCTTAATTTGTTATTTAAGGTAAAAACCTCCTCAGGCTCTAAATACACCGTTTGTCCGCTTGCCGATTCATCGTGGATAAAGCCCTTTAACTTTCGCTTATTTTCGGCTAAAACCGGAATACACATTCTTCCATCGCGAATGGTTAAGCTTCCATCGGCTACCCAATTTTTACCGACGGCCATTTTATAGATGGCATCCATTTTTTTGCGGACTTCCTGTTCTCCTTTAGCAATAGCAGATGTAATTTCTTGGAGCTCGGCTGATGCATTTGGCTTCATTTTGCCCTTTGCATCAATTACAGTTTCTATCTTTTTTAGGATATTTTTCTCGATTTGCAAATGCTCAAAAAGAGCCTCTAAACTTGGATATATCTCTTTTCTTTCATCAAAAAAACGGATTACCGAAAAAACCGTTTGTAGGGAAGAATAAATTTGAAACAATTCTTCTTCCACTAAGTATGTTCCTTCGACCCTAATTTTTTCGGCTAACGACTTTATATCGAAAAAAGTACTGATTTGTAAGGGTTCTTGGTTTATAAGAATACTTTTAAACTCGTTGGTTTGACGCAAAAACTTAATAATCTGATCATGCTTGGTCATAACCTGCATTTTCTGAACCAATGCTTCACCCATTGTACTTAAGCAATGCTGATGTACAAGTTGCTTAATCTCATTAAAGCCTAAGCGTTCTTGGCAATTCTCGGGATACAACATATTAACTATTGGATAGCAATTTGCACAAAAGTGAATGGATTAACAAGATTAGTGTATGGGGTTGCGCTTGTAGAAACATAATGTAAAACCCTGATACTTTTAGCTAGTTCTTTTCGTCGCTGTATTAATACTTCCTCGTCCACCCTTTTATCGTTTCTTTTCCTTTCTAGCTCAAGTTGTTTCATTAAATTTTCATACATCTTATTTAACAGATCTGGCTTTGTATAATAGTAGTTTTTGCTTCTTTCAAAAGTTGCTGAGTCGATGTCGAATTTTTTATAAACGCCCATATAATAGCTTGACCCTACTTTTTTTGCAGTATCTGGCCTTGGCAGCGTAGTTATATATCCATCAACTGCATGAATATCATATAAAACCTTTTCCATTTTATCGGGCTGAATAACGTCTTTTGGAATACCTGGCTTACAAGCATAAAACGAAATGCAAATGATGATGATGGCAAAAATTCTCTTCATTTTTATTAAAACCTTTCTAATTTCTTAGCCAAATTAAGCTAAGGTTGTTATTTTTACCAAAAATACTGATAAATGAGCATAGCAGATAACTTATTAAAATATAAAAGTGAATTAGATGAAGTAAAGGTTAAACTTGTAGCCGTTTCAAAAAACCATCCGGCCGAAGCCGCATTAGAAGCCTATACTGCCGGGCAGCGGATATTTGGCGAAAATTTAGTGCAGGAAATGGTAGAAAAAGCTAGTCAATTACCGAAAGATATTGAGTGGCACTTGATAGGGCATTTACAAACCAATAAAGTAAAGTACATTGCCCCATTTATTAAACTTATTGAATCGGTAGATAGTTTAAAATTATTGAAAGAAATAGATAAGCAGGCTGCTAAAAACAATCGAATTATAGACTGTTTATTGCAAATCTATATTGCCGACGAAGATACCAAATTTGGCCTTGGCTACGATGAACTAATAGAATTATTAAGAAGCGAAGAATTTGCAGCATGTAAAAATGTACGAATTTTAGGTTTAATGGGAATTGCAACCAATGCTGCTTCAGAAAAACAAACAGCGGTCGAATTCAATGAGCTTAAAGTATTATTTGACGGAATAAAATTAAGCTTTTTCAGAAAAGACGATTCTTTTAAAGAAATTTCAATGGGCATGTCGGCCGATTACAAGTTGGCAATAGCCGAAGGAAGCACGATGGTAAGAATTGGAAGTAGTATCTTTGGAAAAAGAGTGCGAAGTACTGAGCGCAAGGTGTAAGGTGTAAACGCTGAGCGTTGAGCGTAATGCGTTTTAGATAGTGAACAAATGACAAATGAACTAATAAAAATGAACCAATGAAAATCTCTCTCCGAACAGCTATCAAAACTGATTGCGAACGTATTCTCGAATTAATTAACGAATTAGCGATTTACGAAAGAGCTCCTGAGGAAGTAACCGTAACTTTAGCAGAATTTGTTGATGCGGGTTTTGGAGAAAAACCAGTCTGGAAAGCTTTTGTTGCCGAAGACCCGACCGATGGAATTATCGGCTTTGCGTTATTCTATACTCGATACTCAACTTGGAAAGGTTGTCGTTTATATTTAGAAGACTTTTTGGTAACAGAAGCCTATAGAGGTAAAGGTGCGGGCAAATTACTCTTCGAAAGAGTGATTCAGGAAGCTAAAGAAAATAATTATAACGGCATGACTTGGCAAGTGCTTGATTGGAATGAACCTGCTATTCATTTTTATAATAAGTATAAAGCACATATTGAAGAAGGGTGGTTAAATGCTTCCTTCTCAAAAGAACAAACACATCAATTACTATGAAGAATTTAATAGCTTGCTTTTTTCTACTACTTTTTATTTCGGCTTGTAATAGCGGAACGGATAAAACAGAAGAAGTCGCTTTAACCGATACTTTAAGTTATGCTTATGATTCAGTTAAAGTAAATAGTAAAAGTACAACTAGGGTTATCGATACAGCAAAAGCAAGTATTTCTTTTCCTATATTTAAAAATGATACTTTAAATCAGTTCATTAAAAGAAAGGTTTTTGATTTTTTTGCAGAAGAAGAACCAGCTACTTCTTATCAAGATATTGCAAATAGTTTTATTAAAGGATACGAAGATTTTTTAAGCGAAAATCCAGAGAGTCGGCAATCTTGGTTTTTAATTATAAAGATTAATGTGTTAAAACAAACCCCAAATTACCTTTCTCTTAAATATATTCATTCAGATTATGCTGGTGGTGCGCACGGAAATACTAACATTTCGTTTCTGAATTACAATCCTAAAACAAACACACCCATCACCATCGATTCAATAATCCAAAAAGAAAAGATGGAAGCATTAATTAAGGTTGCGGAGGATATTTTCAGGAAGAATGAAAAATTAACAGCTACAGAATCTTTAGAAGAGAAATACTTTTTCGAGAAAGGCAAATTTGCATTGGCACAGAATTTTCATGTAACAGATATGGGGCTCATGTTTTTATACAATCCTTACGAAATTAAGCCGTATTCGGAAGGATATACCGAGCTCACAATCCCTTTTTCGGCGTTAAAAACTATCGCTAAACCTAATACTATTCTTACTACCCCTCTATAATATGCAGGTATTTAAATTTGGCGGAGCCTCTGTTAAAGATGCAGACGGCGTTAAAAACTTAACTAAAATTGTTCGAAGCCACGGAACCAATCAAATTTTGGTTGTGATTTCGGCAATGGGCAAAATAACAAATAAATTAGAAGAGCTCACAAAAGCCTATATAAATGGCGACCAAAGTTGCCATGAACTATTTGAAGAAATAAAAGCCTATCACTTTTCGATAGTCGACGCCTTATTTGAAAACAAAGAAAATCCAGTTTTTAACGAGGTTGCCAATACATTTGTAGAAATTGAGTGGTTGTTAGAGGAAGAAGCTAGTGATCCTGCAGATTATTTATATGATCAGATTGTTTCTATTGGAGAAATGGTTTCAACAAAAATTGTTGCAGCATATTTAAATCAGACAGGTGTTTTTACCATCTGGGTGGATGCTAGAAATTATATTCAAACCGACAACAACTATAAAGATGCCAATGTAAATTGGGAAAAAACAACGCTTGAAATCCAGAAACACCTTCCTTCGTTTTTAGCAAAAGGCATTGTAGTTACTCAAGGCTTTGTTGGCGGAACAAGTGAAAACTTTACGAGTACATTGGGCAGAGAGGGGTCTGACTATTCGGCCGCTATTTTTACTTCGTGTTTAAACGCAGAAGCATTAACCATTTGGAAAGATGTACCAGGAGTTTTAAATGCCGACCCTAAATGGTTCGATGAAACCGAAAAAATAGACCAATTATCGTATCATGATGCGATCGAGTTAACCTATTATGGAGCCACCGTAATTCACCCCAAAACCATTAAGCCACTTCAAAACAAAGAAATACCACTTTATGTGCGTTCCTTTATAGTACCCGATGCTGAGGGAACAAAAATTAGCAATGTAAACCTTCCATTACCTGTTCCTTCTTTTATTTTTAAAGTAAATCAGGTGTTAATTTCAATTTTCCCAAAAGATTTTTCTTTTATTATTGAAGAAAATTTGAGTGCCATATTTAGTCTATTCCATACGCATAAAGTAAAAGTTAACACCATGCTAAACTCAGCAATTAGTTTTTCGGTAAGTGTTGACGATTCAGATAAAATTGATGCTTTAATTAAAGATTTATCGGGCACATTTAAGGTAAAATACAATAAGGGATTAGAATTGGTTACGATACGTTATTATAATCAAAATACAATTGATCGCGTTATCGTTAATAAAGATGTACTATTAGAGGTAAAAAGTAGACATACGTGCCAGATTGTGATGAAGGAGAAAGGTTGAGCGTTAAGTGTTAGGCGCTGAGCGTTTTGGATGCTTAATGATTTCGCTTACCTTTAAGATTATTAGTCTTTTTAAACCTTGATTTTGGGACCTTGAACGCTCAGCGTCAAACGCCCCACGCTAAACCAATGAACAAAAACATCTTAGTCCCAGAAGTACAGGAATACATTAAAACTCATATTAAAGACGATGTAAACAAAATTGCGTTGGCAAAACCTGTATTTGAAGGGGTAAGTTCGATGGAGTTGGCCGGTCAGATTGCTGCTAAAAAAAAATCCGTGCACAAACTACCTACTTGGTATTATCAGGATTATATTTACTATCCACCGCTACTTTCTATCGAACAATGCTCATCTGAACAAACCGCTGCGTATAAAGCCAATTTACTGATTGGAAATACTGTAATTGATGTAACCGCTGGTTTTGGCGTAGACAGTTTCTTCTTTGCTAAAAAAGCACAAAAAGTTATAAGTTGCGAGATTGATGCTACATTATCGGCAATATCGGCAAGTAATGCGAAATTTTTGGGTGCTGATAATATCGAATGTTTAGCTGAGGATGGAATTGAAGTGGTAAAAAATAATGGTTTCCTAATTGATACCTTATACATTGATCCGGCACGCCGAAGTGGGAGTAGTAAAGTATTTAAACTGAAAGATTGTACACCCGATGTAACAACGCATTTAGCACTTTTTCTTGCAAAGGCAAAGCGAATTATTATTAAAACTGCCCCACTGCTAGATATTAGTGCCGGCATTGCTGAACTACAGAATGTTACTGAAATCCATATTGTTAGTGTTAAAAATGAATGCAAAGAATTACTTTGGATTATTGATCGCGATAGTGTTTCAGAAACGAAAATTGTTTGCGTTACACTTAATGAAACACACAAAACTTTCTCCTTTAAATTAAGTTCTTTACAAACCAAGGTAGCTATTGCAACAACTGAGCCTACTGGATATCTTTACGAACCCGATGTTGCACTTTTAAAAAGCGGTGCTTTTAATTTTATTGCCGAGTATTTCGAACTTCAAAAATTGCATCAACATACTCAGCTCTATTTTAGTGAGGAGATAAAATCGGATTTTTTAGGGCGGATTTTTGAAGTCAGATCTATTTTGACCTTAAACCAGCTAAAAAAAGATAAAACGCTAGTCGGAAATGTAATTGTTAGAAATTTCCCAGAAAAGGCCGAAAACTTAGTGAAAAAATACAAAATAGTCCCAAATCATGATGATTTTATCATTTTCACGCAAAATAGCAATGGTTATTTGGTAATTAAGGCGAAAATTATTCAGCATTATTAATTCTCATCCGATGAGTATAAACATCATGCTTATACTCTCAACTCGCATCGCTAAATTTTAACATTCTTTAACGTCTTTTAACAACTCATTGTTAGCCAATACTTTATTTTTGATTAGAACCTAAACTAATCACATGAAGAAATTTGACCTTTTAAATACCAGAATTGGCTTTGGTATTTTTGCTTTTGCTACACTCATTTACTGGCTTTGCATGGAGCCTACCCTAAGTTTTTGGGACTGCGGAGAATTTATAGCTGCCGCATTTAAATTAGAAGTAGGCCATCAACCTGGGGCTCCATTTTTCTTAATGATTGGCAATTTGTTTTCATTATTTGCCGCAGGTGATACCAGCAAAATAGCTTATTGGGTTAACTTTTTATCTGTAATTACCAGTGCTGCTACTGTGATGTTCTTATTTTGGACCATTAATGCCATTGGGTTAAAAATTATTAAAAAGCCAAAAGAGGAACTTACTTCTCTTAATTTTTGGAGCATTATTTCGGCAGGTACTGTTGGGGCATTGGCCTATACATTTTCAGACACCTTTTGGTTTTCGGCGGTTGAAGCCGAAGTTTATGCCATATCAACCCTATGCACGGCCATCGTTTTTTGGGCGATCTTAAAATGGGAACATAAGATGAATGATAAATGGCTGGTATTTATCTCCTTTATGGTTGGTCTTTCTATCAGCATACATCTATTAAGTTTATTAGCTATTCCTGCAATTGCCCTAATTTATTATTTCAGAAAAACTGCTCAAACTACAATTTGGGGAACGGTTAAAGCATTTTTAATTGGTTGCTTTTTATTGGGGCTGGTTCAATTTGGTATTATTCAATATTTTGTACTTTTTGCGGCAAAACTCGACTTCTTCTTTGTAAATACACTTGGTTTAAGCTTTGGTTCGGGCGCATTAGTTTTTGTAGCGTTAACATCTGGAGCAATCGCTTATGGCATTATATATAGTATAAAAAAGGCAAAGTATCACTTAAACTTAGGCTTAATCTGCCTAACATTTGTACTGTTTGGGTACAGTTCATATTTCATGATCATTATTAGAGCAAATGCAAAGCCCTTTATCAATCTTTCTAGTCCCGATACACCGCTCTCGTTATTTTCTTATTTAAGTCGCACGCAATATGGCGACAAACCTTTATTATACGGACAATTTTTTAATTCAAATCCTATAGATGTTAAGGAAACCGGCTCAACCTATCGTAGAGGGCAAGATAAATACGAGTTGAATGGGAAAAGTTATCAACGCATTTATGATAAAAATACTTTATTTCCCAGAACATTTAGTGATAAACCAGAACACGTTAAATTTTATAAAAATTGGATGAATCTCTCTGAAGGAGAAACCCCTTCTTTTTGGAAGAACTTTAACTTTTTTACGAGTTATCAATTAGGTTTTATGTATTGGCGTTATTTTTCATGGAATTTTATTGGTCGACAAAATGATATACAAGGACAAGGAAATATTACAGAGGGCAATTGGCTTTCGGGTATTAAACCTATCGACGCAATGAATTTAGGCAATCAAAGCAAATTGCCACCAAGCATAATCGAAAACAAAGGCTATAATCTCTTTTATGGATTGCCTTTTATACTCGGGATGATAGGATTAGTGTATTTATGGCGAAAAAATAGAAAAGATGCTTTAGCTGTAATTACATTATTCTTTTGCACGGGTATTGCAATTATTTTATACATTAACCAAGATCCATTGCAAGTACGAGAGCGTGATTATGCATATGTTGGTTCATTCTATGCATTTGCCATCGTAATTGGTTTAAGTGTATTGGCTTTAAAAGAATTTATGGCTAAATATAAGTACCAAAAATTAAGTCTTGCTTTGGTTACTGTACTTTGTTTGGCTGCACCTGCATTAATGGCGATAAGAGGTTGGGACGATCATGATCGTAGCAACAAAACAACTGCCTTAGAAATGGCCAAAAACTATTTGAACAGCTGCGAACCAAATGCAATACTATTTACCAATGCAGATAATGATACCTATCCACTATGGTATGCACAGGAAGTAGAGGGAATTCGAACTGATGTTAGGGTAGTAAATCTTCAATTTCTATCCTCCGAATCGTATATCGATCAAATGAAAAGGCAACAGTATAAATCAGCCGCTTTGCCTATAGCTATGCGAAATGAACAATACAAAGATGGAACACGCGATTATTTAACCTATTACGATTATGGGATTAAAGATAGTGTAGAATTAAGTGAGTTACTTGCCGTGCTAACTTCTGACAATAAAGATGATAAAATTGAAATGCGCGATGGTAGTTTTGAAAACTTTATGCCTACTCGAAACTTAAAAATGAGTATAAATCCGGATCAAATTATTGCGACCAAAACTATCGATGCAACAGATAGAGATAAGATCGCCAATCAGTTAGAATGGAGCTTTCAGAAAAACTATGTTTTAAAATCCGACTTGGCCATGTTCGATATCTTAGTTCACAATAATTGGAAAAGACCAGTTTATTTTGCTGCTTCAGTATCGGAAGACACTTATATTGGATTGGATAAATATTTGTACTTAGAAGGGTATGCCTATCGTTTATTACCACTTAAGCCTTCTTTAGCAGAAGATTTTAGTAAAACAGAGCAAACTAATACTAATTTAGCTTACAAGCATTACGTAAAGGAGTTTGAATTAGGAGGTTTTAAAACCGCTAAATATTTAGACCCAGAAAGTAGGCGCGTAATGCAAGGCACATTATCTTTTGCCAATACCCTAACCAAAAATCTTGTTCGAGAAAACAAAATTAAAATGGCTAAAGAGGTAATGGAAAGAACGCTTGCTGCTATACCGCTTCAAAATTCCTCGTTATCAGATACGTTGAATAAAATAGGTTTGGTTCAAAATTTATATTCATTAGGAAATCTTAGTAAAGCCAATCAAATTACAGAGGCTACATCTGCTTTTATTGCGGCCGAATTTGATTATATCGCATCTATTAAACCAGAGCAACAACAAACGCTAATTAACGACTTACAGGTAGGCTTTTTTGTGCTTCAGCAATTAGATCGTACCACCGAATATTTTGAACAAAAGAAGTTAAATAAAGTAATAAAAGAACAGCTTAAAAATTACGATACATTGCGTTATTTTTAGTGTTATAGTATAAAGCGTAGCGCTTGCCTTCAAAAAATTGTGGCAAGCACTACGTTTAAACTTTCTTTACGTTTATCGCTTGTGGCCCCTTTTTCCCCTCTGTAACTTCAAATTCGACATCATCTCCTTCCTTAATCCCTTCAATGCCTCCGATCACATCTTTAAAGTGAACAAAAATTTCTTTAGCGCCATTATAGATGATAAATCCATAACCTTTTTCAGTATTAAACCATTTTACTTTACCAGTATTCATAAAAATTAATAATTGTTTGTTCGTTTTAGTTAATTAAGTTCTAAGATAAACACTTTAAGATAAATTTAGTTTTAATTACTTGTTAGGTTGAGGTGTAGTTCTTAAGTAGGGCTTAATTACGGTATGTCCCTTCGGAAATTTATCAGGTATATCTTCTGTTTTAATGCTATTCATTACAATAACATCTTCACCATCTTTCCAATCAGCAGGCGTGGCCACACTATATTTTGCAGTTAGTTGTAATGAATCGATCACTCTTAGCACCTCAACAAAATTACGTCCCGTAGATGCGGGATAGGTGATCATTAGCTTCACCTTTTTATCAGGAGAAATCACAAATAACGAGCGAACGGTCATTGTTTCTGAAGCATTTGGATGAATCATATCATACATATCGGCAATTTTCTTATCCTGATCTGCAATAATTGGAAACTCTACGTTAGTATTTTGGGTTTCATTTATATCGCTAATCCACCCTTTGTGTGATTCGGCAGAATCGACACTGAGTGCTAAAACTTTTACATTTCGTTGATCAAATTCAGGTTTTAATGATGCTGTTTTACCCAATTCTGTGGTACAAACAGGAGTATAATCAGCCGGATGCGAAAACAAAACGCCCCAGCTATCTCCCAAATATTCATAAAAATCTATCTCTCCGATAGATGTTATAGCTTTAAAGTTCGGTGCGGTATCTCCAATTCTTAAACTCATGGTGTTTTTTATTAAAATGTGAAAAATTAAATATGATACAAGTTACGAATAAACTAAAATAATCCGCCTTGCTTATTTATAAAATCAATTCGATTGAGATGGCTCCCCAAATGTTTATTAAACTGTTCGATGGTATAATTGGCAATTAATGGGGTATCGGCTTCATCATGTTGGTGCAGAAAAAAGTAAACCTTTTCCAATCCTTGACCTAACCATTGCTTAATTCGAATTACCCATTCATCAACACGCGCTTTATCAGAATCTAAAAATGCACCCCCATTTCCAACAAAACGAATGAATGCTTCGGGTGTGGTTAGCTCCATGTGCAGGCAATCTCTTCTTCCGCTTGCATCGGTAATGGCAGCCCCCTTACCTAGTTTAGCAAGCATTTCGAACAAATCTTTTCGTGCTGTAGCATCTTTAAACCAATCTTGATGTCTAACTTCTACAAATACCTTAAAATCTGTTGGTAATTTTTCCAAATAACGTTCTAAAACAGTTAAATTTTTTGGCCCAAAATTATCGCTTACCTGCAAAAAGGATGGCCCAAGTTGTTTTCCAAAAGCAGCAATAGCCTTTAAATAAAGATCAGTTTCTACTTCTGCATTATTTAATCGTTTGATGTGTGTGATTGTTCTCGAAAATTTCGGGCAAAAAATAAAATCATTGTTCGTATTTTCTTCTACCATAGCCTTCCATTTCAAAATTTGATCTTCTTTAGGGATACTATAAAAAACAGCGTTAAGCTCTATCGAATTAAAATGCTTAGCATAAGAGCCTAAAAAATCCTTTTCTTTCGTTTTATCTGGATAAATAAGGCCTACCCATTCTTTCCTACCCCATTTGGCGCAACCCACATAAAAAGATGGGGCTACTTTAGGTTTTGTTTGTTTAAATGTAATTGCTGCTTGATCACCATCCTGTGGTAAAGTAAAATCAATTTCTTTTATTTCTGAAGGTTCAACGCGTCCAAATTCCATAAGTATTCAAAAAAATTAAATGCTCATCGGATGTAAATGCTCATCGGATGAGTATGTGCACCGTGCTATTCCTCATCCGATGAGCATAGTTGTTAAAAAACAAAAACCCCGAAGCTAATAGGCAACGGGGTTCTCAAATTTAGTTATTTACTATTAATTATATACTTTAATCATAAAAACATAATCTTGAATTTTTTCGACTTGTTTGTGTCTTTTTAAACCTTGTAATACACTTCTTTTCCCATACCCCACCCTTTTACTTAACGAATCTTGAGGAATAGCATTTAAGGCCTCGATAATATAACGTGATTTCACAGCAAAAGCCGCCCCATCTGTTTTACTTTCTTTACCGTTAATTACACCAACAATATTTCCATTATTATCTAGTAAGGGACCACCACTGTTACCGGGGTTTACTGGAATAGCAACTTGATAAGCTAATGTATCTCCATTTATTCCGGTTTTGGAACTTACATATCCATCACCTAGCACCACGTCATCTTTCGGATAGCCTAAGGTATAAACTGCCTCACCAATTCCTGCGCTAGTTCCCTTAATACTATAAGGCACTGCGCCGAGGTTTTCGAAAGATAAGTCTGTGACTTTTAAGATGGCAATATCATTAACCGGGTCAGTATAAAATTTCTTTACTTTAAAAGATACCCCTTTGCTATTTTGTATATATAAAGAATCAGCATCCTTTATTACATGATAATTGGTTAAAATATAACCATTGCTTGAAATGGCAAAGCCAGTTCCCCCAAACTTAGCAGGTGTTCGATTTGCTTTTTGCGCATCGTTTGTAATTACTCTAATGATATTGTTCTGAGACTGATTAAGTTGAGAAACTTTTCTATCCAATAATTGCAATTCGCCTTCTTGTTTAGTTTTGCTTTGATAAGATAATAGCACTACACTAACCATTAGTATAAATGAAGCTGCGATGGCGATAGCGGATTTATTACTACGCCAAATTCTAACAATTTTTGAAGAATGCGGTTTAACTTTAGCGCTAATTGCAGCTACATCAATTTGGTTATGGGCAGCATCCATTTGCACCTTCAATGCCAAAACATTAGCATATTGATGCATTGATTCTAAAAATACTTTATGGGCAACAACCTTATGATCAATAATTGGATCATTGTTGCGCAATTGCTCAAAAGCGGCTACCTCAGCTTCACTTAGCTTACCGTTTAAGTAATCTTCAATTATAGATTCTAACTGGATCTCGTTGTTCATTTTAAGATTGAAAAAATAACTTCTTTAACCGTTGTAAACACTTATATTTTTGTGTTTTTGCATTATCTGTATTGGTATAACCAAACTTTTCACAAATATCTTGCATCGATAAATTATGGATATAAAAATCCTGAATAATCGTTTTGCAAGGTTCGCCCAAATTATCTAGGGCCTTTTTCATTTGATCAAATTGTTGATCTTTTTCTTCATGCCGCTCAAAATCTTCATCAACAGCCAATACATCTTCAAAATCGGCTATATTATTTGATTTTTTACTTTGCTGTGCAAGTTTCTTTAACCAAATACGCCTACTTACCGAGTACAAATATGTTTTAAGCTTACTACTTAATTCAAAATTGCCACTCTTTATCTTATCATACAAAACAATAATCGCTTCTTGATACACATCTTTAGCATCCGCCTCATCGCCACTATTGTTCAGAATAAATTGCAAAACCATCGGAAAATAGCCCAAATACAACTTATTAAGTGCTTCTTCTGAGTTATTAAGTATACCTAATACTACTTCTCTATCTGTTGGAATTGAACTGCTTAACTTAATACTCACCAATTAATACATTTAAATGTGAATGGTAACCCAATAATTAGAAAAAAAATATATAAACTCTTTCTTTTTCCTATTTTTGGTGCAAAATACGACAAATTTCTCATTGAAAAACAACCCTGATTATATCCAATCGGACAATTAAAAAATAATCTTAACTTTTTTTCACAAATACGGGTTACCTTTTTAACTTTGCAGTATTAACAAGTAAAATTAATTAATTATTTAAACAGAAAATTAGAATGAAAAACTTATTTAAATTTGGCTTTTTAGCTTTAGCATTATCTTTATCAGTAGCAGCTTGTAACTCAGAGAAAAAAGCAGAAGGTGCTGATACAACTGCAGCTGATACTACAATGGCTGTTGACACTAACGGTACTGATACTACTGTTGCTGTTGATACTACAGCTGCTGATACAACTAAACACTAGTCAAAAGCAAAACTTACAAAAAAGTCTCGATGTAAATCGGGACTTTTTTGATTTATGCTTATTTTCAAGTCATTACAGATCCAATCCAAGTCCAACTCAAGTCCAACTCAAGTCCAACCCAAATCCAATGCAAGTCCAAGGTAACACCTGTTATCCACCTTTCTTCTAGGCTTTATCCTCAATATATTCTCCTTTTATACCATCTCTTGATTACTGGTTTTTTTATCCCCCTTAAATACCTAACTTTGCGGAAATATCAATTTCAAAGTTCAAATGAATTTATCTCCGCTTCAGGCCATATCTCCAGTTGATGGTCGCTACAGAAAAACAACTGCTAAACTCGCCGATTATTTTTCTGAATCTGCATTAATCAAATATCGAATATTTATAGAGATCGAGTATTTTATTGCGCTTTGCGAGGCTAAAATCCCTGGTCTTGAGAATTTTGACACTGCGGTATATCCAAATTTAAGGGCTATTTACAACGCTTTTACCGATACTGATGCACAACAGGTTAAGGATACCGAAAGCATTACCAATCATGATGTGAAAGCGGTTGAATATTTTATCAAAACAAAATTCGACTCGTTAAATCTTCAACCTTTTAAGGAATTTATCCATTTTGGTTTAACTTCTCAAGATATAAACAATACAGCCATACCATACACCTTTAAATTAGGCTTGGAAGAGGTGTATTATCCAGCAATTGCTGAACTTATTGAAAAAATAAATGCATTGGCAAAAGAATGGGAAAACGTTCCTTTATTGGCGCATACACACGGGCAACCGGCCTCTCCTACTAAGTTGGGTAAAGAATTTTTAGTTTTTGCCGAGCGATTGAGTATTCAACTCGAGAACCTTAAAAACATACCGAATAGTGCAAAGTTTGGCGGTGCAACTGGGAATTTTAACGCACATCATATTGCTTACCCATCAACCAATTGGGTTAATTTCTCTAATCACTTTGTGAATGAAATACTTGGTTTAAAACGTGCGCAGTATACTACTCAAATTGAACACTACGATCAATTTGCAGCACAGTGCGATGCTTTAAAGCGGATTAACAATATCATAATTGATCTTGATCGCGACATTTGGGCATATATATCTAAAAATTATTTTAAACAAAAAATTAAAGCGGGTGAAGTAGGTTCATCGGCCATGCCACATAAAGTAAACCCGATCGATTTTGAAAATGCTGAAGGAAATGCTGGACTAGCGAATGCATTGTTCGAATTTTTCGCTGCAAAGCTTCCTATTTCTCGTTTACAAAGAGATTTGACCGATTCAACAGTGCTCCGAAATATTGGCGTACCGATGGCACATACAGTTATTTCGATAAGTTCTACCTTAAAAGGGTTAAATAAAATTATCCTAAATAACGAAGCCATTGAAGCCGATTTAGAGAACAATTGGGCTGTTGTTGCAGAGGCGATCCAAACGGTGTTGAGAAGAGAAGCCTACCCAAATCCTTATGAAGCTTTAAAGGCATTAACACGTACAAATACAAAAATTACAGCACTAACTATGGCCGCTTTTATTGATGAATTAGATGTGAACGAGCAAATTAAAGCAGAGTTAAAAATGATTACTCCATTTAATTATACCGGGGTGTTTTAGTACGGAATCCCTCATCCGATGAGGGCCGGCATTACGCTTATGCTCATCGGATGATGAAAAACTTCTATACTCAAAATGACCTAAAATAGACAACAATAGCTGTTAGAATTAATTATTTTTGTAGCATAATATTACAGACATGACAATTAACGTATATACAGAACAAACACCGAATCCAGCTACAATGAAGTTTATGGTTAATAAACTTTTAATTAATGGTAGTGAGGATTTTGCAACTAAAGAAAGTGCTGAGCATTCTCCTTTTGCGAATGAATTGTTCAAGTTTAATTTTGTGAATGGCGTTTTCTTTGCCAGCAATTTTGTAACTATTACTAAAACTGAAGATGCAGAATGGGCAGATATTGAGGCTATTTTAAAAGAATTTGTAAAGGGAGCTGTAGAATCTGAGCTTAAAATAAAAGACAATAGCAGCGATGAGGCTCCTGCTTTTGAAGGCAGTGATCTTGAAATTAAAATTCAACAAATTTTGCACGACTATGTTCGTCCTGCAGTAGAGCAAGATGGCGGTGCAATATCTTATAAATCATTTGATGAGGGTGTAGTAACAGTAGAGCTAAGAGGAAGTTGCAGTGGTTGTCCGTCGAGTACCATTACCTTAAAATCGGGTATTCAGAACTTATTGCAACGCATGGTACCTGAGGTTAAGGAAGTAGTGTCGGAAGCACTTTAGGCAGTTTATTAGTTCATTAGAAGATATAAGTCGTAGCGTTGGTTACGACTTTTTTGTTTTATATGAAATAATGACGTTTGTTTAATTGGAGAATATAAGGAAATTCTTAAAAATACTTCTTAATCGTATCTAAAATCTCGTCGGTAACCAAACCATTAGTGGCCAATATCTCTCTGGTTTCTAAAAATTCGGCACCGCCAGAAAAATTTAGAATCGTTCCACCAGCTTGTTGAACAAGGTAGGCACCAGCTGCTACGTCATAGGCATTGAGGTTATACTCGAAGTAGCCTTCAAATCGCCCGCACGCAACATAGGCCAAATCTACCGCTGCAGAGCCAATTCGCCTTAATCCGTGGCACTTCTGCATCATTTCGGTAAAAAGCTGAATGTATTGTGGTTGTTTTTCGAATTGATAGTATGGAAAACCTGTAGCTAATAAACTTTGAGAGAGGTTAGCATTAGAAGAAACCCTAATTTCTTTAAGATTAAGGTATGCCGCACCCCCTCTATAGGTGGAAAACATTTCGCCTCTATTAATTTCATAAACCACACCTATTACAGGTTCATTTTCTTCATATAAAGCAATACTAATTGAATACGTTGGAATTCCATGAATAAAATTAGTAGTCCCGTCTAATGGATCAATAATCCAGGTGTATGTTTTACCAACGCTATTAACAGTTTCCTCTTCGGTAATAAATCCAGCTTCTGGTAAAACTTTAGTTAAATTTCTAACCAATTGTTTCTCTGCTTGCTTATCAACATAAGAAACTAAATCATTTAAACCTTTATATTCAATGGCATTTGCATCGAATGCCATGGCTTCTTTACGGATAAAATTCCCTGTTAAGCGAGCAATGGAAATTACTTTTGAACAAAGCAATTCGTAATTCATCATAACTTAATAATTGGCGTGCTTCTCTTTGTTTTTGATAGAAAATATAACCAATAACAATCCGCAGATAAATAATAGTGTCGAAATAAGCTCGGCCTGGGTAAATGGAACTCCTGCAACCGTATATTTTGAGTTTACTCGGATAAGTTCGACTAAAAACCGCTCTACACCATTAAACATTAAGTAGATACCAAACATCATACCTGGCAATTTAATACGGTGGCGAATTTTCCAAAGTACTAAAAAGATAAGGAAAGCGGCAATTACTTCGTATAGTGGTGTTGGATACACGGGTTGTGGCAATACATTACAAAATTTGCCTACACAATCTGCAATTGGCACGCCTTCATTTGCTACGTTATTAGGATAGTTGTATGCCCACAGCCAATCAGGAAGCCAGTTAAACGGTTTAGGATTTAAATTTACGATACCCCAATCGCCATCACCAGATAAGTGACATCCTATCCTACCCACGCTATAGGCCAGCATCATTCCCGGTCCGCCAATATCGAGCATATGTAAAGGCTTAATTCCATTTTTGCGAGCGATATAAAGTACTGCAGCACCGCCGCAAATTAATCCGCCATAAAATGTTAAGCCACTAAAAGATAGCAAGCCACCAATTGGATCTTGAATAAACGTATCCCAATGCTCTAAGTTATCGAAAATTTTTGCACCTAAAAAGCCCCAAACTGCTGCCCAAACAATAAGTGTACTCATTAACTCGTGTGGACGAACAGATACTTCTACCGTTTTTGGTTTAGGTAATTTGGCTTTTTCTTTCTCTTTATATTCCCAATAGGCAAATAGTGCAGCTAAGGCTAAACCACCGAAAATATTTCCTTTTCCGGAGAGCAAAACCAATTGCGAATCACTTACAAAAAGCTTATAATTTAAAAGAGCATAAATTAGTTTATAGCCGACCAAGAAGCCAAAAAAAGCATTAGTGAATAAGCCAATCGCACTTGCAGGCTCTCCAATGATAACCTTTCTGAGGGTAGGTTTTATGATCCCTAAAGCTTCTTTCCTTTTAGCTTCTTCAGAAAAGGCCCAATAACCAGCAACAAATGCCAAAGCAACAAAAACACCAAAAGTGTTAAATGGAAGTGGCAAATCGATGCCAAAAAGATAATTTAGAAAATGGGAAACGGTAGGAAACATGGTAAAAAAGTTTAGGCTAAGATAGGAAAATTATTAATGGGAATAAATCGTATCTAACTCCATAACTTCAACTTCTCCATCTGCCAATAAAGCGGTTAATTTCACATTTTTAAGTTCATTAACCATTACAGGGTCGTATTTTGCTTTCACCTTAACATAGTTCTTGGTAAAGCCGTGCATAAATCCATTTTTCTGATCATCTTCAAATAGCACTTGGGCTTCGCTTCCGATTTGAGACTCATAAAAGGCTCTTCTTTTTTTATCAGAGAGGATGTGAAGCATTTTATTACGATCGAAACGGGTACTGCCTGTTACTTTTCCCTTCATTGTTGCTGCTTCAGTTTGCTCGCGTTCTGAGTAGGTAAAAACATGGAGATACGAAATATTTAATTCATTTAAGAACTGATAGGTCTCTAAAAAATCTTCGTGTGTTTCGCCAGGGAAGCCAACAATTATATCAACCCCAATACAGCAATTCGGCATCACTTCTTTTATTTTAGCTACACGCTCGGTATATAGTGCCCTTTGGTAGCGTCTTTTCATTAAACCCAAAATTTTATCTGAACCCGATTGTAATGGAATATGAAAATGAGGGACAAATCGCTTAGAGGTAGCTACAAACTCTATAATTTCATTACTTAGTAAGTTTGGCTCAATAGATGAAATCCGTATGCGCTCGATGCCTTCAACTTCGTCTAACGCCCTAACTAAATCAAAAAATTTGTCTTGTCTTTTACCATCACGAATTCCAAAATCGCCAAGGTTTACACCTGTAAGTACAATTTCTTTTACACCACTAGCTGCTATTTGAGTTGCACGATTTACTACATTTTCGATGGTATCGCTCCTACTTCCGCCTCGGGCCAAAGGGATGGTACAATAGGTACAGGGATAATCACAACCATCTTGTACTTTTAAAAAGGTACGGGTTCTATCGCCGATAGAATACGCGGCAATAAAATTATGATTTACCTTTTCAATATTTTGTTGATGAACTATTGCTTTAGGATTTTTAGTTAAATCAGAAATATACTCTACAATCCTGAATTTCTCTGCTGCACCTAAAACCATATCTACCCCTTCTATTTCGGCAATTTCTGTTGGTTTTAACTGCGCATAGCATCCAACAATGGTTACATACGCATTTGGAGAATACTTTAAAGCTTCTTTAACTACTTTTCGGCATTTTTTATCGGCATGCTCGGTTACAGAACAGGTATTAATTACATATACATCGGCAGCATCGGTAAATTCGACCACGGCATAGCCTGCATCGGTAAAAAGACGTCCAATGGTAGAGGTTTCCGAAAAATTTAGCTTACAGCCAAGTGTATAAAATGCAACTTTTTTCATCGAAGTGCAAAGATAAGGATTTGATGCGAGTATTGAGATATGAGATGCGCGTATTGAGATATCCGTATGGAGATGTGGTGTTCACTTGACAAATGAACAGCGAACCAGTAAATTTATTCCTCGTTCCAGCGATAACTATCTTGCTCCAAGCCTGCTAAATCAATTATTCTGCTCACTACAGTTTGAGCAACTTCTTCAATTGTTTTCGGAATACTATAAAAAGAAGGATTGGCCGGACAAATAATCCCGCCTGCCTCGGTAACTGTTTTCATATTATTGATATGAATGAGACTAAATGGTGTATCTCGCACTACAGCAATTAATTTTCGACGTTCTTTTAAAATTACGTCTGCTGCTCGCGAAATCAAATCATTAGAAATACCATGTGCAATTCGCCCCAATGTTCCCATAGAACATGGCACAATAATCATGGTGTCGTATTTAGCAGAACCAGAAGCAAAAGGGGCATTAAAATCCATCTTTGAATAAAAGGTGAATGGATATTGGTTATACTCTTCATTACCCAGCTCAAAACGCCATACTTCTCTCGCATTATCAGACATCACTATACCCACTTTATCAATTTGATTAGAAAGTTTTAGGAGGTTATCCAATAACAATTTGGCATAAACAGAGCCACTGGCCCCAGTTATGGCAATGATAATTTTCTTTTTGTTAGCCATGATTCTACAAATATAGAAAGAGAGTTAGAAACTCACTAAAGTAATCTAATATAGCATGACACAAAAAAGGGCCAGAAACAATGTTTCTGACCCTACATCTACCTATGAAAAACATACCCCCGAAAGGGTAAGCTCAAATGTAACTAATATTATTAAAAAAAGAAAGTTTTATACTTTCTTTTTTAACTGTAGTGTAATTGTGACGAATTAAATCTTACATCACAATTAAATATCTATGCAAGATAATTAGAATAAGTACTTAGTACTTAAAAAGTTAGAACTACGACTATCAATAATTTCGTTCAAAAGATGCTTGTTATTATCATTAAGTTTTGTTGCCACTAAAGAGCGAATAGAGAATGAGCGTAAAGCATCTACAACAGATAATGTTCCTTCGGCACTATCTTTTCTGCCGGTAAAGGGAAATACATCTGGTCCGCGCTGACATTGGCAATTAATATTTACACGACTAACTTGATTTACCAAAGGATCTATCAAAGCGGCAATTTCATCGTCGTCGTTACTAAAAATACTTACTTGCTGTCCGTGAGTAGATTCTATTAAATAGGTAATCGTTTCTTCCAAATCATCAAAGGGCACTACAGGTACAACCGGGCCAAATTGTTCTTCGGTATACAATTTCATTTTTGCATTAACAGGGTACACTACCGCCGGAAAAACAAAAGATTCGTTTGTAGCACCTCCATTTTCGTTCATAATTTTAGCACCTTTAGCAATGGCATCATCTAAACATTCTTTTAAATATGCTGGCTTGTGAGGTTCGGGCAAAGGTGTTAATGAAACTCCACTCACCCAAGGCATTCCAAATTTTAATTTACTTACCGCTTCAGAAAGTTGTATCAAAAATTCATCCGCCAAGCTCCGATGAACAAAAATAATCTTTAAAGCAGTACAACGCTGGCCATTAAAAGATAAAGAGCCCAAAACAGTTTCTTGAACTGCTAGCTTTAAATCGGCCTTTGCTGTAATAATTGCTGCATTTTTAGCATCTAATCCTAAAATAGCACGCAAACGATTTACTTTAGGGTGCATTTTCTTTAACTCATTAGCTACTTTACTAGAACCTATTAAGGTTAACACATTAATTTTACCCGACTCCATTAATCCTGGAATAATTTTATTTCCACGACCATAAATGGTATTCACCACACCTTTTGGAAAACAATTTTTAAATGCTTCTAAAAGTGGGTAAAACAATAATGTACCATGTTTAGGTGGTTTAAACAAAATAGTATTCCCCATTATTAGTGCTGGAATTAGAGTCGTAAAAGTTTCATTTAACGGGTAATTAAATGGTCCCATACATAATACTACGCCAAGCGGCGAACGACGAATTTGAGCAATAATTCCTTGCTCAATGGTAAAGCCAGACGATTGGCGATCTAAATCTTTTAACGCATCAATTGTAGCCTGAATATATTCGATTGTACGGTCGAATTCTTTAGTTGAATCGGCAAATGTTTTACCGATTTCCCACATAATCAATTTTACTACTTCTTGTTTTTTCTCGATAATTTCGTGCGTAAACTTCTCTACCCTTTCTATGCGTTGTGCTACACTCATGGTTGGCCATTCGCCCCTGCCGTTGTTATACGCTGCTACCGCAGCATCGAGGGCAGCATTTGCTTCTTCTTTATCACATAACGGGTACGTGCCAATCACTTTACGCTGTAAACCGTTAGTTGTTTTAATGCAAATAGGCGAAAGCACAGTATGAACATCACCGCTCCAGGGCAACATTTCACCGTTTGATAAATATTCTCTCTGATTTACTTCTTCTACTAATTTAAAGTCAGTAGGAATCTGCTCTTCCGTTAAAAAGAGTTCATTTAATTGTTCTTGAAAACTCATAATCTATAGATCAGTAATCTTTTTATATTTTGGAACCAATGATTTCATGACTGCCCAAGCGATTAAATAGGCTACCGCGCAAAATGCGAACATAATCGTATAGGCTACCGTCATGTTCGATTGTACCAGTGGCTTTTGAATTTCTAAAAGCTGTGTAAATAGTGAAGCATCAACCGCTTTTAACTTATCAGCAACTTCTGCTGGTAATTTACTCAAAGCCATTACATTTAAATTTACCTTATCGCCATATTTGCTCGCTAAATCCATCGATGTAATTTGACTAACAAAACCAGTATTTCCCATTTCGTTAAATTTAGCGAACGACTCAGAAATTCCCTTGTGTGCATAGCTATCAAATATCCATCCACCCATTTTGGTAACCAAAACGCCACCAATACCGCCAGCCATCCCGCCAATACCTACCACAGAACCAATTGCTCTTTTCGGGAACATATCTGAAACTGTTGTAAATATATTCGCCGACCAGGCTTGGTGTGCTGAAGTACCAATACCTATAAAAATTACGGGAACCCAGAATGAATAATGACCCAAGGGCTGCGCCAATAAAACAACCAATGGGAAAAGCGCTATGGCAAACATAGCCTTCATCCTGGCGTCATATACCTGATATCCTTTATCTACAAAATATTTTGGAAACCAACCACCGCCAATACTTCCAATCATTGTCATACTATAAAGTAATGCAAGTGGAAGCACAATATCTGAACCAGTCATGCCGTATTGGTCTTTTAAATAGCCTGGTAACCAGAACAAGAAAAACCACCACACACCATCTGTCATAAATTTCCCAAAAGTAAATGCCCAAGTTTGTTTATAAGTTAATAGCTTAAACCAAGATACTTTATCAACATTTGCTTTATCTGCAACCTCATCCTCATCACTATTAATGTAAGCAAGTTCTGCAGCTGATAATCGCTTTTGTTTTTCTGGAGATTCATAAAAAATTAACCAAAAAAACAACCATAAAAAACCAATTGCTCCAACCAACTCAAATGCTCTTTCCCAACCCCAATGTTCGGCAATCCATGGCACCGTGAGCGGTGCTAAAACAGCACCTACATTAGCACCTGAATTGAAAATACCAGTTGCCAACGAGCGTTCTTTTTTTGGATGGTACTCTGCTGTAGCTTTAATGGCTGCAGGAAAGTTCCCAGCTTCTCCGACCGCTAAAACTGCTCTAGAAAACATGAAACCTAATATAGAAACAGGTAAAGCTGCAATTCCAAAGCTTGTTAAAACAGATGCAACACCAGTACCAATTGAAATAGAATAGGCATGAATTACTGCACCGATAGACCAAACAATAATGGCAATTCCATATCCCCATTTGGTTCCTAATTTATCTACAAATCTGCCAGCAAAGAGCATTGCAATGGCATATGTAAATTGAAATACTGCTGCAATATCTGCATAGTCGCTATTCGACCACCCAAATTGTTCTTCTAATACGGGTTTTAATAGACTTAAAACTTGTCTATCTAAATAGTTTACGGTTGTGGCAAAAAACAGAAGGGCACAAATGGTCCATCTATAGTTGCCAATTTTGGCTTGGTTCATATTATTTAGTTTTTTAGTTGGTTGGTGTTTAGATATTTGGTTTTACTTTATTAATAATTTCTAATGCTTTCGTGGTCAATGAAAACAAGTTATCGTATTCTCTATTTTCTATTATTTTTTTACTTACTAATTTACTTCCCATTCCCACTGCACATACCCCTGCTTTAAACCAGCTGTCGATATTGGCTTCATCAATTTCTACTCCGCCAGTTGGCACAAATAGCTGACCTTGGAAAAGCTCACGAATGGACGACAAATATTCGGGCCCTAAAATATTTGCTGGGAATAATTTGATGATACCTGCGCCATATTGATGCGCAATATTAATCTCTGTTGGTGTCATGCAACCAGGAATCCACAATAAACCTGCTTCATGCGTTAATCTTCCAACTTCCAGGTCAACAACCGGGCAAACTATAAAATCGGCCCCTGCCGCTAAGAAATCATTTAACTCATTTGTATTTTTAATGGTTCCAATACCCAAAAACAAATCTTGCATTTCGGTTTTTAACGCTTCCTTTAAAAATTTAAAATTTCCTAATGCCGCCTTTCCTCTATTCGTGTATTCGAAAACACGAATACCTCCTCTATATAAAGCACGAACTATCTCTAAACTTACTTCGGCATCTTCATAATAAAAAAGTGGCAACAAACCTTGTTCTCTAATTGCCACTATCGCTGTTTCTTTGTTCTTAATCATGTTCTGCTAAAGTTTGATTAACATCTGCAACTGTAGCTGTTGTACAATCGCTTGGTATAAATAATTTATTAAATGCTGCTGCTGTTGCAAAATTTAAAGTGGCTAAAGCACTATTATTTTGATAAAATCCATAAATTAAACCTGCCATAAAGCAATCTCCACTTCCAACTTTATCTAAAATCTTTTCGGCTACATACTCTTTCGAAACTAAAAGCTCTGTATCGGTATAAAGAGCAGTATAATATTTTATTCCTTGTTTGTAATCGAAGCGGAAAGTATTGGCTATCCATTTACATTTTGGGTATTGCTTTTTAATCTCTTCTGAAGTGGTTTTTGCTTGCTCAAGGTAAGTGTTTTTATCGCTTGTTTCGTGTATATACTCTGGCAAACTTATTCCTAACATCTTCTCTGCCGCCCAAATATTACCCATAATTAAATCGCAATATTTTGCCAATTTTGGGATAATTTCTATAGGTTGTTTACCATATTGCCATAATTTAGCACGGTAATTTAAATCGATTGATATCGTAATCCCCCGCTCACTTGCAGCTTTAATAGCTTCTAAACAAACGTCGGCTGCATCTTGGGTTAACGCCGGACAAATGGCGCTAAAATGGAACCAACTGATTCCTTCTAAAACATTATCCCAATTAATTGTATCGGTTTTTAACGCGGCAAAGGCAGAATTTGCACGATCATATATTACACCGGCATTTTTTAAATCCTTTCCTTTTGGGAGATAATATAAACCAATTCTATCGCCGCCATGATAAATCTTAGAGGTATCAATAGTACATCCATCCATATAACCAATAATCTGGTCGGCAATGAAATTCTCTGGTAAGGCGGTAAAATAGGCAGAAGGAATATCCCATAAAGCCAAAGCGGTGGCAACATTTAACTCGGCACCGCCAATGTAAAATGGCAATTTATTTTCCGCTAGCCATTCTCCATCTCCATCGGGGCAGATACGCAATAAGAGTTCACCAAAACTTAATACTTTGCCCATGTTAAAAGTTGAAATAGGTTTTTGCATTGTGATAGCAAATGTCTTGAATAACCTTACCTAACCATTCTTTATTATAAGGAATTTCTCCATTTTCTACATCCGTACCAAATAAATCGCATAAGATGCGTCTAAAATACTCATGACGTGGAAAAGAAAGGAAACTTCTCGAATCGGTTAACATCCCAACAAACTGACTTAATAAGCCCATATTCGACAAGGTATTTATTTGTTTGGTCATCCCATCTTTCTGATCCAAAAACCACCATCCAGAACCCCATTGCACTTTTCCGGCAACGGTTCCATCTTGATAATTACCGATCATCGCAGCCATTAATTCATTATCGGCAGGGTTTAAATTATATAGAATTGTTTTGGCTAATTTATTCTCTAAATCTAATTTATTTAAGAATTTAGATAATTGCTTGCCTTGCGAAAAATCACCAATCGAATCGAAACCTGTATCGGGCCCTAAAGAAGATAATAAGCGTGTGTTATTATTACGCAATGCGCCTAAATGAAATTGTTGTACCCAACCCTTTTCATGATGCCATAAAGCAAAATTGAAAAGCAGGGCTGATTTGAATTTCAAATTCTCTTCTAAATTAATCACCTCATGATTTCTAATCTTCAAGAAAATAGCTTTTACTTCTTCTTCGGTATAATCTTCGGCATAAATTTGCTCTAAGCCATGATCAGAAACCGAGGCACCATTCTCTGCAAAGTAATTATGACGCGATTTTAAAGCCGACAAATAGGTATCATAATCTGGAATTGCAGTTCCTAATAGCTCGGCCAACTTATCGATATAAGTATTTAAACCTGGCACATCATCGGCATTCATCGCCTTATCTGGTCTAAATGCAGGTAAAACTTTTAACTCTATACCACTATTTTTAATTTGTTGATGATATTGCAAATTATCTAAAGGATCATCTGTTGTACATAAGGTTTTAACATTCATTTTACGCAATAAACCTTGTACACTGTATTCCTTGGTCTGCAGTTTTGCATTACATTCATCATATATTTTTCTCGCATTGGCGGAAGATAAAACCTCGTGAACATCAAAATAACGTTGCAACTCTAAATGAGTCCAGTGGTATAGTGGGTTCCTTAGGGTATAGGGAACCGTTTCAGCCCATTTTTCGAATTTCTCCCAGTCTGATGCTGCACCTGTGATATAATACTCATCAACCCCATTTGCGCGCATTGCCCTCCATTTATAATGATCGCCGTATAACCACACTTGAGTAATGTTATCAAAGTTTTTATCGGCAGCAATTTGATCAGGCAACAAGTGATTGTGGTAATCAATTATCGGCATGTGTTTTGCAAATTCGTGATACAGTACTTCAGCTGTTTTGGTTTGCAATAAAAAATTATCGTCTAAAAAGTTTTTCACTTATTAATAGTATTTAGTAGTTAGTATTTAGTAATTAGATCGCAATTCCGATTAAACCCCACTAAAAATAGAGAACCCTCCATCTACACAAATCATCGCACCAGTTACAAACTGAGATGCATCACTCAATAGCCAAACCAGTGCACCTTTTAATTCATCAGGATCTCCAAAACGTTTAAAAGGAGTTTGCTTAATTACCGATTGCCCGCGAGGTGTAAATCCGCCATCTGGTGTGGTTAATAAATTACGATTTTGCTCTGTTAAGAAAAAACCAGGCGCCAAGGCATTCATCCTAATTTTATCGCCATAGCGATTAGCTAATTCTACTGCAAACCATTGGGTATAGCAATCTACCGCTGCTTTACCCATGTTATAGCCTAAAACTTTGGTTACTGCTTTTTTAGAGTTCATTGAAGAAATATTTACAATACTTCCTTTTCCTGTATTGGCAATAGCCTCTCCAAAAATTTGTGTCGGAATAAGTGTTCCCCATAAGTTAAGGTCGAGCACTTTTTTCATTCCGTCCATTTTCATGCTAAAAATGCTTTCTTCTGGTTGTAAAACCCCATCTGGCATATTCCCTCCGGCGGCATTTACCAATCCGTCTATTTTGCCAAAAGCAGCAATGATTTTTTCTCTGGCGGCAATCAATTGCCCTTCGTCCATAGCATCTGCGATTAACGCGATTGCTTTACCTCCTTTTTTATTAATTGCATCGGCCCTTTCGTTAGCGATTTCAGCGTTTCTACCTAAAATCCCTACTGCACCGCCTGCTTCAACTATGGCATTTACGAACGAATTACCTAAAATTCCTGTTCCGCCAGTTACTACGATTACTTTACCTTCTAAAGAAAATGATTGTTCCATTATTATGTATTGAGTTAGGCGATAAGCGTATCGAACGCTGAACGCTGTACACTATTTATTTAAGTTCTTTTACTCCAAATGTATCCATATCGGCATAGTCTAAATTTTCGCCAGCCATGCCCCAAATAAAACTATAATTTTTCGTTCCGCTACCTGCGTGGATGCTCCAAACCGGTGATAACACCGCTTCATGGTTAGCAACAATAATGTGGCGGGTTTCTTGTGGTTCGCCCATGTAGTGGAAAACACGATGTTCTTCATCTACATCAAAGTAGAAATAAACTTCCATGCGGCGATCGTGCGTATGTGGTGGAATAGTGTTCCAAACACTTCCATTCGAAAGAATAGTTAATCCCATTACCAGTTGGCAACTTTGTATCCCATCTTTATGGATATACCTAGCTATTTTACGTTCATTCGCTGTTTCAACACTGCCCAGTACAGCAGAAAATGCATCATCATGTTTTAATAATGTGGTTGGATAAGTTGCATGTGCTGGAGCGGATAAAGCATAGAAAATAGCAGGATCATTCGCATTCTTGCTACTAAATACTACTTCCTTTACACCTTTACCCATGTATAAACAATCTAATTTTGCTAAATCGTAACTATTTCCATCGGCGGTGATTGTGCCTTCACCACCAACATTAATTACACCCATTTCTCTTCTTTCTAAAAAGAAATCGGCGCGCAAAATATCGTAAGTACCTAAAGTTACCGCAGCTGTTGTTGGGGTAATTAATCCAGTAACCATGCGGTCGTAATGGGCATATACAAAGTTTGCTTTGTTATGCTCTTTAAGGCCGTCTAATAAAAACCGATCTCTAATTTTATCAGTCTGATAGGTTTTAAAATCTTCTGAGTGTACGTGTTGTATGATTTTCATTTCTTTTAGTTTGGCGTGGGGCGTGGAGCGAAGGGCGTTCAACACGCTTTACGCTAAACGCTTATCACGTTTTTTAATATATTATCGTGGGGCGTTGAGCGTGAAGCGTTCAATACGCTTATCGCTCATCGCCTAACGCGTTTCTTTTATAACGATACCCCTCTTTTCCAAGGAATAAAATCGTCTTGATTTAATAATACCGCTTTTGGAATTACCTCTCCACTAGCAGCTTTAATGCAATATTCTAAAATATCTTCACCCATTTCTTCAATGGTTTTTTCGCCTTCAATAATTGGGCCTGTATTAATGTCAATTATATCGCCCATCCTTTTGGTTAAGGCATTATTTGTAGACACTTTTATAACCGGACAAATTGGGTTTCCAGTTGGCGTACCCAATCCTGTAGTAAATAAAATCAAAGTTGCACCACTTGCCGTTTTACCTGTAGTGGCTTCTACATCATTTCCAGGGGTGCAAACTAAATTTAGTCCACTTTTTGTAGCAGGTTCAGTATAATCTAATACATCTATAATTGGTGACGTACCTCCTTTTTTAGCTGCTCCATTGCTTTTTATAGCATCAGTAATTAAGCCATCCTTAATATTTCCTGGCGATGGATTCATGTGAAAGCCTGAACCTGCATTTTCTGCAGCTTGGTTATAAGCACTCATTAATCTGATAAATTTCTTTGCAGAAGCTTCATCTTTGGTACGATCTATGATATTTTGCTCGGTACCGCAAAGTTCAGGAAATTCGGCCAATAAAACTGTTGCTCCCAAAGCTACCAATAAATCTGAGCAATAGCCAACAGCTGGATTTGCAGAGATACCGCTAAAGCCATCACTACCGCCGCATTTAACGCCTACGTTCATTCTGCTTAGTGGTGCAGGCTTACGTTCAATCTTATTTGCCTCGACCAAACCTTCAAATGTTTTTTTAATGGCTAAAGCAATCATATTTTCTTCGCTTTGTGATTGCTGCTGTTCGAAAATAAAAAGCGGCTTGTCGAAATTTGGGTTCCTCTCTTTTAAATCTCTAGTAAAATCTTGAACTTGTAAGTTCTGACAACCTAAGCTCAAAACCGTAATCCCTGCAACATTTGGATGGTCTGCATAGGCTGCTAATAGTTTACTTAGAACTGCAGCGTCTTGCCTAATTCCACCACATCCACCTTGGTGATTTAAGAACTTTATTCCATCTATGTTATTAAATGGTCTGTTTTTCGTTACGCCTTCAAAAGAAAGTGGCACCTCTAATGATGAGATATCTACTCCATTTTTAAATGCTTCTACTAATTCGTGCGTATATGTTTTATATTTTGCCGTTACCGCATAGCCTAGTTCATTGTGCAATGCTTCACGAATAATATCTAAATTCCGATTTTCACAAAAAACAGTCGGAATAAACAACCAATAATTTGCGGTTCCAACTTTCCCATCTGCCCTGTGATACCCATTAAAGGTTCTGCCTTCAAATTTAGAAATATCTGGAGCTTGCCATTCGAAATGGGATGGTCTGTAGGCATAGGGAGCAGCAGCATGTTTTAAATTATCGATAGTCATTAATGAGCCCGATTTAAGCGGATATTGTATTTTACCCACTAACGTTCCATACATTAATACCTCATCGCCAGTGTTCATATCGTATTCATAAAACTTGTGCTTTGCATTAATATCGTGCACAAGTGTATATATTTTACCCTGATATGTAACGGCTTGACCAGCTTTTAAATCGCTCAATGCAACCAACACATTATCTTTAGGATGAACTTTTAAAATTAACTGCCTCATACCTAGCCTAAATTTGCTTCCATTCCTACCCGTTGTATCAAATTGTATTTCTCATTAACTGATTCGATAAATCCTTGAATTGAACTTAAATCTAAGTTCCAGAAATCGACATCACTTAATACGGTAATAACATAATTCTTATTATTTTTAGCTTGTTGCTGATAAAAATAATCTGCACTATCGTCATTAATCAAATAAGACTGCCCATTTAATATACCATAATATTTGCCATTTTCGAGTTTATCTACTTTCATAAACAACAAATATGCGGCAAAGCCTAATGCAATGCGTTCTGGAGCCTTACCATAAATTGCAAAATAATTAGTCAATACAGGTAAAATCCGAATCTTCATTTTCATGGTGTATTGAAAAGTAATGTTATGCCATAAATGTTCGATTGAAGGGTTAGCAAAACGGTCGACCACAGTCTTCGAAAAATCAGATGTTTGTTTCTCTGTTACTTTATAAGGTATTGCAGGACTAATTTCTGTAGCCATTAACGCTTCGACATACTTTTTAAGCTGTTCGTTTTGCATTGCATTTTTTACCGTATCAATGCCAAGTAAAAATGCAATACCAGCGCTTAAGGTATGCGTACCGTTTAACAAGCGCACTTTTAATTCTCTATAAATCTCAATATCTTTTGCAATTACAACACCTGCATCAACCTTGGCAAATTCGAGTATTTCTTTTACTTTCTCATCGCCCTCTATGGCCCAAAGTCTATAGGGTTCGGTTATTGATAAGAGCTGATCTGTATAACCTAATTCTTGTTGAAGCTGAATTAATGTAGTTGCATCTGGCTTACCTGGCACAATTCTATCTACTAAAGAGTTGCAGAAAGTATTTGCGGTAGCCAGCCAAGCTATGAAACCGGCTTCGAGTTGGTTCAATTGTGCTAACTGTAACACAATTGAACCAAGTTTAGTTCCATTATCTGGAATTAACTCTGTGGCAACAATTATCAAACCGCTTTCTTTTGAACCCTTAAATGTTTTAAAACGCTGATACAATACCGCCAAAACTTTAGCTGGAAAAGAACTTGGAGGATGTTGATCAATGCTTTCATTCACTAATGCTATCCCTATTTCAGTGGTATTTGATACAATAATTTTTAAATCTTTAGATTCAGCAATTTCTAAAACAGTTGCCCAGTTTTGATCTGCGGCAATTACTCTGCTAATAGCAGAAGATATAATATTTTCTTCAACCAATTGGCCGTTTTCTAAACCTCTTACACACAAGGTATAGAGACTATCTTGATAATCAAATTCAGCCGTATCACCTTTTGTAGATTTTACAATAGCAACTCTTCCATTAAACACACCTTCTTGATTTGCTTTATTGATAAAATAATCTGGAAGTCCACGAAGCAATACACCAGTTCCAAATTGCAGTACTTTTTCTGGCAGATTGAGGGTATTGGTTTGAGGCAATACTGCAATATCTTTATTAATAAGATGTAGATTTTCTTTAGATAGGATCATTACTCTGTTCTACGGCTTTGGTTAAAACAATTCTACACAATTTTTACTAGTAAAAACCCTATTCAGGCTCAAATATTTGCGCAATCGTTCCCAATTTTATTGCATTAAATACCACCCAAGTAACCTAAGATAATGCAAGGTATGGTGCACTAGGGTTTCTTTGGTGGTAAAAGCTTTAGAGATTAATTTTTTGCCACTTTGGGTATTCACTCGCTAAGAGTTTGGCTGCAAAATTACCATACCAAGCATAGCCATACCTGCGTTCTACGCTAATTTCAGTAACACTGTTTTTAATCGAGTTATCTCTATCTCCAAAGATGGGCTTATTGGTGTCGAAATCATAAAATCTAGCCCAAATGATAGAATTTTCATCTTTAATTAGTCCTCTGTCTTTTACATCAGGTAATTTATCGAAGCGGTAGCCAACAATTTTCGTTTTTTCGAACCATTCAACAGCATTAGATATGGCACTTTTAACTTGTGGGCTTGGATTTTTTAACCGCATTAAAAACCTAACAATACCTACAGACTCGGAGGTACTTAAAGATGCGGGCTCAAAACTTCTTGCTTTTGCTGGCTTCAATGTATTTTGATCATACTGTGCCGCCCAAATGGTTAGCTTTCCATTTTGTTTCACTTGAGTTTTTAAAATGCAATCTAGACCTCGTTTTAAAGCATCCTCTGCTTTGGTGATATAGGTTTTATTAACCAGTTCATAACCGTTGGTTTGAGTAGCGATATTTAGCATTATATTGAGCACATTCACGATAGCATTATCATTATAGGTAATTTCTGCACGATAACTACTGCTATCAGGATAATACTGAGGCCATCCGCCATTGGCATATTGCGCTTTAAAAAGATAATCTATTCCTTTCTCAGCGGCTTCTATATATTTTTTGTTAGTGGTGATTTTATACGCAGCAATCAACGCATTAATCTCACGACTAGTAGCCTCATTGTCTATAGTTGCATGAATATAAGTAGTGGCTTTTATTTTCGCCATCAACGCATCATCTAAAGGTGTTTCATATTTTACCACATATCCGCCCTTAAGTTGTTTTGGCCAAGCACCATTACTTAACTGATAAATAAGCATCTTATCGGCAATAGAATCGGTCTTAATCGTTTGGGCAGTTGCACAAGAGCATAATGCGATAGAAACTAATGTATAAAGTGCTATTATTTTATTTTTCATCTTTATCTATTTTACCTGCTTCGCCAACCAATTCACTAAATCTTCTGCGGCTTTAAAGTTTTGATAGGTAGCGGGTAATTTTCTTCCATCAACATATTCATTATATAACCATGGATCTCCAATCACATATACCGTTCCCTTACCCATTTTAGTAACCGACATTACAGTATCGCCGTCTGTATCTTTTAAAAGTGCTTTTGCATTTCCAGAAAGTTTTAAACTACTGTACTCCTTAATAAATAAATTAGTTGCGTTTTTAAATATTTCATTACCGGGTGGAACTACAACTTTTGCGGTTTCGTAATTACTAGGCACTGGAACTCTTCCCTTACTATCGCCGTTAAAGAACACTCCAAATTTAGCTGCTAACTCGTTAAAATGCTTTAACTCTGCATTTGGCGCATCGTTAGCCATCAACACTAAAACCCCACCTGCATTTACCCATGTGGCAATGGCATTAATATCAGGTTGTGAAACAAAATTTGGTTTTGGATTTTCTTTCTCAAAGTCTGGATCCACAATAATATAAACAGACGAACCTTTTAAATTAGCCACAGTAGGCGCTTGATATATTGTTTTGGTTTTAAAGCCAGCAGTATTGAACAGTCCGCCTAAAAATGAAAAACCTCCATTGGCTTGTTCATCCCATTTGTAATGCCATATTAAAGAATTTCCGCTTTGGTCTGTTTTAGTTTCATTATTAAAATACGAATCCAATAACACTGTTTTACCCAGACCTGGTTTTGGCAAAGCAGCCAATTCCATTTCATTTGATGCCAGTAAAAATGCCCCTACACCCTTCGGGTCATTAACCACAACTTTTTCACTCATATAGTACTCGTAACTACCATCACGATATGGTTTACCACCTAGCCCCGAAACACTTACTGTTCCTTTTAAATTAATCTGATCCGCATCAATACGTTCAACAAAAGAAGTTTTAATTCCTTTATAGCCCTTATCAGCAATAGCGAAATAGGTTTTTGGCAAATAACCCATCCGCACTGCTTTTGCATAAGTATACACAAACATGCTTGAGGCAGATGCTTCATGGTAATTACCTTTACCTGTAGGCATATTTAAAATATCATACCACAAGCCAGATTTTGCATCTTGAACTTTTTGAACTGCCACTGCAAATCGGCTCAAAATAGCTAAGAGTTCTTTTCTTTTAGGGTGATTTAGTGGAAAATTATCTAATACATCAACCAATGCCATTCCGTACCAACCCATTGCCCGGCCCCAAAAATGAGGAGATCTACCTGTTGTCTTATTGGCCCATTGTTCAGTTTTCGACTCATCCCAACCGTGATACATCAAGCCAGTTTTGATATCAATTGAATTCTTCTCCATCCAAATAAATTGGTTGGCGATATCATCAAAAACTTTGTCATTTTTTATTAATGCCGCATATTCTGCATAAAAAGGTTCGCCCATATATAAACCATCTAGCCACATTTGGTTAGGGTAGATTTTTTTATGCCAAAAACCGCCTTCTTTTGTTCTTGGTTGCTGTTGCAATTGATCCCACAATAAAGTTGCTGCTTTAAAATATTTCTGCTGACCAGTTACTTTATATAGCATTAACAACGTGCGACCATTTTTAACATTATCGATATTAAAATCTGTCTGCTTATAATTAGTTATGGTGCCGTCTTTACCTAAATATGAGTCCATGCTTTTTTGCATGGCTTTAAAGTAGGTTCCATTTCCAGTTCTTTTCCAAATTCCTTCAAAACCTTCGTAAACCACACCTAAATCGTACGACCATTTAGTTGATTTAAATCCAGAAGGAGTAGTATTTAAGGTATCTTTCCAAACGCCCATAACTGTTGCGGCCATTTGCTCAGAAAGTGGCTTGCTTTGTTGCGCCTTTACCTGAAAAGAGCCTATAAATAAAGTAACTACTGCAACATATTTTATAAAAGAAAGGTTCATTAGTATATATTTTTACTTGTTAATTTGAAGTGATTTTTCTTCTGCCCCCGCTAAAAATTCAGCTTTAGTTTTGGCTTTTGAAGTATCTAAGCCTGAAGATTGAATGCCGCTATTCCTGTCTCCGCTAATGCGAAATAGAGTTTGAGCAGTATTGTATTTTACATTTTTTAAGTTGATTTGGTTTCCATTTTGGATATTGATTAATGGATTTGCTTCGGCAACTACTAAATTTACATTGCTGAGCGTTATATTTTTTGCTTCTTGAATATCGACTCCTTCTTTTGCTTTAATATTTAAATTTTCGAGGATAATGTTGCTTATACTTAACTCGGGTAAACCGCGAATAAAAACTGCTTTAGCAGCACCGTCGCACGCTACATTATTAATGTAAAAATCTCTAAATATTGGTGTTTCTTCAGTTACGGGCAACATTACTACTTTAGGTGCCTCTCTATTATCTCCTTTTAAAGCGATGGGATCAACCGCTGCATAATACATATCGAATAAAATAGCTTCCCCTACAATACCAATCATGTTAATGTTCTTGATAAATATTTTCTCGACTACACCGCCTCGGCCACGCGTAGTTTTAAAGCGGAGACCAATATCCGTTCCAATAAATGAGCAGTCGTATACAAATATATTTTTAGCACCACCACTCATCTCACTTCCAATTACAAATCCGCCATGCGCTTGGTAAACAGTACTGTTGCGAATAATCACGTTTTCGGTAGGCATTCCTCTTTTTCTTCCTGCAGCATCTCTGCCCGATTTAATACAAATTCCATCATCACCTACATCAAAAGTGCTTCCTTCTATCAAAACGTTTTTGCACGACTCGATGTCTATTCCGTCACCATTTTGGGCATACCATGGGTTTTTAGCATAGATATTTCGAACGGTTAAATCTTCACACATCAGTGGATGGATATTCCATGCAGCGGAATTTTGAAAGGTAACTCCCTCTAATAAAATACGTTTACATTTCGTGAAAACCAATAAATTGGGGCGTAAAAAGTCTTTAATGGAGTTGTAAAACTCAGGTGTTTTCTCTGGCGTAATTTCTCCGGGGTTTTTCATTTTTGAGGCTTTAAAAAACTGCTCAGTTGGATGCCATGTTTTTTTATCCTCACTTACTACCCCCCCAGAGGCAACCAATTTAGACCATTGCGTTTCGGTTAATTTTTCTTTTTTAACCATTCGCCATGCATCCCCAGCTCCATCTATAATCCCTTTACCAGTAATAGCTATATTTTGTTGATTGGTAGCCCAAAGTGGCGATTGATTACGCATTTGTGGTAAGCCTTCCCAATTACTTGCCACCAAAGGATATTGCGAAAAGTCTCTGGTAAATTGTAATATCGAATTTTCTTGCAAATGTAAATTAACATTGCTTTTTAACTCGATAGGGCCACTTAACCATAATCCTTTCGGGATAAGCACTACACCCCCTCCTCTTTTGTTGCAAGCAATAATAGCATCGTTTATACTTTTCGTATTTAATGTTAATCCATCACTTACTGCACCAAACTTCAAAATATTTAATGTATCTGTCTTAAACGAAGTTTTAGCAATTTTTGGAAGATTTGCAAAAGAGTATGGCTTATTTGCCGTTTGGGCAATTAAAGAAATTGAGATGGTTAATAGAACAAATAGAGTGAATACTATTTTCTTCATATGTTAAATACAGGTTATATTGGTTTGTAATAAACAAGTCTACACAGTTTTAAACTGGAATGGAACTAAATGACCGAAAATAACTGTGCAATCGTTATCGTAAAGCATGGAGCGTGGAGCGTAAAGCGTAAAGCGTTTTGGATGTTAAACAAAACTTTACGACCTTTCAACTTACTCGACCCTAAACCAATCAAAATCTGCGTAGCCAGAATCATTAGTTTGTTGATCTCTAACGCAAAAAAGCCCTACTTTAGCGCCTATCCACTTGCCAGGTTCCGCTTGAAATATATCGTTTACATTGGTGAAATTATTTCCATCCGTACTATAACTAAATTGACACTTTGCTCCGGTTGTTACCGAAACACGTAAATACATATTGGCTGAAGCAAGTTTTACTATATTTTTCTCTTCTTCAGCTTTTCCTTTATCTGCACTTTTACAAATGGTATACACTAAATAAAGGCCGTCTTTTTTACTTTTAACGGCTAGGTTAGCATAACTCAATCCTGCAATAATTAGCCCTGATTTTTCATTTTCGAGCTTCTGATTTGGCGTAAATGTTAATTTTGTAGTAACTATAAATTTTTCGGCTGGGAATTTTTGTAACAACAAATTTGGCACATCCCAAAGGTTTTTTGCGCTGTCTGGTATTTTAGCAGAATATAATCGCAATATCCCTTTCGAAGGATTTAAAAATGACCATGTGGCTAAAGGATTAGCTTGCCATTGCCATTGTAATCCTAAATTTACTCCATTAAACTCGTCACTTTCTGATGGTGCAACAAGTGTTGTTGGTTTTAAGATAGTTGGCTTTTTATGAATAAGCACGGGTTCCCCAATTCCATCACCATCGGGATCAATTCCAATTACAGGCCAATTATTTATCCATTTCATAGGCTGTAAATGCACTACCCTGCCATATGCACCTTTGTCTTGAAAATGCAAGAACCAATCTTCACCACTTGGTGTATTTACCCAAGCGCCCTGATGAGGGCCATTAATTAGCGATTTACCCTGATCCATTACCACTTTACGCTGGTAAGGTCCATAAATATTTTTTGACCGCAACACCGTTTGCCATCCGGTTGATACACCGCCTCCTGGGGCGAAAATGTAATAATATCCGTTTCATTTATAAAATTTCGGGCCTTCAATTGTTGGGTCAAGTTCATGACCGTCGTAAACTAACTTACCTTCATCAATAACTTTATCGCCGCTAGCGTTCATTTTTTTAACTACAATAATACTTTTTATCCCTGCTCTGCTACCTGCGTATGCATGGGTGAGGTATACTTTTCCGTCTTCATCCCATAATGGGCATGGGTCGATTAATCCCTTACCTGCTTCTACTAAAGTAGGATTAGACCATGGGCCAGCTGCATTTTTTGCTTTGGTTACATAAATCCCAAAGTCGGGATCTGGGTAATAAATATAGAATTCGCCTTTATGAAATCGAATAGCAGGCGCCCACACGCCATTACCATGTTGTGTTTTAGAAAAATGTTCGAAAGGTGGTTGTCTTTTTAAGGCATGGCCGATGATGGTCCAATTCACTAAATCTTTGGAATGCAAAATTGGCAAGCCTGGTACAGCATCAAAACTTGAAGAAACCATATAAAAATTATCCCCAACTCGGATGGCGTCAGGATCAGAATAATCGGCATCGATTACTGGGTTTTTATATTTTCCATTGCCCAAATCTGAAACCCAAGTTTTTGATACTTGTTGAGCGTTTACGGTTAGAGCAGAGCAGAAGATAAAAAGGATAGTTAGTATTTTCATATTTTTTCAATTTCGCTCGGGTTCCATTCCATGGTTCCTTTAAAAATATTCTTTAAGGTGTATTTTTTAGCTTCTTTTTTGGTTAATTGTTTAGACCATGCTACTCTATTTTCTTTTACAAACCCAGGCCCATAAGAGCCATATTCTGCATAAAAGGTTTTTAAATGATTTTCATTTGTATTCCAAACATGCCAGCCTTCGGGCAAAATGTGCTTATCCATATTGGTATGTATAAAAACGGTTCGCGCATAGGGGCGCCATGGTCTACCTAGATATACTTTCTGAGCATTCGTATCTGCTGTTAACTTACAGTTTAAAAACACAAAGCCAAATTGCTGTGCTTGTGTGGTAGAAGCTGCAGTAATGTATGAGTTCTTTTTACTGTGTATATGACAATTTTCGAATACCGCTGTAGCAGCACCAAAGATAAAATCAGTAGTTCCTTCGATATAACAATCAACATAATATTGCCTACTGGTATCGGCCGATGGAAATAAGGTATCTTGGTTACCTAAAATTTTGCAATTTCTAATCACTACCCGATCGGCTTCCACATGAAGGGCAACCGCTTGCCCAACAGGCCCGGCACTATTTTCAAATGTTAAATTTTCGGCTATAAAATCATTTCCTTGTACTAAAACGGTATGTGAAGTATAGGTATTTATTCCATTTTTACCAGAATAATCGTCGAAAGTGATAATAGTTTGTGCTTTATCTTCACCAATTAAAGAAATTTTAGACTTTTGAGCCGGAATAATCAACTTCTCTTTGTAAACCCCTTTTTTAATATAAATAGGTACTTGAACTTCCGACCAGTCTCTTATGCTATTTACAGCTTCTTGAATGGTTTTAAAATCTCCACTACCATCTTTAGCAACCGTAAACGACTTTGGGAAATTTTGTGTTTGGGCTGTTGAAGAAAGAGCGAGTAAAGTAAATAAAAAAGCAAGTAATTGTTTCATAGTTTAATTATTCGCTATTTCCTCTCTAGGATTCCAGCCATTAAAAATTTTCTCTAACGTATATTCCTTTACCGATACTTCGTTTAGTTGATGTGACCAGGCTACTCTTGATTTAGCATTTGCACCTGGACCAGTACTTTTATATTCAGCATAAAATGCAGTTTTTTCATTGCTTTCTTTCCCCCAATTGTTCCATCCCTCTGGTTTAATCATTTTACCTAGTTCGCAATTGATAAATACCGATTTTGCATACGGGCGCCATGGCCGGCCTAAATGGAACGAATTTTCGGGCGCATTACCACCAATTTTGCTATTGATAAACACATACCCATACTTAGTGGTATCGGGAGAAGAGGATGCTGTAATATAACCTCCTTTTTTACCGAAAATCTCACACTCATCAAATACGGCTGTTGATGATCCAAAAATAAAATCTACTGTACCTTCAATGTAGCATTTAAAATAGTATTGGCGGCTTGCGTAACCGTAGGTATACAACGTATCCTGAAAACCAAGCATCCTACAATTGATAAACTTTGCTTTATCACCTGCAACAAATAAGGCAACCGCTTGCCCTACAGGACCTGCAGTATTTTGAAAAGTAATATTTTCTGCGGTAAAAGAATTTCCATATATGTAAACACTCGATGATCCAGAGGTGCCTTTTTCTTCTCCAAACGAATTCTTTTTCTGCGCCCAATCATCATAGGTTAAAATTGTTTTCTCTACACTTTCTCCAATCATTTTAATAAATTGTTTAGAGGTAGATATGTTCAATTTCTCTTTGTAAATTCCATTTTTAATAAAAATGATCGTTGCTACTTTTCTATAATCAGGCACCGCATTAATGGCCTCTTGAACGGTTTTGTAGTTACCCGAACCATCGGCGGCGACGATGATGTCATTTTGGGTATTGCGTATTGCGTAGTGTGTATTGAGACTTGATGCAAACGTTTCATACCCTAGGGAAGCAATTAAATAATTTAATAATAACAACACTATAATTCTCTTCATTTTTTAAGTAAGTGTTTAGTTAACGGTGTTTTTATTTCCTTAATTCCCTCCACAACTAAACCAGCAATAACTTTCGCACCTTCTGGGCTTAAATGGGTATTGTCTTTTTTCCCTGTTGGATAATTTACATGGCCACTATCTACATGATTAAATAATTTAAGGGAAGGTAAATCGCCCAACTGAACTATTAATTTTTCTGTTTTACGGTGCATATCGATCAATGGAATGTGCATCGAATCGGCTAATTTCCGTACCACATCAGGATAACCTAAATGAGTATCGTTAAAAACACCATCTTTAAAATTTCGACGCATAATAGGTGTCATTAAAATAGGAAATGCGTTTCGTGCTTGCGTTTCTTTTACATATTTAATTAGATTCGATTTGTATTCGGCTAAAGATGTTCCTGTTTCAGGTTTATCAATCTTTTGGTCGTTATGACCAAATTGGATGAGTACAAAATCGCCAGCTTTAAGTGTGGTTAATATAGACTCCCACTTTCCCTCGTTGAGAAATGATTTGGTACTTCGCCCGTTTAGCGCACGATTATCTACCTTAACTTGGCTATCAAAAAAAGATTGCAATTCCATTCCCCACCCTGTTTCTGGATATGCGTTAGCCTGTTTATTAGCTGCTGTAGAATCGCCAATAATATAGATAAATGATAAACCCATAATTATATTCTTATACATAACCTCCTTGGTTTTTCACAAATTTTATTATTTATACTGATTTTCTGTAATTGATTTTACAATTTCATTTAAATACACCTCAATATTATCATAACTTGTGCTAAGATTTCTACCTGATGCATTCGCTACTTTTGGATCTAATCCTTTTGTTGTTTCCCAATCGTCGGGCATTCCATCACCATCGCTATCTTTTAATACAGCTCCTTGCATTAAAACAGGCCACCCACCAACATCAGATTGAGAATCTATGATTCCTTTTTTACCAGTCTTGGAACCATTATAGGTTACCGTTCCATCCTTAACTTCTTTTAACACTCGTGCATCAACTGCATCTCTTCTATAACTCGCACCTGCATATAATAGTACTGAGTTATAGGCCTGTAAAGCTGTATGCGTGGTTAACGGTTCTGCGGCAAATGCAGTAATTAACTTTGAAGTTACGAAATTAGCATCATTTAAACCCGATCCCTTATCCACTCCTCCATTCCAATTATTCTGTGTTACTGCTGCATTCCCTTCTACAAAATTATCGGCAATATAAAATTTACCGTAACCAGGCCCGTACTTTATCAAATCGGTTTCTAATGAAATTTCCATGATCCTGCTTCTTTTTGAAGCAGTTGTACCTGGTCCGGCTTTATAGTAATTAGCCACTAGGTTATATGTTCCATTCTCGCCACCATACGCGCTATTGCTGCCCCAGTTATAAATCACATTATTTCGATAATCTACTTTATCTATTCCGAACGGACTTACACCAGTACCTGAGCGATTTCCACCATCAAATCGGGCGTTTCTACTATTGTGATGTGCAAGTAAATTATGATGAAAACTTGCATCCGATCCTCCCCAAATTGCGCCATAGCCATGGTCGTCCTTTTCATGGAAAGATTTATTTAAACTTTCTGAAAGAATGCACCACTGCATACTAAAATTTTTATTGGCATAAAACGACGAACATTCGTCTATAGACCAACTCATTGAACAGTGATCGATGATAATATTTTGGTGATAACGGCCCCATAATGCGTCTTGTTCATTTTGGGTTAAATCGCCCATTCTAAACCGCATATAGCGGATAATTATATTATCAGCATCGATATTCATTTCGTAATCCTGAATACAGATGCCATCACCAGGAGCGCTTTGCCCAGCAATGGTTAAGTTAGGATTTTTTACTTGAATTTTGCTTTTCAGCTTGATGTTCCCAGATACTTCGAAGATGATAATCCTCGCTCCTGCTTCATTAATTGCCACTCGTAAGCTCCCTGCCCCGTCATCGTTTAAGTTGGTCACTTTTATCACTTTACCTCCACGCCCACCCGTAGCAATTTTCCCAAATCCTTCGGCTCCTGGAAAAGCAATTGCCGTAGAAACTTCTGTTTCACTCCCTTTTGAAGGTGAAACAGAAGTGGTACTCTTTTTACTACAATTCATAAAAATAAGCAGACTTAAAAGAACAAACAAACGCGATGTTACCTCCATCTGGCAGCGCCTATACCATTTGCCTTTAAAGTAACTTCTGAAATGGTGAAGTTACCAGCAGCTACATTGGTAAAGCCCGGGTTTAACGTTGTTGCGCTTCCTGTATCGTATTTTGCATTTGCTGTTGCACTACCTGCCATAAAAGTTGGCGCATTAAAATAATTATTTTGCGTAAAATTAGCTGCTACAATTTGTGTTGATGCTTGATTGGTAAAAATACCACCCGAATTAGCAACTATATTTTTCGAGAAATAGATTTCATGTTTGCCTAAACGAACATATAGCAGTCGGTTAGCAGCACCATTAGCCACACCATTAAATGTATTTGCAGAAATGGTGATTACCGAAGTTACTGTAGGGAAATTTGTACCTCCTGCCGGATCCATTCTAAAACCATCTCTAGCTAACACTGATGCATAAACGGTATTATTCGAAAAGTTAACTGTTTTAGCAATCCCGTTTCTAAAGTCGATAAAATCACCTCCATTACATTCAATACTACTAATAATGTTTCCTGAATACGTAACCGATTCGATTAGCGTTTTTAAATTTACATACATCATCCCCTTTACATAATTTTTTATTTCACAGTTCTCTACTGTTAAATTACCATAGGCATTATCAGAGGCTTCGTCGTAAATAATAGCCTGATTTCCATTCAACGCCCCTGTACCATCTACAACCAAATCTTTTAAAGCGAAACCGGCATTGCCTTTTACTCTAAATACAGCACCTTTAATTATTGGCTTATCTGAAGGTTTCGCTCCTTTTAACGAAATCGATTTGCCAACCGTGATATCTGCATTAATGGTATAGGTACCTGGCAATAATGCGAAAACAGTGCCTGCATTAGCATTTGTTATTAAGGCAGCCAAATCATCAGTTGGCGACACTTGAGTTGCCCCTCCTAAATCGAGTAAAGTTGTAAACGTAATCGTACCACGAACTTTTGTGCCATTAAGTAACCTTGCTGTGTATAGTGTTTCTCCGGCTAAACCAGTAATCACCGCTTCACCAGCTGTAACCTCGGCAGGAGTTACTGCACGTATAATGTTCCCAGGATTTATGGTAATTGAGGTTGCCGGCTGACCAGCGGGCCAATTAATCGCAGCAGAAGTTGCGGCTAATTTAGCTGGATTTACAGCTTGTAAAATTTGTTCCGCATCAGTTTTTAAGGATGCGGTTATCCATTTCGAATCACTAACACCTTCGCCAACAGCTTTTACCCTGATGGCATACTGTGTATCCCCACCAAGGCCAGTTACGGTATAAGGAACCTGTAAAAAGGTAATATCTTTTATCGATTTCACAGGTGTACCTGAAAAATCTGCTGTTTCGAAAACTTCTACCGTATAGGTTTTCGCATTGTTCACCGCTTTCCAAGTTAACCTTATTTCGGTTTTATTAACCACATTGGCCGTTAAATCAGTTGGCGAAAAAGCCCGGTCTACCTCAAGTTTGGTCACCTCATCCATCATATCATCTTTACAGCTCGAGAAACCTATTACGGTAGTCAAGAAGAAAACGCTCGCATATAGTGTATACTTTCTCATAAGTTTAAATTCTTATTATTTAACATTCCGTTCGATGAGTCTAAAAAGATTTGCCAAATTGGCCAGTATTGTTGTTTGTTGGGATCTTTAACATAAAGTGCATCCCAATAGGTAACTACATCATTAGACGCAGACATGGTCCATGTTTTATTGGAAGTATATCCAAGTGCCACACCTTGTGCATCAGTGTCGCCAAACTTTAATCCATAAATCTCAACGGTTTCTCCATTTGCTAAGGTTTTATAATAGATTTTAGCAGGCAGCGTAGCGTATTTTCCTTGTCTGTTTTCTAATTGTTGAAGTTTAGCTTTAGCTTCGGCTAATTTTGTACCCAACAAATTCCAACGAATCAGATCACCTTTTCTTAACATTTCTCCAGTAAATTCTAGCGCTCTTTCATTTACAATGGCATCAAACATCGATTGCTTTGAACCTGATATGGTAGACATATAAGTAGTAACTTTTGCCGAATTTGTAGGGAAGGCACGATCACGCACCATTTTTAAATACGGCGCCGCAGCACCTGGGCCATCTACTTCATTAATTGCCTCTGCAGCCATTAACACCACATCAGAATAGCGCATGTATAGCCAGTTTAACCCATCATCATTAGTAGAGGTTACTCTTCTTTTCATCCATTCGTAACGAAATTTCCCGAAGTATAAACGCCCAAGTGCAGAGGGCACTTGAAATGCGCCTTTGGTGCCATCGCCACCATCCCACTCATAAGGCACTACTGTTACATCTCTTCGAACATCATCATTATCATATTCATATAACATAATTGGATTTGGTCCATCAGCACCTCCTTTATTTTGGCCGGTATATTGATCTGTTTTCAAGTGTTTTACACCTAAATCGAAAATTACACGACCTCTACCTTCGCTGAAAGGAATTTCCCACATCGACTCTAAACCAGCAGCACCACCTTCTTCATTTAACTTTCTAAATACTTCTTCAAATCCTAGAAGCCTTAATTTTTTACTATCGATAATCTCTACACATTCTTTTTTCGCTATAGCAAACATTTTAGCAGGAGTTAATTCTGCATCCGTACTTAAACGTACAATTCCATCCAAGCGTTGTGCATAACCTCCGGCAGCCAAAGCAATACGAGCTCTCATACCTTTTGCAAATGCTTTATTTACACGCTCTACTCTACTTGTTGTTGCATTTTCGTTTGGCCAAAGCAAATAACCAGAGGCTTCTTCCAAGTCTTTTAATAGCTGTTTGTAAATTACATCTCGATCACTTCTTGGTAAATAGGTAGTTGCAGTGGTTATAGGTTCGAATCGGGCAGGTACATCGCCCCAACCTTTAATTAAATCGTGGTATAATACTGCTCTTAAGGTTAAAATTTCTCCTAAAAGTTGTGCCATTTGTGCACTACTTTCAATTTTACCATAGGTACGTATTCCTTTAATGGCCAAATTGGCGCGTTCAATACCTTCATAAAGTTTAGCCCAAACATTATTATCAGTATTCATTTGGCCATTATTTACATTGGTATTGTAATTGGTTAGTCTCCCTTTATCATCGTTTATATTTTTAATACTGTTACTAACTTCGGTATCGGTATTAATTCCATAATTCACTAAAAACCTTCCACGATAAGAATTCGTTTCGGCGAAGGATTGAATAATTCCTGCAATTGCTCCCTCAGCCAATCCAGGTGTAGAAAAAATAACCGACTCATCTAACGAAGACTTAGTTGGCGCTTCGAGTGCATTTTTACAGCTACTTATAACCGTAATCCCAACCAGTATAAATAATGTATATATAATCTTTTTCATATTTAATATATTAAAAATTAACATTTAAGCCAAAAACAAACGATTTGCTTCTTGGGTAGGCAGAATAATCTACGCCAGGTGTTAAATTAGTTTGGCGTCGGGTCGAAACTTCTGGATCAAAACCAGTATAATTTGTTAACAACCATAAATTGTAGCCTGATGCATATACCCTAAGTTTTTTCATTTTTATTTTATCTGATATACGCTGTGGCAAGGTGTAGCCTAAAGTTACTGTAGATAGTCTTAAGAACGATCCATCTTCAACTGCCCAATCGCTTAATACATAAGCTCTCATGTATGGCGACCAAAGTGTGGTATTCGCATTCATTGCCTCTAATTCTGCCGGATCATTACTAATTGTACCATCAGCACGAAGGTTGGTCCAACGTTTTCCGGTTGCCATTTCAGCAATCATATTTCTCGAGCTATATTTACTGGTAGAGGTATATTCAATTTTATTGGCATTGTATATATCATTTCCAAAGCTCCAGTTAAAGTAGGCACCGATATCAAAGTTGTATATTCTCGAATTCATAGAGAAACCACCGGTATTTAGTGGATTGGCATTTCCTATAATGGTACGATCAGATAAATCGATTTTCCCATCACCCGAAATATCTTGTATTTTCATTGAACCTGGGCGAATTGGTCCGATAAACGAAGTTGCATCTACAATGCCAGGTTTAAGTGTCCAATTACCAGTTGCGGTATTATAGCCCGAGAAATCAGAAACTTCGTATCTTCCAGCATTTTTGTAACCAAAAATCCGACCAATTGAAGCCCCTTCTTCTACTAAATAATCGGCGTTGATTTCTGTTGATGCCCAACCAGATGTACCATTTATATTTTTAACTGAACCTAAAGAAATCACTTTATTTCTGTTAAAGTTGATGTTTCCACTAAATGATAAATCAAAATTAGTTTTCTTAACTGCATTCCAGTTCAATGTAAATTCAAGTCCTTTATTCTCGGTTTGGCCTAAATTACGGTACTGAAAATCGTAACCTGTGCCAGCAACCGGAAATTGAATTAATAAATTTTTAGACTTGTTTATATAGCCGTCTATAGTTCCAGTAATCTTAGCATCAAATAAAGAGAAATCAAGACCTATATTTCTACTTACTGCAGTTTCCCATTTTAGATCAGGATTTGCCATAATTTTAGAGGCTGCCCAAAAATTATTAAATCCGTTTACCCATGTGGTAACTGAGTTTTGAAAAGTTTGTGTCATTTGTCCACCTGGAATATTATCATTTCCTGTGGTGCCATAACTTGCTCTTAATTTTAAATCAACCAACCATGATTTAGTTTCCTTCATAAAGCCTTCTTGAGAAATTCTCCAACCTGCAGACACTGAAGGAAAATACCCCCATCTATTATCTGGTGAGAATTTTGAAGATCCATCAGCTCGAAAGCTAGCACTTAGTAAGTATTTCCCTTGATAATCATAATTAGCTCTAGAAAAAAATGATAATTTTTTTTCATCAGGAGCAAAATTATTATCAATTGAATTCGCTTTCCCTTGAGTAGATAATACTCTAGCTTCATCAAAACCAAATGATTTAGGGAAGCCATGTACAACATTGGTTAAACCATTTAATTCTGTCTTAATGAATTCTTGTCCTAGCAAGAAATTTAAATTATGTTTATTGCTTAAAATTTTACTAAAATTATAGTTCAATGTATTGGTATTCCTAAAACTATTTCTATTTGAATTCATAAAAATAATTGCTGGAAGATTTTGATTTTCTGCCGCTGGTGCGTTTCTTACATAATAGGTTGTTGTTCCATAAAAACGATCATTGTCGGTTCTTGAACCATCATAACCAGTTTCTGATTTCAATTTCAAATTATCAATGATATCCCAAGATAAAGCACCATTAATGTTGTATGTTTTGCGTTTAATCAGTTGATCATTATCAGAAATAGAAATAAGTGGACTATACAAATTAAATTCATCGTTAGTTTCGGTAGTTGTAGTTAAACCAGGCACTGGAAATACAGGATAAATCATTGCATTTCTTAAACGGGAATCAGATGAAGATTTTTCATTTTGCTCATTTGCACCTCCACCATTTGTTTTTGTATTGGCATAACGCAAACCAAAATCAAGGGTAATACCTTTATAAAGCTTATGATTTAATTTAAAACTTACATTTTGTCTTTCAAAATCCGAAAGCTGCATAATTGCTTTATCTTTAACAAAGCTGTGGCTAAGGCTATATTTTGTTTTCTCGCCTCCTCCCATTATACTTAAACTTTGATTAAAAGTAGTTCCTGTTCTGCCAAAAATAATATCTTGCCAATCGTTAAATGGAACATTTTTATAGAGGTCTATATCTTGATAATTGCCAAAATATTGAGTGTAATCAACTGGTGATCTATCTAAAAGCGATCTTTCATATTGCCAGGTTACATAGTCAAATGGCGAAAGCACATCTAGTTTTTTTGCAAGCTGCCTAGTTCCTGTAAATGCGTTATAACTTACTGTAGTTCTACCATCTTTGCTATTTTTAGTTGTGATTAGCACTACCCCATTCGCCCCAGCTGCTCCATAAATGGCGGTAGATGCACCATCCTTTAAAATATCTATACTTTCTATATCTTGAGGAGCTATATCTGAGATTGTCGACACAATAAAACCATCAACTACATAAAGCGGATTGTTGTTTCCCGTGATTGAGTTACCTCCTCTAACTCGAACAGTCATCTCAGCATCTGGAGAACCTTCTGTTGAGGAAATACTAACACCTGCAACCCTACCTTGTATGGCTTCTAAAGCAGAAGACACTGGTGCAGCAGCAATTACATCAGCGCTGACTGAAGAAACGGCACCTGTTAAATCCTTTTTACGAACCGTTCCATATCCAATGTTTATTACTACTTCATCTAGTTTAGAAACTTCATCTTCGAGAGTGAAATTAACTTTGAGTGAACTTCCAGCCGTAACCTCTTGTAACTTGTAACCCAAATATTTGGCTTGCAAAACTGCTGTTCCTGAAGTAGGAACAGTGATTACAAACTCTCCCTTTTCATTGGTGATCACTACAATGGCTGTACCTTTTAGGGTAACAGACGCTCCAGGAATAGATTCTTTAGTTATTTTATCTGTTACTTTCCCCGAGATCTGTTTTGTTTGTTGTGCATTTGCAAATCCTATAAACAAGACGAGCATACTACATACTAGTAAAACTTTTTTCATACATTAAGGTTATAAATGGTTTTGTTTGGTTAGCCTTTTACAGTCTTCCTTTAACAAGTCTACATTGTTTTTTTTAGAAAGCATGACAGTACAGGGCACTAAATTTATGCAATCGTTCCCGACAACGTTGCCAAAAGTGGATGAAATAAGCTATCTTTAAATAGTATTATTATAAAATCATTTTCTATAACTCCAAATCATGTTTGAGCCCGTAACCATAAAAGATATTGCCAAAGCACTGGGGTTATCTACATCTACCGTTTCAAGAGCATTAAGAGATACACATGAAATTAGCGTAGCTACTAAAAAGATTGTTTTAGCGTATGCAAAAGAGATAAATTATCAACCAAATCCAATTGCATTAAGTTTAAAAGAGCGCAGAAGTAAGTCTATTGGTGTAGTGGTAAGTGAAGTGGCCAATAGTTTTTTTTCTCAAGCCATAAATGGAATTGAATCCATCGCTTACGATAGAGGGTATCATGTTATTATTTCTCAGACCCACGAATCGTATGATCGTGAAGTGATTAACGTACAACATTTGGCTTCGAGATCAGTAGATGGGTTATTGGTTTCGCTATCTTCAGAAACCACTGATATTTCTCATTTAATTTCGCTACATGAGCGCGGTTTACCTATTGTATTTTTTGATCGCGTGGCGGATGAGATTAATACCCATAAAGTTATTGCGAATAATGAGAAAGGTGCTTATCAGGCCACCGAATATTTAATTAAAAGTGGACGTAAGAGAATTGCCCACATAACCAGTTCGAGCCATTTGTCGATAAGTATTGAGCGTTTATCAGGTTATGAGGCTGCTTTAAAGGATAACGGTATTGCTATTAATCCTCAATATATTAAGAATTGCTTGCATGGTGGGATGTTGCAGGAAGAAACCGAAACAGCAATAAAAGAGTTGATGGCACTTACCGAAAAACCAGATGCCATTTTTGTAGCTGGCGATCGATTGAGCACTGGTTGTTTAAGTGTATTTAAAAATTTAAAAATTGCAGTACCAAAGGATATAGCTATTGCTGGTTTCAGTAATTCGGATGTACTCGATCTATTTAATCCATCTTTAACCTCTATTAGGCAACCTGCTTTTGATATTGGTAAACTTGCCACAGAAATGCTTTTGCAATTAATAGAGGCAAAATATCCTGTTGAAGAATTTGAGAAAAGAGTATTGGAAACCGATTTGTGCGTGAGATAGCTTGAAGCAATGAGCTAATTTAAGGCAGCTTAAATGCTTGTCTGCCTAACAATTTCCAGTCTTTACCTTCTTTTTGCCAAACCAATAAGATACCTAAGTGAACTTCTCCGGGTTTACCTCCATCATTCGTTTTTGCATGTAATTCGTGACGTACTAATGCAGTTTTTCCAGCTATTTTTATGGTCTGTTTTGTAAAATCTATCGATACAAAATCTGATTTCCCACCTGCTATAGTTTCTACAAATGCAGCAAAATCTTCCAGTTTCCCGCTTGAATGCCCATAACTTAAATCTTTACTCGCAATCGATTCTAAATCGGCCCTATTGCCACTGATCATAGCCAGTCTTAATTTTTCAACTGCATTTGCTACTTTACTTTCTGCACCTGTTTGCGCTTTTAATACCATCGTAACACTAACTAATAAAAGGAATATTGAAATTTTCTTCATACGAATAAGATTTTATGCAATATACAATTTATTTTAGTTGAGCAATAGCGTAACGATTGCGTAATTTTATAGCAATTATAAAACTAGAGAATGCCTGTGGAGTGGTTTGGCAATTAACTTAATAACATGTGGGTCTGATTTCATCCTTTCAATATCTGAAATTACGTCTGAAGCAGTAACCACCACAATTCTACACCCTTCTTTTACCTCATCAGCATATTCTTTAAACCGTTGCAAGAAATCAAAGCCATTCATTATTGGCATATCTAAATCAAGAAAAATTAACGAAGGTAATGCCTCTGGTATATTTGCATTGAATGCTAAATAATCTAATGCTTCATTTGCGCTAGTCATTACAATAATGTCAGCCTTTTGATGATTCAATTTCAGGATGTACTCTGTTATCAATTGATCAATTGGATTGTCATCAACTATCATTACCTTATTCTTGTATTGCATCTCTTCCAAATCTGTTGTGGCATACCATAGGTTTTTAGATTATGGTAGTGTATGCTCTTTCAAATAGAAAGCCAAATAATAGAGATTGGTCGAATACATTTTAAATCAGTCTCAGTAAACAGCATTTAAGATTTGAAAGCGAACTTTTAACTGATAGGTAAAGAGATATAAATAGTTAAATCACTTAAAAAAAACTATAAAAATTCTTAGAATTGTGGATTTTATTACTCAGTTATTGGGAAGCAATTACACGTAATGGGGAAAAAGCGCGTCGAAACACCTACAACAGGAAAAGCGACTTACACTTTAACCCTTTGTAAAATAGCGATTACCCTTTCCGAAACTAGCTCTACATCGTGGGGTTCGTGCAAAGGGATTTCCATATAATCACCTGGGGCCATTAAGGTTAGCTTATCACCTATTGTACATCTACACTCGCCTTCAAGAATCAAAAAACTTTCGTATTCATCTTCATGAGTCTCTTCTTCAATATCAGTTGTAGAAACAATAAGTATTTGGGTAACACGTTCATCATGACGAAGTATTTTTAAATAACGACCATCTTCTGCCAATGACACTTCATCAAAACCTTTAATCAATGGCAACCAATTCTTATAGTCGGCAAAGCGATTAATGAGCGGGAACAAAGACTCGACAATACGTTCTTTTAAATAATCTGGGGGCTTAACACTAGTTGCTTTTGCATAGTTTTCTAAAGCAAATTCTATCGCATCAAGCTCATGCTTTAATTCTGGATATGTAGCAAGCATACGCTCAACACCTCTCCTTTCATCGTTTGCCAGTGAATTAAGTGCATAAAGCTCCAAAATACCGCTTTCTATGTAAGGTTTTAAATTCAAATCAACACTGCTTAACTTTTGAGAAACCTAAATTAAGATTTATTTAATTATTCTCCCCAATTTATCACAGTTAATTGTGATGAATATTTTAATGCATGTTATGCTTCGCTCGGCCCCAGATTACTTGGTGTTTGATTTGCGATAACGGTAACAATTTTATCAAGTTCAGTTGCCGAAATCATTAAAAAATTCATTAATTCTATCTTTTCGCTTTCTGTGGGATTATTAGATAATAGATTAACCAACGACATAATTCTTGCTAACGGCGCCCTCACACCATGTGATTGTAACCATCTAATATCTTTTAATTTTCTATTTTGATTTTCTATTTCTTCAACATGTTTTTTTTGATCGGTGATGTCTCTTTGAATGCTGATCCAACTGGTTAATTTCCCTTTGGCATCCATCACTGGACAAACAGTTATGCTTACTTCATATTTTATACCCTTTTTAGTATAATTTGATAATTCTACCCTGCTTTCGGTGTGATTGGCTACTGCTTTATTTAATTCTGCTAACCCTTCTTGTTGGGAATGGTTTCCGTGTAAAAGAGAGGCTGGCGAACCAATTAATTCTTCTCTATTATAACCCGACATCTGAAGCATAGCATCGTTTACATAAACAATATAGGGTCCTGGATAGGCAGATGAATCTGTAATTAGTACACCATCAGAAGTGTTAACAACAACCGATTCTAATAATTTCGACCATTGTTCTTCCTCTTTACGTTTAGTGATGTCTTGCATGGCACCAATCATTCTGGTCGGTTTATTATCTTCATCTAAAATTACAAAACCACGGTCAAATATGTATTTATAACTTCCATCGCCACATAAAAAACGATACTCATCCGTCCATTTCTCAATGCCTTTAAGAATAACTTCATTCAAACCATTTACTACCCTAGCTCTATCTATAGGATGAATATGTTCTTTCCACCAATCGATTGTTGTAAGTGATATATTATCGTATTTTAATATGCCATCTAACGCTCTGTTCCAAAGAATGGTATCATTAACAAGACTGCAGTCCCAAATAATGTCGCTAGTTGCTTTTGATACCATATTATAACGATCTACATTTTCATGGATAATTTTTTCATTCACTATTCTTTCGGTAATATCTTTAGAAGTGCAAACAATTCCTTGCACAGCAGGATCATCCAATAAATTAGTTGCTTTTGTTTCTATCCAAAGCCACTCGCCATTCATATCTCGATAGCGATAAGGTGAGAGCAGAATTTGTTTCTTTTCCCAAATTTGTGCTGCTTCTTCGTTCAATCTTGGCAAATCATCTCGATGAATATACTGAAATGCGTTTTTTCCAATAAAAAATTCGGGTTCAATTCCAAAAACTCGTAACGAGGCTGGACTCACATAGGTGTAATTAAAATCGCGATCGATAATGGTAATCATATCAGATCCATCTTGAACCAGCGCTTTAAATCGCTGTTCACTCATCAAAAGTGCCTGTTCAATTTTTAGTTTTTCAGTAATATCTGTAGCTAAAACAATACGTGCCTCACGACCATTATAATAAACTTTGTTACTTTGAACTTGAACAAAAATCTTTTCACCATTTTTTCTCAAATGTGTAAAGGCATCTTTAAAAAACACACCCGTTTCTCTATTATTTTTTACAATTGCAGCTATCAATTCTTCGTCTTCTTTTGGCCTGATTACAAAAATTTTCATGGCTAAAAACTCATCCTTACTGTAACCATAATTTTTTACAGCAGCTAAGTTTACCTCTAAAAAATATAAAGTCTCAATATCGAATACCCACATAGGGATTGGAGCAAACTCAAAAAGATTGTAAAAATCTGTATTCTTCATAAGTAAGTTTTAAGTAGCGCTCGTTGACAAAATAACTTTCAAAATTTACGTACAATGAAAATTAATTAAATACTAAGCAAAAACCATGCTAACTACTTAAACGAAGCTAAAAACACCACTATAAACGTAACAGAAACCAGTGCAATTGCAGTTATTGAAAATGATGCAGAGTTTGCCTCAAAAACTACTTCTGCCGGCATAGCCGACGTTAGAACTGAGCAAGTTAAAGATGCAATAAAGTGATTATATAAACCTCCAGTTTATAAATTAAACTGGAGGTTTTGTTTAATTATTTTGCTAGATTAATTCTAAGATTAAGCTCAAAACTACCATTTGCATATGTATTTAAAGCCGAGGTTTCGGTAGTATACATTCCAGAAATCATGTATTTTTTCTTAAAATCGAGTCCGATTCCGAATGTTGTGCTTTCGTTGCTATGGTATATTCCCGTTAAAAACAGTTTACGCCCCCCAAAAGCCATTCGCGCGCCAAAATCAATCATACTATCGTAATTCCTTACTCCTCGAAAAGCAATCTTAGGCTCAAGTTCCATTTCTCCTTTTAGGTTAAAATTATAACTTATAGCACTATAAAAAGTAACAATATCGGCCACATTAGCTTTACTCTTGTTTAAAAAATCGTTCAAATTAGGTATAGCAGCTTGTATACTAAATTTATCAGAAGTATAAGCAATTCCAAAATCACCATCTATATAAGAACGACGGCCATTGTAATCACCTATCGAAATATCATTAGGATTTCCATTCACGCTGTTATTATCTAGCTGCTGGCTCATTACACCCATTGAAATACCAAAATGCAATTGGCTTCTACCACTATCTAGTGGCAAATGATAGGCATAACTACCTACTACCCTTGTTTGCTTTAATAAACCCGCACTTTCATTATTTACATTTAAACCAAGTCCTACTCTATTAAAGCCATAATCTGCCGTAATATTTTGTGTAAGGGGTGCACCTGGTACTCCACCCCATAATTTACGATAAGCGGCATTAAGCTTAAGCCCTTTTTCTTTTCCAGCATAGGCTGGATTAATAAGATATTCGTTGCTATAATACTGTGCACCAAGTGGGTTAAGTTGTGCATTTACTTCGTGCATACTCATAACCATTAGTACAAAAATGGCTATTTTATATATTTTATTCATCTTTATAATTTAATAGGTTTGAATTAATTATTGTTTTCTCAATATGGTAATAAAGCCTTTTTTAATGGTTTTTCCATCTCCAAAGTCGATTATATAGTAATACGTACCTTCAGCAAGTGGAACTCCTCTTAATTGGGCATCCCAACTATTATCGTAATTCTTTTTACTGTAAACTAATCGCCCTGCCCTGTCTACAATTCGAACCGAATTATTCGGGTAAAGTTCAATATTCTCGATTACCCAAGTATCGTTAATTCCATCTCCATTTGGCGACATGATGTTAGTTGCCTTTGCCTTTGCTCCTTCTTCGGTTGGTAAATTCGTAACCGTAATTGTAATGGTTTTAGTTTCACTACAGCCACTTGCATTGGTAGCAGTTACCGAATAAGTTGTTGTTTCGGTAGGTTTTACTGTAAGGATTGCGGTATTCTGTCCAGAGACAATACCACTAGCATTGGCCCATGAGTAAGTAGTTCCTCCTGTAGCAGTAAGTACAACTGTTTCTCCATTAAATAAAGTTGTTCCTTTATCACTGCTAATATTAACAAGTGGCGCTGTATTTATTGTTAAGGTAAAACGTTGAATCGTGGTCTCTACCCCTCCAAAATTAACACCTCCATTATCATTTACAATTACCGAAATCTGCACTGTACCTACAGCACCAGGAGCCAGTTTATAATTTAACGTACCTAAAGTACCTGCTCCCTTAGTTATAGTTAAACTGGTAAAAAGAGCTGGATTGCTACTCGCAACAACCAACGTTGGGGTTTGATTGGTTTCGGGACCTGCTGAAATGCCAGTTAAGTTAATAACTTGATCATTTGTGTTAAAACAAATTGCTCTATCCGCAATTACATTTATAGTAGGTGCTTCATTTACATCAATTAAGTTAATTGCAAGTACTTTTTCAAAAACTAATCCATTCTGATCTGTACTTCTAACACGAATACTATAATTAGCTTTAGTCTCGTAATCGAGCGCACTTGCTACTTGAACAACGTTCCCAGAAATAGTAAACAATCCATTGTCTGTACTACCCACGCCTGTAACTAAGCTGTAAGTGAATGTTGCATTTTGATTATTCGAAACACTTCTTAGTTGACCAAAGCCTGTTCCAATTGCTATGCCTTCGTAAACTGGCGAACTGGTTACAACAACATCAGTAGTCACTGCGTCAACAATTGTTAAATTGCCATCTTGATGGGTAATTGTATAGTTGGCAGCAGCTGCTCCTCCAACACTTATAGGATAAATTCCTTTAGGGCTATTGGTTAATGCAGTGGTAGTAAGTACCGGTTGTGTTGTAAGGACGGCGCTTGTTTCACCTGTAATAAAGCCAGTATAGCTGGCCGTTAGTAATGGGTTATTATCACCTAAACCTTTTACCTTGTCGTCGGCCTTAATTACTAATGCTTTTTGAGCAATGTTTAATCTATTGCCAGCAAAGGTGATGGTATAATTCGTACTTCCCGATAATGTTCCTCGTGATATGACATAATTACCTGCATTTTCGCCAATAGCTCTTGTTAATGATCCAGAAAGTGAATCACCACTTACCAAGCCTGGGTTTACACTATAAGTTAATTGCGGGTCTATATCTCCATAAGTTTTGCTTTTTGCATCAGCATTAACTACAATTGCTTTTGGTGTAATGGTAAATCCAGCCATTGCATATACCAAATTATAATTTGAATTAAGTGTTAACGTACCCAAATTAATTGCATACTCACCAACATTTTCACCAGAAACGCGTACTAGGCTACCAGTAAACGTATCGCCGAAAGGCAATGGTTCGCTTGTACCATAAACTAATGCTGGATCAGGGTTGCCATATACTTTGGTTATTGGTTCAATTATTACAGTAATATCACGTTTACTAATTGAAAGATTAGCAGCGGTAAATACAATTTGATAGTTTCCGTTTAGGGCTAATGTACCCTGATTAATAGTATAACTACCAACATTTTCGCCAGTATTTCTAGTCAATCCACCTGTAAAGGTATCGCCAGAAATTAACGCAGGTGTAAAGGTATAAGTTAAAGCTGGGTCGAGTGCACCATAAATTTTAGCTTTTGCAAGCGCAGTAACACCAATTATTTTTTGAATAATTGTACCCGTAGTAGTAACCGAGGTAGTGCTTAGTGTATAGTTTCCAACATCAGCACCTGCTAACACAAAGGCATTTGCAGTTACAATTTTGCCAGTACCTGCGGTTTTAGTATCGTAACTAGCCGTTCCAGTAACACTTACCACATCTGAACCTACAACACCAGATAGCATATAGTTACCCGTTGCAAGAGTTGCAGTTGTTAGTCCGTCGTAAGTTTTCGAAATAGCAGGTAATGCATTCAAAGCCAGCGTTAAGGCCTTAGCCGTAATTGCACCTGTGGTAGTTGCCGAAGTAGTACTTAACATATAGTTCGTAGCATCAGCCCCACTCAATACAAAGGCATTTACTGTAATCGTTTTGCCCGTTCCAATTAATTTTGTGTCGTAATTGGCCGTTCCGTTAACATTAACTACATCTAATCCTACAACACCTGTTAAGGTATAGTTTCCTGTGGCTAGGCTGGCAGTTGTTAACCCATCGTAAGTTTTGGTAATTAAAGGTGCTGCGTTTAGTGCCAATGTTAAGGTTTTGGCTGTAATTGCACCAGTGGTAGTAGCCGAAGTAGTACTTAACATATAGTTTGCTGCATCGGCACCGGCCAATACAAAGGCATTTGCCGTAACGGTTTTGCCTGTACCTATGTTAATATTATCATAAACCGCAGTTCCACTTACATTAACCACATCTAAGCCCACAACGCCAGTTAAGGTATAGTTGCCTGCTACAAGACTGGCTGCTGTAGATCCATTATACGTTTTGGTAATAGCTGGTACAGCGTTCAATGCCAGTGTTAAGGCTTTAGCTGTAATCGCTCCCGTGGTAGTGGCAGTTGTGGTTGTTAAGCTGTAATTAGCTGCATCGGCTCCTGCCAATACAAACGTATTTGCTGTAACAGTTTTACCCGTACCTACCGTTTTGGTATCGTAACTTGTGGTTCCAGTAACAGTAACCGTTTCGGCACCCACAATACCTGTTAATGTATAATTGCTTGCAACAAGACTAGCAGTTGTTAATCCATCATAAGTTTTAGTAATTAACGGTGCTGCGTTTAGCGCCAATGTTAAGGTTTTGGCCGTAATGGCGCCTGTAGTAGTAGCCGAAGTAGTCGTTAAGCTGTAATTTGCTGCATCAGCACCTGCCAATACAAAGGCATTTGCCGTAACGGTTTTACCCGTACCGATGTTCACATTATCATAAGCTGCTGTTCCAGAAACGGTAACTGCATCTAAGCCTATAACACCAGTTAACGTATAGTTGCTTGGAACAAGGCTGGCTGTAGTAGATGCGTTGTATATTTTGGTAATGGCTGGCAAGGCATTTAGTACCAATGTTATCGCTTTGGTGGTAATAGTGCCTGTTGTAGTTGCTGTAGTAGTGCTTAATGTATAGTTGCCTGCATCGGCACCAGCCAACACGAAGGTATTTGCTGTAACGGTTTTGCCTGTGCCTACTGCTTTGGTATCGTAATTGGCTGTTCCGGTAACGGTAACGGTTTCAGCTCCTACTATGCCTGTTAACGTATAATTGCCTGTGGCAAGACTAGCGGTTGTTAATCCATCGTAAGTTTTGGTAATTAACGGTACTGCGTTTAGTGCCAAGGTTAAGACTTTGGCTGTAATGGTTCCTGTGGTAGTGGCCGAAGTAGTCGTTAAGCTGTAGTTTACTGCATCAGCACCTGCCAATACAAAAGCATTTGCCGTAATCGTTTTGCCTGTACCGATGTTCATGTTATCATAAACCGCAGTTCCGTTAACATTAACCACATCTAAGCCTACAACACCAGTTAGCGTATAGTTGCCTGAGGCAAGAGTGGCTGCAGTAGATGCATTGTAGATTTTGGTAATCGCAGGAACTGAGTTTAGTGCCAATGTTAAAGTTTTGGCCGTAATGGTACCAGTAGTTGTAGCCGAAGTGGTCGTTAAACTGTAGTTACCTGCATCGGCACCTGCCAATACAAAAGCATTTGCCGTAATGGTTTTGCCTGTACCTACTGTTTTGTTATCATAAGCTGCTGTTCCGCTAACGGTAACCGCATCTAAACCTATTACGCCCGTTAAGGTATAATTGCTTGGAACAAGAATGGCTGCGGTAGATGCGTTATAGGTTTTGGTAATGGCTGGTGCTGCATTTAATGCCAATGTTAAAGCCTTAGCCGTAATAGCACCAGTGGTAGTAGCTGTAGTGGTCGTTAAATTGTAATTACCTGCATCGGCACCTGCCAATACAAAGGTATTTGCTGTAATAGTTTTACCCGTACCTACCGTTTTGGTATCGTAACTTTCGGTTCCTGTAACCGTAACTGTTTCGGCACCCACAATACCTGTTAATGTATAATTGCTTGCAACAAGACTAGCAGTTGTTAATCCATCATAAGTTTTAGTAATTAACGGTGCTGCGTTTAGCGCCAATGTTAAGGTTTTGGCCGTAATGGCGCCTGTAGTAGTAGCCGAAGTAGTCGTTAAGCTGTAATTTGCTGCATCAGCACCTGCCAATACAAAGGCATTTGCCGTAACGGTTTTACCCGTACCGATGTTCACATTATCATAAGCTGCTGTTCCAGAAACGGTAACTGCATCTAAGCCTATAACACCAGTTAACGTATAGTTGCTTGGAACAAGGCTGGCTGTAGTAGATGCGTTGTATATTTTGGTAATGGCTGGCAAGGCATTTAGTACCAATGTTATCGCTTTGGTGGTAATAGTGCCTGTTGTAGTTGCTGTAGTAGTGCTTAATGTATAGTTGCCTGCATCGGCACCAGCCAACACGAAGGTATTTGCTATAACGGTTTTGCCTGTGCCTACTGTTTTGGTATCGTAACTGGCCGATCCGGTAACGGTAACACTTTCTGCTCCAACTATACCAGTTAGGGTATAATTGCCCGAAGCAAGACTAGCGGTTGTTAATCCGTCGTAAGTTTTGGCAATCGCAGGTACTGCATTTAATGCCAACGTTAAGACTTTGGCCGTAATCGCGCCTGTGGTAGTGGCCGAAGTAGTGCTTAATGTATAGTTACCTGCATCGGCACCTGCCAATACAAAAGTATTTACTGAAATGATTTTACCCGTACCAATGTTTACATTATCATAAGCTGCCGTTCCTGAAACGGTAACTGCATCTAAACCAATAACACCGGTTAGGGTATAGTTGCCCGAAGGAAGGCTAGCTGTGGTAGATGCATTGTATATTTTGGTAATGGCAGGTACTGCGTTTAATGCTAATGTTATAGTTTTGGCCGTAATTGCACCTGTGGTAGTAGCGGTTGTCGTGCTTAGCGCATAGTTAGCTGCATCAGCACCTGCCAATACAAAGGTATTTGCCGTAACCATTTTACCCGTACCTATTGTTTTAGTATCGTAGCTCGCCGTTCCGCTTACCGTAACTGCATCACTACCATCAACTCCTGTTAAAGTATAATTTCCTGTGGCAAGGTTTGCACTAGTTAAGGCATTGTATTCCTTGGTAATTGCAGGAGATGGATTTAAAGTAAGGGTAATTGCCTTAGGTGAAACGGTACTACTTACTGTGGATACAGTTTTAGTAATTGCACTTGCACTTGTTAACGATATGTTACCTGAATAAGTACCTGCAGGCGCAGTAGCAGATAACCTCACATAAACTGGAAGACTAGTAAAATCACCTACTGAACCTATATTAATTGTATTTGAAAAATTGATATTGTTGCTACTAACTTCAAATCCAGATGGAGCCGTCACTAGTACATCGGCTAGCATTGTAGTTCCCGAAACGTTAAAGCTTTGTGAAGCGGATGGTGTGTGATAAGGGGTCGACATGGCCGTTAATGTTCCGCTGGTTGAAATCAGAGGGGCTGCAGCACGGGCTACCGTGATGGTATATGTTTTAGTGGTTGTTCCATCCTGTGCAGTAACTGTTATATCTATTGGATTATTGCCCACGTTCAGTGCTAGTCCTGCTAACGGCGAACCGCTTGTTACCGTAGTATAGGTACCGCTGTTGATGCGTACTTGAACAGTAGCCCCTGCATCGGCTAGGGTTGGAGTTACACTTGTTGATGTAGTTGCATTAGGTACACTTGCCGTATATGCCAATGTAGCTTGAGCAAATATAGGAGATAATCCTGTGGCCGAAGTAACAAGCGCTGAAAGGTTCGCATTATTGGATGCAAGATTAGTTGTTGCCGAAGGGCCTGCCGCTCCAGCTATATTGCCAGACATATCACTGGCAGTACTTGCTGCTATTGATATACCCAATGTACCCAATCCACTAACGCCATTTAAGGTTACTGTATAATTAGGGCTGCTTCCTGTTATGGCTAAAGAGCTATATGATGCTGTACCAGTAGCATTAACAGTAATATCTGACTGAGAAAGTGTAGAATTGTTAAAATTAGAATCAGTATAGGATACGGTATAGGAAACATTAGAACCAGGGGTAGCCATAGCCACAGATGGCGCGCTAATGGTTATTGCTGGTGGGGTTTTATCGAAGGGAAGGACTAAACCAAATTGTGTATGGGTTAATTGTGCTCCTGTATTTCCCGCAATATCGGTATGATCTATTGTCCAAGGGATATTTCCTTCAGTATCGCTGGCTGTTAAGGTATAGGTAGCTGTCCAGTTCCTGTTTGAAGCGCCTACTACAGGCGTTACGGTATGTCCCGCAATAACAATTATTGGCATTTGAATATCCTCATTAAAACCTATTGCAAGTGTTACGGTATTACCAACATTAGCGTAACTAGTATTGGCATTGTTCGAACTCCATGAGCCAGAAGTTAAAGCTGCTGCAGTACGGTCAAAGGTATATACTTGGCCGCTTGTATATGTTGCAGCTGTATTAGGAGTTACACCCGTTATACTTGTAAAATCTAGACGCATGGTGCCATTGCCCGTAATTGAGCTAACTGGAACGGTCCAAGTTGTGCCAGAACCCGTTGGCGTACCAATGGTACCACTAACAGAACCTGTATTCGTTAAAGTAAAATCACTTGCATCAACACCTGTTACTGCAGTTGAAAAAGTAACGGTGTAATCTACAGCCGTGGCATTGGTAGTTGCAGCAGTAACTCTATTAATGGAAGTTACAGATGTCTGTGGGCTTACCGTAATCGCTACGGTAATAGGTGATCCCGTGCATGAGTTCAAAGTAGGTATTACAGTATAGGTAACTGTTCCATTTCCAGTAAGTGTTTGTGCAATGGATGTTCCTGAACCCGCGGTTGCACCATTCACCGTGCCACTAGACGTAGCAGCGGTCCAAGCAAAACTTGCACCAGTTGGAGTTGAAGTTAGTGCGATATTGGTAGTACCACCACTAATAATCGTTGCAGAAGCAGGGGTAGCAATTGCTACAGGCACTGCCTTAACCGTTAGCGTTGCTGCATTTGAAGTAACTGTAGGTGAAGTAGTACCCGTAGCTACACACCTATATTGATAAGCATTTAATGTAGCTGTTGCACTTGTAATGGTAAGGGTTGAAGACCCCACCCCAGAATACGGTGCACCATTACTTAGTGCATTGAAATTACCTCCTCCATCTGTACTAACATACCATTGATAACTATTGGCGTTAGATGCTGTGATAGAGAATGTAGTTGAACTTCCCGAACAGATACTGCTATTAGATGGCTGACTAGTAATGGCTGGCGCAGGGGGGCCTGCAACTGCAGTACTAACCTTTACATCATTTAAAGCAATGTAAGAATTGCCTCCATCTGCTTGATAAATTCTTACTTCATCTACATTGCCAAAAGCGACAGGTAATAAAAGTGCCGGAACACCCGAGGTTTGTGAAAGTGCTTTAAAAACCGCTGTTGTATTTCCAGCAAAGCTTAAACTTCCTTTAGAAGATCCTCCATCAAATGCTTCTATTTTAAAAGTTGCACCATTAAAATTGCCCCAATCTAGAAAATTTAACGAAGCCAAAGAGAAATTACTTCCATCATTTGATTTAATTACCCAACCATAGAAAGAATTGGCATCGCCATAGCTAATGATCCCAGGATAGCCCGGCCAGCCTGGTGAGTTGTTATCGTAATAGGTAAGTGGAGAACCTGTAATTTTTACGGCAGAACTATTTATTGGATAGGTTTGGATATTGATATCGCTGATCGCAGTTGAGCCCCCCTCTCCATCTTCGGCAATGTTGTCTGCAAAACCAGTGCTATTTGCAAAATGTAAAGTTGGTGAGGTTGATAAAAGAACCCCAGCAGGAGTAACTGTTAGGGTTCTAGCAGTTGAAGTTGCAGTAGGCGTACATGAACCACTTGCTACTACTCGATATTGATATCCACTTATACCAACTGTAGCTCCCGTAATGGTTAAGGTAGAAGTTGTAACACCAGAATATGGTGCAGAATTTGGCACATTAGCGAAACCACCACCATTATCAACTTGCCATTGATAACCAGTAGCATTACTAACAGTTGCCGAAAACGTAGTCGTTGCGCCTGCTACTATCGAGCTATTTGAGGGCTGGCCTGTAATACTTGGTGCTGCATTAACGGTTAGCGTTACTGCATTTGAAGTAGCTGCGGGAGAAGTTGAGCCAGTGGCTACACACCTATATTGATAGGCAGTTAAAGCAGCCGCTGCACTTGTAATGGTAAGTGTTGAAGTGGTAACACCAGAATAGGGTGCAGCATTTGGAACGTTAGAGAAACCACTGCCATTATTAACTTGCCATTGATAGCTAGTTGCATTAGTTGCAGTAATTGAGAATGTTGTTGAACCTAACGCACAAATCGTCGAACTAGAAGGTTGTGCGGTAATAGACGGAGCTGGTGTGGCTGTGGTGGTAAAACTTAATATCGCAGAATTATCATTCGTACCAATTGTATTGGTCGCTTTTGCTCTATAATAGTAGGTTGTACCTGCTGCCAAACCTATAATATTTGCAGAAACAGCTGTTGCACTTGTACTTGCCGATAAAGTTGCTGGTGAGGCTACAATATTGCTAGCCGATGCCAAAGTTGATGAAGTACCATAATCGAAACTAATTGCACTTGTGGCAGCATTAGAAGGATTAATCGAAGAGTTTAAAGTTGCAGTAGTACCTGTTATAGCAGAAGCTGAAGCATTAACAATTGAAGGTGTAGCCGTAAACGCAAAATTATCTAGAGCAAGGTACTTATATGTAGATCCTAATGAAATCTCTAATTCATCAATTAAAGTATTACTATTATCGGTACCCACACTAAAATCGACATAGGAAAATCCATTATAATTTGCCCCTAAATTAACTGCCGCTTGAAAAATTCCAGATTTTGTAAACGTATATACCGTTGCTCCATTCTTTTTGCCAGTAAAGGTAAGTGTGCCATTGTTGGTTGGCTGCCCCCCATCTGTTATTGATGATGGGTATGCCCAAAGACTTTTAACAGCAAAAAGCCCCTTATTGGTTGTTTTTATTGAGTTTACTTGGTTAGTTGCTTGGTTAGCAAAGTTGTCTATATAAAAATTTGAGCCTGTAGCTGGTGTTGTTGGCGGGTTTGCACTTTGAACACCATAACCAGCTACATTTTGAATGAAGAATTTATTGGTTAATGTAAAATTAAGTGCAGTTGCGGCATTGGTAAATGTTTGTGAATTTGCAGAAGCACCTTCAAAATATTCTACATTTCCAGCTGTTGCAGCTGGACCGCTAGTGCCACTATTAAGCAGGCGGAAATTATCGATTGCAAACTCTTGTGCCGCCGCTGCATCTGCACTTACACGGAAACGAAGTGATAAAGTGGTTCCTGTTCCTGCAATTGCCCAGCTAAATTCTTGAAAGGTTTTTGAAAGATAAGTACCATCTCCAAAATTATTGGCATCAGTATCTTCTCTTAAATAACCAGCATTGGTTGCTGATGCATCCCCATTAAAACCCCCAGCCCTTGTCCATGCTCCAGCATCGATTTTATATTCTACTATTAAAAAGTCATAGGTAACCCCAAAAGTAGGATTCTGCCAAGCCTGGTTACGATTTGCAGCAAATAGGCCTTTAAAACTCAGTCCCGATTTTCCGCTGATATTAATACCCGTCCACTCAATCTGCTGTACTTTATCGTTAGCATCAGCTACTCCCGTTCTAGCACGGTCGGTGTCTTCTCCTGCCCAAAATTTACTTCCTTGAGCATTCTGATACGTTGTAAAAGTATCGCCCGGAAAAGGAGCTTGTAAATTAAGGTTAGTACCATCGGTTCTCATAAAATAATATGCATAAGGAACACTAGGAAAACCAGTATTAGTTGAAGGTGTACGAGTTCCCGCGCTTGGCGCCCCAGTATCTTCAAAAGTATCGCTCCAAAATTGAGTTTGTGCATCGGCACTCGTTCCCATAAACAATGTAAGTACTAAGCCAACAAATAAAGGCAAGGCACGCTGCTTAATAGATTTAAATACGAATAAAGTTTTTGAAAAAATGGATGTAGCAGTAGCTAAAGCTATGCAGTAGCCAGCTTTTGAGATCATAATCATAACGTTAATTTAGAGCAGTAAGTATTCTTTTGAAATGGTAGATGGTAAGAGCCAATTCTAAAATTAGCATAAAACTAAGCCTTTCTTTTTGAAATACAAATAGCTAATAATCATTGTAAACCAATTAATACGTTACAAACGAGTTTACTCCAACAAGTTGTAATAGAAAAATTACAAAAGAATAGATCGATCTTATCTTGCTTTCAAAACTCAACAATTCAGAGCTTATAAAATGGGTTGGATTTTTAGACTCTAAATTATTACTTTAGAGGAAAATTTAGCTTATGAAGAAACAATTATGGTTGCTGCCCGTTGCGGCCCTCCTAGCATTTAATGCATCCGCTCAGGATAAAAAAGAAGCATTGGTAAAAACAGTTGATTCGGTAAAGAAGGTAATTGCTCCACCAGCAAAGCCTACTATTGCCGACAAGGTTAAATCAAGCAAAAAAATTGATGGGTTATTTACCCTTTACAAAGACACGGTTACTGGCGGATTGCTCATGTACGTGAAAAAAGAACAATTGGGTAAAGATTATATTTATCAGAGTTTTTCGATGGGTGGCCCAACTACTTTATTCTTAAATCAGAACATGATCCGGTCTACGGTTTTGTTCCACATCCAAAAGTCTGACGATAAAATTGAATTTTTAGAGAAGAACACTAGTTTTTACTACGACAAAGCCAATCCTGTTAGTAAAGCTGCTAACGTAGACGTTTCTGATGCCGTTGTATATGTTGATAAATTTAGTGCTAGCGATGCCAATGGTTATTTAATTTCTGTAGATGGTCTTTTCTTAAGCGACAAGCTTGACCCAATAAAACCAATAACGCCCCCTGGAATGCCACCTGGTGCCATGTTTAATTTAGGAACCTTAAATGTTGCTAAATCAAAATATGAGAATGTAAAATCATTTGCTGGCAATACAGATGTAGTGGTAAACTTGGCTTACGATAATCCGATGCCATTTAATGGTGGAGGAAAAGACATCACTGATGCAAGATATGTGCGTGTAAAAATGCAACATTCCTTTCTTGAAGTGCCTAATAATGATTTCAGGCCAAGAAAAGATGACCCAAGAGTAGGTTATTTTGGTGCAGAGGTTGATAATCTTACCTCGATTTCACCAACCCCGTACAAAGATTTTATCAGCCGTTGGTACTTACAGAAAAAAGACCCTTCTGCTAAATTAAGTGAGCCGGTAGAGCCAATCGTTTATTGGATCGAAAATACAACACCACTAGAATATCGCCAAATTATTAAAGAAGCTGGCGAGAAGTGGAACGAAGCGTTTGAAAAAGCAGGTTTCAAAAATGCAGTGGTAATGAAACAAATGCCGGATAATGCAACCTGGGATCCTTCTGATATTTCTTACAACGTAATTCGTTGGGTTTCTTCCGCGTACCCTTCTTACGGCGCAATTGGCCCAAGCTTTTTTAACCCACTTACCGGACAAATTTTAGGCACAGACATTACTGTAGAGTGGAAATCGGGTGCAGGAGTTGCGGTACAAGACGACTTATATAACGGTGGAAATGCTACAGCAATTTCTTTACCATGGGAAAATCCAATCGAAGCAATGGCTAAAACACAACAAGGCCATCAAGCAAATCATAAAAACCACATGGCTACTTGTGCTTTGGCACAAGAATTAAGCATGCAATATCAAGCTGGTTTATCGGCAATCGAAGTGTTAGATGCAGATGTACCTGAAGCTAAACGCGCAGAAACAGTAAAAGAAATGCACAAGCAATTCTTATATTACTTAATTATGCACGAAATGGGCCATACCCTTGGCCTTAACCATAACATGAAAGCAAGTCAGATGCTTAGTCCAGCGCAAATGAACGACACTAAAATTACACGAAAAATTGGCTTGCAAGGGTCTGTGATGGATTATCCAGCAATTAATGTAAGCAGTGATCGTAGCAAACAAGGTGATTATTACACCACTAAAGCTGGTCCTTACGATTTATGGGCAATTGAGTATGGCTATACTCCTTTTACAGAAAAAGAAGAACAAGCTGGCCTAAATAAAATCTTAAGCAGAAGTACCGATCCACACTTGGCGTTTGGAAATGATGCCGACGATATGCGTAGCCCTGGTGGTGGTATCGATCCTAGAGTTAATGTTAATGACCAAACCAATGATATGGTTACTTATGGCGAAGATCGCTTTAAATTGATCAATACCATGATCCCTAAATTAAAAGCAAGATTTAGCAAACCCGATCAAAGTTACCAAGAGTTAAGAAGCCGTTATTTACAATTAAATGGTCAACGTAATAGTATGGCTGCTGCGCTAAGTCGTTTCATTGGCGGTGTATATGTAGATAGAAGCTTCGTTGGGCAACAAACTACTACCGCTCCATTTACTCCTGTTCCCGAGGCTTATCAAAAACAAGCATTAGCGCTATTAAGTAAATATATATTTGCACCTGATGCATTTGATGCGGATAAAGCAATTTTCCCTTATCTTCAAATTCAGCGCAGAGGCTTTGGCTTTATGGGCAACAATGAAGACATCAAACCTCAAACTACGTTCTTGTCGCTTCAAATGAGTACCATGGTACAACTGTTACACCCAGGTACATTAAGCAGGATCAACAATAGTGGATTATATGGCAATACCTATTCGGTTGCTAGTGTAATGAACGATTTATCGGACGATATCTTTGCCGCTGATTTAAAAACTAACGTAAACTTATTCCGCCAAAATCTTCAAACGGAATATGTAAAAGCTACAGCAGCAATTGTTGCAGCTCCGGGTGGTTATGATAATGCCAGTAAAGCTGCTGCCCTTTCCACTTTAATTAAAGTTAAAAAGCAATTAACTACTGCAGTAAGTACCGACGAGCAAACTAAAGCGCACCGTACTGCACTTACTTTCTTAATTGATAAAGCGCTTTCTACAAATAAATAAGAGAATTTACCAATTATAACGATCCCGACCACATGGTCGGGATTTTTTTTGCCCCTTTTTTGCACTAACTTTCAACGCAAAAAAGGGCATATATTAGTTAAATTATGAGTTAAAATACCTTACATGGCTTCTTACATTTAACTATTTAAAATGTAAAATTCGAATACGATGTTATTTACTCCGATTTCAAAAGGTATCATCATTATACTCAGCACTTTGTTGATTGGCACTAACACACCTCAATCTTTGCACAGAAGTAAGCCTGATCCGATTAAAAAGAAAAATGAAAAAGAAACTTATATCCCAGCAAAAGTTTGGAGAGTTCCTGACAATAACGATTATTCGAACAATGAAAGCGAATATAGTCACCAAAGGAAGGTAGAATCTGATAACATTGTTATTTTTTGGGCTAAGGAATTTGGCAATGACCCCACACAAAACACCGAAGTAAATAAACGATTCGATCCACATGTAGCCATCAAAGAATGTGAAAGGTTTTATGCCTATTATGTAAATAACCTAAAGCTAGTACAGAAAGGGAAATCGCTAACTGATAAATATAAAATCTTGTTCTATGTTATTGGAGGTACCGAACAAACAGCCTTCGGAGGTGGTGCCGAAAATAAAGTTGGCATTTTATGGACCCCAGCAGTGCGTATGAATAAAGTTCCATATGGAGCTTTGGCGCATGAATTGGGGCATTCTTTTCAATATTTAGCTAGCAATGATAATGGCACAGGATTAAGAGGGGCCATTATGGAAATGTCTGCACAGTATATGTTGTGGCAGGTATATCCAGAGTGGATGACTTTCGAGAATTATCATTTGGTTAGTTTCATGAAGAAAACACATTATGCATTTCTTCATCCAACGAATATGTACCATACTCCATATGTAATAGAATATTGGTCTAATAAACATGGGATCGAGTTTTTTGGAAAGCTGCTCAGGGAAGTAAAAAAAGATGAGGATCCTGTAATGGTATATAAAAGAATAACCAATAGCACTCAAGAACAATTTAACGACGAAATGTTTGATGCATCACGCAGATTTATTACCTGGGATTTGAAACGCATAGAAAACGTTGCCAGCAAATATGCAAATCAGCACGCCACTAAATTCGAAGCAGGTAAGGATAGTTGGCATAGAATCGCCGAAAGTAATTGTCTGCAAAACTACGGTTATAACGGGATTAAATTAAAAGTGCCTGCAGACGGTACATCTATAACATTAGATTTTAAAGGCATAGCCGGAGCTGAAGGCTTTAGAGCAATCAAAACCGATAAAGCCGGATGGAGATATGGCTTTGTTGCCGTAAAAGAGAATGGAAAACGCACCTATAGTGAAACGTATTCTAATCCAAACGGTAGCGCTACTTTTAAAGTCCCAAGTGGAACAGTCTTTTTATGGCTTGTAGTAAGTGGCGCGCCGAAAGAGCATTGGCAAGTATCGGGCAAAGACGAAAATAACGAACAATGGCCATATGAAATTAAGCTTCAGGGCACCGAATTATTATAAATTTTAACTAAATCTAAAAACATTAATTATGTTCAAAAACAAATTCCTGTTATATCCATGTCTCTTACTCACTATTTTTATAGCAGAAATCCCAACTACAGTACTTGCACAATCGCCTTGGAAGGCACTAGCAAAACGACCTACCACCTTAGGATTAGAAAAAGGTTATACCACCTTAAATGCAGGCCCATTTAATCTTAAATTAGTTAATTCTTCACAAACAGTTGCAGGTTTAATGCCTAAACTCGTTAAAGATTTCGATTTTACCCCAAGCGATAGCTTAAAGGTACGGAGTGCCGATGGACTTTATCATTTAGGCGATATTAATCTTAAATTAAGAACTGGCGAAGAAAAGGAATGGAAAAAATACAACACAGCTGCTAAACGTGCGCCAGTTAAAACACTAGGTGTTTCTGGAAATGTAATTGCCGCAGCAGATCTTGCCCAAACACTTCCAAGTGATATTCCGCTCGAAGTAAAAAGATTCTGGGAAGTACAGGGTGGCCAGCTTATCTTACGATTTGAATTAAAAAACAAAACAACTCAACCTGTAGAAATTGGTGCGTTAGGCATCCCAATGGTATTTAATAACATCCTTGAAGGAAAAACATTAGACCGTTCACATGCAGATAATGTTTTTTATGACCCTTATATTGGAAAAGATGCTGGCTATTTACAAGTAGCACGCTTAAGCGGTCAACCATCAACATTAGTAGTAACGCCTTATGGCAAAACTCCATTTGAAGCTTACAATCCTCTATTGGATGACCCAACTCCTCGCGGAATTGTATTTGAAGGTTTTTACGAGTGGATGGTACACAGTAAAGCTTATGCCGAAAATGAATGGAAAGATGCCGAACAGTGGAACACGCCTACCTCTGCCATTTTAAAACCTGGTGAAACTCGAAGCTATGGTCTTAAATTTTTACTTTCAGGAACTGTAAAAAACATCGAAAGCACGTTAATTGCGAATAATAGACCGGTAGCAGTTTCGGTACCTGGTTACGTTTTACCACAAGACGTGGATGCAAAATTATTTATTAAGTATAGTAAAAAAATTAAATCAGTAACAATCGAACCTAAAAATTCCTTAACTGTAAGCCCATCAACATCTACAAAAAGTGGATGGAAAGCCTATGTAGTGAAAGGCAATACCTGGGGTAGAGCACGTTTAACCCTTACGTATGAGGATGGATTAACTCAGACCATAAACTATAAAGTAATTAAACCAGAAACTGAAGTAATCGCAGCCTATGGAAACTTCCTAACCACCAAACAATGGTTCGACCAGCCCGACCCTATTTTTAAACGAAATCCATCATCAATAACGTACGATTACGAAAAGAAACAGCAAGTTGTACAAGATAACAGGGCTTGGATTGCTGGTTTAAGTGATGAAGGTGGTGCAGGTAGCTGGTTAGGTGCAATTATGAAACAACTGGTAAGTCCGGATAAAACTGAGGTCGATAAATTAAAAACCTTTGTAGATACCGTAATGTTTGGTCGCATCCAGCTTAAAGATGGCCCCAAGAAATTTGGGGTGAAGAAGAGTTTATTTTATTATGCACCAGATTCGGTACCAAAAGATACCTACAGTAAGGATATAAACTTTAAAACCTGGTCTGCATGGCCAATAAAAGAAGCAAACAATTTGGGCAGGTCGTACAACTACCCACACGTAGCTGCTGCACACTGGACCTTATATCGATTGGCGCGTAATTACAAGGGCTTGGTTGACGAGCAAAAATGGAATGAACATCTTATTAATGCAGCCGAAACAGGATTAGCAATGGTAAAACTCGCCCCTTACTATGCACAATTTGGGCAAATGGAAGGAACCATCTTTTACTTAATACTAAAAGACCTGCAAAATGAAGGTTTAACAGAAATGGCGATAAAATTAGAGGCTGCAATGAAGAAACGAGCCGACCATTGGCGTTCATTGAAATACCCTTTTGGTAGCGAAATGCCGTGGGACTCTACCGGCCAAGAAGAAGTTTATGTATGGTCTAAATACTTTGGCTATAACGATAAAGCAGATGTAACACTTAACGCCATATTGGCCTATATGCCTGTTGTACCCCATTGGGCCTACAATGGAAATGCACGTCGCTATTGGGATTTCTTATATGGAGGCAAACTCTCGCGAATTGAAAGGATGATACACCATTACGGATCTGCATTAAATGCCATTCCTGTTTTAATGGATTATCGACAAAATCCTGATGATTTTTATCTTTTAAGAACGGGTTATGGTGGTTTATTGGGTAGCATTTCTAACATTACAGAAGATGGTTTTGCACCAACCGCTTTTCATGCTTTTCCATCTACGCTAAAAAATGATGGGATAACGGGCGATTATGGATCGGGCTTTTTTGGTTACGCAGTTAATACTTCTTCTTATTTAATTAATCATAAAGAATTTGGCTGGTTAGGTTTTGGTGGTAATGTTTCGACTAGTGGCAGTTTGGTTAAGTTTAAGTTAACTACAGCGGCTAAGTCTTCAGTTTATATTGCCGCTGCCGGGCTTTGGATTACTTTAGATGCAGGTCAAATTGATGAGGTTTCGTACAATAGTACAACCGGAGAAGTTCGATTAAAGCTAAACCCAGCAAACCAATATACACCAACTGCATTTATACGAATCGCACAACCTGCTAAAGTGCTTAATGTTGGGAGTTATAGCCTTAAAAATGCACCAGCAATGGAGCTTGGCAGGTATCCAATTTCATTGGCAAACAATGCAGCAACTGAAATTGTTATTCAGAAAAAGTAAGTTAATAATTTGGTAAATTGATGAACCCCGGAGACCTAAAAATCTCTGGGGTTTTTGTTTTAATTTACTGGTGTTAGAATGGCCAACCAGCCCCCACCCTTTTCCATTTTAATTTCGATGCTTTCTCTGGCATTAACTATGCTACTTGATAATTTATAATCAGCTGCATGTCTAGATGCGTTAATTCCATCGCTTAATACATCCATCTTATACTGCTTACCATCTAAAAAGGTTAAAGCTGTTTTAAAGGTTCTTGCATTCCAATCGGTCATGCCCGAAATGTACCACTTGTTGCTATTTTTACGTGCAATAAGTGCATATTCTCCAACTTTACCTTCTAAGGCAATGGTTTTCTCCCAAACCGTAGGGATGCGAGAAATAAAACGGGTACATAAACTATCTTTTAGGTAGTTTGAAGGATTATCTGCCAACATCTGCAAAGGGCTTTCGTACATTACATACATTGCAACCTGATGTGCTCTAGTTCCCATACTCATTGGCGCACTATAAACGATGCTAAAATTCTTCTTGGTGGCGTTTATCATTGCCCCAGGTGTATAATCCATCGGGCCGGCTGCCATTCTAATAAAAGGCAAGGTAAGATTGTGCGTAGGTGTAATTTCGGTACTCCATTTATTATTCTCGGCACCTCTTACCCCCTCATACGTTAACACATTTGGGTATTTACGATTTAAACCCACAGGCTTATATGCACCATGCAGATCTACCATAATCTTATACTTGGCAGCTGTTGCTGCCGTACGTTCATAAAAGTTAACCATATATTGCTCGGCACGTGCCATAAAATCTACTTTGATGCCCTTAGCACCCCATTTCGCGTATTGTGCTAGGATATTATCCATATCCTTATCTAAAGGCTCCCACAATGTCCATAGCCATACCCCAACGTTTTTTGAATTTCCATACTCGATTATTTCTTGAATATTTATATCCTTTGCAGGGTTTAATAGGTCGGTCGTGGTTCGGGTCCAACCCTCATCTAACATAATATATTCAAGCCCGTAAGTAGAAGCAAAATCGATGTAATATTTATATGTAGCAGTATTTATCCCTGCTTTAAAATCTACTCCGTAAATATTATTGTCATTCCACCAATCCCATGCTACTTTCCCAGGTTTTATCCAAGCTGTATTTTCAATTACTGAGGGGGTAGAAAGCTTATAGGTTAAATTATTTACCAATAAATCTTTGTCTTCTTTACAAATGGCAATTGTTCTCCAAGGATATTTACGTTGGCCGCTAGTTTTTGCAATGTAAGATGCTAATTTGGTGATTTTTATCCCACGATCTCGAACAGGTTTACTTTCTGCGATTACTTTTGGAAAACCTGCAGTTAAATTTTTATCGCCCGTACCAAAAAGAAATAAATTTGGATAGTCGTATAAATCAGCTTCACTTACCAGCATCTTTAGGCCCGATTTTGAAGACAACAACATGGGTAAAGCAGCGTGCTGAGTGGCATTAAAAGCCGATAAAATAGTATCCTTGTACAAGCTCTCGAAATGAGACAGGAATTCTTTATTTTCTTCTTGAGGCCAAAATACTCGATTATTATCTGCAAAGTTAAAATCAGCGGTCTCACCAGTTATTTCAATCGCAGTTTCTTTTAAATTTGTTTCGAAACGATAGGCAATCCCATCATCGTAGGCACGAAAATAAAGTGTATAACCGCCCTTAAAATCGAGCTTTAGTTCATTAAAATGGTTAATGATCGATTTACTTTTTACTGGCACATCGGCAGTAATCGCATTGTTTGTTGATGTGATTTGGTTCTTAATCAACACCGGGTTAACTCCAGGTTGGATTTTATGATTTAACAATAAAGCAATTGTACTTGGTTGTAGTAATAATTCCTCGCCATGGCGCAATGACCAGGTAATTTTATCGGTAATATTTACGATTATTGTTGTTTTTTTATCGGGCGATTGAAGTATATACTCTTTCGCATTTACACCTAGAGAATACAATAGGGCAAACATTAAAAAAACCTTAGCTATAGTTCTGTTCATGATATAGATTATTGAGCTTATTTTAAAAGCTAAAATTAGGAAATTGACAAGGGTTTATCCATTCAATGTTTGCCAGTTCTATCCATATTTTAACCCGTGAATAATAAATGTCAATGTGACGTATATTAGCAGATACTAGCATCATTTTAACCCCTTTAGTTATTTTTTAGCATCCGTATGTTAAAATCTGTAAATTAACTTAACCAAATTAAAAAAAGCATGAAAGTACTCCCATTTACCATGTTAGTTCCAGACGACAAAAGTGTAATTTCTGAGCAAGTAGAACTACCTCATTTTTACCAATATCTTCATCGCCACGACGAATGGCAAATTACCTGGGTTCAGGAAGGAGAAGGCACTTTATTAGCTGGAAATAATATGCATTCTTTTACCTCTGGTGATATATTTTTAATTGGTGCAAACCTACCCCACCTCTTTAAAAGTAATCCAGAATATTTCGACCCTCAATCGGGTAAAAAAATTAAAGCTTGTTCACTTTATTTTAATCCAAAAGGAGTTTTACATTCTTTATTCGGACTACCTGAAATGGGCGTTATTAACGGTTTTTTAAACAATCATAAACACGGGTTTAAAATACCAAAAAGCTATACAAAAGAAATTTCTGAAAAGATATTGAATGTACATACCTCTACTGGCACCGATGTACTGTTTACATTTATTCGATTTTTAAATACATTGCAAGCTATTAATGTAGAAGTAGAAGCATTGTGCTCAGAGGTTTACTCTACCAGCATTTCAGAAAACGAAGGCCGCCGATTAAGTAATATCCTCAACTTTATTATGAAGAATTACAACAATCAAATTACGTTAGAAGATGTAGCCAACGCCGCATACATGACCCCCCAAGCATTTTGTCGCTATTTTAAAAAACATACTGGTCATACCTTTATATCCTTCTTAAACGAGGTAAGAATTAACGATGCCTGCAAAAGTTTACTTTCCGAGCAAAAGGCCGACTGCATATCTGGCGTTGCCTATAAAGCCGGGTTTAATAGCATAACAAACTTTAACCGTGTATTTAAAAGTATTATAGGGAAATCGCCCCGAGTATATATGGATACCTATAATAATGTAAGTAAAACTAAAATGATGGCCTTTAGCTAAAACAATATGCTTCATCAAAAGTTAACCTCAACTAAAGTTGCTACTCTGGTGAGTTGTATTCTTTTCTCTTGCACAACAGTGCTAGCACAAAATTCGCTATATGAACAAACCAGTGAAATGGGCACAACCATCATCTCCTATCAAAGAGATGTAGCTGCCATTCAAGATTTTTATTCACCCAGTGGTGGTGGATTCTCGGCGCGTGGCAATAGCTATGCATCACCAGAACAACGAAACCGATTAATAGAAATAAATGATGATTATTTAGGAAAACTGAAGAAATTAGCCTTCGATAAATTTAGCGTGTATGGCAAGGTAGATTACATCTTACTTAAAAAACAGGTTACTACCAACTTACAAAAACAAAAAGAGGATGCCATAAGCCATCAAAATATCCAAAAACTTATCCCATTTGCAAACGAGATTTATGAGCTAGAGAAACAGCGACGAAGGGGCAAATATATGCAAGGAGCCGCTGTTGCTACCTTGATTACTACTGTTCTTAAACGTGTAGATTCTGCATCAACCGCTTTCAAAAAAAACAGTAATCTTGATGTTAATGAGATGAATACTACCAATAGAGCAATTAATGGCTTGGTAGCTAGACTTAAAAACTTTACTGATTTCTATGTAAACTACGACCCTGAATTTACGTGGTGGGTACCAAAACCAGCCGAAGATTTAACTGCAGCATTAACAAAATATGCACAACTTTTTGCTGTAAAAGACGAAAAATTAAGCGGCAACCAAATTGTAGGCATCCCCATTGGAAAAGATGAATTGCAACGACAAATCAATGCCGAGATGCTCCCCTATTCGCCAGAACAATTGATACAATTGGCAGAAAAAGAATTTGCTTACTGCGATAAAGAGTTATTAAAAGCCTCGAAAGAAATGGGCTTTGGTACCGACTGGAAAAAAGCGCAAGAAAAGGTAAAAAACAGCTACGTACCATTAGGGAAGCAACCCGAGCTTATCGTTAAGCTACAAAATGATGCGCTCGAATTTATCAAAGCGAATGATTTGATGGATCTGCCAGAACTCGCCAACGAAACCTGGGGAATGGTAATGATGAGCGCACAAAGACAATTGGTGAATCCATTTTTTACAGGTGGTAGAGAAATTAGTATTTCTTATCCCACACAAACAATGTCGCAAGAAGATAAATTGATGAGCATGAGAGGCAATAATCCTTATTTCTCTCGAGGTACAGTGCAACATGAACTATTGCCTGGTCACCATCTACAATATTACATGAACAGTCGCTATAAAAATTATAGAGGAGCTTTTTCGACCCCTTTTAACGGCGAAGGATGGCCATTGTACTGGGAGTTGTTACTATACGATAAAGGATTTGCCAAAACTCCTGAAGAAAAAATTGGCATGTTATTTTGGAGAATGCACCGCTGTGCGCGAATTCTATTTTCATTGAACTTTCATTTGGGCAAATGGAATCCGCAGCAATGCGTCGACTTTTTAGTAGATCGTGTTGGTCACGAAAAAGCAAATGCGGAAGGAGAAGTAAGAAGGTCTTTTGCCGGCGGATATAGCCCATTATACCAAGTGGCTTATTTGGTGGGTGGATTGCAAATTATGTCGCTTAAAAACGAATTGGTTGTTAAAGGCAAAATGTCTTATAAACAATTTCACGAAGCGTTTATGCAAGAAAATCAAATCCCGATGGAAATGATTAGGGCAACCTTAATAAACCAATCCTTAACACGGGATTTTTCTACCCAGTGGAAATTCTATGACTTCAACAACTAACCAACACACAAATGGAAGAAAATAAAATACAGTTTAAGCCCACACTAAAACTGATGGATGCAACTATGCTCGTTGCTGGAAGTATGATAGGCTCAGGCATATTTATTGTAAGTGCCGACATTACCAGAAACGTAGGCAGCTCGGGTTGGTTGCTTGTAGTTTGGTTAATTACAGGCTTTATGACACTTACGGCCGCACTTAGCTATGGCGAACTTAGCTCAATGTACCCAAAGGCTGGTGGGCAATATGTTTACCTTAAAGAAGCTTATAATCCGCTGGTAAGTTTTTTATACGGCTGGAGTTTTTTTACGGTAATCCAAACTGCAACTATTGCTGCTGTAGGTGTTGCTTTTGCTAAATTTACAGCGTATTTAATCCCCTCATTTAGTGAAGATTTAGTATTTCTTGATCTTGGTTTCTTAACCATTTCACCTGCACAGGCGCTAGCAATTGGCGTTATCGTTCTGCTAACCTATATTAACAGCAGAGGCGTAAACAGTGGCAAAACGATACAAACTACATTTACCTTAACCAAATTATTAAGTCTCTTTGGTTTAATTGTTTTCGGGCTTTTTTTCTTGGATAAAGACATTTGGAAAAGCAATTGGGAGAACATGTGGACATTGGCACCATTATCTGCCGATGGCACTTTAGGATCTTATACTACATTCGCTGCACTAGGTGCAATTGCCGCGGCTATGGTGGGTTCTATTTTTAGTAGCGATTCGTGGCACAACGTTACCTTTATTGCAGGCGAAATTAAAAACCCTGCAAAGAACATTGGCCTAAGTCTTGCCCTGGGAACAATAATCGTAACCATTCTGTATGTGCTAACCAACATGATGTATACCGGGGTATTATCGTTACACGATATTGCTTATACCGATAAAGATCGAGTTGCTGTTTCGGCTGCAAATGTCATTTTTGGAACTTCAGGAACAATCGTTATTGCGGTAATGATTATGGTTTCGACCTTTGGCTGTAATAACGGATTAATTATGGCAGGAGCTAGGGTATATTACTCGATGGCCAAAGACAATCTTTTCTTTAAAAAAGCGGGTACACTTAACAAAAATGCCGTACCGGGTTTTGGCTTATGGATTCAATGCATTTTTGCTTGTTTATGGTGCTTAAGTGGCAAATATGGCGATTTGTTAGATATGATTTCCTTTGTAGTGGTGTTGTTTTACATGCTTACCATTTTTGGAATTTTCATACTTCGTAAAAAATATCCAGATGCCGAGCGACCGTATAAGGCATTTGGCTATCCTGTACTTCCAATCATTTACATCCTTATGGGAATGGCCTTCTGCACCTTACTCATCATTTTTAAACCTCAATTTACTTGGCCAGGGTTAATTATCACTTTAGCTGGCATACCTGTTTATTACCTTATTAAAAAGACTGCCCCTAAAACCGTTTAACTTTTATATATGAAATTCCTATTCCTTAGCCTGGTAAGCTTAATTGGCTTCAATTTATCGATACAGGCACAAACGCACCAATTACCCGGCAAAGGCAATCCACTTATTCCTGGCTACTTTGCCGATCCTACCGTTAAAAAGTTTGGCGACACCTATTATATTTATGCCACTACTGATGGTAATGGAGGTGGTTTTGGGCCTTCACAAGTGTGGATGTCTAAAGATTTTGTTAACTGGTCGTTACAAGACATGAACTGGCCAACTACCCACCACTATTGGGCACCCGATGTAATTAAAGGTAATGATGGGAAATATTACATCTACTATTGTCAACCTGTTGAAATTTTCGGAGCTGTTGGCGATACACCAGTTGGGCCATGGACCTCCCTACTACCCGAAGGGAAACCAATTGTACCTAACTTTTTGGTACCTAATGTAATCACCCTCGATGGACAAACCTTTAGAGACGATGATGGGAAATTTTACATGTACTGGGGTACTTGGGGCATTTATCCAAACCATGGTTGTGGAGTGGGCTTAATGAATGCTGATATGAAATCGTTCTCTAAACTTGCGCAGATACCTAACACAGTAGCGAAAGATTTTTTCGAAGCGCCATTTATGTTTAAACGGAATGGCATTTATTATTTAACCTACTCATCTGGGCGTTGTGAAGATGGAACTTATAGAGTTCAATATGTGATGAGTAAAACCGGGCCAATGGGTCCATTCGTTTTTGGAAAGAATAATCCAATTCTTTCTACCACCGCCGATGGTACGGTACATGGGCCTGGCCATCAATCGGTTTTACAACAAGAGAACGATTTTTACATGATCTACCACAGGCACAACAACCCAAATAATGAAGGTGGCTATCACCGACAAGTTGTTGCCGATAAAATGGAATTTGATGCAGAAGGAAATATCGTTAAGATTAATCCCACACATGAAGGAGTAGGCTATTTAGCTAAAAACAGTAATCCACATGCTAATTTGGCTTTTAAAGCAAAAGTTAAAGCTTCTTCTTTTTATAGTGATGATTTTAAACCAAACTTTGCGGTTGATGATAATAATGGAACGTTATGGAAGCCAAAAAACAACACCAGTACTTCGTGGTTAGAACTCGATTTAGGAAGTGTTAAGAACGTAAAAAGTATCCATACCCAATTCGAGTATGCAACCTGGTATTATCAATATATTATCCATTACTCTGTAGATGGGAAAAATTGGAAAACCTACGCTGATAAAACTAAAAACACCAAACATGGCAGTCCAGTTATAGATTTTGGCAACGTAAAAGCGCGCTATCTAAAGCTAACCATTACCGACACCGAATATCCTGGTCTAAACAAAGCGGTTTGGAACATGAAAGTTTTCGACAATGACGAATATAGACCAAATGCCATCACCAAAACAAAGAAATTAGCCGATCATCGCAGTTATAAACCTCAAGGATTAATTTTAGACTTAAATGCTAAATCCCTAAAAATAGGAAGTAGTATTAGCGAATGGGTAAATAATGGAAAAATGAAAGGAAGTTTTTCTTCCGAAAAATCGCAGGCCCCTGTAGTCGAAATTATAGGTGGTAAAAAGGCACTTGTATTTCCTGGAAAATCTTATCTTAAATCGAGTTTCAAAGCTCCTGGCTCATTAAGTGGGAATAGTAGTTTTACAGCAGCAATGTGGGTATATAACCCTAATATAGCAGATGAAGAGCCTATCATTTCATGGACACAGCGTGGAGGAGTAGATTTAACAAATGCAACGGTAGGTTATGGGCGCAATAGAAACTGGGGCGCAGTAGCGCACATGGGTTGGCCAGATATGCCATATAAAAAATTACCAGAAGCTGGTAAATGGCATCATATAGCACTTGTGTTTGATGGTACAATGGAGAGATTATATGTAGATGGCGTTTTAGATACAGAAGAAAGGAAAATGTTATTTGTAAACCGACTTAGTGAAATTTATATTGGTACCACTACCGATCGAAATGCTTATTTCTCGGGCGCATTGGCCGCCTTAAAACTTTACGATATTGCCCTTGCTCCTACTGAGATTAAAAAAATGGCGGCAGAAAATTCAGATTCAGAAGCCGCATTTTATTTCGAATCTACATCACTCGACTATGGTAAATTCAAAAATTGGAAAAATGAAGGCTTTGCAGCTGGAAATTTAACACCAGTTCAGAATTCTCCGGTTGTTGAAGACATTGAAGGTAAAATTGCACTCAACTTGGGGAATAATGGAAAAATTACGCTCAATAAAACTATAGTTTCGGCAAAACCATATACCATCATCACACAGATGTTTGCAACATCGGCTAAGCAAGATTTAACCTTTAGTTGGGCACAAAAAAGTTTAACAATTAAAGGTAATGGGAAATGGCAACATGTGATTAATACATTTGATGGTAGCCAGTATAAAACCTATATCAATGGTGTATTAAGCAAAGAAAGTGGCATTAAAACACTAAAAACAAGTGTAAATGATTTCTTTATTTTAGCTAATGACCAGGGGAATGCAACTTCAAAGAATGCAATTTCGTCGCTTATTGTTTACAATTATGCACTTACCGGTACTGCAGCATTGGCTCAGTATACCAATTGGCATAATAATACACCATCAGCCAACATTATTGCTCAATTTGAGCAACTACCAACTGCCCTTTCGCCTACCATCATTACCATGTCTGCATTAACAGCCAAATTACCAGGAAATGGGGTAAAATATTATTTTACTTCAAGCGATGGAGCGTATACTAGCGGTTGGATGAATGATAAAAAGTTTACCAATTTTGGTTTAATTGCAGAAAAATCGTACCAATTTACGGTTAAAGCGAAAGATAACTTTGGCAATGTAACTTTACCAGCACCTTATGCTGAGGTAAGTACAGCCACCAGCCAATTTAATATTTTTAAGGACGGTTTTAGCGCTAACCGTGATTTCCTAAAAGATGGAGTTTCTTCCACCTCGTGGGATGGTTTTATTGGAAAAGCAGATCAGGCTTCAGTTTCAGAAGGAATTCTAACGTTGGCATCAACCAATACCAAATGGGATAGATCTACTCCACTTGGCCCCTTTTTGCATAAAACGATAACGGGCAATTTTATTGCAGAAGTTACCATAGCCGATGTAAGTGGATGGAAAGAAAGAAAAGCAAATGGCGCGAATGATATGGGCTTAATGGTTCATGCTACAGACGGCAATGGTCTGCTTCAAAACAGTGTGATGCTGGGTTGGGGTATTGGTAACATGGTTACTAATATGGCTAGCCGCGGACGTATACAAACCAATAATAACGCTGGCTTTAACTTCCATACCCACTTACAAATTGAACGCGACGGGAACTTGTTTTATTTAAGAGCTAGCGATGATGGTAAAACTTGGAAAGAGTTACCAGGTAGTCCGATTTTACGCACAGATATGGATAAAAAAGCAGTTCAAACTGGTCTATTTCATGCTACTTATGGCGAACAAAGTGGATATGGTTCGTTTAGTGGTTTTACGATTACCCAGCAAAAGTAGTTACCCTTTTTATTCACAGGTTAATAAGAAGAGGCTGATATAGCCTCTTTTTTATGCTATATCAATGCTTTATTCACGGTATTTTGAAAAGAAATACACGCCTTCAAGTTACTATAGGTTACATCATTTACAATCTTTACCGTATGGTCTAACCTGTTTCAATAGTATACAAGTACAAACCAGTAGAAATACTCTTTAAATAAGAAACCCCGAACCTAATTAAAGGTTCAGGGTTTTAACGTATTGAAGAAATCTATTAAGGTTTCCTTGTTATTGCCGGTATTTGAACCGATACCGTATATGTACCTGCAGAAAACACTTTAAAATCGAAGAATACAGGGTTTGCATTTCTATTTTCTACTGTAAACTGACCAGGTATGCGGTAATAATTACCCGTTCCATTGTTTCCATCTTTAATAGGAAAGCCATTTGGAAGTTCTAGAAATTCCCACTCTAACCCTGTAGTTGTTCTTACCACTGGAAAATAGGGGTTCATTTGAGACATATTACCACGATCTCCTCTGGTTACAATTTCACCATTTGTAGCATTAAAAACAGCGCCATTTTTATCTAAAAATTTAAAGATAATTTTATTTGGCCCCGTTGCATTATGTGTTACTGTTATCGGCAAAAAGTTACTTGCCGAAAATCCAGTTTCTGCTCCAACATCAGAAGTGGTATAAAATGGACTTGCACTAATGGCATAGTGCGCTTTAGGTAATAACTTAATTCGGCAAGCATTTAGAAGTGTACGCGTTCCTTTGTTATTGGTTACCTGTACATCGATTACATAATCGCCGGTTGGAATGTAAGACGTTGCCTGTGAAAGTGCAATTCTGCCGCCAATCTCGCCTACCGTTAATGGAACGGAGGGTTTACTTACGATTTTTTTGTTTACTAAAGCAACTGTAGAATCGGCTACTGTAATTTGTGCATTAAACTGTTTGATTAAGTATTCCTTAAGAAATTCGGGCGCATCTTTTCCGGTTGCAGAATTTCTAACCGCTAATAACTTAACGCTAACAGGGCCTGAGCTACCATCTAGCTCTATTGATTTAGAAGTGCTTACATTTCCTTGAGTAGCAATTAACGGATTTGGCGAGTAATACATGTAATCGCTAATAAATCCACTTTCGACCTTTGCACAGCCATATAAAATTGCCATAAAAGCAACCATGGCAAAGCATGAAATTTTATATTTTGAGTTCATCTTAAAATCTAATAAATGTGTGTGTATTACTTAAAACATGTAACATGCCTCCAGATGAGGGTTCTATACCTGTAGTTTGGCATTGTGCCCTTAAATCTATATTCGGATCGTTTGGCAAAACAACAGTATTTGGAACATCAATTCCCCCTCTAACTTTTACAAAAAACAAAGAATAGATAGGGGCCGACGACCATGATTCGCCAGGCTTTGGCTGTAATACTCGTTGTACTCCCGTTTGAACTTTTCCGCTATTTGGCACTAAGGTTACTACTAATGGTGTACTCATTAAGTCGATCTTCGATTTGGTAAAATAAACACGTATTGAATCTGCAGTTAAATTTTTATACATGTCTGTTAACGTATACTTATTGTTTTCATTAATCTTTTGTACAGAATCTCTTTTTATTTTAAGATACCTGTTAATTGAATAATTGGTTGGGGCAAAAAAGGTGGATGCGCTATTTACTTCTTCTTTAAGGTTATAGTGATCAATTGCCATAATCAATGTATCAAACAATTTATACTTATGCTGTTTTAGGTAATCGTAAGTAGACAGTGGTGTTTTTGCTTCAGATAATCCGCCATCTGTTAAATAGCTGCTTTTCTTACAGCTTGTAAAATATGCCAGCCCTAGGCCACATATCAAAAAATAGAGTAATTTATTCTTCATCATTTTACATCTTAGAACTCCAGAATGTGGTTTGAGTTAATTTTTTATTAATATTTAAGAGTGCCGGATCGAGTGGCCAATAATATTTACCTAGGTCAAAATCAGACTTACTAATTTTATTATCGCCAAATTTTACAATGCCAGTCTTTTTACCTAATCTAACCAGGTCATAAAAACGATGTCCTTCTAAGAAAAGTTCACGTCCACGCTCGTCGATTATGTTTTCAAACAAATTTGCATCATTACCCGTCCAGTCTGTTAATCCAGCTTGCTGGCGAACTTCATTTAATACTTCCTTAGCGGCACCATATTGTGTTAATGCAGCGAGTGCCTCGGCTTTTAGCAATTTTATATCTGCTAACCTAAAAATGATCAAGTTATTATGCGCAACAGGTGTGATTACATTATTACCATTTACATACGTAATGTTTGAGTATTTGATACAAATTGGATCAGTGGTAGTAGTTAATGCAAAGGCATTTGTAAATCTTTTATCATTCGCATCCTTGTTATAAAGATTATCTAAAGTTGCTGTGTTAATGGCAAAGCGCGCATTTCCAGTATTGGTAGTTAAGAATGGGGATTTTAAGGTATAATTAGAAATTCCGTTTACATTCCCTTCATTATCATCACTTTGAGCAATTTCAAAAATACCTTCGGTAGATTTTCCTTTAAAAATACTTAAGTAGTTTGCACGATTTACATATTGATAGAAGCCTTGATTTAGCAATTGATCGGTAGCCACATTACAATTGGTATAGTCACCTTTCCATGCATAAATATGCGCTAACAGAGCATAAACTGCACCTTTATTGGCCCTTACCGCTCTATTGTTAGCATTATCATAATTCCAATTTAACAGGCTTATTGCCATAGTTGCATCCTTAATACATTGTGCAACTATTTCCGTATCTTTTGTACGCGGAAGATCTACCGCATCGGTAATTACACCCGATTCAGTTACCAACGGGATATCGCCCCAAATTCTCGTCATGTAGAAATAATTAAAGGCTCTTAAAAAATAAGCTTCACCTATTAAATTATTTTTAGCCGCAGCAGAAGAAAACTTATCTTCACCTATAGTTGGAATAAACTTAATGCAGCGATTGGCTTGATCTATAGCACTATAAAACGTGTCGTAACGACGCATTTGCATCATCCTATCCCATGTTTCAGAGCCAGGTACAGAAATCGACCAGTTTACATTCGAAATATCCGAATAACGCCATTCGCCAGTTGTGTACTCGTCGGTAGGCAAATCACCATAGGCAAAAAAGGCCATTCCATCTGCTTTATTTAAGGTTTTCCTCAATAAAGCATACCCAGCGGCAACACCTTGATCGGCATCCTTTTCATTTTTCCAGAAGGTTAAATCTGTTGATTCGCTTATTGGCTTCTCATCTAAGAACTTTTTGCACGAAGCCAATGTGCTTATTGCAAGTATGCAACTAATATATAAAATTAATTTTTTCATCTTTATTTATTTAGAAAGTTAAATCCAAGCCAAACGTATATTTTCTTGGTATTGGATAATCATTACCCGAAGAGTAGCCATCTATTTGAACTGCTTCAGGATCAGGAACGGTAGATCTAGACCATACCTTCACATTATCTAATACGCCATAGAACCTAATTAATCGAATACCCATTCTTTTCGAGATTTTATCAGGAAGCGTATAACCAAGTCTTATATTTTTTATTCTAAAGAAGCTTGCATCTTCAATAAACATATCCTGTCCAATATGCCATTTATCTACTGTGTTGGTAATTAAGCCAGGATATTTTGCAACATCACCTGGTTTAGCCCAAAAATCTTCCACATTAAAGTTGGATGCCGGCCCCGAACGTGGCCCCCACAATACATATGGATTACTTGTACCTGCATCTTGGAATTTATCTGATAGGTAACCATTACGTAACTTACGTCCCGAAATAAAGGTGGCTAAAACATCGATGGTAAATCCTTTATACGAGAAAGAGTTATTTAATCCCCCTACCCAATCAGGATTTGGATTACCAGAAGAAACGTTGTCATAATAATCAATGTTATAATCTCCATTCTGATCAACGCGTCTTGGATCGCCGGCACCAAACTGACTACCACCAAACTGCGTAATTCTTTTACCCGTAAGTGGATCAACTGGAACATCAGATTCTCTAGAATAAATGCCATTAACTTGCCATACTTTATAGGTAAACAAGGGCTCGCCAACACTTAATGTTTGTTGCATCCATGGTGGACCGAAAGTAAAGTCTCTACCGCCATTTGGAAGTTTGGTTACATAGTTTTTGTTGTAGGCAATATTAAAGTTTGTATTCCACTGCACCTTCGATTTTGCACCTAAATTGCGTGTGTTTAAACTTAATTCGACACCTGAATTACGAAGATCTACATAATTGTTCGTAGTTTGGGAGAACCCTGTGGTAAGCGGAACTGCTACGTTAAATACCTTACTCTTCGAATCACGTACGTAATATTCGGCAGACATTGATATTCTATCATTTAAAAAACCTAAATCTACACCTGCATTAAACTGAGGGCTTCTTTCCCAGCTAATTGATTGAGCAGAGGCTGCACCCGAATAATTTGGATACAAAACCTGTGTACCATTGTAGGTAGTTTGCGCACCACCTTGACCATTAGCCAATACTGATAGCGGATAGTTTGCATTGGTAATTAACGTTTGATATTGTGCATAATAAGCACCAGGGTCATTACCGGTAGTACCGTAACTTGCTCTAAATTTGAGGTAAGAAACCACCTTTTTTAAAGGGCTAAAGAATTTTTCTTCAGAAGCATTCCATCCAGCAGAGATAGAAGGGAAAGCACCCCACCTATTGTTTGCACTATACCTTGATGAAGCATCGGTTCTGTACACCGCCTGCATTAAATATTTACCTTTATAATCGTAAACAAAACTACCCATCCACGATAGTCGAGCGCGTTCCTGAATAATATTCTCTGTAAATAAATTGGCCCCAGATGCAATTCCATTTACTGTTTTTACAGCATCAGAGTTGCCCACACTTTTACTTTCTGTATTATTTTTTACATTTTTCTCCATACCATATAGAAGAACCGCATTAAAATTATGACCACTCTCTAATGACTTTGTATAATTTAATGTGTTTTCTAATTCCCATCTATTGTTTTGATAAATGTATCCATACGCTTCATTTTGACCACTTTCACTTAAGATATTTGGTTTAAAATAACTTCTGGTGTTATTATTGATATTATAAGAAAGTGTACTTTTTAAGTTCAATCCCGGAATAATGGTATATTGAGCGGATGTATTTCCATTCAAACTTGTAGTTCGATCATCATCCCTTAGTTCATCGTATCGCCCACTGTATAATTCTTCTTCTGTGGTTCCAATTTTCCAAAACGAAGAAGGGAATCCCCAAGTTGTAAAAGGATACTTAGTTTGATCGCCTTGGCCATGCCTCGATTTAGTTAAACCCACAAAAAGATTGGTTTGCACCTGTAATTTGTTTGTTGGGTTTACCTGAATAAATAAACTAGGTGTTATCCTGGTAAAATCATAACCTTTCATTACGCCCTCTTCACTAAAGCGATTAAATGAAAAGCGATAAGAAAACTTCTCTGTTGCCGAAGAAATACTTGCATCTGCATTAGTGATTAATCCAGTTTGGAGAAATAATCCCTGCCAATCGGTATTGTTATTAAATGCCGAGTTTAAACTGTCGGTAAGCATCATATTTAGCTGACCCAACTGCGTATAGCTCCCATTTCCTGCATATAAAAGATCCATTTTTAAACGTCTTTCTGCTGCACCTGTTTGAATGGGTTTTAAGGCGGGTTTGTTAGCGATACCCATGTAGGTTGCCACTCTAATTTGAGGTGGTGCACCGATGGCTGCTCTTTTTGTTTTAACAAGAATTACTCCGTTTGATGCACGCGCACCATAAACCGCAGCTGCCGATGCATCTTTTAATACATCAACAGATTCGATATCATTTGGATTAATCGCTTGTAACGGATTGCTACCATAAGCAGAACCGATGTCATTAACATCGTAAATAACGCCATCAATAACATATAATGGTGAAGAACTTTGACCTAATACAACACTAGTTGCCCCCCTAATGTTTACAATGTTACTTGCTCCAGGTTCGCCTGATGTACTTAATACTGTTAAACCAGCAACCCTACCTTGTAACATAGAGTCGAAAGTAGAATACGGAGTATTCTCGAAATCTTTACCTTTAACAGAAGATATTGCGCCAGCCGTTTTCTTTCTTTGGATGTTTTGATATCCAATAAGGACCACTTCGTTTAAAGATGCTTTATCTTCCTGCATATCAATGGTTAAGGTAGTTCTGCCATTCACAGCTACTTCTTTAGGTGTTAGGCCTACCATTGTTAAAGTTAAAGTAGCTGGCGCATCGGCTCTCAATGTCAATGCAAATTTCCCGTTCTCATCTGTCGAGACTCCGTTTTTTGTATTCTTTTGCACAACAGAAACTCCAGCCACGGGAATTCCGTTACTGTCTTTTACAGTTCCAGTAACTTTGGTTTGTGCAAATGCATGCCATGGGATGAGTAAAATAGCAATTATTCCGAATAGGCGACTCAACGAAAGTTTAAATTTCAGGTTCATAGTTCTTGGTTAGGTTTAAATTAATAAATGTCAAATTAACATTTATTAAAATTAGAACACCTAGAGCCTTATATTCATGAATATTTTACCTTTTAGTAATCATTTTTTAACCTCACATACTAAAAGGAATTTTAACTTATAGCGCTTTAGCCTATCAGATTACCTGGATTGGGTATGAAATTAAGGAATGCTTGAAAATTAGCATCGTATTTATCTTTATCTAATTTAAAATAATACGCTCCTTTTTTTGAATTAGATTTATCCTTTTCGTCGAGTTTAATAAGCAATTTACTTGAGCTTATTTTCCGCATTAAGTTCCTGTTATCGATGGTTGTACCGTAAAGTTGTTCGTAAAGTTTTTGAAGTTGCGGAATGGTAAATTTTTTGGGTAAGAGTTCGAACAAAATTGGATGTAGGGCAGCTTTATATCGTATTTTTCTTTTCGCTTCATCCACCATTTTATCGTGATCAAAAATAAGTTTTGGAAGTTCATTTAGCAAAAACCATTCGGGATGGTAATGATCATTAATTTGCGTTTTGTATTTATTGATATCGATTAATGCAAAATAGGCAACCGACAGTGTGCGTTCTATCGGATCGCGATCTGGCATACCGTAGGCCTTTAACTGCTCTAAATAAACATCTTTTAACCCTGTTAATTGATATAATATTCGCTCTGCGGCTTCATACAAATTTTCGCTCCCACCCATAAAGCCACCCATTAAACTCCATTCGTCCTTTTTGGGTTCAAAGCCTCTCTTAATGAGTAAAAGTTTTAAATTTTCGCCATCATAACCAAATATGATACAGTCTACAGCTACAAGAATACGTGTTTGATCGGAATATATCATCTGATGATTAAAGGTCTCAAGATAGTATTTTTTTAAAAATGAGGTTAAAAGTAGTTTGTATTTTTTTAGTTAGTTGTATTTAATTGCTATTTGTTAGTGCACTAACCTCTTTTTTAGAAAGCATGAAACCTTAAATCGAACCTTTGTTAATGGGCGATCGCTCTTATCTTTTTGTTGTCCGGCAATTAAATCCAGTACGTCCCAGCCTAATACCAATTGCCCGAACACGGTATAATTTTGATCTAATGAGGGTGTTCCTCCTACTTCTTTATATATTTTTCTTGCGTCGGCTGAAAATTCTTTACCGTTCCTCTTTTCCAAAGCATCTAACTGAACGTCGGTATATTTCTTTCCATCTACTACATAAAACTGTCCTAAAAACGACGATTTTTGTTTATTATCGTCGCGACCGGCAGCTAACGCTCCTTTTTGATGAAATAAATCAGTACTAAATTCTGGTAAAATTCTTTCGAGCTCCTGCCCTGCTTTTTCCATTGCGGCATAGGCCGAATCTGTTTCTCCACCCTGAATTACAAACCCTTTAATTACCCTGTTAAAATCGTACGTATTAAAGTAGCCCTTTTTTGCCAATCTGATAAAGTTTGTTGTATGTTTTGGTGTTTCGGCAGAGAGTTTGAATACCATTGCCCCTAAATTTGTGGTAATTTTTACATATTGATCATTGCCAGAAGGTTTTTTCGACTGGGCATTGGCCAACGAAAATGTAAAAAATAGAAGAAAAGCAATCTTTAATAATTTCATCGGTAAGAATTAATAGTTTGCGACTAAATTAATTCTTTTCTCGATATTTTTAAGTTTAAAAACTCCATATCTACTTCTTCAACTCATTCAGTTTTGCGATAATTGGTTTAAAGTAATGTTCATCGTCAGTATGGGCACCTTTTGGTTGCGCAAAACGTTCAATAGAACCGTCATTTTCTCTTTTAAAGCTGCCTAAATCTTCGCCATCGAGGTTGATGTGATATTGACCACCATCTTTAATAACAATTACGTGGGCCAACTTTTGTTTAATAAGGATGTCGAAAATAATCTGTTCACCTTTAAGGTTACTTTCTTGAATCTGAATTGGCGTCGACGTTTTCATGTATAAAGTAACAAACGGCTTTATCCAATTGTTTTAAGTGCATGGGGGATAGTAAATTTAAATATAGTACCAGCGCCTATCTCACTTTCTATTGCAATGTTTCCACCATGTTGAGATACAAATTCTCGTACCAGTAACAGGCCAAGGCCACTGCCCTTTTCATTATCGGTACCTAGCGCAGACTTACTCGCTTTAAAATCTCGAAACGCGCGTATGGTTTCATCAGACATGCCAGTACCATAATCTATAATGCAAATCTCAACTTCGTTTTCCAAGAGATTGGCTAAAATTCTGATGGCTTGCCCATCAATCGGAGTAAATTTTATTGCATTGGTAATTACATTCTGAAGAATAGAACGAAGCATATGCTCATCGCCATTGATATAGATCTCTTCGGGGACCTCGTTTACAAGGCTCACTTTTTTCTGGTTTGCATACGAATTTAAAAGCTCTAACGACTGATCAACTTCCTTCTTTAGATCGAGCTTGGAGGGGCTAAATCTCGATTTTTCGCGCTGCTTCATAGCCCAATCTACCAAATCGTTTAGCTGTTGGAGTACTTCTTTTGCTGTTTTATGAATGATGCCCGATAAGTTGAGTACTTGTTTTTCGGTAATCTTTGTTGCATGGATATTCATAAATTCTGCCGATACTAAAATGCTCGCTAGTGGGTTTCTAAGATCATGAGAAATTACAGAGAGTAATCTATCTTTTGAAAGGTTCAGTGCGCGTAGTTCTGTATTCAGTTCCTGAAGCTCGGCTGTTCGTTCTGCAACCCTATTTTCTAGTTCTGCATTTAATATTACAAGTTTTTCATTCGTAGCCTTTAAACGTTCTTCCTGTTTTTTAAGCAACAGGTTCTTACTAAATAGCTCAGCAAATACCGCTACCTTGGTTCTTAACATCTCTGGATTGAAAGGCTTGCGTATAAAATCTACAGCTCCAGCACGATAACCTTTAAACATGGCAGCCTCTTCATAGTCGTGCGCGGTAATAAAAATGATGGGAATATCTTTTAAACTATCCCGCTCATAAATCAGCTCAGCTGTTTCATACCCATCCATAATTGGCATTTTCACATCCAGCAAAATCAGTGAAAAATCTTGGTCATGCAGCAATGTCCGCAGCGCCTCCCGTCCCGAAAGTGCACGAGAAAAGCTATAACCCTGATTTTCTAGCGCTACCTCAATAGACATTAAATTATGCTGATTGTCGTCTACGATAAGTATCTTAATGTTCTTATTTGCTTTCATTCTTTAGCTTTACTTAATCAGCCAAACTTTCATTAACGACTGCAATTGATCAGTCTTAACTGGTTTTGTAATATAATCAGAAGCGCCCGAAGCAATGCACTTTTGCCTATCTCCGATCATCGCCTTTGCTGTAACTGCAATAATTGGTAGATTTTTATGTTTCGGTTCTTTTCTAATCATCTGAATAGTTTCATAACCATCCATTTCTGGCATCATAATATCCATCAGCACAATATCTATTTTTTTGCCGCCGTTAAGAATTTCAATTGCCTCTCTGCCGCTTTCTGCAGTGAGCACTTCGATATTTGACCGTTCAAATGCAGCAGTAAGCGCAAAGAGATTTCTTACATCATCATCAACAACCAATACCTTTTTCGAATTTAAGATATCAACCCCAGTTTGCAGCTTTTCGATCAATTTAACCTTTTCAGTACTCAATTGTTTGGTATCTACATGCAGCAGAATTAAAAGTGCTTCGAGCAGGTCGGTGTTAGAACTTGGTGTTTTGGTGATGATTCTATGGTTAAGTCTTTTGAACTGTGTAAGTTCATCGTGGTTAAACTCTTTAGCCGAGTGAATAATGATAGTAGTTTGAGGTCGTTTTAGCAGGTTAATTTTATTAAGCAGCTCCATCCCTTTTACCCCTGGTAAAACATAATCTAAGATAATGCAGTCGAATATTTCATTTTTAAGTAAAGAAAGACCTTTTTTAGCCGTACTCGCCGAAGCAATAGCTATACCATCGTTCCTTAACAGTTCAGTTATTCTTTCTAGTTCGGTTTCATTATCATCAATCACTAATACTTTATTTACTTGTTGCTCGTGGAAAGCGATTATCCCAGAAATCAAATCGTCTAGTGCTTTATTTGATAAAGGTTTAAGACTAAAGGTTTTGGCACCAAGTTTAAGTGCAACAGCTTTATTGTCTTCTCCAGAGATTAAATGAACCGGAATATGTCTTAACGTTAAGTCGCTCTTTAGCATTTTAAGGATTTTCCAGCCATTCGAGTCTGGCATATTCACATCTAAGGTGATGGCAATTGGGTTGTATTTCTGAATACTGTCGAAAATCTCAAAATAGCCTTGAGCAACGATTACTTTCAGGTTCATGTCGTGCGCCTTCTCCATCACGATTTTTGTAAATCGAACATCATCTTCGATTACGATAATCACTTTGTCTTCTGCAACAATATGATGGCGATCGTCTTCGATCTGTTGTTCTACCGTATCGATAAGATTGGCTCTGTGATGTGTATTAAAATTCTCTCTCTGAATAAATTGCGGAGTTAATGTGATGCTTTCTTTATACTTCATCGGAAGTAACAGTGTAAATACACTTCCTTTGCCAAGTTCGCTGCCAACGGTAATAGTGCCTCCCAATAATTCGGCAAATCCTTTACTAATAGAAAGACCAAGCCCAGTGCCTCCATATTTCCTACTGGTAGAACCCTCTGCTTGTTGAAAAGCCTCAAAAATAATGTCTTGTGTATTCCTAGAAATTCCTATACCTGTATCTTCAATCGAAAAGGCAATAACTTCTTCGCCCATCTTTAAGTGGCTATTGGCTGTGGCAATCTGTTTAAAGATATTCAATTTTACACTGCCTTTTTCTGTAAATTTAAACGCATTAGATAGTAAGTTTTTCAGAATCTGATTTAACCGTTGAATATCTGTTTCGATCATTTCTGGCAGTCCACTTTCTACATTGATCTCAAATTTTAAGTTTTTGGTTTCTGAGATTGGTTTAAAGGTAGACTCAACAAACGAAGCAATTTCCTTGAAGCTTACTGGCAATACATCGGCAGAGATTACTCCAGATTCGATTTTAGAAAGATCTAAAATATCATTGATCAGCTGTATTAAATCGTCGCCACAAGAGTGAATGGTTTTAGCATATTTAATTTGTTTTTCGGTTAAATTGCCTTCGTGGTTCTCGAACAATTGTTGAGCAAGGATTAGTAAACTATTTAATGGCGTTCTTAACTCGTGCGACATGTTTGCCAAGAATTCAGATTTATATTTAGAGGTTAATGTGAGCTGTTCTGCTTTTTCCTCTAAAGATCTTCCTTTATCATGTAACTCGTCATTTGCCCTTCTGAGCTCTTCTTGTTGAGCCGAAAGTTCTCCGGCTAGAGATTGAGACTGAGTTAATAGCTCTTCAGTACGGGTATTTGTTTCGATGTTATTTAATACGATACCAATACTTTCTGTTAACTGATCTAAAAAGTCGATATGGGTATCGCTAAACGTGTCGAAAGAAGCCAATTCGATAACCGCTTTTACATTGTTCTCAAAAAGCACTGGCAAAATAACCAGATCTAGTGGTGTTGCGCTACCAATACCCGAACTAATCTGTAGGTTATCATTAGGGAAATTCGTAATCCTAATTTGTTCTTTATCCGTTGCACATTGCCCTACAAGCCCCTCACTAAGCGAAAACTCTTGATTAATTAGTTCGGCACTCTTTTGAGCATAACCAGCAAATAGCTTCAATTTAGGCTCATCTAAAGGCTCTAGTTGCTCTAAAATATAAAAAGCACCATAACGGGCATTCACAAGTTCGGCCAATTCAGACAGCACCTTATTAGCCACTGCATTCCTATCTCGTTGCCCCTGCAACATCTGTGCAAATTTGGCAAGGTTAGATTTGAGCCAATCCTGTTCGTGGTTCCTCAACGTAGTACCTTTCAGATTGGCAATCATCTGGTTAATCGTATCTTTTAGAGCCTCCAGTTCTCCTTTTGCGTCTACGCGAATGGTTCGTGTTAAATCGCCCTTTGTTACTGCCGATGCTACTTCAGAAATAGAGCGTACCTGTGTGGTAAGGTTTTGAGCTAATTGATTTACGTTTTCAGTTAAATCTTTCCAAGTACCCGATGCACCTGGTACACTCGCTTGTCCGCCCAATCTTCCTTGTACACCCACCTCACGAGCAACTGTAGTTACCTGATCGGCAAATACAGCAAGGGTATCTATCATTTCGTTAATGGTATCGGTTAGTTGAGCTACCTCTCCCAATGCATTAATGGATAAGCGTTGTTTCAAGTTTCCTTTTGCAATACCTGTTGCTACTTTTGCAATACCACGAATTTGTCCGGTTAAGTTTGATGCCATTTGGTTTACCGAATCGGTTAAATCCTTCCAGGTTCCACCTACACCTTTTACCTGTGCTTGTCCGCCCAATTTACCTTCGGTACCTACTTCCCTTGCAACACGCGTTACCTCAGAAGCAAAAGAGTTTAACTGATCTACCATGGTATTGATGGTGTTCTTCAAATCCATCATCTCTCCCTTTACGTCGATAATTACCGTTTTAGATAAATCTCCGCTGGCCACCGCTTTAGTAACTTCGGCAATGTTACGCACTTGGGAAGTTAAGTTACTCGACATCTGGTTTACAGAATCAGTTAAATCTTTCCAAGTTCCTGCTACTCCAGGCACAAATGCTTGTCCACCTAAATTACCATCGGTACCTACCTCTCTTGCAACACGCGTTACCTCAGAAGCAAATCCCCTTAACTGATCTACCATGGTATTAATGGTTTCTTTTAACTGCAAGATTTCTCCCCTTACATCTACTGTAATTTTTTTGGATAAATCTCCATTTGCTACCGCAATAGCAACATCGGCTATATTTCTTAATTGGGCAGTTAAATTACCTGCCATTTTATTTACACTATCTGTTAAATCTTTCCAGGTACCATCAACCCCAGGTACATTGGCCTGACCGCCCAACTGACCTTCAGAACCCACCTCACGGGCAACACGAGTTACCTCTGATGCGAAGCCCCTTAACTGATCTACCATGGTATTGATGGTGTCTTTTAACTCGAGTAGCTCGCCCTTGGCATTTACCGTGATCTTACGTGATAAATCGCCTTTGGCCACCGCTGTAGTTACTTCGGCAATATTCCTTACCTGAGAAGTAAGGTTATCTGCCATTTTATTTACCGAATCTGTTAAATCTTTCCAGGTACCACCTACACCAGGCACGTTTGCCTGGCCACCCAATTGCCCTTCAGAACCTACCTCTCTGGCAACACGGGTTACTTCAGAGCCAAATGAGTTTAACTGATCTACCATGGTATTTATGGTAATCTTAAGCTCGAGCATCTCTCCCTGAACATCTACCGTAATTTTTTTAGACAAATCTCCTTTTGCCACCGCTGTAGTTACCTCGGCTATATTCCGTACCTGACCGGTTAGGTTACCTGCCATCTGGTTTACCGAATCCGTTAAATCTTTCCAGGTTCCGCCAACTCCCGGAACATTTGCTTGCCCACCTAATTGCCCCTCAGAACCTACCTCTCTGGCCACACGGGTTACCTCAGAAGAAAAAGAGTTAAGCTGATCTACCATCGTATTGATCGTATTCTTTAGTTCTAGCAACTCTCCTTTTGCATCAACGGTGATTTTTCTGGAAAGGTCGCCCTTTGCAACCGCGGTGGTTACACCTGCTATATTACGAACCTGATCGGTTAAGTTACTACCCATCTGGTTTACCGAATCTGTTAAATCTTTCCATACTCCACCAACGCCCTTTACTCTTGCTTGCCCTCCTAACTTACCCTCGGTACCTACCTCCAGTGCCACACGCGTAACCTCAGATGCGAACGAGTTAAGCTGATCTACCATGGTATTAATGGTTTTTTTCAGCTCCAACATCTCTCCTTTTACGTCTACAGTAATTTTTTTGGATAAATCTCCGTTTGCTACCGCAGTAGTAACCCCTGCAATGTTTCGCACCTGCGAGGTTAGGTTTCCAGCCATCCGGTTTACCGAATCCGTTAAATCTTTCCAGGTTCCTGCAACACCAGGCACTTCGGCCTGGCCACCCAACTTACCTTCGGTACCTACTTCTAGGGCTACACGGGTAACCTCAGAAGAGAATGAGTTGAGCTGATCAACCATGGTGTTAATTGTATTTTTAAGCTCTAATATCTCTCCATTAGCCTCTACTGTAATTTTTCTGGATAAATCGCCTTTAGCTACAGCCGTAGTTACCGCAGCAACATTCCTTACCTGGGCGGTAAGGTTACCAGCCATCTGATTCACCGAATCGGTTAGTTCGGCCCATACTCCGGCTACACCTTTTATTTTTGCTTGTTCGCCTAGCTTACCTTCAGAACCTACCTGACGAGCAACTCGTGTTACCTCCATCGAAAACAACCGCAACTTAGATAGCATCTGGTTCGATTCTTTGGCAATTCGAAGAAATTCTCCCTTTAAAGACTGACCACTTATTTCTAGCGGAATATGTCTAGAAAGATCGCCATTAGCAACAGAGTTAATCATGTTAGCAATTTCGAGGGTTGGCGTGGTTAAATCTGTAATTAATGCATTTAAAGAGTTAACGCCATCGGCCCACTCGCCCTTTGCTTCAAGAAGTTCTATTCTTTTAGAAAGATTTCCTTTTTTACCAATGGTTTTTTCTGCAGAAGAAATTTCGGCAACAAACCGCTGGTTCATGTCTATGATATCATTGAGTACTTCACAGATCCGGCCTTCGATGCCTGCTTGGGTAACAGGCATTCTGATGTTTAGCCTTCCACTTTTAACAGATGAAAGTACGTTTAACAATTCTTTTAGATCAAGAGAACCATTGATGGTTTCTTTTGCCTCTGGCGTTATAATTCCGAGCTTTGTGCTGTTCATGGGTTAATTAGATAAGATCTTATTGCCTATTAACAGCCTTAAATTCCATTGGCCACATCTCGGCAATTATATACGAAATTTAGAAAGAAAATTCCGTAAAATCAATAACTCATAAGAAAATCTATTTAACCAACAAGTCTATTTTGGCGAGATGGAGTCGATCAGTGTTGGCATGTTTTATTTTGATATTACTCTTGGTTACCTACTACTACAGATAATTGGGAGATTACTTTTTCAACCCCAAAACTGTTTCCATCTTTTGAATACGCAACTCTTGATTCTCTATCGCTTTGTTTTTCTCAATTAAATGAATGGTAAGCTCTTCGATTTTTTTAAGGAGTAATTTATTCATTTCTCCCAAATTAATACCTTCTTGCTCAGCAACCTTCGCACTGGGTATCTCGGGTAAATGTTTATTAATTTTAATGTATTCTTCTAATTCTTTTAAGGGGGTGATGTGGTAATCCTTGTTAAATACATAATCGGGCCAACCAGAAGTTTCTACTTTAATTTCTTTAGCACGAATGTTCCCGTTAACTGATAGTTTTTCGGTTGGAGTTAAGGTGCCAATGCCAACATTTCCGATCGAATTCCAAACCCCGTTGCCTGATAAAAACACATCGCCTTTAAAGCCGTTTTGGTAAGGCACTTCAATAGTTTTTGTACCAGTTAAAACTTCATCTAAAACTGTCCAGCCTTGAAACCACGCGTTTACTTCACTAAACCCCATTGAGAAGGCACTTATGGTAAATCGCTGTGCATATACCCTATCGTCGATATAAATTACCACTTTTGATGCTTCGTTTGATAGATATATTTTGGGCGTATACGCAGCAGATGACGATATTTTAGACGTATAAAAATAATAATTAGCTGGATTTCCAGGGTCAACACCCGTTGTATATACATAAAAAGCTAACGTTAAGCTAATGGGTTCACTTATTCCATAGCTAAAGCCAGTTATTGTGATTGTTGGCATGGTCATACCTGGAATAAAAGGTAGATTCGTTTTTATTTTAACTCCGTGTGTAGGGAGTGAAAGGGAGGCATAATTTACAATATTGTTATAGTTCTGCGCCCAAGCCATGCTTGAAACAAAAAATAGAAGAAGTACAATTAGTTTTTTCATTTTCTTTAGGTTTTGATGTTTTATAAAGTAACCAAGTTACTTTAAATTAATTGAATTATAAATATTATAATCAATTCTTTTTCAGTGTTTTAAACCTATTCTATGAATGCTTTTGCTTTTCTATTGTAACTCCAGTTAACTACTACTATAGATAATTGGGAGATTACTTATTCAATCCCAAAACCGCTTCTATCTTTTGAATACGCAACTCTTGATTCTCTATCGCTTTGTTTTTCTCAATTAAGTGTAGGGTAAGTTCTTCAATTTTTTTAAGGAGTAATTTATTCATTTCTCCCAAATTAATACCTTCTTGCTCGGCAATCTTTGCACTGGGCATCTCGGGTAAATGTTTATTGATTTTAATGTATTCTTCTAATTTTTTTAATGAAGTGATACGATAATCTGTATCAAAAACGTAATCGGGCCAACCAGAAGTTTCTACTTTAATTTCTTTTGCACGGATGTTTCCATTAACCGAAAGTTTATCAGTAGGAGTACTCGTTCCTATGCCAACATTTCCATTTTCTAAAACTTTTAGGCCTACTAATGCCCCATTTGATGAAGTTAAGTTTCCAACCAGAATTTTCCAATCACTAGTCATTGGTATCAATTTATTAATAGTAACATCGCTTCCTGAAACATTTAGCGGAGTGTATGCATTATTTAAACTAATTGAATTTACGCACAGGTAAACAGTTATCGGGATGGATGTAGTTCCGATGGTATTTATAGCCCTTATACTTATTCGGGGATTGTTTGGGTCGGTATTACAATCTATCGTAAAATTTTGTCCTTGGCCGGTGATATATCCATTATTATTTATTCTTCCTGCTTCGCGCCATATTGCGGCATTATTGTGCGAAACAGCTAACAAGTGGGTTGCACCTGCAGCAATTCCTGCTCTTGTATAGGCCATAGATACTTCATAAAACCCTGCAGCACCAGCACCTGGTGCAACGCCAACAAACTCGATGTATTGACCAATAGTATAATTAGCTGGAAAAGTGACGCTTGTGATATACTCATCTACTCTAACTACTTTAACATTCCGATGGCTGTTACCAAAAACAGTTGTGGAATGAGATAAATTAATTAAACAAAAACAATAAAATATTACCTTTTTCATAATAGCTATATTTTTAAGCTCCTCGCTATCATAAAGATATCTATTATTTACTGGCTTCGCAAGCGTTGCTTTATCTAGCCCAAATTCAATTGAAAAAGCAATTGTGAGAAATAAAACAGAAGCTGTTTAAATGTCTCTACTTTTATATTGCAATACCAGTTTCTTTCGTTCGGCCTTCATCATCGCAATAGTACATCGTCCAGTAGGTTGGTTTTGATGATTTGGGCGTTCGGGCGTGCGGTTCGCTGTATCCCCGAAAAAGATCGGGGGATGCCGCTGCCATCACTAACGCGGAATTAAGTAAGCGGAAGGAGGGATAAGATGGGAATAGCTGGAAGATAGGCTTGGGTGGAATCTGCTAAAATAGAACTATCTTTATTAAACGGTTATCATCCGGCTAGCCGTTTTCCTTTTCCCATCTTTACGGTGCGGAAACGTTGGGCCAGCCCAACAATTTTTTTATTAACGATAAGCCCAGGCAATCTGGTGGAAGTCCAGCGATAATCCGGTAACCCGACGTTGTCCGCGGTGACCTGGGCGTACAACAAACTTTTTTCATCATGCGGACAGAAAAAGAAACAATCCCGGCTATGGACAAGGCGCCAAAACTGACCCAATTAAGACAGCCCCCATAAAACATGTAAATGTGGCGCCTGTGAACCGCCAAAGCCAAAGCTCCCCGAGGGCATGCGCAGACTGAAAGTATGCTACAGATGGAAGGCCAACGGTAACGGGCAAGAACCTGTGATACTGCTGCAGGGCGAATGGCTCCGCAAAGCGGGCTTCGAATATGGGGATGAGATACTCATTACCGTGACCAACAAACAGCTAGTCGTTAACTTCGGAACGGAATGATAGCAGCCAGACAAAAAAGCCCGACAACTTTTTACAATTGCCGGGTTTTTGTTTAATTATCGAAACCACAAGATATCATCGATCATTTCAGTCTGCACAAGACTTGCACCAGAACGAGGTATTATTATATTAAATGTTTATAAATATTATATGCTAACAGAATTATGCCCATTACAATAAAATAAGGCGCATATTTTTGGCAGAACTCCAACCAATCATAGCACTTTTTGCACAATTCCTTCTCCTAAAGGGCTTAATCCTTCTCCAAAAACAAATACATTTCCTATAGCTAGGTCCTTTCCTAAGTATTGTTTATTCAAAAATGTAATTTCAACCTCCCCCTCTTCTCCAGGATAAAACTGTTTTCTATCTAGCAAGTCAATTCTGCCAGAAACTTTCATTTCTTCAATAAAATTGAATAACGGTTTATACCCACTATAAAAGGGCGTTTTCCGCCCATTTTCATAAAGTTTTATACGTGCTTTTATTTTAACCATATACTATAATTTATAGGTTTAGCTTTTAACAAAAAAAATTGATTAGCAGGAATTGATATTGCATTCATTCAGTCTGCACCAAATTTGGTAGCGCGATTTAAAATGGTAGTTGGAACTTTAATTTTCATAATTACATTAGGAACCCCATCCAAGGCATGGTTATACTTTCCAAATTGAATTGCTTCCTTAAATGTTGGTGCAAATAATTTACCGGTTTCATATCCTCCCAATTTCATTCTAAGACCAAATTTTGCAATATCATCAGCTTCTGCCTTTGACACTACTCGGTATATCGTACTATATACTCCCTTTACTGTAGATTAAATTGTCAAAAGCCATCAATAATTTTGATATCAATTAAGTCTGGAAACAATCTATCTGATATATGAAATTTTCAAAATCGAAAACAAAATCATTCAAATATTGACTGATTTCTTTAGCCTCTTTAGAACTTATTGTATATGGGTCATACATGAGTGGATCTTCCTTTTTAGGATCGAAAATCTTTTTTAATATTTCTAAGCCTATATGATCAACATTATATTCACCTGATAATTCTTCATTAGTTTTGTTAAACCAGCTTATAACACGTTCTATTTGCATAATAATATTAGTTTCTTGTTGTTCTTCCTGGAACTGGTCCTTTTGTCATTTGCCCTGTGTTGGGGTCAGCGCTACCTTGGTGTCTTCCTTGCTTATCATAAACTTCTACATCGCCATGCTGAGAATCCCATTCTAATATCTTTCCTTCTGATGTTTTCCATCTAGCTCTTCCCTTATTAGGAGCCCTTTTGGCACTAGGGAAACCCTTTAATTCTTTTGGAGCTGGTGTATACGTTAAAGTACTTGTCAAGTCGAGTATATTGCCTAAAATATTTGCGGCACTAGCAATCAATCTTGTACCTGGTAAAAGCTTCTCAAGCGGAAAGCTCATCTCCAGTCCTTTCTCCACGACTACTCGGCTCATCAATGAAATTGATACGGGCATAATTGGCTGAAATTTCTCTCCCCTTATTTCTACCTCATTAAGTGTTCCACCATCTTTAATGTGCTTGGAACTTTCTGCAAGGTACTGTCCCGTCATTTCGATCGTCATCTTATCCGCTCCGATCTCATTCACCTTTCCCGCATCGTTTATCTGAAAGAATCTATCGGGCTTGTCATTAATTACCACCATATTCAGATTTCCTTCCTTGTCAAACACATAATCGTTCAACAGACCTTCAACCGCCCTTCCGTCCGGATCGATATTATTAATGGGGTTATTCAGTCCATAGTTATATGGTGAAACATCGTCATAAAACTCTGCCATCGGATCCACCACCAACCACCTTGCTATCACCGGATCATAGAACCTTGCCCCATAATCATACTGCTCCAGCCCTTCTTGCAACTCCTTGCTGTTATAAAGGTATTTATTATTTCCATTAATCGCAATCTTCTGCTTTCCAAATGGGTAGTAATCGTCTTTCTGAAGCACCGCCAGAACTCCCGTCTCGGGCACCTTCCTGAGGGTAAGCCTAACATTGCCCAAATGATCTTTCAGGTCGTATTCGTAGATATACGTACCACCTACATTGGCCGCCCTGCCCTCGGTAGTCTGGATAAACTGCAGCACATTATTACTGTACTGGATGCCCTCTACATAATCGGTGGTTGTTGAAGTGGTGCTATTGGTCCTTCTCAGCTTTACGCCCTCTGCACTATAGGTATAGGCAAGGTTGAGCCCGGTCTTGGTAGCACTTGCTGGCAGGTTAAGGAAGTTGTAGGCCAATACCACACCATTTCGCCCATCGGTGGTAGCATTGCCATTGGCATCGTATATATAACTTCCCGTGCCCAATGTTCCCGTTATATTGGTAAGCCTGTTGCCCGAATAGTTGTAGCTACCGCTCAATGCATCCCTGGTTAGGGCAATGATGTTGCCACTAAGGTCGTAAGCCATCGCCTCGCTCATGGCAATGCCCGTGCTCGCCCCCGAGGTAAGCCTGTTCAGCTTATCGTAGCCATAGGTAAAGGTATTGGGCAGAACAGCTGCCGCTCCCCAGAGCTGGTTAGCGACGTTGCCATTGTACTGTGGCGTGGTACCGTCGTTATAATTGAGCTGGAAGCTGAAAGGATTGCTGCTGCTCGAACTGAGCCACCCCCTTTCGTTATAGCGCAGCAAACTGGCCTGTAGGTAGCTGCTGCCTGCATCGGCGCTGTGCAGGTTCTTCTGGTTCAGCTGACCGATCTCGTTGTAGTAATTCCTGTTCAGCACCACCTCGCCTTGATTATTGATGTTAGAAGTGGCGGCCACACTGCGCCCCCGATGGTCGTAATGGTAAGTATTGGCTATGGTGGTAGTAACGGCATTTGCCACATGAGTACGTACACTACCGGTAAGCTCGCTGGCAAAGTTGTAGGTATTAATAATCCTATCATATCCGCTCAGCTGGTTCTGGGCATAAATTTCTTTCTCTCTCCCCTCCTCATCGTAATAGTACATCGTCCAGTAGCTGGCCGCAAGGTTGGTCTGGAAAACCTTCTTTCCGGTTAACAGCCCCTTTATACGGTAACTTATCACGCCATTTGGTGGATAGGTGGTGCCCATGCCCAGGAAATCGTAATCGTCGTAATAGCTCTGCACCCAATAGTTTGTTATCGAGGTAGTGGGAAGCGCTACGTTGCTGTAGCCTGTGGCAGTGGCATTGGTTCTCGATTCGTACAATGGCGCAACCGAAGCGGTAACCGATGCCTGAAGTACTAGGCGTGTTGACCCATCGGTGTATAATCCCGTTAAGATCTCCCTGCCCATGGCATCATACTTGGTAAAAGTCCACTGGGTACCGGTACGCTGGTTGGCATCTTGTGTAAATACCACTTGGTCTATCTTATTGTACACCATATACTCCCAGCCCTTGCTAGGCACTCTTTTCTCAACCAATCGCTTCTTATCATCATAACGGTACTGGTAGATTTTTTTGATGATTTGGGCGTTCGGGCGTGCTGTTCGCTGTATCCCCGAAAAAAATCGGGGGATGCCGCTGCCATCACTAACGCAAAATTAAGTAAGGGGAATGAGGGATAAAATGGGAATAGCTGGAAGATAAGCCTAGATGGAATCTGCTAAAATAGAACTATCTTTATTAAGCGGTTATCATCCGGCTAGCGGTTTTCTTTTGCGCATCTTTACGATGCAAGTGCCACTGGAACTATCCAGTAGTTATCATTTTATTAACAATATCCAGGCGAACAGTTGAAAGTACTGTGGTTCTTCCGGTTTCCGGTGGTACTTGCGGCGACCTGGACTTTTTTATAATTACGACATGCAAGTACCAAAAGAACAGAACACAGCTATGGCCAAAGTGCCAAAAACAGCCCAATTAAGACAGCCCCACAGAACATGCAGATGTGGCGCATGTGAACCGCCAAAGCCAAAGCTCCCCGAAGGAACACGAAGGCTGAAGGTGTGCTACAGATGGAAAGCCAATGGTAACGGGCAGGAGCCAGTAATCCTGTTGCAAGGCGAATGGCTGCGAAAAGCGGGCTTCGAACATGGGGATGAGGTAATAGTTACTGTAACCACAAAACAACTCATTGTGAAATTTGAAAAGGAACAAACATCATAAACCTAAGCTCTAAATTTCATTAAAAGTTCGGGTTTATGACAATTTAATTGCACTGAACAGAAAAGCCCAACGTCACTGCTGGGCTTTAGTTTCAATATCCTGGATTAGCGCCTGTTGTTCTTTTCGCGCCTTTGAATAATTACAGTCCCTTCAATTTTGAGACGTGCCTCTTGGGGTTTAATGAGTTTGACAATTAACGTCTAAATAATGTTTTATATATATTGGCCCAAGAAACATCAATGAAGTTGTTCCTAAAAAGAATAATACTGTAATTATAATTGAAAGGATATTACTATTATAAATTTTTGGTTTTTCTTTCACTATTGCTTTCATTCTATTTGTTTTATAAAAATACAGATAGTTGCTAATCAATAGCATAATTAAGATACCAATTAATGGGTATACATTAATATAATAACAAAAAAACTTTAAACTAATTAAACTTGCTATGCCGTTTATTAAAAAACTTTCAGAAACACTAAGAGTAAATATTACAGTCATGTTAGGCTGGTCATCAGACAAAATTCTAGTATAGAATAAATAATAATAGTAATAGATTACATCCATGATTTATTTTATGTTATTTATAAGCTCTTGCATTTTTAGGTCTCTTTTACTATACTCATCTCTCTCAATTCCAAAAAAATCTTGAAGCCGTGGCCTAACATTTCTTCTATATCCAGAATTACCCGCTATTGATCTTCCTATTTCCCATCCAATACCCCAACCCAACCCAGTAATAATCTTATTAGTTTCTGATGTTAATTATTTGGTAAAATAAATCCGTTGAGGAGAAATTTAAACTATTGAATAACTTAGTTATATCTAAGTTTAACCTAATTTATAAATTGGCGTTCCATATTTCCTCAAACTCAGCCTTGGAAAGGTCAGATGTTAAGTTATCAATGCTATACGGAGAAAACTCAAACAGCCCATAGGTTCCCTCCTTGTAATGGTTACTTGGAAATCTATGGACAACATTGTTTTGGGCATTAAAAGCTACTTCTCTAACCGAATTACCTTTAACATCCAGTTCTAGGTATATTACTGTTATTGATGTGCTCTTAAAATTAATATCATCCTGTGGTTGCTTAATATAGTACATATCATTTTTTTAGTAAAAATGGAGTGTATTTAAACTATAAACAATCATAAGATTTAATTATCTTATCAACGATTTTAGTCAATTCTTTTTGGCTATAATTTACACCATAATTTTTTTCTAAAAGATTAATAAAATACTCTGTTAGTTTGTTTCTATCTCTTTCTATTGTAATTAGAGAAGGGATAATAGCTATGTACTCCTCTTTTAATACAGGCCCATCTACGCCTAGAGGATTCCACTCAATTAATATTTCATTTATTGAGTTATATTTTTTTAAATAGTCTTGCTTATTCATTATTTTATTTTTTGGGGATAAAATTACCTTTACCAAATCCTTTTGCAGAACCTGCTGCACTACTATAAACGGTAACAACTTTACCTGCATTTCTGCCTGTTTGCTCAATGACAACACTGTTCCCACCTAAAGTATACTTTATTTGTTTCCCCGCACGTATTATTAGGACTTCGCCCTCTTTTACTATTTTCATAATATCGACAGTTTTAAAGCCTCTTGTTATAGCGGCTTCTGATGCTGCATGCTTTGTAAAACCAGTAATAGTTCTAGGCCCTAGCTTTCTTAATATTCGAAGTCCTCCCGGACCTATTTCAATTGTTCCACCAATTGGTCTTAGGCCAGTAGTTTTCCCTTCATTATTTACACTATAGGTTAGTCCATCCTTTTCAAACTCACGTGGGTTCAAAGAATACCAGACGTTTTCCCAAAATCCCTCTACCTTCGGTAAGACCTTCTCTCCACTCAAATTTCCTAGTACATTTTGTCCTTTCTTCTTTGGATCATCTTGGTCATCCCCAAATCTATCCTCATCTTCTCCAGATGCGTACTTTCCCTCGCCACGCGACCAATCCACAAAGTTTTTAGATGCCAACAACACTTCGTTATCCAACATCCCATCAGGATCAGTCCGAACTATCGGGTTATTCTGAGCATAATTATATGGAGATAGCCAATCTCGCTCCTGAGCCAACGGGTCAACCACGTTCCACCTCCCCACCACCGGATCATAGAACCTTGCTCCATAATCATACTGCTCCAGCCCTTCTTGCAACTCCTTGCTGTTATAAAGGTATTTATTATTTCCATTAATCGCAATCTTCTGCTTTCCAAATGGGTAGTAATCGTCTTTCTGAAGCACCGCCAGAACTCCCGTCTCGGGCACCTTCCTGAGGGTAAGCCTAACATTGCCCAAATGATCTTTCAGGTCGTATTCGTAGATATACGTACCACCTACATTGGCCGCCCTGCCCTCGGTAGTCTGGATAAACTGCAGCACATTATTACTATACTGTATGCCATCCACATAATCGGTGGTTGTTGAAGTGGTGCTATTGGTCCTTCTCAGCTTTACACCCTCTGCGTTATAGGTATAGGCAAGGTTGAGCCCGGTCTTGGTAGCACTTGTTGGCAGGTTAAGGAAGTTGTAGGCCAATGCCACACCATTTCGCCCATCGGTGGTGGCATTGCCATTGGCATCGTATACATAGCTTCCCGTGCCCAATGTTCCCGTTATATTGGTGAGCCTGTTGCCCGAATAGTTGTAGCTACCGCTCAATGCATCCCTGGTTAGGGCAATGATGTTGCCACTAAGGTCGTAAGCCATCGCCTCGCTCATGGCAATGCCCGTGCTCGCCCCCGAGGTAAGCCTGTTCAGCTTATCGTAGCCATAGGTAAAGGTATTGGGCAGAACAGCTGCCGCTCCCCAGAGCTGGTTAGCGACGTTGCCATTGTACTGTGGCGTGGTACCGTCGTTATAATTGAGCTGGAAGCTGAAAGGATTGCTGCTGCTCGAACTGAGCCACCCCCTTTCGTTATAGCGCAGCAAACTGGCCTGTAGGTAGCTGCTGCCTGCATCGGCACTGTGCAGGTTCTTCTGGTTCAGCTGACCGATCTCGTTGTAGTAGTTCCTGTTCAGTACCACTTCGCCCTGGTTATTGATGTTGGAAGTGGTGGCGATGCTCCGCCCCCTATGGTCGTAATGGTAAGTATTAGCTATGGTGGTGGTATCGGCATTCGCTACGTGCGTACGGATGCTGTTAGTTAGCTCACTGGCAAAGTTGTAGGTATTGATAGTCCGGTCGTATCCGTTCAACTGGTTCTGGGCATAGGTTTCTTTCTCCCTGCCCTCATCATCATAATAGTACATCGTCCAGTAGCTGGCCGCCAAGTTGGTCTGGAAAACCTTCTTTCCGGTTAACAGCCCCTTTACGCGGTAACTTATCACGCCATTTGGTGGATAAGTGGTGCCCATGCCCAGGAAATCGTAATCGTCGTAATAACTCTGCACCCAATAGTTTGTTATCGAGGTAGTGGGAAGCGCTACGTTGCTGTAGCCTGTGGCAGTGGCATTGGTTCTCGATTCGTACAATGGCGCAACCGAAGCGGTAACCGATGCCTGAAGTACTAGGCGTGTTGACCCATCGGTGTATAATCCCGTTAAGATCTCCCTGCCCATGGCATCATACTTGGTAAAAGTCCACTGGGTACCGGTACGCTGGTTGGCATCTTGTGTAAATACCACTTGGTCTATCTTATTGTACACCATATACTCCCAGCCCTTGCTCGGCACTCTTTTCTCGATCAACCGCTTCTTATCATCATAACGATACTGGTAGATTGTTTTTGATGATTTGGGCGTTCGGGCGTGCTGTTCGCTGTATCCCCGAAAAAGATCGGGGGATGCCGCTGCCATCACTAACGCAGAATTAAGTAAGGGGAATGAGGGATATAAAATGGGAATAGCTGGAAGATAGGCTTGGATGAAATCTGCTAAAATAGAACTATTTTTATTAAGTGGTTATCATCCGACTAGCTGTTTTCTTTTCCCAATCTTTACCATGCAGATAAAGTTGGGCAGTCCAACAGATTTTTTTATTAACGATAAGCCCAGGCATACTGGTGGAAGTCCAGCGATAATTCGGTAGCCCGACTTTGTCTGCGGTGACCTGGGCGTGCAATTAACTTTTTTCAACATGCAGACAGAGAAAGAAACTATCCCGGCTATGGCCAAAGTGCCAGAACTAGCCCAATTAAGGCAGCCTAACAGAACATGCAAATGCGGTGCCTGTGAACCGCCAAAGCCAAGGCTGCCAGAAGGTATGCGCAGATTAAAGGTGTGCTACAGATGGAAAGCCAATGGCAACGGGCAGGAGCCAGTAATCCTGTTGCAAGGCGAATGGCTGCGAAAAGCGGGCTTCGAATATGGAGATGAGGTACTCGTTACTGTGACGAAGAAACAGCTCATCGTTAACTTTGAAACCGAATAAGAGATGCAATACAAAAAAGCCTGACAACTGTAAAAAGTTGTCAGGCTTGATTAAATCGTCCAAAGCATTTACTGATCAATCTTTGAATTTTAAAGAATTTGGAACACCTAGCTCTTTTCTTTTCTTCAAATATGACAAAGAATCTAAAGGGCCATATGTAGTTTTCATTCTCTTATCTATGAGCCAATACTTAGCAGAGATTTTAGAAAGATCTTTTCCAGAACAATCTGAATTTTCTTTTTGTCTCGCCAAAATATAAAAGTCATCATGCATGAACGCCTCAACCGAGCAGGGAACTACGCCAACAAAAGTAGTGTCATTCGGCCCACTAATAAATTGATTAGAGTTGCTTTCGCTTATAAAAGTATATCCGTTCCCCAAATCTTCCGTATAATCACTTGATGAATACGAACAAGAACCGAATATCAGCAAGGTAAACACGAGTAGTTTTGTAAATTTCTTTTTTATTAAGTCCATATTATTTTTTAATTGATGCCGTTCCATTGAAAAATATTCTGAAACCAGAGCCAGTAATCCTTTTACAAGGTGAATGGCTCCCAGTCCGATAAAAAAGTCCGGCAAATTTTTACAGTTGCCGGACTTGATTAATTACCTAAAGTAAAGCTAGGTATTAAGTACCGCTACTATTTATTACTTCTTCATCTAATTTACCCGCAATCACTGCATCTATAAGGTTAAGAATGCTTAAATCTTTTTTCTTATATGGTTTACTACCCTTGAACAATTCAATTGTTTCAAGCAAAAAAGTATCGCCTTCTGCTCCAATATAGTTTGATGTTAAAAAATTTGAAATATCTACTTTAAACTCTCTGCTAAAGGACGAAATATAATCAATCGCATCATCTCCATATACGCCTAAATCATCTTCCAACTTAGCATACATGGTGATTTTAGATTCTTTCACTTCAGTTTTTTTAACTGTAAAAGCTTTTATTTTCTCAAAAACTTCACTATTCATAAGCTATTAAATTTATCTAATGGTCTAAAGTTGATATTCAATTTCCTGATCTTTTCATACTTTCATTGTATTGTTTCATTTCTTCAGACTTCATTGATACACAAGTGGTCACAACATACTCTGTGGAATCTTATTTACTATAGGTTTGCTACCTGCAATTATTTCTATTACTTTATTGGAACCATAAATAATGTAGTGAACTAACTTATAGTCTCTAAATGAGTTAAAACTCTCATTATCAAACCACTTTAAATACTCCGAGTCTTTTGTAGTACCGAACTTATAAAGTTCGCCCTCACCCAGACTTTTTAAAAATACAGACTCTTCAGTAACGCGATATGCCAAATAGTTAGAAAAATAGATTTGCATTTCATTATTAGTCTTGTCCATGCTTTGGATAGTTATTTTAAGGCCATCAAAACCATCCACTAGTTCTTTTAAAAAAAAATTTGAAAATGGGGGATTGTTTGGCATCCACTCTTTATAACTGCTCATATTAATTATTTGGATTATATCTAATTTTATCAGATCTATTTGTTGATGTATTTCTTATTTCAAGTGTTGGGTCACCTTTATTTACTCCTTTTTGATAGTTGGTATTGCTTCCATCTCTTACTATCACTGTTCTGCCATCAGGTGTCCTACCTATTTTCCCTTTTATTGCACTAGACCCATCATTAAGAGGTGTTACGCTATCTTCCGTTACTAAATCTTCGAAGTCTTTTTCTGCATCCGTTAGCGTTCCCTTTTTCTTATGTGTAATATTTCCTTTGCTGGTTTCTCTATCGTATTCAGCTTCTTCGATTATCTCTTCAGGAGTTTTAGCGGTTAACATTTGCTGGTCTGCTATACTTTTCAAAATGTTAATCGAGCTACTGAAAAATTTAAAAACAGAACTAACCTGATTTAAAAAAGTTGGTTTAGGTGACATAACTCGTGAAGCAACTAAATCTCTGGGGATTAGCCTCGTTTTTATCTGCCAACCAAAGGGGTTTATTCCTTGTTTTGCACTTCCTACTATGACAATCTCCTTTAATGCAATAGGTTTAGGATCATCAACCTGCATACCATCCGGATCAATATAACTAATCGGATTATTTAATGCATAAATATATGGTGATTTGTCAGGATATATTAATCCCATCGGATCAACAACCAGCCATCTCCCGATGACCGGGTCATAGAACCTTGCCCCGTAATCATATTGCTCCAGCCCTTCTTGCAACTCCTTGCTGTTATAAAGGTATTTATTATTTCCGTTAATCGCAATCTTCTGCTTTCCAAATGGGTAGTAGTCATCTTTCTGAAGCACGGCCAAAACTCCCGTCTCGGGCACCTTCCTGAAGGTAAGCCTAACATTGCCCAAATGATCTTTCAGGTCGTATTCGTAGATATACGTACCGCTTACATTGGCCGCCCTGCCCTCGGTAGTCTGGATAAACTGCAGCACATTGTTGCTGTACTGGATGCCCTCTACATAATCGGTGGTTGTTGAAGTGGTACTGTTGGTCCTTCTCAGCTTTACGCCCTCTGCACTATAGGTATACGCAAGGTTGAGCCCGGTCTTGGTAGCACTTGTTGGCAGGTTAAGGAAGTTGTAGACCAATGCCACACCATTTCGCCCATCGGTGGTAGCATTGCCATTGGCATCGTATACATAGCTTCCCGTACCCAATGTTCCGGTAATACCCGTGAGCCTGTTGCCCGAATAGTTATAGGTACCGCTCAATGCATCCCTGGTTAGGGCAATGATGTTGCCACTAAGGTCGTAAGCCATCGCCTCGCTCATGGCAATGCCCGTGCTCGCCCCCGAGGTAAGCCTGTTCAGCTTATCGTAGCCATAGGTAAAGGTATTGGGCAGAACAGCTGCCGCTCCCCAGAGCTGGTTAGCGACGTTGCCATTGTACTGTGGCGTGGTACCGTCGTTATAATTGAGCTGGAAGCTGAAAGGATTGCTGCTGCTCGAACTGAGCCACCCCCTTTCGTTATAGCGCAGCAAACTGGCCTGTAGGTAGCTGCTGCCTGCATCGGCACTGTGCAGGTTCTTCTGGTTCAGCTGACCGATCTCGTTGTAGTAGTTCCTGTTCAGTACCACTTCGCCCTGGTTATTGATGTTGGAAGTGGTGGCGATGCTCCGCCCCCTATGGTCGTAATGGTAAGTATTAGCTATGGTGGTGGTATCGGCATTCGCTACGTGCGTACGGATGCTGTTAGTTAGCTCACTGGCAAAGTTGTAGGTATTGATGGTTCGGTCGTATCCGTTCAACTGGTTCTGGGCATAGGTCTCCTTCTCCCTGCCCTCATCATCGTAATAGTACATCGTCCAGTAGCTGCCCGCAAGGTTGGTCTGGAAAACCTTCTTTCCGGTTAACAGCCCCTTTACGCGGTAACTTACCACGCTAATGGGTGGATAGGTGGTACCCATGCTAAGGAAATCGTAATCGTCGTAATAGCTCTGCACCCAATAGTTTGTTATCGAGCTAGTGGGAAGCGCTACGTTGCTGTACCCTGTGGCAGTTGCATTGGTTCTCGATTCGTACAATGGCGCAACCGAAGCGGTAACCGATGCCTGAAGTACTAGGCGTGTTGACCCATCGGTGTATAATCCCGTTAAGATCTCCCTGCCCATGGCATCATACTTGGTAAAAGTCCACTGGGTACCGGTACGCTGGTTGGCATCTTGTGTAAATACCACTTGGTCTATCTTGTTGTACACCATATATTCCCAGCCCTTGCTAGGCACTCTTTTTTCTATCAGTCTCTTCTTGTCATCATAACGGTACTGGTAGCCGGAGTTGTCGAGAACGGTCTGAGTAGGCACACTCGCAACATCGGGATTAGTACCCGGAGGCAATACAAAGCTTAGGTTGCCAAAATCGTCGTACACATAATAAGTACTGATTACTTCTATGGTAGCGCCAACTTTATTAAAATTACGTTTCAGCACTACCCTATTCATCTTATCGGTATAGGTTTCGATGGTACCCGCCTTACCATCGGCCACCATCCAGTTCTCATCTTTGCTAATCGTAAGACTAAGTTGCCCAGCGGCATAATAACTTGTACCACCCAAGGTACGCTGATACTCGTTTGGCGCAGCAACAGGTGTAGCGGTATATAACCGCACAGCAAATCCCGTAGTCGTATAACTGGTGCTACTGTTGTTCGCTCCATAATCCATTTGCTGGATATGGTTATTGGCAAGCTGCCAGGCATCGCCCGGTGCACCTTTTGCAATTGCCCGGTTTAATGGACTGGCCTCGAAGTTGGTTTCGGCCGAGGGGGTGGGAATTCTAACCACTCCACTAGGTAAATAACTGCCGCTTGCTCCGCCTGGCGAGGGATTGTAAAAAGCAGCGAGACCTGCCCCAGCCTGTAGCGCATCGCTTCGATAGGTACCATTGCTACCACTGGTACTATAATTTAGATAGCTAAATTTTTCCCTGCCCCAGGCATCGTAAGCTAAGGGCTGAACAATATCCTGACCTTGTGGACTAGCCTGCACTTCGACGTTTTGTACCGAACGCCCCAGACCATCGAAGTATTGGATCGAATGATTTTCTTGACAAATATTTCTAGCAGTATTGATATTACCCTCGTTAACACCAGCAACTTTAAAAGTACGGGTAAGCGTATAGTTATGGGCAGTACTGGGTGTAGAAGAATGCGTAATGCAATTGGTAAAGCCTGGCGTGATAAAAATGCGCACATTGCTACCATTGGGAACGTAAAAACCATTGGTTAAACGAATGCTCTGGGGGTCGCTAATTTGCGACTGACCTCCGTAATTGTTCAATATCAGCCCCTGCCCGTTGCATAGCAAAGCATATCCCATTAAGAAGGCAACAGTGAGTATATATCGTTTAAGCTGTATGTTCATAACATCGCTATCTTTGCTTTTTTTGTTGTTGCTCTAAAGCGGTTATCCTCTTTTGCTGCGCAATAAGATGCAGGGTCAGTTCTTCTATTTTCTCTAACAGTTTTGCATTCATTTCGCCAAGCTTAATACCATTGGCCGCTACCGCTTTAGCAGAGGGCATGCCCGGCAAGTGCCCATTTTTCTGGATGCTTTTTTCGATAGCTGCCAATGAAGGCAGGGCGTAGCCTTTAGCAAACACATAATCGGGCCAAGGTGCCGATTCTACTTTTACCTCGCGTGCTCTAATGTTTCCATTTACGGCCAGTTTTTCGGTAGGCGTTGTGGTGCCAATACCAACATTCCCACTTACGTATAATCGATCGGCCGATTCGAATATGGGAGGGTCGTACCCTATGCCAATCCCATAGCCATTAACCTGTAGTATTTTTCCGCCCTCAGAGCTGGCAATATCTAAAAACCGGTAATTGGTAGCATAATCGGCAAAGCCCCAGGTGCCTTGAAAAAACAATCGCAACGATTTTGTTTGAGGCACATTAAAGGTTCTATAAATTTCGAGACCAGCCGTTGGACTTAAGATCCCAATACCAGCATTGCCCGTTGTTGGAAAGGTATTGGTTTGTGCCTTGGAAACCGAAGCAAGCAAAACTAAACTGATGACGAGACGGTAGCTAAATCTTTTCATAGGTTTAAGGTTAAGGTTTGTAATTATAGGTATGGCTTTTAATGATATTGCCAAATTGATCTTTAATATATTGTAAGCGCAGATAGGCATCGTAGGTATAATAAATGGTCTGGCCTTTTTGATCGATCATACTCGAAGGTCCGGCAAGTAGGTTATAGGTATAGGTTTTTATCTCTGCATCTTTAGGATAAATGTTCACATCGTCTATCGCAGTACCAGCGGTTAAGGTTAATGGACCTGTGTAATTTTGCTCGGCATATTTCCAAGTGCCATCCAAATACCAATAGCTAATTTTGTAGGCACGCGCATTGGGTATGGCCCAACTTACCGCATAATCGCCGGCATGGTATTTAAGCCCGGTATGTGGGGTTGAAGTGGCTGCACCGCCCACTTCTTCAAAATTTTGGCTAAAGAACTCTGTAGTTAGCGCATTTCGACATTCGGCAATCGGAAAATTGTTCCAATAGCCATACTTATAACTTATTTTAATGCCACCGGTTTGTGATTGGGTTAGCAAATTGCCCATGGTATCATAGGCATCAAAATCGATTACACCAATAGCAGTGCTTGCACCCATTCGCGTTTGGATGTTCAGCGGTTCGATAACCCCTGCTGCCCAGGCCTGGAAATTGGTGTTTACCGCTTGTTTAAAATCAACGCCAATATACTCTTCCCTAACTATCTGCGCTATAATCTGGTTTTTGGTTATCATGGCCTGATAAGGAACTGTAACACCTGCATTTACCATTTCTTGAGGGTATTTGAGCACTATTCGCTGCGTGCGCCCATCGCTCATGTTGTTCGAGATTTCGGTAGGTTGTAAATGGATTATGGAATTGTATTTGGTTAATTGCCTACTCTCTACAGGATTGTTTCCGTTCAGGTCGTAGTTTATGGTTACAACGGTATCGGCATATACCCAATCTGAACTAATCACAAACCTCGACACATCAAAAGGTTCGTACATTTGTGGCGATGGCGGCGAGGAAGTGGCAGTTGGTAGCCAATTTCGGCGCACCACGTAATTATCGAACTGCTGGTAAAGGCGTGGATCGGAAATGTAGTTTTTGCGGATCAGCTGAACCGTTTTGTAGGTGCCAGCACTATACGAAAAATGCTTGGTTATTCTTTCAAGCCCATTGTTCATATTAATGGTAGATAAGGGTACACCCGGAATGTAACCTCCGCGCACCAAAGGAGGTTCTTGTATATTGCTTACCAAATACTGATGTACTGTACCACCGTTTTCGAGTGTTTCGTTCTGCAATTCTACCACATCGGTATAGTAGATATGGTTGCCAGAGAAATACGTGAGCGGATAGATGGGATTAGAATACCCTACTTTATTGAGGCATTGGCTTACCGAAAAATCCGGGCAGTTAAATCCATCGATCAGGTTAGAATAATAATACGTAGGGTTTGGCGCGCTTCTTAACTTGCCAGACGATGCTGCAGGGGAAGCGGTAGCTGCATATAAAAATCTTTTTTGAAGGGTTAAACCAATGTTCGGAATCGAAATATTTCGAAGCACCCTAACGCCGCCGGCTTCGTAATTTGCGGTAACCTCGGGGCCTAGAGTTTGGTAGTTGAAAAAAAGCCTGGCTAAAGTGGCTTGGCCCGCTGCATTCATCTCTGCAGTATAATTGCCTGCGCCAAGTGCGAGGGTGTGTACATTACTGCTGTCGAGGTGCAATACGGTATTGTAAAGCTCGATACCGGCCCCGTCTCTAATCCTCAATATACCTATCTGATGCCCATTTAGGGTCCCACCAGTTTCTTGGGTAGAGAAATTGAAAGTTACATTTTGGCTGCTGTAAAGTGTAAATGGGTAAGTATAAGTAACGTTTTCACTTACACCCGTACCTTGTATGGTATGATCAAAATAGGTTCGCGGTATAACGGGTCTTCTGGTTTCGTAAACGGTATTGGATTCGTATTGCAAGCTATCTTTGCCGCCTGTAGGGTAGGTAATGCTACTTAACAATCCAAATGCGGAATATGCAGCATCAGGCTCACGATTGGCCAAGTTAGATGGAAATAGTGATTCGAGTTCGGGTTCCGCGCTTTTAGGAACAAGGTTAACGTTATTTTTTCCGTTAAAAAAGCCCCAGTAATCTTGTGCAAAAGACAGACGTGAAGCCAGTGCATTAATGTTGAGATAATTTAAGCGGTGGTATTGAGCCGCTTGCCCCGCTACCGAACGGGTAATGGTTTTAAGGAATGCCCTGCTACTTAATGATACTCCACCTCCAAAGGCATTGTAATAAGAAGTATTGTTGCTATATACATATTCGAAAGAAAAGTTGTTGTAGATAACCGATTGGGTGGTATCGGCAGTGTTTCGTTTACTAAACTGAACTAAAGACAACAATCTGTCGTTGGGCAGGTCGGTACGTGCTACATAATTAAACGAAACCTGATTAAGGTTGGAAGTGATGGAGCTTAACAGTACACCCTGGCTTTGTAAAGTGGTTTTGCAGACTGGACTATCGGAACGGGCAGTACAATTCGCTGTGGTACATTTGGGCGAAATTATTGTAGACTGTGGAGTACGTATTAAAGTTTGCGAACCATCTACAACATAATCGAAAGTTAAGGCACTATAATTGAAGTTAACATATTCTCCGGTATACCGGCTTATCTTGGTGAGGTACCAAGCGGTAGCAATGGGTTGGGCATAAGATTTTCCACAGCCAGTGCCATCTGGAACAGTTTTAGACATTTCTGTTGCCGCTGTACCGCCAAATAAATAAACAAAGCCTTTAGGGTCGGTAATCATGATGCTCCAGTTACCAACAAATTCTCCGTTAAAATTGGTCTCTATTCGCAATGGCGAAGGCGATAATTGGATCACTTTAGTTCGCTCGGTAGGTTTAAGGATAAATTTCCCGGAATAGCCATTAAACTCAAAATTGAAAATATCAGACTGGGTATCGTAAGCGATAGTTACTTGGGTAGCACTGTCGAGATAAAAATACACGGGCGGCGAATCGCCATCAAGGCCAGCAGGTGGGGTAAGCCACTTCGAAGTTTCATCTGGTTGGTGGTATACTGTTCTACTAATAAGCCCCCCAGCATTTAATGCCCAGTTCATTCCTGTTCTAGAGGCAATCTGATTGATCTTGATTCCGTTGCCACCACTATAGTTTACCGAAATTGGAACTACGATTTTCCCCGACCTTATTTCGCCCATAGGGATTTGGACATTGGCCGAACCGGTAGCGTAGTTAATGGGCACGCCGCTATATTTGGTCTGTTCTGATGCATTTGGTGATGGTGGCAGTACATTTGTAAGCGCAAGAGCATTTGGAGATTGCTGGGCGTACATAGTGATGCCACAAGAACAGCATATAAAAGCAATTAATAATAGCTTTTTAATCATAACTTATGTTTTTCATCGTTGGTAGACGGTGATTAACAGCAAGTTAAATGTTTTTATTCAGACTAACAAATTATAAATAAGAAATCGCTATCGGCGAGCCAAGAAGCTCAGTTTGAGCGATCAAAAACTGGCGAAAAAAAGTACTATCGCTAAATCTAGGATCTGTTGGTTCCCACGCTGCTAACAGCCTGAAACTAACTGCTTGCTTATCTTTTGGCACTTTTAAAGATACTAAATAACTGTCTTTAACATCTGAGTTTACACCAGTGGCCTTTTCGGCACCTATAACAGCTTGTTTTAGTGCAAGCACCGCTAGTCCCAATTTATCTTTATTTTCGCTCTGCACACCAAACGAATAAAAAGCGCTAGCATTTTGGCCTGCTATCTGCTCCATAGCTAGTGCGTAATGGTTGGCAAAACCTGTAACCAATTGAGTGCCATCAGGTGCGTTTATAATCTTCACATCACTTTGGTAAAAATACTGCCCACCCCAAATACTAATTTCTTCGGTTAGCGAGATCGGCTTATATCCATTTGCAAATTTCCATTCGGGATAAGAAAGTTTAAACTTGGCAAATAAAGGGCCATCAGCTATCTTTTCATAAACCACTCTCCCCATGTTTTTGCCACCGAGCCTAATAAGTGTATCCTTGTTGGCAGTTAGTTTAACTCGAATAGCAAGGGCCCCGGCACTAAGAGACGATCCAACTTTGAGTATATCCATTCCCCAGTCTGCTTTTTGATGATAACTTAAGTTAGGGTTTGCACCTACTGTATCCATCATCATTGCTGTAGTAGTCTTTCCCCAAATATCCTTTCCATTGCGTACATCAAAATAAAGCCTAAAGCCCACCTTGTCATTTTCCCATGCAGGCCCTTCGGTAAGAAAAAAAGGCAGCTTAACTTTAGAGAAATCTGTATTTGGCCTACCCATTTCAATTGAATCTCTCTTCAGATTTGCCCCAAATGTATCGTTAACATTTTTGTGTCGTTGCCTAACATGAGCGCGTATAGTAGTAAATGAAGGGATTTTTTTATTGGTATTGAGTTCAATGGTAAGCGTTAGTTTTTCTTTAGGTTTAAAAGAATGTAGCAATAGGGCATCGTCCCAAACCCCATCTCCATCGTTGTCGATATATTGAATTTCATTAATGACGCTATCACCGCACTTAACCTGTAGTAACTGTTGTTTATTACCCTTAAGCAACGTCGTTAGCTGATTACGTTTAAGCACAACGAGTTCATCATTTCGATGTATGTTTAACTTGTTCGAAAGGACAACGGTTTGTTGGGCACTAGCCATTATTCCGAAAACCATGAATAGGGAAATGAAAATTATCTTAGTGTTCATCTTACAAATTAAAGCTAATTTTTTATTATTGAGTCAATTCAATACGAGTACCATTTTTGGGCAAGTTAATTAGATAGGGTTTGGTGTCGATTTTGATTTGCAATTCCCCGCCAGTAAACAATGGATCTGCCAAAAAAATCTGTTCTTGTTCTATCAATACTAAACATGGGCGATTTATACTTATTGTTCGCTTACCTAACTTATACGCTCCTGCCTCTCTAAAAGCCAACATCAAAACCTTTTGATCAAAAGCAATTGCCTGGCAAGACTTTGTATTGCTCAATACTCTCCAATTAGGGTGCGCTACCAGTTTTTGTGTTTCACTAACTGAACCTGTTAAAGCCACGGCATATGCAGCATCGGATTTGTTTCTATGAATCAAGCTAGGCATAAACACGGTTTCCAAAACTCGTTTATCAGATCCCGAATTGTTTACATCCTTCCAAGAACCATTAACGGTATCGGCCAAAAGCTCAATACTAGTAGCTCCTATTGGGATATAGCTTAGTCCGGCATGAAAAATCCAACCTAGTTTTTTGTATTTATATTGGCCATTCGTTATGGTATTTTTTGGGTTATCTACAACTATTGGCCCTTGAACCCTCGCCTGATCAAGCACTGTAAAAACTTTACCACCAGGGCTGCTCAACGTGATATCTGCAATTAAACAGATCATCACATTTTTATAATTGGCCCATAATTTCTGTGCCAATAGGCTTTGAGTAGCATTAGAAGATGCAAGCTGCATCACTGAAAAGCCTGTTTTACCACTCGAAAGTCCTCCAACAAAATTCTGACGTTCAATTTTTGTTGCGCCTTCAAAATTGGTAGTTCCAGGTAATTTTTTCCAATCCCATACGGGCATCATATCGGTATATTCTTTTCCGTTTCGGACAAAATAGCTGTTGCCAAAATTCAAAAAATCTCCTTTCCTATTCTCACCGTTTATTTTTTCAGTTGCCTCGGTTCTGGACGAAAGAGTTTTTAAAAAAAAACTGAATTCAGCCTGATGGTAGGCTGAAAAATCTGAATAGGGGAAATATTTGTAACCCGTAACTAAGTTCTGATTATGCTGTTGCGCCTTTAAAATCTCTTCAAAAACCTTCTGCTTTTCTGGTAGCAATTCTATCAGATAGCTAAGGTAGATACCCAAACCCGCATTTTTAAGATAAGCTGCCCTTGTAGCCGCACGATCTACTGTAGCTGGTACGGTATATATGCCTCTAGCCATCCACCGCCAGCCTTCGATAACGAAATCGCTAAGAATGTTTATCTTTTGCTGTTCAAGCGCCCAAGGTGTACCTTTAAGTTGCCATGCAATTCTTACATTATCTTTTAAGTAAGAATTTCCATAATGGTAAATCTGTAGCCTAGCTTGGTGCTGATGATAGCTAAAATCTGGCTGTATACCTTCTTCGGTGCTAATTTTAATCTCTTTGGCTAATAGTTCACAAGCTGTGGCGATCAACTTTGTATCATTATTTAAAGCCCCAGCATGGATGGCAAGATCAGCACTCCATATCAGATTTGCTCCAACACCCCGCAGCTTAAACTGCCCCAAAACAGCTTTCAAACCTTGCAACTGATTAGCGGTTAACTTACCGTTGGTTAGCACAATAATATCTCTGATGCGTTGGGGAACTCCTATTTCGTTGAACCACCAGTTTCCACTCTGGTACTTTGAAGATAACCAGTGATTGATTCCCTTATCTATACAAGCCCAGACTTTGTCTTTTTGGTTATTAGAATTTCCTTTAAACCAAAAGATAGCCATTTCTCTTACCCGGTCTAAATGATTTAACGCTGGCCAAGCAGCAGGATCCTTGCTTTGATAGGCAATATCTGGCCATTGTCCGTTCTCATTTTGTGTTGCTGTCCATACGGCAATGCTATCAGCAATAGGCATCGGCAACTGCATTAAATGCAAGCGGTAGCGGTTTAAAATAAGCTGCTGGTTATCTTCTACAGATCTGGCTTTTGCATGAAATGATAAAACCAACAAAAGAATTATCAGAATCTTATTAGGCACTTTTTAGTATTTCTATCATTTTTACCAATTCGCTTTCGAGCGATACATATACCTTACCGTAGTCGTTTATTTTCGTATTGATATAGGCAAGTGGGTTATCTACCACCGCTCTGGCCGAAGCATGATATTGCGATGCTCCACTTTGGGCCATTAAATTTGCTAAGTTACTAGATTTTACTCCAGCGCCCGGCATAATGACAATTCGCCCATTGGCCTGTTGAACAAGTTTTTTTAGAATACCCGAAGCATCAGGAGCAGCGGTTTCTCCGCCCGAAGTTAATACCCTTTCGCAACCACATTCAATTAAATCGTCTAAGGCCTTATACATATCGGGTGTACCATCAAAAGCTCTATTACAGGTTACTCCCATTGGGCCCGCCCATTCAACAATTCGTTTCATCCAGTCTTTATCAATCTCTCCGCTAACCAACTGTGCGCCTACAGAAATACCATTACAGCCCAGTTCTTTGCATATTTCGATATCGTGTTTAATAATCTCGTATTCGTTGGGGTCGTAGAAATAATTACCAGACCTGGGGCGAATAATCGGATAAAGATCGATCGTAATGCTTTCTCTCACTTGTTTAATTGTACCGTATGATGGTGTTGTTCCGCCCTCTACTGGGTTATCACAAAGCTCTACACGGGCTGCTCCGGCGCGTTCGGCTGCTAAACAGGATTGAATATTGAAAGCACAGACCTCAAGTTGTTTTACTACCATAGTTTAAATGTATTATTTTTATTTGTAGAATGTCCTCATCCGATGAGACTATAATTTCCTATGCTCATCGGATGAGGGCAAACTATTATTTTTATTTGTAATAACTTTCCGACTTATAAATCTTGTTTTCGGCACCACTACGAACCGAGTAGGTAAAACCCGGTTGTAGACTATAGGCTCCATGCACACCCGATTTACTGAGGGCAAGAAACCCTACCTGAATAGTTTTCGATTTCTCTGGGTTGCGTTTTATAATGCGTTCTACCGCGGTGCGACAAGCCTCCGTTGGACTATGCCCTTGTCTCATCAATTCTACAACCAAATGTGCTCCTGCAATACGGATAACTTCTTCGCCTACACCAGATGCTGTTGCCGAACCAATTTCATTATCAACATATAGCCCTGCACCAATTACTGGCGAATCGCCAACACGGCCATGCATTTTATAGGCCAGGCCACTGGTTGTACATGCACCACTTAGGTTTCCATTGCTATCAACGGCTAATAAGCCTATGGTGTCGTGGTTATCTTGCCCACCTGGAAGTTTGTTATTATTGTACAGTTTGTTCTCTATATTAGATTTAGGTTTGTAATTAGCTGTTTTTAGCCATTCTTGCCAATCTTTTTTACTTTTTTCGGTGAGCAGATTTTCTTTTTTAAACCCATTCTGCACGGCAAATCTTTGAGCGCCCTCTCCTACCAAAATAATATGTGGCGTTTTCTCCATTACCAATCTTGCCACCGAAATGGGATGTTTAATTTCTTCGAGACACATTACAGCACCACAATTATAGTTATGATCCATAATACAGGCATCGAGGGTTACCACTCCATCTCTGTCTGGTAGCCCACCATAGCCAACAGTTTGCACTTCTGGATCGGCCTCGGCTACCTTGGCCCCCTGTTCTACAGCATCTAAAGCACTTCCATTTTGGCTAAGCACCTGCCATGCAGCTGCATTTGCAACCATACCAAAATCCCACGTTGATATAATTATTGGAGCGTTTTTAACTGCTTTTCCTTGCGTACTACTCCCAGTACTATTGCGTTCTATAAATAAGCTTAGGGAGCCCAAAAGGCTACTTCCCAGAAATGTTCTGCGTGTAAACATGGTTTAATATTTGGTTAATTTATTTGCTTAACCAAAGAACGTTTAAGCCTAGCTAGAGCTCAACCGCAATATTTGCCAAAAGCACCAATATTTTTGCCAATTAATAGCCGAAGGATCAGGAAATTATCATCAATTTTTGCCTATTTTATCAAAATAAGGCATATTTCCACCAAAATACCATCGAAAATATTACATCCGGCTAATTCTATCGCCTTCCTAATTTCGCAAATAATCGGTAATATTAGGGTATGAACCTGATAAGAATATAAATAGATGAAACCGATATTGATTAAAACCAAAACTGTACCCAACAAATCGTTCATCATCGAAGAACATATCGGTCCTTTCTTCAACTACCCCTATCACTTTCATCAAGAGTTTGAATTAACACTCATTTTAAAAGGAAAGGGAACCAGACTGGTGGGTAACAGTATTAAAAGTTTCTCTGATTCAGATCTTATCTTACTGGGTAGTAATGTACCGCATCATTGGCATAGCGACCCCGAATACCATAAACCAGATTCTAACCTGTCTGTAAGAGGCATTGTACTTAAGTTTGACCCTAATTTTAATGGGATTAATATTTTCGACCTGCCCGAATACTTTCCAATTAAGCAGTTACTCACAAAGGCCAGCAGAGGCATCAAAGTAAATGGAGAAGCTTATACCAGGGTAAGCAAATTGATGGAGACCATGCTAGAAACGAAGGGGCCAAGAAGTATGATGTTACTAATAGACATTCTAGTTCACCTCGCCGAATCGTCGATAGATATCGAATACTTATCCAATACCGATTATACGCATCACATTAGTGTAAACGAAATGGACAGGATGAACACGGTTTACAACTATATTTTAAGCAATTATACAGGGCATATTTCTTTATTCGAAGCTGCATCCGTAGCCAACATGAACGAATCTGCCTTTTGTAAATACTTTAAAAAACGGTATGATAAAACGTTTATCGAAGTGGTTAATGAAGTAAGGATCAGCCACTCTTGTAGGCAATTATTAAACGAAGACATCACCGTTGCTGAAGTATGTTATCAAAGTGGTTTCAATAACCTTTCTAACTTCACTAAGATCTTTAAGCGCACTACAGGTTATAGTCCGAAAGAATATCAAAAGAATATGATGATGAAGTTATAAGAGATTAACCTTCCAGGCTATGATCTCTAACCAGGTCTGCTCCCGACCAAACTTTTTGTGCTGTCCATTGCTGTGCTGGTGCTGTCCAAAAAGCATCATTAGCCGGAAGGCCTAAGGCTAAGAAACCTTCTGTACAGATATACAGGCTTCCGGTAGAAGTATATACATCGGCCAGCGAGGGTTGGTAACCAGCCAACCCTAGTTGCAACCAGCCTTTTGCATCGAAAGTTCCTTTTGCCTCAAATATCTGCTTCATAACCGCTGTGAGCGCACAACGAACCTGTGCTCCAGAAATTTCTTCAGGTAATTTTCGCATCAGTGCCAGTTGTGCAAGAGGCTGAAATGCAGCTGTACGATACGTCATAGACCGGCCCACTACCGGAAAAGTTCCGTCGGGCGCAATTAACCGTTCTTGGATTACGGCAAAACGTTGCATCCGAGCCAGTGCCTGCTCATATTCTTCTGGTTTAGCTAGTTTATGGTGTTTTGCCACTTCCAAAATATCTATCAGCATAGAATGGATTACATAACCATTGTAATAATCGAAAGCAAAATGTACACCATCTCTGTACCAACCATCGCCCACGTACCATTCTTGTATTTTTTTGATAGCCACCATTATTCTTAACGGTTCATACTCCTCTTCAATAAAAAGTAGAAAAGTTTCTACCATACCTGCAAACAATAACCAGTTGTTATACGGCCCTTTTATTCTACGTAAAGCCTTTAGTTCGGTTACAAAATTGGCCTTTACGCTACTATCTAAAGGATCCCACAATATTTCTGGTGCTCGCAAAAGCCCTTGACACAAATGTGCTGCATGTACAATAGGAGGTTCTAACTGCCTAAAATTCATATAATCAGGGCTTTTAGGATCTACAGCATGTGCCATGCCATTTAAGGCATACTGGCGAAGTTCTTTGCGCATCTGCCCTTCTTTAGTAGAATCGTCTGGCAATCTTAACCAAGGTGCTATCCCACAAATGGTTCTGCCAAATGCTTCAAGATAAGACAACTGGGCGGCATCTGTGTTATAATCTTTTGGTTGTTGTAGTGGCATCTGTTTTTTAAGCGTCTGAAAATTCAGATTTCTCAATACAGGTTCGGCAATGCGATAAAGCAACTGTGCAGTGTAATCTCTATCAGATAGTTGATTTGCCTGCGAACGATTTTCTGGTACAGTACCAAGATCGGTTAAAGCTAGCCCACTTGCGCCAACAATAGGCACATACGATAAAAAATCTCTTCTATCCATCTTTCTATATATTAGTTACTGGTTTCATTTTTGCAGTTAGAAAATGGATAAAAAGCCATGCAATCAAATAGGCACTTCCACAAATCACAAAAAGTATACTATAGCCCTCAGTAATATCACCCCGTTGCTTATACAGATCTAATAAATATCCAACAATTAAAGGAAAGATTAGTCCGCCAACAGCACCTGCCATGCCTCCAAGCCCCACCACAGAGCTAATTGCCCTTTTAGGGAAAACATCTGATACGATGGTAAATATATTAGCACTCCATGCATTATGTGCTGCCGCAGCCAAACTAATTAACGCTACTGCCGACCAGATATTGGTAGTATAACCTGCCGCCATAACTGGAACAACCAGCACAGCGAAGAACAACATCGAAAGCTTTCTCGCCCTTAATACAGCCCAACCTCTTCCAATTAAAAAGGACGATAAATAACCGCCACCGATACTTCCCAACGTGGTCGATAAATAGATCATGCCTAAATGAAGGCTTGGTTTTGTTAAATCGAGTTCAAATGTTGAAGAGAAGTAAGAAGGTAACCAAAACAGAAAAAACCACCAGATAGGATCTGTAAGAAATTTTCCAGCTATGAAAGCCCAGGTTTGGGGTATAGTGAGTAGCTTAACCCATTTTACCGGAGCTTCATTTTCTATCACCACCTCTCCCTCGTCTCTAATATAAGCCAGTTCTTGGGTAGAGAGGTTTTTCTTTTTAGCAGGTATTTCATAGTAAATTAACCAAAATATTAGCCAAACAAAACCAATAGCTCCAGTAATTAGAAAAGTCATCCGCCAGCCAAAATGAAAGAGGATGATGGGCACTAATAAAGGAGTAAGTACCGCTCCAATGCTTGCACCCGAATTAAATAAGCCAGTAGCCAGAGCTCGCTCTTTCTTTGGAAACCACTCTGCAACAGATTTGATTGCAGCTGGAAAATTACCCGCTTCGCCCAGGCCAAGTAATGCCCGCATGAAACCAAAACTTAGGGTGCCGTTAGCTAAACTATGGGCCATAGCTGCCAAACTCCAAAACACTACCGAAACCGTATATCCTATCTTGGTGCCTATCCGATCAATAATATGGCCAAAAAACAGTAAACCTATGGCGTAAGCGGCAGAAAATGTGGTGATGATTAAAGCATAATCAGACTCAGACCAATTGAACTCGAGTTCGAGTGTTGGCTTTAAAAACCCAATTACCTGTCTGTCGAGGTAATTAATAGTGGTAGCAAAGAACAACAGTATAACCACTGTCCACCTTTTGTTTCCGATTTTAGGCATGTTTTATATGTTAAATTCGAAAATCGGTTAGTTAAGCATTTTGTAAATTTCTGTTCCAGCCATCAAGAAAGCACCTACGCCATATGTTTCAGTATCTTTCGGACTAACATTCTCGGGTTTATCGCCCACCAACTGTACATCGCCCAACATTCCTTTTGGGTCTACAGATTTTAGCAATGCGACCCAGGCCTTTTGAACAGCTGGCAGGTACTTTTCTTTTGGCAACAAACCGTTATTAATGCCCCAGGCCATTCCATAACAGAAAAATGCGGTACCACTTGTTTCTTTTTGTGGGTAAGTAGTGGGATCGATCAAACTTTGGCTCCACGTGCCATCTTTAAGCTGTATACTCAATAACTTTGTATTCATTTCTATGAATTGTTGTTCGAATTTCTTTCTTCTTGGGTCTAACTTATCCATATAATCCATTACACCACACAGGCCGCCAATTACCCAGCCATTGCCTCTCGACCAAAATACTTTTTTACCATTTACGGTACGAAACTCGAAAGCCCTATCGTCTCTATAGAAAAGACTATCACTCTTGCTATACAGATAATCTGAGGTAAGCCACCAGTTTTTCACCATGTGCGACATGTAGGCTGGCTTATTCAATTGTTTCGACAATTGTGCATAGGCTGGTGGGGCCATAAAAAGTGCATCACACCAGGTCCACCATTCATACCAATATTTGTTTTGCTTTAAATTAACTTCTGGTTCAAACGATTTACCATCCTCAGCAGTATATAATCTGCGCTCGACCGGCATATCCATCAAAAAACGAGATTTATCAATCATCTTTGAATCTTTGCTATAGCTGTACACATCGGCAAAGGCCGAAACAATAGCCAGCGAATTCGCATCGTACGGTCTTGGCCTAGGTTCCCAATTTACCTTGTTTCCCATCTCGATGGTTTTCTGGTAATACTTTTTCTGATTACCAACTTTATACAACTTCATTAGTCCTTGATAAAACGGACCATATTCCCAAGTATTGAGATCTTTTCCGGTAGGGTTTTCCAATTGCCAATCGGCAACTTTATTAAGAATTTCGAGTACACTTTTTTTGGTATACTGCTTAAATAAAGAGGAATCTTGCTTCAACTGAACTACTGTTGGTTCACTAGCAAAGCCTGTTGCCGTAAAGGTAAATAGCAACAAACATGGAGATAATAATTTAACTATTTTGTTCATACTGGTTCTATATTGGTTCATTTGTGTTTTATTATTTGGATAGTTCTTTTTCCATTTGCGAGAGTATGTGTTGGTTAACTTCGATTAAGTGTTGCGTAGTGCCTGCTCTATGCCATTCGGTAAACCTATCGTGATGATAAAATGGTTCGGGTGTTAATAGCTCGTTTTCTAGATAAGTAATTAGGCTTGAGAAGTAAAAATTGTCTTTTCCCCTTAACATCATCTCGGCCCTTAACAGGTTATAAGTATTGATCTGTTCATTAATGATTTTGATGTATTCAGGATAAGTTTGTTCTGGCTTAGAATTATTGCTCAGCAGCGCTTTTCTAGACCTCCCAGCACCTCCATCTGTATTTGGCGAATTAACCTGCATTAGGGCTGCAATAGTTGGTGTAATGTCTGTATGTTCAAAATAAGGAAGTACTTTATCTCGGGCAATCGCAGGCCCAACAAACAATAATGGTGTAGTCCAACTATCGGGATCGGCAATTGGATGCCAGCCTTGTGCACTTTGTCCATGATCAGAACTAACCACTACTAAAGTTGTTTCCCATTTGCCAGTAGCTTTAAGGAAGTCTACTAAGTTGCCCAACAATCGATCGGCTTCTTCTACACTCTTAACATAGGGTGAATTTTCACCCCAAATATTTCTGAAATAGGGTTCATTTTCGTTGGTATAGGACAAGTACCGACCTTGGTTTCCAGAATTTTGCAAGTGTATTCTAAAATATTTGATAGGATAATGAGCTAGCAATTCTATACTCTGTTCTACAACCTGCTCATCAGACATATCGTTCTGATGGATATTAAAATCAAACCCTCTACTAACCGAGGTATAGGCGGTGGTATTGGCTACAAAGGCAGTTTGGTGTACGCCAAACATCTCCTGAAGCATTTTATTTCCGGTTTTCAGAAATAAAGTTCCCTCCTGTAACACCGGATTAGGGAACGAAGTAGTGTGCATCCTTCCATAATCGCCTATGGTTGGATGGTGCGGCAGTATCATGTTCGATTGCTCAATATAAGCCCCTTCCGTTCTCAAACTGTTGAAAACAGGCATATTCAGTCTTTTTGGAGCCTCCCAATGTAGGCCATCTATCAAAAACATAATTACGCGTTGCGGCTGTTCCATATCTATTTATTTATTTACTACCAGAAAATTCCTTTTACCGAAAACTGCTCCTTTTTCTATAGGCATAACATTTTCTGCATAGAATTTTAACCAATTGTTTGCGAGATGTCTTTCTGGCATTTTCCATTCCTTTAAGCGCTGCTTGTATTCCTGATCTGGAATGAGCAAATCTACTCGCCTTTGGTTAAGGTCTATTTCGATTTCGTCCATTTCATGTATAATCGCCAATGGCCCTCCACAAGCCGCCTCAGGCATTACCTGCCCAATGGTTATCCCTTTGTTTAAACCAGATAGTTCACCATCGGTAATCACTGCTACATCATCTGCTAAGCCTGCTCCAGATAAGGCTGCCATAAAGCTACAGGCAAATACTGTCCCTGGGCCACCTACAGGCCCCATCATTCTCAATACAACGATATCTCCTATTTTAATATTACCAGCGGCAAGTTCTTGCATGGCCAAATCTTCATCTTCAAATACACGGGCATTGCCCTTAAATGTTCTTTTTTCACCAGGAATAGCAGAAAGTTTTACAATTGCACCCGAAGGAGCGATATTTCCACGAACAATGGCCAGCCCAGGCTCATTTCTAAATGGATTTGCCAATGTTCGGATATATTCTTCATCAATTTTTAAATCTTTTAATAAAAGATCACTTAACTTTTGGTTTTCAACCGTTTGCACCTCTAGGGTTAGAATAGATTTTAATTGATGCAGAACTGCTAATGTACCCCCTGCTTTATCGAACTGCTCGATACGGTGAGGTCCATTTGGCCTGATCTGAGTAATTTGAACACCAGTTTTTGCAAGCTCTTCAAACATTCCAATAATATCTAACTCCATTTCGGCCTCTACAGCAATTGCCGCTAAATGCCTAACCGTGTTCACTGAGCATCCAATTGCAACAGCTACTTTGATTGCATTTTCAAAAACTGTTTTAGTTAAGATATCGCGAGGTTTAATGTCGCTTTCTACAAGCTCCATAATCTTTTTTCCAGCACGGCTGATGATTTCGTTGAGTCTTTCGCCTCCTGCTCTGATAGGTGTAGTACCAGAAAGTGCCATACCTAGTGCCTCGGCTAAGCAATGCATAGAGTTGGCAGTAGCCAAGCCTGCGCAAACACCTGGGCCTTTAATGGCACATCGTGTCCAATCTTCCATGGTAGCAACAGACATTTTTCCCGTTAGCAGTGTACCTACACCTTTATATACTTCTTCGATATCTACATCTCTTCCAGCACAGTTCCCTCCTAGCTGATAACCACAAGGAACTACAATAGATGGGATGTTTAATCGAGCGGCAGCCATTAAATGAGCAGGTGTTGTTTTATCGCAAGAAGAAAGCAATATCATTCCATCTAACACCGCCCCTTCTATCATTACTTCGATATCATTAACCATCAAATCTCTTGTGGGCATCAAATACCTTGCTTTTTTGCCAGCAGATGTAACAAAATCTGACGGTGCAATGGTATTGATTTCAAATGCAAGTCCGCCTGCTTGTTGCACCGCTTTTTGCGCCAATACAGAAAGTTCATCTAAATGTTGGTAGCAGATAGATAACCCTGAAGAAGAATTGATGATAGCAATCTTGGGTTTATCAAAATCTGCTTCTGCGATACCCATAGCAATCCATTGCGCTCTTCTCACTGCCCAACGGGTACTACCAATTTCGAAATTACTTCTTAGCTTATTGTTCATGTGCATTTTTAAGTTTATACTGTTTCATCCCTTCCAATACCATTTCTCCCGATAGCTCAACAGCTGTCAGATTTTCTCTAACCATTAATGCACTGGCAGCACCAATTGCATATCCCATACCAAAACATTGAGCGGTTACTCGAGCCGAGGCCAGCGCTTCGTGTTCGGCACAGATACAACGGCCTGCCGCTAGTAAATTAACTGATTTTTCTGGAACAAGTGCACCAAAAGGAATATCGTAATAATTATTTTGCAAATAACTGATTTGAACACCATCGGCACTATGAAGTTCGATAGGCCAGGCAGAAAATGTTACCGCTCCAGCTCTTTTTCTGGCCGAAAGCACATCATCATTGGTTAACATTTCCACCCCCTTAATCGACCTCGATTGCCTGATACCAACCTGAACGCCAGTATCCGTTATATAAGAATTTCTAAAGGCAGGAATCTGTTCTTGTAAGAAAATCGCATATTGCCTAGCTTGTTTTCTCCCTTCTATTTCGGCATACGTCATATCCTCCGCAGAAATGCCTGAGGGAACTCTTCCATCAGGGTAGGTTATCTTTGTCATATTACAAAGTACTTCTCCCGAATTTGGCAATGGAAAACTGTACACATGACTTCGAGGTAGATTATAATTCCCGCTGCTATTTTGTTCGTTAATTTTTTGAGAAATCGTATGCGGATCCATTTTTAGATAGGTCTCCATGTTTACATTCCCCATCTTAAAGATCATGGTAGGTGTTTGTACTACACCCTCTTTACCAAAAAACCAAGCACCAGCGATGCTGTTAACCACTTCAGCATCGCCAGATGCGTCAATTACTACTTTTGGATTGATGGCAAAGCTCTCGCCAGGTCCTTTTACAATAACCGAATCGATCTTTCCATTTTCTTGGGTATTTGCTTTGAGAAAATACGTATGGTATAAAATTCTTATATTTTGATTTACCAAGTACTGGTCGGCTATTTCTTTCCAAATTAAAGCGTCGTAGGCGATGAGTACGGTTTTGCCAAAACGTATTGGCGAACTTGTAGCACTCCTAGCTTTTAATTGCTGGTAAAATTCATTAGCAAAGCCATAAACGATTTGCTCTGAACGGTCGCCACTACTATATAAACCGCAAATTGTACCGCTCAATCCTGCAATAGCCGCTCCGCCACTAAAACCATATTTTTCGACAATAACAACAGACATTCCAGCTCTGGCAGCGGCTACGGCTGCCGAAAGACCAGCTACACCTGCACCAATAACGCACACATCTGGATTATACCTAACGTTCGTCATGCTAATAATTAACTTATAATAGTGCTTTTTAAGAATTGTCCATTACATATATTCTCTGGCAGTTTGCCGGCCAATGTATCAAGTACCGCTTGTACAGCCGCAACTGCAATACGCTCATTCGATTCTTTTGTTGAACCCGCTACGTGAGGAGAAAGCAATAGATTATCTAATTGGTGAAACGGATGAGACAATGGAAGTGGCTCATTTTTAAATACATCTAACGCCGCCCCAGCAATCTGTTTGGCTTTTAAGCAAACCACCAAATCCGCCTCATCAATTAGTTCTCCTCTAGAGGTGTTAATTAAATAAGCATGCTCTTTCATTAACGCTAATGTTCTTGCATTAACCATGTTTCTGGTAGAAGGCAATGAAGGGCAGTGCAAGCTTACAAAATCACATGTACTGAACAACTCATCGAGGTGTTCTACATAATGTACCCGGTTATCGTCTGGTAAAACATAAGGGTCGTAAACATAAACTTGCATCCCTAAATTTTTGCATTTAATTGCCGTTGCTTTTCCGATGCGCCCATAGCCAATCAGTCCAATCTTTTTATCTTTGATATCAAATTGTCTTGGCGAAAACCGTTCAAACCAATTCTGTTCTCTAACCGCTTTATCCATCGTTACCAACTGCTTAGCCAAGGCCAGAATAATAGCAAGTACATGTTCTGCAACGGTATCATCATTGGTACCAGGGGTATTACAAACTAGGATATCTCTTTCGCCTGCTGCTTTGAGATCTACATTATCAATACCAACCCCTGTACGGGCAATAATCTGCAACCTAGTTCCTTTTTCGATAACTTCTTTATCAAAAATTGTTGTGGCTCTTAAAATTACTGCGTCAGCATCTTGGATAAGCCTCATTGCGGTTTCTTTTGAAGTATCTGAAGCATGTATAAGCTCAGCTTTGTCTTTCAGCATCCGCATGCCTTTGGCATTAATTGGTTCTGAAATAAATATTTTAGGTAGATGTTCCATTTTTAAATCTTTTGTTTTTCAAGCACTGCTACTAGCCGACTAAAATCTGATTCTCCGAAACCTTCGGCAATCAGCGTATCCATCTCTTCTGCTACAAGTTCGGCACCGCGAACATTGAGCTGCAAATCATTGGCAATCTTAAGTGCAATACGCAGGTCTTTTCGATACAGATGAACTTTAAATCCAGCAACGAAATTTTGCTGAATAATCCTTTCGCCTACACTATCTAAAGCCCTACTGGAAGCAAAACCACCACTTAGTGCTTCTTTTACTTTACTAGGTTCTAGGCCAGCATTTTTTGCTAGCGTTAATGCTTCAATTACTCCCTGTGTAGCAAGTGCTGTGGCAATCTGATTACAGGATTTAGTTACCTGCCCTGCACCAATTTGCCCCATTAAATTAATTTTTTTACCTAATACATTTAGTACTGGCAAGGCGCGTTCAAAGGCTGCTTGTGTGCCACCAACCATTACAGACAAACTCCCTTGTTGGGCAGCTTGCTCGCCTCCAGAAACTGGTGCGTCTATGGTTTCTACTCCCTTTTGTTTGAAAGTTTGTTCAATCGATCTTATAGTTTCTGCATCTATTGTAGACATATCGATGTACAATTGTCCGGGCTTTAGGCCTTCAATTAAACCATCCTCGGCCAATGCAACTGCCATCACTTGGGGCGAATCTGGTAATATGGTGATGATGATATCGCTCTTACTGGCTAAAGCTTTTAGCGAATCGAGGCATTCTATTCCTGCATGTTGAGCAAATTCGACAGCATGTTGATTATAGTTATAGCATACTAATTGATAACCAGCGTTGATTAAATTCAATGCCATAGGCCTACCCATAATCCCTAGTCCAACAAAGCCGATGGTTTTATCCATTTTTGTTCTCATTTAGTGCAACTTCATTTATTTGCTTTTGTAGGCTGCCTACTACTTGTTTTGCGCCATTACTTAAGAAAAGTGTATCGGTTCCACAGGCAAAGAACCGTATCCCAAGATCATAATACTTGGTAAAATCTGCCGGGTCGAACAACAAAATGCCTATACTCTTATTCCATCTTTTTCCCGCGGCTAAAATCTTATCTAAGGCTTCGATAAACAACGGATGGCTCAACTGCCCAAATATGCCTAAAGACATCGACAGGTCTGCTGGCCCAATAAACAGCACATCAACCCCTGGAAGGGCTGCAATTTCGTCTAAATTTTCAAGGCACTCTTTAGTTTCTATTTGGATAATGCCAAGCAGGTTTTCTTTAATATCGGCATTATATTGATCAAAATTAGCTCCAAACCCAGTTGCGCGCACCATTTTTGCTACTCCTCTAATGCCTAATGGCGGATATTGGAGTGCTTTAATTACTTCTTCGGCTTCTGTAGCATTATTAATTCGTGGGCACATAATGCCATGCGCTCCTAGATCGAGTACTCGGTGTATCCGTTGTCGTTGGTAACCTTCTACTCTTACAATTGCAGATACATTAGTATGCTCTATAGCTTGCAGCTGGTGCAGCACATCTTCTTCAGAGCCAATGCCATGTTCTAAATCTATCAGTACCCAATCAAAACCCGAGCTGGCAATAATCTCTGTAGCAAGTGCATTGCCCAAGCTCAAGAAGGTACCAATCAGTACTTCGTTATTTTTTAAGCGTTGTTTTAAACGTTTCATCTCTATTTCTAATTTGCAATCAAAGGAAGACTTTATTAGTCCGCTCCTCAACGCCCATCTTTGCAAAAAAGAACTTTATTTTTGCAAGAAAGATTGGAAGCGGACTAAAATAACTGGATCAATTAATCCAACCCGAGTTTTGTTTTAAAGCAGGGTTACGCTCAATTTCTTCTTGCGGAATTGGCCAATTGTATATATAATCTCCTTTAAAAAGATACGGATAAACTACACTTCCCCAGATCTGTTTTACACCATTTCCAGGAGCAAAAACTTTATCTTTCCATGTTTTCCAGCGCATCTCGTCGTAGAAGTTAATGCCTTCGTTCGGAAACTCTACCCTTCTCTCGTTTCTGATGCGATCTCTCATACTTGCCTGATCCGTAACCGCTGTTAAAGGACTACTGTTTAGTAGCGCTAATCCGGCTCTGCCTCTTACTTCATTTACCTTTGCACCTGCTTCACTAATCAAATTTTGTTCGTTAAGTGCCTCAGCCCACATCAATAACACATCAGCATAGCGGATAATCGGGAAATCTATCGGTCCGTTTACACGATCAATCGTTTCGGTTGTTCCTTCGTAAACAAACTTTCTGAACAGGTAGTAGAAAAAACTCTGCGTATCGGTACGTAAGTCGCCACCCAAAGCCCCTTCAGAGCGATATGGCCATCTAGAAGTTACGGTAGTGTTAGTCGAGTTAAATACGCCAAGGTAGGTAGAGTATGGCGTAATTACATTGGCAGCCAACCTTGGATCGCGATTAGCATAAACCTGCAAGATTCTTGCTTCATTTCCAGTTGGCAAATAAAGGCTCATTTTAGCGCCCCTTAGTGTGGCCGCATTAATTTCGGCTGCGCTAAGGTTGTTTCTTAAAAAATAAACTTCACGTTCGGCTGGTGTTAAAGCTGTAAAACCTGGTATCACTGCATCCCAATCAAACTTGGTTCCGTCTATATTTTCGTAAAGATCAACAAGGTTTGGAGAAACTAGATAGTTGTTCCAGCATGAACCAAAAGACGATCTTGTGCCACAGAATAATTGTGTTGTAGAGCCAAATCCAGTGGTACCAATATGTTGAATAGAGAAGATCATTTCTGAAGATTGTTCGTTTGCTACTTTAAAAAGTGTAGTATAATTATTGAACAAACTGTAGCCAGCATCTTTTACTTTACTGAAATCACTTGCGGCCTGCGCCCATTTTTCAAGGTATAAATAAGCTTTACCTCTAAGTGCATAAGCAGCTCCTTTGGTGGCATGGCCATATGAACCATTTCCAGAAGGGTACTTGTCTGGAAGATTTGGCTCATTTATCGCAGCTGTTAAATCCTCAATAATTTGGTTCCATACCTGTTCTTCGGTTGCTCTAGGTTTAATGGCCTCATCTGGTGTAAATGGTTCCAAGTAAATTGGTACTCCTTTAAACATCTGGTTCAATCTTAGGTAAAAATATGCTCTAAGAAATTTACATTCTGCTATATACCTTGCCTTTTTAGCCTCAGCTGCTGGAGATTTTAACGGAATATTTTTAATGGCATCATTGGCACGTTGTATCCCCTCGTACATATTTTGCCATGTTAAACTGAAATTCGTATTCGTTGTGGTAATTGTTCCAGTCATTAGCGGTTCTTGTGCTCTTGCCTGCCCAATAAGTCCATATCTATCCATTTGATAGAGTTCTACCCCAGAGCCGAAGCCCGTAACAATGCCCAGCCTTAATGCGGCATAGACGCCCGTTACACCCTGATCTGTTAGGTTTTCTGTATTCCACATCGTTTCTGAAGCTACAGACGAATAGGGGTTGGTATTTAACAGGTTCTCTTTACAGCCTGTAAGGATAAGTGTTGCAAATAGTATGGTGATAATCTTTTTCATGATGTTGCTTTTTAATGTTTAAAAAGTAATGTTTAAGCCTAGTGCATATTGGCGCATGGTTGGATAGCCCATACCAGGTCCGATTTCTGGGTCAAGACCTGGATAATTGGTAATTGTGAACAAATTTTCTCCAGACACGTAGAATCTTGCTCTCTGCATCGCCAGCTTTTTAGCAATTTTTTCTGGTAGTGAATAGCCTAACTGAAGGTTTTTAAGTTTCACATAAGAGGCATTGTATAGAAAGAAATCGCTTGCTACAGCCGAATTTTGAGGATCGTTTGTATTTTTTAATCGAGGATATTTTCCGGTGATGTTATTTGCCGGATCGCTAGGATTGGCATCGTTGTAATAGTAATGATCGTTTGCAATCAGCTTACTAACGCCATTACCGATCGATACTACAGAGTTGCTATAACCCGGAGCATTCCAATAGTACCACATGCCTGCACTCCCCGACCATAACATTGATAGATCGATATTTTTATAAGAAAGATTAAAATTTAAACCAAAGCTATATAGTGGAATTTGAGATTTATTGGTTAAATACTGATCGTAGGTATTACCGTAAATCCCGTCTCCATTGTTATCAGCATAAATCAAATCTCCGTACCAAATCCTTGTTTTTCCTACCCCACCTGTTGGTTGAAAAATCTTACCAGAGGCCACCATTGCATTAAGCCAAGCCATATCTTCAGGTGTTCTGATCATTCCATCTTTTGGACCACCACCTATATTAACTGTTCCATCGGAATTAAAATAATTACCGTTGCCTTTGTAAACTTGGTGTAGATATAATTCATTGAACATGTTTCCTTCCAAAATTCGTTGATTCCCACCGCTCGAAATGTTCCCTAGATTGGAAGCATATACCTTGTTTCCATTTGCATCTGTAGTCCATCCTTCCTTCAAACCGCCCTTATACTTGGTTACTCGGTTAAAATTATAGGCAAAATTACCCGAAACAGAATAAGCAAAAGCACCTCTTTTTCCACTATGGCCCATTGTTACCTCAACTCCTTTATTAGAAACTTCAGCAATATTCTGCGTTGCAGCCAATGCAGTTCCGGTGGTAATTGGAATAGTTGGTGTAAACAAGATACCGTCTGTATATTTTCTGTAAAGATCGATCTCGAAGCTCATTCCACCCCTAAACAACGTACCATCTAACCCTAAGTTAGTGGTGGTGGTACTCTCCCATCGCAAACTCTGATTAGGAAACTTGGTAGAGATAAGACCCAATGATGCTGCTTGGTTAAAAGAATAGTTGGTAGAACCATAAACCGCTTGATAATCGTAGTTACCCGAAGCATTGTTACCAGTTTTACCCCAAGAAGCACGTATTTTCAAGTTATTCACAAAACCATTGATATTCTTCATGAAAGGCTCTTCAGATAATCGCCATCCGGCAGAAAAGGCCGGAAAAAAACCCCATCTGTTAACAGCTGCAAACCGCGAAGAACCATCATACCTTAAAACTCCTTCAATTAGGTAGCGACTTTTATACGCATAATTTAAACGACCAAAATAAGACCGCATCGCATAATCATACTCACTACCCCCAGTAGAAGTAGGCGTAGTTGCAGAACCCAAAGTGGTGATCGTTTCATCTATCAGCCCCAATTTGGTTGCATCGGTATCATAATAATTATAATAATATTGATTGTAGCCCACCATCATACCTAAATCATGTTTATCGGCAAGGGTGGTATCATACCTCAACACATTATCAATAGTAGTCCCATAATTTTTATTGAAAGAATAAACAGTACTCAGTTGACTAGGAGCAAGTTTGGCAACCTTAAGTGTATTTGTTGCAAAATTCCATCTTTCTACGGTGTTGGTATGCGCATTGTATTCTTTAAAACGAGTGTAATAATTAAATCTAGTTTCGAATTGTAGGCCTTTTAAAATATCAACAGTTGCAAAAATTGTAGATGATACCCTGGTTTCTTTATCACTTCCTCCGGTTCCATTTAGGTAAGTAAATATATTATTCGCCTGTTGCGATTCTTCGGCAGCAATTGGGAAGCCATATAAACCGTTATAAAGTGGGTAGATACCTGGCATAGTTTGATTTAAGAAATTGAAGGCTTGATTGGTGTTTGCTAAGCCATTAGATTGCATTGAACCAAAAGTTTGTGTACCAACCGTTAAAAATTTGTTGATCTTGCTTTGAAGGTTCACTCTAAAATTATAACGTTCTGAACCAGCATTTACCATTACGCCCGGATTATCTAGATACCCTATAGAGAGTAGATATTGGGTTTTGTCTGAGCCCCCATTTAGCGACACATTATGCTGCTGCATGAGGTTGTTCTCGAAAATTTCCTTTCCCCAATCTGTATTGGGATAAGCAATGTAATTAGGTATGCCTTGCGCTGTTAATCCATTTGGATTGGCATTTGCTGATTGCCAAAGTGCCATAGTAGCATCTGTGTAATTCGGAGTTTGTCCTAGATTTTTAAACCCTTCGTTTACCAGTTTCATGTGTGTGATGTAATCTGATACAAAACCAGGTAATCCGGCAGGTGTAGAAATAGAGGTCATACCTGTATAACTCACGTTTGATTTATTTAAAGTTCCTTTTTTGGTAGTCACCAAAATTACACCGTTCGCAGCTAGAGAGCCATAAATAGAGGCAGCCGCAGCATCTTTCAGTACAGAAATATTTTCTACATCGTTGGGGTTTACCATATCTAAACTCCCCATAATCCCATCCACTATTACCAAAGCGTCGTTGTTGTTTAATGTTCCTGTACCCCTAATCCTGATTGTGGCCCCATCGGCACCTGGTCTGCCCGACGATTGTGCTACACGTACACCAGCACTTAATCCGCCTAACGAAGAAGAAAGATTAGATACGGGTCTATTTTCTAATGATTTTGCATCAATGGTTGCCACAGAGCCAATTACATTTACCTTTTTCTGCTTACCATAGCCAACAATAACTACTTGTTCTAAATCAGTATCTGATTCTTGCAGTACAATAGCCATATTGGTCTGGGCACCTACAATACGCTCTACAGTTTGATAACCCGTGTAGGTAAACACCAACACCGATTTTTCGTCTACTACGTTAATGGTGAAACTACCATCACTATTGGTAGCTGTGGCTGCAGTTCCATCTTTTAGCTTCACTGTTACTCCCGGAATAGCAAGATCTTTATTGTCTTTTACGGTTCCAGATATCCTTTTAGATTGCCCATAACTGCTCGAGGCAATTATCATAATAGCGAATAGCAGCATCATTTTTTTTGCGTAACTATTCCATAGATTGCCCGTATACAGGCAACTGTATTTTAAGTAAATCTTATACATGTTGTTATTTTACTTTAGTTGGTTGATAGGTTGTTTTGTGTTTGATAAGGTTTGTTGACAATAGAGCCAACTCTTCAGCTATCCGGAGGGATGTGGGTTTATTTTGATTTTCATAATTGGGTTTTATAATTGGTTTATCAAAGAAAGCGCTAATCCTAAAGCACTTCAACCAACATTTTTGCAATAGCTGATGTTATATTTGCAACCTTATAAAACACTTGGCTCATATTCTACTTTTCCTTGTTCCAAAAGGTTTCTATTTCTTCTATTGAGCGCCCTTTGGTTTCGGGCAAATACTTGTAGGTAAATACAAATGCCATTAAACAGAAAAAAGAGAAAACCCAAAAGGTACCTGAAGTTCCGATATGATCGAGCAACATTGGAGTTAACTGCCCTATTATCGTATCAGATACCCACATCACCATAATACTAATGGCCATGGCTCGCCCCCTTAACGCAATAGGAAAAATCTCTGATATGACTACAAATTTCAAAGGCCCGATTGAAAATGCGAAACAGGCTAAAAAAGAGATGGTACAAATTAGTAAGCCTAAGGCCATACCATCTCCAAGTTGGAAAAATATACCCGTAAATAATAAGCTGATAAATGCACCCATGGTTCCGAAAATATATAGTTTTCTTCTGCCGAGTTTATCAACTTTCCAAATAGCGATAAAGGTGAACAAAAGGTTAGCCACGCCGAATACAATTTGCCCTAGTAACGAATTACTCATAGAAATACCTGCATCGGTTAGTATTTTAGGGCCATAATAAATGATAGCATTAATGCCACACAGCTGAGAAAAAAGTGGAAGCATGATGCCAATGAGCATCGGTTTTCTTAAGCCAGCAGAGAAAAGCTGTCGGTAAGCTCCCTTATCTGATGAAGGTGCTGTGGCATTATCTAACCATTTTGGACTTTCCGGAATAAAGCACACCCCCAGCATAAACAAAGCTGCTGGCACTAGGCCCATGGCAAACATTCCTCTCCATATTTCATCAAAGAAGGCTTTATCTAAGAAACCAGAAAAACCAGGGTTATTTTCTGTTAACGAATAATTGAGCACAAAGGCGTTGGTAAGGTAAGCTGTAACAATACCAAAAGTAATGGCCAATTGATAATAGGTAACCAAACGCCCCCTATTCGCGGTTGAAGCAATTTCTGAAAGGTATAAAGGCACAGCAATTGAGGCCATCCCTACACCAATGCCACTCGCAATTCGCGCCAATATTAAAATGGTAAAAGAGTCTGCAGCCGTACAACAGAAAGCAGAAAGCAAGAACAGAACTGCTGCTCCAACTAAAATCTTCTTCCTACCAAATCGATCACTTAACTCGCCTGTAAAGGATACGCCAATTACGCAGCCCAATAAGGCCGACGAAACAAACCAACCTTCTTGAGCGGTAGATAGGCTAAACTGGCGTTCAACAAAGGGCAATATGCCCGATACAACAGCCATGTCAAAACCAAACAGAAATCCTCCCAAAGAGGCAGTGATGATAACTAATGTGAGATTTGTTTTCATGTTAATGATGGTTTATTTTAAATAGGCTTTAATCAACTTTGCAACACTAGTTCCGGTGTTTGTAAACTCCAAACTTTGTGCACTCGCTGAGATCACAAAGGTTTCGGCATAGTTAAAATATTGAACTTTACCATCGTTCGTTTGCACCGTTATTGCCTCTCCTTCTACCAACATCATTACCCAGCATCTATTGTCTTTCTGTAGCGCTAACGTGGTTTGAAATTCAATCCGTTCTACATCATAAAAATGTACTTGATGTGTGGGTAGATGAATTACTTGCCAATCGGGTCCCTTTTCGATTAACCGAGGTTTTGCAATCAGTTCATCTTGTACTTTATTACCCTTACGTTCAAAATCAAGATTTTTAAAAGCATGTTCAATATTGATTGGTCGAGGTTTATTATTCAGGTCTAGCCTTACCCAATCGTACATTTTGAAGGTGAAGATATATGGCGTGGCACTAATCTCGAGCACTAGGTTATCTGCACCTGCACTATGGATTGTTTGGTTGGGGATGAGAAAAAAATCGTGTTTTGCAGCAGGAAGTTCTTGCACGTATTGTGTAATATTTACTTCGTTTCCTTGTTTAAAACTATCTTCAAGTGCTATCTTAAAATCATCACGGTCAATATCTTCTTGAAAGCCCAGATATACCTTGGCCCCAGGCTTACAATCCATGATGTAATACGTTTCGTCTTGCGTAATCTGCTCTCCGAATTCTTTATTGATGTATTCTTTTGAAGGGTGGCATTGGATGGATAGATCACCTCCAGAAAAGGTATCCAAAAAATCGAACCGGATTGGAAAATCTGTACCAAAGGTTTCTGCGTGTATGCCAAGAATTTGCCGATGTTGCAACAACATCAAGAAATCAAAAGCTACTTCCTGAAGGTATCCATCGTGTTCGAAAACCAATCCATTTTCTGGTGTAATCAGCTCAAAAGACCAGGCATAATTTACTTCATCAGGGTTTAGACCTTTAAGATGCTCTTTCATCCACTGCCCACCCCATACACCTTTTTCAAACCAAGGTCTTGCCCTAAACACACCTTTCCCAAGCACGTTAGCAGTAGCCACTAAATTGGAAAAAAACATCCAGTTAATATCTTTTTCCCACTGCACATCGGCAATGATACTAATGCGTTCTAAAATTGCTTTCTTATGTGCATTTAGCACTACCCAATCTACAAAGTAAAACTGTTTGTACATTGCTGATGCTGTAATAGCCGCATCCATCCCAAGATTATGAATTGCTCCGGCACGCGTTCGGTACTGGATTTCATTTTTTGGCACATCTAGATAAACCAATGGTGCATCTAACGATAACAATCCTGCTCCAACTCCTAAAACAACAATAAGATCAGCATCCTTTTTACAATTATTTAATTGATAAAAATCGTCTGTTCTATAAAAATCTTCCAGTTCTAGGGCTGTACGTTTTCCCCATACCGATCTATCCTCCCCCAAATCTGGCCTTACCATTTCTGTAATTTCAGCAGCTGGTTTAAGGTAATCGCTACTAAAATGAAAACGAGCTGCATAACCAGCACGGGTTATCTCTTTTTCAAGCTGCTCTTTTACTTCCTCCCAAAAAACACCAACATAGCCATCAATAAGTACAACTTTTTCACCTACCATCCATTTTGCAAGCGAAGCGAAACCATTAAAAATCCTACCTTTTACCAAGGTATGATAAGGATATTGATGATAGGTGTTGGTTGTTTCTTCAGTAGTTAACCTTATTGGCAATAGCGGTTGTATACTTACTCGGTTCTGTAGGTGTGACATATATTTGGTTATATTCACCAAAGAAACTCTACATGGCAGAAAATTTCAACCTCAAAATTTGCAAAAACAGATGCTATTCTAGATAAGTAGTTGTCGATTCATTTATTTGAATATCTCCTTTGGTGCACTACCTGTCCACGACTTTGGAATATTTTTAAGGCCAAATATTTTAGATAAGACTAGCGAAGTATTTTTGTTGCTACTAAAAAATCCGTCGGCTACACCTAAATTTTTTATTCTTTTTCCCGTTATTGCCCAAGGAATTTGCATTTCATTTATACTAACTCCCCCGTGCCCTTTTTCTATTCCACCATGGTCTGTGATCAAGAGAAAATAGGTATCCTCATAAAGATTTTGTTCTTTAAGTTTAGCCACGAAAGCACCAATAGCTTTATCGCTTTCTTCGATGGCAGAAATATATTCTGGAGACATCCACTTATGGCTATGCCCGGCATGATCGGTATGAACACTGTATAAAAATACCAAAGTTGGATCTTTTTTGTTTTTTGCAATAAAATCTAATGCCTTGGCATAATTGCTTTGGTATTTATCGTTTTCTTCAAAAGAAACCTCATCTAAATATTTTTTATTGATGGGATTAATCAACTCTGCCCAGTTATAATAAAAAGCAGTTTTAGCTTGAGGCTTTTGGTCTTTTAGCAGCTTAAAAATTGATGGACTGTAACCGTCATGATCGGCTTCTATTGCCGGTAGCGGATGATCATTTAAGGTCCATTTGTTAGTGGTTACACCGTGTTCTTCTGGCCCTTGCCCGGTTAAGTGGCTTGTCCAGTTGGGTAAAGTTACCGATGGCATTACAGGTCTATTGGCTAGTGTAATTAGTCCTTTTGCAAATAGCTGATCAATGTTTGGATGCTTCGACGCTTTAAAACCTTCTGAGCTAAAACCATCGAGGCCAAGTATAACTACTCTTTGTGCTTTTACATTGTTACATGCAATTAACAATAATAATCCTAATACGTATTTAATTTTCATGTTTAAGTTTTTAATGATTTTTATTTTGTTTAGACGGTATTGATATTATAAGTGTTGAAACTAAACATGCCGCAGCAACAATCAGAAAGATGGCATGTGTACTGCCCGAAACATCTACAATCTTTCCTATTATGGGCTCGCCCAGGGCAGCAAAAAGATAGCCGAACATGTTCATTAATCCAATTCCGGTTCCTGTGAGTTTTGAACCTAATAAATCGGGACTTAAAGGCCAAAAGCATCCTTGTGGGCCATACACAAAAAAGCCAGCGCTTAACATTAACAATGCTGATAGCACAAAATGCTCTCTAGCCACAAAATACATTGCAACGGCAATAAAAAAGCTCGTCAACATCCCAATCTTAATGGCCTTAATTCTATCCCCTTTAAAAAGCGAATCAGATAGCCAGCCGAAAGTTAATGCCCCAATTGCCATACCTAACGGAAGAAAAAATGTAATCCACACACTTTGTGGCTGCTGTTTCCAATTTGCTCCTAAATAATGAATTGGAACCCAAAATATTAATCCGTACCTCGCCATGCTTTCAAAGCCGAAAGAGAGGCAGATCAATAAGAATTTTTTATTGCTAAGCACGCTTTTGTAGCGTTGAGACCATGAAAGATCTGATAATTTATCATCACTTATTTCTGCTTTCTCATCGGGTTTATCTTTAATGAAAAGAAAAAACAAGGTGGATGCCACTAAAAGTAATAACACGGGCAATCGAAATAACATTCGCCATTCATACCCTTGCTGAAGCAAAATAATCGAAAGTGTAAACGTAATTACCGAAGATAACCCTGCAGACATGGTGTAAAACCCAAATGCTTTTCCGCGCTCTTCTTGGTTCCACCAGTTACCGATAATTTTTCCACCTGGAGCCCACGCCATTGATTGAAAATAACCATTTATACCCCATAGGCCAAGAATAAGGTAAGGACTACTCGAAAAGCTGATGGCAATATTCGTTGCGATAGATAGATATGCACCAGTTATTACCATGATGCGAGGGCTAAATTTATCAGCTAAATTTCCGTTAATTAGCTGCCCTAAAGCATAACCAATCAGCATCGCAAAGCTGATCCAACCTACAAAACTGTAAGAAATCTTTAGCTCTGAGCTCAAGCCAGGAGCTGCCCAACCAAAATTGTGCCTACCCGTATAAAAGAAAAGATAACAAACCATGGTTAGCAACAACATGGCCCATTTATTTTTTAAGGTTGCTTTCATTTGGCTTCGTCAATATATACGCCAACTCTTAACGGCTTATGTTGCAATGCATATTCAAATGCACTTGCTGCCTCAGATAAGGGGAACTCTTTTTCTATAATTTCATCGAATGGAAAATCTGGATGATGGTTAGTCATGAATTTCAGTGCGTACTGTAAATCCTCGAAATTATAGTTATGCAAGCCCTTAATAGTGATTATTCTGCGGATAACCTGTTCGGCATCGATTTCTATTTTTCGTGTTTTAAAAACAGCACCAATCCACACCGCAATACCACCAATACCTAACATTTCGATGCCTAGCTCTGCCGCTTCTGGCGCACCGCTCATTTCTAGCGTAACGTCAATTTTGTGGGCAGATAAATTTTCTTTAATAGCTGTTGTGTTGGTAGTGAGATAGGTATGAGTTGCACCAAATCTTTTGGCTTGTTCAAGCCTGGCTTCGGCTATATCGACCGCGATAATTTCTTTCGCACCTTGTACTTTAGCCATTGCAACCGCCAAATTACCTAAGAGACCCATCCCTGTAATCAGCACGGTTTTCGATTTTACATCTCCCACTAAGCGCAATGCACCGGCTACAGTAGCAACGGCACAATTTATGGTCGCCGCTATGGCGGTCGGCAAGTTTTCTGGAAGCTTAAAAATCGCTGTATGTTCTTTCAGTATAGTAAATTCTCCAAGTCCACCATGAAAAACATCGTTCCCCTTAATTTGAGCGTGCCCGTATTTAAAAAGGTGATCAGACTTTTGAGGCATCCCTCTATTTATCCAAATTTCTTGTGGTTGGGCTACAAAAACTGACCAAGTTACTCGATCACCTACTTTTAGTTGCTCTCCATTAAAATCTAAATGGCTATGCCCCTTTCCTATTTCGGCTATAGTGCCTACAATTTCATGACCTAAAACGGTAGGTGTTTTTTCATTCCTTTTTCCACAATAGGTGTGCAAATCGCTCCCACACAGGGTAGTATAGGTGTTCCTTACCAATATTTCTTCAGTTTTTAGCTTAGGCACCTCCATTCGAACTAATCTTAATGGTTTATCTACACCATCAAAAATTAATAATTGACCATCTTTCATAGGTTAAAAATTATGCATTATTGTATTCTTCTAAAATAGGGACGAGTTCTAATAAATCGTCGATTATATGTTGAGGATTTGCAGATTTTAGCTGTATCGGATTATGCGCGCCAGTAGTTATGCCTATACTTAAAGCACAGCCTGCATTTTGCCCCTCTTGTATATCAATTGTAGAATCGCCAATTTTTGCAACTGCCAAAGGATTTTCAATATCGAATTTCTCCATCGCCAAATTAATCATATCAGGATATGGCCTATTTCTAGGCACATCAGATGCTGTAATTAGCGCATCTATATCTTCCCCTACGTTCCAATTCAGTTTTTTGAGCAGTGATTCTGCCGTTTTTCTATCATAACCCGTATTAAGTACCCTTACTATATTTTTAGCTTTTAATATTGCAAACAATTCATCGGCATTGGCATTTGGATAAACAGGTTCAACTTCGTAGGCATTACTTAATTCGATCAAAAACAAACTAAACATCTGCTCAGCAAGCTGATCGTTTACCAAGTTCAAACTATTTTTTAATATCGACTTAATTGCTTGTAATTTTTCTTTTCCAGCACCATGCTCTAGCACTTCTTCTAGGTTCAATTCATATCCACCAATCGTATTGATAGCGTTTCTTAATGTTTTATAAACAATATTGTTTTCATTCACAGTAGTTCCTGCCATGTCAAATACTATCATTTTAATAGGTTCTTTCATAATTATCTGTACTAATATTTAGCTAAAATAAACATTTGTTTACTTATATTAAACAATATTGATATTAAATAATTGCTACTATATTGTTAAGTTTGTTGAAATGGGTCTTGAAATTCTTTAATCAGGGTTTAAGTATTACTTTTAAGAAATTTACCAAATGAAAGATTCTGCATTATTACAAATTAGCCAAAAAATAAAAGAAATAAGAAAATCGTTGGGGATGACGGTGCAGGAATTGGCCGAACGTGCAGATGTAACAAAAGGGTTGATTTCTCAAATTGAAAATAGCAGAACCCTACCTTCGTTACTTGTATTAGTTCAAATTATTAAGGCTTTAGATGTAGATATTAATATCTTTTTTAAAGACATCAATTTTGAAAAAACCAATCCAATTTTAATTGTAAGAAAAGAAGAGTTAACACCATTTGAAAAAGAAGATGCGAGAGGTTATCATTATCAAAGAATTTTCTCTAGAAGTCTTAAAAGTAGTACGATTGATTTGGTGTTGCTTACCTTAGAACCTGGTGCACAAAGAGAGCCTGTTGTAACAGAGGCATACGAATACAAATACGTTATTGAAGGGGAAGTAGTTTATCGTTTTGATGAGGAAGATATCATACTCAAAAAAGGAGACTCTATGTTTTTTGATGGCCGGCTATCTCATGCGCCAGTTAATTTAAGTTGTAATGAGGCCACAATGTTGGTTGCTTATTTTTTCGATTAGCATTATGATAATGAAATACATAACAGGGGTAGCAATATTATTTTTGCATTTAACATTTGGCTTTTCTTTAGTTTTTGCTCAAAATAAAGCAAATAAATCTTTGTTGCTTTGGGACAATAAACCTGCAAAAAACTGGATGACGGAAGCCTATCCTATTGGCAATGGAAGAATTGGAGCAATGATTTTTGGTGGTGTAAACCAAGAACAAATTCAGTTTAACGATAATACGCTTTGGACGGGAGATGAGAACAATCGAGGAGCTTATCAAGCTTTTGGAGATATTTTTATAGATTTCGATCAACAGGATCAAACCTATTCAAACTATATTCGTAAACTTAACGTTGAAACTGCCAATCATCACATTAGTTATACTCAAAATAATGTAAATTATAAAAGAGAATACTTTTGTAGTTTCCCAGATAAAGTTATGATTTTGAGGTTAACAGCCAACAAAAAGGCTGCTTATGCCGCAACTATCAAACTAAAAGATAAAAGAGCAACTTTAGTTACTGTAACTGGCAATAAAATTCAATTTACTGGGAAGTTAGCAAATGGCATGCCTTATCAAGCTACTGCGCAAGTTCAAATTCAGAATGGTTCGAGCAGTATTATTCCAGATGAAAATGGTGGTCATAAATTAAAAATAGATAAGGCAGATGCCATTACCATCATTTTTACAGCAGCCACCAACTACAGTAATAAACGTGAAAATAATTGGAAAGGCGAAGAACCTGCACCAAAAATTGAAAAGATACTTAAACATGCTTCTGCAAAATCATATGAAACTTTATTGAAAACGCATGTTGAAGATTATCAAAAATTATTTGGTCGTCTTTCATTAAACCTAGGCAGTAACATTAATTTACCAACGTATCAAAGATTAATCAATTATAAAAAGAATGCAGATCCAGCACTTGAAGCCTTAATTTTTCAATATGGAAGATACTTATTGATCAGTTCGTCAAGAAAAGGCGGATTACCTGCTAATTTGCAAGGTCTTTGGAACGAAAGCAATAACCCACCCTGGGGGAGTGATTACCATTCTAACATCAATATTCAGATGAATTATTGGTTAGCAGAACCTACCAACCTTTCTGAATGCCACATACCTTACTTAGATTATATTAACAGTATGCGTGAGGTCACTAAAATAAATACGCGTAAAGAGTATCCTAATACTCGTGGGTGGACGGTTAGAACTGAGAACAATATTTTTGGTGGGATGAGCTATTTATGGAATACACCTGGAAGTGCGTGGTATGCTCAGGCACTTTGGGAGCATTATGCATTTACAAAGAACGAGAACTATTTAAGAAATTTCGCTTACCCTATTATTAAAGAAATTTCAGAATTTTGGGATGACCACCTAAAAAGAAGACCAGACGGGACTTTAGTTTCGCCATTGGGCTGGTCGCCAGAACACGGACCAATAGAAGACGGTGTAACTCACGATCAACAAATTATTTATGATCTGTTTACAAATTATATTGAAGCGGCTGATATTTTAAAAATCGACAGTACTTACAAAAAACACATTGCAAATCTGAGAGCACATTTGCTAAAACCAAAAATTGGCAAATGGGGTCAGTTGCAAGAATGGGAAACAGATAGAGACGATCCAAAAGATCAACATCGTCATATCTCCCAATTATTTGGCTTACATCCAGGCAGAGAGATTAGTACCACTAAAACTCCAGCATTGGCCGAAGCTGCAAAAGTTAGCTTAATTGCTCGCGGCGACGCATCTACAGGATGGTCTATGGCTTGGAAAGTTAATTTTTGGGCTCGACTAAAAGATGGAGATCACGCTTATAAAATATTGCAAAACTTCATTACACCTGTAGGTGGCTCAGGTACTGATTACAATAAAGGTGGCGGCATATATTCCAATCTTTTTTGTGCACACCCACCCTTTCAAATTGATGGGAACTTTGGTGCAACAGCTGGAATAGCAGAGATGCTTTTACAGAGCCACGAAGATTTTATAGAGCTTTTACCTGCATTACCTACTGCCTGGAAAAACGGCGAAGTAAAAGGACTTATTGCTAGAGGAAACTATGAACTTAGCATGAAGTGGGAAAACAATCAATTAATTGGTGCTATACTTTTAGCTAACACGAATGGTAATTGTGCCATTAAGTATCAATCAAAAACCGTAATTCTCCAAACCAAAGCTGGTAGAAAATATGATTTAATGAAAGAGCTTAAATAATAAAACCATTTTTTTTCATCCAATCTATACACCATATAAACCATTTATCCTTATTTTCAGGATCGTACAAGCCAAATCCATGTCCGCCATCTTGTACAATGTGCATCTCTGCTTTTACTTTAGCCTTAACCAACGCATTAAAAAACAGCAAGCTATTTTTTACTGGGATCACATCATCATCTAGTGCATGCACCAAAAATGTTGGAGGTGTATTTGAACTTACATGATTTTCAGTCCCATATAAATGAAGAATTTTTGCATCAGATGTTTTACCGATTAAATTTTCACGTGTTCTTGGAATAGCAGAATCATAAATAATCACTGGGTAAAGCAGCACCATAAAATCAGGTCGGAGAGAAATATTTGCCTCGTTATTAATCACTACTCGATTAAGCTGCGTACCTTCTGTTGATACCAGATGGCCACCAGCAGAAAGTCCGACTGTACCTATTTTTGCTGGGTTGATATTCCACTCGACGGCTCTTTTACGAACCAGCTGAATAGCCCGCTGTGCATCTTGTAAAGGGCCAATGCTTTTATCGATCATGATTGAATCATTTGGCAAGCGATATTTAAGAACAAACGCGGTAACACCTATTTTATTAAAGGCTTTGGCAATTTCAATGCAGGTGGTTTGAGCCAGAACAAAATAGCCTCCACCTGCAAAAATAATTACGGCTGTACCATTTGCACTACCTTTTTCAGGAAAATAAGCGGCCATTGTTGGGGTGCTTACATTTCTGGTTAATCCATTACTATCGGTTTCCTCAACATAATTTAAAGGAGTCTTTTTTGAATTGGGGATGGTTTTCTCGTAGAGTGGAATAATTTGATCTTGGGCATAGTTAACTTGACTACTAAAAATAAGTAACCATAGCATAAATAGTTGCTTCAATTTGCTTGGATTTAAAATGATATGTAAAACAATTAGTCAAAATTATCTAACAACTATTTCTAAACATGTGCAGAAATTCTCAATTTAAAGCGCTGGTTTTTCATCAGAATATAATTTGTTTTTAATGGTGATGAAGCTACCATGAGCATATTCATTGCTGTGTGTGAACGGTATGCTCATGATGGTTTCTATAGTTCAAAGGCTGAGCACCATAAGCAGTTTTAAAAGCTCTGCAAAAAGCACTCACATTTTCAAATCCACACGCCCAAGTAATCTCGTTAATGGGTTTATGGCTAAATTTTAGTAGTTCTACAGCTCGCTTAAGTTTAAGCGCTATAAGATATTGATGAGGTGTTACCTGAAAAACAGATTTAAATTGCCTAATGAGTTGAGGAACGGATAAACAGGCTGTACTACTTAGCGTATGTAAATCCGGATTATCCATAAATGTAGAGTGTAGCAAATCTTTGGCTATGCACAAGCGCTTATAAATTTCTGTTTTCGAGCTTAACTTAATCGCAGCAACTCGATCAATACGTTTTGTATCTGATTTGTGCGAACAAATTAAGTGCTCTAGTAAGAAAACCAATTTTTCATCTGTCATTGCATGAAAGCCGTCATTTTCAAGAGCAGAAATGAGTGTTGTTAATTGCAATTGTAGTTCAGGAGTAATATAGTTTAAGGTTTGGAAAAATTCTGGTGATTTTTCGTCAACGCTAAAAGGATTGTCGAGTATTGTTTCTTCATTATTCATTTCATTTCGAAATACTTCGGCAGCAAATTCGTTCTTAAAAAACACAGAAAATCCCTTTACTTTCTCTTGATCAATGCTACATGAATAATTTTGTTCATCATTTAGAATTAGAAACTGACCGGGTCTAACAGCAATCCTTTTGTTGTTCACAACATACCATTCCTCACCACTTAAAATGGTTTTAAAAGAAAGGCAACCCACATGATCATCACAATAACCATAATTGCTAACTGTATTAAAAATGATATTGTGTTTTTTGAACCGACTGAAATGCATTTCCTCATCAAAATTAGCCTGAGAATGATCTGGTAAGGAAGTGAAGTACATAGATTTTAATTATATAACAAGATAGCAATCTTCAATTACAAAATCATTATAGCTCTTCTTTCTCTCCATCGTGAAAAACCCTATAATATTTGCTTCCATCAACAAGTAAGCCTTCTGATTTTTTATTTGGAAAATTTTTATGGTAATCTTTCGGGTGCTTAACATCTATTCCAATTACTTTTCCATTATATTTTGTGTTTACCTTAGATTGAAGTGTATGCCCAACAACAATTGACTTCGCTTTAAATTGATCAAGACCACGTTCAACATCTTCTTGTGTTAGATCACCTTTAAAATAGCCCCTGTACCAAGAAATACCGGTATTTGTGGAAGTTAAAAATTGTAAAACGGTTTTCCCAGGCTTAGGATAATAAGGTTTATAATAATTATCACTTACAATTTTATTAATCTCATTTAAGTTCAGCTTATAGCCTGCTAATTTTGGGTGTAATCCTCCATGAGTAAAAAGAACTCCATTGATTAATTCTATACTGTTCTTACTCGACATCCATTTACCCATGAAAGAACTTGAGTCGTACAATTCGTTTTGTTTTTTTTCCAAAATTGAGGCAACGTGGAAGTATTTAGGAGAAGTAGAGTCATAATTACCCTGCATATTTTTCAATTCATGATTTCCTAAAATAAAATGGACCGTTCCTCCTAGTTTTGCAGCATCTTGTTCTAATTTATAAATAAACCAAAGAACTTGTGTTGCTGAAAAATCTCTGTCCACAAAATCTCCAACTAAAACTAAATGACCTGTTCCAAAAGTCCAATTCAAATTTTTGTTGATAACCTTGTTACCTATGAGAAAATCGCGAAAGGTTTTATAGCCACTTTCAATATCTGAAATTGCTAAAATCTTATTATTATCAGCATACGTACTTTTCGGTTTTTTAAAATTCGCATTTACAATGAATTCAAAACGTGTTGAATCAATTGGAAAATAACAAAAAGCAGGAATTTTTGAGTCGGTAGCATATTCTTTTTGGTCTAAAGAAAATCCATCATTTTGGTTCCCTTTGATGTAGTTCACATTTAAAACACTATCATTTTTGTAAAAAACATATGGCCCTTCATTGTTCCAATTCATCATCATTGGATTATCTCCATAGTGGAAGCTAGCTCCGTGATATAAGCCAAATAAAACGCCTAGCGTTCCAACTACTAAAATGGTGGCAAGTATGTGCTTTAGGTATCTAAAAATCCTCTTTTTCATTAATTTTGATTTTAAATTTTGGTAAACCTAAAAACGATTTGAGCGCTCTTAAAATAGTTGGGATAAACATATCTTTAAGTGGGATAAAAAATATTCTAGTGTATGTGAAGTAATTTCGTCCCATCATTCAGCAATTTCAAAGCACCATATGGACTGTTTATCAACTTACTTGTAGCAAGAATAGATATCTTTAATTTTGCACTATGATGTTCAAAAAACGAAATAAGAAATGGGCGATAATTGTGCTGGTGTTAATAGCGATAGTTCCTATAGTTATTACTGCTTTCGAGATAATTTTTACAGAAAGCAATTCCGTGCTCTTTCTGGGAAACTATAACCCAAAGGTTTCTATCCTAGTTATTTCATATTATATTTTACTACTATGTTTAGCCGTTTTTTGGTTTACAACCCAACTAATTGCGATTAACAAAATGAAAAATGAAAAAGTAAAATCAGAATTGATGCTTTTAAAAAGTCAGGTTAGTCCACATTTCTTTTTCAATATGCTTAATAACTTGTATGGTTTGGTAGCTAAAGACACTAAGAAAGCGCAAGAACTGATTCTTAAATTATCTGATTTAATGCGGTATAGTATTTATGAAGGTGAAAAAGAAATGGTAGCACTTACTGAAGAAATTGAATATTTAAAGAATTATATTGAGCTACATAAGATGCGGTATCACAAAAGTATAATTATTGATTTTAATACTAATACTGATGAAAATTGCAGAGTTGTTCCTTTATTATTCATCATGTTATTAGAAAATTCTTTTAAACATGGTGTTGAAACTTTAAGAGCGAATGCCTATGTAAAGGTTGGCATAAATTCTTTCGAAAACAAAATACAATTTACTATTGAAAATAATTATGATAGTGCCGTGAACGAAAAAAACAATGCAGGCATTGGGCTTGAAAATTTAAAAAGAAGATTAGAATTGATCTATCCCAATAAACATGAGTTGTCATTTTCAATAACAAAAGACGTTTATAAGTCACGATTAACTCTTGAACAACTATGATTAAATATTTAATTATTGATGATGAATACATTGCTCACGATATTATAAAAGGCTATTGTGATTTATTACCGAATATGAAATTAATGAAAAATTGTTATGACGCATTGGAGGCATTTGAATATTTGAATAAGAATAAAGTCGATCTGATTTTTTTAGATTTGAATATGCCCATATTAAAAGGTTTTGAGTTCCTAAAAACATTAAGTAATCCGCCAAAAGTAATTGTAACAACTGCTTATCAAGAATATGCACTTGAAGGTTATGAGCTTAATATTTCAGATTATTTACTAAAACCATTTGGCTTTGAGCGTTTCCTAAAAGCACTCAATAAAACGTTTAGTACCTCTATTGCTCCAATAGCTATTTCAACAGAAAGCAATGCGATCTCCAATCGTATTTTTCTCCAAAGCCATAAAAAATATATCCAAATTGAAATTGATAGTATTCAATACATTGAAGCTACTGGAAATTACACCAAAATATTTACGATAGCCGAAACAGTTACTATTCGCGAAAAAATATCCACGTTATTAGAATTATTGCCTAAAAATGAATTTTTACAGGTTCATAAATCATTTGCTGTTGCTCCAAAACATATTAATAGCATCGAAGGTAACAGAATATTTATTGGTGATCATATTATTCCCATTGGAAAAATATTTAAGGGAAACATTATTCAGTTATTAAAATAAGATAGTATTATTAAAACGATCAATAATGCTATATTTTAGTTAAACTTCATTGGACAGAATGTAAAATATTCTCTTTGATTTCATCCTGAGTTGAGAAATCACTAGTTTTACCCATTACTTTACTTGTAAAACTCAACGTCATATGAAAAAACTGTTATTTATAGCATTGCTACTCAACTATGCCACATTTGTAAGGGCACAAAAGATTGAAATTTATGGGTCCTATGGACTGGCATCGGCACAAGAGATCATAGATGGCCTTTCTGATATGGGCACCTCACTTTTTTCTGGGGGGATAGCCAGCAGCAACACCAATCACCGCTACGGACCAATCGCTGTAGGGCTTAATTATTACTTCACTCCTCGTCTTAGTGCTGGCATTTTATATTCCAACACTTCATCAAGATCCGTTGTTTCAGGAGGGAATTCCTCGGAGCATTTTTACAAAAACACCTATAATGTCATCATGGCTAGAACCGATTACAGATACATTAACAAGTTGGTACAACTCTACTCTGGTATTAGCTTGGGTTCATCTTTTGCTGCAACCAAGCCGGAAAACGGCACTAATACTAAAACGGCTAGCACAACAGACTTTGCCTATCAAATTAATGCTCTTGGCGTACGTGTAGGGAGAAAGATTGGAGTTTTCACAGAGTTAGGTTTTGGATACAATGGTATCATCAATGCGGGGATTTCTGCGAAGTTTTAAGGTCATAACAAGTTTCCGTTGCGCGCAATGCACGCAACGGAAACTAATTATCTCTCTAAACTACCAATATTCGAATATTCGAGATATCTTACCGCTCTTAAATTCGAATAGAGTCATTTCAGTTTTACCATCTTTAATTTCGCTGCCTTTTTTTTCAACAAACCTTTTTTCAACAACCACAGCATTTAACCCTGTAATTTTGTTGTCTACTTTTATAGCTACGATCTTGCCATTATAAGCACCATTCTTTTGATTTCTGATGTAGCCATTATATAAATTTTCCCGACTGTAAATCCCTCCGTACTTTGGATGTACATAAGTAAAGTCTTCTGTAAATAATTTAAATAGATTATTTACATCCTCAACTTTAGAACCTGCTTGAAATAGTTTAAGGTTTAGGTCATAATACTCTTTTACAATCAAGTTTAGCGAATCTTTATGAGTTATTACTTTTTCTTGTGCATTGACACTAACTGAAATAATTAAAAATAAAATAAGTATAAATATTTTTTTTTGCATGAGTATTTTGTTTGTTAAATATACTTACTTTTTCAAGAGTTCAATATTGATGTATAAATGTTTCCTTCCAGATTCATTTTGATTGTAGAATATTACTGGGCTTCTTTAATTGCAGTTGTCAAATTATCAATCCATGACTTATCGCCACCTACAGGATATATACCCTGCCTAAGTGCGCTTGAAGAGGTTCCGATAATCTGTAAATGAGGGACTTCGAAATCTAAGCGCATCAAGCCTTCCTGTGCTCCAAGCGCATTCATTCTCATCCACCACTTTCCTTTTTCCTTTTTGGTGTCCCAACTCCAATTACCATTTATTAACAAAACAAAATCAACAGCAAGGCCATACTGGTGGTAAGAAGACCAAGGCTGAGCATAAGTTACAATATTTCCTGGTTTTGTGCGACCTTGAGCGTACAGATCGGCCTGTCGTTCTGGATGCCTGAAAGCTTCAAAGATCTTGAATGGTATGCCCTCACTTTGGAGCTGAGTATAAACTTTAACAACCGCCATCCTAACTGTTGGGTGCAAATGCATAATGTTATTATACCTATCGATTTTTGAAACAGGTTTTCTAGGTGTTTCTGTTCTTAAATAAATGGATAACCAAGTCTGACCTCCTACAACAGCGTCTACTTTTAACTTATTTTTTTGCTGAAAGTCGTTTACAGCCGCCTCTGTTTGGGCACCAAAGTCTGCTTCTGTAATTGAGTAGCCAAGATCATTTAACTTTTTATGCAGGTAGTTGACCAGAATGCCTGTACTCCCTTTTTTTATGAGTTTCATTAATTTTTTGATTATATGAGCTTAAATAAAATTTAGATTTACTCAAACTTATTATTTAAATTTCAAATAATCAAGGGGATACGAGTAAATGATCGTCGCTGTGCCTACTTACCACAGGTGTAAGAATTTGCCTAGCACTTTTAAAAAAATTAGTTTATCTTAGTATTTAGTCTAAGTTTTTCATCTACTAAAGCTCTCAAAAAATGGATATTATCCTTTATTTTAATGTAATTTCGGATTCGACCGAAGATTTTACAATCCTTGTTAACGGAAAGGCTATTAGCAAAAATAATCATGTTGAATATAATGGAATTAATCAGATTTTTACTCAGTTAGGCACTTATAAGAAAAATTCAATAGAAATTTCTATCAAATCAGGTGCAAACATTACTGTAAATATCAGCATTCAGGCTTTTCAAGATGGTAATCAGGTTCTTTTTAGGGATGAATTTACACGTGCTGGCAATACTATTAATTTCAAAATTCCGCTTCCCCAACAAACAAGTGTACACGTACCCGAATTTATTAAAAGACTTAAAAAACTGTCAAGAAACAGGCCTGATCATCCATTTAAGCTAGACCTGTTAGATGAAGTGGCCAATAAAGATTATAACGGCATCGTTGCAAACCATGCAAAACGACCAGAAGACGATAAAGAAGAGGAATATAATATTGAGCCTATGCAGAATTTCAGTGTTGTAGAATCAGAGGATAATGACTATGAAATTCTCGAAGATGACTATCAACATTATCTACAAATCCCAACAATAAATAATGTTGAGGCCGAAAAATCTAGGAAGAACAAATTGATTGAGGTTTTCTACGCCACAGAAAGAAATAAGTATGTAAAGAGAAAAAATGGTCTCCTAGCCTATGGCAACAATAGAGGCAATATTAGTTTTGGAACCTGCCTGGTTAACCTCCCTAAAGAAAAGATTAAGGGCGAAATACCTAGACCGGTTTGGTGGAAACTGGAGTTTTCCAATAGTGAAGACAAACACATGTTCATTAAGCAAATTGATGAGCTGCAGCCAGAAGGTTTCTTTAACAAGCTTCAACAAGTAGTGGAACCCTCGAAAGAAGCATTTATTTTTGTTCACGGTTATAATGTAAGTTTTGAAGAAAGTATTTTAAGAGCGGCTCAAATTGCAAAAGACATCGATTTTAAAGGAGTCCCCATGGTTTATAGCTGGCCATCAAAACGGAGCGTTTTAGGGTATGTAGCTGATGGCGACAACACTAAATTTAGCACCCCAAACCTTGCAAACTTTATTAAAGATGTAATAAAAAAAACAGGTGCTGCAAAACTCCATTTAATAGCACACAGCATGGGCAACCGTGCGCTAACTGATGCGCTAGTGTTGATACATCAACAAAACCCTGATAAAAAAATATTATTTAATCAGATTATTTTGGCAGCGCCCGACATAGATGCTGAAATTTTTGTGAGAGACATTGCACCAAAAATAAGTACATTTTCTCAGCGGGTAACGTTATATGCTTCATCAAAGGATAAGGCCTTATTTTCATCAAAAAAACTCCATGGAAATATTAACAGAACGGGCTATGTTGGCGATGAGATTACTATCGCGGAAGGTATTGACACCGTAGATGCCAGCAAGATAGATACGGATTTAATAGGTCATGGCTATTTTGCTAGCACTGCAGCACTTATACAGGATATATTCCATTTAACTAGACATAACCATCCCCCAGAAGAAAGAAATCTTAGAAAAATAGAATTGAATGGACCGCTTTACTGGGAATTTGAAGAATAATTGTTCACCAGAGGTCGTTGGTGGAATGAGGTTAATCAAATTAGTTTATCCAAAACCTACCAAGTTGCAACATGCCATTAGAAAAAGAGAATAAATATTCTCATAGAATTAGCAGAAATAAAATTAAAAATAGAGATATTTCTCAAATAATGAATCTGCGCTAGGTTATCCGATTTTGCTTTGATACCAACAAAAGCAGGGGCAGATGATATCATGGCAATTGGCGCAACCGTTGAAATTGGCTTAGAAGACTAAAGTAGAAATCATTTTTAAGCAGTTCTGTTAGAAATATCTTTTTAGATTTTTCTTGAAATATATCGCAGAGGTAGCTGCACTTTGCATAGAATTCATTGAAAAATTGCCCCCTTGTTCTAAATAATAATATTCTAGTCCCGATTTACTCAGATCTGATAATATTTTAATATAATCAATAGAACCATTACCTAGTTCGGTATAGTCCCTTGTAATTTTGTCCATATCTTTAATATGCCACATTACATAGCGCCCAGGTTGTTTAGATATCAGCTCTTTCGGGGTATATTTAGAGGAATTCATCACCCAATACATGTCCATTTGAAGTTTTACTATAGAAGGGTCGGTTTCTCTTAAAATAATATCGAATCCATTCTCTCCACCTTGGTCGGTGAATTCAAAGCCATGATTGTGATATGCAAATCCAATTCCCGATGCAGTTACCTGTTCACCAATTAGATTTAGTTTTTTAGACATCAGTCTAAAATTATCTAAAGTTCGCTGTTCTGGGGCTATCCAGGGCCAAACAATATATTTCATTTTTAATGCATGGGCACCGTTTATACATTGCTCAGTAAAGCGTTTTAAATCATCATCTGATTTATTAAGAAAGGGAGAAAACCCATAATGCCCACTATTTGCAAGAACTTGCAAATCTTCTAGTATTTTCTTAAATTCTGAGGCCTTATACCCATAAAAAGTCCCTTTCTCACCATCAAACCCAAACGTTTCAAAATCTTCATAGCCCATTGCTTTTACTGCCTTCAAAGTAGCGATTGGGTTTTTGGTCATTTCATCGTGAACAGTGAATAACTGAAGTCCCATTTTATACTTACTATTCTCAAAAACTGAATGGGCCGAAAGTGGCAATAATGAAGTTATGGCTAAGGCTGCTGTATTTTCAATGAAATTTCTTCGATTCATAAATAGAGAGACTATTGTTGTGACAAAACAAATATATCTATATTTCTGGTAAACAAAAGGTTAAATCCTTAATTTAGTAGCAGCGCTGTACTCACAAATTAAATTAATTGTACATCTCCACAGGTTTTGTAACTGTTAAAAAAATTCATTTCTCTTTATAGGATACTTCGTTTTTTGCAACAATTCTTCCACTTAATCTATGAGTAAGTTTTGAGGTTTCGCTACTTTACATAAATCACGCTCCTGACAGGTCTCTGCCATGTGCCTCCAGTAGGGGAGTTGACACGACCCATGTCGCCTTGATTATTGACAAACATCGTCGATGATCCACCACCATCTAAGTTCATGGCATTCACGGCTCCTAAAGCCTGCAAGATCTTTGCCAAGTGTGGAGTACTCACGCCCGTAACACCTCCCCCTGTATCTACAACTACCATAAAAACACGTTTACCATCTGATGTTACGCCTAAGCCGGTTCTTGCAGTCTGCGAATTATTATGTCCGATAGACATATCCAGTGTTTCTATAACACCTGAAGTGATTAGCATGGGACCGCACACAATGATGTTCTGCGCCTGCGCAATAGGAATGGCGGCTGCCACTAAATTCAAGTTCTTGCCACTCTCTGTAAATTTCTTCACCATAGCCACATTATTATGTATGAGAAGAGCTGAATTCGTATAGAGTTGGCTGATATCCGTATGCCCACTCTGAACCGTAGTTGAGTTAACCCTGATATAAGGATCTTTGTCGCTAGACCCATTATACGGAAAATATCCAGCATTCACACCGGCTATAGCATTGTAGTTCTTACACATGGTCACCGTATTGACGTCTGTTGTAGTAAAACCTATTCCCAAGGTATTGGATGCATTAAGCGTAACATCCAAAATATATATTCTTCGTTGGGTTCCACCAAACAAGCTGAACTCACCGGTTTTGTAAATCACCCCTGATTTAACCGTATGTGTAGTCCAGTTATATGTTGCAATCTTGTTTTGATCGGCATCGATGGCAATACTCCTGGCATTCGAAACAATACCGAGCTTGGTAACAGTAACGTCAGCAGTAGTTGCACTACCCAAACCGGGCGTAGTTACCGTTAAGGAGGTCGTTGTTGCCGCGGTAACCGTTGCCACTGTAGTTCCAAACTTAACAATATTATCTTGTGCATTCGGACTAAAGTTATTACCGGTAATAACAACTGTAGAATTATAAAAACATGTAGTGGTCATAGTGGTTATAGAAGGTGATATAGCTACTACAGGAGGTGGTGAAGGATTACCTGGATTGCCAACATCATTGTTTTTACAAGAAGTTGTTAAAAGTGAGATGGCCATGAAAGCCAACAGCATACGAAAATATTTGAATTTTATCCCTGTAGCGTAGTTAATTTGTTTTAGCATCTGATTGATTAATGATTATGTATTTTAATTAATTTCATCTGTCCACGAGTTCTTTCACCGTATCACCATAATAATCCACTTTATCTGCTTTCATTTTCGACAATTCATACCATCTTTTAAAAGTGTTTACAAACACGATAAGCATTAGTACCATAGCTAGGCAGGCCAGAAAAGCTAATAAATATTGTCCTTTGGGTAAATACATTTTCACCACTTGCTCATAGCCTGCCCAAAAAGTAATGAACGCCATGAAAACACCCGGTATAGCAGCACACAATGCATACTTTTTTCTGTTCATCCTGATCAACATGGTGGTACAAACAATCAGTCCACAGGCTGCCAGCAATTGATTGCTGATCCCGAACAACGGCCAGATGCTGCTTACGTTCCCTGTGTACACTAAATATCCCCAAGAGAAGGTGAACAGCAAACTGCTAATGACGATCCCTGGCATCCAGTTCTTGTCATTAAACTTAGGGATGGCCTTCCCTATCATCTCCTGTAAAAAGAATCTGCCTACACGTGTGCCTGCATCAATTGCTGTCAGTATAAATACCGCTTCAAACATAATGGTAAAATTGTACCAGTAAGCCATCACATCATCCATATAAGGTATTTTATTGAATATATGCGCCATACCTACCGCAAGGGATACTGCCCCTCCGGTCCTTCCCTGAAGCTCTACTCCTATCTTCTCACTAAAATAGGCTAGGTCTACAGCCTTCAGATCGGGGTGTTGAGCGATAAAGCTTTCATACATATCTTTGGGGGTATTGATGGCGAAATAATCTCCAGGAACTAAAGTACAGGCTGCTATCAAGGCCATCAAAGCCACAAAGCCTTCCACCAGCATGGCTCCGTAGCCTACAAATAGGATTTCTTTTTCGTTGGTTAGCATTTTTGGAGTTGTTCCTGTGGCAATAATAGCGTGAAAACCTGAAATAGCTCCGCAAGCAATTACGATAAAGATAAAAGGTAATACCGGGCCGCCAATTACCGGTCCCCCACCACTTACGAATTGGGTAAGTGCAGGCATTTGCAAAGTTGGATGTACAAATATGACTCCTATTGTCAGCATAAGGATAGTTCCTATCTTTAAATAGGTAGATAGGTAATCTCTTGGAACTAACAATAACCAAACAGGTAATACGGATGCTAAAAAGCCATATACTGTTATCGCTATGGATATGGTTTCTATCTTCCAGTGAAAAATATTACTAATTGAAGGGATCTGCATCAACTCATGACCTCCCACTATAGAGGCGATCAGCATGATTCCCCCGAAAATACTTGCCAGGATAACGCTGTCTTTGCGGTAGCGCATGATTAACCCCATGATCACAGCGATAGGCATAGTTGCTATAACGGTAAACAAAGACCAGGAAGCTTCATGCATCGCGCTGATACAGGCTAAAGAAAGGCCAGCAAGTGTAAGAATAAGGATAAAAAGAATGGCTATCCCTGCTATCAAACCGGTACCTGTACCGATCTCTTTTCCTGCTATGGTAGCCAGGCTTTCTCCTTTATGTCTTACTGATGCAAAGAGCACCACCATATCATGCACTCCGCCCCCCAAAACACAGCCTATCAGGATCCATAAGGTTCCGGGAAGGTAGCCAAACTGGGCTGCCAGCACCGGGCCTACCAAAGGTCCGGCAGCTGCTATGGCTGCAAAATGATGGCCAAACAGTACATTCCTGTTGGTGGCCACATAATCTTTTCCATCTGAAAATTCTATTGCAGGGGTTACGTTTGCAGCATTGAGCTTTAATACTTTATTGGCCAGAAAAACCCCGTAAAATCTATAAGCAATAGCAAATACCAATAAGGCGATAAATACTAAGGTAAGGGCGTTAGCCCCATTTAAAAAATCCATATTAATTCATAGGTTTAATTTTGCGGCTTGTAAGTAATTATAATCTGACCTTCAGTTACTGGTTTTGAGACAGAAATACCAATACGTGTATAAGGCGTACCACCTTCTGATATTTCCTCTGATTTTAGCAATAGTTTGTTACCTGGAGAAGAAAAGGTAACTAACATTTTTTCATTTCCTCTTGTCAGCAACAACGTATTATCGGAAGTTTGCTTCCATTCGGAACGAGTGGAAATAGCAGTTTCAAACCCTTCAGACTTAGCATATTCAAAAGAATCTGTAAAAGTAATGCTCCCGGCACCTGTTCTGTCGTAATCCATGGTGCGTTCAAGTTTCTTTAATCCCGGCACATCATATGCCGAGGCAATATCCAATGTGATATTATCTTTTTTCTTCGTAAAATCCGTACGGACAGTTCTTGATCTGGCTTGGACACCCGGCTGTTGCTGAGTACCTGCAACAAGCGGAACAGGGTGACCAAACGATCCAATCGTTTTATAAGTATAACGGTATTTAGGATCGAAAATATTGCTTGCATAAGGAATTACCCCGGGATCGCCAGCCATTATTTGGTTTCCCTGTACAACTGTATACGATCCAATGTCGTTATGATTATGGGATTCGTCATTATGGCCGCCTTTAAGAGCCACACCTATATTAGCGGGAGAGCCTGGTAGAGGTCTGCAAACCAGCACACCTGTTTGCTCAAAAAGAGAGCGGATATTTCCTCCTTCTTTTTGAATATTTTTTCCTGGCTGCGACTTAGAGGATGAATTCGGGAAGGCCATCATTACATTTAAGCGGTTATTACTAGTTCCGCCTTTATTTGCAAGGGTGTCATATTGGGTTATCCCCAGCGCTAAACTTCTATTGAGATAAATCATCATCTCCTCACTAGGCGTTGCTCCTTCCCGACAATCTGAAATAGCAGGATATACTCCGTTTATAATCTCAATATTCGGCGCATAACGGGCAATCTTCTGAACTTTTGGGTCGTCAAAAAGATCAATCTTTCCTCCCGTAGCCTGCCAAATATTTTCCCGCAATAAAATATAATGTCCAAATCCGTAGTTGTAATAAGTTACGCCTTCCACACAATATCCATCATCATTAAATCCGGCTAATCCATTCCTGGAATAATATTCCCCTATGTATGTAAATACGGCTCGCTCATGTTTATCCTCGATTACCGTAAGCGCTGCTCCCACCAATCCGGCCAAACAAACATGGTTCCAGTTGTTATCTGCAGTTAGAAAATCGTTTTTATCATTCTGTGTGCTAATTTTGCGATGTATTGGATTGAATATCCTTGTATATAAAGCATCCATAGCCTCTTTTCTTAATGTGGGACTTATCTTATTTCCCATCATATAAAGCGTTTGGGCAATGGTATGTGCATATAATGAGGAAGTCAGTTCTACTGAATACTCTACTCCATTATAATTCTTAAAATCATGATCGCTGCGGGGCGAAACCCAGGATTTTTGGTCAAGAATATCACGTAAGCCCTCTTCTACCATTCGGGTATACTTCCCTTCGTTTTGCAAGCATTCGGCCCAGGTTACTTTTGCCAAGCCTTCTGCTCTTTTGCGCATCATCGTTAAACCTGCGTTTGAAGAAGAGGCACTACCGTTTGAGAGAGAGAAATAATCGTCTTTACTAAAAGGAGGAAAGCTATAATCCTTCATTGCCCGTAAAAACTGGTCGTAATCACCTGATTTTAAGAGGCTATCCCAAACTTTACGTTTATAATAAGGCTCGCCAAAACCCGAGGGTTTGTCCGTCAGCATTGCTTCAATTTCCTGAACGCGTTTTTCATCAATAGGTTTGAAAGGAGCTGTTTGAGCAATTGATACCGAAATCTTGAAAGTTAAAAGACCGGTAATAACAATAATTTTAGCCGTTAGCAACACGTGCGTATAATAAGCTGATTTAATATGTATTTTTTTCATTTTTCTTTTACGGTTAACCCTTTAAAGATTCTCCTAAAATCTTCATTGTATCCCTTTGGTATTGAGCTACCAGTTTCTGGGCTTTCTTTACTTTTTCTTTTGAGGCTGTAGGATTTTTCACCATGTTAAGCACAGTAGGGACAATTCTCTCTACATCTTCTTTTGTATCCATATCGAACAGCCACTCTTTTAACCCAATGTCTTGCCACATATATCCTTTAGATGTTTGCTCTGTAAAGCGACAAACGATAGCCGGTACACCCAGGGCAATACACATTATTGGTGAATGCATTTCAAGCCCGAATAGTCCCGCCGAACGAGCATAGGTACTAACCGCTTCATCGGTGAGCCAGTATCGATTGCGCCATACTACCCGTGGTTTTACATCCTCTGGCAGGGGATCATAAAGCATTTCCTTGCCGATTCGGATTTGGGTTTCATTCTCTGGAACAATCACTACTTTCAAATCTGTTTGTCTCACCACTTCGATGATGGCATTGCGAATTGGCAGATTATCATGCTCCTTCATCTTTTCATTCCATGCTTGCTTTTCCTGGTTAACTGGCAATTGCTTTGACTTGATCTCCCACCAGGGAGAAAAACGAAGCTGGGGAATTACGCAAACAAATTTTCCTGTCTCCAGGGCGTGTTGCTTTAGAAATAAATCAGCAGCTTTATCATTTCTTACATCTACCGCAAAGGCACCATCTGGACAGAAACCCATTACCGGGCATTTTGCACCTATTTGCTTTGCAAATTCCAGCGATACGGAATCCCTGAAATAGGCAAAAGATGCTGTATTGATCAGTTCTAAATCTAATGGGTTGTAATTTCTATCTTGTGCCTGAAAGCCATAATTACCGGGGAAGGTAATTCCATAGATTCCATATGGTTTTCCTGTCTTTTTCCAAAGGAGCATCTCATTTCTGCCTACCAATGAAGGTCCCGATCCGTGAAGAAAAAAATCGCACTCCAATATGGCTTTTTGTTTGTCTTCTTCTGATTTTAAGATCTTCAATTTGGGAAACCTGGCCATAAGCATTTCTTCAACGCCTGATTTAACAGAATCTGGCCAAAGGCGAACTTGTACATGCGGCAAGTATTTTTCAATCAAAGCCAAAACTCCTGGTGTATGACCGATATCTCCAATATTCTCAACTTGCCAAGAAGAACGTAAGAGTACGCTTTTTTTGGTCTTGCCAGTCTGTGCCAATGCCGGAACAGCTGCTAAATATCCTGCAAACAGAAGGGTATGTTTAAGGAAATCCTTTCTAGAAATGTGTGTCATATCAAATTCTTATTTTTATTGAAAAGCGTGCGCTAATTATAGTTTAATCCGGCTATATCTTAACAAAGCCTCCAGGTAATAGTAATCTGCGTAAATAATTGGCGTATTTACCTCTGATTTGTAGGGCTTTGAACCTACAGAATGTTTGAGCAGGAAATTGTTGTTTTCGCCCAAATTCGCCCTATATACTTTGCCCGAAAGACTACTCAACATGTCTTCTGCCAGTTTGAAGTGTGCCTTATCGTTTGTATAAGTATACAATTCCAATAAAGCAGAAGCCATAATAGCTGCCGCTGATGCATCTCTTTCTTCATTCGGTATATTCGGTGCGTTAAAATCCCAATATGGAATTTTATCCGATGGAAGGTTCGGATGATTGGCAATAAACTTTGCGATATTTATAGCCTGGTTAAGATATTTCTTATTTCCGGTTTCCCTATACATCATAGTATAACCATAAACAGCCCATGCCTGCCCTCTGGCCCATGCAGACTCATCCGCAGCTCCCTGATTGGTTTTCCTAGCAAGTACTTTTCCTGTAGTATCATAACAAACTACATGATAGCTGCTATAATCTTTTCTGAAATGGTTTTTAAGGGTATTGTCAGCATGCGTAATACTTAGCTCATAAAATTTGCTGTTTCCTGATGCTTTCGCCGCCCATAATAAGAACTCGAGATTCATCATATTGTCTATAATCACAGGATAGTCAAACCCCTTAAACTCCTCCCATGACTTAATCAGCCCAATTTTAGGATTGAAACGTGTAGCCAGCGATTCTGCTCCAATAAGCATAATGTCCTTATATTTCTCATTTTTGGTTAAACGATAACCATTTCCGAAAGGACAATACAGCATAAACCCTAAATCGTGGGTAGTTGTATTGTACTTTTCTTTTTCTACAGCCATGGTCCATTTATTCGCAGCTTCTTTCCATTTGTCATCTTTAGTATATTCATAGAGATACCACAATGAACCGCCAAAAAAACCACTGCACCACCAATCTGATGTTCGGGTATCCAGGCTTCCCTCTTTCTTTACAGATTGAGGAAATCTGGTGGGGTCTGTATTCGCTTTCAGCATCAATTCATATTGTGCTTTGGCAAATTCCATTTCTTTTTGAACATCTACTTTAGATTGGGCGTGTAAACCCATTGAAAGGAATACACAATACATCACTATAATAATGGTTTTCTTCGTCATACTATCTAAGCTAAGTTGGTTTTATAAATCAGTAGGTTACTGTTGATGCATTGATGGTATTATAGCTTTAGCTAGAAATAACCATAATCCTGTGTAATTATATAATTAGAATCTTCAATAGCATGGGCTGGTATTGGTAACAATTCACTTTTACCAGGTACAAAAGCATCTGCAAATTGATCGAAGCCTGCCCCTGCCAAAGTAGTTAACCAATTTAAAGCAGTCCAAGTAGCTGATGGAAAAGAAGCAACGAGTGGAGTGGGTGCATAAAAAGAATTACCCCAAACTATGCCTGTCTTAGAATTTCGGAGATAATACATAACGTTAGGAATCGTTGGAGTATGTGCATTATAAGGGAAAGTCCCTGCTTGCATTTTAGCCAAATTTGCTTTTGTCTCGGCTATTTTTGTTCCCAATAAATTCCAACGAATTAAATCATATTTACGAATAGCTTCACTAGTAAACTCCCAAAGCCGCTCATTTTGAATTGCCGTAAGAAATGCACCAGAACCTGCCGTTTCAGCTACAGTTAAGTCAGCATCTGCTAATGTGCTAATTGCCGTAGTAGCTACAGCATCCGTACCACCGCCGCCACTAAACGTTATAGTTGGTGCGGTAGTATAACCAGCACCTGCGTCGGCAATGTCTATTCGTATTACTTTTCTAAAAGTAGGCGAAGTAGTTACTGCATCAACTATTGCTACAGCCCTGCCGCCACCTGTACCACTAAGTGTTACCGTTGGTGCATTTGTATAATTCGATCCACCATTAGTAACGGTAATAGATTTTATAGCGCCAACAGTCCAGCTTCTTCTTCTAACCCTGTTTACAGCGGTAATTGCTTCACCAGTAGGACCAGAAATTTCATTCACAGCTTCTGCGTACATTAAAAGCACATCAGAGAATCTTATAAGTGGAAAGTTCATAGCATAATATGATTTAGCATCAGTAATAGCATTAATTGGAGTAACCCAATCTCTTCTCCACTTTCCTTCTTCTATACGTATTAATGGTGCACCGGTATAATTAAGTTCCCTAATCTCAAAAGGTGCGCAAGAAACATCCCGACGTTTATCAAGAGGGTGAAAAGAATAAAAGTGGGTCGGATTAATATCATTTCTACCACTTCCTGTAGTAGCACCATTGTTAATAACCAGAATACTATTCGAAACTCCAAGCCTACTGTCAGAATCAGGATTTTCTCCAGCATGGGCAACTTGAAATAATACTTCCCCATTCTGCTCAGTAGTATTAGAAAGATTAGATAATAAACCACGCCAAACATTCTCAAAACTTGCATTTAAGTTATGTGCTCCATTTAGTATAATATCATTACATTCATCTCTTGCAATTACATAATAAGTAAGATGATCAGATCCACGCTCCATTAGTCTATTTTTACGTAAAGAGTAACCTCCTCTAAACAAAGCGATTTTGGCACGTAGGGCTTTGACAGCACCTTTAGTTATACGTTCATCAGCAGCAACTGCCGCACTCGCACCACGCCATGGCACAAGTTCTGATGCAACTTTTAAATCCTCAAGTAATTTCTCATAAATTACGTCCCGGTTAGTTTTAGGAATAATATATTGATCCCTTGATAACAAAGCAGAAGGGAGCCATTGTGCCGGTACATCACCCCACAATTTTATCAAATCAAAGTAAAACTGAGCCCGTAAAGTAAGTGCTTCACCATGCAAACGTTTTAATTCGGCTTTAACTGCCTCAGAACCGTTGGTATAATCCGGCATTTTTGGTATATTATAAATACATGTATTCGCTCTATTTATGCCATTGTATAACTGATTAAATGTTGCAGTAAGCAACGCATTACCTGATGTAACCGAATAGCCATTTAGCTGCCTCTGGTCATCATTAGTTGCCCTGTATCCCATAGCTTCATCCGTATCATACGGATACTGCACACTCAGCCTCCATCCATAAGCAAAATCACCGGCCAATTGATTGTAGACACCAAGTACCGCCATCTTTGCGCTATTTGAATTTAAAAACACCGCTTCCTCAGAAGAGGTAGCCAATGGCTTTTCCTCTAAAAATTTCTTACATGAGCTCATACCAAATACACATAGTGTTGCAAGGAGCAAATATTTATTAATATATGTTAGTTTCATTTTATACTTGTTTTTATTTATAATGAAAGATTTAATCCAAAAGTAAAGCTCCTGCTACGAGGATAAGCTGCATAATCCACACCAGGTGTTAAGCCATTACCTCTTCTGCTATTTACTTCGGGGTCATAGCCGCTATAATTAGTCAATACTCCTAAATTACTTCCAGTAGCATAAATCCTTGCACTTTTTACTTTGATTTTGGTAAGGAATGCTGATGTAAACCTGTAACCAAGAGTAATATTATTCAGGCGCAAGAATGTGCCATCTTCAACCGCCCAATCGGTTGTGTAATAACCAGGGTTGCTTCGTATAGGATACCAGATATTTGCATCCTTATTAACCTCACGAATTACATCTGGTGCTGCACCTGTAACAACGGTATTTGCTCCAGAAAGTGTAGTCATCAATAGATAATTACCATTTTGATCTACATTTCTCCAACGGCCTTCCATTACCTGAAGTAAGTTATTGTGATGAAGATAACCATTTGTGAATTCCATCTTATTCGCATTAATAATGTCATTCCCAACTGAAAAGTTCATAAATAAACTTGCATCAAAATTCTTGTATGTAAATTGTTGGTTAATTCCGCCAAAAAATAAAGGAATTGCATTACCAATGATCGTTCTATCTTCCGGGCCAATTACTCCATTTCCAGAAAGATCCTTAATCTTTATTGTACCAGGCATTGGGTAGGTAAAAAACAATGGATCAGGCAAGCCCGCTTTTAAAGTATACCTGGTTGTACTAGTGTTATAATCGAAATCATCCACACTATGAAATCCATCAGTTACATATCCGTATATATTACCAACAGATTCGCCAACTTGTACCAGAAAATCATTTTGAACATTTAATGAGACCCATGATGAGCTGAACTCTTGCCTAGTTTGTCCTTGAGACAGCTTTTCAACAGTATTCTTATTAAAAGAAACATTAAAATCAATATTCCAGTTAAAGTTTTTTCTTTTAAGGACACTTCCAGACAATTGCACTTCCAATCCTCTGTTCCAAGTATCTGCGGTGTTTAGCAACTGATCTGGATATCCCGTTGTTGGAGAAATATCCGCTCTAGTTATTACATCATTAGTCCGGTTGCTATATAAATCTACACTAGCCTGAATTTTTTTCTTCAAAAATGAAAAATCTAACCCGATATTACTTTGAATGGTTGTTTCCCATTTTAAATCTGGATTAGGCAAATCAGACATTTGATACCCAAAAGTATTTAGATTATTATTTAGTGCATACAAATCGCTTGCACCAAAATTTGCTGTATAAGCATAATCCTTTATACGGTTATTACCACTAACGCCATAACTTAAACGTAATTTAACATCGCTAACTAAATTAACGTTCTCCATAAAATTCTCATCAGAAATAAGCCATGCGAATGAAGCGGAAGGAAAATACCCCCACCGATTACCTTCAGCAAACTTAGATGATCCATCAGCCCGTAATGTAAATGATGCTAGATACTTATTATCGAATGTATAATTTGCACGGCCAAAAAATGACAATAAAGTATTTCTATTGTAATCCCTATTTGGAAAACCAACCCTTACTTTACCTTGTGTAAGTTGAGTAAGCGCGTCTTCCGGAGTTATTCCTTTTGGATACTCCATTAATGAATTATACAAATCTTCGCCCTGGCTAATAAATACCTCTTGACCCAAAAGGGTTGTAATCCGGTGCTTCTGGGCAAATTTTGATTGAGACTTAGAATTTGTATACGTTAAAACGTTAGATTGGTTAAAGGTTCTATCATTAATGTTAGCAAATGTTGTGCTTGGAAAATCAGTTGTCCTAAGGGCTTCCCTAAAACCCCGATTTTCTTGATTCACAATATTGATCCCCCCCATAGACCTGAAGGACCATGCATTATTAAATTTATAATTTATGCTTCCACCAAAATTGGCAACTTCTGAATTGACTTTTCTATATATTCCCATCTGACGGGCAACAGGATTAAGAAGGCCCAAGCCCCCTCCTGTATTTGTAAGGTCATAATAAGCCTGATCGAATTCATCCACCTCTTCGTCATCTTTAAGATATGGTTTGTATTTTACAATATTTCTCATTCCATTTACCTGAGCATTTCCAGCGTCTGAAGTACTGGCTCCACTATTTTTAGTATCGGAATAACGAAGAGTGAATGTTAGGTTTAACTTATCGTTAACATTTTGGTCAAGTTTGGCATTTAACAAGTTACGCGTCATATCAGTATTTATTAAAATACCGGTCTGATTAGTATTAGTAAAACTGAAATTGTATTTAGTAGCAGTTGTACCTCCACTAACACTTATATTATGAGTTTGAAGATGGCCCGTTCTACCCATTACTTCCTGTTGCCAATCTACTGGAGTTACGTCACGATACCTCTCCAAATCTGCCCAATCGGGTGTATTATTAAATGTACCATCTGTAGGCTGAGTATTGTAAGTACGTGCAAAGGTTTGCCTCTCTCCCGCTGTAATTCTTAATCTATCATACTGATAGGTAACAAACTCGTATGGGCTCATCACAGGAAGAGTTTTTGGTAGAGTGCTGCTACCATACAAGCCATTATAACTAACCGCCGCTGTTCCAGATTTACCACTTTTAGTTGTAACTAAAACAACACCATTAGCTCCTCTTGAACCATAAATAGAAGTAGCTGACGCATCTTTTAAAACATCTATTCGCTCTATATCCTGCGGTGAAACGGATGTCAGGCCATCTTCTACCTGTATTCCGTCAATAATATATAAAGGTGAGTTATCTTGAGTAATTGAAGTCCCTCCTCTTATTACAATTCTGTGTTCAGCTTCAAGCGATCCTTCAGAACCTGTTATTTGCACTCCGGCTAACCTACCAGTTAAAGCTTCTGCAGCAGAATTGGTAGGTATATCTGGCAAATTCTTTGCAGCATTAAAGGTGGTCACCGCTCCCGTCAAATCCTTTTTTGGAATTGTGGAATATCCAATAACTACATCTTCCAGAGTAATTGAAGAAGATTTTAACTTTACATCAATATTCGTTCTGGCACCTACAGCAATTTCGGCATTATCATACCCTACATAACTAAAAATCAAAATATCACTTTCCCCAGCTTCAACGACGTAACGACCATTTCGATCCGCTACTATAGTTTTTTCAGTGCCTTTCAGCTTAATACCTGCTCCGGGCAAAGGATTGCCTTTTTCGTCCGTAATTAAACCAGTTATCTTGATCTTATTTTTCACAAGCTGTGAAAAGGTGTATTGACGTGCTTGCACAATAACTACGTTATTGTCTATCTTATACGTTAAGGGCTGGTTGGAGAAAATGATTTTCAGAACATCCTCAAAGTCCACAGCTTTGACAGAAATATTTACAGGATTAGCTAATTCAAGCACGTGGTCAGCATACACAAAGTTATAACCACTTTGCGCACGTAAAGATTTGAATACAGATCTCAGATTTGCATGTTCCTTGTTTAATGTGATTTTCTGTGCAATGCTAGCAGCGCTTACTTGCATTAGGCCAACTACTAATAATACGGTGGTTAATCGCATAATAAGCCAAAATTTACGGCTACAACAGTGTATTGTACCCCGGTTTGTGGTAATTTTTTTATACATTCGTCTACATTTGGTTATGCAGGAGCCTTGGTTTCCAATCTTCAGGCCACTGCGGGTTTACTTATATTAAAAAAGGGCCAAATTTTAACCATCTCCCTGTTACAGCAGGGATTTGGTTTTTTATGCCCTTACTATTTACTTACTATAATTTTTCTTCCATCTATTTTAAATTTTACTTCGCCAGTTGATTCTATAGGCCGAAGCACTTCAGATACATTCGCAAAACGGGATACCCCACCACTGAATGTGGTTAAAGGCAATTCGCCTTGGTACACTATTTCAACATTATACCATCGGGAGATCATCCGCATGATGTAACGAATGTCTTCCTTTTCAAAAATAAATTGGTTGTTTTTCCACGCCACGGCGAGCTCTGCGTCAACCTCTTCTACTTTCAAACTGCCCGCCCTTAGTGTAGATTGCTGATTGGGCTTGAGGACCACATCATTCACACTTGCACTTCCTTCTACCAAGGTGGTTCTGGTAATTCTTTCATCTGGATAAGCATTGATGTTGAACGCTGTCCCAATATCTTCAACAGTCTGTCCGGCACTCTCTACCCTAAATGGTCTTTTCGATTGATGCACCACGATGAAATATGCCTCTCCAGTTAGCTTAACTCTACGATCATTATTGAAGGTCTGGCTTGCAAATTCTAATTTACTATCCGCATTCAAAAACACCTTTGTCCCATCTGGAAGCGCCACCTGATAGGTTCCGCCACGTGGTGTGCTTATGGTCGTAAATCCGCTAAGCTGAGCACCTGTTTGCTCATCATCTTTTCCAGTATCGAATAGTGTGCCATCAATATATCTAATCTGATTTGCACCAATTACAACACCAGCCTTAGATTCGTTCAACAGCACTCTGCTGCCATCAGGTAAGGTGATAGTCGCGGTGTTTTTACCGGGTTTAATATCATTTTGATTGACTATATCTGAGCTGTTTTTTACGATTGGGTTGTAGGTATAAAACCAAACGCCTGAAATAATCAAAGCTACGGTTGCTGCTACTGCTATCAGTTTTGGTAGTAAACTCACCTTCTTAAGCTGAGGACTTGCTTGTGAAAACTGATAATTGTAGATGTAATTTAAGATAGTCTGTTTTTTTGTTTCATCCAATGCAGTTTCAGGAATAGCCATCTCGCTATTAAATGCATCGGGAAAAAGTTGCTGCAATTCCTGATCATTATGAGAAGCAGTGATATGCGACCATAACTCCTCATTTTCCGTTTCGGTATTCAGGTCATTGAAATAGTTATGTAGCAGGACTCGAAGCCTCTCGTTTGATTTCTGCATCGTTTGTTGGTTTATGGCGTTTATACCTTTAACAACATTGACACTTGAACCGAAAAAAAAGCCTAGTTGTTTATCAGAAAATAATCAATATATATTTAACAAGCTGATTTACAACGACATTTATTTAAACAGAACAGCAAATAGTGCGGGATAAGTAAGTGCGTGCTTGTTAAAATGTTCACGTATGTGTCTTAACGCCTGTGCCATGTGTGCCTGTACGGTACGGCTTGAAATGTTCATCTTTTTTGCCGCTTCATCATATTTCAATCCTTCTATATGACAAAGCGTGTAAACCGTTCGTTGCTGAGGGCTTAAGTTTTCGATAGCCTGGGATAGTATCCTGTTGCTTTCATTGTAATCTACTGTTTTATCTGTGGCGTTTTCAGATTCTGGGTTGTTAATTTTAAGCTGTGTTGCCGATTTGGCATCTTGAGCCAATTTGCGTATAACGTTTAATGAATGGTTTCTTACCACACGGTTTAGGTATGCTCCAAAGTTTTTTACTTCATTAAGCTTTTCTCTGTTGAGCCATATTTTTAAAAAAACATCCTGTACGATTTCATTGGCCTGATCTTCGGATTTAGTCATCTTTCGACCGTAAACATATACATATCGTTGATAAAAATCAAAGACTTCGGTGAACGCACGCTGATCTCCCATGGTAATCATGGCCAATAGTTCTTCTTCATTTTTAAGTTGGCGGTTTTCCATCGATTTTACCCTTCCTTGGGTGATAACATATGTTGGTTATCTAAACAGCAAGTATAGTGTAAATTTAAGCATCTGCAAGTATATATTCGTTAACAAAAAAAGCAGTCTTTTCAGACTGCTTTTCAAATTCGGGTCAGTGGCAGTGCATAATTCGAACCATTTTGTGGACGAATTGATTGAATTAGGTGGTTTTTCGAAAATTCTTAAACAATAAAAACTATTGGTTTCTTCGTTGCTCTTCCTCAGATCCCGCACTTCTTTTTTTGATTTCGATTTTCGAATTTCCAAATCGGTAAGAAAAATTTAAACGAACATTCCTACTGTCATATTTACTTTTTAAATCATAAACAATATTGCCATAATTAGCTTCACTTCTAGTAATCCCTGTATAGAAAATATCATTGATATTTAAGTTGAGGCTTCCCTTACCCCGAAATGTTTTTTTTCCGAAGCTCAAACTGGTTGTGCTAAATGGCAGGTTCACATTGTTGCCATAAGTTACCCTAGATTGACCATAAAAAAATACTTCGACCCATAACGTTGGTGAAATCTCAATGTTATTTCCCAATGAAAGATATCCAGTAGTTTGATTAATGTTTTCGCTAGCAGCATTATACAAAAAATCATAGTTACTGTTCGAAATGCCTAAACCATAATTAAGCTGCAGAATTTTAAAGAGTTTATTGCTGTAAGCCGTGTTAAAACCTATGTTACGATAGGCACTTAGGTTAGTTTTAAAACTATTAGTGATCTGGGTTTGAGGATCCCGTGTTCGCAGATCTGTAATTATATTTTTAGCATAGCTATAAGAAGTTGCGATGGTGAATTTACTTTTTAGGGTAAAAGCTAACCTAAGGTTATCTGTATAAGAGGGACTTAGGTTCGGGTTACCGCTTCGGGTAGTAAAGGCACTTGTAACCATTATAAATGGATTCAACTCATTATACAAGGGTCGTCCAATTCTTTTTGAATAACCCAGAGAAATCGAATTATTTTTTAGCTTTAAGCCAATCGTAGCATTTGGAAAAAGATCAAAGTATTGTCTTTTTACTTCATTATTTAAAGTAATGGAATTACCATTGGTAAAGGTTTGCTCTCCCCTCACTCCTAGCAACATCGAAAACCTTCCCAAAGCCAGCCTCTGACTTGCATAAGCTGCCAAGATGGTTTCTCGATATAAAAAGTCATTGCTACCCATATCTATGGGCTGTTGCATATCATTGCTAAACAGAGAAATGAAATTATTTTCGATCTTTACATTACTTAGTTTGAGACCCGTTTCGAAAATACCCTTGCTTAGCTTTTTTGTATAATCACTTTTAAAGCTATAGATTTCAGATTTCGTAAGCCCATCTTGCATATACGCTTTGTTTTGATTTGTAGTTAAGAGATTGATTATGGCAATATTGTTCGTATTTTGATTGTGGTAATCGAAAGTACCGGCATCCGCATCAAAACTGACCTCTTGCTGATTTTTAACATCAATTATATGCTTATAGTTAAGGTTTACATTTATTCCTCTTCCAGTAGTTGAGTTAATGTTGTTAGAATGTGTAAGTGCTGTAGGGTTAGGTTGGTTTACGCCATAGGTTTCTGTATCGGAAAAATAGTTAGGGTTACGGAGATTGTGAGATCCAGTGATCAGCACACCAAATACATTAGTTTTATTTAAAGAATGGTCAAAGCCTAGACGGATATTATTAGATTCGTACCTACTCCTATAAGTAGCAGAGTCTCGTAATCTTTGGTTAAGATCGCTTTGATACGTATTGGTTTGTATTTCTTGGTATTGTTTACCTAAGCCAAAACTATACGAACCATAAAAATTTGTATTTCCTGTTTTATAATTGAGACCCACGGTATTACTACTTGTCGGAAACTTCCAGCCATGACCACCAGTTATGCTGATGTTGGCATCATAACCAGGTTTATCTCGTTTAATCGTTTTGATGTTGATTAAACCACCAGAACCGGCAGCATCATATTTTGCAGAAGGGTTATAGATGATTTCGAACTGGCTAATATTAGCAGAAGAAGTCCCTTCTAAAAACGACATTAGATTAGCTCCTGATAATCGGGTTGGTTTACCATCCATCATTACAGTAACACCTTTACCTTCTACCAATAGCTCTTCATTATTTTTGAGCACAATACCAGGTATTTTCTTTAAAATGTCTATCGCATTTATACCAGCTTTTGCATCACCGTTAACATTAACAACCATTTTGTCTAGTTGTTGTTCAATAAAAGGCCTAGTTGTACTAACACTAACTTCATTGAGTTGCACACTTTTATTTTTTAGGGCGATGATGATACTGTCACCGCTAAACTCATCTACTCTAAAAGGGATATATCCTAAATAATTGATGGCGAGATAAAATTTTTGGATCGGTTTTACAAAAGAGAACAAACCATTTTCATTGGTAACTAATTTAAGTATAGGTTGATCTGTTACCGAAAATAAGGAGACCGTGGCATTAGCAATGGGCGCTCGGTTTTCATTTAATACCTTACCTTTTATAGTTATATTTTGCTGGGATAGTGCTGGCAAGCAGCATAGACTAATAACAATTAACAGATAGATCTTCTTCATTTATTTTTTTTATAAAGTTGAAGACAGTCGTGCTATTCAAGGAATGAAATCTTTAAAAGGTGCAATTCAAACTGTAAGATGACGGATATCATCTGCAAAATTTTGGACCAAATAAGATCACGAAGATAATTATAGAAATACTTGGATTAGCTGTTTTGAATACCGTAGATTTGAATAATGCGTCTTAAAATACCTATTCTTATTGTTTGCTTTTGCACATTTTATTTTCTTAGCCATAGTGCAGGATGGTTAAATCGTGCAGATAAAACCTGGGGCTTCGCTGTATTTATTAATGATATAACTAGGGTTTTTATCAGCTCTTCTTTTTTGGTATTTCTGTTAGATAACATATTAACATATTTGCTATTCTATTTTCTATACCCAAATAAGGGGATTATTGTTACCCTTACCTTGTACCTATTAGTTGGTTTACCAATTATGATTGGGCTGCGCTTTGTTGTGGAAGAGGTCATCTTATTTTATATAACCGGGCATCATAATTATAACCCGAAATATCTTACACTAAAGTATTATGTTTTCGACAATCTATACTTTACCATCTATTATAATTTTGTATCAATTGCCTTTTTTGGTGTACAGTACGAACGATTTAAGAAGCTAAAAGAAAAAGAGCTAAAGCTTCAGGCTCGTAATGCAGAACTTTCATTCCTCAAATCTCAGATTAATCCTCACTTCTTGTTTAACAATCTCAACAATATTTATACGTTAGTTTATCAACATTCGGCGAATGCACTTCCAGCGATTAGCAAACTCTCTGATCTATTACGCTACATGTTGTATCAAAAAGATAATTTTGTACCCTTGGTTAGGGAAGTTGAATATTTGCACAACTTTATAGACCTGCAATTGATGAGGTATGATTACATACCCGAAAAAGAGATAAATATTCAAGCTGATATTGATCCAACGCTGAAAATAATTCCCTTATCCCTCATTCCATTTGTAGAGAATGCCTTTAAGCATGGAAACTTAAAAGACCCTGAGCATCCGTTGACTATTAGCCTGGAAGTTAAAGAAGATACGCTGGTTTTTAAGGTAGGTAATCAAAAAAGCGAGAACAGAAAAGATGCAACAGGAGGAATTGGTTTAGAGAACATTAAAAAAAGATTAGAGTTATTGAACCCTGCAAAATATAACTTGATCATAGATGAGACTGCAACTTACTTTCATATTGAACTTAAAATGGTGATTAATGGCTGAAAATCTAAATTGCATGGTGGTTGATGATGAGCCCTTGGCCTTATCACTTTTGTCTGATTACATTTCGAAGATGCCAGGTTTAAACTTGGTACGGGCCGTGTCTAATCCATTAGCCGCAATTAGCTATCTGAAAATTGAAGAAATCGACCTGATTTTTCTCGATATGCAAATGCCCGAATTAAATGGGATTGAATTTTTAAATCTGCTCCAGAAAAAATGTATGGTCATCGTAACCACTGCCTATAGTGAATATGCCATGGATGGATATAATTTTGAGGTGATTGATTACTTGTTAAAACCAATTACAATGGCCAGGTTTATGCTAGCGATTGAAAAGGCAGTAGAAAGATCTAAAATGAACAAGGCCTTTACTGATACTGTCATTTTACCAAATACGGTAAACCATATTTTCATTAAGACTGAAAACAGGATTATAAAGATTAATCTGTCCGATATCTATTACTTTGAAGGCGCTAGGGATTATGTAGTGATCCACACGCAAACAGAGGTGATCTTGACACTCCAGAGCATGAAAAGCATTCAACAGCTGTTACCAGTTGATCAGTTTATTCGAGTTCATAAATCATATATCGTTGCGTTCGATAAAATTAAGTTTATTGAAAGGGGAAGGATCAATATTAAGGAAAAATTAATACCTATAACGGAGACCTACAAAGATAATTTCTTTAAAAAAATTGGTCGTGACATTACATCTGGTTAATTGTTTTGTGGCTATATAGAGCTTTAAACCCAAAGGGCCTATCAATAATTACAAAACTTATAATCAACAGAATTTAACAGCATCGAGCCAAAAAAATCAACAGTGTAAGACATAAAATACTCACCAATAAATAGTTGACGAACTTACGTTGACCAAAAATCAACTTCGCACCGTCAGGGTACCCTTACAGACCTCGAACCAAAAATCGCCTAAAAACAAAAAAGCCCTTTAAGACATCTTAAAGGGCTAACGGGTCAGTGACGGTGCATAATTCGAACCATTTTGTTAACGAATTGGTTGAAATTGGGGGTTTTTCGAAAATTTTGGAAGAAAGTAATTAATAAATTATTTTTACTTTTTCAAGAGGTCAAACAGTTCAATATTAACATATAATGTTTCCTTCCAGATTTTCTTTGATTGTAGAATTCCAATTTTCTCTAGTCCACTTAGATATTTTGAAGCCGTTACCCTTGATATCTTGAGCCTATCTACTAAAAATTCTATTTTACAGTAGGGTTGTTCGAAAAGTAGCTCCAACAATTCTTTATTATATAGCTTAGGTGCATTCTCTTTTATCTTATCCTGTAATTTTAAAAACAACTTGTTAATTGACTTAATTTGATTATTGGTTTGCTTAGCGGTTTCCTCTACAGCTCTTAGCATAAACAACACCCATCCTTCCCAGTTATCTTTCATCTTCACTTCTCCAAGCAATCTATAATAATCAGCCTTATGTTTTATAATATAATCGCTTAGATAAAGTACAGGACTATCTAGAAGTCCGTGTAAACACAAGTACAGTACATTTATTATTCTTCCTGTCCTGCCGTTACCGTCATAAAACGGATGTATACTTTCAAATTGATAATGTTGAACTGCTAACTTAATTAATGGTGATAGCACATCAGTTTCATTAATGTACCTCTCCAGATTTTTCATCAACAAAAGAATAGTATCGTAATCATCAGGAGGTGTATAAATAACCTCACCTGTGATAGCATTTTTTAATGATGTCCCAGGCAGTCGTCGCAGACCAGCTTTATTTTCTTCCAGAATTTCCTGTATAGCAACTATGCCATTTGTATTCAGAAATCCCTTTTTCATTACCATATAAAAACCAGCAAGCATCGCCTCCCTATAACGAAGCACTTCTTTAGTTGCATGATCAATGTTCGTACCCGTTGCAGATAAGGCTTGATAAAGCTTATCATGAGTAGTAACCACATTCTCGATCTCTGAACTCATCTGAGCTTCCTTAAGCACCACGGCATTTAAAAGTATGGAAGGATTGGGTAGCGTGTAAGCTAGTCCCTTTAATTCTGCGAGGGCAATTGAAGATTTTGTAACCTGCCTTAATACAGCTATAGTCTCTATTTTTGCATTATCAGGAGGCAATAGCGGCAATTCATTAAAAGGTATGTTGTTATTCAGCTTAGCATTGTTCTTCATACAAAGTTTTTTAACATGAGGCATTCATCATGTAAAGATAATTCATTTTTCTTTATATGACAACTCCATTATGTAAAGAATGTTTACATGAGGATTTATGTATAGCCAAATCCAATGGCTGTAGTAGTGTTGCCCCAGCGACAAAAACCTTTCCTTTGAGATAATACTATATATTGAGTGCTAAAGTATTAAATATCTAGTCTTGATATCCTCACATAATCAGCGTCAAAATTACCTCTACCCATAAAGTAAAATCCGATACTTTGCCCTTTTGATGGTAGATAAGGTCCCTCATATACCAAAGTTTGATTCAGGAAAAAGAAATACTTGTTCTTAACTTTTCTGATCTTTATCACCGCATTCGTAGTTGATTCAACAGCTTTGTCCCTAACAACATAAGTTTCGTCAAAACCAGCAGCAATATCCACAAAATCCATTTTTCCTTCATCAAATTCCAAACGGTAGGAAAGGTGGGCAAAAGACAAATCATTTGAGGCCCAATAAAAGCCGTACCTTTTGGTGGTTGCATTCAACTTCGTCTCAATTTCAAAATCTTTAGATTGATCAAAATTAAAGCCATTTGAGTGGTTGAGCATGGTACCGCTACCATCATTGTAAAAACTATAATACCCTTTTTCGATCTTCATATAGTTGTCAAAATTATTGGGTTGGTAGAAGATTCTCCATGCGTTGTTATTGCTATTGAAATCTTCATCTATTAATAAAACCTTATTTTTATCCGGAATGCCATTTACCTGGTTCGGAAAAACAGTTTCAACAGCAGGCTCTTCCGGGACGATCTTTTTCTTTTTACATCCAAACGCAATAACTGCAATAAGCATCAATAGAGCAATATTCTTCATTAGTATTTTTTCAGCAAAAATAAAAATTAATTTGATTGGTTTGTTTAACAGCTTATTTAATAAAAAAGCAACATCGCCATGCTGAGAAAGAATTAGAAGTAGGCAACTCGATGACGGGGTTCGAACCAAAAAATCAATGCTTATCCGCCCAAAAAAGGTATTTTTGAAACATATACATTTTTAACATCAAAACATCGAACCGTTTTTTTATTGATTAGCTATCTCGTAACTAATTACAAATAAACACTTTATACAAAAAAAAGCAGCTCTTTTCAGAACTGCTTTAAAACTCTGGGTGGCCCCACTTGCTTTTGTCGACGGATTTTATGTACGATTTAGCGCGTCTAGCGAACCTAAAGGGGAAAATGATCGAGATCGATCCGCAACTTTCAGAGAGGCTTTCGGAATCTTAGCATGTTTTAGTCGCATGCGCATAACTTCAATCAAATTTATACCTAGTAGAGTACTTTTAAAGTTACCTACTAGGTATTTTTTAATTGAAAATACACTAGTAGTGAAAAGCTAGCAGAACTAATAGGTGACTGTGAAAAAAGAATTTTAAGTCATAACCTGCTCAAGGCTATCCTTCCAAATCACAAAGCCTCTCAACTCGTCTGAATAATCATGCAAAACACGACTGAAATTTACCGGTGCCGATTGTAAAAAAGTAGATCTTCCTTCATTTCGAATTTTATTGAGATCCTTATCGATACTATTAAGCATGTATTTGAGTTCCGAAATTTCTTTTGAAGTATGCCAAATGTAAGTTGCCTCATCAGTATCAAGTGTCTCCATAACAATATGATAGTGCTCATTTCCTGCAATAAGAAAAACAAAAGCAAAAGGACTCAACACAAACCGTATTTTCAATATAGTTCCTAAATGCAGCCCGGATAAATACTTTAAGTGTATTTTATGTCGATAATTCCCTCTGATTAATACATCCAATAATAATTCTTCTCCCGATTCGTACAATGTCTGATTTGTATCTCCAGTATTAAGTTGGGAACTTTCAATATTCTTCCCTATAAGGCTACCTTTTTTGAATAGATTTTTTTCGGCAAAACGAAAACGCACACTGTCTACAACCTCTCGATCCAATTTTTTTATATCATCGCATGTTGCAGATTTGCCTACTATAATGCCTTTCTCTATAACTACACAGATAGCTACCGTAATCGTTTTGGTATTTAAAAATTTTTCAAAGTACGATTTCAAGACATCGAATTCCGGACGCATGTGGAGATTTTCAACATCAAATAGCACTTCCTTTTCTATCTCCTTTATAAATTCGCGGAAAGCAACGCTACCGTACAGAAAATCAAGTGATCCTATTGCAACTTTAATGTTCCGCTCTATAATTTGATCGTTGAAAGGAATTACTGAATTACCCATTGGTTTTACCTCCTCATCAACTTCAATAACATCATCAAATAATGTTCTATGTTTTATCAGTTTTTTATAGTAAACATTTCTTTTAAGGAACATTGCATTTAAATGATCGACCTTAATATCCCTATAGTCATAAATCACCGGAGTTATTTCGGAACGCTGCACCCGTCCAATATATTGGATCAGTTTGCCTTCAAAAGAAAATGGATAAACTAAAAATAGACACTCAGCATTTTGCAGATCAGAACCTTCCCCAAAGAATTGCCCCGTTGTGATGAGAACCTGATAATTTCCTTCCGTTAAAGTTTTCCATTTAGCATTGCGACTGGATTCCGAATCATCACCACTTAAAGTTACTGTTTCAAAGGATTGCTTTAGGTATTGCTGTAAAGTTTCAATATGCTCTTTTCTCTCCGTTAATATAACTACTCGTTTGCCAGTACCTAATTGAAAGGTTACATCCTTCAAAATTAGCTTATTCCTTTCGGAATCATGAATAAGGATATTTGATAAAGTCTCGAAACGATCTGTTTTGGCATTGAATTCTACATCCAATGTTGTATTTCTGATGATAATCTCAGGCTGTTCTGATGCTCCCTTGTCGTTGGATTTCATTTCCGAGATAACTTCTCCCAAATGAACTGAAATCAATCTATCATCACTGTTTTTCCGAAAAGGTGTTGCTGTAAGGCCGTATAGATAGTAAGAATGGAAAAGTGACACTGCTTTTTTAAATGTTTCTGCAGCTATGTGGTGACATTCGTCAACAATAATAATCCCGAAACTGCGAACAAGTTTTTCTGCTTCAGATTTCTGCAATTCTTTGGCCAGGCTTTGTATCATTGCAATGGTAACCTGTTTTCCAATTTTAGTTTTGCCCTGACCTATCCGACCGATATTCTGCTTTGGGATCCCAAGGAATGCTTCAATTCTCTCCGCCCATTGGTCTGCCAGTTGATTTCGGTGAACGATTATCAATGCTGGCTGCTGTTTATCGGCAATAATTTTAAGGCCAACAACAGTTTTACCCGAACCGGGTGGCGCAACGATTATACCTATGTCTTTTTTAGATGCGGCATCTACTGCAGGTAGCTGATATGCTCGTAAGAAGGCATAGAAGGAGAAATTAGCTGGGGGAAGTAATTTCCGCTGGTCATCTAGCTGATATTCAATATTATTCTGAATACAGTAAACCAATAACTTTCTGATAAAGCCTTTTGGGACAATTGCATGTTCTTTTACCTCTTCTATAAATCTAAAATATCGCTTTGTTCCAAACGTGCTCCTGCCACTGTTCTTTTTAATAATGAAGTCTGCATTAAAGAAGTTTAGATCTTCTTTTAAAAAGGATGCTAATGCAACGTTTATTCCACTACGATTGATTTTAATGTTATTTGATAATTTGATTACAAGTTTTCCAGAGTCACCAGTGATTGCGCTTTTAGTATTGGTCAGTAAAGAGTATATTTTATCAAAGTCATCCGTGGAAACTCGTCTAATATCCTTCAGAAAAGTCCATTGATCTGCATAGGGAATAACTGTTTCGGGATCAACAAAGCAACTGTTGCCGAATTCCATTGCGGTTTGATGTAATGGAAGAGCAATTAGATTACCGAAACCTTTACCAGAAAGTTTATCCTGATTGGGGAACAATCGATCAAAACTTGAGTTTTTATCAAAAGTGGAAACTACTCCTGCTTTCTCTAATAAAGTGAGTACAATTATTCTGCTCTTAAAAGCTAGATATGGCTGGTTAAAAAATATCCAAACATGTCCACCCTTTCCACTTCGTGAACGTTCCAGATAAGCTGGGATATTGTAGTCGGCGCAAATAGAGATGAAATTTCTACAATCTTCTATCCAGCTGTTCTTATCAAAATCTGCTGCAATTAACCAAGAGGTATTATCTTCTAAAAGTGGATATAATCCTATGAGTTGCCTGCCGTCAAGATGTCGTTGAATCTGATCTTCGGTGAGCGGAAGATAATTTATGACTTCTGAATCCGTAGGGTTTGTACTTTTCTTATAAATCCTGTTAAAGTAAGGATCATATAATTTAGCTGGCATGTAACCGCTTTTATTTCCTTTTGACCAATGAATGGCATAAACATCATCACGCCCTTTAAATAAAGTTCTAAAAAGGTTTATATTGGCTGTCATGCTCTAATTATCACTTGTTTTACCGTCTGATTCCCAGCAAACTTAACAAAACTCCAAAGGATTTTCGTTAAGTTTGCGTAGAGTAAAATAAAATCATCGAGCAAATTAGCATGTTAGCGAACCTTAGTTCTATCTCAAACATTTCAAGGGTGATTGATACTGCAGGAAGTTACCCAGTGGTTGTTATGGCAGAGGACATCGAAGAATACGCATGCAAATATGATGCGCCAAGTAAGCTCATTAACGAATATATTGGACATCAATTTCTTCAGCTATGGGGATTTGAGCTTTTTCCCGCAGCATTTATTCAAATAAAGAGAGAGCATATTCCTGATAACATCTTGGGTGGTAGAATACAGATACCTATGTTTGAAAGGCCAGCTTTCGGTCTCTTATATAATAACAACGCAGGTGATATCAATAATGCATTATTAGGATTAAGGAAAGACAGTTACGAGATCGCTAAGTTTGAACAAAGATTTGAGCAACTTATGAAGATTGGTCTATTTGATCTGTGGCTGGCAAATGATGACCGTAACCATAACAACTATAACCTTCTAACTATAGGAAACAGATTCATACCCATAGATCATTCTAACCTATTCGATGGAAATGGACTAGGCCGTAAACTTTCTCCACTAACTTGGGAAGACAGCGTACTTAGTTCGGATTTGGCAGTCACATTTCTAAATAATAAAAAGAAAATGACAGCAATGCATAATGAACTGCTTGAAAATTTCCCTATCTTTGTAACGAGTTGTAAAGCTGCATTATCTGATATAGTTTTAGCCATGCCCGATGCTTGGTGTAATGATAAAGCAGACCTTATTGAAAGAATTTCTACAAGCGTGATCGACAATCCCGCATGGATACAGCAAACAAATACCACTTTTTCAGAACTTATTCATAACTTTAATCGTTAAAACAAATCATGAAGACTTTTTATTCCATATTATACTGCGCTATCCGTCCCAACTTAGACGAGAAGATTAGTATTGGGATATTTATGGCAAATGACCGGCACTGCAAATTTTTATATTCGGCAGAAAAACTACAGGTTATAAAAGATCTATTCACAGAAGAAGCTTATACTACCATTAAATTGCATCTTAAATCCCTAAGCAAACTGTCTACGGAATGTGTAAACGATGTTATGCACTCCCATAAAGGACAAAAATTCTTTAGAGAGGAATACTTCAATTATCTTTCCCGCTATGCGCAAAACCTTATTACCTATTCAGCACCAAACCAAATCGATCTAGAAATCACCGATAGCATCTTTAACAAGCTTTTTGAAAAATTTATTTTCCACTTACCAGAAATTCAAGAAACAAAAAACAGGCCAATCGAAGTAGTACGCAAGCGCCTTACAAAGACTATTGCAGGAAGAGTGAATTTTGACTTCGAGTTCAAAAAGAATGAAATTCCAGGTCTTGTCGTACCTGCAAGAGTTTGGTTCATAGGTAAAAACGAAGTACAGGTCACAGGAGAAACAAAGGACTTTAATGGAGTACCTCATTTCATCCAACAACAAATCAATGCACACCTTTTTCTAATCGAAAAGATTAAAGAGACAAAAGAAGGCAAAAACGGACATTTTTTCTTCATAGCTGACGAACCAGAAAAATCGCTCATCGAAAACCATAAACTATGGAAAGCGGTAAAGGATTCTAAAATGCTGGATATGGTGCCAACAAACGAAATAGGTAGAATCGAGGAATACATGGAAAAACACGGTGTCGAACCTCTTTTCGCTACTAAGTAATCACACCTGCATTACATTAAAAATGATTTTACCGGCTTTAGATGCAAATCAGATTTTGTAGAATTGAATAGCCGGAACATGCCAAAAAATATCTAACCGACTCTAAAAGAAAATTTTACCTTAATATTTTCCTGTATTACAAGTGGGAAATACATTCGAACGGTTAATGCATCTATGAAGAAAGTAATTGGCACTTTAAGGTAGCATTAGTCATTGGATATCCATCAACAGCCTTAGTGATTCCAAGTATTCCAAATTGGCACATTACTTCTAATCTATTCTCATCCGAAAGTTTACGCACTGCATATCTTTCATCACTCCAAATCAATTATATTCCCTAGTTGAGAAATAAATACGGTGCTAATGATAATTAGTACTCTTATCCTCGAATATGATAACATATTTTCATCAAAGAATATCTTTAATTATTTATACCTACTAGAGTATTTCCCATTTTGCTATATCGTATTCTTGCCAAGATTTGGCGAATGCCTATCGCTGTATAATCATTGCAAGAAAATTAAATTATGAAAACAGCAATTTTATACCTCCGCGTAAGTACCGATGAACAAGCGTTAAGGGGTTATTCATTAAGGGGTCAGCAAGAGATGCTAACTAACTATTGTAAACTACATGGCATTAGCATTTTAAAGATCTTCACAGAAGACCATTCTGCAAAGTCCTTCAAACAACCTGAATGGCTAAAACTCATCATCTATTTACGCAAACACCGATCGGATTTCCTCCTCTTTACCAAATGGGACAGATTTAGCCGCAATACCTGTGATGCTTATCAAGTGTTGGCAAACCTAAAAAGGATGGGAACTAATCCACAGGCGGTAGAACAGCCCTTGGACTTAAATATTCCTGAGAACAAATTAATGCTTGCATTGTACTTGGCTATACCAGAAATCGAAAATGACCGACGAAGCCTGAATACTCAAATGGGCATGAGGAGGGCCAAAAAGGAAGGAAATTGGTCTGGCAGGGCACCACTGGGATATAAAAACAAGAGCTACGAAGATGGGAAGAAATACATTGCACCAGAAGAACCTTATGCTTATGCAATCAAGTGGGCATTTCAGGAACTTTCTTTAGGTATGTCTTCAATGGCGGAAGTACATAGAAAGGCATTTAAACTCGGGCTTACCTGTAGCATTAATAACTTTCATTCACTTGTACGCAATCGGATTTATTGCGGAAAGATCAGGGTTCGCGAAATAGATGGAGAAGAAGAACACATCATAAAAGGGCTGCATGAACCATTGATAACCGAAAGGCTATTTGACAAAGTTCAAAATGTATTAAAAGGAGAGATTAAACCTAAAAAATCTGCGATCGCTACACCAGAAGACTTACCGCTTCGAGGTTTTCTGAAATGCCCTAGCTGCCATAGAATGCTTACGGGGAGTGCCTCAAAGGGCCGTAAAACCCATGTTGCTTACTACCACTGTAAATCGCCATGCAAAGTAAGGTTCAATGCCAAACAGGTAAATCAGGAATTCATCGAAGAACTAAAACTCTTTAGGATCGCTAAAAGGGATCAACCAAAATTCTTGCAAGATATCATAAGCGCTTATAACGAAGTTAGAAATACGGCTTACTCCATGAGACAGGGGTGTATAGATGAATTGCATATACTGGATGATCAGATTATTAATGCTAGAGAACTTTTGCTCGCCGGAAAGATCGAACCATCTGATTTTAAAAACCTAAAAATGCATTATGACAACAAAGTACGAGCAATAAATTTCAAGCTAACAGCACTTAAAGAGCGATTTGAGCCTAAAATTAATATTCAACCCATGGTTATTAATGCGATAAAAACACTCTGTAATCTTCCTCGTCTTTATCAAACAGCCACTATTGAGGACAAAAGATACCTAGTAGAGACAATTTTTAATGGAATGTTAATTTACGACAAAGACGGGTATCGAACCACAAATCTCAACCCGATTTCAGAGATAACCTACCTGAAAAACAAGGAGTTACAAGAACATAAAAAAGGGGAAAAGTATCTTTAAAAGACTCTTTTCCCCAACTACGGGTGGCTGATGGGGCTCGAACCCACGACCCTCGGCACCACAAACCAATACTCTAACCAACTGAGCTACAACCACCGTGTTTTTTAGTGCTACAAAAGTACGATTTTAAATATTCAATTCAAATATTTTTGAAAATTGTATTCACATATACTGTAAGCACTTAAAATCCAAGGGAATTAAATTAGCTTTGCAGCGTTTATGATTCAGATTTATACAGATGGTGCAGCAAGTGGTAATCCTGGCCCTGGCGGTTATGGAGTAATTTTACGCTCAGGTGCACATTACAAAGAGCTTAGCGGTGGTTTTCGATTAACAACTAATAACCGCATGGAATTGCTTGCGGTTATTGAAGGCTTAAAAGCCATCAAGAAACCTGGCCAGCAAGTTACCGTCTACTCCGATTCGAAATATGTTGTTGATTCGGTAGAAAAAGGTTGGGTTTTTGGCTGGGTTAAAAAGGCATTCAAAGACAAAAAGAATAAAGACCTTTGGATAAAATACCTAGAACAACATAAGCTGCATCAGGTTAAATTTATTTGGATTAAAGGCCACAATGATCATCCAGAGAATGAACGTTGCGATAGACTAGCCGTTGCAGCCTCGCAAAACAAAGCAGAACTAGCTATCGATGTATTTTTCGAAGCCGAGCGAAAAAACAATTCATAAAAAAAGCCATGCAAATGCATAGCTTTCTTTAATATCATCTTACTATTTTTACTTAATCGAAACAGGAACAGAAACTTTATCCCAATCTAAAGAGAAACCATCTTTGTTAATTTTATATACCAATTTCTCTTGTTTTTCTGCAAGCGCCTTTGTTTTAACATCAACTCTTAACACATCTTTTTCCTGATTATATTTAAAAGCACCCCATTGTTTCGCTTCGCTGTTAAAAATTGCTGTCCAAGTTCCAGATTCTTTCGGAATTAAAAAGAAACTATATTTCCCGGCAGGCAAAGTTTTACCCTGTACTTTAATGTCTTTATCCGCTTCAAAAGTAGTAGCATCATTTGCTCCAGCTCTCCAAACTTTATCGAAAGGCTCTAAACCTCCCCAAATTTTACGGTCTTTTACCGAAGGGCTACTATAGGCAATAGTAATGGTTGCATCTTTTATTTTCCCAGTTTCTGTTGCTGCTGGACTAGGCTTTGGCTTAGCTTCTTGCGCTTGCGCATTAATTGAAACACATGCTACAAAAAGCACGGCTATTGATTTAAGAATTGCTTTCATAATGTTAATTTTTTATACGAATTTACTGTTTTTTAACTTAAAATCGGAAAAATCCAATAATAAAATGCTAGTTATTTATAGCTGAAAAAGTACTTTTAGTATAGTATCAAAATATACTCAAAGTATTATTTTAAGGGAGTTACTAGGGACTTTATAGGGATAATCTAGGGTCTTAATATATATAAAATCCCTAATAATACCCTATAGCATCTTTATAAAAACCAAAATTGATGTTTGGAAATAGTATTTATATTAACTATTTTGTATAAAAAAACCATGGCAATTATTAAAAACAGCATTTTCGGGAAATTTAGCGGTAAAGTGGGCAATGGTGTCGTTTATGAATTAAAAGGTCAAATGGTGCTTAGGTCGCTTAATGAAAACCAAACTGATAATCCTACTGAAAAACAGTTAATAAACAGGAAAAAGTTTGCCTGTTCCCAACAGTGGTTGCAACCGCTAACCCCATTTTTGCGCATCGGATTTATGAACTATGAGCCAACTTTCGAAGGGTTTGTAGCCGCCAAGTCTTATAACCACAAACATGCACTTCAAATAGATGAAAACAATGAATTCTTTATTAATCCAGCCTTGGCGTTGGTAAGCTTCGGAACTCAATCACTTCCACATACAGCAAGCGCCAGTTGTACAGATAATCAAGAAGTGGTAATCACTTGGAGCACAGAAGGCACGTATGCCTTTAATGATTTAGCTATGATTTTGCTTTACAACATAAAAAGGCGATTTCATCATGAAAATACTGCTGCTGCTCGGAGAGAAGCTGGCACAGCAACATATAAGCTTACTAAAGCAGATATTGGATCTGAATTTCACATTTATTTAGCTTTTGTTACCGATGATCGAAAAAATAGAAGTAATAGTATGTATTTAGGAAGTTTGCAAATCAGCTAAAGGCTTAACAGGAGAATATTCTTCCATTAAAATTTCAGCCATTTTCACCATTTTGGGCGAACCAATAAAAATTGAAGTACGTTGATGAAGCTCGGTTGGTTCAATCTCTAAAATCCTATTTAAGCCATCAGATGCTGTACCACCAGCTTGCTCTACAATAAATGCCATCGGATTACACTCGTACAACAACCTTAACTTTCCGTTTGGTGAAGCTGCCGTAGTTGGGTACATATATATCCCCCCTTTAATTAAATTTCTGTGAATATCTGCTACCATAGATCCAATATATCTTGAAGTATAGGGCCTATTGGTTACTAAATCTTCAACCTGTGCATATTTTAGATATTTTTTTACCCCTTCAGGAAAATGCACATAATTTCCTTCATTAATCGAGTAAATCGTACCGTCTTGAGGTATTTTCAAATTTGGGTGCGATAAACAAAATTCGCCAATAGAAGGATCTAAAGTAAACCCATTCACTCCTTTACCTGTGGTGTATACCAACATGGTTGATGAACCATAGATTACATAACCCGCAGCAACTTGTTCTGTTCCCTTTTGCAATACATCTGCTAATGTAGCTTTACCCTCCACAGATTTTCTTCTGTAAATTGAAAAAATAGTACCAACAGCTACATTTACATCAATATTAGATGAGCCATCTAGAGGATCAATACAAACTATATATTTAGCATTCTGAGAAACTGGCGAATCAATTCTTACAAAGTCATCCTCTTCTTCAGTGGCCACAATACAGCATTCTCCCCCACTCGTTAAAGCAGAAATAAACTGCTCATTTGCATATACATCTAATTTCTTCTGCCCTTCACCTTGAATATTTGTGGTTCCTGCATCACCCAAAATATCAACTAACCCTGCTTTGTTAACCTCCCTGTTTACAATTTTAGAAGCAATACCGATATCTCTCAATAATCTCGAAAGCTCCCCTTTTGCATAAGAGAAATCGGCCTGTTTCTCGATGATGAATTGACCTAATGTTTTTATACCAGACATACCTACTTAGTGTACTTTTTACGTTATCTATTCCCTAATTCTATGACCGCTAAGGTATGTATTTTTTCTTCCGAAATGCAAAAACGAATCAAAGTTCTTACTTTATGCCATCCGTGTTTTCCTGCCGCACCGGGGTTAATATGCAAACATTTAATTTTCTCGTCGTATATAACTTTTAAAATATGAGAATGTCCGCTAATAAACAACATCGGCGGCTTAGTGTAAATTTCTTTCTTCACTTGAGGTGCATAATGATTAGGATATCCACCAATGTGAGTCATCCAAACATCTACTCCCTCACAATTAAAGCGCAAATGCTCTGGATAGTCGATTCTGATACGGTTATCGTCAATATTTCCATATACCCCACGCAAGGGTTTAAAAGCGGCTAATGGCTCAGCAACATCTGCTCCAAAATCGCCAGCATGCCATATTTCATCGCATTGATCAAAGTGCTTAAAAACGGCATCGTCTAAATAACCATGTGTATCTGAAAGTAAGCCGATTGTTTTCATTAATTTTTTCTTATTGCCTTAAAAGTACCGTTAGGTTGTATAAATGATAAAGAAGGAGCTTTTTTGTTGGGTATCGCCTCGAATTTAACACTATAACCATTTAAGGTTTTTAAGTTAAAAGTATCATTATTAACATATTCGGTTTCATATTCTGGCTGACCGGGAACAAACACAAACAAAGTGTTTCCTTTTAGGAAAACCTTAACTACAACCTGACCTAAGGCATATTCTCCCGTAAAATTCTCGAGTTCTTTTGGGGTTAAAGTCTTTATTTCTGGTTTGAAATTAAATAAAACTGGTTCTCTATCTGCATCAAGCTGAATGGTTAAACCACTTATTTTCCCCTCATTATTACTTAAGAAATTAAATAGCATTTTACTTGACGCAGTATCCACAACACCATTTTTATTTACAGAACGAGGTTCAAAAACATCATAATGCAAATGTTTTAGCAGCAACTTATTTTCGCCTGCACTAGCGTAAATCGTATTTTTCTTTTCTGTTAATTTAATTAAGCCATAAGCAGGGTTTTCGAATGAACCTATATAATTTTTTAGCACATGTGAAGGATTAGTATTTAAAATTGGTTCTTTTTTAGTGTTCTTAGCTATTTGTTTTTCGTTTATACTAGCTGTTTTTGCACGTGCTGCTGCTTCACCATTCCAGTCTATCGGTTTCAATTTTAAAAGTCGATCGGCAATTGAACTGGTAACTATAGAAGGTACTGCCGATTCATTCTGGTTCGTTAAAACGACGATACCTATCCCATCTGTAGGAAAGAATGCTACATTGGCCGAAAAACCATTGATATTACCCCCGTGTTCTACCCGATAATGACCACGATACGATTCAAGCATCCATCCCAATCCGTAAGTTTCGAAAAATACATCTTTGTGCTCACGAGGCAATCCACCATTCATAACCATCTGAGAACTTGCAGCCTCGCCAATGTAGGTATTTGGCAATATTTCCTTTTTATTATAGTATCCGCCACTAATCCACACCTTTAACCAATTAGCCATATCATTTACACTGCTATTGATGCTTCCCGCAGGACCCATTCCGTTAATATTATAATAATCTATCTTTTTAATCACACTATCTTTAATAGTTACATACGGTAATGCAGCATCACTATCATTTTGGAAAGTAAAAATATCAGTATTTGAGCGTGTCATTTCTAAAGGATCAAAGAACTTTTCCTTGATATTTTGTTCCCAGGTTTTACCACTTATCTTTTCTACGATCATCCCCTGTGCCAAATACATAAAATTATTATAGAACCATTTCTGACGAACTCCCGCAGCAGGCGCCATGTATTTAACACGAGCAATAATACTATCTCTATTAGAAGTGTTAAATAATAACCAAGAATAATCGTACCGGGTAAGTCCGGTTCTATGCGCCATTAAATCGCGTATAGTAATCTGATTGTTCATCTCGTCAGTATAAAAACGTAAAGATGGAAGATGATTTGTTGCTTTATCGTCTAATTTTAATTTACCATTTTTCTCGAGCAAACCGAGTAGCGATGCTGTAAATGCCTTAGTGCTTGAACCTATGGCAAAAAGTGTATTTGGAGTAACTAGCTTTTTATTTTCAACATCACGATAACCAAAACCTTTACTGTAAATCACATCGTTGCCTTTTACCACTGCAACTGCAAAACCAGCAGCATGTTGATCCTTTAAAACTCGATCCAGTAATGAATCTATACCAGCTAAATTGTGAAGTGAAGTTTCTTGTTTTTTAACCTGTGAGAACGATGAAATTGAAATGAGTAAGAACAGCAATAAAGGTAGCGTGGGTTTCATATGTAGTTGAAGTTATGTTTGATGTCCAAAACTACAAATTATCTGAATGACTTTGCTAGCCTCAATACCCCAAAAAGAAATCCTTAAGCAACAATTTATAAGCCTCTGTATACACCTTCTCCGCTTCATAAATATAAAAATGCTCAATCTCCGCTTCATTTTTAAAGCGGCTTAAGCATATTATCCACCTAAAGGCAGGTTTCGATTGATCTGAATGTACTAAAATTTGCTTCGAAACAGTTAATCCATATCGATGCGCTTCTTTACTAAGTAATGTTGCCTGCTTAACAGGTAAAATAAACCAAAAACATCCATTAGGCGCTAAAAGTTCATCAACCTTTGCTAATAAGTTGGCAAAAAACTCATCGTTAGCATGTCGGGCAATTCCTTTTTTTTCTTCAGCGTTTCGCAAATCATTTACAAAATAAGGAGGATTGCTAATGATTAAATCGAAGGATTTAACCCAACTAAAATCTTCAATAGCTATATTACTGATTGATAATCGATCGCTAAAGACAGAATTTTTAAAGTTTTTTTCGGCAGTTGCCGATGCCTCTGCATCTATTTCTACAGCATGGATTTTTGCCAGTTCGAAACGCTGCGCCAACATTAGCGCAATCACCCCTGTTCCTGTACCAACATCGAGTATATTCTCATCACCCTTACCATCAGCTAAAGCGGCCAACAATACCCCATCGGTATTTATCTTCATGGCGCAACCGGTTTGGTCTACTTCGAACTGCTTAAATTTGAAAATATTTTTATCCATAGCTTAGTGCTTGCTGCACTAGATTTCGATTGGGCCTCGATACCGGCACCTTATCACCATTACATAACAACAAACAACCCCCATCCTCTTTTAGCCAACTTTTAACAAAAATTTTGTTTACTAAATGGCTTTGATGTGCACGTAAAAAACCTAGAGGCTTTAATAAATCATTGTATTCTTTAATAGACCTCGAAATCAAAATGCGTTCACCGCTCGAAAGGTAAAAAAAAGTATAAGAATTATCGGCCTCACAGCGCAAAATTTCATTAACTGGCACATATCTAATCTCGTGCAACTGTGGCAATGCAATCTTTGTTGGAGATTGTTCTCCGCTTTTAATATGATTAAGTAAAAACTGTAGCTGTTGATTTTTATCTCGCGTTGCAATCTTATCTTCTGCTTTGTTTACCGCTAATACTAATTCGGCAATTACAACGGGTTTTAATAGGTAATCGAGCGCCGCAAATTTTATGGCTTCAATTCCATACTTATCAAATGCGGTAATAAAAACTACTTCAAAATTTTTCTTTACAATTAAAGCTAAGAGATCAAATCCTGTTTGTTCTCCCATTTGAATATCTAAAAATAAAATATCTGGTTTATGCTGATTAATGAGTTGTTCTGCTTCAAAAACAGTGGTGGCTGAAGCTAAAATGCTTACCCGAGGGCAATACTTCTTCAGCAATGCGGTGATATTATCAATATTCGATTGCTCGTCATCAACGAGTATTGCTTTCATGTTAACCAGTTAGTTAAGGTAATGCGAATAGTTGTACCTGATGACGAATTGATATTAAGTTCAATCGGACAAGTTTTATAATTTTCGTTCAATAAAGCTATCCTTTTTTCGCTCAATTTCAAACCTAGACCTTTACTATCGGCCGATCGTTCGAAACCCTTACCATTATCTTTCACCATAAGTACTATATTTTGCTGTTCTTTAAACACATCTACTATTATTTCACCCCTCCCGGTTTGAGAAGCTACTCCATGTTTTACCGCATTTTCTACAAAGGGCTGTAAAAGCATCGTTGGTATCTCGGTATATGTAATGTTTTCGTGCTTATCTATATTAAACTGAACAGCAAATGGAAACCGCAATTGCTCCATGCTTAAATAATCCTTTAAGAGTTTAACCTCATCTTCAATGGTGATCAATTCACGATCGTCTAAAATTTGCCGTGTTAAATTTGCAAACTTTCCAAGATAATTATTTGCCTGCTCTATCGCATTGTTGTTCATCAGGTTTTGGATCCCACTTAACGCGTTAAACACGAAATGGGGATTAAGCTGTGCCCGAACGGCATTTAACTCACTTTTTGCAGCTTCTGCTTTTAAGCTAAGTTGAATTTGCTTCTTTTTATTTGAGCGACGAATCAGTAATAGGGCGAACACAGCCACCCCACAAACCGCAAACACCACAGCAAGAACTTCGATTGTAGAAAACTGGGTGGGTGGCTGAGCGACAGTAAATTTTAGAATTGAAACCGGATCTTTTGATTTAAAGCCCCTATATTCTTCGACGTAATTTTGAAGCAAGAGCTCATATTCGCCAGGGCTGCTAAAATTTATGGGCTCTATAAGCATGGTGGGTTCCCCATCTTCACCATTATATCGCCAGTTGTTGCCAACACTCCTGGTATAAGTTTTACCATCTTTTTTATACTTCAACAATACACGTTGAATAAAATCGATATCCGTTTTAGGTTTTGTAATAAATATCCCCACGGCTGAATCAGTTAGTTTCAAATGTTCCCCGCCCTTTAAAGCTAAATAATCATACCGATGTGGCTTTCCATTTCTCGACCAAAACAAGGCCTTCGATAACTTCGGTTTAGGAAGTGATTTGTTGTAGATGACCACAGTACTCACCTCTTCAACCTTTGGCAGCCGATAAAATTTAACTGTAATTTTTTTCCCTTTTATATTGCTAACCCCAAAATCCATAGTTAAAAATCCTGGCCACGAACTACGCTCATTCCAAACGAAGCTCACCTTAGTTAGTTTTTCGTTCCAAACCTTTACTACCGTATCATTTTCGATAATGCTATATCTGTAATAACTTAGGCTATCCTTCCGAAGTCGCGCAGTTACTGTCGCCGTTTCTGTACCAACCAAGAACATCATCCTCCCTAATGAATCATTTGGCAACTGGTTAAAAGGGCTTATGAATTTTGTATTTTTATCAACAGTTACATTAAGAATCATCTTCGATTTAAAACCTGTAACCGTGTAATGCATTTGATTGCCATACTCATCGCTAGCAATAGTGGTTCGCTGTGAAAAAACAAAAAGGGGAATAAATAAGAGGCAAAAAGAGCTTAAAAGTATTTTCATAATATTTGATTTAATTTACAAGAAAATTATAGTTTTAGCGAATTCAGAAGCTTTTTCCTCAGTTCATCGACCCCATCAAATGATACTTTATTTTCGATTACCTGGCCCTCTTTTCCAATAAGCAGATAGTGTGGAAGACCTAATATATCAAACATCACACTTATCCTATTCCACTCCGAAGTACTTAACCTCACGTGATTCCCCTTAATTGCTGGCACACTATTTTCATAACTCTCTATGGGCGATGTTTGATTGGTAATATAGACAAAAGCGATATTATCGTCCTTTAATTCCTCTTTTACCGGGGTAATTTCTACTATATCCTCTCTACAGGGCACGCACCAAGTTGCCCAAAAATCGACATAAATTACCTTGCCCTTAAACTTTTCTAAGACCCCCTCCCATGTATTAATTGCTAGTACATTTGCATTTTTAGCACGTAATTTATTTGCTCGTATTTTCGACTTGATCTCGTTATTTTGCAACTGCAAATCGTTCATCAAAAATGGAGTACTTAAGAGTTTATTCGCTTCCGTTAATTTCTGATCACTAAAAGGGATAAAAAAATCGGCCAATAGGCTCGAAAATGTTTGAATGCGCATGATATCATACATCAATCCTTCGGGCACACCAAGTCTAGTTTTTAGTGCACCGATTCGATTTAACGCCTCTCTTTCTGTAGAAAATGAGCTGAGGCGACCCACATACTGTGGATGAGAATCTCTAAACGACTGATAGTGCTCCATATTCTCCACCTTTTCAAATTCAAGCCGTTCTTTAGCTGTAAATTTGGTAGCCTCAGGAAAGCTTTTTACAATTTTAATCCATTGTTCACTACTCGTAGAAGGCAACCCTATTTTAGAATACCTTAGCCGACCAATTAGGTACCTATAATTAACGCTTAACAGATTGGAAGGATCATTTAAAGATGATTTTTTTAGGCATTCCTTAAACAAATCCAAGCGTTCTGTTGTGACTGCACTGGCAGGCTCGTTTACATACCCCGCATACCGAAGTAGGATAGCTATTTTAATATTGACAGCTAAAAATACGAACGCCTTATTACTTAAAGCCACACTATCACTGTATTTCTTTAGCTTGTTCATTTGGCTCACCAAGAGTTCTTCAAAAAATAGCGGGTTGGCCTTCACCTCATCCTGCGTGTAAACAAAACGTTGATATTGATCTCTAGCCTTTACCAATTCGGTGTTTATTTTAGCTAATGCGCCAGCGAAAGTAGAAACAGTTTCTGTTGAGCCAAAACTATTTTTTTTAGTCTCAACAGATTGAAAAAGTTTCCTTCCTGGCTCCATATACACAGAACCCATAAAGCCTGGTATAGATATTATGATATCTTGAGGATGATTTAATAAGATCTTTACCGAAAAAGTACCGTCTTTTTTAATCTCGAACTGACTGGTTCTTTGTAAACCCTTTAAAATGTCGTTTATGTAGAGTTTGCCTTTAATTGTACTAGATTTTGACGAATATCCTTTAATCACACCACTATAAATGGCTGTATCTCTATAAAAAGCAGAGGGGGTAGGTTGCTTTTGTGCAATGCAACTTAATTTAAGCGCGATTAAAGCAATGGTAAATATAAATTTCATGGTTTCGATTTTTGTTTCCTCAAATCTGCACCAACTTCTACAATCGGTAAACAATCAAGTTGAAAAGAGCCTATCCCAGCTCATAAACATCCTGTTTAGCCTTGAATTTGACTTTGATAAATCTCCAACGGTAAACCATCAGGGTCGGCAAAAAAAGTAAATTTCTTTCCCGTAAACTCATCAACACGAATAGGTTCCGTTACAATTCCCTTTTCATTAAGCTGTTTACTCACCAATACCACATCATTAACTTCAAAAGCTAAATGCCTTAAACCTGTAGCCTCTGGCCTCGATGGACGCAGTGCAGGATCAGGAAAAGAAAACAATTCAATCTGATAGACCTCATTTATTGCCAAATCTAATTTATACGATTGTCTTTCTGCCCGATACACTTCAGCCAGCACTTTAAATCCCAATTTATTCACATAAAAATCTTTCGAAACATCGTAGTTCGAACAAATAATAGCAATGTGGTGAATGCGGTTAAACATAATTTTATCCTTCAAAATTCCATAATTCTTTCACTAAAAAACCCTAAATTTGCATCTTCAAAATAAAAGCATGATTCATTTCTTTATCAATCAATCCAATGCGGTTTTTGTTTTACAAACAGAACAAGCCCTTTCCTCAACTGATGTTACAAAATTAGAATGGTTGTTCGGCGGTGCCAAATTACAAAACGAAACCGTATTGAGCGGTTTTTTTGTTGGTCCACGTGCCGCAATGATCACCCCCTGGAGTACCAATGCCGTAGAGATTACCCAAAACATGGCGATTGAGGGCATTATCAGAATTGAAGAATTTGAAAAAGTTGAAGCTGATTTTACAGCTTTCGACCCCATGCTTTCTCAAAAATACAGCATTCTAGGTCAAGAAATTTTCACCATAGATATTAAACCAGAGCCCATTCTAGAAATCACAGATATTGCTGCCTACAATAAGCAAGAAGGGCTTTCATTAAGTGATGAAGAAGTAGAATATCTTAATTCTTTAGCTACCAAATTAGAACGTCCATTAACCGACTCTGAAGTATTTGGTTTCTCGCAGGTTAATTCTGAACACTGTAGACATAAAATATTTAATGGCAAGTTTGTGATTGATGGAGTTGAACAACCTACATCCTTGTTTAAATTAATCAGAAAAACTTCTGAAACTCATCCAAACGACATTGTTTCTGCATATAAAGACAATGTAGCCTTTATAAAAGGTCCAAAAGTTGAACAATTTGCTCCAAAACGTGCCGATGAGCCCGATTATTATACCACTAGCAATTTCGAATCGGTTATTTCATTAAAAGCAGAAACCCATAATTTCCCAACAACGGTTGAACCATTTAATGGTGCAGCAACAGGTTCGGGAGGAGAAATTAGAGATAGGCTGGCTGGCGGACAAGGCTCATTACCTTTAGCAGGCACAGCGGTTTACATGACAGCCTTATCACGTTTAGAGGAAGGCCGACCATGGGAAAAAGGTGTAGAAGAACGACAGTGGCTGTATCAAACGCCAATGGACATCCTAATCAAAGCCTCCAATGGAGCAACCGATTTTGGAAATAAATTTGGCCAACCTTTAATTACAGGTTCTGTGCTAACATTCGAACACGATGAGCATGATAGAAAGTTAGGTTACGACAAAGTAATAATGCTTGCAGGTGGAGTTGGATATGGAAAAGCATCTCAAGCACAAAAACAAAAACCAAAAGAAGGCGATAACATCGTAATCTTAGGTGGCGAAAATTATAGAATTGGAATGGGTGGCGCAGCCGTTTCATCAGCCGATACAGGTGCACATGGATCTGGAATTGAGTTAAATGCTATTCAACGCTCCAATCCAGAAATGCAAAAAAGAGCAGCCAATGCAGTACGCGGTATGGTTGAGAGTGATTTTAACCCTATCGTTTCCATTCACGATCATGGTGCTGGCGGGCATTTAAACTGTTTATCAGAGCTAGTAGAAGAAACTGGGGGAAAAATAAATCTCGATAAATTACCCGTAGGTGACCCCACCCTTTCTGCCAAAGAAATTATTGGCAACGAATCACAAGAACGAATGGGGTTGGTGATCAGCGAAGAACATACCGCTACCTTACAAAAAATAGCCGATCGCGAACGTTCACCAATGTATACGGTGGGCAAAGTAACTGGCGATCATCGTTTCACCTTTCAATCGGAAAAAACTGGAGACAAACCAATGGATCTGGCGTTAGAAGACATGTTCGGAAGTTCGCCAAAGGTGGTAATGGAAGATAAAAAAATTGACCGGAACTATAAAGCCATTAATTACGATTCTTCAAAATTAAATGAATATTTAGAACAGGTTTTACAATTAGAAGCAGTTGCTTGTAAAGATTGGCTAACCAATAAAGTAGACCGTTGTGTAGGCGGACGAGTAGCAAAACAACAATGTGCTGGTCCACTCCAATTACCATTAAATAACTGCGGCGTAATGGCATTAGATTTTAATGGAAAAGAAGGAATTGCAACATCTATTGGTCACGCCCCTATTTCGGCCTTAATTGATGCCGCAGCAGGAAGCAGAATTGCAATAGGCGAGTCGCTGTCAAACCTAGTTTGGGCGCCTCTAAAAGACGGTTTAAAGAGTGTATCACTTTCAGCAAACTGGATGTGGGCATGCAAAAATGAAGGTGAAGATGCACGGTTGTACGATGCCGTAAAAGCCTGTTCAGATTTTGCAATAGAACTGGGCATTAACATCCCAACTGGAAAAGATTCATTATCTATGAAGCAAAAATATGCCGATGGTGATGTAATTGCTCCCGGAACCGTAATTATATCCGCTGGTGCGAACTGCAATGACATTACAAAAGTAGTAGAACCTGTATTACAAAAAGATGGCGGTTCAATTTATTACATCAATCTTTCGAACGACGGCTACAAATTAGGTGGTTCATCCTTTGCACAGATATTGAATAAAATTGGCAGCGAAACCCCAGATGTTAACGATGCTGTAGCCTTTAAAAATACGTTTAATACACTTCAACAACTTATTAAAGAAGATAAAATACAAGCTGGGCACGATATAGGTAGTGGGGGATTAATTACTACTCTTTTAGAATTATGTTTTGCCGATCGTAATTTAGGTGCTAAACTTGATCTATCAGCCTTGGGCGAAGAAGATAGCATCAAGCTGTTGTTCTCAGAAAATATTGGTCTAGTGTTTCAAGCATCAGCTGATGTGGAAGCTGTATTTGAAAGAAATGATATCAACTGTGTTAAAATTGGTGAAGTAAGCTCGTCAGCTACTCTGGAGATAAAAAATGTAACCGCCAATTTCAGTTTCGATATTGATCATTTACGTGATGTTTGGTTTAAAACTTCTTACTTATTGGATAAAAAGCAAAGTGGTGCAGTTAAAGCAAAAGAACGATTTGACAATTATAAAAATCAAATTTTAACTTATAAATTCCCTTCCCATTTCGATGGTAAAAAGCCAGTTATCGATTTGAGCAAACCACGACCAAAGGCGGCAATTATTCGCGAAAAAGGGAGTAATTCTGAACGCGAACTGGCAAATGCAATGTATTTAGCAGGTTTTGATGTAAAAGATGTACATATGACCGATTTAATTTCGGGAAGAGAAACCTTAGAAGATATTCAATTTATAGGTGCCGTTGGAGGTTTTTCGAATTCAGATGTGTTAGGATCGGCAAAAGGTTGGGCAGGTGCTTTTATGTATAACGAAAAAGCTAGAATAGCCTTAGAAAACTTTTTTAATCGCCCTGATACCCTTTCAGTGGGGGTTTGTAACGGTTGTCAGCTTTTTATAGAGCTTGGACTCATTAATAAAAATCACGAAGAAAAACCAAAAATGCTACATAACGAAAGTCAAAAGCATGAAAGCATTTTTACTTCTCTAACTATACAAGAAAACAAGTCAGTAATGCTTTCTACCTTAGTAGGAAGTACCTTAGGTGTTTGGGTATCGCATGGCGAAGGCCGATTTAAGCTTCCATATACAGAAGATAAATATCAGATTGTTGCTAAATACGCTTATGAAAATTATCCAGCTAATCCGAATGGTTCTGACTTTAACACTGCAATGATTTGCGACGAAACAGGCCGTCATTTAGTGATGATGCCGCATATCGAGCGCTCATTGTTTCAATGGCACTGGGCAAATTATGTTAAGGGGCGTAAAGATGAGGTGTCGCCTTGGATAGAGGCCTTTGTAAATGCTAGAGAGTGGATAGAAGCTCGGAGTTAAGCGTTGAGCGCTAAGCGTTTTGGAGTCGAACTCATTAACCGCTTTACGCCAAACGCCAAACCCCAAACTATTTATTTTAATCACCTCTTATTATTATAGTTACCTAAATATTTGTAGTTTTGTAATCCAAGAAATTTCTTTTACAAGAATTTTCTTGGCCAAATATTAAACAAAGGAACGGGTATGGGAAATTTTTATTCAAGGAGAGCATGTGTGGCATAACCGGCTTTGTTGACAATACTCATTCCTTAAACGAAATTAACCTTAAAGATGCATCCGCTACTTTACAACACCGTGGTGGTAACGGAAGCGGAGTTGTTTTTGAGCAAAACAATCACTTTACGATAGCCTTAGCCAATCAACAATTAACTACCATTGATAAAAATGGGAAGGTTATCCAACCCATTACTTCTAATTGCGGCTTTTATAGTGTAACACTCAATGGCACTATCTACAACTATATCGAACTTCGCGAAATGTTAATTAAATATGGAATCATTTTTAAAACCTTAACCGATTCGGAAGTACTATTAGAATGTTATAAAAAATGGGGTCAAAAAATGTTCGAAAAAATAGATGGCTCGTACTCCTTTGCCCTATTCGATAGAAAATTTAACCAACTTTTAATAGCCCGAGACTCAATAGGAACAAAACCCTTATTTTATTATAAAATAAAAGGATTTTATGCCTTTGCTTCCGAAATAAAGGCCTTATTGAACTATCCAAATATTGATAAAAAAATTAATAGAAACGCAATCTCCACCTATTTTAGGTATGGTTATTTTATTGGCAACGATACAATTTATCAAGAAATATATCAATTTAAAAAAGGAACATTAACAGTGATCGACTTACATAGCGGCAATAGTTATGACACACCAATACTGGCTTCTTCAAAAAACAATGAAGAAGAACCTTCAAATGATGAAAACCAGGTAATTGAACGTGTTGAGGAGTTATTGACCGAATCGATACTTAAACGAAATGTTGCTGATGTACCTTCTGGCGTTTTGCTTAGTAGCGGATACGATAGCGCTACTTTAGCGGCTATCCTGCAAAAAAACCAAAGTAAACGCATCAAAACCTTTACAGTTGGCTTCGAAAATAGCAAATTTGACGAAGCACCTAAAGCAAAAAAGATTGCCGAACATCTAAAAACTAACCATAAAGAATTTTATTTCAATCAAAAGCAAGCGTGCGAAATCTTAGAAAAACTGCCGGCTATTTTTGAAGAGCCTATTGGAGACAGTGGTGCTTTACCTTTCTTGTTTATTGCTAAAAATGTACATCATGAAGTAAAAGTATTATTAGGTGCCGAAGGTGGCGATGTACTTTTTGGCGGCTATAGATCTTACAAAAAAGCACTTGCTTTAAATGCCTTGCCTCATCAAATTCCAAGCTATTTAAAAGGTGTATTTAACATGGCCCTTAATTATGCCTCAGCCAAAACGCAGGAGGTGATAAAAGAAAGCCATTTATTGAGTAAATATCAAAGTATAAGCGCTTGTTTTACGCATCAAGAGATCGAAAAATTACTTAATCATGCAAATTACTTTACCATCAGGGAGAAAAAAGGAGAAAAAACGCTAAAGGATTTACTTGAATATGATTTCGAAAATACACTGCCCAATAATTTACTTTACAAAGGTGATAAGTGTTTAATGTATTATGGAATTGACAACCGAGACACCTTTTTAAAAGCAGATTTGGTTAGCTATTTATCAAAACTTGATGACCATTGGTTTATTAGAAATGGCAAGAACAAGTATCTATTAAGGCAGATTACCCATAAATATGTACCTGAGACTTTAATGGACGAAACCAAAAGGGGATTTACTATCCCTCTCCCCTCTTGGCTAAAAACGTGCTTTAAACCATATATTGAAAGCTATCTTAATGCTGATCAATTAAATAAACATCGACTCTTAAATGTGGCTGAAGTATTAAAAATAAAGGCCGCATTTTACCGAAATAGCAGCATTAACAACGCAAAAAAAATATGGTTGTTACTACAATTTCAAATGTGGTATGAGGAGTGGGGTTAAACTAGTTACTAAGCACATACCCAATCGGCATACTGTATCTAACGCGAACTGCTTGGTTATTTTGTAAACCAGCTTTCCATTTAGGTGATCTTTTAATTACGCGTACAGCTTCCTCATCACATCCATATCCAATTCCTTTTACCACGTTTACATCAGTTATAGACCCATCTTTTTCAACAACGAAGTTTAGGTATACTTTTCCTTGCGCACCACTTTCTTGTGCAGCATATGGATATCTCAAGTTTTTCTGAATAAATTTTGCCCAAGCCGCCATTCCTCCTGGGAACTCAGGATACGATTCGACACCAGCAGCATTATAAATTTCATTGCCGTTTCCCTCTGGTGCAGTACCTCCATTACCACCATCTGAGCTACTAGGCAATTGCACATTGCCCTTACTTTCTGCACCCTCCTGATTTACACTCGCAATTATAGCAGTGTTAACTTCATCAGTTGTGGGTGGATCTGCAACCTCTTTATTTACGACCACAATATTGGAACTAAAAATTATCGTTTTTAATTTTTGTTGTATTGGCGCTGCTTTAGGCAATTCCTTTTTCGCTTCTTCCTTTTTAGGCTCTTCTTTTTTTAGCTCATGAATGGGCTCCTTAATTGTAATTACAACATCTACTTGGCGGTCGGGGATTGGTGTTGGAAATATTTTACCATAAATGGCTGGCCCCATAAAGAGCAAAATAAATACTGGTGCTGCAATAAATAACGATTTCAATAAAATGCCCGAAGATTGTAACCTAAGCGCATAAGCACCATAATTTTTGTTTCGATTACTGAATACAACATCGAGCCACTCGTTGCCGTATAAATTTGAGTTGTTTAGCATATCGGTATGGGTTAATTTTAACTATGATGTTAGTTTCATTAAATTCCATAAAAAGAAATGAAATTTATTTTTTCGTTTCAATTTTACAATTCACCTCATCAAAATTTAATTTTTACTCATTTCTTATAAAAAATTAGACTTTTCACGAAAAAACAATCAATTTTTTCAACAAAATTTAAAATTTAAACGTTTTTATCAACATTTTTTAGATTTTTTATAGATAAAATCATATTTTTGGTAAAAATTTAAACAAACTAATGAAGCCATCATGCCCATGACAGCTTCATCACCGATAAAACCATATAAAAGCTAATGAAAAGTCTAAGAACAATTGCGCTAAAAGAGGCTCAAGGAAGAATTTCTCCAGAAGTTAAAGCCCCATCAACTAAGATTTCTGATTTTTACGGATCGAACGTTTTCGATAAGAAAAAGATGAGAGATTTCTTATCTAAAGAAGTTTATGAAAAATTAATCTCTAGCATTGGTCAGGGAGAATTAATTAATCAAGAAGATGCAAATCAAATTGCTTCAGCCATGAAAACCTGGGCAATGGCAAAAGGCGCAACGCATTATACTCATTGGTTTCAACCATTAACCGGTTCAACAGCCGAAAAACACGATTCATTTTTTGAACCTAGTGGCGATGGTGCAATTGAAAAATTTGCCGGAAGCGCTTTAGTTCAACAAGAACCAGATGCATCAAGCTTTCCAAATGGAGGTATTCGCAATACCTTTGAAGCACGTGGTTATACTGCCTGGGATCCTTCATCTCCTGCATTTATTATGGAAAGTGCAGCAGGTAAAACACTTTGCATTCCAACCGTATTTGTAGCCTACACGGGTGAAGCATTAGATTATAAAGCTCCTTTATTAAAAGCCTTAGCTGCAATGGATAAAGCTGCTGTTGATGTTTGTCAATATTTCGATAAAGGCATCACCAAAGTAAATGCATCATTAGGTATTGAACAAGAATATTTTTTAGTAGACCTTGCATTATTTAATGCACGTCCAGATTTAGCGTTAACCGGACGTACATTATTTGGACACATCTCTGCAAAAGGCCAACAACTAGAAGACCATTATTTCGGTTCTATTCCTGAGCGTGTTTTTGCGTACATGGTTGATTTCGAAAATGAAGCTTTAAAATTAGGTATTCCTTTAAAAACTCGTCACAATGAGGTAGCTCCTTCTCAATTTGAATGTGCTCCTATTTATGAAGAAATAAACTTAGCGATTGATCATAATCAATTGTTAATGGATATAATGGAAAAAGTTGCTCGTCGCCATAACTTTAAAGTATTATTGCACGAGAAGCCTTATGCAGGCATTAATGGGTCTGGTAAACATAATAACTGGTCGTTAATTACTGATACAGGTAAAAATTTATTAGCACCAGGTAAAACACCTAAAAACAATTTAATGTTCCTTACTTTCTTTGTAAATACAATTAAAGCGGTTTATGAACATGCTGATTTGTTAAGAGCAAGTATCACCTCTGTAAGTAATGATCACCGTTTAGGTGCAAACGAAGCTCCACCTGCAATTATTTCAATTTTCTTAGGTCAACAATTAGATGAAATTTTAGACGAGATCGAACATTCTCGTTTAAGTAAAAAAATAAAAGAAGACAATGGCTTATGGTTAGGCATTCCTAAAATACCACAAATCTTGTTAGACAATACCGATCGTAACCGTACTTCTCCATTTGCATTTACTGGAAATAAATTCGAACTAAGAGCGGTTGGATCTTCAGCAAATTCATCGGCCCCTATGACAGTTTTAAATGCCATCGTTGCTGATCAATTGGTTAAATTTAAAGTTGATGTAGATAAATTGATTAAAAAAGGCGACAAAAAAGATGTTGCACTATTAACAGTTATTAAAAAATACATCAAAGAATCAAAAGATATTCGTTTTGAAGGAAATGGATATAGCCAAGAATGGGCAGATGAGGCAGAAAAACGTGGTTTATCGAACATAAAAACTACACCAAAAGCGTTAGATGCATACGTAAGTGATAAAACAACTGAGTTATTTACCAAAACAAATATTTTCAGTAAACGTGAATTGCACGCTCGTCATGAAATTTTATTAGAAAGCTTCTATAAAAAACTACAAATCGAAGCCCGTGTAATGGGTGAAGTAACCAATAGCCAAATTTTACCTGCAGCTATTTCATATCAAAATACGTTGATAGAAAATGCCAAAGGATTAAAAGAACTTGGCTTAAGCAAAGAAGCAATTGCTACACCATTAGCTATTATTAGCGAACTTTCTAAACATATTGGTATTGTTAAAACCAATATCGATGCCATGTTAGAAGAACGTAAAAAAACCAATGCAATTGAAGATTCACGCGATAAAGCTATTGCTTATGACGAAAATGTTAAAGTTTACTTTGACACCATTCGTTACCACACTGATAAACTAGAACAAATTGTTGATGATAGTGTTTGGCCATTGCCAAAATTCAGAGAGTTATTGTTCTTAAAATAGATTTTTTTAATTTTTAAGGTTAAGAGCGTCCAGGTTTTAAATTTGGGCGCTTTTTTTTTAGTAAGCCTCCCTTTCTAACTAGACTTTCTGACTAAAACATTATCTTTGCAACAATGAGCGATAATAGGTATAACCAACGCGGCGTTTCGGCCTCAAAAGAAGATGTGCATGCTGCTATAAAAAATATTGATAAAGGTATTTTTCCACAGGCATTTTGTAAAATTATCCCTGATATTTTAGGCAACGACGAGCAGTACTGCAACATTATGCATGCAGATGGAGCTGGCACTAAATCATCTTTAGCCTATACCTATTGGAAAGAAACAGGCGATATTTCGGTTTGGAAAGGCATTGCACAAGATGCAATCATTATGAATCTAGACGATTTAATTTGTGTGGGTGCAACCGAAAACATTCTGTTATCATCAACCATTGGCCGTAATAAAAATTTAATCCCGGGCGAAGTTATTGCCGCTATCATTAATGGAACAGAAGAAATTCTGGCCGAATTGAGAACAATGGGCATATCTATTTATTCTACCGGTGGCGAAACCGCAGATGTTGGCGACTTAGTGAGAACCATTATTGTCGATTCAACGGTAACCTGCAGAATGAAACGTGAGGATGTAATTAGTAATCATACCATTCAAGCTGGTGATGTAATTGTAGGCCTATCTTCTTTTGGAAAGTCTACTTACGAAACAGAATACAATGGAGGCATGGGATCTAATGGCTTAACTTCTGCTCGTCACGACGTATTTGAAAAAACATTGGCAGCGATGTATCCCGAAAGTTTTGACCCAGCTGTTCCACTTGATTTGGTTTTTTCTGGCGGTAAAAATCTTACTGACCCGATTATAATTGACCCAATTACCTCACAAAGCGTTACTGCTGGAAAACTAGTCCTATCACCAACAAGAACCTATGCTCCGGTAATTAAAAAGATATTAACCCAGTTCAGAAAAGATATACATGGACTGGTACATTGTAGTGGAGGTGCACAAACTAAAGTGCTTCATTTTATCAATGATGATATTCATGTAATTAAAGACAATTTATTCCCCGTTCCACCTTTATTCGAACTCATTCATGAGCAATCGGGAACCGCATGGGAAGAAATGTATAAAGTATTTAATATGGGGCATCGTATGGAAATATATGTTCCTGAAGCGATTGCTCTTGAAATTATTAACATTTCAAAAAGCTTCAATATCGATGCACAAATTGTTGGACGTGTTGAAACGGGCACCAAAAAACAAGTGACTATTTCAAGCGATAAAGGTAATTTTATCTACAATTAAATTAAGTTCCTTGTAATTTTCCCTTTAATAATAAACAAGGAACTGATATTCTTTTTATCTATTATAGTATCTCCCCTAAAATTGGGATTCGAAGAACGTAAAATTAGTTTAGTACGATCAGCGTGTTCATGTATATTTTTTATGCTTCTGATTCCGTTTGTTGAAGCATCGGTTATCACCACATAGGCCTCGCCCCATTGAAGTACATCAAAATTTGTAATTGCTTTTACAGCTATAATTTCACCAGAAGCATACCTAGGGTACATGCTATCACCAAAAACAGGTAAATAAGCTGTACAATCGTTAAAAGGTTTATAATTCACAAAATATTCTACCTCCTCTTCCGTAATCATAACATCTTCAAGCCTTGAGTCGGTTATACTTAAATCGTAAAAAGGAACTCCTTCTTTGGGATCGATTACTATTGGACCTTTTCTTAGTAGTGGTTCGCCAATACCATCAGTAAGCCACTCTCTATTTATACCATATACAAATTCAAGCCTATCTTTAATTGCATTAGATACACCCATACCATCCTTTCCACGCAACACATCAGATACTGAGCCTTGCTTAATATTAAGCGCCTTTGCAAAATCTTTTTGAGTTTTAAAGTGGAGTATATCCATTGCAATTTTTAGTCTTTGATTTTCAGTCATTTATGAAATGTTGATAAGATAGGCTATATAAATTAAGAATATCTTTATTAAAGCGATACGTTTGTAAAGGCAATGCAAGTTATCAAATTCATCATAAATACATCAACTATTATGGAAACAATCGCAAAAGAAAAACAAACAAATGAAGAAACTTTACTCTACTTTATCCACGATTTCTTCGACTGCAGAAAACTATCAGATCATCTAATTTTTTTAGATTACTGGATGGGAAAGGTACTTGTTAATCAATCTCATAAAAAATATCTAAACGCTTCGGATCTACTCTTTTTTTCCGCTAAATTTTCAAATTTACTAGCAGCATGTTATGAACTACATCATATAGCTCCTAAAAACCTACTCTATTTCGAAGAATCTGTAAAAATTCCTGAAAGTTTTGTCACAAGAGAGCAAAAAGCCCTTAATTTTTATCCAAATTATTTACGAACCAAAGAGATTTGCAATCCGCTACTTGCTTTGTCTGCTATATTTAAAAACCATACACTAGATTTTTACAAAGAGGCTATACAGAGTTGGGTTAATGAAGGTTTGGCATCACAAAGCAAACCTAAAAACATAAATCTTATATTCCCCACCTATACCAGTTTAAAAAGAATGATTGAAGCTTGTTGGCTAATTCATGAGCGTTCAGTTAGTAAAAATAGTTATCAATCATTAAATGATAAGCACACCTTCGATGATTTTGCCTTAAGTTGTCCGCTATTACTCCAAGATGAATATTTAGATAATCCATATTTAATGATTGAGTTGTTTTTTAGTTTTGCAAGCCTTAACGAATATAAAGAAGACCTTATGCAATGGTTTAAAGCAGCCTTAAACGAGCAAGGGAGTTATGAAAATCCTAATGATCTTTTATTTATTCACAATCAATTTATACAGCTCATCCATTCAGGATATTTGATAGGAGTTTCAAGATTAGTTTATGAACCAGCAACCAACTACACCAAACTTCACAACACATTTGGGCATTGGCTTTTAGCGAGAATAGAAAATCAATATGATATTCAAATTTTACCTCCACACTATCGAGAAAACCCACTTGATTTTTGCACCGAAAACCTAACTATTAACCGCGTAAACCAATTAAGATATGGCCTAAAGGAGTGGCTAGAGGCTGCGCTAAGCAAAAAGAATAGTATAGCCAACTTAAATGATCACACTTATATTTTTGGTCAATTTGAAGAGTTGCAAAAAATAATTGAAGCTTTATTTCTTCTTATTATTAAACCAGCTCTATCAGGTCAATCGTCTACTACTAACATTAATTAATACAACAGCATGCAAACCTATACTAACGATTTAACGATTCAAAAAGCAACCAGCGAATTTCAGGTAAGCAATTTTTTTAAGCATTATCCAATAGAATATGTTCAAGAGAATATTGCAGCATTATTCGAAAAAGTAATCCCTCACCCTACTGAAAACCCTTCAATACCATCTACCTATTTGTTCTATGAAGAGTTAAATTTAGTCCTGAAAAATTGCGAATTCTTGTATAAATATGAAAAGTCAGCTACTAAAGTTAATTCCATTCATCCAGTAGTAAGATTTCTTAAGGAGGTTATCCCTGCATCTTACATCTTTTGCAGTCGCGCATCAGCATTTAGAACAGATTTAATTATTGTAATGGATCAATACAAATATAAATCCTTTGATGAAATTCATACCTTATTGGATTTCGCTGTTTTAGGGCATAAAAAAATTAATTGCACAGTTTATACTTATGCAACCATCCACGAATTTCTATCAAAAGGACATCTCTACTTCTCTGCCATATGCACACCTGAAAACTGTTTATACAAAAATGCTACAAACATTGCCTTACCATTACTTAGTACTGAAAAATGTTTGGAACTAATCGATACATCAACACAATTATTTAATCAAAACATACAAAAAGCATTAACTTTTTTTAATGGTGCGCGTTCACTTGCCAACGAAAGTGAATGTACCGTATCTGGCTTCATGATTCAACAAGCATGTGAGCTTACATTTAGGAGTTTATTGCTTTCATTAAGAGGCAAACAGGTAAAATGTCATGATTTGGTGGTTTTACGAAAACATCTAAGTCATTTTGCTCCTACAATAATTGGTATTTTTGACAAAGATGAAGAGAAAGAAATAAAATTACTTACCTCAATCCAAGAAGCCTACATTAGATCAAGGTACGATCAAACATATAAAATTAGCAACAATGAACTCGAAAAATTTATTTTAGCAGCCAGTAAACTTATCCAAAACGCAAAGCAAATCTTTAACTACCATTGTCAGAAAGTAAAAACACTTAGTTATCTATAAAACCATTTTCTAAATTCTTTAGCTCGATCTTTACTTACAGTAGCATTTATTGCATTCACATTTAATGCTAGCTCTATTTTACCAAAACTTCCTGCTTTAAATTTACCGATGGCCTCTTTATGTACAATTTGACTTCTATTGATTTTAAAAAATTGTTTTACCCCTAAAATATCATTAATTGCATTTAGCGATAGGTTCAAAATATGCTCTTCTTCTTTAAAAGTAACTAGCCAATTAATTTGATGCCGTTGATCAATTAATGCAATTTCCATTAAATTAATTGGGCCATATGCACCTTGATGATAAACAACTACCTTATCGTGATAGCATTTCTCTTCTTCGATGGGAAGAAGTTGAATCGAAAATTTCTGACCAATATGAACAACCAAATAAAATGAATTAACAAAATATAAATATGCTGCAATAATTAATAATTCTTTAAGTAAATGAATACTTTGAACTGTATCATCATTAATAAATATATCGTAAAGCACAATTATAATGATCAATGAAAATGAGGGCATTAAAAAACCGTATAGAAATTGCTTAAAAATGCGACCTGCGTAGTTGCTCTCCTTTTCTAACTCGTTCGAAATCTTCCCTATTACAATTAGGATAAAAAAGAGAACTATAGACAGAATAAGAAAAGGGAAAATCGAATTGCTTCGCATTGCAATTAATAAATGGGCACAAAATAAGATTATGGGTATCCAAAGGGTCCAAATCAAGAATGTAATTACTTTTCGTTGTTTTTTGAGTAGCTGTTTCATTAGGTTTTTTGTTTTTCAGTGGTTCTTGTTTTTCTGTTGTTTTCAAGCTGCCTTCGAAGGTTTAATGATCAAAGATTCGCATCGAAAATTTTAATATCCAAAGAAGAGCAATTCTTTTCAATCACACTACCGTAATTATACCCCTTTTTAAATAATGACACCGCTTCAATACTGATATTATCCGCTTCATCAAAAAACACTTCATCTATCTCCCAATGCTATATTTTTCAGTGTAGTTTTAATCCATGAAGAAATTTCAACTCCACCAAAAAGGCATTAAAGAATTACAACAACTGTTATATGATTTACCTGATCCTAAATTGGCAATTGAGGTATTAAATTTGCGAACAGACTTTAAAAAATGGGTAAAATCAAAATTTGAACTAACACCAGACGAGTTAGATTATCTTGAGCAACTGAATAAACATTTTATTGAATATGCTGCCATAAAATCAAGCAATTTTTTAGCACAAAGAAAGCCTATTCATTTTTCTATAGTAGAGTTTAAACCAGAAAGTATTTCTACATGAAGAACTTAACTTTTAACACCTATTTAAACAACTTGCTTTCTACAGATGAACCTGCATTAAACCTTATTTTATCGCAGCTTAGCCGACAAATTACTTACCGAAAAAACGACATAATTTATCTGAGAGGAAGAATCCCCGAACAATTATCTTATATAGAAAAGGGGAATGCCATTGCACTCTCTCAATCTAAACCAAATAGACAAGTGTTACGTTTTTGGATAACAAATCAGCTCATTTGTCCGTGCGGTTTTTTTACCAATACCCCATCAACACATAGCATTGTTGCACTCGATGATTGCTTAATGAGTATTTTAAACTATCGTCAATTGTTTAACTTTTTAAATGGTTTTCCAGAGGCTTACAAAATTATAAACGCTATACTTGAGGCCGAAATAAATTTAGTCGAATTAAACATTAAAAACATTCACCAAAATACTTCATTACAGAATCATGAAGCACTTTTAGAAGCGCTAGCTTTAACATTTGATGAATAACCTAACCTATTTTTGCCTTAAACAAATCAACTGTTCTTTGCCATGCTAATTTAGCAGCAGGCTCGTTGTACCGAGTTGGTGATGTATTATTATTAAAAGCATGATTAACACCTTCATAAATATACACCTTGTAATCTATCTTATTTTCTTTTAGTGCTTGTTCGTAAGCTGGTATACCTGCATTAATTCGTTCATCCAATCCGCCATAATGTAGCATCACGCTTGCTTTAATTTTGGAAACATCTTCAGCTTTAGCTTGGGCACCATAATAAGCAACTGCTGCATTGAGTTTAGGATCCATCACTGCCAATTTATTCGACATTCCACCACCCCAACAAAAACCCATACAACCAGTTTTGCCGTTACCATCTTTATGCGTTCTTAGATATGCTAATGCATTCAAATAATTCTGTACGTTGTTATTGGGATCTAATTTCCCAATTAATTCACGCCCTTTGTTCTCATCTTCGGGTGTACCGCCAAAAGGCGACAAGGCATCAACTCCTAAAGCAATAAAACCTTCTGCCGCTAAGCGCTTAGTTACATCAATAATATGTGGGGTTAAACCTCTGTTCTCATGAATAACTACCACGCTACCGAGTTTCTTTTTCCCCTTTGGCTTAGCAAGAACTGCTTTCATTTCGCCTTCTACTCCTTGAAAAGTTATATTCTCTACCTCAATTTCGTCTGAATAAAAGGATGCCGCAGCTGCATAATTACTTTCCAAGAGCGGTAAGGCAGCTAAGGCTAATGCTGTACTTCCAGTTAATACAGCCAACTTTTTCATAAAGTCTTTTCTATTGATTTCGCTGTGGGTAAACGAATCGTAGAGTTTGATGATTTTCTGATCCATGGGTTAAATTTACTCCAAGATACAAAACACAATGATAACGAAGAAAAATTGGATATTATTTAATAATCAATATTACGCCGTACTTCTTTTCCTTAATTTCTGTCTCAGAAATTATTTTAAACTCAAAATCTTCAGCTTGATCAGTATCAACACTTAAGGATCTGCCTTTAATTTTATAGGTTCCTCTATACACTATATCACCAGAAGGCACAATATCTGCACTACCATCTGGCCTCAATTTTAGACTCCATCCTCCCATTTCTGGATTACTTGGCACAAAATCCTTTTGTGAAAAAACCTTTTCTTCCTTAACAACTAATTTTTCTTTCTTACATGAAGTAAAGACAATAGAAAGTATAAATAGCACACCAAAAAGTATTGATTTCATATTAAACTGTATTTTTAACCTTTCTATAAAGATATATGATTTAAACAAAAAAACCCACTAGCTAAGCTAATGGGTTTTTAACAAAGGAGTTGATCTTAGTTAAATAAGTATCTAACTCCGAATTGACCAGACCATGCCGAACCAAATCCAGAAGCTTGATAACCTAAGTTATTTGATGGTGCTCTAAAGGTAAAACCACCGTTTGCAGGGACTGTTGCATTTGAAACATAATTTACTACAGTTAAAGCTTGGTTAGTTACAAAATATTGTCTACCCCAATCTTTATTAACAAGGTTACCTACGTTAAAAATATCAAAAGTTAACTGAATTCTATTTTTAGTCCCTTTTACAATCGCACCTAAATCTTGAGTAAGTCTTACATCGAACTGATGTTCAAATGGACTTTGAGCACCATTTCTTTCAGTATATTGACCTCTTCTTGTTTTTAAATACGGATCGTTTTCGATAAAGTTATCAAGGTTAGTCCACTGTTGTGCTGCAGTTAAAGCAGGATTTGCTCCTGAAGCCGATAATGGTAATAATTTAATCTGACTTTGATCTTTTGGCACGAATAATAAATCGTTAGAGAATGCACCATCACCATTAAAATCACCATTATACAAGTAAGTAAAACGTTGTCCTGAGCGACCTGCGTAGAACAAGCTTATTCCAGTACCAAATTCTTTATTCTTACCATAATTGATTTTATAATTTAATGAACCAATTATACGGTGTCTTGTCATAAAATTTGAAAACGCTAAATCCGGGTTGTTTGCATTATTTACATGTTGAACAAATTCCCAGTTAGAAACTGCAGTACTGCTCGCACCATCGTTGATAGATTTTGCTTCAGTGTTGGTATACGCTACCATTGCTGATAAACCAAAATCGAAGTTCTTTTGTAATTGAGCAGTTAAATTATAAGTATACCCTTTATTTGTATTTTCAAGTAAAATTACGTTGGTAAAATTAGTTGCGTCTACTTTTCCAGCAGATGCTGAAGAGTATTGCGCTCTAGTATCAGCACCTCCTGAGAAAATTGGATTTATTACTCCAGTTGATGCTTTTACGTTGATATCTTTATACAAAACATTATTTAATGTTTTAGAATAAATTCCTTCTAATGTACCTAAAATTCCAAAAGGCAATTTAACATCAATTGCAAGATTACTTCTGAAAACCTGAGGTATCTTGAAATCTGGATCTACTAAGTTAATCTGAGCTCTGCTGATTAATGGACCTGCAGACTGCTGATTATTTGGATCCGGAATAAATACTAAATTAGGATTTGCCGATCTCGTAACATCAACCGCTCCAAAAAGAAGACCGCTATTGCTATATTGGTTAGATAACCATACAAAAGGCACACGTCCGGTAAAAATACCTGTACCACCTCTTAATTGTACAGATCTATTACCATTAACGTCATAATTGAAACCTAATCTTGGCGAGAATAAAGGTGTACTCTTTAAAGTTACATCAGTTTTATACCCTGGAAATGCTGTTGCAACTTTAGGGTTTGCACCAGGACTATCTCCAAACACTGGAACATCAACTCTTAATCCTAATGTTAACTTGAAACCTTTGAATGCTTCTAATTCATCCTGTGCGTAAAAAGCCAATTGAGCAGCGCTAAATTCAGCAGAAGGACGATTATCGCCAGGGATAACAGAATATGTTGCTCTAACCCTATTTGGTCTATTTGCAAGAAGGTCTGCTATATTGTTAAAATCCCATCTACCATTTGCATCATTAATAAATAAGTTTCTAAACTTGAAAAACTCATTGTGTGTACCAAAAGTAAATGCATGTTTTCCTGTATTGTACTTAAAGTTATCTGTGATTTCAAAAACGTCTTGATCTAACTCATTTGCAGCAGAACTTCTTTGTGTACCAAATTCAGCACTCGCACCCGATACGCCTTCCAAGTTTAACAAAGTAATCTGTGGAAACAACGTTCCTGCTGTTGCACGTGAATCTCTAATTCTAGAATAACCCAAAATCAAATTATTTGATAATTTGTTATTAAAGTTTGTTCTAAGTTCTAATACACCATTATTTTGTGTATTTGTGAATTGATAAGCGTTATTTCCAAATCTGAAAAATGTAGCAGATCTCGATAAGTTATCGTCAAATGCATCAATATAATTATAACGCAACGTTAACTGGTTCTTAGGATTAATATTCCAATCTAATTTTGCGAAAATCTTATTGTTTTCTGTTAGTGCATTTGTTGGACCAAAATCACCAACCTCATAATTATAAGTTGTACGCATATAGTTTGCTATTTGAGTAGCTGTAGCTACTGAAATAGCAGAACCACCCTCTCCAGCATTACTTAACAAAGGCGCTTTAATTCGTTGAGATTCAGCATTTACGAAGAAAAATAATTTATTTTTGATAATCGGACCACCTAATCTAAATCCATACTGATTATTCATAAACTCAGTACCTCTTACATTAGTTAATACATTTTTACCACCTGTCTTTTCATTTCTTCCGAAAAAATAAACTGATCCATCAAATTTGTTCGTACCTGAACGTGTTACCGCATTTACACCACCACCTGTAAAATTACCTTGTGAAACATCGTAAGGAGCCAAAACCACTTGTATCTCTTGAATAGCATCAAGTGAAATAGCTTGTGTATTCGCTTGCCCACCTGGTGTTCCAGAAGCTGACAATCCAAATACATCGTTATTAATAGCACCATCGATAGTAATATTATTGTAGCGATTGTTTGTACCACCAAAAGAGTTACCACTTGCCTGTGGAGTAAGTCTTGTAAAATCTTGTAACGAGCGACTTAAAGTTGGTAGTGTTTCAATCTGTTCACGGCTAATGTTTGTTGCTGCGCCTGTTCTTTTGCTATTAAAAGTTACATCTTTCGCACCTTTAATAACAACTTCAGATAACTGTTTTCCGTTTTCATTTAATACAACATTAATTGAATAATTCTCTCCTAATTTCAGAGAAATATTTTCAATTTTCTTTGTTTCATAGCCCACATAGGTTACTTCTATAGTGTACGGACCACCAACACGCAAGTTTCCAAGCGTAAAACGACCATCATCGCCTGTAACAACTCCATAAACGGTACCTGTTGGCGTATGTGTAGCTTTAATACCGGCTCCTGCCATTCCCTCTTTCGAGTCTTTAACAGTACCTGTAATTGACGCTGTAGTTACCTGTGCATTTGCAGCGGATATAAAACCCACAAAGGCCAGAACAATTACAACTACCTTTAATAGTAAAGATTTTTTCATACTCTTTCTTTTAGTTATTTTTTTTGTTTTGTTAAGATATGTTAAAATATCGCTTCAAAGTTAAATATTAATTTTGTTCTACTTCTCATTTCCAATGTTAAATTATTATTAATTATCCCAAAACTTATCAACACTTAACATTATATGAATACTATATAAGTGCCAGTTTATCAATAGTTTAAAATAAATGAAGATTAATCGTTTTAGTACCAAAATTGAATTAAATCCGCAGTTAAATTGTCAAAAAATCATTAACGAACTGCAATCCCCTTATTTTAACCAACAATTTTTTTAATTTTGACCATTCTTTATGATCAATTTCCTTTATAAAAGATAAATAGATGAACCTGGTAAGACTTAAAGGCTTCGTCTAACAATTATAAAACAAAAAATATACAGATGAACTACGATTTAATTGTAATAGGCAGCGGTCCGGGCGGATATGTAACTGCAATCAGAGCTTCACAATTGGGTTTAAAAACTGCAATTGTAGAACGCGAATCTTTAGGCGGAATATGCCTTAACTGGGGATGTATCCCTACTAAGGCCTTGTTAAAAAGCGCACAAGTATTCGAATACATTAATCATGCTGCTGATTATGGCATTAAAACCGCCGAAGCCAGCGCCGATTTTGCTGCCGTAGTTAAGCGTAGTCGTGATGTAGCCGATGGAATGAGTAAAGGCGTTCAGTTTTTAATGAAAAAAAATAAAATTGACGTAATTATGGGTACTGGTAAAGTTAAACCAGGCCAAAAAGTAGAAGTTAAAGCAGCAGATGGCTCTCAAAAAGAATTAACCGCTAAAAATATTGTCATTGCAACCGGTGGTCGCTCAAGAGAATTACCAAATCTTAAACAAGATGGCAAAAAAGTAATCGGTTATCGCCAAGCAATGGTTTTACCTGAATTACCCAAAACCATGGTAATTGTGGGTTCTGGAGCCATTGGTGTCGAGTTTGCTTATTTTTATGCAACAATGGGCACAAAAGTAACCATTGTCGAATTTATGGACAATATTGTTCCTGTTGAGGATGAAGATATTTCTAAACAACTGTTACGAAGCCTGAAAAAAACAGGGATCGACATCATGACCTCTTCAAGTGTCGAATCAGTAGACACCAGCGGAAAAGGATGCAAAGTACAAGTAAAAACAGCAGCTGGCATGCAAACTATTGAGTGCGACATCGTACTTTCGGCAGCTGGTGTTGTTGCAAATATTGAAAACATAGGTTTAGAAGAAACAGGTATCAAAACCGAAAAAGGCAAAGTAGTTGTAGACGAGTTTTATAACACTTCAGTAAAAGGATATTATGCCATTGGCGATATTGTTGGTGGTCAGGCTTTAGCTCACGTTGCCTCTGCTGAAGGGATTATCTGTGTAGAGAAAATTGCTGGCCAACATGCAGAGCCCTTAGATTATAATAACATTCCTGGCTGCACATATTGCTCACCAGAAATTGCATCAGTTGGTTACACTGAAAAAGCTGCAAAAGCTGCAGGTTACGAGTTAAAAATTGGTAAATTCCCATTCTCTGCTTCAGGTAAAGCAAGTGCTGCTGGAGCTAAAGATGGCTTTGTTAAATTAATTTTCGATGCCAAATATGGCGAATTATTAGGTGCTCACATGATCGGTGCAAATGTTACTGAAATGATTGCTGAAATTGTAGTTGCCCGAAAATTAGAAACTACAGGCCATGAAATGATTAAAGCAGTACACCCACATCCAACCATGAGCGAAGCCATTATGGAGGCAGCAGCTGATGCATACGGAGAAGTGATACACTTGTAAATAGATTAATCGTTTAAATTGTAAAATTGGTTAATTGTTAATTACAGTTAACCAATTTTTCGTTTAATAAGTGTACCAATTAAGCAGTTAACCAGTTCAAACAGTTAAACAAATAACCCAAAATGAATCTACATACCATAAACACCGGCTTTTTTAAACTAGACGGCGGTGCCATGTTCGGTGTTGTTCCTAAATCGATTTGGCAAAAAAGCAACCCGGCAGACTCTAATAATTTATGTTCATGGGCAATGCGCTGCTTATTAATTGAAGATGGAAATAGATTAATCTTAATCGATAACGGAATCGGCAATAAGCAAGACGATAAGTTTTTGGGGCATTATTTTTTGCATGGCGATGATACTTTAGACAAGTCGCTGGCTGCAAAAGGCTTTAATAGAGCTGATATTACTGATGTTTTTTTAACTCATTTACATTTCGATCATTGCGGAGGTTCGATTGAACGTGTTGGCGATAAATTAGTCCCTGCTTTTAAAAACGCATCCTATTGGAGTAATAAGCAGCATTGGGAATGGGCAATTAACCCTAACGACAGAGAAAAAGCATCCTTTTTAAAAGAAAATATTTTACCAATTCAAGAAAGCGGGCAATTACGCTTCGTTGCCAATGAAGATGGCGTACAGTTTCAAAAAGATATAAAAATTCGTTTTGCTTTTGGCCATACTGATGCCATGATGTTGCCCCAAATTAACTATAAAGGCAGAACAATTGTATATATGGCCGATTTATTGCCCTCTGTTGGACACATTCCTCTACCCTATGTAATGGCTTACGATATGTTTCCACTGCAAACTTTAAATGAAAAAAAGACATTTTTAGCAGAAGCAGCTACTAACAATTATATCCTTTATTTAGAGCACGACCCTATAAACGAATGCTGTACGTTACAACATACTGAAAAAGGAGTACGTTTAGCCGAAACATTTAACCTTGATGAAATTTAAGTCATGGGGAAAAAATATTATATTATTCTTCTCTTCATCACCTTATTGGGATGCAATTCTGTTGAATATAGTCCGAATCAAAAATTTAACAGCAACACCCCCACCAATGTAAATGCCACAGAGATTAGTACTTTACCGCTAAAAGCTGCTGGGACAACGATAAAAATTGCCGTTTCGGGCGATACTCAACGAAACTATAAGGAATCACAAGATTTTGTAGCATTAATCAATTCCAGAAAAGACATAGACTTTGTGATGTTAAATGGTGATATATCAGATTTTGGCCTTTTATTAGAGTTTAATGGAATCTATAAAATCTATGATAAACTTAATGTCCCCTTTATTTCGGTAATTGGTAATCACGACTTAGTAGCAAATGGGTCTGATGTATATAAGCGAATGTTCGGGGAACTGAATTTTACTTTTTATTATGCAGGTATCAAATTTGTTTGTCACGATACCAATGGCCGGGAATATGATTTCAATGGTTCGACACCTAATATGACCTGGTTAAAAAATAATTTAACTCCTGATGCTAAAGCAAATCGACTAATTGCCTTTTCTCATGTACCACCAACCGATGGCGATTTTGACCCGAAATTAGCTGCGCCATATCAAGATTTATTAAATCAAACACCCGGAATGATTGCTTCGGTCCACTCTCATCAACATCAATCACAAATTATTCGTTACCAAAATGGAAGCGGCATCCCATTTATTATTACCAATGCCATCATTAATCGTGCATTTACCTTAATTACTATTACAAATGGACAAATTGTTGCCGAAGAAATTAAGTATTAGTTTATTACTCGTTCTAGCGCTGTTTACTTCATCAGCCTATGCACAACGCTCTTTTTTAAAGCGCATTGAGCCTCATCATATAAATTTACAATATGCAGGCAGTATTGGTTATTTTAGTGGAGGTATTGGTTATAACTTTTTTAAAGAAAAAACTGCATTAAGTTTCCATTATGGCTATGTGCCGAAAAATAAGGGAGGTTGGATGAGCATTTTTACTGCAAAATTTGAATATAAACCCTTTGCTATTGCTATTAAAGATAAAATAATTATTCACCCTATAAATCCGGTTTTCTTTCCATCATACACTTCTGGCGATAATTTTGATTATCAGTTTAAAACGAGTCAATACCGGGAGGGCTATTATTTTTGGTCGTCGGCCCTACGCTTACATTTGGGTGCCGGAACAGAAATTAAAATATTGAACAATCAAAATGCAGCTTTTAAGTCGGTAAGTTTATATGCAGAAGCTAACACGAACGATTTATATGCCATTAGTTGGTTCGAGAACAGAACAACTACTCCATTTTATGCAATGTTTAAGATGGGATATGGAGTGAGATTAAATTTTTGATGTTTTTTCACCATCTAAGTTTATCTTAGTTTTTTAAGTGTTTACTGCTTTAACTAAGTTTCTTCTTTCACAACCTTAGAGGCCAAAGTTAACCTTAGCTTGAGTGCCCTTGAGAATCTAAGGTGGTAAAAACTAGCCGCTATAACCTAAGATTTTCTCAGCTGCCTGAGATGGTAAAATGCCCCTTATTACTCTCTAAACTCCAAAATATCGCCAGGCTGGCATTCCAGCACCTTACAAATAGCCTCAAGTGTTTCTAACCGTACTGCTTTAGCTTTCCCAGTTTTTAAGATCGAAAGATTAGACAGCGTAATGCCTACCCTTTCACTGAGCTCAGTTAAAGACATTTTGCGTTTGGCCATCATTACATCTAGATTTACGATTATGGGCATGGGCTTGCGTTTGGCGTTTTGCGTAAAGCGTTTATTAGCATAGTGGTTAAATGGTTAATTCACTTTCTTCCTGTAATGTCATCGCCTTTTTGAAAGCAGTATAGATGAGATAGCACAAAATTGCAAAAATCATAGATAAATAATCGCGGTCCCAAAAAGAATAGTTCATAATAACACCATCGCTCGAATAATTAGAAATAAAGATTAGATAAACAACCCCATATATGACATAATTATTAATAGCCAAAATAAAAAGCATTATGGACATATATTTTAATCGCTGAATATTCCCTTCTTCAAAGGCATTATTTCTTGCAATAAACATTAAGAACCTGAAAAAAAGGGCTATGATCATGCCGAAAAGCACAAATTGAAATATTCCAAAACCATAAACCAATACTGTTGCTAATACTTCCTTTAACTTTGAGTTTAAAGGCACAATCATACTCTTCTGTGCATATGAGTATTTATAATCAACCTTTTTATCTATAAATACAACCTTATTGCCCTCGCTGCTAATAAGTTTACCATTATCATATACTGCGGTAGTCTCCTGGTAATTTCCAATTAATTTTGTTCTGGATAGATAACCTTGTCCATTCTTTTCATAATAAAAGAGAAAAGAATTTCCTATCTCTTCATTAATATCGACCCCAATATTCCCCAATTGAAGGTATTTTACAGTATCAGGGAAATACATTCCTTTCTTTTTTAGTTCACCAATCCCAATGTTATTAAATAACCAACCCGATAAATTATAATCACCATTAATCAAATCCTGTTTTTTATACGTAAGGCTATCTAATTTCTTTTTTGCGTGATCAATTTCACCGTTAATACGAGTAAATTTAGTTTGCTCTTGGGTATAATCATTTTCATAAAAATCATGCTGTTGCCAATCCTGAATCGGGCCTTGAGCAATAAATAATCCAAGTATAATTAAAACGCCAATAACTGAGATTGTTTGTTGACTAATTTTCATAATTATATCGTTAAATCTTGTTCTTGTTGTAATTCGATTCCTTTTTTAAATACGAAACCTATGGTTAAAAGCGTAAGTCCAAAAATCAATAACCAAAAATCAAAATTGATGGAAATGATTGCTCGATAGGTTGAAACTTGATTGAAATCTGATTTAGAAAAGTAAAAACCATACAACAGAAATGATTGCAAAATACAAAACCAGCCTAAAGTACTTATCCTTTTGATATTGATAAAATTAAAAACCTTGTCATTTTGAACTGAGTTGATGAATGAATAGAGTTTAATGATAATATTAATACCAATAATTGCACTCGAAATCAGAAAAGCATAACTAAAGAAATTTGAATCAGAGGGAGATTTTCCATTCATACCAGCACTAAAACCCCGTTGCATATCTGAAAAATTATAAGCAAAAGCCAATACTAAGATTAAAATGTAAGTTCCCTTAATGAGATGAACTTGGTTTGATGTTTTCATAATTATATCGTTAAATCTTGTTCTTCCTTAATTTTCATTCCCGAGATGAATACTTCTGCTATCCCTAACCCTATTAATCCGGGTAGTACATAACGTTCAAAAATGCTAACAAGACCAATGAGGGAAGTTGTGAAAACTTTTGTATTTCCTTTAAGCAAAGCTGCCAGTGTGAGCATTAGTTTAAAGCACAAAATTAAACAGGCAAAACCTAAGAAGTAGTACGCAATTTTCCTAATCCTAGCGGCTTGGTTGGCATGAAACACACCGTCTACTAAAATTGATTTAATAATTTTTCGGATTTGATATAATACAAAACCAAAGATAATTCGCGAGATAAGTATTGGAATCAAAGCGAGATAAGCAAACCATTTGAGAGAGAATTTTATAGAGTCAAATCCCCCTGATTCGGGAAGTCTTTCGGCAAAAGTCGAAAATTTGTGAACCCAAGGAGTGGCATAAATAAAAGGCACAATAATAGAAGCCGTAATTATAAATAAGGCAATATCTATAAATCTCAATAATAAAGTCAATCTTTTCGTAGTTGTTTCCATAATTATATTGTTAGATCTTGTTCTTCTTGAATTCTAGAGAAAATATACATTACTGCCGCTACATAACCCAGGGTGTATATTCACATATAATTTCTTAGTAAAATAATTATTGTACCAGAGGCTTTTAATCCGCATCAGTTGGAAAAGAACAAATGCTGTAAACAACCAGAGGAATAAATTCGAATCTTTCACTTTATCCACAAACACAAAATCGAGAAACTTCGCAGACGTAAACCGAATGTAGCTATATACTTCCCGTTGCTCAATTGTATACTTTTGAACAGTGAGATCCGGCAAATCAGATCGCTTTTCAATTACACATATTACAAAGTCATTGTTAAAAGACGAGAAGATGATATCTCCTAAAATTGCCAGATTACCCACAAAAAACACCAATAACAAAATGTCAGTCGACTTTCGATAATTTTTTAAATATTGAATTATTTTCATCTATGAGAGAATAGAAAAATTGTCAGTATGTTATAATATTAAAATTGAGTTTAACACAAACATAAAACATTTATTATTACAAATCAAAATATTTTTATTGATTTACAATAAAAATTAACCTTAAATCAACTAAACACTATAAATACTGCCAAATTTAATTTGGAATGATTTTTGTTGTTAAAGTATTTGTTAAAAAAGTGCAGTAAAGTGTAACATTTTCAACAATTTACCCTTTCGTTCTGACTAAAAATTTCGTATTTTTGCAGCTTCGAAATAATAATGACGACCAAAACACATAAATGAGACAACTCAAAATTACCCAATCCATTACCAACCGCGAAAGTCAATCCTTAGACAAATACTTGCACGAGATTGGAAAAGTAGATTTAATTACCGCAGAAGAAGAAGTAATATTAGCTCGCAAAATTCGTGAAGGTGATCAAGCCGCATTAGAGCGTTTAACGAAAACCAATTTACGTTTCGTTGTTTCGGTAGCTAAACAATATCAAAATCAAGGATTAACCTTAGGTGATTTAATTAACGAAGGAAACTTAGGCCTAATTAAAGCCGCTAAGCGTTTCGATGAAACTAAAGGTTTTAAATTCATTTCGTATGCCGTTTGGTGGATTAGACAATCCATTTTACAGGCCATTGCCGAACAAAGTCGTATTGTACGCTTACCTTTAAACCAAGTTGGTTCATTAAGCAAAATCAGCAAAGCCTTCTCTAAATTAGAGCAAGAATACGAACGCGAGCCTTCTCCAGAAGAATTAGCAGATATTTTAGAAACAACAGTCGATAAAATCTCAGACACCTTAAGCAATTCAGGCCGTCACGTTTCTATGGATGCCCCATTTGTTCAAGGTGAAGAAAATACCCTATTAGATGTATTAGAAAATCACGAGCCAAATACAGATAGTAACCTAATTAACGAATCACTTTCGGAAGAAATTAAACGTTCTTTATCTACATTAACCGAACGTGAACGTGAAATTATTGTATTGTTTTTCGGTTTAAGCACAAATCACCCACTTTCTTTAGAGGAAATTGGCGAGAAATTTAACTTAACCCGCGAACGTGTTCGTCAGATTAAAGACAAAGCATTACAACGTTTACGCCATACCTCACGAAGCAAGATTTTAAAATCTTACTTAGGATAATCAAATCACTCATCCGATGAGAATTTGCATCACGCCTATACTCATCGGATGAGCAAATAAATATAATTACAGAAAAGATTGGGTACTCACCCGATCTTTTTTACTTTTGCACCAATTCTAACCAAATTAATTTTCTTGTATGTTAAACAAATACCAATCAGAGTTTCAGAATTGGATTGAAAAAGAGAAAAAAGCGCTCGAACTCATCCACTGTGTGGGTAAACTATGGTTTGATCGTTCTATTGAACTTGTGCTTTTCCGTAAACCATTATTCGATGTTGGAAGTAGCGAAATATTGGCGCATCACCAATATGCCAAAGAAGTTAGCGGAAGAGACATTTCTATTTACCAAACGCTCGAACTAGCTTCTACTATTGCTAAGTGCAATCTCGCTCCTTCTCGAATTGATGTGGGTAGACTAGCATCTGAATGGTTAGATGAAAACAATACACACTCGTCGATGTACGACTTCGTGATTAGCAAGCTTGCAAAACACATTGGAAAAGATAAATTTAACCTAAAGCCGAAAGATGTAGTACTATATGGCTTTGGCCGAATTGGACGCATTGCTGCACGCGAATTAATTGTGCAAGCAGGTAAAGGTGAACAATTACGCTTAAGAGCCATTGTTACACGTAGCTATAGCGACGAAGAATTAATTAAAAGAGCAGAACTGTTACGAACTGATTCTATACATGGCCCTTTCAATGGAACAATAATAGAAGATTTCGAAAATAAAGCACTCATCATCAACGGACAAACCATTTATCTCATCGTAGCTAAAGAGCCCGAGGATGCCGACTATAGTGCCTATGGTATTGAAGATGCGCTATTAATTGATAATACTGGAGTATATAGAGATAGAGAAGGATTAAGCAGGCATTTAAATGCAAAAGGCATTACAAAAGTGTTGTTAACTGCACCTGCTAAAGGCGATATCCCAAATATTGTTACGGGCATTAATGATGCAGATTTTGATTATCAAACCGAAACTATTTTTTCTAATGCTTCGTGCACAACAAATGCCATTGTACCGGTTTTAAAAGTAGTAGATAGTGCTTTTGGTATCGAAAAAGGGCATATCGAAACGGTACATTCTTATACTAACGATCAGAACTTGCTCGATAATTATCATAAAAAATATCGTCGTGGTAGATCTGCAGCCTTAAACCTTGTAATTACCGAGACAGGAGCAGATAAAGCTGTAGCAAAAGTTATCCCACATTTAGGTGGGAAATTAACTGGGAATGCTGTTCGCGTACCCACTCCGAATGTTTCTTTGGCCATATTAAATCTTTCCTTAAATAAGGTAACCTCAAAAGAAGAAGTTGAAGAAATTTTAAAACAAGCTTCCTTATTTGGCGATTTATCTGAACAATTAGAATATTCTATATCGAACGAATTGGTAAGTAGCGACCTAATTGGCAACAGCCATGCCTCAATTGTAGATGGCCCAGCAACAATTATTGCAAGAGACAATAAGTCGATTGTATTATATGCTTGGTACGATAATGAATATGGCTATACCAGACAGGTTATTCGTTTAGCAAAGAAACTGGCTGGCGTGGTGCGATTAACATACTACTAAAAACCTATCTTTACAAGAAAAACCTGTTAAATGAATTTTTCAATTTATCAAGTCGACGCTTTTACCGAGCACTTATTTGGAGGTAATCCAGCTGCAATTGTACCCTTAACTACCTGGTTGCCTGCTCCAGAAATGCAGAAAATTGCCGCAGAGAATAATTTAGCTGAAACTGCTTTTTTTGTTCCACAGGGTGAAAATTTTGAGCTTCGTTGGTTTACGCCCGAATTAGAAATCGATTTATGTGGGCACGCTACCTTGGCTACTGCCCACGTTCTCTTTACCGAACTTGGTTATAAAAAAGATCAGATACATTTTCACACCCTCAAAGCTGGCACATTAACCGTTAGCAAATTAGGCGATCTTTACACACTAGACTTTCCATCTAGGCCAGCAACACTTTGCGATGCCCCTGATGGCTTGCTAAGTGCCATAGGTGGCAAAACTCCGCTTCAAATACTCCATTCTAGAGATTATATGCTTGTTTATGAGAGCGAAGCGGATATATTAGCGCTTAAGCCGGATTTTGCAGCACTAGCAAAGTTACCCATCATGGGAGTTATAGTTACCGCAAAAGGCGACAATAGCGATTTTGTTTCTCGATTTTTTATTCCCGCAGCCGGAATAAATGAAGATCCCGTTACAGGTTCGGCTCATTGCAATTTAATCCCCTATTGGGCAAAAAAATTAAATAAAAATGAACTTCATGCCTACCAAGTATCCGAACGTAGAGGCGAATTATGGTGCACCTTAAAAGGAAATCGGGTTTTAATGGCTGGTAAAGCGGTAACGTATTTAAGAGGAGAAATTTATATTTAAAACGGAGATAAAACAGGTTTCGTTCCCATAACTTTATCAATACTTTCCATCACCTCATCAGTTAACAAAGGCACCACCTCTAAAACTGTCAGATTTTCTTTCAATTGTGCTGCTTTTGATGCACCTAAAATCATCGTGCTCACATTCGGATTCTTTAAACACCAAGCCAAAGAAAGTTTAGCTAAAGGCAAATTCATTTTATCAGCCAATTTTTGCAAACCTTCTACCTTTTTCATGCGATCAGCAGCAAGCGTTCGGTCTTTTAACCACTCCATTCCTTTAAGTTCCAGCCTTGTATTTTTAGTATCACCTGTGGTGTATTTCCCAGAAAGTAGCCCTGAAGCTAATGGCGACCAAATCGTTGTTCCTAAACCATGGTTCTTAAATAAATGAAGGTATTCATTCTCCATTTTATTTCGCTCTAACAAATTAAATTGAGGTTGCTCCATAGTAGGGCCAATCAAATTTAATTGCTTCGAAACGGCAATAGCCTCCATAATTTCTGACGCACTCCATTCTGAAGTTCCCCAGTATAGAATTTTCCCTTGCTGCAATAAAGTATTCATTGCCCAAACTGTTTCTTCTATTGGCGTTTGTTTATCAGGACGGTGACAAAAATAAAGATCTAGATAATCAACCTGCAACCGTTTTAAAGCCGCATTACACGCTTCAATTACATGCTTACGTGATAGGCCCATTTGGTTTGGCCCTTTATTTTCGGCACCAAAAAAAACCTTGCTCGACACCACAAAAGATTCGCGCGACCATTTTTGAGCCTTCAAAATCTTTCCCATTACAATTTCCGACTTACCTTCGGCATAGCCCTCTGCATTGTCAAAAAAGTTTACGCCAGCATCGTAAGCGACCCCCATTAATTCGTCTGCAACTTTATCGCTAATTTGATTTCCGAAAGTTAACCAGCTTCCTAAAGAAAGAGAGCTTACTTGTAAACCTGATTTTCCTAAACGTCTATATTCCATAGCACCAAATTAACATTTATCAATCAATATATTTACCTTTAGTGCAGAAAAGACAATTAGATTATGAAGAAAATATTTTTTATTCCACTCGCCTTATTACTCAGCTGTGGATCTGTTAAAACCAATACCGTTCAAACTTCAGTAAGCGAACAATTGCTTAAAGATGTAGAAACTCTATCCTTAGATTCGTATGAAGGACGTAAAACGGGAACCAAGGGTGCCGAAATGGCAAGAGCCTATCTCACCGGCCGGTTATTAGAGATCGGTTTAAAGCCCTACCCAGGAATGAGCAGTTACGAACAAAGTTTTGAATTCAAAGGCAGAAATGCAACAACGGCAATTGAAGGAAAAAATTTAATCGCTTACATTCCAGGTAAATCTGACAATGTAATCGTAATCTCTGCGCATTACGACCATGTGGGTGTGATTAAAAATGAAGTGTTTAATGGGGCCGATGATAATGCCTCTGGTGTTGCAGGCTTGCTTCAATTTGCGAAATATTTTTCGAAAAACAAGCCAAACAACACCTTAATATTTGCCATTTTCGACGCCGAAGAAATGGGATTACAAGGTGCCAAAGCCTTTGTAGCTAAACCACCGGTAGCACTCGAAAAAATTAAGCTAAATATCAATATGGATATGATTAGCCATAATGATAAAGGAGAGCTTTATGCCGCAGGCGCATTCAAAAACCCACAACTTAAAGGGTATCTTGTAACGACCAACCCTAAGTTGAAATTACTCCTAGGTCACGACGACCCTAAATTAGGCCAAGACGACTGGACCAATCAAAGTGACCAAGGTGCATTTAATGCTAAAAACATTCCGTTTATTTATTTCGGTGTCGAAGACCATAAAGATTACCATAAGGCAACCGATGAATATCAGAATATCAACAAAGAATTTTTCATCGATGCGGCAAATGCTATTCAAAGCATAATCATCAATATTGATAAGCAGCGCGACATTCAAGCTATTTTCAGAGAAAACCTTCAAATGAAAAAGCAATAGTTCTCCATAAAAAAATCCCGATTTTCATCGGGATTTTTCTTTATACAAGCTATTTTTTCAATTTATGCCTAGTCTCTATCATTCCAATAAATTCATTCCCATCTACAATTGGTTTCATTGGACTTAAACTTTGAACAGAAACACTTCTACCTTGTATAGACATCGTTTTTGCAGCAGAAGTTACACTTACGCCTGGGGCAATTAAATTCCTAGCCACAGCAATATAATGCTCGTTTGAATCTCCAAAATCATTTCTAGGATCATCAAAATCATCAACCACATCTGGCGTAAAACCATCGAAATAATCGCCCTGCCCTAACGAATTTTTAGTTTGAAATAACGAATAATAAACCTCGTACTTATTTTCAATAGTTATTGGGAAAAACCCAACTGGCTTACCAAAGGTTTTTGTACCCACCATTTTAACCGTCATGTATGGTTTTAGAGAATTTATCATTAACTCGCTGGCAGAAGCTGTATTTCCTGAAACAATAAATACAACATTTGTAATGGTACTAGCAGTATTTAATGGCCCTGTTTTTGCAAAAACCTCAGTGTTGCTTGCAACTGAATAATTAATATCAGCATAGGTAATCATTTTACCATTCTGATATTGAACTTTTTTATTCGCATCCAGTAAAGGCTGATTCGTTAAAATAACTGCCCCTCCCGATTGCATTAAAGCATTATAGTGTTCGGCAAACATCACCTTACCATTTGCAGACGCCGGAGCAATTTGATTGATAAAATATTGAGCAGTATTTACATACCCCCCACCATTATATCTCAAATCAATAATTAAATCAGTTACCCCAGCTGTACTAAACTCAGAAAATGCTAAATCGAGATCTGCTTTTGAGTTTGAATTAAGGTTAGAAAAACGGGCATACGATAAATATCCAATCTTTTTAGCCCCAGCAGTAAATACCTTTTTAGCAAAAATCGGACTGCTTTTATATACCGTTTTTGTTAAGGTTACCGTGTAAGGAACACCTGAAATGCCATTGGTATATTTTACCCCCTCAATCTTAATGGTAGTTGCATTAAAAGCAGTATTAATAAAAGCCTGATCGTTAGGATAACTTGCGCCAATGGTACGATCATTGATCTTATAAATACGATGACTTCTAACTACACCAGCTTTATCAGCAGGCGAGTTTTGATAAACGGCAGTAACAAATAAAGCAAATTCCTGCCCAATGTCGTCTTGACCATAAGCGCCCAATTTAATTCCAAAATCATTCCCATTTCCTTCCAAATCAACCGCACTTCTTTTTTCTGGAATAAAAGCAGTTGGATTTTTATTGGCAATATCAGATATATAAGAATACTTTGAGTCGGTTCCATTTAAATAGTACTCGTAAGCGCGGCCGGTAGCGGGATTTATTTTATACTGTGTTAATGCAATCAATTCCTTTTCGTAATTTAAAAAGTCCGTACTTGCCGTAGTATATTTTTTCGGATTAAAAGCATCATAAGTTGGCAAAGCATCATTCCACAAATACACTTGCTTAGCATAGTAAAAAATCGAATCTCGAGATAAATTTGCTCGATCGGTTGGTGGAGGTGGGGTTGGATCTGGGTCTTTCCTTTTACAAGAAACTAAACCCAAACTAAGTAGGGTTATTAAAAACAGTAATTGTTTAAATCTCATCTTTGTGTGTGTATTTAAATATTATTCAAAAGGTAGTTTTACAAAATTAACGAAAAAAAATCTACAAAAGTTTTGTTGCATTTAAAAATTCTACACCAGCATTACTGGCCGCTTCTTGTTCTTGTAGGCTCTTCCCAATAAAAAGAACATCAGCCTTATCAAGCTGATGTTGATCTATAATAAAATTAAGGCTCTTTTCTGATAATAAGGGCTCAAATTCTTCAGAAAAATATACTTTTAAATAGTCTGCTAAACCATGCCATTCTAACTGTTTAATTTTATTTAACTGTACCAATGGTCTTCCAGATATCAGTAAATAAATTTCCTTTCTTTCAATTACAATCTCTTGCAAAAACGACAAGGTTTTTTGAAATAGGAAAAGTTTTAAGGGTAAGCGAGCATTTTCATGAAGCAAATCGAAATTGGACTTATACTTTTCTTGAATGTCAAATTTAGCAGCAGTTTTTTCAAAAATGCTTACATCACCATGATGAGCGTACTCCGCTTGCATAAATTCGGTAATATTTTTCGCATCTAACTGCGATGTATACTCCATAAATTCTGAGAAAAGATAATATACTTGCAATAGGTAGTCCTTTTCTGGATACAAAACATCATCAAGTCCAAAAATAAATGCTCTTTTCGGAGCAATGTAGGTTTCAAAAGCCATTAATAATTATTCTTATTACTAAATCGTAATTAAGTTAAGATTCGCTACAGTTCCATGATCAAAATAAAATGCACCACTTAAAATAGCTGTTTTTCCAATGGTAAGAAGTTTATCATCAGCTGTGCTGCAAAATAGAATTTCTCCATTTTTAAAAACTACCCAATGGGTTAGCTTTGCTGCCGGTTTTTCATCAAAATAAGCACCTAAATCATCAGCATTTGGCAATAGTAGCTCAATATTAAATTCATTAAATAATATTTTCGCTTTGGCAATAGATATAATTTCAAAGGTATGAAGTGGCAAAATCAAATCAACACCCTCGTTTAAACAATGATTAAGCAGCGTATGCGCAATGGTATCTTCATTTTTTTCGCCTAAACTGATAAACGAATAGGCTGAAGAAGAAAAATTAGGCATTTCGCCATAATCTGCTAATAAAACTTGATGTTGTTCAAATGCCTTTAACATTTTTAATGCTAAAGCAGATTTCCCTCCTGTTATTAATACTTTCAATTTATAATCATACCATCCTTCATGGTCACTACACGATTACTAATTTTAGCTAAATCTTCATTATGAGTTACAATCACAAAAGTTTGATTAAATTTATCTCTTAAATGAATAAATAATTGATGCAGCGCGTTCGCATTAGCCGAATCCAAATTCCCCGAAGGTTCATCCGCGAGCACAATTGCCGGGTTATTAATTAATGCCCTGGCTACTGCAATACGCTGTTGTTCGCCTCCAGATAGCTGATTTGGTTTATGATGCGCTCGATCTCTTAGCTCAAATAAATCTAATAATTCAAAAGCCTTCTTCTCAGCTTCTTTCTTACTTTTTTTTGCGATAAAAGCCGGAATACAAATGTTCTCTAGGGCAGTAAATTCGGGCAACAAATGGTGAAATTGGAAGATAAATCCAATATTTTGATTTCTGAAAACACTCAATAATTCACCAGAAAGTTTATTTACACCAACCCCATTTAGTGATATAAATCCCTCATCTGGTTGATCCAAACTACCTAAAATATGAAGCAGTGTACTCTTCCCTGCCCCTGAAGCGCCAATTATACTTACTATTTCTCCCTTGGCCACCTCAAAATCTACCCCTTTTAAAATGGGTAAAGCTCCGTATGATTTTTTTATTCCTGTAGCTTTTAGCATCGGGCAAAGTTACACAAATTGTTAAGTTGCATGATTAATCGAGCGACAAAAATTTACTATCTATCTAATGAAGTGCTAATTTTTAGCCTTAATACTGCCATTCGGTACTTGATACTAAAAAATTAAATTGTAGATTTGAGCAAATTTTCGAGCAAATGAACATCCACGAATATCAAGGTAAACAAATTTTAAAGAGTTTTGGCGTTGCAGTGCAAGAAGGCATTGTTGCAGACACGGTTGATCAAGCTATTGAAGCTGCTAAAAAGATGAAAGCTGATTATAATTCTGATTGGGTTGTAATTAAAGCACAAATTCATGCAGGTGGCAGAGGAAAAGGCGGCGGTGTAAAATTAGCTAAAAACTTAGATGAGGTGAAGCAACGTGCAACTGATATTCTAGGAATGCAATTGGTAACTCCACAAACTGGTGCTGAAGGAAAAAAAGTAAACAAGATTTTAATCGCACAAGACGTATATTATCCTGGTGCTAGCGAAACCAAAGAGTTTTACATGAGTGTTTTGTTAAATCGCGCAAACGGAACAAACATTATTATGTATAGCACCGAAGGCGGGATGGACATTGAAGAAGTTGCTGAGCATACACCACACTTAATTTTTAAGGAAGAAATTGATCCTAAAGTTGGCTTACAAGCTTTTCAGGCACGTAAAATTGCATTCAACTTAGGTTTAACTGGCGGAGCGCATAAAGAAATGGTAAAATTTGTTGCCGCACTTTATAAAGCATACGAAAGTACTGATTCTGCTATGTTTGAAATTAACCCAGTTTTAAAAACAAGCGATGATAAAATTATTGCCGTTGATGCAAAAGTTGATTTAGACGAAAACGCATTGTTCCGTCACCCAGACTATGCTGCAATGCGCGACAAATTAGAAGAAGACCCAACAGATGTTGAAGCAAGTGAAAGTAATTTAAATTACGTAAAGCTAGATGGCAATGTAGGTTGTATGGTAAACGGCGCTGGTTTGGCAATGGCCACAATGGACATTATCAAAATTGCTGGTGGCGAACCTGCTAACTTCTTAGATGTAGGTGGTACTGCTAATGCGACAACAGTAAAAGCTGGATTTAATATTATCTTAAAAGACCCTAACGTAAAAGCAATATTTATCAATATTTTTGGTGGTATTGTTCGTTGCGACCGTGTTGCACAAGGCGTAATAGATGCTTATAAAGAAATTGGTGATGTTCCGGTTCCTATTATCTGTCGTTTACAAGGCACAAATGCTGTTGAAGCAAAAAAATTGATTGACGATTCTGGATTAAAAGTATATTCGGCAATCGCATTAAAAGAGGCTGCTGATTTGGTAACTAAGGTACTTGCTTAGTATAGTAGAAAGCATATAGCTAAGCGCTTGGCGTAAAACGTTAAATTAAATATAAAAAAAGACCCCCGATATTACATCGAGGGTCTTTTTAGTTTAGGTTGGTTTTGTTTTATGTTTAGATTAGTATAATTCAGAATTTTAGCGGTTCAACCTGTTTTATGAAAAAGCTCTGGCCATCCAACCAGAGCTTTAATCAAACCAAATATAAATGTACTTTTTTGTATGAACAGGTCAAATATATATAAATTTTTTAAATAAATAAATAATTTTCATATTATTTTTAATTTTTTACATAAAAAATCAATAATATTCAATAAATAATCACAAATAAACAAAATACATGTATTTTACTGTATTTTAAATAGTAAAAAACAAGATAAATACGGGTTTTAACAGAAATTATATAAATAATTTGATATTTTACCTAAATAAAATAGAAAAATACACTAAAAAACATCACAAAATCAGAAATATACTAGAAAATAAGAGGAAAAATAAAAAAATAGCGCTAAAAAACACAGATCTGAAGAATTAAAAGAGAAGATGTTTTAATTATTGAGAATATTATTTTGATAGCTCTTTTAAATCGACTTACTCAACTTAAAATAAAGATAAAAAGATGAGCCCTCACCATCTTTGCTTTCAAAACCAATTGTCCCACCCTGTAAATCAGTAAACTCTTTACACAGCAGTAAACCTAAACCTATCCCCTTTTCCTTGTTTGTTCCATAGGTTGAGGAGGCCTTTAACTTGAATAGCTTTTCTTTTTGTTCATCCTTTATACCCAAACCATTATCCTTAACCACAATTAAACATTGATTGTCTCTTTCTTCTGCAGTAATGTTAATTAAGCCGCCTTTTTGCGTAAACTTGATGGCATTATTTACTAAGTTCCGAATCACTAACTGGAACATATTTGGATCGGCAATAATATGTAGTTTATCTTTTATTTCAACTCGTAATGTGATTTCTTTTCTATCAGCTAAATTATGTTCAATTCGCAATGATGTTGTTAGCACCTCATTCACATCCACCACGGTTAACTGTGTATGAGCACCCTCCATTTGGGTCTTAGACCAAGATAAAATATTCATTAACATCTCGGAAGTATCGCGAGTAATCTGCAAGAGTTGGCGCTCTACCTCCTGCCTTTCATCATCTCCTAAATCCATTTCAGTTAGCACTTCAAGATAGCTTTGTATCGAATTTAATGGCAACTTAATATCATGAGAAACAATAGAAAGTAATTTATCCTTTTCTGAATTCAAATATTTTAATTCTTCTTTCTGAATTAAAATCCGTGCATTTTGCTCTTCAATCGCTTGATTTTTCTCGAGCACTAAATAACGCTCATAATCATAATTCTTTCGGATATAAGTAATCGTAAAATATGTTAAGACAAGCACAACTAAATAGGTAACTGCAAAGTCAGCCATCCTACTTATTTCGTCTGAATATACATTTGGCGCAAGGGTTGGATATAGGTATTCTATAACAAGGATACTCAACACCATGCCAATATTTATAGGGATCCAAATTTTAAAGCTCTTTTTGGGAATTATAGACACAACCACTAAAAATATCACCGAAAACACCATTAAATTTGGCCCGGATATACCCGCATTGAAAAAATAATTTACTCCAAAACACGCATGACAAGCTAAACAGAAGAGGTTGATCGCAATTTCTGCCTTTCGTTTCATTCGTGATAAATAGTAAACAAACACCGAAAAAAGCAATCCAAAAATGCAAAGATATCCAGACACGAACAGGCCAATTAAAAAATTGATTGGCACCTGACAGCACAATACGATAATTACAATTAAACAGACGGTATTAAAGATCCTTTCCTCTAAAGAAAAGCGCTCTGGATCCCCTACAAGTTCTTTTTTACTTAGTTCTTTTCCAAAAATTCGCACATCAACAAATTAAGTTTTTAGTTAAAGTAAACTTAATCATATTATTCAAAATGAAAAGAATTGGATAATTTAAATTTAAACCTTTCAAATACACTTTTTTAGGTTTAAATCCTTATTTTTGACCCCCTTATAAAAGCAATTTGCGGCATGATAAAGAGAGAAAAAATTAAAGATCTACTGGACACTACAGTATTTAACAAAGAAGTAACGGTTATGGGTTGGGTGCGAACTTTTCGCAATAATCAGTTTATTGCCTTAAACGATGGTTCGTCCATGGGTAATATTCAAGTGGTAGTAGATTTTGTAAATACACCTGAAGAATTACTAAAGCGCATTACTACCGGAGCAGCAGTTGCCGTAAAAGGAACACTTGTCGAATCGTTAGGCAAAGGACAAAAAGTAGATATCAAAGCCTCATCAATTGAAATATTGGGAGATAGCAACCCAGAAGAGTACCCTATACAACCTAAAAAACATAGTTTAGAGTTTTTAAGAGAGAATGCTCATTTACGTTTTAGAACAAATACATTTAATGCCGTATTTAAAGTTCGCCATGCTTTAGCATTTGCCATTCACCAGTTTTATAACGAACGTGGTTTTGTGTATATGCATACTCCTGTGGTAACCGCCAGCGATGCTGAAGGTGCCGGAGAAATGTTTAAAGTAACCACTTTAGATTTCGACAATACACCACGAACAGAAGATGGTAAAGTAGATTTTTCGGCCGATTTCTTTGGCCGCGCAACCAATTTAACCGTATCTGGGCAGTTAGAAGGTGAATTAGCTGCTACAGCCTTTGGTCAGATTTACACATTCGGTCCAACCTTTAGGGCAGAAAACTCGAACACCACACGCCATTTGGCCGAATTTTGGATGATTGAACCCGAAGTTGCTTTTGCTGATATAGAAGACAATATGCAATTGGCCGAAGACATGATGAAATACATCATTAATTATGCACTTTCGAACTGCAAAGACGAATTGGCATTTTTAAATGATCGTTTATTGGATGAGGAGAAACAAAAGCCACAACAAGAACGTAGCGAACTATCATTAATAGAAAAATTGAATTTCTGCTTAGCTAACGATTTTGAGCGTTTAACCTATACAGAGGCTATACATATTTTAAAACACTCTAAACCTAATCAGAAAAAGCAATTTAAGTACCTTATCGATGAGTGGGGAGCCGACTTGCAATCAGAACATGAACGATATTTAGTAGAAAAACATTTTAAAAAGCCAGTAATTTTAACCGATTATCCAAAAGATATCAAATCATTCTACATGCGAATGAACGAAGATGGAAAAACGGTAGCAGCCATGGATGTGCTTTTCCCAGGTATTGGTGAAATGATTGGAGGTTCACAGCGAGAAGAACGCTTGGATAAATTAACCAAACGCATGGAAGAAATGAATATTCCACAAGACGAACTTTGGTGGTATTTAGATACCCGCCGTTTTGGATCGGTACCACATGCCGGTTTTGGTTTAGGCTTCGAAAGATTGGTCTTATTCGTTACCGGAATGACAAACATTAGAGATGTGATTGCCTTTCCAAGATTTCCAAAAAGTGCAGAATTTTAATATTTAAATTTATAACCACAGAGAAAAGGAGTTTGCACAGAGCTGTAAAAAGGCACAGTGCATTTTAATTAACAATTACTCTTTTTCTCTGTGAATACTCATCGTGCTCTGTGGTTAAAAACAATTACCCCTGATGCGCACTTGCCGTAGGATAATCGACTGCTGAAACCTTATAATCTGTTGGTGCAAAACTCGCTGCCGTACTTAAAGCCATTACCAATTCGTATTGAGCCGGATATGGTGTACTCGTTAAAGAGCCTTCCGGGATATAAGGAAAAGTTTCCATGTACGACTGCATCACACTCTGCCCTATTCTACGATTAATATAAGCCCTCGTTAATTGATAAGGATGGCGTAAACCAGCCGCACCTAACAGCTCTACTGCACTTTGAACCGTTAAGCGATGAAAGTTAAATACCCTAACCGTTTTGTCTTCTACTACCAAGCCCTTCATCAAACTCTCGTCTTGTGTAGCAACACCTGTTGGGCAAGTATTACTATTGCACTCAAGTGCTTGAATACACCCTAATGCAAACATCATTCCGCGAGCCGAGTTACATAAATCAGCCCCTAATGCTATATTTTTAACTAAATCAAAACCTGATGATACTTTACCTGATGCAATAATTTTAATGTGTTTTTTTAAACCAAAACCACTTAATATATCATAAGTAAAGGCTACACCTTCTCTTAAAGGCATACCCACTGCATTAGAAAACTCTTGAGGTGCAGCACCCGTTCCTCCTTCACCCCCATCAACGGTGATAAAATCTACATAAATCCCCGTCTCAACCATCGCTTTACAAATCGCCAAAAACTCACTTCTTCGGCCAATGCATAATTTAAATCCAACAGGTTTGCCACCAGATAGTTCTCTTAATTTTTTAACAAAAGCCAGCATTTCTAGCGGTGTCGAAAAAGCAGAATGTGCAGGCGGCGAATTCACATCAAATCCCTCTTTTACTAAACGGATCCTAGCAACTTCTGGCGTTACCTTTTTAGCAGGCAACATCCCACCGTGACCAGGTTTTGCACCTTGAGATAGTTTTATCTCAATCATCCTTACATTTTCAGCTTTTGAGCGCTCCGCAAAAGCTTCATAGTTAAAAGAACCATCTTGATGTCTGCATCCAAAGTAACCGGTTCCAATCTGCCAAATTAAATCACCACCCGGACCAGCATGGTAATCACTAATTCCTCCTTCGCCAGTATTATGGGCAAAATTACCCATTTTAGCACCGCCATTTAATGCCAGAATAGCATTTTTGCTTAACGAGCCAAAACTCATCGCCGAAATATTATAGATACTTGCAGAATAAGGTTGCGTACAATCTGGGCCACCAATCATCACTCGTGGGTTAGGATCAAGATCATGGTGACTAATCGCCGCTATGCTATGACTTAGCCATTCATACCCATTTTCATATACATCTAATTGTGTTCCAAATGGAATAGTATCGTTCTCTTTTTTAGCTCGTTGATAGATTAATGAACGGCTTAATCGACTAAAGGGTTTACCGTTCGTATCACTTTCTACAAAATATTGATATACTTTGGGTCTTAATTCTTCCATGAAATAACGCAACCTTCCAAAAACAGGATAATTTCGTACTATACTGTGCTTTGGTTGATACAAATCATAAATACCCAAAACCACAAATGGTCCAGTAAAAACAAAAGACCACCATAGCGGTGGATACAACAAGCCTAACATCACCGTAAGGGCAATTAAGAAGGCTGCAATAGCAACAAAAGCTTTTCTCATAATAAAATAGTATTAGCTTCACGATAACCTCAAAAATAACAAAACCTTACTAGTAAACGGCCGTTTTAGCTTTGTAATTTGTAATTATATTGTAACGAATACTAAACAAGTAGTATGCAATTTTGTTATTTTTGAATATGCTAATCAAGATTTACCCCGAAAACCCGAATCCAAGAGCCATTGAGCAAGTAGTAGAAATCTTGAAAAAAGGAGGTCTAATCATTTACCCAACAGACACCATTTATGGATTAGGCTGTGATATTACAAATCATAAAGCAATTGAGAAAATCTGCAGAATACGTGGCATAAAGCCAGAAAAAGCAAATTTCTCATTTATTTGCTCCGACTTAAGGCATATTTCAGATTTCATTAAACCTATAGACACTACAGTATTTAGAGTATTAAAGAAAGCATTACCAGGACCTTTTACTTTTATTTTCAATGCGAATAACAATGTGCCCAAACTGTTAAGTTCAAACAAAAAAACGGTGGGTATACGCGTGCCTGATAATGATATTGCGCGTTCAATTGTCGAATCTTTAGGAAACCCAATCATTTCTACCTCTATTAAGGATGAAGATGAGCTAATAGAATATTCAACTGATCCCGAATTAATTTACGAGAAGTATCAAGAGCTGGTAGATGCTGTAATTGATGGAGGTTATGGCGATAATGAGGCCTCTACGGTGGTAGACTGTACTTCAGGAGATTTTGAAGTTATTCGTGAAGGAAAAGGGGATTTGACCGAATTTCTTTAATAGCACCAAAGAAATGCCTATTTTTAAGGCATGGCAAAAAAAATTAACCTTTCTATTTTCAAGCGATTTTTTCATTCTGGTAAAATTGGCGGCTTATTACTTCTAATTTGCGTAATTATTTCTTTATGGATTGCTAATTCATCTGAAAAAGAAAATTTCAGTAATTTTTTAGCACAAAGTATTGGAATTAACTTGGGCGCAATCCATTTAAAATATACCATTTCTGCTTGGGTAAATGATGGCTTAATGGCTATTTTTTTCCTTTTAGTGGGTTTAGAGATTAAAAGAGAACTTATTGAGGGCGAGTTATCGAGCGTAAAAAAAGCCTCCTTACCTGTTTTGGCCGCAATAGGCGGAATGATTATTCCGGCGTTAATTTATTTTTTTCTAAACAAAGGTCAAGAAACAGCTTCTGGCTGGGGTATCCCTATGGCTACCGATATTGCATTTGCCTTGGCTATTATTGCGTTGTTGGGAAAGAGTGTTCCTGCCTCACTAAAAATATTTTTAGCAGCATTAGCTATTGCTGATGATTTGGGCGCAATTTTAGTGATTGCTATCTTTTATACCGCTCAAATTCATTGGGATTACTTAGTAATGGCGGGCGGCATTTTTGCATTGCTTCTTGCTCTAAATTATTTCAAAGTTACCAGTTTATGGTTTTACTTAATTCCTGGTGCGTTTTTATGGTACTTTGTTCATCATTCGGGCATTCATGCTACCATTGCAGGGGTGCTGTTGGCATTTACCATTCCAACAAACAATACGGCTATTGAATCTCCATTAGAAAAACTTGAACATTCTTTAACCGTTCCGGTAAATTTTCTGATCATGCCCATTTTTGCACTAGCAAATACCAATATCACGTTTCAAAAGGAGATGATAGGCGGGTTAATTTCTCCTTTAGGGCTAGGGATAATTTTTGGTCTATTTTTAGGAAAAACAATTGGCGTAACCTTATTCTCGTGGTTTGCCGTTAAAATTAAATTAGCAAAATTACCTTCAGGGGCAAATTGGAAACACGTTATTGGCGTAGGAATGCTTGCCGGAATAGGTTTTACCATGTCCATTTTTATTTCATTATTGTCGTTCAGTAATGCGGATTATGTTTTGGAAGCAAAATTTGCAATACTATGTGCTTCAATTATCGCGGGATTGAGTGGTTTTGTGTATTTGAAATCTATTAAAACAACTAACAATGAAAAGAAAAGTACTTCGCATATTTAAATGGACGATGATTGCCTTATTTAGCATTATTGCAATCTTAGTTTGTGTAACGATGCTTTATATGCAGCAAGCAAAATTCGGTAAAAACCCTACCGGTGCTCGCTTAGAAAAGATTAAAAAATCACCAAACTATAAAAACGGGCAATTTCAAAATATTCATCATACTCCAGAAATTACTGAGGGCTTCAGTTATTACGAAGTGATGAGTGAATTTTTCTTCAATAAAAATCCTCACCGCAGTCCGATAGATAGTATTCCTTCCATTAAAACTGATTTACGAAACTTACCACTTGATCAAGATATACTGGTTTGGTTTGGCCACTCTTCTTATTTTATTCAGCTAGATGGCAAACGCATTTTGGTTGACCCAGTTTTTAGTGGTAACGCCTCCCCTATTCCAGGAACTAACAAATCATTTAAAGGTACAGACCGCTATACGGTCGATGATTTGCCTATAATCGATTATCTTTTTATCTCACACGATCATTATGACCATCTAGACTATGAAACCTATATTGCATTAAAAACTAAAGTTACAAAAGTATTTTGTGGGCTCGGTGTAGGTTCCCATTTGGAGCGATGGGGATATACAGCAACTCAAATTGTAGAAAAAGACTGGAATGAAGATGTACAACTGGAAGATGGTTTTGTAGTTCATACCACTACTACACGTCATTTTTCGGGACGAGGTTTTGCAAAAAACAACACCCTTTGGATGTCGTACCTGTTAGAATCTCCTACCCTCAAAATTTTTATTGGAGGAGATGGTGGCTATGATACACATTATGCTGAAATTGGCAATAAATATGGACCTATAGATCTTGCTATTTTAGATAATGGGCAATATGATATTAAATGGAAATACATTCATCATTTACCAAATGAAACCCTAATGGCGGCCCAAGATTTAAAAGCAAAACGATTATTTCCTGTTCACTCCTCTAAATTTGTAATGGCAAATCATGCGTGGGAGGAGCCTTTGGTTAAGGTTTCGGCCTTAAATAAAAAACTAGAAACCCCACTCCCTTTGGTTACGCCGATTATTGGCGAGCTGGTTTATTTAAAAAATGATAAACAAAAATTTAAAGAGTGGTGGTTAGGGATTAAATAAATTATTATTTGTACAATTTGTTGTACAAATATATGTACATTTGTATTGTCATCCCCATTGATATATGAAAGCAATTACCATCTCAACCCTCAGAAAAGGAATGAAAGCATATTTTGACTACGTATCGAAATCAATGGAAGTGATTATCGTGCCCCGCAACAAAGAAGACGATGCTATCGTAATTATGTCCATTAAAGAATATAACTCTTTAAAAGAGACAGAGCATCTATTATCTACAACAGCCAATAGAGAGAATCTCGAAGACTCAATTAATCAATTAAAAGAGGGAAAAACCGTCTCTTATCAATTAGATTAATTACCCAAATGAGTATCGAATTTACTGCAAAAGCCTGGGAAGGCTTTAATTATTGGTTTGAAAACGACAAGGAAGTAATTATTAAAATCAAAGAGCTAGTTCAATCCATTTCAAGAGAACCCTTTAAAGGTTTAGGCAAACCTGAACCTTTAAAATTTGGATTAAAGGGCTTTTGGTCGAGACGAATAACTGGCGAGCATCGCCTAGTTTACAACATTAGTGGCACAAAAGGGCAAGACCAAAAATGTACTATCATTCAATGTCGTTTTCATTACGATTGAGCTATCTAAACTCACTCATAAATGTTTTAACGCTTTCTTGTAAATTATTTTGGTCTAAACTTTTCACAAAGGCGCTTCCAATAATAGCCCCATTTGCATATTCATTTGCCGAATCAAAAGTTTTTCTATCTGAAATCCCAAAACCGATCATAACAGGATTTTTTAAGTCCATTGCTTTAATACGTGCAAAATAAGCCCGTGCATTTTCAGAAACATCCAAATCCTTACCAGTTGTAGCGGCCGACGATAATAAATAAATAAAGGCATTACTTAATCCGTCAATTTTTCGAATGCGTTCATCAGAAGTTTGTGGTGTTACTAAAAAGATATTGCTAATTCCATTTTCTTCGAAGTTTTTTTGGTATAGTTCTTCATACTCATACATTGGCAAATCGGGAATAATACAGCCGTCTATGCCAATCTCTCTACATTTTTTACAAAAATCAGCTACGCCATACTGCAAAACAACATTTACATAGCCCATCAATAAAATTGGAATAGTAACCGTCTTACGCAAATCTTTTAACTGATCAAAAAGAATTTCCAAGGTCATTCCGTTATCAAGTGCTTGCTTGCTACTTGCCTGAATGGTGGGGCCATCGGCAACAGGATCTGAGTATGGAAATCCAATTTCCATAAAATCTGCACCAGCTTTTTCTAAAGCCTCGGCAATTTGTAAAGTATCGGTTAAATTTGGATAACCAGCTGTATAGTAGATAGAAAGCAAATCTTTCTTTTTAGTTTCGAAGAGTTGTTGTAATCGGTTCATTCTAGTTGATTGGTTTATTAGTTCATTAGTTCGTTAATTCAAAACGCCAAACACTTAGCGCCTTACGCTATAACCCAAAGTGTTTCATATAAGTATCCATGTCTTTGTCGCCCCGGCCAGATAAACAAACCACTACGTTTTCGCCACCATTAAATTCCATATGCTCTAAATATGCTAAAGCATGAGCACTTTCAATAGCCGGAATAATGCCTTCCAATTGCGTTAAAAGCAAACCTGCATTTAATGATTCATCGTCTGTAATGGAAACATATTGCCCGCGACCAGTTTTAAATAGGTGTGCATGTTGTGGGCCGATACCGGGATAATCTAAACCAGCAGACACCGAATGAGGTTCTACCACCTGTCCGTCGGCTGTTTGCATTAAAATGCTTCTGCTTCCATGTAAAACTCCCTCTTTACCCAACGTAGTCGTTGCTGCCGAAAAACCAGAATTCACTCCTTTACCTGCAGCCTCAACAGCAATTAATTTAACATTTTCGTCGTTAATAAAATGATAAAACATGCCAATTGCATTACTTCCACCGCCAACACAGGCTAAAACATAATCAGGTTCATCTTTCCCGGTTTGTTCGAGTAATTGTTTCTTCGTTTCTTCAGATATAATAGATTGAAAAAGCGCAACCATATCTGGATAGGGATGTGGACCAACAACAGAGCCGATAATATAATGTGTATCTAAAGGATTATTAATCCAATCGCGCATGGCTTCGTTCGTTGCATCCTTTAATGTTTTACTTCCTGAAGTTGCTGGAACCACTTTAGCACCTAACATCTTCATTCGAGCAACATTCGGAGCCTGCCGTTTAATATCTACCTCCCCCATGTACACTACACATTCCAATCCACGTAATGCACAAACCGTAGCCGTTGCTACACCATGTTGCCCAGCACCTGTTTCTGCAATGATCCTTTTTTTTCCTAAACGTTCGGCCAATAAAATTTGTCCGATCGTATTATTAATCTTGTGCGCACCTGTATGATTTAAATCTTCTCTTTTTAAGAAAATATTTGCTCCATATTTTTCAGATAAGCGTTTGGCTAAATACAATGGAGAAGGTCGGCCTACATAATCTTTAAGTAAAGCCTTAAATTCTTGTTGAAAGCTATCTTCATGAATAATCGACAAATATTTTTGTCGTAATTCTTCTACATTGGGATAGAGCATTTCGGGAATGTAAGCCCCTCCAAAATCTCCATAATATCCTTTTTCATTTACAAAATAATTCATAATTGTTGTTTAAACTCCTTTATCTTATCAATACTCTTTAACCCGGGTTCTATTTCGAACTTGCTATTTATATCTAGTGCATAAAGTCTGGGGTCGTTTATTTCTTTAATACTTTCGGCATGATTTAAATCAATTCCACCACTTAAAAAATAAGGTTTGTTAAGTATATAATTTTGCAGCAACTTCCAATCAAACACTTTACCAGAGCCTCCATGATTTGGTGTTTGTGTATCAAACAAAAAATAATCAACCACCTTCAAATAACTTTCTAGTTGAGAAAACTCAAAATTTTCATTTAACCCAAAAGCCTTGATTACTTCTACTCCTGTTAATTTAATTTCTTCACAATATGCCTCACTTTCTTTACCATGAAGTTGTACAGCTTTCAAGTTATACTTAAAAATATAGGCTTTGACTATTTCTAATTCCTCATCTACAAAAACACCCGTAGTTTTTATAGATGATGGGATATATTTTATTAACTCTGCCGAAACTTCACTAATGAAACGAGGCGATTTTTGGTAAAAGATGAATCCCATATAATCTGGATGCAATTCTGCTACCGCAGCAATATTCGCTGCATGTTTCATTCCGCAAATTTTTAGTTTAAGCTTCATATTGTTATTTTACCAATTTCTTACCTGGTTATTTTTTTACCATATAAGGCATATAAGTTATTTGTAATTAATTCAACTTTCCATTAAACATTAATTAATTTTGTAAAACTCGTTAGCGCCTTTTTACTTGATAGCGATTCTTCAGCTTCATAATAGCAATCAGCAAATGCAACATTTCCCTTTATAGTTTGTATCGCCAATGCTGCATTGGTTAATACTACATTGGTTTGTGCATCTGTACCTTTTGCATTTAGAACACTAGTGAAAATTTCGGCGGAAGATTCGACAGTGTCGCCTCCTTGGATTTCTGATTCGTTTATTTCTTCAAAACCTAAATCTGAAATCTTATTTAGTTTTTCTCCATTCTTATTAAATGTTTTAAAATCGCAGGTTAATGAAACTTCATCAAAGCCATCTACCGCATGAATTATGGTGTAATTCTTATCTGTTTGTTGATATAAATATGCATACAGGCGTGCAAGCTCCAAACTAAACACACCGACAATCTGATTTTTTGGTTGCGCTGGATTTACCATTGGCCCTAGCATATTAAAAAATGTTTTTACACCTAATTCTTTTCTAATCGGTGCAACCGTTTTCATGGCGGGGTTAAATAATGGGGCATGCAAAAAGCAAATACCTGCCAGATCCAAGCTTCGTTTCAATACACTTTCATCATTTGTAAATGTATAACCTAAAAATTCCATCACATTAGATGAGCCACAACCCGACGAAACGCCATAATTACCATGTTTTGCAACTTTATATCCCGCTCCGGCTACTACAAATGAAGCTAATGTTGAAATATTAAAGGTATCCTTTCCATCGCCACCTGTACCACATAGATCGACCAATTCAAAATCAGAAAAATCTATTTTTAAACAGAGATCAAGCATGGCATCCCGAAAGCCCTGTAATTCGTTAACGGTAATATTTCGCATTCCATAAGCTGTTATGAAGGCAGCAATCTGAGAACTATTAAACTCGCCTAGTGCAATGGATGTTAAAATCCGTTGTGCCTCTTCTCGGCTAAAGGTTTTATTCTCGAATAAATGGTTTAAAATTTGTTTCATCTGTTAATTTTTATGGCTTCAGTTGTTAAATGGAGCCTTTTAATCATCTCGGGTTCATGGGGGTAAAACAAAAAAGGTTGCTTAAATAAGCAACCTTCTAAATATTTTTATAAAAAATAAGCACAAAAAGAGGTTACATCACGCTATTGCGTTATGCCACCACCAGTTTTTATTTGTGTTTACTTGTATCATTCTGCTACAAATATGGAATAGTTTTTCTCAATTGCAAAATGTTTATGAAAAAATTATAATTATAATGAACTATTTTCTGCTAAAAATGTAGAAATGCTTTTATAAAGACCATTACATCCAAAAATCATCTGACTAATCATACCAACATGCTTCTTACCCTCAATTATCTCTAACTTTACAGGGGTATTTTGAGTTTTCAGCGTTTTATATATTCTTTCGGTTTGAATTTGAATTGCTTCATAGGTTTTACTTCCATAAAAAAGTAAATGAGGGATATTTGTATTTTTTATATAAAACAAAGGCGATCCCACTTGCCAAACTTTAGGATCATCACTAAATGTTCTCAAAAAATCTACATAATTATCATCTTTTTCTGCTTTTGTTAAATATTCTTCCATATCTAATCCAAATGCATCATTTAAAATCACACCTTTAACAGGATTATCGATATTCACCGCTTTAAAATATTGAAGATCCGTATTAATCAACTCACATAAGTGACCGCCAGCCGAATGGCCCATCAAAAAAATACGAGACGGATTGCCCCCATAAACCGAAATGCTATCTCTCACCCACTTCACCGCTTGAGCACTTGCGAATGCCATTTCTTTAAATGTTGCTTTTGGCGCCAAAGGATAGTTAATTACTGCCGTAACGATATTCTTTTTTGCTAAATTTCTTCCCAGCCACCAATACGTTTCCTTTTTGCCACTGCTCCACGAACCCCCATGGATAAAAATAATTACATCTTGATTTTGCTGCCCATCTTTTTTGTGATAAATATTTAACGTATTTTCTGAAAGGCTTGAACCTGCGTAGTTAATATCTTTTACAACACGAACTTGAGCCGAGCCAGTAGAAATCTGCCCTAAGAAAGCGAAAATCATTAGTGTTATTCTTAATTTCATACAGAATAATTTATTTGCATGGAGCAAAGGGCTTGGAGCTTTGTTTTTTACACCTATTTAATTAACGCATTTTTCTCTTTGGCAAATAATTCGAAAACTTTTTTATCTGTAAATGCAGGAAACAATTTATTCATCCAAACTGCTAATTTACCTTGCCCTGTCATCACTAAGGTACGTTTACGCCTAACAATACCATCGCTAATGCGAATAGCAACCTCTTCGGCGGTCATCATTTTACCTTCCTCCATACTCGTTTCGCCATGCGATAAACCATCTTTTGCCAATGCTGCCACTCTAATATTCGATGTGGTAAAACCCGGACAAGCCACCATTACATGTACACCTGTTTTTAGCAATTCAGTTCGCAAAGCTTCCATAAAACCATTCATTGCAAATTTTGAAGAAGAATAACCCGTTCTTCCGGGTAAACCTCGATAGCCAGCGATAGAAGATACTCCAACTATACTTCCTTTGGTTTTTAAAATTTCTGGCAAAGCATATTTTGTACAATAAACCGTTCCCCAAAAATTTACATCCATTAAATTTTTGAGTACCGATAAATCTAGCTCATTGAATAAGGCTCGCATCGAAAGTCCAGCATTATTAATCAAAACATCTACTTTACCAAAAGTTATGACTGCCTGTTTAACTAACAGTTTACAATCCTCTTCCCTACTCACATCCGTTTGTACTGCAAGTGCCTTAATTCCATAACTTGCTTCTAAGTTGGCAGTTATTTCACATAATGTTACATATTGTCGGGCTCCCAAAACCAAGTTTGCCCCACGTTTTGCCAATTCTTCGGCCAATGCCTTTCCGATGCCAGATGAAGCACCCGTTATAATTATGGTTTTATCTTTAAAGTTCATTTTTGAAGTAGGTTTTACTTTCTACTATTTTATCAGTGTTAATGATATCAGCACCCAATGCCTTTAATAGTTTCCAACAGGTTTCGGTATCAGGAGCTCCCCAAAATCGAATGGGTTTATGAAGTTTGTGCGCGCTTGCAATAACTTTTTTAAGCTTGTCTTTATCTGTTTCTGAGATTTCTCCAACACCTCTCCATTTTGAATAATTAGCAAAATTATCACTAATCATGCTGATTCGGTTCAAATCCTTTTTAGCATAGTTAACATTAGGCAAACCATCAAAAAATAACCATTTTGGATATGTACTAAACGTAGAATGCTCTGGTCTCGAACCACTAATTACAATTTGAATAGCTGTCTTTTTTGCGTTACGATTAAAAACATCACCATACTTTTCTATTTCTTTTTTTAATGAAGGATAAACGCTGTTCCAATTCTCCTTAACATCAATCATTAAACTAAAAGTATATTTCCTATCGTCGCTAATCTTATTATTATGCTTTTTAAAGGCATCTACAATTGGATGCAAGTACAATTTGTACAGCGTATTTGAAGGTATGATTTCCTTTTTACTGTGTGCCACGACCAATGAATCGCCTACAAGAAAAATATCTACCTCTATTTCATCAACTTTGTTTGCATAAGCCATAAGGAAAGGTTCTTTCTGCACATAGTCGTTATGTGAGTGAATTTTAACCTGCGCAAAACTACTGATCGAAATCATTAACCCTAAAGCAACTCCAAGTCTCCTTTTCATCCTTATTTTAAGATTGAATTTTCGTAAGGAACACGAGTAATAATTGACCGGCCTAACGTTACCTCATCCGCATATTCTAATTCGCCACCAAAGGCAATGCCTCTTGCAATGGTAGATATCGGAATTTGAAAATCTTTTAGCCGTTTATGAAGATAAAAGAGTGTGGTATCGCCTTCCATGGTTGCACTTAATGCTAAAATAATTTCTTTCACAGGCGTTGTTGCCACTCGCTGTACCAAGCTATCGATAAATAAATCTGAGGGACCAATTCCATCCATGGGCGAAATTAACCCTCCCAAAACATGATAAACACCAAAAAATTGATTGGTATTTTCTATTGCCATTACATCGCGAGTATCTTCGACTACACAAATCAGCTCCTTATCTCTTTTTGTAGCTGCACAAATACTGCAAATACTATGATCAGAGATGTTATGGCATATTGAACAATGCTTAATTTGTTGTTTAAGTTTAATGAGCGTATTCCCGAAATGGGATACTTCTTCTTGATCTTTATTTAGCAAATGTAAAACCAACCTAAGTGCAGTTTTTTGCCCTACACCTGGTAATTTCGAGAATTCATGTACTGCATCTTCGAGCAGTTTAGAAGAAAAATTCATTGAACAAACTTAATTATTTTCTTGGTAACAATTGATTCCAGTGAGTAATTTCTTACATTTAGCTGCTAAATATAAATTATGAGTCCAGCTATACTTCTTTGTTTTTTAATTGGCTATTTTGCCGTTTTAATTATTATCGCTTTCGCAACATCAAGAAAATCATCAGATAATTCTACCTTCTTTTTGGCCAACAAAAATTCTAAATGGTATTTAGTTGCCTTTGGTATGATTGGTACTGCCCTATCAGGTGTAACTTTTATTTCAGTTCCTGGAGAAGTTGGCGCACCTGGCGGAAATCAATTTCAGTATTTCCAATTTGTTTTAGGAAATGCAGTGGGCTTTATCATTATCGCTACGGTGTTATTGCCGCTGTATTATAGGATGAATTTAACTTCAATTTATAGCTATATCGAACAAAGACTTGGTCATTATAGTTATAAAACCGCCGCCTCAATATTCTTATTGAGCCGTACGTTGGGTTCAGCTACACGATTATATCTTGTTGTAATTGTGTTACAGCGTTTTATATTTGACAGTTATGGGGTTCCATTTTGGGTAACCGTATTAATATCTTTAGGTTTAATCTGGTCTTACACATTTAAAGGTGGATTAAAAACGATTATTATTACCGATACTTTGCAAACTTTCTTTTTAGTATTATCGGTTTTCTTAACCATTTATTTTGTTTGTAGCAGTTTAGATTTAAGTATCCCTCAGGCTTTCGAAACGATAAAAAACAGTAGCTATTCTAAAATATTCTTTTTAGACGATTTCTTGGCAAATAAATTTTATCTGAGCAAACAATTTATCGGAGGTATTTTTGTAACGATTGCCATGACAGGCTTAGATCAAGATTTAATGCAAAAAAACTTAAGCATGAAAACGATTGGTGAAGCCAAAAAAAACATGTTTACTTTTACCGGGATATTTATTATTTTGAATATCTTCTTTTTAAGTGTTGGTGCTTTGTTATACGTTTTTGCTACCAAAAATGGAATAGAAATTCCTCTAGATCATATTACGGGCAAACCCAGAACCGACTTTCTATTTCCAGAAATTGCTTTAAACCATTTAGCAACCATACCTGCAATTGTATTTATGTTAGGCTTAACCGCGGCCACATTTGCAACCACAGATAGCGCTTTAACGGCATTAACAACTTCTTTTTGTGTAGATTTTTTAGGCATGGCAAAGGAAGAAAATATAAACAAAAAAAATGCTGTAAAAACCAGACATGCGGTACACGTTGGCTTTTCGATACTGATGTTTTTAGTGATATTGGTGATAAATGCATTAAATAGCTCCTCTGTTGTGAGTTTAATTTTCCTAATCGCTTCGTATACGTATGGCCCATTATTAGGTCTTTATTCTTTCGGGTTATTTGTTAAAAAACGAGGCCTACACGATAAGTTAGTTCCAATCGTTTGTATTATTGCCCCAGTTTTATGTTATCTATTTGCTACAAACTCTAAAGAATTGTTAGGTGGATATGTATTTAGCGTTGAATTGATATTGGTTAATGGATTCATTACCTTTTTGGGACTATTGCTGATTAGCAAAAAAACAGATCAGCAGACTAAATTTTAATTTGCTCATTAGTGAACTAATAGTATAGAAAATGACAAGTGAAGAAAAGATAAGAAGCGCTTTTGCGAATAAAGATTGGCAAGAAATTAAAGTAACTGATAGTTGGCAGATTTTTAAAATCATGGCCGAGTTTGTTGATGGTTTCGAGAAACTAGCTAAAATTGGCCCTTGTGTAAGTATTTTCGGTTCTGCTCGTACCGCAGAAACAAATCCATATTATGAGATTGCTGTAGAATGCGGTCGTTTATTAACCGAACGTGGATATGGTGTAATTACCGGTGGTGGCCCTGGTATTATGGAAGCCGGAAATAAAGGCGCACATATGAATGGGGGTAAATCGGTAGGTTTAAATATCGACCTGCCTTTTGAACAATTCCACAACAAATATATCGACCCAAATAAATTGTTAGAATTCGATTACTTTTTTATCCGAAAAGTAATGTTTATGAAATATTCTCAAGGCTTCGTGGTTTTACCGGGTGGAATGGGAACAATGGACGAATTATTTGAAGCAATAACCTTAATTCAAACAGGAAAAATCGCTCGTTTTCCTATTGTTTTGGTGGGAAAATCCTATTGGGGAGGCCTAGTAGAGTGGATTAAATCGACTATGCTAGATAAAGAGCATAACATCCATGCAGAAGATTTAAATTTATTTCGATTAGTAGATACCGCCGAAGATGCTGCTGAGCATATTTTCAGATTCTACGATAAGTATGTTTTAAAACCAAATTTCTAAATGTTTGTCAGAATTTAATCAAATCACATCTTAAATGTAACTATTCATCGTATATAATGTCTATTCAATGAAGGAGGCATTATGCAGCAATTGTTAACTTGGAGAAAAGGTTTGTTTGATAGCAATTATCAACTTTACGCTAATGGCGAAATTAAAGGAAACTTGATTTTTGGCTCATTAAAGAATAACGCCCGCGGAATTGCATCAAAAAATTATTACTTCACTACAGAAGGTTTCTTAAACCCAATCACGAAGATCAGAGATGAAAAACACCATCAAATTGGTATTATTACCTACCATGCATGGCAATTAAAGGCTACCATAACCTTTAATGATTTAGATCATGCATCATGGAACTATACCAATAGCTGGTTATCTCAATGGGCAATTACCAATCATCGCGATAAACAGATCCAATATCACGCATCAACAGCGGCAGGAACCGTTCATAGTGACAACGATGATGAATTAATGCTATTAAGCGGTTTATTTATTCGAGAATTTTTTTCGAGGGCAATCATTCTAATCATCATCATCATTTTTATACCCTTGATGATGCGTTCTTGTTAAAAATGGCTTACCCCTCCGCTCACTACTAATTTCATTGCATCGGCTGCGCTCATGTTTAAGGGCTTGATTTTATCTTTACTCACTATATAAACCTGGCCTGCAAAAGAATAAGAGAACGGGAAATAAACAACAGCATCGCCCGGTAAATCCAACTTTGTTAAATCATTTTGTGTTAAAAACCCTATTCTTTTCATACCGCCTTCTACATCGACCAACACAGGGTGATTAAATTTTTTCTCGTCGCCAACAAAAGCTTCTGTTAAGTCTTTTATAGATGAAAATATAAAATTTAAGAGTGGTAAACGGTTCATCATCCGTTTGAACCAACTATACATGGGTTCAGTTACAAAATTAGTTACAAAAATACCAGCAATTAAGATAATAGTTAACACCAATCCTAGTCCTAAACCCGGAATGTTTCTATTCGCTCCAGTTTTAGGATCAACCCCTAAAATATTATTTATATTTAACCAACTATCGACAGTTGTTACCGCCCAAACCACAATAAAAACACTCAACGCAACAGGCACCACAATCAATAAGCCTTTGATAAGGTAATTAAGAAGTGCTTTTCCAATTCTGTTCATGTTACAAAATTAGTAAAATGCTTCGCATTTGAGAAAACAAGTTAAAGCGTGGGGCGTATAGCGATGGGCGTTTAAAGCGCACGAGCGTTATTCGTAAAAATAAACTCTTTTAACCCGTTGAGAAACATTAGTTAATATCTCGTACGGAATCGTATCAATTTGTTTTGCCAGATCTACAATACTATGTTGATGATTAAAAACAATAACCTCATCGCCTGTATTAACCTCCAAACCGCTTACATCAAGCATACACATATCCATGCATATGGAACCAATAGTTGGTACCATTTTCCCATTAATTAACATTTTACCTACACCATTACCAAATTTTCGATTATAACCATCCGCATAACCTATTTTAACAGTGGCAATTTTCCCGCCATTGGGTAAAATTCCTAAACGGCTATAGCCAACTGTTTCTCCGGGTTTAAGATTTTTAACTTGAGTAACTGTTGTTTTTAATACTGCAACCGTCTGCAATCCGCTATTAGGCGCCAAAGCCGCATCAAAGCCGTACAAGCCGATTCCTGCCCGAACCATATCAAACTGTGCTTGCGGCAAACGGCTAATGCCTGATGTGTTTAAAACATGCCTTAAAGGAAAATAATTTAGGCTCTTAGTGATTTCATTATACAATGAAGAAAATTTAGCAATTTGTACGTTTGTAAATTCATCGTGCTTCACTTGATCAGTTGCTACCAAATGAGTGAAAATAGTTTCAACCTTTAGTTTATTCGTTTTCTGCAATAGTTCGAGCAGTTGAGGCAAATCTTCTTTTTCAAACCCTAAACGGTGCATCCCAGTATCTAACTTGATGTGAACTTTAAATCCAGCTTCCTGCTCTGGCAAAAAATGGATAAAACTTTTTAAAATGCTAGCACTATAAATTTCGGGTTCTAATTTGTATTTAATTATTGCCTCAAAAGCGGATGGTTCGGGACTCATTACCATAATGGGCAAAGTGATGCCTGCTTTTCGCAAAGCAATACCTTCATCGGCATATGCCACAGTTAAATAATCCACTTTATGGTACTGAAGCAAATTGGCTATTTCAAAACTTCCACTTCCATATGAAAAAGCTTTAACCATGGCCATAACTTTAACTCCGTCCCTTAACTTATTTCGATAAAATTGTAGATTTTCGGCAAGTGCATTTAAATTTATTTCGAGTATGGTATCATGAATTTTCAGCGTAAGCATTTTACTAATGCGTTCAAATTCGAAGCGTCTTGCACCTTTAATTAAAATAGTTTCGTTGGCAAAGGAAATTACAGGTAAGTTGTTTATAAAATCTTGTGTAGTTGGATAAAAGGTGGCCTCTAAAGCAAATAAATTAGCCATCGACGAAAGCTTTGCCCCTATTCCAATTAATCGATCTACTCGCTTCTGCTGCAATAAAGCAGCTATTTCAGCATATAACTCTTCATCCTTTCTACCTGTTTCGTATAAATCGGACAAAATAAGCGTCTTTTTCGGGTGTTGATTTTGGAGATTCAGAAAATCTAGCGCAATAGCCAATGATGAACTATCGGCACTATACGAATCGTCGATAATCGAGCAGTTTTCTATCCCGTTAATTAATGCTAAACGCATACTTACGCGAGTTAATTTCGCTAAGCCTAGTTTAGCTTCTTCGGGCGCATAACCAAGAGCTAATAATGTTGCCCAACAAAGAATACAATTTTCTATCGAAGCTTTATCGTTAAAGGGGATTTGACAGGTGATTGCTTTTTGTTGATATATAGCCTCGATAACGCTCTTTTCTTGTGTTGAGGTAATCGTAGTAATTTGCAAATCGGCTACTCCATTAGTACTCCAAGAAAACTTTTTCTTCCCAGGCAATTCAACTACTGGAATTGTTTCTGTATAAGCTGGCGAATAAATTAACAACTCTACATTTGTAAAAAGTTTTAATTTCTCTTTTAATTTTTCTGTCTTTGAATTAAATCCTTCTGCATGCGCCTCTCCAATATTCGTTAAAATGCCAATACTAGGATTAATTATTTTACCTAAAATCTCCATTTCGCCAGCTTTGGAAATCCCAGCTTCAAAAATCCCTAAAGTATCATCGTCGGTTATCTGCCATACTGATAAAGGAACACCAATTTGAGAATTAAAACTTTTAGGACTTCTAACAATGTGATAATCGGTATTAAGCAATTGAAATAGCCACTCTTTTACAATTGTTTTGCCATTACTCCCAGTAATCCCAATAACGTTTAAATGATGTCGATTTCTATTAAAAATAGCCAATTCTTGCAGTGCTTTTAAGGTATCGTCAACCCATAAAAAATTAGCATCAGCATAGGCATCAAAATTTCTATTTTCTGACACTACAAAATTACGTATCCCATTTTGGTAAGCATGCGCTATAAAATCATGGCCATTACGCTGGGCATGCACAGCAAAAAACAATGACCCTTCTGGATCAACTACCGTTCTACTATCGGTAAGTAATTTTCGAATTACCATATCCTGATTAGGCAAAATAGCTTTTGCAGCTAAGAGTTCGGCAATTTTTGCAATATAAAAAAGGGAGCTGCTCATATTAAGGTAAAGGTAAGAATACAAATATATGTTTATCGATGGAATCACCTTATTTACCGATACAAATTAAAGTAATCTCTGCGGCAGTAAGATATTTGATAAGAAAAAATCAATCATGGAAAGAAAAATATTTTTAAAGAGTTTACTCATTGGCGCAGTAACAGGCTCAGCAGTACTTAATGCTTGCAAAAAAAGCGATGAAACCATTATAAACGATCCATCTGGTACAGGAACGGTAACCAACCCCGGTACAAGCTCTGGCTCCTGCACCGTTGCACCAACAGAAACAGAAGGGCCATTTCCAACTAAAGTTCCTTCTAGCTATACTCGAAGCGACATAACCGACAGTCGCACGGGATATAAAATGACCGCTAAAATTATCATCAACAGTAACTGTGTCCCTCTTGCAGGAGCGTTGGTAGATATATGGCATTGCGATGCCGAAGGAAATTATTCGGAATACGGCGGTAGTGGTATGCAAGCAACCAATTATCAATCTGTTCATTTTCTTAGAGGCCGACAAATTACCGACACCAACGGTTTGGTTACTTTCACGAGCATATTTCCGGGATGGTATACAGGCCGGGCAACGCATATTCATGTACATGTGTATAGCGCTAATGGTAATTCACTAAAGGTAACACAGATTGCCTTCCCAGAAGGGTCGGGATCGGCGGTAAACTTAGTAAATGGCTATAAAAAAGGAATGTCGGGCTATACTTATAATGCAAATGACAATGTATTTAGCGACGATATGCTAAAAATAGAAGTGGCAAAGGTTACGGGTAGTTTAACAGATGGATTTGAGCTTACCATGACGATTAATGCTGCTTAAGCATGGAAAATTTATCAGGACGGATACTGCTAAAGGAATTTCATGGCAGCCTATTCTCAGACCCATTTCAACACATCTCTAATTCGCTTCATTTTTTCCGTTACGAATCATTAGATGCCGATAAGTGCTTATCGTTAGAAGCGAATGAGCAAATGTATATCGTTTTAATTCCCGTAACCGGGGATCTTATTTATCAAGATCAAAAAACCACTCAGCAAATTGGTGTGGGACAGGTATTTGTAACCTGCTCTTCATCGAAATTAGCATTCGATGTTAAAAATCAATATAAAGATCAAGCGATAAATTTTATATATTTTCAGTTCAAATCGAAAGATTTAGCAGCTCAAACCATTAGTTTAGTAGACTTTGAGTTGATTAACAATAGCCTCATTGATATCACGCCTGTTGCGCAACCTTTATTCCGTTTACATATTGGTCGATTTTCTGGGCGAACAGAAATAACACACCACACAAGTAACGATCGTGCATTTTTTTGCTTTGCACTGGCTGGTGCATTTGAAATTCAAGGACGTTTAATCCACCCCGAAGATGCACTTGCCCTATGGAATAATGAAACTATCGAACTAGAAGCCTTAAGCAATGATGCTGTAATAATGGCCATTGATTTTCCTTATATTTGTTTATGACCAGATTAAAGGCTTCGCCAGTAATTTTTCATATTGCAGCATGGTTGTTATTTATGAGTTTCCCACTCTTGTTTATGAATCAGGGAAAGTCAATAAGCGGTATTTCGACTTCTGGTTTTTATTACCTACAATTTTGTTTAGTGTACATCATCATATTTTATGTACATACCTACTGGTTAATCCCTAAATATGTATTAAGAAAGAATTATTTAATGTATTCGGTTGCATTATTTTCACTCTTTGCGCTGGTTTATTATGTTAAGCCATTTGATGATCTTGTAAGTCAGAACAGGATGCCACCCAGCCAAAAACCACCACCGAATAGCGATTATCGGAAAATGCCACCTCCTCCGCCCCACGATGAGCAAATGAGGAAAAGTACTTCTGAACAATTCGACATTACCAGTTCGTTTATTTTTATTATGGTGATCGGGCTAGGAACAGCCTTACAATCCATTAAGCAATGGCAATTATCTGAAAAACGGGCATTACTTGCAGAAACAGAGAAAGCTAACGCTGAACTCTCATTTTTAAAGGCACAAATTAACCCACATTTTCTCTACAATACCTTAAATAATATCTATACATTATGCCTCATCGATAGTGAAAATGCAGCAAATAGTATTATGAAACTCTCTAATATTATGCGGTATGTTACCGACGAATCGGATAGCGATTTTGTTCCACTAGAAGATGAGGTGCAATGCATTAGCGATTTCATCGCCCTGCAAAAACTACGTTTAGGGAAAAAGGTGAGCCTTAGCTATACTATAGAAGGTGATATCGTAAAACATCGTATCGCCCCGCTCATATTGATGACATTTGTTGAAAATGTTTTTAAATATGGATTAAGCAATCATATTGATTCGAAAATTGAACTTTTAATTAAAATTGAGGATGAGAAAATTACTTTCCTTAGTCGAAATCAGATTTTCAAACACAAAAAAATCAATGATCGCAAAAGTATAGGGTTAGAAAACACCAAAAAACGTTTAGCCTATCTATATGAAAATGAACATAATTTATCAATCACTAATGATGGAGAATTTTTTACCGTACTTTTAGTTTTAAGATCTAAATGATATCTTAGCTAAAGAATGAGCCTTAAATGTATTGCAATAGACGATGAGCCACTAGCTTTGCAATTAATAGAAAGCTATGCAAAGCGTATTCCGTCATTAACCTTGGTTAGCACTTTTGAAGATGCACTTTCTGGTGCAGAGTATTTAGGTAAAAATACAATTGACCTATTATTTCTAGATGTAAATATGCCCGATATATCAGGTATTGATTTGGCCAAAACGCTGCCTGCAAAACCAATGATTATATTTACAACGGCTTACAAGGAATTTGCCTTTGATGGATTTCAGTTAGAAGCCATAGATTACTTGCTTAAGCCTATTGACTTTAACCCCTTTCTAAAAGCGTTTAACAGAGCTTTGGCCTATAAAAAGTTTAAAGAACAGCCGTTAAATAAGTACGAAAGTGATTTCGTTTATGTCCATTCCGAGTATAAATTAATCAAGATTCTAATTAGAGATATCGAATACATCGAAAGCATGGAAGATTATATTAAAATTCACATTGGAAAGGAAAAACCTGTGCTTACATTAATGACCTTGAAAAAAATCATTGAACTACTTCCTCAGAAAGAATTTATTAGGATACATAGAAGCTATATAGTTCCTTTTTCGGGTATTGAGGCCATATTGCATAAAAAAATACAGTTAAAAAATATTCAACTTCCAATTGGTGATAGCTATGCCTCTCAATTTAGATAAAAAAACAGCCTTGCTAAAAGCCGAAAGTTGGTGCGCCTATCAAGAGCGTTCACAACAAGAAGTTCGAAACAAGCTTTACGAATGGAATTTATTTCCAAATGAGGTTGAGGAAGTAATTTCAGAACTCATAAGCACCAACTTTTTAAGTGAAGAACGCTTCGCTCATGCCTATGTTTCTGGAAAATTTAACATAAAAAAATGGGGAAAATTAAAAATTAAGCAAGGGCTTAAATTGAAGAAAGTTCCAGATAAGTTAATTCAAAAGGCGTTAAATGGAATTGATATGGATCAATATTTAGCGATTTTATTAGCTACTGCCGAAAAAAAAGGGGCGGTTATAACTGAAAAAGATGCCTTAAAAAAGAAATATAAGCTCATTAGCTACCTACAAAGCAAGGGTTTTGAAAATGATTTGATTTTTGATGTACTGAAAGCCAACAACTTACCCTAATACCTAAATTTTTATTAAAATATTTCTTGACAGGAATATAAATCTGTTTATATTTGCATTCCCAAACGGAAAGGATGGGGAATACATCGGATGATGTTAATTAATGCGAAAGTAGCTCAGTTGGTAGAGCACGACCTTGCCAAGGTCGGGGTCGCGAGTTCGAATCTCGTCTTTCGCTCTAAATGCCTTCCTACCAGGAGGCATTTATTTTAAAAGCTTAATGGCTTTTAAGCTCGGATGGTGGAACTGGTAGACACGCAGGACTTAAAATCCTGTGCCCTCAACAGGCGTGCGGGTTCGATTCCCGCTCCGAGTACCTCAAAATCGAAGAAAAGCCAATCTTAACCGATTGGCTTTTTTTGTATCAGGACAACAATAGGACAACAATTTTGGCTTCAACATTTCAATTTAAATAATTTTCTAAAACCTTTTTGAAACCGTCAAATTAGCATTAGATCAAAGTGCAAAAAAATCCAAGCAGTTACTTATGTACTACTAGAAAAATCTTATATTGCAAAATAGATAGCATTTTAATGATAAAATATGAATGTAATTTGTTTTGAAGATGAAGCCTATTTTTCTCTAGTCGAGACAGTAGTGAAGCGAATTAAGTCGGAAAATAAAATATCAGAAAATAAATGGATAGGTACAGATGAAGCAATGGCGCTACTCCATATTACTAGTAAAACAACATTACAGAAGTATCGTGATGAGGATAGAATTCGCTTTTCTCAACTTGATAAAAAAGTAATTCTTTATGATCGTGATTCAATTTTAGAATTAATTAATAAAAGCGCTAAAGATAGATTTTAACCATGGCTACGGAAAAAGATTTGGAGAACTCGTTCAACAACGGTTATTATGTTGCAAAATATGCAAGCGATTTAGCTGACCATTTAACACTAGCTTATGGCGATGATGAAAGACTGAATGCTTTTAAAAAAGGGCATGACACTTACACAGTTGAGCAATCAAAAGAAAAAAACATTACTAACAAAGAAAATCGTCCATCTTGGCTAAATAAAGATCGAATTTCGGACGCTCGTAAGGACAGTAAAAAATTGGACAAAGAAATAAATCGAGATATAGAGCCTGAAAAGTAAAATTATTATCTCTTAGGTTCTATATTAATATCATTCCTATTAATACTGAAATCTTTTGCTTTTTCCTCTTTAATGCTTTGATTTTGCTTTTCAACATCCATTCTATTTGTAAAGCTTAAACTTTGTTTATAGTGAGGTTTAGGATTAGAACTTTTATTATCCTTTTTATTGTCCTTGCCTACTGATTTTGTTGCAACATTGTTGTTTTCAATATTGATTTCTTTATATGACGATAACTTTTTAGCGAACCTTTCAGAAGCTTTTTCAACACCATTTTTCTTATCATTTCTAATAAAATGAGCGTTTGCCATATAGTCAAAAGATTTATCGGATGGTTTCTTGTCTAGCTCAATATTTTTTTCATCAAGCAAATAATCAACCTTCTCTTGGACAAGTTGCTTATTACTAATTTGTTTTCTATCTATTTCAATGGCTACATATTTTTTGGTGTTAGACTTAAGATCGGATTTCTCTTTGTTTAACTTTTCTACCTGATTAGATTTTGAAATTTTATCGTCCTTATTAGCCCATGTGGGACGATAAGATGGCGCAGGTCTATCCTTTATAGAAGCAATCTTCTCATCAATATCTAAAATTATATTTCTTATATTCTGCATCCAATCACATAGGTGCGAAATTTCATCAGGGAATGCTTTTACAAAAGCATTAGATTCTGCTCTCTCATCTTTCATATCTCAAAATTTAATTGTTGTCTTTTAAAGCAATTATGTTATCATGTTATTTAATCAAACTTATATGGTGTTGCTATGGAACAATGGCGTAATGACCTAGAAAACAAAGTTATTACAGAATCCTTTAGTGGTTCTAAAGAGCGCTATGATCGTGCCATGCAACGTACTTTTGAAGAAACTTTGGACTGGAATTCATTGCTTTTATCAGAAACTATTTTTCCAGAACACTCTATTAATGTTCACGATATAATAAAGAGCAATTTAGGTTACTTGCCAAAGCCATATATTACACTTCCGTATGAACCCTATTTAAATGCATTATACAATCAGCATAGAAGCAAAATTTTATCTGATAATGAGTTTAACAAAGAGGTCAGCCTAAGCCTTCTCCAAATCAGAAATAAAATAGCCGAGCCTCATAATGAGTTAAAATATTCAGAAGCCATTTACCTTAAACATCAACAAATTCCAATAGAATATAGAACACAAATTAGAAAGCGAATTCAAAGAATACTTGGCTACGAAGCTAATATTGAAACGTCAGTCTACTGCGAACTTAAAATGTGCGATCTTTTAAGTAGTGATATGATCAGACTCCCTGAGTATCTTACTTCTGCCGATTATCAAAGTTTTTTGATAATAAAATATCGTGAAATCTTAATTAAACATGGAAAAGAACAAGCCAGTGCATCACCATTATTAACGGCTTTTATTAACTATCTATAAAGACCATTTCTAATAGGTGAAATACCTTTAATCAACCAATTTTCATCAATTTTTGCGCATGAGATATTATATAAACGTGGGATAGATTGAACAGAACGACTTTCTAGCAACTCTTGAATAGCCTCAGGATTTCTACCACATCTATACCAAATATACTCACTTACAGCAGGCTCAAAAAATTTGTGAATTTCGATTTTTTCCAATCCATTTAAAGTTGTACTTGCAGATTTCTCAAGTAGAGCTTTTAATCTTGTACAAAATTTGTCAATATTAGACAATGTTAATTTGTCAATATTACCAAGTTCATCAGAGGTAAAAGTATCTACCACATCTTCAAAATATACTTTGCAATTAGCAGTATAATCTTCGATACGTATATCCCAAACATGTACGTTGTTTACTGATATGCTATAATGATAGCCAATTGCAAAATCTTCGAATTGCCCATGCCAGACTCTATTCTGAAAGGTTGGAGATAACATTTTCCATGCTTCTTCAAGGTTACTAGCAGATATTGCCTGATAGAAACTATTTACTACTATGAGTACATTTTTATTTTCATGGTGTGTAACACTCTCATTTATTGCCATTTCAATTTTATCATTGGAAGCTTTACTCTCACGTCCTATTTTAACCTTTGATTGATAAGTACTTAACATTTCTGCATTTATGTTTGTGTAAAACTCATCTGCCTCGAATGTTTTCAGATATAAATTATAAAGGAAATTAGCCTGTTTTATTTCATCATTCCATAAATGCTTTGGAGTACCTTCTGGAATATCTACACCGATGTACTTTAGCATTCTACAAAGCACCTCCTCATTCATTGGAACTTTTTTGCTGTCCGAAGATCGGATCGAGCTAAGCTTATTATAAAAATGTTTCCTCGTTACATCTAAATTTTTAAAAATTCTTTCATAAAAATTATCACCCTTTTGCCCAGCGGCTGTTAGAAGCCACAGGTCAAGACCAATTTTTCTAATCGATGCTTTTTGTGCATCGGTAAGTTCAGTATTCCATACCTCATTTGTAAAATCATTATAAAGTTTACGGAAAGCAATATTCGATATTTTAATCATTATAAAAGCGTTCTAAGAATTTTCAGAAAAATAAGAAAAATTCCATGAAAAATGAGTTTTCTATGAATGTGCCTATATGAATTAAAATGGTGTCTTTTGGTTAAGAATTAGGCGCAGGGCTATTTTTAGAGGGCAATTCAACTAATTTACTATTTAATTTTTCAATTAAAAATTTTTTATGAGAAACATACAAATTAAGATTAGTTCGAACCATATGGGGAGTTTGTGGCATAAACATTTCCTTTGGGTTAAGGATCAGTTCAAGTTCTTTATTAATATCAGTAAGAGCCTGCAAATAGCCCTTTGCTTGATCACGTCCAAACTCCTTTTCGAGTTTGTTAAAACGGTCTTCATCAATCGAAACATCACTATTGCTAAGATTGGCACCATTTGCCGAGAAGTCTTTGAAAGTAGTCATTTTATATCCCCTTACAGATTCAACTATTAACATATTAATAGGAGATAGTCAACAGAAAACTGGAATAATACCGAAATCCATAAAATCAGGTAGCGTAAGCCGAAAAGCTAAAAGAGTAGGCACAAATTTAAATTTTCAACATCATGAGTTTTTCAGATGACCAAAAGAAAATTTTGAAACAGAATGGCTATACCCAATCAGCGTACGATAGCGATAGGTATATCAACGGTGGTCATTCTGTTACAAAAAGAGATGGCACAACGATCTTTAATACAGATCGCCACACTTCCAACGGAAGTAACATTTCTAATTCTCTATTTAGCAAAAAGGCTAAATAAAGAATATAAGCTACCCTCAACGGTTGAGGGTAGCTTTTACACCTAACTCATTACGACTATGAATAATTTCGATTTAGATACCCCACTAATAATAACTACAGGCACAAATACTCACGCATGGACTATTCGAAATGCTGTGGAGGGCGTTCAAATTTTCGGATCAGTTGGATCGGGGAAAACTACAGGAAGCGGACGTACAATTGCCTTGAAATACTTGACTGCAGGATTTGGTGGTTTGGTATTAACTGTAAAACCTGATGAAAAGGATACATGGATTGAATACTGTAAGCTAGCAAACAGAGAAAAAGATTTAATTATAGTTGAAGCCGATGGCAAACATACTTTCGACTTCTTACAGTATGAATCAAACAAATCAGATAAGGGAGCTTCATTTACCGATAACCTTGTTGATGTTTTAAAAACTGTCATAAAAGCTGGGGAAAGTGCTGATAAAGGTAAAAGCGACGATCAATTTTGGGAAACTGCATTAGATATGCTGATTTATAATGTTATTGATCTTTGCCTCTTAGCATACAATAAAGTAACGGTACAATTAATATATGATATTGTACTTTCTTTACCTAAAAATTCAACGATAATTACAGATGAGGAAGAAAGTAAAGCGTTCTATATTGCTTATAAAAAGGTAAGTACTGAAATTAAGGAAAAAATACAAGATGTTGAAAATTACCACGCTAGCAAGCAAAATGGAGCTGAAGTTATTCTTACTGACGAAGAAATAGATGCAATACCGGGGGCTAGAATATTTAAATTTTTAGACGTTTTTTTTTGGGAAACTTTTAAAAATCTTAGTGATAAAACACGTTCTATTGTAGAATTTACTTTTTCAGGCTTTCTCTTTAGGTTACTACGTGAACCTGTATTCTCACTTTTTTGTAAAGGTAAATCGACATTTAGCCCCGAGGATAGTTTAAATGGAAAAATTATACTCATTCATTTACCTGTAAAAAAACTTCATAAAGTCGGTCGTGACTGCCAAATCTTATTTAAATATGTATGGCAAAGGTCTATGGAGCAAAGAAATAACAAAGATACCCGACCTGTATTTTTATGGGCTGATGAGGCTCAAAATTTTCTTCATGAGCATGATGTGGATTACCAGGCAACTGCTAGAAGTAGTAGAATTGCGACTGTGTACATAACTCAAAATCTACCCAATTACTTTGCCAAAATGGGAGGTGAAAGATCAGAAGATAGAGTAAAAAGCTTCATTGCTACTCTTGGAACTAAAATATTTCATGCAAACTCGGACGTTGTAACCAATCAATACGGCTCTGAACTCATTGGTGATGAATATAAAATAGTTAAATCTGAAAGTAATGCTACCTCGGGAGATAATGTAACCTATACCGTAAATGAAAACACCTTGCTAGAGCGCTCTGTTCGTCCTGAGGAATTTGCTTGCCTAAATACTGGCGGAGTAAGAAATAACCATAAAGTTCAATGCATTTTTCATCAGCAAGGTGATCCTATTAAAAATGGCAAGAATTACATAAAAATGTCTTTCAATCAAATTTCATAATTAAATCTTAAAATCATGCACACAAAAAAAAATCTGTATTATCACGCTGTATACCAAAGAACAAACATGTTCAAAGCGTTTTTCATGGGGTTATTTCATTCTCTATGTTCTTGGCCACGATTACTTTTAGAAGTATTTATTCGGAAAAATTTCGGGGAAAGGTATTTCTCATTTTCCACATCAATATTTTTATTCTTACTGCTTATTATATTTCCTTATACTATCTCTTCTTACAGTTATAGGCATGGGAATATAATCTCCTTAATTGCTAAACATTGGTCTTGGTATCTATTTGCTCTTGCATTTATCTATTTCGCAAATGAAAGACGAAAAGAGATGAGTCGGCTTGCCTCGGTGTTCGATTTCGCTAGATTCAGTCTTTCCACAGGAACCGTCGATCAGCGATTTTACAAAATTAAAATATCCAAAACACCTACAACAATTAGGTTAATAATGACGGTATTTGAACCTGCCTTGTTTTTACTCGTGGGGTTAGTTTTGATGTTATTTGCTCAGCCTGTCGGCATATTAATCACCATTTGTAGCATTCTATATTCAGCTAGCTATTTCGCATCATATTGGATAGGTGATGATTATATAATGGATATGATCGATAAAATAATTTGTGGCGAGGAAATCGTGGACTCTTTTGTAAATGATAAAGATTCTAGTCTAACTAGAGGATTCAATGCAATGGGGCGTAAACCTATTAACAAAGATGCGAGACGTAAAATAGTTGAGAAAATGTTTGAAGATGAAGATTATTATGAAGATGCAACATAGCCCCTAGGCTGTGCTTAGGGAAGATGTCTGATGGACTATTTTTAATACCACCTCACTTCTGTAACGCATAGCTTTGTAATTTGGAGCTATGCGTTAAACTAAGCAATTCATACCTATTTGTCATTAATGAATTGCGTAATTACCACCACTCATTTTAAAATCATTTATATACCATTATTATGATAAGAATGGTTCCAAGTATTTCAGCATCACATGCTAAATCCTATTTTTCTGACGCCCTTTTGAAAACTGATTACTATTTAGATGATCAGGAATTACAAGGGAAGTTTTATGGTCGCCTATCCAACCGTATTGGATTGGGCGAATATGCGACAAAAAATGATTTCTTTGCTCTCACAGAAAACATTAATCCCACAACTGGACATGCCCTCACCCCCCGAACTAAGGCGTGTAGAACCATAGGCTATGATATAAACTTTCATTGCCCTAAGTCCGTTTCAATTATTCACGCTCTCTCAAAAGATGATCATATTTTGAAGGCTTTTCAAAGTAGTGTTCATACAACTATGAAAGATATTGAAAATGATAGTATGGTTAGGGTTAGACGTAATGGGAAACAAAGTGATAGAAATACTGGGGAATTAGTCTGGGCTGAATTTACACACCAAACTGCTAGACCTATAGACGGGTCAACACCTGATCCTCATCTGCATAGTCATTGCTTCACATTTAATGCTACTTGGGATGAGCAAGAAAAACAAATTAAAGCTTGCCAGTTCAGAGAAATCAACCGAGATATGCCTTATTATCAAGCTAGGTTTCATAAAACCTTGTCTGATAAGTTGATTGAACTCGGTTACAATATCAAAAGAACCCAAAAATCTTTTGAAATTGAAGGTGTTCCAAAATCTGTAAATGATTTATTTAGCAAGAGGACGGATGAAATCGGACGATTTGCAAAAGAAAAAGGCATTTACGATCCAAAACAGCTAAGCGAACTGGGTGCAAAGACGAGGGCAAAAAAACAAAAAGAGTTTAGTATGGCTCAACTAAAAGATAACTGGCGAAGTCAAATTAAAGATCAAATTGAGTTTAATACTGGTGAATATAAGTCTCCTATTAGGCATGCTAAGGCAATTAATGATAAATCAATTACCCCAGAAGTTTCTATAGATTTTGCACTAAATCACACTTTTGAACGTGCATCTGTAATGTCTGAAAGAACAATTTTAGCAACAGCGTATAGCCATAGTATTGGAAAATCATCTGTCAATTTAGAAAGCATAACTAAATCTTTTATGAATGATAAAAGAGTTATCCGTGTTAAAGAAAATTACCGTTCACTCTGTACTATGGTAGATGTTCTTCGAGAAGAAAAGAAGATGGTGGCGTTAGCCCAATCTGGAAAAGGCAGATTTGCACCTATTTATGATGGCTATCCTGAAATAAAGCTAGATGGTCAACAAGGCGAAGCAATACGCTATATACTAACTACCAAAGATCAGGTTTCTATTATTAGAGGTGTTGCAGGTTCAGGTAAAACTACATTGCTTAAAGAAGCTGTCGAATTAATGGAAAAGGCGGGCAAAAAAATTACCATTGTTGCACCAAGTTCTCAAGCTTCAAGAGATGTTTTGGTAGGAGAAGGGTTCGAGAAAGCTAATACAGTACAAAAGCTCTTAATTGATAAGAAAATGCAAGAAGACTTAAAAGGGCAAATCTTAATCGTAGATGAAGCTGGGTTACTAGGAACAAAAGATACTAGATGCCTCTTGCAAATAACCAAGGAGCAATCTTGTAGACTAATTTTAGTTGGTGATACTCGTCAGCATAGTAGTGTTGTTCGTGGCGATGCATTACGAATATTAAACACTGTGGCAAATATCCCAACTGCGGAAGTGAATAAGATACGTAGGCAAAGAGATATTGTTTATAAAGAAGCTGTAACACAGCTATCACAAGGCAATGTCAAAGAGGCATTTATGAAACTAGACGATATGAGTGCTATTATCGAAGTTGATCCTCTTAAACCAAATGACGATTTGGTTAAGGATTATGTATCTGCGCTTAAAAAAGGAAAGTCGGCATTAATTATTTCTCCAACAAAAAAGCAAGGTGAATCCGTTACCGAAGATTTAAGGGAAAAACTTAAAGATGCAGGGCTACTGGGGAGAAAAGAAGTTACAATTCCGAAATTGAGTAATTTGAATTTTACAGAGGCTCAAAAATCAGATTGGCGAAATTTTGAAATTGATCAAAAAGTAAGATTTTCTCAAAATCTTCCAAATATCAAACGTGGTAGCGCTTGGGATGTTATTGAGATTAAAGAAGGTTCTATTAGGTTGGTCGATGAAAAAAACAACAATATTAATCTACCATTAGAGAAAGCCACGAGTTTTGATGTTTTTAATAAATCCGAAATTAAAATTTCAAAGGGTGAGAAGTTAAAAATTACAAGAAACAGCTTTGACTCAAATTCAAAAAGGTTAAATAATGGAACTTTTTTAGAAGTTAAGTCTGTTGCAAAGGATGGAAAAGTTACCCTTTTAAATACTTCCAGTCAGTCATTATATCATTTAGACAAGAATTTTGGCGATATTGATCACGCCTATTGTACAACATCACATTCAAGTCAGGGAAAAACAGTAGACGAAGTTTATATTTCTCAACCATCTTCAACATTTGTGGCGACGGATGCAAAGCAATTTTATGTTTCTGTCTCACGTGGAAAATTTTCTGCCAAGATTTACACAGACGATAAGGAAAATTTGATTGAATATGCATCAGAGCTTGGAGAAAGACAGTCAGCTATAGAACTAACTAAAAACAGTGAAATTCATCTTGATCATCTGAATATTTTAGAGATTGAGAAAAATGCAAATAAGTTATCTAGTGCAATAAGAGATAAACCTGAGGTAAACAAAAGCTTTGACAAGTATAATGACTATGAGCCAAAATTTTAAAACAAAATTTGATGAGCAGTCATCAAAAATCAGCCATGATCCTTTAGATAGCGAGTCGTATTCAAGTTATGAAAGCCCAAGTCAAGTTAGAAATCTTTGCTTTACATGGGCGGATGGAAAAATGAAATTCTTAAATTACTCATACTTAGTGTCAGGGGATTTTCTAATTGATGAAAGTAAAATAGTGCTAACTTTTACTTCAAGTATTATCACATTAGTTGGGATAAATCTTGATAAGTTGTATCCTGAACTTATGTTTCATATTCCAAGAAATATCGTGTGTATTGAGACACGATACAATGAAACAATAAATGAAGCTCCCTTTATTGTTAATGAAATACAAGTCTCAAATCCAACATAAAAGTAAAAAAAGGCGCTATCTCCGATAGCGCCTTTTGATTTATTGTGGTTGTAAACCATGAAGAAAATCGACAGCCTTTGATGCTTCACTAGATGCGGTGAAAATGCATTGCTTGTTATCTTTAAGGACTTTTAGCCAATAAGCGATATAACCTGAATGATCCTCTTTTTCTAGTGTTTCAATACCAAATTCACTGCAAAGGAAAGCGGCTCCCATTTCGGCAACAAGTTCTTCAAGTGCATAATTTACATCTTCAAACTTCTTCCCTTTTGTTCGTTCGATACGGTCTTTTCCGCCAGTCCAGTGTGTCAATTCATGCAGGAGAGTGGAATAGTAACCTTCGGTTGCCGTGCATGTATTGGTATCTTCAAAGTATTCAGGATATGGCATGTAGATTTTATCTTGTGATGGATTATAGCAAGCTCCTAAATATGAATGTTGAATGGTTGCTTTGGTATTTTCTACAAATTCATCAATAGCTTTGACCGTAGTTGTTAAACCTGCATTGTCTAAATTAATAAGTTCAGGCTTTTGATAGCTATTTAGTTGACATTTATTGAAGACGATAGATGATTTCAAAAATGGTATATTCTTCATTTCACCATCAACTTCTTTTTCAAAAGTATCATAGTAAACAATCAGACTGCCCTTCTCACCTTTACGGATAGTTTCATCTTTTCCTGTCCATTGTTTAAAAGTTCCCCATTCCATACTGGTAAACTCATTTTGAATAGCAGAACTCCAAAGCAATAATACGTTGACACCTCGATATTTATTACCCGTTGTGTAATTAACTGGTAGTCCTGTACCTTTCCAAGGTTGCTTCCAAGGAATTGTACCCTTCTCTAGCTGTTGAATGATTGTATCGGTTACTTGTTGTTGAATGTCTTTGCGAGTGAATTGTTTTGGTTGGTTTAGAGTATTTGTCATTTAAAACTTCCTTTTTGAGTTGTGGTTACAAGGAATTAAAACCGAAAGGCAAATGACCTAACCGGCTGTAATTTTGTTGCGCGAGGAAGCCCAAAATGGGCGGGGAAAATTATAGTTGGAGACGGGAATGTTTTCGGTAATTTTTTGTAAAAACCACATTAAATCCCTAAATAGGAGCTTTAATCAAATTACTCATTTGAAATACCAAGCTTGTTCATGTGCCATGAGTTTACATCATTGAAAGGCTGATATAAGTAATTCATCGGCTTGTGAACAATTCTTTCTTCATTGGAAAAGAACTGGTGCAGATAGTTAGTTGCATCTTCACCTGATTTGTCATTGTCTAGCCAGGTATAAGCTATCTCATATCCGTAGTTTCTGATGTATGGTAGAGCTTTATTAATCAATGAGTTGGAATTTAAGATTATCGTATCGTTTTGTAGGGCTTTTGTATTTTTCAATGTTACGACTGATAGATAGTCAAACATGCCCTCAAAAATATTAATACCTTTTGGCTTAGGCTCAACGCCACGAATAAATGTAATAGATTTTGCTCCAATGCTTGACTTAATCATTGGATTACGAAGTTCATAGCCATTTTCTTCATTCTTCAAACCTAATGCGGTAATAGATTTTAAAGTCTCACGGTTTAATAGCTTGACTTCTTTTAGATATTTAAACCCTACCTGTTGATCAACACCTCGCTTTTTAAGATAATGATTAAGTCCAAAGTGCTTTAACTGACCAACGGATTTCAATTGGAAATTACAATCAGTTGAATCTTCCGTTTTAGTGGAGATAAACGGTTTTAGGTTATTTAATCCAACCATGTTTTTTAACCATCTTAATGCATCTTGAATGGTATCGTTCTCACCATGTGCCAACAAATAGGCACAGACGAATTTTAAAGGCTTACCACCTTCACCTGTTCCGAAATCATGCCAAATGTTTACTTTCTTACTAATATGAAAGCTCGGTGTTTTTTCTTCTCGAAGTGGTGAAATGTACCAAATATCCTTTGCAGTCTCCTTTACAGGCTTGCAATTGATTTTTTCTAGAATTGTAGACATAGGTATGCATTGCGCTTGTTCAATATTCATAGCGACTCCAAATTTGATTTTATTTAAAATAGGGTTTGCTTGGCTCTGTAAGCCGTTAATTACTTTGTATGCTCAATCTACTGCTGGGCTAGCTTATCTTCATCACAGCGGTTCTTTCTAGCTTTTGAAGGCTTTTTTTCTTTCATCGTCTGCGCTAAGGCAAACTTATCTAAACTAGATTGTCGATAGCGAACGGTTCGCCCAATCTTAATAGGTTTTAGGTCATACTTTTTAGTACAATCCCATACAGCTAGTGTATCAGGTGAGAAACCACCCAAATAACGAGCTGCTTCCTTCCTACATAACAATGGGTCATTAACTGGTTTGTCAGTCATAATGCTTTCCTTGTAAATAATGCGTTCAGTAATTGAAAATTGAAGAAGCGCAGTACATACGGGAGCAGACCTCATTCTGTCAATAATAATCGGGTTAAATTAATGAACAATAATGTCATTCACTTAAATACAACTTTGTATTGCTTTTTAATATTTATAAGTCATTAATATTATTTCTTATTGTATTTAAAAAATAACGATTCATTATTGTATCATCATTTTTTGAGCAATAATAAAATGTTTGAATGCGGGAGCATTCTTTGGTTTGACTACGTATTTTTGAAATAACTTTATTAAACTTTTCCTCGATTTAACCTACGTTTAGAGAGTTTTCTCCAGATGTTATTTGCTAACTGAATCTCTTTGTCAGTTAATCCATAACTAGATTTTAAAATAACTTTGTCAGTGATCTTTAAAATTTCCTCGATACTTACTTTTTCTCGTATCATTGAATCGATCTTAGATAAAAGTTTAGCGTGTTCTTTTTTGTATGGTAATAGAATACGCTCCGTTTCATTCGGCATAAGTTCCAAAACTCCACCGCCATGACTTCTTCCACACACTTCTGCAAAAGCTAGCGATAATGAATTATAATAACTTGCTGTAAATGCATTAATGTCAACATTTGGATGCACAAAAACCCTATGCATGGTATCTGTAGTGTATGCGTTTGCTTTATTGATAATCAATTTTGGATAAATGTTGTTTCTACGAATAAAAAGACCATCAGATATTTTTAAAGATGGTACAACAAACCAATCTTCTCTAATTCCGCATTTATACCCCTTATCAATTTCAATGCTTTCTCCATAGGCAATATATTTGCTAGCACCGTTCTTCTTATTTAAATTTCTTCTATCAGGAAAAACTAATAAGTGCGCTTTTGATTTAGAAAATTTATTTTTTTCCCAATCCTCATCTGTAAATATTACGCTATTAACTTGAACACTACGACCAACCATTGGTTTTGCATAGTCTTGTAAAGAATATTTTTCAACAGTTTGTAAAGGAACTGTGAAAAAATCATTTGAACCTGTGGTTATACCTACTTCTACTCTTGCAAAATCACCTATTTTAGAAATTTCCTTTCTTGCAGAAATTTTTTCTAAAAAATCAATTTCTTCTTGCTGTAAAAAATAAAAAGTCCATTTATTCGAATTAAAATCAATTTTCTTTTTAGGACTACTCAATTTTTTAAAATCTAAATCAATAAGTCCTGATGCATCTTTTAATTCTATGTGATCTATATAATGCTCGTTGGTTGCATCTTTTTCACAAAGTAATATTACTACTTCCTGCTGTATATTAGGAAAAACTAATTTTTCAAAAGAAATAATGTTTATTTTATTGTAAAACTTTGCGAGAAATTTTCTCAATTGTAATGCGTATCCTACCTGCAATATTTCAGCAGGAAGGACAAAGCCAATTTTACCGCCATCTTTTTTTAACAACAATGATGAACCTATAACAAATGAAACCCAAGCATTTGTAAGTTTTGAGTATGTTAGTCCTGCTAAATCAAATATTTTACTAGCCTCTGCTTGTTGTTCTCGATCAAAAAACTGGTATCTTATATATGGTGGATTACCCACAACCAAATCGAATTTCTTTTTGGTTGCATTAAAAAATGTATGAAAATCTTGATTCTCTATTTTTGCTTTTTTAAGCTTAATGGCTTTTGCCTTTAAGGCTTCTATTTCATCGAGTTCAACAGCAGTTACAGAGTTATATTCACAATCTATCTTTTTTAACTGTTCAAGAAATACTCCATCTCCACAGCTTGGCTCAAGTATATCGATGTTTTTAATACCATTAAGCCCCCATTGCAAAATAAATTTGGCAATGGGTTCAGGTGTGTAAAACCCACCCCTTAACTTCTCAGCACTGGCATCTTTAATTAGCTTCATATAATCCTTTAATCGTCGGGATTGATTTATCTAAATCCACTGTCAAACCATACAACATAAACAATTCATTTTCCAGATTTGCTTTTTCAATCTCAAATTGCCTTTTTAGCGGGTCTACTATTCTTTTATTGCCATAATTTCTATCTATTTCTGATTGAAGACCAATAAGAATCATTTGGATGTTAGCTATTCGGTTATGGGTATCTTTTTGAACTTTATCTGAAAAGTCAATTTGACGGATAGGTAAGTTATTTAAAACTTTTGTACCTCTTGCAAAATAACTTCCTCTAAAAATTTCACCTGTAAGTATTACAAACCACTCTACATATTTAGAATTAAGAATAGCTTGTAAGTAGTAAATAGAATAAGGACATGCATCAGGCAATGTGATAGCACAATAGCCCGCAGTTCCACCTGAGGTAAATAATGTTCCATATTTGTCAATGGAGTATTTATCTCCATTTGATAAAACCCCTACAATAATTTTCTCGGGTTTATTTACTATGTTCAAGCCTTGCGAACGTCCAAAGCGGTGCCATTCATTGCTATTTGAAGGCACGGGTTTAATATCACGCTTCGCTCCATTTAATTTCGGCTCATTTAGCATCAAATATTTGAAAGCCTCAGGATATTTCTTTTCAATTTCTAGTAATGAAATTAATTCTGTTGCAGAACCATTTATTCTATAAGGATATATTACCCTAGAATTTGGCTTGAATTCTCTATATGTGTATAAATTGTCTTGTCCTGTAGCGGTTTTGTAATATGGCTTGGTTATTTCCTTTTCAATTTTGTAACCACTACTCTTCTTGGTAAAATAATAAAAATCATCATCTTCCTTTTCAGGAACTATTACATATTCTTCATTTGCACTCGTTTGAATACCATTAAAGATGTTTTCTTCTCCTACTAAATCAATAAGTTTTATACTCTGGGTGCTTATACTTTTGTATGCGGGTTCAAGATCGCTTGGAATTAAAATCCAAGTATCTTCATTTAGATCATCAGTATTGTTAGTTTTAAAATCTATAGAAGATGAGTCTCTTATTTTCCATTCCTTCAAGTTTCTAACTTCGGCATATTCAAATGTATTCTGTTCTAAATTAGTTAAAAACAGTAAACAGGTATAAGTCGTTTTGTCTTTAAATACTTGGTTTGCTCCAAATGACACAATGGACTGCAAATAATAACCATCAGTTAGCCATTCTCTCAATTCTTTGCCTGCACCAACCTTAGTAAACTTACTAGGTACAATATACCCTAACATTCCCTTTTCGGTTAAAAGTTCTAATCCTCTTTCAATAAACAAAAAATATTTATCAAACTGTTTATACGCAGACACATACTCGTCCTTATAGATAGGCAATTCTAAAGGTGTAATGTTCTTCATATCCTCAGATTTCATATATGGAGGGTTGCCTACAATTACATCAAATCGCAAATCATTAAAATCAAATGGATTTATAGTTTTTATGTTTTTCTTTTCAGTGATTGCCCTAGTTTCTATTAGACTATTTCCGAAAAATATATTGTTATCTAGACCTGGCAAAACAGGTTTAACCTTATCAGTTGAGGCGGTATCTTCACCTTCTAACAGTTTTAGTAACAATCCAAATTTAGTGGCTTCGACAGCATTAAAATCCTTATCTACTCCATAAATGCAATTTAAGACTTGTCTTTTAATTTCAATCGGAAGTTTAAAATTGCTCTCTGATAATTGTATTAGTTTAGTTGGAGCTGTATTTAAATAATAATCTATAAGAATGTCATTTAGAAATTGGTACAATTCTAGTAAAAAAGCACCCGAGCCACACGATATATCCGAAAATTTCATGTTCAATATTTCTAAATCTGTTTTGCCGAGGCATATTTTAGAAACTGTGTTTCGAAGGATATCGTTAATTATAAAAGTAGGAGTAGTTATAATATCTCTATCTTGATTCTCTGGTTTTTTAACTAATTCTATTGTTCCAGAATTGATAGTTAACTTCTCAGATAAAAATATTTCATAGATGGAACCTAGAATATCTGACGAAAATACAGAGAATGAATAGGCACTCTCTGGATAATAAAGCTGTTTTATAATGTCCCAAAAAACTGAACTTACATCCTTAATCAGTTTATGGCTTAGCAACTGCGTAAAGAGTCCTGAATTATACTTCTTATCGGCTTCTTCAAATTTGCTTATAAGCAAATCAAAATCATTAGTATTAGCAAGTTGCAATAATGTTTGATATTCTTCTAAATTCCGATCTTCACAAACCCTTAAAAATATTATCCTGTTTAGATAATTTTGAACTATATCGTTTAACTGATTTTCATCAATTTCGGGTTTATTCTTATATATTTCTTCTCCTAAAGCAGTTCGCCAACTATTAATCTGGTTTAAGAATAAATCATCAATTGAATACTGATTTATTTTGTCTTCGATGCTACTCCACTCTGCATCAAAATTACCAGAATACACACTATCCCTTCCGATTAATCTTATGATTTCTTCAAAAGCTTCCTCATATTCCGTATAGTGATATGACTTTATTAAAGCTCTGTGATATGTATCTGAATTTTCCACCTGAACAGAGGTGTCAAAAATCAACAAGTGTTCAAAATTAGAGAGAATTGAAATCTTCAATTTTGCAGTAAATCCATAACGTCTTACTTGCTTAGCTGTTTCATTACTATTGTGAACACTTACAGAAGGTTTTTTTGCTTCTAAGAAAAATTTTCTTTCAGAAAATAGTCTAAACGTATAGTCTGGCTTTTTTGAATTCTCAGCAACATGCGCTTTTAATGCTTCTTCTAAAATTACCTCTCGTTCATTAGTTGGCTTTCCTGCATTATTCTTAATATCCCATCCCAATAGCTCAAAAAGTGGGTCTAGGAAATCACTTCTCAATAAAGTTTCATTATATTTTGGATTAATATAATTATCTCTATTCGAATGATATTTATCAACTAATGTCTTTATTGTCATAAGTTTAAATGCGCTCCTTTTTTGAACTTAACAGATTACTAAAGAAAAGTAACTAATTAGATTCGATAAGCTTCAAAATTACTATACTTTTCGATCAATTGAGCAACACTTTATTAACATTGGTGATAGTCCTCTAATATTAGCTAACATCTTTTATAGAGAATACATTTTTATCATCGAACCATCCTGAGACTATCCCCATAGTATCACTTTCCATTTCTGACAGGCTTAAAACTACAAGATTTTCGACAGCTCTTGAGCAAGAAACATAAAATAAATTTCTAGTTCTTTGTAACCTTGCATGAGTATCATCGTTGTTATTAATGAACTTTTGGAAGTTATATTCTTGCTTCCAACTTGTATCATCTAATACAACCAATACATTTCTAAATTCATCACCTTTAGTGCTGTGCTTTGTAGAGAATACCGTTTGATTTTGTGTGTGTTTGAATAGTTTAATAAACTCAAGGTATGATAAAGCCATTACGGAATTAAATAATAATAAATCCTTTTCTAGCCTTGTCCTTTCTTCCTCTATATCTATATCAGTAATAGGCGTTTTTATTCTACTAATGTATTTTCTTACACCTTCTTGTAATAATATTATTTCGTTTTCAATGACAAAATCGAAAACTTCTTTTACAGTGCCACTTTCCCTCAATCGTTGTAGATTACTAATGATCTCTGAGATACGTTTCTTATCTGAATGATTTTTTAGCCTGAAATGATCATTCTTATAAATACCCAGTCCACCATATTTGTTAAAGTATGATACAACACTTCCAAAATCTTTTGCTTCCCATACTGTCATAAGATGCTCAATTCCATTCTTACGTTCTTTTGAAGACTTTTTATCAAGGGAGCCACAAAAAAATCTAACTAATACATGATCTCTTTTTAAAAGCTGGTCGTTTGCTCCTTGACCATATCTAGTTGCATAATGACGATACAAATTGCCAAAACCTGCCTTTGCTGAAACACGGCTATTGGTAATTATTAAAACCTTATCCATGCTTTTTTCACCAAAATCCCAACCTTCTTTGATCAGCTTTTTAACTACCAAATCATAATTGCTATTTTTTATTGGTGTAAGTAGGCTTTCATATTCAGTTACCTTTTGCTTTCCTTTAGCAGGATAATTATTGCAATTAATGAAAAGAGCTGAGCCTCGATTCATTTTCTTTGATTCAGGTGCAAATTGCTGAATATTAGTACGAACATTGTTAAGAAGAGTAATTACACTTAAGGAAGAGCGATAATTTTCCTCCTTCGTAATTAATGTTAGCTTTTTATCTGTTATATATTTATCTAAATCACCAACGCCACCATCATAGATTTTTTGATAAGAATCTCCAAAAAATCCTACTAAGACTTTTGACTTATGCTTGGTCAATAATGCATTTATCAAAGCATCTATCGTATCAGGTGCAGTATCTTGATATTCATCTATAAAAATGTATGGGTATTTATCCGACAATATTGTGGTTAGAATGCCATACTTATGAATTAATCTTGAAGCTATCGTGATGACATCATCATGGTGAAGAGAACCTTTTTCAAAATCCCGATAACCACTATCATTGTAAATAACCTCTTTTAATGAGGTTCTAGCTAATAGATTAGGTTCAAATTTATCTGGTTTTTGCTCACACATTTCATCATTAAGTAATTCAAGCTCTTTCAATAATTGCTTTTGATAATTACTTATAGTTGACCAAAGAAATTCGTGAATAGTTAAAACTAGAACATTCGGATTATGTTCTATTCGTTCGATAATCTCATTTTTAGCAACGTTTGTATATGTTATACAAACAATTGATCGATTGTTAAACTTTAATTCTGATCCCTTTGTTTCTAGTATATGGTTTAAAGTTTGAATGAGTGTAAAGGTTTTCCCAGATCCCGCACCTGCCTCTACAACAAAACTTGATTGCGTTTGAACACAAATTTTTATTTTTTCAAAAGTGTTCATTCTGCTGAAACTTTATTAGTTATAACACATCTACCTGCTAACCATTCTAACCCTTCTTTGATATAAAAAGGCACATTCCATTTGCCAAAACTAGCTTCATCAAAAGACATTACATCAAATGCGAAATTAGTTTTTGCTTTGGAACCAGTTGGCGCTAAAACGAAACTATTCTCAGAATTAAGTATTTCGGCTGTCTTTCTTTTGAGTAGGCTAAACTCATTTTTTACTGCTTTTTTAATTGCTTTTCCATCTTTTAATATTGATATTTCACTTGTTAAAAGTTTTTTATTTCTTTCAATAAATGCTTCCTCAAAACTACGTGGATAGTAGCTAGACCCAACTTCATTTACTTGAAATGCAACTCTTACTTTTCCATCATGGATTTTTTCTACTTCAACACAAGCAATAATCTCGGAAATAAGCGTTTTCTTCGGCAACCATTGAATTAAAGTTTCATTTGATGTTATTTGAGTTAAATCACCAATGTTAACTGCGCAAGCCGTAGAGTTTGTACTCTCAACAGAGTCCAGATCAGTGATCAATAATGTTTGAATACCAATAAATGCCAAAATTTCTTGAAATTTATGGCTGTATGCTCCTCCAACTTCGAGAACTGTAATGTATTCATTTTGAAGACTGGGGGCAATTTTAGCAATCATTTGTGGCATTAATAATCTCTCAGTAACGCCTTCAACCATTATTACTTTGTCAGCAAAGAATAAATCTGACTTATGGAGATTAAGGTATTGTTTTAAAAATCTTGATGTCTTTTTATCATCGTCAATTTTGAGATCATTAAAATCCTTTGAAATGACTTCATTATTACCCTTTGTAAAATAGCGAATGCGATTAAATCCTTTATTAAGATCAATTCCTGCTTCCGAAATAATATGAGAGGAATGAGAAGTAATAATAATCTGTGCAGTAATTCCAAATTTTTTCGCACTTAAAAGCAATTCTTTAACTTGCTTAATGAAAACTTGTTGCATTTGGGGATGCATGTGTGCTTCTGGCTCTTCAATCATCACAACTAAAAATTGTGATATTTTTTCTTCTTTGGCATTTTTATGTTTTTCTATAAAACTAGCAAACTCCAAAATCATGTAGATCAAGTTACTATAACCAAGTCCATTATAGCTTTCTGGCAAGTCTATTTCATCTTGTTTATAGAGATATTTTATATTGTTTCGTATGACAGCCTCAGAGTCAAAAACTGAATCAATCACTATGTCTGGAATAACAATAGGCGTTTCAGCGCCAAATGATTTTAAATCATCAAGAATACTCTGTAATATTAATTGGTATTTTGCTTTTAAGTCTTTGCCAACATCCTTCAACGTTTTTTCAAGCATTTCTACATCTTCTTTGGTTTTATCACGTTGTTGGTAATAATTCGCAAAGCCTAATCCTAGCGTATTGTTTTTATCCCCTTTTATATCATCCAAAACTCTTAAAGCTTTAATTTCCTCAAATGAAACAACTTTAAGAATTTTAGATTTTAAACTTCCTTCAACTGGTCGTTTTATACTTGCCTCCTCGTCAAATGCATAACAATTGGTTCTATAATATGTAGGTAAATTTTCCTTCAAAAACGGAAATAGAGTTACTTCTTTATCTTTTCTAGTTTTAAATGCTTTAAATAGATTGACTGTATTAATGCTTTCATAACTTACTAAAACAGTTGCATCGTTTCGGTTTTCATCGAGATCAGTGATGAACTCACTTAATTCGCTCAGTGTATCAGAAGTTTTATTATACTCGATACGAAGCACTAGTTCGATTTTAGGATTCTCATTTTGTAACCTAGTTAAAAGTTCATCTTTTGCTTGTTCATCACTTTCAGCTTCAAAATCTTCATATAATGAAAAAGCTTCACGAAAATCAGGGTAGCAATTCAAAGAAAAGTCTTCGAAAGATAATTTTCGTTCATCTGAAACCATTGTTTTAATGACTTCAAAAAATGACGTTTTACCGCAATTGTTTTTTCCTACAATAAGGGTTACATCATCCTCTAAATTCACAGATACTTCGTGTAGCATCCGATAATTTCGAATTGTTGCGTTTTTTAATATCATACGAGCTTCAATCTAGTGGTATTGCACTAAGTTATTAATTATATTAACTAATTTATATACCATTACCTGCAAGCGAACTATAGTGAAAATTGTATTTTATCAAGAGCAACACAAATAAAAGATCTATCTCGAACAAAAGCTTTTAGGAGCATATATAGCAATTTTAGGCTCAAATTGTGCCTAATAACACAAGTCCTAGAAATGTAGCCTTCTTTTTTTATTGACGGATTCACATTCTGATAGCATAATAATTCTAGTCCAAGTGAGTACATCCCAGTCTAAAGGATAGATTGGGGAAACGAAATTGCGGAAAAAAATATTTTATTTTCATGGCAATGACTTAGAGGGAGAATGTTTATCCCCCTGTCTCCGCCAATTTTCATTAGCAGACATTATTTGTCATTAATGAAATCACTGAAAACAAATATAATTCCCCTCTTTCCTGTATTCGATTGGTCTAACCACGTCCAACCGAATCTAACGATTTTGGGGATAATTTGGGGAAACGAAAAACCCCAAAAATTAAGGTTTCCCCAAAAGTTAGGTTTCCAACATAAGGAAACTTCAGAATGGCACTTTCTGACCTCACATGTCGCCAAGCCCCTCCAAAAGCAAAGTATTACAAAATACCTGACACTGGCGGTCTTTTCCTAGAGATACGACCAACTGGAAAGAAGATATGGCGTGTTAAATACAGATTTTTTGATAATGAACGCACTATAACTTACGGAGACTATCCTATAGTTAGTCTAGTTCAAGCTCGGGAATACCGAGACAAAGTAAAAGCGAAAATAATTTTGGGCATTGACCCAATAGCTGAAATTGAAGAATCGAGAACTTTAGCAAAATACAAAAGGGCGCAGACCTTTCAGCTTGTGGCAGAACAATGGCATAAGCGTTACTATCAAACTTGGAATCCCCGTTATGCTGACGAGCTATTAAACCGACTTAAAACCAATATCTTCCCTTACTTAGGCAATAAACCAATTAGTGAAATCACGGCAACTGATATTCTTTGTTGTCTTGAAAAAGTTGAAGAACGAAAAGCCTATGACCTTGCATATAGACTGATGCGCATCATTGGGCAAATTATGCGCTATGGAGTGCAAACTTCCAGATGCGTTAGGGATATTACCCCTGATTTAAAAGGTGCGCTCATTAAGCCAAATACAGGGCATTTCGCCTGTATCGAAACTGATGAATTGCCTAAGCTAGTAAATGACATTTATTACAATGAAGCTCGATTATTTAAGCAAACAGTTTTTGCTTTAAAACTGGTTCTTTTAACCTTTGTTCGGACTAACGAAATAATTAATGCTACTTGGGACGAAATAGACTTTAACAAAATGCTTTGGACTATACCCGCAGAACGCATGAAAATGAAAAGAACTCATCTAGTGCCACTATCAAGTCAGATAATAAACATTTTGCTAGAAATGAAGGAACTTTACGGCTATCAAAAATATCTACTCCCTAGCGTAGCATTTCCTGACCGACCAATGAGCGAAAACACAATGTTAAATGCTCTAAAAATATTAGGTTATAAAGGGAAAATGACAATCCATGGGTTTCGTGCTTTAGCAATGAGTTGTATTAAAGAGAACTTCGATTATCGACATGAAATCATTGATAGACAGCTTGCCCACGTACCTAATAACAAAGTGGATAAAGCTTATGACAGGGCTAAATTTATCGAGCAACGGACTACTTTAATGCAAGATTGGTCTGATTTTATTTACGAACAATTGCCATAAAAAAAACGGGCTTTAATCAGCCCGTTTTTTACTTTTACTCAAAACTTAGCAATAAAGAATTTATATCAGTTTTCTTCCAAGCAGTAACATTTGAGCTTAATTTGTATGGCTTTGGAAACTTGCCACTTCGGCAACCATTCCACCATGTTGCTTTTGAAACAGGGTAAAGTTTTAAAACTTCTGTTAACCTTAAAAATCCTAGTGAATTATCTTGAAGTTGTTTTTCTTTCACTTAACAGCCTTTCTATAAATTCAAAAAAGACAGAGATAGTATATTTAAAGTGAAACATGGACATAAATATACACCTGTTAATAAAAAACCGCCTAAAATAATGAAGGGCAAACTTTCGTTAGCCCCCTGAGAAATTAAATGCCTAGCTTTTAACTTCCAAAACTTCTAAAATTTTATCATACAGAACTTCCGCATGAATTTCGCTTAAATGTTTAGCAAGCGTAACATCCTTAGCACCGAAACGCATATTTATTCTATATGCACCATTTTTCAAATGCCTCCTAAAAGCGTTTCCGCTTTCATTACTCAATTGCCCCATGCTTCCTTGTAGATTAGCTACATTGCCACCAAGAGACAGGGGGCTATGCCTTACGATTACGCTTGTCGTTACCTCTTCGCCTTTTGGTGTTCTGATAAAAACCGATTTTATATGGTTACGATCATAAGTTTTTCCATCCACTAATATACTGTTCTTATTGACGATAATTTCTCCCTTTTTGCGGAACAAATTGATAACGAATACCGTACCGATACATACGATAAACATCGATATGCCAAATTTCGTAAACACAGAAGTAACTGTATCATCGTATGAAGCCATTAGATATGTTAGAATACAGGCAGGGAAAAAACCAATAACGATCATTGGCACAATTGCCTTGTAGCTAATTGGTGTTTTTTTGTAAGTGATGATTGAACTATCACCCGATTGTTCAATTGTGTAGTTGTAGTTTGCGGTTTCCATTGTTTTAATTATTGTAAGCAAATAAATGATTGTCTTAAAAGTTGTTGTTGTTTCTCATTAAAAGTATCAGCCCATTGCGCTTCCTTTTCGGCTTTCACGTCAAAGCCAATCAAAGTACCCTCTTTGAATATTTTTAGATGGTTGTCATTTTCAATGGTAAAGGTGAATTGTGCCGTATCAAAAAATGGTTTTAGGCTTGCACTAGAATTTACGATGATACCACGCCCTGCTACTTTTACTGTAAAAGGTTTTTCACCTTGAAAAGCAAACCTTACACTATCAATGACTAGAGGTAGAGCATTCCTTTTCTCCTTTATCAATTCAACAATGAACTTAGGTTGATACCAAACAACGTATTTACCATTGGCTTTGCCAAGAGTAATGTTCCCCACTTTGCTTGGGATTTGTGCATACTGGCTCACCTGACCCGATGCATCCTTTGCTTTAAATAATTTGCAGTCTGTTTTTTGCGCCCATACGCAATTAATCATGGTGGTGAATACCACCATGAACAATAATTTTTGTTTCATAAAGTTTTGAATTAGAACACTAAGTTAAGGCAAATTTGCCACAATGCAAAACACATTTTTAAACTAAAATTGGTTGTGCAACAATTCAGGGATATAGAAGCGATAAAAATTCTTTCTACAAACGTACGGAAGTATCGAACGGAAAGAAACATTTCGATGGAAGCGTTGGCTAATATGGTAGGTGTGGAATACAGTCAGATTAGCAGACTGGAACGAGGATTGTTGAATACAAGTGTTTCTCTCATCTTTGCAATAGCAAAAGCATTAGATATTAAACCCTCTAAATTATTAGATCACGAATAAGCACTATGGGGCTAGCTAGATAAAAATTTGCATTTAAGAATTTGGCAATTGTACCATATCTTAACATTTCCAACTATCAACGGATTTAATCGTGTGTAATTCCTATGATCTATATGTGGAGAGAGTGCATTCTTAGCTCTAGCTATATCAGCTTCAATTAATCTGCGTTCTACCTTGCCAGTTGTATTTTTTAGCAATTTCATCAGTCGTGCAAGATCGTTAGCAAGTAATATAAAATCCATATTCCAATATATTAAAGCCCTATCACAGAATCCAATGCATCATCAGCATCCTTGTGTATGAAATTCGCTTGATAGCCCATAGTTGTTGAAATATGGGTATGTCTATAAAGCTTTTGGAGCATTTGTACTGGGATTTGGTCTCCTGAAATATTACCAAAGCTATGCCTAGCAATATGCATAGTTACCTTTTGCTTGATTTCTGCCTTTTTCACGACCTTTTGAAATTGCTTATTGTTCGCTTTAATACGTGTTTTAATATAACTCTGTACTATCAAATCCTGTGTCAAATCAGGCAATTTTTCAAGGTCGGGGAATACCAAATCATGCTTTGAATTTTCACGCTTGTATTGCTCTAGAATATTTAAAGCCAGTTGAGGTATCTTTAACGAGCCACCCTTCTCATTTTTTCCCATCTTGTAAAAAAGGCGGTTATTTTGAAAATCAGACCATTTTAAACGCAATACATCCGATATACGCATCCCTGCAAAATAGAAACTAAATAGCCATAGGTTACGGGCATGATTGGCAAAACGATCTACCTCAACGCTTTCAATTTTGCGTATATCTTCTATCGTTAAACCAATTTTTAAACTGTCTGGAAATTTAATTACTATGCCACCTTTACCAAATGGATAATACTTTGCATCTACCAGTTTTGCCGAAATGCCCTGATTATAAATTGTTCTTATAACAACCAAATGATTTATTATCGTTCTCTCTGAAATGTTTCTTGTACCTTTCAGATAAACTTTAAACCGTTTTAGTAACGGTACGGTTATTTCTGAAAAGTTAATATCTTGTCCATCTAAAAATTCTTTAAAACGATTTATTCTAGGTTCATCTGCTGACAAACGGTTAAACTTTCCACTGGCTTTTAGCTGTTGGCAGTATAATTTGGCTTGCTTAAAAAAAGTACCTTCCTTGGCAGACTTAACTGCATTACTTATTGTACGTGATGAATTATCTGTATTATTCGTTTGTAGCTCAATTAGTTTATCAGAAGCTTCTGAAACCTTTTTTGCTATTAGATTATTTAGTCTTGCTGAATTGGGATGAGATTTTTTGACTTTCTGCATTTTTGCATCCCATACCTCTTCATTAATATGATGCCCTAATGATATATAAGATGTTTTTCTATCTTTAATTATTCTAATAACAAGCGGATAAGTTCCGTCTGCTTTTTTGTTTTTTCGTAGAACTGCTGTTACAGAAGCCATAACTAAAATGATTTGATTTACATTACAAATGTAATAAATCAGGACAACAATAGGACAACATTTGTTGCATTTTTATGAAAGCCCCTGTATCGATATGGTTATAATGACTGCATTTATGGCTATTTAAACTTAATATTTCCACATATGACACCAATTACTACAGGACTTAAAATCCTGTTCCCTCAACAGGCGTGCGGGTTCGATTCCCGCTCCGAGTACTCAATGAGAAAATGCAAGTTTATAATAGATTGACTATTAAAGACTTGCATTTTTTGTTTTTAATGAGTTTTCTTTACTTTTTCTATCAAAATCTTCAAATTAAAACATTAATCTGTTAATATCCAGTCAATTATAAAGAAAAAGTGTTTTTCGCTCCCATTCTGTCTTTTTTATACTTTTGAACACTACAATGTTTTAATTATCAATAACTTATATCAATGTAAAACATTCCCTCAGAAGTAAATCAAAATGTTTTTGTATTGAACACCGTAACTTATTATAAACCAACCTCTTTCTTAATAATCTTGACAATTATTCCGACTACCAAATCTAGCATTACCTTTTCACTGCCTGCATAAACACCTTGAGTGTTGTTCTTATCAGATTTTATATGATTTGTTTGTTTTGAGATTTTCTTTTTGATTGGACGATCCGAAATTCGTTTAGCTTTTCTTTTTGATAATTTCATGTTAATGCATTTTAATTTTGCCTTAATTTATTAGGCGCTAGTTTGCCGTTAATTATTAATTTACGTATTTCTCTTAATACGGTTCGGAAATTATTCTAGACTTAGCTCCTTACAATTCAAACTAAAATTACATATATAACATTGCCAATAAATATTTAATAGGATATTTTTATAGAGTAAAACATTATCAAAAGTTATATGTTATATGATATTATGTATTTATTTGCCAATAATTTGCGAATAATAATTAATTATCATATTTTTGTATCAAATAATTATGACATGTTAATATCCTTTGCAGTTACTAATTTTAGATCAATCCGAGAGAGGATTGAACTTAATATGCTTAAAACCGGTCTAAAAGGATTGAATGCCAATTTTTTTAAGGCTGCAAATAAGAAGCAACTTTTAAAATCTGCCGTAGTTTATGGTCCAAATGCGTCTGGTAAGTCAGCTTTTTTAATGGGCATTAAGGCATTAGAATTTATGGTTCTCGAATCTTCAGGGTTAAAGCCAGATGAATCAATTGCTCCATATGAACCCCATAGACTCGAAAGAAAATATGCAGAAAGACCAGTACGGTTTGAAATTAGTTTTCTTGTAGATAAACTACAATACGATTATCGAGTTTCTTTTACGGCAAAAAGAATAGAAATGGAGGAACTTTATTATTATCCGAATAGTGCGAGGACATTGCTTTATTCTAGGTCTGCAGGAAAAGACATGAAATTTGGGGATTACTATAAAGGAGCTAGAAAAACACTTGAAAAATTACTTCTACCTAACCAATTATTTTTATCCAAGGCAGCTGAGAACAATGTAGATGCCTTATTAGAGGCATATCGTTTTTTTACAAAAGGGCTTTCTGTTTATCCGATCATGGGCGACTTTCATGAAAATAATTTAGCAAGGCTCTATGCTAAAAAACTGGCAGAAGATAAGGATTCAATTTTTTCAAAAAGATTCAACGCTTTAATATGCGCTCTGGATACGGGTATTACATCTGTTGCTGTTGAAGAAGTAGATTGGAAAAACTATAATTTCCCAGGGAATATGCCAGAAGATATCAAAAAGAAGTTTCAGGAAGATTACAAATACGATATCAGAACGAGGCATCCAGTATTTGATGGAGATAAAGCTGTTGATAGTGCTTTTTTTGATATATATGATGAATCTGCTGGAACTAAAAGCTTATTTGCTATAGGAGGAGTAATTATTGAAACCCTTGAGAAGGGTGGTGTACTTGTTGTTGATGAATTTGAGAAAAGCCTTCATCCTAGTATAACCAAATTTTTAATCAGGTTATTCCATAATGAATTGGTGAACCAAAAAAATGCGCAACTTCTTTTTGCAACGCACGACATTACTCAATTATCGAATGATAGTTTTAGAAGGGATCAAGTATGGTTTGTAGAAAAAAATGATTTTGGTGCCACTTCATTACAACGTTGCTCAGATATACTTGGAATACGATTAAATACACCATTGGACAAATGGTATGAATCTGGAAGGTTTGGTGCTACGCCAATTATTAATGATGTTGACTTTTTAATTGAAATGCAGCAATAATAGAATGAATTTTAACAAGCGGATATTGATTTTATGTGAAGGAATGACTGAGTATTTGTATGCTAAAAGCCTACAAAATCAATTACCTCGTGAAAAACGTCGTTTGTTGAATATTGAAATTGGACAAAGCCAACAGAACGACCCATTGAGCATCGTGAAGGAGGCTGAAAGAAAAGTTAAGACCGCTGAGAAGGAGCGAAACAAGTACGATGCTGTATGGTTATTCTTTGATCATGATAATTGGCCACAATTAAAAGAAGCTTTGGAGAGAGCTGAACGAGTCGGATTTAATTTGGCTTTTACGGCTATTAGTATAGAATACTGGTTTATCTTGCACTTTGAGGATTGTGGAAGAGCTTTTGCTAATGGAGATGAGTGCCTGAAATATCTAAAAAAATATTGGCCGAATTATCACAAAACTAAAATCAACCATTTTGTAGAACTAATGGATAAAATAGACATTGCAATTGAACGAGCAGAGCGTCTAGAGAAAAGAAATGCATTAATCGAAATTATAGATGCCCAGCCATACACTTCTGTGCATCTGCTTGTTTCTTTTTTTAAAACGCTGTAGGTGTGTGTTTTGTTGATAAATTATTTAAGTTTTAACTAAAAATTATAGTATTTTTGATAAAATTGTTAGTATGGGGAAATAAAAGATAAAGAATGGTAGAAGATGGTATAAAAAGTAAGAGCTAAGTGCGACAACACCTAGCCCTCAGAAATTTGTATCGATCGTACTCGGAAAGTAGAACGAAGTTGTTTCATTATTTTAACACGAAATAAAGGTTTTTGTTTCACAATACCAAAGAAAATACGGAAAACCGTAAAATACTTTTCCTTTCCATTGTACCTTGGGTTTGTACGTACCCAAGTTCTGTACGAAAAACACGTGATTTATTAAGTTTAACAGAGTGCCCTAAGTCGTGCAATCCTTATGCTACCTCTTTGAATAAAACAAGGGTATGCTAGGTGCACGTAGGTTCTCAAATTTTATGTGCTAAAATTAAAAAATAGAATGGCAGGAAATGGTAAAAGCGGTGACAACCGCAGACATGGATACGTTGGCGAACGTACGCAATCTCAAAATCCTAAGACAGGATTATGGACAAAACGTGATACGCAAACAGGACAATTTATGGATGTGAAAACGTTTGGTGGCAAATTTAAAGGAATAAGAAAGGAGAAAGATTAAGATGACACAAACTAATTACAGAAATTTAGCAGAACAAGTCAGATTAAAGCAAAATCCTGACAATATTGCCTTTACCAAAGCTTTTTCAGATGAGCTTGCAAGTGTTTCATATAGTGATGTACTATATTATGTGAAAATTGCAATGAATGCTGTCGAACCATCTTACACTGCTCGAAGTAAGGAGGCGGGAGAGAATGTTAAGAATCATCTTCTTAGCGGAGGATTAACGGACGTAACTTTCAGATATCAAGGTTCGGTAATGACCGATACGCATGTTAAAGGCCATAGTGATATTGATTTGTTAGCAATTTCAGACAAATTTTACAGCAGAGCTTTATTTGATGTGGTTTCAATTCTAAATGACCCTTCGAGGAAGCAAAACTATTATCCGTCTCAAATTAGTAAAATGGAAGTAGAGAAAAGTCTTCCAGTATATGTAGGTGTGTCACTTGATGACTTAAGAAAGCTACGTCTAAATAGTGAATATATACTTTCAAGTGTTTATACGTATTGTGAAACAGGGAAGCCAAAATCAATAAAAGTTAATAATACAAATTTGAGACGTGAGGTCGATGTAGTTATTGCAAACTGGTATGATGATATACGCTCGATAGTTAATGATAAAGGTGAACATCGTGGTATTCAGATTTACAATAAAGATAGCCATGGCGTTGGAAGCGCAGATTTCCCATTTTTAAGTATAGAAAGAATCAATCAAAGAAGTGCGCAAACAAATGGGAGGCTAAAGAAAATGATTCGCTTTCTTAAAAACCTAAAAGGAAAATCTAGTTTAGATATTGGGCTCAATAGCTTTGAATTCAATGCGATTTGTTACGACATTGACAAGTCGAAATATGAAAGCCTAGCTTATTATGAACTAGTCTACATAATCTATTTACAGATTAGATCTATCTGCTCAAGCAATTTAATTTCTGATGGCCTTATCTCTGTTGATGGCAGCGAATATGTATTTCGCGGGAAGCCCGAAAGATTACAAAGCTTAAAAAACTTGTTAATTGAAGTTGAATCAATTTATAATGACCTTAAATCTAGCTTGTAACAATGATAAAGAAAAGATTATTTATAGGTTCATCTGCTGAAAAGCTTTTAATACTAAATCAGGTGGTTGGTTTGGTTGGAGACAATGCCGTCTGCATTCCGTGGACCAATGCTTTTGCAATAAACAAAAGTGCATTAGATTCATTAATCAAGCAAACTCGACTATCTGACTATGCGATTTTGATTGCGACAAAAGATGATCTGACAAAACGTAGAGGGAAAAAAGTTTCTACACCACGAGATAATGTTATTCTAGAATTTGGATTATTTTTAGGTGCTACTAGTCCTGATAGATGCTATTTATTGGCGGAGGATGGTGCGGATTTGCCAAGCGATCTTAATGGTATTAATGTTTGTAAATTCACACTTGAATCAGGCAAGTATAATTCACTTGACAAGGTAGTGGCCGAGATTAATTTAGAACTGCAAAAAGATCTTGGAGTAGGCGAATTAGGATTACTTCCATCTACTGCTTTGGCAATTGGATATTTCAATGGTTTCATAAAAAAAGTTTGTACTGAGATAAGTAAATCTTGCTGCATTTCTATCGATGATAAAAAGGTAAAAGTTAAAAGTTTGAAAATCAATGTAGTGATCCCTGAAGATTTAGATGATGATGGAGTGGAAAATTTTATAGATTTATTTAACGATCATCATAAACTTACAAAAGCCACAACTTATGTAGATAAATCTAAGGGAGATAATCGCCGAGGTTATCCATTCCACTTTAAGGTAGAAGCGTTGAATATTGACTTTGATAGCGAATTAGATATTCAAATATCTGATATACCTAACACAATAGGTACAATTGTAGATGCCCTAAAACTTTATATGCCTTCTAAAAGCGTTCGAGCAGATGAAGACCGCGAATTCTTGGAAAAGAGAGAGCTGGCAAATTTCGCTAAAGTTTTAAAGCATTTGATTAGTAAAAATTCCTATACAAAAAATACTGTTACAGTTGAGGTTGATGTTAAAATCTAATATTAAAAATTAAAATGAACACATTAAATATTGAAGGTTTAAATACTTGGCCAAGAAATTTGAACACATTGCAAGGTGGCGGATTGTCGACATTAAGTGGCGGAGGCATGTCCACCTTATCAGGTGGTGGAGCATCTACATTAAGAGGAGGAGGCTTATCATCACTTAGAGGAGGAGGTATGTCCACCTTGAGGTATGGCGGATTATCGACGCTTCGATATGGTGGCTTATCAACTTTACGTTATGGAGGACTATCTACTTTAAGATATGGCGGATTATCAACTCTTCGTGAAGGTGGCCTATCAACTTTATCGGGAGGCGGAATGTCCAGACTGTCATCTAATGTTTATAGAAGCAATATCCCACCCTGGCCGCATTTTGTTAGAGAGCTTGAGGCGAGAGGTTATGATTGGGCATCTGAAATAATTAGAAATCATTTACCCGAAGAATTGTGGCCTGAAAATTTCTTTAAGAGATATTAAAAATTATTCATCTCTAATCAGTTTAAAGGCAAGATAAGTGTTCGAAAAATTCAGTTTGTTGAATCTTTCGAACACTTCTATTAAAAAAACTATGCATCATTTTCTTCGTTTTTTTTGAGATCATTTTTCTTAATAATGCTCTCAACAATCGTAAGGAAGCCTGCTAGATGTTCTAATACAGAAACCGTTTCTGTACATATAGCCTTAGGAGCAATCCTAAGGCATATAATTCTTTCAAAGCAGTATCTCTACGCACCCTCTACGTCCATTTTTTTGCAGTTCGTTACAATAATGTTTCCACAATTAGACTGAAATTTTATACCAAAAAAAATGAAAAAAATGGCAAACTCAGACAAAATCTCAATAGTAGCAATTTTTATTAGTGTGATTGCCCTTACTCCGTTAATCATTTCTTTGCTTTCAACTACTAGCGTTAAAGGGAAATTAATAAGTAGTTACATTAACATACTGGGAAAAAATGAAAATACTGCCATGATTTTAAAGATAAGTTTGGTAGCAACCAACAAATCATTAGTATTTGAAGATATCGATATTTCTGTAAAGTTTAGCGATTCTGGCTGGTTAACAGGCACAACATCGAATAATAGGATTACAATTTTTAAATATGAAGAATTTAAAAAACTCAATGTACCGGCAAATGAATTTATAAATCAAATTACATATTTAGAAAAAGATAAACCAGTAGTTGGCTATTTGTCAACAAAATTTGATTACGTAGATGAGACGCCCGAAGAAGTAAGGATAATTTTCAAACTCTTTAACGGTGATATCAAAACTTTAACATTAAAATATCCAGATAGCAAAAAAATGCACTTTGATGACACAATTTGGGATACAATTACCTTACCTGAAATAAAGGCGCTTGGATTGCTATAGGTGAATAAATTCGAAACAATGAACAACAATGTTGCAACACTGCTGATATAGCTAACTGATTTTTAAACGACAATAGATGCGTGAGTAATCCCGCTCCGAGTACAAAAAAACCTCTCCGTCTATAAATAGAGAGGATTTTTATTTTTTACATACATATATCAATAAACTTTTTTAATGTACTCTTCAAAAAGTATATTTTCACCACTTACATCCCTTCATTTTTTTATATCAATAATGAAATAAATTTAAGATGCTCAAGAATGATTTAAGTATGTTAAAAGAATTTGAATTAGATTAAACATCTTCCGGAAGCCAATTTCTTGACTTAGCTTATATTTAATCTGCAACCATCAGGATTCGACTAATCTCTCAAAATATTACTTGTATTACAAATGTGGGTGATAGGAATAAATCGAAACATATAAGAAATTTTTAAAACTCATTAGGTTGGTTAATAAATAATTACGTCCTAATTTAAGGCTTCATAAATCGCAATTTCAACAGTGTTGATAAGACTTTTTAGAATTACGATAGGTAGATACCGGAACAGGCTTATAATTACCTATAAACTCATCACTTGTAGAAGTTTCGGGTGAAAATATTAATCGATTAATAGAGTCTTTAGTATTGAGTTTCCATTTTTTAAATTTTGTAACTGATCTTAAGTAACCATATATAGCTATCGCAGTCACAGAAAAAAGTACTATATGTTTTTCAAAAACATAAGAATTAAGTATCTTTTGGTACTCATCATAAATTTCTTTTAGTTTTGCATTCTTATCCAAACTAATTCTTAAATGCTTTTTAAAATCTATTAACCTTTGATCATTTTTATGGTAGCTCCTAAGGTACATAGCATGAAAAATATTTAACATTTTGAATCTCTTCGTCATCTTTGAAATTGATGAATCTAAATAATAAAATGTCCAATCAGTATTCTCAATTTCTCCATCAATTACAGCCATACGCAACTTATCTCTAAGAGTAAATAATTTTAGTTCGTACTTGCGATAAAGAAAAATTCTGAATTGTTTAAATAGCAGGTAAAAGAATAATGCGACAATTAAAATTGCTACTATCATAAATATTATATTTTGTTTATTTATCTCCACTACTTTTAAGATTTCTACCAATAAGTTTCTCTTGCAACTCTTTCTTTTCGGCGCTCAGCCTTTTAATCTCGTCACGGTCTAATCTATGTACTTTAGAAAAGAAATAAGCCATTGTAATATATATAATAACGGAAAGTACAATCACTAATATTGTTAACGTTTGTAATTGGGTATTGTTATTAAATAATATCCATCGTTCTATAATTGCTTCTTTTTGGTTCGGAGATGAAAACGTAATGACACAAACAGAAATAATTATTACTATAAAACCAGGCAGTCCAACCTTATACATTACATCAGAAAGAAATAAGATAGTTTGCCCAATATAATGTTGACTAGCTACGGGATTAGTCTGAGCATTCTGAGAAGGTTTATTCAATTTGAGAGTTAATTTGGTTTATCTAATTTATATAAAAATTCTAATAATCAAATTTTTTGTAAACTTTTATTTACTAACAACCAACCAGTTGTCTAAAAAATTGAGTCATGTAACTGGTTTATCAGATTACTCTATAGGTCTTATCCATCTATAACTTTACAGTTCTGGATAAAACCTTAACCGTCAATGAAAGAAGAAGCAATTACAAGATTTGATTATCCCGATGAGCTTAAGCAAAAACTGGTGGAGCTTGTGGTCTACCAGAACTATTCGAAGGACGAAGTAGCTAAAAAGTACGGTCTGGTAAATGCCTACGTCCTGACCAACTGGATTAACGGTTACAAGAAGAAATTAGAGAAAGGAGCCGTAACTTTAGCTCCTATGGAGAAGCCAAAGACAAAAGATGCCGCTGAGCTGAAGAAGCGGATTAAGGATCTGGAGAAGGCGTTAGAAAAAGTCAATGTGCTGATCTACGGTCTGAACTCGATGATCGACCACGCTGAAAAGGCACACAAAGTCCCTATTAGAAAAAAGGGTGGTACAAAACAGTAAAGCTGATCAAGGAGAAACGCATTACAAGGATGAGCGTCGGGCCACTTTGTAGACTGTTTGGTAAGAGCCGACAAGCCTACTATGACCATCTTAGACATTATTCGCGTCAGGGGGAGCTGGAGGAAATCGTCATCGAAATGGCACGTCAAGTCCGTCGGGAACTTCCGGGCTTAGGTGGCTATAAGTTATATAAGTGCCTTTATACGCCAACATCGAATCTTACAATCACCTTAGGCCTCACATGAGCTGTAATTATCTTACGCCAATGGTTGCCCATACCACTGAGGAGCCTTTGATTAAGCGATGGAAGAACTGTAGAAAAAAGTATAATAGAACTAAAGAAAAACAATTAACTTTATAATTATTAACCCCTCCAAAACTGTAAAGGGAAACCCGTATCAGACCCAATTATGGAAGCTAAAAAAAGTGGTGAATTACCGTATTGGCTACGGTTTTCTGTAGCAATATCCTCAATTCTGACACTTTTGGGTTTATTTTTCCTTTATTCTCAAATTCAACAAACAAATGATCATTTCAAGCTTCAGAATACCAGTTGGCTCGCAATTGACTATATGCCGGAGTTAACGGATAACATAGTAAGATTCTCCATAGAGTGTGAAAATGTGGGTAATTTTCCCTTACAAATGCGAATTGATTCATTTATTGTGAGGTATCGTGAAAGAGTAAATCCAATGAAAATTCATAATGATTTTGGCCTATCTGTCTATCCTAGTGAAAAAGCGAAATTTCATGTGGCCGATATCTGGTTGACGCCGACCTCCCTTGCAGAAGTAAAAAACGGTGCGCGTTTCTACGTTTATTTAAAAGTTAGTTATTGCGACTTCGATAATCCTAAAGAACTTAAAAAGATTAACCGAAATATTCAACTTATATATAACGAAAAAACTAAAAGTTTTTCTGCGCTTACCTTTCGTAATGAAGATTATGTTGGAAAATGGCGGCACATTTTGTAACGAAGCTTGCAACATTTAACAAAATTGTTGCAACACATGAGGCGCAACTAACTAATTTATAAACAATAACAGATGCGAAAATAATTCCGCTCCGAGTACAAAAAAAATCGAAACAGAAAGCTATCAGAAATGATGGCTTTTTTTGTTAGGACAACATGAGGACAATAAATCGAACTCAACAACACAATAAAATCTACTGTTTTTTGTACGTCCAATCCCAAATTCAAAACCTGTGAGCATCTAATTCGAGGCTAATTTAGCTAAGCTAATATTAATTATAAGTTAAATATAGGGGCGTTCATATAAATTCAATAAAAGCACGCTGTCCGGTTGGTGCCTATTGCCTTGCTATTCAGTACTATCTCGGTAGTATCTCGGCATAATTGCGATTTAAGGGGGTAACAAGCAATAAGCACCGAGACTTAAAGGGTATATGGCGGATAACCGAGGGGAAAAACTTGAAATTCTAAAGCTGGCAGGAACATCGTTATCTTATGTTTTGTTATGCCCGGAACGAGCTACATATGTATTGAGTTTCTGCATCACGATAGAAGCATTTTTTAAGCTGTTTAATTGCTCTATTTTATATTTTTAATCTAGTTAATCATAATTATCATTAACGTCTCCTGAGGTCTCATTTTAAGTTCTTGCGGAACCGTGCTTTTTTGCTCGACAATGACGTGTTACTTTCTTTATAGTTAATACTAGTTGATAGAGGATAGTAAAGGTCCTTAAGGAGCTGGTTCAGAGGGGTCGCAAGTATCAATTTCTTCCTGTTCAAATTGACAAAATTATTTGCCTAGTCCACAACTATATTTTCATCTTTTTTATAGCTACAAATTGAGGAATACTTAACCTATCTTGTTATAAAAGACCAAAGTATAACAGTACTGTTGCAAAGTGAAATTATCATTGCCCTAAAAGAATATTCTTTTATCCTAAACTTGTCTTTCACAAAATAAACTAAAGAAGCTATAAATATTGCAACTTGAGCTAATGCTAACGGACCAATAGCTATTTCTCTAACAAACTCAAATAAAATAGAGCGAATATTGAAAACGTAATACTCAAAAGCCAGGAATAAAAAATTAGTTAGGACAACCTGGAACACAAGCCGAACCACACCACCAAGATGGGGTACAGTCCTGAAATAGGATACGTTAGAATGTTTATTAACGGGTTTATATTCAATTAATTATTGCAATTAGTATAAGTTGATGGACCTGAACTATTAATGCTAGTAATATCCAAATCAGCCTGCATCAATTCTGCAGTAAATTTACCAAGAGCAGATCGATTTAGAGCTGGGATATAAAATGATAATCTATTCTTAGAAAATGAGCGCACATTAATGGCTGGTTCGTTTTCAAGATACTTAGCCACCAGCGTAGTGATTTCAGCTAAGATTAACTCTTCTTCATCAGGTTGCACCTCATGAAATGTAATCTGAATATTCATACAGTTAAGGTATTCGTCATTTTCTCCTGAAAAAAAATCATCATCGCTATAGGACACAGAACTTCCACTGATCTCGATTGCCATGTCGTTTTCTTCTTCAGGTTCACCATTACCAAACTCAATACTATCGCTATCGTTAGCAGTATATAAATATTCTTCACTAAACCGTTTCCCCTTATCGCTATTATGGTAGGTGGTTACTAAATAGTACCTACACGACTCATCTACATCGGTTAGCCCTAACTTTTTTCGTCGTTTCTTAGGCAGATAATCTCCACTAACAATTGAACCCCAAGAACTCATCGAACCATGTTTAAATTCTAGCTGATAAGCCAGACTTCCATTTAGGTTTATAAATTTGAACATTCCGGTTTCTTCTACATGCGCTTGATTTAGTATATTTTCTATTGTTTTCTCTAAAAGTTTAAGCCTTTTTGTACCATCAGCAGCGAGGAAAGAAATGATCGACGACCATCTCAATTTTCCACTTGTACTTTGAACGATCATAAGGTTTAAAACCGAATTTTCATTTAGTTTGAGAAGGGGCTGAACAAGGTTTAAATGCTCAATTACAACTTCATCAATTGGAATGATAATAATATTTTCGCCATTTAATCTGATTTCAACACTGAGTTTATCATAATTTAAATTGCGACACAATAGTTCAAGCGTTTGCGAATCCTTAGCACTTAAATTTCGATCATGATCTTTAAGCCAATCAGAAATAAATTGTTTTTCTGGAAGAATGTTTAAATGGTTCGTCATTTTTCTGGATAAAATCTACACTAAACTCTTAACGAACCTCTAAATCCCCGAGCTGCATAATACGATTCTGCACCATTATGATACGTAAAAATGGTGCCGTATCGATAATCACCAAACAAAGCACCGCCTAATTTTCTAATGGACGGAGGTGTTACAATCCAACTCGATGTCTTTGTATCAAATTTTCCAAATCGCTGCAAATTTCGATATTGCTCTTCTGTTAATACCTCAACACCCATATCGGCTGCCATTTGCATTGCACTATTTCCCGGTTTATGTTCTTTTCGTGCTTCTAATGCTTCATGGTCATAACAAATACTTCTGCGACCTTTGGGGCTTTCTGCCGAACAATCATAAAAAACATACTCGTCTGTTTCCTTATCATAACCAACTACATCGGGCTCGCCACCTGTAATTTCCATTTCATCGAGTACCCATAATTTTTCGGCATTCTTTTCTAGTTTTGCTTGCACTTTAGCCCACTCAATACCTTCGTGACGGTTTATATTGTGCTGAAAACGGGCTTTTAATGTTGCAAGTAGTTCTTCACGCTGAACTGATGATAATTCCTTACTCATTTTTCAATAGAATTAGTTAGTTGAAATAATTTTTCGATCTACAGGTCTAAAATACCAAGATACAAAAGTGAGCACTAATAATAACGTAGGCCCAAAAAAATCTTTCGCACCATTACCACTGGCTATGTGAGAAACGATAGCGCCCAACATGGCAAAAAAGAAGCCTGCATACGCCCATTCTTTTAGTAAAGGGAACTTAGGAACAAGTATCGTTATAACCCCTAATATTTTCCATACACCCAGCAGCGTTAAAAAATAAAGAGGATAGCCTAAATGCGCCATCATATCCACTTCTTTCAATTTTAAGATTTGTACAACTCCAGTTGATAGCATCCCCAACGCTAACCAAAGTGTAGAAACCCAATAAATAATTTTGTTTCGTTTTGTCATGATCTAATAATTTATAATTTGTTTACTACTTCTTGCAGTCGATTATGTGCCATATTTAAACCCTTTGCAAAAGGCAGAGCTAGCATTTGGTCTCTGAGTTCGATTGATTTATATACAATTTGCATAGTTAACTTGCTGGTATGGGCTGTTAGTTGTTCAAATGCTAAAAATTCGAGCTGAATAGCGAAAGGTGTATTTTCCATTTCAAATGTTCGCGTAATTTTCTCGTTCAAAACAAACTCAGCAATTACACCATTGGCACGAAAAACTACGTTTCCATGAGGATCACTGGTTTCGAACTCATAACTACCATGTTTTTTGCTTTCAAGTTTCAGCACTTTTGTACTCATCCATTGCTCAACAATTTCGGGCTCTACATACGCTTTAAAAAGCAATGCTAATGGCAGATCGAATTCTCTAGTAATCACTAAGTCTTGTTTGCCATCTTCGGCATCAATTTTTGTTTTAAGTTCCATATACCTATGATTTATACGTCTTCATTATCTCTTCTAATTTGTTAAACCTATCGTCCCACATTTTACGAAATGGCTCAATAAATTCGGCTACCTCTTTCATTTTTTTTGCGTTCGCATAATAGTAAATTTCTCTGCCGTTTTGATTTTGCCCCAATAATTCGCACTCAGCAAGTATCTGCAAGTGCTTTGAAACCGTTGGTCGGGCAGTGTTAAAGTTTGAGGCTATTGCCCCCGCGGTCATAGATTGTGAAGCTACCAATAACAGTATCGCCCTTCTGGTAGGGTCTGCAATGGCTTGAAATACATCTCGTCTTAAGTTCATTATGTAGCTATTTGACTACAAATATATATGTAGTTATTTAACTACGCAAATTTATTTTTACGAGGTTAATATTATTTATCCTTTAAATGTTGGTAGATTCTTCGTCTTTTAGTCTCTTGTCGACTATAAAAGGGGCAAATGGCAACAATGAAGCAACAAAAATAAAAACTGCCTTACTAAATTTCCATTTTCGTTCTTGCCAAGCCATAACTAAGCAGCCGCAGTACAAAACAAATAATAACCCATGTACCCAACCGGTATATTTAACAGCCAAAGGCATATCAGCCCAATATTTTAAAGGCATGGCTACAAATAACAATAAAATATAAGATAGACCCTCGGCAACGGCTACTTTTCTGAATAGTTGTAATGAACTCATATCGCTAAAAATAAGTAACACATATACTTATCTTCAAATTATGTTTCTTTTTTACATTCTATCTACATTGTCTTTAAAATTCAAAACTATCCAAATATTTATAGCCAGAGCCGGTGTTCAATAATAAAATTTCTTGGCCCGAAAGAATTTGGCCATTTATTAATAATAATTTTAACGCTGCCAATAAGGCTGCACCCTCAGGCGCAATTAACATACCCTCCGTAACGGCAATTTCTTTTAAACAATTCACAATCTCTACTTCACTAACTGCCACTGCCAATCCTTGCGATTGTTCTAGTACTTCTAACATCATTGTTTCTGCAAATGGCTGTGGAACTGCTAACCCATTTGCAACCGTAGGTGCTCCTTTATACGTCGAACAATTTGCTTGCAACCCATTAAAAGTATCAACCAATGGCCTGCAATTCTCGGCCTGAACCGCAATCATTTTCGTAGGTATAGTTTTTAACCAACCCATTTCTTGCATTTCCTTAAAAGCTTTCCAAATCCCAATCAAGCCCGTACCCCCTCCGGCAGGATATAAAATAACATCTGGAAGTTGCCAGTTTAGCTGTTCAGCTATTTCATATCCAAGTGTTTTCTTACCCTCTAATCGATACGGCTCTTTCATTGTAGAAATATCGAAGAAATCTCTATCTTTTTTAATTTCTGCAACTACTTTGGCGCAGTCATTAATTAAGCCATCTACCAATAGTACTTCAGCACCAAATGCCTTACATTCTTTCTTAAATGCATCGGGCGTATGCCTGGGCATAACCACCATCGATTTTATCCCAGCTTTTGCACAATAGGCGCTTAGTGCCCCACCTGCATTACCTGCAGTAGGTACAATACAACCTTCAACTCCTAATTCCTTTGCCTTTGATACCGCCATGCTTAAGCCCCTTGCCTTAAAAGAACCTGTAGGATTAAATGACTCGTCTTTAATTAATAAATTACTTAAACCTAACCGCGTAGCAAGTCTATCCATTTTTAAAATAGGCGTCCAACCTTCTCCTAGCGTGATGCGATTTCGTGTATCAATTAGAGGCAAGAACCTTGCATAGCGCCACATCGATTGTTCTTTTCGATCTATTTCAGTTTTTGAGATCGTTGGATTTAAATACAGATGTACTTCAATAGGTTTTTTACAATAATTACAGAAACTATTTAGTGCATATTTATCAAAAGGATGACGACAGGCGTGGCATCTTAATTCATAATCAATAGTTATAGCGTTGGGGTCGATTTTTAATTTCTCGTTAATCATAACGCTAAATTAACCCCATTAGCGAGCAATAGCCAATATCATTATTGAATAGCCTATAACAAAAAGTTATAGTGATTTTTAGCAAATTTGATGAAAGCCTTATTTATGCCGTTGTTTTCTTCCCCTATCCGCTGAATAAAGTAAAAGTGCCTATCAATAGTAAGATCTTCAATTTCCAACTCAATAAGCTCTCCTCTTTCCAACTCTTTAGATACCGCCTTAAGCGGTAAAAAACCGAGACTATCATCTGCCATAATGAAATTCTTTAATGCTTCGGTCCCACCCAACCGCATACAAACATTAAGGTCAGCAATTTTAACATCGTGTTCTGCCAACGCTTGCGTAACCGCAGCTAACGTGCCCGAGCCTTGTTCTCTTAATGAAATAGGAATTTCTTTGAGCTCCTTAAGGGTGTATCTGTTTCTTGCTGCCAGATAGCTTTTTGGCGCACAAACAGGCACTACTTTTTCGGTTAAAAAATATTGGCTAATTACATTTGCCATTTTTTCCTTTCCTTCAATAATTGCTAAATCAATATCGTGTCGAAGTAAGGCCTCTCTAATGTTTTCAGAATTTCGATTAACCAAACTAATTTTTACGATAGCGTTCTGTTTTCTAAAGGCCGAAAGTACCTGGGGCATTACATAAAGCGCAATAGTAGTACTTGCTCCAAGTTTTAATTCGCCATTCAATAATTGCTTGTTATGAATACTTCCAATTTCGAATTCTATCTGATTACTTAAAGTAATGGCAGCTAATAGATGTTGCCGCAGAATTGAACCTGCTTCTGTAAGCCATACCGCACCGTTCCTTCTTTCGAACAACGGCGTTTTATAATGTTCTTCCAGATTATGGATATGTTTACTAATGGCGGGTTGACTAATAAATAAAACCTCTGCAGCCTTGGTAAAACTGAGATATTTTGAAACTTCTAAAAAAACAAGATGATTAAAAGATAACATAATCTTCTTAAACCTTATTAAAATTCTCCTTTATGCGCCACAAGTATTTGTTTCGATAATAAATATCTTTAATCGCTTTTAAGCTATTTTCTTGACCATTTTCATCCTTATCTTCAAAAGATGAGGTTAAAGCTAATAACTCTTTACTTAAAGAATTTTCAATTTCTGAAATCTGACTTTTCAATGCTTCTAGCTTAATAGGATCAGGATCGAATTCTAATTCCATTATCGCTTCATTTACTTCCATCATTTCTAACAGAAAATCTTGAGGCAAAGTATAATTCTCACCTTCAACTAATTGCCCTTTCAGTTCTAGAATATAGTGCAATCTTTTTTGATCGTCTTTTAGTACTTGAAACGCCTTATTATTCAGCGTAGCTAATTCTAATACCTCATCTTGTTTTTCCTGGCTTTCGTTGATATAAAAATCAGGATGATACTTCTTGCTTAAGGTATAAAATTTTTGCTTTACAAGCTCCTGATCGGGCTTAAAACTAATAGGAAGATCGTAAAACTGGAAATAGTTCATTGACCTTTTTATTTATCAAAAATTTTCAAAATATCATTCCCAAAAGCAAATACCATTAAACTTAATAAAATAACAAAACCTACTACTTGAGCACGTTCCATAAATTTATCGCCCAATGGCTTTCCTTTAATCATTTCGATAATTAAAAATACAACATGGCCGCCATCTAATGCCGGAATTGGCAATAAGTTCATAAAAGCTAAAGCCATAGAAATTAATGCAGTTAAACGCCAGAAGTTATACCAATCGAATTCTGCTCCGTATACTTTAGCAATACCAATCGGACTACTAATATTACGCGCACTCACCTTCCCGGTAATCATTTTCCATATCCCTTTACCATTATCTGCGAAGGTAGTCCACCCTTTTGTGGTACCCACGCCAAACGATTCGAAGAAACTATAATCAATATGTTGAGTTGGTAATACTTGGCCTATTACTGCCACACCTATTGTACCATCAGCGGCAGTTTTAGGAGTTAAACTGATTTCTTTATTATTTCTCCATACTTTTAAGTTTATGGTCTTTCCAGCCGAAGCACGAACAACAGTTGTAAAGTCGTCTCTAAATCGAACTTGTTTTCCATTCACAGAAAGTATACTATCTCCTGCCTTAACACCTGCATCATACGCAGGAGTAGGTAATTCTTCTTTATCTCGAGAAAACAATTTTGTTAAAAAACTATCGGTTTTTTCTCCAACTTTTATTGGGGCATTAACTTTTGAAATTTTCCCAGCAACAATTCTTGGTTCAATAAATTCATCAATCGTATATTTACTAATGCTATCTAAAATAGTTTCAGGAACAGTTAAATCAATCGCTTTCCCGTCTCTCGAAATGGTTAATTTCGGGCTACCGAGTAATACTTTTGAGGTGATAATCTCTTCAAATCTTATCACTTTTTGTCCGTTAATGGCTAAAATTTTATCCCCATCTTTTAAACCAATTTGTTGCCCAATTATACCTGGATGTACACCATTGGTTAAACCACTATTCACAATATAGGTTTCACCATATTTGAAGGTAAGCATCCAAAAAATAAAGATACCAACGATAACATTTACAATGATACCACCTAGCATTACAATTAAACGTTGCCAAGCTGGTTTCGACCTAAATTCCCAGGGTTGTGGGGGTAAAGCCATTTGCTCTACATCCATTGATTCATCAATCATCCCAGAAATCTTTACATAGCCACCCAATGGTAGCCAACCCACACCATATTCAGTATCGCCTACTTTAAAGCTAAATAGCTTAAAACCCCAAGCATCAAAGAAGAGATAAAATTTTTCAACCTTTATTCCGAAAGCACGTGCTGCTAAAAAGTGTCCTAATTCGTGTAAAATTACTAGTATCGATAATCCCAGCAAAAGCTGGCCCGCCATAATCAGTCCGTTCATATAATGTATTGTATATTGTTTTTAGATGTGTTAAATTTTATTTTGTTACGAGTTGATTTGCAAATATACGTGTATGCGCATCGGTTTCTAAATAATTATTTAAGGTAGGTTCAGCAATAAATGGCATAGCTTGCATACATTCTTCAATTACATCACTCATTTGCAAGAAACCAATCTTATCTTGTAAAAATGCGGCGACCACAATCTCATTGGCTGCATTCAAAATACATGGCAAATTCCCCCCTCTTTCCATTGCGCTAAAGGCAAGCTCAAGGTTACGAAAACTTTTTGTATCTGCCTTAGAAAAAGTAAGGGATGGATAGTTTAAAAAGTTAAACCGCTCAAAATCACTACTTGCGCGTTTCGGATAAGCCAACGCGTAATGAATGGGCAATTTCATATCCGGAAGCCCCATTTGCGCTTTCATCGAACCATCGGTAAATTGAACGATAGAATGGATAATAGATTGTGGATGCACGATAATATCGATTTGATGCGCAGCTAAATCAAAGAGCCATTTTGCTTCAATTGCTTCCAGCCCTTTATTCATTAGTGATGCCGAATCGATTGTTATTTTGGCCCCCATCACCCAATTTGGATGTTTTAATGCTTCTTTTTTGGTTACGGTCGACAAAAATTCAAGATCTTTCCCTCTAAATGGACCACCTGATGCTGTTAAATAAATTTTTTCAATTGGATTTTCAGCTTCGCCTACCAAACATTGAAAAATTGCAGAATGCTCTGAATCAACTGGAATTATTTTTACATTATTTTCCTTTGCTAATTGCATCACCATTTCGCCAGCTACCACTAAAGTTTCTTTATTGGCAAGGCCAATGTCTTTTTTTGCTTTAATTGCAGCAATTGTAGGTTTTAGTCCAACAGAACCCATAATAGCGGTTAAAACTAACGCTGTTTGGGGCAATTCAACTGCTGCGATTAAAGCATCTTCGCCACAAAACACCAGTGTGTTTGGCAACGCATTTTTTACAGTATGATAATGATCTTCGCAGGTAATTACCACCATCAATGGCTTAAATTCTAACGCTTGTTGAATCAAAAGCGGGGCATTATTCTGCGCAGTTAAGGCATCTATTTTATATAAATCTGGATGAGCACGAACAACCTCAAGTGCCTGTGTCCCAATTGATCCTGTACTACCTAATATGGCTATGTTTTTCAATTTCTTACTCAATATATTTCTCTAATCCCTCTGCCAATTTCCTATCATTACTTAATCTGGGCACTTTGTTTTGCCCTCCCAATTTACCTTCAGCTCTCATATAACTCACAAAAGCATCCTTTTGCAAGGTACGGATAATTAAAGGTTGAAGTATCTTCCCTTCGATAAGATCATAATAATAAATATTCTTCCTTTGTAAGGCTTTATCAACTTTTTCACTAAATGCTTTTAAATCATTGGGTAAGGATTCGAATTCAATAAACCACTCGTGAAATGGCAGTTCACCTTCGAGCGGGTTAACTTGTGGCGCTACTGTAAACTCTGTAATTTTTACGCCTTCTTCATTCGCTACCGATAACAATGCAAATTCAACTTCTTCTCCAATCACATGTTCGCCAAAAGCAGATATGAAATGTTTTATCCTACCAGTTACTAAAATCTTATATGGTTTTTTGGAAACAAACTTTACTGTATCGCCTATGCTATAGCCCCATAAACCCGCATTGGTATTTAAAATAAGCGCATAATTTTTATCCAATTCTACATCAGTTAAACTTAGGCGAGAAGGATTTTCATTATAATACTCATCTGCAGGAATAAATTCATAAAATATACCCGCATTTACCAAAAGTAACAAGCTTTTCTCATCTTGTTTATCTTGATAGGCGATAAAGCCCTCAGAAGCAGGGTATGTTTCAATAGAATCAATCTTTTTACCAATACTTGCCTCTATTTTAGCCCGATAAGGCTCGAAATTAACTCCACCGTACACAAATAGACCAAAATTCTTAAAAATATCTTTAATTTTTGATCCATTAGACTTTTCAATCAATTTATCAAAATACATTTGTACCCATGGTGGGATACCCGAAATGAGGGTCATATCTTGATTTATTGTTTCGTCAACAATGGCATCAACTTTTGTTTCCCAATCTTCGATACAGTTAGTGGCATACGATGGAAGCCTGTTTTTTTGCAGATACGCAGGCACCAAATGTGCTACAATTCCGGATAAACGCCCAACATGTATGCCATTTTTTTTGGTCATTACCGGACTCCCCTGTAAAAAAATCATTTTTCCGTTTACAAAATCAGTCTTTCCCGTTTCGTGAATATAGGTTAATAAGGCATTTCGAGCTGCCTTAATATGCTCGGGCATCGATTCTTTAGAAATCGGAATGTACTTTACACCTGAAGTAGTTCCTGATGTTTTAGCAAAATAGGCCGGTTTTCCTTTCCATAAAATATCCGTTTCGCCATTCACCACACGGTCTATATACGGTTTTAAACCCTCGTAATCACGAATAGGCACATTCGTTTTAAAAGTATCGTAATCCCGAATGGAAGAAAATTTATGATCTTTACCGAACGTTGTATGCTTTGCAGCTTTAATTAACGAATTAAATGTTTTTTGCTGCGCACTCAACGCATTATTCTTCCATTTATTAATTCCTTTTACCACCCAAGCCGCAAATGGCTTACTTAATGCCGCTTTTAATCCCATGTTTTAATGATTGAATTAGTGAAAGAGCGAATTAAACAATGTTATGCATAATATCGGGATGTTCATCTCCTTTATACTCGCTCATTAATTTTCGGTAAGCAATGGTTAAAGCAACACTCGAGAGTGGAACAATAATAAATGAACTGAACAAATTAATGATAAAGGCTACAATTGGCCATTTTAAATAGCTAAAAAATAGATATAGAAAATAAAAACCACCCAATACCAACAATAACAATACAATTTTGGTAAAGTTTCCTTTGGTGGTGGCTAAACTGAGTTTTATAGATTCGAAAGAAGTTGCGCCCTTATCGATGATAAAAAATGGGAAAAATGAAATTCGTATCCAAATGATAAAAATAGCCATAAGCGCTATGGCAACGGCAATAGTAATGATCAGATTTGCAGTTTGCGTAAAACTATCTACCCAACCCAAGCTCACAAAATACCTTAAAATAGGATCAATAACATAAAGCACTGGCATTAAAAAAACACCAGCAATTACTATACATAAGCTAAAATAGAGTGTACCTACAATAAATCTAATGATCTGTAAACGCGTGGGGAGTGTACTCACAATGGTAACATCGGTTTCTTCATCGTCGAGTAAATGGAAAATATACTTAAATAATGAAAGATTAATAGTGAAATACAACAGTACAAAAATAATTGCCATAAGTGTACTTAAGCCTTTATTTACATCTTTTAAAAAAAATGCCATCAGGCCTGACGCGTTAGACGTAATGAACATTAAAAAACATAATGTTGCAATTGAAAAATAATGTCTTTTGGTTACGTGCCATGCTTTTCCAATTACCTCGTTAACGGCAAATGTACTCTCTTTCAAAAATTCTATAAAAGCGCGTTGCTTTAAAAACTCGATCATGATTGTTTAAATATAACTCGTTTGCAAAAATCCTGCATAAAACCTAACCCATAAGCTGTAAGTTGGATAAATGATGCTATAACACTCAAAAATGCAATTTTTATTGATTTATTTAGTAGCCATGCATGAAAAAATATCAACATAAAATACACTAATACCAATACATTACAAAAGTAGGCCAAAGGCTGATAAAATACATTTAGCAGCACAGTTAATCCCATTCCGACGGTAGCTAGGGCTGGAAAAAAATGCACCAATTTTAGGGTTGAGGGGAAATGTTTGTAAATATTGATTCTTGCTCTTCCAAAAAAGTGAAGTTGCTTATAAAATTGAGCGAAACTTGTTCTTCTTTTATGATAAACTTTTGCTGCCGGAATTAACCCTATCTTAAACCCATTTTCGTGAATTCGGATACTGTATTCGATATCCTCGCCTAATCGTGTTAAGATAAACCCTCCTACTTTCTCATACACCTCTCTCGATAGACCCATGTTAAAGCTACGAGGATGAAACTGGCCAATATGCTTTTTATTCCCCCGAATTCCTCCAGTAGTAAAAGGTGAAGTCATGGCATAACTAATGGCTTTTTGCACCGGAGTGAAGCTTTCGTGAGCTGCATCCGGGCCACCATACGCATCAAGCTGATGCTCGAATAAATAATTTGATACGATTTCTAAATAATCTGGCGGAATAAGGCAATCTGAATCAAAAATAACGAAGTAGTCGCCTTTAGCACGTTCGAAGCCAAAATTACGCGAGAAGCCTTGCCCCTCATTTGGTTTAAAGAAATATTTTACATCCAGTTGGTCTGCATAGGAGGCTACAATTTCTTTAGCATCTTTTACTGAACCGTCTTCGATTACCAAAACTTCAAACTGTGTATAGGTTTGTTGGGTTAAGGTAGCCAAAAGCTCATCAATTTCTTGAGGGCGATTGTAGAGGGGAATGATAATAGAAAAAAACATCAGACAATTAGTTAATCAGCTAATTAAACAATTTCTTTTTCAATTAAATATGCATTTCTTTCAGGTGCATTTCGGGTAACTAATTCGCCTATAAACCCGGCCAAAAACAATTGTGTTCCAATAATCACAGCGGTTAAAGCCAGGTAAAACATAGGTTGATCGGTTACTTCTCTATATGGGCTGCCCCAAGCAATATGATACAGTTTTACACCTATAAGCCAAATTGCCATAATTGTTCCAATAAAAACACTGGTTGCGCCAATGGCTCCAAAAAAATGCATCGGCCTTTTGCCAAATTTACCTACAAAGAAAATGGTAAGTAAATCTAAAAAACCATTGATAAATCTGCTTAAGCCAAACTTCGTAGTTCCATATTTTCGTGCACGATGTTCTACAACTTGCTCTCCGATCTTTGTAAAACCTGCCCATTTTGCTATTACAGGTATGTAGCGATGCATTTCGCCATATACTTCGATGGTTTTAACCACATCATGGCGATAAGCTTTTAAACCACAGTTAAAATCATTTAACTGAATTCCGCTCATGCTTCGTGTTGCTGCATTAAATAATTTAGTGGGAATCGTTTTTGTAATCGGATCGTAGCGCTTGGCTTTCCATCCTGAAATTAAATCGTAGTTTTCTTCTTTTATGCGACGGTACAGTTCTGGTATTTCGTCTGGACTGTCTTGCAAATCGGCATCCATCGTAATTACTACATCACCTTGTACGGCCTCGAAACCTACATTTAAGGCAGCTGATTTACCATAATTTCTTCTGAATTTTATGCCTTTAACGGCAGCATAGTTTTCTTTTAAGGAAGTTATTACCTCCCAAGAAGAATCATTACTTCCATCATCTACAAAAACAACTTCGTACGAAAAATTATTTTCAGACATTACCTTTTCAATCCATACCATTAATTCTGGCAGCGATTCTTCTTCGTTATATAAGGGTACTACAACTGATATATCCATTTTTGAGTATTGAGTAGTGCGTATTGCGTATTGCGATAATATCGAGTACAAAATACATCTAAAAAACAACGTGCAAATTTCATCAAATAAATTGATAAAACCTGCACGTTGACAAATTTATGATAAATTCGAATTATTCTTCTTTAACACTATCTTCTGCTGCTGTTTCACCCCATGGATTGGGATTGTTTTTCTTGAAGATCAATGTAAAAATTAGCGCAAATACAAAATACATAATTGCTGAAAGCCCATATTGAAATACACCTTCTTTAAAATCTGGATTAAATTGTTTATCAAATCGTTCTTCAGCTTTACTCATTTCCTGCGCCACCGTCGCCTCATCTCCTCCAATGGTCTCCATTAGTTTCGCCGTACTTTCCATAGAAATTTCTTTCATCTTAACAGGATAAGTTGGGTCGATAAACTTTCCAAATGCAATAGTAAACAAAAATACAAGTGTCATATTCATTAAGAACATTGCAACTATTGGCCAAAGTGCTTCGCTGAACGACCAATATCCGCCTGCTTTTTTTCTCAACTCTATACAAAAATATACTGCTAAAAGAATACCTATAATAACCGATATCCCTACATACCAGTAGGAGCTCATTAAAGTTGGCATTGCATACCAGGTTACTAAAAATATTACGATATTAATTGCACCCCAAATCGCTCCATTTTTTAAAGCTTCTTTTTTTAGATTCACTGTTGTTTCCATATTTTTTTAAGTTTAATTGGTTTAACGGTTTTTATTAAAATTAGCAATTAAAGTATACACTGCAACATCAAAATTTTTGTTGTTACTGTACTTCATTAATTCTAACTGCACCCCTTCACTTGTATTCGGTTGCAAAAAGAAAGTCATAAAAGGTACAAAGAGCTCTTCCATTTCTTCGCTCAGCTCTAATAAATCGGCATTGCTACAAATATCTTCTACACTACTTTCTGCTAACTGTTGATTGCTGATTAAATCTTCATAAATATGAAACTCATCTTGAAACTCATCTTCTTCAACCAACAAAAATTCCTTTAAAAAGTCTTCTAAACCTGGCTTAATTTCTTCATCATGACACTCGTTAATATACAATAACAAATTCAGCAATTCTGTTCCTCGATCAATTGTCTCTTCTTCAATATCGGCCCACTCTTTCGAATCGAGATAATCCTCTTCTAATTTATTTACATCACTGGTAAAGAAGTTAATCATCAGTAAATCAAAATACACCTCTCTAAGTTCATCAAAAGTGGGATGTTCATCAAAAACCTCATCAAACTCTGCAACTTTCTCTAAAAAGTTCATGTCTTTACCAAAAACCTCAACTAGTCTTTGCTCAATTGCTATTGAGTCTATTTTCTTTGCTTCAGCAAATTTATCGAGCGAAGCAATTAATGCCTGTTCTACACTACTATCCATACGTTTGAAATTGATTGTTGTTATACACTAGCTGCACCTTACCGGTTAAAGTTTTACCAAGCAAAGGCGAATTATTTGATTTTGAAGCATTCGTTTTCGAGTCGAACGTCCACTCTTTTTTAGGATGATAAATTACAAAATTGGCTGTTTCCCCAACTTTAACAGTCGGAATTGGCAACCCTAATAATTTTCGAGGGTTAATCGCCAGTTTTTCAGCGATTAGATCGGCGCTAAGCCCTGCTTGTAACAAAAGCGGTAAAGCTGTTTGCAGTGCAATTATTCCATATGCTGCGTGCTCAAACTCTACATCTTTAAACTCGATTTCGTGTGGACGATGCTGTGTACATATGGCATCGATTGTTCCATCTTTTAACCCAGACAGTAAGGCCTTGCAATCATTTTTACTTCTTAACGGAGGTTTAACCTTGTAATTGCTATCAAAATCATTTAACAAATCTTCAGTAAAGATCAATTGATGCGCTGCCACGTCGCAAGTTATTTTAACACCGTCTTTCTTAGCCTTTTTAATTAGCGCTACCGACCCAGCAGTAGAAATGGTACTAATGTGAATGGGAGCCTCATGATAACTAGCTAAATAAATATCTCTTGCTATATGCATTTCTTCGGCCAAAGCAGGAAGTCCTTTCATCCCTAAAAGAATGCTGTTTGCACTTTCATTAATTTGCGCTTTTCCAGCCATTGATTTATTTTCAGGATACACCATTAACAATCCATCAAATCCCTGTGCATATTGTAATGCCCTGCTCATAAAACCATCGTCAGATATAGGATGATCACCGTCAGAAAATGCAATTGCACCAGCATTTTTCATGTCGTATAATTCGGCCAATTCTTTCCCTGCCAATTCATTGCTTATGGCACCAATTGGATACACATCAACCAAATTGTTCTTCGCTTTATTTAAGATGTATTCAACCTGCCCTTTGCTTTGTACAACGGGTTTGGCATCTGGCAACACAGCCAATGCGGTAAAACCACCAGCTTTTGCTGCCGAAGTTGCGGTTTGAAGATCTTCTTTAGTTTCTAATCCCGGGTCGCCCACCACACAATTTAAATCAAAAAAGCCTGGAGATAAAAATGATCCCTTCCCCTCAAAAACTTGATCGCCCTTAACGGGTGTTAACTGCTTTGAGATGGTGATAATTTTTCCGTTTTCGACACGCACATCGCAAGTTTGATGATTAAACTCACTAGTTGGATCTGCAATTGTTATTCCCTTTATAAAGAGGTTCATGAATTTGAATGATTGTTTATATGATAAAATCTAACCAATAGTATTTCAATCGCTAAAAAAATAACGCTCAAAATTAGACAAAGTTTCCATAACTCTGTGTTCTTATTTTTTCCCGAAACCGCAGCTCCAATTGGATCTTTATCAGGATCTAGCAGGGCTACCTGTTCCTTGCCAACTAATTTCGCTAAATCTGATTGTTCCTCATAGTGCATATCAGACTCTATTCTATTATCATTAAAAGCAATAACCGAAATCAATGAATCGGCTTGTTTTAAGTCGTAAAAGCCCGATTTTTTAACTTGATCGGCTGTATATAATCGTGTTTTCTCGTTACTTTGTCTGATTTCCGGGATCACTTCAAAATTATCGGCTACCAATCTTAGTGATTGATTCGTATTCAAATTAATTTTGTCATTTTCTATAACATTATCCTTCATTATGGTATAATAAAGTGGTTGTTCTCGAACACTGGCAAAAGCGATCTTGTACATTAACGGCACAAAAACTGGATGTTCTGCTAAGTTTCCATCAGTTACACTCAATCCGGTTGCAGCTAAATAAATTTGTCCGCTTTTTTGTGGGTAGCGAGCAAAAAATAGTTTATTTGCTGGCAATTGAAGCAAATTTTCTTTGTTACTAGTGTTGTTTTCAGTAAAACTAAAATAGCGTTTCACCTCTGGGAGATCCAGTTGTTGCGGTAAGCTTTCAAATACATCCTTAAATAACGAATTTTTAAGTTCTATTACACTTACCTTGTTTGGTGTGGTATTTAATTCAGCAACTGCTGGAAGATTTAAATTGGTTAAAAATTGGCTATATACCTCTTTTCCTGAGTCTATGTTTGGAAAGATAACTACTGAGCCTCCGCTTTCTGCATATAATTTGAGTGCTGCCGCTAGTCCTGTAGATGGATTATTTAATCCGTTAAGCACAATTAAACTATAGTTGGCCAACGCTGCGTAATTGATATTACTTTCGGGCATTTCAGTTAATTTAAAATAGGCATCGGCATTGAAAAGTGCTTGGATGTATTTTTCGCTTTTTGTACCATTTATGCTCAATACATTCTGATTTGCATTTACTTTAAAGGTAAAATTTAGCTCATCATCAAATGTTAAAGGAAAATCTTTAATAGTTATTTGGCCTTTTTGCCAGCCTAAGTTTAATCCACTAAACGAAAGTGTATCAATTGTACTTTCACCAGCTGCAATGGTTAGGCTGCTAATTGCTTTTTGTTGATTATTTATGATTAGTTTAACTGGAATACTTTTTGCGATCTCATCGCCATAATTTTTGAGGCGAAATACTACTTTTTCTGTTTCATTAGCTTGATGAACTGGTGATAATAACCAAACACTATCTACCGCAACATTGGGTAAATGATTAGATTTTAGTTTTATCAAAGAAATCGATGTGTTTTTATCGGTTGCAATAGGTTCCTGACCTGCAAATCCTTTCTGAAAGTCTGAAATGATGTAACTAAATCGATTACTTGTTCCAGTAAAGATACCTTGCTGCCGATGAATAACCTGCTGTAGCGATCTGCTAGCAGGCGAAATTTTTACCTCATCAACAGCTTTAATAAGCTCTTCGGCATTAAGCAAACGTTGATGCTTACCTTCAAAATCATTTGTTAGCAGCTGGAAACGATCATTTAACTGAAAAGATTTCACAATCTCCTTTGCTTTTCTTTTGGCTTCATCTACTAGATTTCCTTCTTTATTAACTGCTTCCATACTGTACGAGTTATCGATATAAATACTCACCGTATTGCCCTTGTTTTGATCGTACTTTGTACCAGAGGGAATAAATGGACGCGCGAATGCAAGTACCAAGAAGGTTATTGCGAGTATTCGACTAGCTAGAATTAGTAGGTTTTTTATTTTTTCTTGAGAAGAATTTTGCTCTTTAATTTCTTTTAAAAAAGCTACGTTACTGAAATATACTTTTTTAAACTTTCTGAAATTAAATAAGTGTATAATGACCGGAATTGCGATCGAAAAAAGTGCAAAAAGAAAGCCTGGATACAGGAAATTCATTAAAAATCAAAGATAGAAAAAATTCGGAGATTAGCACAACTTACTTTTTCAATTCCCTTTCTAAAAGCATTTCAATATCTGTCGCTTCACCTACAGCTTTCACTAATAATCCTTGCTTGCTAATTAAGAAATGCCATGGATATGCAGAGACTTTTAATTGTTTATCCATGTATTCTTCCTGATTGGATATAGTTACATAATCAAATTGTGTGGTTTTGAGGAAAGCTTGAAGTGGTTTTTTAGGGTCTATAGCAAGACTGATAAACAAAATATCGTCTCTATTTTTATACTTTTCTACCATTCTATTTAATTGTGGCATTTCTAAAATACATGCACCGCAATTAATAAACCAACATTTAAAAAGAACAATCTTTCCTTTGGTATTCTCTGAAGTATACAATTTGCCATTCACATCGCTAAAATTAAATGCTGGAATAGATTTGCCCTCCATCATATAATGGGCTAAAGCAATCCTTGAATCCTGCCTCATATATGCACCAACATTTTCTGGTGATTTGGCCGGTATCTTAGCTAGTTTATAGTTAATTAAGGAATCTTTCGAGTAAATAAGTAATGGATAGTATTCGGCAGATGTAAGTGTTTGTAAGAAATCTGCCTTCTTCATGATAACTCCAGCAGTATCAAAAGGAACAAAATCTTCATAAAACTTAATATTAGTTACGTAATACGTCCAAAAGCTACCAAAATTTGCCATAATATCCTTTTCTTCAATAATCGGCTTCCCAATTTTAGAGCTATCTATTTTAGGGGTGGTTATAGTAACCGTTTTCTCTTGCTTAGGGCTTTGTGTGCAAGAAATAATTAACATAATGATTAGCACAATAAATAGGTTCTTCATCTCGTTTAGGATTTCAGCTCAAGTTAATTATAATTAAACTATGTTTTTAGTAGTAAATCAAAAACAATACTAAAACCCTATTATTCAATACATTAAAAAAGTCATTGTAAAGCAATAAGGGGATTCAACTTAACATAAGTATAAAAAATTACGTACATTTGTAGTATAATTCAAACTTAAATCATATCCTATTCGAAAAAAACCTATACGTAAATAATTATACAGGACGCAATTAAGCAAACTATATGAACAGATACATTTTAGGACTATCGGGATTAACTGCAATCGTTTTCTTCTTTATTAGTACAGGTTGGAAATCTTCTTCAATAGAACAAGATCATGTAAAGGCCCAAGATACCATTTCAATAGACAGTGTTTACGATAAACACGTTGATAGTATTTATGAAGCAGCGCATCTTAAAGAAGCGGGCTTAAGCGAACCTACATTCGAAAAAGCACTCACAGGGTTTTATAATTTGAAAAAAGCTGGGCAACTTTCTACAAAATCGATATTAACAATTGCCGACTTTGACCAGCTAAGTACACAGAAAAGACTTTACATCATTGATCTTGATAAAAACGAAATTCTGTTAAATACTTGGGTAGCTCATGGTCAACGTAGTGGGCACGATGAAGCCATCAACTTCTCCAATTTAAATAATTCGTATACAAGCAGCCTTGGTTTTTATGTTACCGGAGAAGTTTATAAAGGAATGCATGGCAAATCGCTTAAATTAGACGGCATGGACGATGGTTTTAATAACAATGCACGTATGCGTTCCATTGTAGTACATGGTGCAGCATATGTTAGCCCAGGCACCATCAATACACTTGGCAGATTAGGTAGAAGCCAAGGTTGCCCAGCGGTTGCTCCAGAAGTGGCCGATGAGGTAATTAACACGATCGAAGATAAAACGGTATTGTTTATCAATAAAAGTAAAGAAGCGTATACATCAAAGTACTTAGATCATACGCTTGCGGCAAATTTTGCATTAGAACGTACTGTTGACTAACGTTAGCTTTCACCATGTAAGGAATATAAGTTCATTTAAGTTAATAACTTATATGTTTCTTCTATGCCTTACATGGTAAAGAAATATTACCTCATTCGTTGCATATACGTATACAGCACAATATCCAAGCCATAAACATCTTTTCTGAACTGTAGTACACCATTCCCATCTACCCAACAGGTAAAATAAGTGAGATATATAGGGATCTTATTTGTTAATGCGATATTTTCGGCATCTGTTCTTTTCCCCTCCATTCCTGTTTTTATCTTTTCGAATTTATTGCCTTCGCCAAACAAGGCTCTAGCCAATTCTAAAGGCTGCTCTACACGTACACATCCATGGCTAACAGCCCTCATAGTTTGATTAAATGCAGCTTTTGATGGAGTATCGTGAAGGTATACGCTACTTTCGTTGTTAAATAAGAACTTTATCTTGCCTAAGGCGTTATCTTCTCCTGGTCGTTGTTTAAAGGCATACGTTTTTCCAGCATCGGCTGATGACCAATCTATGGTTTCGGTATCCTCAATTCGTTTCCCGTCCAAAAACACATCAATGTTGTTATTAGATAAGTAATAGGGGTCTTTAGCTGCAAGTTTAGTAATTTCGTTGGTTGCAATGCTCTCTGGGATGTTCCAAATTGGATTCACCTGAACACTATGAATGATGCTTTTTAATTGTGGAGTTTCTCTATTAAATGGCCTATCTTTCTTTAAATCGTTCTCATCGTATTCTATTAATTTATCAGCATAATCTTGATTTCTTCCTTCTCCTACACAGACTTTCATGTTTAAAGTTGATTTGCCATTTTCCATTACGTCTAATCTAAAATCTGGAATGTTAACCCAAACATACTTTTTTTCAGTTGGCCTATTTTTCCATCTTAAGCGTTCAAGATTTACAATTAAAATACGTTCCGACTCTTCTTTATTTGTACCAGGCACCTGCACATTATCTTTCAATGCTTTTTGTAGGGTGATGTACTCTTCATCCTTTGGCTGTATGCTATCTAAAAAAAATTTAAGGTCTTTAGTGGCAAATACCGATAAGAAACTAAGACTATCGGGTCTTTTAGTTTCTGTATAATATTGAGCATAAATTCTCCTCGGACTAATCATCCCAAATTGAATCGTATTGCTATAATTTGTAAAAGCGTTTGCAGCAGTAAGTTCCAGATCAATTAATACTTTATAGGCTTCATCCAGTGTTTTGATTGCTTTTTTATCATAGATTTTTGTTAATAGCTCGTTAAGATCAGCGGCTTGAAATGATTCTGGATTTAAGCCATGTGCATTTGCTTCATTTAGTACAGAAATGGCCTTTTTTAGTTTATTCTGAGGTAAATCTCTTATCAAAATAAGTGGCTCAAAATCATTGGTTTCATAAAGCGCTGCTAAAAATTTAGGGTTTTTATATTTGTTTTTTTGTTTACTAAATACTTCCTTAAATCTTTCTATAAAGACATCGGTTTCAATATCTTTAAAAATTTTATTTCGGGTTTCTTTAAAAACAATAGCTCCAACATCTGAATGGCTTTTTTTACAAGCTGGAAGAGTAAAAAGCATTAAAGAGAAGCTTAACAGTAGAGCGCAAATAGTAAAACGGTTTAATTTCATACACATGTAAGAAAATTAGGGCGATATTGTTTTGAAATTTTAAAGATTAGTTAAAACGCGAAACACCAAACGCGAAACGCTAAGCTTACATATACCTCTTCATTGCTTCCCAAAGTATTCCGTCGTATTCGTACACATCGGGTCTGAATTGCACTTGGCCATTTTCTACCCATGCGGTGTAATAATCAATTACAACTGTTATATTTTTTCGTGTGGCAAACCAAGCAGGTTTTAGTTGAAATCTCCTTACCGTATCTGCCTTTTTGGCCATTATTTTTCGATATTTTGCATTTCTTGTGGTGTCTATTGGAGGTAAATTAACCTCCATCCTTAAATTATCGTACTGAAATTTATCTCTTACCATTAATTGTGCAAATTGTAAAGGGTCTTCAATTCGTACACAACCATGACTGATCGCTCTATTTTTTAACTTAAACCCATTCTTATTATTTGTATCGTGAAGGTAAATGCTCGAGCTATTATCGAAAATAAACTTGAACTTGCCAAGCGCATTACCTTCTCCTGAACCTTGCTTAAATTTAAACGGCAACTTTTCACGAGGATATCTACCCCATCTAATGGTATCAGGATCTTTCACCAATCTATCTTTATAATATACTTTAATGTTATTATTGGATAAGTAATATGGATCTTTTATAGCCTGATAATAAATCTCACTTTGTGCAATACTTACCGGAATATTCCAAATTGGATTTACTTGTATAGCGTTAAAAACACTGATGAGCTGAGGAGTTTCGTGGTTTTTTGGTTTATCGTCTAGCTTTCTTGATTTCAAAAAAATCTTCATTTTCTCTACGTATGTTTCCTCTCTTTTTGCCCCTACACAAACGTTCATATGGGCAAGCGTATCTTGATTTGAAAACCATGTTAGCGAAAAATCGGGAATATTTACCTTTACAACTTCATCCAGTTTTATTGGTAATTGCCAGCGCAATCGCTCCATATTAACTTTAATTGTTCGAATGGCAGGGTGATTATCTGTTTTTAAACTATCTCGATAGTGTGCCAATGCTTTTTTTAAATTGAGATAATCTGTACTTTCTTGTTGTGCTTTTTCTAATTCCAAAAGTAAATCTGATGTACCTAATAGAGAATCTAATTGTAAACTATCAGGCCGCTTTAACCCAATATAGTATCGATTAAAATATTTTCTTGGGTTTACACTCCCATATTTCATATAGGTATGATACCGCAACAAGACGTCGGCGGTTTTAAGTTCCAATTCGGCTATTAATGGATACACTTCGTCAATCGTTTTAAAGCGATTTGCATCCAATTGCTTTAACAACACCGTCAACTCGCTTAAGCCAAAAACTTGCGGATTAAATCCATCGGCCTTGCTACGCTCAATATAACTTTTTAAACTATCGAGCTTGCCGTTGGGATAAAAATTGGTAATAAGTTGTGGTTTGAACTCATTTTTAATGTAATGCGCAGTAGTAATCTTTGGATTTGATAAACTGTTTCTTAATTCTTCTAGTTTTTTAATGAAAACCGAATTGTACGATGCAGTATCAAATTTTTTGTATAGTTTATTTTCAAAATGTTTTGCTAAAGCGATCCCAATTTCTGGTTTGGCCTTAAACCATTCACAAGAGCTAAAAAACAAACATAATACGAGAAAAAGGAGCGTTCTTTTCAATTTTTAGCGTTAGTTAAAGGATAATTACTTCATAACAAGCACAAATTAAATGCCATATTTTTTTGATTTATCATTAACAAAGCTATATTTGCATTCTATTCTCCCCAAAATTAAGGAAAGAAAAGCAATATATGATCCAAGTTTTAAATCATCACGTACATTTACATCATCGCCATTGTGGCGATAGATAGATAATGTTTTGTACGCAAAACGATTTTTAAAACAGATTCAATATTCTTATTCTTAATTTTATAACAAGTGAAAACACTTAAAATCGCTATCCAAAAATCGGGTAGGTTAAACGAAAAATCAGTAGAAATTCTAAAAAATTGTGGCTTATCTTTCGAGAACTACAAAAGCTCATTAATATCAACCGTAACAAATTTTCCGCTAGAAATTTTATTTCTCAGAGACGATGATATTCCAGAATATGTTCAAGATGGCATAGCCGATTTAGGCATCGTTGGAGAAAATGTAATTATCGAAGCGGGAGCAGAAGTGTCGTATTTACAACCTTTAGGGTTTGGCAAATGCACGCTAAAAATTGCCGTCCAAAGTACCAGTACAATTACAAAATTAGCCGAATTAAACGGCAAAGCAATTGCTACTTCTTACCCTGTAATTTTGCAAAAATATTTATCCGAGAATAATGTCGATGCACAGATTAGAAACATCTCTGGATCGGTAGAAATTGGTCCGGGTTTAGGTCTAAGCGATGCCATTTTCGACATCGTTTCTACAGGTGGAACGTTAAAAAGTAACGGACTAAAACCATTCAAAAACGTGATGGATTCGGAGGCCGTTTTAATCTGCAGCAAGGGGATGGAAAACAATCCTGAAATCTTAGAATTGATGCAGAGGATTCAATCTGTACTGCGCGCCAAAGCAACTAAATATGTGGTACTAAATGTTGCTAAAGAAAATTTACAAGCTGTAGTCGATTTACTACCAGGTGTAAAAAGTCCTACCATAGTTCCACTCTTTGAAGACGACTGGGTGGCCGTTCATTCGGTAATTGCCGAGCAAGATTTTTGGGAAAAAATAAATAGCTTAAAAGCGGCAGGTGCGCAAGGGATTGTAGTAATGCCTATAGAGAAAATTATCACATAAAAGGATAATTTTGACCGTGGAACATTCAAAAACACATTAACCAATAGTTAAATATAAAGGATAACAAATTGAAAATCTATAATTTTAAAGATTTAAGTAAAGAAAAAGTTAATACGCTGTGTTCTCGCATGGCGGATGATGATAATTTAATCACTTCCAGGGTTGAAAGTATCCTTTCTACTGTAAAAAATGATGGTGATTCGGCACTCCTCTCCTATGCAGAACAATTTGACAAGGTTAAACTTACTTCGTTATTTATTGGAAAAGAGCAGCTGATCGAAATGGCAAAACAAATTCCATCATCAGTAAAAAGTGCCATTGATACCGCTTACCAAAATATCTATACATTTCATCAAGCACAGCTAAAAACCGAAGCAAAAATAGAGACTATGCCTGGCGTAAACTGTTGGCGAGAAGCGAGAGCAATTGAAAAAGTTGGGCTTTATATCCCAGGTGGAACCGCCGTTTTGCCAAGCACTTTTTTAATGCTCGGCATCCCCGCAAAAATTGCAGGATGCAAAGAAATAATTGTGTGTTCGCCCCCTCAGTCTGACGGTAAAATTAACACCTTAATTGCCTACGTTTCGACCTTGTTAAATGTCGAAAAAATTTACTTAGTTGGTGGTGCACAAGCCGTCGGTGCAATGGCCTTTGGAACCGAAAGCATCCCTAAAGTAGATAAGATTTTTGGCCCTGGAAATCGCTATGTAACCGAAGCAAAAAAACAAGTTCAAAATACAATTGCAATCGACATGCCAGCTGGCCCATCAGAGGTTTTAATCATCGCCGACGAAAGTGCTAATCCTGCTTATGTAGCTGCCGATCTTTTGGCGCAAGCTGAACATGGAACCGATAGTCAGGCCATACTTGTAGCCACAGATGAAAAAATAATTATCGATACCTTAAAAGAAATTGAGCACCAGTTAAGTAAATTGCCTCGTAAAGAAATTGCTTCAAAAGCACTCGACAACTCATATGTAGTCTATGCCGAAACCTTAGCCGAAGCAATGGAGTTTAGCAATCGCTATGCACCAGAGCATTTAATATTAGCAACCGATCATTTCGAATCTTTAATTCCTTCGATAATCAATGCTGGATCAGTGTTCTTGGGCAACTTAACTCCAGAAAGTGCTGGCGATTATGCTTCTGGAACAAATCACACCTTGCCTACCAGTGGCTTTGCTAAAGCATTTTCTGGCGTATCGGTTGATACCTTTTTAAAGAAGATCACGTTTCAACATTTATCTGCCACAGGCTTAAAAAATATTGGTCCTACAGTTGAAGTGCTGGCAAGTGCAGAAGGATTAGAGGCACATAAAAATGCAGTTGCCATTAGGATGAGCGCATGTGAGCATTAGTGAATGTGATAATTAGCATCACCGAAAAAACTAAAAATCAAAAAAACTAAAAAACCAGAAATGGACATTAAAGACCTACAACGAGAAAATATAAAAACATTAAAACCCTATTCTACTGCAAGAGACGAGTTTAAAGGACAAGCCAGTGTTTTTTTAGACGCTAACGAGAATAGTTTTGGTTCGCCATTACCCGCAAACTATAACCGCTACCCCGACCCCTTACAATTAGATTTGAAGGACGCGATAAGCAAAATAAAAGGTGTTCCAATCGAAAACACATTTTTAGGTAACGGAAGTGATGAGGCCATTGATCTATTATTTCGTGCGTTTTGTAACCCGGGCAAAGACAACGTCATTATATTGCCCCCTACCTATGGCATGTACGAGGTTTCTGCAAATATTAATGATGTGGAAATTAGGAAAGTAGATTTATTACCTAACTTTCAGTTGGATTTAGAAAAAATTGCTGAAATGATTGATGGGAATACAAAGATGATTTTCATCTGCTCGCCCAACAACCCAACCGGAAATTCAATTAACCGAACAGACATTGAAACCATTTTGGCGAATTTTAAAGGATTAGTGGTTATCGATGAAGCTTATATCAATTTCGCTAAGCAAAAAACATTTATCCAAGAGCTAACTGAATATGCAAATTTGGTGGTTTTGCAAACCTTTTCGAAAGCCTGGGGCTTAGCAGCATTACGTTTAGGAATGGCATTTTCGTCGGTACCGGTAATTGATATCCTAAATAAGGTAAAACCGCCCTACAACATCAATCAAGCTACTCAAGATTTAGCACTAGCCGCCTTAGCTAATATTAAACAGGTAAATGAGTGGATAAAAACAACAGTTACCGAAAGAGAACGACTAAGCGGTGAATTAAGTAAACTTGCTATCGTTAACAAAGTGTACCCTTCTGATGCTAATTTTATTTTAGTTGAGGTAAACGATGCCTTAAAAATTTATAATCTACTGGTAAACAAAGGCATTATTGTTCGAGATCGTTCAAAAGTTGCGCTTTGTGAAGGATGCTTACGGATAACGATAGGCACAGTAGAAGAAAATAACCAATTGTTAACCATTTTAACACAACTATAATGAAACCTGTTCTTTTTATAGATCGAGATGGCACGTTAAACATCGAACCTGATGATGAACAAGTAGATAGCTTTGCTAAGCTAAAGTTCTATCCACGATCGCTTTATTATTTATCTAAAATTGCAAAAGAGCTAGATTTTGAACTAGTGATGGTAACTAACCAGGATGGCTTAGGAACTTCTTCAAACCCAGAAGAAAATTTCTGGCCTGTTCATAATTTCATGATCGATACCTTTGCCAACGAAGGCGTAGTATTTAGTGAAATTGTAATTGACAGAACCTTTGCGAAAGATAATGCCCCTACCCGCAAGCCAAATACAGGTTTGTTAACCAAATATTTTGATGAAGGTTATGACCTTAGCAATTCGTTTGTAATAGGCGATCGACTAAATGATGTGATTTTAGCAAAAAATTTAGGGGCAAAGGCAATTTTCTTACGTCAAAACGACTCTTTAGGCGCAAATGAGGGTATGGAAAAAATTGAAGCCTTGGCTGATGTAATTTCTTTAGAAACTAGAAACTGGGAAGACATTTACACTTTTTTAAGAGCTGGAGCACGAAAAGTAAATCACCAACGCAAAACAAATGAAACCGATATTACGATTGGTTTAGATTTAGATGGGACTGGCAAAGCGAATATAAAAACAGGGTTAAACTTTTTCGACCATATGTTAGATCAAATTGCCAGACATGGAAGCATGAATTTAGATATTTTGGCACATGGTGATTTACATATCGACGAACATCATACCATAGAAGATACTGGAATTGCACTGGGTGAAGCTTTTGCAAAAGCATTGGGAAATAAATTGGGCATTGAACGATATGGTTTTTGCTTACCGATGGACGATTGTTTGGCTCAGGTTGCGATAGATTTTGGCGGCCGCAATTGGATAGTGTGGGAAGCTGAATTTAAGCGCGAAAAAGTTGGTGATATGCCAACAGAAATGTTTTATCACTTCTTTAAATCATTTAGTGATGCGGCAAGATGCAATCTGAACATAAAAGCTGAGGGCGAGAATGAGCATCACAAAATTGAAGCGATTTTTAAGGCATTTGCAAAAGCAATTAAAATGGCGGTTAAACGAGATGCCGAGAAATTAGTTTTACCGAGCACAAAGGGGGTTTTATAATTAGCCCTCATCCGATGAGTACGCTGCTCATCCGATGAGCAATGAGAAAATACTATGGCTCATCGGATGAGGATAAAGATAAGTAAGAATTATGATAGGAATTGTAAATTACGGAGCTGGCAATATTTTTTCGTTAACTGCTGCTTTAGAAAGACAAAGTATTGAGTATGGGATGGTGAATGTGGAGGCCGATTTAGATTTATATAGTCATATCATTATTCCTGGTGTTGGTCACGCAGGTGCAGCAATGCAGAAATTAACGGATACAGGATTAGTGGATGCAATTAAAGCATTAAAAAAACCAGTACTCGGAATCTGTGTTGGCATGCAACTTCTAACCGCGCATTCTGAAGAGGGAAATGCTGATCTTTTAGGTGTTTTTCCTCTCAAAACGAAGCTTTTCGATAAGAATTTGGCGATTAAAATACCTCATATGGGGTGGAATACTATTGCTTTTAAAAACAATTTGTTATTTAAGGGTGTTGCTCATGAAACACAATTTTATTTTGTGCATTCTTATTTTATTGAATATAACGCTATTTTTGATATTGCATCTGTTAACTATGGAAATACATTTTCGGCTGCTATACAAAAGAATAACTTTTATGGCGTTCAGTTTCATCCCGAGAAATCTGGTGAAGCAGGAGAACGTTTATTGAAAAATTTTTCAAACCTAAGTTTATAAAATGTACATAATTCCTGCAATTGATATTTTAGATGGAAAAGTTGTTCGCCTACGTGAGGGCGACTATAACCAGAAAACAGAATACGATGTTTCGATTAAAGAAATGATCGAACGGTATCGGTCTAACGGCACTGATTTTATTCATATCATTGACTTAAATGGCGCCAAAGGCGATTTTAGCAATCAAAAAGCCTTATTCGATATTATTAAAAAGACCGATATGCGGGTGCAATACGGTGGCGGAATACGAACAATTGAACAAGTAACAAACCTACTTGATTCAGGCATTCATCGCGTTATTGTAGGCACTCAGGCCATTAGCAACCCCGATTTCTTACCCTCGTTAAGCAAAGCTTTTGTAAAAAAAGACAATTACGCAAATAGAATTGTAATTGCGATTGATGTATTAGATGAGGTGATAAAATATTCGGGATGGATGGAAAGCTCACCCATTAAATTAATGGATTATGTAGATCGATGTTTACAGCTTGGCTTTTTCCGATTTTTATGTACAGATATTAATAAAGACGGGAAATTAGAAGGTGCAGCTATAGATCTTTACAAAAAATTGCTAGATCATTCTCCGTTCATCAAATTAATAGCTTCTGGAGGCGTAAGTTCAATGAAAGATGTTAAAGATCTTGCTAAGTTGGACATTAGAAGTGTAGTAGTTGGCAAAGCTATTTACGAAAATTTAATATCGATCGAAGAAATTAAAGAATGGAATTTGAAAGCGCTTTCATCCATTTGAAACTAAAACGATAATAGCAAGACTCGAAAAACAAAAAATGCTTAGTAAAAGAATAATCCCTTGTCTTGATGTAAAAGATGGCCGTACTGTAAAAGGTGTAAATTTTGTAGACTTACGTGATGCCGGTGACCCGGTCGAATTGGCTGCTCAATATGCAGCACAAGGGGCAGATGAACTTGTTTTTTTAGATATTACGGCAACACACGAGCGTCGGAAAACAATGATCGAAATGGTTAAATCTGTTGCTAGACAATTAAATATCCCATTTACTATTGGCGGTGGAATTACAGAAATCGCAGATGCGGATGCCTTGTTAAATGCTGGGGCTGACAAAATTAGCATCAACTCGGCGGCCGTAAAAAATCCACAACTAATTGAAGACCTAGCTAAAACATTTGGCGTTCAATTTGTGGTTTTAGCTGTCGACACGAAACATATTAACGGAAAAAATATTGTTCACCTTAATGGAGGAAGATTAACAACTGAATTGGAAACAGAAAGCTGGATTAAAGAAGCCGAAAATTTGGGTGCAGGTGAAATATTATTAACCTCAATGGACCATGACGGCACAAAACAAGGTTTTGATTGTAATTTGTTGGGTAAAATCAATAAAATGATAAATATCCCAATTATTGCCTCAGGCGGAGCCGGAAAAATGGAACACTTTACAGAAGTTTTTCAACAAGCTGAAGTTGATGCTGCATTGGCAGCCTCAGTTTTTCATTACGGAGAAATTTTGATACCTGATTTGAAACAAGAATTGCGAAAGAATGGAATTCCCGTTAGAATTTAAAAAATAATGTAATTCGTCATTGCGAGATACGAAGCAATCTTAAAAAGAAATTAAGTTAGGAGATTGCTTCGTATCTCGCAATGACGAATAAAAAAATAAGCGATGAAAATAGATTTTGATAAAAGTGATGGCTTGGTTCCTGTTATTGTACAAGATAACCAAACTTTAGAGGTTTTGATGTTGGGTTACATGAATGCAGAAGCCTTTAACAAAACACAAAATGAAGGGAGAGTTACATTCTTTTCTCGTTCAAAAAATCGATTATGGACAAAAGGTGAAGAAAGCGGTAATTTTTTAACTGTAAAATCAATTCATATCGATTGTGATAAGGATACTATTCTAATTAAAGCGAAGCCAGTTGGCCCAACTTGCCACACGGGGAGCAGAAGTTGTTTTAATACCGACTTTAATCAGAATTTCATTTTTGAATTAGAGAAAGTCATCACTAATAGATATGAAAACCCAGTTGAGGGGTCATACATTAATAAAATGCGTAGCAAAGGGCTCAATAAAATTGCTCAAAAAGTTGGTGAAGAGGGCGTTGAAACAGTTATTGCAGCGCTTGCCGAAACAGACGAAGATTTTGTAAATGAAGCCTCTGACCTTGTTTTTCACCTTCTATTTTTATTGAAAGAAAAAGGGAAGACTTTAGAAGATATCGCAATTAATTTAGAGAAAAGACATAAATAGTAAAGCGTTTTGCGCCAAGCGATAAGCGTTGTGAACGCCACACGCCTAACTTAATACAATCGAAATGCTAACACACCTTAAAACCCTTTCTGGCCACCAAAACCCTGTTTATGCATTAGCAAACGCAGATGAGAACGGTTTGTTTTTTAGTGCCGGAAATGATAAGGGCGTGGTAGAATGGTCGCTCGAGGCCTTAGCTTTCGTAAAAGTTAAAATGCCTGTTCAAAGTTCTGTTTATTGTCTCCATGTATATGACCATAAGCTTTTTGTAGGCGAAAGAAGTGGCGCTTTCAGTGTGTATGATTTAGCAGCTGAAGAAGTTATTATCCGGATCAATGCTCATACTAAGCCAATTTTCGACATTAAAACGGTTAAAGGGAAAAACGAATTATTAACCACAGGCGAGGATGGTACTGTTGCGGTTTGGTCGTTAACCGATTATACTGAAATTTATCGTTTCCAAGTTGCTTATGATACGGTTAGGGCAATTGCAATTGCTCCAAACGAAACTGAGATAGCCTTTGGCTGTAAAGACCATCTAATTCGAATATACAATTTGTCTGATTATAGTTTAAAGCAATCGTTAGAAGGTCATACCTTTCCAGTTACCTCTTTAGCTTATCATCCTGATGGAAAATACTTGATCTCGGGTAGCAGAGATGCCCAATTAAAAATATGGGGTTTACCTAATTATGAATTTTTACAAAACATCCCTGCACATTTATTTACCATTTACAGTATTGTATTCCATCCTTCTCTCCCATATTTTGCAACGTGTAGTCAGGATAAAAGTATAAAGCTTTGGGATGCTGAAAACTTTAAATTATATAAGATTTTAAGGGACCATAGTCATTCCATCAATAAAATGATATGGTCTACCGATGGCAAATATTTAATATCAACTGGCGATGACCGGAAAATTATGGTTTGGGAGATGGCTTAAATAGTTAACTAATTCTATTATATTTAGCCCATGGACATACAAAAACCCTTACCGATACTAGACGCAGCGCAACTGAGAGTTTTAGGTGCTTTAATGGAAAAATGTAAAACTACTCCCGATTATTATCCGATGACCTTGAACGGCTTAGCATCGGCCTGTAACCAAAAAACATCGCGTAAACCTGTTGTACAATATGACGAATCGACCATTGTATCGGCGTTAAATTCTTTAAAAATTGGCGGATTAATTTCTACTGCCACCGGAGGTTCTATCCGAAATATTAAATACAAACATAATTTTGCCATTGTATTCCCTTTAATTCCTTCAGAAGTAGCAATTATGTGTTTATTATTTCTAAGAGGCCCACAAACTCCTGGAGAAATCAACACCAACTCAGGTAGGTTGTATGAATTTGAAACTTTAGAAGAAGTTCAACAAACTTTAGAAAAACTGGCTAACGAAACACCTGCCTACCTTAAACAATTGCCTCGTAAACCCGGCCAAAAAGAAGTCCGTTATATGCATTTATTTTCTGGTGATAATGAGGCAATAGAAGAAGAGTATATGAACGAAACAACGTTACCGAAAGGAAATAATGAGCTTGACGAACGTTTAACTAAAGTTGAAGAAGAACTTGCTGAGTTAAAAATTAATTTCGATAAGTTGATGAAAGAATTGATGGGATAAATTAAATAAATCGCTTTATTATCCTCAATTTATGGGTATATCTTCCTAATTCTGCATTGTAAATTCCTTGACCGTCGATAGGATCAATTCGAACCTTTCCGGATGAATGAATTATTTGGTTATTGCTTAGCATTAGTCCTACATGAGTAATTTTACCTTCCGCATTATCAAAAAAGGCTAAATCACCCAGTTGGGCAGCGGCTAAGAAATCTACCACCTCCCCTTGTTCTGCTTGTTGAGATGCGTCACGATTAATTTTTATGCCCAACATTTTATAAACTGTTTGCACAAAACCCGAACAATCTATACCAAATAAATGCCTGCCTCCCCACAAATATGGAATATTAAGAAAAAATTTGGCCGTAGTTTCAATAGCTGATTTAAAATCGATAGACTCACTATTGTGTGGTACAAAACCTAATTTGAATTTCTGTTCTCCGATAAAGCAATAATTATCTTTTAAAAAAGGCAAATTACTCCCAGGACTTAAATGATAAAAAGTGCCATCTTCTGCAGTAAGTACATTATCAAAACTTAGGGGAGCAAATATTTTACAGCTTTGTAACTCAATAAATTGATTCTCAGAAATTGGCACTAATTGCCTAAAATCTAACCAGCCCTCATATCCCTCATATCCATTTTTAATTAACCACCAATGTTCGCTCTTCTGTATAATTTCTACATGCTCGCCAAATAATAGTTGCGAAACAATCTCTGCCTTATCTGATGCAGATGCTCTTAGATAACTAACTGAAACCCTACAAATGCCATATTGTTTTTCCATAGTCAAAAATAAGGATTACCACTTACAACCAAACATTTACCAGAAAAATTTGTTATTTTGTTTAGATATTCACTTAATCTTCAGCACGATGAACTTCAAAAAAATTTTAATCGCAGTAGATAATAGTATCTGTTCCGAAAAAGCCGCTAAAATAGGGTATGAAATGGCTTCAAAATTTAACGCAAAAGTAGCACTAATTAATATTATTGAACCTGCTCCTGCAACCGTTAATCCTGATTTTACCTTGGCGCCTGTTTTTTTAGAGGCTTATGATAATAGTGAAGAAAACAGTCATTTGTTATTAAAGGAAATTGAAAATAAACATAGTAATGGCGTACCCACTACTTATTTATCAATTATCGACACCGCTAGCCATGGCATTATACAACAAGCAGAAGAGTGGGATGCTGATCTTATTGTTGTTGGAACTCATGGAAGAGGAGGCTTATATCACTTATTAATGGGAAGTGTTGCCGAGCATGTAGCTCGAAAATCTGCCTGTCCGGTATTAATTGTACCTAATAAAGATTAACCTTCTTGGTGTAACCAAGCTTTTTTAGCTAATAATTCATCTTCCGTTTCACGTACATCTTCATCATCTACACAGCAATCAACCGGGCAAACTGCAGCACATTGTGGTTCATCATGAAACCCTTTACATTCAGTACATTTATCTGAAACAATATAGTAAACTTCATCAGAAACGGCATCTTGAGCGGCACCTGCATCAATCTGTTCTCCACCAAAATCAATAATACCATCTAAATTAGTACCATCAGAAAATCTCCAGGCTGTACCTGCATCATATATTGCATTATTTGGGCATTCTGGCTCGCATGCTCCACAATTAATACACTCGTCTGTTATTTTAATTGCCATGTGTTCGTCTATATCTATCGCTAAGTTTACCTTTGCAGCTGCAAATATAACACTTAATCATTTATAATAGTTCTAAATATGTCATCACTTCATCCTATAAAGTTAATTAATGCCCTAAAAACATTGGGGAAACTGCTGACAAACCCTAACTCGCAGCTTTCGGCTATTATAGAATCTGCTCAACATTACAATGCTTGGTTTACACCCGAAGAAGTAAAAAAATCTTTAAATTCTTTAGGCAAAATGCTCAATGAAGACGAGCTTGAGCACTGGTTTAGCACCATAACTATGACCAAAAACCCAAAAAAAATTGGATTAATTTTGGCAGGGAACATTCCTTTGGTAGGTTTTCATGATGTACTTTGTGTATTAGCAACAGGCAATATTGCATTGATAAAAATGTCGTCATCAGATGATAAATTATTACCGGCTATTTTAAACAATTTAACTAGCATTGAACCTTCTATTGGTAATCATATTCAATATGTAGAACGTTTAAAAGATTTTGATGCGATTATAGCTACTGGCAGCAATAATTCTTCACGATATTTTGATTATTATTTTGGAAAAGTACCCAATATCATCAGAAAAAACAGAAATAGTATCGCCATATTAAGTGGGACTGAAATGCCTGTTGAAATTGAAAATTTAGGTAACGATATATTCGATTATTTTGGTTTAGGTTGTAGAAATGTATCCAAGATTTATGTTCCAAAGGGCTATGAGATGAAAAACTTCTTTGAACCTTTAGAAAAGTATCAACCCATTATCAATCATTTTAAATACAACAACAATTACGATTATAATAAATCTATTTATCTAGTTAACGCGGTTAAGCATTTAGATAATGGTTTCTTGCTGGTTAAAGAAGATACTTCATTTACATCACCATTGGCTGTATTGTTTTATGAAGAATATGATTCATTAAGCGAGATTGAAACGCTGATCGAAAATGAAAGTGAAAATATTCAATGCGTAATTTCTAATCTTGAACTTAATCTAAAAAAAGCAAAAATTACGTTCGGACAAGGCCAATATCCAAAGCTTTGGGATTATGCTGATGATGTAAATACGATTCAGTTTTTGGAGGGTATTGCGTATTGAGACTGGGCGCCTAAAAGAATTTTATGTTATTTAAAAGCAATTAGCTATTTTGTTGGCTTTAACATCAGCAATTGAGTTTAATCACTAAAACGTTTTATTTACTGCTTCTCATTTTATTTTCAGGTAATGAAATAAATGCTCAAGAATGTAATGGAGCACTCGGAGACCCAGTAATCAATAATGATTTTGGTAGAGGAAGTGCGCTCAATGGGAATCCCACGCCACAATACACCAACTACCCTTATATGCTTGGAACTCCCAACGACGGATGGTATACAATAGTAAAAAATACATTCGGCATGCATCCTGGCAATTGGCATCAAATAACAAATCATACTCCAAATGATGGGACTGGATATATGATGGTTGTAAACTCAGATGATAACCCTAAAGTTTTTTACGAAAATAAAGTTTCCGGCCTATGCGCCGGCACAACTTATCAATTTTCGGCATGGATAATAAACTTATTAACCTATTCTGGCAAAAAACCAAATGTTACATTCACTATTGAAACGTCAAATGGTAGTATATACACCTACCATACAGGCGACATTAATGAAGGAGGGCCTACTGACTGGAAAGAGTATAAAATGTTATTCACTACAACAAACGACGATGATATTACTATAAAAATGATGAATAATGGGCCAGGCGGTAACGGGAATGATATTGCACTAGACGATATTACCTTTAAACCTTGTGGCCCAAAAATAAGTCCGATTATAAATAATAAAGTTTCATCAATTGTAGATTTATGTGAAGGTGTATCAAGTATTGTCTCGCTCTCTGCCAATATTTCGAACGGTTACGCTACACCTGCATATCAATGGCAAAGAAAATTAAATGGAGTTTGGCAAGACATCCCTAATGAGAACCTACTTGCAACAACAATAAACTTTCCTAAGAACTCAACGATCGGAGTATACTATTACCGGCTATTAATAGCAGAACAACAAAATATAAATTCTACTAACTGTCGTGTTGCTTCAAATGATTTTATAATTAACATACTTGCTAAACCAACACCAGTTGCTACATTGAGTGGGACTACCTGTACAGGAAGTAATATTACACTAAACGTTAATGGAAATACAAGTGATACTTTTAAATGGACCGGTCCAAATGGGTATGCATCTGACCTTCAAAACCCAGTTATAACCAATCTTGGCCCCAATCAATCTGGCAATTATGAGGTTACAGTTACCACCATTGCCGGATGTACGCGTACTAGCACAGTCTTATTAACAGTTTTACCCAAGATAATAGCCACCACCAATTTCCCCACTGGAGTAGCCACAATATGTGATAATAGTTCAATTCCATTAGTCGCATCTGGCGGAACATCCTATCGCTGGGAACCTATAGAAGGATTATCAAGCTCATCAATTGCAAACCCTATTGCAACTCCAACAAAAACAACAACCTATACCGTTTTCGTTACAAATGGTGGATGTACCACCACCACTTCAATATTAATTAATGTAACCAAAAGTGCAAAAGCAGATGCAGGTGCTGATCAAAAGGCATTAGCAGGCGAGTCTGTAAATTTAGAAGGCAAAGCTAGTGGCGATAACATTACCTATTTGTGGAGCCCTCCAGATTATTTGGATGATGCTACAAAATTAAATCCTGTAGCAACACCACCAAAGGATATGGTATATACATTGTCCGTAGTACAATCGGACTGTGGAACAAGTACAGACAATGTTTATGTGAAAATTTATCCAAAAGTTGAAATCAAAAATACATTTACCCCAAATGGAGATGGGAAAAATGATACTTGGAATATTACTGCCTTGGAGGCTTTTCCAACTCATAAAATCAAAGTTGTGAATAGAAACGGGCAAACTGTTTTTAACAATAAAGGTTCATACTTGCCTTGGGATGGGAAGTTTAACCAAAAAGATGTTCCTGTTGGTAGTTACTATTATACCATTTATCTCAATAATGATTTTAAAACTTTAAGTGGTTGGGTGTTTGTGATGAGGTAGGATGGTATGGAGCACAGAGCATGGAGCGTTTAGCCCTTAATTTAAAGTAAACTAAGATAAGCTTAGTTGCCTGAGATGGTGAAAATATCAGCAAGAAATACTATTTTTGAACAAAATGTATATCATAAAAGTAAAAGGCATTGCCAAAATACCCGATTATGTTCAACTAAGAGATGAGAAATTTACTTTATTAGCCTATTTTAGAGTAGATCGACCTGATAAATCTTTAGAAAAATTGGGTTTTGGTGATAAACAAGATTACATTATGAATTTTATTAACGATTTGCCGTTTGGGCAGATTGCTAAAATTGATCTTTAAAACATGGCAGAGCATTCAGTAATTAACTTGCAAAAAGTAGATGTTTTTCAACAAAAGCATCTTGTTTTATCAAATGTAAATTTGAATATAGAAAAAGGTGAATTTGTTTTCTTGATTGGTCAAACTGGATCGGGAAAAAGTAGTTTATTGAAAATTATTTATGGCGATTTGCATATCGGAAACGGAAACGGAAAAGTTGCTGGTTTCGACCTTAAGAACTTGGCCGATAAAGAAGTTCCTTATTTGAGACGTAAATTGGGCATTGTTTTTCAGGATTTCCAGTTATTGAGCGACAGAACAATCGAAAAAAACCTTGAATTTGTATTAAAAGCAACGGGTTGGACCGACGAAAGCTTAATTAATGAGCGGATTAAAGATGTATTAGATAAAGTAGGACTACGTTCAAAAATTAAAAAAATGCCTCACGAGATCTCTGGCGGAGAGCAGCAACGTGTGGTAATTGCAAGAGCACTTTTAAATAACCCTGAGATTATTTTGGCCGATGAGCCTACCGGTAACCTAGATCCAGAAACTTCTGAAGAAATTGTTTTATTATTAAAGCAAATTAGTCAAAGTGGAACTGCCGTTTTAATGGCTACTCACGATTACCATATTATCAGAACCTTCCCTTCTCGAATTATCAAATGCGAAGGTGGTGTGATGCACGAAGATGCACAAATAGTATAAGTCAATTCTGACAAAAAATAAAAAATCAGTCATTCTGTTCAGTAATACTCTTTCAAAACTGACAGCATGGCTGATTTTTTAGTATTGGCAAAACTTTTGAGTTTAAACACAAAAACACGAGTATACAACATGTTTAATAAGAAGAAAAAGAGCGAAGAGCCTATTATGGAGGAGCAACTAGATGCACAGGAAACAGTAGATCAACAGACTGAAGAAAATACGGCTACTGAACCGGTTATAGAATTATCTGCCGAAGAAAAATTACAGCTAGAAAACAATGTCTTAAACGATAAATATTTACGTCTATTTGCCGAATTCGATAATTATAAGCGTCGTACTCAAAAAGAACGCATCGAATTATTGCAAACTGCTGGTAAAGATGTAGTGGTTTCACTATTGCCCGTATTGGATGATTTTGACCGCGCATTAAAAGCAACTGAAAATGCAACTGAAGTAAATGCAATACGTGAGGGAATTATGCTAGTTCAAACTAAACTTAAAAGCATTTTAACTCAAAAGGGGTTAAAAGAAGTTGAAAGCTTACATACCCTTTTCGATACAGATATACACGAAGCAATTACCAAAATACCTGCGCCTACCGATGATTTAAAAGGAAAAGTAGTTGATGAACTCGAAAAAGGATATACTTTAAATGATAAGGTTATTCGTTTTGCGAAAGTAGTTGTTGGAGCATAAGAAAATGAGCAAAAGAGATTTTTACGACATCCTTGGCGTAGCCAAAAATGCATCGGCTGAAGAAATTAAAAAGGCCTACCGTAAATTGGCAATTAAATATCATCCGGATAAAAACCCAGATGATAAAGCGGCAGAAGATAAATTTAAAGAAGCTGCCGAAGCCTATGAGATATTAAGTACCCCAGAAAAAAAGCAACGTTATGATCAATACGGTCATGCCGGTGTTGGTGGTGCAGCAGGTGGCGGTGGCTATGGTGGTGGCGGCATGAACATGGAAGATATTTTTAGTCAATTTGGCGATATCTTTGGTGGTGGCGGTGGTGGCGGAAGCCCTTTCGACAGCTTTTTTGGAGGTCAATCCCGCAGTGGCGGAAGAAGAGTTACCAAAGGTTCAAACCTTCGCATTAAAGTAAAGTTAACACTCGAAGAAATTGCGAATGGTACCGAGAAAAAAATTAAAGTAAACAAACAAATTACCTGTAAAACGTGCGACGGTAGTGGTGCTAAAGATAGGTCATCTGTTAGCACATGTAATACCTGTGGTGGTAGTGGTGCAGTTCGTAGAGTTACCAATACCATTTTAGGGCAAATGCAAACCACAGCAACTTGTCCTACTTGTCACGGTAGCGGTCAACAAATCACTGCAAAATGTACTTCTTGCCATGGCGAAGGTAGTGTTCGTGGTGAAGAAACCATTACAATCAATATTCCAGCTGGTGTAAGTGATGGCATGCAATTGAGTATGGCTGGTAAAGGAAATGCAGCTCCAAACGGTGGTGTACCAGGAGATTTAATTATTTTAATTGAAGAATTACCTCACGAAACTTTAAAACGTGAAGGAAATAATATTGTTTTCGATTTACATGTAAGTATTATCGATGCTGCATTAGGCTTTAGTGCCGAGGTGCCTACAATTGATGGAAAAGCAAAAATAAAAATTGATCCAGGCACACAAAGTGGAAAATTATTACGCTTAAAGGGCAAGGGTATTCCAGAAATTAATTCATACCACCGAGGGGATGAAATTATTCATGTGAATATATGGACACCAAAAGTACTCAATGCCGAAGAAAGGGAAATGTTAGAAAAATTGCGAGAATCTCCGAATTTCAAGCCACAACCCGGTAAGCACGACAAGAGTTTCTTCGATAAAATGAAAGAATATTTTGAATAAGTTAAAGGCCCTCAAATCGAGGGCCTTTTTTATGTTACAAATTTTTACAGAAACACCACTCAACATGAGTATAGTACAAATGATAAGGAGTTTCTTCATAGGATTAAAATTCTAAGTAAAATATATTCCCGTCTGCATAACCCTGAAGTAGTCCCGTTTCAACAACTGCTTCTTTATCATTGATTAACAATTTTTCTACTTTCGGGGCTGTTGTACTAATCTTTAGATTCAATTTATAGGGTGCTGAATCTCCCAATTTAAGATAAAAAACACCTGTAGTGGATGCCGATAAAGCTACAATTTGTTGAGAATAAAGCTGATGGAAGGTGAATTGGTTTGACCCGTATGAAAACGGTGGTCGAACCCCAAAATTAATGTTTTTGATAGCCCCATTTGTTTCTACAACATAAAGTTTGATCTGGCTAGTCGAAAAAGATCCACTCGTTTTCGAATTTAATAGATCTTCACCTACTGCATTTTTAACTACCAAACTCAAATATGGATAGCTTGTGGGCGAGCAAGCGCAAGGACCTCTTTCTCCTATTTCTTCTTTTTTACAACCAAGATTAGCAACAATGATAAGGGTTAATGCAATTAGAAATTTTTTCATTAGTTTAATGTTTATTTAGACGAATAGCTTTGGTATTAATAATACGTAATTTTAGTATAATGCGTTACATCTCTACCAAAATTTCCCATTTGATTTATTTCTCTTTATATTAAAGTGATATATTTTTTCATTTTAACCAATTTCAATACCTCTCCGTCTTTTAAAATTTCATCAATTTCTTCAATTGGTTCATAACCTAATGCTGAATATAATGGAACACCAGGTAATGTTGCTCCAAGTTCCATGCAGGTAAAGCCATGAGATAACGCCGCTGTTTCACACAAAGAAATTAATTTCTTGCCAATTCCTCTTCTAGCCCAATCTTCATGAACAAAAAAAGCTCTAATTCTTGCACTATCTTTCGAAGGATCTAAAAGATTATCTACTATTTCTTTGTGTTGGTCGCCCCCATATAATGTATTGCGCTTACTCCATCCCCCACAAGCCACAACTTTTCCTTCTATTTCTGCTACGTAATACGTACCATCAATAATTAATTGTGTATCGATACCAAAAATATACTTAATTGCACTTTCGATTTGTGCAAACGAATAATACCCTTTACTTAAACCTCTGACAGATACTTTTATAAGTTGCTCAAGCTGGTTTTTATCCTCAAGCTTCGCAAGTCGAAATACTATATTCATGATAGGCAAATATAATAGACTTCCGCTAAAATTACTTGTTAAAATGCGTTTATAGCTTTATTTATTGATATTACTCGTAACATCTCAGGCTTTTTTCTATCTTAACCGTGCTAAACTAAATTCATATAAAATGTTAAGTGTAAAAAATATTGTCAAACAGTATTCCTCACATCGTGCCCTAGATAATGTAAGCCTGGAAGTAGAAAGAGGTAAAATATTCGGTCTTTTAGGCCCCAATGGTGCAGGCAAAACTTCACTAATCCGTATCATTACCCAAATTACCGCTCCAGATAGTGGAGAAGTAATATTTAATGGCAAACGTTTAAATACCGATCATATTTCGCAAATTGGCTACCTTCCAGAAGAACGAGGATTGTATAAGAAAATGGAAATTGGCGAACAAATCTTATACCTATCAAAATTAAAAGGGTTAAGCACTGCTGAAGCCACCAAACGCATCAAGTTTTGGTTCGAGAAGTTGGAGATGAAGGATTGGTGGAGTAAAAAAGTAGAAGATTTGAGCAAAGGAATGCAGCAAAAAGTACAATTTGTTGCAACTATATTGCATCAACCGGAGTTAATCATATTAGATGAGCCCTTTTCTGGTTTTGATCCTGTGAATGCAGATATTATCAAAAACGAAATTCTAGAGCTTAATAAACAAGGTGCAACTTTCATTTTCTCTACTCACCGCATGGAAAGTGTTGAAGAGCTTTGTGATCATATTGCGCTTATTCATCAATCGAAAAAGATTTTGGATGGTAGTGTGGATGAAATTAAAGGCACCTATCGCAACAACACCTATTGGATTGAATATGAAGGCGACTATAATCCTGTTTCCAATACAATTTTTGAAGTTTTACAAACAGAACAAGCAAAAGGAAAAACATTGATTAAAGTACAACTTCAGGCCGATAAAACAGCAAATGAAGTGTTATCGGTCTTAATGCCGCATGTTTCGATCAGCAGATTAGATGAGGTAATTCCAACCATGAATGATATTTTTATAGACAAAGTTAAAGGACAATAGCATGAATAAGATTTTACTCATTATACGCAGAGAATATTTATCAAGGGTGAAGAAAAAATCGTTCATTATCATGACATTTTTGACTCCTCTTTTAATTGCGGGAATTTATGCTTTGATTGGTTATTTTACCTATAAAGGAATTAAAGACACTCATGATAAAGTTGCCGTTGTAAGCAATAATAAAATTCTAAACGAAAAACTAGTTTCTGATAAAAACATCAAATATGAATACGTAACGAAGTCTTTAGAGGAAATGAAAAAATCTCTCAAAAAAACGGATTACGATTATGTGTTGTACCTACCAAACTTCACCTTGCAGGCTCCAGATAGCATTCAACTTTATGGCGCTAAACAAGCTGGCTTGTCATTAAATAGAAGAATATCTGGAGATATTGAGGAACTTATCCGCAATCAAAAATTAAAAGAATCGGGAATAGCACAGAGCGATCTGGATCAGCTAAAAACTTCGGTCGACATATCGAACAAAAAGATTGCAGAAACCGGTCAGGAGCAAGACTCGAGCGCAGGAGCAAGTACCATTATTGCCTTTGTAGCCGGGATATTAATGTTCATGTTTATCATGTTGTATGGTATTCAAGTAATGCGTGGTGTAATTGAAGAAAAAACAAGTCGTATTATTGAAGTAATGATCTCTTCAGTTAAGCCGTTTCAACTAATGATGGGTAAAATTATCGGCATTGCCATGGTTGGATTAACCCAATTTATTTTGTGGATTGTACTAACTTTAACTATATCTACCGTAGCTGTTAGTTTTTTCACGAATAAAGAAGACATCAAAAAATCAGTTGCTGCTGCTCAAGCTAGCCAAGGTGCTGCTCAATTATCGAATGGTACTCCGGCAGTTGCCGCGATGCAGCAAGGGCCAATGGTAGATATACAAAAAAGTTTAGCTGGTTTAGATATTGGAAAAATTGTAACTGTGTTTATATTTTTCTTCTTAGGAGGATATTTATTTTATAGTGCATTGTATGCAGCCATCGGTTCGGCGGTTGATAGTGAAACTGAAACACAGCAATTTATGATGCCTGTGATGATGCCTTTACTATTAGGCTATGCACTTTCTTTAAGTGTGGTAACAAATGATCCATATGGTTCTGTTGCATTTTGGCTATCTATGATTCCATTTACCTCTCCTATTGCGATGGTGGTACGTTTACCTTATGGAGTTCCAAATTGGGAATTAGCGCTGTCTATGTTCATTTTAGTAGTTGGCTTTATTGGTACAGTTTGGATGGCAGGACGAATTTATCGTGTAGGGATTTTAATGTACGGCAAAAAAACAACGTTTAAAGAAATGTTTAAGTGGTTTAGATATAAAGGGTAGTGCTTGAAGTGGGGAGCTTGAGGTCAGAAAGTCCAGATTTTGGAGTCCAAAAAATTAAGATGACCCAACTTTGCGTTCTTTGCGAATTCTTTAAATCTTTGCGTTAAAATTATGAAAGTTGCAATAATCGATCTTGGCACCAACACTTTTCATCTCTTAATTGCTGATGTTGAGGCAGGAGAACCTAACATTATATACAAAACAAATGAACCTGTTCGTTTGGGCGAAGATATTACCAAAGCTAACTTAATTATCTCTACAGCATTTTCGAGAGGGATTACGTGTTTAAAAGAGTTTAAAAAGACAATCGATTTTTATGAAATAACCACTATAAAGGCGATTGCAACCTCAGGTGTTCGAAGCGCTAGTAATGGACAAGATTTTGTAGATGCTGCTTACAAGCAAACTGATATTCGTATTGATACAATTGATGGAGATGAAGAAGCCAGTTACATTTACGAAGGTGTGAAATGGAGTGGTGCAATAACTGAACCTGCTTTAATTATGGATATCGGTGGTGGAAGTACAGAATTTATACTCTGCAATCAGGAAAAGCTAATTTGGAAGAAAAGTTATAACATTGGCGCAGCAAGGTTGATGCAAGCCTTTTTTAAGTCGGACCCTATTAACATTGACGACCAAAAAAAAATTCAAAATCATTTGGATGAACAATTAACAGAATTGATCCATGTTTGTAGAAATCATCGGCCTCAAATTTTAATCGGCTCTGCTGGTGCCTTTGAGAGCTTTGCTGGTATGATAAATACAAGTTTGGACATTAAGAAGGTTAGCACAGCCAATATCGATTATAGTGCGTATCAAATGCTTGCCATTAAGTTAATTAACGCTAATCATGAAGAAAGAGTACGAATGGATGGGTTAATTCCTCTACGAGTAGATATGATCGTGATGGCAGCCTTATTAACAAGTTATGTATTAGAGAAATTAGATTTAAAACAAATTACCCTTTCTACGTACGATTTAAAAATGGGGGTTCTAAAATCTTTTTAATTCTTCGATTAATCTCTCGGTGGGTAATCCCATTACATTGGTATATGAACCTTTAATGCTTTTTACCACTGCCACTCCCCAATAGTCTTGAATTCCATAGCTTCCGGCTTTATCGAAAGGTTTAAAATTATCGATGTAGAAGTCAATTTCTTCATCGTTTGATTCCCTGCAAACCACTTCTGTTATCTCGTAAAAAGAATGCATTTTATGGTCTTTAACCAAAGTAACTCCTGTATACACCTCATGCTTACTTCCTGCTAATGCCTTTAACATTTCTTTTGCATGAAATCGGTCATTGGGCTTACCTAAAATTTTACCGTCTAAAGCAACAATAGTATCGGCAGTAATTACAATTTTCCCTAAAACATTACCAAAAGCTTTAGCCTTCTGTTCGGCAACATATATAGCAATTTGTGGTGGGTTTAAATTATCAGGATAACTTTCGTCTACCTCCTTAAGCTCGACCGTAAAATCTAAACCCATTAATTTTAATAATTCGTGCCTACGTGGCGATTTAGAAGCTAAAATAATGGGGAATTGTTGTTGATACATAATTTATTCTATAAAAAAAGCGACCCAAAGATCGCTTTTTTATTTTATACTGAATAGTGGTTAGTTATTTACCAGTACCGCCACCAGCAGCTCTTTCTTTCATCATTTTTTCTCTCGCAGCTTTTTGCTCATCTAACATAGTTTTATAAGCTTTTTTCTGATCATCAGTTAAAAATGCATTGATCTTAGCTTCAGTTTCAGTATTTAATTTTGTTGATTTCTCCATCATCACCGCTCTGTCTCCAGCGGCTTCTTCACGAATTTTCGTCATTGCAGCTATTTGAGCAGTAAATACTTCAGTTGCTTTGGTTTTTTGCTCGTCAGTTAATTTCAATTTTTCAACCAACTGATCCGTAGATCTTTTAATTCTTTCTTCTGGAGTACCACCGCGATTTCCACCTTGTCCTTGTGCGCTAGCGAAAGTTACTACACTGAATAATAATCCGCAGATAATTAATAATTTTTTCATGTTTTTGTTTTTTTTGCTTTAAAATACCAATTGATATTTGGTTTTGGTTTTGTGATTTATGGTTCTTAGAACCTAAAAATAGGATTAAGTTTAATCGCTATGCGTAACTTAATTGTTGCAATTTAAGAAGCTAATTTATTTAGCTGAATCAGAAGCTATTGGATTTAAATCAAACCAATTTTGCTGTACTTTTAATACTTTTTCTATCACATCTCGCACAGCAGTATCTCCGCCCTTACGTGGGGAAATGTAATGAGAAATCTTTTTAATCTCGTCTACTGCATCAATTGGACAAGTGGCAATACCCACCAATTTCATCACCTCATAATCGGGCATATCATCGCCCATGTATAAAACTTGTGCAGGAGCAATATTTTTTTCTTTTAGATAATTTTCAAAGACTGGAACTTTATCTCCTACTCTTAAAAATACATCAGGCAATCCGAGGTTCTCAAAACGTTTAGTAGTAGCAGGGCCGCCACTTCCAGAGATAATGCAAATGTTATATCCTTTCTTAAGCGCTACCTGTAAGGCATAACCATCTTTAATGTTGAAAGTACGCAACAAATCGCCAGATTCTGAGGCAATAGCTGTTCCGTCGGTTAAAACACCATCAACATCGAAGATAAAAGTGGTTATATTTTTAAGATTGTCTAGAAACATTCAATTATTGATTATCTCTCCATTCATACACCCATGCAGATTGGATTTGCTCCAAATGCCCTTCATTACTTTCTTCTCTTTTCCCTTTAAAATTTGGCAAAGAAAGCACCCATTCAATTAATTCTGTAAAACGGATACGATATATTTTAGCTTCATTAAATTCATCGCCAAACTTTTCATAAAGCTCCTGGGCAATGTCTTCGTGATCATTCCAATATATGGGTAATGCAAATTTATCGTTGTTCATTCGGGGTATTTTTTTTGTTAGTTAGTTGTTTAGTTTTTTTGGAGTTTAATGTCCTAAAAATTCTGATTGATCTGGAATAGTAACTTCAATATCTCCATCCAGTACAATACACTGGCAGGCCAATCTTGACGTAATTTTTGGTCTAACGGCTCTATCAATGAAATCCTCTTCTTTATCTGAAATTTCTTGAATGTTGTCCATTCCTTTATTCACATAAATATGACAGGTACTGCATCCGCATACGCCTCCACAATTGTGTTGTAATTCTATCCCATTATCTAACACAATATCTAGTACATCTTCGCCGGCAGCAATTGGAAGTTCAATCGATTCTCTTCCCCCCTCTTCAAAATTTATTTTTAATTTAAAAATACTCATAGCTATTTGCAAAAGTAAGCAGCCAAAACCGAAATTGTATTATTTCTTTGTTTTTTTAATGCTCTCACTTAATGTTTCATATATCGTTAATAATTGCGGTTGCTTTAACAGCAATTCTTTATGTTTTTTTAATGTTTGCTCATCGTTTCTAATTGCGGGTCCAGTTTGCACTTCATTTGGCAATGCATGTTGCACTTTTTCTGCAGTTTCTAAAATCAATGGTCTGATCATATCAAAGTCTAACTCGTAATCGGCCAACAAATCTGACGACAATGCATACAGATGATTTGTAAAATTACATGCAAAAACTGCTGCCAAATGCAAGATCTTACGTTTTTCACTATCAACTGCAACAACATTTCCACTTAACTTTTCAGCCAACTGGCGGATAGATTCTAAGGTTTCATTTGTATTTGCTTCAATACAAATTGGTATTTTATTAAAGTCGACATCCTTTTTTATTGAAAATGTTTGTAAAGGATATAAAACTCCATATTTTCTGAAATGCTTTTCAAACACAGCTAAACTAACTGCGCCTGATGTATGTAAGATTATTCCTTTAAACTCAGCTAATTCTTTAGCAACTGTTGGTATGGCATCATCTTTAATAGAAAGAATACAGAAATCAGCTTGCTTATCAATTTCTGATAAATTGGCTATCGCCTCCGCTTTAATTTCGTTAGCTAACGTTTGAGCATTCTGCATATGTTTGCTCCAAACCTGTACAATAGTTATTCCAGCTTCTTTAAGTGCAAAAGCAAGATGGGTAGCTACATTTCCCGAACCAACGAGTACTGTTTTCATCGCTTTTTGCTTTTTTTCATTGGTGATGAAGCTATCATGATTTTCATATTGATTTTAAAAATTGGTAAATCATGATGGTCATTTATTTAGTGTTCACTTCCTTTTTTCTTCTTACGATAGACATAATGAAACCAATTACCATAATTATAGTTCCAGCCCAATACAAATTGATGTAAGGAAACTCAATCGATTTAAAAACTAACCAATCTTTTGCGGCCTGTGGTTTTTCATATACTTGTAATTCTACCTTTCCTTGTTCGGGTATAATCTTGGTAAACCTAACTCTTAAACCTAACTCTTTAATATTTCTTGCAAAATCGAATGTATTGTTTCCTTTTACTAAAAATAATGGTTCAGCATTGTATAGTTTACCACTAACATTTACCTCCAAAGGTAGGCTCACTGCAATATCACCCGGTGCTAATTTCAAATCTCTAATTACTGGTGTGGTGTTCATTGCCTTAACGGTTAAAATCCCACTGCTGGTATGAACAGTATCGCCAACGGCAAGCGTTAAAATACGAGGTGCTTTATAGTTTTCTTCTTCCGAGTGCCCTTCGTGATCCTCGTGCTCATCTTTTTTCGCTGCAGCACTTGTAATGTGAGTATAAATATCTGACGTTAGGTAATGCTTAGTATCAGGAGAAGCAATTAAACCCATTTCTCCATTTTCTTGAATACTTGGATTTAAATCAAAATCATCTTTTATTTTACCTGTTTTTTCGTCTATTTGTTTAAAATTAAGCTTGTAGAATGTATTTGGCGCAATGGTGGTATCACTAACATAGGTAACCGTATACTTACCCATTTTTTTAGGTTCATTCTTGTAAAGCATTATATTTTCGCCAGGCTTAGCTGCCTTTTCGAAATCTTTAACAGGAATAAAATTACTTTCGTTTATTGAAATTGGGTTACTAGTTGCGGCGGCAACAAGCGCACCGAGTAACAAAAGTGCAAAACCGATGTGTGCCACTGCAGATCCAGCCAATCTATTCATTTTACCGGCAATGGTTCCTGTTAAAAGACGAGCGTTTGATAAAACAGCAAACACACAACTAAAGGTAAGTATGATGTACATTAAATTGGTGTAAATACCTGTTAAGTACACAAAACCTCCTGTAATTGCCAACGCAAATACAATTGATGAAATTAAACTACTATAAAATTTACGAGGATCTGTTCTTTTATATTTTAAAAACTGCGAGAAACCAGACACCAAAGTAACTAAAACAGCAAATGGGGCTTGCCATTTATTATAATACTTTATAGCGTCTATTGGTGGCGAAAATTTAGTACCAAAAGCTTTATTAAACACTGGAACAGAAGTTGTAAAAATGACCTGTAAACAAGCTACAGTTAAAACCAATGCGCCAATAAACATCCAAAACTCTCTCGAATAGGTTTCTTCGTCCTTATGTGTGATTGGTAATTCTTTCCAACGTGTTGCAATAAAATAAACAGCAATACCTAAAAATACTAGATTATAAAGAATCAAATGGCCAAACATACCCATGTCGGTAAAGGAGTGAACAGAAGTTTCACCCAAAATCCCACTTCGTGTTAAAAATGAGGCATACAACACCAAAATAAAACTGATAAAGATTAAAGCGATAGCCGTAAAATAAGCATGGCCAGTATTTTTAAATGCAATCATCACATGTACCCCTGCAATAAGTGTTAACCATGGGATAATAGATGCATTCTCTACAGGATCCCAAGCCCAAAAGCCACCGAAATTAAGTGCTTCATACGCCCAGAATGAACCCATAATAATACCAGCACCTAATATCATAACTGCAAAAAGAGCCCAGGGCAATACTGGTTTAATCCATTCTTTATACCGTTTCTCCCATAATGCTGCAATTCCATAAGCAAACGGAACAATCATACTTGCAAAGCCTAAGAATAATGTTGGCGGATGTATCACCATCCAATAGTTTTGCAATAATGGATTTAGACCTTGACCATCGGTTATAAATTTCAGGTAATTTGCGTAATTACTCGGATCATTGAAGACTACAGGTGCCCACTCTTTTAAATTTTTGGCCTCTCTTAATAGGATAAATGGTGAACTACCAATTCGTTCGCCAAAAATTTCAACTCCTAATAGCATTGAGGTTAAAAATAATTGCGAAAAAGCAATTACTGCCATCACTCCATTTTCCCAAGTTTTTGCTTTCCAGATTAAAATTACGCCAATCAGCGATTGCCAAAATGCCCAAAGCCAGAAACTTCCTTCTTGTCCTTCCCAAAATGCTGAAATAATATAATATATTGGCAACGCTTTAGAAGAGTGGTCATAAACGTAATAATACTCGTTCTTATGGTTAAGGATTAAGTAGAACAGTGTTACCCCAATACCGATAATACTGGTTATATTGATTAAAAAACCTGCACGCCCAATTTTTGTCCACGACAAATCTTGTTTGTTTTTGTTCTTTACTGCAAAAATGTAAGCGATGGTTGAAAGCAGTGAACCTACAAAGGCAAGTATAATAAAAAGTTGGCCGATTTGACCGGGAATGAGGCTTTCACCTATAAATTTTACGGGATCCATTAAGATTTTGTGTATGGTTTTACCTGACCGTCTTTTTGTACTTCGACTAGGTTATCATTATATTTAGAAGGGCACTTCATCAGTATTTTAGAAGCATAAAAGGTATCATTTTCCATTTTACCTATTAATACTATTTTTTCGGAACGTTCAAAATCTTGAGGTTTGGTACCATTTAAAACCACCTGTTTTACTTTACCTTTTTCATCTTTCATGAAAAAAGCAAAATGATTAGGATCTTTCACTGCATCGTAATGCATACCTTTACTTTTTTCCCAATACCCCATTACATGTTCTTCTTTGTTTGACGAAGCTGCTTCTGTAAAATTAGAATAGGTATCGGTATCTGCATTTAAGCTCACTAAAAAGCCGATACAAATGGCAATAGTGATTAAACCAATAATTGCACTTTTCCTCATTTAAGTTTAATTTTAAAATCCTTGACCACAAAGATAAAAAAACATACTTAGCTAAAGCATTTTGCCTACTTGGTATTGTATATCATGACAATTTGTTGATATTGTTTAGCGGATGGCGTGGGGAGCAGAGCGTTTTGGATGCTTAACCTCCTCTATTTAAACTCTTCCTTCAAAAGATGTGGAACTGCTTCTCGAAGTTTAATAAGTTTTGGCCCACATACATTTTGGATATATCCATCAGCTGGATGCTCACGAAAGTAGTTTTGGTGATATTCTTCGGCTGGATAAAACACATCAAAAGCATTTATTTCGGTTACAATAGGTTCACTATGAAGTTTAGCCATTTTAAATTTAGCTATTACATTTTCAATTTGCTTTTTTTCGTCCGCTGTACGGTAAAAAGCAATAGAACGATAACTGGTTCCAATATCTGGCCCTTGTCTGTTTAATTGTGTTGGATCGTGCATATAAAGAAATGCTTCGACCAACTGAGCGAAACTGATCACATTTGGATCATAAATTACCTGTACTGCCTCAGCATGACCAGTTCCTTCTCCACTCACCTCTTCGTACGTTGGATTTTTTGTTGATCCACCCGAGTAGCCACTTGTTGCTTTACTAACTCCTTTTAATTCTATAAAGCCTTCTTGGATAGACCAAAAACATCCGCCAGCAAAAGTGGCTAATTGCTCCGTTCCTTTTGGTGCTATTAATTTTGCCTTGGTTTGCTCTTGTTGCGAGTTGCCACAGGCAATAATAAAGAGTAATGTGAATGCGGTTAGTGTGAGCTTTAAGAATTTCATTGTTTTATTTTATATAATATACGTTAAAAATGAAGAAATGTTTTTTTATAGACCTAACAAAAAGGGCCCAGAAAAATCTGAGCCCTTTATTTTTTATAGAAATCGTTGTCTTATGGCCAAATACCTAAATTCATGTAAGAAACTGCAATTTTATCTATCGAATTTACAAAAGCTGCTGTTCTTAAGGTTTGTACAGCAGGTTTGTTCATTAATGTTTCTCTAATTTCATGGTACGAATGAATCATGGTGTCTTCCAAGCCTGAATTAACCAATTCCATTTCAGATGCTCCCTTAACAATCATTAAGCGATTCTTTGCCGGGATTTTTTTACCAGTTAAATTCTCTAGGGTATTGATCAAGTTCGCATTTGAATTTTCTGCATAACGACTTTCCATACGACCGAATGCAACGTGGGAAAGGTTTTTAAGCCACTCGAAATAAGACACAGTTACCCCACCTGCATTACAATACATATCTGGAATAATGATACCGCCCATGCTGGTGAAAATTTCTTCAGCCTCTGGTGTGCAGGGTCCATTTGCACCTTCAGCAATTATTTTTGCTTTAATATTTTTGATATTGGCCTCAGTAATCTGATTTTCTAAAGCAGCAGGAACAAGTATATCGCAATCTTGCTCTAAACCCTCCATCGAATTCTTAAAATCAGTAGCTCCTGCAAAACCTAATATTGAACCAGTATTTTTACGGTGAGCAAAAACTTCATCAATATTCAAGCCATTTGCATTATAAATAGCGCCTTCAAATTCGCAAACACCTACAATTGTAGCTCCAAATTCTGCTAAGAATTTTGCAGAATGATAGCCTACGTTTCCTAACCCTTGAACAATTACTCTTTTATCGCCCAAACCAGCCTTAAGACCAATTTTCGCCATATCTTCAGCTACATCAACACATTCGCGTACTGCATAAGCAACACCTCTACCAGTTGCCTCTTTTCTACCACGAATACCATGCAAAGCAATTGGCTTACCTGTTACACAACCTAATGCATCTAAAGAGCCTGGATTCATAGTCATATATGTATCGGCAATCCAACTCATTTCGCGTTCTCCTGAACCATAATCAGGTGCAGGAACATCGATACCAGGGCCAATAAAATTCTTTTTAATTAATTCAGTCGTATAACGACGGGTAATGGTTTCCAATTCTGCAACTGAATAATCTTTAGGGTTGATGCAAATTCCGCCCTTAGCTCCACCAAAAGGAACATTTACAATGGCACATTTATAGGTCATTAAGGCTGCTAAAGCCATAACTTCGTCTTCATTTACCATATCGCTATAACGAATCCCTCCTTTTGTAGGACTCATATGATGCGAATGTTCTACACGCCATGCATCAATTACCTCGAAACCATTTCCTCTACGAATTGGGAACTGGAAACGGTATACACTGTTACATGCTTTAATCTGTGCCAATAAACCTTCTGGATGAGAGGTGAATTGTGCCGCACTATCAAAGTTCTTACATACATCTGTAAAGAAACTTGTTTCGTTTGCTGTATTAGCCATTATTTATAATTTTTATAATTGGTTGTCTTCTTTTACGGGTGCAAAATTGCATTAAAAAATGTTACTAATGCAAGTATTAATTTGCTTAGTGTAACATAAACACCTTGATAAAAGTGGAAAAAGATGAGGATTAGGCCGTTTAAAATTAGTTTTTGGTGTCAGATTTTTTTTCTAACATTTTCAATTTTTTATCGATTGCAAAGAGATAGACCAGTAAACCGAGTAAAATAATTACGATACTAATTACTACGATATATATTTTCCCATTACTACGAAGGGCATCGGCCATTTCGATATCGCTAGCTTGAGCAAACAAACTTAGTGTAGTAATTAACAGCATTAAGGTTAAAGCAAATTTCTTCATAATTATTGTTGTTTATAAGCTAATGAACTAACTCTGAAACGGATAGTATAAATCCAATATCCAATCAAAATCCACCCTAAGCAGGCTGGATAAAAGACCATACGCATTCTACTGTCTAAATCGTACATGTTAAAACCTGGATTTCCGCCATTCCCAGGATGTAATGAGTCTTTTAATCGCGGCAATACAAAGATGAGTACAATCATCATTGGAAAAGCAAAAATATTATAGATGGCTGATATTTTGGCTCTTTTTTGCTCTTCGTCTACTGCATTTCTAAGAATAAGGTAGGCGAAATACAACAATAGGGAAATTGCCGAGAAATTCTGTTTTGGGTCGAAACTCCAAAATTCTCCCCAAGCAAATTTTGCCCAAACCATACCGGTAAGCAAACCTAGAATTCCAAAAACTACACCAACATTTACACTTTCTACTGCTTTAAGGTCGTCTTCCTGACTTTGGGTAATTAAAGATTTAACGCTAAAATATATTGAATTAGAAAATAACACAATCATAGCGAACCACATTGGAACATGAAAATAAAGATTTCGTATTGATTCGTGTAAAATAGGTAAGCGAGGAACACCCAGTAACAATCCAGCAATTGTGGAGTATATTACTAAAATAGCTCCTAAAATTTTCCACCAGTTTTTCTTCATATCCTTCTATAATTCGATCATTTTTAATCGCGCCACAAATATGGGAATAATATTAAAGACACGCTCATTACCATTGCATTTATCACCAACAAAAGTCCAACATCATCTAAACTCACACTTCGGTCTAATCCATCTATTGCATTTTTAGCCAATTTTACAAGCACTATTAATACGGGGATAATAATTGGAAAGCTTAAAATTGCCATTAACATACCGCCATTACCTGCTTTAGATGCGATTGCCGAAACCATGGTAAATATAGTTGCGAAACTTAAGCTACCCAAAATAACAGCCACGAAATACATTAAAAAATCTATGTCCTTTGGCGGATCGAAAACTAAGCAATAAAACATTAAGGCAACAAGTGTTAAGCCAATCATCAATAAACTATTGTAAATTGTTTTAGCAATAATTAGGGCAACTGGGCTCACCAAGGTATAAATATAGAGATGCCTTCCTCTACTCTCTTGCAAAAAACTTTTGGCTACAGCATTAATCGAAGCAAATAACATGATAATCCAGAACAAGGCATTCCAAGTTAGTTTTTCGGGCATGGTAATGAAAGACATAAAGCAAACAAAAATGGTAGAAACCACGTACAACAACACGCCATTAAGGGCATACTTTGATCGCCATTCTAAGCGCATTTCTTTTTTTACGAGTTGTTTAACCTGGTTTGCTAAATGCATGGTGACAAAGATAAACAAAAGAGCTAGGAGATGTGAGACATGAGAACTGAGATCTGAGAACTTGGAGAAAAAATTGAAGAGAGATGACAAAAGGGTTTTGCGCCGAGCGTGAGGTGTGGGGTATAGGCGTGAGGCGTAAAGCGTAAAGCGTTTTGGATGCTTAAGGAATTAAGGTTTGGATAAAAATATGAGTAATTGTTGTTAAATTGCTAATCCAAATTCTTCGAACCAACGAACCAATGAACAAGTACTGCTCCATTTTAAAAAGTCCAATAGGTGATATTACCATTATTGCAGATGATATGGCTATAAGTGTTATTTCTTTTGGAGAAAAAGATATTAAAGATTTAACAGAAAATTCCATCAGCCAGTTGGCGGCTCAACAGCTTACTAGCTATTTTGAAGGAAATCTGAAAGATTTTACACTGCCTATGGCACAAAGCGGAACTGAATTTCAACAAGAAGTTTGGCAAAATCTACTAAAAATCCCCTATGCAGAAACTCTTTCATATGCGAAGTTTTCGGAGCATAAACCTTTAGCTATCCGTGCAATTGCTGCAGCAAATGGGAAAAATAATTTAGCGATTGTTGTACCTTGTCACAGGGTAATTGGCAGTGATGGCAAATTGGTAGGTTATGCAGGAGAGCTGTGGCGTAAAAAATGGCTTTTACAACATGAACGAGAGGTTGCACAAAAAGGACAAACTGAATTGAAGTTTTAACATGAACCCTTATTTAGATATTGCGCTTAGAAGTTTAGCTGTTTATGCATTTATGCTTATTGCTATTCGATTAACAGGTAAGAAAGAATTTTCACAGTTAAACACAATTGATGTAGTATTAATTTTGTTAATCAGCAATGCAGTACAAAATGCAATGGTGGGAAATAATACCAGTTTGCTAGGTGGTTTAGCGGCTGCCTCCATACTATTTATTTTAAATTATCTTTTAAAACGAGTAATGTTTAAAAGTAGTTGGGTAAGAGGGCTCATTTCACAACATCCTGAGATATTGATACACGAAGGAAAACTAAACTTTAAAAAATTAAGTGATTTAGGTATTAGTGATGATGAATTAAAGGAGGCAATGCGCGAACATGGTATTGAACACTATAAGGATGTGAAATTAGCCATCTTTGAGGTTGATGGTAATATCAGCATTATTAGTGGCAACAAAGATTTAAAGCAAACGCATTATAAGCGCAGAAAACTGCATAAAACTTTGGGAACACTTAGTTAGGGTTTTGGATTTAAAATGAACTATTGAACTTTTAGTCGTTCCTTTTTAACACTCGTAATCAATAGCAAAACGGCCACTAACAATACAATCCATCCCCATTGGTAATGAATGGTTTTTGCTAATAGTTTATCGAAAAATTTAGAATCAAAATAGTTATTTGTTTTAAAATAAACCGCAGCAGCCATAAGTGCACTCCAAATAAACAATACGAATGCCAATAGCCTAAATGCGCCTAATTTCCGAACAAATAAGCAAAGGCCAGTAATTCCAATTATTGCAAAGCTGATAAAAAATAATCGTTCATCGGTTTGGTACAAATTCCAATTGCCTTTAAACGGCACTTTAATCATCGGGCAAATAGAAATCGCTATTGTAGCTAATAGAAGTCCGATATATGCATTTATTTTTTTTATAACTAGCATGGTGTTGGGGTTAAGCGTGGAGCGTAAAGCGGTTGGTTTAGCGTATAAGTTCTGGGGTTTTATCGACTATTTTCTAGTATCAATCCCCATTTTTTCGGCAAAATGTGCACAATAATCCCGAAGGTCTTCAACGATATTTTCTTCGCCTGTGGCTTTTAAAAAGCTGTCGCCCATGGTTTGCAAAGTTTCATAAAAGAAACGTTTCATTTCATCGACAGGCATATCTTTTGTCCACAGATCAATTCGCATCGAATTTTTATAATTATGATCCCAAAGGGCCAGTATCATCGACTTAACAGGAACTTGATCCTTTGTTTCTGCATCGGTACTTTCCCAAAGAATATTTTCGGGCATATTTTGATCGTCTAGCTCTACTGTAATTTTTATTTCTGCTTGTCTCATTTTACTATGATTTCACCGATCAACTTACCTTCACCGATTTGGGTGATTTCAAAGATTTATCAGTTATTTTAATTTTAATCTTGCAAAGATGTTGATTTTGGGAATGATTTTTAAATGCGTAGCGTTTTACTTTTGTAATATTAAAAAAATGACAATAGTTAATGAAATAAAAACCATTTCAACGAGCCAAATTCTTTTCAAATCTTTAAAAAGAAACCTAAAAATAAGATCCGTAACAATAGACACCAAAATTAGTGCTCCTAAAATAATTTTAAAAAGTGGGCTTATGTCTATTTGGCCAGTTCCATCAATCGGTTTAGTTTGAAAAAAGCTTAACGCCAGCACAACAAACCCTATGGATGTAATAATATTTAAAGGAGTTAATCTGAACCTCATCACTACTACTTTTTCTTATCGAAACGTTTTTTATTCTTAAATACCTTCTGTTTGTGAGCGGTAGTTCTGGCTTTATCCCGTTCTCTTTGCTCGATTTGTTTAGCGTTTTTCTTTTCGTGAAAAGCTCCTTTGAAATCTGGATCTTCTTTACGTTTTTGTAAATCTATCTCTTTTGCTAGATATTGTCGTTCCTCGTAAGGTGTTTCTTCTATAAAAACTTCAGCTGGAATTTCCAATACAGGAATAGTTTGCCTAATCAATTTTTCGATTTTACGGATGTAATATTTCTCGGCCTCGGTGCAAAAGGTAATTGCATCACCCTTGGCAAATGCTCTCCCTGTACGCCCAATTCGATGCACATAATCTTCGATGATAATCGGAACATCAAAATTTATCACATGGCTAACCTCGGTAACATCAATCCCTCTAGAGGCCACATCTGTTGCCACTAACACCCTAATGTTTCCTTCTTTAAAACTATTTATAGAATTGATTCGAGTATTTTGACCCTTATTGGCATGAATTACACGCACAGAATCCTCACCAAAACGTCGAACTACAAAGCTAAAGATATTATCGGCTACCGCTTTTGTTTTACAAAAAATGATCAGGCGATTAAACACTTCATCATCTTTTAGCAAATGCTGCAATAAATTAATTTTTGTTTTAAAATTAGGCACTTCGTACAAAACCTGAGTAACCGTTTGTGCAGGTGTAGCTTGTTCAGAAGCCTCAATGATAGTTGGATGCTTCAAGAAATCGCCGGCAATTTTTTGCACCAATGCGCTCATGGTTGCTGAAAACAATAAGTTTTGGCGTTTACGGGGCACGACTTCCAAAATTCGATGTATAGACCCGATAAATCCCATATCCATCATCTTATCGGCCTCATCTAGCACCAAAAATTGCAAATATTTTGTATTGATATCGCCTGTTAAATAAAGATCTAAAAAACGTCCGGGTGTTGCGATAATAATGTCTATACCTACTTTTATTGCCTCTTTTTGAGTTTTCGGACCAATTCCGCCAAAAATTACTACAGAACGTAAATCTGTATATGTGCTAAAGCGTTTAACTTCTTCAGCAATTTGCATGGCTAGCTCTCTAGTAGGTGCCAGAATTAAAGCTCTTGGCGCATCACCTTGAGCATATTTTAATTTCATTAGCATCGGCAAAACGTAAGCTGCTGTTTTACCTGTTCCCGTTTCTGCAATTCCACAAATATCTTGACCAGACAGTACTGGAGCAATGGCTTTTTCTTGAATAGGTGTTGCAACAGTATATCCAGCATCGGCAACTGCATTTAATATTTGCCTATTGAGATTAAATTCTTCGAATGATTTTGCCATAGGGGTCAAAGATACGCATTTTGTGAGGATGGTTAATTGGTTAACTATTCAAATCGATTAATTGTTATGACTATTCTTCAATTAAGCGATTTTACAATTTAAACAGTTAACCCAATTTACTACCTTTGAACCTATGAATACATACCTTATTAAAAGTGCCACTTTGGTAAATGAAGGACAGCAAATTGTTGCGGATGTTTTGATTAAAAATGGATTAATTGAGAAGATTGGCAGAGATTTATCAGCTCCAGAAGCGCAAGAAATTGATGCGGAGGGTCTTTATCTATTGCCAGGCATGATTGATGATCAAGTTCATTTTCGTGAACCAGGTTTAACGCATAAGGCGGATATTTTTACTGAAAGCATGGCTGCTGTAGCTGGGGGGATAACTTCTTTTATGGAAATGCCAAATACTATTCCGAACACCTTAACGCAAGATTTGCTTGCTGATAAATATGCTATTGCTGCGCAAACTTCATTGGCCAATTACTCTTTTTATATGGGGGCAAGCAATGATAATTTGGAAGAAGTTTTAAAAACCGATTCGAAGAATGTTTGTGGAATAAAGGTTTTCATGGGGTCGTCTACCGGAAATATGTTGGTAGATAATGAGCAAACGTTGGAAAATATATTTAGTAAGGCACCCATTCTAGTGGCTACACATTGCGAAGATGAACAAACTATTCGTGAAAATTTAGCCTCATTTAAGGCAAAATATGGCGAAGATTTAACGATAGAGATGCATCCGTTAATTCGTAGTGCAGAAGCCTGTTATAAGTCTTCTTCTTTAGCAGTCGAATTGGCAAAACGATACCAAACTCGATTACATATTCTGCATATTTCTACTGCAAAAGAAATTGCTTTATTTGATAATTTAACACCTTTAAAGGATAAAAAAATAACTGCTGAAGCCTGTGTTCATCACCTTTGGTTTAATGATCAAGACTATGCTACAAAGGGGAATTTCATAAAATGGAATCCTGCAGTAAAAACGGCAGCAGATCAAGCTGGAATTTTACAAGGAATTTTAGATAACCGTATTGATGTAATCGCAACGGATCATGCGCCACATACATTAGCCGAAAAACAGCAGAATTATTTGCAAGCTCCTTCTGGTGGACCATTAGTTCAACATGCATTACCTGCTTTATTGGAAATGCACTTGAATGGCAAAATTTCATTAGAAAAAATTGTGGAGAAGACAGCGCATAATTTGGCTATTTGTTTCGACATAGATAAACGTGGGTTTATTAGGGAAGGTTATTGGGCCGATTTGGTTTTAGTAAATTTAAATGACCCTTTTAAAGTAACACCCCTCAATGTGTTTTATAAATGTGGTTGGTCACCTTTTGATGGGGAAACCTTTAGGGCAAGCATTACGCATACTTTTGTTTCGGGCAACTTGGCTTATCAAAACGGGAAATTTACGACAAATGAGATTGGAAAAAGATTAAATTTTAATCGATAGCCCCTTTTTATTTCTTTTTAATTAAATGTCTTTAACTATATCTGGTTGATATTATATCAACTACAAAAATTATCGAAAACCAACAAGATTGTGATAAATTTGGGTGTTTACTCATTAATTTCACAGGTGTATGACTAGCAATTCAAATTCGATTGGGATACCCAATTATATGGTATCCGATTATATGATAAAAGAACCTAAATTAATTTATCAAAATCCATTGCTGCCGAGTATTCAACTTAATTCAATAAGAAATCTCTTTAATTATTATATTTGTATTATTATAAGCCACCCTATGGAAACAATAATCGTACATCCAAAAAACAAAGAGCAATTATTGGCACTTAAAGCATTTATTAAAGCTTTAAAAATTGATTTTACGATTGAGAAGAGTCCCTATAACCCTAAGTTTGTAAAAGAAATTTTAAAAGCAAAGGAAGATATTAAAAATGGCAAAGGTGTTAAGATTGCTATTGAAGACTTATGGAAGTAATATTTGCTCCTAAGGCTGTGAATGATTTAATATTTTGGAAAAAATCGGGTAATAAGGCTATTCAAAGCAAAATAGAACAACTTATTATTGCAATTCAGCAAAACCCATTTAGTGGAATTGGAAAACCTGAGGCTTTAAAGCATGAACTTACTGGATCTTGGTCTAGAAGAATTAATCAAGAACATAGAATTATTTATGAAATTCAAGAGGAAAATACTATTGTTATTTTAGAGATTCAATCATTAAGAGGTCATTACAAATAATATGCCTTTCCCTCGTAAACTGCTTCTAACTTCTACTATTCTAATTGGTACAGCCCTATTCATTTTTCTATTTGGTTTAAGTTCGAGTTTAGTACTTAACTATTATTCAACTGGCTTATATCCCATAATCTCTACTAGCTTAAGATGGATTTCATCACTTTTTCCTTTTGCATTAGGTGATATTTTATATGCGATATTAATTTTTATAGCTCTAAGAAGCATTTTTTTACTTTTAAAGAAACGAAAGTCGTTAGCCAAAAAAGATCGCTTCATCATTCCTCTAAAAACATTAAATATTATATTAATTCTATATATCAGTTTTAAACTACTTTGGGGACTAAATTATTCGAGACCAAGCATTAGCACACAGCTTTCGATTACGAATGAAAAATATACCGTAAAAGAACTAGTGCTCTTGAGTAATTTCTTTATTGATAGGTTAAATGAACTTCATCCAAAAATCAACTCCAAACAAACCTACAGCTTAAAAGTAATTAAAGAAAAATCGATTAGAGCTTATCAAAAAATGGAGAAAAAGCTACCGTTTTTCACTTACGCTACACCATCATTTAAGCCAGCAATGAGTAGTTGGGCAATTAGTAAAACAGGTGTTGAGGGTTATTATAATCCATTATCAGGTGAAGCGAATTTAAATATGCTATTACCTGGTTGGGTGCTACCTTTTGTGGCATGTCATGAAATTTCACATCAATTAGGTGTGGCTCGTGAAGATGAGGCTAATTTGGTGGGCTATTTAGCAGCCGTAAATAGTGCTGATTTAAATTTTCAGTATTCAGCTAATTATAACATGTTACGCTATCTTCTACTTGAAGTTCGAATAAAATCATCCGAAGATTATGAAACCTTATATAAAAGAATAACACCAGGAGTGCTGGCAAACTTTAAAGCAGAAAATGAGTTCTGGCTTAAATATAACAGTCAGATGTCGGGCTATATGAATGTTGCTTTTGACCAATTCCTGAAACTAAACAATCAAAAAAGTGGGATTAAAAGTTATCAAAATATTGTGATTTGGTTATGGAATTATCATAAGAAAGACCTCTAACCATGTATTGCTTCCTTACTTCCGAAACTTTGAATCAATTTCCCTTCAAAGTCTAACCATTCTTTCCAACGTTTTTCTACATCCACATCAATTGTATATTTTCGGGCAAAATTTAAAAAAGTAGTATAGTGTCCTGCTTCAGAAATCATTAAATCGTGATAAAATTTTGCTAGTTCAACATCCTTTATGTGAAGAGAGAGTACACGAAAGCGTTCACAACTTCTAGCTTCGATCATTGCTGCAAATAGAAGTCTGTCTATAAATGCTGTATTCCTACTTCCATCTTTTTTACTAAATTTTACTAATTGACCAACATAATCGTCTTTTCTTTCTCGTCCGAGTGTATATCCTCGTTGTTTAATGATACTAACAACTTGCTGAAAATGTTCCATTTCTTCGATAGCAATTGCGGTAAGCTCTTCAACCAAATCATGATGTTCTGAATTATTGGCTATCAAAGTAATTGCATTAGTGGCTGCCTTTTGTTCGCACCAAGCATGATCGGTTAAAATTTCTTCTAAATTAGCTTCTGCAATGTTTGCCCAACGCGGGTCGGTTAATAATTTTAATCCCAACATGTTCAAAATTACAGATTTTGTCCGAAAGTCTGAGCGTAAGAAAATTTTTAGTCAGAAATTATAAAGTCGGAAAAGCTCAAAATTATCTTGCCAAGGCACTTTCCAAATTATCTGACAAACGGATGATATGTAAATTAAAAACTGTTTCTACATTTGCTTAACAGTGTTAGATTATTTAATAGCACTTAACCTAATCATGGGAAGTAAAGAAAGAATACAGCGACAAAAAGAAGATACCCGTAAAAGTATCTTGGATGCTGCTTTACAAATTGTAAAACAAGAAGGCTGGGCTGCACTAAGCATGCGCAAAATTGCGGATGTGATTGAATATACCGCTCCTATTATTTACGAATACTTTTCTAATAAAGAAGGAATCTTGTTTGAACTAACAAAACAAGGTTACGTACACTTAGGTATTAAGGTAAAAGCTGCTAGAGATAGTAAGGAAAATGCTGAAGAACAATTGGAAGCTATGTGGCTTGCTTACTGGGACTTTGCATTTGAAGAAAAAGAATATTACCAATTGATGTATGGTGTACAAGTAAATTGTTGTGAACTCTACACTAAAATGCCAGAGGCAGAATATACTACAGATTTATTCTACGATGCGATTGAAAAATTAATTACTAAGCTTCCTATATCAGAAGATATCTCTTGCTTAAAATATTATACTTTTTGGTCCTTAATACACGGCTTAATCTCTATCAATCTTGTTCAAAAAGGAGCAAATGATGAAATTAATCAACAAATTTTAAGAAGTGCTATTAAAGCAATTATTAAAACTATAAACGACTAAAAATTTTTTACTCTAAAATCTAACAGTGTTAAATACATTATAGCCGTAAAATGCTAAACATAAAAACTAAAACATAATTTTTACCTGAACTTAACGCTGTTAAATAATTTATAACCATTAATAACGCATCTTAAAATCTCCATAAATGAATTATTTATATTATTAAAACCCCAATAATCATGAATCATATCTCCAAACACACTCTACTACCTAACAATGTTAAATTATTTAACGAATGGGTAATTCTATTAGTAATCACAATCGTCCTATTTTTGGCAAGTTGTACAAATAAGCCAATGCAAATGGCGTCTCCGGTATTAACGTTACCTGTTATCACTGTAAATGAGACTTCTGAGCAAACTTTTGTAGACTATCCTGCTTCCATACAAGGCGCCACCGATTTAGAAATTAGACCGCAAATTGCTGGCACAATTGATAAAGTATACGTAAGTGAAGGTCAATTAGTAAGCAAGGGCGAATTATTATTCAAAATTTCTGAATTACCATTTAGGGCACACCTAAATAATGCAATTGCATCTTTAAATGCAGCAAAAGCAGCAGTTCTTAACTCCCAATTAGAAATCGATAAGCTAACGCCTTTAGTTCAAGCAAAAGTAGTTTCGACATTTCAGCTTCAAACCGCAAAAACAACACATCAAATTGCCTTGGCTAATGCTGAACAAGCAAAAGCAGGAGTAAATAGCGCCCAAATAAACCTGAATTACACACAAATTAAGGCTCCAATAAGTGGTTATATTGGCAGGTTACCAAAAAAACAAGGCAGTTTAGTAGCGCCAACGGATGTTGAAGCTTTAACCGGGCTTTCTGATGTTCATGAGGTTCATGTCTATTTTTCTCTAGCAGAAACAGATTTTATCAATTTTAACACAAAACATGAAGGTAAATCTGTAGCCGATCGAATTAAACACTTACCTGCAGTATCCTTAGTAATGGCCGACCAAACTTTGTATCCTTCGAAAGGCAAAATTGATATGATTGATGGACAGTTCGATAAAACAACCGGTGCTATTACGTTAAGAGCAAGTTTCGCCAATGCAGATGGATTATTAAGATCTGGCAATACCGGAAAAATAAGATTAAGTCTCGAGCATAACAATATCCTCTTAGTTCCACAAGCTTCAACAATTGAAATCCAAGACAAGGTTTTTGTATATGCAGTTAATAAAGACAACAAAATAAGTAAACTACCAATTAAAGTATTAGGTGCTAGCGGCACAAATTATCTTGTAGAAGATGGTCTTAAATCGGGAGATCAAATTGTTTCCAAAGGTTTCGAAAATTTAAAAGAAGGAGATTTAATCCAACCCGAAAAAGGAAAAACAGTTACCGCATACAACGCCTCAAATAAATAATAAAATGTTCAAAATATTTCTAAACAGACCCGTATTAGCAACGGTTATTTCAATTCTTTTGGTTATCCTGGGTGTACTGGGGTTAACTAAATTACCCTTCCAACAATTTCCAGATATCGCACCACCTGCAGTTCAGGTGATGGCATTTTATCCAGGTGCAAATGCAGAAACAGTATTACGCTCTGTTGCTCCATCATTAGAAGAATCTATTAATGGGGTAGAAAACATGAGCTACATGAGCTCTACGGCAAGTAATGATGGTTCATTGGTAATTACGGTCTACTTTAAATTAGGAACAAACCCCGATCAAGCTGCTGTAAATGTTCAAAACAGAGTTGCTCAAGCTACAAGTCAACTCCCATCAGAAGTTGTACAGGCAGGTATCACCACAGTTAAGCAGCAAAATAGTTTAATTATGGTGGTCGACCTATTTACAGATGATGAAAAAAATTATGACCAAACTTTTCTTGCCAATTATGCTCAAATTAATATCATCCCAGATATTAAAAGAATTCCGGGTGTAGGTTCTGCTACTATTTTTGGTGGCAACAAAGATTATTCGATGAGGGTTTGGTTAAATCCGTCGAAGATGGCTAGTTATGGCCTTACGCCAAAAGAGGTAATGGCTATAATTCAAGATAAAAACTTAGAAGCTGCCCCCGGTAAATTTGGGGAAAGCAGTAAGGAGTCTTTTGAGTATGTAATTACTTATAAAGGCAAACTAAATAAGCCAGAACAATATGGCGAAATGGTGATTAAGGCTAATCCAGACGGTTCTATTTTAAGGTTAAAAGACTTAGCAAGAATTGAATTTGGCGCCTATTCGTATACCAATTTCACTAGAGTAAATGGTAAGCCGGGGGTAAATATTGGAGTTATCCAATTAGCAGGTTCGAATTCGAATGAAATCCAAATCGCAATTGCTAAATTGATGGATAAATCGGCCAAAAACTTTCCAAAAGGTGTAAAACATTTAATTCTATACAACACCAAAAATTCGTTAGATCAATCTATAGATCAGGTTATTCATACCTTAATTGAGGCGTTTATATTGGTATTTATTGTAGTGTTTATCTTTTTGCAAGATTTCCGTTCCACCCTTATACCAGCTATTGCAGTTCCCGTAGCCATTCTAGGCACTTTTTTCTTTATGTGGATCTTTGGTTTTTCTATTAACCTCCTTACACTATTTGCATTAGTTTTAGCCATTGGTATTGTGGTTGATGATGCCATTGTGGTTGTGGAAGCTGTACACGCTAAGATGGAACATCGCCACTTAGCACCAAAAGTTGCAACCGCAGCAGCGATGAGTGAAATCACAGGTGCTATTATTTCGATCACTTTAGTAATGTCGGCCGTGTTTTTACCAGTAGGGTTTATGGAAGGTTCGACCGGATTATTCTATAGGCAATTTGCCTTCACATTGGCCATTGCAATTGTAATTTCAGCGGTAAATGCACTAACATTAAGTCCGGCTTTAGCAGCCTTATTTTTAAAAGAAAACAACCATATAGGCACTGAGAAGAAAACCTTTAAAGAAAAATTCTTTGCCGGATTTAACTCAGGCTTTGAAAAAATAACAAATCAATATACTGGTGCATTAAAATTTTTAGTTCGTTTTCGTTGGGCAACATTGTTAGGTTTAGCAGTTATTATGATTGCAACCGGAGTTATGATTAAACGTACTCCATCAGGATTTATACCTTCAGAAGACCAAGGATTTTTAGCTATTTCTTTATCGATGCCAGCAGGCGCATCATTAAACCGAACTACAGAAGTAATTAAACAAGCTGAAAGCTTATTGGGTTCAATGGAATCTAAACAGACCTTAATGGGGCTTTCTGGTTTTAATATGCTTACCCAATCTTCAAGTCCTTCTTCTGGTGTATTGTTTGTGCTTTTAAAATTTACAGATCAACGCGGAAAAATAAAAGACATCGATGGCATCATGAACGAAGTGAGGGGCAAACTTGCAGCAATTAAAGGTGCCAGTTTCTTTGTATTCACCTTCCCTACTGTACCTGGCTTTAGCAATATCGACGGGTTAGACATGGTATTGCAAGATAAAACAGGTGGATCACTCGACAAGTTCAGTGCAGTTTCAAGCAATTTCATTGCAGAGTTAATGAAGAGGCCAGAAATAGCATTCGCCTTTACCTCATTTAAATCAGATTATCCGCAATTGGAAATGAAATTAGACGAGGTGAAAGCAGCTCAATTAGGGGTAAGCGTAAAAGATATCTTACAAACGATGCAAGCTTATTTCGGTAGTGCACAAGCCTCAGATTTTAATCGTTTTGGTAAATATTATCGAGTGGTTGTACAGGCTGATCAAGGCGACCGTGCAAATCAATCAGCAATGGATGGTGTATTTGTAAAGAACAAAAATGGAGAAATGGTTCCAATGAACACTTTAGTAAAACTAGATCGTGTATATGGCCCAGAAACGGCATCTCGTTATAACTTATTTAATTCGATTGGGTTAAATGCAATGGCTAAACCTGGTTATAGTTCTGGCGACGCCATTAAAGCAGTTGAAGAAGTAGCAGCGAAGCATTTACCTGGTGGATATGGTTACGAGTTTTCGGGCATGACTAAAGAAGAGCTTTCTTCTGGCGGACAATCTACTATCATTTTTATCTTGTGCTTATTATTCGTTTACTTCTTATTATCTGCTCAATACGAGAGCTATATTTTACCTTGGGCAGTTATTTTATCAATACCTACTGGCATATTTGGTGTATTTGCAGCAATAGGCTTAACTGGAATATCGAATAATATATATGTACAGGTTGCCTTGGTAATGCTCATCGGTTTGTTAGCCAAAAATGCAATCCTAATTGTAGAGTTCGCTATCCAGCGAAGAAGAGCAGGAAAATCACTATTGTCGGCATCGCTTGAAGCCGCAAAATTAAGATTACGTCCAATTATCATGACTTCACTGGCCTTTATTGTAGGGATGATACCGATGATGACAGCTGTTGGGCCATCGGCTTTGGGCAATCATTCTATCAGTATAGCGGCAGCAGGCGGAATGATCTCTGGCGTAATATTAGGAGTTTTTATTATTCCGGTGCTATTTATCCTATTTCAATTCTTACAGGAAAAAATCACAGGTGTGCCATTAGCTGTTGCGCATGCCGATCAAAAATTAGATCCTCATGAAAACTAATCAAAACAAAACAGTTTTAAATGAATTTGTACCATTAATTGCTATATGGCTAAGAAAATGGTTCAATTAAATAATATTAAAATGAGAACATACATCAATACTACTTTTGTCATTTTGCTTTTATTGCTAAGCAGTTGTGGCATTTCAAAAAATATTTTACTGCCAACTAAAGGTATTCCTGAAAATTTCAGGAATATCCTTAAACCTGATAGCAATAGCATTGGTAATTTACCTGTAAATGAATTTTTTGGTACTACAGCAATACGCAACCTAATTGATAGCGCGTTGGTAAGAAATCTTGACCTACAATTAGCGTTAAAGAACATTGATGCGGCACAGCTTATCTTAAAAAGAGCCAAATTGGGTAATTTACCAGATCTAAACTTGCAGGTTACCGCAAACTCCAATCGTCCTTCAGATAACAGTTTAAATGGCCTTAGTGCCTCACAGTTTTTAAAAACACGCCATATTGAAGATTTTAATACAAATTTATCATTGAGTTGGGAGGCTGATATTTGGGGCAAAATTAGCAGACAAAAAGATGCTGCATACGCAGGATATTTACAATCTACCGAAGCAAAAAAAGCTGTTCAAACGCAAATCGTAGCTTCAATTGCAAATGGTTTTTACAGGTTACTAATGTTAGATGCCCAATTAAATGTGGCCAAAAGAAATGTGGAGCTCAATAAAAACACATTAAAAATGATCAACATGCAGTTTGATGCAGGTCAGGTTACTTCATTGGCTATTCAACAAGCAGATGCACAATTACTAAATGCATCACAATTAATTCCACAGCTTAACCAAGAAATAAATATCCAAGAAAATGCATTAAGTGCCTTAACGGGCCGATTTCCTACGGCAATAGAACGAGCTACAACGCTCGAACAATTAACGATACCTGAAGAATTGGCTACCGGTGTTCCATCAACCATGTTAAGTATACGCCCAGATGTAAAGAATGTTGAACTTAGTTTAACCATTGCCAATGCAAAAGTTGGAATTGCAAATGCCAACCTATACCCAAGCTTAATTATATCGGCAAGTGGTGGCTTAAATGCATTTAAGGCAAGCAGTTGGTTCAATATTCCAGCTTCTTTATTTGGTGTAGTTGGTGGCGGTGTTACCCAACCAATCTTTCAGCGAGGTGCGTTAAAAACCCAGTTCGAATTAAGCAAAATAGAAAGAGACCAATCTGTTTTAAGGTTTAGACAAATCGTAATAGCAGCAGTAGTTGAGGTTTCTAATGAACAGGCAAAAATTGTAAACTTAAAGAATGAATATTTCATTGCTCAAGAAAGGGTTAAAACTTTGCAACTTGCAGTTAAAAATTCTGACCTACTTTTTAAAAGTGGCATGGCTAACTATTTGGAAGTTATTACCGCGCAAGGAAATCTGTTGCAGGGAGAATTGGATTTAACAAGCCTTAAAACAGCACAATTAAATGCGAGTGTTGGTTTATATCGAGCTTTAGGTGGAGGTTGGCAATAATAACATGGACTCTCTCAGCTTTCGGACTCTTTACAACATTTCAACAATAGTGAACAAGAAACTATGTAAATTTGCAGTCTTATGGCAAAAATATCCATCAACCTAGCTACGGGCTCATTTCAGAAAGAAGAAATTATTGTTGGCATTGATTTAGGCACTACAAATAGTTTAGTTGCCTTTATCAATCCCGACAAGCATCCACAAGTAATAAATGATGCTGGAAAGGGGGTTTTAGTGCCATCTGTAGTACATTTTAACGCACAGGGTGATGCAGAAGTTGGCAATGAAGCAAAAGAATTTTTAACAACTGACCCTACTAATACTATATTTTCGGTTAAAAGGCTATTGGGTAGATCGTATAAAGATGTTGCCAGCCATAAGGATATTTTTAGCTATAAAATTATAGACGACGATAGCGATGCTTTAGTTAAAATTAAAGCTGGAGATAAATTTTATACACCTATTGAGCTCTCGGCCGAGATTTTAAAAGAATTGAAAGCAAGAGCTGAACATGCTTTAAAAACACCTGTAAATAGAGCAGTGATTACCGTACCTGCTTATTTTAACGACAGTCAGCGACAAGCTACTCGCGATGCCGGAAAACTAGCTGGTTTAGATGTTTTGCGCATTGTAAACGAACCAACTGCTGCCAGTTTAGCGTATGGATTAGGTTTGGATCCCACGCAACAAAAAACAATTGCTGTGTATGATTTAGGTGGTGGTACGTTTGATGTTTCTATTCTTCAAATCCAAAATGGCATCTTTGAGGTACTGGCTACCAATGGAAATACATTTTTAGGAGGTGATGATTTTGATCGAGCAATTTTAAACTATTGGGTCGAAAAAAATAAGCTTGACTTTGAAGCACTTTCAAAAGATACTATTTTGATGCAAACCCTACGCTTACAAGCCGAATCTGCTAAAAAAGCATTATCTACGCAAAATTTATATAATGAAAAGGTGGGCGAAATTTGGTGCAGTTTAGATAAACACACTTTTGAACAACTAATTGCCGATAAAGTAGCCGAAACTTTAACTTGCTGTAAACAAGCCTTAACTGATGCCAATTTGAGTATCGATGCGATAGACGAAGTCGTTTTAGTGGGTGGATCTACCCGTACACCTTTTGTAAAACAAGCGGTAAGTACATTTTTTAATCGCCAACCTCACGATCAAATTAACCCAGATGAAGTAGTAGCACTTGGGGCAGCCATTCAGGCCGATATATTGGCAGGTAATCGATCTGATATCTTACTATTGGATGTTACACCCCTTTCGTTAGGTATAGAAACGATGGGTGGATTAATGGATGTAATTATCGCCAGAAATAGCAAAGTACCTACAAAAGCAGGTCGCCAATATACCACTTCTATCGATGGACAAGTAAACATGAAAATTTCAGTTTACCAGGGCGAGCGCGATTTAGTGAAAGAAAACAGAAAACTTGCAGAGTTCGATTTAAAAGGCATTCCGGCTATGCCAGCAGGTTTACCGAAAGTAGATATTAACTTTTTGCTAAATGCAGATGGAATTTTAACGGTTCAAGCAATTGAGCTTCGTTCGGGCGTTAAACAAGAAATAGATATTGTTCCCAGCTATGGATTAAGTGACGATACCGTCGAAAAAATGTTAATTGATAGTATCGAGAACGCAAAGAGTGACGTAGAACAACGAATGTTAATTGAAGCCAAAAGTGAGGGGGAACAGTTGGTGTATACTGCCGAACGCTTTATAAAGAAAAATGGCAATATTTTAAACGAGCAAGAATTAACATTAACTATTGTTTTAATAGCCGAGCTTAAAGACGCTTTAGATAGTGGAGATAAAGATCGCATCCTTAAAAAAGCAGATGAATTGAACGAATATACCCGTCCGTTTGCAGAGCGATTAATGGACATGGCGGTTGGTCAGGCCATGAAAGGCAAAAGGATTGATGAGGAGTAAGTGTTTTCGATGCTTGATTTAACCGCAAAGAAAAATAAGAATACGCAAAGATCGCAAAGTTGAAGCAATTAGCTTTGCGATCTTTGCGGAAATATTTGCGTCTCTTAGCGTTAAAAATACGTCCTAAACGTTAAATCGGAAGTGCATAATATCACCATCCTCTACAACATACGTTTTTCCTTCTACGCCTAGTTTTCCTGCATCTTTACAGGCAACTTCTGAACCAAGGGTTACAAAATCATTGTATTTGATTACTTCAGCACGGATAAATCCTTTTTCGAAATCGGTATGAATTACACCAGCAGCTTGTGGTGCAGTAAATCCTTTGGTAATCGTCCAGGCTCTTACTTCTTGTACACCAGCAGTGAAGTAGGTATATAAATCTAATAAGCGATAAGCTGCTCTGATTAATTTATTAACGCCCGATTCGGTTAAACCTAGGTCGGCTAAAAATTCTTGTCTTTCTTCGTACGATTCGAGTTCTGCTATTTCTGATTCGATTTTAGCAGAGATAATTAATACTTCGGCATTTTCATTTTTAACTGCAGCTTGTACTTTTTCGGTATAAGCATTTCCGTTTAAAACTGATCCTTCATCCACATTACACACATACATTACGGGTTTTTGTGTTAGCAGACCTAAATCTTCGATAAAATCAAAATCCTCTTGTTGTAAAGCTGCCGAACGAACAGAGTTACCAGTTTCTAAATGCGTTTTAACAATACTTAATATATCAAATGTTCTTTTGGCTTCCTTATCGGTTTTAGCCATTTTTTCGACCTTTTGAATTCTTTTGGTCACGGTATCCAAATCTTTCAGCTGCAATTCAGTATCGATAATTTCTTTGTCGCGAATAGGGTCTACTGAACCATCTACATGGATAACATTTCCATCATCAAAGCAACGTAATACATGAATAATAGCATTTGTGGCTCTAATGTTTCCTAAAAATTGATTGCCAAGTCCTTCGCCTTTCGACGCCCCTTTAACCAAACCTGCGATATCAACAATTTCGATTGTATTTGGTTGAACCTTATTTGGTTTTACCAATTCGGCCAATTTAGTTAATCGATCATCTGGTACTGTAATTACGCCAACATTAGGCTCAATAGTACAGAATGGGAAATTTGCAGCTTGTGCTTTTGCGTTCGATAAACAGTTGAATAGGGTTGATTTACCAACATTAGGTAAACCTACTATACCACATTGTAATGCCATGTTTTTAGATTTTGCGCAAAGATATTAATTTTTAATAAGAAAAAGCGTCCCGATTCTTACACCGGAACGCTTTTTATATTAAATTGGATCTTATTATTTAGTCTTTAGTAGATAAAGCAGCTTCAATACGATCATTCAAATCAGCTAAATGGTATTTGCTTAGCGAATCAGATTGGCTGTTTGTAGCCGATTTGATTGAGCCTTGCAACTCGCGCAATTGACCCTTCACTACTGAAAGTACATCACTTTGCGCAGCAGTTAAGCCACCAAGACCAGAACCGCCTCTACCACCACCTAATATTGCGCTTAAAGCAGCAGGAACCGGAGCAGGTTTAACAATAGCGATTAATTTTTCGACATATGCTTTTTGCAAATTACGACGGTACACATCAATGGTAGCATTCGATTTTAATTCTGTAAAAATCGCACCATTTAAATCTGTAAATAGATCCGTAATTTTATAAGCAGTTGCACCATCTGTTGCTTCTGCAGCAACTAATTTACTTAATGTGCTATTGCTTGTTAATCGACTTAATGTACTTCCTTGTAATCTTGAAACTACTTCTAACGGATTTCCATCGATATTATCCATAATAGCTTGGTTTAACAACCATTTTGGCGTTGTAAACAAATTTCTATTTAAGAAATCCATAGCTTCTTTTTGAGTAGCTGCAGGTGTACGTTCGTAAATTGGGCCTGCTTGATCAACCGTTTTTGGGTTTTCGTAAATACCGCCAACATTTTTAGCAACATGCCCCATGTAACGACCAAATTGAGTGGTTAATTGACCATACATATTGGTTAAATTCTCATAGCCCTCTCCTTTTTCTTTTGTCCATTCAGGCAAGCTAGTTAAGATAACTTTAAGGTTTTTAATACCGTACTCACTTGCTTTCATTGCATTATCGCTCAAATCTTCATTTTGCGAATGTGGATCGTCTGGATTTATTTCAGTACCGAACCATAAACGTCTGTTTTTGGCCGATTCGGTAGTCATTTTATCTAAGATTACCATGTCTGACGCAACGTTTTTGCTATCAGGGAAATATCTATAGCCCCATTCGATTGCCCAATTATCGTAATCACCGATACGAGGATACAATCCTTTTGCCGAGATTTTGTCTTCTGGTTGCGCTACGTAGTTAAAACGTGCGTAATCCATAATTGAAGGTGTGTGACCGTTTTCTTCAACCCATTTCTTGTTACGTAAATTTTCTGTTGGCACTGTAGAGCTTGAACCATAATTGTGGCGTAAGCCTAGCGTGTGGCCCACTTCGTGTGAAGAAACAAAGCGGATTAAATCGCCCATTAGTTCGTCACTAAAAGTCATTTTTCTAGCTCTTGGATCAACCGCAGCAGTTTGGATCATGTACCAATCGTGAACTAATTTCTGTACATTATGAAACCAGTTAATGTGGCTTTCCATAATTTCACCACTTCTTGGATCTGAGATGCTTGGTCCACTAGCATTTGCAATTTCTGATGGTTTGTAAACAATTGCAGAGTTACGTGCATCGTCTAAACTCCATGTAGAATCTTGTGCTGCAGTTGGAGCAATTTTGCCCATTACCGCATTTTTAAATCCTGCTTTTTCGAAAGCTTTAGCCCAATCGTTTACTCCTGCAATTAAATATGGAACCCATTTTTTTGGAGTAGCTGGGTCAATATAAAAAATGATCGGTTTTTGAGGCTCAACTAATTCTCCACGCTTATATTTTGCCAAATCTGCAGGTTTTGGCTCTAGTCGCCATCTTTTTACCATTTCAATTTCTTTTACACCTTGTGGATTAAGGTCGAAATCGGTATAACCAACTGCAAAATAACCTACACGTGAATCGAAATAACGAGGTTTCATTGGTACTTTAGGTAAAATTACCAATGAAGCATTTAATTCTACTGTGGCCGAACCCGTAGAACCACCACCACCAAAAGCAGCTGGTGCACCACCTCCCAGTCCAGTAGTTGCGGCTGCCAAAGTGTATGTTTTAACGGTTGTAATTTCTACGTTAGTTGGGAAACTACGTACATTTAAAATATAACTTCTATCTGCCAATTGGGTGCCTAATCTGAAACGGCTTTTTGCAGCAGCTGAGCTAAAATAGAAAATATCATTATCGCTATTGATATAATCTGTCATATCAATTACACTACCTTTTTTATCTGGAGTATACGCCGCAATATTAAACGCCGCAGCAATTGGTTGGATATTTGAATTCTTTAACGATTGGTACATAGAAGTTGTGCTATCTGGACCATACGTTCTATAACTTATCTTACGCATAAAGATGCGATTGTTCGGGCCTTTTTCGAAGCGAATTACCGAACTTCCAATTTGATCGCCAGCGTAGCCTTGAGCAGCACGAACCTCGGCACCCGATTTAGAAATACGGTTAACGACTAAAATGTCTCTTCCAAGTGTAGTATCTGCAATTTCAAAAAAGAATTTATCTTCTAATTTATGCGTGGTAATCATACCCTTACGGGTAAGTGCCTTATCTGTAATTACAGTAGCATAAGGTTTAGGTTGTGCTCTGGCAGCTGCGCCTGGCAATGCTCCCGGAGCTCTACGTGTGGTATCTGCGGCTCCCCCAGAAGCAGGAGGTCTGGTTTGAGCGTTGGCAAAAGCAATAGCACCTACTGCCAATAAAATGGTAAGTAATTTTGTTTTCATTAGTTAATAATAAGTTAATCGATAAACAAATATAGACGAGAATGCAATTATAAGTATAGCATAAGCCATAACTTTATAGTTACACATTAAAAATAATTGACATGTCAAATATTAACTATGAGCATTGTGTAGCGATTGGCGTAAAGCGGTTGGGTATATGTTTTTAGACGATTAGTGAATCATCTTAAATACCAATTCTTTTAGGAGCTCGCCATCCGTTGTATTCCCACTGCTGTCTAAGCCCTTACTTTTTAAATCGTATTCGCGTAATAAGCTAATAATATCGAATGTTTTGGCGTCACTAAACGTTCGTGCTGCACTTTCATAATCCTTAATAAAATACGGACTTACCCCAAGTTCTTTCGCGGCATCGTTTTTATTGGGTAAGTAATGATACTTTAATATTTTGGTGAAATAGCCACTTAAATTGGCCATAATCATCACCATTGGGTTTGCTTTAGGGTTATCAGCGAAATAATTAATAATCTGATTACATTTAAATACATTTCTCGTGGCTAAAGCTTTTTGGAGTTCAAAAACATTGTACTCTTTGCTTATACCAATGTTTTTTTGGATGTGATCGGTTTGTATGGTCGTGTCTTTGGTGATGTTTAAGCACAATTTCTCGACCTCATTTGCAATTTTTGATAAATCTGTACCTAAATATTCAGCCATCAAAGCAGCTGCTTGAGGAGCAATTTTATATCCTTTCTCTTTAATGTGTTCTTCGATCCAGGGCATTAACTTATAATCTCTAACCGGGTCGGATTGAAAAACGACACCTGTTTTGATGATTGCTTTGTAAATCTTTTTACGCTTATCGAAATTTGCATATTTATAAGCTAAAACCAATATTGTGCTAGGCAATGGTTTTTCGAAATAATTAAGCACAACTTCTGTTTCTTTCCCACTTCCTTCTGTTTCTTTGGCCCATTTTAAATCTTGAGCTTCTTTTACAATGATGAGCTGATATTCAGACATCATGGGATAACGCTTTGCAGCATTTAAGATGGTGGCCATATCGGTGTCTTTACCGTACAAAACTGTTTGGTTAAATCCTTTTTCGCCATCACTTAAAACGTGATTCTCCATATATTCGACCACTTGATCAATATAATAAGGTTCTTCGCCTTGCAATAAATACAGCGGTTTAAACTTTCTTGCCTTTAAATCTTTAATAATCTCTACAGCGCTCATTGATGGTAAAAATAAGGATTTTGATTAATGAATAATGATTAATTTTACACACAATTTTTGGCGTGGAGCGTGGAGCGTGGAGCGTGGAGCGTGGAGCGTGGAGCGTGAAGCAAGGAGCAAACCAACCAAAAACCAAAAAACCAAAAAACCAACCAACCAACCAACCAAAAAACCAACCAACCAACCAACCAAAAAACCAACCAACCAAAAATGTTCGTCCCTGCCCCCTTAAATCTTCCCACTCATCCTTTTAAGATTACCGAAAAAAACGGTGTTTATTTTATTTTTGATGAAATCCGGAAAAAGCACTTGGTTCTAACACCCGAAGAATGGGTAAGGCAACATTTTATCTGTTATTTAAAAGAAAAAGGATTCCCATCTTCTTTACTTCAAATTGAAGGTGGATTAAGTTTAAATCAAACCAAGAAGCGTAGTGATATTTTGGTGTATACTAATTTGGGCGAAAAGATAATGGTAGTTGAATGTAAAGCACCGTCTGTTCAAATTACTCAAGCTACTTTTGATCAAGCTGCACGTTATAATTCCGTTTATAAAGCAAAATGGTTAGCGGTTACAAATGGGCTAAACCATTATTTTGCGAAGATCGATCATGTTAACGGGAAATTTGTTTTTGTAGAGGAATTGCCAGATTACAGGGAATTATAGTTACTCTTCTTCATCCCATCCCAATCCCTCATCTTGTTGCAGTTTTTCTGTCTCCTCTCCTATTTCTTTTACAAATTCAACTATTTTCCCATCGCTCAATCTAAATACATGTGTGATCTCGGCTGCATTTATGCTGTTTTTGTATAATCTTTCTCCATTTTTTTGGTAATGAATCCCCATTACCACCAGTAATAAAATTTCTCCTTTTAAGTTAAAATGTATGCTAGTTTTAGCCGATTTTAACTGCTGCTTTACAAGGTCTTTCAGCTTTACATACTGATAATTGCCATTTTCGAGGTTATGACTAAATATACCAATCTGCAATACTACCTTATCTGCATTTTTTACAGCTTTGGTGATGTTTTCTTCAGGTGCTACAAATAAGTCGAGTTTTAACAATCCACTAGGATCGATGGTAACGTTTGGGAGTTTGTATAAAAAGCGATCTAAACGAATTGCCTGATTAAAGCGAAAGCCTGTAAGCACGGCTGCATCACCATCTTTTACCTTTTTTTCGCACAATTTTTCTTTAGGAATGGGCTTCAGTAAGGCTAAAAAACATTTATTTAATCGGTAATGTACCCCACTATCTTTATAGCCATCCATCATTTTAGCAAAAGCGGCTCTTACAATTCTGCTATGCATACTAGCCTCTACTAGGTCGTTTGCACTTTTTTTGCTATTTTCAGAAAGCTGGTGTGGTTTATCTGATTTTTTGCGCACATAGGTCCGTTTTTTACCTTGAGTAAATATCAGGTCGCCCACTTTACCAGAAAGTTCAAAAACACTTGTATCAATTGCCATTTTTTCGTATCTTAGCTAAACGTTAACCTTCTTAGCTAAAGGTAGTTATAAAATAGCTTTTCTCAAATATATTTCTCGTTACCGGTCCAACCCAAGTCCAACTCAAGTCCAATGTAAATCCAAGGCAAGTCCAATGTAACACCTTGATACCACCATCGTACTCGGCTTCGATGTGCTTAGTAAGCCGCACTAAAACGGATAAAGCGTAAAAGTTGGGGAGCAACTGTTAGTTTTCAAATGGTTACGCTCGAATTGTTAAACCATATAAGATTCAAGGCCATTTAAGACGTTTGTCACTTCTATCTCCTTAGATTATATGGTTAAACATACACACCGCACAAACACTCCCCTTTTTTTTGCGATACTGTCTTGCGCATGTAGAGAATGTACTAAACTCAAATAAAATGCTATAAAAAATAATGCAAACCTTATCATGATTTATATTTTAATCTTTCTTTTGAAAATTAATGAAAGAGAACTCTAATTACTAGGGCAATTTGGAGTACCCTTGCTTTGTTCAGAATCATTGTTGTGATAGCGTGTGTAGGCACTTGCTAATTCTGATTTTTCATATGTCGGATGACAAATTAGGTTATACAAATTATCCTTCGACTTTTAGGTCCCACCTAACTAATCAAAAAACTAACCACCCAACAAACTACTTAAAAATATTCCTTCTTCCAGAACTGAGTTTTCCCAGTATATATTGCTTCATTGCACATCGCTACGCAAATAGCCGCCTGAGTACCTGTTTTAATGTTCGAAACTGGAGTTTTATTTTCGGTAACGGCTACATAGAATTCCTCTAACGCATAATTTGTACCATCTTTTGTAGGTTGGTCTAAAATTGGGATACCGCCATCTTTATTAATTACAATTTTTGTTGCACTGGTTACGCCATCAACAATGCCCAATTCTTTTGCAGTTTGCTTTTCAGGATAAAAAATACCAGTATCAGGATATAGCGAAACCGAACCTTTTGTGCCTTTAATTTTAAACAAATAGCCATCGTGTGCATTGCCGCAGGTTGCACCAAAATTACCAATCATGCCTGCGGTTTTATAGCGCAATAACGCCTGTACATTATCATAGGTCTCTCTGCCATCTTTAAATACATCGATTCCTCCGGTACCAATAATCTCATCGGGCTGCGTTTCGAAAGCCCAATTAATAAAGTCAATTTGATGTGATAAAAGCTCAGCCGCCAAGCCGCCAGAATATTCTTTATACATCCGCCAATTAATTTGCCGCTCTAAACTAGGGTTTGGCACCGATCTGCGCCAATTTCCATTTCTATCCCATCTACAATCTATTTGCGACACCTTGCCTAAATAACCCGATTGTATCATGTCTTTAACTTTAAAGTACAATGGCGAATAACGATATTGATAACCTACCTGAAACACTTGTTTTGGATAGTCACTCACCAATTTGCGTAGCTCAAGTGCTTCTGCTATCGAATACGTCATGGTTTTTTCTACATACACATGTTTTCCGGCACGGATGGCATCAGCAGCAATTTTAAAATGTTCGCTTAATGGAGTTGCAATAAAAACAGCAGATACGTTTTTATCATCCAAAACTTTTCTATACTCTTTTATAGGTTTTGAAGTTGCTACTACATACTTTTTCGTTTCTTCCAGTCTAAAATCCAGCACATCACAGTAAGAGACGATATTAAATTTCTCGGGCATTTTTTTAATCACCGATAATACACCCTTACCCCTATCGCCACAACCAATCATGGCAATGTTAATAGGAGCTAAGGTTAAGTTGGCATATAGTTGATCTGCAAATAATAAACTAGAACCTAGTACTGCAGATTTTTTAACGAAGGAACGACGAAGCATTATAAATTTTTAATTTTTAGAGTTCTAAAGCTAACTTTATCCCCATGATCTTGCAATAAGATTCTGCCTTTTGGGGCTTGACCAAAGTTTGTCCAGTCTTTATATTTACTAATGGCAACGAGTTTTTTAAATTCTTCACTACCTCTTGTGTACTCTAACACTTTAACACCATTTAAGTAGTGTTCGACCTTGTTATTTGGGTAAACAACTAAACGTGCATTGTTCCATGAACCGATAGGCCTTAAAAACCTAGCTTCTTTTTTAGCTGTCATTAAATCGTATAATGAGGCCAATGTTCTGTTTCCATCCCTGCCCATTTTAGCATCTGGATGTTTTGCATCATCTAAAACCTGGTACTCTAAGCCAATTGCAGAACCTGAGCTCTTCTCGGCAAGGGTTACAAAATATTTAACACCACTATTTGCACCTTCCGATAGTTTGAATTCAAAAGATAAATCAAAGGCCGAAAACTCTTCTTTGGTTACAATATCACCTCCATTTGTAGATTCAGCTCCGCCAGAAGGCAATACACTTATTTGTTGGTCAGCAATATTCCATCCCTTGGTCGGAAAAGCACCTGTTTTTGCACCAACCCAACCCGCATTTGTTTTACCATCGAATAGCAATTTATAGCCGTTCGCTTTTTCGTATGCCGACAATGAATTTGGTGTTAAGTTTACGGTATAAATGCCTTTTGGAAAAGATTGTGATTTTAAATTTTCTGTTTGGATCGTAATATTTTTAAAGTAAACCTTTTTACCATCTAAGTGATTTTTTGTTCCAATACCATGAACTTGCAAGGCAATGAAACCTGTTTTATCTAGGGTGTCGATTACATAAGCAGTCGGAATACCATTTACCCAAGTTTTGATTTCGTTGCCTATGCATTCAATTTTATAATGATTAAATTCTTCAGATTTATAAGCAGATTTTGCAGGTGTATTAAGCTCTAAAGGATATAACCAAAGTCTTCTTGCTTCGTCGTATATACCACCTGTCCAGGCCCTAGGCGTAGGATCAATTTCCATTTGTCTGCCAAACACCAAACCATTGCCTTTGTTTCCGGCAGGATTATAATGACTACGGGTTTGAACGCCCGAATTAGTTTCTGTTCCTTCAAGTTTTACATCTAACTCCAAAATAAAGTTTCCGTACTCTTTTTCTGTAATTAAGAACGAATTTGGCGAACCTTTAACCATTGTACCCACAATCATTCCGTCTTCTATAGCATAAGGTGCTTTACCTGCAACTATTTTCCAACCGTTTAAGGTTCTTCCATCAAATAATGGTTTTTTTTGAGCGCTTGCTGTCGATAATAAAAGAATTGAAGAGAGAGCTAATAAACTATACTTTTTGAATTTTACGAACATTTTATTTGTTTTTATTTTATTTATTTACCGCTTTACGCAAAACGCTCAACGTCATTACTTAGTATTTAAACACCTTCCCGTTAGCCATCACTTCTTGCGATTTTTCATCAAAGGTAGCCTTAGCCCCAGTTCGAACAGCTGCATTGGTCATGATATTCGCAATAGAGTGATAATAACCAGCTTCTACAGGTGCATTTGGCGTTTTTCTACTTCGTACACATTCCATCCAATTGCGCATATGTGCAGAGGTTAACTGGTCGCCGCCGGTATTTGCACCTGTTGCAATTTTAATTTCGGCAGTTGATAAATCATATGGTGCAAGTAGATTAGATTTCATCCCCATAGCAGCGGCTGCATTTTCTCCTAATCCACCCTTTGGCGAAACCTTATTGGTCATAAGATTTAATTCACCTCCATTGGCATAATATACTTCACCAACATCGCCTACACTATTTTGCATTCTTGAGGTAAAGGTTACTTGAAAACCATCAGTTGTGTTTGGTTGGCCATAATCAAATACAGCAACCATCGAATCCCAGTTTTTACGGCCATCTTTCCAGGTGTAAATACCACCATTTGCTACCACACTCCGTGGATGTTTTAATTTAGTAAACCAATGCACCGTATCGATCTGATGCGACATCCATTGTCCAGGCATACCCGACGAATAAGGCCAAAACAATCGATACTCTAAATATTTACGTGGATCCCATGCTTCAACCGGGCGGTTTAATAAATAGCGTTTCCAGTCGGTATCTTCTTGTTTTAGTTTAGCTACTAAAGCAGGTCTACGCCATCTTCCTGGTTGATTTACATTCCAAACCAAGTCTACTGCTGTAATTGCCCCAAATTTCCCTTCTTGGATATAATTAGCAGCCGTTTTATAATTTTCTCCGCTTCGGCGTTGAGAACCAATTTGCACAATTTTGTTGGTTTCTTTTACTGCTTTCAAAGCAGCTCTCGCATCGGCCATGGTTTCGGCAAAAGGCTTTTCTACATAGGCATCACAACCTGCTTTAACCGCTTCAATGGTGTGTAAGGCATGCTGAAAATCGGCTGTACTAATAATAACGGCATCCAAATCTTTCATAGAATACAACTCGTCATTATTTCTACAACTTGTTATATCATGACCCATTTTTTCTTTTAGATGAGCTAAACCTAAATCTCTACGGTAGCTCCACAAATCGGAAAGGCCTACAATATCAAAATTTAGCTCTTTATGATGATTTAAAAAACTGGGTAAAAGTGTATCCTTAAAACGATCAGAAAAAGCAGCAATACCAACTCTTACACGGTCGTTTGCACCAATGATGCGGCCATAACTTTTTGCGCTACTGCTCATTGTTCCTGCATACGTAGCTGCAGCAAGTAAAGCCGAATGTTTAATGAAGTTTCTTCTCGAATTATCCATTTCAGAACTATTTATATATGATTAGATTTTTTATTATCCAATCCAATTATATGACTTTTAAATCATAATTAATAGTTAAGAACGTAAAATTTTTGCGCAAACGTTTCCTTTTGCCAATGCAGGGCATCAGTATATGAAATGCAATCAAATGTATAATTTTTGGTAAAAAATTATAGCGGTTTAAATGCCGTAATCAAGAACGTATATTTTCCGAGGTCGTATCCCTTAAAATCGGCGACGTGAATAAATTTCACATCACCTCTTTTACCTTGTTTATGTAATGTACCCGTTAAGAAGTATTTCTGATCAACCTTAAGTTCTTTAATCTGGCTTGAAGATACAATCCCGGTTATTTGGAGCTGCATATAGTTTAAAAGAGAATTTTCAACTCTACTTGTATCGCCGTAGGCTTTAAATGTAGCCACTTTTGTACGAATTTCGTTAATTGAAGTATCTTTTACTTCTTTAAGCTGCAGGGGCATATCTTTCAAAAAATCGGCCTCATTACTAAGATTAATTAACTTATGCTTAAACTTCTCGGTTGTTTCCTTTTCTGTAGCTTCGTCTTTTGTCCAATCTGGATTGCTCGCTATAAACTCGCTTAATTTTTGTTCAATAAATATTTTCGACTGTACCTTTTCAGCTTCCTTTGTTGAACAAGAAGCAAAGATGGCAACTGCAAATAGAAGTATTAATGGTCTCATTTTTATCCCTCCAAAATGGCTAAACTTTCAGAAATACTATTAATTTTTGATTCGGCATCTGCCTTTTTATTACGCTCATTGGCAATAATTTCTGGTTTCGCATTTTGAACAAAACGTTCGTTACTTAATTTTGCATCAACCGATTTTAAAAACCCTTGTAAATAGGCTAATTCTTTTGTTAAACGTTCTTTTTCTGCCTCCAGGTCTACACTTTCATTTAAAACGATAAAAAATTCGTCGTTCCCAACCATAAAACTTGCAGCACCAGCAATTTTCTCGTTCACTAACCCAATCTCACTAATGGTTGCCAGCTTGAAAATAATGTTCGACCATTCTTCATACACTAATGAAGAATTTACTTTAACGCTTAGTGGTAAAATCTCCTTTGGAGAAATCTGACGTGTATTTCTTACATTTCTGATTTCAGAGATCAGCTCTTTGATCAATTCACCCTCTTTAATGAATTTTTCATCAATATTTCCAATTTTAGGATAATCGGCAACAATACAACAATCCATTTCCTCTCTATGCCCAAATAGTTCATCGTGATACAGTTCTTCTGTGATGAAAGGCATAAACGGATGTAATAATTTTAAAATTTGTTCGAAATACTGAATGCTTATTTTTTTTGTTTCAGTATCTATGGCTTGCTGATACGCTGGTTTAACCATTTCTAAATACCAGGCACAGAAATCGTCCCAAACCAGTTTATAGGTTGCCATTAATGCTTCTGATAATCGATACTGTTTAAAATCAGCCTCAATCTCTACAAGGGCTTCGTTTAAACGGTTCCCAAACCATGAAATAGCTTGTTGATTTGGGTTTTCTAAATTCTCATCAATCTCCCAACCTTTAACCAAACGAAAGGCATTCCATATTTTATTGGCGAAGTTTCTGCCTTGCTCGCAATACGATTCATCAAACATTAAGTCGTTACCTGCCGGCGACGACATTAGCATCCCTACACGTACGCCATCGGCACCGTACTTTTCAATTAAACCAATTGGATCGGGCGAATTGCCTAATGATTTAGACATTTTTCGGCCCAATTTATCGCGCACTATACCCGTTAAGTATACATTGGTAAATGGTTTTTTCCCTCTAAATTCATGTCCGGCCATAATCATCCTGGCTACCCAAAAAAACAAAATCTCTGGAGCCGTAACCAAATCATTGGTTGGATAATAATAGTTGATATCTTTATTATCAGGGTTTTTAAAGCCATCGAAAACAGAAATTGGCCATAACCACGACGAGAACCAAGTATCCATAACATCTTCATCTTGGGTAACAAACTCACTTGCTTGTACCCTAAAACCTTGCTTTTCTTGTTCAGACAGCGCACTTCGTTCTGGCGAGCGGTTAATTAATTCTTCTATCGCTTCGGCTTTTGTTTTTGCTACAACAGGTGCCTCGTGCTGAAAATACCAAGCAGGAATTTGCTGTCCCCACCATAGCTGACGAGAGATGTTCCAATCTCGAACATTCTCCATCCAATGGCGATACGTATTCTCAAATTTATTTGGGATTAGGTTTACCTCTCCATTTAAAACATCATCGAGTGCTGGCTGGGCCATTTCTTTCATTTTCACAAACCATTGCATCGATAACTTTGGTTCGATAACGGCATCCGTACGTTCAGAGAAACCAACTTGAGATTTGTAATCTTCTACCTTCTCTAAATGACCCGCCTCATCCAATAGTTTTGCAATCTTTTTACGTGCAATAAATCTATCCTCTCCTACTAAAATTTGAGCAAATTCGTTTAAAGTTCCGTCGTCGTTTAAGATATCAATAACCGGTAAATTATGTTTTATCCCAAGTTCATAATCGTTCAAATCGTGAGCAGGAGTAACTTTTAAACAGCCTGTACCAAAATCCATCGTTACATATTCATCAAGTATTACCGGAATAGCACGGTTAATTAAAGGCACATAAACGTGTTTACCATGCAAATGCAGGTAGCGTTCATCATTTGGATTCACACAAATAGCACTATCAGCCATTATCGTTTCTGGACGCGTGGTAGCTATAGTTAGCGAATTGTTTACTGCTTGTTGCTCCATGCCTTTAATGGCATACTTAATATAGTACAACTTAGAATTAACTTCTTTACGAATTACTTCTTCATCAGAAACTGCAGTTTTACCAGCTGGATCCCAATTTACCATCCTAATGCCACGATAAACCCATCCTTTTTTATGTAAATGAATAAAAGAATCGATTACGGCTTCAGATAAATCATCTTCCATGGTAAACCGGGTTCTATCCCAATCGCAGCTCGCACCAAGTTTCTTTAATTGTTCTAAGATTATACCCCCATATTTTTCTTTCCATTCCCATGCATATTTTAAAAATTCCTCGCGCGAAAGATCCTTTTTGTTAATTCCTTTCTCTTTTAGCAAGGCCACTACTTTTGCTTCCGTAGCAATTGAGGCATGATCTGTACCAGGCACCCAACATGCATTTTTACCTTGCATACGTGCTTTACGAATCAATACATCTTGAATGGTATTGTTTAGCATATGCCCCATGTGCAATACCCCAGTAACATTTGGTGGCGGAATAACAATGGTATAAGGTTCCCGTTCATCGGGTTCAGAATGGAAAAATTTCTTGTCAAGCCAATAGCTATACCATTTATCTTCGGTTTCGGCAGGATTGTATTTAGTAGATATGCTCATGAAAAATTATGTGGATTGCAAAAATAGGTAAATAAGGTGAAAGGGCAAAGAGCAGGGAGTACGCAGAAAAATTTTGTACACCCACAATAAATTTGGCAAAATGATGTTTATGTCTATATAAATTATCAATTATGAAATCTTTTAGATTATCCTTATTCAGCTATGAAATTTTTCGTAGAATTGGTTTGAATAAAATCTATAATTGGTTTAACAAGTAATATTTCTATTATCTTGTTAAAATTGAGCAGTTAATGCTTAATTTACGTCTCTAATTTCTTTATGATCATGAAACAAATCAAAAATTATTTTGCAGTTTTTGGTATTGTGGCGAGCAGCATTACTGTTTTCGCACAAACAGCTCCAAAAAAATATATAGATCCAGCCAATATGGATTTAAGTGTAAAACCAGGAGACGACTTTTATCAGTATGCTAGCGGCACTTGGATTAAAAAAAATCCTGTTCCTCCTAAAGAGACCCGGTGGAGTTCATTTAACCAACTTCGTGAATTTAATGCGCAAGCAGTTAGAGGATTAGTAGAGAATGCTGCAACAGATAAAAATGCATTACCAGGCTCTGTTACCAAGCGCGTTGGCGATTTTTACGCAGCGGCGATGGACAGTATAGCGATTGAAAAATTGGGATACACACCAATTAAAGCCGATTTGGAAAAGATCAAGCAAATCAATACTATTCAAAATCTATTAGATCATGTTGCATATATGCGAACATCAGGCATTGGCGCTCCGATGTTTGGTTTTGGCGTTGGGCAAGATCGAAAAAACGTAACTAAATATGTGGTAAACATTTCACAGGGAGGAACAACCTTAAGTGATAGAGATTTTTATTTAAAAGATGATCCTCAAAGTCAACGAATTAGAACGGCATATCATACCTACATGACTAAACTGTTTATACTAACTGGCAGCAGCGAGGCAGAGGCTAAACAGAAAGCAACAACGGTTTTCAATTTAGAAAAATTGCTATCAGAAGCTCAAATGAGCCGTATCGAAATGCGCGATCCTTATAAAACTTACAATAAATTAACCGTTGCGGATTTCAATACATTAACTCCAAACATTAATTGGAATACGTTAATGACTAAATTTAATGTTGTTGGGCAAGATACAGTCTTGGTAAATTCGTTAGCATTCTTTAAAAGTTTAAATAATATGTTAACCAGTGTGCCTCTAGCCGATTGGAAAACATATTTAGAGTGGAACATTTTAAAAGGTTCGGCAGGCAACTTAAGTCAATCCTTTATAGATGCTAGTTTTGCATTTACTCAAGCACAAACAGGGCAAAAAGTACAAACTCCACGCTGGCAAACCATGTCGTCGTTAACCGACCGTACCATTGGTGAATTATTAGGTCAACTTTATGTTGCCAAGTATTTTAAACCAGATGCAAAAGTGCGCATGGATGCTATGATTGAAAATTTAAGAAAAGCATTTGAAATCAGAATTAATGGCCTTGAGTGGATGAGCGATGTAACTAAGAAAAGAGCGCTTGAAAAGTTACATGCCTTTACCCCAAAAGTAGGTTATACTACGAAGTGGAGAACCTATGATGGCCTGGTAATTAATAAAGCAACCTATTTTCAGAATTTAAGAAATGCAAGTATTTGGAGTTACAATGAAAATATTAAACAGTTAGGCAAACCAATTGATCGTACTCGTTTTGGCATGACACCGCCAACTGTAAATGCATCGTATAGCGCCACCATGAATGAAATTGTTTTCCCTGCCGGAATTTTGCAATTCCCATTTTTTGACCCAAATGCTGATGATGCTGTAAATTATGGAGGAATTGGTGCGGTAATAGGCCACGAAATGAGCCATGGGTTTGATGACTCTGGTAGTCAATACGATAAAGATGGTAACCTTAAAAATTGGTGGACAGATAACGATCGTGCCAAGTTCAATGAAAAAACAAAAGCATTAGGCGAACAATTTAGTGCATACACAGTTGTAGATACTATTCATGTATTAGGTAAATTAACCATGGGTGAGAATATTGGCGATTTGGGCGGATTAAATGCGGCTTATACTGCATTTAAAATGACCAAGCAAGGGCAAAGCAATGAAAAGATCGACGGTTTTACACCTGATCAGCGTTTCTTCTTATCATGGGCGCAAGTTTGGAGAGGCAATATTTTACCTGAAGAAGCAGCACGGTTGATTAAAACAGACTCGCACTCTCCTGGTCCGTATAGAACCATTGGTGCACCTGTAAACATGGATGCTTGGTACAATGCATTTGATGTTAAGCCTGGAGATAAATTGTATAAAAAACCTGAAGATCGAATTCGATTGTGGTAGTTTAATTTCTATGCCCTTTCATCAAATAATACTCATTCTATCGAGCGGCTTTGGGGTACTATTCGGTATATTCTTAGCTGTATTTTTATGGAGTTATCCGAAGGGGAATAGCGTTGCAAACAAGATATTATGTATTTTAATCTTAATTCTATCTTTTAGGGTTGGAAAATCGGTATTTATGGAGCTTGGGGATGGCATCGATCTTCGACTCATATTTATTGGCCTTGGCACTCAGCTTACATTAGGGCCATTATTTTATGTGTATACCCAACTCCTTATTAAACCTGGTTATAAAATTCAAGTACGTTATTTCTATCATTTTCTTCCTTTTATACCTGCTTTAATTTTTGGCTTCTGGATTACACCATTACTTGTTAAACAACTGCCTACTTCTTTTTTCGTTTTGCTTTTTATAATTTATTATGGCCATTACTTTATGTATTTAATGCTATCACTACAACAAATTTTAAAGGCAAAACACACCACTCAAAAAATCGAAATTATTAATTGGCTTAAAACTCTTCTAGTTGCTTTACTTATAATTTGGTTAATTTATGTACTGAATCTATTTGAAGATTTAGTACCGTATATTATTGGCCCCATATCTTATTCGACCTTGATTTTTATAGTAGCTATTATTGCTTTAAAAAACGATTACATTGCAAAAGTAGGAACTGTTAAATATAAGACTACTGCTATTGAAGTGGGAGAAGCAACTCTTTTATATCAAAAGGTATTAACATTAGTGTACGACCAAAAGCAATATAAAAACCATAACGTCTCTTTAAAGTCACTAAGTGCAGATTTGAAAACATCTCCACAAAAACTTTCTATGGCAATTAATGCTAATTATAACAACAATTTTAATGCTTTTATTAATTCCTATCGAATTGCAGCTGCTAAAGAATTGCTTTTAGACCCTCATTTCGAGCAATATACCATAGCTGCAATAGCATATGAAGTGGGTTTTAATAGCCTCAGTAGCTTTAATGATGTTTTTAAAAAAACGACAAAACTAACACCAGTTGATTTTAAAGCCAACTCAAAAATGACCATTTCATCTACCTAAATTATCATTCTGGTAGTATACTGAACAAATAAGTTTTCTCTTTGAAAGAAAAAACTCATGAAGAAAATCATTTTATTAGCCATAATAATTCTTGGCTGTTTAACTACAAGTAGAGGACAAAGAACACGAATTACTTTTGAAGGCCTTAAGAGAGAATTTATTGTCTATACGCCAAAGAACTACAGCTCAAACAACAAAAAATTTCCTGTTGTTTTTAACTTCCATGGTGGTGGAATGAGCCATTTAGAGCAAATGTTTTACACCGAAATGAATACATGTGCCAATAAAAATCAATTCATCGTTGTATACCCTTTAGGCATTAATAAAGATTGGAATGTTGGTTTTGAAATGTCGTATAAAAATGGCACAAATGATATTGGTTTTACCAAGGCGATAATTACTCATTTAAAAGAGAAATTCAAGGTTGATGAAAAAGCATTTTATGCAACTGGATTATCGAGAGGGGGCTTTTTCACTCACCGAATTGCCGCCGAAATGGGTGCTAATTTTGCGGCCATTGCCAACGTTGGTGCCCCTATTCCCGATTCAGTAAAGCATTATAACAAATCGACAGTTAAAATTGCAGTATTACAAATTCATGGTGTGGCAGATGAAGTTGTTAACTATGAGGGAAAAGAGAACGCCTACGCTTCGGCCATAAATTCCTTCCAGTATTGGAAAACTCAAAATGGTATTACTACAAATCTTAAAGAAAAAACGCTTCAATATGGCGCAAAAAATACGAATGTTATCGTTGTTGAAGCTAGTGGTAATGGAGTGGCGGTAAAACTACTTAGTATACAGAACGGTGGGCATACTTGGCCTGGGGCAAACCCGTTCAATATTGGTTATCCGTTAGGGTATACTCACCAAAAGCTAGATGTAAATGAAGTAATGTGGGATTTTTTTAAAGAGCACAGGAAGAAATAACCTTAGATTTCGTAAGCTTTTTGAACTTTCTTAGGCAATTTTGACAAGACTAGTGCCCTAGATGTCTCCACCCTTTTCTTTAAATCTGTATCACTTAACACTTCCAAATTATCAATACGAACCCATTGTCTTTTAGCCATGTGATGCGCTTGCTTGATCCCGTCTTTAGCGGTAAGTTCATCAAATTCTTCTGGGCTGCACTTGGTCGAAAAGCTATTTCCTTCATCTATGGCAATGATGACGAAAATTTTCTCTTCTATCATAAAGCATAAATGCTCCCATTTCATCCCCTCAGTAGTTCCCGGCAAACTAAGGCAAAATTCTCTAAAACTTTCGATATCCATTTTAAAAAGATTAAAGCACAAAGATAAAAGACAAATGCTAGTTTAAAGTTTTAATTTTGTGAAATGAATATCCTTACCCAAACTGCCGATGGATCGAATACTTTATTTAATGAAACTATTGGCGAGCATTATCATTCGGCACACGGTGCCTTGCAAGAAAGCAAGCATGTTTTTATTGCCGCAGGTTTAGCGCACGTTATTAGTCAAAAAAAAGAGATTAAAGTGTTAGAAGTGGGTTTCGGTACTGGATTAAATTTCTTACTTAGCTATGTTCATAGTGAAGAAAATGAAATACAGTTAAGCTACACCGGAATTGAGGCCTTCCCATTAGCTAAATCAGTTATTGCAGAAACAGGATATGACAAATACGTTCCAAAACTAATATGGTCTTCATTTATTGATAACTATCAGGATTGCCTTACTACTTCAATAAATTTATCAACAAATTGCAATTTGCATATTCTCCATACTACTTTAGCCGATGTAAAAAGTATAGGAGAATTTGACCTCCTCTATTATGATGCATTTTCTGTACGTCATCAGCCCGAAATGTGGACAGATGAAATGATTGCACATGCCTGTAGTTTTTTAAAACCAAATGGAGTTTTTGTAAGCTATGCAATAACAGGAGATTTAAAAAGAGCCGTAAAAAAATGTGGCTTTACTATCGAAAAACTTCCTGGAGCACTAGGAAAAAGAGAAATGCTAAGAGCAATTAAAAATAATCCGTTATGCCAATAAATACCCCACCACCTGCAACATTAAGTCCAGACACTGCCTTTTTAAGATTGTTAAATGTGTTAGATACCCTTCGCACGCAGTGTCCATGGGATAAAAAGCAAACAATGGAAACCTTACGGCACCTCACCATCGAAGAAACATACGAGCTTTCGGATGCTATTTTGGAAGGAGATATGAAAGAGATTCAAAAAGAATTGGGCGACTTGATGATGCATTTGGTTTTTTACGCCCGTATTGGAAGTGAAACGAATGATTTCGACATCACCGCGGTTTTAAATGGAGTTTGCGATAAATTAATAAATCGTCACCCTCATATTTATGGCGATGTTGTGGTACAGGATGAAGAAGATGTAAAAAGAAATTGGGAACAACTTAAGCTAAAAGAGGGAAATAAATCGGTACTTGGTGGTGTACCTACTTCTTTACCTGCATTAGTAAAAGCAAGTCGAATTCAAGAAAAGGCACGTGGTGTAGGTTTCGATTGGGATAAAAAGGAGCAAGTTTGGGCAAAAGTTGAAGAAGAATTGCAAGAATTTAAAGCAGAGTTTAACGTTGTCGATAGCAAAGCCATTGATAAAGAAAAGGCAGAGGGGGAGTTTGGCGATTTACTTTTCTCTTTGATCAATTATGCTCGTTTTATCGACATCAATCCTGAAAACGCTTTAGAAAAAACAAATAAAAAATTCATTAAACGCTTTCAGTTCTTAGAAAATAAGGCCAAAGAAAATGGAAAAGCGCTACAAGATATGACCCTAGCCGAAATGGACGTATATTGGAATGAAGCAAAGAAAAAATAATAAAATATAACGCTAGTGTTAATATCTTAACACTTTAAATACTGTTCTTCTATTTTCTTGATGTTGTTCATCTGTGCATTTAATCCCATCTTCACATGCATTTAACAATTGCGTTTCGCCATAACCTTTGGCTACCATTCTCATTCTCGAAATACCTTTACTCACCAAGTAGTTTACAACTGATTGTGCTCTGCGTTGAGAAAGCGAAAGATTGTACTTATCAGCACCTCTGCTATCGGTATGCGACCCTAATTCGATTTCAAGAGATGGATTATCTCTCATAACATCAACAAGGCCATCCAAAATTTTTGCTGCATCTAAACGAATGTTGTCTTTATCAAAATCGTAATTGATATTTTTTAACGTAAATACTTTACCAATTTCAAATAGAGTACCCAGTTTTAAATCAACCACTAAAGTATCTGATTTCTTAATCCCTTTTGTAGAAATCGACTTTGTGTCGGTATCGAATTTCGCTTTCTTTGCAATTAAACTATAATCACTTTCTTTTGTCAATTCTAATAAGAAAGTACCGTCACTTTCGGCATTTTTACTTGCTATTGGCGATTGATTCGTATTGCTATACAGCGATACATTTGCCCCAGAAATAACCTTTCCTGTTTTACGATCCAAAACAATACCTTTAACGGCTAGGATAATTTTAGTGTCCGGCTTTTTAAAAGTAAAGCTATAAATATCATCACCACCCTTTCCAGCTTTCCTATTGGATGATAAATAACCATTTAGGGTATCATCATCACTCGGAAATAAAATAAAGCCAAAATCGTCTGTAGACGAGTTAACAGGGTATTTCAAATTTGACACTTTAGACCAATTTTGTTTATTTCCTTTTGCAGTAAATACATCTAAACCGCCCATTCCCGGCCATCCATTACTTGAAAAATAAAAACTGCCTTCGCTACTTGCATAAGGAAACATTTCGTCTTTAACTGTATTAACTTGTGCACCAGCATTTTGTGGTTTACCCCAGCCTCCATCAGCTTGTAATTCACAAAACCAGATATCCGTTCCGCCAAAGCCACCCGGCATATTAGATACAAAATAGAGCACTTTATGATCACTACTTAAGCTGGCATGACCAATCGAGTATTTTTGGACATTATTATAAACAAAAGGAAGCTCTTCCCATTTATCTTTGTTCTTTTTAAAGATGTAGAGTTCTAAATTATTGGTTTGGTATTTTACCCTATCCACTTCATTTAATTCAAGTACTTTACCTGCTGTAGTACGGGTAATATAAAGTACCGAACCATCTGCATTTATACTTAACGGCCCGATATGATATTTACCTGTATTAAAATCTGAAAGATCAATTGCCGGCTTACTTAATTCGTTTCTTGATTGATCGGCAGTGTATATTCTCAAATATGGATTTCCTGTTCGTCCAAAAATGCTTTTAAAGAGTGCAGTATCAGGCTCTGCTGTAAAAAAGACCTTATTTTGATAAGGAAAAACTGAAAATTCAGATCTATTGGTATTAATTAACGTCTGATTTTTTATCTGGTGTAAGGTAGGATTTGCAATCCAGGCTAAAGAAGAATCGCATCCAGCAATCTCAACAGCGACACGAGATTGATCGCCACTAAGTTTTACGTATTGTAGAAATACTTGTTTAGCCTCATTATATTTCAAATTAGATTTTAATACTTCTCCGTATTTAACCAGATTTTCAGTTTTACTTTTAGGTAGATTAACCACTCTACTGTACCAATTTTCTGCCAATTCGTAATTTTTCATTTTCAGATAACAATCTGCTAGAAGCTCGAGGTCATTCAAAAATGGTTTTTTTACGTCCGCCAATTTTTGAAAAAGCTGTGCAGCTTGAAAATATTCGTATTGATTGTAATGTTTCTTCGCACGTTCTCGTAAACCCGATTGCTCTTGTGCAGAGACGATGTTAAATGAAGCATTAAAGATAATTAACGCAATAAAAATGATATATTTCTTATTCATAATTCAATAGATTTGGAGCTAAATCCGATTAAAAAAATCGAGGGCTAAGTAAACGGCCTGAACTTCTTGGAAATGTAATACCCAGTGTAATTTCATGCGTACCATACGACATGGTATTTAACCTGTTAAGGTTAAAATCGTACGAATAGCCTAGCCTTAATTTATTAGTTACATAAAACTGTAGTAAGCCAGACACAGCATTCAAATCGCTTAAGTTTTTGTTTACGTCGAAGCTTTTATCAAAAATCTTTACCCCCATTCTATACGCACCGCCAATCCAAAATCTATCATTAAAAATAACCATTGCATTTAAATCTAAACTTGTTGGCCCTCTAAAATCTTCCTTTAATAGAATGCTTGGTTTTAATTTTACTTCTGGCGACAGGTTATTAATCATCCCTGCAATGAGGTATAAATGGCGTTTACGTTTTAGGTTTTGCACCGTTCCTGCATCCCAATTAAAGATATTATTTGAATTATCTCCAGAGAAAAGGTCCATAACCGATACTCCGGCATAAAATTTAGGATTATAATAATACATCCCAAAACGTCCATCAGGTATCATACTATTAATCTGACCAACAGGCATAGCTGGATCAAATGCTTCGCCAGCATTTAGTTTTGTTCCATCCAATCCATAATTTGTAATCCCCACACCTAATCCAAAACTTAAACGTTCAGTATCATCTTCATTTAATCTTAAGCGGTAAGCATAGTTAATATAAGCAGAGGTTGCCGATTGTGGGCCCAATTTATCAGATGCAATTTGTAATCCTAAGCCCATTCTTTTCTTAACAGGATCTAAAATACCATCAATAGAAAACTGACCCGTTTTTGGTGCACCATCTAAACCTACCCATTGTGTTCGCAACGCCATCTGTCCAAACCATTCTTCTTTGTAGCCAGCATACGCCGGATTTACACTAAGAGAATTAAATATGTATTGGGTAAACTGAATATTTTGTTGAGCTCCGGCAGGTTTTAAACCTGCCAGAACTAAACTTAATATCAGAATTGTATTTTTTATAAACTTTTTCATGTTTGTATTATTGAAATAATGCTTTAGACTTAACGTTTAATTAAAACCCAGCCTTTTTGTACGGTAACAGATTTGCCTCTCTTTAATTTAACTGTATAGAAATAGGTACCTTCATTAAGTCCATCTCCCATCCAATCGCTCTTGTAATTTTTATTCTTATATACTTGGTTACCCCATCTATTAAAGACTTCCAATTCTAAACTTTCATAGTTTTCTCTACCTATAATAATAAATAGGTCGTTCTTACCGTCGCCATTAGGGGTAATTATATTTGGAACATCAACAACGCCAATATGGATAGGAAGTACATTCTCTGTTGGATTATTGTTATCTCCAGTATTACCAGATATATCAGATACATCTTTACCATTTGGATCTTTACCAATGGCCATAGCGGTATTGATTACTCTGCCCAAATCTATATCTGCCCTAGTAATGGAGTAGCTTCCAGTAGCAATACCAATGGCACCAGGGGCTAAGTTAGCAGGTACAATTGGAAGATTTACAGCACCGATCTTTGCATCATTGATTACAATGCCCGTAATTGGAACGGGTCCTGTATTGGTTACTGTAAATGTATAGGTCATCTTCTCTCCAACCTGAACAAATCCATCGGCATTCGAATCAACGAACGTACCTTTTTTCACCAATGTTATTTTCCCATCTTGGATTAAAGGAGTAATAGTACAGGCTACGCAAGTAGGATCAATAGGTGGTGCATTTGGTCCACTTGGCGGTGCATTCCCACTCTCTGATTGGTCGGTTACCGTGTTGTTCTGAGGATCATTACCGGTGGTAGTCGCCACATTATAAACTGCTCCTTTATCAATATCTGCTTGTGTGATATTGTAAATAGCTTTGAATGTAGTGTTATCTGTTGCACCAAGTGCTAACGATATTGGTCCACCTGTAACTACAACTTTTGCATCGGTAACGGTAACATTAGACAGGGTTACATTTCCCGTATTTTGAACACTAAATGTATAATTGATTCGATCACCTACATTCGTTCTTCCGTCGCCATTGAAATCTACATACGTACCTGATTTAATTAAACGCATTGCTCCACCAGGTAGAGGGGTAATTGTACAGGCTACACACGCAGGGTCTATTGGTGGTGCGCCTGGCCCACCTGGAGTTCCATTACCACTTTCCGATTCATCAGTGATGGTGTTGTTAAGTGGATCTTTACCAGTTGCAGTTGCAATATTATAAACTGCACCTTTATCAATATCTGCTTGTGTGATGTTGTAAGCAGCTTTGAATGTGGTGTTATCTATTGCTCCTACATTTAAGCTAATCGGGCCACCAGTTACCGTTACTTTTGCATCGGTTATTATAATGTTCGTTAATGCAACTCTACCAACATTCTCAACTTTGAACGTGTAATTGATACGATCGCCTACATTCAATTTCCCATCTCCATTGCTATCTGCATATGCCCCAGTCTTGGTTAAACGCATTGCTCCAGCTGGTAAAGGGGTAATGGTACAAGTTATACACGCAGGATCAATTGGTGGTGCACCTGGCCCACCTGGAGTTCCATTACCACTTTCCGATTCATCAGTGATGGTGTTGTTAAGTGGATCTTTACCAGTTGCAGTTGCAATATTATAAACTGCACCTTTATCAATATCTGCTTGTGTGATGTTGTAAGCAGCTTTGAATGTGGTGTTATCTATTGCTCCTACATTTAAGCTAATCGGGCCACCAGTTACCGTTACTTTTGCATCGGTTACCATAATGTTCGTTAATATAACTTGACCAACATTCTCCACCTTAAATGTGTAATTGATACGGTCGCCCACATTCAATTTCCCATCCCCATTTGTATCTGCATATGTACCCGTTTTAATTAATCGGATAATTCCCGTAACTCCTACAGGTGGGGTAAGTGGGGTAATGGTACAGGTTGGACAAGCTGGATCAACCGGAGGAACACCAGGTCCACTTGCATTTCCGTTTTCAGATTGATCAGTTACAGAAACACCTTTAGGGTCTATACCCGTAGCAGTTGCGATATTATAAACTCCGCCTTTAGCTATATCCGCTTGGGTTATATTGTAAACTGCTTTAAAAGTAGTTCCATTAATTACTCCAGGAGCGAGTGTAATTGGGCCGCCAGTTACTGCAACTTTAGGGTCGGTGATTACGATGTCTTTAATTGTAACATTGCCTGTATTCTGTACGCTAAAGCTATAGTTGATGCGATCACCAATATTAGTAATTCCATCTCCATTGCTATCTACATAGGCACCTGTTTTAATTAAACGAAGTGCAGGAGTTTGCGGCAGTGGTGAAACCGTACAAGTTAAACATGTTGGCGATGGTGGATTAACCGGATAGTTTGGATCGCCAGGCACCAATGGTGTTGGATCAGTAGAAGTAGCCGTAATTATTTTGTTCTTTGGATCTTTTGACGTAGCTGTAGCCAAATTAAACACACCTCCATTATCCAAATCATCTTGGGTAATCACATGAAATGCTGTAAATGTGGTACTATTGGTTTCTCCAACCGCCAATGTTGCCAATAAACCGCCATTCATTGCCGCATTGTTATCGATAACCGTAACATTAGTTAACGTTACATTCCCAGTATTGGTTACAACAAAGGCATAGTTAATTCTATCTCCAACGTTTACTTTTCCATCACTATTGGTATCTACATACCTTCCATCTTTAGTTAAGCTCATGCTGCCCAATTGTACAATTGGTGTAATGGTACAGGTTGGACAAGCTGGTACTGGCGGTGTTACCGGATAATTTGGATCTGTTGGTGCCAACGGACTAGGGTCTATTGAAATGCTAGTAACATTATGATTATTCTGATCCTTTGCAGTAACTGTAGCCAAGTTGTAAACACCACTGTTATCAATATCTGCCTGGGTTAACACATGGTATGCAGTAAACATTGTATTATTTGTTGCCCCAACCGCAAGGCTTGCAATCGGGCCTCCGCTCATTACCGCATTATTATCAGTAACCGTAACATTGGTTAAGGTTACGTTTCCTGTATTGGTAACGCTGAAGGTATAATTTACCCTATCTCCCACGTTTACCCTGCCATCACCATTGGTATCTGCATAGATGCCATCCTTAGTTATACTGATACTCGCATCCTGCGGTAAAGGAGTAATGGTACAGGTTGGGCAAGCTGGTACCGGTGGATTAATTGGATAATTCGGATCTGTTGGCGCCAACGGAGTTGGATCGGTAGATGTAGTCGTTATGGTAGTATTGCGTGGATCTTTACCAGTAGCAATAGCACTGTTATAAACTCCACGATTATCGATATCGGCCTGGGTAAGCACATGGTAAGCTGTAAACGTACTGTTATCGCTTGTGCCTACAGAAAGGCTCGCAATCGGGCCACCAGACATAATCGCATTCGCATCCGTTACCGTTACATTCGTTAACGTTACGTTACCAGTATTGGTTATCACGAAGGTATAGTTGATTCGGTCGCCAGCATTAATTTTACCGTCACTGTTGGTATCTGAATAAGCTCCATCTTTGGTTAAGGTCATGCTGCCAGTTTGTACAATTGGAGTAACTGTACAAGTTGGGCATGCCGGAACTGGTGGAGTAATCGGATAGTTCGGATCGGTTGGTGCAAGTGGACTTGGATCGGTTGAAGTAGCCGTGATGTCCTTGTTTTTAGGATCCTTCGCAGTAACAGTTGCAACATTAAATACACCACCGTTATTGATATCGGCTTGGGTTAGTACATGGTAAGCGGTAAAAGTAGTATTATCGTTTGCACCTACAGCTAATGTTATCGGGCCACCAGCTATTACTGCATTGTTATCGGCAATGGTAACATTGGTTAACGTTACATTACCTGTGTTGGTAACACTGAAAGTATAATTAATGCGATCGCCAACATTCACTTTGCCATCGGCATTGGTATCTGCATAAGTACCATCTTTGCTTAAGGTCATGCTGCCAGTTTGAACAATTGGAGTAACTGTACAAGTTGGGCATGCCGGAACTGGTGGAGTAATAGGATAGTTCGGATCGGTTGGTGCCAACGGACTTGGATCGGTTGAAGTAGCCGTGATGTCCTTGTTTTTAGGATCCTTCGCAGTAACAGTTGCAACATTAAATACACCACCGTTATTGATATCGGCTTGGGTTAGTACATGGTAAGCGGTAAAAGTAGTATTATCGTTTGCACCTACAGCTAATGTTATCGGGCCACCAGCTATTACTGCATTGTTATCGGCAATGGTAACATTGGTTAACGTTACATTACCTGTGTTGGTAACACTGAAAGTATAATTAATGCGATCGCCAACATTCACTTTGCCATCGGCATTGGTATCTGCATAAGTACCATCTTTGCTTAAGGTCATGCTGCCAGTTTGAACAATTGGAGTAACTGTACAAGTTGGGCATGCCGGAACTGGTGGAGTAATAGGATAGTTCGGATCGGTTGGTGCCAACGGACTAGGGTCAGTTGAAGTAGCCGTGATGTCCTTGTTTTTAGGATCCTTCGCAGTAACAGTTGCAACATTAAATACACCACCGTTATTGATATCGGCTTGGGTTAGTACATGGTAAGCGGTAAAAGTAGTATTATCGTTTGCACCTACAGCTAATGTTATCGGGCCACCAGCTATTACTGCATTGTTATCGGCAATGGTAACATTGGTTAACGTTACATTACCTGTGTTGGTAACACTGAAAGTATAATTAATGCGATCGCCAACATTCACTTTGCCATCGGCATTGGTATCTGCATAAGTACCATCTTTGCTTAAGGTCATGCTGCCAGTTTGAACAATTGGGGTAACTGTACAAGTTGGGCATGCCGGAACTGGTGGAGTAATCGGATAGTTCGGATCGGTTGGTGCAAGTGGACTTGGATCGGTTGAAGTAGCCGTGATGTCCTTGTTTTTAGGATCCTTCGCCGTAACAGTTGCAACATTAAATACACCACCGTTATTGATATCGGCTTGGGTTAGTACATGGTAAGCGGTAAAAGTAGTATTATCGTTTGCACCTACAGCTAATGTTATCGGGCCACCAGCTATTACTGCATTGTTATCGGCAATGGTAACATTGGTTAACGTTACATTACCTGTGTTGGTAACACTGAAAGTATAATTAATGCGATCGCCAACATTCACTTTGCCATCGGCATTGGTATCTGCATAAGTACCATCTTTGCTTAAGGTCATGCTGCCAGTTTGAACAATTGGGGTAACTGTACAAGTTGGGCATGCCGGAACTGGTGGAGTAACAGGATAGTTCGGATCGGTTGGTGCCAACGGACTAGGGTCAGTTGAAGTAGCCGTGATGTCCTTGTTTTTAGGATCCTTCGCCGTAACAGTTGCAA
>JAZKGD010000003.1:0-238822 GCA_040386095.1 Bacteroidota bacterium | reverse complement strand
AATCTTAAAGAGCCCCAGCACGAAAGCGCTGGGGCTTCTTTTTTATAGAAAATTTCCAAACACCTCACCGCCAGGCTCGCTTCACAAAGCTTTACGATACCCTCGTAATAATCCTTGTCTCTTGTTAAATTTTGTTAAAAACAGCTTATCTTTAAAAGCACGATTTATAAAACCGTATTTTTGTAAATTACGTTAATCTTTTAAGCACAATTGAACATGAACCGTAAGATTTATATATTTTTAGCATTTTTTATTGCATTAAACGTAAATGTTTTTGCGCAAGATAAAAATGTAGTCCTACCCAAGAATTGGTTTAACCTCGACTTAGCCACAAACGGCTACTTTGGTATCAGTACCGAGAAAGCATATAATGAATTGCTCCTCAATAAAAAGCCAAAAGCTAAGATAATTGTTGCAGTTATCGATGGCGGCACAGATATAAAACATGAAGACCTGAAAGATGTACTTTGGACAAATACCAAAGAAATTCCCGGAAATGGAATAGACGATGATGGTAATGGATATATAGATGATATTCATGGCTGGAACTTTATAGGTTCTAAAAAAGGTAACCTAACCTATGATAACATGGAGCTAGTTCGAATTTTAAGAAAATATAAGCCAAAGTTTAAGTCTACCATCATGACTACGGTCTTAGATAGCACAGAGAAAGCGGAATTTAGAATTTATAAAAGAGCAGAAGCCGAATTTGGAAAGAAATATGACGAAGCAAGTCAAGTTTTTCCAATTTATATTGCAATAAAGAAGGTTTTGGACACGGTTGCATTTACAAATAAAAAGGAAATCCCCTCATTAGAAGATGTAGAAAAGTATAAAGCAGATGATGAAATTGAAGAGCAAATTAAAAAAATCATCAGAAAGGGAGCTAAAGATGAAGGAGGGATAGATAAATTCTATAAGACTATAGCCAAAGGATATAAAGAATTAGAGGCGATGCTTAAGTATAATCTGAATGAAAAATACGATGAAAGAGCAGAAATGGTAGGAGATGATTATGCTAATTCTAATCAAAGAATATACGGTAATAACGATGTTGCAGGCCCTGATGCTGATCACGGAACGCATGTATCGGGTATTATAGGTGCAAATAGAGCAAACGCACTCGGAATATTGGGTGTTGCAAACAATGTAAGTATCATGTCTATTCGTGTGGTGCCACAAGGTGATGAAAGAGATAAAGATGTAGCGAACGGCATCCGTTATGCAGTAGATAATGGTGCCAGAGTAATTAATATGAGTTTTGGGAAAGGCTTTAAATGGGATAAAAAGGTAGTTGATGAAGCGGTAAAATATGCCGAATCGAAGGGTGTTTTGTTAGTTCATGCCGCAGGTAACGATAATAGCGACAACGATGAGATTGAAAATTACCCAAATAAATATTTTGAAAGCCCAGAGGCTGAAGAATATTTGAAAGCAAATCCAAAACGAGAAATGCTTGGGTTTATTCCTCCAAAAAGGGTAGAAATCCAAGGAGGAATGGGAATGAGAGATAAAATACCTGTTAAAGTGGTTGACACAGCGAAATTTAATCTCCCTCATGCTAATAATTGGATAGAGGTTGGTGCAAGTGCATATAAAGACGATGAGAATTTAAAGGCTTCTTTCTCTAATTACGGAAAATATAATGTTGATGTTTTTGCGCCTGGTTTTATGATTAATTCGACTATTCCTAATTCTAAATATGAAGAATTTGATGGAACAAGTATGGCGGCACCTGTGGTTTCAGGATTGTCTGCATTGATTTTAAGTTATTATCCTGAGCTAAAACCATCAGAAGTAAGAGATATTATTATAAAATCAGTAGCCAAAGTGAATCATAAAGTAAAATATAAAAATGATAAAGGGGAGAATGTAAGGGTTCCTTTTACAGAAATTTGTGTAAGCGGAGGAATTGTTAATGCCTATAACGCATTAGTATTAGCAGAAACCTACAACAGGGCAAACTAAGCCCAATCGCTATATCGTTGAAAAAGCAAACACCTTGATAAACTCATAAAATTTATCAAAGTGTTTGCTTTTTTTGTGCCCTATAGTAACAAATTAGTGATGTTTTAAGAACTTATTAAGCTATTAACGTTTTAGCTAGTCTATCTGAACAACCACAAATTATAAACCAACATGACGAAAATTTACTTAACTTTTTTATTGAGTTTTCTGTGCATCGGCCTAAAGGCACAACGAACACCAGATATTCAAACCACAGCATTAAGTGCACCCAGTAATCTTAAAATTGATGGCAAAGCTGGAGAATGGGGAGAAACTTTTGCCGCAGATAATAAAAGAACATCATTATTATACAGTTTAGCGAACGACGATAAGAATCTATACCTAGTAATAAAGGGCGTTGGTACAGCTAACATCAATAAAATAATGGCCGGTGGTATAACATTTAATGTAAATACCGACGGAAAGAAAAAAGAAAAAGAGTCGCTAAGTATCACCTATCCTTTAGTAAAAAGAGCAACCCGCACACAAGGTGGGGGCAGACAAGGGATGGGGCAGGCTGCAGGCGCCCAAGCAAGAGGTGGTTTTGGGGGCGGCGGACAAAATAGACCTCAGTTAACGACTGCCCAACGAGATTCGGCTAGTTTGGTTAATCATAAAACACAATTAGCAACTGTTAAAGAGATTAAAATTTCTGGGTTTAAAAGCATTACAGATACTTTAATTTCAATTTATAATGAGTACGGCGTTAAAACAGTCGCATCTTTTGATGCTAAGGGTGCCTTGATTTATGAATTAGCCATCCCGTTAACCTTACTAGAATTATCAATCGATAAACCTAAAGAATTTGTGTATCAACTTAAGGTAAATGGACTAGTAATGGCCGGATTTGGTGGTGGTGGCGGAGGCGGAAACAATGGTGGTGGAGGTAGAGTTGTAATGGGTGCTGCTGGTGGTGGTGGAAATTTTGGCGGTGGTGGCAACAATATGCAAGACATTATGAGTCCAACGGATTTCTGGGGAAAGTATACTTTACTCAAAAAATAAGCAACACGTTTCTACATAACCAAACACCTATTTTTTAGCCGCTCATTATGAAATTTTTTCAAACCTTTTTCAGCCTGTTATTATTTTTAACCACTACTGCTTACGCTCAAACTCCACAAACCCCTCAAAGATCTGTAACTGTTCCTCCCCCACTACTTTTAAGAGAAATTAGTGGTATTGTTAAAGACACAACAGATAATGGTGTACCTGGAGCAACAGTTCGATTATCATCAGAGAAAGACACATTGGTAGTTGTTACGAATGGAGATGGAATTTTTGTTTTCAAGAACGTGAAAGCGGCTACCTACACTCTTTCAATAAGTAGTTTAGGCTTTAGACCATTAGTTGGGAAGTATAAGCAAAATGATGCTATAGCGAGAGTGGTAATGGATCCTATTATCTTAAAAGAAGCGCCAGCAAATACCCTAAATGAAGTGGTAATTAACGGTACTCCATCTATAACCTATAAAACAGATACTGTTGAGTACAAGGCGAGTGATTACATTGTAAGAGAAAATGCAACTGTAGACGAGTTGTTAAAGAAAATGGAAGGAATGGAAGTGGGTACAGATGGCAGCCTGGTTCATAATGGTACAGCGGTTACCAAAGCCAAACTAAATGGGAAAGAATATTTAGGTGGCGATTTAGCGAATGCAATTAAGAATTTACCAGCAGAGATTGTAGATAAAATCCAAATTGTAGACGATTATGGGGATCAAGCCGCTCGAACAGGCATTAAAGATGGAGACCCAGAAAAGATTTTAAACATCACTACACGCGCCGATAAATCTGTTGGTAATATATTAAGGTTAAACGGCGCCTTGGGTAATAATGAACGTTATGAGGCTGGAGCCTTTGGTACTCGAATTAATAAAAATCAGCAGATTGGACTAAATGCAAATTTTAGAAATACTGTAAACGGAGTTGCTGGGGGCGGTCAGGGTGGAGGTGGATCAGGTGGAACTACCACTTTTGGAAATGGAAATTTTAGCATACGTGATAAAATTGGAAAGAAAATAGAGTATAATATAAACTATGGATTTTCTGGAACTGACGTTATTGCTTTAAATAATAGCTTTACAGAGTCGGTTACCAAAATTAGGACTTCTATGCAAACCGATTCCTTAGCTAAAACTTTTTCAACTCGAGGTAGTAAGAACAATAACGATTCGAAAAATCATAATTTTAGAGCAGAAGTAGAGATTAATTTAGACAGCAATAATTTTTTAAGAATTGCTCCAACAATTACCTACAGTTCTTCAATAAATAATAGAGCAGATTCGTTATATCAAACAGGGTTTGTACATCAGAATCAAATTAGTATGAATACGAATTCGAACGATCGACCTCGTATAGGTGGAACCGTATTTTATAGCCACTTATTTGAAAAGAAGCGACGAAATTTCTCTTTAACTGCCGAAATTAATAGAAATAATGTAGAAAGTGACCAGCAACAAAGGGCAGATATTCGATATTTTTTGAATGAGGCCGAAACTATATTTAGGGATTCACTCGTTAATCGAATTATTGCGCGCAAAAATTTGCAAAGTACGTACCGTGGAAGCCTTACCTATGTTGAGCCATTAACGCCTAACACACAATTAGAATTAAATGCTCAGGTTAACTCAAATAGTTATGATAATACAGCAACAACTAGAAATGTAAATACAATAGGCTACTCGCAAGTAATTGATTCTTTAAGCAACATTTATGATTATTCATTTACTCAGGCCCGTATTGCATTAAATTATAGATATGGCATGAATAATTTGTCAAAAGTTAGGTTTTCGGCAGGTCTAACTGCAGTTCCTGCTGTTTTATCGGGAACAAAAGTGAGTTTAGGGACAACTACCAATAGAAATAGTTTTAATTTAATACCGATTGCTCGCTTTGAGTACCTTTGGTCGAGACAACACAAAGTGTCTTTTAATTATTCTGGAAATGCTGTAGAGCCAACATTTGATCAAATTCAACCGGTTAGAGATGTAACCAATCCACAGAATCCTGTAATTGGTAATCCAGATCTAAAAGCCACATTCATCCATACATTAAGAACAGATTATAATAACTATTTAGCCAATTCTAAATTGAATTATTCCATTAATGGAAGTGTCTCATTTACCGATAATGCCGTAATAAGAAACTCAACAAATGTGATTGATCCAAACATTGTAGTTTTACCAGGCGAAAAGCCAGTACGTATTATAGAAACAAGTTTTCAGAATAGAGATGGTGTTTATCGTATTAATGGTAATTATTCTATTAGCAAGCAATTTAATAATCGTAAATATAATTTATCGTTTAGCGGTTCTGCTAGTTACGAGCATCGATTAACCATGAATAACGGTGAACTGAATGTAAATACGGTTCAAACATTTATTGAACGATTTGGTCCGAGAATTACTCCTACCGAGTGGTTCGAAATTAATCCTTATGTTTCTTACAACACAAGTCTATCAGCAAATAGTTTATTAAAGAACAACAATGAGATCAACACATTGGCCTTAAATGTTGATGGTAAGGTTTACGTTTGGGAATCATGGATTTTAAGTTATAATGCGAGTAAGAATTATGTTAGTGGAATAAATTCAAATATCACAAGTAACCCGTTTGTAATAAATGCCAGTTTAGAAAAGGAACTATTTAAACGTAGAGGCAAGATTACTTTTCAAGCATTTGATTTACTAAATGAAAATAACTTTATAAGTAGAGAGATTAACAATGATGGTGGTTATACAGATACAAGATCTAATGCGCTAAGTCGATATTTTATGGTGCGTTTTAGCATGCGTATTCAAAAATGGACTGGGGCAAGGGGACGTAATAATGCCCAGCCGATGCGTAGGGGAGATGGCAGTTTTATGAATTAGATAAACTGATGAAGAAAGTTGTGCCACCTGTTGGGTTAGCCTTATACCAAATTTCGCCATTTTGAAGTTCGATATAGTTTTTTGCAAGCATTAGGCCTAAACCAACACCTTTTTCTTTATGCGTTCCATAATTGCCTTTGTACTTTACTGAAAATATATCAACATTTTCTTTACTGCTAATTCCGATGCCTTTATCACTGATTTGGATGAGACATTTATTGTTTTCTTCGCTTGCGTTTAAATTAATTTCTCCACCTGGAGAAGAGAATTTTATTGCATTATTAAGCAGGTTTCTCACAATGAGTTGAAGCATATCTGGGTCTGCAATAACATGGATAGAAGGGTTGATGGAATAGTGAAGTTGTATATTTTTCTCTTGTGCGAGCGTTTGCTGAAGAGTTATGGTATGCTCTAGTGTTTCGCTTAAATTAACAGTTGCCAAATTAACAGTAATGCCAAGCATTTGGTCTTTAGACCAATAGAGGATATTCTGCAGCATTTCAGACGTTTGTTTAGTTGAAGATAATAGACTTTGTTCTATCGTTTTCTTTTCTTCGGGTGTAAGATCAACTTTATTTAATATGGATAAATAATTTTCGATGGAAGATAAAGGAGCACGAAGATCGTGCGCAACAATAGAGAATAGTTTGTTTTTAGTGTCGTTTATTTCTTCTAAAGCAACTAATCTACTCTTGGCAAGTGCTTTTTCTTCATTGTAATTATTTTGAATATACATGGTGATGAGTGCTATCATACCGGCAACTTCAACCCATGTTTGGGCAACATCAATTAATTTATTTTGCTTGCTCGAATAAAGTGGTTTAGCAAGGTCGGGATAGAGATATTCTAAAATAAAGAGTATAATAACATGAAGAATAGTTAATGGTATCCATATTTTAAATTGCTTTTTTGAGGAGAGAAAACTCAAAAGAAAAATAATTAATATGAAAGTAAAGAGATTTACACTTCCAGACCCCTCTGACGAAAAATAGGTGGCTCCACAAAGGAGATTAAATGCAATGGCAAAAATGGCTACAGCTAGGTTAAGCTTGTTTTTATATCTAGATAAATAATAGCCAACTGCTAGTACTCCGATTAAAGGAATAATAATAAATCCATATAAAATTAAGCCTAGACCAAAATTAATGATCATGTTTATACTTGCCGTAATTACCGCCAAGATGGTAACGGCATGAAATATTCTTGCTTCCAAAGAAAAGCTGGTTTTTCCACCAATCAGATTAGTAAAGAAGGAAGCAGGAGATTTTTTAGTTTGGCTCAAAATATATTTCGATTTTATCAAATATATATATTAACGAGATAGAAAAATAAACTTTTTCTTTTTAGAAGGCTGATGTAGGGTAGGTTGATTAAATACACTTCACTTATTATTTTCGTATCTTTGAAGAGAGGGATTAAATATGTTTGAGTATCATCAACTCAATGATAGCGAACTTGCTGAATTGCTTATTAAGAAAGACGAAAGAAGTTTTGCGGAAATTTATAAGCGATATTGGACCATCATGTATATGCATGCCCTAAGAATGCTGAGAAATGAAGAGGACACGCGCGATGTTGTTCAAGAAGTATTTACAAACTTGTGGGTTAAACATTCAACACTAAAATCGACAGAGAATTTAGCTGGCTATCTCTATGCGTCCATTAAAAATAAAGTGTTGGATTCGATTGCTCAAAAACGTACACAATTAAATCATTTAGATTCTTTAAGTAAATATATTACATCAACAGATAATAAACTTCTCGAAGAGATTACCGATAGGGAAATGATGGAAGCTTTGGATCAAGAAATTGAACAACTACCAGCTAAAATGAAAATTATTTTCGAAATGCGGGTAAAACAACACAAAACCTATAAGGAAATTGCCGAAGAGCTTAATATATCGGATAAAACAGTGAAGAAGCAAGTAAGTAATGCAATTAAAATCGTTAAGCCTAGGTTAAATGGCTTTATTGGTTGGCCAATTCTACTTTATTTTCTTTCTAGCGTATAATTTTTTTATTTTCTTCTACTACTTCTAGTCTTTTCAATCGTTATGTATTAAATGAATTGGAATGAGTGATAATGCAAAAGAGTTAATAAGTAAATATCAGCAGGGAGAATGCAGTAAAAAAGAAGCCGCATTAATTCAGCATTGGTATATGGCCGAATTTGCTAATCAAGAACTGGCAAATGCCCCAAGTAATCCTTTAAGTGAAGAGCAATTGATATGGGAGCGCATTACAAAAAGCACAGGTATAACACTTGAATCGGAAAAAGAAGTAAAGGTTAAACGACTTTTTTCACTAAAATGGTTAATTGCAGCAGCTTCAATTCTCATTGCTGTATCGGCTGGTCTCTACATTTTTAAGCACCCCTCTTTGCAGCATGAGGCAAGAATGGCAGCACTTCGCACAAACGATATTAAACCGGGAGGCAATAAAGCCATGCTTACTTTGTCTGACGGCTCAGTTATAAATTTAAGTGCGGTAAATGATGGAGATATAGCTAATAGCCAAGGTTCGCAAATCACTAAAATGCAAGATGGGCAGTTGATGTATTCAATGAAGCCTTCATCCTTAACGGAAGAGAAAAGCTTAAAACCAGAAAATTACAACACTATTTCGACCCCAAGAGGAGGGAAATATCAAATTATTTTAGTTGATGGGACAAAAGTTTGGCTAAATGCGTCATCATCCCTGAAATTTCCAACTTCGTTTGCCGCTAATCAACGAAGTGTTGAGGTAACAGGTGAAGCTTACTTTGAGGTTACAAAAAATGAAGTTAAACCATTCTATGTGGTTACAAAAGGTCAAACCATTGAGGTTTTAGGAACTAAATTTAACGTAAGTGCGTATAGTGACGAAAAAATCCTCAGCACAACGCTACTAGAAGGAAGTGTAAAAATTAATGCAGGTAAGCAATCTATAATTATTAAACCTGGCGAGCAATCAGTTTTGGAAAAAGATCACCTAGAAATTGGTACCACCAATATTGATGAGGCCATTGCCTGGAAAAATGACAAATTTAAATTTAACAATGAAAACATAGTTAGCCTAATGAGAAAAATTTCGAGGTGGTACGATGTTGAGGTCGAATTTAGAGGGGCAATTTCCAATGAGGGTTTTGGTGGTCAGGTTTCTCGTTCTAGGAATATTTCTGAAGTACTTGAAGTTTTACAGCTAACAGGGTTGGTACACTTTGAGATTTCTAAGGGCGATGCCAATGGGAAAGGAAGGAGGGTTATCGTTTTACAAAATTAAATAAAACTATGATCCAAAAAAAGTCAGAGATGTTGCAGCACCTCCGACCAGATTGTGGGTCTTCATTAGATTAACCATGCGATTAAACAAAAATTTATCAACTAACAACCAACAAACAAATGTACAAAATTTACCAGTGGATGTATCGGCATAATTGCCATACTTTTAAACTTTTACGGGTTATGAAACTAATTATTTTATTGCTCATTACGGCTATTTTTCAAGTTCAGGCAACAACCTATGCCCAAAAAATAACCTTAAATGAAAAAAATAAAAGCCTGACCTTAATACTAGAAAAAATAAGTTCGCAAAGTGGCTACGATTTCGTGTATGGCAATACTTTAGTGTTGCAGGCTAAACCTATTTCTATTGAATTAAAAAATGTTGACTTTACCGAAGCACTAGAAAAGGTTTTTGAAGATCAAAAATTTACCTACACTATTAAGAATAAGACTGTTGTGGTGTATTCAAAAGAAGAAAGTCTTTTCGATAAAATTAGTAATTACTTTAAGGCAATAACCATTAACGGCCGTATTGTAGATGATAATGGAAGTCCATTGCCAGATGTTACCGTTACTGTGAAAGGAATGTCGACAACCACTACCAGCGATAAAAATGGAAATTATTCTATTTCTGTCACTAACGAGGATGCTGTTTTAGTATTTTCATTTATTGGGTTCGATAAACAGGAAATAAGAGTTGGGAATAAAAAGACAATGAATGTTACGTTAAGAATAGCGACAAATCAGCTAGATGAAACCGTAATTATTGCCTATGGAACTCAAAAGAAAAAAGAAGTTACCGGATCTTTATCTACGATTTCTGGTGAATCGATAAAGGACCTACCTTCAACTGTTAATATTGAGCAATCATTACAAGGTAGGGCAGCTGGTGTAATGGTGATGCAAGAAAGTGGGCAGCCAGGGGGTGCAACTCGGGTAAGGATACGAGGTGCTTCGTCGTTATTGGGCTCAAATCAGCCATTATATATCGTTGATGGTGTGCCTGTAGTTGCTGAAGGAAATATCCCTAGCAATGGAAATGTTATAAATACAGATTTAATTAGGCAAGGTTTAAGTAGTCCTCTAAATAATATTAATCCTTCTGATATTGAAAGTATGACGGTGCTAAAAGATGCATCAGCTACCGCAATATACGGTTCGAGAGCGGCAAATGGAGTGGTATTAATTAATACCAAAAAGGGGAATGCAAAAACAGGGTCGAGCTATAATTTTAGCTCAACTGTAAGCATGCAACAAGCTCAAACGCAAAAAATATTAAATGCTGCTCAATTTAGGGAGCTATGGACGGAAGCGGCAAACAATTCGACCTCAACTGCCCTACAGGTTCAGCAAATAAAAAATGGCACGTATTTTAGAAATGCCGATACAGACTGGGAAAAAGAAATTAGCCCGTCGAATCCCCTTTCACGAAATTTTAATCTTTCGGCTAGCGGTGCTACAGAAAAAGTTAATTATTATGCAAGTGTTGGTACAACTAACCAGGATGGAACGTTTAATAATTCAGGGTTCAAAAGGTACAATTTAATGCTAAATCTTGGTCTTCAAGCTTCAAAAGTAATTAAACTCGGAACGTCAATAAATTTGTCGTCTTCTAGTCAAGTATCACCAGATCCTACCCTACTAACTCGTATTTATACATTTAGACCAGATTTGCCAGTGTATAATCCAGATGGTACCTATACCTTTTCTGAGGGCTATGGACAAGAAAATCCAGTTGCATTATCGAAAGCAAGCAATACAAATACTACCGGGCAACTTATTGCCTCGGCTTTTGGAGAAGCTACCATTGCAAAAGATTTTAGGTTAAGATCAGTATTATCAGTAAACTATAATAATGGTGTGCTAAAAACTTTTTACCCTAGCCAAACGGCTAAAGGAGGCTGGGGTCGTGCAACTGGTGATGGATCAGGATTTGGCCAGCAAAGCAATAGCCAGCTCTTATCACACCTGTGGGAAAATACACTTTCTTACGAACGGGTATTCCAAAATAAGCATTCGTTAGAGAGTGTTTTGGGCGCTTCATGGCAAGGTGATAACTCAGAATATATGTCTGCTTCAGGAATGGGTTTTCCGCAAGACGATATTTTGAATAATTTGGGAAGTGCGAGCAGTAACTTTCTAATTCAATCTGGTAAAACCCAAAGTGGTTTGGTTTCCTTTTTTGGTCGGGCCAATTACAGTTATAAAAGTAAATACATTGTTGGCCTATCTGCACGTACAGATGGTTCATCAAAATTTGCTGTAGAAAACAAATGGGCATTTTTTCCAACAGCTTCTGCAGCATGGCGAATTTCTCAGGAAGATTTTCTAAAAAATGTTTCTTTTATTAGTGAGTTAAAGTTGAGAGCAAGTACGGGACTTACTGGGCAGCAAAATTTTGGCGCTTACCAGTGGCGAACACTATTCGATGCTTCACAGTATGATGGAAGCTCGGCTGTAATCCAAACTCAATTGGGTAATAGTCGATTAAAGTGGGAGTTAACCACACAAACCGACATTGGGTTAGATTTCGAGCTATTTAAAGGGCGTTTAGGCGGAACGGTAGATTATTATGTAAAAGACACAAAAGATTTATTATTCCAAGTTGCCTTACCAGGAAGTACTGGTTTTCCTACAACTATAAGTAATTTAGGAAGAACACAAAATAAAGGAATAGAGCTGAGCTTGAATGGGGATATCATTAAAGGCACTAATTTTCAATGGAATTTATCTTTAAATGCTGCGCGTAACAGAAATAAACTGGTTTCCTTAAACAGTGATTTTTTGAATAAAACAACGGGTAATATTGCTCCTCCAGGTTCTGGTTTTGAGTTAAAAATTGGTGAGCCTTTGGGGCTAATTTTTGGAAGAGTTGCAGATGGAATTATCCAAAATCAAGCAGAATTAGACGCTTTAAATGCAGGTGCGAGCGATAAAATTTATCAAGCTGCAGGAACCCGACCTGGAGATATTAAGTTTAAAGATTTAAATGGCGATGGAAAAGTGACCTCTTTAGATCAAACCTTAATAGGTAATGCACTTCCAGATTATTCTGGTGGGTTTACCAATATGTTTAAATACAAAGGGCTTAGCTTAATTGCATTATTCACGTATTCGATTGGTAACGATTTGCGTTGGAGTACGTTATCTGTCAATGTAAATTATTCGGCAGTTGGTGCCGGAGAAAATAAAATGGATATGGCCTTAGATAGGTGGACACCAACTAATCCTACCAATATACCAAGAGCAGTTTATGGCGATCCAAACCAAAATAATTTGATATCAAGTTTCTACGTTTACGATGCCTCTTATTTGAGACTTAAGAATATCAGCCTTGCATATTCTATACCTCAATCACTTTTGAAAAAAACTGGATTTGTTAAAACGATAGAGGTAAATGCATCGGGCACGAACTTGCTTACGTTTACGAAGTATCCTGGTCCAAATCCAGAGACTTCAAATTTGTTTAATAACGACCTTAATGCAGGAATGGATTCAAGTAGATTTCCGATTGCAAAAGTATTCACGTTTGGCTTAAGAGCTGGTTTCTAATTTTTAAACTTATCATGATGAAAAGAATTTTCTATATAGTAATGCTAACACTACTGATGAGTAGCTGTAGCAAATTAACCGATGTTTTGGATGTAACCCCTCCAAATAACCTTACACCCGAAAATGTAGCTAAAAATAAAGAAGGGGCGCGTAATTTACTAAATGGTGCTTACGCTTTATTGCACAACCAATATTACGCCATTCACGTTGAAGCTATTCCAGCCACTTTGGGCGGCACGATGAGAAGATCTATCTTTCCCGACATTCAGTATCAGGATAATGCGCTAACTCCGGTAATGGCCAATGTAAACAACTTATGGAGTGCATTTTATAAGGTAATCAATCAAACGAATTGGGTAATTAAACTGGTAAATGATTTACCTGCTGGCGAACTTACAGCGCAAGAAAAGGATCAAATGATTGCACAGGCAAGAGCGCTCAGAGCGATGGCAACATTTGATGCACTCCGCTTTTTCGGTCAATTTTATGATCCATCAAGTTCTTTCGGAGTAATAGTTAGAACCGAAGTGCTTGATTTTACAACTCGACATGTGCGAAGAAGTACAGTGGCAGAAACCTATGCCCAGATAATGAGCGATTTAGATTTCGCGATTGCAAACGGGCCGGATTATACAAAGCCAACCTATATGTCCAAAACAGCAGCAAAAGCCTTTAAAGCAAGAGTTGCATTATACAAAGGAGATTATTCACTAGCCGCAACTCTAGCCGACCAGGTAATTGCAGAAGGAAAACGTAGCTTGAGTGCAACCTTTGCAAAAGTGTTTTCTGATGGATTTGCTTCTACAGAAATGATTTTTATGAAAGCTACTGATGCTGTGACGTTTGTAGATGAAAGAAAAAAGTTCACCTACACTACCAATGCGGTTATTGTAAGTCCTTGGCTTAAAACCTTTATGACCGGAGACCCTAGAGCGGCATTGTCATTTAATGCGACAACGAATAACATTATTAAAGTAAATAATGCTACGTTTTATGCGCCAACTTACTTTATCAGATTGGCAGAGATGTATTTGATCAAAGCAGAAGGATTAGCACGAACAGATGCTACATTAGCTGAAGCAAAATTACCTTTAGAAGCAATTATGTCTCGTGCTTTTGGTGTGCCTAAACTTTCTTTAGCAACCACAAAGCAAGCGCTATTAGATGAAATTCATGCAGAAATTATCAAAGAACTCTGTTTCGAAAATGGTAGTGAATGGTTTGCCAATATTCGTTTCGATAAAATTAAAACGATTAAACCCTCAGTAACTAATGTTAACCAATACATTCTTCCTATTCCTGAATCTGAGACGTTAACCAATAACGAATTCGGCGTTCAAAATCCAGGATACGAGTAACAGATTGAATATCCTTATTTAACTTATAAATTATGAATAGAATTAGCTTATTTCTATTATCAGGGTTTTTTTGCTTTTTTCTTATGGATGCAAATGCGCAAGAAAAGAAAAAACCCGATACAGTTCCTATTGTAAAAGCCCCAACAGATGGCATTAAGACCTTTCAGGCATTTTTTAAAGATGGTGTGGTTTCAGATACAGGATTATTTGCAACACATAAAGCGCAAAACACCTATTTTTTTGAAATTCCAGATCACCTGCTTAAAAAGGATATGCTAATGGTTTCTACACGAATATCAATGAGTAGCAGTGATTTTGAAAATATGGTGGCCGGAGAACGTGGACAACCGGGATTGATGCTGCAATGGGATAAATCTCCAGACGGGCGATTTATATTTTTAAGAAAAGTAACTTCTCGATTGGCGCTCCGCTTTTCGGGTGTTGATAGTGGCTTTAAAAATGCATTAAATCTTCAAACCTTAGACCCCATTATTATGTCTTTTCCAGTTAAGGCAAAAGGAAAAAATGGAAAGGGTTCTATTATTGATGTTCAACAACTTTTTTTAGCAGATGTAAAAGAAATTAGTCCATTTGCACAAAATCCTTTACAAAAGGCGATTGGTGTTCCCGATAAAAAGTACAAGGTCGAAGTAGATCGATCTTACATTGCCTCGACTAAGAGTTTTGAAAAGAACATTGAGGTGCGTAGCATGATTACTTTCACTAATGCTGAAGATGTGTACACAATTTTGGTGAATCGATCAATGGTTTTACTGCCCGAGCAGCCGATGATGGGGAGATATGCGGATGATAGAGTTGGCTATTTTATAAAATCATTTACAGACTTTAATGAAAGTGAGCCCATCAAAACAAACTATTTTATCAATAGATGGCGATTAGAGCCTCGGGATGAAGATAGAGATAAAATGGCCAAAGGGATTTTGGTTGAGCCAAAAAAACCTATTGTATTTTATTTAGATTCCTCAACTCCTCAAAAATGGAAAGAATATATTCGAAAAGGAGTTGAAGATTGGAAACCGGCTTTTGAAGCTGCTGGCTTTAAAAATGCAATTATTGCTAAGGATGTTCCGGTTAATGATCCGCTATTTAACCCAGAAGATATAAGGTACTCTGTTATCCGATATACGGCGTCATCGATAGCGAACGCAAAAGGGCCTTCGGTTATCGACCCACGATCTGGAGAAATACTAGAATCGGATGTAATTATTTATCACAATATTTTGCAAATACTTACGCAATGGCGTTTTTCACAAACTGCTGCAAACGACCCTTCTGTACGTTCAGGTAAGCTATCAGACGAAGCCATGGGCGAGGCGTTGCGTTATGTTGCCGCTCACGAAATTGGGCATGCCTTGGGCTTAAGACACAATATGGGCGCATCGTATGCTTTTCCTGTAGATTCGTTGCGTTCGGCCAGTTTCACGCAAAAATATGGCACAACGCCTTCTATTATGGATTATGCACGCAATAATTATGTTGCACAACCAGAAGATAAGGGCGTAAAATTAACCCCTCCATTGTTAGGCGTTTATGATAAGTATGCTATTAGTTGGGGCTATAAACCAATTGCAGAGGCCAATGCTCCAGATTTTGAATTAAAAACACTTAACCAATGGATTGCAGCTCATCAAAACGACCCAAATTATCGTTTTGCGGAAGGTGATATTAATGGTTCTGACCCTTCTTCGTTAAGAGAAAGTTTAGGAAATGATGTGGTAAAGGCAAGTAATTACGGCGTAAAAAATGTGAAATATATACTCGAGAATATGTCGAAATGGATGGAAAAACCAGGAGAAAAGTACACGGATTTAGACGAAGCTTATGCTGCTGTGTTGCGCCAGTATGAAAGGTATTTGAGTCATGTAGGAACAGTAATTGGCGGCGTTTATCAGAATTATCCGGTTCAAGGCCAGCGTAAACCTGCCTATGCCTATACCAGCAAAAATGAAAATAAAGAAGCTGTTGCCTTTATGCTTTCACAATATCATAATTTACCCTTATTGCTAATGAGGTTGCCAAAGGATTTGGTCATTTATGAAAAATCTGGCGAAGCTAAGCGAGAAGTTCCAGTAAGTAGCTATGTTGAAAGGTTGATTAAAAAGAGTTTTCAAGCCGAGTTGCTTAATGTAGGCAAGTTGGCTTATTTAACAGACAATGAATTGCAGAATGGATCATCAGGCTACAGTTCGTCAGATTTGTTAAATGATATTCGTGAGGATTTGTTTTCAGCTACACGGTCAAACGCAGGCTATTACGATCAGCTGTTGCAATCTGTTTATGTAGACCGTTTAATGAGTTTATCGTCGTTAAAGAAGGGAGTGGCAGGAGCTCGAGCTTTTTCTGAAGGCGTGAATAACGAATTAAATTGTTTGGAATCAGTACCTCAAGAGAATTTATATTTTCAATTTATGGATTTGGTGGGCACAGATAAACAGTTTAAAATTGAAAGCTTAGCGCTTGGAGAGATTAAACGCGTCAAATCAATTCTTCAGCAAAGAGTGGGTTCAAGTAAAGGCGCTTTATTAGATCATTATAGTTATTTGCTAAAAAGAATAGAGCTTTTCTTAAACTAGTTAATCATTAAAAAGGCTTTTACAGTTTTAATTGTAAAAGCTTTTTTTTGCAAGTAGCATTAAGTGTTTAATTCATTAAATTTGTTGGTCTAAACAGTAAATTTAAAATGCTGCCGCCAAAAAATGGAGTTTAAAGATGAGTTATTTTCAATTATAAAAGAAGAACCATTAAATCTAAAAATACTTAAAGCTGTTCGAGATTTAGATTTGGATGATTGTTGGGTTGGAGCTGGGTTTATAAGAAATAATGTTTGGAATAAACTGCATAAAATTAGAAACGTAGATATTGATTATGATATCGATGTTGTTTTTTATTTTCCTGAAGATACGTCTATTAGCTACGAAGAAGAACTAGAAAAAAAACTTTTAGCTATAATTCCTAACTTAAAATGGTCGGCTAAAAATCAAGCTCGAATGCACCTTAAAAATGGCCATAAAAATTATGTCAATGTTTTAGACGCTATTTCTTATTGGCCAGAAACAGCAACTTCAATTGCTATCAGACTTGATGAATTTAATAATTTGGATTTGATAGCACCTTATGGATTAGCAGATTTATTCAATTTAATTGTAAAACCAACACCTAAATTTGATGCAAGTATTGTTGAAAAAAGGTTAGTTGAAAAAAAGTGGCTTACAAGATGGAGGAAACTCAAGCTTCATGATCAGGCTTCTCGGTAATTGAAAAGCACGATATAGCTTGCGATTTTTGTTAAGCTAGTTCTTCACAGTAAAACCTATGAAGAACTAATAGTTCTATTACTTTGAAAACAATATGTTCTTCACTGTCGATCCGTAAAATCTTATCGCAGTCGTCCAGATCGAAATTCCATTTTGCATTTATTAGTACTTTGTTTAAATGTGGTTTGAGTTGCTCTACCTGAGTTTTGGTGTTAACAGATGTTTTAAAGACAAAGATCATTTTTTCGATAATGTTGCCAATAATTTTTCAAGGTTATCGATACTCATTTTAAAGCCTGCTTCAAAGCCCATTTCAATCATTTTTTCTAACCGGGTAAGCGATTCATTTACAATGGTGATACTCACTTTTGTAATACCGTTTTGTTCAATGAAATTATAATCCCAAGCAGAACCAGGCAATTCCGGGTTTTCATCAGCATCTGCAAAAGTATTATACATCTTAAAATTGGTTTTCGGTGTGATAGAGGTGTATTCCTGAATCGCCCAACGTTCCATTCCTTCCGGACTTACCATGGCGTAAAACCTACGTCCACCAACTTCGAAGTTCATGTATTTCGTTTTGGCCGACCAAGGTTTAGGTGCCACCCATTGATCCAATAATTCTTTTTTGGTAAATGCATCCCATACCAATGGAAGTTCTGCAGCAAACTCTCTGGTAATGTATACCGTTTTTTCAGGTTTGTTAATCGTAAATTCAAATAATAGGTTCGTTTCCATATGTTCTATTTTTTAGTTTGTGTTTTCATTTTTTCTAACAATTCATCTAGTTGGTTAAACTTGGTTTCCCAAATCGCTCTAAATTGTGCTAACCATTTGTCTATCTCTTTCATTTTTTCGACTTCAAGCGAATAATAGATTTCTCTACCCTGATGTTCCTGTTTAATCAATTCGCATTCGGTGAGGATGCGTAAATGTTTCGACACCGCTTGTCGCGTCGAATTAAAGTTTTCAGCAATGGCATTTGGAGTCATTGCCTGCAATGCAATCAATGCAATAATAGCTCTTCTGGTTGGATCAGCTATAGCTTGAAAGATGTCTCTTCTCATCAACTTATTTAATTATATGAAACTATTCGGTTGCAAATATATGTGCAACTATTCGGTTTCGCAAATATTATTTACAATTTTTCAATTAGATATGAAAAAGAGGAGATAGGTGGGTTCAAGCAGAAAAATGGGGAGGGTTTGTGCGGTGTGTATATTAAACCATATCAGGAATTCAAGGAAATATAAGTGACGGAGGCCTTAAATGGCCTTGAATTCCTCCTATGGTTAATAATTCGAGCGTAGCCATTTGAAAACTAACAGTTGCTCCCCAACTTTTACGCTTGATACCAAGGATAAGGTGAATTTGCTAAAATTCACTTGCAGACAACAAAAAAGCCTCAAGAAATTAATCTCAAGGCTTTCTTACCAGTAGCGGGAACGAGAGTTGAACTCGTGACCTCAGGGTTATGAATCCTGCGCTCTAACCAACTGAGCTACCCCGCCAAAATCAAAATAACATCCGATTGTGGAATACTATTTTTTTAAGAGTTGCAAATATAGAATAAATTACTTTTCTTTAGAAACAAATAGTGAAAAATAGTCCAATATTTTTAAGATTAGCCGTGTTTAAGGATGTCAGAAAAGAAAAAATTTACATTAGAATATGAATTGAGGTCATCTCCGCGTATACTATTTAGTTTTATTAGCGAGCCAAACGGTTTATCGCAATGGTTTGCAGACGATGTGATTTTTAGAGATCAAGTCTATACTTTTACATGGGATGATGAAGTGCAAAAGGCTAAACTGCTAAGTATCAAGGAAAATAAATTAGTTAAGTTTAAATGGCTTGATGACGAGCCCCATTGCTACTTTGAAATGGAAATTGTTCAAGACGAGTTAACAAACGATGTTGCTTTGGCAATTACCGATTTTGCGACGGATGAAACACGGGCCGAAAGGACTAAAATTTGGGACAATCAAATTACTTATCTCTTAAGCGTAATAGGTGCCTAAAAAAGCTATCTTTGCATATTGAAAAAGATACATTTACTGCTAATTAAGTCATTTATTAGGCCATTTACAGTCACATTTTTTATTGTGATGTTTATCCTATTAATGTTTTTCCTATTTAAATACGTTGATGAATTTATAGGAAAAGGATTTGAATGGTACACCATCTTGGAAATCATGATGTATCAATCGGCTGTTAATGTGGCAATGGCATTACCATTGGCGATTTTACTATCGTCTATCATGACATTTGGCACGCTCGGAGAAAATTACGAGCTCGTAGCAATCAAATCAGCTGGTATTTCGCTTCAGAAAGCAATGAGGCCTCTTTTTTTGCTGGTAATATCCTTATCAATCGCCTCTTTTTTCTTTTCAGACTACATGCTTCCAAAAGCCAACGCAAAATATTTTACGTTGCTGTATGACATGAGGAACAAGAAATTATCCTTTTTAATTAAACCAGGTGTTTTTAATACTAGTATATCTAACTATGCTATAAAAGTAGAAAGAAAAGGGGTTGTAAATCCTGATTCTCTTTTTGGGATTATGATTTATGATCATACCAATGCAAGCGATCGTGGTGTTCCAACGCTTATTTTAGCAAAAAGGGGGAGGATGACCAAAACGGAAGATGGGAATACAATGATCATAAAACTAGCTGATGGTGTAAGGTATGAAGAGTCGAAAGGCAATGCCAATTCATATAACCCCCGTCAAACGCTTACTCGCATGCGTTTCAAAGAAACAGAGGTTAAATTAGATTTTTCGAGTTTCACAAGTTTTAATCGAACAGATGAAGAGCGGTTTCAAGATAATGCGCCAATGCTTAATCTGAAAGGCCTTGTAAAGCGTGCAGATTCTCTTAATAAAGCGGTCGATAGTTTAAACTTGATTACTAAAATGAATGCCGATAGTTACTACAAGCAAAGTAGTTACACGAAAGGGTATACAAAGATTAAGTCGGTTCCTAAGGTCATAAAGGCTAATATTATGGATGCCATACCAAAGAAAGATAGGTCAACTACTATTCAAAATGCGATAGATTTAACCTCAACATTGCAACAAGTAGTGAATAATCGAATGATTGAATACGACTTGAAACAAAAGGAAATCTTAAAATCAAAAATTGAATACCAAAGAAAGTTTACACTTGCGATTTCTTGCTTGTTGTTATTCTTTATTGGGGCGCCTCTTGGGGCAATTATTAGGAAAGGTGGTTTAGGTTTACCAGTAGTTATTGCAGTTGTATTCTTTTTAGTTTATCATATCATTTCTACGGTAGCCGAAAAATCGGCAAAAGAAGGCTCATTAGACCATGTGTTTGGAATGTGGATGGCAGTAATCATTTTAACACCCCTGGGTGTGTTTTTAACCTATAAAGCCACCGTAGACTCGGCCATATTTGATATCGATTATTACAAACAGATTGTGATTGGTCTTTTTAAAAAGGCAAGAGACATCGTTCGAGGAACTAAGAATAGGCAAGTGAGCTAATCCTTACTTGCTGATGATATTTTACACTAAAACTTGTAATTAAAGGTTGTAACTTTGTGGCAGAAACAAAGAAGATGGATATTAAATTAAATACGATTGAAGAGGCGATAGAGGAAGTTAAGGCGGGTAAAATTATTATTGTTGTTGATGATGAAGATCGCGAAAATGAAGGTGATTTTCTTACAGCAGCAAGAAACGTAACTCCCGAAGTAATTAATTTTATGTCGAAGTATGGGAGAGGTTTAATTTGCGCTCCTTTAATCGAAGATCTTTGTGATCATTTAAAGTTGGATCTAATGGTTCAGAACAATACCGTTTTGCATCAAACTCCATTTACTGTATCGGTAGATTTAATTGGCCATGGCTGTACCACAGGGATATCTACTCACGATCGTGCTAAAACTGTTCAAGCCTTAATAGATCCAGATACAAAGCCAGAAGATTTAGGACGACCTGGGCACATATTTCCGCTAAAAGCGAAACGAGAAGGTGTACTTAGAAGAACAGGACACACTGAAGCTACCATTGATATTGCACGTTTGGCTGGTTTTGAACCCGCAGGTGTGTTGGTCGAAATCATGAATGAAGATGGTACGATGGCACGATTACCTGATTTGATGATTATCGCTGCACAGCATAACTTGAAAATTATTTCTATAAAAGATCTAATTGCCTATCGTCTTGCAGCCGAGAGTTTAATTAGAGAAGAAGTTAGTGTGAACTTGCCTACACAATGGGGCGAATTTAAAATGACAGCTTATACTCAGTTAAGTAATAATGCTACACATTTGGCGATTAGCAAGGGTGAGTGGGAACAAGATGAACCTGTTTTAACCCGTATACATAGTTCGTGCGTAACGGGCGATATATTTGGCTCTTGCAGATGTGATTGCGGTCCTCAATTGCATAAGGCGTTTCAAATGATAGAAAAAGAAGGCAAGGGACTTATTGTATATATGAATCAAGAAGGCCGTGGCATAGGTTTGATCAATAAACTACGCTCATATAATCTACAAGATACGGGCTTGGATACTGTTGAAGCCAACATTGAATTAGGTTTTAAAGGAGATGAGCGCGATTATGGTGTAGGCGCGCAAATTGTAAGAGCACAAGGCGTAACCAAAATGAGGTTAATGTCTAATAATCCGGCTAAAAGAGCTGGTTTAATTGGATATGACTTAGAAATTGTAGAAAACATTGCAATTGAAATTAAAAGCAACATACACAACGAATCGTATCTTAAAACTAAAAGGGATAAAATGGGACATCAAATTATGAAAGGGTAACCACCTTACTAATCCTTGTCATTTTTCTTACTTTCATTTATAATCGCTTCTTTGCTTAGCCTTTCTTTTTGAGCTTCAGCTTCTTTCTTTTTCTGATCACGACGATATTTGCCTGTTATCTTTTGAAGAAATTCTTTAAAGGTGTCGAATTGTTGATTATATATTAACCCTAATGAGGTAACGTTGAGGTTTTGGTTAACTCCAGGATTGGCAAATACACTTTGTTGTGTTGGTGGTTTATTAGCCAATTTGCCAATCAACGTTCCATCCTTTTTAATTAAGCCTAAGATTTCAACCTCTCGGCCTACATTATCTTTATTAAATCCAATAGGAGAAAAATCATTTACACTTGCTCTATCTACAATACCAAGGTTTGCAATTATCCTATCATTAAAAAACCTAAATGATGCACTTGCCTCATTAAACGATCTAATATTTACATCAACAAAATTTAAGTTCATCGAAGAAAGGAGATTGTTAATCTGATTAAAAATTAACTCAGTTGCAGTACTTGTACCTACCGAGCCTAGCTGTTGTGCAAGATTTTCTTTACCACCAGAGCCTGGGGCAAATCTTCTTTGTATGATCAAACTTAGGGCTTGTTTGCTCAGGTTGTTACCGTCATTAAAATAAGCCTGTAACTCTTCTTTTACGGCTGGGTTAGCAGGAAAGAAAATATCCAATTTGATGTCAGGTTGCAATAGTAAGCCACTTAGTCCCATTTCTACCTCAGTTGGTACACGCTGAGAGCTACTATTATCGCTGTTGGCTGCGGTATATAAATCTTTTAAGCTGGCACGAACCGCATAAATTGCTTTCAGGTTTATTTGTGCATTTGCAGGATTCCCTGTCCACCTAATTGTACCGCCTTGTCTAATATCAAATCGTTTATTTATAACCTCCTGAGCAGTAAAGTCGAAATTTCCGGTTTCGATAATGTAATCCCCTTTCATCTCAAAATCGCCTGCGCTAGAAATGTTTAAGTCGAGTTCTGCATTACCTTTGCCACTCAATTTCCCTAAAACTGTATAAATATTGGCAACACTATTGGGGTCAACTTTTAGTTTAAAGTTCATTCTTAAACCATCAAAATTATTTCTTCTTTTGATAATTTGTGTGGTGTCTTTACTTACAAAAGTGATGAAATCTTTATCCGATACGGTTTCAGTACTATTTAGTGGAAGGTTAAAAATGGTTCCTTTTTCAGTTTTTGCATCAATATTGATAAACATATTATTGGTTGGTCCTCTAAAAGAGAAATCGCCTGTGGCATAAGCCTTTCCATAATAAACTGCATTATCTTTTGATGTAGTATTTAATGCCATAAAATTTTTGGCCACTAAAGAAACCTGGATGTTTGGATTGTCGAAATCATTTAAATCGACCGTGCCATTTGCAATAGCTTCATTACCGTCTAGGTCTTGTAGTGTTAGATCGTCTATATTAATTACACTATTATTAACACTCACTTCATCATTTAACTTGTAGGAGGTTTTAAGGTAGTTTACAGTAACTTGCCCATCATCAAAAGATACGGTTCCATTGATCTGAGGTTTTTTTAGTTCGCCTTTTACGGTTAAATCTGCAGATATATTTCCTTTTAGATTCGATACTAATTTTTTAACAAAGGGTTCGAGCACAGTTAATTTGCTTTCATCCATTTTAACATTTAGGTCTATTTTTTTCTCTTTAAGATCTAAATCTCCTGTAATTTTAAAGGATTCTTTGTTGTCTGTAACGATCTTTGTATAGACATTAGCCAAATTTTTGCCTTGATCAAAAGTGGTAGTATCGGTTAACTTTCCAATATAAATATCATTTAAGGTAAGTGAATCTATTTCTAGATTATCGGTAATTCTAGGAGACTTTAATATGTCATATAGCTGTGTTTTCCCATTTAAATTTCCTGCTAATTTTATCCCTAATGTTTTTACAAAAGGATTCAGTGTTTTTAGGCTAAAATTCTCAAAACCAACTAATAGTAAGTCTTTTGGATCTTCTGATAAGATGCCATCAATGGTTAGTAATTGTTTGCCATTGCTTAGGTCGAAATTAGTAATTTGAGTTTTTCCTTCATTAAAAGATATTTTAACTTTTTCTTGTATGGACCAATCTTCACTATTAATTTTTAAATTAGAGGGTAGGATGCTGATTCTTGCGGTGGTATCACTTGCAAATTCTACTAAACCGTTTAAATCTAATTGATTGGCATCGTCGGCATTTGAAAGTTTAATGTTTAATGCCAGACTATCATTACGTAATACGTTAACAATGTTCACATTTTTGATGAACAAGCTATCATTTAAATCTACACGGTCTGAAGTGATAATTGCTTGAATCTGTTTGTCGGTCGTATTTTCATCAATAATGATGTTATTGGCGATAATACCTTTGTAGGTTAATTTATTAATAAAACCGTTAAGGGTAGCGGTGTTATTTCTTGAATCGAAATTTCCTATTAATAAAGCTTTGTTATCAATTTCTAAACCTGGGGCAATCAATTCTGCAATGGGTTCAAATCTTTTTATTCGCAAGTCAAAACTAAAAATTTGAGGATTGTATTTAATAATCTTCGTGTTGAGCGAGGGGATATACGTTTTAGCGATTGCTTTGTAATAGGAAACAATCGTGTTAAGGTCGTATTGCCCTTTAATGCTTGCGTCTAGAATATCTGAATTAATGGTTAAACTTCTATCAATACCTAAACCTTTTGCGCTGAGCTGGATCGAGTCGACATCGTAAATACCCTTTTTATTATTCAGTTTAATCTCTTCAATTAGTAAGTTGCCTTGGATATTGTTTAAGTTGTTTCCAGAAAAATTAGTGCTAAAAGAGGCATCAATTATCATAGAATCTTTCAATAATTTTAATGTTTTTAACCTTGCATTTTTAATGTTTGCTTTAAAATTGAATACAGGTAATTTTGGATTTAAGTTTACACTTCCGTCAAAATTTAACTGGACATTTTTATCGTTAATCGTCAGGTTTCCATCAAATAGTTTTTTGTCGAATGTGCCATTAATTTTCACATTCCTATACCGATAATCATTAAAGTCAATATAAGTGATATTCCCTTTAAGTTGTTCAGTAAGTTCTTTTATTTCGGTACCTTTCCCTTTTACATACAATTCAGAGGTGATTTTGCCAAGTGTTTTTTCTTCAATCAGTTCACCCAAATTAAAATCAAATGTTTTTACATTACCAATGTAAGATGGGATTCCTTTTTTGTCAATTTTCATGTTGACATCTGATTTAATTCGGCCTAATTTTGTTTTAAATTCGCCATAAGCTATAAAATCGTTCTGAAAACCGGTAAATGAACCATTGAAATTTACATTTCCAAACTTGTTGATGATGTTTAAACTATTGTCTAGTGGTTTGCCGGTTAAGTCTATTAATATTGCGTCTAAATCTTTTTTATTAGTTCCGGCCATTTCGATTTTCATATCGATGAAGGTTTGATCCCAATCCGGTAGGCCTTTTAAAGCAAAATCTCCCTTTATATGTGTCGCTTTTCCAGCTTTGATAGATAATCTTTTTGCTTTCAAATTATTCACATAACCACTCACTTGCCCGTCAATGTCAATGTCTAATTTCATCTTTTTTAAAGCGGGTGTGAAATAATTAATGTCGCTTGATGAAATATGGCTTTCTTTGAAATTGGCTCTCATTTTTACCTTATTTTCAAAATCATTGAAGTCTCTAAATCTTCCAAAGGTCATTTGGAAATAGTCGGTGAGTTGAGTTCGATTGGTTACTAGCAATAATTTTTGCAACTCAATTGCATTGGTGTCAATGGTTGTATAGGCAGTTAAGTTCTTGAGATAAAATCCGCTTTTTTCTTTGAAGGTTAGATTTTTAATATTTGCTTGAATAATATGTCCATTGGTATTCAGTTTCTCGAAAATCCCATTTAGTTTAGTTAAGCTAATGTCTTCGAAATTAATTCCTTTAACAACATTATTTTTTGTTAGATCTTTATACTTGAAGTTGGTATTGTTTAAGATAATTCTATCGACTAAAAATTGAAATTTCTTCTTTTTAATTTTTGGAGGTGGACCGCCATCAAAATATTCAATTATAAAATCCAGATTTGAGGTTTTGTCTTGATTGTCTTTTAAATAGAACGAACCATTGTTAATTTGAACAGTATTTACATCTAAAATCCTTTCTTTTAACGATAGTCTATTTAAATCTACAGTAAACTTTGGGAAATTTGCGAGTGTATCTTTTTGAAGATCTAAGACAATTAAGTTTTCAAGCACTAAAGATTTAAATGGTTTCACATATAAACTGCCAATTGTAATGGTTGTGTTTAGCTCTTTAGATAAGTAAGCTGCCGCTTTTTTTGCAGCATACGTCTGTACTGGCTTAAATTGAAGCGAGAAAATTACGATTGCAAGCAATAAAACAATTGATGCAATAGTCCAAAGCAGAATTTTTAATAGTTTTTTAATATTTTTGTAGCTTAATTAATAATCACGTGTCTGTATTACTTGCCATTGAATCTTCTTGCGACGAAACTTCTGTTGCTATCTGTAACAACGGCAAAATTACTGCCAATGTTATTGCAAACCAAACAATTCATGAAAATTATGGGGGTGTAATCCCAGAATTAGCCTCAAGGGTTCATCAACAAAATATTGTGCCAGCGATTCAGCAAGCACTTGCACTTGCCAAAGTTAACAAAAAGGATGTTAATGCGGTTGCCTTTACGCAAGGACCAGGATTATTAGGCGCTTTATTGGTTGGAGTTTCTTTTGCTAAATCATTTGCTTTAGGCCTAAATTTACCTTTAATAGCTGTTAATCATATGCAAGCACATATTTTAGCACATTTTATTGATGAACCAAAGCCAAAGTTTCCATTTTTATGTCTAACCGTTTCGGGCGGACATACACAAATTGTTTTGGTGAGGGATTATTTTGATATGGAAATTGTGGGTGAAACCTTAGATGATGCTGCTGGAGAGGCATTTGATAAAACAGCTAAGTTGCTAAACTTGCCTTATCCTGGAGGGCCCTTAATAGATAAGTATGCACAGCTTGGAAATCCATTAGCTTTTAAATTTCCTGTACCTCAAATTCAAAATTTGAATTATAGTTTCAGTGGATTTAAAACGGCTATACTTTATTTTATAAGAGACAATCAAAAGCAAAATCCATTGTTTGTTGAAGAGAATTTAAACGATATTTGCGCATCTGTTCAACATAGTATTGTAAATATATTATTGAATAAGCTAAAAAAGGCAGCGAAGCAATATAATTGTTATGAAATTGCAATTGCTGGAGGTGTTTCGGCTAATTCGGGCTTACGCAAAGCTTTAATTGATGCGAAAGAGAGTATGGGATGGAATGTATATATTCCTGCTTTTGAATATTGTACTGATAATGCTGCAATGATTGCGATTGCTGGTTATCACAAATTTTTAGCTGGTGATTTTGTAGGACAAGACATTTCACCAATGGCAAGAATGAATTTTTAAATTAAGATTATGGCAGCACCTAGTTATATTTTTTTCGGGTTATTACTTCTTCCCTTAATTATCTTTTTGGTTTGGGTAATTAAGCAAGATAAGAAGAAGAGTTATATTGGTTTGTTGTTACTGATAGCTGGGATGATTATTGCTGCTTATTCTATTATTAAATTGGATAAGAAGTATACACAGCCAGAGGGTCAACAAGCACCTAAAGCCTCGAGTTTTAGATAGTATTCTTTACTTTTTCTCAGGGTCTTTTAGTTTTTAAGGGTCTTCGAGAGCCCTTTGGGGTTTTTCGCAAAAAGTAAAGAAAAACTCCCGGCTGCCCGCTTTTCTTTTGAAGTTAGTGCTTTGGCGAGGGTTGTGCAGGCCGAAAAGTGGAAGGCCGGTGGATTAGGTGAACGTAGAGACAGTGCTTTTGCATAACGTGTAGGAAAAAAACAGCAGATGAGCAGATTTTAATAGTTAAATCTGCTCATCTGCTGTTAAATATTAAAAAGCTTTTATAGTTCCTTTTCTTCTAATTTCTCGCCAGTTACCTCTGCTCTAATTTTTGCTTCGATTTCTTCAGATAGTTCTGGATTATCCATTAACAATTGTTTAACAGCATCTCTGCCTTGCCCTAGCTTGGTGTCTCCATAAGAGAACCATGAGCCTGCTTTTTTGATAATGTTAAAATCAACCCCTAAATCTATAATTTCTCCAGTTTTTGAGATTCCTTCTCCGAACATAATGTCGAATTCGGCAATTCGGAAAGGAGGAGCAACTTTGTTTTTAACAATTTTAACTTTTACACGATTACCTGATACTTCATCTGAATCTTTAATCTGTGAAGTTCTTCTGATATCTAAACGAACTGAAGCATAAAATTTTAAAGCATTCCCTCCGGTAGTGGTCTCTGGATTGCCAAACATTACTCCAATTTTTTCACGCAATTGATTGATGAAAATGCAGCAACATCCTGTTTTAGAAATGGTACCTGTTAATTTACGTAAGGCTTGACTCATTAAACGTGCTTGTAAGCCCATTCTGCTATCACCCATTTCACCCTCAATCTCGGCCTTTGGTACTAATGCAGCTACAGAGTCAATTACAATTACATCAATTGCACCTGAACGGATCAAATTATCTGCAATTTCTAAAGCTTGCTCACCATTGTCTGGCTGAGAAATCAATAGATTATCGACATCAACTCCTAATTTTTTAGCATAAAACTTGTCGAAAGCATGTTCTGCATCGATAAACGCTGCAATGCCGCCTTTTTTCTGAGCTTCTGCAATAATATGTGTAGCTAAAGTTGTTTTACCAGATGATTCTGGACCATATATTTCAATTACACGCCCTTTTGGAACACCACCAATGCCTAAAGCAATATCTAAACTGATTGAACCAGTAGAAATAGACTCGATGGCTTCTACAGCTTGATCACCAAGTTTCATTACTGATCCTTTTCCGTACGATTTTTCTAACTTATCTAAAGTTAATTGTAAAGCTTTTAATTTTTCTGTGTTTGGATTCATGTCTTTAATCTGTTTCATCTGAGGCTAAATATATAATAATGTATCGGCTAATAAATAAATTATAATTACTAATAACTTTAGCAAACATATCAATTTTATTTTGATAAATACAAATATTTCGAAAAATAAATTTTATTTATCAACAGTTAAGCTAATTTCTTTAGTTTTAATCAGTTTCTCAAAGTATTGACAGAAATAAGTAAGTTCACACGTATTACATTTTGGACTGCGAGCAACACATACATATCTGCCATGGAGAATGAGCCAATGGTGAGCCATTGCAATGGTATGCTCAGGTAAGTTTTTAACAAGATCTTTTTCTACAGCAAGGGGTGTTTTCCCTTTAGTTAAGCCAAGCCGGTTAGCTACCCTAAAAACATGAGTATCGACGGCCATTGCTGGGGCGTCATAAATTACAGATGCAATTACATTTGCTGTTTTTCGACCAACGCCAGGCATCTTTTGTAATTGATCAATATCTGAAGGAACTTGATCATTGAATTCGTGAACCAACATGTTGGCCATTCCGACTAGATGCTTAGCTTTATTATTCGGATAGCTTACACTTCTGATGTAATCAAATACAATATCTGGGCTTGTATTAGCAAGTGCCTTTGCATTTGGAAAACGTTGGAATAATGCCGGTGTAACTTGATTAATCCTTTTATCGGTGCATTGCGCAGATAAAATTACCGCAACTAGTAATTGATAAGGATTGTTATAATGAAGTTCAGTCTCTGCATTTGGCTGTTTGGCAGCAAAATGTGCTACAAAATGACGATACCTTTCTTTCTTGAGCATGCGCAAATATAGTAAGATTTCCAATTAAGTTTAGCGTGAAGCGAAGAGCGTTTGTGGAATCAGAATCTACGATGAATCTAAAATTTTACAAGAGATTGCTTGTAATCCAAAACGCTAAGCGCCAAACGCCTTACGCTAAGCTTTACTTAACTCATACCTCTTTAAGACAGAACTCTTCAATATTAACCAAAAGGCAAATAGTGCACCAATAAACGCCATTGCAGCCCCTACAGAAGCTGGTGAAGTATAATCGTAACCATAAACTAAAGGTAAACCTCCAAAAAAGGCACCCAATGCATTCCCGATATTAAAACTAGCCTGACTAACGGAGGCAGCGATCATCTCTGAACCTTTAGCAGTATTAATCATCAACATTTGAATTGGAGCTGCTAGAGCAAAAGAAACTGCTCCCGTAATAAAAGTCATCACCAACGCTAAAATTGGGTTGAATGAAACATAGTGAACAATAATTAAGGTTAATACCATTACCAATAAAAGCGTTGCCGATGCTTTTGCTGGCGAGAAACGGTCGGCCAAGTAACCTCCAAAAAAGTTTCCCACCATCATGCCCATACCGGCAAGCATTAATATGTAAGTAACACTATTTGCTGAAAAGCCTGCAACAGTGGTCATTAAAGGTGATATGTAACTATACCAAGTAAATAATCCTCCTGTTCCGATAGAAATCATGAATATGATAATCCAGGCATCCTGCTTTTTGAAAAAGCCAAGTTCTTTTTTTAAATCCCGATTTTCGCTGGCAGGTAAAGCGGGCAACAATGCTTTTAAACTCCATAGTGTAATCAATCCAACGAATACTACAATTGCAAATGAAAAACGCCACGAGAAATGATGCCCGATAAAAGTACCTAAGGGAACGCCAATGATATTGGCTATGGTTAATCCTGCAAACATCAGTGAAACTGCTTGGGCTGCTTTCCCTTTTTCGGCAATTCTACTTGCCACCACAGAGCCAACACCAAAGAAGGCACCATGAGGCAAACCTGAAAGTAAACGCGCAACAAACAAGGTGTTAAATGTTGGGGCAAAAGCAGAGAATGCATTGAATACCGTAAATAGTATCATTAAAACAATCAATATTTTTTTTGGTGGATATTTACCAGCAATACTTACCAATAAGGGGGCTCCTATAACAACGCCAAGAGCATAAGCTGAAATTAAATAACCTGCTTGAGGAATGGTAATGGCTAAATCTTTTGCGATATCAGGTAGTAGGCCCATCATTACAAACTCTGTAATTCCGATTCCTAAACCACCAAGTGTTAAAGGGAGGAGGTTTTTGTTAATCATTTACTTAGTGTTTTACTTACACTAAGTAAAGGTATGGATTTTTAAACCGGTAGCTGTTTAACTTTTAAATTATTGCAAGGTTATGATATAAAAAAAGCTATTACTTTGACAACTTTTTAAAGTTTGTCAAAGTAATAGCTTAACTAGTTTTGTAAATTACTTCTTTTTAGCATAAGCTAAGATCTTCTCAACGGTTTCGTTTGATGGATCTTTTATTAGCTTATCTAATTGGGGTTTGATGCTGTCGTAAAACATTTCATCTTGGGTTTTAGCTTGCTCTACTGCTTTTTCGGCAGGAGCTGGGCTAGAGAAATTTACAGAATTAAGAGAAGTAGAGGTTTTAACCATACGCAGAAAATATGTTTTAAGTTTTAATCTTAACGACTTTTATTATTCTTTATTTTATTGAATATACATATAATTTTATGCAGGTCAAAAAAATATTAATCCCCTTTTGTAGTTACCTCCTTCACTTTCATCATTTTACGAAGATTACTAAGTGCATATCTCATCCGCCCTAATGCAGTATTGATGCTTACGTCTGTTAAATCGGCAATTTCTTTAAAACTAAGGTCGGCATAATGACGCATAATTAATACTTCTTTTTGCTCGTCGGGCAACAATTGGATCATTGTTCTTAAATCTACATGAGTTTGTTCTCGAAGCATACGTTCTTCGGTACTTTCTTCGAGAATTTGAATAAGGTTTAAAACATCCGTTCCATCTGCACTGGTAATAACGGGAGTGCGTTTTTCGCGTCTAAAATAATCGATTACCAAGTTATGCGCTATACGCATTACCCATGGTAAAAACTTACCTTCTTCGTTGTATCTTCCGCTTCGTAGGGTATTAATTACCTTGATAAAAGCATCTTGGAATATGTCTTCTGCTAAATATTGATCTTTAACCAATAAATAAATAGATGTATAAATTTTTGATTTGTGGCGTCTTAATAGTTCTGCTATAACAGACTCTTCTCCGTTAAGATATAACTTCACCAAATCCTGATCACTATACTGCTGTAATTTCATAGGAGTGCGTAATTAAAATTCCTTTGTTTTATTGAAAATAAATAAAGTAGCTTTTTAATCTATAGCTTTTCTCCTTAGTTTTAAGATATTGGTTTCTAACTTGTGTGAGTTATAAATCCAAATGACGGATTTTTTTTTGATAATACAATAAAAAATATGTTAAAAAATGTGAAATTTTATAAAACCCGTCTTATTTTTGAAGCGGTTTAAGTCAAAATGATAATTTTGGGTATATTAGCCATATTCTAGAAAGCGGTAAATGAGCAAGGAAATAGATAAAGATCCACATCAACACATCATTATAAAAGGAGCACGGGTACACAACCTCAAGAACATTGACGTAGCTATTCCAAAAAACAAACTAGTAGTAATTACTGGAATGTCGGGCTCCGGAAAATCATCATTGGCATTCGATACTTTATATGCCGAAGGTCAACGTCGTTACGTTGAAAGCTTATCGTCGTATGCCCGACAATTTATGGGGCGTATGAATAAACCGGATGTTGATTATATTAAAGGGATTGCTCCTGCGATTGCGATCGAGCAAAAAGTGATCACTTCTAACCCCCGTTCAACTGTTGGTACCTCTACTGAAATATACGACTATCTCAAATTGTTGTTTTCAAGAATTGGAGTTACTTATTCTCCGGTTTCGGGTGCAATTGTAAAAAAAGACTCGGTTACTACGGTTGTAGATTTTATTATTGGTTTGGGTGATGAAAGTGTGGTAACGATATTTTGCCCATTACATCCACACAATAACCGGAGTATTAAAGAAGAACTGGCTGTGTTATTACAAAAGGGTTTTTTAAGGGTCTATTTTAAAGGAGTAATTTCAAAAATTGAGGAGGTTCTAGCCGATCCATCAGTAGCAGATACAGAATTAACCGATACCAATACCATTCGGATATTAATAGACCGAATTGTAGTTAATCAAGAAGAAGAGACGTTAAGTCGAATAGCAGATTCAGTGCAAACAGCATTCTTTGAAGGAAAAGGTGATTGCTTTGTTGAGTACGAAGGTAAACAAACGTTCTTTTGCGATCGTTTTGAACTTGATGGTGTAAAATTTGAAGAACCAACACCTAACTTCTTCAGCTTTAATAACCCTTATGGCGCTTGTAAGCGTTGTGAAGGATATGGGAATGTGATTGGAATAGACGAAGATTTAGTTATTCCAGATAAAAGCAAAAGCCTATACGATAATGCTGTCGCCCCGTGGCGGGGAGAAAAAATGGGCGATTGGTTAAAGAAATTTATCAAAAATGCAGATCAATTTGACTTCCCGATTCATCGCTCCTATAGCGAATTAACTGAGAAGCAACAAAGGTTAATTTGGACGGGTAATAAATACTTTGCTGGCCTTGATCAGTTTTTCAAAGAACTAGAGGAGCAGACCTATAAAATCCAATATCGGGTAATGTTATCACGTTATCGTGGAAAAACGGTTTGCCCTGATTGTAAAGGGACTAGATTAAGGAAAGATGCTTCGTATGTTAAAATTGGTGGTAAATCGATATTGGATATGGTTTTGATGCCATTATCGACCATTCTTCCATTCTTTGAAAATCTAACACTATCCAATACGGAGCAAAAAATAGCAAAGCGTCTTTTGGCCGAAATCACCAATCGTGTTTTGTATCTAAACAATGTGGGTTTGGGTTATTTAACACTAAATCGATTATCAAATACCTTATCAGGAGGCGAAAGTCAACGAATTAACCTAGCCACTTCGTTAGGAAGTAGCTTGGTAGGCTCGGTCTATGTACTGGATGAGCCTAGTATTGGTTTGCATCCTCGCGATACGCATAAACTTATCGAAGTGCTACAATCTTTACGAAATGTGGGTAATACGGTTTTGGTGGTAGAGCATGAAGAAGAAATGATGAAAGCGGCCGATCATATTATTGATATTGGTCCTGAAGCCGGCACACATGGTGGAAATTTGGTGTTTAGTGGCACTTATAAAGAAATTATTAAAGATAAAAACTCATTAACTGGTCGTTATTTAGCTGGAAAGGAAGAAATTGCTGTTCCAACAAAAAGAAGGGTATGGAAAGATCATATTCTTATTAAAGGTGCACGAGAGAATAACTTAAAAAATATAGATGTTAAATTCCCTTTGGGCGTTTTTACTTGCGTAAGTGGTGTTTCGGGCTCAGGAAAAACGAGTTTAGTTAAAAAGATCTTGTATCCTGCTTTGCAAAAAGCAATTGGAAACTACGCCGGCGAACAAACCGGGAGTTATGATGGCATATTTGGAAACATTGATTTGGTTAGCCAAGTAGAGATGGTAGATCAAAATCCAATTGGTCGTTCATCACGTTCTAATCCAGTAACTTATGTAAAGGCTTGGGATGATATTAGGGCTCTGTTTTCGGCCTTGCCTGCTGCAAAAGCAGGTGGACTAAAACCCGCTGCATTCTCTTTTAACGTAGAGGGGGGGCGCTGTGATACTTGCCAGGGCGAAGGAGAAGTGAAAATAGAAATGCAGTTTATGGCAGATATCTATTTGCCTTGTGAAACCTGTGGTGGAAGAAGATTTAAGCAACAAGTATTAGATATTACTTACCAAGATAAAAATGTTGCAGATATTTTAGATCTAACCATAGAAGAAGCGGTCGGGTTTTTTGCGAAAGAACCAAAAATATTGCAGAAGTTAAATCCTTTATTGGATGTAGGTTTAGGTTATGTGCATCTTGGGCAGTCTTCAAATACTTTATCGGGTGGTGAGGCCCAGCGTATTAAGTTAGCTTCATTTTTAATTAAAGGAAACAATGCCCATAAAACGATGTTCATTTTTGATGAACCGACTACAGGTTTGCATTTCCACGACATTAAAAAATTATTGAAAGCGTTAAATACTTTAATTGAGCAGGGAAACACTATTTTAGTGATTGAGCACAATATGGATATGATTAAATGTGCCGACTGGGTGATTGATATAGGCCCTGAGGGTGGCGATAAAGGAGGGAATGTAGTGTTTGAGGGTAGCCCAGAAGATTTGCGCACAGCAAAAAATTCTTACACAGGTCAATTTTTAAAAGCTCATCTGAAATAGTATCTTAGCAAAACTATGCTCTTATTAACCTTTATTATAGGCGTTGTTTTAAATGCCATGGGTTATATCCCTCCGGGGAATATTAACTTAACGGTTGCTCAGCTTACCATCAATAAAGGAATGCGGCAGGCCTTATACTTTATCCTATCTTTTTCGTGCGTAGAAGTGCTTTTTACTTTTGGTATGATGCGTTTTGCACGATGGATTTCGAGCGACGTAAATTTGGATTCAAATATAAGCGAAGTAAGGTTGGAGACATATGTAGATGCCTTTATGATTATGCTCTTTATTGTAATGGGTACCCTAACTTGGATTAATCGCAAAAAGGTGCCTAAAACAAAAGCAGAAGATAATAGGAGTAGAAAAGGAAGTGTATTTTATGGGATGTTATTAGGAGTGATAAATCCGGTTCAAATTCCATTTTGGTTATTTTTTGGCAATTATGTGATTTTGCACGATTGGATTCAAACCAATTATTTATCGCTAATTATTTTTAGCATCGGATCTGGATTGGGTTCTGCAATAGCTTTATATGGCTATGCCCATTTTGCAAAATACATTCAAGAAAAGTTTGCTTTGAGTAGCCATATTATTAACCGTGCAATTGCAATTTTCTTGTTTGCGTTGGCATTGTATTTGGTGATTAAGCAAACTGGTGTTTATTTGCACTGGTGGGGGTGATATGGGAAGTTCGTAATACTCAGTCAGTTGCTACAAATACTCATTTAATTAACCCATTATTTGTAAAGAGTTGGCTAAAAGAGGATGGTGGTATTTTGTTAATCAATAATGGTGATAAAATTCCGGTTTCGAAACCAAATAGAGAAACCTTGAAATTAGCTTTAGGAAAATAATAACTTACTTCTGATACTTCCAATTCAATGATTTCCCTTCACTAAGCCATTCAATTGTAGTTGCCATTCGTTTCAATTTAGTAGCTTCACTTTTAGCTGTAGTTATCCATTCTAAATATTCCCTTTTATGTGATGGGCTAAATTGTTCAAAATGTAGTTTAGCTTTAGGATTTTGGTTTAATTCGGAGGCAAAATCGGCCGGCATGGCTATTTCAGTTTTTGGTACTTTAGTCGGTTTTTTAACTTTCATACCTGATTCATCCAGCTTTAACGCTGCTAGAATATACTCAATTAAAATTTTGTCGGAAGGTAAATCCTTTAATGTCTCGAGCCTACCTAAACTGCCCATTGCATTTGCACGATCTCCAAATAATTGATATGGATCTTCCATTAATGAAGCTTTCCAAAATCCAAATGTACAATGTTCTTTAAAAGAAGCCATTGAGCAAATGTTGTCTTTATATACAAAATGGGGGAAACTCCATTTAATGGTCTCATTTATTAGAGGCGATGCTTGATGGATTAACTTTCTAATGTGTGTTAAAATTTCTTGGGCAAAGGGTGCAGATTTTTCAATGTAATTATCTACACGTTCATCAAATTGTTCCATTTTATTTATTTTAAATTTTACCATCTTAGACAGCTTAGAAAATCGTAGTGTTTTGTCTAGTTTTACCACCTAAGGCACCCAAGCTCACCCAAGCTAGGGCGTTTTTTGGTGTCTTGGGTGGTGAAAAAACATTTTATAAAGATTTCCAAGATGGTAAAAAACATCAGACATTTAATTTCCATATTTTCTCTGCCTTTCGCCCAATTAACCAAAAAGATACCGCTAATACCGAAAAGAAAACGGCTTTGTGCCAATTGTCCCAAAAATATTCAAAGTATCGTGTATATAGGTTGATAAATAAAAAAGTAATACCAAATTCTCTGGCAATTTCATCATGATATTTTAAGCCTATAAAAATGCTGATGATACAACATGCTGCAGAAATGATTGCCCAATAAAATAAAGTAATTTGCTTTACGGCATACCAATCTTCTAAAATGCCATAGTTGCCGAAAATAGAAAGCAACCAAAGCGATAGAAAGAGATACACCATACCGCTGATGTAAGTAGTGGTAAAAAAATGGTCGAATTTCTTTTTGTCTTTTAGTAAAAAGGAAGATGCAGTAAGTACAAGACCAAATAGCACAAAACGCAATGGGTAATTTAAACCCATAAAATACCAACTCCATTTAGATAAATACCCCGTTTCTGTACCAAACCATGCCCCAAAAGAAAGTAGCGTAAAAATCCATATTACCCTCGATTTAAATACATAAGCCAAAACGCCATAAATAATAACCGCGATTAAAATTAAAATGGAGAAGTGATTATCCCCACTATTTAGCGATTTCCCGAAGTAGGCAATGGCATTTGCTGTAAGCATTACTGCCGCGAGGATAAGTGCTTCATTGCTAAAGATTAACTCAGGTTTTGTTTTTTTTCTTTTAAATCCAATTACAAATAGTCCAGCAGCAGCCAGGGCAGAAAACAAACTAATTAAGCTATTTGGTGTGTCATAAAGCTTTTCGATATAGTTAAGTAGGGTTTTGTCTATCAATAAAGCACCAAGTGAAATTACTCCACACGCCATGGCAATCCAAAACGAATACTGTGCAAGCCTTCGCCAATCGAAAATCTTCGGTTCATAACTTTTACGAAGTTTTTCGGCTGTAGATTCTTCGATAAGATTTTCATCTTGCCAATGATCAATCATCTCATCTAAAAACTCGCTTTTTTCTTGGTCAATCTTCTTCATTAAAAACTAAGATAAGTATTTAAATCACTTCTTTGATTTTCTTATTATTACCCACAATCCAAATTACATCACCGTTATCAAACACAAAATCTGACGAAGGATTTAAGATTTTATCTTCTCCTCGTTCTACACCCACAACTAATGCTTGCGCTTTCTCTCTAATTCCTGCATTTCGAATACTTAAACCATAAATTGGGGAGAGCATATTTACGACTACTTTTTGTAAAGTCATTTCCTTATCTGGGAAAGTACTTTCATTAATTTCAGGTAAATCTATTTCTAGCAAGACCTTTACGGCTGCTAGTTGATCGTCGGCACCAATTAATAACAGTTTATCATTTGGGTATAGCCGTTCTTCACGGCCAGGGGTTGGTATCGTATTTCTTCCTCGCTCAATTAATGCAATATTAACACCGTACTTTTCCCTAATCATTAATTCGGCTAATGTTTTTCCAACCACTTCAGATTCTGGCGAAACTTTTAATTCTGTTAAGTGCGTATCCCATGGCAAGATACCGGGTTTATTATTTTCATTTTCCCGAGCATTTAAGTTTAACATGAAACGTTTTTCCAGTTTGTCATAAAACGATTGCAAGCGTCTGGAGAAAATAAACATCCCTAGTATAATTAAAAGCAAAGCAATTCCGGCAGCTATCCAAGTATCAAAATATTCGTACATTAAGAATCCTACAAAGAATATTCCTAAAGCAATTCTGAAAACCTCTATGGCAATTAATGGACCGCGCGTATATTTTTTATTAAGCCAAAGATGTGAATAGGCTATTTTTTGAATTCTTCTGATCGATAATGCCCATAAAAATGGAGCCATTGAAATAAACGAGATAATTACACTAATGATAATACCATTTTTACCATCCATTATATGGTCATCGATAAAAGGGTGCAAATATCTCGAAGATAAAACTACAATTGCAATGATGATCACGGAGTGGATAATCGTATTGAAAATGTAAGCGCGAAGTAGTACTTTCCAATCGCTAAGCGTAGTAATTCCTTCAGTACTTGAACTATAGCGGCCAATGGCATCAATCCATTTTTTTGGTAAAATTTTAACCAGAAAATTATTAAATCCTTCAGAATGCTTAATCAGATAGGGTGTAGTAAACGTGGTTATGGCCGAAACGGCTACAGTAATTGGATATAAGAATTCGCTAGTTACCTTTAAACTTAAACCGAGTGTGGCAATAATAAATGAAAACTCACCAATCTGGGTTAAACTCATCCCCGTTTGAACGGAAGTTTTTAGCGGCTGACCAGATAATAAAGCACCACCTCCGGTGGTTAATAATTTACCTACTATAGTTATCCCGGTAATGATAAGAACTGGTTTCCAATATTGGATCAATATAGTTGGGTCGATTAACATCCCTACGGAAACAAAAAATATCGCACCAAATAAATCTTTTACGGATTTGGTTAAATGCTCAATTTTTTCAGCCTGTGGCGTTTCAGCAAGTATAGACCCCATAATAAAGGCACCTAATGCTGGAGAAAATCCAACTTTTACGGCTAACAATACCATCGTTAAACATAACGCTAATGAAACAACGAGTAAGGTTTCGTCGTTCATGAATTTCTTAGTAAGCTTTAAAAAAGTGGGGATGATAAAAATGCCACCTAAGAACCATAATATCAAAAAGAAGCTTAATTTAAGAATGGATGTAATCATTTCCATGCCTGCAAATTGCTGACTTACAGCAATTGTGGTTAATAAGACCATGATTAAAATAGCTGCTAAATCTTCAACAATTAGCGCCCCAAAAACGAGATTTGCAAATTTCTTATGTTTTACCCCTAATTCTTCAAAAGCACGTATGATAATGGTTGTTGATGAAACTGAAAGTACTGCACCTAAAAAAATGCTATCCATAGTCTTCCAACCCATTAAATAACCAGCAATAAAGCCGATAATACTCATTCCAATAATCTCTACTATGGCAGTAATGGAAGAAGAACCGCCCACTTTAACTAGTTTTTTAAAGCTAAATTCTAAGCCTAAACTAAATAAGAGAAATATAACGCCAATTTCGGCCCAAATGGTAATGTTTGCATGATCAGAAACTGTTGGGATAAATTTAAAATGAGGACCAACCAATAAACCGGCTAAAATATAGCCTAAAACCAAAGGTTGTTTAATGCGTTTAAATATTAAAGTAGTAATGCCCCCAGCGGCAAGGATCAGACCTAAATCTGCAATTAGTACGGGTAAATGAATCATGTTAAGCTATAAAATTTTAGTAAAATAATTTTTAAAAAGGAATATAAAAATTACCAAAAACTATGCTTAGGGTAGAGATATTGAAAAATAAAGTTGTAAAAAAGTATAGGATTGAGGGTATGATCAAAATTGATTTTTACCATACGAATGTCTAATCCTTGGATAAATTTTGTAAAATGAATAGCAACAAGCGAGTGATTTTGATTGTTATGGTGTAAAATGTCGATCTGATCAGAAAAGAGCTCTGTTTTTAAGGAGTTTTTTTGCTTTTTGCTAAAATTTAGGAGCTTTTTTTCGGAATATTGAGCTACTACGCTTGCTTCCGTCTTTTTCGCGTATAGCGATAACGAATAACAGCAGAAACATAGTAATACCGCAATAAAGTACCTCATTGCCTTAAATATACTAAAAAATATTGATCTTAAATGCTTCTAAAGAAATTCAACGTATCTAGCTTGTCTTGGTGTAATTGTTCTTTTAATGCTTCGAGCCCTGTAAATTTCACATCGTGACGCAAGAACTTTAAGAAATTCATTTTAATTGTTTGACCGTATATTTCTTGATTAAAATCGAAAATATTAACCTCTATATTGCGAGTCATCCCATTAATAGTTGGTCGTTGACCAATGTAAGCCATTCCTTTGTACGTTGTCTGAGCTCCATGCTCCAAGCCCATTTCTACTGTAACCGCATAAATTCCATCACTAGGAATAAGCTTGTACGTTTCTTCAACAAAAATATTCGCAGTTGGGAACCCAATGGTTCTTCCAATTTTATCGCCCTTAATTACTGGCCCATTAATTGAAAAATGATAACCTAAATAGGAAGCAGCTAAAGAAACATCACCTGCTAACAATGCAGTACGAATTTTAGTTGAGCTTACGGCAACATCATTAACATCTTGCTCAGCAATTTCTTCAATATTAAAATCATACACCTTAGCATACGTTTCTAGCTCTTTCATCCCACCTTTACGGTCTTTTCCAAAACGATGATCATACCCCACAATGAGTTGTTTAGTGCCAATGGTATCAACTAATATGTTTTTGATATAATCTACCGCACTTAAATTCGAAAAATCCCTTGTAAAAGGGGTGATAATTAAGTGGTTTACCCCTAAATTAGCTAATATTTCGGCCTTCTCGTTAATGGTATTAATCATTTTTAAACTTTGATCCTCAGGGTCGATAATCATCCGCGGGTGCGGAAAAAACGTTAAGATTACACTTTCCCCACCGTTTGTTTTGGCCAACTCACATAGGCGTTTAATGATTTTCTGATGGCCATAATGTACGCCGTCAAAGGTGCCAATGGTAACTATAGCATTGGTTAATTTTTTGAAATCTGAAAGTTGATGGTAGATCTTCATCGATGATTTAATGTAATGCCTGACGTTTTACCACGCCACCTTTAATATCTGCAATTTGTTGCTGAACTACAAATGCATCGGGGTCAATTTGTCTAATTTCGGATTGCAGCTTGCTCATTTCAAGTTTTGTTACTACGGTATATAAGATATCGATGTCCTTTTTCTCTAAATAACCGCCTTCTCCTTTATAAATAGTTACGCCTCTTTTCATATTGGTAATGATGAAGTGCTTTATCTCTTCATTCTTCTCAGAAATGATTGTTACGCCTGTATATGCTTCCAATCCATTTACAATAAAATCTATCGTATTAGAAGCAGAGAGGTAGGTTAATATGGCATAAAGAGCCGTTTCGATATTTAAAAAATAGGCTGCAAATGCAAAAATAACGATGTTTAGGATGAGGATAATATTACCTACTGTAAACATACTATTTCTACTGATGTATAGGGCAAGTACCTCTGTTCCGTCTATTACACCCCCTCCACGCATTGCTAAACCAATTCCCCCACCTAAAAAGAAACCGCCAAAAAAGGCAATTAACAGTTTGTCATGCGTAATTGGGGCAAACGGCAAAAAGACCAAAGCAAGGGAAAGAGCGATAATGGCAATGGCTGTTTTAACTGCGAAACCCCTCCCAATTTGCTTGTAACCCATTAAAATGAATGGGATATTAATTGCCAAAATAAGGTAGGATAGATTCCATCCCGTAAGTTGGCTCACTAAAAGAGAGATGCCAGTAACACCACCATCAATAAAGTGATTAGGCATTAAAAAACTTTTTAACCCAAAACAAGCAGAAATTACTCCAAAAGCAATCAACACTGCTTCTTTTAAAAAATGGGTATTTTTATTTTTAATGCGTTTCATTAGGTACAATCTTTTCTTCCCTTTTGTTGCGAAGATACTGAACAAGATCAGCTACTTCGTATGCGTTTTGTAATAAAAAATTACCACTTCTAGTGCGTGTTAATTTTGATAAGTAAGCGCCGTTATCTAGTTTTTTCCCAAAGTCAGATACCAAAGAACGAATGTAAGTTCCTTTGCTACAAACTATTCTAAAATCTACTTCTGGTAAAGCAACTCGGGTAATTTCGAATTCATTTACAGTTACATAGCGTTTACGTAGCTCGACCTCTTCACCTAAGCGTGCTTTTACATATAGGCGTTCGCCATTTACTTTTACAGCCGAATGGGCAGGTGGATATTGTTCAATATCGCCTTTAAATGTTGAAGTAGCCTCGTGAATTTGTTCTTCGGTTAAGTGTTCAAAAGGAAACTCAGAATCCACCGCAGTTTCCATGTCGAATGAGGGAGTGGTAGCCCCTAAAATTAGGGTGCCAGTATATTCTTTTTCTTCTGCCTGAAAAGTGTCTATCTGTTTGGTTAATTTACCTGTGCAAATAATTAATAGTCCTGTAGCTAAGGGGTCGAGTGTACCTGCGTGTCCAACTTTTAATTTAAGTGGTTTTAACGAATTTCTGATTTTGCCAACTACATCAAAAGAAGTCCATTTATAAGGCTTATTAATTAAAAGCAATTCGCCAGCGGCAAAGTCGAAATCAGGAAATTTAATAGGTGTTTGATCCAAAGTGGTGATTTAATTTATGTTGAAATCGTATAAAAACAGTCGTCATTGCGAGGTACGAAGCAATCTTAAAGCGATGGGTTATGCCACTTTGCTCACGTTGCAGGGTTGCTTCGTGCCTCGCAATGACGATTTAGCTATAAGATAGTCTGAATTCGAAATCAGGTTACAAAGCTACAAATTAAATAATAGAGAGGCTATGGCCGGACAGTAACAATACAATAATTATAGTTCCGACAATAATTCTGTACCATCCAAAAATCCGAAAGCCATTTTTATTGAGGTAGCCTATAAAGCTTTTTATCGCCAATAAAGCTACAATAAAGGCAACAACATTACCAAAGGCTAATACTTGAATTTGATGCGTGGTAATGGTATGTCCTTCTTGATAAAAATCAAGTAACTTTTTTCCTGTTGCAGCAAACATGGTTGGCACTGCTAGAAAAAAAGAAAATTCGGCAGCAGCTTTTCTAGTTAAATTTTGGCTCATGCCTCCAACAATACTAGCTCCAGAGCGAGAAACACCAGGAATCATAGCTAAGCATTGAAAAAAACCTATTTTTAATGCGGTTAAATAATTAATTTCTTCTTCTGTGTTGATGGATGCGTTTTTAAACCATTTATCAACGAATAGCAAAATAATACCCCCTGCAACTAAAGAGATACCAACTGTCATTGCACTTTCGAGCATTTGATCTATTTTATCGCTCAATAAGAAGCCAAAAATAGCTGCAGGAATAAATGCAATAATCAATTTAAAATAAAAGTTAATGCTTTTGAAGAAACGTTTAAAATAAAGTACTAATACTGATAAAATTGCGCCTAACTGAATGCAGATGGTAAAAAGTTTAACAAATGGGTCAGACTGGATACCCATTACAGAAGAACCTATAATCATGTGCCCAGTTGAAGAAACAGGTAAAAATTCAGTTAACCCTTCAATAAGTGCAAGGATAAATGCTTGGAAGAAATTCATTTACCTCTATTTCTTCAAAATCGCATACACACCGAAAGCGAAGCCAAATAATACGGTCATTGGTGCAATTAATGTCCTTCTGGTGTCGTAAATATCACCTTCTTTGCCAATCATTAAAATAAAACCTAGTGCTACAATAGCAATGCTAATGATCAATAATTGGTAGTTTTTTTTGCTAAAAACTAGTTCTACTTTTTGTTCCTGTTTTACAGGAGCTGCTTGTTTTTCTGCCATTATCTATAAAGATCGTAAAGTTTTAAACGTAAATATCTGCTTACTGCGAATAAGGTGCTAATAGCAGTAATAAAAATGCCAACCGCCACCAAAGCAATCAGAACGAAACCAAATTCAGTATAATTCCTTAAAATTACAATTTCAGGAATTTCTTTTTGTGCATAGTATAAAATCCCTAAAAGGATAATAATTGCAATAAAAGATGCGATTAAGCCATGCAAAGCTGCCACTAAAATGAATGGCTTACGTATAAAGTTCTTTGTTGCGCCAACCAATTGCATGCTCTTGATTAAAAAACGCTGAGAAAATATAGCTAAACGAATAGTGTTGTTTATTAAAGCAATTGCAATAACCAATAATATAATTGCAAAACCTAATACAATTAAACCAATAGTACTTATGTTTTTATTAACCATGTCAATTAAAGAACTCTGATAAATTACTTCTTTAACGATTGGATTTTTTTCTAAGCTCTTCTTTAAGGCGTCAATGCTTTGGTTATTTGCATAATCCGCTTTCAAATAAACATCTATTGTAGATAGGAGTGGGTTATAGCCTAAGAAATTAACAAAATCTTCGCCTAAATCTTTGGTTAGGTTATGCTGAGCAACTTCCTTATTTACATAGAGTGTTTGCTTAACAGCAGAATTTCCATTGAGTTGTTTTTGGAAGGCTAAAATGTCGGTTTCTTTAGCACCTTCGTCAACAATTATGTTTAAAACAATGTTTTCTTTAACATAGTTGGATAGGTTTTTGGCATGAACTAATATTAAGCCCAACATACCTAGCATTAGCAATACCAAAGCAATACTAAAAATAGTAGAGATATATATGGTTTTTGTCTTTTTAGCAGCTTCGCTTACTTCAAATTCTTCCATGTATCAGTTTTTTGTTTCTGCGAAAATAAAGAAAGATAAGCAGAAATGTAAATATAGTTTGTATTACGTAGCAAATTAAGAATTAAAAAGGAGGATTTGCGAGTGTTAACATTTTTTAACTTTTGCTTTGGGCATGGAGTAAGGAGCATTTCAGCTTGCTCGCTATCTGAATCCAAAACGCTTTGCGCTCCATGCCCAGAAATTTAGTTTTAGCAGATTTTTCTTCCTATTTTTGCAGCAATTATACAAAGCGAAGATCAATGGATTATCAATTTAGAGCGATAGAAGAAAAGTGGCAGAAATATTGGGCGCAAAACCAAACTTTTAAGGCCGAAACCAATAGCACAAAACCTAAATATTATGTGTTAGATATGTTTCCTTACCCATCAGGGGCAGGTTTGCATGTTGGTCACCCACTTGGCTACATCGCTTCTGATATTTTTTCGAGATATAAAAGATTAAAGGGTTTTAATGTTTTACACCCAATGGGATACGATTCTTTTGGTTTGCCAGCCGAACAATATGCCATACAAACAGGTCAACACCCTGCAATAACTACCGAAGCCAACATTGCTACGTATCGCCGCCAGTTAGATCAAATTGGATTTTCTTTCGATTGGAGTAGAGAAGTTAGAACTAGCGATGCGGGTTATTATAAATGGACGCAGTGGATTTTCATGCAATTGTTTAACTCATGGTATAACCTCGAAACCGATCGCGCTGAAGATATTTCGACCTTGATTGAGAAATTCCAAACCGCTGGAAATGCTGATGTAAAGGCAGTTTGTGATGAAGATGTAGCGCCATTTATGCCGAGCGACTGGTCAACATTTTCATCAGAAGAAAAACAAGTACAATTACTGAAATATCGTTTAACTTATTTGAAAGAAAGCACCGTAAACTGGTGTCCAGCATTGGGTACTGTTTTAGCGAATGATGAAGTGAAGGATGGTTTTTCTGAGCGTGGCGGCCATCCGGTTGAGCAAAAGAAAATGATGCAATGGAGCATGCGTATTTCAGCCTATGCCGAGCGTTTATTGCAGGGTTTAGATACAATTGATTGGCCAGAACCTATTAAAGAAATGCAGCGAAACTGGATTGGCAAAAGTGTTGGAGCCTCAGTTCGGTTCAGCTTAGAAGATCTAGAACACTCCACGCTCCACGCTCCACGTTCAGCCAACTACATCGAAGTTTTCACCACCCGGGTTGACACTATCTTTGGCGTTTCCTTTATTGTTTTAGCTCCTGAACATGAGTTGGTTAAATCGTTAACTACAGATGCTCAACAACAAGATATTGATAATTACATCGCCCAAACCAAAAAGAAATCGGAATTAGACCGCATGGCGGATACCAAAACCGTTTCTGGAGCTTTCACAGGAAGTTACGTAATTAACCCTGTAAATAACGAAAAAGTGCCAATTTGGATTGCCGATTATGTATTGGCAGGATATGGAACAGGTGCAGTAATGGGTGTGCCAAGTGGCGATCAACGCGATTGGTTATTTGCAACACATTTTAATTTGCCGATTATTCAAATATTAGATGGGCAAAAAAATATAGATATAGAAGCGGATGCAACCAAAGAAGGAAGATATATTAACTCGGGGTTTATTGATAATTTAGGCTATAAAGAAGCAATCTCGTATTTAAACCATTGGTTAGAGCGTGAAGGTGTAGGTAAAGCAAAAGTTAATTACCGAATGCGCGATGCAATTTTTGGTCGCCAACGCTATTGGGGCGAACCGATTCCAGTTTATTTTAAAAATGGTTTGCCTTATTTAATCCAAGAAGAAGAATTGCCTTTGGTTTTGCCAGAGATTGATAAATATTTACCAACAGAAAGTGGTGAGCCACCTCTAGGTAGGGCCGAAGATTGGGTGCCTTGCCATGGCGAATCGTACGAGCTAAGCACCATGCCGGGATGGGCTGGGAGCAGCTGGTATTGGTACCGATACATGGACTCTAAAAACGATACATCGTTCGCCTCAAAGGACGCCATAGCCTACTGGAAGGATGTGGATTTATACATTGGTGGTTCTGAGCATGCAACCGGACATTTGTTGTATAGCCGTTTTTGGAACAAATTTTTGAAAGATTTAGGCTATGTGAATGAGGAAGAGCCTTTCAAAAAGTTGATTAATCAGGGGATGATTCAAGGAAGGAGTAACTTTGTGTATCGTGTGGTTGATGAAGAAGGAAGAGGTACAAATAAGTTAGTTTCTTTTGGATTAAGAAAGGAATATAAAACAATGGCTTTACATGTTGATGTAAACATAGTAGAGAACGAAATTTTAGATCTTGAAAAATTTAAGGTCTTTAGACCTGAATTTGAAGATGCAGAATTCATTCTTGAAAATGGCAAATACATTTGCGGTGTAGAAGTCGAAAAGATGTCGAAATCAAAGTTCAACGTGGTTAACCCTGATGTGTTGATTGAAGGCTATGGTGCAGACACCTTAAGGATGTACGAAATGTTTTTAGGTCCGCTAGAGCAAAGTAAACCATGGAACACCAATGGAATTGAAGGGGTGTTTAAATTCTTACGTAAATTTTGGCGCTTATTCCATAACGAAGAATGGGTTTTTAATGTAAACGATTCTATTCCTACAAAAGCAGAATTAAAAGCTCTTCATAAAATCATTAAAAAAGTCCAAGACGATGTAGAGCGTTTTTCATTTAATACATCCGTTTCGAGCTTCATGATTGCTGTAAACGAATTAACTGATTTGAAATGTAAAAACCGCCAGGTTTTAGAAGATCTTGTGGTTGTACTTTCTCCTTATGCCCCACATATTTGTGAAGAATTATGGGAATTATTAGACCATACTGATTTGTCGAATACTCCATACCCAACGTTTAACCCAGCGTACTTAGAAGAAAATGAGTTTGCCTATCCAGTTTCTGTGAACGGTAAAATGAAAATGAATTTAAATTTAAGCTTAAGTTTAGATGAGGCTGCGGTAAAAGAGATCGTATTGGCAAATGAGCAAATCCAAGGTTATCTTGAAGGTAAAGAACCTAAGAAAATCATTTTCGTTAAAGGGAAGATTGTGAACCTTGTAGTTTAGCGTTTCTTAACCACAGAGAAAATGAGTTTTTCACAGAGAACGCAGAGCTAACTTTGCGTTTCTTTGCGTTAAATTTGGGGCTAGTTAACCGCAAAGAGTATTAAGAATTCGCAAAGAGCGCAAAGAAATATTTGTTAATACAAGTATCTCTTTATTTCTCTGTGTAAAACTCTGCGCGCTCTGTGTTAAAACGCAAAGAGCGCAAAGAAATATTTGTTAATACAGGTATCTCTTTATTTCTCTGTGTGAAACTCTGTGCGCTCTGTGTTAAAAAATACACCCGTGTTAAAATATTTCTTCCTTATTGTGATTTTTCCCACCTTGTTGCGAATAATAGGGAAAGATGATTTAAACAATGCAAGAAAAGTTAACCGCTCCACCCGATTTCCTAACGCTCATTGAGGCTAATAAGAGAATTATATTTAAAATATGTAATTCCTATTGCCAAAATGCAGCCGATCGAGAAGATCTTGCGCAAGAAATAATTTATCATTTATGGAAGTCGTGGAGCAGTTTTGATTCTAATTTCAAACTTTCTACATGGATGTATCGAATTGCCTTAAATGTTGCTATTTCTTTTTACCGGAAAGAGAAAAAAACAACCGATACTGTTTTAATGGGGGATCACTTGATCGAAATCGCCGACGAAAGTTTTGAAGAAGGCTTAGAAACTAACTTAAATGCATTGCAACAATTTATCAACGAGTTAAAAGAGCTAGATAGGGCACTCATGATTCTTTATCTAGAGGAGAAATCGCACAAGGAAATGGCCGAAATCATTGGAATTAGTACGACCAATGTTGCCACAAAAATTGGACGAATTAAAGAACAATTAAAACAACAGTTTAATAAAAACAAGTGAAGCAATGGTGTTAGGCGTTTGTGTTTCTATTCAACCGCTTTACGCTCATCGCCGATCGCAAACCTTATAAAAATGGACAATCTAGAAATAATCAACCTTTGGAAACAATACGATGAGAAGTTAGAAAAAACACTATCCATCAACCATAAATTAATAAATGAACTTCAACAACAAAAGGCCAAAAATGCACTTAAATCGGCAAGGAATTATAAATGGTTTGCCGTGGTTACTGGAATAGTCTATGCCGCTCTAATCACTTATTTTTTATATTATCTTGGACCTCTTGCATCCATTTTTATTAAATTCTCTGTAGGTATTCATTTGGCAGTCACATTAATCGCTATTGGAATGTATGTAAATCAATTGGTGCTCATAAGACAAATAGATTGCAGTGAAAATATTATTCAGATGCAGCAAAAGCTAGCAAGTTTAAAGGCCTCGACTGTAAAAGTAATCGGGATATGTTTTTTGCAGGCGCCAGTTTTTGCCACTTGGAATATCACGTTTAAAATGATTACCGAAACACCCTTAAATTTTTGGTTTATCCAGATGCCAATTGTAGCTTTATTCACATTTGCGGGTATTTGGCTGTTTAAAAATATAGATATCAAGAATATGGATAAAAAATGGTTCAAAATTATGTTTTATGGGGTAGAATGGAGCTCAATCCTGAAATCGGGAAGGTTTTTGAAAGAAATCGAGAGCTTTGAGTCCGAAAGTTTATAGCCCTCATCCGATGAGCATTTGCAGGTCACTTATGCTCATCGGATGAGGGCCGTGCATTTTCACCGCCTTAATTTCCCCATTCGCCGTCAATTCTCACCTAGCCGTCTAAAATTCCTTTGGAGCATTGTAACAAAACCTAATTTTGCAAGACTAATTAAATAAAAATAAACAACAACTAGATGAAAAGAATTCTACTTTTATGTGTGTCTTTATTGCTTATGCTTAATGTAAAGGCACAGTTTCCGGGTATGGGCGGACCAGCTAAACCTTTAGTAACTGGCCGAATTACCATAACGGTTATCGATTCTGCTACACAAAAACCGATTGATTATGCGAGTGTATCCCTTACAAAAACGAAAGATAATAAGCCAGTAAATGGCGGTATGACCGATGAAAAAGGTAAGTTGGTATTGCAAAATATCGCACCCGATGAGTATAAATTATCAATTGGCTTTATGGGGTACAAAACCAAAAGCATCGTGGTTAAAACTACACTAGAAAAACCAGATCAAAACCTTGGCACAATTTCACTTACTGGTACTGCAAACACATTGAGCGAGGTAACTATTGAAGGTAAGAAGTCGATCATCGAAAATAAAATAGATCGAATGGTATATAATGCAGAAGCTGATGCAACCAATGCTGGCGGTGATGCAACCGATGTGATGCGTAAAGTACCGATGCTTTCTGTTGATATGAGTGGAAACCTACAATTACGTGGTGCGCCTGTTAGAGTATTGATTAATGGAAAGCCATCTGGTACCATGGCAAGTAGTGTGGCTGATGCCTTAAAGATGATGCCTGCTGAGCAAATTAAAAGTGTGGAAGTAATTACCAGTCCGTCTGCAAAATATGATGCTGAAGGTTCTGGGGGTATTGTAAACATCATCACTAAGAAATCGAATGCAGAAGGGGTTAGTGGGAGTGTAAATACAGCGGTAGGCACACGCCAAAATAATGGTGCTTTTAACCTTACCGCAAAAACAGGTAGGTTAAGTGTGAATACCGCCTTGGGTGGCAATTTTGCTTATGCCCAAGACTCTAGGGTAGTTTCATTAAACCAAACCACATTAAATAATGGTTCAACGAATACAATCTCCCAAGATGGTTATTCTAAATGGGAAAGAAACGGATTTAATGGTAGTTTAGGGCTGGATTACGATTTCAACGCTTATAATAATTTCAGTACAACAGCGAAGTTCAATCGTTTTTCGAATGGAGGCCCTGGCCAGTCAGACTATATAATTAATGGGCTAATGTCGAAAAACATTAGTAGTATGGATATGACCATGAATAATCTGGATTGGAACATGGACTACAAAAAAACCAGTAAAAAAGCAGGCGAGGAGTTCTCTATATCCGCTCAGCTTTCTACAGGCCGCACGCCACAAACATTTAGCAATAGCTTAACTTCGCCATTGTATCCTGGTGCGCTCGAAACATTTAGTAATAATACAGGTAAAAACAATGAATATACTGTTCAAACAGATTATACCTACCCATTCAGTAAATCTACCACATTAGAAGTTGGAGCAAAAGGAATCTTCCGAGATTTTAATAGCCAGTTCGACGCTTCATCAAGAGACTTTAAGTACAACCAAAATGTAGCTTCATTATATAGTGTAATTAGTTTTAACCTCACTAAAAAACTACAGGTAAAAGGCGGAGTAAGAGGAGAATATACTAAGATTGACTTTAACACCAAAGCCAATGGAGTTGAAAAGAATGATTATTTGAACTTATTTCCAAGTGTAATTATTGCACAAACTTTAAAAGGAAGCTCAATGTTAAAGTTAAGCTATAACCGGAGAGTGCAAAGACCTGGTCAAACTTCTTTAAATCCGTTCCGTAATGAAAGCGATCAGTTTAACATTATGCAGGGAAACCCGCAGTTAAATCCAGAGTTGAGCGATAATTTTGAACTTGGTTATTCTACCTATATCAAAGGTTCGATCATTAATGCTTCGATCTTTTTCCGTAATACCAATGGGATCATTGAAAACTCAATTTCGCCCATCGTAGAAAATGGCGTAAATAAAACCTTAACATCTTATATCAACGTTGGGTCTTTAAAAACCTTTGGGTTTAACTTTTTTGGCTCTTACAATCCTAAGCCAAAATGGACTTTAATGAGCAGCATTGGCATGAACAGTTATGATATCACTAGCGATATTGTTGATATAAATAAAACATACTTTATGTTTAATGTATTTGCCCGTTCTGCTTATGCTTTTGGAAAAGGATTAAATGTAGAACTCTATGGGGTTGCAACTTCTCCACGTCGTACGTATCAAGGTAAAACGGATGCTTTTTATTTTTATGGCGCCGCATTTAAAAAGGACATCCTAAAGAAAAAGGGAAGTATAGGCTTAAATGTGTTAAATCCATTTCACCGAAATTTAGAGATAAAAACGGATAACAACTCTGTAAACAATACGGGTAAAGTATTTCAAAGTACACAGATTTATTACCCATTGCGTTCATTTGGAGTTAATTTTAGCTACACATTTGGTAAACTTAAATTCACTGAAAAGAAAAAGATTAAGAACGACGATATTAAACAAGACCAACAAGGCGGACAAATGGGAGGCATGGGAGGAAATCAATAAAAAATTTGGTTATTAAATAATTATTTTGTTAATTCGTTTTATTATAATTTATATTATATATTTGATATAACATATGCCAAACAAAGCAATGAGAATTGATAAGCTTGGCAAATTAAAATAGAACTAAAACAACCAAATATAAATCTCAACCTCTGGAGCTTCGGTTTCAGAGGTTTTTTTATGCCTATTTCTTCTTTACCCCCTTCAAAATCATCAAACTCAACGGGTTAATCTGATAGCCACTAATGTTGTTTTGTAGCATTACTACACTCTGGTCATATAAAATTGGCACTACCGATGAATATTCCATCACCATGTTGTCCATTTTATGATAAAGCTCATAGCGTTTTTTGTCGTCACTTTCATAATAGCTCTGTTCAAATAAACGGTCAAATTCATCATTAAAATAGCCTGTATAATTAGGCCCAAAAGGAACACGGTTTTTGGAGTAAAAAACAGAAAGGTAATTTTCTCCATCAGGATAATCTGCAATCCATGAGCCTCTAAAAAAGTTAACTTCATTTTTCGACATCATGTCGCGTAAGCTGGCACTAGGACTAACATCAACCTTCACATTCATACCAATGGCGCCCAATTCTCCCTGTATAAACTCAATTAAATCTTTATAAGTGGTAGAGGTGCTTAGAGTTATTTCTGGCATTCCTTTTCCGTTCGGGAAACCAGCTTCAGCTAGTAGTTTTGCCGATAATGCCGGATTGTAAGTGTAGCCTTTAACCTTGGTAGCGTCGAAACCAGGCATTCCTTTCGGTATAAAACCGTTAGTTGCAGGTGTGCCGATGCTGTTTCTTAAATACTTGATTAGCTTTTGTCTATCGATTGCATAATTAATCGCTTGCCTAACCTTTTTATACTGCAGTGGTGATTTTTTAACAATTTCTTTTGAAGGGTCTACCAAAATCCCTACATATTCAGTACATAAATAAGGTCCTTTTATTAACTGAAACTTGCCCTTGTATTTAGTGGTCATTTTTCCACTTTTGGTTAATATATCGTCTCGATAACTGCCATCTACACTATTAAAAAAGTCGAGGTCTCTCTTAATAAAATTCATAAAAGCGCTCTGTTTATCGCTTATAAAAGTTACTTTAACCGCATCTAAATAGGGGAGTTGGACAGTGCCATCTTTTTCCCAATACTTATCATTTTTTAACAAGACCAAGATCTCATCTTCTTTCCAATATTTAAATTTAAAGGGGCCAGTGCCTACCGGATGACTCCTGAAATCTTTTCCATAATGTTCTACAACTTCTTTGGGAACTACTGAGCAATATTGAGCCGTTAGGAGTTTCATGAAAGCTGGGAATGGCTTAACTAAGGTGATTTGGAAGGTGCTGTCGTTTACAGCGCTAAAACTATTGGCATCCTTAACCTTGTCGCTAAAAATCCATCCTCCAGATGAGGCAACTTTAGGATCAATTAGTCTAAAAAAACTATAAGCAAAATCAGCAGCTACAACCTTTCTTCCTTTGCCATTCTTAAATAAAGGATCGTCTTGGAAGAATACATCGTTACGCAGATTAAAGGTGTACGTTAATTGATCATCAGAAATCTGCCAAGTTTTAGCAATACAAGGTACGGTATTTAAGGCAGTGTCTACCTGTACCAAACCGTTAAAAATTTGGTTGATCATCCAAATTGCATTTTGGTTACGGGCAAATGCCGGATCTAATGAAGTTACATTTTGATCGAGGTTAATATTGAAGACCTTTTTACCTTCTTGATCAGAATTTCGGCTACATGCACTTATGGCTATTACACAGAAAATCCAAAATATATTGATTATCGTTCTACGCATCGATTAGAAATCTTATTTTTGCACAAATTAACAAATAATTATTGCGCTTTACGCCTTACACTTAACCTAAAAATAAAATTAGATGTCTTTTTTAAATGAGTTGATAAATAGTGTAATGGACGAAGATTTACGCGAACAATTACAGGAACGTGTCGATATTGTAGTTCATAAAATTAAATTTATGGATAAAGTTCCGGTTGCTTGTTTAGATACCAATAATACGCCAAGTTTATTGCTGGCAGATGAGATTAATGCAGCAGGGGGGATATTAGAAACAGATATTTTGGGTGCAGTATATATTATTTATTACGAACCAGGAAAAACTTTAAATGATTTAATGCGTGAAGTACCATCGTTGATTGGGCCAGAATGGGCTGCCGCTAAAAATGGCAGAATTGTTTTGCTAAATGATGATATAAATAAATCACGAATTGCTACAAATGTTGTAACGTTAGTTGAAAATTTTGCGGAAATGCTACACCCAGGTTCTTTTATCTTTGGTTATGAAGGAGATACGTGGATTAGGTTTAGTGTTTAGCGTTATGAATCCAAAACGCTTAACGCCATACGCTTAACTTAATAAGCTATAAACTTCTCCATTTGCTCATCCGTAAACTTAACGGTATCTTCTTTAAACAATTGATTATTTTCGTTGAGCTCATTTTTAATATTTGCAATGTGCAAACGTAAGGGCATCACGTGAAGATGTAGATATCCACAAACTCCATTGAAATGATCAATGCCTCGAATGTTTCCATATTTCCCTGAAGAAACGCCCACTAAGCAGGCTTTTTTATCATAGAAACTTTCTGGAAATGAGCACGCATCAATAAATAACTTTAATACCCCAGGGAAACTTCCGTTGTATTCGGGGATAATGAATAAAAATTTGCTGGTGTTGGTTACCAGCTCTTGCAGTTTCTCAAATTCAGAACTTCTTTTCCCATATAGGTCAGAACCTACCAAGTTTACTGGTAAATCTTGAAGATCAAGCAAATTACTTTTCAACCCCTTTTGTGCCAATTGGTTTTGATAGTATCTTGCAACTTTTAAGGTGTTGCTGTTGGGTCGGTTCGTACCGGAGATAATGGTAACCATGCTAAAATTGTTAATAAGATGTTCAAAACACTTATTGCTTTAATACTAATATTATGATTTAGTTCGTATCTTAGCTAATTGTTAAAAAATGCCTAATTCTATGCAAAAATAGCATTTTTTAAAGAATTAATGATAAAAACATTCCTATTCAATTAAGGTCATTAGATGAGTAAAATTATTGCTTTAGCAAACCAAAAAGGCGGTGTAGGTAAAACTACCTCGTCTATAAATTTAGCAGCCAGTTTAGCGGTTTTAGAATATAAAACATTACTGGTAGATGCTGATCCACAGGCAAATTCGACATCAGGAATTGGTTTCGACCCTCGTAACATTAAAAATAGTATTTATGAGTGCATCATTAATGATGTAGACCCGTTAGATGCAATTGTTAAAACTGAAACACCAAATTTAGATTTATTACCTGCGCATATCGATTTAGTTGGGGCAGAAATTGAAATGATAAATTTAACCAGTCGCGAATATAAAATGAAAGCGGTTTTGGAGAAAATTAAAGATCAATATGATTTTATCATTATTGATTGTTCTCCATCTTTAGGCTTAATCACAATTAACTCTTTAACGGCTGCAGATTCGGTTATCATTCCTGTTCAATGTGAATATTTCGCATTAGAAGGTTTGGGGAAATTATTGAACACAATTAAAATTGTACAAAATCGTTTAAATCCTGAATTGCAAATTGAAGGTATTCTGTTAACGATGTATGATGTGAGATTACGTCTTTCAAATCAAGTGGTAGAAGAGGTGAAAACACATTTTCAAGATCTTGTTTTTGAAACCATTATTCAACGTAATACACGTTTAAGTGAAGCGCCTAGTTATGGGGTATCGGTAATTATGCACGATGCAAATTGTAAAGGAGCTATTAATTATTTAAATTTAGCCAGAGAGATTGTTCGTAAAAATGGTTTAGTAACCGAAGAACAAGATGTTAATACGGCAACGCTATAAATTATTCAGATGACATCTTTTCAGCGAAAAACAGGTTTAGGAAAAGGATTAAGTGCGCTTTTAGATGATACTGATTCAGTACATCCACCCAAGGCCGGAGTAGATTCTTTAAATGAAACCGCTCAAATTGGCAACATTAGCGATATTGCTATTGCCGACATTGAGACCAATCCCTACCAACCTCGTACTGAGTTTGATCAAGTTGCTTTAAATGAGCTTTCTGAGTCGATTAAAGTGCAAGGACTTATACAGCCCATCACTGTTCGGAAGAATGGCGCGAATAAATACCAGTTAATTTCTGGTGAGCGTCGTTTGAGAGCTTCTAAATTAGCAGGTTTATCGCATATTCCGGCTTATATCCGCACTGCGGATGATCAACAAATGCTCGAAATGGCATTGATTGAAAATATTCAACGCGAAAATTTAAATGCAATCGAGGTGGCATTAAGTTTTCAGATGATGATTGATGAATGTAAGCTAAAACCCGAGCAGCTTGGCGATCGTGTAGGAAAGAACCGATCAACAGTGAGTAATTATTTGAGGTTACTTAAATTACCTCCCGTTGTTCAGGCCTCCATCCGTGATGGAAAAATTTCGATGGGTCACGCTCGTGCGTTAATCACTGTAGAAGAGCAGGATAAACAATTGTTTATTCATCAAGAAATCATAGATAAAGGGCTCTCGGTTCGTAAAGTTGAAGATCTTGTTCGAAGTATTAATCATGTGCAAGTTAAGCCCAAAACCGCTCCTGCCGCTGCTTCTTTCGAATATCAAAAACTTCAAAAGGATTTAGCATCTAAATTCGCCACTAAGGTGAAATTAAAAGTAAATGAAAATGGGAAAGGTGCCATCGAAATTCCTTTTGTATCGAATGATGATTTAAGTCGAATTTTAGAACTCTTAGATTGGTAATGAAGTTTTCTTTAGTTTTTTTGGTGCTATTATTTTTGTTCACAAATGTGGATGCGCAAAAAAGTGTAAAAAAAGATACCGTAGCGAACCAAAAGGACAGAATTGATACGCTTTCCTCTCCAGGTTACGTAAATAGAGGGAAAATTGCAGGTAAAAAGGCAATTAGACGGTCTTTAATTTTACCGGGTTTAGGGCAGGTTTATAATTATGGACTTATAGTAGATGATATTAAGAATAATAAGATTGAAGGGAAAGCATTTGGCAAAAAACTAGCTATAATTGGTAAAATAGGAGGGATTTATGTTGCTGGAACAATGCTTACACTTTCGTATATTGATAATAACCAAAAGTATAACTTGTTTTTAAAAGAACTTCAATATCGAGCCTTGCATAATGGTCAGCCAGACCCAGATGGGTCATTATCAGGATATAAAGACACTAATAATTTGATAACTGGAAAAAATATATATAAAAGTAATAGAGAAATCGTGCTCATTTTTTTAGGAGTAACCTATGGAGTAAATGTTCTCGATGCTTATATTACTGCTCGATTAAAATATTTAAATGTGGATGAAAAATTAGGCTTTAATATTCGTCCATCAGTAATTAATTCAAATACAATGTATGGGTATAACTCATTTACACCAGCATTAAAATTAACACTCAAATTATGAGGATAGCACTATTAGGGTACGGTAAAATGGGTCAGATTATTGAACGTTTTGCAACCGAAAGAGGCCATGATATTGTACTTAAAATTGGGATAGAAAACCTAGCCGATTTTACACAAGAAAACTTAGAAAAAGCAGACGTAGCGATTGATTTTAGCGCTCCTGATGCTGCGGTTTCAAATATTTATAAATGTTTTGAAGCCGGACTTCCAATTGTAGTTGGAACAACTGGATGGTATGGGAATTTGCAGCAGATTAAAAATGATTGCTTAAAGAGTAACAATACACTACTTTATGGCTCTAATTTTAGTGTTGGTGTTAATTTGTTCTTTCATTTAAATAAGGTGCTTGCAAAGCTGATGAATAATTATCCAGCGTATGAAGTACAGGTTGAAGAAATACACCATACACAAAAACTCGATGCACCAAGCGGCACTGCAATGACTATTGCAGAAGATATTATTGATGCAGTAGATCGTAAAAGTGAATGGGTAAATGAAGTGGTAGGGACAGCTATTCCTGATGCGTTTAAAAATGAACAATTATTGATCGAATCGCATAGAATTGAAAATGTACCGGGTACACATACCGTAGTTTATAGTTCGGAAGTAGACGAGATCGAAATTAAACACACCGCTCATAATAGAGCAGGATTTGCATTAGGTGCCGTAATCGCGGCAGAGTGGTTAGAAAACAAGCAAGGCTTTTATAGTATTGCGGATGTTTTTGATTTCAGTTAAAGCGTTTTGCGTAAAGCGGTAAGGGTTTTGGATGCATACGTATGATGTTTCAAAAAAAAACAAGATTTGCGTACTTTGCGAATTCTTTACTTACTTTGCGGTAAGGATATTGTGTATCCATCCAAAACGCTAATCGCTATACGCTTAACCCCAAACAAATAAACTAAATTGTGAATTAAGATAATTACAACATGAACTATAAATTCTGGCAGAAAAATAAAAATGCCGAAACAAAAAAGAAAAAAAGTAAAACCAGAGAGTGGACAGATGCTATTATTTTTGCAGTAGTTGCTGCAACAGTAATCAGGGTATTCTTTATTGAAGCCTACACTATCCCCTCGGGTTCGATGGAAAAATCATTATTAATCGGTGATTTCTTATTTGTAAGCAAAGTAAATTACGGTGCCCGTGTTCCGATGACCCCAGTTGCGTTTCCTTTTGCTCATCATACTATGCCAATAACTGGCACAAAAGCATATTGGGATGGAGTTCAATGGAAGTACAGAAGATTACCAGGGCTACAAGATATTAAACGAAACGATGTAGTGGTGTTCAATTTTCCAGAGGGGGATACAGTGATGTTGGAGAATCAAAACCCAAGCTATTATGCTAACTTGAGGGTTTATGGCTGGGCAAAAACGAATAGCGATTATACCATTGTTAGTAGACCAATAGACAAACGTGAAAATTATATTAAAAGATGTGTGGCAATAGCTGGGGATGTAATTAGTATGAAAAATGGTATCGCCAATGTAAATGGTAAAGATGAACCTTTGAAGAATACTGGGATGATGCCTTATCGCATTCAGTTCAATTCTACAGAAATTAATCTTGAACTTCTAAAAGATAAAGGATTTGCAATTGGAGAAATGCAACAGGAATCTGATGATACTTACTTGGCTAACGCGTCTGCCGAAATGATTACAGAACTTAAAAAGCTAAATTTTACAAAATCTGTTACGATGGCAGCAGAGAGTGCTGAGCATGAAGAGAATGGTGGGTTGTTTCCTTATGATCCAAATAGAAAGTGGAATCGCGATAATTTCGGCCCTATTAAAATTCCTGCAAAAGGATGGACAGTACAGATTGATAGTAATACAATGCCACTATACTACCGAGCAATTAGAACGTATGAGGGGAATACGGTAGAAAATAAAGGAAATGATTGGTATATAAACGGTAAAATTGCAAAATCATATACCTTTAAAATGAATTATTATTGGATGATGGGCGATAACCGTCACCAATCTGCCGACTCGCGTTATTGGGGTTTTGTGCCTGAAGATCATGTTGTTGGAAAAGCCTTGTTTATTTGGATGAGCTTTGACAGTGAAGGTTCGTTCTTCAATAAAATACGTTGGAGTAGGATTTTTAAAGGAATTCACTAGCGGTATTACGCAATACGCAAATCCCAATACTCCTATAAGCTCGGAATGGCTAATTTAATAGCCAATTCATTTAAGTCTTTTACAACAACGTCAATAATCGGAATGCCGCTTACTTTTCGTTCTTGTTCAAAATTGTATTCGGGCTCCCCCGGAATGATTACTTTTTTTGTAGGGTCAATCGTTTTTGCGCTCTTAAAACGAGTAATCCAATTATCTAAATGTGATTTGAAATCTTCCGCTGGTCGGAACCCATCTACTCGCATTGCGCCTAAAAAGTGACCAATTCCTTCACCAACTGGATCGTTTGGTGGTTCTAAAAAGGATACAAACGGAGGTACCCACGGACCATAATTTGCTCCCGAGAGTACGGCAGATAAAATATCTACGGTTGCACTTAAGCCGTAACCTTTATGGCTTCCATGATCTTTATCACTACCCAAAGGTAATAGGGAGCCACCGTTTTTTAGTTCGTTAGGGTTAATAGAAGAATGCCCTTCTTTATCTTGCACCCAGCCATCTGGTACGTTTTTATTCGAACGTTGAGCAATTTCTAACTTTCCATTTGCTGCGGCCGCTGTTGCCATATCTACAATTACAGGCGGATATTTACCAGCAGGAAATGCATAGCACATTGGATTGGTACCCAATAATCGCTCATTAGCATAAGTTGGAGCAACTAGCGGACTCGCATTGGTCATGCTAATGCCTACCATATCTTTTTCAACAGCCATCAAGGCATGATAACCTGCAATGCCAAAATGATTTGAATTTTTAACGGACACCCAGCCACTTCCGTACTTTTCGGCCTTTTCTATGGCCACTTTCATGGCAAAAGGAGCAACTACCAAGCCCAAACCACCATCGCCATCTACTGTAGCCGTAGTTGGTGTTTCGTGTACCACACGGATGTTTGGTGTAGCATTTATTCTATTCTTTTCCCAAAGCCTAACGTATCCACTTAACCTGGCTACTCCATGTGAGTCGATCCCCCTTAAATCAGATTTAATCAATACATCTGTTGCTAATTCCGCATGCTCATTATTGCATCCGATTTTTTTAAATACCGAATAGGTGAAGGCTCTAAGTTGATTTTCGGGAAAGGTAATGAAGTTCATTTTTTGTAGGGTATTGAGATTTGAGTATTGCGTATTGAGACTGGGTGTTTATGAATGCGACTCCATGTTCTTTGCATTAAGGCAACAAAACCGTAAAATCGCCTCCTAATGGGTCAAAATTTTCGATTAAAGAAGAAAGGAAGTCTTCTCCATAATTTACATACATAGGTGCAATATTTACCACCCGCTCTTGTAAAACTCCATTTGGAAAAAGTCTATTTTTTACATTTTCAATTTGTTTTAAAGAAACATCATGTTTTCTTTTCTCAGCTCTAAATAGTTTTTTCTCAAAATGATCAAGTAAGCGAACTGTTTTTGTTTTGGCAGAATCGGCAGAACTTTCCAAGGTTTTGTCAATTTTGAAAGCATTTAACTTAATTTGATCAAAAATGGCTTGAATAGCTCTTGTTTCATCCTTTAAATTTAACCTAGAATTACTATTTTTTTCAATCCATATTTTCTGTAATTCATCAGTTGATAAGAAAATATCTTCTAGGTTAAAACCTAATTTAATTAGATTGTTAGCGCTTCTTTTATCAATTAATAAGGCCGAATTTCGAAGCAATAAAACTGGAAAATCTGTTTTGTAAAAGTCGAAATTATCCTTTAATTGCATCCAATACGAGACTTCAGCCCCTCCACCAATATAAGCTATATTAGGTAGAATAACCTCTTGATATAAGGGGCGCATAATTACATTTGGACTAAAACGTTCTGGGTGTTCCTTTATTTCCTTACTTAATTCTTCTTTAGAGAAAAGGATGTCGGTATGATTAATGGAGAATAAATTGTCCTTCAGAATAATCCGTTCTCGTAAATTATCTTTTAAGTAGAAGAAATTAATTTCTCTTCCATTTACTTGTGTTTTGTAACCCTTTTCGATTAATGCCTTACTCGTTTTTTCGATAATTGCTTCACTATGCTGGCCAATTATATCTTGTTCTATAATTTTGCTAAACTGTTTTTTTAAAACTGGCTCATCGGCATCAAGAATAACTAATCCATATCTTTCGAAGAGGCTGTTTACTAAAACCCGAGTGGCATCGGCTAGATTATCATTTTGTAAATAAGCATTCTCCACTAGTTTTGCTAATTTTTTTCCATTTTTAGAAATGCCTAGATAGCCCTTATAGGCCAAAATTGCGGCTGCAACCGTTTTTGTGCTTAACCTACCGGTTGCTCCGTTTGTTTGTTGGATCCAGCTAATGTTTTTTTCATCTACACTTACATGATTAATTTCTTCAAAATCATGATCTTCGGTAGCCATCCAATAAATTGGAACAAAATTCTTTTCTGGATTAGCAATTTTTAACTCTAGGGCTAAGTTAATGGTCGTTACAATTTTGTAAATAAAGTAAAGTGGTCCGGTGAAGAGATTAAGTTGGTGACCAGTAGTAACAGTAAAGGTATTTTGATCTGCAAGGAGGCGAATATTATTACTTACGACCTTATTGGTTTTAATATGTTGGTATTGGCGAGTTAAAACCTCAACAAGTTCGGTTCGATTTCCTTGGAAATTCCTTGCTTCGAAAGCTTGTTTTAATCCATTTAAATCAGGTCTATAGCTATAGAACGACTGTAGAAACGGTTCATCATTTACATAATCAAGCACAAGCTTAGAAAATGAATGAGTTTCTTGATAGGAGATATATTTAGCCTTCATGTAATTTTAAAACGTTCACAACTTGCGAGCAAGTTGCAAAATAAACAGGACTTTGACAATCTTTAAAGATTGTCAAAGTGGCAATTCATATTATTTTACAATCTGTCCATAAAGATCAAAATCTTCTGCACGATCTATTTTAACATTTACAAAACTGCCATTTGCAGCATAACCTGAACTGGCATCAATTAGAACTTCATTGTCTACCTCTGGAGAATCAAATTCTGTACGACCGATAAAGAAATCACCCTCTTTTCTGTCGATTAAAACTTTATAGGTTTTGCCAATTTTCTCTTGGTTAATGTCGAAAGAAATACCTTGCTGAAGTTCCATTATAGCATCTACGCGTTGTTGTTTTACTTCTTCGGGTACATCATCAACTAAATTGTGTGCATGTGTTTTTTCTTCATGTGAATAGGTGAAACAACCTAAACGATCAAATCTCGTTTCTTCTACCCAGTTATACATTTCTTCGAAATCTTGTTCAGTTTCGCCAGGGTAACCACAAATTAAAGTGGTACGCATGGCAATATTTGGAACTTTAGCCCGGATTTCGTTTACAATATCGATGGTTTTTTGTTTTGTAATTCCCCGACGCATCGATTTCAACATATTATCAGTTATATGTTGTAAAGGCATATCCAGGTATTTGCAAATATTTTCTCGCTCGTTCATCGCATCTAAAATTTCCATTGGGAAACCAGATGGATAAGCATATTGTAATCTAATCCATTCAATACCTTTTACATCTGATAAACGACGCAATAATTCATCTAAATTACGTTTGCCATAAATATCTAATCCGTAATAGGTTAAATCTTGCGCGATTAAAATGAGTTCTTTTGTTCCGCCAGCAGCTAATATTTTGGCCTCGTTTACAAGCTCGTTCATATCTCTCGATACATGCTTGCCCCGCATTAACGGAATAGCACAGAAAGAGCAGGGGCGGTTACAGCCTTCAGCAATTTTAAAATAAGCAAAGTGTGAGGGGGTAGTGAGTAAGCGCTCGCCGATTAATTCGTGCTTATAATTTGCACCTAAGCTATGAAGTATATTTTGTAAGTCGTTGGTGCCAAAATATGCATCAACATTGGTAATCTCTGATTCTAATTCTGGTTTGTAACGTTCAGATAAACATCCGGTAACAATTACTTTTCCAATTTTACCTTCGTCTTTTAATTGACTGTATTGTAAAATGGTGTCGATTGATTCTTGTTTTGCATTATCGATAAAGCCGCAAGTATTAATTACAACAATATCATTTGCCCCCATCGTATTCGATTCGTGCTCAACATTTAAATTATTGCCACGAAGCTGCCCCATCAATACTTCAGAATCGTAGGTGTTTTTTGAACAACCTAAAGTAATTACATTAATTTTAGGTTTTTGGATGATGATTTCTTTCTTTACCGTTTTTGTATTCATTGCTCTTTGCTCCTTTATCCTTGCTAGTTAAACAAACTATTCACAAAATCCTTTTTATCAAACAATTGTAAGTCGCCAATTTTTTCGCCTACGCCAATGTATTTTACTGGTATTTTAAATTGATCAGAAATACCTATAACTACACCACCTTTTGCTGTACCATCTAATTTAGTAATGGCAAGAGCATTTACATCTGTAGCTTCAGTAAACTGTTTGCACTGTTCGAAGGCATTTTGCCCTGTTGATCCATCTAAAACTAACAAAATTTCGTGCGGAGCATTTGGAATTACCTTTTGCATCACATTCTTAATCTTGCCTAATTCATTCATCAAGCCAACTTTATTATGTAAACGACCGGCGGTATCGATAATTACTACATCTTCGTTATTGGCAACGGCCGATTGAAGTGTATCAAAAGCTACAGAGGCGGGATCTGAACCCATAGCTTGTGCTACCACTCTTACACCAACACGTTCGCCCCAAAGTTTAATTTGTTCTACTGCTGCAGCTCTAAAGGTATCGGCAGCACCGAGAACCACTTTTAAACCTTCAGCTTTTAATTTATGAGCTAGTTTACCAATCGTTGTCGTTTTTCCAACTCCGTTAACACCAACCACCATAATTACATACGGTTTATGGTCGCCATATTCGAAATTACGAAAATCGTTACTGTTGTTTTCGGCTAATAAAAGCTGGATCTCATCACGTAATAAGTGATTGAGTTCAGAAGTTGATAAGTATTTATCTTTAGCTACGCGAGCTTGAACTCGGTCGATGATTTTTAAGGTTGTGGTTACACCAACATCCGAAGTCACTAAAACTTCTTCGAGGTTATCAAGTACATCATCATCAACTGTAGATTTGCCTGCAACAGCTTTTGTGATTTTACTTAAAAAGCCTTCCTTAGTTTTTTCTAAACCTTTATCTAATGCTTCTTGAGCTTCAGGAGCGGTTTCTTTTTTCTTGAAAAAATCGAATAAACCCATAGATATGTATTCAAATAAAAAAAGCCCTTCCCAATTTAATGCGGAACGGCTCTTATGTTAGTCGTGAATAGAACTATTTGCTGTGTGTACCAGCAATAGCATCTTTAACGTGATCGTTATGAACGATAAGTTCTTTGAATGAATAAGCACCAGTTTTTGGTGATTTAGTCATTGTAATAACTTTCGAATACTCTTTTCCTGTACCCGTTTTAAGGGTTGCAACTACTTTCTTTGCCATGTTTTTATAATTTTAAAATAAGCTTTTTACTTATTTAATTTCTTTATGTACAGTTACTTTTCTCAATACTGGGTTGAATTTTTTCAATTCTAAACGCTCAGTAGTGTTTTTACGGTTTTTCGTAGAAATGTATCTAGACATACCCGGCATGCCACTTGTTTTATGCTCAGTACATTCTAAAATAACTTGTACTCTGTTACCTTTTTTTGCCATTTTATTTATTTTTTATGCCGATAAAACCGACAAATGCTTTTACAAATATCCTTTTTTCATGAAACGATTAATCGCTTCAGAAATACCAATTTTATTAATGGTTTTAATCGCCGAAGTAGACACTTTTAAGGTTATCCAACGATCTTCTTCAGGAATATAAAATTTCTGAAGTTGTAGGTTTGGGTAAAATTTGCGCTTAGTTTTAACGTTCGAGTGAGAAACATTAAAACCTGACATCGCCATTTTTCCGGTTAAATCACAAACTCTTGACATGACTTTTTTTATTATGTTATTATTCGCTGCTTAATTTTTTTAAGAGTGTGCAAATATCAGAAATATTTTTGTAATCAGCAAGTTGATTAGTAAATATTTTTTAAGATTGGTTCAACTTTCTGGATATGGGTGTGAATCCTTTGTAAAACTTTGTGGTTATTTAACTTTTCTTCAATTGCTTTTAACCCTATATTTGAATTCATCAATGAACAAACCAAAAAACAATGCAAATCAATACTTTTGAGCAGTACCAAGAAGTTTACCAACGAAGCATAAATGAACCTGAAGAATTTTGGAGCACAATAGCCGAGAATTTTCTTTGGAAACAAAAATGGAATAACGTTTTATCATGGAATTTTAGTGAGCCAAACATTAAATGGTTTGAAGGGGCTAAATTAAATATAACTGATAACTGCTTGGATAGGCATTTAATTGAGAATGGCGATAAGCCTGCTATTATTTGGGAACCAAACGATCCTGAGCGAGATACTATTACGCTTACCTATCGAATGCTTCATGAACGGGTTTGCCGCTTTGCAAATGTATTAAAGAAAAACGGGGCTCAAAAAGGAGATCGTATCTGTATTTATATGCCCATGGTTCCAGAATTGGCTATTGCCGTTTTGGCTTGCGCCCGAATTGGTGCTATACATTCTGTAGTTTTTGGCGGTTTTTCTGCTAAGTCAATCGCCGATCGCATAAACGATGCTTCATGCAAATTGGTGATTACTGCTGATGGCGCCTATAGAGGTAATAAACAAATTCAATTAAAAGAAGTAATAGACGATGCTTTAATCGGTTGTCCGACAATCGAAAAAGTTATTGTGTTAACCCATACACGTACACCAGTTTCTATGTTAAAAGGACGGGATTGTTGGTGGGAAGACGAAGTGAAGCTGGTAGATGCAAATTGCGTAGCAGAAGAAATGGATGCTGAGGATGTATTATTTATATTATATACTTCTGGATCTACCGGTAAACCTAAAGGCGTAGTGCATACCTGTGCTGGTTATATGGTGTATGCAGGATACACATTTTCTAATGTATTTAATTATCAACCGAACGAAGTATTCTTCTGTACAGCAGATATTGGATGGATAACCGGTCACTCTTACATCGTGTATGGGCCACTTTCTCAAGGCGCTACAACGTTGATGTTCGAAGGCATTCCTACCTTCCCCGACGCTTCCAGGTTATGGAAAATCGTAGAAAAACATAAAGTAAATATTTTATATACCGCACCTACAGCTATCCGTTCTTTAATGAGCTTCGGACTAACACCGCTTGAGGGGGTTGATTTAAGTAGTTTACGCGTTTTAGGTTCAGTAGGTGAGCCAATAAATGAAGAGGCTTGGCATTGGTTAGATGAAGAAATAGGCAAGAAAAACTGCCCAATTGTAGATACATGGTGGCAAACTGAAACTGGAGGGATAATGATTTCGCCAATTGCTTTTGTTACACCAACAAAACCTAGCTTCGCTACTTTGCCTTTACCTGGTATACAACCTATTTTGGTTGATGAAAATGGGAATGAAATTTTAGGAAATGGAGTAAATGGAAATTTATGCATTAAATTTCCTTGGCCAGGGATGTTGCGTACTACTTATGGTGATCACGAACGTTGCAAGCTTACTTATTTTTCTACCTACGAAAATCTATACTTTACAGGCGACGGTTGTTTAAGGGATGAAGATGGCTATTACCGCATTACAGGAAGGGTGGATGATGTAATTAATGTTTCAGGCCATCGAATTGGTACAGCAGAGGTAGAAAATGCCATTAACATGCATGCAGGTGTAATTGAAAGTGCCGTGGTAGGTTATCCTCACGAGGTAAAAGGACAAGGTATTTACGCTTTCATTATTTATCCAAGTTTAAATAAGGACGAAGATTTAACTCGAAAAGATATTTTACAAACAGTAACTCGTGTAATTGGAGCCATTGCAAAGCCTGATAAAATTGTTTTTGTTTCGGGATTACCTAAAACCAGGTCCGGAAAAATTATGCGACGTATTTTACGGAAGGTTGCCGAAGGAGATACCTCAAATTTAGGAGATATTAGTACGTTGTTAGACCCGGCGGTAGTTCAGGAAATTATTGAACGGTCGGCCAAAGTTTAGAATATGAAGTAAACAAATACTTTGACAAACTTAAAAGTTCGTCAAAGTACTTGTTTACTTTTCTTTTACTTCAAAAAAATGTTCAGCATAAACCACATCTTTGTTGGAGACTCCTTGCACTACAATTCTAAATTTACCGGTAATGTCGCTCGTGTAAAAACTTAATTCGGTTTCTTTTTTCGAATTTAACAAAGCACCGTAATTCCAATAGATAGTTGAGAAAAATGCAGGCTCATTGGGGTCTTTATAATCGTTCTGGTAAAATTCTTTCTGTAAGTGGATACCTTTTACTAAAGTAAAGAGGTTTTTATCTGGAATAACACAACCTTCATACACCACTTTAGATCTACTACCACTTATGGGAGTGTAAGCTACTCCTTTAACTGGCTCTCTATTTCCACTATCCCCAATATGATTTCGACAGTTTAAAATATTAAAAGGACAAACATAATCCCCACAAGCATTTGCTCCAGAACGATGAAATGAATTGTCGTTTGTTTTTGTAATTATAACCTCTTTAAGCCTGATCGTTTTTTCGTTGTTCTTCAGTACTAATTCTGCATTGTTAACTAGGGTTGAAGGTAAGATAGGATAATCAGTAGAAGTATTGCTTGCCAAATATTGATTTAAATTAGAGAATGTATTTGATATTTCAACTTTAGTTGCAGAAGCGATTTTTTCACCTCCATTTACAAAGACATACATTTTTTTGCCGAACGGGGTAATCAATTGATCATGATTAAAGTCGAATGAACCACTAGGGGTAGTGGGAATAAGGTGGACACTTTCACTTCCCATTGTACCGATTACAAAGGGTGCTTTTAGTGCCTTCTTTAGCGTGTTAACTCGTCCGCTAATTCTTAAGCTATCAAGTTTAAAAGTAGGGTCGAAAGTTTTATTATTAATTAAATCTTGCCATGTGTATCTTCTCCATCCTTTCACCAATAGTACCTGTTCTAAATAATTTCTATCATTAAAAGACCTTCCATTGATACTAATCGGCATCGAACTTAGCTCGTTTAACAAGTACGTATAACTTTCAATATCGGTTGTTTTTTTTAATTCTAGCCTATTGTTTTGCACAACAGCAATGGAGACAACTGCATTTTCATCAGCCTTTAGGTTAAGTTTTAGGTTAACCTTTTCACGTTGGGTATAAATATATTTGTCAATATCAATTCTAATTTTGTGTTCGCTGTTATAATGCGCAAAAAACATACGTTCGGTCAATGGCCGATTTAAGCTATCTAAAATTGTTAACGTGGTTAAGCCTTTGGGTACTTCCTCAAGTGATAATTTTAATCGCGTGTTCTCATGACTTAGATTAAATGGAATGCTAAGAAAGCAGTTCTTGAAATTATGAACAAGTAGTGTAATTTTTGATCTGGCAGTGCTTTTCAGGTTTATTGTAAGCGTATCTTTAACTAAGGCATTTTGTAGCATTATGGTTAAACCATTATCGATTGTACTTGGTAAGTTATAGGTAGTATCTGTAAGGCTAGAATGAACAAGTTTAATCGAATAATTAGCACTCATTTCCGGCTTTAACTTAAAATTACCAATTCCATAACTTCCAGTTTCAATGGTGTCGATAACCTCTTGATTTTTATAAAGAAATGCTTTCAATGCCATGGGTCTGTTTTGAAGATCTTTAACTTCCCAAGCAACGTTTGAAATTAAACCCGTAATCATGTTCCCACCTTCTGGATAAAATTTAACCTGCGCTTTACTTTTAGGTTGTGGTATACCCATACTTATAAATGTGCTATCCGTTCCGTACTTTAATTTCACGTATAAATTTGGATCGTTTAGGCCTTCATGAATGGGCAAGTTGATAATCGACTGCCCAGATGCATCTGTAACGGTACTTTTCTTCAAATTACCATAGCTGTAGTTTATCTGTGTGGGCTTTGGTAAGAAGTGCCCATCTATAGTGGATGTAGAAACGAGAATTTTATTTGACCTGGTTTCTGTAGGCGCCTGTTCCATCAATTTAACACTGGCCTTAAAAGAGGGATCTATACTCGATTTGATAGTAATATTTTGAATAAATAGCAGTTCAGGTATTTTGGTAATCAATTTATCGGTGTATACCAAGAAGCGATAATTGCCTGTAGGAATAGAATCAGGGATAGTTAGACTTCCAAAAGATAGGCCCTTGCTCATTATAAACTTATCCTCTGCAATCAATGCGCTATCTACCTCTCTTATCAAAACTATAGACATCAATTTGTGCATTGCCGTAGGTATTCTTCCTTCTTTAATAATGTAACCGGTAAAATAAACCGTTTCGTTATTCGAATACACATTTTTATCAAAGTGCACAAATAGGTTGCTTGTCGGCTTGGCTAACGCATACCATTTCATTTTCTCATCAAGAGAATTTTGAGCAAATGTAGTTTGGAAACTTAATCCACATAAAAAACAAAAAAGGAGTAGGCGCATCTGATTTTTTTTACCAGGGGCTAGGAGCATGGAGTTCAATTACCCCTTGCTCCTAGCCCCATGCTTTAATACCCAAACAACTGCTCTAAAGTTAAGGTGGTTACCGTGCCAAACTTTTGCATGTCTTCCATCTTTACTGTCTTATCTGAAGCTACAATTAAGTACGTATAGGGTTTGTTTGCTATCTTTTGATTGTGGAATGATTTTATGCTCTCAAAAGTTACCGGTTTTAACTCCTTGTATAAATCAATTCTCGAATCGTAATCGTAGCCTAATTTTTTATCGGCAAAGTAATAGAAAAATACGCCATCTTTTGTAACTCTAGTAGTTTCTAAGTTGTTGATTACGTTAGCTTTTGCACCATCGAATGATTTATCACTCTGTGGTAAATCATTCAACAACTCGTTCATTCCATTAACCGCATCTGTCATTTTATCGGCCTGGCTACCCACATAAGCAACCATACTGTATTGTTTATCCGCTTTATCGGGTGATGCATAGGTTGCAAAAGTAGAGTATGCCAATGCTTTAGACTCGCGAATGGTTTGAAAAACAATCGAGCCCATACCTCCACCAAAGTAACTGTTAAACACTTCGATATTAGCTGCATCTGCTTTATTATATAGACCAGTATTTCTTAACCAGCGAATTTCTGATTGTACCATATCGTAATTTGCAAAGTAAACCTGATTGGCATCTTGTGTAGTATAGGCATATATTTTTGCAGGGGCGGGGGGAGTAAATTCTTTAGGTAATAAATGCTCTTTTTTAATCTCGGCACTAAATGTGGTTAAATCTTTAGGGCCGTAATAGGTAATTACATGTTCGTAATTGTTCAGGTTTTTTAAGAGATATATTAAATCTTCTGATTTAATATTTTTAACCTCATCGTTAGTTAGTACGTTATTAAAGGGATTTACGCTACCATATTGTGCATAGGAGGTTAATCCATTCATAATTTGTCCTTTGTTTAGTTTGTTGTTTTCACGATTTTTTAAAATACTTGTTTTTAGGTCGGACAATGCTTTTTCATTCGGTTTTACATTGGCAAAAATATGCTCAACCAAGGTTACCGCTTTATCGAAATTTCCTTGTAAACCACTAATGTTAATGGTAGTTACTTCGGCACCAACATTTAAACTATAACTACAAGCGATATTGTAGAAGGCTTTACTTATGTCTTCTGCAGAATAGTTATCAGTACCTAAAAAAGTTAAATAAGTTGATGCATACGGCAGCAATTTATAATTGGTAGACCCTAAGTTAAATCGATAGCTCATTCTAAAAATAGAATTGTCGTTGTTCTTAGTTGTTAATACTTCGGCTATGCCTACTTTTCCAAATGCTATATCTTTTTTATAGTCTAAAAACTTTGGTGCAATTGGTTTTACGGGGGCATCTAAAATACTTTTCACAAATGGAGAAGTCAGGTTTCCATTTGCATTAATTGGTGTTATGGTTGGTTTTTCTACTTTAATGGTTGTTTTATCTACCCCTTTATGCTTAAATCCAATAACATAATTGTCTTTAAAAAATGTATTCGCAAATGCAACGATTTGAGCCTTTGTGATTTTTGCAGATTCTTCAATATCGCCAAGATTTTTTTTCCACTTTGTACCTCTGTTTAATACGAATTCGGTCGATAAGAATTCGGCTCTGTTGTTATTGCTATCAAAGGCTTGTAAAAAACTTAATTTATTATTGGCTACAATAGCTTTTAAAAGATCATTATCGAAAGCACCTTTCTTTAATAAATCGATTTGCTCTAAAACTAATTTAGCAGCTTCTTCTAGTGTTTGTCCCTGACGTGGCGCGGCAGATAAATTAAATACACCATAATCTTTCATTTGCTGATACGACGCACTAGAACGTTGCGTTTTTTGTTGCTTATTTAGGTTGATGTCGATTAATCCTGCCTTTCCATTATAAAGAATACTGCTGATTAAACTCAACATCATGCTCGATTGCGTATTTTCGGCAAAGCCACGGTAGTAAATCTCTACCATTTCAGCACTTGGACCATTTACATCTACCTTTTGTATAGTGGTTAATAGTTTTTCGGGTGCTGGAGTATACAAAGTAACAGGCTTAGCAACCATATAACTAAAAGTTTTTTCAACTTTCTTAATCATTTCGTCTGGGTTAAAATCACCCGTAAAAATGGCCGCCATGTTATTTGGTACGTAATATTTGTTGTAATAGTTTCTGATTTCTATTAACGATGGGTTTTTTAAATGCTCGATAGTGCCAATAGTAGTTTGTTGCCCATAATTATGGGTAGGAAATAATAATGCCATCATTGCCTCGTCGAGTTTGTCTCCATCACTATCTAAACTGCGATTTTTTTCTTCATAAACGGCCTCCAGCTCTGTGTGGAAAATACGAAAAATTGGTTTACGAAAACGCTCCCCTTGTAAGGCTAAAAATTTATCAACAGAATTCGATGGAAAGTCTTCATTATATACTGTTTCTTCATACCATGTATGTGCATTAGATGAATTACCTCCAATTCCGGCAATCATTTTATCATATTCATTAGCGATTGAGAAATTTGATGCCTCACCAGATGTTTTGTCGATTTCTTTATAAATTTCTTTACGTTGAGCAGGGTCAGTTGTTTTGTTATATTTTTCGTATAACGCATCTATTTTATCTAAATAGGGTTTTTCTTTTGCCCAATTTGAAGTCCCGAATTTATCGGTACCCTTAAATAATACATGCTCTAAATAATGTGCCAAGCCAGTAGCATTTTTTGGATCGGTGTTACTTCCTGCTCTAACACTCATTCTGAATTGAATATTTGGCTCTTTGTTGTTGGGTGATAATATTACCGTTAGCCCATTTTTTAAGGTGTAAAAACGAGATTTCGATGGGTCGTTGGTAACATATTTATACGTGTAACCATTAGAGGTTGCAGTTTTCCACAGATAAGTAGATTGAGCCAATACGATTGAGCCTGTAAAAAGTAAACAGGTTAGGAGGAATAATTTTGGTTTCATTTTTTAATAAGTTATAATCAAATATAAGTTGATTGTATAAACTTACGAAGGAAGTTTTAAAACTTTGTAAGTTTGTTGTACTAGGTACTCTTCTATTTAATCCTTATTTTTGCAAGATGAATAAGCCCACAATTTTAGTTGTAAATGATGATGGCATTACGGCTCCAGGTATTAAGAGTCTGATTGATGTAATGAAAGAAATTGGTCGTGTTGTAGTGGTTGCTCCAGATGGCCCACAATCGGGTATGGGACATGCCATCACCATTGGTAAGCCTTTACGTTTCGATAAAGTAGATTTATATCCTGGTATAGAAATGTATAAGTGTTCGGGAACACCGGTAGACTGTGTTAAATTAGCAGTGAATAAGGTGTTTAAGGGTAAAAAACCAGATTTGTGCGTTTCGGGTATTAATCATGGATTAAATAATTCTATTAATGTAATTTACTCAGGAACGATGTCGGCCGCTGTAGAAGGTGCAATCGAGAAGATTCCTTCTATTGGCTTCTCGCTCGATGACTTTGCGCAAGATGCTGATTTTAGTCATTGTAAAGAGTTTATCAAAACCATCGCATTGCAGGTATTAGCTAACGGTTTACCAGAAGCAACTTTGTTAAATGTAAACTTCCCTAAAGGTGCAAACTTAAAGGGAATAAAAATTTGCCGACAAGCAAATGCGAAATGGGCAGAAGATTTTGATGAAAGAACGGATCCGTATAAGCGACCCTACTATTGGCTTACAGGTGTTTTCGAAAATTATGATAAGGGTGAAGATACTGATGTTTGGGCCTTAGATAATGGATTTGTATCTGTAGTGCCGGTACAATTTGACTTAACGGCCCATCATGCCATCCCGATTTTAAACAGCTGGGATTTTAATGGGGATGGTGCTGTTAAAACAAGCAAATTGGCCGATGGTAATTCATTAGGTTAATATGCAAAATAAAATAGATGCAATTAGAAACACCGTTTGGAATGGTTGTGCCATTGGTCTATTTGTTCCTCTGTTGCCTGGTATTTTAGTATGGTTTTTAATGCAAAATATTACCGCATTAAAACAAGCAGATTTATTGTTGATTGGTTGTGTGTCGATAAATGCTTTTTTAATGAATTATTTTTTTAAAAAGAATAAAGAAAATATAGGGAGAGGGATTTTAAGCGTTACTTTTTTATGGGCATTTGCTTTTTTCTTTTATAAAGTGTTATAGTATGAAATACTACCTTGTTGCTGGAGAAGCTTCTGGAGATTTACACGGTGCCAACTTGATGAAGGCACTCAAAAAAGAGGATTCTGCGTCAGAGTTTAGGTATTTTGGTGGTGATAAAATGCATGACGAAGGTGGGGAACTTGTAAAACATTATGCCGATATGGCTTTTATGGGGTTTACGGAAGTGCTGCTTAACCTATCTACAATTTTCAAAAATTTAAAAGCATGTAAAAAAGATATTTTAGCCTATCAACCCGATGTTTTAATTTTAATTGATTTCCCAGGTTTTAATTTAAAAATTGCAGATTTTGCCAAGGAGAATGGAATAAAAGTTTGTTATTATATCTCTCCAAAAGTTTGGGCATGGAACCAAAAAAGGGTGCTTAGGATTAAACGAGTGGTTGATCAACTCTTTTGTATATTACCTTTTGAAGTCGATTTTTATGCGTCGTGGGGTATGAAGGTTCATTATGTGGGCAATCCTTTATTAGATGAAATTGCCCAGTTTAACTTAAAACCCGACTTTAGAAGTAAAGAAGGATTGAGCGATAAGCCGATCATCGCCTTATTGCCAGGAAGTAGGAAGCAAGAAATAGAAAGGCTGCTTCCTGAGATGTTGAGTGTTATCGAGAATTTCCCAAACCATCAATTCGTTATCGCGGCCGCCCCAACTTTTAATGCCGATTATTATCATCAATTTATTGGCAATAAATTAGTTAAACTTGTTTTTGCGCAAACGTACGATTTATTGTCGGCTGCTAACAGTGCTATTGTAGCTTCAGGTACAGCAACTTTAGAAACAGCCTTGTTTAAGGTGCCACAAGTTGTAGTCTATAAAGGAGGTACAATTTCTATTGCTATCGCTCGTTTATTGGTTAAAATTAAATTTATCTCTCTGGTTAATTTAATTATGGATAAGAAAGTGGTTACTGAGTTAATTCAAGAAGATTGCAACACGCAAAAAATTACCGATGAGTTAAGTTTTATCGTTGAAGGGGCACAAAGAGCTGCTATGCTAAAAGACTACGAAGATTTATCCCTTAAAATGGGCACTGCAGGTGCTTCAGAGCGAACAGCTAAATTAATTGTTGATTTTTATTTAGCAAAGTAAATATATTTCAAAACAATGGATGCTCCTACCGATGATTTAATTGAGCGCATGATGTGTAAGGTATCGCGAAATTTCCCATATTTGAAATAAATAAGAGTCTAAATCGTTTTAGTGATTATTGTTTATGATCTATGAAAAGAAGAAAATTTATACAAAATACTGGAGCACTTGGTGCAGGATTGTTAGCCTCTAAATTTTCTTTTGCAAGTGCACCGCAAGAATTTCCCAAAGTAAGAGTAGAGGTATCGAAGCGTCATTTTACAAGCGTGGCAGTAGAAAATGCCATTAAAACTTTTCAAACCAATGTGGCAGATAAAGAATTAGGATGGTTGTTCGAAAACTGCTTTCCTAATACTCTAGATACTACTGTAACTTATAGTTTAAAAAACGGCCGACCAGATACGTATGTAATTACAGGCGATATAGATGCCATGTGGATGCGCGATAGCTCAGCCCAAGTTTGGCCATACCTGCAGTTTGCAAATGAAGAGCAAAAAATTAAGGATCTAATTGCTGGTGTAATTAACCGACAAACGCAATACATTTTAATAGATCCTTATGCTAATGCTTTTTATAATGACCCCACTAAAGTAGGCGAATGGAAAAACGATAGAACCGAAATGAAACCAGGCGTTCACGAACGCAAATGGGAATTGGATTCATTATGTTATCCTATTCGATTGGCTTATAATTATTGGAAAAAAACAGGAGATAAAGCACCATTCGATAACGATTGGAAAAAGGCAATTGCGCTTACTTTAAAAACATTCAAAGAACAACAACGAAAAGATGGGAAGGGACCCTATCGTTTTCAACGCGAAAGTTTGTATCCACATGATACACTATCCATGAATGGCTATGGCTATCCGATTAAACCAGTAGGTTTAATTTGTTCTTCTTTTAGACCGAGCGACGATTCGACTGTTTATCCATTTTTAATACCATCAAACTTTTTTGCATTAAGCAGTTTAAAACAAGCTGCTGAAATGGTAACGAGCATATATAATGATAAAAACTTAGCAGATGGTTTATTAAGTCTAGCTACTGAAGTGGAAGCAGCATTAAAAAAACATGCTATAAAAGATCATCCCGAGTTCGGTAAATTATTTGCTTTTGAAGTTGATGGCTATGGAAGTGCCTATCTGATGGATGATAGTAATGTGCCAAGTTTGCTCTCGATGCCTTATTTAGGCGCTATAAAAGTTGATGATTCAATTTATAAAAACACTCGTAAATTTATATTATCGCTAAATAATCCATATTACTTTAAAGGAACAGTTGCCGAAGGTGTTGGAGGTCCGCACATAGGTCCGGATATGATTTGGCCCATGGCTATTACCATGCAAGGATTAACCTCTGTTAGCGATGTAGAGATTAAAAACTGTATTGCGATGTTAAAGCGAACTCATGGTGGTAAGGGCTTTATGCATGAAAGTTTCCATAAAGATGATCCGAAAAACTTTACAAGAAGCTGGTTTGCATGGGCAAATACATTATTTGGCGAATTTTTATGGAAAGTATACCAAGAGAAACCCCAATTATTTTTGTAATTTAACCCCTTTAGTCTAATTAAGTATGAAGAAAACGCTTTCTATTAAAGACATTGCATTAGCCGCAGGGGTATCTATTACAACAGTTTCTTTCATTTTAAATGGTAAAGCTAAAGAAAAGGCAATTAGCGATATCGTAACCAAAAAAGTTGAAAAGATTATTAAAGAATTAGGATATAAACCTAATCAGCTTGCTCGAAGTTTGCGAACTGGGAATTCTAATATTATTGGGCTCATTGTTGAAGATATTTCAAATCCATTTTTTGCAACTATAGCAAAGATGATCGAATATAAAGCCTATAAAAAGGGGTATAAAATTATATATTCAAGTACCGAAAATGAAGTAGAAAAAACGAAAGACTTGATAAATATGTTTAAAAGCCGAAAGGTTGATGCATATATCATTTCGCCAATTAAAGGCATAGAAGAAGATATTCAGGCTTTACTAAACGATCATAAAACAGTAGTATTATTTGATAGGGATTTAGATGGGCTAAAGGTAGATTATGTAGGAGTTGATCATTTTAAGGCATCAGCAGAAGCCACAGCGCATTTAGTAGCAAATGGAAGAAAAAATATTGCCTTAGTAACTATCGATTTAGCAATTAAGCAAATTACAGATCGTTTGGACGGTTATCAAAAGACATTAGAGCGAAGCAAACTTTTTAATGAAAAGTTGATTTTAAAAATTCCTTTTAACCAAAGCGAAGAAGAGAGTACGATACAGATTAGAAAATTATTTACTGAGCATAAGGTTGATGCGGTTTTGTTTGCAACAAATTATCTTGCTATTGGTGGATTAATGGTGTTGAAAGAAATGAATAAAAAAGTAGATCAAGATTTTGAGGTCATTGCTTATGATGACCATATTGTTTTTAAATTATTCACTCCTCAAATTTCTGCAGTAGAACAACCATTAGAAGAAATTGCAGAAAAGATAATTGATTTAGTTTTAAGTAGATTATCAACAAAAGAAAAAAGACCAGCTCAACAGGTTGTATTTCCTGCTAAATTAATTCTAAGAAATTAAAGCCTAGCAACATGTTTTTAAACTTAAATAGTTGGTGCAGGAAATGGATGCCCATTATTTTTTCATTTACTGTTTTTGGTGCTTGTCAGAGTGAAAAGAAATCTTCCATTTCAAAGGCAGATTCGTTAGCCTCTTGCGAAAGCAAGCTGCCATCTAGGTTTGGGGCAAAGCCCGATACCACATTTATTAGAGAAGGGAAAACCGATCATTTGCAAATGGTTTACATCCCGGCAGGGGAGTTTTTAATGGGTGCAACTGATACCGAAGGGCGGCCTGATGAGTATCCTCAGCATAAAGTTAAAGTGTCTGCTTTTTGGATGGATGAAACCGAGGTAACCAATGCCAACTTCGCGAAGTTTGTGAAAGCTACAGGTTATGTAACAACAGCAGAACGCAAGCCAAATTGGGAAGAATTAAAAATGCAATTACCAGAGGGGACTCCTAAACCTCCTGATAGCGTTTTAGTTGCTTCATCACTTGTTTTTTCATCCCCAAAAAAAGTAAACAATTTAAATGATGCTTCGCAATGGTGGGTATGGAAGAAAGGCGCAGATTGGAGACACCCCGACGGACCAAGCAGCAATTTAAAAGGAAAAGAAAATTATCCAGTTATCCACATTTCGTGGGATGATGCCCAGGCGTATTGTAAATGGTCTGGCAAGCGTTTGCCAACCGAAGCAGAATGGGAGTATGCTAGTAGAGGTGGATTAGAAAATGCTAAGTACCCGTGGGGTGATGAAGCGATTGAAAAAGGTAAGGCAAAAGCAAATACTTGGCAAGGGGATTTTCCGGTTCGAAATACCAATGCTGATGGATATGGCAAACTTGCTCCTGTAAAATCGTATTCGGCAAATGGATATGGTTTATACGATATGGCCGGTAATGTTTGGGAGTGGTGCAGCGACTGGTATCGCCCAGATTTTTATGAAAGCCAAAAGGAGATTTCCGAAAATCCACTTGGCCCGGCAGATAGCTACGATCCTATGGAGCCTAGTGTGCCTAAAAAAGTGGTGAGGGGAGGCTCGTTTATGTGCAATGCTTCGTATTGCAAAGGGTATCGTGTAACCTCGAGAATGAAAACCTCGAAAGACACCAGTTTAGCACATACTGGCTTTAGGTGCGTGAGCTCTAATTAGTAAAATTTCGTAAAAAATTATTGAGCTGTAATATAAAAGTTACTATATAAATACTCTTATAGGTTTTAAAATAGTTATTATTGATTTACTAAATCGTTTTACAAAACCGTTTTAGTAAAACCAAATATACTTTCGTAAACGTTAAACAAAATTCGATTGGCACACCCCTTATCGAATACAGTTCTTATCAGAATTATATGATATTGTCAAAAAAATTCTCTAATACAGAAGCGGTCGTTGTTTATTTATTAAAAGATTTGGGGGTTCACATAAAATCTTCAGACGTTTCAGAAGAACTAGAAAAGCATCCTGATTACCCCAGTATGCTGGCAATCAGCGATGTACTGAAGTGGTTTAAAGTAGATAATATCGCTTTTAGTATTGATGCTGAAGAACTGATAAAGGTGCCTACTCCTTTTATTGCTTGTACCAGCAGAGACAACGATTTTGTAACTGTAAATCAAGTCTTAGATGATAAAGTACGACTGTCTGATGATAAACAAAGTAATTATAGCCTTACTTTATCCGAGTTTAAAAAAATATTTAATGGGGTTGTATTACAAGCCGAAGCTTCGGCAACCTCGGAAAGTGTAGGGCAGCGCTTCCTGTTTAAATTATTATCTTATAAATGGTTATTTAGCAGCCTTACACTTGTAATTGCTTTGGTTGGTATCTTATTGATGTATACCGATTATGTCTACCACCTGACATGGCAGATTGCTTTGTTAACGGTTTTTAAAACTGCAGGGCTGATAACCTCTGTGTTGTTGCTGATGCAAAGCATTGACAAAAATAATCCATTGATACAAACTCTTTGCGGAGGGGGCGGGAAAACCAACTGTAATGCAATTTTAACTTCTAAAGCAGCTATTGTTTTTAAGGGGCTTACTTGGAGCGAGGTAGGTTTTTTTTATTTTGCAGGAACATGGCTGGCGTTGTTATTCAATAGTGGTTCGACTCCTTTAGTACACCTGTTAGCTATATTAAACATAGTAAGTTTACCATACACAATTTATTCTATAAACTATCAGGCGCGCATAGCTAAACAATGGTGCGTACTCTGCACTGCCGTGCAAGTATTGCTTTGGCTTGAATTCATACCTCTCGTTATAACTCTGTATATCCCTCTTAATATTTCTACACCTGTAATTATCAATTTGTCGATTTTTATGGCTATACCTGCAGCAATATGGATTTTAATGAAACCTACCCTGTTCGAAAAGCAACAACTGAAAACATTAAAAAAACAGTTACGGAAGTTTAAATACAATCGTGAATTATTTGAAGCATTTTTAAAAGAACAACCTAAGTATGCTACGCCATCAAAGGATTGGAGCATAGTATTAGGCAATGTTGAAGCTAATAGTATAATCACGATGGTGAGCAATCCATATTGCCAGCCATGCAGCGTGATTCATAATGTTTTAGATGAATACCTTGAAAGATTGGGTGATATGCAGTTGCGAATCGTTTTCACAGCAATTAATAATGAAAACGATCGAAAGACACCAATCGTTCGTCACCTGATGGCTTTGAATGCTCAAGGCGATCAGGAAATCATTAAAGATGCGTTAAACGACTGGTATGGACAAGAAAATAAAAATTATGAACAATGGGCTAAGGCTTATCCTGTAAAACTTAATGAAAGTAAATTTCACATTTTGGATAAACAGTTGGCTTGGTGCGATATAGCAGAAATTAAAGCTACACCTACTCTGTTGATCAACGGTTACCGTTTACCAGAAGGGTACCAGATACAAGATATAAAATACATGCTTGCGTAATAGCAGTAAATACACTTTTCGCGAGAGTAAAGAGCATACTTTAAAATGCCGTCCTATCAGCCGAGACGTGATCCAAGGCTATCTTTAACCAAAAATTTAAACGTATGAAAAATCAATTTATCGGTAAAAACCAAATTTTTACCCGTGAGGAGCTCCGAGAAATCAGAGGTGGCAATGAAGCCTGGGACACTTATTACGAAGGCTTTGAATGCGGCCCAAATGGCAGAACATGTGTTACTAATGTTGACTGTCAAGATTTAGGATGTAGTGTGTGTTCTCCACATTGGAACGGAGGAATATATCCGCCGGGACATCCAGAAGAGGGTTGGCCTATTCGGGTTTTAAAGTGCACTTAAAAGGACACTCTAAAAGAACCACAGTATAAGTTCACAATCTTCAAGTATGTCACTTTTGATAAATGATGTGTTTGAGATTGTGACTTAATGAATTTTATGCCGAGCGCAATAAATATTCAATCGTTTAAATTGTAAAGAAATAGTAAATCTTATTCATACACAATGCTTCCTAAAATCATCCATCACGTAGTAGGACCGAAAACAAATGAGGTAATTGATCGCTGTTTAAATTCTTGGCAAATCTTGCTCGAGCAAGAATATCAATTCATGATTTGGACGGATATGGATATCGAGAACTTCTTGAATGAAAATTATCCGTTTCTTTATCCCACATTTAAAGGTGCACGCAACCATGGAGAAGCTGCGGATATTGCGCGATATATTCTTGTATATCATTACGGTGGCCATTATGTAGATTGGGATATTCATTTAATAAACCCACATGAATTCTTAAGTTTATGCGAACGAAACCCAAGGGGTTATTTGTTATGTGACTTCAATGACCGAGAAAGTTTGGCATCCGAGTGTTTTGCCGCAGAAAAAGCAGAACCATATTTAATGGCCGTGATAAAAGAAATTGTGGCAGCTTATGAGGATAATTCTTTTCAGACTCTCCATACATTATGGTATACTGGTCCATTTAGAATGAGAGACACCTTGAAAAATAATCCAACATCACAAGCAATATTGAAAGTGAAGGATGTCTTTGTATACGATTATAATGAGATTAAAGAGATGCCAGAAAGGGATATGATTCAGCCAATGATTCATTATTGGTTGCATTCTTGGCTCCAAAAAAAACCAATAAAAAATTAGAATAAAAACTGTATTGATTCCGATCACAACAGAAATGTTACAATTAATTATTTTTTTCAATAAAAAAAATAATTAATATTGATTTACTAAAACGTTTTAGCAAATTAATATCTGCATTAGAAATTAACTTTATTTAAGAATTAGTATCTCTCCCTAATAATTTAGCGTCATTTGCTCATGTTTGGGGTTAAACATTTAGAGTTAAATTACTAAAACGTTTTAGCAAAAAATAAATTATAACCAAATATTCGTATGAAAAAGTGTTTCCTTCAGGTTATCCTTTGCATTATCAGTTTATTTAAACTTCAAGCTCAAGATAAAGCACCTGCTTATCCTTTAATTACACACGATACCTATTTCAATATTTGGTCTTTCGGAGATCAGCTTAATCAATCGTCAACTAAACATTGGACAGGTAGAGAACAATCTTTAATTGGTGTTTTAAAAGTTGACAGCCAATTTTATCGCTTCTTAGGAAAAGAAACAAAAACGTATAAAACATTATTAGCAGCGGCAGACGAAGAAAAGTATAAGGCGAGTTATTCTTTTACTAATCCTGTTAATGGATGGAACGATGTTAAATACAATGACGACGATTGGAAAAAAGGTTTTGCTCCTTTTGGTGATGATCGTACAGCAAACACACTTTGGAATACAAACGACCTATATTATCGCAGAACATTTAATTTATCGGATTTAAATAGTGCTCAAAAATATTTAAAGCTTAACCACGACGATAATATTATTGTTTACCTAAATGGTAAAACGATTTACCAAAAGGAAGGGTGGGTACACGAATACATCTACATTCCAATTGATAAGAGCATTTTAACAACAGGTGAAAATACACTTGCCATCTATTGTAAAAATACTGCTGGTGGCAGGCATTTAGATGCTGGTGTTGTTGAGGAAATTCCAACGGCAATAAAAGTAGTAGATGCACTACAAACGGCAGTTCGTTTCGAGGCTACGACTACACATTATACTTTCAAATGTGGTAAAGTGAACCTTAATGTTTCGTTTCTCTCCCCATTATTATTGAACGATATAAAATTAACTGCTCGCCCTGTAAGCTATATTAATTATTCAGCTGTTGCTAATGACGGAAAAACGCATGATGTACAATTGTATTTTAGTGCTTCTTCTACAATTGCAGCAAATACTGCAAATCAGGCTGTTATGGCAAGTCAAATGAGTAGCAATGGTTTGGCCATACAAAAAACGGGAACAGTAGAACAACCCATTCTTAAGAGAAGCGGAGATGACGTTAGAATTGATTGGGGCTACTTGTATGTTGCTGTTCCACAAAAATTTAACCCTAAACAATATATTACTCAACAGCATAAGAGCTTGAGCAATTTTATTAATCAGACTAATAACCTGCACAACAAGCAAATTGAAAATGATAAGCAATTGAGCTTGGTTAGTATAATTCCATTTGGTGTGGTTGGCAATTCAAAAATTGAAAAATATATGCTATTAGGATATGATGATCTTAAGTCTGTGCAATATTTTGGAACGGATTTAAATCCGGTTTGGAAAAATAATAACACGGAAAATTTTGAAAGTCAACTCATTATAGCAAATGCCCAATACCCTGTTTTGAAAGTAAAATGTAGTCAATTTGACCAACAATTATATGCTGATGCGTTAAAAGCTGGAGGTAAAGCGTATGCCGATTTATGTAAAATGGCCTATAGACAAAGTATTTCGGCGCATAAAATTGTGTATGCGCCAAATGGGGATATTTTATTTCTTTCAAAGGAGAATTTTAGCAATGGATCTATCAACACAGTTGATGTAACCTACCCTTCGGCTCCTCAATTTTTAGTGTATAGCCCAGAATTGTTGAAAGGAATGCTAAATGGTATTTTCTATTATTCGGAAAGTGGAAAGTGGAAAAAGCCTTTTCCAGCACATGACCTAGGTACCTATCCATTGGCAAATGGACAAACTTATGGTGAAGATATGCCGGTAGAAGAAGCTGGAAACATGATTATTCTAACTGCCGCAATTGCAAAAGCTGAAGGAAACACTGCTTATGCTCAAAAACATTGGCCGATAATGTCTATTTGGGCCGACTATCTATTAAAAGAAGGATTTGATCCTGCTAATCAGCTCTGTACAGATGATTTTGCCGGTCATTTAGCGAGAAATGCGAATTTATCGGTAAAAGCAATTGTTGCGCTGGGAGCCTATGCGCAAATGGCCGAGAAAATAGGTAAGGTAGATGAAGCTAAAAAGTATAGACTGGCATCAGCCGAAATGGCAAAAAAATGGATGGAAATGGCTATCGATGGAGATCATTTCGCATTAACTTTTAATGATAAAGGAACATGGAGTCAAAAATATAACCTTGTATGGGATAAGATTTTACAGTTAAATCTTTTTCCAAAATCGGTTTATGATATGGAAATCAATTATTATTTAACCAAGCAAAATTCTTTCGGGTTACCATTAGATAGCCGTAAAACATACACCAAATCAGACTGGATTATGTGGACAGCAACCTTGGCCGACCAGAAAGCTACATTCGAAAAATTTATCAACCCTATTTACAAATTCGCATCAGAAACCGAGAGTAAAGTTCCCTTAAGCGATTGGCATGAAACCACAAATGGGAAGCAAGTTGGTTTTCAGGCAAGAAGTGTAGTAGGCGGCTATTTTATTAAAATGCTTGCCGATAAATGGGGCATTAAAAATTAACACACAGAGCAATACAACAAATACAAACTAAACAACTTTAACCAAAAATTTACTTTAATTATGAACAAAAAATTTACAAGACTAATCAGTAATCAACTGATTAAGCGAGAGATGATTTATTGCTTAAGTGTATGCCTCTTAGCATTAAATTTTGTGTCGTTCTCTGTTTATGCAGATGGCGACTCCATTGTTGGGAAAAAGGCAATTGAATTTGAAAATATTGATCAAGCAGATATCATCATTCGTGGTATTGTTAAGGATGAATTAGGTACACCATTTCCTGGAGTAGGAGTAAAAGTTAAGGGCTCACTTACTACTGCGGTAACTGATATAAATGGCAGTTTTTCTATTTCAGTACCTTCTGAAGCAGCTGTTTTGATGTTTACTTACATCGGTTATGAGGCAAAGGAAGTAACGGTAGGTAACCAGAAAAACCTTTCTGTACAAATGACGCCTAGCGATAACAAATTAGAAGAAGTGGCGATTGTAGGCTTTGGTACCCAACGCAAGGTTTCGCTAATTGGCGCACAATCTACCGTGAATGCGAAAGACTTAAAAATACCAGTAGCAAGCGTAACCCAATCATTAGCTGGTAGATTAGCTGGCGTTGTTGGCGTACAAAGAAGTGGTGAGCCTGGAAGAAGTTCTGCCGATATTTGGATACGTGGTATTGCCACTTTTGGCGGTGGCTCTAGTGCACCTTTAATTTTAGTTGATGGCGTAACGCGACCAATTAGCAATATTGATCCAGAAGATATCGAATCGTTTACGATTCTAAAAGATGCCTCTGGTACAGCTGTTTATGGGGCTAGAGGTGCAAATGGTGTAATTTTAGTGAAAACTAAAACAGGCAAAGTAGGAAAGCCATCAGTCTTTTTTGATTACAACGAAGGCTTGAGTACATTTACCAGACATCCTGAGGCTTTAGATGGAGTTACCTACATGAATTTGGCAAATGAAGCCATAGCTAGAAATCCAGCCACTCCTCCAAAATATACAGCAGATTATATCAATAAAACTCAAGCAGGGGCTGAACCTCTTATTTATCCGAATGTAAATTGGATGAATGAGTTATTCGAAAAAAACAGCAGCTTACGCCGTGCGAATCTAAATGCTAGCGGAGGTGTAGACAATGCTCAATACTATGTGTCATTAGCGTACTATAATGAAGGTGGGTTCTTAAAGACAGATGATCTAGCAGCATATAATTCTCAGATGAATTATAAGCGATATAATTTCACAAGTAATTTAAATCTAAAAATTACAGGGACTACAAAGTTAGATTTAGGGATACAAGGTTTTGCTGCGAGTGGTAATTATCCTGGAGAAACAACAGAAAGTATTTTTGGATCGGCTTTGGATGTGTCGCCCGTTGAATATCCAAAACTATATCCAAATGGTTTAATACCAGGTCGTTCTTCAAATGGAGGTTTCCGTAATCCTTATGCAGATTTAACAAGAAGAGGCTACAGGACAGAATTTAATAATCAACTATATAGTAATTTAAGGTTAACCCAAGATCTAAATGGCTTAGTAAAAGGTTTAACTGCAACTGCGATGATTGCATTTGACGGGACGAATTCTAACTCCATCAAAAGATCGAAAAGAGAAAGTACTTATTTTTTAAGAGATGTTAATAATCCCTTTAAAGCAGATGGAAGTTTAGATTTGATCACCTCTTTTACCAGTACAGCAAATTATTTGAGCTATGAACCAGCAAGGGGTGGAAATCGTAAATTTTATACAGAAGGTGCGATAAACTATGATAGGGCCTTTGGTAAACATCGTGTGGGAGGCTTAGCTTTAGGTTATACTGAAGATAGGTCTGAACCATTTGCCGGCGATTTTACCTCTTCAATTCCTTTTAGACAAGTTGGTGTAGCTGTTCGTGCTACCTATTCTTACGATGACCGTTATTTTGCAGAATTTAATTTAGGTTATAATGGTTCTGAAACATTTGAGCCAAGTAGAAGATATGGTACTTTCCCTGCATTTGGTATTGGTTGGATTCCATCGAACGAGAAGTTTTGGGAGCCTATGAAGAAAGCGATTTCTTTCTTGAAATTTAGATATTCTGATGGAAAAACTGGAATTGGAGATATTGTAGGAAGAAGATTTGCTTATTTAACCTTAGTATCTGAGGGTGTTTCGGGTTATCAACTAAGTAGGGGATATAACAACCCAAATACTGGTGGGATCAATGTAAGTGACTATGGTATTGATGTATCTTGGGCCGATTCTAGGAAGCAAGATCTAGGGATGGAAGTTAGAACACTAAATGATAATCTGTACCTTATAGTAGATTTATTTAAGGAGAATAGAACAGGGATCTTCTTACAACGTCAATCTATACCCGGGTTTGTTGGTTTAACTAACCAGCCTTATGGCAATTTAGGTGTTGTAGATAATAGAGGTTTTGATGCAACCTTAGAATATAATTTGAAATTGGGCAAAGTGGATGTTGGCTTACGAGGCACATTCACCTATAACAAAGATAAATTGCTAAATGACGATCGTCCGGTACAGCCTTTTCCATGGATGACTCGCGTTGGAAATAATATTCTATCTAGATATGGGTATATCGCAGAAAAATTATTCGACACGCAAGAAGAAATTACAGCAAGTGCAACACCTGGCTCAAAGGCGTCTGTTAAACCAGGCGATATTAAATATAAAGATCTAAATAATGATGGCTTGATCAACCAAAATGACGTAACCAGAATTGGTCGTGGTGATGTGCCGAACAAAGTATACGGTTTTGGCGTAAATATATCTTATAAAGGCTTTGGCTTAAGTACCTTCTTTCAGGGTGTGCATGGCGCAGATATTATGCTAGGCGGTTCGGGCATATTTCCATTTAATGGAGGTGGCGGTTTAAGCAATGCCTATAGTATAGCAACCGATAGATGGACAGAAGCAAATCCAAGTCAGGATGTGTTTTATCCTCGTTTAGGCTATGGTGAAGCAGACAATACCAACAATACTTTAGAAAGCTCTTGGTGGGTTAAAGATGTTAATTTCTTGCGTTTAAAAACTGCACAATTGAGTTGGAACTTGCCCCAGAACTTTGCCCAAAGGATTAAGTTGAAAAACGCGGCGATATACATGATAGGAACCAATTTATTTACGATAAGTAGCTGGAAACTTTGGGATCCGGAATTGAATACTGGTGGTAGAGCAAATGGAAACAGATATCCACAAACTTCAACAGTTTCACTTGGTTTGAATGTTAAATTTTAATTAGTACAGCAATGAAAAAATATATATACGTTTCACTTTTAGTTGGATTAACATTCGCTACATCGTGTAAAAAAGGTTTTTTAGATCAAGTGCCCAATGATAGGCTAACACTTGATGAGACATTTAAGACCAGGTCAACAGCAGAGCGATTTTTGAATAATGTTTACAGTTTAATACCAGATGAATTTGCACAACGAAATCCAGACGTGAACAGAAATGGCGGGGTGTGGACAGGCTCGGGTGATGAGGCAGAATTTGTTTGGGGATTTAACCAGGCTAATAATGTTAACATTGGAAGTTGGGATGCTGGAACAGGATTTGTAAATAGTTATTGGAATAATTTTTATAGAGGTATTCGTTCTGCAAGTTTCTTTATGGAAAACATTGATAAGGTTACGCAAGATATTACCCCTCAAGTTATTACGCAATACAAAAATGAGGCTAGAGCACTAAGAGCAATTTACTATTTCTACCTCATAAGATTGTACGGGCCAGTTGTAATTGTTGGCGATAAGGTAATTGATCCAGATGCATCAACAGAAGCGATGAGCTTGCCTAGAAGCAGCATGGATGAATGCATAAATTATATAGCTTCAGAGTTGGAAGCAGCGTCGGCTAATTTACCAACAGCTGCCGCAAACGACATGAATTATGCCCGTATAAATAAAGGAATGGCTTTAAGTTATCGATTGCAAGCACTTTTATTAGGTGCTAGCCCACTTTATAATGGGAATACAGACATGGCCAACTTAAAAAATAAAGATGGTAAACAGTTAATTAGCCAAACTTTTGATGTCGCAAAATGGAAAAGAGCTTCAGATGCGTATAAAGCATATATCACACAGTTTGTTCCGAGTACCTACAGTTTGTACAAGAAAAACAATTCTTCTGGTGTCTTTGACCCGTATTTATCTTGCCGTGATATTTTTATAGATAAATTCAATAGTGAAATTATCATGTCGAGACTTGATGGCTCAATTGAAAGTAGACAATATGAATTGACACCTTATCATAGTGGTAAAAATTCTGAAGTTAGAGGTTCTGCCGGATTGGGTGCAACTCAAAATCAAGTTGATGCGTTCTTTACTGCAAGTGGTCGCAGTATAGATGATCCACTTTCGGGATACACCGAAACAGGCACTACGTTATACAAAGCACCAGGTAGTCCGATTGCTACAGATACCTATAACCAATGGGTAAATAGAGAACCACGGTTCTATGTAAATATTACCTATCATAACAGCGTTTGGTTAAATACAACTTTTGGCAATGTAGTTACAGAATTTAACAACAACGGAAATTCTGGTAAAGCTACTGGGGGTAATGATTATACTGTAACTGGCTATGCGGTTAGAAAAGCAATGGGCTTAGGAAACTGGAGAGAAAGCAATCGTGCTGTAATTTTATATCGTGTTGGTAACCTGTTCTTGGACTATGTAGAGGCACTAAATGAATCTACACCAGGCGATGCTGATATTCTAATCTATTTAAATCAGATTAGAGAAAGAGCGGGTATTCCTTTGTATGGTTCTGGTGTTAATGAAGTTCCTACACCTGCAACTCAGGCAGCTATGCGCGATGCGATTAGAAAAGAAAGAAGATCTGAGCTGGCGTTTGAAAACGTAAGGTATTTTGATACCAGAAGATGGAAAATTGCAGAAACAACAGATAATGGTCCAATTTATGGATTAAGCATTACTAAAAATTTACCTGATTTCTTTACAAAAGTGGCCTTCGAAAGTAGGGTGTTTACCAAAAGACATTACTTATTCCCAATTCCTGCAAAGGATGTGAATTCGGATAATCTAATGGTACAAAATCCAGGCTGGTAATTTTTAATATGAATTTGCTACCTCATCTTATGATGAGGTAGCTTAAACTTAGTTTTTCTGAACCTTATTATGCTAGCTATTCTCTTTTTTGTTCGATCTACCTTTGTTAAGGTACTCTTGCTAAGTATTGTATTTCCGATGGTAATTTCTTGTAGCAAAGAAAAAAAGGAAGAACCCAAACCCACACCAATAAAGCCTGTAGAAATTAAATCATTTACTGCAGCTGAGGCTACTCAAGCCTTCAACTCTTTTAATACAAATTATTACAGCACTGCTGATAAGCTATATTATAGCACTACCGAAAAAAAATCTATTGGGGCTATCTGGACCCAGGCCATTTATTGGGATATAGCCATGCATGCCTATGAACGAACAAAAGACGCCAATACATTAAAGCTAATTAATGACATTTACGACGGTGGCTTTAAACGATATGATGGTTATAATTGGGATAACACCACCGAATGGTTCATTTATGATGATATGATGTGGTGGGTAATCTCGCTTACCCGAGCATATGAAATAACTGGTAATGTAGCCTATTTGGATAAAGCGAAATCGGGTTTTGCAAAAGTGTGGAGTGGTTCTTATGACCCTATTAAGGGAGGAATGTTTTGGGATTTTAAACACAGTGGAAAAAATGCTTGCATTAATTACCCTACCGTTATTGCAGCCATGAAATTATATAAAATTACAAATGATGTAAACTATTTCACTAAGGCAAAAGATATTTACACCTGGTCTAAAGAAAATCTGTTCGATATTACCAAAGGTAGGGTGGCCGATCATAAAGTTGGCAATAACAACCCTGGATATGAAGATTACACCTATAACCAAGGTACATGTATTGGTGCTGCGGTACTACTTTACAAAGAGACCAACATCCAGAGTTACTTAGACGATGCCAAATTAGCAGCAGATTACACTCGCAATACCATGTCTGATGGAGGAGGGATCTTGCCTGCAGAGGGCGATTGGAATGAACAAGGTGTGCTGAAAGCTATTTTTGCTCAATATTTAGCTGAATTAGTTAAAGTTGCTCCAACTTCTACGTATGCAAAATGGGCCGCTTTTAATGCCACAACCGCCTGGAGCAATAGAGATCAAAACCGTGTAATTATGCATAGAAATTATAAAATTGCTTGTCCAACAGGAGTTGTACAATCTTACGAATCTAGCAGTGCAGTTGCATTTATGCAATTATTTGTACCATCTAATTAATTAAGATATGAAACCATTACTATTTTATTTCGTTACCACAGCATTAATCGTGTCGATTTACGCACCAATTGATACTCTTGCACAGGTAAAAAAATTAAAAGAAAAAACGTCATTTCAAGCTTCTGCACCATGGAGTGCCGATTTTGATGTAAGAGCCGATATTGCCATGGTATATGGAATAAATGACGATGGCGGAAAATTTGAAGAGCGTGTAAAAGGATATAGAGACAAAGGATATGAAGTTCAATTTATGACCGGAATAGCTTGGGGGCAATACAAAGATTATTTTTTAGGCGAATGGGATGGTAAAAATCACTTAGATGAAGGCCAAAAGATGCGGAATGGAGAAACGATATGGCATGGTAAAGATGTGCCTTATATTGTACCCTCTGCAAATTTTTTAAGCTACATGAAAACCCATGTTAAAAGGGCAATTGATGCTGGGGTAACTGCAATTTATTTGGAAGAACCAGAATTTTGGGCAAGAGCAGGCTATAGCGAAGCTTTTAAAAAGGAATGGCAAAAGTATTATAATTTTCCTTGGATGGCACAGCACGAGTCGCCGGAAGCAACTTACTTGTCTTCTAAATTAAAATATCAATTGTACTTTAATGCTTTAAAAGAAATCTTCAGCTATATTAAAACCTATAGCGAAAGTAAGGGTGAGCGGGTTAAATGTTATGTGCCTACACACTCGTTGTTAAATTATTCGGCCTGGCATATTGTTAGTCCAGAAGCAAGCTTGGCCAATTTAGAGGGAATGGACGGTTATATTGCCCAAGTTTGGACCGGCACTTCACGTGAACCTGTTTTTTACAACGGGGTAAGCAAGGAAAGGGTTTTCGAAAATGCTTTTTTAGAATACGGCTCAATGGTTTCGATGACCGCTCCTACGGGAAGGAAAATATTCTTTCTAACAGATCCAATAGAAGATAGAGCTAGGTCTTGGGATGATTATAAAGTTAACTATCAAGCAACTTTTACTGCTCAATTATTATACCCAATGGTAGATAATTATGAAGTAATGCCATGGCCAAATCGTATTTATAGGGGGAAGTTTAATGTAACGGGGATGAAAGAAAGGCAATCTATTTCTCCAGCTTATGCCACACAAATGCAGGTTATGGTGAATTCTTTAAACCAAATGCCTTTATCAAAAAATAAGTTAAATGGAAGCCAGGGCATTGGTGTTTTATTGGCTAATTCATTAATGTTCCAAAATTTTCCGGTACATCAAGGTTATAGTGATCCTTATCTTTCCAATACCTACGGATTAGCTATTCCATTATTGAAAAATGGCATACCGGTAGAAACGGTTCACATGGAAAATCTCTCCAATAAAAACACACTAAAAGATATTAAAGTTTTATTGATGACTTATGCTAATATGAAACCTATAGCGGCAGAAAACCATGTAGAATTAGCAAAATGGGTTAAAGCAGGAGGGGTAATTCTATATTATGGAAAAGATAATGATCCATTTCAAAATGTTAAAGAATGGTGGAACACTAACGGGAATACTTTTAAAGCACCATCCGAGCATTTATTTGGTTTAATGGGTATTGCAGAAAAAGAAGGAGCTTCATCTTATGAGGTTGGTAAAGGGAAAGTTTATATCATAAAAAAAGATCCTAAAGAATTGATCATGAACACCATGGGGGATGCAGAATTCTTAGTTAACATTAAGCAAGCCTATGAAAAAGATGCAAAGGCCGTGGATTTAACCTTAAAAAATAATTTTGTGTTAGCGCGTGGTCCATTTGTAATTGCTGCGGTTTTAGATGAAACTGCAAAGAATGAGTCATTAACCTTAAATGGAAAGTTTATTGACCTTTTTGATCCGGCTTTGCCTCTGTTAAATCAAAAAGTAATTGCACCAGGTACACAGGCTTATCTTTATGATATTAGCAAAGCAACAAATAAAAATAGGCCTCAAGTATTGGCTGCAGCATCAAGGGTAACTGACGAAGTTTTTGGTAAGAATAGCTATAGTTTCATCACTAAAAGCCCTGCCAAAACAAAAAATATAATGCGAATATTGTTAACTGGAAAACCAAAAAAACTTACTGCAATGGCAAACGGAAATGAACTTCTTCTCTCTAAAAATGAATGGGATGAAAAAACTAAAACCTTATTGTTGGGTTTCGATAACTATAGTGAAGGTGTAACCGTAAATATGAGCTGGTAAATGATGAAAATATATATATGTACAGTACTAATCGTTGCTTTTTTTTTAAACGGTTTATTTGCGCAAAATGCTGATTTAGTGAACTATGTAAATACGCTACAGGGCACCAATTCAAAGCATGAATTAACAAGAGGAAATACCTATCCAACAACAGCTTTGCCTTTTGGAATGCATACCTGGACGCCACAAACTGGTAAAAATGGTGATGGTTGGAAGTATCAATATTTCAAAGATAAAATTAGGGGCTTTCAACAAGCACATCAATGTAGCTCATGGACAAGAGATTATGCAGTTTATTCTTTAATGCCTATGACAGATGAATTGGTTGTGAATGAAAATCTTCGTGAAACAAAATTTAGTCACGCTAATGAAATTGCAAAACCTCATTATTATAAAGTTAAGTTTGATAATCAGATTACTACAGAAATTTCGCCTACAGAAAGAGGTGCCCATTTAAGATTTTCTTACCCAAAAAGCAAAAAAAGTTACCTTGTTCTGGATGGATACACTCGGATGAGCGGTGTACAGATTTTTCCAAAAGAAAATAAAATTACAGGCTATGTAAATAATGGAGAAGGTTTTAAGAAAGGGTGGAAAAGCTATTTCGTTATTAAATTTGATCAGCCAATTAAAGCATTTGGCACTTGGGAAAATAGATCAAATACAGTCAAGGCCGATTCTACTTCAGCCGAAGGCTTAGGTAAAGGAGCTTATGTAGAATTTAAAGGCGGTGTAAAGGTTCAGGTTAAAGTAGCTTCATCTTATATAAGTTTAGCGCAAGCAGAACTAAATCTTGAAACAGAGTTGGGAAAAGATAAAACGTTAGAGCAAACCAAAGCTGTCGCAGGTGCAGCATGGAATAAATCTTTAGGCAAAATTGTTGTAGAAGGAGGGTCGAAAGCCGATATGGAGACCTTTTATTCTTGTTTTTTTAGGGCAAGTTTGTTCTCAAGAAAATTTTATGAAATCAATAGTGATGGTAAGCCTTATTACTTTAGCCCGTATGATGGTAAAGTACATGAAGGCTATATGTTTACCGATACCGGTTTTTGGGATACTTTTAGAGGGCAATTCCCTTTAAACACCTTAATTCATCCAACTATGCATGGTCAATACCTACAAGGTATGTTGGCTGCATACGAGCAATGTGGGTGGTTGCCATCCTGGTCTTTTCCCAGTGAAGCGGGTAGCATGATTGGAAACCATGCCATTACTCTTTTTGCTGATGCTTGGGCGAAAGGGATTAGAACTTTTGATCCAAATAAAGCATTGGAAGCCTATTTGCATGAAGCCAATAATAAAGGGCCTTGGGGGCCTGCAAACGGTAGAGATGGATGGAAAGAGTATGCGCAATTGGGCTATGTGCCTTATCCGAAGTACAGAGAATCGACCGCAAAAACCTTAGAATATGCGTACGACGATTTTTGTGGCTATCAGTTAGCAAAGTTTACAGGAAATAACTTTTATGCAAACGTATTTGAAAGGCAAATGTATAATTACAAAAATGTGTATGACCCCGCTACAAGATTTATGCGTGGAAAGAATATGGATGGTAGTTGGACACCTAACTTTGATCCCATTGAGTGGGGTGGCCCTTTTACAGAAGGCAATTCATGGCATTACACCTGGTCGGTTTTTCAAGATACACAAGGTTTAATTAATTTAATGGGGGGCGAGAAGAATTTCACGGCTAAATTAGATTCTGTATTTACTGTACCTAATAAAGTAAAAGTAGGAACTTATGGTGGGATGATCCACGAAATGACCGAAATGGTGATGGCAGATATGGGGCAATATGCACATGGAAATCAACCAATCCAACACATGGTATACTTATATAATTATGCGAATGAGCCATGGAAAGCTCAATTCCATGCGCGCAATGTAATGTCGAAACTATACAATGCAACAGAAAATGGATATCCAGGAGATGAGGATCAGGGACAAACTTCATCATGGTATGTGTTAAGTGCAATGGGTTTTTATAGTGTAACCCCTGGAACCGGAGAATATGTTTTAGGCAGTCCGATGTTTAAGAAGATGACTATCAATTTAGAGAATGGAAAGAAATTTGTAATTGATGCCGCGCAGAATAATAAAGAAAATGTATACATTAAATCTGCACTTCTAAATGGCAAAAATTTTAATGGTAATTTTATTACGCATGCTGACCTGATAAATGGTGGCGTTTTAAGATTGGAAATGAGTAATACCCCAAATACAAAAAGGGGATTGGAAAAAGCAGATTTACCTTTTTCATTAACAAGAAGAGATTAATATGAAAAGAAGATTATTTTTAAAGAACACAGGTATATTAGGTGTAGGTGTATTGGCGTCAAACTATACTTTTGCATTGGCGCAAGAAACTTTTCCAGTAGTACGGGTAGCTATTGCCAAACGCCATTTTCAAAGTAAAGCAGTTGATGCGGCCATTAAAACATTTCAATCTAAAATTAAGAATGAAGAACTGGCCTGGCTTTTTGAAAATTGTTTTCCCAACACGTTAGACACTACAGTCTATTATACAGAAAAAAGTGGCAAACCAGATACCTATGTAATTACTGGAGATATTGATGCCATGTGGTTAAGAGATAGCTCGGCGCAGGTATTTCCTTATTTACAATTTGTTAATGAAGATCAACCCTTAAAAAAGCTAATTGTTGGGGTAATTAACAAGCAGACTCATTTTATCTTGAAAGACCCTTATGCCAATGCATTTTACGACGACGACAATAAGGAAAGTGAATGGAAAAGTGATTTAACCACAATGAAACCCGGTATTCACGAACGAAAGTTTGAAATTGATTCGTTATGTTATCCCATCCGTCTTGCCTACAATTATTGGAAAAAAACAAGCGATAAAACACCTTTTGATGCAGAATGGTTAAAAGCCATTAAAGCAACATTGAAAGTTTTCAAAGAACAGCAGCGTAAAACGGGAAATGGTCCATACACATTTCAACGTAAAACCTCGTGGGCAACAGATGGTGTTCCGATGGCTGGTTATGGGTACCCGACTAAGCCTGTTGGCTTAATCTGTTCTATGTTTAGACCTAGTGATGATGCTACTGTATTCCCATTTTTAATACCGTCTAACTTTTTTGCTGTATCAAGTTTGAGACAAGCGGCAGAAATGATCAAAAACATACATGCTGACCCAGATTTTGTGTCGGATTTGTTATCTTTAGCAGCTGAAGTAGAACACGCTTTAAAGAAGTATGCAATAGTTGAACATGCTCAATTTGGAAAAATTTATGCGTTTGAAGTGAATGGATTTGGTAGCTACAACTTAATGGATGATGCAAACGTGCCAAGCTTATTATCTATGCCATATTTAGGTGCAGTGGATGCAAAGGACCCTATTTACATTAATACGAGGAACTATGTATGGTCTACAGAAAATCCATTCTTCTTCAAGGGGACCGCAGCAGAGGGTATTGGTGGGCCTCATGTTGGTGCAGATATGATTTGGCCGATGAGCATTACCATGAAAGCGCTTACTTCAACAAATGATGATGAAATAAAATGGTGTATTCAAACACTGTTAAAAACACATGGAGATACCGGTTTTATGCATGAGTCTTTTCATAAGAACAATGCTAAAAAATTTACTAGAAAATGGTTTGCATGGTCTAATACTTTGTTTGGCGAGTTGTTATGGAAAACATACAATGAAAAACCACAGTTGTTAAATATTTAGCCGTATCGCATAAATGTTAAATCAAATAGAAGAATTAGTTAATATAAAGTATATAAGATGGAAAGGCCTATAGTTTTAGGAATTGATATAGGCGGTTCGCATATCACTGCATCATTGGTAGATGTTGAAACAAGAACATTGATTGCAGGTTCGATACAGCGTAAAATGGTAGATTCTCAAGAGTCTGCAGAAAACATATTTGATGCTTGGTGCCAGGTGATTACCAGTTCATATAGTGGCTATGAAACATTAGTTAAAAATATTGGCATCGCTATTCCAGGCCCCTTTGATTATGAGAATGGAATTTGTTTAATTAAAGAACAAGATAAGTTTCCAGCACTATACCAACTCAATGTAAAGGAAGAGCTGGCAGGTCGGTTAAATATTTCTACAGCTAGCATTCACTTCATAAATGATGCAGCTGGTTTTTTGCAAGGTGAAGTGTTTGCAGGAAGTGCCAGAGATGCAAATCATGTACTCGGATTTACTTTGGGTACAGGTCTTGGCTCTTCGATTTGCACAAATGGAGAAGCTATTGATGCAGAACTGTGGAATGCCCCTTTCTTGAATGGCATTGCTGAGGATTATTTTTCGACAAGATGGTTTGTAAAGCGATATCACCAATTAAGTGGGGTAACCCTAGATGGAGTTCGAGATTTAGCAAATTATGTGAATGCAGATCAACATGCTAAGCAAGTTTTTAAAGAATTTGGAGATAATTTTGCTCAATTTATGATGCCATTAATTAAAAAGCATCATGCTGAAGTGGTCATTATTGGGGGTAATATTGCCCAAGCCTTTAATGTATTCTCGACCAATCTTATCGATGTGTTGGAACATAATCAATTTAAAACCAAAATAAAAATTAGCAAACTCAATGAACATGCTGCATTAATTGGTGCAGCAAGTTGTTGCAAAATGAGCTATCAAAACGTAAATCAATCTTAGATTAAAAAATGATAAAGACACTAGCAGTAATGGCTTTAATTGGTGGTTCGCTTATCACATTCGAACACGCAAAAGCACAAGAAGTAATCAGGAAAAAAGGATACACGCTTACCTTCGAAAGTAATTATGCCGAATTAGATCCGAAATTGAAAAAAAGAATGATCGAAACCTTTTTTGAGGTGTATCCAAAATTAGCTAAAGAATATAATCCGGCTACCCTAAAAGAGGTGAAATTTTTGGTTGATACTGCTTACAAAGGCGTTGCAGCAACATCGAACGGTAGGGTAGTGTATGCTTCCCATTGGATGAAAACCCACCCAGAAGATATTGATGTGGTTACCCACGAAGTGATGCATATTGTGCAAAATTACGGACGAAGCTTAGGCCCAGGTTGGTTAACCGAAGGCATTGCCGATTTTGCTCGGTACAAGTTTGGTGTAGATAACCCAGGGTCTAAATGGACCTTGCCCGATTTAAAGCCAACACATCACTATAAGAACAGCTACCGCATTACCGCCCGGTTTTTTGCATGGATAGAAAGTAAAGTAAAAGCTGGAACCGTCCAGGAAGTAGATAAAAGCTTAAGAGAACATACTTATACGGCTGCTATTTGGAAAAATATAACTGGAAAAGAGATCGACGAACTTTGGGCCGAGTACATTAAAAATCCTAGTATTTAATCGCTATAAACTAAAAAAATGAAGAAATTACTTACACTGCTATTCGTTTTTACAGCAGTTGGCACTTTTGCCCAAACCGTTGGTAAACTTACCGACCCTGTTGAATGGATAAATCCGTTAATGGGTACACAATCGAAACCAAGTCTTTCGAATGGAAATACATATCCTGCTATTGGCTTGCCATGGGGGATGAATTTATGGACTCCACAAACTGGTAAAATGGGCAATGGTTGGGCCTATCAGTACGATGCTGATAAAATTCGTGGCTTTAAGCAAACCCATCAGCCATCGCCATGGATGAACGACTATGGCGCTTTTGCCATTATGCCTGTAACCGGAAAGTTAAAGTTTAATGAAGACGATAGGGCGAGTTGGTTTACGCATAAGGCCGAAGTATCTAAACCTTATTATTATAGTGTTTACTTGGCCGATGCAAATGTAACTACCGAAATTACACCTACTGAAAGAGCGGCACAATTCCGCTTTACATTTCCAAAAACAGATAGTGCTTTTGTAGTGGTTGATGCACTGGATAAAGGTTCATATATTAAAATTATTCCTTCAGAACGGAAAATTATCGGCTATACAAGCAAATATGCTCGAGGCCCTTTGCCAAAGAATTTTAAAAACTATTTTGTTTTAATTTTTAATAAAGATTTTGCCATTTCTAAAACCTGGAAAGGCAATAAGTTGGTTAAAGATACACTTGAAATTCAAAGTGACCATAGTGGAGCAGTTATTGGTTTTAAAACTAATAATGGCGAAAAAGTAACGGCAAAAGTAGCTTCTTCGTTTATTAGCTTTGAACAGGCCGAACTTAATTTAAAAAGAGAATTGGCTACTGATAATTTTGATGCAACAAAAGCAAAAGCGAAAGCAATTTGGAACAAGACGTTGAGCAAAATTTCAATTGAAGGAGGTACGGTAGATCAAACGCGAACATTTTATTCGTCACTGTATCGTACACTGTTTTTCCCTAACAAATTATATGAAATCGATGCTAATAATAAAATTGTGCATTGGAGCCCGTATAACGGACAAGTTTTGCCGGGTTATATGTTTGCGGGTACCGGATTTTGGGATACATTTAGAGCCCTATATCCATTCTTAAATTTGGTTTATCCTTCTATTAACAAAGAAATGCAAGAAGGCTTAATTAACGATTATAAAGAAGGTGGGTGGTTGCCAGAATGGAGCAGTCCGGGTTATGCCAACATTATGATTGGAAATAACTCGGCCTCTGTAGTTGCCGATGCATATATAAAAGGTTTACGTGGATACGATATTGAAAAATTATGGGAAGCACTTAAGCATGGTGCTAACAATGAAGGGCCAATGGAGGCTGTGGGTCGGTCTGGTGTAAAATACTATAACGAGTTGGGTTATGTGCCATTCGATGTTAAGGTAAAAGAGAATGCAGCAAAAACGTTAGAATATGCGTATGATGATTTTGCCATTTATAAATTGGGTAAAGCATTAGGTAAACCTGCAAGTGAGATCGATATTTATGCCAAGCGAAGTATGAATTATAAAAATTTATTTGATCCTTCATCGGGATTAATGCGTGGCAAAAATGTAGATGGCACATTTCAATCGCCATTTAGTCCGTTTAAATGGGGTGGTGCGTTTACCGAAGGCAACAGCTGGCATTATACCTGGTCTGTTTTTCAGGATGTGGCTGGTTTATCTAAGCTGATGGGTGGAAATGCAAAATTTGTAACTAAACTTGATTCTGTTTTCTCTATGCCTCCTGTTTTTGATGAAAGTGCCTATGGTGGTGTAATCCACGAAATCAGAGAAATGCAGATTGCTAATATGGGCCAATATGCGCATGGCAATCAGCCTATTCAGCACATGATTTATTTGTATAACTATGGCGGTGCTCCATGGAAAACACAATATTGGGTACGCGAAACGATGAATAGGATGTATGCGGCAACGCCAGATGGTTATTGTGGTGATGAAGACAACGGGCAAACTTCGGCTTGGTATGTATTTTCTGCTTTAGGGTTTTATCCGGTTACGCCTGCCGTAGATCAATATGTAATTGGTGCGCCATTGTTTAAAAAGGTTACCCTAACGCTCGAAAATGGGAAGCAGGTAATTATAAATGCACCAACTAATAGTGCAAATAATAGATACGTGAACCAATTAAAAGTGAATGGACAGAGCCACGATAAAAATTGGTTAAGTCATTCTGCTTTACAAAAAGGAGCGGTTTTAGACTTCAATATGTCTGCAACTCCAAATAAAATAAGAGGTACAAAAGAAACGGCATTTCCGTATTCTTTTTCTACAGAAAAGAAGTAAGCTGATTTTTTAAACACAGCGCGCACGGAGTTTTACACAGAGAACATAAAGTTTTGCTTATGTTACTCTGTGTATTTCTCTTTTTCTCGGTGGTTGATCTTTTTTATAATAACTTCTTCTAATTTTCTTCTCAATTCGGCGGTATTAAAGGGTTTCGACATAAAATCATCAATTCCAGCTGCTGCAACTTTATTTCTCACGTCTAGTGCAACAGATGCTGTGAGGGCGATTATAGTAACTTTTGCCTTTTTCTCATCTTTCAATGCTCTTATCTTCATTGCTGCCTCATACCCATCCATAATAGGCATGTGTATATCCATTAATACGAGGTCGAAATAATTATTTTCAAAAGCTTCGACTGCTTCGGCTCCATTAACGGCAAAATGTGGGGTAATCTTCCATGCAGCTAATAATTTCTTGATTACTAAGGTATTCATCTCATTGTCTTCGGCAATTAAAATATTAAGGTTGCTAATATCAATATCTTCGGGGGTACTCTCATTGTCAGTAGTTTTCGTAAGATGATAGTTGCTTAAGGGGTAATGGAGGTCAAACGTAAAGGATGTTCCAACCCCTGTTTCACTTCTGGTAACCACCTGGCTTCCCATTAATGCTAATAAATTTTTAACAATAGCCAATCCAAGTCCAGTGCCTCCATATTTACGTGTAGTACTGCTTGATGATTGCGTAAAGGAATCGAAAATGATCTCTTGTTTATCTTTTGGAATTCCAATGCCAGTATCATGGATGCAAAAATGAAGGCTTAAATCGTCATTCGATTTGGCTAAAATTTTAATTAAAATGGTTACTTTTCCTTGAAGGGTGAATTTGATGGCATTTTCAATAAAGTTTACTAAAATTTGGGTTAGACGGGTAGGGTCGCCTATAATAAAAAGCTCTTTTAATTCATCGTCTATGTCGACGGTAAAATCGAGTCCTTTTTCGTCTGCCTTGCTTTTAAAACCACTGTAAATATTTCGAATCAAATCGTAAATTTTAAAAGGAATATTTTCGATTTCAATCTTTCCTGATTCGATTTTATTAAAGTCGAGTACGTTGTTGATAAGGTTAAGTAGGTTATTAGCTGAGAATTTTAAAATTTTAAGATTTTCAGCTTGATCTTCACGAGGATTTTCCATCAATAGGATATCACTCATGCCAATTACGCCATTTAGTGGGGTGCGTAATTCGTGAGAAATGGTAGAAAGAAAATTGCTCTTTGTTTTCGATGATTCTTCGGCTAAAATGATGGCATCTCTTAACTTCTCGTTAAGTAATTTTTCTTCTTTCTGTTTTTCGGCCAACTGGCGGATAGTGTTGTTGAAGGAGTTAAAGAAGTGATACTGAAGATAGATAATCAATAAAAAATTGAAGATAAAAACGATAGAAAATGTTAAGCTATCTGCCTCCATAGGCCTTACCTGCATAAAAATATGATCTTGCCCGCGAAATGAGAAATAAAATACCATAGGAACTACGGTTAAACACGAATAAAAAATTCCCCATTTAGATCCCAATAAGTAATAGCTTAAAACAATAAGCAATAAGGTAAATTGTATCGAAAGAACATTTACTCCTTTTATAAAAAAGAACACATTAGACCAGATGATTATTGTAAGTATAATACTAGCACAATGCGCTGCTATTTTCCACCTAGGAGTAAATAATATAATATAAATTAGTCCTAACAATAGCAGAAAAACTATACTAGAGCGAATGAAGAGTAATGTTTTGCCAGAAATGTAAAAATTAGGGATAGTGAATAGTGTAATACATAAGCACGCAAATACTGCATGAACTAAAAATTTGGCACGTACTTTATTTACAGGATCATTATCCTTAGCTAACATCTTTGTTAACCGTTTTTCGATGTTGATAAATTTGAACATAGGCAATATGTACTACAAGATAGTACTTATATTAAAAGCTAAGCACTTTAATTTAAAATTAATTAACCGATTATTAAAAATAAATTTGCCTAGAATGAACTTTTAATTACTTTTGCATCCCACCCATGGGGGATTAGCTCATTTGGCTAGAGCGCTTCGCTGGCAGTGAAGAGGTGATCGGTTCGAATCCGATATTCTCCACCAAAACCTCATCAGGTAAAACTGGTGAGGTTTTTTACCTTCTGCTTACGTAGCAGCTCCATAAATACTGGATCAAGCAAAAAAAATGGGGAGTGTTTATGTGGTTTAATAATTCGAGCGTAACCATTTGAAAACTAAGAGTTGCTCCCCAACTTTTACGCTTGATACAAAATACTCCAAAAAATGTTAGGATAAAGAAGTCGCAACCCTTAAAGTTGGGGAGTTTAATTTTGTTTTATAGCCCCAGCAAAACGCTACATGAATGCAACGTTAACCGGTCTTTTATTTATGAAGACAAATAAAAATACAAGCAACTTCCGAATAAAAACGGATAAGACAATGAGCCTAGTTTGACGGGATATGAACACGGTTACATTGGACTTGGGTTGGACTTAGGTTGGACTTACCTTGGACTTGAATTGGACCTGTAGTGAAAAGAAAACGTAGAAAAACTGTTTTATAGCCTCTTCTAAATAAGAAGGTTAATATTTAACTAATATACAAAAAACAATTCATACAAACATCTTTCGTCACATTTTTCCCTCATCTCGTCACATTTAACCTCTTCGAGGCTCTGGTAAGGATATATTTAGAGAATAATTTTAATCGAGGAGTAAAATCCTTTAATCAACAAAAATGAAACCATATTTATTTATTCTATTCAGTTGTTTTAGTGTTAGTTTGTTTGGGCAAGGTGTAGCTGATTCTACTTTCACCACCGAAAATATTGAATTTAACAGCGTTGGGGTTACGCTAGCAGGTACAATCTTTAAACCCAAGCATACAACAAATGCAGCCGTAGTTCTTGTACATGGATCTGGTCAGGAAACAAGAACGGAGAAGATGGCCTCACTTTTGGCGAGAAACGGCATCGCAGTATTAACTTATGACAAACGTGGAGTAGGAAAATCTGGTGGTGTGTATGCTGGGCCAGAAGTAGGAACGAACAACATTGATTCTTCCAACCTCAACTTATTAGCCTTGGATGCAAGCGCCGCCGCTAACACACTGTTAGCGCATTTGCCTCGCAATCACGGGCCGTTGGGCTTACTGGGATTTAGTCAGGCTGGTTGGATAATTCCTATGGCCGCTAAAAAAAATAATAAGGTAACCTTTATGGTAATATTTAGCGGACCAGTTGTTACCACGCTCGAACAATTGCGGTTTCAGTTTTATACACAGGGAAATTCAAAGTTTTGGGAGACGCACACTGAAGCTGAGGCACGCGAGCATACAGCCAACGACCCAGATCGGTATCAGTTTTCCAATACTGATCCGCGAAATGCGCTCGCCAAGCTTTCAATTCGCGGACTTTGGCTTTTTGGGGCAAAAGATGTGCAAATTCCAGTAGGTTTGTCAATAGAACACCTCAATGCACTTAAAAAACAAGGAAAACGTTACGAGTATAAGGTGTTTAAAGAGTTGGGGCATAACACTTCCTCTTCGAAATCACAAGAACCAGTTAGCCTAGCTATCGAATGGATCAAAACCATAATGAATAGTGATCAGAAACCAAAATAGCTGAAGAGATTTTCGCGAGATAATCACTTTGTTGATATATATATGAGGTTCTGTAGAAAAAGAGGTCGCTAGTTCAGGTTAATGCCGAACAATAAACCGAACCAAGGTTTACCCTGATAGATCCAGTTCTTACGGTTCTCGTCGACGAGATAATCTATACCAATTGCAAAACCAAGATTAAATTTCTTAGCATCATAAATTACTGCAAAACCACCATTGAGTACAAAACCGTCATATTCATAGTCAATCTGCTGGCTCGTAACAAAGGGGTTCATCGTTACTGCACCGAGGCCAATAAAACCACCATAGCCGTAACCAACTCCGCTAACTTTGAGCTTTTTGGAATTTCTTGTAGTTAGGGATTTTATATGATAACTGTCCCTTCTTCGTCCGAGATAAACTGCTGCACTAAAATTTGGATTTAACTGCTGCGGAAATCCCTTTATCGATGGACGGATCTTAAAGGGGATGGTTAAAACATCCACATCAAAAGTATATCTATATATTTTAAAATTTTGGATGTCAGACAATTTTATTTCAAGGGGTTTGAAACCTTCAGAAACAGGTTTAATACTTAGTGTACCATCTATTTCCTCCACTTCTATCCTGATCCGCCGTTGCGCTGGCTGTTGTTTTAAATTGCTATCCAGCGCCTCATATTCTTTTGAGGAAGCAGTATACACATCAACTGGGATCTCTCTCACTGTTTGCACACTTTTACAACTCGTAAAAGCCATGCTGGCTATTAGTATTACCAGCATGTACTGAAATTTTCTTTTCATCATCATTTGCCAATGTTTAGTAGTTGTTTCTGTTAAAGCCACTGGTTAAACCTCTTAATGAACCAAGTTTTAACAAGCTGTGTAAGCACACAATAACTTAGCAGAATACCGATTAGCCATGGGAAGTAGCTCAATGGCAAGGGTTGCAGGCTTAATGCACCAGCAATTGGCGAAAAAGGTATACAAATGCCAATCACCATAATCAACGAAGTAAGTGCAACAACGGGTGCCGCAGCCCAGCTTTGGATAAATGGAATTTTCCGTGTTCTGATCATGTGTACAATTAAAGTCTGCGAAAGTAGCCCCTCAATGAACCAACCACTCTGAAACAGGTTCTGATGTTCTGGCATATTTGCCTTAAATACAAACCACATCACTGCAAAGGTGGCATAGTCAAATATGGAACTGATTGGGCCAATGAACAACATAAACCTGCTGATACCGCCTGCATCCCATTTCTGCGGTTTTTCAATAAAATCTTCATCCATGCTGTCCCATGGAATAGAGGTCTGAGAAATGTCGTACAGTAGGTTCTGCACCAGAAGGTGAATGGGTAACATGGGTAAAAATGGCAGAAAGGCGCTAGCACCCAGCATACTAAACATGTTTCCAAAATTGCTGCTGGCGGTCATTTTAATGTACTTGATGATATTACCAAACGTTCTTCGTCCGTAGATCACCCCTTTGCGTAAAACCATAAGGTCTTTTTCCAATAGGATAATATCTGCACTCTCTTTGGCTATATCTACTGCGGTATCAACAGAGATGCCAACATCAGCATCGCGAAGGGCAACGGCATCATTAATACCATCTCCCATAAAACCAACAGTATGCCCCTTGGCCTGTAATAGTTTAACAATCCGTGATTTTTGTATTGGGCTCAGCTTAGCCATAATGTTGGCGTCACCCAGTTTTTCAGTCAACTGCTCATCGCTCAATAATTCAATTTCCCTACCGAGCAAGATATGGTTTACCGGAATACCCACGTCTCGGCAGATTTTTTTAGTTACGATTTCATTATCTCCCGTAAGTACTTTAATGTTTACCCCAAGTTTTTGTAATCCTTCAATTGCAGGTTTGGCAGAGGGCTTAGCTGGATCTAAAAATCCGATAAAACCGGTAAGTACCATATTGGTTTCATCAGCCACAGCATAGGTGAGTGGTCTCTTCTCATCTTCCTTAATGGCGACCAATAGCACCCTAAGACCTTCTTCGTTCAGTTTTCTAGAGGTGTTTAGCACAATTTTACGCATGGCATCATCCATCGGCACAATTTTATCATTTTCAATGTGCAATTGTTTATCCTCACCTGGGTCAAAAGCATGCGAACAATGTTCGAGCATTTCCTCAACTGCCCCTTTACAAATCAGTAGGTGCTTGCCATTTTTCTCTTCCAGGATCACACTCATTCTTCGTCTTTGAAAATCAAAAGGGATTTCATCGATCTTTTTGAAATGCTCATCTGCATTAATGCAACTATGGATTTCAGCATGTTCTAACACGGCAACATCTAGTAGGTTCTTTAGTCCGGTTTGATGAAAACTGTTCAGGTAAGCCCATTTCATCACCTCATCATCAGCATCACCAAAAACATTCAGGTGCCTTTCCAGTATAATCTTGTCCATTGTTAGTGTGCCTGTTTTATCTGTGCAGAGCACATCCATAGCGCCAATGTTCTGTATGGCATTTAATCGTTTAACGATTACCTTGCGCTTGCTCATGTTTTTTGCACCTTTGGCCAGATTTGCGGTTACGATCATGGGCAGCATTTCCGGTGTAAGGCCCACCGCTACAGAAATTCCGAATAGCAGTGCTTCAAACCAATCGTCTTTTGTTAACCCGTTGATTAAAAATACGAGTGGAACCATCACCAGCATGAATCTAATCAGTAGCCAACTTACCTTATTGATGCCTTTATCGAAACTTGTTTCGGCTCGTTTTCCTGTAATGGCCTTGCCAATAGTGCCAAAATAAGTGGCATTTCCGGTATTAACCACTATAGCCATTCCTGTGCCGCTAACCACGTTTGTTCCCATAAAACAGATGTTGTCGAGCGCTAGTGAAGAAGTGCTTTTAATGTTGTATAGTGGCTGCGCTCTTTTTTCGACCGGAAGGGATTCTCCGGTAAGCATTGATTGGCTCACAAACAAATCCTTACCTTGCATTAGCCTGCAATCGGCAGGAATCATGTCTCCAGCACTTAAAAAAACAATATCACCCGGAACGAGGTCGATGATATTGAGCTCTTCTTTCTCATTACCATTGCGTAGTACAGTTACGGTAGTTTTGACCATACTCTTTAGTGCTTCGGCAGCTCTATTGCTGCTGTATTCTTGCCAAAAACGCAATAGTGAGCTAAGTATAACCATTACTCCAACTACAATTACGGTTTTGTAACTATGTTCGCCAGGAGCAGCAAGTAGCACATCGATGATAAATGAAACAGCAGCGAGCACAATCAGTACGGCGATGAATGGGTTTAAAAATGCCTGAAAAAGCTGGACATACCAAGCTGCTGCCTTCTCGTGTGCGATTTCATTGAAGCCGAATTTTTTCTTCCTGTTAGTTACCTGGGTTCGCGATAAGCCCTCTTCGCTGCTTTCGAGCAAGGTATAGATGAGCTGATTTTCTTCTCCAGCAACACTGCGTAGAAGATTTGCTGAAAGCTCGTCTGGATTTTCTGCTGCTGTTGTTTTATCCCGTATTGTTCTGTTAATGTTGGCTAATATTTTCATGTTTCTAATGTGAGTCCCGCTACACTGCAGGACTGACTAAAAGAAGCTTACCTGTGGTTTAGTGGGAATTGTTTAAAAATTGTTTTTTTGTATCTGGATCTGTGTCCATTTTGATTATTTTTAAGATGCCACAAAAGTAGGGTATACACAAAAAGCTCCCAGTTAGAGGAGGATTAGAAGTTCATTAGAATTTAATTAGAGAGGTAGTTTGTCTTAAACGTGAGGGATTTCAATAGTGAAAGTGCTTCCTTCAGTAGTTTTTGATTGCGGAACGATTGTTCCGCGATGGAGTTCCACAATTTTTTTAGTTAGCGATAAGCCGATACCATTTCCCGTGGCATAGTTTTGATTAGTTCCACGGTAAAAGGCCGTAAAAATATGGGGAAGATCTTTTTCATCAATCCCAATGCCCTGATCTTGAAAGCGAAGAATGGTTTTATCTCTGAAATAATTAATGGAAACGGTAACTTCTTGTGCTTCCGAGAATTTACATCCGTTTTCGATCAGATTAACAAATGCAAGTTTTAAGAGGTATTCATTGCCTTGAACCGAGATAAAATCGTCGTCCTCTATTTCGGTTTCGAAAACGATATTGATTTTATAGGAGGGCTGTACATGCAACACATCACTTCTGGCATCAATGATGAGTTCATCAATGCGTAGTTCTCTAAACGCGATCTCGGTGAGATCATAACTGGCTTTAGCGAGGTCTAAAAGGCTGTTTGATAAACGGACTAGTTTCTGTGCATCGTTTATCGCATGTGCAATTGATATTTTATAGGCCTCGATACTCCGGTCTTTTTCGAGTGTTAGTTGCAGCTCGGCCAGCATAGCAGTTAGGGGTGTTCTGAGCTCATGGGATATATTGGAGACGACTTCCTTTTGTGCGTCAAATGATTTTTCGAGCCTGTTGAGCATGGCGTTAAAGGTGATGGCCAGTTCAGCTATTTCGTCTTTGCCATTGCCTTCCTTAATTCTTAGATCCAGATTGGTGGCGGTAATTTCTTCTACTTCATTAATCAGGTCAGAAACAGGTTTAAGGGCTTTATTTGCAAGAAACAGGCCACTCAAGTAGATTAGTATAATCGTGAATAGAAATGAAATGATTAGTGTATATTTTAAGTTCCGCAGCTTTGTATAACCCAACTGGTCATTTGCGGCAGCCGTAAGTACATAATTTCCGGTCTTATGCTTATATAAGATGCCTACAACCTGCATTTTTCCCTGATAGAATTCGATGTAGTGCTTATTAACGATTTCATCAATCATTTGGTGCGTCTCTTTTACCTTATCAATCTCTACCGCATCATGATATTTTAAACGGAATGAAGTATCGTAAACAGCTACTTCTTCTTCGTAGAGTACATTTTGGGCATTCCTATAGATGAGTTGCAGCACTGCTGGCGAAACCTTTGCATCCAAAAGCAGTTTTGCTTTGGTGATCGCAATATTGTTTAACTGTTTATAATATTCTTCTTCCCGATTTTTATTAAAAGAAATATAGATCACAAGAGCAAAAACCAAGAATATTGCTGCTGCAATACCTGTAAATAGCAGGGTTAGTTTATTGCGGATTTTCATCGGGTTACAATTATTTATTTGTTGATCGTTGTTTTTGTGATATCAATGAGCTAGCAGGCTCGGTTTATTCTTCATTTATGATGGGTTCATGTTTGAATATAAAGCCTAAGCCTGGTTTGGTATGTATAAGCTTGTCTTGAAAATCTTTGTCAATTTTTTTTCTGAGGTAGTTGATGTAAACATCGATAAAATTTGTGCCTGTGTCGAAATGTGTATCCCAAACCTTTTCAGCGATCTCTGTTCTGGTCAGCAATCTTTCTTTGTTCTTGATCATAAATTCGAGCAGTTTCAGCTCTTTTGGGGTCAGGTTAATTTCTTTGCCAGAACGGGTTACTGTTTTGGTATTATTGTTCAACTTAAGGTCGGCGTATTCGGTTAGCAGCTCTTTGGTCTTTATTTCAAAAGGGTTTCTTTTAAGCAATGCCCGAATACGAACATACAGTTCACGTAGATCGAAAGGTTTAACCATATAATCATCTGCACCTGCATCAAAGCCCTCTACCTTATCGTCTGTTGTGCCAAGGGCAGTAAGCATAATTATTGGAATTAGTGGGTGCTTTGCCTTTATTTCCTTACAAACATCGATACCGCTAAGCTTTGGAAGAATGATGTCTGTAATGATCAGATCATACTGATTTGAGAAGGCTAATCTTTTCCCAAACTCACCATCATAGGCCAAGGTAACAGCGAATCCCTGTTCTTCTAATCCTTTTTGAATTAGTCCGGCAACTCTTTGCTCGTCTTCTATAAGCAATATTTTCATGTTGAAAAGATTTGAACAAAAGTAGGGTTACTTTGAGTAAATCTTAAATTTTAATGGTAAATAAAATGAATCACACTGTTAATAACAACTATAAGTAGCGTACATACAACAATAAGTATCTCTGTAACCTCAATAGTAGAAACTACAGTCTGGAGGCGAAAAACAGGAGGCTCGGCAGGTATAATTTCTAGCGATGGAATATACTGTGCTGAAACAACCCCGATATGAAAAAACCCTTCCATTTTGGAAGGGTTTTTTTATGCCTTACCTTTTTGTTTGTCGAAATTTTCATTTTATAGTACTGTATTTCAATTAGTTGTATATAATTTCTCCTTTATGGTATGCGAGTTGGTATAGGGGGATAAACAATTAAAGTTATGACCATACTTCTATTTATCCTGTTATTGCTGCTCTGTTGGGTAGTGTACAAATCAATCGACTGGTTCGAAAAAATCTAAAAGCCCATGATCACATTATTCATTATCACAGTATTGGTATTCCTGTATATGGTTTACGTACTCATCAAACCCGAAAAATTTTAAAAAAATGAACACAGAATTACTCGGCATCATTGCCACATTCCTGCTCACCTTGGTTATTGCTATCCCACTGGGAAAGTACCTTGCCAAGGTTTTTGCAGGTGAAAAGGTGTGGACGGATTTCCTAAAGCCGCTCGAAAATGGAATCTATAAACTTTCCGGAATCAATACCAAAGAACAAATGAATTGGAAACAGCACTTAAAGGCGTTGTTAACCATCAACCTGTTGTGGATTGTATATGGGTTTTTTGTCCTAATCTTTCAAGACAAACTTCCTTTTAACCCTGATGGCAATCCTGGCATGACGCCAGACTTGGCCTTCAACACTATTGTTAGCTTTGTTGCCAACTGTAATCTCCAACACTATTCTGGAGAAAGCGGCGTAAGCTACCTCACACAGCAGTTTGTGCTGATGTTTTTGCAGTTTGTAAGTGCTGCTACAGGTATTGCTGCGGCCGTTGTCTTTTTCAAGGCATTTAGAGATAAGACCACCGTTGCGCTTGGAAACTTCTGGGAATTCTTTGTAAGAGCCATAACTAGATTGTTGTTGCCTCTCGCTATTGTAATAGCTCTATTACTTACTTTTAATGGCACCCCTGCCAGTTATGAGGGCAAAGATCAATTTATTTCTGTTCAGGGAGATACAGTTAACGTATCTCGCGGCCCTGCTGCCCAAATGATTGCGATTAAACACTTGGGTACAAATGGTGGTGGCTACTTCGGCGCCAACTCCACACATCCACTAGAAAACCCAAGCTACTTTACGAATATGGTTGAAGTGATTGCGCAAATGATTATTCCGCTTTCGATGGTGATTGCATTCGGGTACTTCATCCGCAGAAGGAAACTTGCTTGGATGATCTTTGGTGTAATGACCATCGGTACACTACTGCTATTGATTCCGACTATTTCTTCAGAAGTGGGAGGAAACCCTGCACTTGCCAAAATGGGCATCACCCAGGCCACTGGTGCGATGGAGGGCAAAGAGGTGAGAATCGGTCCAGTGGCAACGTCGTACTGGAGCACCATGACTACCGTGATCTCTACTGGTTCGGTAAACGGTATGCACGATAGTACCATGCCACTTACTGGGCTATGGCAACTACTGGGGATGATGATTAATGCATTTTATGGTGGATGTGGTGTCGGTTTATTGAACTATTTTATCTATCTGATCATAGCCGTATTTATCTCTGGATTGATGGTGGGAAGAACACCAGAGTTCCTCGGACACAAGGTTGAGGCAAGGGAAATCAAAATTGCTGCAATCGTTACCCTCCTTAGTCCATTTTTGATCTTGGCGGGTACTGCAATTGCCAGTTATGTATTTATGAGCCATGGCGATGCAGCATGGGCAGTGCAGCCTAAAAACTGGCTAAATAATCCTGATTTCCACGGTTTCTCCGAGATGCTATATGAGGTAACCTCTTCCAATGCAAATAATGGCTCTGGATTTGAAGGGCTCGGAGATAATAATATCTTCTGGAATTTGTTAACAGGAACTGTCATTTTCTTAGGCCGTTTCCTGCCCATTATCGGTCCTGTAGCTATTGCTGGTTTGCTTGCTGGTAAGAAATTTATTCCAGAATCAGCAGGTACGCTGAAAACCGATACGCTGACCTTCAGTCTGATGACCTTTGCGGTGATCTTGGTACTGAACGCACTATCTTATTTTCCTGCACTGGCGCTAGGTCCACTTGCAGAATATTTTACTATGCTTAAGTAAACATCAAATGAAAACTAACAATAAATTATTTGAACCTACTTTAGTGCAAACAGCACTAAAACAATCCTTTATCAAGCTCGACCCACGGGTAATGGTGCGCAATCCGGTGATGTTCACCGTTGAGGTTGGAACCTTGGTGATGGCCTATGTAACGGTCTATTCGATTAGCAACCAGGGACAGGGCTCACCATTATATAACTTTTTTATCTTTCTGGTACTGCTCCTTACTGTACTGTTCGCCAATTTTGCAGAGGCAATTGCCGAGGCAAGGGGTAAAGCACAGGCAGATAGCTTACGCAAAACCCGTGAAGAAACACCAGCTAAAGTGCTGTTAGAAAATGGAAAAATTGAAATCCGTTCTTCCAGCCTGCTTAGAAAAGGAGATGTATTTCTATGCGAAGCTGGTGATACCATCCCAACCGATGGAGAGATCATAGAGGGCATTGCCACTATCGACGAGTCGGCTATTACAGGAGAATCTGCTCCCGTAATCAGAGAGTCGGGTGGTGATAAATCATCGGTAACAGGTGGTACGAAAGTTTTATCAGATCAAATAAAAGTTAAAGTAAGTACCGAGCCTGGTGAAAGCTTTTTGGATAAAATGATTGCCCTTGTGGAAGGTGCCTCACGCCAGAAAACACCAAACGAAATTGCACTAACGATTTTGCTTGCTAGCTTTACTTTGGTATTTATTATCGTTTGTGTAACGCTGAAACCTTTTGCAGACTATGCAAATACACCAATAACTATTGCTGCGTTGATTTCTCTTTTTGTATGTCTGATCCCAACTACTATTGGCGGCCTTTTATCTGCCATTGGTATTGCCGGAATGGATAGAGCATTAAGAGCGAACGTAATTACCAAATCTGGTAAGGCGGTAGAAACAGCGGGAGACATTGACGTGCTTTTATTAGACAAAACGGGTACCATTACTATCGGTAACCGCAAGGCAACTAATTTTTATCCAACTGCGGGTGTGATCATTAAACACTTTACTGATGCCTGTGTGTTAAGTTCGCTTGCCGATGAGACTCCAGAAGGTAAATCGATTATTGAATTAGCAAAGGGTGATAACCATATCGTACTGGAAATTGCACCTGAGGGAGCGGAGTTCATTAAGTTCACTGCCGAAACTCGTTCGAGCGGTATCAATACGCCCGACGGTCGCAGAATTCGTAAAGGTGCCTTTGATTCGATGCGCAATATTGTGCTAGCAGCGGGGCACGCTTTTCCGATGGATATCGAAGATCAGGTGCGTGTAATTTCGTCAAATGGGGGTACACCATTAGTGGTTTGCGAAAACGAGAAAGCTTTAGGTGTTATCGAATTGCAGGATATCATCAAGCCAGGGATTAGCGAACGTTTTGAGCGGTTGCGTAAAATGGGCGTAAAAACGGTAATGGTAACCGGAGATAATCCATTAACTGCCAAGTATATTGCCGAAAGGGCTGGTGTTGATGATTTCATCGCTGAAGCAAAACCTGAAGACAAGATGAATTATATCAAAGACGAACAGGCTTTAGGTAAGTTGGTCGCTATGATGGGCGACGGTACAAACGATGCACCTGCATTGGCACAGGCTGATGTTGGCGTGGCAATGAACAGCGGTACACAAGCTGCTAAGGAAGCAGGCAACATGGTCGACCTTGACAACGATCCAACCAAATTGATCGAAATCGTGGAGATCGGGAAACAGTTGCTGATTACCCGTGGAACATTAACTACCTTCTCAATTGCGAATGACGTAGCTAAATATTTTGCGATTGTTCCAGCCTTGTTCATCGCATCTATTCCTGCGCTACAAAGCCTGAACATCATGGGATTGCACAGTCCAGAAAGTGCAATTATGTCTGCGGTTATCTTCAATGCGATTATCATCCCAATTCTCATCCCACTGGCATTAAAAGGTGTTGCCTACAAACCGATCGGGGCTACGGCACTCTTAAGAAGGAACCTTTTCATCTATGGTATAGGTGGTGTGGTTGCTCCATTTATCGGCATCAAATTAATTGATTTATTGGTTGGTCTTTTTGTATAGGCCCTAAAATTTAAGAAAATGAAAAAATATATTTTGCAATCGCTACGCTTAACATTGGTACTCATTGTATTGCTATGCGTATTATATCCCTTGAGTATCGCTCTAGCCGGGAGGTTGAGCAACGGAAAAGGCGATGGTGAAAAAATCACCAAAAACGGAAAGGTAGTAGGATATGCGCTACTAGGCCAATCGTTTAGCAAACCGGAATATTTCTGGGGACGACCATCTGCAGTTGGCTATAATGCTGCCGGCTCTGCAGGTTCGAATAAAGGCCCATCAAACGAGGACTACCTGAAATCTGTTTCAGACAGGATTGACACATTATTAAAATATAATCCAAGCATTAAAAAGGCAGATATCCCTGCAGATATGGTAACCGCCTCTGGAAGTGGCCTTGATCCGAACATTTCGGAAAAGGGTGCCATTATTCAAATTAAAAGGATTGCAACTGCCCGCAAGATTGATGAACGCAAGATTGCCGAGCTAGTTGTTAAACACACTGATGGTCCTTTCTTAGGGTTATTCGGTCCAAGTTCGGTGAACGTACTCAAATTGAATCTTGCGCTAGACGAGCTTAATGGTAAATAAATCGTCATCCGATGAGCATAAGAAAGCGAACAGTCTCATCGGATGACGATTAAAAAAGGATATCAAATCGAAAAGTAATAAAAAGTAAGAACAACAATAATATGAAAAGAATACTAACTACAATGGCAGCTTTGGCTGTTTCCATCTATGCACATGCACAAGAAACACCAAAAATTAAGGTTACAGGTTACCTTGAAACCTATTATGGATACGATTTTAACAAGCCAACAAATAACAACAGGCCTGGTTTTGTGTATTCGCACAACAGACACAATGAAGTAAATTTGAATCTTGGCTTTATCAAAGCTGCTTTTGATAGTGGCAAGATTAGGGCAAATGTGGCACTGATGGCTGGTACTTACACCAATGCTAACCTTGCCGCAGAGCCTGGTGTACTGAAAAATATTTTTGAAGCTAACGCAGGGATCAAGCTAAGCGAAACGCAGAATATTTGGGTAGATGCAGGAATTTTCTCTTCACATATCGGTTTTGAAAGCGCGATTTCTAAGGACTGTTGGGTGCTGACTAGGAATATTTCTTCAGAAAACACCCCTTACTATGAATCGGGCGCAAAGGTTACCTACGGTTCGCCTGAAGGGCAGTTTACGGTCGCTGTATTCTATTTGAATGGATGGCAAAGAATAAACCGCATGGATGGCAATAGTAAACCTGCTGGCGGTCTTCAGTTAACTTACAAACCAACCGGAAAATTAACTTTGAACTATAGCAATTATTTGGGAACAGAAGGAGTGAATGCAGTTCGTGTGACTAGAATATACCATAACTTCTATGCGATTGCTCAGCTTACAGACAAATTTGGCGTAACTGTAGGGTTCGACTATGGAACACAGCAAAAAGTAAAGGGCCAATCAGCGAAAAACGAGATTATCTCTCCCGTACTGATTGCACAATACAAATTAGATCCAAAATGGGCAGTTGCAGCAAGAGCAGAGTATTATAAAGATAAAGATGGTATTTTAATCGCTACAGGAACACCAAATGGTTTCAAAACGACTGGCTATTCTTTGAATTTGGACTATTCTCCAATCAGCAATGCGGTAGTGAGATTGGAAGGGAAAGTATATGATAGCAAAGACAAGATATTTACAAGAGACCTTGGTTTGGTAAACCACAATGCAACGCTTACCGCAAGTATTGCTGTATCGTTCTAAATATAATAAGATTTAACAATGATGCCTATTAAAAAAGAGAACAAAAAAGCAAGGACAATCATCTTATTGGTTATTTTAGTAGCGCTGATACTTGGTACCCTTATGCTGATTGATAAGGGGACTGTCTCCGTAAAATGGTAAACACCTGTGATGGAAGAAAATAAAGAAGAGTCGGTACGAAGGTTTCTTGATTTGGTTAAAAAGTCGAGAAGGGGAAAGCTGAAGATCTACATCGGCATGAGCCCAGGTGTGGGCAAAACTTATCGGATGCTGCAGGAGGCGCATGCACTATTGCGTAATGGAGTTGATGTTTGCATAGGCTATGTAGAAACCCATAAACGTGCAGAAACTGAAGTACTTGTTGCTGGTCTCCCAATAGTACCAAGGAAAAGTATTTTCTATCGTGGAAAATCTTTAGAAGAAATGGATGTGCAGGCAATCATCAACCGTCATCCCGAAATCGTGATTGTTGATGAACTGGCCCATACCAATGCCGAGGGCAGCAAGAATGCGAAGCGCTGGCAAGATGTGTATGATATTCTGGAGGCGGGAATAAGTGTGGTTTCGGCGGTAAATATCCAACATTTAGAAAGCATTAACGATGATGTGCAGCAGATTACGGGCATTACCATCACAGAACGAATTCCGGATAAGATACTTGAGATTGCCGATGAGATCGTGAACATCGACCTTACTGCTGATGAGCTTGTGACGCGGCTTAAGGAAGGCAAGATTTATGATAAAAGCAAGATCGAACAGGCACTTGGCAATTTTTTCCAGTCTGATAAGATCCTTCAGCTTCGAGAGCTTGCACTAAAGGAAGTGGTGCACCAGGTTGAACGCAAGATCCATATCGAGATCCCAAAATCGATCAAGCTCCGACCAGAAAAATTTTTGGCCTGTATTTCATCAAATGCCGAAACGGCAGGGATCGTAATTAGGAAAACTGCAAGGCTCGCTTCTTATTACCATTCGCCTTGGATAGTGCTGTATGTGCAGAGCGACAGTGAAAGCTTGGATAGGATTAAGCTTGACAAGCAGCGCCACCTGATCAATCATTTTAAGTTGGCTACGGAACTTGGGGCAGAAGTTGTAAAGATGAAGAGCAACAACATTACCCAGGCGATTATGGACATGGCAAGTGAGAGAGAAATCACTACCATCTGCATCGGAAAGCCCCACCTTAATATTTTCCAGGTCATTCTTCGAACGGCTATTTTTAATCAGCTGCTTCGCAATTTGGCAGCCAAAGAAATCGATATGGTCATTCTTTCCTAACCAATTAATCCATGCTAAACTCAAAAATAAAAAAATAAAGACATGAAAATCAAAACCAAACTGCGTGCAGGATTCGGATTTCTGTTTCTCATCGTACTTGCCTTCGGGCTAATTGCATTGTTCTTTTTGAATCAGATTTCATCAAAGGCAAAACTGATTTTGAAAGACAACTACAAATCGATCGGTTATGTGGCGCAAATGCGAGATGTATTGGATCAAGGTAATTATCCGCTCTCAAAATCTGAGGCGCAGCTTTTCGAGCGAAACCTTGAATTTGAAAAAGAGAACATTACAGAAACTGGCGAAAAGGCAGCTGTTGAACGATTGGTAGCAGCATATGGGCAATTAAAAACCGCAGGATCTCCAGAAATCATTAAAAGTGCTGAAAAAGAGATTAGGTTTGCCTTAAGAGATATTGAGGCCGTAAACATGAGTGCAATCCATGCCAAGAATGAACTGGCTAATAAAGGATATTCGCAGGCAGAAATCTATATCTCTGTGGCGGCTTCGTTTTGCTTCCTGATACTGTTCACCTTTATTGTGAACTTTCCTGGGTTTGTGGCTAATCCATTGACAGAGTTTAGCCAGGCAATCCGCCAGGTAGGCAATGGAAATTATTTACAGCGATTGCATTTCGATAATAATGATGAGTTTTCAGAGTTTGCAGCCTCGTTCAATGCAATGGCCAAAAAGCTTCACGATTGGGAGAACAGCAATCTTTCGAAACTTAAGTCAGAAAAATCAAGGATCGAGGCCATCATTGCCCAGATGCAGGATGCCATTATCGGAGTGAATGAAAAGGGGGAAATATTGTTCCTGAATCAATTGGCTGCTAAGCTTATCGGTTTAGACGAACAGACAACCATAGGGCAAAACGTAGATGAGCTGATAACCAGGAACGAACTCATGAAGAGCATTATCCAGCCACAGGGCGATAACAGGACATTAAAGATTTATGCAGATGAGCGGGAATCCTATTTCCAGCTAGAAAGTAGAGAAATTGTAGTGCCTAATATCGAGACCGATGAAAATCAGCCTCTCTCTGCATCGAGCAGATCTGCCGGAATGGTTTATGTGTTGAAAAACGTAACCCAGTTTAAAGAATTGGACCAGGCAAAAACCAATTTTATTGCAACCGTATCTCACGAGCTAAAAACACCATTGTCTTCTATTAAGATGAGCTTGAAGTTGTTAAAGGACATTCGGATAGGTGAGATGAATGAAGAACAATTGGAGCTTTTGGAACATATTCATGATGACAGCGAAAGGTTACTGAAAATTACAAGTGAACTTTTGGACCTTTCACAGGTAGAAAGTGGCAATCTTAAAATGAGCTTTGCGCTAACAAAACCGCTAGAAATTGTTCAGTTTGCCGTGGATGCGGTAAAATTTCAGGCCGAACAAAAGGCCATTCAATTGGAACTAAAATGTGAGAGTGACTTGCCAGAAGTGAATGTCGATATCCAGAAGACGGCTTGGGTGCTTGTTAACTTTCTTTCTAATGCCCTCCGTTATAGTGCAGAGAAATCAAAAGTAGTGATCGAAGTTGTTCGTAAAGACAGTTTTATTGAGTTCTCAGTGCGCGATTTTGGTAAGGGGATAGATGAAAAGTACCAAAAAAGGCTTTTTGATCGATATTTTCAAGTGCCTACCGACGGACAAAACAAATCTGGTTCTGGATTGGGGCTTGCCATTTCCAAAGATTTTATTGAGGCAGAAAATGGCAAGATTTGGGTGAATAGCGCTATTGGTGAGGGAAGTACTTTTAGTTTCTCGCTTCCAATAATTAGTTAATGATTTTAAATAATAATTTCCACTATTCATTAAACATAAGAAATATTTCTTAATTTTATTTATCTGTTAATCAGATAATTACAGATTATTCATTTTGAATCGTTTTGAAGATAAGAAATTATTCTTATGTTAGATTCGCGAAACGATTTCGGTTACCGCTAAAGGTAAGAAATATTTCTTATATATGTAATTATGAAGAAACCAAATAAAGATAAAGACTCTATGAGTGAACCTACTAAATCTGAACTAGAAATCTTACAGGTGTTGTGGAAAGCCGGTCCGTCGACAGCTCGTTTTGTAAACGACCAGTTAAATATGGAAACACGAAAGGTAATTTACATGTCGACTCTAAAGTTAATGCAAATTATGCTCGAGAAAGGGTTCTTAAAAAAAGATGAAAGCCAGATGAAGCATATTTACTGGGCAGCAGTTGAAGAAGGCAAAACAAAAGGAGCGTTGCTAGATAGGGTTGTAGATACGTTGTTTAATGGCTCGGCCAGTAGTTTGTTGATGCAGTTATTAGGTAATCAAAAACTATCAGATAAGGAGATGGAAGAATATCAAGAGCTGATTAAAAAGATAGATCAAAAGAAATAATTGAATATGAAATGAAAGTAACGTATTTAAACCAATGGCTAGGTGATCAGGAGATCAATGCCATTTTTTGGACCTTGGTTCATTCACTTTGGATTGGACTAATCATAGCCGTGCTTACAGGAGTTGTTCTCGCCTGTACACGAAAAGCCGCCGCAAATTTGCGCTACTGGTTGTTTTGTAGTCTATTAGGGCTGTTTATTATCGCAGTTTGCTGTGTTGGGATTTACGAATTTGCGGAAAAGGAGCTCCCTATAGTAAACAATTCCGAGCATGTTTCTATTCCAAACCCGACTTTAAGTGAGACTCAGCCACTTACTTCTCCTTCATCGTCCTTTTTACATAATACAATTATTTTCTTAAACCAAAATGCAGTTTGGCTATTTGCTTTGTGGTTAATCTGTTTCGTATTTAAAAGTACAAAACTCATTATCGGCATTTTCTATCTCCGCCGTATCCGCAATTATAAAATTCAAGTACTGAGTGAAGAATGGATCACAAAAGTACATGCCTTTAGCACCAAAATGGGTATCAAGAAACAGGTGTCCATTATTCAGTCTACTTTGGTCAAAGTCCCAGTAGCACTTGGATATTTTAAACCCATAATCGTACTTCCTATCGGGCTGGTATTACAGCTTCCAGTTGCACAGGTAGAAACTATTCTTTGGCATGAACTTGCGCATATTTATCGTCGCGATTACTTTGTAAATATTTTACAAAAAGTAACAGAAGCTGTTTTCTTTTTTAATCCAGCTATTTTGTGGCTCTCTACAATCATCCGTGAAGAAAGAGAAGCTTGTTGTGATGATATCGTGCTTGCCAATGTACCACAAAAAGGGAATTACCTAGCTGCATTAGTTGCTTTCCATACTCAAAAAAATACAAATTTAAGTTTAGCAATGGGGTTAAATCTACGCCCTAATCAATTGATAAACCGTTTAAGGCGGATGGTGAATAAAGAAAATAAACGGTTGAGCTTTGTCGAAATTATAGTTTTGTTGGCTGGTTTGCTGATGTTATCTGCTTTTACGTTTATCCCGCAACTTAAGCCAGGAATTAAAAGTGGGGTGGTGTATCTTAAGAAGACCATTTCAGAATCTTTAATATCGGCTGCTGTTCCTACACAAAATCGACCAAATAAGCAGGTAACTAAACCCTTAATGTCTTCGAACATTTCACAACAGCCTATACCGGATAGCCTTGATACAGATACCCTAATGAAATTTAAAAGTATACGGTTTAAAAACAGTAATGAGGACAAGGCAAATCGGGAGGTAAATATTATCGACGGACAAGACAATCGTTATCACATCATTGTGGCGAATGGCCAGTTAATTCTAGTCGAATTTAACGAGGAGAGTGTTGCCGAAAGTGAATTTAAAAAATATGAAAGCATACTCACACAGATTGATAACCTAACTCTTCAAAAGGTAAAGAATCCTTCAAAGCAATATGATAATGGCTTTAAGCCTTTTAAAAAACAAGCATTGAGCCAACAAAAGGATGATTTAGTTAGGGTCAAATTTTCAAAAGATAGCAGCCGTTATTTTCAAAAGCCAAAGAAAAAGATGCCTACAATAGACGCATCTGCCGATAAAGCTCGAGTACTTGGTGTAATTACATCCTTAGTGCAACATAAGATAGTGGCAAATGCATCATCGGTAATCTGGTTTGCGTTAACAGATGATCAATTAGTGGTGAACGATCAAAAACAAGATAGCCAGTTACATCAACAGCTTAAAGAAAAATTCGGTATCAGACCAAATAACGGTTTGTTTTTCGGCCCAACCAAGGTGCATGGCTCAGGCGTTATTTTTGAAAGAAGCGACCTATAAGTGAAATAAAAACCTAAAACCCCTTACATATGAACACTTTTTTTAAAGCATTTTTAATGCTCGTGCTATGCTATTGCCTGCCTGTTGCTGCGCAGGATACAACTATAAAGGTAATTAACCGACTAATGGCTTCGCAATTTAAGCCTACAGAACCCGGCGCTACTGTGTTGGTGGCCAAAGGTGGCAAGGTCTTGTACCACAAAGCATTTGGTATGGCTAATATGGAGTTGGGTGTGCCCACTGATAGCAATATGGTCTATTATATTGCTTCCAATACGAAGCAGTTTACTGCGGTGGCAATTCTTCAACTGCTCGAAAAAGGAATGATTTCGTTAGAAGATAGCCTTGGGAAATATGTAAAGAGCAGCCCACCTGTATCACAGATCACTATCAGACAATTGTTATCTCACACCTCTGGACTAAATGGAAATGGGTACCGGGATTCGTTGAACATCCCTAAAGGAAATATGAGGCAGGCAGATGCAGAACGCAATGCCGCTCGAAATATGACCTTCCCGGCAGGGAGTAAATGGTTGTATAATAATGGTAATTTTCAGGTGCTAGGATATATTATCGAAAAGATTACTGGAAAAACCTACCAGGAATACATCAGTGAAAACATCTTTAAGCCTGCAGGGATGGGTGCATCAGTTGTGGCCAGTGGCGATGAGCCCCTTATTAAGGGACGACCATCAGGATATGGCATCCTTCGCAGGGGCATTGTAAATATGGTTCTTCATGATATTCAGGGTTTTTATGCATCTGGCGGAATACTCTCGAGCGCCGAGGATATGTATAAATGGAACCAGGCGCTAAAATCAGGAGTTCTTTTATCCAAAAAGACTTTAGAGCTTGCCTTTGCTCCGCAACAGTTAAGCAACGGTCAAACTGCTCCATATGGTTTTGGATGGCACCTAGATAATATACGTGGGAGCGCTGTTTATCGTCATGGTGGTGCTGTACCAGGTTTTATTTCCGAGACATTGTATTTGCCGTTAGAAGAGGTGTATGTTGTGATCCTTATCAATTCTGAATCGGCTGTAATGCCACAAGTTTTAGCGCGGATAGCGGCATCAGAGTTGATAGGTAAACCGTATAAATTTCAGCAAGGCCAGATAATGCGCCAGAATCTTGGGAAATATGAGGGGCTGTACGAAAATGAAAGAAGTGAAAAGGTTAACATCACCGAAGTCGATGGTAAAGTGTATTGGCAAAGACTCGGGGGACGTAAATATGAAGTCATGCCATCTGTTACCGACGAGTTTTATTTTGAAAAAGATTTCTTATGGCTAGAATTTCAGCGTAACGAAAAAAAGAAAATTACTCAGTTAGTGTTCAGCAGAGCTGGATTTACACCAAACACCTGGAAGAGAACAGAAAAATCGGTGCTTCGTTTATCAGAAACGGGACAAGAACTGTAAGGAGGTATCAATATTAAACTTCGAGATCTTAACAAAATCTCGAAGTTTTTGTATAAGTTTATTAAAAAATCAATTCTTATGAAACGAATTCTTTTATCACTATTTTGTTTGAGCTTCTCTTTGGCACTATTTGCGCAAAAAACACTCCCAGAGATTAAAGCGGGTACCAATATGATCGCAAGTGTATACGTGCAAGGTACAGCCTATCCGTTAACTTTTTCTGTAAAATCTATTAAGGCACCTACAACTTTAGCATGGTCTGTTGAGGGGTATGGAGATGGTGAATTTGTAATGAGCGAGAAAGCATTAGAAAGTGGAACGTCACTTTTTTTAACACAGCCAGGATTAGGCGCTACAAAATTGAGCGATTCTGAAACATATGGTCTCATTTCGAAAGCCGCCTACAAATTATTAGTTGACACAAAAGGGTTTACGTATAGTGGAATTAAATTTAAAGCAAAAACCACTGGCTTAACTCCAATGAAAATAGGAGACAAAGAAATCGATGTTACACAAATTGCTAGTGAAGATGGTAAAATTGAGCTTTGGATTTTAAATAACCCAAATTTCCCATTTATTTTGCAAACAATGGGTATGCCAATTGATTTGGTCGTTTCAGAAATAAAGTAATCTCTTAATAACCCACTAAATTTATGCTTCGAATAAACTAGTGATACCAATGAGCCGATGGTACCAATGAACTAATAATAAAAAAACACAAGCCCGAAGGGGCTTTTTTCATTTGTAAGCCGTACTTTTGCTACAATTATGGAAACTAAGAAGAAAGAAATATTCGATACGGTTGCACAAAGGTTACAAATTGAAGGTTTTAATGTAATTAATCGAGACGAAACTCGTCCTTGGGGTGGTTTTTTTGTAATCGATGAAGCTCAGGCTCAACAATTTGCAGATACTTATTTTGACGGTTTGGATGTAGATAGCTTAAAAATTGGAGGAAAATTAAGTCCAAAAGTATTAATTGTTGCACCAAATACCCGTCTTTCTTGGCAATACCATCACCGTCGCGCCGAAATATGGCAAGTAATTAGCGGTACAGTTGGTATTAAAACCAGCGAAACCGATGAAGAAGGTGAAGTAAAATCATACCATCCAACAAATCAAATTAAATTACAACAAGGTGAACGTCACCGCTTAATAGGATTAGACGATTGGGGTGTAGTGGCCGAAATTTGGCAGCATACCGATGCCGAAAACCCATCAGATGAGAGTGACATTGTTCGTGTACAAGACGATTTTGGTAGATAGGTTTAACCGCAAAGAACGCGAAGAAACGCAAAACTTAAGTCTGCATTTATTCGTTTTTAGCCTAGCAAAACTAAACCACGCTCAAATTCGTTAATACACATACAAATTATACATGATTATTCTAATCTTCTTTTTAGCCCATTGGTTTCTATCTTTATTTAGTCAAACTTTTTTTCTGCATCGTTATTCATCTCATAAAATGTTTAAGATGGAGAAATTTTGGGAGCGATTTTTTTACCTACTCCTATTAATCTCTCAAGGCTCGTCATTTCTAAATCCTCGTGCATATGCCATTTTGCATCGCATGCATCACGCCTATAGCGATACTGAAAAAGACCCGCATTCGCCTCACTTTTTTAAAGATGTATTTGGAATGATGATTGCCACAAAGGATATGTACCTTAACTACTTACGGTATAAAATAGAGCCAGAGCCAGCATTTAGAGGAAATTATCCAGAATGGCCTTTGATTGATAAAATTGGAGATTCTTGGGTTTGGAGAATTAGCTGTGCACTATTCTATATTGGCTTTTATATTGTTTTTGCAGAATATTGGTGGATGTATCTTTTATTGCCAATTCATTTTTTAATGGGACCATTGCATGGTGCAATTGTAAATTGGTGCGGACATAAATATGGTTATTCTAATCACGATAACGACGATCACAGTAAAAATTCATTGCCTTGGGACTTCATAATGATGGGTGAATTATTTCAAAATAATCACCATAAAAAGCCCAATAGTCCTAAATTTTCATCAAATTGGTGGGAGTTTGACCCTACTTATCCAGTGATGAAGGTTTTACATTGGATGCGAATTATAAAGATTAGAAAAGTTTGATAGTATCAATTGATACTATCAAACTTTTATTCGAATTTAATCTCTTCTTCTCGAACTTCCGCCACTAAATCTTCTATTGCCCCCACCAGCATTTGCGCCAGTTGTTGAACCTGTATGGTTTGGTTTTCCACCACCATGATGTGGTTTCTTTTTCGCGCCACTTAAATTTGGTTCGCGTTCACGAGGCTCGCGCTGGTTCGATTTTTTCTTGCCTTTTCCCTTTGCTTCTGCTGCGGCTGATAATAAACTCTGCCAGCTCATCGCAAATGGATGCTCCTCGTTTACTGGGATTTTTAAACCAATTAATTTCTCAATATCATCTAAAAACTCTTTCTCTTCACCATCACAGAACGAATAGGCGATACCGCTTAAACCTGCTCTGCCAGTTCTACCAATTCGGTGCACATATGTTTCAGGAATATTTGGTAACTCATAATTAATTACGTGCGCTAACTCATCTACATCGATACCACGAGCAGCGATATCGGTAGCCACCAAAACACGCGTAGTACGGGCTTTAAAATTGGTTAATGCACGTTGACGAGCATTTTGAGATTTGTTGCCATGAATGGCTTCTGCACGGACATTGATTTTCATCAAATCTTTAACTACTTTATCCGCCCCATGTTTGGTACGGGTAAATACCAACACCGTTTCAATACTTTTGTCTTTTAATAAGTGGATTAACAAGTTCTTTTTATCTTGTTTTTCTACAAAATAAACGGCTTGTTGTATTTTTTCAGCAGTTGATGAAACGGGTGTAACTTCAACTTTTACTGGATTAGTTAAAATGGTACTCGATAATTTTTGAATTTCGGTTGGCATGGTTGCCGAGAAAAACAAGGTTTGTCGTTTAGCAGGTAGTTTAGCAATAATTTTTTTCACATCGTGAATAAATCCCATGTCGAGCATTCGATCTGCTTCGTCTAACACGAAAATTTCGATATCGCGTAAGTTCACAAAACCTTGATTCATTAAATCTAAGAGGCGACCAGGTGTAGCCACTAAAATATCAACGCCGCGGTGAAGTGCATCGGTTTGTGATTTCTGACCAACACCGCCAAAAATTACTAAGTGTCTTAAAGGTAAATTGCGACCATAAGCCTTAAAACTTTCTTCAATTTGGATGGCTAATTCTCGTGTTGGTGTTAAAATTAGTGCCTTAATTGGCTTCGGACCTTTTGTATTTAAATGAGGTTGATTTAATAATTGTAGCATTGGAATCGCAAATGCTGCGGTTTTGCCTGTGCCAGTTTGTGCGCATCCTAAAAGATCGCGTTTTAATAAAATAGAAGGAATAGATTGTTCCTGGATCGGTGTAGGTTGTGTATAACCTTCGGTTTCAAGCGCCTTTAAAATAGGGGCTATGAGGTTTAATTCTGAAAATAACAAAGTAAATTTTTTAAGTGTATACTATCGAAGAAGCTAGAACAATCATTGCTGGAAGGACTAACTTGCGAGTTGCTTTAAATGATAAAGAAATTCTGCTTCGGCACAAAGATACGGAATTTTAATGGGAAATGGAAAAAGTTTGGTGTAGGGCGTGGAGTGGAGGGCGTTTTGGTTGCTTAATTTTAACGTAAAGAAAAATAAGAATTCGCTAAGAATGCAAAGGTATATTAGTTTAGTCTCCATTCTGCTTAGCGTTCTTTGCGAAAATCTTTGCCCTTCTTTGCGTTAAAACTTCTATTTCTCTTTAAATCTACTAAAAAACAAAAGCGCCAACACACACAATACAAAACCAACTACGCCATTTAACCTCAGCCCATAATCATTGCCTGGATCTTTGCCATAAACGGTTAGCATTGCAAAAACGGCAATTCCTAAAGTTTGCCCAAGTTTAACGAATAGGTATTTAACTGCAAAGAACATCCCTTCGTGGTTTTCGCCAGTTTCGAGTGTATCTTTTTGAGCAATGTCTGCTAAAATAGCATTTGGTAAAATGCCTAAAGCTGCTAGTGGAAACGATGCAAAAATAACCAAGATGTACATCTGATTGGTTGAACTAAATGGTAATTTACCTAAGAAGAAAATCGTTACAAAAATTAAACTAAGTATGCCAAATGCTAACAAAACTAATGTCTTCTTCCCAAATTTTTTTGATCCATAATTAATGAATGGATAAAATAGCAAGGAAAGAACAACCATCAATCCCATAAATTTACCTCCATCCGAATCGGGTAATCCAAGTAATACCGTCACAAAAAATAAAAGCCCACTTGATATAATGCTTAAAGCGGTATAAAAGGCAAAATCGGAAATGAGATAATACTTAAAATTGGAATTTCTGAACGTATTTTGAATAGCCGGCCATAGAGGAATATGGGTTGGCTTACTTTGTACATACTCCTTTTCATTAATGCATAAAATAGGTAAAGTCATTACTAACCCAGAAAAAATACTTAACCCTAAAATGGTGTATTGCAATGCTTCAAACCGCTCTGTAATGTTAAATGTAGCTTGTATTAAATCGGCAAAATTGTTGCTTAATGCACCTAAGATCATCCCTAAAACAAAACCAACTTGCTGAAAAGTGGATAATTTTACTTTTTCTTCTGCTGTATGTGTGAATTCTGCCAATAATGCATTGTAAGGAATTATGTAAGTAGTTACGGATATAAAGAAACCTCCTAATACAAAAGTTAACCACCATGCATTACTCATGCTTTCTCCTTTAACCAATGGGTAAAAAACGAGGGTGCAAAATACTACAGCCGGCAAAATTGCCCATTTCATTATCGGAAATCGTCTGCCCTTAGGGTTAGTACTTCCATCGCTTAATGAAGCAATAAAGGGGTCGTAAATGGCATCAAATAATCGTCCAGAGGCAGCTATAAGCGATAAAATATTAAAAGCACCGAATACCAATAATTGGGGCACCAAAGGAGAGAGACCCGAATGGTTTGGTGGGAGATAAAAATAGGGAAGCATAACGATTATAATATTTGTCATTATGCTCCAACCCATCATACCAGCGGCATAAGCGAGCTGCTTTTTGAATGAAAGTGTTTTTAGGGTAAACATTTATAATTTCTCAAACGCCTGTTCTAAATCTGCAATAAGATAATCAGCATCTTCTAAGCCAATGTAAATTCGAATTAAAGTATGGCGTTCATTGGTAGCGTCGAATTCGGCTTTGCTCAATCCAGCACATGCCGGAAAAATTAGACTTTCATAACCACCCCATGATACGGCCATTACTATATGCTTTAAGCTATTGCAAAAAGCTTCAATTTTTTCTAACGGGGCATCTTTTAACACCACACTAAATAAACCTCCACTTTTTTTCATTTGTTTTCGTGCCAACTCCAAATCTTTATTATTGGCATTGAACGGATGTAAAACCCGTTCAATTTTGGGGTGTTGATTTAAATAGGCAATCACCTTTTCGGCGGTTTCGCTTATTTTTTCGAGCCTAATTTCTAAGGTTCTTAAGCCACGTAATAAGAGCCATGCATTTTGAGGAGCCAAAGCAGCACCAATATTTAAGTATTCATTGTTGAAAATCTTTTCGAGCATTTCCTTTTTCCCCGTTAGCACGCCTGCAACTACATCGCTATGTCCGGCTAGGTATTTGGTGGCCGATTGGGCAACTAAATCAATCCCATAAGCAATGGGTTGTTGATAAAGCGGAGAACAGTAACTATTATCGATCATTGTTAAAATACCCTTCGCTTTAGCAATGGCCGAAACGGCTGCTAAGTCTTGCACATCAAAACTAAAAGTGTTTGGCGATTCGAGGTAAATCAACTTTGTTTGTTTTGTTATCGCCGCTTCAAGCTCATTTAGATCCGTTCCGTCAATAAATGTCGTTTTAATGCCGAATTTTGGCAAAAAATTCTTAAAGAGTTTAATGGTCCAGCTGTATGGGTTTTCTATACATACTACCTCATCGCCACTTTGTAATAACGCTAAAATGGGAACGGTAATGGCAGCAATTCCACTGCTAAAAACCAATGCATCTTCGGCACCATCTAGCGCGGCAAGTTTTTTTCTTAAAATATCAATTGTAGGGTTAAAGCCGCGAGAATACAAGTTTCCCTGATATTCATCAGCCAATGCTGCCCTAAAATCGGCAACCGTATTGAACTTAAAATTGCTGGTTTGTATAATAGGAGGGGCTATTGCATTAAAATATTGCTCTCTTTCTTCCCCTAGTTCATTTAATATATACGATAAATTCATTAATTATTAGTTTTTTCTTTTCTAGCGTTGAAGTATTTGGTTACAAAGTAAATGATTACAAATCCCAGAAAAATAATTAGCCCATTTAAGGCGGCATCTGGGGCATCATTATAAATGCTTATGGTTACAAAAAGATAGGCAGCAATGAAAATAATTGGCATTATTGGGTAAAATTTCATTGTATATATGGTCTTTTTATCTAGGTGAGCTGTAGTTTTACGAAGATAAAAAATAGCTGCAGCAGAGAACATCATACCAACGCTATCTAAAAAAATGGTATAGTTTAAAATTTTATCAAAGGTTTTTGCATAGAATAAAGTAAGGATAGCAATAATTGTAAACAGCGTTAAACTTACGATCATTACATCGTGTTTTTTGGTTTTTTTAGTAAATATGCTTGGTAATGCTTTTTCTTCTCCCATTGCATACATGGCTCTGGGGTTACTTAACAGATTAACGTTTACATAGCCTAAAACTGATAAGTAAATAAGAACAGAAAGTAAGGTAAAACCAATGGGGCCAAAAATTTTACCTGCTAAAATAGCAGCAATACTCTCTGCGGTTTTAAGTTGTTCGAAACCAATTACCTTAACGTATGCATAGTTAATGGCTAGGTATAAAGTAATGATGATAGCTAAGCCGAGTATGATAGAACGTGGGATAACTTTCTTGGCGTCTTTTACCTCTCCTCCAAAATTTATCGTTTGTTGGTAACCTCCAAAACTAAATGAAACTGCAATTAAACATACGCCAAGCGCTTTTCCATAATCACTCCATGTAGCAGGAGTTCCAGATGTGGTGTTAAAAATAGGAGTAATAGAGGTGGTTTGCTCTCCAAAAAAAACAGCACCAATTAAGGTGATTACCATCACTATTTTTATAATTGTTAATACATTCTGTGTTTTTGAGCTGGTTTTTAATCCCAATAAATTAATCGCATAAAATATAAGAATACTAATGGCGGCAATCAGGATCCGGTATTCGCCAGTTTGCATAGCAGGATCTAGGATGACTTTGCTAAGATACTCGGCACCAATTAATGAAACTCCAGCAACTGACGCTGCATTCGAAACTACGATAATACAATTAATGGCAAAGGCAATGGAAGGGTGGTAGCAGACAGAGAAAATTTTATAATAGCCCCCAGTAACTGGATAGCGAGAACCGATTTCGGCATAAGTTAAGGCACCGCAAATGGCCACGAAGCCCCCAACGATCCACGCCATAAAGAATAATTCGGGTATCTGTGCTTTTGAAGCAACATTTACAGGGGTTCTAAAAATTCCCATCCCGATTACCAGGCTTACAACGATCATAGAAAGATCGAAAAGGGAGAGTTGTTTTTTTTCTTGCATGTGGTTTTAAATTGATTTTGGAAGATACATATTTTTAGTCTGTACTTCAAAATCCACTAAGTGCAACCAAGCCTGTTAGTGTTCCAAGCCATTTCTTTCCTTTGCTATCTTTAGCCATCGATTGTATAAAGCCACCATCGGGAATGGTTAGGCATTCTGTTTGTCTGTTTCCAAAAAAAGATAAATTATTTCCCCCGACCCATATTTTGCCCTTATCGAGTAGAATTGACTTTAATCCACGCGCTTTTTCTGGTCGCTCAACTTCTTGCCAGCTATTTCCGTTGTACTTTATTAACGATTGTACAGCAGTTCCACTTAAGACGGCAAAAATATGCCCATTATCATCCGCGGCAAGCGCATATGGAAAGGAAGAGGGGTAGTCCATCTCTGCCAAGTTATATGTAGTCCAGTTTCCATTCGCATATCGTTTAATTTTGCCAACAAATGAGTACGGATTAAATACACCTGTCCACAGATTTCCAGCACCATCTGTTGTTATGGATAATACAAGTTCGTTTACAAAAATATAGTGCCAATTGTTGTCTTTGTCTATCTTAACAATACCTTCATCAGTGCCTATCCATGTTGTTTTATTTAGCACGTTATATGTAATGCAGGTAATAGAATTAGTGGTTAATACACTATTTTTGCTAGTGTACGCTGTCCACTGGTTGTCCTTGTAGTGCACTAGTCCCTGGTCGGTACCAACCCATAATGCACCTTCATTGCCAAGTGCTATTGCTCTGATATTGGAAGATGGTAATCTTGTGTTTGATGTATTGAACACCGTCCACTTATCACCATCGATTTTAACTAATCCATTTGAAGTGCCAAGCCATTTAATATCATTTTTATCGATCACGATTGCGTTAACCTGATTGTTTGGAAGGGCTGAATTTCCAATGTGATACTTAAACCATTCGATTGATGGCTTAGGCGCATTGTTGGTGGCAGCACTTTTAATCGTTTCTTTTTTGCATCCTGTTAGTAGTAATGCGATTAAGATTATCGAATGGGTTATTTTGTTCATTAATTGATTATACGATTCTATTATATGCGATGTTACAGTTTTAAATAAAATAATGGGCAGAAATGTTCATTTGTGGAAAATTCAAATTGATTTGCAGCAAGATTAGAGTAAATTTGTAAAACACCCGAAAATTATGGCAGAACCAATTTATAACGACGATAGTATACGCTCACTTGATTGGAAAGAACACATCCGTTTGCGCCCCGGTATGTATATCGGTAAACTTGGAGATGGTTCGGCACAAGACGATGGAATTTATGTGCTTTTAAAAGAAATTGTAGATAACTCTATCGATGAATTTGTAATGGGCTCTGGAAAAACTATAGAGATCACCGTTTCCGATCAAAAAGTTAATATTCGCGATTATGGTAGGGGTATTCCGCTAGGCAAAGTGATTGATTGTGTTTCTAAAATAAATACTGGTGGTAAATACGATAGCAATGCCTTCCAAAAATCGGTAGGCTTAAATGGGGTGGGTACCAAAGCTGTAAATGCCTTATCTACCAATTTTGTGGTGCAATCTTATCGAGATAGTAAAACAAAAAAGGTTGAATTTTCTAAAGGCGAAATTCAAATTGATCACCCTATAATCGACACTACACAACGTAATGGAACGGCAATTACTTTTTATCCCGACGAAAGTATTTTTCGTAATTACCACTACATTCCTGATTTTGTAGAAAGCATGATTTGGAATTACGTTTATCTAAATACTGGGCTAACCATTAATTTCAACAACGAAAAATATTTCTCTGAACGCGGTTTATACGATCTGTTATCGAAACAGAATAAACCAGAAGAAATGCGTTATCCTATTATCCACCTTAAGGGGCCCGATATTGAAGTTGCCATGACCCATGGGCAGCAATATGGTGAAGATTACCATTCGTTCGTAAATGGACAGCATACAACGCAGGGAGGAACACATCAGGCAGCTTTTAGAGAAGCCGTGGTAAAAACAGTTCGCGAATTTTATAAAAAGGAATTTGAGGCGTCTGATGTTAGGGCCTCTATTATTGCTGCAGTTTCGGTAAGGGTTCAAGAGCCCGTTTTCGAATCGCAAACGAAAACTAAACTCGGTTCTCAGAATATGGGGCCAGAAGGGCCATCGGTTCGTACTTTTATCATGGATTTTGTGAAAAAGGAATTGGACGATTATTTGCATAAACATGCCGATGTTGCAGACGCACTCTTGAAAAGAATTATCCAATCGGAAAGAGAACGTAAAGATATTGCAGGGATTAAAAAATTGGCCAACGATAGGGCTAAAAAAGCCTCCCTACACAATAAAAAACTTAGAGATTGTAAAGTTCACTTTAATAGTACGCACGATAAACGATACGAAACTACTTTGTTTATTACCGAGGGTGATTCTGCATCTGGATCTATTACTAAATCAAGAGACGTAGACTGCCAAGCGGTATTTAGCTTAAAAGGGAAACCCTTAAATTGCTATGAACTTACTAAAAAGGTGGTTTACGAAAATGAAGAATTTAATCTTTTGCAACATGCCTTAAATATTGAAGATGGCCTCGAAGGTTTACATTACAATAATATAGTGATTGCAACGGATGCTGATGTAGATGGAATGCATATTCGCTTATTAATGATGACTTTCTTTCTTCAGTTTTTTCCAGATTTGGTAAAAGCTGGTCATGTTTATATTTTGCAAACGCCTTTATTTAGAGTAAGAAATAAAAAAGAAACCATATATTGCTATAGTGATGAAGAGCGAAGAGACGCCATTGCTAAACTTGGCAGTAAGCCCGAAATTACTCGTTTTAAAGGACTAGGTGAGATATCGCCCGATGAATTTGGGTTGTTTATTGGAAAAGATATCAGGTTGGATCCTGTAATTTTGAAAGAGCAAACCATTAAAAAACTTTTAGAATACTATATGGGCAAAAATACTCCAGAAAGACAACAGCACATCATTAAAAACTTAAGAATTGAAAAAGATGAGGTAAAAGAAGGGGAAGAGGTAGTAAACGATGATGCAAATGCAGAGAATTTGATAGAGGTGGCTTAATTTACTCCATAACGAAACATCATGCCTAACAGCTCTACCAAAAACCCTTCCGCACGTTACGGTTTAATCGTTTTTTTAATATTAGCATTATTTCTTTGTGCTGTATTTTTTTACATTAGAACAAGTAAAACTACCGCGCTATCTAATGATATTAATGAACTAATTACACTAAAAGAAGATTATTCTCAAATCGACTCTTGTATTGTTTTGCTTTATCAAGCCGACAATAATTGTAGGTTGTTTGCTGTAACAGGACAAAAAGCATATATCCAGAAATTTAGCGAGAGCATTAATCTTGTTTCTGCTAAAATTAATCAGATTCATGAAATTGCTGAAGCCGATTCGAAAGGGAAAAAGCAAGATTTAAATAGACTAATAGAACAAAAAAGGGTTAGAACACAGCTTTATCTTAAATTAAAAAAATTAACAGATAGTTTGATTAACCTTTCTTCAGGAATTGATCCAGAAGAAAATAGAAATAAACAAGGTGTTAACCGTTCGATGAACTTTAGTCAATTAAAAACTTCGGTAGCAATTGATACGATTAAAGAAGGCACTAAGAACCAAAAAGATAAAAACCTGTTTGGAAGATTAGCCGACGCTATTTCAAATAAAAGAAAAAAAGCAAAAGAAGCAGATACTTCAAATAAGCTAGTTAGGACAGCAACAGAGTTAAATGCCTCCTTACAAAATCGCGAATTTAATGCGCTTCAGTATAAAAAAATGGATGATTATTTCAGGAAATTATATACTGCAAATCATCAGCTCAAGAAAAATGAAGTAGCTATTTTGGAGATTAATAATCGACTAATTACCGAGATACTTTCTGTTTTACAAGCATATAAAAATCAAGAGAAACAATTTGTTGCAGATAATAAGCACGAACTTAAAAAAGATATAGATGTCACATTTAAGAGCATCGATAAAATTTTTATTTTTAGTATTGCCCTACTGGTTATTATGGTTTCTATTATTCTTTACAACCTTTGGAAGATGTATAAAAATGAAAATGCTCTTATTTCATCAAGCCATAAAGCATCACAATATGCAATTGCAAAGAGCAGGTTTTTAGCAAATATGAGCCACGAAATAAGAACGCCACTAAACTCGGTAATTGGTTTTTCAGAACAACTTGGTCATAGTAAATTAGACGATAAGCAAACCGAACAGTTAACAGCAATTCGTAGCTCATCGATTATGTTACTTGATTTAGTGAATGATATTCTAGATTTCTCTAAATATGAAACCTATAAGGTTAACTTCGATAAAATACCATTTGTTCCGCTTGATGCTATTCACGAAGTTGTAAATAGTATTGCTATACAAGCTCACCAAAAAAATGTTGAGCTAAAAAGTGAGATTTCATTTAAGAATACCATTTGCTTTAATGGAGATTCACTTCGTTTAAAGCAAGTATTAATGAATTTATTAAGCAACGCTATTAAATTTACAAATAAGGGCTCAGTAACGCTAAAAGCTGATGTAGCTTTAGTATCTAAAAAGCAAGGAGTGCTGAATGTACAAATTATAGATACTGGAATTGGAGTAAGTGAGAAGGATTTGGAAATGATATTTGACGAATTTGCTCAAGTTAATTATTCATCAACTCAAGTTAAACATAAGGGAACTGGACTGGGATTAGCGATCTGCAAAAAGATTGTTGAGTTTCAAGATGGAGAAATAAATGTAGTTAGCGAGTTGGGAAAAGGTTCGACCTTTCGTTTTTCTATCCCCTATGAAATTTGTGACGAGAAAGAATTAGAAACCAAAAATTCGGCTGTAATAGATTCATCAACCTTAATCGATAAGCGCATTTTGTTAGTTGATGATAATAAAATGAATGTTTTGTTGGCTAAAACGGTAATTAGCAAGTACAAAATGATTACCGATATTGCATATGATGGCCAAGAAGCCTTTGAATTATTTCAGAAAAATCAATACGATCTTGTACTAACTGATATTCAGATGCCAAAAATGAATGGTGTAGAGTTATCAAAAGCCATTCGAGCGCACACCGATATTAACAAAAATAAAACACCAATTTTAGGTATTACGGCAAATGTTTTATCAGAAGATCGAGCGCTATATCTTAATGCAGGTATGAATGATTTAGTTTTAAAACCTTTCTCAGAGAACGAGCTGATTGAGAAAATTGCTATCCAAGTTAATAAGATTTAAGGACAATCTACGGTGTCTTCTGGATGCTGAGGTGGTAGTACATCCACTTTCTTTTCTACAATAATTGTTTTTAAATGTACCGCATATTTTGAAGGAGAGATTCCTGTGCTAAATTTCTCTGCATAGGCTTGCGTAAATTCAGCACCAAAATATAAAATAATTGAAGTATAATACACCCAAAGTAGGATAACAATGATTGAGCTTGCTGCTCCGAAGGCAGAACCAGGTTCGCCTTTCTCGATATAAATTCCAATTACATACTTTCCTAAACTAAACAGCACAGCTGTAAACAATGCACCAACTAATGCAGGTTTCCAATTTAAATTTACATCTGGAAGCACTTTAAAGATGATAGCAAATATAGTGGTCACCACAGCTAAAGTAAGTGCGTTGGTGATAACGAGCATTAGCAGTTCCGAAACTTGAGCTATTCCCACTTTAGAAGCATATATTTCCAATTTACTGCCAACCCCAACTACTACACTATTAATTACCAATGATACCAAGAGCAAAAACCCTAACGAGGCAATTAAGGAAAAGGATAACAATCTATTTGTAATTAATTTTTTCCACCCTCTTTTTGGAACAGCTTTCACTTTCCAAATTAAATTTATGCTGTCTTGTATTTCAATGAAAATAGCGGTCGAGCCAATTAATAATGTTCCAATGCCAATAATTAACCCAAAAGTACTCTTGCCAGATAAGTTTGCATTAGTAACAAAACTCTTAAGCTGATTTGCTGCATCAAGACCAATCATTTTGCTTATTTCTCCAAAAAGTTTCGTGTTGGGGTCCATATTATCGCCTAAAAATAGGCTAGCGGCAGAAATTATAATGATAATTAGTGGGGTAAGCGAAAATATAGTATAATAAGCCAAAGCAGCACTTAACTTCATTACACGATCTTCTATAAAGCCTTTTCCGGCTGCAAGAAACAAATGATAAACATGAACTGCAAAATTCTTTATTTTCTCAATTACAATCATCATACATTAAAACGGATATCCAATGCCAATGTTTAAAATAAAATTTTCTCTTCGCCAAGTTTTGCTGCCAAAATCGACCTCGTTTAGCACCCAGCGTTGTCCGCTAGGCAAATAAGGTTTGCGAATAGGAAAGGCTCCATCTAATCGGATAACGAAAATCATTGCGTCGATCCGAATACCGGCACCAGTACCAACCGCAAGTTCACTTAGCGCCCTGCTTGCTTTAAATTCAGAGCCAGGTCTGCCAGTATTAGAAGTCCCGGGTACACCAACATCTTCTTTTCTTAACCAAATATTTCCTGCATCCGCAAATACAGCTCCATGTAAAACACTTACTATTTTAAACCTTAGCTCAGTGTTTAACATCATCTTTATATCACCACCTTGGTCAGAAAATGTTTGATTATCTGGCACTTTATAGGTTCCTGGGCCTAATGTGCGAGCCCTAAATGCTCTAATATCATTACTGCCGCCAGCAAAAAATTGACGAACAAAAGGCAATGATGTACTATTGCCATATGCATAACCATAACCAAGATTAAGCCTGCTGGCCCAAATTACATTTCTATTTACTTTAAAATAATTCCTTAAATCAGTTTCAAGTCTGATAAATTGAGTTAGTGATGTTTTAAATAATTTTCTATCGCCAAGTTCATCTTTTGAAACAAATACCCCCCATAAATTTCCGCCAGTTTCTAAGCCTCCATTAAAATAAGTTGTGTTTCTTCGCGAATCTTCGATCTGATTGGAGTAGGTGAAATTATAATTACTTCCGATAATAAATTGATTTTCTAATGAGCTACGCAAAATGGGATTTGCCTTAAAAAGGCTATCTTGAGTTTTCGAATCCGGGAAACCGGCCTTCACATAATTTACAGAGATAGGGTTAAAGGTATGTTCTTTTCGAATGTTCTCTTTCCAATTATACCCAAACTCTGCTTTAAAAGAATTTAATGAATATTGTGATCCTCGGTTTAATAATTGATAGGATAAGGACCCGATCGTTTTTGGAATAAATGCGGTGGTACTTTCTGGTTTATAAAAAGGGACGATAAATTGAGGAAAGGTTAACTTGCCTTCCAACGTAAAAGAATAAGAATTTAATCCTTTTGCTTGTCCACTAACTTGTGTTTCAAAGCCCCCACTGGCACTAATATCTAGCTGTTCGGCACCTCTAAACAAATTCCTAGTTGTTTGCGTTACTTTTACTTCAGAACCCACAAAATTATTCGACTTGCTGGTTCCGGTAACAGAGAAACTCAACGAATTTTTCTTTAAGGGTGTAAGGTAAATATTGAGATTCAGTTGGTTGTTTTTAAAGCTGTCTATCGGTAAAAATTCTGTTCTAACATCTTGAAAAGCACCAATATTAACCATTCGATTTAGCGATTGATTATGGTCTTTCCGGTTATAATTTTCTCCTTTTTTGAAAAACACCAACCTGTCAAACATTTTTGGCTTAAATGTATTTCGGTTGTCGTAAATGTTAAAATCATTATACTGCAAGGGTTTTAAGCTTCTTAATATGCTATCCCTTCGTAAGTTATAACTAGGGTATATGTTTATGTCTTTTATAGTATAAGGCTTAAGGCTTGCATCGGGGGCAGTTGTTTTTACATTTACACGAATATCTACCAAGTTTTTGCCTATTGTGCTGTCTACTTTTAAAATCAAATAATCTGGACTGAAATAAAAATATCCACTCTCTTTTAGGTCATTGTCAATTCTTATTCTTTCATTTTTATAGGTATCTAAGTCGTAGAAATTACCAACCTTTAACAGTGTTTTATCTTTGTTTGCATTGATGTTATTCGTTAAAATGCCTGTATCTCTTGGGAAAGTAATGCTATTGATTTTGTATCTAATACCAGTGTTTGCGGTATAGATTGCTTTTCCTTTTTTTCCTCGTGTTATGGTATCTCCAGTAACATCAGCCTGTAAATATCCCTGACTAATCAAATAGCTTTTTAAAACATCATTATTATATTTCAGTTTTACTCCAGATAAAAGTACAGGGGGTTCACCGATTTTATTTTTTAACCAATTCCCTAACCCTTTTGGTTTAACTGTGTCGGCGGCAAGATTATAAAGTAAAAGCCTCCATTTAATGCCTAGCGTAGATCTATTAGGTCTGGGTCTGGTTTTCGTTTCTAAGGTTTTTTTTACCTGTTTTTGGTCGGCAATTCTTGCGGAAGAATCTGGATTGATTTTTACTTCAGCACCGGTATACAAATACTGTCCAGGTTTTAATCGACTAGTTGTACTGCAGCTAACCAGTATTAAACAAGCAAATAAAAGTACAAAGGGTTTAATTCGTTGTTTCATTTCTTTGTTCAATTTGATTTCTTACTCTTTTAGCGCGTTTTTGAAAAACCTCTCTAAATTTATTATAATCTACTACCAAGGTAAATCCAAATCCAGTTTCTATAATCTGGCCTTCAACTACCCCTTCATTCTGATTACGTCTATAAAACCTAACTCTGTATCTTCCATCGGCAGACAAAGCATAATCTACATTCACATTTCCGGCAATGTTTGATGAACTTCGCCCCGAAGTTTTGGCGCCCTCTATGCCGAAAGAACTTCCAACTGTTACCGTTAACCTATCGTTTAGTAATTTCTTAGATAGCCCAATTTCTAAATCAGTTCTTTGTTCTAGCGCACCTGAAGAATAATCCTCGGCAGAGTTTACTCCGAAATTAAGATCTACCCCTTGGATTAAGTCAGATGCAAGGTTGTTAAGTTGTTCGGTTAGTAATTTACTTACGCTTGAACGCGCTAAGGTAGAAACCCCTCCACCGCCACCCACTAAGCTTTGGAAAGGATTATTAGCAATAAATCTGTTGAGCGCAAGTAATGCAAATACTTGTTTGTTCAATTCACTTTCATCTCTATTTACATTTTGCAATTTGGTATATACAGTGCCTTCCAATGCTCCACGTTCATTTTCGGGCAAATCTAACTTGAATGAAATGGTTGGCTTCAATAATTCATCTTTCATGTATAAATAAACCTGAAAAGGTAATTTTGTTTTCGCTCTTATGTTTTCGGGTTCATTAATTAAATCAATTGGAGCAGCATTTACCTCATAAAGTGCAGTTAAGTTTACGGTTGCAGCGGTAGGTTCACCTGTCCAAATAATTGTACTTCCTTTTACCAGCCTAAATTCTTTTTTACCTAGCGGACCAACGGATAAATTATAGGATCCATCAATAACCTCATATCTTCCGGTTAAGCTAATTTTCCCACTCGGATCAATTGTAGCATTAAGATCTGCATTTCCTTTCACTTTTAATGCATCCCCATTGGCGGGATCTACAACCACATTTAATTCTGCTTCGGGATCAACGGTGATGTCGGCTACTAGATTTAGTCCTTTCATTGGCGATTTGCTCAAACTATCTGCATTCAAGGCTTTCTGCCCGTTAAAAGGCGGTGCATCTGCATCTATAAATTGAACAATTCCTTCTTGGTCAATTACCGACGGGTCGCTAATAGGTAAGGAATAAAAAAACTTAGTTCCTTTATTTACCCTTACATTCATGTTCACATCTGGCTGATTTAAGTCGCCTCTAACTCTAATGGTACTGGTTAAAAAAACTGTACCATAAATCATGTCATTATCTGCTGCGGTAGAGTTAATTGCCCTAAAATTAGCTGTTCGAATATCTAAACCAAATCTAACGGTTTTGAAATTAGTCGTATAAATCATTCCATCAACAGTAGCTTTTTTACCTAGAGAATCGATCAATGTAAAATCATCAAATCGTATTCCTTCATTCGTAAAATTGATTTCTTGATTTGGCATCGTAAAGTAAGAATTAATATAGGCCACGTTAAATGCGGCATTATTAAATTTAAGGTTCCCCAAAATTTTTGGTGCTGTTAATTCCCCTTTTACAGAAAGTTCTCCACTTAGCGTACCCTTTCCTTGCCTAATTTGACCTAGGCTTACGCTTTCAATTTCACGTAAATCTATCTTATCGATATTTACAACTAAGTTGAGTGCGCTTTGTGGTGCGGTATAATAATATCCATTGGCTCTTAATTCATGAATGCCTTTTAATTGGGCGTTAACCTGAAATGCATTCTCTGTATTATTGTTTACCTGTAAACTTAACTCGCCAAATTCATCTTTTTGATAACGCAGTTTGCTCACAGTTAAGTTTGCTTCAAATTTTGGACTGCTTATTACATCTTTTACATCTACCATGCCATTTATTGTTCCGCCAACCAAAGTGGTATCTGTTTCGGCAAACTTGGTTAAGGTTTCAATCTTAAAGTTCCTAAATTCAACTTTCAGTGGAGAATTGGGAGTGTTACTAATACTATTTATGCTTAGTAATTGACCACTCTGACTTATATTGAACTGATTAGCTAGGATCCCAGATTTTCCGAATTGAATAAAATTTTGAGGAGAGATGCTCCATTTCTCATAATCAAGTAATAGTTTATTTGGATCAATGCTAAAGCTGAAATCTTGATTTAAGGATTTAAAAATCCCCCCAATAACGTACTTGTCCCTTCGTTGTTGATCGCGCAAAAATACGTTAAGATCTAATTGATTATTAGCTGCTGCACCATTAATTTGAGAATTAAATAGGGCAATCGAAGTACTTTGAATTGCCTTAACACTTAGGTTATAATTTAATTTCTGGTTGTTATTATTTAATGTTAATCGAGTGCTATCAATCTTAAAATCACCATAAACTATTTTCGGAAAACTGGCTGCCAAGATGAGACTATCTTTTTGTGTATCTAATAAGCCGTTTAAGGTAGACGGGGCGAAGGTTGTTAATTGAGGAACTAAATCTTTTAAAAATTTAGGATTATAGACAGTTATCGCAAACCTGAATCGCTGATCAGGAATAGATACCACCTCTCCAAATTGATAATATTTATTAATTTGATTTATAAAAGCATTTCCAATTTTACTTAGTTGGTACTTGCCATCAATCTTAGCATTTAACAGCTCTGATTTAAGGTTTAGTTTATTTTCGGTCGTTGTAGAAATGGCACTAATTTGAATGGTATCTAAGTTAAATTTTTTGCCTTCTTTAACTACTTGCAAACTGGTTGCAAAAACATTTCCGTTTAGGTAATCTACATCAGCAGTAGCTATATCTGCTTTTATATTTGCGGCAACTACAAATGGGGTTGTACTAAAATTAAGTTTTTGCAGATCAATTTGTTTAAGTTCTATGCTTCCTTTAACTGAAGGGTATTTTCCAGCTAGATTTACTTGAGCATTTAAATTAAAATTAACATTGCTATCGGGCATGTTGCTTTTAACATTAACAAGTTGATTGGCATAGGTGCCACTTAAACTTAAATTTCGGTAATTGTATTTATTATAAGTAGCACTTAAAATTTTTGCGTTAAATTTTGCATTGATTTTCTTTGGATCTAAACCTCTCCCTATTACATCTGCCTTTACAGAAACTCGGCCTAATGTTGCTTCTTGTTTTAAAAGTTTGCCCACGTTAAAATTAACTAAACTTACACTGGCGGTATAGTTTTCTTTACCTTTTGGGCCTTTCATATTTGCAACAATAGCAGCAGCACCCATGTCGGTTTGGATGGCTAAATTGGTTCCGAAATTGCTCATAGAGCCTTTAAAAGTGCCCTTAGCATTAATCACATTTGGCAATTGGACGGTAAGGGGTAAAGAGTTTTTTGGAAGAACTAAAAGCACATCCTGTTTGGTGAGGAACAGTTTTTTAATGTTTAGATCAAGATAGGCTTTATTCACATCAGGTAAACCTTTTGCTTTGCCACTAATGTTAATTTGGGTATTCTTTAACCCCGAAACCTGTAATTGCTGTATATTTAAATTGTTGAGATAGCCATTTAGATTAGCGTTAATTTTAACTTTTTCGTTGCGATAGGCTAGCGGAATAGCATCACTAAAAAATACAGCATCTCTTAACCCAATCGTTGTATTTTTGAAGTTTAAACTCATTCTAACTCTTTCGGGATGTTTGGTTAAATCGTTGAGCGAAGTAAAATTTAACTCTGTTGCATTATTGATGCTTGTATTTGGGGTTCTTAAGATAAAATTGGCTAGTTTAATTTGTTTATTATTATAAATAGCATTTCCTTTTAGCTCGTTTAAAATAAATCCACTTTTATCTTTTAATGATCCATTATTTACGTTAACCATGATATCTCCGTCACTAAAGTTAAAATCTCTAGCTCCTAAGTTTAAATTGGTAATGTTAAGATGATTAAAGTCTAAACCTTTTGCTGGTTTTGCACCCAAATTATCAAATTGTATAGTGTTATCAGCTAAGTCTATTTTTTTAAGCGAGAAAATTAATGGTGTTTTTTTTACAAGAACGGTGTCTTTTACTTTCGCTAAATTATTACTGGGAGCGGGTTTAAATGCAACTATTACGTTCGATTTATTTAACCGAGCTTCATCAGCACTGTAGTTGGCATTTGTTAGGTCTACTTTTAAATTAGCAAACATTAAATCGTTAAGGTTAGCAATTGCTTTGGTTGAAGATAGCTGGTCATCATAATTAATTTTAACATTGTTAAACGCAAAATTTTGAACTTCGATGGTTGGCAATTTTCCTGTAGATTTTTGTGCACTATCTACACTATTGGTAAGATGTTGTACCAGTTGTGTTAAGGGTTTTTGCTGCAGGTAATTTAGAGAGGTGTTTTTCAGACTTAATGTTTTTAGCACGTACTTTTGGTTAGCTAAATCAAAATCTTTAATCCGCGTTTTAAATTCACCTAGGTACAGTTTTACATCATTTCCAGCTACGTCGTCCTTATATGTAATGCCAATATCTGTAAATAAAACCTTATCAATTCTAAATTTGAGTGGTGCAGTTGTATCCGCTTCAGTTTTTTTCTCCTCCGTCATAAATGCATCCACCAGAAAAGAAAAATTAAATGAAGTATCTGGATTTATGCGTTTAATATTTGCGCGTATATTTTTTAGTTCAATGTCGTTTATTTCAACGGTGTTTTTTAAAAGCTTAAATAGGCTAATGTCGACCTGTAATTTTTCGGCATATACAAGGGTATCACCCTTAAGATCTTCGATGTAGAATTTATTTAGCACTACATCTTTGGGTAAGGCAATTTTTATACTTTCTAGCCTAACCTCGGTTTTAGTCTTTTTTTTGAGGTAGGAGATGGCTTTATCTTTTACGAAATTTTGTACAGCAGGTATGTTAAGCGAAAGCGCAATTAGCACAACGAGCATAATGATGCTAGCGATGAGCCATAGGAATATTTTAAAGCCTTTGCGTAAATTCTTATTCAAGCGCGAGGTAAATTAAGTTGATGCTATCAAGATAACCAATACTATGCCATAAGCAATCACTTTTTAAACAAATTTTGAATTAAAAGGTTCTATCACGTTGCTAGAAAACTTAATCTTGCAGTCTTGCGTTTAGTATAATGCAACAAATAATCACTAAGTTTAATTTATGAACACACAGAATTTTACGATTAGCTATGAAACTTTTGATCGTTTAGAAGAACTTTCAGAAATAGACAAAATGCTATGTGAGAACGCAAAAAAAGCATTAAATACTTCCTATTCGCCCTATTCAAAATTTAAGGTTGGCACGGCCATTTTATTAACAGATAACCAATTGGTTTTAGGAAGCAATCAAGAGAATGTAGCTTATCCATCTGGGCTCTGTGCAGAGCGTGTAGCATTGTTCACTATAGGGGCGAATTACCCAAATGCTGTAATTAAAACGATGGCGATTACTGCACAAACAGATAGTTTTAAAATTGTAAATCCAGTTACTTCTTGTGGGGCTTGTTTACAGGTGATGATTGAAGCCGAGAAAAGACAAAATTCGCCAATTGAAGTCTTATTTTACTGCATTGATGGTGCTATCTTAAAAGTGAAAAGTATAAAGAGTTTATTGCCTTTTGGGTTTGTTGAAGATCGGTTGGGGGCATAGACTATTTTTCACCACCTAAGTTACCTAAGATAACCAAAGCTGGCGTGTTCTTGGGTTTCTAGGGTGGTTAAATTAAAGGATAAGAAATCTTACTTCTTCAACGCTTCTCTAACCTTTGGTGCAATTTTTTCTCCGAAAATCTCAATCGACTTCATCATTGCAGCATGCGAAGGGCCGCCAACATCCATGTGAGCCGAAAAGCGAGTTAGCCCGAACATTTCTTCCATTGCCAAAATTTTATCAATGGCTTCATTGGCATCACCAATAATTAATGCTCCTGTTTTGCTTCTGCCAAAATCAAATTGGTTTTTTTGATACGGAGGCCATCCTCGCGAGCGACCAACTCGATCCATTTGCGATGAATAAAGTGGGTAATAATAGTCGGCAGTTTCGGTACTATTTTCGCCAAAGAAAGAATGCATATGAACACCCACCTCTAATTTAGCAAGGTCATGCCCATGTTCGCGATAAATGGCTTTGTAATAGTCGAACAGAGGTTTAAATTGTGCCGGGTTGCCACCAATGATTGCAAAAATAACCGGTAATCCTAATCGCCCAGCTCTTTCTACCGATTCGGGTGTTCCGCCTATGGCTACCCAGATTTTTAAATGATCATTAACTGCACGAGGTAATATTTGCTGATTGCTTAACTCGGGTCTGAATTTACCTTTCCAACTAATTTTTTGCTCTTTGTTGATTTTTAAAAGTAGCGCTAATTTTTCTTCATACAATTCATCATAATTTTGCAAATTGTAGCCAAAAAGTGGAAAGGATTCGATAAAACTTCCTCGGCCAGCCATTAATTCAGCCCGGCCGTTCGAAATAAGGTCGACCGTTGCAAAACTTTGATATAACTTAACAGGATCTGACGAACTAAGTACAGAAACCGCACTCCCTAACTTTATGTTTTTGGTAACCGTTGATGCGGCAGCTAATATAATCTCGGGAGTAGAAACAGCATAATCTGGCCGGTGATGTTCGCCAATGCCAAAAAAATCTAAACCCACTTCATCCATCAGTTTAATTTCTTCAATAATCTCTTGTAGTCGTTGCTGGGTCGATTGTACTTCACCTTTCGAGTTAACCTGCAAGTCGCCAAACATTCCTATACCTAGTTCCATAACGCTTTTTTTTTAACAAAGTTAAGGTGAAAGAGTTTAAAAGGAATTGATGTAGGATAAGAAAGTTGAGGGATTGGTGTATGATGCTAAGCTTTTGTTTGTACAATTTTAACGCAAAGAGCGCGAAGTATCCGCAAAGATTCGCAAAACTGAATTTATATACCTTCGTGTACTTTGCGAAGTCTTTTTTTCTTTGCGGTTATTAAGCATCCAAAACGCTTAACGCCCTACACGGAGCGCCAAACTGTTTAAAACTTCCTTCGCAAATTTTAATTCCAACTGTTATATTTACGCATCCCAATACCATAATAGCGAATGAGCGAAGAATTAGAAAACAACTTAAACGAGACAGGCCTGCCGGATGGCACTGAACATAAACATACCGTTATTCCTATTAATGGATTATACGAAAACTGGTTCCTCGATTATGCTTCTTATGTAATTCTGGATAGAGCAGTACCGCATATCCACGACGGCTTAAAACCCGTACAGCGCCGCATTATGCACTCGCTGAAGGAGATGGACGATGGGCGTTTTAACAAAGCAGCTAATGTAATTGGGAATACCATGAAATATCACCCACATGGTGATGCTTCTATAGGTGATGCCATGGTGCAAATTGGCCAAAAAGACTTATTAATAGACTGTCAGGGTAACTGGGGCGATCCCATTACAGGCGATAGTGCGGCGGCACCCCGTTATATTGAAGCTCGTTTATCGAAATTTGCAAATGAAGTTGTTTTTAATGCCGATACTACCATTTGGCAATTAAGCTATGATGGAAGAAATAATGAGCCTGTAACCTTACCCGTTAAATTTCCCTTATTATTGGCTCAAGGAGCGGAAGGTATTGCAGTAGGCTTAGCTACCAAAGTAATGCCTCACAACTTTGTAGAGCTTCTGGATGCGTCTATTGAGATATTGAAAGGCAATAAGCCTAATATTTTGCCAGATTTCTTTACCGGTGGGATGGCAGATTTTTCTAATTATAATGAGGGAATGCGCGGTGGAAGAATTAGAGTACGAGCAAAAATAACTGAGAAAGATAAAAAGACTTTGGTCATTACCGAAGTACCCTATAGCACAACAACAGGTTCTGTAATCGATAGTATTTTGGCTGCCAATGACAAGGGAAAGATCAAAATCAAAAAGATTGAGGATAATACTGCGGCCAATGTAGAGATTGTAGTGCAGTTAGCGCCTGGTATTTCGCCCGATGTAACTATCGATGCGCTTTATGCTTTTACGGCTTGCGAAGTTTCGATTTCGCCCAATACCTGTATCATTAAAGACGATAAACCTCAGTTTTTAACGGTTAATGATATTTTAAATCAAAACACGCTGTTTACTAAGCAATTATTAAAACGTGAGTTGGAGATTAGATTGCACGAACTTCAAGAAAGAATTTTCTTTAGCTCTTTGTTAAAGATTTTTATTCAGGAGGGGATGTACAAAAATCCTGAATATGAAAATGCAGTAGATTTTGACGCCGTAAATACCGTATTGAATATCTTGTTCGATCCTTTTAAACCTTCATTGTATCGCGAAATTTTACCCGAAGATTTTAAAAAACTGATCGATAAACCAATGAGTAGCATCACCCGATTTGATGTGAAAAAGGCCGATGAGCAAATGAAAACGCTCGAAGATGAGATAAAGGTAGTTAAAGGTCATTTGCGTCACTTAACGGAGTATACCATCGCCTGGTTTCAAAAACTAAAAGATAAATACGGGAAGGGCAGAGAGCGAAAAACTGAAATTAGGTTATTCGATAAAGTTGAGGCTTCAAAAGTAGCCTTGGCGAATGTGAAGCTATATATGAATACCCAAGATGGATTTATTGGTACGGGCTTGCGTAAGGATGAATTTGTTGGCGATTGTTCGGATATTGATGAGGTTATTGTTTTTAGGGAGGATGGCAAGTGCATTGTAACTAAAGTGGCCGAAAAAACATTTGTAGGTAAAGGGATCATTCATGCACAAGTGTTTAAAAAGGGCGATGAACGTACAATTTATAACCTCATTTATCGCGATGGTGCGAGTGGAACAAATTACATTAAACGTTTTGCTGTGTTAGGGGTTACACGCGATAAAGAATACGACTTAACTAAAGGAACTAAAGGGTCTAAAGTTTTATATTTTACAGCTAATCCAAATGGTGAAGCAGAAGTGATAAACATTCAGCTTAAGCCACATTCGAAACTGAAAAAATTACAATTTGATATAGATTTTGCTGAGACGGTAATAAAGGGAAGAGCTTCGCAGGGAAATATTGTTTCTAAATATCCCATTAAAAAAGTAACCTTAAAAAGTAAGGGTGTTTCTACTTTATCTGGGCTTAAAATTTGGTATGATGAACTCTTAAAGCGCTTAAATGTTGATGGCAGAGGGAAGTATTTAGGTGAATTTGATGGCGATGATAAAATTTTGCAGGTAAACGCTGCGGGCTGGTATGAGCTTACTTCATTTGATTTGAGTAATCACTTTGATCCGGGTATTGTATTGATGCAGAAATTTGATCCTGAAAAGGTATATGGGCTTGTACATTACGATACTAAGGCGAAAAACTATTTCGTTAAACGTTTTGTTTTTGAATTGCAGCCTGCAGGTAAGGAGGTGAGCATTATCAGTGAAGAGCCGGGTTCGAAGATGATTTTTATTACGGGAAAATCAGATGCGCAGCTACAAATTGATGTAGAAAAGGGAAAATCTAAAACTCCAGAAACGTTAACTGTAGCATTAGCTGGGCTGATTGATGTAAAGGGCTTAAAGGCCAATGGAAATCGGCTTTCGCAACATGAAGTTAAGCAGGTTAGTTTAGTTGAAGCCGAATCTGAAATAGGAATTGTGCTAGTTGAGCCTATCGTAGTTAACGATGTAGAACCTTTGGCGGTTGAGCACGAAACAGAAGAAAATGAGGTTGTTGAACCTGAACTAATCGAAACGGTAATTGAAATTAGTGTAGATGAAGTTGTTCCGGAGGTAGTAGAGTTTGATGAGATTGAAAAGCCAGTTGTTGAAGTCCCTAAAAAGAAACCTGTTTTTAAAGTGGAGAAGGTGGAGTCGGAAAGTCGGGAAGTTGAGAAGTCAGAAAGTCCGGAAGACCGAAAGTTGGAGAAAATCGAAACGGTTAATGACCAGCCTATTGTTGAGCCCAAAGAACCAACTACAGAAGAACCTAAACCAGCAAAAAAAGTAGATTTCGAAATTACCAACCCTGATGATATTAAGATTGATGATAAAGGGCAGCTAGGGTTTTTCTAGCTGCTACAAACTTTTACTTTTCATTTTTTCGTATTCTTTACTCGCTCTAGTATAATATTCCTGATTATTCTCTTCTTTAGCTAAATCCATAGCAGTTTTCTGGATGGCGAGTGCCTCACTGTGGATGCCCATCGCATAATAAACATGCGCTAATGTATCATAATATCCCCACATTGGATTTAATTCAACCGCACGCTTACTCCATAGCATTGCTTTGCTTAGGTAATTAAGATTTTTGGTACCGGTTCGGTAAAATTGATATGCGATGTTGTTTAGCTCGTTTGCATAATTGCTAGCTGGTAAAGATGTGATTACAGACTCTGTTCTTGTGGTGATTGCCTTCGGATTTGCTTTAATTATACTGTCTAATTTTTCTTTTGAAACTGTATTTGTATGCATGGAAGGAGGTCTCATTCGCTCAAGCATGGCTTTCTTTTCTTTCGCTTCTGCTTTCTTTATCGAGTCGGCACCTATATTCATATAATACATGTCGTAATGTTGAATGGCCAATTTGAAATAATTTGTCGTGTCTTTTATAGCATTATAAAAATAGAGCATCTGAGAATTATAACTTTTGCTACCTTTCAAATAGTCACTACCCCAAGTACCCCTAGAAAAATTAGCAGCACTTTGAGCACGCATTCTATTTTTTGTTTTTACGGCGCTAAGCATTGTATTGCTTATGATGGCGTTATTAAATGTTGATCTTATTTGAAAAGGCTCTTTTTTGTAAATACTATCTACTATTTTACGATTGGTGTAAGCTAGCTTATAGGCATTTCCATCTGAATATGGCCCTGAGCTAAGTATGAAAAGCACAGTTTCGTAAGTGTTAAAATCACTAACTTTAAGACCTTGTACATACTTTTCGATTAATTCTGCATTATTCCTAACGCCATTTCTTTTTCTAAGGTCTATTAGCTGTTTTAAGATAACATAATCTGTCGGGTTTTTTAGATGTTCACCCTCGAGATCAGTAGCCGTTTTTTCTTTACTCATCATTATAGCCTTATCAAACATTGCTAAATATTTGTGATTGGTTGATGAGTAGCCAAAATCAATATGAAAAACATCTTTGCTTGGATGCATAAATACATAAGCCGGATATCGTGTAATTTTATGGGAAGAAACAATAGATCGGAGGGATGTATCTGTTCGCTTTGTATCGAAAACTATAAAATTTTCTTTGGCCTTGTTTGCTAACTCCTTGTCTGAATGAATTAAGTTCGCAGGAACTTTAGTCTTTACTTCTGGAGGATAGTCTGGATTAATAATTACTAAAACAAGCTTATTCTTTTGCTGAGCAAGTTCTAGAGATTTTTTAAAGGTTTTAGCATCGCTTTGGTTTTGTGCAAAGCCACAAAGAGGGAATAAAAATAGTAAGGTTAACTTTAGATAAAACTTCATGAGATAGAGATAGGTTAACCAAATATAGAAAATAATATTGGTCACAGCACCTCGCTACGACCAATATTATTTCTATTTAACTGCTTTTTCTAACGCGCTGGCTCCGCCCACAACCGGCAAAACAAGTGTAGTTCCATTTAAATCGATGGTTATTTCTGTACCAGATTTTGGCCAAAGTGTAAACTCTTTGTCGCTCGAGAAAATCATTAATCCTATTTGTTTACCAGCAGGGATAATCTGATCATCGGGCTGAAGATTAAATTTCAATTCTACGAACTTACCGGGTGTTAATGGTGCGCTTTTAGTTAACGATTTACTATTCTGAGGATCAGCCCATCCGCGTGTAATCACATTATCTATTAATTTTATTCCAGTTCCTTCGCTCCACGGCAATGCCACTAACCAAACTGAAAAATTAGCTGCGGGTTTACTACTGGCAAGTTTAACTGTTACCTGAGCAAGGCCAGATAAGTGAATGGCTTCTTTTAAAACCGGACTTACATACAACAAACGATTATCTGATTTTTCGGCTTTAGCCAAATCTTTTCCAGCAAATGAAACATCGTCGATCAGTTTTTCCGAAACCTGTTTTGCTGGCTTCTCAGTTAGAAGTTTACCGGCACTATTCCCACCAGCTCCTAAGTATAATTTTACATCAGCCGCTGCTGGATTCGGATAATTAGCATAAGAAGTAGGATTGGCATTGGCTTCTTTTTCTCTTACAATCCAAGCTTTAGGATCTTTTTCGACGTCGTTTTGAATATCAAATAAGTATCTTGTAAACCATCTGTTCATCATTTTCATAGGTGGTGGCCCACCGTGACCACCTTGATGGTAATATACCTGAACGGGTAAACCTTTAGCTTCAGCTGCTTTATAAATACGATAACTGTGCTCTGGCATTACGTTCCAATCGTTAAATCCGTGCGACATAAGCAAAGCTGCTTTCATAGGTTTCATGGCATTTAAATAATCTCTTCCTGCCCAAAAACTATTGTAATCGCCCGTAACTCGATCCATTCCTTTGGCCATTTCGCCATCTCTTACGGTTTTGTTGTTATAGTCTCTTTTATCTTCAGCGCCACTGTGAATAAAGTCGTATAGCACATCGATATCTTCACCTAAATAACCACCCGGACTTCTAATTAAGCCATTTGATCGGTAATAATGATAATATGAAGTATTTGGGGCAATGGGGATAATCGCTTTTAAACCATCAACACCTGTAGTTGCTGCTGCAAGGGGAAGGGTTCCATTATAGGAAGTTCCGGTCATGCCCACACTTCCTGTACTCCAATAAGCTTTAACTTTTTCAGTTCCATCAGAAGTAGTATAACCATTATCTTTTCCAGCGAGCCACTCGATTACTGCTTTTGGGGCTAATGATTCGTTAATTCCCCCTACTGTGGGCGATCCTTGCGAAAGACCAGTTCCTGGCGATGAGGAGTGTACAATGACAAAACCCCTTCTAACCCATTCTCTAATTAATGAATTAGAAATTATTGGTCTTGTGCCAGTACGTTTTACATTAGGATGTATATGCGCTGGTGGAATTTCTCCAACTTCGTGCTTCACATTCCAGAAGGTTGCTGGGTCATTGCCTGCGGTTCCAGCAAAATATGGACTTGTTTCGTAAATAATAGGAAGTTTTAATCCCTCAGTTTCGGTTTGAAAAGGACGAGTTACACTTACATGCATGCGATCGGGTTTGCCATCACCATCAGTATCGAATGTAGTTTCTACCCATAAATCGTGGCGAATCCATTTTTCTGGTGTTTCAAAGGCAGCAACAATTTGTGCTTCGCCATCTTTAAATATGGGCTTTGCTTTTTCCTGAGCAAGAACCGACAAAGTAATTGAAGCAAATAGAAGTGAAAGGCAAAATGCCCTTTTAAGGTTAAGATTTATCATGTTTTGAGGTTGGTTAGTCGTGCTATAAATTAATAGAAGTTAATTTTTTAAATATAGAAAATCTCTTACTATTAAGTTGTTGGAAGAGATTTTCTATCTTAATTTTTACTTAACCTAAGTATCCTTTGTTTTAATCTTTTTAAAGCTATATTTGCATCACTCAAGGGGTGCTGAATTTTCGTAGACTCAATTGCAAAAATTCAGCTGAGATTATACCCATTTTAAAAAGGCAGGTTGAATCCTAAATTTTTAAATGTACCTGATCTGGATAATGCCAGCGTAGGAAAGAGGTTGTTTACACTGCTGTTTTGCCCCTGCACAGTTATTTTTAAAGGTCTTACAGACAAAAAAGCATTTTTAATGACGAATTTTCAGGAATGGTTTGCACTATTGTACAACCAAATTTTAGCCACCTCGTTTTTGGAGTGGATTGTTGTTGCCTTTGGAGTAGCTGAAGTATTACTGGCTAAACGAAATAACATTTTGTTGTATCCAATAGGATTAGTTGCCATTGTTTTGGGAATTTATCTACTGCTTAACGCCCAACTTTATGCCGAGGTCTTATTAAGTTTTTACTATTTGGGAATGAGTATTTATGGCTGGGTAATTTGGAAGAGTAAGCATCGAAGCTTAGCAAGTATAACCGTTTCTTGGTCCACTAAAAATGAAATGACAACTGCTATCTTAATCGCTGTTTTCGGTTATTTTTTACTTTATTTTGTATTGGTAAACTTTACCAATTCTGATGTGCCAATTTGTGATGCCTTTGTCTCATCAACGGCTTGGGCAGGAATGTGGTTATTAACCCGGAGAAAAATAGAGAATTGGATTTTCCTCAATATTTCAAACATTGTCGCCATTCCGTTGAAGTTTCATAAAGACTTGCCACTTATGGCACTATTAACTATCTTTTTATTTGTAGTGGCGGTCTTTGGCTTCTTAGATTGGAGAAAAATTTATAGACAACAACAATCTTTACATCTTGTTTAATAATGAAGCACATCAAACAAGATACTTGGCGAGAAAAAGTTGCTGAATTAGCATTTGCCTCCGAACAATTAGGAAAACTACATCCAGTAGTATTAGAAATTGCCTATCAAGAAGAATGGTTTAAACTTTATGTGCCAAAAGTTTATGGCGGACCAGCTAAGCTTCTTCCTGAAATTTTAAGATTATTAGAGGAATTAGCCTTTTTAGATGGCAGTTTAGGTTGGACCGTTACACTATGCAGTGGGGCTGGTTGGTTTGCAGGATTTTTAGATGAAACACTGGCAAAAGAAATTTTTGCCAATAGAGACGTTTGCTTTGCTGGCAGTGGAGCTGTAGGAGGTACGGCAATTGTAACGAAAGATGGTTGTATTTTAAATGGTCTTTGGAAGTATGCAAGTGGAGCCTTACATGCTACTATTTTTACGGCAAATTGCCATATGTTAAATGAAGACGGCTCTGCAATCTTATCAGAAGACGGACAGCAAGTTATTAAATCCTTTATTTTATTGAAGGATGAAGTAAATATTTTGCCAGGTTGGTCTTATTTTGGTTTAATTGCCACTGGTAGCCATGCGTTTGAAGTTAAAGATTTAAAAGTCCCACTAAATCGAACATTTTTAATTAACCATGATATAAAAGTCGCTATTCCTGGCTTTGACTACCCATTTTTGCAATTAGCAGAAACAACATTGGCCATTAATAGTTGTGGTATGGCAAAGCACTTTTTGAAACTAACGGAGGAATTATTTTATGCCAGAAGTGGGTTAAAGCATTATAATGAAAACCAAATTGGTTATTTTAATGACGAATTTATTCGATGCAAGTCAGATTTTGAACAGAGTCGAACTGAATTTTATAATGCATTCGACTTATCTTGGAGTAGCTTGATGGCCACAAAATCAATTGATGAAGTTTTGCTTAAAAAAGTAAGTCTAGCAAGTCGAAATTTAGCCCATACTTGTAGAAGGGTTACAGACACACTATTTCCTTATTGCGGATTAGAAGCCGCCAAAAAGGAATCAGAGATTAACAGAGTTTGGCGCGATATTCATACCGCAAGTCAGCACGCTCTTTTAACTTTTGAATCATAAAAGGCTTCGATTCTTCTCAAAGCCTTTTATGATAATTATTCAGTTATTGATACTGGATATAGCTTGGTATTGGCTTTAATTTCATCAGTTCTTCGGGTGTCATTAAACGTTTAGGTGCTTTCTTTAAATCGTTTTTATAGAATATTTTGAAGCCTGTAAATTGTACTGGTTCACCATAAATAAAGTGACGATAAGTGCCTAATTTCAAATCGGGTTCTCCCCATCCATCCATATGCATCACGATTTGAACTTCTGGTCTAAGTTTGATACTTGGCGAATTGGTTACCATTTTTCGGGTAAAACGATGAATTACGAAAACTTTTGGAGGCAGGTTATATTTCTTAACCAAATCTGCAAGGTAGCCTGATACATAATTGATGTCTGCAGCATCGTAAGTTCCAATTTTTTTACCAGGTTTTGAACCGTCTTTCATCGAAAACTCTGGATCAATGCCTAAGTGAACTTGTGGCATTTGTAAATATTTTTCGATGTGAGGTAATTCTGCTTTTATAGTGCTTAATGCAACCTGTAAGTCTAAAAATACTATGGTATTTGGACGCATCTTCGCAATTTTTAAAACCGAATCGATTTGCTTATTTGCCATCCTGTTAATGTATTTCCCATCTTTTCCGGGGGTACCACTCGCTACTGCGGCAATATAATGTAAACCAACCTGCACAGGAGTTGATGGATCTGCTTTTTCCCATCTTTTAACTTCGGCATTTAGGCGTTGCCACATTTCTTTTGGTGGATACTCACCTAAGGCGCCCATTTTTTTCGAGAATAAGTTGCCATAATAAACGACGATACGTTTAGAGGGCAGTATTGCGCCATCAAGTGGGTATGGATGTTTTTTTACTGGCCACTTTCCTGTGGTATCACCGTTTGCTAATTTTTTCATTAGCTCATCGTATTTGGCGGTATCAACTGGGCTTCGCAAATTTTCTTCTTCTTCTACAACTTTTGTTGTATCGTTAGCGGCTGTTTTGCCCTCAACTTTTTTTGGATCAGAAGTACAAGAGGAGAAAGTGCTTATTGAAGCTATCCCTAAAAGTAGAGCAGCGGTAATTTTTGTTAGTTTCATATTTAGTCTTTTTAGCATAGGCTTGGAGCATGGGGTTCTGGAAGCAGAGACTCCTTGCACCATGCAGTACGCCAAAATTACATTTTTTAGTATTGCAACTACGGTATAATTATCAACACCTTAACATTGTGTTAATAACCTCTGTATGGAAAATGAAAATAATACTCAATTGAAATAGCTGTTTTTTAACTGCTTAAAGATATAATTTAAGTATTATTTGTAATTAGTCTAAATAAGTTTTATCATTGCATCATTATTTGAAATCATTCTAAATAATAAAATGTAAAAATGATCAAGCTGTCTATTTCCCATTTCCTGTTCTCTATTTCTTTATTAACCCTGTTTCCTGTTTCCTATTTATTTGCACAGCATAAAGACTCTACTTCATTTAAGCAGAAAGAAAAAATTGATCAATTAAATGAAGTAGTGGTTACCGCACAGTTTGGTCCACAGTCGTTAAAGAACTCAGTATATAATATTCGGACAATCAATGCCGAAAAAATAAGATTAAGAGGAGCTACTACTATCCAGCAAGTGCTGAACACAGAATTTGGGTTTCGTTTTAGTAACGATTTAACGCTTGGTACCACAGATATTGAGCTCATGGGCATGAGTGGTAGAAATATAAAAATCCTTTTAGATGGTGTGCCGATGGTTGATCGATCAGACAGCCGTGAAAGCTTAAACCAAATAGATATTAATACGGTAGAGCGGATCGAAATTGTTGAAGGCCCAGTTGCTGTAGTGTATGGTACTGATGCCCTAGCTGGGGTAATTAATATTATCACCAAAAACGCAGGAAAGGCATTGTTAACGGTTTCGGCACGCATACAAGATGAAACTGCTGGTAATGAGTATAGTGCCTTAACTGGAAAGGGAATTCACAATCAAAATGTGAATGTAGGTTGGCAGCAAAAAGGTTGGAGTGCTTTAGCCGGGTTTAGTCATAATGATTTTGCAGGTTGGAACTTAGCTCCTAAAATGGCAACCATAGCCGAAGTAAATGCGGTAACTAACCGTTGGAAACCCAAGGAACAATTTTTAGGGAACACAAAAGTTGGTTACAGAAATGATGATTTTAATATTTGGTATCGTTTAGATGGACTTAAAGAAACAATTAGTAGCAGAGGGGGGATAAATCCAAATAACTTTAAAGGCGAACTTCAAACTTATACCACCAATCGCTATACACAACAAGTTCAATCAGAATGGAGGCTTTCGAAGCAATTGCAGTTAACTGGAATTGCCGGATATACGAACTTAAAACGCTCAACACGCACTTCAATTCACGATTTTACTACAAATACAGCAGTTTTATCAAATGATGCTGGGAAGCAAGATGTTGCAAAATTTAATGCAGCAATTTTTAGGGGAACGGCAATTTATGCAGTATCAAAAGCGATAGCTATACAGCCTGGATTCGAATTTAACCGCGATGCAGCTAGTGGGGCACGAATAAAAGGAACTCCAGTAATTAATGACTATGCGTTCTTTATTTCTTCAGAAATTAAAGCGAATCAACGCATTAATATTCGCCCAGGATTACGATTTATCAAAAATTCGGTTTATCAAGCTCCTTCAGTAATCCCATCATTAAATACCAAATTTAGCTTAAGTACTACGTTAGATCTACGTTTGGCTTATGCCCGTGGTTTCCGTGCCCCTGCGCTAAGAGAATTGTATTACGATTTTTTCGATGCTAGTCACTCCATTATGGGGAACGAAAATTTAAAGGCCGAAGAATCGAACAGTTATAATGGATCACTCGCTTGGGCTGGTGTAAAACGCAGTGAATTTCAATTTCGTAGTACCTTATCAAGTTTTTACAACTTATTTAAGAATAGAATTGATTACGGGGTAGATGCTGCTAATCCATCAATTACCACTTTAATTAACGTTTCGAAGTATAAAACAACAGGAGCAACACTCGATAATACATTAATTCTAAAGAATTTTCAGGTTAACGTGGGGTTTGCCTACATCGGCAGGTTTAACAGTTTAGGCGAAAATCAACCCACCTTGGAGCTTCCAGAATTTGTATGGTCTGAAGAGCTTACGGCCAATTTGAGCTATACCATCCCAAAGTTTGATGGGAATATTAGTGTGTTTTATAAGTATGCAGGTGCTAGGCCAAACTATCAGTTAAGTACAACAAATGGAGTTCAAATTGCAAAATTGGTGGAAGTAGGTGGGTTTAGTTGGACTGATCTAATGCTGAATAAAAATGTTTATAAGTTCATTACGCTAAATGCAGGGATTAAAAATCTTTTTGATGTAACCCAATTATCCAATACTTCTACTGCGAGTGGCGGCGCACATAGCTCGGGAGGTGCATCAGTCCCTTATAGTTATGGACGATCTTATGTGTTGGGGCTAACTTTTAACTGGAACAAAAATAAATAATTAATAAACATAAAATCATGAATAAATTAAATTCTATCCTTGCTGTTGCCCTTTTGGCGATCACATTTACTTCTTGTAAAAAAGATGAAGAACCTATTATTGTTGCGCCACCATCTGATGGAAGTACGTTAACTTTAGAAGGGAAAACAGCTGTTTCTCCATATGCTAATACTGTTTACGCAGATTTGAGCACTGACAAACAAACTGCTATTGATAGGAAAAGCTGGAATATTGCATTTACTTCAGATAGTAAATTTAAAGTCCTCCTAAATGCTGCATATCAATCAACTGCTGTGGCGACCAGCAAGACAGATATTAATACGGTTACCTTGGCAGACCCAGGTACCACTGTAAATTTAAATCATGATATTATGGATACCAAAACAGTAAGCTTGGTTGATTATTGGGATGGAGATATAACAAAAACTGCTTTTGCGGAAGAGATTAGTGCTACTGATGGCAATAATAAAGTATACCTCCTAAGCTTTGAGGGAAATAAGGAAAATGATAAATGGTTTAAAATTAAAGTTACTCGATCAGGTTCTGGATATAAAATTCAGTATGCCCGCTTAGGTGAAACTACTATAAAGACCTTAGATGTTACGAAAGACAGTAATTTTAATTTAAGATTTGTCTCTTTAGAAAACAACAAGATTGTGAATGTTGAGCCTGAGAAAGATAAATGGGATATTTCATGGGGGTATTCTACCTATAACTCAGGATTAGGGTCTCCGTATTGGGTACAAGATTTGATTATGTTGAATAATTTTGCTGGTGTACAAGCTGCTGAAGTTTTGACCACTTCATTTACATATGCTGCTTTTACTGAAGCTAACATTGCTGGTTTAACATTTAGCGGAACTCGCGATGCGATTGGTACTAAATGGAGAAGTACACAACCAGCTACAGGAGCAAAAACCGATCGTTTCTATGTTATTAAAGATGCCAGTGGTAATGTTTACAAGTTAAAATTTGTAAGTATGGGTGTTGGTAGCGATGGTGGAGAACGCGGTAAACCAGTTATCGAATATAAATTGGTTAAAAAGGGCTAAGCTTAAGTTCAAAAGCTAGGTTTGTTTTGTTAAGAGTAGGCTTCCGTGGATTCGGAGGCCTTTCTTTTTCATTTTTCGCGATCTAAGAGATATGAGAAAATCTAAGGTGCGGTGTGTTAATTTTACCACCTTAGGGCATTCAAGACACCTAAGACTTGGTGTTCTTTGGTTTCTTAGATGGTAAAAAACTTATGCCCCAAATTTATTAAACTTCCCAAACACCCCCAATGGCAATTTTATGCCCGAAGTAGCTTGTAAATAAAGTTCACCAACTTCTAAGTTTTTAACTTGAGGGAAAGATGTTTTGATCAGATTTTCTACAATAACGGAAGAAAATCCAAGCGAGTAGGTGTTTAAAATTAAGAAATGCTCCTCTTCGTCCAATAATTGAACTACATCTTGCATCATTTCTTGAATGTGGTCTTCTAACTTCCACTTTTCACCATTCGGACCATGTCCAAAAGCTGGTGGATCTAAAATAATTCCATTGTATTTTTTGCCACGTTTTAGCTCTCGTTTTACAAACTTTAACGCATCTTCAACCACCCAACGTACATCTTTTAAATTCGATAATTCTTGGTTTTCATTGGCCCAATTTACCACCTGCTTAATCGAATCAACATGGGTAGTATCAGCCCCTGCTGCTTTGGCCACTAAAGATGCAGCGCCAGTGTAGGCAAATAAATTTAATACCTTGGGTGATGTAGTTTTGAATTTTTTAATAGAAGAAGAAATATAGTCCCAATTTACAGCCTGCTCTGGGAAAACCCCAACGTGTTTAAATGAGGTGAGGCCTAAGCGTAAATTGATGCTGATTTCGTTATTCTTATAATTTACATTCCAGCGGTCTGGAATATTTTTATCGGCTTTAATCCATTCGCCCGAAGTGGCAGAACGACCCTTAAAATTAATATGTGTTTTCTTTTTCCACTCTTGTGGTGATAAAACCTTTTTCCATACTGCCTGAGGTTCCGGTCTGCACAAAATCAAGTTGCCAAAGCGTTCTAGTTTTTCAAAATCACCACAATCTATCAATTCGTAATCTTTCCAATGTGTAGGGGTGAGGAGGTGTATCATTTGAGTTAAGCGTTTAGGGTTAAGCGTAAAGCGGTTTATGATATTTTTGGTTAAGCGTAAAGTGGTTTAATAGTTTAAAATTTCCCTTTAGCGGCTTTCATAAATCGACTGGCAAAAACGAAATCATTTAATTCTTCGATGTCGGTTTTAGCAATTTCTTTATTTGAACCTTCCCAGAATTTTTTGCCTTCGTGTAAAAAGATAATATAATCGCCAATACCCATTACCGAGTTCATATCGTGGGTAACCACAATGGTAGTGGTATTATATTCTTCAGTAAGTTCTTTAATTAATTCATCAATTACGATGGAGGTTTTAGGGTCGAGGCCAGAATTAGGCTCATCGCAAAATAAATATTTTGGATTCATCGCAATTGCACGTGCAATACCAACACGTTTTTTCATCCCTCCCGAAAGCTCTGCAGGAAATAACTTATTCTTGCCTTCAAGGTTTACCCGCTCTAAGCAAAAGTTAACGCGATCTAGCTTTTCACTTCTGCTTTGTTCGGTGAACATATTTAAAGGAAACATTATATTTTCTTCAACCGTCATCGAGTCGAATAAAGCTGATCCTTGAAAAAGCATGCCGATTTCTTTTCTGATTTCGATCCGCTGCTCAAAATTAAGTTGCGTAAATTCGCGATCATCGTATAACACGTTTCCTTGCTCTGGCTGATGTAAGCCAATCATACATTTAAGCAATGTTGTTTTACCTGATCCCGACCCGCCTATAATCAGATTTGTTACACCGGCTACAAATTTTCCAGAGATTCCTTTTAAAACCTCATTATCGCCGAACGATTTATGGATGTCTTTGATTTCGATCATAATAAGAGCTGGGTTACAATGTAATCACATGCTAGAATGCTAATACAACTTACTACTACGGCACGAGTACTTGCCTGTGCAACCTCTAATGCCCCACCTTTCACATAAAATCCTTCATAGGCAGGTACAGAGGTGATGATAAAGCCAAAAACAAAAGCTTTTGTTAAGGCTACGTTAATGGTATACGGATTAAAATCGGTTGTAATACCTTGAATATATTCAGCTGCCGAAACTGCCCCAGATATTGTTCCACCTAAATAACCTCCGCCTATGCTCAATACCATTGATATAATTACTAAAATAGGAACCATAGTAATGCCAGCGATAATTTTTGGAAGGATTAAATAACCAGGGGCATTTATTCCCATAATTTCGAGTGCATCAATTTGCTCGGTTACACGCATGGTGCCAATTTCTGACGATATTGCTGAACCAATTTTACCCGCTAAAACGATGGCGCTAATGGTTGGACTTAATTCTAAAATGCTCGAGTCTCTATTAACAGAGCCGATAATTGTTTTCGGGATAAAATCGCTTACCAATTGGAAAGCAATTTGTAAAGTCATTACCGCTCCAATAAAGGTAGAAATTATACTGATTAGCCCTAAAGAGCCTACGCCAATAAAATCCATTTGCTGAAAAATGGCTTTCATGTATATTTTAGTTTTTTCTGGTCTTCTGAAAACAGCTTTTAAAAGCAGAATGTATTTGCCAAAATTGGTAAAATTCATTAGTTATAGATTAGACGGTACAGTACAATAATATACAAAGAAACAACAAAATTGTTCTAGCACTAAGTATTTATTCAAAAATAGTTTTGATTATCGATATAAATACTCTTTTTTGTGTCAAAAAATTCAATTATCAAATCGCATGAATGCAATTATCACCGGAGCAAGCAAAGGAATAGGTAGAGCTATTGCTTTAAAATTGGCAAAAAATGGGTACAATTTGGCCATATGCGCTCGAAATAAAATAGAGTTACAGGCCTTTGCTACTGAACTACAGCCTTTCGGAATAAGAGTAATTGCCGTTGTAGTAGATTGCAGTATTAAAGAAGAGGTAATGTCTTTTTTTAATCAAGTAAAATCAGAAATGAAACAGGTTGATATATTAGTTAATAATGTAGGTGTTTTTTTGCCTGGGAATATAATAGATGAAGATGATGATATTTTTGAGTTACAGCAACGATTAAACCTTAACTCGGCCTATTATCTTAGTAAAAATTTCGGTAAAATGATGCGTGATGCAAAATCTGGGCACATTTTTAACATCTGCTCTATAGCAAGCAATCTAGTAGTTGAGGATGCGGGTAGCTATACTGTAACAAAAACAGCGATGCTAAGTCTTAATAATGTATTGCGCAAAGCATTAGCGGAATACAATGTAAAAGTTACGGCAATCTTGCCAGGTTCTACATTAACTGCTTCATGGGAAGGAACAACAATCCCTACCGAAACTTTTGTACAACCCGAAGATATTGCCAATTCAATTTACTCCATTTTAAATTTAAGTAGTGGCGTAAATGTTGATGAGTTAATTTTAACACCTTTAAAGTTTAATAATTAAATAGAAGGAGATATAGAAATGGAAAAGAGATTGTATAGAAACGAACACGACAAGGTTTTATCTGGTGTTGCGAGTGGTTTAGCTGAATATTTAGGCTATGATGTATTGTTAGTGAGGATATTATTTGTTTTATCTGCTCCATTTACTGCTTTTATACCTTTATTGGTGTATATTATTCTATGGATGGTGGTGCCGGTAAATAACGATCCTGCTGCTCGTTTTTCTAAGTTTAGCGAGTTTTTTCAAAAGCAAGGTCAACCACAGAATGATCCAATGTTCAATTCACCGAATGCGTTTAGTAACCCTACTAATTCGGGCGAACGTACTAAATGGAATACAGAAAATGCCGGGCCTAACTTTACTATGCCAAATCAATCTGACTTTACTGCCAAAACGGGGAATGATACCGGACGAACAGTTGCAGGTATTGTGCTTATTGTACTAGGCTGTTATTTTATTGCAAAGAAACTTATTTTTATTCCTATTTGGTTTAGCATTTATAAGCTATGGCCTTTGATAATCGTAGCAATTGGAATAAGTTTAATCTTTAAGAATAAACGTAGAAATGAGTGGGAGCAGTTTAAAAAAGAAACTGAAGAAGCTCAAAAATCGGCTGCCGAAAAACCAGTTCAAGAAACGGAAGTGAAAGTAGACGATATAGATCAAGCAAAAAACATATAACATATAAAAAGATGAAACTAGATAGAATAATTTGGGGTGTACTGCTGCTATTTGTTGGTGGTGTACTATTGTTAGATAACTTTGGTGTTATTGAATTTTACTGGCGCAATGTATGGGGTTTTTGGCCAGTGTTTTTAATCATTTTGGGTGTTAATATCTTATTCAATAAGAATAATTCGCAAACTGGAAATATCATTTCCTTGGCAATATTAGTAGTTACGCTGTCTTTCTTATTTGTAAAAGGACAGAGTAAGCCAACACATCGTACATGGTGGGATAAAGATAATTTCCACATTGATGTGAATGAAGATAATTGGGAAAAGAATGGCGACTATAGTAAATTTACGTACACAGAAGGGTTTTTAGCTGGAGATAGTGATAAGAAAACGATATTAAACATCCGTGGGGGCGCAAACAGTTATGAGTTAAAAGGAGAAACTGATAGTTTATTTTCTGCGAATGTGATAGAAAACAGAAAAGGCATGAAGTATATGCTTAGTAGAGAAACATCAGATTCTGTAAATACACTTACATTTAAATCGAGCGAAAAATCGAAAGGTATGAGTTTTGGAAACAATAGCAATTCGGTCGATTTTTATTTAAATACTTCACCAACATGGGAAATGAATTTATTTATGGGAGCTGGAAAGATGGATTTCGATTTATCTAACTATAAAGTAAGAACGTTTAATTTTGATGGAGGAGCCGCCGATATTGATGTAAAGATTGGCGATCTATTGCCTATTACTGATGTAAATATGCAAGTAGGCATGGCCGATATTACAATTAAAGTTCCTAAAGGATCAGGCTGTCGTATTAAAACCAAAACCGGCCTCTCTTCTAGAGATTTCGATGGTTTCAATAAACTAGAGGATGGAACCTATGAAACGCCTAATTATCAAAGCTCGACTAAGAAAATTTTTATTAACTTAGATGGCGGTCTTAGCGATTTTAAAGTGAAGAGATATTAGTACTGAGCGTTAGGCATTAGACGTTAAGTATTTTGGGTACGTAGTTAAGCATCTTCGTAATCTAATGTAGTTAACGATCGAAGAAATAAATAAGGGAATAGGAAATAGAAAGAGAACCTAACTTTGTGTACTCTGTGAAAATCTCTGTGCTCTCTGTGGTAAAAGAACTCAAATGAAATACACAGTTGTGATTAACGGGAAGCCCGAAGGGCCATACGAATTTGAGCAATTAAAAGCATTAGCAATAAAACCAGGAACTTTTGTAAGAAAACCTGGAATGGACGATTATAAAGAAGCTCACGAGTTTGAAGAACTGCGTGAGCTTTTTGGTTTTCGCTATCAGCAAACCGCTCCACAATATTTTGCCTCATTTGACCAGCGTTTGTTGGCCTCAATAATCGATTATTTCTTTATCGTGTTGGCTTACGTAATCGTAATTTTGTTCTCATTTGCATTTATTGAAGGGAAAGCACAACGTTTATTAGTTGGTGTATCTTTTCTGCCACTAATTCCTATTGCTAAATTTGTGTACGGTAGCTTTGCCGAGGCATCTGTAAAACAAGCAACTATTGGTAAAAGATTATTGGATATTAAAGTAACGGATATGATGGGCGAACGGATTGATTTAGGGGTTTCGTTTGGAAGAAACCTTGCAAAAGCGATTTCGGTAGCCCCTTTGTTTTTTGGTTATTTGTATAGCTTCCTCAATAAAAAACAGCAATGTTGGCATGATATCATTGCAAATACGTTGGTGGTAAAACAGCGGTTGATTTAGTATAGTGCTGAGCGTTTGGCGCATGGTGTGCTGCATCCAAAACACTCCACGCTCCACACCAAACATTTCAAACTTTTCCCTTATCTTTGCATTGCATGGAAAATTTATTGGTAAATCATGAATTAAATGGTGGTTATTGCAATAGTTTAACGACCTATTCTCGATTCTTAACACGAGAGATTACGATTGGTGATGTGCCAATGGGTGGGTTAAACCCGATCCGTATTCAATCCATGACTACTACCGATACCATGGATACGATAGCAACAGTAGAACAAACCATTCGAATGGTACATTCGGGTTGCGAATATGTTCGTATCACAGCACCTAGCCTTAAAGAAGCAGAGAATTTAGCAAATATTAAGAGAGAACTTCGCTCGCGAGGGTACAACGTGCCACTTATTGCTGATATTCACTTTACACCAAATGCTGCAGAATCGGCAGCTAGATTGGTAGAAAAAGTACGGGTAAACCCAGGTAATTACGCCGATAAAAAACGCTTCGAAAATTTAGAATATACGGAAGCTACTTATCAAGCTGAACTAGAAAGGATTTATAAAAAATTTACACCACTAGTTAAAATTTGTAAAGAGTATGGTACGGCGATGCGTATTGGCACCAATCACGGCTCGTTATCAGATCGAATCATGAGCCATTATGGTGATACCCCGAGAGGAATGGTCGAGTCGGCGATGGAATTTATCCGCATGTGCGAAGACCAAAACTACTATAACCTTTGCATTTCGATGAAAGCCAGCAATACGCAGGTTATGGTTCAGGCCTATCGATTATTGGTACAAACCATGGTAAAGGAGGGGATGAATTATCCGCTACACTTAGGTGTTACAGAGGCTGGTGATGGAGAAGATGGACGAATTAAATCGGCAGTTGGTATTGGAACACTGTTGGCAGATGGATTGGGTGATACCATTCGGGTTTCGTTAACCGAAGATCCAGAGTTTGAAGCACCTGTTGCACGGGCATTGGCCGATCGATTTGAGCGGAAGTTGGAGAGTGCAAAAGCCGGGAAGTCGGAAGTCGCACCACGCCAAACTTATTCACCATATCAATATACCCGCAGAGTAACTACTCCTGTACAACAAATCGGTGGACATAATCACCCTGTGGTGATGATCGATGTAACCAAGGAGAATTTAAAAGACCCCTATTTTTTAAGTAAACTTGGTTATAATTATAGTGCAGGATTAGATAAATATAATTTAACCGATTTAGCTTGCGATTTGGTTTATTTAGGTGATGAACTACCTTCTTTTTCATTTCCAGGAAACTTAAAACAAGTATATAATTACCGTACCTGGCTTAAATTAAACGACAAACAAAATTGTTATCCGCTATTTAGCCTAGAAGAGTATCGCAAGGCCGATAGCTTGAAGATGGAAAGCTTAAATTTCTTAAGTATTACTGCTGAAGAAATTACGGAAACTGATTTTCAAGCACTCGAACTTTCAGACTCCAAAACAGTTATTATTTTGCAAACAAATGAAGCCTTGGGGATGCAACAGCAAAGATCATTTCTTGTGACCTTGCAAGAAATGAACATTCAAGTTCCAGTTATCATTAAAAGAACGTATTCATTGGTTGACGCTGATCAATTGATGCTGTACGCGGCGAGCGATTTGGGTGCTTTATTAACCGATGGTTTTGGCGATGGGGTTTGGATTGACTCCGATTTATCTATAGTTAATTCGACCAGTTTTGGAATTTTGCAGGCTACACGAACGCGCATTAGTAAAACTGAATATATCTCTTGCCCAAGTTGTGGACGAACCCTATTCGACTTGCAAGAAACTACACAATATATCCGTGCTAAAACACATCATTTAAAGGGGATAAAAATTGCCATTATGGGTTGTATTGTAAACGGCCCAGGTGAAATGGCTGACGCTGATTATGGTTATGTAGGCACTGGGCCTGGCAAAATTACCTTGTATCGTGGCAAAGAAGTAGTAAAAAAGAATGTAAATACACCCTCGGCTTTAGACGAGTTAATTGAGATTATTCGTGAAGATGGAAATTGGGTTGAAGTTGTTAATGAACCCCTGAACTAACACTTTATATACCCCAAGCCGTAATTACAACATTTCTATTGCCACCGTAATTTCTGTGTTCGCATAAATAAATTCCTTGCCATGTTCCAAACGCTAATTTGCCATTTGTGATGGGAATAAGTATCGACGTATCGAGCAATGCCGATTTTAAATGCGCAGGCATATCGTCTGAGCCTTCATAATCGTGCTCATAATCAGGATCGTTTTCGGGAACGGCTTTGTTAAACCACATTTCAAAATCTTCACGAACCGTTGGATCTGCATTTTCGTTAATAGTTAATGATGCTGAAGTATGTTGGATAAAAACTTGTAACATACCAGTTTTTAGGTTTTGAATCTCTGGTATTGCACTTAAAATTTCGGTTGTGATAAGGTGAAAACCCCGGCTTCTTGCCCTTAGCGTAAGTTGTTTTTGAAAAATATTCATTGTGTTAACTTAGTTCACTAAAAACCTAATACTTTGTATTTTTTCATTATCCTGGGTCTCCCAATAATTACATATAAAATTGCAGCAATAATGTTCAAAGGGGAGATCAAGAACGAACCTGTCCACATTATCTTTTCGATGGTATTTAACCTGCTCGAATTAAAGATTTCTATTATTGATATAATAATGAAAGCCAAAGCTGTTGCTCCACTTAATAGTGCTATAAGCGGACTTAGGGCCGATATCTGCAAAAATTTAAAGATTAAACCAACCAATGAAAGAGCAATGATCGAACAGAAAAACAACAAGGGTAAATTAAATTTAGACATGGTAGAGGGGTTAAAGAAATCTAATTTACTTATTTTTTGCTGATCTTTGAAATTACTTTCCCGATTGATTTTGTGGGCTTGTCCATGTCTTTTATCGCAAATGCAATGGCTTCTTGTATCAATGCTTCTACCTTATTATTTCGGTAATCACTTGGTTGTTTAATAGGAATATGGCGAATGAAGTTCCCAGTTCCGTTAAGCAATTGATGAGGGTCTTTTAATAGTGTTCCTTTGTTAAACCCTAAATTTAAATGATTGGTATAAATGGGAATCATACAATACGCATCGCCTAGTTTCTCAGAAATACAGAACACACTCGTTAACGCATGGGTGTGATAAAGTAATTCATTGCCTTCGGGATGTAATCCGACCATAAATGCTCTTAAATCACAAAAAAGCTCAATTAAGGGTTGCTCCTTAAATTTTAATAAAGCAAGGAAGTCGGGGTGTATATCAAATTCCGTTAAATTAGTATTCATTAGCTTGTAATTGCTTTATGTTCAGTTAAATATAAGACTAAGGTGAGCTAAATTTGTTTCAAATTTTCAATCTTTTATTCTGGGTAGATCGAAATATTCGTTTGCACTTTGATCTAATGCTTTAGAAACTAGGTTGAAATTTAAGGAAGAAGGTTTTAAATTAACAAAATTATTAATTACGCGACTTCTCTTGTAAATTATAAATGTGTTTTCTGCCTGTTTATTAATTCTATTTAAATGAACTTCAGATGCATTATCTGTTAATGAAGGAACAAATGTTAAGGCCACTTTCTCCAATTTTAGCTCCATTCCCAACTGCACCAACTCCCTTTCTCGTGTCGATTTTTGGTAATTATGATCATTTCCATAAATAAAGTAAACCTTTAAGTATTTTGCTCGTTTTGTGCTTTCGTTTTCTAAAAAAGTTAACCATTGCTTAATCTCATCCCAATTGGGCCGATTACCAATGAAATAGAGTACACCATTGTACCAGCCATACTTGCAAACTGGACATGTTTTTGTGCCTTTATCTGGGCCCCAAGCGTGAAAAGGAGTAAATGAAATCACATCTTCACCGATACCTTTTCCAGAAGTAAAGCGCTCTTCTTTTTTGTGTGGATAATTGGGAATGTTATACCCTAAAATAATGTCGCGTTCGCCAATGTGTAAATCGCCCTGCTTAACCATTCTTAGTACACCACTTCCCGTGCGGTTTTCCATTTTTGTTCTTTTTGCTGTGGTTAATAACACATCGTCATCAAAAACAAAATTATCTATATAATAACTTTTCTTCATTTTCGGGTCCGTAATAACTGGGTGGATATGGGCTGGCTCGCTTCGTGTAGCATAGGCACCAGGTCTAACCGTATAAATGAAATATTTCCCATCTTTATCAGTTTTAACCCAGCCCCTAATGTAGCCATGGGTTTGGCCCTCGCTGTTGGGTGGTAAACTCCTTTCTTCACTTGCTTTATGCAAATACTCCCCCTCTACATTGGTTTGATAATAATAGATAATCACATCGGGTGCCGGTGTTTTTCCATCTAATTGATATACAACTCCTGTGAGAAGTATTTTTTGTCCTTTAAGTTTCCATCCAGCACTAGTGTCGGTAGCATTAATGGTTTTTGGAATTCCATACAACTCTGATGGTGTTTGGTCTACTTTTTCTTGGTTTACAAAAGTTTGTTTTACGCTTTGTCCATTACAGCTTAGATAAGTTAGCGGAAGCATTAAAATGGATAGATTTCTGAGTGTTGTTAAAAGGTTCATGTCGAATATTTTTTACCAAAATTCAACATTGAATGGGGCATCAACAAATAAAATGTAACAACACGATGTTATTTTAAAGCAACACGATGACTTTCTTTGAAGTTCGCTGCAAAGTTCCGGCTAACTCTTAAAATTGTACCATCATGTACCGTTAAATCGTAATCGCCATTTAATCGAGAAGTATACGATTGAACATGTTTTATATTCACAATGGTTGATTTGTGAATCCTCACAAACTCATTGGGATCTATTATAGTGGCCAACGACTTTAACGATTCATTATATAGGTATTGCTTATTGTTAAGATGGATGTTGATATAAGGGGAATTAGCAGTAAAATAAAGAATATCGGCTACTGCGATCGAAAGATGTTTACTTCCTTCGTTTACAAGGAGCGTTGATTCGTAATTGATACCAGGGCTGTCTATGGTTTTTGCTTGAAATCTCTGCTTAACGAGATGATAGGAAAAAATAGGCAAAGTATAAAAAAGTACCAATTGATAGAGATGAGCGGATATCGTGTATTGAAATGTTTGCTGATACCTAAAGGTGTATTCGTAAAATAGTTTCGAAAATAGCCAAACTACTGCAGGAAATGCAATAAGATGCAACAGAAGTGGGAGGACAATGATTAGGATGTTGAGTTTGTTTAGCTTAAACTGCGCATATAAAAAGGGAATAAATAACCACCAAAACGAACTGAATAGGAACGATTCTGACAGATAAAAAGAAGAATTTTGAAAGTTTGCTTCTAGAAGGTCTTGCAAGATCGTTAGGAGTACAAAACAGAGTGCAAACACCCAAATGGTTCTTTTTAAAGGAAGCTGTTTAAGGCGTGTTAACTTTAGATCCATTATTCAAACAGATTGTTCTGCTAACGTAAATATAATTAATTTATCACTATTCAGTTTCCCATCGGCCTGTTTCTTTGGCAATATCAATCATTTTCTGTCCATGGGGTGTCATTAGCCCTTCTTTGAGTAACTTCTCTACTCGATCTCTGTTGGGCTTGCTCCATTTGCTTTTTGCGTTTCGAGGGGTAAAGGTTAAGCCATAACTTTGGTCGTCGTTCTTTTTGGCAAGGCTATCTATCCAGCCAAAGCAGAGTGCTTCTTCGGTTGCATCATTAAGGTTAATGCCTTCAATTTTGCTTTTTTTATGTTGAAGGATTAACCAAACTGATTTTTCTGTCTGACTGTTTTTTTGGAGCCATTCTCGCCATTCGGCTCTATTTTTGGCATTCACCACCTGCTTTGTTTCTGTTGATTCGAGCATGGCTATATTTTTTTCTGATTAAAAACATCAAGATAATGCATATTGGTCATGATTCCCAAAATGTTTCCAAATGGGTCTACTACTGAAGCAGTCACAAATCGGCCACTGCCACCACTATGATCGGTTATGGGCTGATAGGCTGTTGCACCCATTGTTATTAATTTTTCGAGAGTTTCTGCGAGATGATCTACGTGCCAATAGATTATAGCACCGGCAGGAGCACTTGTTGCGCCAACTGGAGCGAAAGCACTATCAATAATACCTAGTTCATGCTGATAATCGCCAATACGAAACTCGGCATAGCCAGGTACATTAAAGTAAGGTTCGATGCCTAAAAACTCGGTATACCATTTTTTTGCAGCTTCATGATCTACAGCGTAAAAACTAATATTGGCTAGTCCTCGGAGGGTGTGAGATTGTTCCATTGTCTTTGATGTTTTAATTGAATATTCAAATATAAAATGGTGTAGTGACAACCCTATGTCAGTGGATTTTCTTTAAAATTTTTTCTACTCTTTTTCGCTTCGTATCTTTTTCTATTTCTGGCAATCGGGTGGTGAGGGTACGAACAAAAATGGCGCTATTTTGATCATTAATAATCGGTAGGGCCATTTCTGCATACATTGGCAATTGGTTTGTTGGGCTTTTTAAAAGGCGTTCGTTTAATAAGGAAAACGCATCTTCGGCATATTCTTTTTTTGCACAGAGTTTTACTAAGATACCAACACAGTGGTCGTTGGTAATTACCGAGCCTTTATCAGCGCACGCGATGATAAAAGGTAGGGCACGATAAACGGCTTCTAAGTTTTCGTTGGCAACGGCATGTATGGCAGCCATTGCTCCCCATTGCAAGCGATTATTTTTGTGTGTAAGTAGGGTTAACAGCTTGTCAATATGTTCGGTAATGAGTTTGGGGTTTAATTTTCCAATTTCATCGAGTGTTTTAATGCAGTCGCTTTGAATGTTCTTGTCTTTATTCTCGAGGTTTTTAACGAGTTCTTTTACGGCTAATTTATTATCCGCCTCGGCTATATTTTTAGCGAGTTCTTGATTTGGAATTTCGTCGCGTCTGTTTAAGGCGCTGGCTAGGCTGTTTAAAATGGTCATGGTTTAAATTGAAGCATTCACTAGCTGTTCAATATTAAGTTTTCGCATAACCATTAATGCTTGCCCCACTTTTTCGGCTTTATTAGGGTCGCTCATGATTTCGCCTAGCTGAGCTGGAATAACTTGCCACCATACGCCAAATTTATCTTTTAGCCACCCACACATGCTTTCTGAGCCATTTTTGCTTAACTCTTGCCAGTAATAATCAATCTCATCTTGTGTTTCGCAATAAACAGTTAACGAAACACCTTCTGTAAAATTAAAATCATGCGAAGCTGCGCTTTCCATTAACATGAATTTTTGGCCAGCAAAACCAATTTGTGCATGCTTTACTTTGCCTTCTTGATCGGGAAACTCATCTGAACTGTAGCGAAGAATACCATCAATTTTTGGATTTTCGAAAATCGAAGAATAGTGAGTTATTGCTTCATCTACTCGGCCATATTGCTCGCCACTAAAGAGTAAGCATGGTGTTATTTTTTGTCCAACATCACTGATTGCCCCTAATGCAAGTTGCCACGAAACGCCAAATTTATCGGTTATCCACCCGTATTTCTCTCCCCAGGGATACTTGTCTAAAGGCATCAATATTTGTCCTTCTTTGCTAAAAGCATTCCATATTGCGTCGAGTTCTGATTCATTTTCACAGATATAGTAGAAAGAAATAGATGGATTTGGTTTAAACATTGGGCCACCATCAAGGAGAATAAATTTTTGCATTAGCACTTCAATCTCGATTACCATGGGCGATTGCAAGGTGATTTTTGATTGTTCAAAAATTGAGCAATACAATGCTGCAGCTTCTTTTGCTTGGTTGTTAAACCATAGACAAGGTGTGATTTGCTTGTTCATTTCTTTTTCTTTGGCTTTGGTTCTGGTAGTTCTTGAACAGTAATTCGAACTAATTCTTTTAACCAATCACGGTCTTCTAATTTATCTTCAATTAAAAAACTTGGTTTTGCCCCCGGGTAGGGAGGGGCCTCAACAATATCCTTAATATATGCTCTCCCAGCTAGTGTTGGTTTGATAAATAGTTTGTTGTCGCAAATGAGTGCGAAAATTTTATCGCCAAAATACAATCCGTACTCACCAAACATTTTTTTATAGCTGATTTGCTCAAAACTGTCGATTTGTTCAACTATGAAATCTACAAATTGTTGATTTGATGCCACTGCGTATTTTTTTTTAGTTTTTAGGCCAAACGTTATCGGTAGCATTTGCGTCTGGAAAACGGCCATGTGGATCTAACGTTATTTTTTTAATCTTGCGTTCACCAAAATCCATCACAGCATCAAAAGTACGATTACCGTTAAACCAAACCGAGGCTGGCCATGTAACTTCAGCAGTATTGGCATCGATCATTTTGGCATTAGGCAACGCTTTAATTGTTGGACCTGCAGCTGCAAACTCAACCCTTAGCACCACAGGAGATGGCATTTGTCCGGCCTGATGAACAGCTACCGTTGTTTTTCCCTTTACCGTTTTTACGTCTTTAATAGATCCTTCGGCCGTTTCGGTAGTCCACAACCAGTAGTACCAAAACCATTCAAGGTCTTGGCCCAATTCATTGTTCATAAAGAAAATATAATCCCAGGGTGATGGATGTTTCCAAGCCCATGTAGTGGTGTATTTTTTCATTGCATTGATAACGGCCTGATCGCCTACAATACCGCCTAACATGGATAGCATTAATGGCGTTTTGCTGTAGGTTTGAAAACCATAGCCACTACCCGCATCATTGGCACTCCACATCATTGGTGCTTCGTTTTCGCTACCGCTCATACGACCATAACTTTGTCCTAAACCATCTAAGTTATATGGTTTTCCTTGACTATCGGCATCCGATAATTCATTCATATATTGGTTAAAGCCTTCATCCATCCAGCCGTAACGTGTTTCATTTGTACCTAACATCATTGGCCACCATTGGTGTGCCGTTTCATGATCGGCAGCTCCTTGATTCGAGTTAATTACCATAGGATACTCCATACCTGCGCTTGGTCCATCCTGTAAGGTTAGCTGTGGGAACGGATAAGGTGCCCACAGTGCCGAATAAAACTCGAGGGCATGACGCGAAATCTTGCCAGCTTTTTCAAAATATTTTGCTCTTTCTGGAAGGTAAAGCATGTGAATTGGAATAGCACCTTTACCCGGAATGGTGGCACGTGTTGCTTTCCAATTAAAGTTTTCGGCCGTTGCCCATGCAAAATCATTCACTTTATCAGCAACAAAATGCCAAGTAAGTTTATCGCCAGCTGCTGTTGCTTTGCCAGGTCCTTTTTCTGCATCACCTACAATAATTATGTCATCGTCTGAGTTCAGTACTGTAGAAAGGCGTTTTCTTGCCGTTTCTGTTAACACTTCGTTCGGATTCTGAAGTACACCTGTTCCGCTTACAATCCACCCGCCAGGTACAGTTAGCTTAACATCAAATTTTCCGAAGTTATTATAGAATTCTGAAGGGCCTAAGTATGGACTTGTTTCCCAACCACGTAAATCGTCGTATTTCGCTAAACGCGGAAACCATTGCGTAGGTTGAAAAAGTTTGTTGTCAAATCGTTGCGTCATGCGATGGCCCCTTCCGATGGTGCCACCCGGAAGCTTAGTTCGCCATTCAATTTCTACTATAGCCGTTGTTCCAGCTTTTATTGGGTCTGCTAAATTTATGCTGGCTATGGTTTGGGTAAGTCCACGTATGGTATTTAGGCTTATATCCTTGCCATCTACTTTTACGCTCGTTAAAACCATGCCCTCGGTAGCCTCGGCAGGTACAGATGCGCCACGTTGGGCTTCTGGTCTAAAAATGTTATGATCCAAGCGAAGTGTAATTGTTTTCAGATCGTCTTTACTGTTATTGTGCATGCTAATTTTTTCAGAACCAGTAATGGTTTGCGTTGCCGGATCGAGGCTTGCATTAATTACAAAGTCGGTTTCTAATTGCCAATAATTTGGTCCCGGTTTGCCCGAAAAATCACGCGTACCAGCATTAAATGCTTTACGAATGGAGTTGGTCATGGGTACATCTAACCTGATCGAACGTTTTGCCGTTTCAATTGTTTTGCGGATAGGGGTAGTTTGTTGTGCTGATACAACTGTTATCGTTGATAGTAAGGCGAGAAAGGTTAGGCGTTTAAGCATGGTAATGGGAGGTTTAATTTTTGGTAAATTATAGATGCTAACTTAGTAAAAAAATGGTGCAATCGCAATGTCTGAAGATTTAACTTTCGATATATTCAATAGCGATCACATCGCCATAACTCTCTACTTTATGGTACTTTGAATGTGTTGTATAACTCTTCTCGGTTTCAATAACAATCGTATTGTTATCTTTCCAAAATGCATTAATATTTGGGTGAATTCCAACGGCATAATAAGTTTGAACCGACATCTTAGAAAAGGCTATCGTTACAGTTGTGGAGGAATCTTTGCTAGAGGCGCATTCGGTTAGTGTAAACCACCGTTCGCCATCAGGTGCCATTTCTTTTCGCTCGTTAAAATGACTAGGTTTTGGACCATCCCAATAGGTTACTGTAGAGATAAATGTTTCTTCTATTGTGCCGTCTTTTTCAACTCTTTTAACAAGCTCCGTATGTTCTTCAGTATATTTAGACGAAACAGAATGGGGTTTGCCTTTTCCTTCATAAAAAATTTTTTGTAAAAATTGGAGCGACTTAATTTTCTGAGGATCACCTGCTGTTTTTTCATAGAGGTTCGTCATTATCGCTACATAGTGGCTATCTTTGTTGTCTTCAATTTTTCCCTTCTTTAATACTTCTTCAGTTCTACTTCTAGCTTCTGCAAAAAGGTCAAGCTCATATGCCGTATTTTTTTTGATGTAGTTTTCAAATTCTAGATCAAACGTAATCATTAACCATTCTGTTTCTCCCTTAAGCTGCTTTTGAAGTTTGTCTAGCCGTCGTTCTTTGAAGTATATTTCTGCCCTAGCTTTTTGATTAGTGTACATGACCTCATTTGAAGGCACGTCATCGCAAACAAGTATACGTCCAAACTGAATTGTAAGATAATCGAACGTTGCGTGCACAAGTGTGAGGTGCTTCTGTAATTCGGCATTCTTTTTTTCGCGTGTTAATCTCATTATACAGGTTAATCTTCGATTGCTTCAATACCTTGTTGCTTAAGCTGTTCAAGGTGGTCTTTCATTTGTTTTAGTTGTTCAGGAGAATGCCCTTGCCAATCGACAACCTCACCAACTACTTTCAGCGCACTTTTGGTACGGTATGATTTTGTTGGATTTCCGGGGAATTTCTTGTCGGTTAAATTTGGGTCGTCTTCGATCAAACCTGTTGGCTCAACACTATAAATTCTGCCAATTGCTTCACCAAAAGCAAGTTCGGCTCCCCAAATGGCAGCATCGAGGGTGGCACTTAAATAAACATACTTTGCTTTATTTCTTTGACCATAGTTCGAATTATAACCAGGTTCAATTAAGTCGCCTCGTTTTAGGTTTGCTTTGGTGCCGTGGTAGAAGGACTGTGAGGCCATTATTATCAATTCGTGAGCTAGTTTGTCGAAATTTTCTTCGTTTTTATCAACCGAGAAGGCCTTTACTTTTTCACATTCTCTAGCGGTATCAAATAACATTTTAAAAACGAGTAGCGTTTTGTTTTCAGGCGCTACTTCAAATGTTGCTACGACCTGGAAAAGTGGTTTTGAAAAGCGTTTCCAAGCAATAAGTGAGGGCTCTTTTATTTTTATAAACTCACATTCATTAGGATAATTTCCTTTGTCGGGCCCGTGCATGATGAAGCTCCATCTTCCGCCTATGCGAAAATCAAATTCATTAAATGTATTGGTAAAGCCAGCAGGTCCCCACCAATTTTTTAAATGATTTGGATCTGCCCAAGCACGAAAAACAAGCTCTCTTGGCGCATTAAATATTCTTGAACTTATAATTTCACAGTCTGGTGTTGTTGGGATAATTTCTGTGGCCATTTTCAAAATTGGTGTGCTTATAAATTAAATATTGCAATTTCTGCTCTTGCTCCAAACCTAGCGGGAAATATACTTGTTCCTATACCTTTTGAAACATAAAGATTTGGAACAGTATCGGAATACCAGCCTTTAATATATTTTCCACTTCCTGGAGGTAAGAAAGGGGCGAATCCCAAAATATTGATTTGCCCTCCATGCGTATGTCCAGATAGAATAAAATCTACATTAACATCTTTATTTAATCGTTCAAATATATCGTTGCTATACCCGGGGCAGTGGTTTAAAATGATATGATGATCACTTTTTTTATAGTCTTTTATTGCAGCCTCAAAATCAGCATTGCCACCTAAGTAATCGTCGATTCCAGTTATCGAAATAGTTTTATCATGAACAGCGTACTGTATGGTTTGATTAACGAGCAGTGTACAATTATTGTTTGCGTAAATTCTTTTTAACTCACTGATGTTAACTTTACCCCAATATTCCCAATTTCCCAAAATCGCAACCTTTTCAATGTCTTTGCTTATTAGTTTTAAAAAGTCGTCTAATAGCGAAATATTTTTGGCTTTGTCGATAGCGTCTCCTGTAATTAGTATGAGGTTAGGTTTTAATTTGTTTAGCTTTTTTGCCAATTGCATAAGCTGATAATTTACAGATTGAAGGTGTAAATCTGAAATTTGGACAACTTTTATGTTAGTGGTATCCTTTGTTGCGGTACCTATAAAAAACTCATTAACTTCGATGAAAAATTTTTCAATCCAAAAGGCATCTGCAAGTACAATTCCCGTTGTGGTAAGAATTCCTGCCTTAATGAATTTTCGTCTCGAAATTGGCATATTTGAACTTAGACCTTACGCAAAATCTTCTCCATTTTTCGGCCTTTTGCCAACTCATCTACCAACTTATCCAAATAGCGAGCCTGCTTTGTTAATGTATTTTCGATATCCTCAATACGATACCCACAAATTACGCCTGTAATAAGGTGTGCATTAGAATTTAACGTAGCACGCTCAAAAAAAGTTTCGAAAGTTACTTTTTGCTCGATGAGTTCCTGTAGTTTTACCTCATCAAAGCCTGTTAACCATTCAATTACTTGATGCAATTCTTCTATTGTTCGGCCTTTGCTTTCCACTTTTGTAATGTAATGAGGATATACCGATCCAAAGATCATTTTTGCGATACGCTGATTGTGTATGTCTGTAGTGTTCATGTTGAAAAGCTATTATTTTTTCTTGTTTATTGCAAATATCATTGCTGAAGAAATAATACACATCACTAAGGCACTAATGATAAGTGTGTTGTCTTTTTGTGAAATTGCAATAATGAAGTCGCCAATAAACATTACCAAAAAGAAAATATAGGCAATCGTAAGCATTGGGATCGATTTTTTAAATGTGGCAAAAGCAAAGATAAAACCAAGTGCAAATTGCCTGACGGCCCACATATTAACCACGTAGTTAACCCCTTTTGCATCAAGGTCTACTGTCTCTAAAACCGATTTTGGGGAAATATATAAGGATATGCTTGCTATAATCTCCATTAACGCAAAAAGTCCGGATATGATAAGGATCCATTTTGGCAATGATTTTTCTGCAGCTGTCATGATTTGATTTTTAATTATTAAATCTACATGATATATTTCATTTTAACCTTCAATAATGTTAGCTTTTTTTAAGCTGATGTAGTTAACATCATTTTAGCTTAGTGCATCGTGAAAAATAATTCCTAAAGTATGTCTTTCTCCACTATGGATTTCACTTACTCCGTGTTTCATATTTACACGATAGTATCCTTTACTCCCTTTTACTGGTCTAAAATTAGTTGTAAAAATTAGCATATCGCCTCTCTTTGGTTTTAAAACTATTGCTTTTGATTGTGCTCTTGGTGTTTGTTGAGTTAATACGAATTCGCCACCAGTAAAATCTTGTTCAGGTTCGTTCAAAAATAAAACGGTTTGAATTGGGAAATATACATCTCCATATAGATCTTGATGTAGGGTATTGTACCCACCTTTACCATATTTCAAAATTAAAACAGTTGCTTTTGTTTGATTGTTTTCGTTGCACTGTTTCAAGAGTTCTTGATGTGTATCAGGAAAAACGGTATCTATATTTAGTACTTTCATCCAAGCGTTTGCAATGGTTGCAAGTTTAGGGTATATGCTTTCTCTAATGCTTTGAATACTATTGGGCAGTGGATAATTTAAATATTTGTATTCGCCCAAGCCAAAACGGTAACGTTCCATTACTACAGTTTTTCTATACGCATTAGGATCATTATAACTCTTTATCAATTCGGTACATTGGTTGTTTGTTAAGAGTTGTGGAAGTATAGAAAAGCCTTTTTCATGCATTTCGTCAACTACGTTTTCCCAATTGATTGACGCTATTTTCTCTTTCATTATTTAGTGTTTGAAAATCCCCCATCCACTACAATTTCTGCTCCGTGAATATATGAAGCATCATCTGATGCAAGAAAGAGTACTGTTTTTGCAATTTCGGATGGTTCACCGAAACGTTTGAATGGAAGTGTTGGAATTATACGGTGAACTGCTCCCTCGATTTGATCAGTTGTAAGCCCCGTATTATTGAAAATATTGGTTTTAATATAACCCGGACTTACGCCATTCACTCGAATTTTTTTTGCAGTACATTCAGCTGAAAATGTTTTTATGAAAGATTGAACTGCTGATTTTGCAGCAGAATAAATAGAGAAATTTTCTAATCCAAATTCTGTAACTACTGAAGTGTTTAAGATGATAGAACTACCTGCTTTCATTATTGTTAATAGCTGTTGAACAGTAAAGAATGTTCCTTTTACTAGCATATTGAATAGTTCATCAAAATGAGCCTCATCCACCATTTCAATTGATGCAAATTTACCATAGCCTGCATTTACAAATAAAACATCTAATGTATTCGTATGAATTTTTACCTGTTTTTGTAGATCGAAAACATCAGCTAATTTCCCTGCATTTGATACGATTCCAATAGCATTTGAGCCCAATTGCTTTAATGCATTATCTACCGTTTCTTGACTGCGACCCGTAATAATTACAGTTGCTCCCTCATTAATGAACTCTTGAGCGGTGGTAAAACCCATTCCGTTTGTTCCGCCCGTAATTAAGACTACTTTGTTTTTAAATTTTTGCATTTCTATTTATTTTAAATTATAATGCAAAGATTCATATAGTCGAGTAGCGATAAAACCCGAAACTTGCTAAATTAACGCTGAATGTGCTTTTGTTCCTTCCCAACCAATAATTGCTGTTTTTCTTGTATTGCCCCACATGTAACCCCCAAATATTCCTGTTGATTGAATAACACGATGACAAGGAATTAAGAATGCAACGGGGTTACTACCAATGGCTGTTCCTACTGCTCTCGAAGCATTTGGATTTTCAATTTTATTAGCAATAGCCCCGTAAGTGGTAAGTTGCCCCATCGGGATTTTTAATAATGTTTGCCAAACTTTTAGTTGAAAATCTGTTCCTTTTAGATGTAATTTTATTTGGTTAATTTTTTTCCAGTCGTGCGTAAAAAAATAGAGTGCATTTTGTTGAATTAGATCAACCATTTGCCTGAAATTGGCATTTGGAAAATGACTTTGCAGTATAGAAAACGCAATAGGTTCATCATCGGCAAATGCCATATAACAAATACCTTTTTCTGTGGAGGCTACTAAAATGTTTCCGAATGGACTTTCTGCAAAGCTGTAATTTATAGTTAAGTCTTTTCCACCATTTTTATATTCGGCAGGTGTCATGCCCTCTATGTTAATAAATAGATCATGTAAACGGCCAGTACCAGAAAGACCGGTTTCGTATGCGGTTTCAAAAAGTGTAGCCTGATTTTCTTTTAAAAGCGTTTTAGCATATTCTATGGTTGTGTATTGCAAAAATTTCTTCGGACTTGTTCCTGCCCATTCACTAAAAAGGCGCTGAAAATGAAAAGAACTTAAATGAACTTTCTTGGCAACTTCGTTAAGATCGGGTTGTTCTTTAAAGTTTGTTTTAATATATTCTATTGCCTCTGCAATTCGATTATAATTAGTATTTTGTTGTTCAGTCATTATCTTCAAATTTTATAGTACAAAGGTTAAAAGAAGATTGTTGCTATAAAACCCGAAACTTGCTCATGTTTAGTTTGTGTGTTGAAGTCTTACAAACAAGAAAGTAATTTATCGATGTCATCAAGATCATTGTATAAATGTGGTGATACTCGAATTGATGTTCCTCTGAAGCTTATCATAACATTGTTATCTTGTAATCTATCTTTAAGTGTATTGATGTTTAAAATGTTCAACGGAATACTTGAAATGTGCCCAACACTTAATGCAGTTTCATCAAAAACACTGTTTTTCTTTTTAAAGTCAATAATTTTGTCCGTTAGTTCTTTTATTTTTGCTTGAACAACATTAATTTCCCAATTGTTTATTTGTTCCAATGCTGCTACTGACATTGGTAGTAAGTTAAATTGTGAAAATTCACCCATATCAAATTTCCTTGCTCCGTCTCTATAGCCTGCCACATAGTTTGTTAGGTTTGCGAAGTTTTCACTACCTTTTTTTGTAAGCCAAGAATACTCTAATGGCTCGCCAATATCTTGCCATTTTTTTGAAACATACATGTATCCCAAACCAAAAGGTCCCATTAACCATTTATATCCAACTGATACCGCAAAGTCGGGTTGAATTTTATCAATATCTATTGGTAAAACACCTAATGACTGGCTTAAGTCTAATACAAAATAAGAGCTAACAGCTTTTGCCGCATCGCTAATTTGTTGTAAGTCTATATATGTGCCATTAATCCAATGACAATTTGGAAGTGCAATAATTCCTGTATTGTTATTTATTTTTTCTAAAATATTTTCAGTTAAGGTTTTATCTTTTGTTTTTTGAACAATAACTATTTTTAAATTCTGTTGGCTTGCTAAATTTTCCCAGACATAATAATTTGATGGGTATTGTTGGTCAAGAACTATGATTTCCTTCCCAGCATCAAGTTTAAAGTTTTTTGCCGCCGCTGCCAAGCCGTAACTGGCAGATGGGATAATAGCAATGTTATTGCTATTTGTTTGAAATACCCCTGCTACAAGGGCTCTTAATTTCTCTGCGTTTGTAAACCAATCTTCCGAAGATATTTTCCAAGGTGTTGCCCTTGTTTTAAGGGCCTGTAATCCTGCGTCGTTTACGGTTTTAAGCATTGGCGACATATTTGCGCAGTTCAAATACGTTAAGCCTTCTTCTATAAGGAATAAATCTTTTTGTGAATTGAATTTATTTGTCATGGTTTTATTAAGGATTAGAACCTCTTCAGCTCAAATTTAGTACAAAAGCTGAATTTATTCCGTATCAGCCTAAATGCTTTTTGCTTTCTTGCAAATATACCATGGCTTCTTTGACTGCTTGTGTTGAATTTTTTGGGTTAAACCCCAATTCTACCCTTGCTTTTGTGATGTCAAAATTTTGTTGAAGCCCTGAAAACATTGCGATATCTTTGGTGCTCAACAAAGGTGCTTTACCATTTATCATACTGCCAATCTCCATAAACCAGGCGATAATAAATAATATTGGTTTTGGAACGGTGCTAGGAAGTTTTATTTTCAATTCTGGAAATAACTTCTGAGCAATTTCTGTTGTTGCCTTTATGGAAGTACACTTTTCATTTGCTAAAATATAGCGTTCGCCATTTTTTCCTTTCGTTGCCGCTAAATAACAACCTTCAGCAACATCTTTTACATCAATCCAATTTAATGTGATGTTTGTTTCAACTGGTATTTGTTTATCAAGAATTAAGGAGATAATGTTATAAGAAACACTTAAAGGTTTGAAAGCAATGCTACCAATCATTGCAGATGGTAAAACGGCAACCAATTCTATCTTGTGCTTTTGAGCCAATTCAAAAGCTAATTTTTCGCCATCATTTTTTGAATTGTAATACATATCCCTACGATCATGATTTTGGCCATAGCTTTCTTTGGTAGGAAGTTTGGAATAATTTAGAGCGGCAATAGAACTTACATACACAATTCGTTTTACACCTGCTTCTGCTGCGGCTTCAACAATATTTTTTGTGCCTTCAATATTGACATTATAAATTTCTTTTTTAGGGTCTTTAGCCCAAAGTTTAAAAACAGCTCCAACAGCATAAAATGTTTCCACACCTTGTAAAGCGTTTACCAAGGATTGTTTATTGGAAATATCAGATTGTACCAGTTCACAATCTAAACCAATAAATGGTTCTTTGTTTTTGATGTTACGAACTGAAGCTCTTACTGGAATGCCTTTGTTGATAAGCAATCTTACCAAGTTGTTACCAAGATGCCCATTTGCACCTGTAACCAATGCTAAATTTTTTTGTGCCATTATTTTTGTTTTTATTATGGCACAAAATTGAGAGATACATTTTCAAATACACTTCGCAAATGTTACTTATTCATTTGCTTTCTAATTCTACTCAAACTTTTTGGGTTCATTCCTAAAAAGGAAGCGATATATTGAAGAGGAACATTGTGTATAATTTCTGGATAATTGTCAATTAGCTTTTTATAACGTTGTTCTGCCGTTAAGGTTGCTAAATCTTTTGAACGGTTTTCGTTGTATGTAATTGATTGCTGAAATACCCAAATACTAAAATCTTTAAATGCTAAACTATTTTGAATAAGAAAGTCCAAATCAATTTTTGTAATTCTTAAAAGTTTACATTCTGTAATGCACTCTACATTTTCATTAGCTTTTGTTTTGTTGATAAAATTAGTATAAGAAGTTAGAAATCCTGGTGGGCAGTTGATATGCGTTGTAACTTCATCACCTAAATTGTTATCATAAAACAGTCGCATAAAACCCGACACAACAAAGTAAAGATATTTAGGAATTTTACCTTCGTGTTCAATAATTTGATTTTTAGGAAATAAAACTGGATCAAAATACTTTTTACATAATTCTTCGTCGGCGCGAGTAAGTACAATTTTTTGACTTATCAGGTTTAATAATTGAGTGTGCATTTCTAATTATTAGCATGTTTGTATAATTGGTCAATATAACTGTTTTTTGCATATTGCCTATTTAATGTTTTAGAACTTTTAACCTCCAATAAAAATAAACCGTTGCTAAATTTACCAATACAAGTAACCAAAGAAATGGATAGGTATAAAAGCGCTCATAACTTCCTCCTTTTGGTATTTCGATAAACGGTACAGTGATTAACCCATCGAGTATTAAAGCAGTGGCTACCATAATCAAACCTATAATAACTCCATTTCCCTTGTTGTCATTCTTGTAGTAAATAGCTGCCCCCAGTGTAGCAAACGGTATAATTAAGGCAGCTATAATTAATGCTTGTTGGTTTAAGGAGTCCTTTATAACAGGGATATAAGCTAATACCCCAAATGCAATAACGACGAATAGCCAGGTTAATGCTCCTGTTAAAATTGCGCGAATGAAGTTCATTTCTTATCGTTTAATTGAATCCCAAACTCCTTTTGCTGCGGTTACTTTGGCATATTCTGAAAAGTCAGTTGCTTTTCTACCCAATATTTTTTCAATATCAGAAGTTACCGTTGCATTTCTTCCATCTAGCACTTCGGAAAATAGATAATTTATTAACCAAATATGGTCTTCAGGTAATTGATATGTTTTTAAAAGATGTACGTTTTCTTCTAAAGTAAGGGGTTGAAATTGAATATCGCTACCTGTAGCTTCTGCTATTTCTGCAATGGCTTGAGGAAAGGTCATTAGCCTTGGGCCTGTTAATTCATAGATATGTCCATTATGTTTGTCATCTATAAGCGTTTCTACCACCACATCGGCAATATCATCAGCATCTGTGAATGGTTCAAGGGCTTCGGCTCTTGGGAGGGCAACATGTCTAGCAAGAATAGGGTCTAGAAATACACTTTCACTAAAATTTTGATTGAACCAACTTGCCCTAACGATTGTCCAATTTTGGGCAGTATGCATTACGATCTCTTCACATACTTGGGCTTCTTTTTCGCCCCTGCCTGATAGTAAAACCATTTTTGTAACGCCATTCTCAGCTGCTAACAATGTAAACTTTTTTATGGCTTCTGGTGCTGCTGGTATAGCTAAATCGGGCTGAAAAGTAATATAAACAGCTTCCATACCTTTTATCACATCTAGCCATGATTCTGGGTTTTCCCAATCAAAGTCTGGTGTTTCGCTACGCGAACCAATTCGGATATCAGTATATCCTAAATTACTTAATTTTTCGACAACTCTGCGTCCAGTTTTTCCTTTTCCTCCAAGGATTAAAATTTTTCTTTGCTTCATGATGCTAAGTTCCTAAGACTTATTCACTTAGTTTTGTCCCAAAAGAATTATGATTTGTTTGAAAAGGATTGGTATTTAATTTCGTTTGGGCGGACACCAAATTTATTTTGAAACGCATTAGAGAATGAACTCAAGCTATCGTATCCTACATACCATGCTACTTCTTGAACACTATCATTGCTTGTAGTTAACAATTCATAAGCTTTATTTAAACGTTCTTTTTGCAAAAACTTAAAAACGGGTACTCCGAAAAGTTCTTTGAAATTCTTTTTTAGTTTATTATTGTTCAGTCCGATGAGTTTTGATAATTCAGTTAAAGTGGGGGGATTTGAAATATTATTCTCCATAATTTCTTTTGCAAGAAAAAGCTTATCCCTGTCTACATTGGTTATATTCTCCTTTTTATCCGAAGCAAGAAATGCAAAAAAATGCGATAGTAGCTCATTTATTTGGCTTTTTAAAAACATCTGTCTTGAATTTCCCCTGTATTGCGTGGTCATAATTTTTTGGACAGTGTTTTGCATGTCTGGGGTCATATAAAACTTGGGGCCCTCTACGAAGTCGGCTTGAGGGGTTATTAATTCAGGAAGAAATTCATTAAATAGTTCTTGCTCTCCTTGTGGTAAAATATGTAGGTTTTTTAGTTTTGAAAAAACACTTATAGATTGTAACGGTTTGTTTGGACCAATTTTATGCGAAAACTCTACCTTATTGTTTCCAAAAAAAGAAATAGCGATACCCGAAGTATTGGTTACAATTTTCGTTTCATGCTGATATTTTATTTCTAATTCTACATTGCCAGAGCTATAGAATGCAAAACCCACAGCATCTCCATCAATTTCGCATTTTTGTACAATTGCTTTTTCGGCGTTAGATTGCTCTATTAAAACAATGAAATTATTTATTTCTACGATATCGGTTGTCATAATTAGATGGTAGGTAAGCTGCTATTTTATATCTTCTCTAAATTCTCTCTCGTTAATTCTCCTTTTTTATCTCCAGTATTTAGTGTTGTATTTGGTTCAAATAGCATTACATGTACTTCATTTTCGGCAACAGGTTTATGTTCTACACCTTTTGGAACGATAATAAATTCATTCGGCTTTATTTCTACAGTTTTGTCTCTAAACTCTATTTTTAAAGTGCCGCTTATTACCAAAAACATTTCATCTTCATTATCATGTTTGTGCCAAACAAATTCACCTTCAAACTTTGCAAGTTTTACATGTTGTCCATTTAATTCTCCAACAATTCTAGGATTCCAGTAGTCATTAAAAAGGGATAACTTTTCTGCGATATTTATTTTCTCAATTGCCATTTTTAATGATTTTAAATTAACTCTTTATTCAGTTCATATTCGATTTCTTCATCTGGCAGGTCTGCGATTTTGATGAAATTTAATCTATTAAGAAGTTGTATTGCCTTGTTATTTTGTTTAGTTGTTACTGCCCAAATGCGATTTAGTTTGATGTTATGTATTCCAAAATCTATAGCTAATTGCATGGCTGCTTTCATAAATCCTTGTCCGCGATATTGAGGAAATAAAACGCAGCCGAGCTCGCCTTCTCCTTTATCAAGTCCACGATAGTAACCGCACGTGCCAACAATTTTATTCGTTAGATTATCTACAATGCCCCAATGTATGGAGTCTCCATTTGTATAATCTGTATTTATTTTGGTCTGCATTTCTGCTGCCTGCTGTACTGTTGTGGCTTGAACAGCATCATAAAACGAAATTTCAATAATGTCTTTAATATCGTCGTCCAAAATTTGTCGTAACGAAACTTTACTGCCAGATAAAGTAGGGTAATTGGGGTAGGGAGGTAGTTTCATCCGCTTAAAGACCCTCCATATAAAAAACATTAAACTTATGGCCGTCTGGGTCTGCAAAAAGGAAACCATAATAGCCTTCTCCAAATTCTTCGGGTTGGGAAATAATTTTTCCACCTGCGATCTGAACTTCTTTCGCCCAATTGTTAACCTGATTTATGCTTTCAGCAGAAAGAGTAAACACAACTTCGTTTGAGTTTTGTGAGTTGGTTATCTCACCTTTTATATTGATTTTGAGTATATCTTTTAAGAAAAAGTGCATTACAAAATCATTTTCACCGATTAAAAAACTCGTCAGTTCTTTAGAGCTACCGTTAGATTTAAACCCTAATTCAGTATAAAATTTAGTTGTTCGATCTAAATTGCTTACGGCTAAATTTGACCATATCTTTTTTGGATTCATACTATTAACTTTTAATAATTACTTGGCTTATTCTATCACAGTGTGAACTAACAAGCCTGAAATTAGTTTTGTTTTTTGTTATTAACTATCAAGCGTGGTTTGACTTTAATTTTTTAGCAACATTAATCTCAATATAAACGAGTGCGAATATTATTGTTATTTCTGTTAAAAAGTAAGTTAGCTCGAGATTTTTAATTTGATTAAAATAGTAAATTAAAAATCCAATTGTCAATATGCAATAAATTAAGTTGGCAGTGCTTATTATGCTTATGAATGGTGTCCAGTTTTCTTTTAGAAATAAAAAGCAAGCCATTGAGTAAATACAAAAACAAGCTGCTATTACTGAAAGGCAAGTGAATATTCTTGTTGGTATCCCTAAGTATTCGTGAAAATTTCGCGATAGTATAAACAGAAAAAACGAAGTAAGAAAAGCACCCAAGCTATCTATTAAGAAAAGTAGTTTAGGTGAGACTGTTAATTTATGTATGATATTTCTTATCATTCTATTCACTTCTTCGTCAATTTTAAAAGGGGTTTTTAACAATGCTCTATTATCCTTTATTTCAGATTTCGCTCTTTTAAAAGATTTTCTAATTCTTTAGTATCGTATTTCGAATTATTAATCAATTTATAAGCAAAAAACAAAGGGATTAGTGTAAAAAATCCTAGGCTGTTTTTCATAATGCTATAAAACACAATTCCAATCAAAAATCCAATTAATGCTGCATTTGTAATGGAAGTTAATTTCATTTTTTTTGCTTCTTGTAGCAATTCTTGGTCTGTTAATTCTGATAGTTCCTTTTTATTCACGATTAAAAATTTTTTATGCAATATAGCAGGTTGAGATTAAATTCTCCGCCAATTAGTTCAATTGTCATAACATTACCCAATCCAAGCCCTCGTTATCATCTTTCGTTTCATGGGGTGCTTGAGGCTGTGGTACAAATGCTACTTCTACTCCATCATTTAATCTTGCTACATGCACAATAGCTGCCGCCCTTTTGGTCTTATCGCCAATCATCGAATTCTTTCCTTCATAATGAATGCCTACGGCAACAAATACCACCTGTTGGCCAATAAAATTTAATGGAATCTGTACCGTTGCGCCACGAAAACTTTCGTTGTTAGACGGAATGCCCAATTCTTTGATAGAAACAACTTCATCATCGTTGTTGTCTAAATTTAAATTATACACCATTAACTTTAGCAAAGCTGTATCTGCCTTTGCAACCCGTTTAAATAGACCACCAATTAAGGATTCTTTATAGGCTTTAAACACAATTTTCAGTCCAGATGCTGCTATTTCCACCTTAGGCAGCTGAAATAACAATGAATCCAATCTGGCCGAGGCATTAAATTGAAAGTCCTTAAAAATGCCCACATCACCCTGGTTTAGTTGCTTGTGACCAATAAAATCAGCAGGAATGGTTTTAAAGACCTTTAGCATGTGCTTGGTGAAGCGGCTAACTAAGGTGGTATCGCCATACTTTTCAATAAACGGCGCAAAGGAACGCCTCAACCGAGCTGCAGCCTTGCTAGCTACGCCAAAATCGCTGCTACTTTTTTTGGTAGCCTCAGTTTGGTTCATGGGTACGAGCGATTTTTTCTTAGCAATGTGCTTTCCCTTACGGTTAGAGAAGATAAGATCCCCAACTTTGCCAGAAAGTGAAATTATTCCTTGTTGTATTGCCATAAGTTTGTTATCTTAGTTAAACTAATGCCTCTTACTATAAAGCTAATTTAAAAATCTTTAAAAATATAGCTTTTTCATTAAAAATCAATTCTCAACTCCGTATCAACTCCGACTCAAGAGCGTGTTAACTCCGTGTCAAATCCGTATTTACAAGCCACTTACAGTATCCTTACTATACCGCTACAATATTGTTTCCATACTGGGGCGATACTTGAGCAAGTTTTATCTCTAGTTTCAGTACGGTCGGGAGGTAAAAAAAATGTATAGAATAGGTATAGGATTGTCGGAGCAGTGTCGAAGCAAGTATAGTTAAAGGGTATTGCTGTCCTGTACAGGAATAGTTCTAGCAGACTACAAGCTCAACCAGTTTCTCCTTAAGTTCATCGGGGTAATCAAACCTCGAAATTTCTTCTTATTTAATTGACAGTTAATGATTTACCAAAAAAGCTGCTTTACATAGGAACCACTGTTAGGCGACGTTTATAGATATTGCTTTTCTATATCTGAAACCATTTGTTTTTCTGCGTCTGATCTTAAATTCTTTTTGAATTCGTCCCAGCTTAATTTAGCAAGATTAGTTAATTCTATCCATTGAGAGTCTTTAATGATTTCCTGATCGCTTGGCTTCATATTTTCAATTTTGCTCGTATAAGCATTCAAGTTAGAATGGAAACTAGACCATATATTTACTTCTACATCGCTGGTCAGTCCATCCTCCATAAATTTCAGATACCCATCATCCAAGTTTAAGTCATCGAAATAGCTACATACCATTTCTGTATAGTCATTTACATGATTCTCATATTGACCCGCCCATGATTGTTTTTGATATTCGATATGAGAAAATTGGAAAAGAGTTTCTATCCATCTTTTCCTCAATGCGACCTTTTGCTTATCATCCATATTTTACGTTTTGTAGGTATGCGATTGGAATGTCGCCTAACGCCTAGTGACTTGGCGAAGTTGGCGGTTACGTTAAAATTCTATGCAATATAACAGGTTGAAGATGAATTTCCGCCAATTTTGGCAAACCACCTGTTAGGCGTATTAATACCTTGTTATGCCATTTTGCCCATCGTACAAAGTTATTACTTCCGTCAGCACGATCGATAATTGTTTTATTAACAAAAACTAGATTTGGGCAGGAAGTGATTGAATTATAAATATGACTCCGCCCAGTATTAACATAATTAGAACTCCCCACATTCCAATATATAATGATTGGGTTGGACCAATCCAATTATTCTCCTTCATAGAAGGTTCTGTTCCTTGCAATAAGAAACGATGATAGAAATAACTTACAATTAGGAACAAAATCCCTAAGAAAAACAATTTATAATCCATTTCTTTTTAACGCTAAGATATAATTCTTTTTGAAATCCTACTGACAAGCGCAATGAGGGGTATTCGCCCAATATTACGCCTAACGCCCCGCGGCTTGGCGAAGCTAGGTGGCTCGGTTAAAGTTACTAGAAAATCAGAATGGCGTACAAGGAATCTCCACCAAATTTTGTAAAACCGTTGTTAGTGGCGGTTGCTATAGGTAATGTTTCCAAATATTAATTTATGGGTTTTTCTAGACTCTATTCTTTAAGTTAATTGATACCACATCATTTTTTTATTTAGCCAAGCTGAAAAATTATTAATGAATTTGAACTTGTTAATTTTATCATTGTCACCGGTTTGCGAAAAGTACCCTTTCTCTACAGAAGCGTACTTTCCTATAAACTTATAGCATTTACAAAATGTTTTGATCCCAATCTTAAAGTCAATTAAAGAAATTGTATATGGCGTAAATTTACCCCTTACGTACTCATATTCTTCGTGTTTTAGGGTGATTGAATTGTTTAAGATAGGTAGTTCCCCGTTACTTCCGTTAATAATTTCCCAATTAGAGAAGTCCTTTTTTAAAAAAAGACAGAGCTTCTGTCCCTTTTTAGGTTTACCAAATCTTACATCACATGTCCATTCTTTGAACATATTTACAGTAATCGACCCGTTAGATTGACCTTTTAATGTTTCAAAAATTTTAAAGGTATAAGAACTATCTTTAACTGAATCAATTTCTCCGATTACTATTAAGTCTGCGCTTCCAGCAACAACTTCTATTGGAAATTCAAGTTTTTTAGCTTCAGCTTTTATTAACGAAAAATATATTGCTAAAAATATGATCGTATGTTTCATGGTACTTATCATTTGCTATAACGTTTTGAGGCGTGGAGAATGTGGTGATTAAATAGATTTAATAATTAGATGTACATCAATTGAAATTTCCATAATTGTATGAGAGATAAATTATCCGATTGTTATGATGTTTGCAAGGTATGCGCCCTGCATTGCCACTAACGCCCTACAGCTTGGCGAAGTTGGCGGCTACAATAATTCATTATTTAATATAACATTTGGAGGGGGATTAAATTCGACAATTTTGCCAAACTGTTGTTAGCAGATGCCCTTTTAGCCACCATTGATTATTTGCTTCACCTTGTTCTCAAGTTGTTCTTGATCGGGAAGATAAAGCTGATATTTTGAAACGAATATTTTGTTTGAGAGGCCGCCAGTTGCATATTTAACCAAAAATTCGTGCTTATCGGCTGCGATTATAATCCCAATAGGCTCATTATCTCCTTCAGTATTTTCTTCTTCCTTAAAATAGTTTAGGTAAAGGTTCATTTGTCCGATGTCCTGATGTTTTACCTTTTTGGTCTTCAGATCGATAAGTACAAAGCACTTTAATATCCTATGATAAAAAACCAGGTCTATAAAAAAGTGCTCGTTATCAACTGTAATCTTAAATTGCCTCGCAACGAATGAAAAACCTTTGCCGAGTTCTAGGAGAAATTCTTGAAGTTTATTGATAAGCTTGCTCTCCAAATCCCTCTCTTTTACTATACTTTCTTTTGGGAGTTCAAGAAATTCAAAAATGTAAGGATCTTTAATCGCATCGTGTGGTGTATTAATTTTTTGTCCTTTTTCAGCGAGTTCTAAAACGCCCTTTTTATCTTTGCTTAGTGCAAGCCTCTGAAATAATGCCGAGTCGATTTGTCGCTTTAGTTCTCTGAAGCTCCAATTTTCCGTTACGGTTTGTTTTTCATAAAAACTTCTGGAATGCTCATCGCTAATGGTTAGTAGTTCTGCATAATGGCTCCAGCTCAATTTTCCAGACAGTGTCTGGAAAATTGGATATTTCAAATAGAACTGCCTACAGAGATATATGTTGCTTTTTCCAAATCCCTTACCGTATGAATTTTTTAGGTCTTTCGAAAGATTTGTTAATAGTGAACTTCCATATTCTGCCTTTTCCTTTCCATTCTGTTCGAATTCAACGATGTGTCTGCCAATTTCCCAGTTCGCCTTTACAAGTTCATGGTTAATCGCCTTAACCGCATTTTCTCTTGCCTTTAAAAGTGTTGAGCCAATGTCGTCAATAAGTTTTTTGTAGGTCGTTTCTATGTTAGACATTAAATAGATTTTATTAAGGGCTAATTTACGAAAATTCTGTCAGTAGGGCGATAGAAAGGCTATGCGTTTTGGAAAGGGTTTCTGCTAACGCCCCGAGGCTTTGCGCAAGTTGGCGGCTAAGATAATTTATTATGCAATATAACAGGTTGGCGTTGAATTCTCCGCCAATTTTGCAAAGCACCCTTGTTAAGTGCAGCCAGCCATTTCGTAGCCTTTAAAATCCGCTCGAATTTAAGTCTTCGAATAAATTCTCTTTAGTTATGTTAGGAACATTACAATATTTAATGGCTACTCTAACTTTGTCTGAAAGTTCAAGATAGTCCTTAATTATGTCGCCTGTATAATCTCCGCCATGAACAATTGAACTTCTTGTGTTATAAAGTTTCTTAATTCGTTTATAGTTTTCTTTGAATTGTTCCTTGTTATCTGAAAGAATGATTGATAAATGCCTTGAAATAGTGTGCGCAATTTGGTCTTTGCCAAAGTTAAACAAACTTTCTAGGCAGGTTACTAAAGTTATGAAACGCAATCTTACATCTGGAAGATCATAAACTACATTGAAATTTTTAATTGAAAGTTCAGTCAAATTATTAGTCTCATATTTTACAATCAATTCGTTTGATAATTTTTCCGCTTCCTCATCTGTTAATGTGTAATCGCCTCTTGAACCAATCGAAATCCCCGTCTTCCTTAAACCAATTTGTCTTGTTTCTGAAGTGATATTGAAAAACTGAGAATATCGTATCTCTCCAATCTTGAAAAGTCTCATTTGCAACAATAGGTCATTAGCAAAATCAAAAAAGGTCTTGAACTCTAAGTGCTCAATTGTAGAATCCATTATGTCTCCAGTTACATCGAAATCTTTCAATTTATACAGCAATAAGATTCCAGGGAACTCCATATGCATAATTTCTCCAAATGGAGGTGTATGAACAAGTGCATTATGTAGTTCGTGGGATATACCTTTAAATTCTCTACCAATCATTATTGTGAGTGGTCGTTCATTGCTCTTAGGAACGTTAAATATTTCAGAGAAATTAGCTTCAAGTTCTGTTTCGTCAATCCATTCGAATTTATAACCTAGCTTTTCGAGTGTTGTGTTTAATTTTAAAACAGTCCTGTCCGCATTCAGAACAATAGCATATGATTTAAAAGTATATTTTCCACTATTTATCATGTCTAGTTATTGTTATCAAGTTGATATTGAAAATTCATTGCTTAGTCATTAATTGTCATCTAACTTTTCAAGGATTACTAAAGCATATTTTGAATACAACAATTCATTATTTTATACTAATTGTCGTTTCCCTGATAGTCTTAAAAAATCCCTCTCTTGCTCCGTTTTCTGTCGGGATATTTGCAAAGCATCGATTATTTATTTTACGCCCGTTCCTTTTGAAATCTATGACGTAGCCTGTTCGCTTGGAAAACAAATTAAGCTCAAATATTTCATTTCCTAAACGACCTTCCCAGTTATCAACGTCAATTGGATACCATTCTATTGCAAATGGAATTTTTTGTAGTGCTTGTCTAAACTGTAAACAGTTTTGAAATCTATTATCCCTATTCGCCCTAATTGATTTTTTTACAACTTTTATTAATTGTTCTGGGATGTGAGGGTCGTAAATACGTTCTGGATAATTTTCTTTTTTTAGCGCCTTTAACCATTGGTTATCATCTGCAAAAGTTAAGGGAAGTGTTGGCATATTATTCAATAATCTGTGAAATGTAACACCCATTGAATATAGATCACTTAATGCGTCTTGTGCTGTCCCTTGCAAAACTTCTGGTGGTAAATGAGCACTATACCCAGCAAAATTGAAGGCTTGATGGGCCAATCCATAAGCTAATCCAAAATCTGAGAGTTTGGCTTGCCCATTATCTGAAAATAAAATGTTTCCTGGTTTAATATCTCTATGAAAAACACCTTGTGCATGAGCATGTTCTAAACCAAATAAGACTTCAGAGACAATTGTAGTAGCTTTTTTAACCGTAACAAAATTGGTTTCGAGATAATTCTGAACACTACCATTTCTCAGGTATTCAGTTATTATACAGGGATACGGATTACCGCCAATTTCATGTATATCAATTTCTTTGATATCAACAATATGATTATGTCTGCATCTTTCGAGAATTTGTGCCTCATTAACGGCATCTATAAATTCTTGTGGGTCGTTAACTTGGATTATTTTAATAGCTCTTTCAACGTTTAATAAAGTGTCCAGAACCCTAAATACCTTTCCAAAATTTCCACCCCCAATGTATCCTATAGATTTAAACTTTCCAACATCCATTAAGTTAAATTTATTAAAGCCATTAATGCGGTATCTTTTATCCCTTTATCCCATGGTGCTGGTAACTTTCCTAATAAGCTTTCAATATAAGTAGGTAAATTTGTTCCTTTCGGCTGGTTAAATTTACTTGCGGTAATCGAGATTGGTGATATATGTGTAATTGCGATGCCTTTTTTATAACTTAACAAATTTAAAATGCCTTGACCATAGAAAACATTGCTAACATAGTTATTTGTAACCTTCATTACTGTCAGCCTATAGCTTACGTGGTCTGGATTGATGTTGTTTAACAAAAGTTCAAGTTCTGTTTCGAACCATGCAACAGTTTGAGGAATATTATGATTTGCTGGTAACAATATTTTTCCTTTTGAATGCAATCTAGGATTGTCCTTTGTTCCAGTCAATGCGACATATTCTAAGTCGTTCATTGAGAAAGTAAATGCTATTGAGGTCATATTCGCGTTAATAAGGTTGAAATTTACTATTTAATCTTAAGTACAGTCAGGTTTTGATATCTCAATAACATTCTTCAACTCTCAACAATTGAATATTCATTACATTGATAATTAATATTTTAATTAAAACTATAAAAGAAACTTTATAAAACCTAAAATGTAAAAATTAAGAACATTTTATAAATAGGTTCAAATTATTAGCTCTGTTATTTCATTGGTTTTTAGATTGTGTTAAAAATAAAGAAATCTTGAATAAGAAAATTACGGTTTCCCTTAATCAGATTATTCGATTTTAAACGGATAATTTCCGGCTAATAAAAATAGGTTTCGCATCTTTACTTTGCAAAAGTTGCTGGAAGTAAACCAGTAGTATATATATTTACCATAAACCAGGCGAGCAGTTGCAAGTACTGCACTTTTCCGGTCTCCGGCGACTTTTGCGGCGACCTGGTTTTTTATCTTTTTACCTATGCAAAAGTCGAAAAGTCAAAATGAGGGTTCTGTTCGGAAGCCAAAAATTATCCAAGAATTACAACTAAACAAAACCTGTAAATGCGGGGCTTGTGAACCAAGAAAGCCTAAACTCCCCGAAGGAATTAGACGGTTAAAAATCCAACCAAAACATATGCAGTACACTTGGGCTACGGCAATTGTACCACAAATATTGTTGCAAGGGGAGTGGCTACGCAAAACTGGTTTTGAATACAATGACCACGTAATTATTACCCAAAAGAAAGGGAAGCTAATTATTGAGTTGGAGAAAGAAAATTAAATTAGGGTGTCGGGCAACTTGTCCGACATTTTTTATGAAATCTAGAACGGTTTGCGCCATGAGGGGTATGCGCCCAGAGTTGCACTTAACGTCCCGTGGCTTTGCGCAAGTTGGCGGTTACCTTAATTTATTATGCAATATAACATTTGGAAGAAGATTATCCGCCAATTTCGCAAAAACCGCTGTTAGGTGAGGCAGGCATTTGCTGGAATTTATCTGGTAACCATTATCCATTTCCGGTAGCCCAAAAGGTTGAGTTTTAGGAATTGCTCCTTAACAGCCCATTTGCACCAACTATTTACTGCCGGACTGGCTTTGTTATTAAGCACAGAATTTGAAAGATGCCTGTTTCACCTAACGTCCCACAGCTTGGCGAAGCTGGCGGTTTACTTAATTTTTATGCAATTTAACAAATCGTAGGAGATTAAATTCGCCAATTTTGCCAAACTGTTGTTATATGCAGCAGGCATTTGTAGAAACCATCTCCATCATTTTATTTTTAGGCCGCTAGATTTGATGGACTTGGTGCACCAGTCGCATGATTAGACACGATTTTGGCTTTGGAAACGAGTTGCTAAACAGCCCATTTTGCACCAACTATTTACTGTCGGACTGGCTTTGTTCTCGAGCACAAAACTTGAAAGATGCCTGTTGCATATAACGTCCCGTGGCTTTGCGCAAGTTGGCGGTTACCTTAATTTATTATGCAATATAACATTTGGAAGAAGATTATCCGCCAATTTCGCAAAAACCGCTGTTAGGTGAGGCAGGCATTTGCTGGAATTTATCTGGTAACCATTATCCATTTCCGGTAGCCCAAAAGGTTGAGTTTTAGGAATTGCTCCTTAACAGCCCATTTGCACCAACTATTTACTGCCGGACTGGCTTTGTTATTAAGCACAGAATTTGAAAGATGCCTGTTTCACCTAACGCCCTGGGGCTTGCCGAAGTTGGTGGGCTCGCGTTAAATTCCTATGCAATATAACAGGTTGAAGTTGAATTTCCCAACAATTTTGGCAAACCCTTGTTAGGCGTAGTCTAGCCTTATTACCTACTGATATTCTTTTTATCTCGCATGGGAAGCCCATCTTTGAGCATAAAAAAGATCTACGAAGAAACGTTCATAAATTTTCTTGAATACAATTGCCCTTTCTAAACTAGCCGCAGGAATCATAACTTCTTGCTCACATTTTACGGTAGTAATATACCAAGTCATATCATCTTTGATTTTTGGTTCTATTTTACTAGATGTCACAGTAGAAATGCGCCATTCAACATGTTCTTCCCAATACCCATTTTTATTGATAGAGTCAGTTATGTTTTTTATGTCTTCCTCAGTTGCGGCGTATTCGCTAAGTTCTTTTAAATAGGAGTTTTTTTCACCCGATTTAAAAAAGTCTAATATTCCCATAGTTTGATGTTTACATTTAGCTGTTATGTTAGATAAATCTAAGGCCAAATTCTGGTAAAACCTAAAATATAAAAGTCTGGTAAAATTATCCGATTTTATCCATTTATCCTCCGACTAGAAAAAACCTATTCCTCATCTTTATTGTGCGTGTTTCACTGGAGCAATCCAGTTAATTTATATATTTACAATATCCAGGCGAGCAGTTGAAAGTACTGTAGTTTTTCCGTACTCCGGTGATACACGCGGCGACCTGGACTTTTAATTTTTTTACAATGCGTGTATCAAAAAATCTAGAAGAATTGGGCTCAATCCCAACTGCAAAAATCATCCAAGAATTACAGCCGAACAAAACCTGCACATGCGGTGCATGCGAGCCAAAAAAGCCTAAGCGTACAGATGGCAAACGCCAACTCAAAGTTTCTTCCCAACTTGTTGTTCATCAGCGAGCATGGGTAAAAGAAGAAAGTATTTATGATTATGTGCCACAGATTCGATTGGTTGGAAAATGGTTAAGGAGCACAGGTTTTGAGACTGGCCAATACGTAGTAATTTCAGCAAAGAAGGGAAAATTGATAATAGAAGTTGATCAAGCTTAAGCTAAAAACCTGTCGGCCTATGTCGGCAGGTTGCTATGAAATATTGCAGGTTTGCATCATGAGGGTTATGCGCCCAGTATTACGCCTAACGCCCGGGGGCTTGGCGAAGGTGGCGGTTACGTTAAATTTCTATACAACTGGAAAGGTCGAAGATGAATTTCCGCCACTTTTGCCAAACCACCTGTTATGTGCAGCTTACCCCTCTGCTTCGGCATCAAGCTTTTTTAATATTGATTTATGAATTTTTGCTACAAGACTTGATGGTTTAAAATCAAGCAATTTTGCTAAAGCTAGAGCTCTGTCAAATGCTATAAAAGTTACAAAAGACTGTAATATACATTTATCATTAACAGCATTCGTGCTAAAACTTTGTCCTTGAAAATTCAAATAGTTTGTTGTTAGTAGCGCTACCACGTAAAAGCTATACACGAAGAATCTAACATTTTGCACTGATAAGAAATAGTCGGTTAGCTTATCGAGTTCCAATGGCTTAAGCTTTTTTGAAGATTTAAGCATAACAGGTGAAAGACGATACACTATATCTCTCAAAAGTGGATTTAATAAAACACTAATAAATACTGTCAGAGTAATTTTTAAGTAAATTATCGTTTGTACGGTTATAAAATCAATTAAATGAAAATAACTTAAACCTTTGCTCAATAATTCCGGAATTAAAAACGCAATTCCAAAATATAAAAGCGTATGAACTATTAAAGATAAAAAAGGAATAGTAATTAAAAGTAAAGCATAAATGATTACTATGGGAAAAAGAACTACGGTTTTGAAATTATTAAAATATCGATTTTTAATATATTTTCCACAAATAAATAAGAGAAGAATTAAAGAAACATAGCCTGAGAGACAATAAACAAACACATCTCTAAAATCTGTGTTTTGAAAAACCAATATGGTGGTAATAGATATGCCTATAATTATAACAATTATAGCTATTGCCTTAATTTCTTTTATTAGCCCTTCTTTTGTCAAGGTGTATTTCTTTATAACTATTTATTAAATCCTTCTAACACCACCAGCGATTAAGGCAGTATTCTGCAATTATTTTTGTCCTATCCTGTAATTCTAATTTTGAAAATGTTTTATTCGTGTCAATATCAGAACCTAACTTTTTTGTCATAAGAAACGTACTTCTCTGATATGCATCAATTTTGTCAATAGCACTTTTGTTTTGAATGCTGGAGTTTAGGCTTCTTTCTAGAATAGTTAAATTTCCTAAATTATGTTCATAATCTATAAAATCTTCTTTGTTTTTAAATCCTAATGCTCTTGGTGCAAATGTTGGTGTTTGTGCTAAAATGTGTTCAATATTAGGATTTTTATTTGATATTGAGATCAGCTCATCTATGTCAAATTCTTTATTGCTTAGGTTCTCGCAATAATTAATAAAAATATGATTTAATGCTCTATTACCGAAAATCCAACCAAATAAATGGGATTGAAATTCCTCTTTTGGCATCCACCTACCATTAAACCATAAGAGCCAATTTTGAATTTCGATTGGCGTTTTGTTTTCTATATTATATATTAACCTTGAAATATCAGCTTTAGGATCTGTAGCCCTCGTCTTATATACTCTTACTTCTATAAGTTCAATTAGGTCATAAAAAGTGTATCCTTTATACTCCTCATGTTCTAACTCCCTATCTAAAAGGTTTAACATTTCAAGTTTAATGATTAGTGGATATAGAGTTGCAGACAAATTTAGAATTACAAATAACTTAAAATATTTAGGGTCTGCTTTTGCTCTGTCTATCACACTTTTGCAATTTTCAAAAAATGATTTCAGACTTTCTGTATATGAATTAATAAAGCTTTCTATCTCCTCATAATTTTCAGATTTGCTCTTGTTTCTAAAATTGGTCAATCTTGTTTTTAAAAATTGTAAAACGAAAGAAGCTGTTGGGTCGTAATTTTCATTGCTATAGCTTACAAAATGATAGCGCATGAGATTATCTTCATTAAATTCTTTGTTTTTGATTAGAGTGATATTTAAATCCTCTCCCAAATGTTTAATGTCATCATATATTTCGAAGATATCACTAAAGCAATCATTTATTTGATTGTCTAATCTTTTGCCTAAATATCTGTTTGAAAAATAGATTAATAAGCTTTTTGCTTTTTCCATATTTGAAAGAGGTTTACCTCTATCATTTACAGTTTGAAAAATTCTAATTGCATCACCTTCAGAATTCTCAACAAATTCCATCACCTCAAGCTTTTCGACTGATTTTAAAAACTTCAACTTATCTTCGATTGATTCCACTTTGAATTTAATTTCTTGATAGGCGTCTTGAAGATACCTTTGGCTTTTGTTTTGTGGTTCACCAATTTTACTATCTAAAAGATTTGTTAGAAAACCACAGTCCCTATTTAAAGGCTTCAATCTATATCTCTCATCTTCTTTAAGATAAAATCTTTCATAATAAGCTTGATCTTTATCTGACAGTTGCTTAATTAAGGCACTAATTATTAAAGTAGTTGTAGTAATTCGTTGCTGTCCATCAACTACGTAAAATTTTTCATCGTCATCTTCGGATTTGGATAAAACTATTGTGCCGATGTAGTGATTTGAATTAGATTCAATTGATTCGATCACATCGTCAAAAAGTTCTCTGATATTTTGTACTTCCCATGCATAACCTCTTTGGTATTTAGGTATTTCGAAAAATCTTCCATTAAAAAAGTCCTTAATTTTTATACTTGCCATGATATTTATTGGTGAGGGTTAATTTAATACTGTTATCTCAGTTCTTTGATAAAATCTAAATGTACATTAACTTTTTAAAAGTAAAAATGTCTTGGCATTGAAAATTACGGGTTCCCGTATTTGACACAATACGATTTTATCCGTTTATCTCCGACTAATTAAAATATAATTTCTACCTTCATAATGCCTAATCGGTTGAAGCAATTCAGCTAATAAATTTCTTAACAATAATGCCCAGGCATACTGGTGAAAGTCCGGCAACTATCGATTCTTCGACTGGTTAGGCGTGATCTGGGCGCACATTAAACTTTTTCATATGCCTAACCAGAAAAACACTAGTGCTGTTTCCGTTCGGAAACCAAAAATTAACCAAGAACTACAACCCAACAAAATCTGCAAATGCGGCGCTTGTGAACCTAGAAAACCAAAACTCCCAGAGGGAATGCGACGGTTGAAAATCCAGCCAAAACATATGCATTCTACTTGGAGCGAGTCAATTGTTCCACAAATATTATTGCAAGGAGAGTGGTTACGTAAAACTGGTTTTGAATACAACGACCACGTAATTATTACCCAGAAGAAGGGAAAACTAGTTATTGAATTGGAGAAAGAAAACTAAGTTAAGGTGTCGGGCAATTCTGTCCGACATTTTTTATGAAAATGTAAAGGTTTGCGCGCCATGAGGGGTATGCGCCCTGCATTGCACATAACTCTTAAATAGGCGAAACTCTACTTACCAATATTTCAATTACAACACGTTATTAATAAGTGTCTTCACTACTATTTTGAGTTTCGTTTTTTTTATTGCTAAATCAAATATAATTTATTTTGAATCATGTTTTCTTAATATTTTATCTAACGGACTTTCAATGTTTTCTAGTGCATTTTTGCTCACATGAGTGTAGCGTAATGTAGTCTTTATATCATTATGCCCTAATAGTTCTTGAATATAGCGCAAATTGATGCCATTCTCGAGTAAATGTGTGGCGTAACTATGTCGCAAACTATGGAAACTACAATTATCAGGTAATCCCAGTTGTTTAAATGCGCTCTTAAAAATAATTTGTGCACTTCTAATTGAGTAGTGATTTAACTTATCTTGAGACTCAAATAACCACGTTACTGGCCTATAGACCATATAATATTTCCTCAATACCGGTAATATGCTTTTGCTCAACGGGACCACTCTGTCTTTTTTACCTTTTGCTTTTAGGATAGAAACTTGCATTCGGTCACTATTAATAGATGTAACTTTTAAGCTTACAACTTCAGAAACTCTTAACCCGCAACTATAGGCGAGCAACAACAATGTTTTATGTTTTAAATTTTCAACGACTAATAAACCGCTAATTATTTTTTCTTCACTGATTACTTTAGGTAATTGCAAATGTTTTTTCGGTCTAGGTATGTTTATGAAGATTTTTTCTTTTTTTAATACCTGTTCATAATAAAATTTTAATGCATTCATTTTACTATGAAGAGTAGCTTCGGTTAACATCAGTACAGTATGGCAATAAAATAGATATGCTTTAATACGCTCATGATCGAAGCTATCAGCATTGTGTGTTTTAATTAATGCTAAAAATGAATCCATTTCACCTAAGTAAGTCTTAATTGTAGTTGGGCTATACCCTTTTAATACAAGCTGTATTCTCATATTTGTTATCACATGTTCGTTCATCTTTCCTCCTTTTTAACCAGTAGTAATTCCTCATTTTCTAGCACTATATAACCATATTCATAGCAAAAGAAATAAACATTTCCTTTTTTTGTGATGTATGTTGAGGTATGGAAATTGAAATCAAAACCCTTACTCAATAAAGTATCTCGTTTTACTTTGATTTTACTTGATGGGTTTTTGACTTTTAAGATTTTCCTATTCTTTTTAAGAATTTGATTCACTAAATTAATAAAGCTATGATCAGTCGCCTTTAATCGATAATTGTAATTGCTTCGACATTGGTCATCACAAAATTTTTTATCTGCCCGTCCTTTGAGGAGGGTAGTACATTCTAAACAGAAACGTTCCATAATTAGTAGATTTAATTATGGGATGATTACCCTAAACCTACAAAATAGTATGGATGAAATAAAAATAAAATGACAATAAAAATCATTTATCGAAGTTATCCGGATATATCCGGTTATCATACGGCTAATCTTTTTATCTCACGCATCTTTGTTCTGTCGGTAGTCGAGTTGGCTATTGTTCGTTAATAGTCAGGAACCATAAAATTTAAGAGCATGAACAATTTAAGAAACAGCGTACGCTTAGTAGGATTTGCAGGTAGCGATTTAATTGTAACACCATTTGAAAACGACAAAAAAGTCGCCAGGGTAAGTGTTGCCATTAATGAGCACTATAGAACTAAAACTGGCGAGGAGAGTAAGCAAACCCAATGGTTTAATTTAGTCTTTTGGAACACGAAGGCAGATATAGCCGTCAAAGTGATTAAAAAAGGAGCAGAAATTGCTGTTGAGGGGAAACTAGTCAGCCAGATTTATACCACCAAAGATGGTCAAAAGCGCTACACTACGGAAATTGTAGTGCATGAGGTTCAATTGGTTGTAAAAACTGTTGAGGCTGAGGCTCAAGCTGCATCTTAATTGTTTATTACAACGAAAATGCCAGCTGTTGGTTGCTGGCATTTTTAATGTTTATCTATCAGTTTTTAACAATACTTACAAACATGCAATTGTAATCGGGAACTTATCGTGTAAGAAAATGGGCGAAAGCAGTTAAAGCACTCAACACTCAGTGCTCAACACCTCACGCAAAACGAATCTTACAACAACTGTAAATACAGCAAAGCAGCCATACTTGCCCCAATTATAGGCCCTAGAATCGGCACCCAAGCATAACCCCAGTCACTACCCCCTTTTGTTTTAATTGGTAAAATAGCATGCATAATCCTAGGCCCCAAATCTCTAACCGGATTAATAGCATAGCCTGTGGTTCCACCCAAAGCCAAACCAATTACCCAAACCAAAAATGCAACAGGAATTGCGCCTACAGCGCCCAAACCAATAGGCGTTTTTGGCTCACTTAACTCGGCCCCAGTAATGTAAAAGATGCTAAAAATAAGTACAAATGTGCCAATAATCTCACTCACCAAATTAGAAGCTGGGTTACGAATAGCTGGTGATGTTGCGAAAACTGCAAATACCAAACCCTTGTCGGTCGTTTTGTCAAAATGATCTTTATAAAACACCCAAACTAAAGTAGAACCAAACATGGCACCAACTAATTGCGCTCCACAATAGGGCAATACATCAGCCCAAGCAAATTTGCCAGCAATGGCCAAACCTATACTAACGGCTGGATTAAGATGCGCTCCACTATACGGACCAGCTATGGTTACCCCAATAAAAACAGCAAGTGCCCAAGCGGTAGTAATTACTATCCAGCCACTGTTGTTTCCCTTGGTTCCATTTAATACTACATTGGCAACTACACCGCCACCCAATAAGATAAGTATAGCTGTACCAATAAATTCTGCAATAATAGGTGTCATTTTATAAAATTTAGATTTGATTTTTAAGAATTACTCCAACTTTGTGTAGTATGAACGGCCCTTTTCCACTCTGCAAAACCCTTCTCCGTCTCAATTGTGGCCGCTGCGGGGTCAAATACTTTATCGCTTTCCCATAGTTGCTGTATTTCGGCAATATCTTTCCAATACCCAGTTGCCAAGCCGGCCAAATATGCTGCACCCAATGCGGTGGTTTCTACTATTCTTGGTTTAATCACTTTACAGTTTAACAAATTTGATTGAAACTGCATTAAAATATTATTTGCTGTTGCCCCTCCATCAACTCTTAGCTCTTGAATTTTTACACCAGCGTCGGCCTCCATCGCCTTTAGTACATCGGCGGTTTGGTAAGCGATAGATTCGATTGCCGAACGTGCAATATGACTTGCGGTAGTTCCTCTACTTAGTCCTACAATGGTACCTCGAGCATTCGAATCCCAGTATGGAGCTCCTAAACCAGCAAAAGCAGGTACAAAATAAACACCCCCAGTATCTTCAACCTTTAAGGCCAATTCTTCAATATCAGCAGCGGTTTTTATAATGCCGAGCCCATCGCGCAGCCATTGTACCACGGCACCAGCAATGAAAATACTGCCTTCTAAGGCATAGGCTGTTTCACCATTAATTTGCCAAGCAACCGTAGTTAATAAATTATTTTTCGATAGTTTAGGTGTTGCGCCAATATTCATTAACATAAAACACCCTGTCCCATAAGTGTTTTTAACCATCCCAGGTTTAGTGCACATCTGACCAAATAACGCCGCTTGCTGATCGCCAGCTATACCTGCAATTGGAATAGGGTGTGCAAACAAAGTAGATTTTGTTTCACCATATACTTCGCTAGATTGTTTTACACTTGGAAGCATACTTTTTGGTATCGTAAATAACTCCAATAATTCATCATCCCATGTTAGGGTATGGATGTTAAAAAGCAAAGTGCGCGACGCATTGCTCACATCTGTTACGTGTAATTCACCTTTGGTAAAATTCCAAATCAACCAGGTGTCTACTGTACCGCAAATTAAATTTCCTGCTTCAGCTTCAGCGCGGGCATTGGGAACATTATCGAGCATCCATTTTATTTTGGTGGCCGAAAAATAAGCGTCAATTAATAAGCCTGTTTTATTTCGAATAACTTCTTCTTTTCCAGCTTGCTTCAACTCATCACAAAAAGAAGCTGTTCGTCTATCTTGCCAAACAATGGCGTTATAAATGGGTTTCCCAGTATTTTTATCCCATACAATAACGGTTTCGCGTTGATTGGTAATTCCCATCGCCGCTATATTTTTACCGTTAATGCCGGCTTTAACCGTTGCTTCTGCAGCTACACTGGCTTGTGATGACCAGATTTCTAAAGCATCATGTTCTACCCATCCCGATTGTGGGAAGATTTGCGTAAATTCTTTTTGAGCAACTGCAATTACTTCACCTTTTTTATCAAAAATAATTGCTCTAGAGCTTGTAGTCCCTTGATCAAGGGATAGGATATATTGCGACATATTTGGTTCTATAAATTTAGTGATTGAATATAGCTAAATTAAATTTTATAATTTTACTCCAAAGCCAAAATAGAAGTTGATTTTTGCCGCTGGATTAAAATATCTGCCATTTGCAGCATTTAAGTCATTACCTAGGCTATAGCTCTTGTTAAATAAATTGTTTACACCCGAAAAGATTTCGAGCTTGGTTTTTCCGATGGTTAAATTTCTGAAACCTCCTTTTAATTCGCTAAGGTGATAAGATTTTGCCACTACCGTATTCGCATCATTTAATGGAATAGAAGAGGTATAACTATGTTGTGCAAAAAGAAAGACATTTTTTTTAAATGTAAATTCTGCACTACCAACTATAGTATGTTCAGGTACACCGGTTAATTTATTTCCAGTATAATTGGTATTGCCATTCGCGAAATTTTGAAACTTGAATTTACTATAGGTATAACTACCCCTTACTTGTACACCATTTGGTATAAGCCATCCCATTCCTTCAAATTCTATACCTTGCTGTTTTGTGCCTCCAGCATTGATAAAATATTCAGTATCATTTTGGTTTAGTCTTCGTACAATCGCATCTTTTAAGTGATAAGAAAATGCATTTACATTTGTGTAAACACGATTATTAGTTGTTTTTAGTCGTAACCCAAGCTCATGGTTCCATCCGTATTCGGGCTGCAAGTTTATATTGATAAGATTGTCTGATGAACGCACTTCGGCAAGGGTAGGAGGCGAGTAGCCTTTGCTTGCTGTACCTCGAATAGTTAATACAGGAGTAATTAAATAAGAAACCGCAATTTTAGGCATCAATTGTTTTGCGAATTTCTTTTGTTTTTGCGCAACAGTAGCAGGGAAATAACTTTGGTAACGGTAGTCATAAAAATTTAAACTTGAACCCAATTCAACCAGAAAACGATTATGGATATCAAAGTTTACTCTTAAAAAGGCAAAGGTTTGATTGGCCGTTAAATCATCTTTAGCTTGCAATGAAGTTGCATTTCCGCCAGAATTGTTAAAATTATTAATTTCACTAGCAGTTGACGAGCCTTCTACGCCAAGCTGTGCATTCCAATTAAAATTAATTTTGCCTTGCGAATAAGCAAGAAATGTTCTTAACCCAATAGAATTTTCGTATCGCTTTTCGTAATTCGTAATAAATGGATTTTTAAAATCGGTATAAGACCCAAATACGGCAATAACATGTCTTAAATTCTCACTAAATGCATATGAATGTGATAGTCCTCCAAATAGGGTTCTGTTATAGATTGCCGCACGTTGGGTAATAGCCCCAGGTAAAGTTGGTGTGGCAGGTCGAGCCATTGTAGGCCTTAATGCTAATTGGGCTGCTGTTAACCCTCCTGGAGTTTCATAAGATAAATCACTAAAGAGAACGAATGCTTTTAATTGCCCTTTTGCCGAATAATCCCACAGGTGTGAGCTTTGGATGAAATTTCTTTTTAAAGCACTGTTTTCTCTATATCCATCACTTTTTTGATAACCTTGAATTAAGCTAAAACGATAGTTTTTGTATACTTGGGCTAAGCTAGCGTGTTGTTTGAAAAGACCATAGGATCCTAATGAAGCGCCTAATTGAATAGTATTCTTATCAAGCGCAGGGGTGTTTATTAGAACAGCTCCACCAGTATTTGCGCCATAGGTACTTGCTTCAGGGCCTTTATAAATTTCGATGGCACTTACGCCTTTTACATCGATTAAATTGAGGTAGGTATTACCTCCAGCATCGGTTAATGGGAAGTCGTCTACATAAATTTTTATATTCCGAATGCCAAAGGGAGATCGCAACAAACTCCCACGAATGGAAAACCGATAGCTTCCCGGCGATCGTTCTTCCATGCGAACGCCAGCAGCAGTGTTTGCTAAACCAACCAGAGAAGCAGTATTTTGATTTTTAATTTGTGAAGAATCAAGTAAGCTAACCGCGCTAACCGACCTTAGTAAAGATTGTTTATTATAATATCCTTTAACGGTGATTTCATTTAGTTTTTTAACACTATCTGCGGTATTAATTTGCGCAAAAACATTAGAAATTAGTGTACTGAATAAAAGTGTAAAAATTATTTTCTTTTTAATGCCCATAATTGTTGTTATACCTAAAATCTGGTGCATTTGGAGTGCCACCATATTTGCCGCCTGTAAGATAGATTTTTTTGTTAAAAACAACGACTGCCATAGTCATTCTATTCCAATCTCGAAACCCATCCCGGACTTTGAACGCCACCCTGGTTTAACAATAAATTTAACTGTGCAACGTGGTGCTGTACATGGCGCATGTTGTATACGATAATTTCTAACATACTGTAATCCCTTGCCACATTTACAAACCTTTGCTCGGCTATTTCGGTAGTTAAACCATTAATGAGCTCATAACATTTCTGTTTGCCAAATTGCAGATAACTGATCAACTCTGCTTTGCCATACACCTGGTCGGGTAATTTACCCGACGAATCAAATTCTGATAATGTAAAAGGTGCTGGTGGTGTGAAGTTTTTTGGGTCAGTAGACAAATAATAATCCAAATAAAACAAAGTATGATAACTTCGATACCAAAATTGCGATTCTACATTCCATAAATTATCTGGGCAAGCATTAATTGCATTTTCTAGCATAGCTATAGCTGCACCAAATTGATGCCATAATAGCTGTTTAAGCGATTGATCCATATTTGCTAAATTAACAATTTCATGTCTATAAATTCGTTCGTTTATTTTATCTTTAGCCGATTTTAACTATATCTACTATCATTTATCAAAAATCCATTATATATGTCAAATACTTCGAAGATTATCTACACTAAAACGGATGAAGCGCCAATGTTGGCCACCTATTCATTATTGCCAATTGTACAGGCTTTTACTGCTTCGGCTGGGATTGATGTAGAAACTAGAGATATTTCACTAGCAGGAAGAATTTTAGCAAACTTTCCTGAATATTTAAAAGAAGATCAAAAAATTGGTGATGCATTGTCTGAGTTGGGCGCACTTGCTACCACCCCTGAAGCAAATATTATTAAGCTTCCAAACGTTTCGGCATCTATTCCTCAATTGGTTGATGCAATTACCGAGCTACAATCGCAAGGGTTTGCATTGCCTAATTATCCAGAAAATGCACAAACGGAAGAAGAGAAAAATATAAAAGCTAAATATAGTAAGGTATTAGGTTCGGCAGTAAATCCGGTTTTACGTGAAGGAAATTCTGATCGTAGAGCACCTAAAGCGGTTAAAAATTATGCAAAAGTAAATCCACACTCGATGGGTGCATGGTCTGCTGATTCGAAAACCCGTGTAGCGAGTATGAGCGAGGGCGATTTTTATGGTTCAGAAAAATCATTAACCATAACAGAAGCTACCCAGTTTAAAATAGAGTTTGTGGATGCCAACGGCAGCTTAACCGAATTAAAAGGTTTAGCTAATTTAAAAGCTGGAGAGGTGATCGACTGCTCGGCAATGAGCTTATCGGCCTTAAAAAGTTACGTAGCTAAAGAAATTACCGTTGCAAAAGAAGCAGGAGTGCTTTTATCGGTTCACTTAAAAGCTACCATGATGAAGGTTTCTGACCCGATTATTTTTGGTGCCATTGTAGAAGTTTATTTTGCAGATGTGTTTACAAAATATGCTAGTTTATTTAAAGAACTTAACGTAGATACGAGCAATGGTTTGGGTGATGTGTATGCAAAGATTGCCAGCACTCCACAACAGGCAGAGGTTGAAGCTGCACTAGCTGCTGCAATAGAAAATGGTCCGGCTTTAGCAATGGTAAATTCTGATAAAGGAATTACTAATCTACACGTGCCTTCTGATGTAATTGTTGATGCCTCGATGCCAGCAATGATCCGTACTTCTGGACAAATGTGGAATAAAGAAGGAAAAGCGCAAGATACAATCGCTTTAATTCCAGATCGTTGTTATGCAGGTCTTTATACCGCAACTATTAACGATTGCAAGGCAAACGGTGCGTTTGATGTAACTACAATGGGCTCTGTTCCAAATGTGGGCTTAATGGCGCAAAAGGCGGAAGAATATGGCTCACATGATAAAACTTTTCAGGCTAAAGCAAGCGGAACAGTAAGAGTAACAGACGCTGCGGGAAAAATTTTCTTTGATCAGAAAGTAGAGAAAGGCGATATCTTTAGAATGTGCCAAACAAAAGATGCCCCTATTTTAGACTGGGTAAAATTAGCAGTGAATAGAGCTCGTTTATCGGCTACACCTGCTGTTTTCTGGCTAGATGAGAATAGAGCGCACGACAGCCAAATTATTGCTAAAGTAAAAACTTACCTTGCCGATTTCGATACCAATGGTTTAGATATTCGTATTCTTGATCCAATAGCTGCTACTAAATTTACATTAGAGCGTATTCGTAAAGGTTTAGATACCATTTCGGTTACCGGTAACGTACTGCGTGATTACTTAACAGATTTATTCCCAATTTTAGAATTAGGTACCTCGGCAAAGATGCTATCTATCGTACCTTTAATGAATGGTGGTGGATTATTTGAAACTGGAGCGGGTGGGTCGGCACCAAAACATATCGAACAATTTATTGAAGAAGGTTACTTGCGTTGGGATTCGTTAGGTGAGTTTTTAGCTTTACAGGCTTCTTTAGAACATTTAGCGCAAACGCAGGGCAATACAAAGGCACAAGTTTTAGCTGATGCTCTAGATCAAGCAAATGCTGATTTTTTAGCAAACGATAAATCTCCTGGCAGAAAACTGGGAACGATTGATAACCGTGGTTCTCACTTTTATTTGGCTTTATATTGGGCAAAAGCGTTAGCCGCACAATCAAAAGATGCTGATTTGAAAGCTAGGTTTGCTCCATTAGCTAAAGCTTTAACTGAAAACGAAGATAAAATTGCCGCTGAATTAATTGGTTCGCAAGGAAAACCTCAAGAAATAGGAGGGTATTATCATCCAAATAATGAATTGGCTGCTAAAGCAATGCGCCCAAGTGAAACTTTGAACGCGACTTTAGCAAGTTTATAACCGACAATTGCGTCATTGCGAGGCACGAAGCAATCTCCTAGCAGAATTTAGTAGAGAGATTGCTTCGTGCCTCGCAATGACGATTTTTCTGTAAAGAGAAAACAATACTCGATTCGATTTCGTTATATTTATACTAAATAGAATCACCATGAGTACTGAATCAAACAACTACAAACCCTCGAACGATAAATTGCATCCAAGCGATCTTGGAGAAACAAAAGATTTTAATAATCTATCTTTTGATAAAGACAAACAAAGTTATGAGTTCGATGTAAAGGGTGAGGATAAGGATTATGATCATCCGATGCCTTACGATACCATAGCTACGGGGGCAATTGATGATGACTCTACATATGATCAAGCCAACCCTTATGTAGGTGATGAATATGCAACAACCATCGAAAAAGCAAAAGATAAGCTCGACGAATTAGGGATGCATATTGATAACAGTGGTGAAAGTGTAAAAGTGAGTGCTGAAGATGAGATTTTAGCACGAACAGAAGAAGATTTTAGGGACGATCTGGATGAGGAGGGCTATCCGAAGAATGATTCTCCAGTTTAGCGCGGACTAACTAAGGATTAATATCCAAATTAAATCGTCTGCGCATTTCCTCTAACTGCGGATTTTTATCGACCAAATAGGCGTACTTATCCTTGTTTGTGTAAATCCTTTTTGCTCCTAGGTTTTCGGCGCGCTTCACCACAATTTGCAAATCGAAATTCTTCAATGCAGTACGAAGGAAATTTAATAGCTCAATTTTTTCATCTAGCAATGTGCTTTCTAATGCAGAATTTTCTACCAATACTGTAATCTCCGTCCCATTTAATAAAGGGTCGTTATTCATTAAGGTATAAAGATGTATTTTATCCTGGTCTTTTGCCTTTTGTGTATACACTTTCCAAAGCTCATAAAATTGATCGGCCGTAAAATCGTGCTTTTCATTGCCGTTAACATATTGAGGCCCTTTTTCTTCCTCTCCACTTGCAATTCGCTCTAAATCGGTAAGCGATGGAATTAAAGAGGCTATCGTATTGGTACTTAAGGGCTGGATTTTAATAGACCCACTACTCATAGTAGGAGACGATTTTGGTCGGATTGCAGGAATTTCAGTTGGCAACTCAACATTTAAATGATCCGGCAAATCTTGTAAATCTTCTTTAGCGAGGAAATCTTTTAAATCATTGAGCGATGGTAATTGGTCGTTACTCGATGATGATTGCTCATTGGTCGATGTTTCAATGGCTTGTTCTCGACTTTCCGACTTTCCGACTTTTTGACTTTCCGGCTCCCGAACTTCAGAACTAACTAAAGTTTTTTTTTTATCCTGATCGGTATCAGTTGCTTTTGGAGTAGTAGAAGGATTCGATGCAAGTTGAATAACAGAATGGATATGGCACATTTTAATGAGCGACAATTCTACTTGCAATCGCTGATTTTTACTGTTCTTGTAAACCAAATCGCATTGATTGGCTAAATTTAAAGCCGTTAGGATAAAACTTAGATCTGTTTGCTTGCTTTGCGTTAAATATTTTTGCTTGATGTTATCACTTACCTCGAGTAATTGGATGGTTTGCCCATCTTTACCCACCAATAGATTTCGTAAGTGACTTGCTAAGCCGTTGATGAAATTATTCCCATCAAAGCCATTATTTAGGATTTCATTAAATAGGAGTAACGACTGACTTACATCGCCACCAGTTAGGTATTCAATTAGTTTGAAATAATAGTCGTAATCTAAGATGTTAAGATTATCAATTACCGATTTGTAAGTTAAATTTTTATTGGTGTAACTTACAATCTGATCAAACATAGAAAGGGCATCCCGTAATCCGCCATCCGCCTTTTGTGCAATAATATGCAAGCCATCTGCCTCTACACTTATGTTTTCGCGTACGGCTATTTTTGCTAAATGACTAGCAATGTCTTCGACCTGAATTCTATTGAAATCAAAAATCTGACAACGTGATAATATAGTTGGTAAAATTTTATGCTTTTCGGTGGTTGCCAAAATAAAGATGGCATAACTAGGTGGCTCTTCTAATGTTTTCAAAAAAGCATTAAAAGCATTAGCCGATAGCATGTGCACCTCATCAATAATATATATTTTATATTTTCCAGCTTGAGGTGGGATGCGAACCTGTTCAATTAAACTCCTAATGTCATCAACCGAGTTGTTAGAAGCGGCATCAAGTTCGTGAAAATTAAAAGAATGACCGGTTTGAAAGGAAACACACGACTCGCAAGTACCACAGGCTTCAAGTTCTGCTGTAGGGGCCGTGCAATTAATCGTTTTAGCTAAAATACGAGCACAGGTAGTTTTTCCCACACCACGTGGTCCACAAAATAAAAAAGCTTGTGCTAATTGATTGTTTTTAATGGCATTTTTTAGCGTGCCCGTAATGTGCTGCTGCCCAACTACAGTTTCGAATGTAGCTGGACGGTATTTACGTGCCGAAACGATAAAATTTTCCATCGCCACGAAAATAGTGATTTTTTTTTGTTGTACCGTCGAAAAGTTGGAATGTTGAAAAGTTGCCAATCGTTTAAAAAACACTATCGAATTTGGAGATAAAGGCTTTTATAAACTATAGTTTTAAATTATTACTTAATAATAGATTTAAACTCTTTTCTGTATTGAGAAGCACTTTTTCCGGTAAATTCTTTAAATAGTTTGTTGAAATGACTAAAGTTGTGAAAGCCACTTTCATAGCTAACATTGGCAATGCTAATTTGTTTTTCGGCCAACAGCTTCAATGCATGTACCACACGATACTCGTTTACAAATTTTGTAAACGTTTTTTTAGTGATTTTTTTAAAATATCTACAGAAGGAAGGGACTGTCATACTCGCCATTTCTGAAATGGTTTCTAAGCTAATTTCTTCTGTAAAATGATCTTTAACATAATTAAAAACCATATTTATTCGATCATTATCTTGAAGCTGCATTTCCATCGAGAAACCGGCTGCATTTAAAATGGTATAGTCGTTTGAGCGCTCTAATTCCCTCAAAACACTTAATAAGGTTAATAATCTTTCGAAAGGAGCTTGCTTTTCCATCGTTTCAATTTGTTTACCAACAGCAATTTTAGTTTCGATGCCGAAGGCAATACCTCCTTTTGCTTTATCAAATAGCTCTAAAATGCCCTTTGTTTCTTGAAGATTGAAGAATTCGGTCCCTAAGAAATCAGGTTTTAATTGGATTACGGTTTCATTTTTATTTCCGGTATGCTCATCTGTGAAACCACAATGTGGCAAGTTGCTCCCAATTAAAATTAAATCGCCATCGGTATAATAAGATATGTGACTCCCAATTTGTCGCTTTCCGGTACCGCCATTTACAAAAACCATTTCAATTTCTGGATGATAATGCCATAAATGCGCTTTGTTATTGGCATTTTCTACATATTTCGAATAATAAAATGAACTCCCGAACGAAGACTCGACAATTTCAAAGCTCGGTTTAATTTTTTTCATCCGTTTATTTTATTTGACACAAAAATACTCAAAAATTATGCTTTTTTGACAGTGGTGATGAATATATGATGAAAAGAGGTTAATTCTGCATAGAAATGAGAAAATATGGAATAAAAATTCGTGTTAAATGGGTGTTATTTTTGGATATTCTTAATTTATTAACTCATTAAACAATTTTATCATGAAACCATCATGATTTGCCTTTACAAATGATGATATAAAATCATGATAGCTTCATTACCATTAAAACAAAATATATCAAATATGAAAAATTTCTTAAAAATTAGTTTACTAACCGCGATATTGTTTACTTCTACTGGTGTTTTTGCAAAAGATGATAATTTTTTGTTAAAAGTTAACAGCGGAAACGAAAAATCTCTAGTATTTTTTGTGAACGAAGCACACGATATAAATCTATCAATTCTTACATCTGAGGATGAAATCGTTTACGAACAAAGAATCCACTCGTTAGTTGCAGCAAAAAAAGTTTATAATATCGAGGCCCTCCCAAATGGCAATTATACCCTTAAATTAGAAACGCCATTAAAACTTACTACCTATAAGATTGTAATCGATTACGGAAAAGCTGTAATTTCTACACCTACAGTTAAGGAATTTTTTAGACCAACTTTAGTAAAGGAAAAAGAAACGATTACCTTGAATTTGAAAAATCAAGTTAAAGGTGAGGTAGAAGTTGTTGTTTTAAATGAATACAATGATCAGTTATTTAGCAAAGCCTATACAAAAGCCAATCTTACTCAGAGATTCGACATAAGTAAAACTGATGCAAAGGAGCTAACTTTTTTAGTGAAGTATAATGGAGAAGAGCATGTTGAAACGTTTAGAATGCGCTAGAAATAATTCTTTAAAATAAGAAATAGGTTGATCAGATTAATGGTCGGCCTTTTTTGTGTTTGATGAAGACAGCTAACCAACCAACAACCAAACAACTAACCAACTAAACACTTTGATTTTTAAAAATATATCACTACATTTGCAACCCGTTTTAGTGACGGAAATTAAATTTTAAACAACAATTAAATAACAAAGATGAATCAGTACGAAACTGTTATCGTTCTTACCCCGTTGTTATCAGAGGATGTTGCGAAAGAAGCATTAGCTAAATTCAAAAGCATTATTACTGATAGCGGAGCCGAAATTGTCGCAGAAGACAGTTGGGGTTTGAGAAAATTAGCGTATCCGATTGAAAAAAAAGCAAGCGGATATTTCCACCTTACAGAATACAAATCTGATGGGGAAGTAATTAACAAGTTAGAATTAGCGTTAAAACGTGATGAGCGTGTTTTACGTTTCTTAACTGTAAGATTAGATCGCCATGCGATTGCTTATAGCGAGAAAAAACGTAGTGGAGCTTTCAACAAAAAACCTAAGAAAGAGGAGGCTGGAGCATAATGGCAAAGGATCAAATACAATACGTTACCGCTCCAAAAGTGGACGATAACAGAAAAAAATATTGCCGTTTTAGAAAAAATGGTATTAAATATATTGATTACAAAGACGCAAACTTCTTATTGAAATTCATTAATGATCAAGGTAAAATTTTACCTCGTCGTTTAACTGGTACTTCATTAAAGTTTCAGCGTAAAGTGGCTCAAGCGGTTAAACGTGCTCGTCATATCGGTTTATTGCCTTTCGTTACAGACCAATTAAAATAAGCGCAGAGAAATGGAAATTATTTTAAAGCAAGATATCAAATCACTAGGTGAGAAAGATGATATCGTTAATGTAAAACCAGGTTACGGTCGTAATTATCTAATCCCTCAAGGATTTGGACAATTGGCTACACCATCTGCTAAAAAAGTATTGGCAGAAAACTTAAAGCAAGCTGCTTTTAAACAAGATAAAATTAAAAAAGATGCTGAAGGTATTGCTGAGCGTTTAGCTGATGTGAAATTAAGCATCGGTGCTAAAGCTGGCGAAACTGGAAAAATCTTTGGAGCTGTAAATACAATTATGATCGCTGATGCATTAAAAGCTAAAGGCTTTGATGTAGATCGTCGTCGTATTACTTTCGAAACTGAACCTAAAATGGTTGGCGAATACGTAGCTAACTTAAACTTACACAAAGAAGTGAAAGTTAAAGTTGCTTTCGAAGTTGTAGCTGAATAATACAAAAATTGTCTTCCCGACTAAAAGTCGGGACCTCGTGACAAAATTATCCCGACTTTTAGTCGGGATTTTTTTTGCACTATACTTTTTACAAACAATCTCATATCTAATTGATTATATTTGATTAAGTACTTTAACTTAATTAATAATTGTATGAAGAAGTCTTATTCATTCCTCATCGCTGGCATTGCTGGCATGTTGCTTTTTGCAGGTGTTAACTATAAACCCGCACTACCTTATGGGATGCAGATTGGCACCCCAGTTGTTAAATCAATTACTACTTTAACGTTTGGACCAAATGGAGTTTTGTTTCTTGGTGATTCGCAAAATGCGTCAATTATTTCAGTCGATACGAAAGACACAAAACTGAATAAAGCATCAAAAAGCTATGACCTGAAACAGATTGATCAGAAAATTGCTGAAGTTTTAGGCACAACTAAGGAGAATATAAGTATTACAGATATGGCAGTTAATCCAGTTTCTAAAAAATTGTATTTGGCTGTAAAAAGTGCCGACGGTACACCAGTTTTATTATCACTATCGCCAAGCAACGAATTTCAAGTGGTGTCTTTAAAAGATGTAGCGTTCTCGAGCTTGATATTAAACAATGCTCCATCTGAAGAAGCAAAAGATAGACGCGGAAGATCTTTACGAATTTCTTCTATATCAGATTTAGGTTTTGCCAATGGAAAATTGATGGTAAGTGGTTTAAGTAACAAAGAATTTAGCTCTTCTTTTCGTAGTATTAATTTTCCGTTTACTGGAAAACAAGAAGATGAATCGAGTTTAGAAATGTATCACACCGCTCATGGTAAATACGAAACTACTTCGCCAGTGCGCACATTTTCTACTACCACTATTAATGGAAAAGAGTATGTAGTGGCCAGTTACACCTGTACACCTTTGGTATTGTTTGCCATGGATGAAATGAAACCTGGAGCTGCAGTTAAAGGCAGAACAATTGCCGAAATGGGCAACCAAAATACACCTACGGATATGATTTGGCTAAAAGAAGGCGGTCAGAACTTTATGGTAATGGCAAATGATAACCGCCCGGCAGTAAAAGTAAGTCATAACGAAATTCAAAAATTCCAAGGTTCGTTAACTGAGAGGATTGCTACTACAGGAGGAGTTAACTTTATCGCATTACCTCACCAAAAGATTTTGCAAATGGATAAGTTAGATGATAGCAGAGCAGTTGTTATTCAGCGCAAAGCCAATGGCGATATTGATCTTTGGACTTCGGATGGCAAAACAATCTAGCTTAAACCTATTTATAAATGCCAAGCTATATGTAATGTATCGCTTGGCATTTTTAGTAGTAGTGTTTTTTTGCGGCTGCGAAAATTCTTCACAAAAACTTGAATTGATCTGGAAAAATAACCTGGCCATTGGAATTGCAATTCCAAAAAACCAATCTAATCTCGATTCTTTACGTATTGTTAATGTTAAATCGGTCTTCGGTTCTTTTACCAAACAGGATAACTGGATTGAATTTAAACCAGTTATCCCTTTAACTCCTGGGTTAATTTATGAGGTTTGGAATGGAGCAAAGCTAATTGGTAAAATAGGTGTCCCTCTTCCAAATACAAAACTAGCACCCGTTTTAACAGCTATTTTTCCTGAAATCGATACTGTTCCAGAAAACCTCCTTAAATTTTATTTTGTGTTTTCGAAACCCATGCAAACGGGTCAGTCTTTAGGTCATATTTATCTTTTAGCTAAAAATGGCGACACGCTGCGCAACATTTTTCTAAACCTACAGCCCGAGCTTTGGGATACGTCTGGTAGGGTGCTTACGATTTGGTTAGATCCAGGTCGCATAAAGCGTGATTTGGTATTGAATAAAAAATTGGGGAACCCGCTAACTCAAAATGATAGGTATACTCTTGCTATTTCTAATCAGTGGAAGGATACACAGGGTTTACACTTAAAAAAAGAGGTTACTAAATCTTTTGTGGTTGGAACAGCTGATCATGAAATTCCTGCAGTTAATGAATGGACCTTATCGCTTCCTAAAGCGAATACAAAAGGTAAATTTATTATAGATACAAAATCATCTTTGGATTATTTTCTTTTTAATGAATCGCTAACTCTTTTCGACGCAAATAATAAACCGGTTGAAGGACAGGTTACTATAAAAAAGGATCGAATTTGGGAATTTGTACCGCGCAAGCCATGGCAAGAAAGTACATATACATTGCAAGTAAACACACGTTTGGAAGATTTAGCCGGAAATAATATTAACCGCCTTTTCGACCGCGACATCAGAAAAGATAAAGGAAGAGACGATAAGATTGTAAAGAGAAAGCTTAGCTTAAACCGTTAATCTTTTTCAACCAGGCTTAACCAAATTTTTATTATTGTTTGCAAATCTTTTTCTTTTGCTTTTACATCTTCCAAATCTTTAAAAGTTACAATCTTTCTGCCATCCGTAAATTTTCCTTCCAATAAACCTGAGGCATCACTCACTTTTGCTCCAGTGGGAAAGACAAGCATAATTTTGCCTTTATGCAAATTAAATACCACAATCTCTCTCTTATATTCTTTTGGGTCGAATGGTTTCATTTCGCCAGTATAGTACATACTCGGACTATTCCATTTAATTCGTTCTCCAATTTCTGGGTCTGTAGCTAAAATAACTTGACGGATATATTCAATTGTTGCTCGGAATGGGAGCTCTAGCTTTGAAATATGTGCCTCAACCTGTTCTTTGTCTGTTAATTTTGATTTTGCCATGCTATCTTTTTTTGGAAGGTGTTAAGTCTTGGATTTCAATTTTTCTAAAATCAATTGGTTGGCCTTCACTTTGCAAGGCGATGAAGCCGCTTTTTAACATTTTACCATCTATTTTAATTTTCGGGTCATAACGATTGGCAACATCGCCGCCAATTTGAGGCTTCGAATACTTCAATACCGTATCGCCATTAATGATGTGTGTGATTAGCGAATCTCCTAATACAATAAGCTCTGCTTTTACCCATTGGTCGCCATCATAGGTTTTTGAGGTAGAATTAAGGCAATGTGAAGCCGCAATTTTTCCATTGTATACCACGTTTGTTCCTGGCGAGCACATATTTCCGGTTGGCCTCGATTTGCCATCACTTAACCCACCTAAAAACTGCATCTCTACAGAAATAGGCCAATCTTGTTCTTTTGGCATTGTTTTAGGGTCTTGCGAGTGAAACATTACGCCACTATTGCGCAAAGTATAGCTTGGAGCTCCTTTTTGAAGCGCTCCAACAAAACGATATTCTAATTTTAAATGATAATAAGAGAAGGGTGTTTTATAATAAAGGTGACCAAATTGATCATCAAAATCACCATATTGGTCATATCTAACTTTAATTAACCCATCCTCAACCCTAAAAGTATTGCCAAAATTTACATTATAGTTGTGTCGATGAATTTTTACATTCCAATCTTTAATATCCTTCCCATTAAACAAAGAAATCCATTTTTTTTGTTCATTTTGCTTTTCGTTAGCTTTGAATGCCAAAAATAAAAAGGGGATAAAACAAAATATAAGATTGTTCTTTTTCATATATTTATTCTTTTTTATTGAAAAATACAAAATTGATTAGACTTTTTAACCAATGTTTAAAAAAAGCACTTTTTTATTAGTTACACTTATATTGTTATTCCAAGTGGTGAGGTCTCAGCAATTACCATTTGGCTCGAAAATAAATTGGCTAAGTGGTTTTCAAGAAGAAATTAGTGGTGAAACGTTAACTTATTTTTCGGCATTTCCAGATTATGTTAATCAAGCTTTACTAACTCGGGCAACTGATGGTAACAAAGCTATAATTTGGAAAACCGCTCCAGTGTTAACGATCCGTAAAGGGTATGCTTATTTTAGGTGGGTTGCCGGTCACAGTACAGCAACAAGCAAAGGCGATAGAAACTTTGATGTATACATTAATAACGAAAAAGCATTAACTTTTACTACAAAACCAAATAATAGTCATCCAAATTGGAGTTTTGCCAGTAGCGACAGTACGCGTATAACTTTTGTGAAAATGAAGAATGATGGCGCTAATGATGCACATGGAATTGCTTATCTCCGTGTTCCGGCAACAAGGATAAAGGTTGGAGAACCATTGGAATTAAAAATAGTAGGACAAAAGCAAAATAGCAACGACTGGTTCATGACCTTTAAGTATGGTTTTGAAGAGCATGCAGATGTAAAAGCTTTACCCTTTTTATACAAAAACGGAAAGCAGCCCCTGTTAATTAACATCTTACATTTTGGTAAAGAAGAGAAGCTAGTAGTAACCCTAAATAAAGACAAGAGTTTAAATTTTAATCTTAAGGATGGGATGAACACTTTTGAAATCCCAATTGATGCCGTAAAGAAAACCGATAGCTTGCAGATTTTAGCCAAATACGGTAATCATATTTTGGCGAATGAAAAAGTGGCAATTAATCCGATAACTTTCCGGGAGCTTCATTTTATTCATCATTCGCATACCGATATTGGGTATTCTCATTTACAACCTGAAGTAGAACGTATCCACAATAAAAATATAGACGATGCGCTTTTAATGATAGAGAAAACTAAAAACTATCCGGCAGAAGCCAAATTTAAATGGAATGTAGAATCGCTTTGGGTAGTAGAAAATTATTTAGCGAAAGCTAGTGAGCTGCAAAAGCAAAAATTTTTCACGGCTGTGAAAAATGGAGATATTTGCTTATCCGGCTTATATGCTAATATTTTAACCGGTTTAAGTATGCCCGAAGAGATGCTGCATTATACAGATTATGCGCAAATGCTTAAACAACGCTATCAATTGCCAATTAAAAGTGCAATGATTTCTGATATACCAGGCTATAACTGGAGCATGGTAACGGCTCTTGCAAAAGGGAACATCAAATATTTTTCTAGCGGACCAAATTACATGGGTACCAATAATCCTTATTTAGGCGATAGGGTAGGTAATATGGTGAAAGCATGGGGAGATAAACCAGTTTGGTGGACTTCGCCTTCTGGTAAGGAAAAGGTACTGTTTTGGGCTGCAGGTTTAGGGTATTCTTCGTGGCATGGGAATGCGCCAGGTGCTGTATTCGAAAATGGTGCAAAAAAAATAGCGAATTATTTGGTAGCGTTAGATGCAAAAAACTATCCTTATGAAATGGTGCAATGGCGGTATAATATAGTGGCTGATAATGCGCCTATAGACACTGCTGTTTCAGATTTTGTAAAACAGTGGAACGAAAAGTACGCGTCTCCAAAAATCATATTGAATACAACTGATAAATTATTCGAAGATTTTGAAAAGAAACATGGTGCACAGCTCGAAACCGTAAAAGGAGATATTACTCCTTATTGGGAAGACGGAGCAGCATCAACCGCTCAAGAAGAAGGTATTAATCGTTTAAATAGCTTGCGTTTGCAGCAACTTACCACGCTTTATAGTATTGTAAATCCAGGCAAATTTGAACCAGACGAATTTTATGAGGCTTGGAAAAATATTTTGTTATTTCATGAACACACCTGGGGAGCGCACAATAGCATATCAGAGCCCAATTTACCTTTTGTGACCGAACAATGGAACATCAAAAAGAAATATATGCTAACTGCCGATGAAAAAATTAAAACGCTAGAAGATAAATTATTGCCACCTGTAAATGGGCAAAATCAAATAGCAGTAGTAAATACCTTATCGTGGGAACGAAATGGCCCAGTTTATTTACCATCTAATTTTACATCCAGTGCTGTAAAGGATAATTTTGGTAAAATTTATCCAACACAAAAGTTAGCTGATGGGCGTAAGGTATTTATTGCCAAAAAGCTGCAACCCTTAAGTATATCATACTTCAGTGCTACAAATGAAAGTAGTACAACAAATTCGCAACTTAGTATGAATGATACTACATTAACCAATGGATTAATATCGGTAATTTGGGATAATAAATTAGGAAATATAAAACAGCTAACAAATATTGAAGGCTATTCTTTTGCAACGGATGATAGAAATTCAGGATTAAATAGTTATTGGTATGTTGCCGGTCGGGATCCGAAAGATGCAGCAACTAATCTAACCAGTATTAAACGTATTGAAGAGAATGGCCCATTACTGATCACGGTTTCTTTTACATCGAAAGCTCCAGGTGCAAATAACATCACCAAAAAGATAACACTTTTTGCTGGCGACGATAAAGTGTTAATAGAAGACAGCATAGATAAACTAAAAATAGAAGAAAAAGAAGCCGTTTATTTTGGATTTCCTTTTGTGCACACACTTACCTCAGCAACTGCTGATGCTGGCTATGGAACTTTAAATTATCCCAAAGACCAATTGCCTGGCGCCAACAAAGATTTTATCTCCACTAAGCGATGGTTAGACCTATCGGATGCAGATAAAGGAGTGCAGATCCTAATGAAAGAAGCTTTTATGGTTGCTCCAAAAATGGTTGAAGAACGATTGTTAATTACCAATTCTCACAAAAAATGGAAAGATACTGCTGCTATAAGTTCTACCTGGTTTGCTTATGTGATGAATAATTATTGGCATACGAATTATAAGGCTGATCAAGAAGGGATTAGTAACTATAATTTTGCATTGAGGCCGCATGGACTTTTGAAAAATTTTGAACAAGAAAAAGCCGCGATGGAATTTAATCAACCTTTAATTAGCTTTTCTACAAATGAGGAATATGGTTTAACTCGAAGAAGTTTATTTAACTTAACTAACGAAAAGGTTGTAGTTACAAGCATTACGCCAAAATCGGATAAAGAATACCTAATTCGATTGTTTAATCCAGAAAATAATGAACAACAATTCATAATTAACTGGCAAAATTTAAAACCAGTGAGTTTAAGCAATATGGTAACCAAAGAGAAATTAGACCCTAACGCCAGTTTAAAACTTGCTCCATTAGAAATAGTAGAGTTCTTTCTCCACGTAAATTAGATAATTAAATGCCAAAAAGAAAAGCAAAATCCACCCAAACTAAGCAACCTTTATTAAAGCGTATTGGTATAATTACCGGAAAAATTATACTCTGGTTTATATTGGTGAGCGTGCTTTGGGTTTTGGCTTATCGGTTCATTAATCCTCCCATTACTTTATTAATGGTACAGCGAAATTTTGAGCGCAATGCGGATGATAAAAAAGGGAAAATTGATAAGAAATGGGTGAAGTTTGAAGACATTTCAGATAACATGAAAAGAGCTGCAGTAGCGGCCGAAGACCAGTTATTTTTAAAACATATTGGTTTTGATATTAAAGCCATCGAAAAAGCGTATGCGAGTAATGCGAAAGGGAAAAAAGTAAGGGGAGGAAGTACCATTTCACAACAAACAGCCAAAAACGTGTTTCTATGGCCTGGCAGATCGTTTATACGCAAAGGGTTTGAGGCCTATTTTACCTTGCTAATTGAGCTGATGTGGAGTAAAGAACGCATTTTAGAAGTATACTTAAATGTAATTGAAATGGGCGATGGAATTTATGGGGCAGAAGCCGCCGCACAAGCTTACTATGGTAAATCGTGCCGGAAACTCTCGCGTGCTGAGGCTTCGTTAATTGCTGCCTGTTTCCCAAATCCCTTACGCTGGACACCCAAGAAAGCTACCAGTTACATTTATCATCGCCAGTATTTAATTATGAGAAACATGAGAAGATTGGGGCCTTTAGATTTTTAATCGTGATCCCCATTCCATCTTACCTTTATTCCGCCTTTGCCATCATCAATCGCTTTAAGGTGCAATACAATGCCTTTCATTCGGGCCAGTTTTAGCTCTTCTTTATCGGTAATGCCGTCGTTCTTTTTTGGGTTTCTTAAGGGAATGTCTAATGCAATATCGGTCCCGTTACTTAAGCCATAAATGCCTTTCATGTTAAAATTTAGTACGCTTGTGTTTACTTGCATCGGACTAATATCTATTTTATCTCCATTTAAGGTTAGCGTACCATCTAAGTTTGCAATGGTAATGTTTGTGAAATCTCTATTCTTAAATGCAAATTTTTGTACTTTTTGTAGGGGCTCAAAACCTATCAATGCCGCATTGTTGAGGTTAAAAATCACTTGCCCGTACATAGCCCTCGAAACTACACTTCCTTTATCGGTAATGCGGCCCGATGCATTTACCTTTGCGGATAAATAACCTTTTAGGTTTTCGCTAGTGATTGAATTTTGCCCAAAATTTTCGAATGCGTAAAAGAATTTCTTTACGTCTACTTTACTAATTATAGAATTAATTACAAACTTATTTATTGTGCCAGACTGCTTAACGTTTCCGTTTAAGGTTAATTTTCCACCAGCATGGCTGATGTTAATTTTATTGAAATAAATACCATCGCCCAGCATCGAGATATGGGCATTTAAATTTGTGGCTACAAAACGCTTATATATCGCTCTGTTCACATTAAGCTGAATGTTTACTTTTGAAGCCTCTAAAACTGCTGCCAACTGATCGGCGACTTCATTTACCGAATTTTTGGTTGTAGGTTTTTTCTTTATGGCTTTTCGTGGGCCTAAAAACGACATAAACTCGCTTAAGGATAAAGTCGGACTATTTAAGTTCAGGTTAACTAATATCTTCTTGGGGTCGGTGTAGTAGAAATTTAAGAAGTTTTGTATAGAGCAATTCATGTTTAACACACTTTTTCCCAACTGAAATCGACTATTTGAAATCGTTAAATCCTTTTGGTTAAAGTTTAGGGTTAAATTGCTATTTACCAATTTCATGTTTCGTGGTAGATACGTAATTTCTGCATTTTTGATAGCTACATTGCCCGATAGCACTGGGCGTACAAACTTAAAGTTGTCTATATCTGTTTTGCAATACAAACGTACATCGGCCGTGCCACCTTTAAAGTTAAAGGTTTCGCCACCAATAGAGCTGTTTAGCTTTTCGAGTGGGAATTGAGAAGTGATAAAACCTGCAGCGATTGGACGTTCTAAATTCGTAATCGAAAAAGTATCGATCTTTAAAGGCGCATTATAATAATCGCCGGTTAGGGTATAAAAACGAATGGCCGAATTTCGATCTCCAATGGGCTTGCCAACAGTGTCGCGATTTGTAAAAGTTCCCGTAAAGCTACAATCCGTTAAACGGCCCGAGGGGATGGTAACTCCGTTGTTTTTTACTTGGATTCGAACATCAATTAAGGGGTCTTGATTATTTTTAGCACCATCATCAATAATATGCCCAACAACAGAAATAGGTTTATCGATTACAAAGCGTAATAGCTTTGCAGAGATGTTTGGAGAAAGCAGCAAAGAAATGTTCTGATAGAGAATGTTATCTGCTCTTACATCTATTGCAAAGGCAGATTTGTTTTTTGCAAGGTCTATTTTGGCGCCGATTAAAAAATCATCTTCACCAATAGTTAATTTTTTTTGCTCTATTGTTATTTCTTTTCGTTCGTTGTTATAATGGGTGATTAAGGTTCCTTCGATTGTTTTTCCTTCTAAAAAGCTTCCTTTTCTGGTGTTAAATGCAAAATTTTTAACTTGAGTTTTCAATTTTAAACTGCTATTCCACCCCGAATCGGGGTAATCTATTTTCCCTTTTAGTTGGTCTACTAAAAAATGAAAAAGTTTAAAGCGACGTCGATTATCTACAATTAAATTAACCTTGCTAAAGTCTACCCGGTTAATTTCGAAAGCTTGTTTGTCTTTTTTATTGGCTAGGTTTTTTTCTGATTTGCGTTTAAACATGCTGGTATTGCTATAACCTGCCGTATCAGTATATAGGTAAATGCTGGCATTATTGATTCCTATTTTGTTTACTTTAATGTTTCCAGCGATAAGCGAGAACACATTTAACGAAACATCTACATCGTTCGCATTTAATAAATCGTGTTTATGGTTTGCCCATAAACTATCTCTTAGACGTACGTTTTTAAGTGAGACGGCAACTCCTGGAAACCCTTTAAGTAGGGTAGTTTCCATACTTTCGACCTCAATTTTTCCATTCACATTCGCATTCAGCTGATTAAGAATGGTATTTAAAATCGTTTTATTATTATGATTGATGTAATATGCTGCGCCTAGCCAAACCAATACGATAAGCGTAATAAGACCAGAGAAAATTTTAATAGAAGTTTTGAGCCAGCGCTTCATGGTTTTTTAGGTTATTCATTTTAAACATCTAACCACCCAATCAACAAACTAACTATTCAATTGTTCGGCAAAAATAAAGTTATGCCAGCTTTGCGCCAATGGAACCTCCCATTTGGTTTGATATTCTTCTAACGTTTGAACCAAATTGTTAAATACAATGGTTTCGGGAGTGATTTTTTTTATGGTGATTAGGGTTTCAAAATCTTCTTTGGTATTTACAAATACTTCATCACCAATTTTGTAAGCCATGTTAAAACGGTCGAACAAATCGACTCCATATTCGTTCTCAATCTCTTTAATTACCCGTACCGACGAGTCGATAGAGCAACCTGTGGCACTTGCAGCATCCTGATCTACTGTTAGTACGATAAAAAAATTGTAGGGGATTTCTGCTTTTGCTTTTAGTTGGTGCCCATGTGCTTTCCATTGAGCGGTAAATGCATCCAGCTTTTGCTGAATAGCCACCGCCTCTGTTGCCGTAAAAACACGATTACTTTGGTAGATCCAAACTTTAGATTGTGGAGAAAAAATCATATTCAAATTTATGATTTTATTTAATTTACATTCGCTTAAACCAATATATCATGCAAAAGTTTACACTACACTTAAAAAAGTCCGTTTTCTTTTCCATTTGTTTGGTTTTTTTAGTTTGCACTGGCTTCAAAACTGCTGAAGAAAGTACTACGATTATCCATAATACCCTAACTAAGTATTATGATTCAACTGTTGACGGTAGCTTGTTAAAACGCTATGAATTAAATGTTACCAACACAGGTTTTTGTAAATACAAGAAAATTTACGTCAATGGGAAGACTGAGTTTTTCTCCTTCAATTTAGCGCGTTTTAAAAGTATGGGCTACTATGGCACAACTGCAAAGGGTGAACTTCACTTACATACCCAAAATGATGATGTAATCGTACAAACACATAACGACCGAAAGGGCGATGTAGACTCGATGGCTACGCATATGATAATTCCTTTAAAAGAAATTGATCAAGATGTGTTAAACAATTTAGCGGCTCAGTTTAAGCAATTGAATATGAGTTTGGCTAAAAACAAATAGGTTATGTGTAATGGGTTTGGCGCGTAGGGCAGGACGGTCTTTTTTTCGTCAATATTAACTGATAAGTCTTTCTTGAGGTTAATTTTTAACCTTTAAGGGCTATCTTTGCACTCAAATTGCTAAAAAATGAGTACACATTTACAACGAATTCAAAACTTAATCGAACCACTCCGTCAACAGATCATTAACCATAAGTTATATGCCGAAATTAAGGATGTAGAAGATCTTAAGATTTTTATGCAGTATCATATCTATGCGGTTTGGGACTTTATGTCGCTATTAAAATCGTTGCAAAATAATCTTACATGTACAGCTGTTCCATGGTTTCCAAAAGGTGATGCAACTGCCCGCTATTTAATTAACGAAATTGTTGCAGGAGAAGAATCTGATATTGATAGTTTTGGTATTCGGAAAAGCCATTTCGAAATTTACCTTGATGCGATGGTGCAGTGTGCTGCTGATACCACAACCATATCTAAGTTTTTATCGACCTTAAAGGCAACTGGAAATATGGAACTAGCTTTTTTAGAATCGGGTATTCCAAAGGCGGCACAGCAATTTGTAGCGTACACCTTTAAAATAATCGAAAGCAATAAAAGCCATTTACAGTCGGCTGTATTTACTTTTGGTAGAGAAGATCTTATTCCAGGAATGTTTATTTCTATAGTAAATGATGTACATCGACAATTTCCAGATAGTGTTGCCATTTTTAAATATTACCTAGAAAGACATATTGAGGTTGATGGAGATCATCATAGTCACCTAGCGCTCGAAATGACAAGTAATCTTTGCAATCAAGATGCAGAACTTTGGAATGAGGCCACACAAGCAACCCTCGAATCATTACAGAAACGAATAGATCTTTGGGATGGGGCGTTAGAAGAGATTATGGCAAGGAAAAACCTTAAAGCCCATTTGCTCGTGCCGTAATCTCTGCAATGTCTAGTACTTTCACGTCTTGATCTTTATCCTTTAGCTTAACGCCATCACTTAACATGGTCATGCAAAAAGGACAACCTGATGCAATTACTTGTGGTTCGGTAGCCAAAGCTTCTTCAATTCGTTCAATATTTACGTCTTTATTGCCTTTTTCGGGTTCTTTAAACATTTGAGCACCACCTGCACCGCAGCAAAGTCCGTTACTTTTGCAACGTTTCATTTCTACTAGTTGCGCGTCTAAAACTTCTAATGCTTTACGTGGCGCTTCGTAAACATCATTACCTCTACCTAAATAACATGGATCGTGGAAGGTGATTTTTTTACCTTTAAAGCTTTCGCCTCCTTCGGCTTTAAGTTTGCCTTCGTTAATTAAATCTTGAATTAACTGGGTGTGATGTATTACATCATAACTCCCCCCTAAACCCGGATATTCGTTTTTAATGGTATTAAAACAATGTGGACAACCAGTTACAATTTTTTTAATGTTGTAGCCATTAAGTACCTCAATATTGGTCATGGCCTGCATTTGGAAAAGAAACTCATTTCCAGCTCTTTTGGCAGGATCGCCCGTGCAACTTTCTTCTGTACCTAAAACAGCATATTTAATACCTACATGGTGTAAAATCTTGCATATATCTCGGGTTATTTTTTGAGCACGCTCGTCGTAACTTCCGGCGCAGCCCACCCAAAACAATATTTCTGGCTCTTCGCCCATGGCCATTAATTCGGCCATTGTAGGTACTTTAAATTCCATTTCTTATAGTATTGCGTAATGAGTATTGCGTATTGAGATTTATTTAGTGCTTAATTATTTTGTTCCTTAATTTTTGTTTCGCTTTGCGGTTGATGACTAGTTCCCTTCTGCCCAATTTAATCTATCGGCAGGCGAGTATTTCCAGGGTGCTCCATTATTTTCTACATTGCCCAACATAGCATTAATGCTTGTAGGGGCATTCGATTCTTCCATCACTGCAAAACGGCGCAGCTCCACAATAATCGCTAAAGGGTCGATATTAATAGGACAAGCCTCTGTACAGGCATTACAGCTCGTACACGCCCAAATCTCTTCTCTGGTAATATAATCGTCTAATAAAGCTTTTCCATCTTGGTGGTCAACGCCATGTTTGTCAATGTTTTTCCCAACCTCTTCCATTCGGTCGCGAGTATCCATCATTATTTTACGAGGCGATAACAGTTTACCCGTCATATTTGCTGGACAAACTGATGTACATCTTCCGCACTCGGTACAGGTATAGGCATTCATGAGGTTAATCCAAGTAAGATCGTTTATATCTTTTGCACCAAATTTACCTGGTGCAGTTTCGGCCGGAACAAAAGAAGGGTCGAGCATGGCTTTTACTTCATTGGTTACGCTTGTCATATTGGTAAACTCGCCTTTGGGCTCTAAGTTAGAGAAGTAGGTATTGGGGAAGGCAAATAAAATATGAAAATGCTTAGAATAGGGTAGGTAGTTTAAGAAAGCGAAAATGCCGATAATGTGAAACCACCAGCACACTCTTTCGATTACGATTAAACTATTGGCGCTTTCGGGTAAAAATCCTTGTAACCATGAACTTACCGGAAATGCGCCGGCATTTGTATAGTGTGCTTCTCCTAGCGCTTGTAATTTGGCATCAGCAGCATTCATTAGTAAAAAAGCGGTCATTAAAAGTATTTCGGTAATCAGAATGTAGTTGGCATCTGATTTTGGCCAGCTTTTCATTTCTACACCACTAAAGCGTTTTAATTTGATGACGTTTCTTCTAATTAAGAAAATAGCACAACCCAACCAAACGCCTAAGGCTAACAGCTCGAATGAACCGATTAAGAAATTATATAAACTACCCAAATCTGCAAATACACGGTGTGTCCCAAAAATACCATCGATCATAATTTCTAGCACTTCGAGGTTGATGATTACAAAGCCGAGGTAAACGACTAAATGCAATAAAAAAGGAACAGGACGAGCCGCCATTTTTGTTTGCCCAAATGCAACTTTGAGCATGGTAAGCCATCTTTTTGCCGGTTGATCGGTACGATCTGCGGCTTTCCCTAATTTTATATTGCGGATTACTTTACGCACATTAAAGCTAAATAAGGCGATACCTGTGAGGCAAAGAATTATAAAAAGTAGTTGAGATGCCATAGTTTACATTGGTTAATCTAAAGGCTAAGGTAAAAGTTTTAGATTTAAAATATATTATTATGCATGCATAAAATTAAAAATTTAGAACGGATATGAATAAACATAATTTAATTGAAGGTGTAAATGGTTGATTTATAGGAATAATAGTGGCTTGATTACGGGTTAAGAAAAGAAAAATGAAAAAATGTTCTTAGTTTCAAAAAAAGACACTACATTTGCAATCCCAAACGGGAAGTAGGTACGGTAGCTCAGTCGGTAGAGCAATGGACTGAAAATCCATGTGTCGCCGGTTCGATCCCGGCCCATACCACTTTAAAAGCCCTAACTAGTTAATAGTTAGGGCTTTGTTATTTTTGTATTTCGCAAGAATTTACATTTTAAAAGATTCTATATTTTTTAAGATATTGTAAGTCAGATATTTGACTGATTCTAGTGGTTCGATGTTTAGCATATCTCTATTCCCTTATTTCAGCAGTTATTTTAGTTCTTTACGGTTCAAAGTTTTCCTTATCCCTGATTCTGGGGCAGATATTTTTACGATTATTTCGGCAATTATTTCCAGTAAAAGGAGATCATGTTCTTCTCTGATGCCTTCCGGCAACTTCAGAGGTATTCTTTTTGCTTTTCTCATACGGTTAAATATTTAAATTAATTTATCAGTACCCCTTCGTTAGATACTCCGACTGAAAAAGCACTCTTTATTGAAATCATTTTTAGTATAGTTTTTAGGTTGTGATTTAACGATGGATTGAAGAAGGACGCAGTGAAACCATTGCCCTCCCAAGTGAGCGTATCTCTAAATATCGCATGGATTATTATGTGCTTCTGTTCAGTATTGCAGTTCCTATAAATTCCAAACAATCCCACCTTGTCGGAAAGTAAATTGTCGATATCAAATTGTAATGCTGCTTTTCCAGCTTTGCTTACCTCAAGCTCTTTCTCCAATATTGATCGTTCCAACTTCAGTTTCCTGCTCCAGTTTTGATAGACGGAATGCTCTATAAGATTGTCAATAAACTTTTCCTCCAGTTGGAATATCTTCCTTTCTATCGAAGTCTTCTTTCTCGATCTCTCCTTATCAAGTCTATGCTCAACAATTCTGGCGGTTCTCAACATCGGTTTTATAATCTGCTTTATCAGATCAATTTGGTAAGGTAGAAATGTGATACTCCTAAGTATCCTTTCAAACTTTTCATGTAATATGTTGCCCGAGACATTGGCGCTCGGATGTCCAGTGCATTTATAGTAGAGATAGTATTTGTTACGGCCTTTAGACCATCCTGCCGTAAGCATTCTTCCACAACAGCATTTTATCAGGCCTCGAAGGGGAAAGTCTTCGCTGCAGCGACTTACTCGTACCTTTATTTTACAAAGTTTTTCCTGGACGGCCCAAAAATCATATTCGGAAATAATTGGTTTATGGGTGGCATTAACGTGTTTGTCTAGCGATCCCTTGGATCCAGGGACTTTAATCAGTCCCGCATACGTGCAGTTTCTCAAGACATTATAGATTGCATTTTTTCCATAATTGCTAAAGCCCCTTTCTTTGACTATCCCGTGAATAACAGAAGGATCTATTCCCAAAAGATAATCACGAAATATTCTTCTGACTATTTTAGCCTGGGCTTGATTTATTTCAATGTAGCATTCCTGTCTTTCAGATTTGACATTTCGATAGCCATAAGGTGCTTTTCCAAGATATCTGCCATGTTCCATGGCATTTATACGCCCCAGCCTTACCCTGGCTCTGATATTAAGAAGTTCCCTATTTGCCATTAGATAATCAAAGGCTCTTTTCATAAAAACGTCAGGATCGGAAGTATCCAAGCCTACTCTCTCATTGGTAGAAATGACAACAACTTCGTATTTTCTTTCAAGTTCGGCAATCTTTATGAGCGCATCCGGTAGATTTCTACTGAACCGGTCGTGATCCAGTACGACAAGATATTGGCAATGTCCTTTATGCTTTTTGATGAATTGTTCCAGAGCAAGATAGTCTGGACGATCAAAGGTATAGCTGCTCTGACCATTGTCACTAAATATCTCTAATATCTTAAGGTGGTTGTTGTTGCAATAATTCCTGATAATGTTTTCCTGGTATTCCAATGATTTAGACTGGCCCCTGGTACTCAGTCTTAAATATCCGACAGCATTCATGTTTTTATGATTTAGTTTATGATACAAATTGAACACAAATCATTGGAAAGCGCTCTATTTAGTGTTGCTGATACTTAATAAGTAATTTCAGAACTCGTTACTGCAAGATGGCTTTAAGAGATCGATAGCTTGTTGAAAGAACTGACGCTGGTGGTTTATTAAAGTTATTCTCTGTAATTTTGACTAAATGAAATCATTAGCATGAGCGAATTAGAAAAATCGAGCCCTCTTTTCAAGCAAATTACAGAAATTGTAACTCATGCCAGACGAAAAGCATATCAAAATAGCAATGCCATTTTATTGCAGATGTATTGGCAAATTGGGCATCTTATTGTGGAGGATGAGCAGCACGGTAACGCTAAAGCTGTATACGGGAAAGCTGTTTTAAAAAACCTAGCACAACAACTCGCACTCGAGTTTGGAAAGGGATTTGATGAACGTAATTTAAATAACATGAGAGCATTTTACATTGCTTTCCCAATTTGGAACGCAGTGCGTACCGAATTGAGCTGGACACACTACAGAATTATAAGTCGCCTGGAAACAGAAGATCTGAGAAATCAATATGTAATTCATACAGTTGAAGGGGGATGGGACACCCGGACTTTACAACGCAATGTCACCTCGCAATATTTGGGACGAATATTGGATATCAATAATTCCCAAACTCCAAAGCCCGAACAATTAATAAAAGACCCATATATATTCGAATTTCTGGGTTTGCCAACAGATGTAACCACATCGGAAAATAAAATAGAAACTGCTTTAATCAATCACCTCCAGGAGTTCCTAATGGAATTGGGAAAAGGATTTGCATTTGTAGCAAGACAACAGCATATTGTAACTGATACTTCTGATTTTTTTATTGATCTGGTTTTTTATAATTATTATCTGAAATGCTTTGTATTAATTGATTTGAAGACTGATGAACTAACTCATGGCGCTATTGGGCAAATGGATATGTATGTTAGAATGTACAATGATTTGAAAAAAGGTGAGGATGATAATCCAACTATTGGTATTATACTTTGCACAGAGAAAGATGAAACGATAGTTAAATATTCCATGCTTGCAGAAAATCAAAAACTATTTGCAAGTAAATATCGGCTATATCTCCCCAAAGAGGAAGAATTGAAACAACTAATAGAACAAGATAGGATTAGATTTGAACTAGAAAATGACCAGTAACAAATTATATCTCCAAATCCATGATTCTACGCAAATCAGATAGGAAATGTTTCGTGATTTGCATACTTCTCACCACTTAAAAAGGCTTCGATTTATCGAGGCCTTTTGCTTTTTAATAGCTCTATGTGCCTTTCAAAACCTAATTTAAGATTGTTGCTTTCTCTGATGCTATGTTGTTAAACAATTAGTTATTTAAATAAATGTATGTGTTTTCGTTTATATTCATTGCATTTGGCGCACGTCGATTAAAGCAATCCATCATCTGAATATCTATAAAAGCCATCTGTGATAACGATAATGTGGTCGCACACTTGTATATCAAGTACCTCACCTCCTTGCTTTAGCTTCTTAGTTATCTGTTTATCCACTAAGCTTGTATTTATATTACCACTTGGGTGGTTATGCGCAAGTATGATTGAACTTGCCTTAGCTTTTAATGCGATAGCAAAGACTACCTTCGGGTCAACTACTGTATGGTCAATTCCACCTACTGATATTGTAGCTACACCTAACACCTTGTTGTGCCGATGTTGCCATATTAAATATTTGATTACGTTAAGTGTTTGACTACTAATCTAAAATAGAAATTAAAACTGATGATTCAAAATAACGCAAGTGGTCACCGTCAAAGCGAACTGAGCAGATGTCTTTGAAGGGAGAATGCTTTAGCATGGCTTCAAAGTACGTACAACAAGAATAAAGGCGTGACATTTGACTATGTGATAGCGAGGTTGCCTTCAAATGGTATGACTGCAAATGATGCATCTGCGACAAGCACGGTGAGCAAAATTACAAGTAATGTTTAGCTTTTAAGGCGTGAGCGTAGCGAGTGATCTAAAAGATAAAGATATTGCGCATGAGGAATAACTTGTGAAGCAAGTTGGCATACCGGTTGCATTGCTTAGGTTGACGATTACCTATTTTTCTATCAGGTACGCACTGACCAAACCGAAGCACTACTGCAATAAAAGTAACCGCACAATATCCAATAGAAAGAATAAATCTTGCTTAACCAAAGAAATAAAGATTAAACCCTCCCACAACTCTTGGTAAGCCACAGTTGGAGAGTATGGGAGAGATTTAGGATGAATTAAGAATTTAAAATAATTCCGCTCAGATTTGCTTTGTGGGAATAAATCTCAACCCATTTGCATCGGTCTTGTACCTGAACACAGCAGAATTCTTTAAGTATGGTACATTTTTGTAGTTCGCTTCTTTATGAGCGCCAGCAAAGTTAATATCGCGAATTTGCACGGTCGAAAAGTTGACTAACTCTTTACCATTAAATAGAAGTATAAGATTAAAATCCTCACTATGAGTTATGCCAGTATTCTCAATTTCATTTTCATATCGCAGGACAGTTTCATCGAAACTTCGGCTGGTCTGGTAAGCAGAAATCAAATATAGCTTATCCCATTTTATTTTATCAAATTTACTAATATCTACAATCCCATTCTGTTTTGCAAGTTCCATTTTGATGAATGGGCTTAGTAAATCTGGAGTTTGCTCGACTTTACATCCAAGGTGTAATGTTAAAAGCAGTACATAAATCAAATTTCTCATATACAAAGGTATCAATATGAATTGACCAATACGCCATTAACGATAAACTTCATTTGCCCCCCACTAATCTTATTTCTTAGATATAGTATAGCTCCTGCATCAGTAGTTGGGCAATTCGGATCTAATGCTGCATTTGCCCCAATACCGTTATTATGCAAATCCATTTGCACTTGGTTGTAGTCAGTTTGGTAGTATTCGTGGGTATTTCCAAATGTTATTGCCCAGGGAACTCCAATGCTCCTTGCATTTAAATAAGACCAATAAGCATGCCTAAAAGCATCTTGGTGCATATTCGCAGCACTAGACGGGAAAGCAATTGGCGCATAGCTTTCTGCACGGGAAGCATTGCTAAACGCTTGTATTGCTTTCCATGGTTCTGATCTAAGCAATGCCTGTTCTTTGTCGTTCAATCTATTCCACCAGGTTTTGAATGGATTTTCGATTGACAATAAAGCTTCTAGTTGTTGTTCCGGTGTCAATGCTCCATATTCTGATGATTGAATAAAATCTATTGTAGTCAGGTTAATTTCGGGGCAGAACTGACCGAAATTTAAAGCCTCAAATGCAGGTTCTCCGTTATCGTCATATCCCCAGATATAAACATTGATTTCATAACAAACAGTAGTAGTTGTCTTTTGATTAAGTGATTTGTCAAAATTATCGACTTTCGCAGTTGTTATAGAAATATCACGAGCTCCCCTTTCAGTGTACAATACATGCTCTCTCTCTTTGAAGTTGAGGTCAAATATTCTAATATCGGCACTAACCCCTAAATGCTTGAAAGCATCTTCATCAGTAAAAGCAATTTTATACAGCTCAGAATTTCCCAAAGGGACATTTGCCTTAAAGTTGTTGACAGAAACAATCTTTCCAACCAGACTTTCTTTACTTTCTTCAATTATTAGTGAATATTTAGTGCCTAGAGAACTGTACCTGCTAAGGTTAGTTTTTGCTGGAGTAGTTATAATTCGTTTCCCATTTACATTTTCAACATTAGCCTTTTCCCAATTGGGCTCGAACGTAATTTCTGTAAGTGTGCTATTCACCGAAAGTTTTGAACGAACCGCTATCTTTTCTTGCAAGTACCATGTTTTGGCGTTTTCGATAATCTGAGCATCAGATAACTTTGCATCATTAAACATTTCCTTTTTACAAGCCCCAATAAAAATCGAGGTTGTCAATAGTAAAAATAATACTGTTAGGGCCTTTGCAGCCGGATTTTTTTTCTTGTTTTAAGAGCTTAATTAATTTTGGGTTGAAAATAACTAAAATTTATTTGAAGTGAAACGGTCTTTTAACGGTATAAAGTTGATCAAGGATTTGTTGAAGTTCTTTCTTCTTTACCTTTTCTGGACACATATCTTAATAGTTTAGTACGGTTTATTGTATACTTATCGAATGCATTTTTATAAATAGTGAAAAGTTCCGCACCTTGTAGAAAACTGAATTCCTGGTCACAAAAAATATCAACCATGATCTTTTCTAAAGATGCGGCATGACCCATTTGATTGTTTATAATTGGGCTTTCAGATATTAAGTTTCTTACTACGATGGGATTATCAAAGTCTGGCAATAAATCTTCGATCCCAATGTTTCCTTTAGTATGAAATACAGGCTTGAACGATCTTTTAGTTTATAGTAAATTGCTTCTGCGACAGCTCTTTCTGCGTCGACCAAGATAAAAGAATGGCCGACTAAATGTTGTGCAAGTATAACTCCAAATCAACGATTCTACGCAAATCAGTGAGGAAATGTTTCGTGATTTGCATACTTCTTACCACTTAAAAACCTCAGAGAAATCTGGGGTTTTTTGCTTAAATATCTTTGCATCATGCTATTCTGAAATTTGGGATCAATTACAAAAGTTGTGGACAAGGCAAATAATTTTGTCAACCTGAACAGGAAGAAATTGATATTTCCGACTCCTCTGAACCAGCTCCTGAAGGACCTTTACTGTCCTATTGTTACCAACCTGAATTAACTATAAAGAAAGTAACAAATCATTCTCGAGCGAAAAATAGCGCAGTTCCGTAAGAACTTAAAATAAGACCTCAGGAGGGGTTAATAATAATTATGGTTAAACTAATTAAAAGTATAAAATAGAGTAATTAAACAGCTTAAAAAATACTTCTAGCGTGATGTAGAAACTCAATACATATATAAGTTCGTTCCATGCATAAAAAAGCATAAGATAACGATGTTCCTGCCAGCTTTAGAATTTCAAGTTTTTCCCCTCGGTTATCCGCCATATACCCTTCAAGTCTCGGTGCTTATTGCTTGTTATCCCCTTAAAACGCAATT
>JAZKGD010000002.1:0-904531 GCA_040386095.1 Bacteroidota bacterium | reverse complement strand
TTGCACAGGCCACCCAAAGCATCACCTGGAATACGCCATCTAATATCATTTACGGTACTGCACTAAGCGCTACCCAATTGAACGCGACCGCACAGGGCGCATTAACGTACAGCCCAGCACTGGGTACGATCCTGGATGCCGGAACACATACCTTGAGCGTAACTGCTGCAGCAACTGCCAACTATGCAGCTGCAACAACGACCGTAACCATCACTGTTGACAAAGCTACTGCTACGCTAGCCCTATCTAACCTTGCCCATGTGTACGATGGCACGGTGAAATCGGCTGTGGCAAGCACAACACCTTCAAGCCTAACGGGCATGAACATCACTTACGATGGCAGTGCGACTGCACCGACTGCTGCAGGCAGCTATGCCGTGATCGCCAGCTTGACCAATGCCAACTATACGGCAGCTGATGCCACTGGAACGCTGACCATTGCACCGGCCACTCAAAGCATCACCTGGAATACGCCATCTAATATCGTTTACGGCACAGCTTTATCAGCTACCCAATTGAACGCGACCGCACAGGGCACATTAACGTACAGTCCTGCACTGGGTACGATCCTGGCTGCCGGAACACATACCCTGAGTGTTACTGCTGGAGCGACGGCGAACTATGCAGCTGCAACAACGACGGTTCAGCTCATCGTTGATAAAGCGGCGGCAAGTATTGCTCTTGCTAACCTTGCCCAAGTTTACGATGGTACAGCTAAGGCTGTTACCGCAACCACTACGCCTTCAAGCTTAAGCGGTATAAACATCACTTACGATGGCAGTGCAACTGCACCGACTGTTGCAGGAAGCTATGCTATTATTGCCAGCTTGACCCATAACAATTATACGGCAGCTGATGCCACTGGAACGCTGACCATTGCACAGGCCACCCAAAGCATCACCTGGAATACGCCATCTAATATCATTTACGGCACAGCTTTATCAGCTACCCAATTGAACGCGACTGCCCAGGGCACACTGACCTACAGCCCAGCACTGGGTACGGTACTGGCTGCCGGAACGCATACCTTGAGCGTAACTGCTGGAGCGACGGCGAACTATGCCGGAGCCACCACTACGGTTCAGCTCATCGTTGATAAAGCGGCGGCAAGTATTGCTCTTGCTAACCTTGCCCAAGTTTACGATGGTACAGCTAAGGCTGTTACCGCAACCACTACGCCTTCAAGCTTAAGCGGTATAAACATCACTTACGATGGCAGTGCAACTGCACCGACTGTTGCAGGAAGCTATGCTATTATTGCCAGCTTGACCCATAACAATTATACGGCAGCTGATGCCACTGGAACGCTGACCATTGCACAGGCCACCCAAAGCATCACCTGGAATACGCCATCTAATATCATTTACGGCACAGCTTTATCAGCTACCCAATTGAACGCGACTGCCCAGGGCACACTGACCTATAGTCCTGCACTGGGTACGGTACTGGATGCGGGAACACATACCTTGAGCGTGACCGCTGGGGCAACTGCCAACTATGCAGCTGCAACAACGACCGTAACCATTACTGTAGACAAAGCTACTGCTACGCTAGCCCTATCTAACCTTGCCCATGTGTACGATGGCACGGTGAAATCAGCTACAGCTACCAGTACGCCTTCAAGCTTAAGCGGTATAAACATCACTTACGATGGCAGTGCCACTGCACCGACTGCTGCAGGCAGCTATGCCGTGATCGCCAGCTTGACCAATGCCAACTATACGGCAGCTGATGCCACTGGGACGCTGACCATTGCACAGGCCGCTCAAAGCATCACTTGGAATACGCCAAGCACGATCATTTACGGCACTGCACTTTCAGCTACCCAATTGAATGCGACTGCACAGGGCACACTGACCTATAGTCCTGCACTGGGTACGATCCTGGCTGCCGGAACACATACCCTGAGCGTGACTGCTGCAGCAACTGCAAACTATGCCGGAGCCACCACTACGGTTCAGCTCATCGTTGATAAAGCGGCGGCAAGTATTGCTCTTGCTAACCTTGCCCAAGTTTACGATGGTACAGCTAAGGCTGTTACCGCAACCACTACGCCTTCAAGCTTAAGCGGTATAAACATCACTTACGATGGCAGTGCAACTGCACCGACTGTTGCAGGCAGCTATGCCGTGATCGCCAGCTTGACCCATAACAATTATACGGCAGCTGATGCCACTGGAACGCTGACCATTGCACAGGCCACCCAAAGCATCACCTGGAATACGCCAGGCACTATCGTTTATGGTACTGCACTAAGCGCTACCCAATTGAACGCGACTGCACAGGGCACACTGACCTATAGCCCAGCACTGGGTACGATCCTGGATGCCGGAACACATACCTTGAGCGTAACTGCTGCAGCAACTGCCAACTATGCAGCTGCAACAACGACCGTAACCATCACTGTTGACAAAGCTACTGCTACGCTAGCCCTATCTAACCTTGCCCATGTGTACGATGGCACGGTGAAATCAGCTACAGCTACCAGTACACCTTCAAGCTTAAGCGGCATAAACATTACCTACGATGGCAGTGCGACTGCACCGACTGTTGCAGGAAGCTATGCAGTGATTGCCAGCTTGACCAATGCCAATTATACGGCAGCTGATGCGACCGGGACGCTGACCATTGCACAGGCCACCCAAAGCATCACCTGGAATACGCCAGGCAATGTTACTTACGGCACTGCACTTTCAGCTACCCAATTGAACGCGACTGCACAGGGCACACTGACCTATAGCCCAGCACTGGGTACGATCCTGGATGCCGGAACGCATACCTTGAGCGTGACTGCTGCAGCAACAGCGAACTATGCAGCTGCAACAACGACGGTTCAATTGGTAGTGGATAAGGCAAATGCGAGTATCGCGTTAAGCAACCTTGCCCATGTTTACGATGGCACGGCGAAATCGGCTGTGGCAAGTACAAGCCCTGCAAGCTTGAGCGGTATAAACATCACTTACGATGGCAGTGCCACTGCACCGGCTGTTGCAGGCAGCTATGCCGTGATCGCCAGCTTGACCCATAACAATTATACGGCAGCTGATGCCACTGGAACGCTGACCATTGCACAGGCCACCCAAAGCATCACCTGGAATACGCCATCTAATATCATTTACGGCACAGCTTTATCGGCAAGCCAGTTGAATGCGACTGCACAGGGCACACTGACCTATAGTCCTGCACTGGGTACGATCCTGGATGCGGGAACGCATACCTTGAGCGTGACCGCTGGAGCGACGGCGAACTATGCAGCTGCAACAACGACGGTAACCATTATTGTAGACAAAGCTACTGCTACGCTAGCCCTTTCTAACCTTGCCCATGTGTACGATGGCACGGTGAAATCGGCTGTGGCAAGCACAACACCTTCAAGCTTAAGCGGTATAAACATCACTTACGATGGCAGTGCCACTGCACCGACTGCTGCAGGCAGCTATGCCGTGATCGCCAGCTTGACCAATGCCAACTATACGGCAGCTGATGCCACTGGGACGCTGACCATTGCACAGGCCGCTCAAAGCATCACTTGGAATACGCCAAGCACGATCATTTACGGCACTGCACTTTCAGCTACCCAATTGAATGCGACTGCACAGGGCACACTGACCTATAGTCCTGCACTGGGTACGATCCTGGCTGCCGGAACACATACCCTGAGCGTGACTGCTGCAGCAACTGCAAACTATGCAGCTGCCACAACGACGGTTCAATTGGTAGTGGATAAGGCAAATGCGAGTATCGCTTTGAGCAATCTTGCCCATGTGTACGATGGCACGGTGAAATCAGCTACAGCTACCAGTACACCTTCAAGCTTAAGCGGCACAAACATTACCTACGATGGCAGTGCGACTGCACCGACTGCTGCAGGCAGCTATGCCGTGATTGCCAGCTTGACCCATAACAATTATACGGCAGCTGATGCGACCGGGACGCTGACCATTGCACCGGCCACCCAAAGCATCACCTGGAATACGCCATCTAATATCGTTTATGGTACTGCACTAAGCGCTACCCAATTGAATGCGACTGCACAGGGCACATTAACGTACAGCCCAGCACTGGGTACGATCCTGGATGCCGGAACACATACCTTGAGCGTAACTGCTGGAGCGACGGCGAACTATGCCGGAGCCACCACTACGGTTCAGCTCATCGTTGATAAAGCGGCGGCAAGTATTGCTCTTGCTAACCTTTCCCAAGTTTACGATGGTACAGCTAAGGCTGTTACCACAACCACTACGCCTTCAAGCTTAAGCGGTATAAACATCACTTACGATAGCAGTGCAACTGCACCGACTGTTGCAGGAAGCTATGCCGTGATTGCCAGCTTAACGAACAGCAATTACACCGCTGCAAATGCCACTGGAATTTTAATAATTGGTAAAATAGATCAAACGATAAGCTTTGCCAGTTTACCAACTAAAACTTATGGAGATTTGCCATTTACTCTAACAGCATCTGGAGGTGCATCTGGAAATGCAATAACTTACGTAAGCTCTAATCCATCAGTTGCTACTATTAGCGGAAATACTGTAACGATAATTGGTGCGGGCGTCACAACTATTACTGCTAGTCAACAGGGTAATGGAAACTATCTAGCTGCTGCTGAAGTTGCTAGAACATTAACTGTAAATAAGGCATTGGCAACAATTCAACTTAGCAACTTAATTCAGGTGTATAGTGAAATGCCAAAGTTAGTAACTGTTACAACTAACCCAGCTAATTTGACTGACGTTTCTGTTAGTTATAATGGAAGTTCAACCCCACCAACAGCTGCAGGTACATATGCACTTAGTGCATATTTATCGAATACTAACTACACAGCGGCAGTTGTGACTGGAACACTTACCATCGAAAAAGCTACAGCTATACTTACTTTATCAGGGCTCAATCAAAATTATAATGGAACGCCACGACCGGTAACTGTAACGACAAATCCGTCGAATATTAGTGGAGTTGTTATTACTTATAACGGTTCGTCTACTGTGCCAATTTTAGCAGGAACGTATGCCGTTGTTGTAAGTATGATCAATGCAAATTATGACGCAGTTAACGTGACTGGAAATTTAGTGATTGGAAATTTAAACCAGGTAATTGCTTTTGGAACGATAGGAGATAAGACATATGGAGATGCGCCTTTCACTATTTCTGCAAGTGGTGGAGCGTCTGGGAATCCAGTGTTATTTACAAGTTCTAATCCATTAGTAGCTACTGTAAATGGGAACATAGTAACTGTTGTTGGTGCCGGATCAACTACAATTACTGCAAGTCAGGCAGGAAACGCAAATTATACTGCAGCAGCAGATGTGCCACAAGTTTTAACTGTAAACAAAGCGGTTGCTGCCTTAACGCTTTCTTCACTTTTACATACCTATGATGGGTCTCCGAAAACAGCCAGCGCAACGATAGCACCGATAGGCTTGTCGGATATTTTAATCATGTATGATGGAAACACAACTTCACCAACTGCTGCTGGAACTTATACTGTTGTAGCTAATTTGAATCACTCGAACTATATGGCGAGTACTACAGGTACTATGGTAATTGCCAAAGCTACGGCAACACTATCTTTGAGTGATCTTTCTCAAAATTATACAGGTTCACCACGATCTATAACGGTAAGTACAAATCCTGTAAATTTAACTGGTGTACTCAGTACCTATAACGGAAGTACAATTGTGCCAACAGCCGCAGGGAATTATGCAGTTGTGACTAGTTTAATAAATTCAAACTACAATGCAAACAGTGTAAATGCAAACTTTACCATTAATCAGGCTGGGCAAACAATTACATTTGCTGCCCTCGCTGATAAATTAAATACAGATCCAATATTTAGTTTAAACGCAACCTCTTCGTCTGGACTTGCGCTAACCTATGTAAGCAGTAATCCTGCAATTGCAAGAATTATTAATGGCAATCAAGTAGAAATTTTAGGTCCGGGAACTGTTAGCATTACGGCTAGCCAAGCAGGAAATCAGAATTATACTATAGCAACTCCAGTAGTGCAAACACTTAAAATTAATGATAACCCTACTCCGATAATTACAATTGTGAGTGATAAAGGTACAAATATTAGCTTGGGAGAAACTGTAATATTAACTGCATCGGGGGCTACGAATTATCAATGGACAACAGCAAACGGTATCCTTAGTGGGCAGAATACAGCGATACTTACAGTTCGCCCAACCTTAACCACTACATACACAGTTACGGGAACAAGTCAGTTTGGTAAAACAAGCACACAAACAATAACGCTCGATGTAAAAGAGAATATAGAGGTAGTAGAGGCCACCAATATTATGTCGCCAAATGGGGATGGGGTAAATGATCGCTTTATAGTAAAGAACATTGATCTCTACCCTAATAATACCGTCACAATATTTGATAGAGTGGGTAAAATATTACATAGAGTTAAAAGCTATAAAAACAACTGGGATGGTACGGTAAATGGGCTGACCCTAGAAGAAGGCACCTACTATTATACGATTGATTTTGGTCAAGGGAAGAAACCAAAAAGCGGTTTTATAACCATAGTAAAACAATAACAAAATGAACTCGCGAAAAGAAAATTATACACTGTGCAAAAATGTGATTATGGGAATGCTATTTTTACTATGTAGTAGTTCTAGCTATGCACAATTAAATGCATTAACAGCTCAGTTTTTTCAAAATCAATACATTAGTAATCCTTCCTTGGCAGGCCTAGAATCTGGCTTACGTCTTAATGCCGGTTACACTAAACAGTGGAGCTCGATTCCAGGTTCACCGTCCATACAATTCGCAACCTTAGACAACAGATCTAATAGAGTGGGTTTGGGATTGAATATGTACAGTGAAAAAGCGGGTTTGCTTAAACGTACAAGGGTGGTGGCTACCTATGCTTATCACTTACCCCTTAATGAAAAAGATGATCAATTGCATTTTGGTTTATCGTTGGGGTCGTTAACCGATCGTTTAAGTACGGAGGATATTAATGGGGAGATTTTGGATATTTCTGCTCAGCGTTTTAACGAAAGATCAGCGGTGTTAGATGGTGATTTTGGAATTGCATACACCTCCAATAAACTCAATATCCAAGGTGCTATACCGAACATTAAATATTTCTTAAGAAAAGAACAATATAATACAGCAAACTGGAATACATTTTTCACGGCAATAAGTTATAAGATTAGTTTAGATAGCATGAAGAATGCAATAAGTCTTGAACCAAAAATTAGCTACAGAGGAGTGAGGGGATATGATGATGTTATTGATGCTGGCTTAAATGTTGCTTTTGCTTCAAATAAGTTTAATGCTGTTGCCGTATATCATAGTACACAAAGCATTTCATTTGGTGTAGGTTTAAAGGTAAAAGATCTTTCTTTGTTAACCGTTTATACGTCGGGTACATCGGCGTTAAGGGGGTACTCAAATGGAAATTTTGAAATTGGTATTGGATATCATTTTAAAAAGAAATAGCATTTATTTCACCGCGTACTCAGTGCGTATTGTTATGCTAGCTGTTTTATTTTTTGAAGATGTATTAAACGCACCTCCATAGCTAAAATCTTCGTTACTATTTTTGCCTGTTATTTGAAATACACCCATATTTGCATACTTTAAATCTCCTAAACTGCTCCCTGCATTTTCGGCAATGCTTTGAGAACGTTCTTTAGCATCTTTACTCGCTTTGGCTAACAAATCGATTTTTAACTCCGACATTTTAGTGTAATAGTAGGAGGGAGCTGCCGAATTAAGTTCGATTCCACTTTGAATCAATTCAGTAATTTCGCGACTAATTTTTTCTACTTGTTCAATGTTTGTCGACTCAACTTTTACATTTTGAGTTAAGCTATATCCCCCAAAATTATTAGAGATTAGCCTTCCATTGTTATCATATTGAGGGTTATAGAGTTTATTTATGTTTACTGCCGAAAAAACAACCTCACTATCCTTTATTCCTTTTTTAGTTAAATATGATCGGATGGCCAGCTCATCATTCTTTAAGCTCGAATACGAAATTTTTAAATCCATGCTCACTCTTGAATAATCGCCACGCCATACGATTAGGTCGCTCACAAAATCTTTTTCTGCCTTTCCGGTAACCATAACCCGGCTTTTATCTTTGTATTTATAGGTGTATGCACGAGCAAAGACTACAGCTGATATTAATATAGCCAATGCAATAATGGCTGGGAAAGCATAGGTTTTATCTAGAGGTTTCATGGCATTATAACTGGTTAGTTTAGTTTTTATTGTTAAACTTAGATAATTTTAATCTAAATATCGCTTAACTCGACTTACAAAATTATTAATGTCGAAAGGTTTGCTGATAAATTCTTCGGCGCCACATTTTTCTTTTAAACTCATAAAATGATAATTTGCAGACATCATCATAACTGGTATAGCATATGTTTTCATTTCCTTTTTCATTTTTTCACAAACTTCCATTCCATTTCCATCGGGCAACATAACATCCAATACAACCATGTCAGGTAAATGCTTTTTCATTTGAATCCAAAATTCTTTCACATTGGGGCAAACTTTCACCTTATAATGTTCTTCCGTTAAAAGGTATTCAAGTATCTCCCTTATATCTTCATTATCTTCAACAATATATATGCATTTTTTTATCGATTTCATCCTTATGGTATTAATAAATGATTAAATGACAGCGCAATGCGCAAATTGTTTTAATTACAACTGAAACGTTTGCTAATTAAATTGAAATATAGGGTAGTAAGGTGATCGTTTTTATTTTTAAAATTATTTATGTAGAAATATTTACCCTATATGGGGAATATAATACATAATGTGTGTATATATTACCCCAGTGTTAAATTTATGTTTATTAACATTTTTATGTGTGGAAAAAAATAATTTAAAATAATTAAAGTGATGTAACCTGTTAATAATCAGTAATTAAACGTTGTTTTGGTCGATTTTTACATCTTTTAGGAATAATATTTTTAGTAAAAAATTATTATATTACAAATAATTCGTTTATTTTAGATTAATGGCACGGTGAAAATAGAATTTATATTTAACATCTACCTATGTTAAACTTTTATTACAGCAGCTTGCACGGCTAAATGATCGACTATAAACATTAACGCTATGAGAAACAATTACATGCACACAACTTATTCTGGCTCTACTCGCTTCGCTTTTATACTAATTGTATTTTTTGGCCTATCTGTTCAGTTGGTAAATGCTCAGACATTTTATAAAGCGGTTTCTGCTTCACAATTAAAAATGGCAATAGAGCCAGTTGTAGAATCGAGCAAAGGGATTAAAAGCGAAGGCGCTTATTTGATTAAAGATGGTCAGCTTGACGAAATTTATAGATTGAAATTAATTTTGCCTACTATGCTTCTTGATAGTGTATTGAAGGATAAAAAAATTACATTCGAACAAACTCGTGTAATGATATTGCCTATCATGGGTATGGTACATTTTGTTGGAACGCTTGATGTTGATGGTATAAAGAGTACCACTAGTTTTCAATTAGGATTTATAGTTAATAGCGATCAAAGTATTACTTTTAAAGGTACTAAATTGCTTAAATTAAGTGATCTATTTAATGACCTACCGAAAGATGAACTAAAATTAGATATTGATTTTGTACTAAAAAATAGTAAAAGTAATTTAGCCGTTTTAACGTCTAAATAATTGTTAATTTGTTTGTTGGTTTAGCTAATGCTCCTGGTGCGGGTATTAGCTTTTTTGTTTAACCTACTTTCGAATCTCTACTTCAGTTTCTAAATAAACCATTTTTTTAAATTCAGCCATATCTATATTGTTTAATGCAATACAGCCATTAGTCCAATCCTTTTTCTTTTTGATGCCTTTTGAAGTGCCATGGATCATAATATTGCTTCCAGCGGTAAGACCTCTCTTTTTCGCTCTTGCTTTGTCGATATCATTTGGGTAGGAGAGATGAAACGAATGAAAAGTTGAGCCATCCCATTTTTGATAATCTAGTTTGTAAATTCCCTCAGGTGTTTTTCCATCACCCTCATATTCTTTTTGTCCTATTGGTTTAGGCCCCAGTCCAATTGTATATGTTTTAATAGTTTTTCCCTTTTTTTGTAGGTACATTTTACGTTGGCTTTTAATTACCAACACCTTATCCACCATGTTCCTTAACCTTAGATTTTCTTCTTCTTCCTTTAGGGCTGTTTCATAGTCTACCTCTTTATATAAACCTTTCATAAATCCTGGTAGGTGAAACCTTAATTTGGCAGATTTAATGATCTTTAAATAATCAGGTGTTTTCCCGGTTGTATCGCCAACTATTTTTCTAATAGCCATATATTCCGAAATATCGGCAGCTGTAATTGGTTTTTTAATAATCTTTTGAAACTTTTCGCTTCGTTCGGTAAACTGCAATGCATGGTCATAGGTCCATCTCGATTGCATTGCTAAAATTTGTTTTGCATCTCCAATAACTTTCAGATAGCTTTCAAGATTTCCAACCGTATCTGTGATATTTCGCAATGAGATGTAATCATTCACATCTTGCTGCGTAATTAATATAAGCGTGTCTTTCTTCGGTGTTTTAAGTCTAATGCTATCTAAAACCTGAGCACAAGCACCAATATAAAAGCTGCTAAAAAGAATGGCAATTAAAAAAGACTTAAACATTGGCGAAAAAATGAAGAGTAAGAAGTTAATAGACTATAAAACACAAGTATACTAATTAACTAATTAAATAGTTTATTTTTTTTAAAAAAAATAAACTAAATTTCTTCGTTTAACTTCAATAAAAAATCTTTCAATTTTTCTAGTGAAGCAATTACCTTCTGATTTTCTTTAACTTCGGTAGTGTTGTTTTTAAGATGCTCTTTTGCGCCTTTTAAGGTAAAACCTTTATCATCTACCAAATGGAAAATAATCTTTAAGTTCTCTACATCTTCGGGGGTAAATAATCGATTGCCTTTTTTGTTTTTCTTAGGCTGTAACACATCAAATTCTTTCTCATAAAACCTAATTTGAGAAGCATTTACACCAAACATTTCGGTTACTTCACCCATGGTGTAATACATTTTATTGATCTCTCTCTCTTTGTATGGCATGGTTTTATCTGATTATTAATGAATTGTGGCTTTTACTTAAAGTATTCAAATGTAAATGGATTTTAGTAGAATACCGCAATAAAATTTTAATTTTGTAGCCATGACGGCTAAAGAAATAAGACAGACCTATTTAGATTTTTTTAAAAGCAAACAACATCACATTGTAGCCTCGGCTCCAATTGTAGTTAAAAACGATCCTACATTAATGTTTACCAATGCGGGGATGAACCAATTTAAAGACTTGTTTTTAGGCGAAGCCGCCATAAAATATGCCCGTGTAGCCGATACGCAACGTTGCTTAAGGGTTTCGGGTAAGCATAACGACTTAGAAGAGGTAGGGATTGATACGTATCATCATACCATGTTCGAAATGCTTGGAAATTGGAGTTTTGGCGATTATTTTAAAAAAGAAGCCATTGCTTGGAGTTGGGAATTGCTTACCGAAGTGTATAAAATTCCTAAAGACCAATTATACGTTTCTATCTTCGAGGGTGATGATAAAGAGGGTTTACCTCGAGATACTGAGGCTTTTGAGCTTTGGAAACAGTTTGTGCCCGAAGATCGTATAATACTAGGGAACAAAAAAGATAATTTTTGGGAAATGGGAGATACTGGGCCATGTGGGCCATGCTCCGAAATTCATGTCGACTGCAGGTCTAGTGCTGAACGTGAGGCGATAAGTGGGAAAGACCTTGTAAATGCAGACCATCCTCAGGTTATTGAGATTTGGAACAATGTATTTATGCAGTTTAACCGTTTAAAAGATGGTTCACTGAAATCGCTTCCTGCACAACATGTAGATACTGGAATGGGCTTCGAACGTTTAGTACGTGTGTTGCAAGGCAAAAGCTCTAATTACGATAGTGATGTTTTTCAACCACTTATTCAGTTTATTGCCGAAAAATCTGGATTTGAGTATATTGGTGATTGTGAGCCTGGCGAGAAGGGATGGAATGAGGCGGTTGCCATGCGTGTAATGGCCGATCACATTAGGGCGATTTCTTTTGTAATTGCCGATGGACAATTGCCTTCAAATAACAAAGCCGGTTATGTAATTCGCCGTATTTTACGTCGCGCTGTACGATATGCTTATACATTTTTGAACTTTAAAGAACCTTTTTTAAATCAATTAGTGCCAGTATTAGCAGATCAGTTTAAAGGGATTTTTGATGAATTGTATTTGCAGAAAGATTTTGTTCAAAAAGTAGTTCTAGAGGAAGAGGTTTCGTTTTTGAGAACACTGGCTACTGGTATTCAACGGTTTGAACGTTATGAAACCAAATCTGTAATTGATGGAAATTTTGCTTTTGAGCTATATGATACGTTTGGCTTCCCAATTGATTTAACAGAGCTGATGGCTCGCGAAAAGGGTTTAACCGTTGATATGGAAGGCTTCAACAAAGCCCTCGAAGCGCAAAAAAACCGCTCTCGTGCCGCAACGGCTGTAGATACCGGCGATTGGGTAATTGTTAACGAAGATAATGATACCGAATTTGTAGGATACGATTTAACAGAAATTGAAACACAAATTTTAAAATACCGCAAAGTAAGTGCAAAGGGAAAAGAACAGTATCAAATTGTATTGCGTCAAACTCCTTTTTATGCCGAAAGTGGTGGTCAGGTTGGCGATACTGGTCGTTTAGAGGACCATAGTAGGCAGTTTTGGGTAGAAATTACCGATACAAAAAAAGAAAATGGTGTAATTGTACATTATACCGATACTTTACCAGCCGATGTTGAAGGTGCATTTTGGGCAGTAATTAACGAAGATCAACGTGTACTTACGGAAGACAATCACTCAGCTACCCACTTATTACATGCGGCGTTAAAGAAAGTGTTAGGAGCGCACGTAAATCAGAAGGGGAGTTTGGTTAACTCGGATAATCTCCGTTTCGATTTCTCTCATTTTACTAAGGTGAGTGAAGCGGATTTAGCTGAAATAGAACATATAGTGAACCAAAAAATAAGAGAAAATATAATATTAAAAGAACAACGTAATGTGCCTTATGATGAGGCCATCAGCTCTGGCGTAACCGCCTTATTTGGCGAAAAATACGGAGATTTTGTGCGTGTTGTTACATTTGATGATCATTTTTCGAAAGAACTTTGTGGAGGAACCCATGTAAAAGCAACTGGTCAGATTGGTTATTTTAAAATTATTTCGGAAAGTGCAGTTGCAGCCGGCGTTCGTAGAATTGAAGCAATTACAGCTGCTAAAGCCGAGCAATATATTGTTAATCAGAATAATGAGCTTAATCAATTAAAGAGTTTATTTAAAGGGAATCAAAATATTGCTTTAGCAGTTCAAACCTTGATTGATGAAAATACCCGCCTTAAAAAAGAAGTGGAGAAAAGTATTCTTGTTAAAGCTGGTAATATGAAGCAAGAAATTGCAGATACGGCACAGTTAATTAACGGAATTAATTTTATTGCTACTCATGTTGATTTACCAAATGCTGAAGCAGTTAAAAATCTTGCTTTCGAAGTAAAAGCTTTGGTCCCAGATTTATACCTAGTGTTAACTACTTTAATTGATGAGAAACCAGGTATCACCGTTATGATTGCCGAAAATAAAGTTTCGGACCAGTTAAATGCTGCTAAAATTGTACGCGAGTTAGGTAAGGAAATACAAGGGGGGGGAGGCGGACAACCATTTTATGCTACCGCAGGAGGAAAAAATGCCGAAGGATTAACAAACGTGTTGGTAAGGGCAAAAGATTTTTTAAGCATATAATCGAAAAACGGCTGTAGCTTTTCAGTTGATTTTCTCGTTTATGCTAAAAAAAATAAGCCTATCTATGGGTAAAATATTACTGTTAGGCTTGCTTTTAGCCTCATCATTATTGGGCTTTGCTCAAAAAACAGATTCTTTAAAAAGCTCGATACAGAGAAATGCCGAAACACTTGGTCATGGTGGAAACAATGAGTTGAAATTAAATTTGTTGAATGTTATAAATGGAATGCCAGAGTTAAGCTATGAACGTATTATAGCAGATAACATGGGGCTAGGTGCTTCGGTCTTTGTAGCTTTAGATAATTCGGTAGCTTATAAATTTAGCTTTGCCTCTTATTATCGTCTTTATTTTGGTAAAAAGAAAGCTAGCGGCATTTTTATAGAAGGTAACACGGGTATTTTAACACTTGAAGATGAGTATTATGCAGATGTTGCACATATTTATAAAGTTACAAGCACAAATTTTACTTTAGGTGTTGCTGTAGGTGTTAAATATTTAACTAGAAATGGGTTTTTTGGGGAAGCTTATGCTGGTGGAGGCAAGTTATTAGCATATAGAATTGGATATTCAATTCAGGATTTTCCAAGAATTGGGATTTCACTCGGAAAGCGGTTTTGAGATTTAAATTTTCTAACTGTAGCTTTTCAACTAGTTTTATCGTTTAAGCAATAAACACATAAAACTTAAACCAAATATGAAGAAAATTCTGCTTATGGGTCTAATATTGGCCTCTTCACTACTGAGTTATGCTCAAAAAACTGATACTGTAAAAAAATCAATTCAAAAAAATGCCGAAGCCATGGGGCATGGAGGTAACAATGAATTAAAAATTAATCTTTTGTTTACGGTAATTGGAGCACCAGAAATTAGCTACGAAAGGCTTCTTGCTGATAATATGGGTGTAGGTGCTTCTGTTTTTGTAGGCTTGGATAAAACTATAGACTATAAGTTCGGATTTATCCCTCACTTTCGTTTGTACTTTGGTGCGAAAAAGGCTAATGGTTTTTTTATTGAAGGAAATGCTAGTGTGACAACTGTTCGAGATTACAATAATTATTATTATAGTCATTCCTCTTATTATACTCCAGGATATAATAACCAGTCTTTTAAAAGCAGTACCACTAGTTTTGGCATGGGAGCTGCCGCCGGAGCTAAATTTTTAACGCGTAATGGCTTTCTTGGCGAAGCTTATCTTGGTGTAGGTAGAAGGTTTGGTGATAACTCTAATTCTGGTGTTGAAGCCTACCCACGAATTGGGATAACAATTGGTAAACGATTTTAAGTCTTATGAAAAAATTAACACTCTTACTTTTATGTTTGGTATGGATAAGTTTAACTTATGCACAAACAGATAGTTTATCAAAGCCGAAAATTAAGGCAAATGAACTTAAACTTAATTTACTTTATAGTGTGATAGGAAAATTTGAACTTCCCGAGATTACCTACGAGCGATTAATGGAGAACCAAGCATCTATAGGTATCTCAGTTGCTGGAAGAAATCGAGAATATAAAATCGATTATATGATTACTCCGCATTTTAGATATTATTTCCCAAAAACACATAAAACGTTTTTCTTGGAGTTGAACGTTGTTCTTTTAAGGGCTGTAGATAAGTTAGGACACGATCTCCACGGTCCATCCTATCAAAACACACCAAGAGAGAAAATGGCAAATAACGGCGGTGTTGGTGGAGCATTCGGATTAAAACTTATGTTTTCGAAAAGCTTTGTGATGGATGCTTATTTTGGTTTAGGGAAAATTTTAGCTGAAGATAAAAGAGATGAATATCAAAGCATGTTCGCTTATCCTAGAATTGGAATAGCTTTTGGACCAAGATTTTAATCTGGATAGAATAAATTAGTCATAAAAAAACCACTTAAGAAATTAAGTGGTTTTTTGCTTTAAGTACTATGTTTAATTTTTTCCTTTGCCATTATTTCCCTTTGCTTTCCCATTTCCACCAGACTTTCCCATTATTTTTTTAGCCTGACCAGGTGGTGTTCCATTAGGGTGACCGCTTACAACATAATATTTTCTGTCGTTGCTATATTTAATCGCTTTTTGTTTTCCTCCCCAATTTTTATATTTCACATACTTAACCTTATGCGTATTGAAATTTAGATACGGGCGATTTTCATTAACAACAACTTTATATCCATTGTATAAATTATAACTACTATATCTTGCAGGTAGTGAGCTACTAAATATCCAGTTCCCATTGTTTAGGTAAATAAATTGTCTTCTTGGGACACTGTAATAGCTTTCAACATCTGGCAGGTAGTAATAATCTACATGATCATAACCTACAGGCCCCCATAATGGCTGAGAGCCGATATTTACATTTATACTTACTTGCGCACTTACCGTATTTTGTAGTAGGAGGCTAATTCCTAACACCCCCACCAAGATTAATTTTTTCATCATAAAATATGTATTTAAATGGTAACAGATAAACACTATCTAATGTTTTCTTTTTTGATATTTATGATCTCGTTTTTCATATTTATTGTGTTTTTTAGCATATTTATAATCATCATGCCTTGCTTCATTATACCTCATATTTGATCTCGAATAATTCGCTCTATACGTATGATGTTGCAAGTATGGTCTAGACTGATTAATTACTACTTTTCTACCATGATAGAGATCGTAATTTCTGTATCGAGCAGGTAAACTCCTATGGTGCACCCATCTATTTCGTTCTAAATAAACAAATTGTCTAGTAGGAACATGATAATAACTTTCTACTTCTGGGAGGTAATAATAATCTACATAATCATAACCTCTAGGTTCCCAATTTGGTTGCGAACCAATGTTAATCTGTACACTTAGCTGTGCTTTTGCGGGTTGATAAATGGCGGTGGCACTAGCCACTAATACCATTAAGATTAATTTATTCATCGTATTTCATTTTTGTGTACATCCTGTAATGCGAATTACGTGCCACAAGCAGAATGTTACCTTAAAATCACAATTTTGATACATTTTTGGTTTATCTTTGAAGGGTAAAATCAACATATTATCCTTTAATGAGTACAAATACAGTAGCTGCTCCTTCAGATTTTGAATTGGTTTCTGGTTTAGAAATACATGTGCAGTTAAATACACAGTCTAAAGTATTTTCGTCAGATAGTGCCACTTTTGGGGCAAATCCTAACACTAATATCTCTGCAGTTTCATTAGCCTTACCAGGGGCTCTTCCTAAACTCAATAAGGAAGTAGTAGAAAAAGCCATCAGAATCGGATTAGCTTTAAATTGTACGATCAATCAGTATAATTTTTTTGATCGTAAGAACTATTTCTATGCCGATTTACCTAAAGGTTATCAAATTACACAAGATAATAGCCCGATTTGTACCAATGGTTATTTAACAGTTGTTTTGGCCAATGGCGAAGAAAAAAGAATTGGCATTAACCGTATTCATTTAGAAGAAGATGCAGGTAAAAGTATGCACGATCAAGATCCATCTTTTTCTTATGTTGATTTAAACCGCGCAGGTGTTCCATTAATTGAAATTGTAACAGAGCCCGATATTCGAAGTGCTGAAGAGGCATCCGCCTTGCTAACCGAAATAAGGCAATTAGTTCGTCATTTAAATGTGAGCGATGGAAATATGGAAGAAGGATCATTACGCTGTGATGCAAATATCTCTATCCGCCCCAAAGGCATAAAAGATTTTGGAACACGTTGTGAAGTTAAGAATCTAAATTCTATCCGAAATGTACGCAGGGCAATGGATTTTGAGTTTTCACGTCAAGTTAAAGCAACGGCGAAGGGCGAGAAAATTATTCAAAGTACTTTAAATTTCGATGCAGATAAAGGCACTACATCGCCCATGCGTAGCAAGGAAGAAGCGAACGATTATCGGTATTTTCCAGATCCAGATTTGCCACCTATCGAAATATCAGACCGTTGGTTAACTGAAATAAAATTAGCGATGCCACCCTTACCTAAAGATCTTGCGAAGCAATTGGTAAACGATCTCGGAATAAGTACAATCGATGCAACGATTATTTCACAAGATATAGACACTTATCAATACCTTTTATCAGCTTTGCCCGTTGTAAATCATAAAAAAAGTGTGGTAAACTGGTTAAATGGTGGAATAAGAGCCTTGTTAAATGAAAAGGGGATAGGTATAGCCGAATTTAAGGTTAAACCAAACCAACTAGCTGAGGTTATTAATTTAGTTGATGATAAAAAGATAAGTCAACAAAATGCATTGCAACAACTCATTCCAGCTTTAAATGCTCCAGATAATGTGCTTGAAGTAGCCACACGATTAAATTTATTGATTGTTGAAGACAACGATGAAATTTCTTCGTATATAACTGCTGTGTTATCAAAATTCGAGCCCCAAGTGCAGGCCTATAAAGCAGGTAAAAAGGGAGTTTTAGGGCTGTTTGTGGGTGAAGTAATGAAGTTAGCAAAAGGTAAAGCTGATGCTAAGAAGATAAGTGATTTAATTATAGAAAAATTAAAATAAATATGAAAAGTTTAAGCTATATCGTTTGCTTAGTAGCTATTTTGACTGTAAGCTGCAAAGACAGTACAAAATTTACCGTTAATGGAAAAGTAGAGAATTTTGGTGCCGAAAATAAAGTTTATCTATATGGTATGGATAAAAACACCATGTCTGTTGTCGATTCAACAGTATTGTCGGCAAAGGGAGAGTTTAAATTCTCAAGACCTTCGGTCGAGGCAGATTTCTTCCGCATAAATATTGGTAACAACGAATATATGCTTATTGCAAAAAATGGAGATGAAATTGAATTTACAGCAGATATAAATGATGTAAATCATGATTATAAATTAAGTGGTGCCGATGATGCAGATAAACTCACTGAATTTAATACAATGAAGTTTAAATCGTCTGCCAATCTGGATAAAATAAAGACCGATTTCGATAAACAAGTAGAGGCAAATCCCGAAAATAGAGATGCATTACTTGAGCAAATTAGGCCGCTATACATGAAATCTCTTGATGAATTTAACGCAAATGTGATCAAGTTTGCACATGAAAATACAAAATCATTAGTAAGTTTTTATGCCATTAGCAGTGTTAATCCAATGGGAAATGAGGCTGCGTTGGTGAAGTATGCAGAAACGGTAGATGAAACATTAAAAAAGAATACAGCAGTTAAAAGTTTTGTTGAGCGAGTTAATAAATTAAAATCACTGCTAGTTGGTCAGCAAGCACCAGATTTTAGTATCAATTCAATTGATGGACAAAAAATCGAATTAAGTCAGTTTAAAGGGAAGTATGTGTTGTTAGATTTTTGGGCTTCATGGTGTGGGCCATGTAGAGCAGAGAATCCAAATGTTGTAAAAGCTTATAATATGTATAAAAATAGAAATTTCACTATTCTAGGAATTTCACTCGATAAAGATAAAGGGGCTTGGGCACAAGCAGTTAAACAAGATGGTTTAACCTGGGCACATGCCGGAGAATTAGCTGATTTTGAAGGAAGTACAGTACAGTTGTATCAAGTTCAAGCTATTCCAGCTTCTTTTCTTTTAGATCCAACAGGAAAAATTATTGCACGCGATTTAAGAGGTGAAGAATTGGATGCTTTTTTAAACAAAACCTTACCTTAAACCTAAATCATTGTTAAGGTAATTGATGTACTTAACAATTTGTTAACTTGATTTTAACCAAATAGTACAATTGTATACTTACTTTCGTAACAAATAATTAAACAATGAGTACAGCTAAGCAAAAAATATTAATCGTTGATGATGAGCCGGATATTTTAGAGCTTATTGAATATAATCTTAAAAAAGAAGGTTATCAGGTCTATTTAGCAAGTAATGGTCAGGATGGAGTAGCAATGGCTAAAAAAGTACATCCCGACTTAATTATTTTAGACATTATGATGCCTAAAATGGATGGAATAGAGGCTTGTAGATTAATGAGGGCCATCCCTGAGTTTAAAAACACATTTATGGTGTTCTTAACTGCTCGTAGTGAAGAATATTCAGAAATTGCTGGGTTTAATGTTGGAGCCGACGATTATATTGCAAAACCGATTAAGCCACGCGCATTAATCAGCCGTATTAACGCTATTTTACGCAGAAATGCAAGTGGCGAAGAAATTTCTGATAACAAAGTAGAAATCGGCGACCTTGTTATAGATAGAGAAGCATATTTAGTTTTTCAAAACGGGCAGAAAGTAGTTCTAGCAAAAAAAGAGTTCGAATTACTTTATTTACTAGCTTCTAAACCAGGGAAAGTATATACCAGAGAATCTATCTTAAAAAATATCTGGGAAGACTCGGTTGTGGTAACCAACAGAACAATTGATGTACACATCCGCAAACTGCGTGAAAAATTAGGCGAAAATTATGTCGCTACTGTTAAAGGAGTAGGATATAAGTTTGAGTTAAGTTAACTATCAAACTTATCTAATAGCTTCAACAGCGTAGCGAAATCTTTAGGATAAGGGGCTTCAATGCTAATATCTTGTTCATCTAGCCCTTTAAAAACGATTTCTTTGGCATGTAAAGCAAATCGTTTCATGATGGGTAATTCTTCCTCATCTTTAGCAATGCGATAGCCCTTTTTTATAGCAGATAAAAAAACTGATTTTCCTTTATACATGTGATCACCAACAATAGCAGCGCGTTGTGTAGCTAAGTGGATTCTAATTTGATGCATTCGGCCAGTTACAGGCTTACATTCTACTAAGGTGTAATGTTTATAATGCTTTAATGTATTGAAATACGTTTCAGCTCTTTTACCTTCTTGTCTGTCGATACTTACATTCTTATTACCATCGTTTAAAATGGGTAAATCAACAAAGAGATTGTCGAATTGAAATTGCCCATCAACAACAGCGTGATATACTTTTTTCACCTTTCTTCTTTCAAATTGCATCGCCAAATTACGATAAGCCTCAGGGTTTTTAGCAATCACAATGGCGCCCGAAGTTTCCTTATCTAGGCGGTGACAAACTTGTGCATCAGCTGAATATTGTTTGGCTAAACGAAGGATATTTACTTCACCAGCAGCACCGCGCTCATCTAATGAAGCTACAAATGGAGGTTTATTGACAACGACATAATCATCGTTTTCGAAGATGATAAGGTCTTTAAAATTTGGATATTTCACGGTGCAAAGATAGGGAATAAACGTTGGTTTTTACTCACCACCTAAGAAACCCTAGCATACTTAAGCCTTGGGCTTTCTTAGGTGTCTAAGGTGGTAAGAAATTATTCAGCTCTTTTCAAGCCAAACTTCTCAATTTTACTATAAAGATGACTACGTTGGATATCTATATCGTCGGCGGTCTTAGATACGTTCCAGTTGTTTTTTTCTAGCTTAAATTTGATGAACTCTTTTTCTGCATGATCCTTATAATCCTGGAAATTGCTGAATTTATCGTAATTCATAGCACCTCCGTTACTTGTAGGGGCCGATTGGCTCGCTACAGAACCGATATTAGTTCCGCCCCTAGGGTTTGCGAAAATATTAACATCTGTTTCAGTAATTGTTTTATCACTTAAGATAATCAATCGCTCAATCATGTTATGTAGTTCACGAACATTACCCGTCCATGGTAACGCCTGTAAAGCACTCATAGCACCTTCACTTATTTTTTTAACAGGCATACCATACTCATTGCATATATCTTCTAAAAATTGCTGCGCAATTTCAGGAATGTCGTCTGTTCTTTCTGTTAAATGTGGAACGTGAATATTGATTACGTTTAAGCGGTGGTATAAATCCATTCTGAAATTACCATCTTCAATTTCTTTTAACAAATCTTTGTTTGTTGCTGCCAAAACACGAACATTTACTTCTTGTTCTTTTTCGCCACCAACTTTAGTAATTTTATGTTCTTGTAAAGCTCTTAAAACTTTTGCTTGTGCAGAAAGGCTCATATCGCCTATCTCGTCTAAAAATAAAGTTCCACCATTGGCAAGCTCAAATTTTCCGATACGCTGTTTTACGGCAGAAGTAAATGAACCTTTTTCGTGACCAAATAATTCACTTTCTATTAACTCTGAAGGGATAGCTGCACAATTTACTTCAACTAATGGTGCATCAGAACGGTTAGATTTTTCGTGAATCCAACGAGCAACCAATTCTTTACCACTACCATTTGCACCCGTAATTAATACGCGGGCTTCGGTAGGTGCAACTCTTTCAATGGTTTCTTTAATTTTATTAATACTTTCTGATGTCCCTAAAATATGACGGGTTTTACTCGCTTTTCTTTTGAGTACTTTGGTCTCGGTTACTAATGTTCCGCGATCTAATGCATTTCTAACGGTTATTAATAAACGATTTAAATCTGGTGGTTTAGATACAAAGTCGAACGCTCCTTTTTTACTGGCTTCAACTGCAGTTTCAACTGTTCCATGTCCAGAAATCATAATGAATGGAAGATCAGGCCTAAGGATAAGGCCTTGCTCTAGTACTTCCATACCGTCCATTTTATTCATTTTGATGTCGCAGAGTACTAAATCAAAATTATTTTTTTTAATGAGTTCTAATCCATCGATACCATTATCTATATCTTCTACTTCGTAATTTTCGTACTCTAAAATTTCGCGAAGTGTACTTCTAATCGCTCGCTCATCATCAATAATTAACAATTTGGCCATATTCTGCTATTCAGTTTTAATTTGTTACTAATATATGTATAGTTTTTAATACAACGATAAATAAGGAGAATTGTTTGGGGGAGGGGTAAAGCGTTTGGCGGAAGGCGTTTTGAATGGCGTTCAGAACGCTTATCGCTATACGCTTAACCCTAAAACGATAAAAAAATGCAAGCCTATAAGCCGGGTTCTGTTTCCAATAAATTGGATTTCTATCATTAATCTAGTATAAATGTTGCCATTTATCTCTAACGACCTACCCACTAACATCGAACGTGCCGCTCTACATGCGTTAGCCTATTTGGTCTTTCAACTCCCGGGGTTTACCAAAATCTCGATCACTCGAGAAGCTCGTGAGCTCTTACCTCACGTTTTCACCCTTTCCCGACATAAAGTCGGGTGGTTTATTTTCTGTAGCACTTTCCGTTATTCAGGTTTTCATTCCTAAATCCCTTCCCGTTAGGAAGCGAGATGCACTATGTTGCCCGGACTTTCCTCTCCCGATTTTACATCGGGAACGATAGAACAGCTTGCATTTTTTACAAAGGTACTAAAATTACTTACTTACATAAACTCAAATCCCTCGATACCTGTTCATAGGTATACATACCTTGCTTATTTCCAAAAGAATTGGTAATATAAACCGTTACTTGCGCAACATCAATATCGGCTAGATTGAAACCAGGCATTTTACCTTCATACTTTTTGCCATGTACAATTACCCCCTTGTTACTCCCATTTTTAATGGTACAAGCCAAATCCTTTTTATTCACCTTTAAAAATACAGTATCGGTAAGTGGGGGAGCTAATTCGCCAAGCCCTTCTCCTTTTTCGCCGTGGCAATTTTGGCATCTAGAAACATATATATCTTTACCATTGCTCATGTATTTGGCATATTCTATTTCGTCTGTACTTTGACAAGAATAAATCATTCCACATAACAACGCCAAGAAAATTCCACAGAGAAAATGATTTCGCATCTTATTTTTTGTATTCAGCTAGTAAAACTTCAACATCTTTTTTTAATTGTTCAACCTGCTCGGTTTTGGTACCATCATAAGCACCACGCATCCTTTTCTCCTTATCAATTAGAACTAACCAACCTTGGTGGATATAGCCATCTGGAGCCGTGTTATCTTCTTCAACAACAGTTAAATAGCTTTTCTCGGCTATGGTGTAAATATCTTCTTTACTGCCCCAAACAAACTGCCATTTTTTTCCATCCACTCCAAGTTTCTGCACATATTTTTTAAGTACTGATGGTTTATCATATTTAAAGTCGATGGTGTGCGACAGGAACATTACATCTGAGTTATCTTTATATTGATCGAAAATGGTTTTTAAGTTCCGATGCATGATCGGACAAATGGTAGAGCACGAGGTGAAAAAGAAATCGGCTATATAAACCTTATCTTTAAACGTATCTTGAGTAACCATGACGCTATCTTGGTTTAAAAAACCAAATGCTGGGATAGTTTGATAAATGGTATCAACTACACCATCTTTATTCATTTTTGCCTCGCGGTCGCCGTATATAGGTAGTTTTTTTTCGTTAGAGCATCCAGCAAAGCTGATAAGTACTGTTAGAATGACTAAAATTTTGAAAATATTCATAATGTTCGAATTTACCTACAAACATACGCTAAACCAATCTCTTGTTTAAATCGTGATGTAAGTATTTAGTAAATTTTTCAATTACAGTGATGCATTTAATCCTGCAAATCTGCCATAATCGTCTTAATTTTCTCCGCTAACTTAAGTTCAGTAGCCTTAAATTCATCAGCAGTTGCTAAAGGAGTGTTTACACTGCAATAAAACTTAATTTTAGGTTCAGTTCCACTCGGGCGAGCCGAAATAATGCTTCCATCGGCAGTAATAAATTGTAAAACATCTGATTTAGGATAACCCAATGCTTTGCTGGTACCGGCTTTAATATCGGTTTCGGTATTTAATTCATAATCTTTTAAGGTTACTACAGCAGATCCTCCTAAGGTAGCTGGCGGATTATTCCTAAATTTCTCCATCATGGCCTTAATTTCTTCGGCACCTGTTTTACCCTTTTTGGTAATCGAAACTAAATCTTCTTTATACATTCCATAATCAACATACATGTTAATCATTGCTTCGTATAAACTACTCCCTTTGTCTTTGTAAAAAGCAGTCATTTCGGCTATAAACGCACAAGAAATTACCGCATCTTTATCACGTACCAATTCGCCAACAGAGTAGCCGTAGCTTTCTTCACCACCGCCGATAAACGTTTTTTTGCCTTGTAACTTCGTAATTAATTGACCAATCCACTTAAAGCCAGTTAAGGTATCAAAATATTCTACCTGTTTAGCATCGCAAATGGCCTTAATTAAACTGGTGGTTACAATGGTAGAGACCACGTATTCTTTGCCAGTTAATTTTCCTTTTTCTTCCCAGGCACTTAATAAATAATTAATTAATAAACTTCCAGTTTGATTTCCGTTCAACAAAACAAATTCTCCAGCTGTGTTTTTAACCGCAATACCCACTCTATCTGCATCAGGATCTGTAGCTAAAACCAAATCTGCATCTATTTCTTCGGCTTTTTTTAAAGCTAAAGTCATCGCTTCTTTTTCTTCTGGATTAGGATATACAACTGTAGGGAAATTGCCATCCGGTTTACTTTGCTCTTCAACCACCGTAACAGTTGTAAAACCAAATCTTTCTAATGCTTTTGGAACTAAAGTAATGCCTGTTCCGTGAATGGGAGAGTATACAATTTTTAGGTCTTTCTGACGAGCAATTGCATCTGGTGAAACCGATAACTCGGTTATTTTATCCAAGTATAATTGATCTATTTCTTCTCCAATTAATTCGATATTGCTTGCAATACTTTCAAATTTAACTTCATCAATACTTTTAATTGCAGCAACCTCGTCCATCACCATCTTATCGTCTGGTGAGGTAAATTGCCCACCATGCTCATCATAAGCCTTGTAGCCATTATATTCTTTAGGGTTATGTGAGGCTGTTAGCATCACACCGCTTTTGCAACCCAGGGTACGCACCGCAAAAGAAAGCTCTGGTGTAGGTCTTAACGCAAAAAAGAAATACACATGAATGCCATTTGCCGAAAAAACATCAGCGGTAATTTTTGCGAAAACATCAGAATTGTTTCTGCTATCGTGTGCAATGGCTACGCTAATTTTTTGTCCTGCATATTTTTTTAGCAGGTAATTTGCCAAACCTTGCGTAGCGGTGCCTATAGTATATTTGTTTATCCGGTTAGAGCCAGGTCCCATGATACCGCGTAAGCCACCCGTTCCGAACTCTAAACTTCTATAAAAGCTATCCGTTAGCTCGGTATTTGCTTCTTGATCGATTAAATTTTGAATTGCTGATTTCGTTTCCGCATCATAATTGCCGTCAAGCCATTGCTTAATAGTTGCTGAGGTAGTTTGGTCTAGTTGCATACGTAGATTTTTTTCGTCTGTTTAGCTAAAATTAGCGCGTTTTTTGTTAATTTCACGCCCTATTGCAAGTATAAAGAAAAATTTTATCAGCCAATAGCAATTAAATAAAATTATAAAGCTTCATTACAACTGAAAACATATAGATAAGAATGAAAATATTAAAATTTGGAGGCACTTCTGTTGGTAGCCCTGAGCGAATGAAAAAATTACTGGATATTATTAATCCAGCCGAAGAACAAATTGTGGTATTATCGGCAGTGTCTGGTACCACCAATAATTTAGTAGAAATTTCATCAAAGTTGCTCAAGGAGGAAAAACAGGACGCCCTAAATTTAATTCATGCCTTACAGCAAAAATATAATGATTTTGTAATCGAATTATTGCCAGAGGGCGATTTCAGAGCACAAGGCCAAGAGGTGGTTGATTACCATTTTGGTTTTTTAGCCAATTTAACAAATGATTTTTTTACAACCGTTGAAGATAAAGTTGTTTTGGCACAGGGCGAGTTATTGTCTACCACATTATATCATATTTATTTAAAATCTATCGGTGTAGCTTCAGTATTGCTACCCGCTTTAGATTTTATGAAAATTGATGAAGATAATGAGCCGGATATTCCTTTTACAACCGATAATTTAATGCCATTATTGACTAAACATAAAGGCACAAATTTATTTATTACACAAGGGTTTATCTGCAGAAATAGTTTTGGAGAAGTAGATAATTTACGCCGGGGCGGAAGTGATTATACCGCTTCGTTACTTGGAGCGGCGATTTTGGCCGAAGAAGTTCAAATTTGGACCGATATAGATGGAATGCATAACAATGATCCAAGAATTGTAAAAGGTACCAAACCCATTTCGCATTTATCTTTTGATGAAGCGGCAGAGTTGGCTTATTTTGGAGCTAAAATTCTTCACCCACAATCTGTTTTTCCAGCTCAGAAATATAAAATCCCTGTTCGATTATTAAATACAATGGAGCCTAAGGCTGCTGGAACCGTGATTAGCACAGAGAGTGAGAAAGGTAAGATTAAGTCTATTGCAGCAAAGGATGGCATTACAGCTATAAAAATTCAATCGAGTAGAATGTTATTGGCTTATGGTTTTTTACGACGTATTTTCGAAATCTTTGAACGGTATAAAACACCGATAGACATGATTACTACCTCGGAAGTTGCCGTTTCTTTAACAATTGATTTTACAGACAATCTGGATGAAATTATTAAAGAACTTCATTCTTTCGGGTCTGTAGAGATAGATTCAAATCAAAGTATTGTTTGTGTTGTGGGCGATTTTGGCGCCGAAAAACATGGCTATGCAGCACGAGTTTTAGATTCGATTAAACATATCCCTGTTCGAATGATTTCTTATGGTGGAAGTGCCTACAATATTTCGATGTTAATAAATACTGGAGATAAAACGGAAGCCCTAAGAAGCTTGCATAACCGTATTTTTGAATAACAGTTTATTTAAAATAGAAAAAAAGAAAAAGCAGTAGCACGGTTAAAACGATGAAAAATCGAATTCGCCGCTCAAATTCTCTTCGTGTTATGGCGTTTCGCCTATAATCGAGATAATTTGCTATGTAAATAAAAAGTAATAAGACAACGAAAATTATAACTAGAAATTTCAAATTTTATGTTTTCCGATAAAGATATAGCACATTTCTCTAAATTAGAAACTCCTTTTTACTATTACGATTTAAATTTGCTCGAGCAAACTTTAAATGCGTGCAATGATGCTGCAAAACCTCATCAGTTTCATGTGCATTATGCAATGAAAGCAAATTTTAACGAAATGGTGTTAAGGAAGATCAAAGCTATTGGTTTTGGCGCCGACTGTGTGAGTGGAAATGAAGTTAAAAAAGCTATTGAAATTGGTTTTTCGAAAGATAAAATTGTTTTTGCTGGAGTAGGGAAGTCGGACAAGGAAATTATTGATGCCTTAGAAAGTGATATTTTTTGTTTCAATGTAGAATCGTTGCAAGAGCTTGAAGTGATAAATGAATTAGCTGGGGCTAGACAAAAAGTGGCTAAGGTTGCTATTCGTATTAACCCGAATGTGGATGCACATACCCATGCGAATATTACCACTGGCTTAGATGAAAATAAATTTGGTATCAATTCGTGGGATATGCCAGCTTGCGCAGCCCTTTTAAATACTTCATCAAATTTAGAGTTTATTGGTATTCACTTTCACATCGGATCGCAGATTACTAATTTAGATGTGTATAAAAATCTTTGTAACCGCGTAAATGAATTTGCAGCATGGTTTGAAGATCATGGTTTTAAAGTAAAGGTTTTAAATGTAGGAGGTGGCTTAGGAATCGATTATCATCAACCCAATCAGCAAATTCCAGATTTTACAACCTATTTTAAGGTATTCTCAGATTTTTTGGAGGTTAAACCTTATCAAGAAGTGCATTTTGAGTTAGGTAGGGCACTGGTAGGACAGTCTGCTTCATTAATCAGCCGAGTGCTGTATGTGAAAAATGGAAAGAAAAAGAATTTTATTGTCTTGGATGCTGGCATGACCGAACTTATGCGCCCTGCATTGTACCAAGCGTATCATTTAATTGAAAACTTATCGGCAACAGAACGCTCAATAGATGCTTCAAGCGCTGTAAAATACGATGTAGTAGGCCCTATTTGTGAAAGTACCGATTGTTTTGGCAAAGAAATTCCGTTACCCGAAAGTTTTAGAAACGATTTGATCGCGATACGAAGTGCTGGTGCTTATGGTGAAGTAATGGCTTCGCATTATAATTTACGCGAGCAAGTGAGGAGCTACAGTAGCGAGGGTTAGCCCCTTTTCTTTCCTGAAATAAACAGCACAGCACCTACAACTAAAACTATAGCGCCTGCATATGGTGGCCAATTGATAGTTTTTTCGCGATCTGCTGAAACTTGAATTGGACCGGCATCAATTATCTTTTCTTTTTTGGTATAGGTAAATCCAGTCCATACTAAAAGGACGATTCCTACAATGATCAATATTATTCCGATTGTTCTGCCCATGTGATAGTTTTTTATTAAAACATCGGGGAGTGTAGAATGTTTTAAGAACTTAAAATGCGTAACCTAATGTTAATTTGTTGGCATATCCTTTATTTCCACCTGTACTGTAAACTCCAAAAATGTTCCTAGTTTTAAAATAGAAGCTAAAATCGAAGGCGGCGCCATTGTGTTCTCTTACCTTTAAATCGTTCATTAAGCTTTTTCTTAGGCCCGGAGAAAAGCCATAAAATAATCGAAATCCAAACTGGTTGCTTAAATTTCTTTTTGCATGAAAAATAATTTCACTCGATATTCCTGTAGTGTAAATCGTAGTTAAAGTTGAGGAAATTGTATCTACACTGTTCGCTGATTTAACAGCTTTTCTAAAATCTGAATAACTTCCATTCTCAAAGCTTAGTGCATTTTCCCAACCTAACATCCTGAATTCGGTACTTCCCGAAACATCGTAGAAACTAATCGACGACCTTAATCCTCCACCTAAAAAAGTTTTTCCTTTAAAATCTCTAGTTGTTTTAGTGTTATAGGTATGGTCTAAATACGTTTTTCCGGCAAAGCCAAATGCACCATAGGCGATATTTAGGTTTTTTGTAGTGTGCGAGCGGTGAAAATTTAAAAAGCCCATGTTTAATTCCCCTGTTCCATAAGGCAAAGAAAGATCGGCATAGCTCGCTGAAATGTGATTTTTTGCCTTTACAGAATCCGAATGCATCGGCTTTGCCATATACGCAATGTCGTTACCTACTGCAGCTGGCAAAAAATACGAAGGGGTATTGCAAGCACTTAAAATAAGACTAATGATAATAATATAACATCCAACTAATCTATTCATATCAAGGGGATTAATTTTTATAACAAAGCGGAAGCGCTTGAGTTAATATAGCACGAATAATTTCTAATGGCAGATCGGTATGTTGATCAACCAAAAGAATTTTCATTCTTGAGCGTTTTTCCTGCAAAAGATTTGGATGATTAATCAAGCCGCCATCTACAAAACCAATATAGGGTTGTTTATGCTTTTTATGAATCCAAAAATAGCAGAGCGGTCTGCCTTTATAATAGAAAAAAGGCAATTTGTACTTCCATTCAGGGGTGATTTCTTTGTTAAAGTTTAAGACAATAGTTTTTAAGGCCAATAGACAGTCTCTCATTTGTTCTTCTTGTTTCAAATAGAAAAGATCTAATTCGCTGGTCATACTATTCCACTTCAAAAAAATCAGCTAATCCACCCAAGTAATACTCATCTATTCCACTTGTGAAATCATCGTAATCTTGTTCGGGTATATTTGTTTGTACAAATTCTAAGGATGTTCCCTTTTTATCGGCATGAAGCTTAATAGTAACGATAGAAGGCTCGTTATCATCGCCAAAATACCATTGTTGCACTATTTTTTTTGGTGCATCAAACTCGATGTTTTTACCAACAATATCGCCATCCCAGAAAGAAAATTCGGTACCTGCTTCTTCTGTAAATTCGACCTCGGCACCTGTCCATAACTGAATGCTTTGCGCCTTTGTTAAGGCCAAATAAACTTCTTCTGGTGGCGCGGGAAGGGCGTAATATTTCTTGAAAGTTTTCATGTACAGTGTTTAGCGTTTAGCGTAAAGCGGTTGTTTTTTGATTAATCGAAATTATTTAAAAGCGTTTAAGCCAGTCACATCCATACCGGTAATTAGCAAGTGTACATCGTGCGTACCTTCGTATGTAACTACAGATTCTAGGTTCATCATGTGGCGCATAATAGAGTATTCGCCAGTAATTCCCATTCCGCCGAGCATCTGACGTGCATTTCTAGCAATATCAAGCGCAATTTCAACACTATTTCGTTTTGCCATTGATATTTGTTCGGAAGTTGCTCTATTTTCACTTTTTAAAACTCCTAAACGCCAAACTAATAGTTGGCCTTTAGTAATTTCGGTTATCATTTCTGCTAATTTCTTTTGTTGCAATTGAAAGCCGCCAATTGGTTTCCCGAATTGGATACGTTCTTTCGAATAGCGTAAAGCAGTATCGTAGCAATCCATAGCTGCGCCTAAAGCACCCCAAGCTATGCCATAACGTGCTTGATTTAAACAGCCTAACGGTCCCTTTAAGCCTTTAATATCTGGGAAAATATTTTCTTTAGGCACTTTCACATTATCGAATACTAATTCGCCAGTTGCAGAAGCGCGTAAACTCCATTTGCCATGTGTTTCGGGTGTGCTAAATCCTTCCATACCACGCTCTACCACCATTCCACGGATCTTTCCTTCTTCGTCTTTTGCCCAAACCACTGCAATATCTGCAAATGGTGCATTCGAAATCCACATTTTAGCGCCATTTAATAGATAATGATCGCCTTTATCTTTAATATTGCTAACCATGCCGCCCGGATTAGATCCATGATCGGGTTCGGTTAGCCCAAAGCAACCCATTAACTCGCCAGTTGCTAATTTAGGTAAGTATTTTTTACGTTGTTCTTCAGTTCCGTATGCATAAATAGGGTACATTACCAACGAACCTTGTACCGATGCAGTAGAACGAATGCCAGAATCGCCGCGTTCAAGTTCTTGCATAATGATACCGTAAGCGGTGTAATCCAAACCAGCACCTCCATATTCTACAGGTATTGTTGGACCAAATGCACCAATTTCGCCTAAGCCTTTAATTAAATGTTTAGGAAACTCTGCTTTTTGAGCATAATCTTCAATTATCGGACTTACTTCTTTTTTAACCCAATCTCTTGCCGATTGACGGATTAATTTATGCTCTTCCGATAGTAATTCGTCTAATAAATAATAATCTGGCGCTTCGTAAAGGTCTTTTTTGGCTGATTTGTTCATGCTTTACACTATATTTGGTTCTGTATGTTGTGATCTCCAAAGGTAATAATTTAGGTTAAGGATGATTAAAACTGAGCAAAAAATTAATTTTAATTGAAAAAATCGTTAAAAGCCATTTAAACCAATGTTTATACAAACTGTAGCCTTAAAAGAAGTTAAATGCCATGCCTTTCATGGCTTTTATCCTGAAGAACAATTAACAGGCAACCATTTTTTGGTTAATGTTGAGGTAACTTTTAGGCCTCCTAATGAAACAGAGGATTTACTAAAAACAGTAAACTACGAAGTAATTAATTCTATCATCTTAGGTGAAATGAAACATACACAAAAACTATTGGAAACAGTGGTTAAAAATATGATGGATAAATTATTAGCAAAGTATTCTTTTCTGTTAAGTGCAGAAGTAAGCATAAAGAAATTGCATCCACCGATGTTAGGGGAGGTTGGGCATTCGTTTGTTCAGTTGAAGTATATCGGCTCATCGCCGCCGATTGGCTAGTCCTTTTTTCTTGATAAAAAAGGACCAAAAAATCAAGGCTGCGAAGTTTAAGATCGAATAGTGCGTTAATTGTGCTTGCCACAAGAGGGACATTACGCAAAGGGCTTCATTTGTCCGTCTTGTTGATTTAAGGTTCTAAAATAATATTGTAAACACAATTAACTGCTCTTCTTCCTTAAACTTCGAGGCCGTCACACTAGCCGCTTATCCTTCATCGCTTAAAGCTGTTCAAACTCAATCATTTTGCTTCTTTCCTTATCGGGGATGAGTGCCGGTTTTTTAGAACTATAATCGAATGCTACGCAAACTGTTTTACCTTTACTACAGGTAATTTCTTTTCCGTTTATTGTTTTTACAATTAAATATTCAAGATCAAAGCTGGTGCTTCCAATCCTTGAGGTACGAATGTACATGCTCACCTTATCATTCAATAAAATAGGTGCGATATAATCGATAGATGCTTGCCCGATTACAACTCCGGTTTTATGCCAATCCCATTTAATGGCGTGTTCCCAGTATTTGGTTCTTCCTATTTCCATGTAGGTGAAGTATACCGCATTGTTTACATGTCCCATCATATCTAAATCGGCAAAACGCATTTCTATAGCTGTTTTATACTTAAAACTGTCGAGGTGGCCAATTAAAACTGACTTATTGTCATTTGATTTTTCTTTTTTACGCCAAAATGTCTTAAAAAACATAAATTTTACGATTGGAATGAGGTTTGAATAAAGACAATTATACTTTAAAAATTAATTAATAGGAGAGAATAAAAATGACTTTAGTAAATTTTAACAACAAAACCAGAAACACGGCACCTTACTTTAACAATGTTTTCGACTCTTTGTTTAGCGATGCCTTAAATAAAAACCATGGTGTAAATAAAGTGCCAAACGTGAATATTTATGAAGGCGAAAGCGAATATAAAATCGAGTTAGCTGCTCCAGGTTTAACCAAAGAAGATTTTAAAATAGATCTTAAAAAAGACAACTTATCAGTTTGGGCAGAGAAAAAAATTGAAGAAGGTACTACTGAAAAAGATTATAGTCGCAAAGAATTCGAATACAGTTCATTTGCAAGATCGTTTGTATTGCCAGAAGGTGTTGATACAGATAAGATTAGTGCGGAATATGTAAATGGTATTTTAACTATTACCATTGGTAAAAAAGACGAAGCAAAATTAACGCATAAAGAAATTATAGTTTCATAGTTATAATAAGGTTGAGTTTAGGTTAATAAGGGCACATCGAAAGGTGAGGCCCTTATTTTTTAGGTAAAGTGCTATTCTTCCTAAATATTCGCTGTTTGCTACTCGTTAACTTATTGATAATTTGCTAATTGAAATTTAAATTCTCCATCTACTCTACAAGCAGCAGCGGTTGAGGCATCGTACAAATTGTTTATATCGTAGCAAGCTACAAAAGCTACTAAATCGTAATGGTTTGCTCGGTTCGGGCTTTGTTCTTAATATATTTTTCTTTATAGTTGTTAATGCGAATGGGTTAATATGAAGATATTTAAATCAGGGTTTTCTTTGTCTGCCTCTTCGGATTGAAGAAAGTTAAATTTTGCCAATAATTTAGTTGAATTCTGATTTCCATTGTGCGTAAATGCTACTATTTTTTGAAACTGCAATGTCTGAAAAGCATAGTGAATAACTTTTTCTATTGCTTCTTTCATAATTCCTTGTCCTTGAAATTTTGTCATAAGTTCATACCCAATTTCGCAACTGCTTTTTTCATCAGTATATAAATTATTTTTATCGGTGATGAAGCTATCATGAGCAATATTCATGTCTGTTTCTGAGTGTTCGCTCATGATGGTTTCGTCTGAAAAGTCAAAAAGGCAAATTGTCCCAACAAATGTTTTTGTCGTTGTTAAGCTAATTACCCAATAAATTGAGTTGTTATTTTTAATGTTATCATTAACCTTGTTGATAAAGTTTATCGCATCTTCAATTGTCTTGCTTGGTTCTCTGTTAAGATATTTGTTTATTTCTGTGTCAGAACGCAAAGCAAAAATATTTTGCTGATCATCAGTTGATAATTGTCGAAGAGTTAGCCTTTCAGTTGTCAAGATTGGGAAAGGTGTGAAATTTCTGTTTACCATTCTGTCGTGTTTATATTGTTAAACCGATGTTGTGCGTTCGTTTTTTTCTTTTTCTATAATTGAGTCAATAAAGTCATTAACGTTTAGTTCTTTCAATTCAGCATATTTTTTCCTATCCTGATTGGCTTTTTCTGCCAATTCGTATTTCATTTGCTGATATTTTATCATAGCCCACTTATTTTTTCTTAAAAAATTCCGAGATAAAATGTGTCTTTCCAATGCTTTACTGTTAACTGGGCAAACATAAAGATGATGCGTTATTTTGTCTAATACTTCATTTGTTAACTCACTATTTCTTTTAAACACATCACGGTCTTCAATTCCTTGATTTCCATTATGGTAATATCCTATTTTAAAAAGTTCTGACTTTATTTTTTCAAAATCTAATTGTACAGCGTAGATAATGTCAATGTCGATTATGGGTTTTGAATCCAAATTTGGAACAGACGTACTTCCCACGTGTTCAATAGTTAAATCAAGTCCGTGAAGTCCATTTTCGATTTCACGTTTTAAGTTCTCAAAATCTTTAATCCAAGTTGATGTATATTTTTCTATTAGCATTTGGTAATACGTTTCAGAGAAGCATGTTAGCTGCCGTAATTCTTTTTTAGTTCCCTCATTAATAGTCTAACTCCTTGTTGTGTGTCTGTATTAAAAGAGTTTGTAAAAATAATGTAGGTTTTATTTTTTATTCTGTCAATGTGAACAAGCGTGTAATATGTTCCTGCTGTTCCTGAATGAGTTGAAAGTTCTTTACTGTTTTCATAAATATTGTACCATCCCAAAGAATAATTTTCAATTCCTTTATGAATAAAATTATACATTTCTGCTTTTAAGTAATTGTTTTTGCCTGATAATCCTTCTAAATTTAATTGTATAAATTTAATATAGTCTTTAAGTTTAATGTTAATATCGCCAGAAGGTTCGGTAAAATCCAAATGATAGTTAACTGTTGACGGGACTGGTGTTAGTTTACCATTTTCAAAAGAATGCCCCCAAGTTTCTTTTTTGTTTTGGTTTTCAGGCCAAGATAATTTTACATTTAACTTTAAGTCTTTGTTAAATACTTTTTCAACTAATTGTTCCCAACTTTTTTTTGCCACTTTTTCTAACATTAAAGTTGCCAAAGTATACCCTGCATTTGAATAAATAAAAGGATTTGTTGTGTCAATTTTTGCTGGTACTAATGTCAATACAAATTGCCCGAATTGTTTTCTTTTGTCTTGCTTTGTTCCTTTAAATTCAGGTATTTTTGGATCGTTCTCACCTTGAAATGGTTCTATTCCTGCTTTGTGTGAGAGCAACTCTTGCAACGTAATATTTAAATAATTGGATTTGCTTTTTTCTTTCCATTCGGGAAATAAGTCAAAGAATTTAGTTGTCCATTTTAATTTTCCTTTTTCCACATATTTAGCTATGATAAAAGCTGTCATTGCTTTTGTGTTAGAACCAATGTGAAATCTGTCACTTAAAGTTGCAGTATCTGTAAGTTCAGAAGAATGCTTGCCCAAAGCTGCAATTTCAAGTGTTGTTTTACTGTTTATGACTGCATAGCTTATTTCAGGAATGTTATATGTTTTACGAATTGAGTCGGCAAACTGTGTTGTCTTTTGTCCATGACAAACGGCTGTAATAGTTAAAAATAAAATTGTCGCTAATTTTCTCATTCTTTGTGTCTTTGGATTATGGCAGCTAACGCTGATGCTCTTGTTATTCACCTATTTTTAGTACAACATTTCCTTTTTTTCTTCCTGTGCCAACGTATCTGTGTGCTTCAACTACCTCGGCCATTGTAAAAGTTCTGTCGATCGTAGCTGTAAAATCTCCTTTCTCAAACAACTCTTTTAATAGCTTTAGTTGTTCTATGTTTTCGGAAGCGTATTCTAAATTAGTACTTATATAAACACTGTTTTTGTTCAAGAGATCTTTACATTGATTTTTACTGTATTTACCAACTGCGTCAAAGATTATATCAAACTTTTCTGTTCGTCTTGTAAAGTCTTCCTTGTTATAATGAATAATGTTAGTAGCTCCTAATTCGGCAACAAGTTTATGACCTTTAGCGCTGCATACTGCTGTTATATTTGCATTATGATGTTTGGCAACCTGTATTGCTGCTGTTCCTACAGAACCAGTTGCACCAATAATTAAAATTTTTTGGTTTGATTTTTCGGTAATCTGTGCTTTCCCTAAAAAATGAATCGCTGTTTGTCCACCAAATATTATTGCAGCAGCTTCTTCGTATGTAGCATTTTTAGGCATTTCCAGTACATTGCTGTTCTGATTAACTGCAATATATTCTGAATAGGTTCCGAATTTGAAACCAGTCATTCCAAAAACTTTATCTCCAACTTTGAATTTTGAGACTTTATTTCCTTTGCTTTCTACAATACCCGAAAAAGTATTTCCTAAAATGGATTTTCTTGGTTTTGAAATACCTAAAGCCAACCGCATTATGATCTTCCGAAATCCCTTAACATCAAGGCTTCTTGCCCTTACATCTCCAGAGTTGACCGCAGTAGCAACTATTTTGACAAGAATTTGATTGTCTTTGGCTATTGGTTTAGAAACTTCCTGAATTTGCAAAACTTCTGGGGTTCCGTATTTGGTGCAAATAATTGCTTTCAACTTACCTCGTAAATTCAATTACTTGGGCACTCACAGTAATAGTTCTTCTGACAAAGAAAGGAGCAAAACCATTAACGTGTTCCTCTGTCATCACGTTGATTATTGCTTTGGAACCATTCAGCAAGTTGGCTTTTTTCATCATCGTTGAATACGCATTTTCGTACAATTGCCTTTTGTTCATACCTCCAATTCCCAATACATAAGATACCTCCGAACTTCCGCTTACCTGATCAATTACTTTAAAATTGTTCTCACTTAAGTGTACCTCTGTGGCGTTTTGATTGTGGTTGGTAACAAGAGCGGCGCCTATGCCACATGAACTAAGAAATGCCGCGAGTAATAACAACACGGAGTAAATACTGATTTTTTTCATTGTAATAATTGTTTATTATGATTGATTTAGATGTTAAAGGTTAAACCCGAAATTAACCCCAGGTTGAATAAAGTAGTTAGGCCATTTTTTTTCTACTGACTTAAAAGATTCTGGAACATTCGTTCTAACGGGCCAATAACTACATCCAATAGCGGGTTCAAAAAAGAACCGGTTTTTAAAAAACTTAAGCTGGTAACCCAAATGAAAATTCAGATATAAGGTGTATCCATTTCCAATCTTTTTATCATCCTCATCCATATATTTTTCAAAAGCATTCAATGCATGAAGGGATGTGAAGGCACCTTTCCATAAAAAACGCTGGTACCCTATTGTAGGTGCAAGTATTCGTGCATGTCCGGGATAGTTTAGTCCCGGTTCATCAAATGATGGTCCGAATGGGATGCCTATTGGCCAAGCATAAACTGATCTTTTAAAGTCAAGGGAAACGACATCTTTAGGTGTTATTCTATAACCAAGATTTAATTGCACATATTCAGGGTTATTTACTTTTGAAAAATTTCCTAACATAAAGAATGAGCTACCTATAAAAAACTTTCTATAAGTACTGTCTTGTTCGGCATGTTGAGCTTTAACTTGTAGTGTGCTTGTGGTTATTAAGACAAAAGCAATGAGTAGAATTTTCTTTTGCATTTCTTTTTAGGTTAAATGATATGCAAAAGTAGGTTGGCGAGATGCGATAACTCCTTGACTTAAGTTAGGAAATACGCTTTAGCTCATTTTTTAAGAAGTTATATTAGCATTTAATCAAGGTAATTGCATAAAACTTGCTCCGATAACTTTCAATGTGCCGTCAAAGCGTTTCCAAACTCTAAAATATCTAAATTTTCCTTCTAAAGGTGTTCCCATCATTTTTCCTTTCGCTGTCATTGTAACGATTGAAAGTGCAGTATCGCCCATTATTTTAATGTCGTTAATCTCTGTTGAAGCGTCTTCAATAATCATTGTTTTCGCTTTGTGTGAGTTCAAGTCCATTTCTTTAGTTAAAATTTGTCCTGTAGGTGCAACTGCAACCAAATCATCGTGTAATAGTTGATCAAGAATGTCCACATTGCTTACAAGTTGAGCAGAAAAAAGTTTGTTTTCCGCTTCAACGACGTTTTCTCTGGTAATTTCTGTTTTGCTCATATTCATCTTCAATTTTATAGGTTTCTTGTCGTTCTCCAATTTGAGCTTCTCCGTTAAAAGTTCTTTGCAAAATCTTCAGGTGTCATGTTTTTTGTTCTCCCGACTTAACTTGTATAAAGTCTTCATTTTTGGTAAAATACTCTAGTGTTAAAACTAATAGCATCGAGCTTACATTATATACTTTCTGCATGATGAATGCCAAACCCAAATAACCGAAACCATATAGGGCAAAGAAACAGTAAAAAGTCAATAAGCAAATAATACAGCAGAATTTAAGTAAATGACGTTTTGATTTTAGGATAAATAAGGTAATAGTAAATAAGCCAAGCAATGTTAAAACGATCGATATTGTTCCCAGATCATGCAAGGGTGTTGCAATTAAGAAAATAAATAATATGTTGATAGCACCTATAAATTTTAAAATTTTAGCCCATTGTTTTGAAGGTATTTTTTTTGACATATTGATAAAAAAAATTCCATAAGCAACCGAGTGGAATGCCATTCCAATAATTGCCCAAATCTTGCCAGGGTTTTCTGAACCATTTAGCGCTTTTGTTGCAAACAAATTGCTTATGAAATTTTTTGACCAGCCAAACCCTATAGAATTTTTGTCAAGTATAGAGCCGCCTGGATAAAGTGAGGCTGCTATTACTATTAAAATCACGGAAATGACCATACATATCAAAACCGAATATTTCTTAATCATTTGCTTAATTGTTAAACTTTCCATTTGTCTACTAAGTGATGTGTTGTTTGTATCAAGTTAGTTTGCAATGATCACTAACGTTCGGCGGCTTTGCACAAGTTGGCGGACTTTCAGCACAAAACTTGATTCGAAGCACACAGTTCAAATTTAGCAAAAATGTTTATACGAAGTGAGTCGCCCATTATTACGCGAAACTACTGTTAGCTGCTGTACTTCTGTCAGAGTTGAATGGTCTGCTCAATTTTTGTTTGCTCCAAAAAAGTTTCATCGTGCGATACCACAAGCAATGTTCCTTGATACTCGTTGATGGCTGCTGTCAAAATTTCTATGTTTTGAATGTCCAGATTGTTTGTTGGCTCGTCCAAAATAATGATGTCAGGCGATCGATTACTAATAGTTAGGCAGCAAAGTATTAAACGCATTTTTTCTCCACCACTTAATGAACCACAAGATTTATCCCAATCGTCTTTGGTAAATAAAAACCGATTGAGCCTGATTTTTATTTCGTGTTCCTGTAATGCGGAAGTATTGAATTGTTGGGCTTGTTCATAAACATTGAGTTGGTTGTTAATCAACGAATAATCTTGGTCAATATAAACCGATTTACTTTCTGCCGTGTAAACCGTACCTATCTGCGGCTTTAACTTGCCTAAAATTATTTTGAGTAAAGTTGTTTTTCCTGACCCGTTCAAACCCTTCAATGCCAGGCGTTCGCCAGTGGTGATTTGAAGAGTCAAGTTGTTTTTCCAAAGTAAATGATTTTTGTAGCTGTAATTGATGTTGGCAGCTTTAAATAATATTTTGCCTTTGTGCAAAGCAGAATTGTTAAAACCGAATTTCATTTTATCAATGTCTGGCAAAGCCGAACGCAATTCTTGCAGCTCCTGTGAAATACCCCCAATTTTTTCGGCGTGAACACCTTTCATTTTTGAAATGCTTTTTTCAGCACTATTCCTTAGTGTATTCATCATTATCCTTGCAACGCCTGCTTTTTCTTGTTTTCCCTTTCCACGACTGCTTAATTTTTGTTGGCGTTCTAACGTTTCCCTTTCTTTTTCCTTGGCTTTTTGCAATGCTTTTTCCTTGCTTTGCAAGTCTTGATTTAAAGCATTGTTTTCTACCTGCTTTTGTTCAACGTAAAAATCGTAATTGCCGCCATAAACTGTTATGCCGCGTTTGCTTAATTCGCAAACGGTGCCCAAAAGATTCAATAGTTTCCTGTCGTGGCTTACAACAAGCAAAGTGCTTTTTGTGGTTTGTATAAAATCATATAAAAGCTCTCTACCTGAAACGTCTAGATGATTACTTGGCTCGTCTAACAAAATAAGTTCAGCTTGATGAATGGAAATGCCTGCAAGAAAAACTTTTGTTTTTTGTCCGCCACTTAATGTTTCCATTTTTTGCGATAAGTCCAAACCAGCTAATTGCCAATATTTCAAAGCGTCATTACAGCGTTCTTCAATAGTCCAATCATCATCAAGCAGAGTATAATTTTCGGTTGTTACATTGCCTTTTAATATTTCTTGCAATGCATTGAGTTTGTCTTCAATTTTTAGTGCTTGTCCAATAGTAAAATGATTGTATTGCCCAAAAATTTGCGGAACATAATAAGGCTTGGAAGCCATATCTACTTGTCCGCCCGAAGGCTCCAATTCCTTTGCAATAATTTTCAGTAAAGTAGATTTTCCTGAACCATTATTGCCGATTAAAGCTATTTTTTCGTGATGATTTACTGTTAGATTGATAGCGTCAAACAACAGATTTTTGTTTGGATGTATATATGAAATGTTCTGTAAAATAAGCATAACTTCTTTCTTTAAAGATGAATGAAATGGTTAAACCACGTTGTGGCTCACCGTCTTTAATTACCTGAAAGAAATTGTTTTTTACATTTTTTGCTTACTTTTTAGTCTGCAAATATAGGAATTATTTTTGCTTGTGTGGTTTGTTAGTTTGGTCTTTGGCTTTCTTTATTTATCGTCACTTGTAAGTTCGAAAAAAAAATCTTTTATATCTTTTGCTAATAAACCGGGTTGTTCCATTGCAGCAAAATGTCCGCCATCAGGCATTTCTGTCCAACGTCGAATATTGAATCCTTTTTCGATATAAGAACGTGGTGGGGTTGGTAATTCTTTGGGGAATTTTGCAAATGCAACTGGTACACTCACAAAGTCATTCTCACGAAATATTAATGGATGCTTACTATTTTCATTGTAAATACGAATGGATGAATGAATAGTTTGTGTAATCCAATATAGCGTAATATTTGCAAGTAATTCGTCTTTTGAAAAGACATTTTCAATGTTATCTTTATTATCGCTCCAACTATTGAATTTTTCTATTATCCAAGCACACAATCCGATAGGGGAGTCATTTAAGCCATATGCTAAAGTGATTGGTTTAGAGCTATGCTGCTGTGAATACGCACCCTCTTTAGACGACCAATTACTTGCATATTTTTGAAATGCCTGCACCTCTTCAGAAAACTGCTCATTTTCTTTAAAGAAAGGCTTGTACGAACCAGCAATATAATTTAAATGCAGACCAATTATATTTTCAGGATGATTTAAAGACAACCATGTACTGATACCGGAGCCAATGTCACCCCCTTGTACCCCGTATTTTTTGTAACCTAAAACACCCATCAGTTTATTCCACAGATTAGCAACAAGGGCACTATTAGCACCTGGTTGTGTAACTTTATCAGAAAATCCAAAACCAATTACTGAAGGGATAACTAAATCAAAAGAAAGATTTTCATCATTGGTAAGTAATGGTATAAGTTTCATCATTTCTAAAAATGAACCTGGCCATCCATGAGTAATGATTAGCGGAATACATTTTTCCCCTTTCCCTTTTATATGCAAAAAATGAATGCTATAGCCATCGATATCTGCTGTGAAATTTGGATATGAATTTATTTCCTTTTCTACTTTCCGCCAGTCGAATGTATTAACCCAATACTCAGCCAGTTCTTTCATGTATGAAAGATTGGAACCATAATTCCAGCCAGAATCAATTATTTCATCGGGCCAACGTGTATTTATAATTTTTAACTTTAAGTCATTAAGAACTTCTTGCGGTATATCTGCTTTAAATGGTTTTATCATTTTTACTTTAAATTAATACAAAGGCCCTTCGGTAAAATAGTGATGTTATTATAACATTACCCAATCCAAGCCCTCGTTATCATCTTTCGTTTCATAGGGTGCTTGAGGCTGTGGTACAAATGCTACTTCTACTCCATCATTTAATCTTGCTACATGCACAATAGCTGCCGCCCTTTTGGTCTTATCGCCAATCATCGAATTCTTTCCTTCATAATGAATGCCTACGGCAACAAATACCACCTGTTGGCCAATAAAATTTAATGGAATCTGTACCGTTGCGCCACGAAAACTTTCGTTATTAGATGGAATGCCCAATTCTTTGATAGAAACAACTTCATCAACCTGTTTAAATAAGCCAGCAATTAAGGATTCTTTATATGCTTTAAACACAATTTTCAGTCCAGATGCTGCTATTTCCACCTTAGGCAGCTGAAATAACAATGAATCCAATCTGGCCGAGGCATTAAATTGAAAGTCCTTAAAAATGCCCACATCACCCTGGTTTAGTTGCTTGTGACCAATAAAATCAGCAGGAATGGTTTTAAAGACCTTTAGCATGTGCTTGGTGAAGCGGCTAACTAAGGTGGTATCGCCATACTTTTCAATAAACGGCGCAAAGGAACGCCTCAACCGAGCTGCAGCCTTGCTAGCTACGCCAAAATCGCTGCTACTTTTTTTGGTAGCCTCAGTTTGGTTCATGGGTACGAGCGATTTTTTCTTAGCAATGTGCTTTCCCTTACGGTTAGAGAAGATAAGATCCCCAACTTTGCCAGAAAGTGAAATTATTCCTTGTTGTATTGCCATAAGTTTGTTATCTTAGTTAAACTAATGCCTCTTACTATAAAGCTAATTTAAAAATCTTTAAAAATATAGCTTTTTCATTAAAAATCAATTCTCAACTCCGTATCAACTCCGACTCAAGAGCGTGTTAACTCCGTGTCAAATCCGTATTTACAAGCCACTTACAGTATCCTTACTATACCGCTACAATATTGTTTCCATACTGGGGCGATACTTGAGCAAGTTTTATCTCTAGTTTCAGTACGGTCGGGAGGTAAAAAAAATGTATAGAATAGGTATAGGATTGTCGGAGCAGTGTCGAAGCAAGTATAGTTAAAGGGTATTGCTGCTGGTTAACAGTCGAGTTTATTACAGTTTGTAAAAAGCACATACCCAATTTTTTTGCTTTTGCTAAATAAATAAGCGGAATAAAAATTTTGGTTATATCCATCTATAATTTTCTATGCAATTTAACAGGTTGAAGTTGATTTCCGCATCAATTTTGTAAAGAACCCATGTTAGGCAGAGTAATTTTTCTTTTGGTAGGAGGTTGTTTTTTTATCTCCGAATTTTTCAATTAGACCTTTCTCGAAACCATTTTTCAAGTCTCTACTTGCAGTAGCGGTTGATATTTCAGTGTAATGTTTCATGTAATCTTTTCTGGTAAATTTTTCAATACGACTTTCTAAGAATATCTCTAACCTTTCTGTTTCATTTAGCCTTTTAGTATCATTTTCGAGTAATTCATCGAATGATTGATCTATTATATTCAGCATAAACTCTATAAATCTAGTTGATTTTCCTTCTTTGTCTGAAATTGAAAGTGCACTGTAATAATCATTTTGATTTTTTGAAATTAGCGTTTCAAAAGGCAAAAATTCAAATAGTGGGTATTCGCTCATTAATATTGAAGTTTGCCATAGTCTCCCCATTCTCCCATTGCCGTCCATAAAGGGATGGATGAACTCCATTTCATAGTGAAAAACACAACTTTTTATAAGCGTTAGTTCAGATTTGTCTTTCAAATACTCAAATAAGTCATTCATTAAATATTTTAAATTTGAAAAGGGTGGTGCGATGTGCTCGACTTTAGAACCCTTCACTATTCCAACTCCCTTTGTTCTGTATTTTCCAGGATCTGAAACTAGCCCATTCATCAGCAGTTTGTGTGCTTTTAAAAAATCCTTTTCTGAATTGTATTTGAAATTTTTTAGTTTTTTATAAACTTCGAGAGCATTTAGTACTTCTCTAATATCTTTTTCGGGGCCAACGACCCGTTTGTTTTCGATTATTGAAGTTATTTGCTCTTCAGAGAGGGTATTACCTTCAATGCTCAATGAAGAGTAAATTGTTTTTATTTGGTTTTGTTTCCTAAGTTTAGGGTTTTGCCTTACCAAATATTTTGCATTTACTTCTCCTATTTTTTGAGAAATAGAGGTAATTAATTTTAATATTTTTGGCGTTATCTCGTAAGGTGGGTTCATTTTGATACTATCATTTGATACTATCAAATATAGGAAAAAGTTTAGAATTATGTCGGTTTGAACAATGGGTGGGTATGCGCCCAGTATTGTGCCTAACGCCCCGGGGCTTGGCGCAAGTTGGCGGTTAGAGTAAATTATTATGCAATATAACATTTGGAAGAAGATTATCCGCCAATTTCGCAAAGCACCCCTGTTAGGTGTAGCATAACACGATCGAAGGGTTGTAAAATGAGATAGATTGATATTGGTGTTAGTCCTTTTTTGTTCTCCAAAAATAGTTTTCTTTTAGACTATCACTCAGCTTAAATTTATATTTATTGAAGTAGAATTTTCTAACTGATTTTTTTAACTCTTCCATGGTGTGGTAACTACCACTACGATAAGTTCTGTTATGTAATCCCATTTCTAGCTCCCAATTATTGCTTTTGCTCCTTTTGTTAGACGAGAAATACGCTGGGTCTAAGTCATTTCCCAAATCGTTTGGTTCAAATTTATTGGCGTAAATAATTAGTATTTCGTTTCCAGATGGAGAATAAATAATAGTGTCAAGTATTCCATAACTAATATCAGTTCCTCCATAAAGTCTGTTGTTGAGAACTACTAAACAGTCAATTGCTAGTTTAGCATAGAGACTATCTTTCAGGAATATATTTTTAGGTACAGGTCTTGGATATTTTACAGTTAAATCTGGTTCCCTGTTGTCATAAATCTCGGATATCATTCTTGGAAATATTAATAGGCTTGTTAAAATAAATATTATTAAATTAATGTACCAGCACTTTTTAAACCAACTCCAAAATAAGATAGATGTAAAAATGCTTATAAAAAAAAATCCATAGATAAAGTAATTTATAGCATATGCAATGAGAGTCATGGGAACTTGCTCTCCCCCAGAATGGCCAATGCTGAGAAGTGGAATGCCGATAACACAAAAGGCTAAGAAAAGAACAATACTGAATACGTAAATTTTAATAGGGTTATTAAATTTTTGTCTAATCCAATTCATAGTCAGTGTGAGGGAAAGATCTTTCTTCTTAATTATCGGAAAGCATTCACTAATCTACACAACTTTAGTTCATTTAAAGATTAACCAGATTTTATCCGCTGTTTAGAGTAAAAAGCTTGAAGAGTTAGCACTATGAGGAGTATGCGCCCAGTATTACGCCTAACGCCCCGAGGCTTGCCTTTACTTTGTAAAAGTATAAAAATAGTAACTTACTCAAAGGAAAGCGGAAGTGAACTATGGGCTTGCGTTAAATTTCGATGCAATATAACAGGTGGAAGTTGAATTTTCCACCAATTTTGGCAAGCTTTGTTATGCGTATAATAATAAACTATTAAGGGATTAGGTACAATACTCGAAAAATGACTGATATGCAAAGGTTGATATATTTAATAATCTGAGGGCATAGTAGGGTACTTTATGCTCAGCTAATTTGCTGAGCTACTAACGGTAATATTTTTATTTATATTTGCATTACCAGAAAGAGGCTACATGTTTAAGGGAGCCTTTTACTTATTTTTTGAGGCCGAGAAAACTTAACCTAACAAATGAAACAATTCTTGTTTTTATTTCTATGCATATCGGTGACTTATGCGTCTGCACAGAAAACTATCACCAAAAGAGGCTACAATGGTAAGCCGTATGAACAGTACCAAGTTGATGTTAATGGTACATATCACGGTTTTTACAAACGTTTCTTTGATAACGGATTTCTTGAAAATGATGCAGTATACCACAAGGGCATTCAAGTTAGTGGCAAAACTTACGAATACTATGGTAAAGTTAGATATCTTATGAATGACATAACTTGGGATAGGAAAGGTAACGTGTTAACATCCAAACATAGAACAATTGATTATAATACAGGAAACGTGGGTCAATTAATTCAAAATAAGGGACTTTTAGCTAATGGTAAGGATCGATGGACTTGGTCAAATTATTTTGGCTCTGGAGATTATTCTGAATATTACCACGGTAACGACACAGTATACACATGGTCAGATAGAACTAAGAAAAATTTTGTAGGAAAGTATTTTAATGGTGAACGAGTACTAACTAAAACGGAAATCACAGCAAAATTGGCAGAAGAAGCAGTAATTAAAGCAGCGGCTAAAGTCAAGGATAAGGAAGATTCAATTGTCAATGTTAAACGCATGGAAGAACGTGTGCTTAATGAACAAAGGGCTAAAGATAGCTATGCAGAAAAAAGTAATCGTACAGATAGTTTAGCACATGCTAAAAACTTTGCCAAAACCACAGATACCTTGTACAGAAAATTGATTATTAGCCATTATACAGGCTATGAAAACATATTCTATGACAAGATGGCTAAATACCTACAGAATAAACGAAATGTAGATACAACTTTACAAAAACTTATTACAGATGTAATTGGAATAAAGTATGCTGACCTTAGTAAATATAAAATCACAACAGGTCGGTCAAATGATATAGAAAATGAATATGGTATTTGGACAATTGTAAAAAATGATAATAAGACCTATAAATTTCTACCACTATGCTTCAATGATAACCGAAATCGTTATAGTTCTTCAGAATTACAAGCAGTACACAAGAACAAAGTTGCCTTAATTGCAATCATTAACTATGTTTTGACATCTAACATAGTACTTTAGGTATATAAATGTGTTTACTGGTTTAGGATATTATAGTATAAAAATCCACTCATTGAGTGGATTTTTCATCTTAACTATTTGATTAACAGATATTTTCTAATAATTGTAAATCTGGAAAATAATCTTTGCTGAAAAATGGCCTAATGAAATTCTCATTGATACATACACGCTTTTTACTAATTCTAAAAAGCTATGAAAGCAGTGTATGTCATCAAACAAGAAGTGAAATTAGCAGTTCAAAAATTGTCAAAAGTCATTAAACAAACTTACAAATTCATCGACAATCCTAAATTAAAGTGGATTATGTCCATCATTATCAAAACCATGGTTAAGCGGATAATTGACTTACTAATCACTCTAATGTAATTGTTAATTACTCTGTTAATTTTATATTACCATCCTGTTTGATAATGTTCAAATGGAATGGTACATTATTGTATATAAGTGTGAATTAATATTATCCGATTAACATCCGACTAGTAAAGATTTAGTTCTCATCTTTATGGTGCGTGTTTCACTGGAGAAGTCCAGTTAATTTATATATTTACCATATCCAGGCGAGCAGTTGAAAGTACTGTAGTTTTTCCGTACTCCGGTGATACACGCGGCGACCTGGACTTTTAATTTTTTTATAAATGCGTGTATCAAAAAATCAAAAAGTATTAAGTTCAATCCTAAAACCTAAAAAAATCATCCAAGAACTCCAACCAAACAAAATCTGTAAATGTGGTGCTTGCGAACCAAGAAAACCCAAACTTCCAGAAGGAATTAGACGGTTAAAAATTCAGCCAAAACATATGCAGTACACTTGGAGCGAGTCAATTGTTCCACAAATATTATTGCAAGGGGAGTGGTTACGTAAAACTGGTTTTGAATACAACGACCATGTAATTATTACCCAAAAGAAGGGAAAATTAGTCATTGAGTTAGAGAAAGAAAATTAGATTAAGATGTCGGGCAAGTTGCCCGACATTTTTTATGAAATTGAAAAGGTTTGCACCATGGTGGGTATGCGCCCAGTATTACGCATAACGTTCCGTGGCTTTGCGCAAGTTGGCGGTTAGAGTAAATTATTATGCAATATAATAGGTTGAAGTTGAATTTCCGCCAATTTCGCTAAGCACCCATGTTAGTGGCTGCCCTTATTCTGTTCCAGCTTTAATTGAATACTAGCTGCTCTGACCATTTAAGATCATAGGGAAGTTTTCGATTACTGAACTCTATATGAATAACCCTACGTTTCTTGTTGTTCGTAGTTCTGCTTGATGAATGAAGAAGAAGCGGTTTCATTATCATAATACCACCCCTGCCAACAGCGCAGTTTACTTCCGTTTCATTCTCCCAATCGATGGTCTCAGGACGGTACACACCCTTGTTATGTGATTTAGGAATAACTTTTAGTGCACCATTGTTTTCGTCGGTATCATCCAAATGAATTCGTATGGTAAAGTTATCCTGCAGAATGTCTATTGTCGGCTGTACGGCATACTGATTCTGCTTTACCGTCCAAAAATCAAAGCCTTTAATGTCTGCACGCGTGTTAACGGAGATAGTTAAGTCCTGGTGATAGGCTACAAACCAATTTGACTCTTCCGGTTTATCAAAGTAGATGGACTTGGTCACAAAATAATCAGGTCCGAAAAGGTCGCCAACTAGGTTCCGTAGCTTCTCAGAAAAGATCAGTTGCCGCAATTTCGGGGCGGAATTCAAAAACTGGCGGATAGCAAATAGATCCTTTGATTTCCGAAATGTCGGCGATGAAGAATCCAAGTCCTTAATGGCATCGTTGATTTGATCCACCTCTTCCTGAGTGAATACATTTTCCACCACAGCAAATCCTTCATTGGTAATAGCTAATTTCGATTCTATCATGGTTGTTGGTACTAACATTAATGGTAGCACAGGTTTTTCATGGTTGCAGCTAACGCCCCGAGGCGAAGTTGGCGGTTACATTAATTTCCTATGCAATATAACGGGTTGAAAATGAATTTCCTGCCAATTTTGTAAAGCACCCATGTAAAAGCAGTAATCCCGTTCCATCAAAAAAGGATGTAGCATAGCGTTAACTATCTACCAAAACAATTGAAATATGGCAACAGAAATTACTGCTTTACCAAAGCTATTCATTGGTATCGACATTCACAAGAAAAGTTGGTCGGTTCATATCCGTAGCGATATCAGCGACCATAAAAATTTTACGGTTCCCGCAGATCCTAGTGTGGTCTACGATTATGTAGAACGGAACTTTCCAGATTATGCCGTTAGTTTAGCCTACGAGGCTGGCTGCTGTGGTTTCAATGCGGCAAGGTATTTCCTGCAGACTGGCTGGGAGGTTACCGTTGTCAACCCAGCGGACGTGCCCACCAGCAACAAGCAATACTACCAGAAGACCGACACGCTGGACTGCCGCAGCCTGAGCAGGCAACTGGCCCTGGGGGAGCTGAAGGGGATACATATTCCCACCGATATTGAAGATGAACTCAAGAGCCTTTTGCGCCATCGTGCTGCCATTACCCGTCAGCTTCGTACTGCAAAAACGCACATAAAGAGCTATCTGCTTTATCAGGGTGTAAAAATTCCCGAAGAACATGATAACGTAAACTGGACGAAGGCCTTTATCAGCTGGCTGAAAAGCATTGAATGGAATTCTGTTACGGGCAAGGTATGTTTGGATAGCAAGTTGCGCGTCTACGAGTTCATCCATGGCGAGTATCTCCAATTGGCCAACGAACTTCGTTCCTACTGTAGGAAGTGCCATAAAAAGGACTATTACCTGCTCAAGAGCATACCGGGAGTTGGAGGTTATCTGGCCGCTGCGCTGCTTGCCGAACTGGGCGATATCAGGCGGTTCAGCAATGAGGCGAGCTTTGCCAGCTATATTGGACTTGTGCCGATGATGCGCAATAGTGGTAGTACTGAGAACGTATTCGGGGTAACTCCCCGTTGCAAAAGCCTTTTGAGAAGTTATATCATAGAGGCTGCATGGGTGGCATTAAGGATGGATCCCCAGATGCAGGCTTACTATCGTACCCATATTGGAAAAAACCCAAAGAGCATTATAGTGAAGATCGCAAGAAAATTGCTCAATAGGATCCTGTCCGTAGTCAAAACAGAAACACCTTATCAGATCAATTACCAAAAAGCAGCAGCTGTGGCATAAAAATTAAATATAGAAAGGGATAATTACTGAAAGCTCATTAAAAGCAAAGATCCAGACTACAAAACAGGGGTAGTGGAGTTTTGGACTGCCACACCGCAAAGCAGGTAGCTGTATTTAAATCGATATAACCATACGGGTGCTTGTGGTGTTCCAAAAGGGGGCAGCCACACATAGGAGCCTGAGCTTTAAGATTACCGAGGTGTTTGAGGAGCATTAATTTAGCCCCCAAATATCCATTTATTGGAATATATGAAATGAATGAATTAACTTGGTTCTAGGAAAACTGCTTTACATAGGAACCGCTGTTAGGTGTAGTTAATTCTTCACAATTTATACTTTAATTAAATAATGTAATATCATTTGTCATCTATCACAACTTATATCCGTTAGGGAAAAACGATGAGTTTGTAAGTATCTTGATGCCTTTATCAGCATTAATAATCTCTTCTTTAAAACACATGGATAATAATTCTTTCCAATTTTCACCAAGTCGAACAGGGGGTGAGTAGCCATCTAAATTTCCGATATCATCAGTCAATTTTTCTTTGAGATGATTCATTTTTTCCTCAGCTAAAGCCATTAAAAATTTCGTTATTCCATCCAAGAATGCGTTTTGAACTTTTTCGCCTGCAAACGCAAGAATATTTAACGATGTCTTAATAATCAACTTGGAGCCAATTGCTAAAAATTCAATTTTAGTGATTCGGACAGCTCGACTTACATCCTCACCAAACTCATGATAAATCAAATAAATAAAATCTGTTCTATGAGCATTTAGATGTTGAGTAAAGTCCTCATCGTTCACATCAGAATTATCAAAAGGAAGATTTATTTCACTGACTATATACTTTGAAATAGATTTCAGTGGACGAAACTTATTTGCCTTAAAGTATTCGGCTAGTAATAAGAGAATTGATCCTGTCCCAAGTTCAAATATCCCTTCGGCGGTAGTTCTACTTTCATTTCTTATAGCCTCTTCTGTCAGAGGTTCTTGGAATTCTATTTTAGATGCTTTCAAAGTGTCGCCAACACCAGATAATATTAACAAAAGTGCAGGTATATAAATGAGTGATCTAATTTTCATAACACATTTTAAGTTAGTTAATAGAACTATTATTGATACAGGTTTAGCATTAAATCTAAGTGTAAAATGTATTTTAATCCTCTATGGGTCGCTTGAAAACCCATAATTCTTCGCTAGTATATCCAGGAGTAGTTGTAGATGAAGGTAGATTTGCATACAAATCTCCACTCCTAGGTGTAACAGCTATTAATTCCCATCCTTCTTTACCACATGCAATAATTTCCTCAATATCCAATGACCATTTAGAATTACTGTTTCGACTCCTATAAAATGTCTTATATTCCCACTTTTGCATAATTATTTATTTTTTAAATAAAATTTGATTCTCCATAGCTATAATTAATGTTCAGCTTTCTATATATTATTCCATAAATTTAGTTGGAAGCTTATACTAACTAAATAGTGATATTCAACCAGCACTATTATAAACAGATATTTATATTTTAGCTTGTAGAATTTCAAGGTCTTCAAATTGTTTAGAGAACTGTATTATTCTAAATTAAGAAAGAAATATCAATAAACCTAAAAGTATAAAAATCACTAAAAATTTACCCTATTATATCCGGTTAACCTCCGACTAATAAACTTCTATTCCTCATCTTTATAGTGCGAGTAATAATTGGAGTAGTCCAGTTAATTTTTATATTTACCATATCCAGGCGTACAGTTGAAAGTACTGAAGTTCTATCGGTTTCCGATTGTTACTCGCGGCGACCTGGACTTTTATTTTTTTAACATGCGAGTAACAAAAAATCAAAAAAATGTCCAAGAACTGCAACCTAACAAAATCTGTAAATGTGGTGCCTGTGAACCAAGAAAGCCAAAACTTCCCGAAGGGATTAGGCGGTTAAAAATTCAACCAAAACATATGCAATACACTTGGGCTACGGCAGTTGTACCACAAATATTATTGCAAGGGGAGTGGTTACGTAAAATTGGTTTTGAATACAACGAACATGTAATTATTACTCAAAAGAAAGGAAAGCTAATTATCGAGTTGGAGAAAGAAAATTAAATAAGGATGTCGGGCATATTTGTCCGACATCCTGATAAAATTAAAAAAAAATCGCATATCAATGGTTGAACTAATATAATTCTTCGTTTCAGTATAAATGCATAAAAATCAAACTTAAATTTATATTGGTAAGTTGCATAATTCATGCATTGGGTTCTCTATTATTGTTAGTATCTAATTATTAATTACCGACTTTTTTTTGTAACATTTGTATTATATCATAATTAAGATGGATAGCAGCAAAAGGCGTAATTTTGAAATGACTTCAGGAAATATAGTATGTTCTTTAGATGCATGTGATGGGTTTAAGGATAGAATTGAAGAAAACAATTATGCAGTATATGGAATTTCTGAGGCTACATTGCCTAGCATTACCGGCTCTTATACTTCAATGAACAACTTGGGTACAATCAGTAGAGCAACAGATGTTGTAATGGGCATTGCAGGCATGTCCACCCATCTTACCGATTCCTATACTACGATGAATAGCTGGAATACATCTGGTAAAACTATAGGTTGTCTTACTGGCATAGGAGCAGCATTGTCTGGTCTTACCAGCTCATTTGCTTCGATGAATAACTTGGGTACAATCAGTAGAGCAACAGATGTTATAATTGGTAATGCAGGCATGCCCACCCATCTTACCGATTCTTATACTACGATGAATAGCTGGAACATATCTGGAAATACTACAGATTATCTTACTGTCACAGGGGCTAAATTGTCTGGTCTTACTAGGTCATTTGCTTCGATGAATAACTTGGGTACAATCAGTAGAGCCACAGATGTTGCAATGGGGATTGCAGGTAGGTTCCCCTATCTTACCGATTCCTATACTAGAATGAATAGCTGGAACGTATCTGGAAATACTACAGATTATCTTACTATCACAGGGGCTAAATTGTCTGGTCTTACCAGGTCATTTGCTTTGATGAATAACTTAGGTGCAATCAATAGAGCAACAGATGTTGTAATGGGTATTGCAGGTATGTCTTCCTATCTTACAGATTCCTATACAACAATGAATAGGTGGAACATATCTGGAAATACTACGGATTATCTTACTGGCATAGGAGCTACATTGTCTGGCATTACCAATTCCTATGTTTCAATGAACAACTTGAGTGCAATCGTTGGTACGCCTATTTCTTTTAAGAATCTAGGAAGCATAGTATCCAAAGTCACAGATTTACCCATCGATAAATGGAAGAATTTATATGAGTTCAATTCTGCTATTAATCACACCATTTCGACATCATTGCCTGAAGTTTACTATAAGAGTATAAAAGAACCCATTGAAAATACTACCTACGAAGAGCTCGATTTAGGGGTATATCTCGCAGCTATTAACTCCCAATATGAAACAATTTGGAAAGGAGCTATTATGGCGTGGTATTCAAAAAATCCAGATAAGGTTAGACAATCATCTTCTTCGATAAGGCAAATATTTTTGGATATTTTTAATACTCTTGCCCCGAAATCCCAAGTTATGGCATGGTCAATGGATAGCTCCCTTTACTTGGAGAATGGTCAGCCAACTCACAAAGCAAAGCTATTGTATATTTGCAGATCAATTAATGATAAAAAGCTAGTAAACGAAAATGTTCGAAATATAACTGCTCATTTATATTTACTAAATAGTTGTACACACAGACTTGATTCTAAGGAAGATCGTAAGATAATTGACGAATCAATTCGATTGCTGAATTTCTTACTTGATGTTTACTACGAACTCCATATTTAGATCCTAAAGGAAACCAATCAATTTCATTCAAATAAACGTATAACTATTTGTAGAAATTAAAACATTTCTTTACTTAAAACTTTTTTTGAACACAATACACATAATTATTATCCGAAAAAAAGGTAAGTTAATAATCCAGCTGGAAAAGGAGAATTAGATTAAGATTTTGGACAGTTTTGTCCCACATCTTTTATGAATACTGTAAGGCTTGCGCCATGATGGGTAAGCGCCCTGCATTACGCCTAACGTTCCGTGGCTTTGCGCAAGTTGGCGGTTACCTTAATTTATTATGCAATATAACATTTGGCAGAAGATTATCCGCCAATTTCGCAAAACCGCTGTTATAAGACGTTACCATGAACAGCTTGTATTTGCCTCAATGCTATTTTAGCTTCGTCTGGGTAATCATTAAAATTTTCTAAAATTCCTTTTAGTTCTTCTTCGTTACAAGAATTAAATTTATTAAGATAAAAGTCTACAGTTTTCTGAAATTCTTTTCTTCTTTCTTCTTCCGTTCCCTTAAAAAAGTTACTTAGAATATTATTTATCCGTTTCTTATTAATAATATAATATACAATGACAATCAATAGAATGATAGGATTTATTCCAGGTGTTTCAATTGGAATTGAGGAATTTATTCCAAATTTCATGGAAACAGCGCCAATCCCAAAGTTAATGATATTGAATAGTGAAAACAATAAAATAACTCCTAGCGGGTAACGCCTACCCTTATATACTTTCAGCCTTGAGAACAAAGCGATTGGCCACGCAACGAACGCTAAGTAGTTATTAATGCTAAGCACATAATCATATAGTTGTGATAATATTAATGCACTAGCAATCAGTAATCCTGTTAGTCCAAAAAATATGTAGTCTGTTTTTTGCTTCATACTATTTACGTCATGCTAGGTAATGTCTTATAATTCTTAAATACACCAAACTCCAATAACCAGCTTTTCTATCACAACCGCTTATTAATAAGTACCTTAACTGCTACTCTGAGTTTCGCTTTTTTTATTGTAAAACCAAATATAATTTATTTAAAATTATGTTATAATAAAAGTTTGTTTGGAAGAGAAGCAAAGCGCTACGTGCTCTCCTCGTTTTTTCCTATTTTTGCACCATGGAAAGAGAAATCCTTGATACCAAGCGTAAAGCCTTAAAGATAAATTTAAACGAAGAAATTTATGGAACTTTTGCTGAAATAGGAGCCGGTCAAGAAGTTGCACGGAACTTTTTTACCGCTGGTGCCGCTGCAGGTACGGTTGCTAAAACAATGTCGGCTTACGATATGACCTTTAGTGATGCAATATATGGCGCCGAAGCATCTGGACGTTACGTAAGTCAGAATAGGCTTTTACGGATGCTCGACCACGAATTTGGTTTGCTTAATGAACGTTTACTTGGCGAGAAATACGAAAACCGTACTTTCTTCGCCTTCGCAAATACTGTTACTACGCTAAATTTTAAACGCACAAATGAGCCGCATGGCTGGGTGGGAATTCGCTTTCAGAATGAACCTGGTGGGCTACCAAACGAAATATTTTTTCATGTTCGTTTACTAGATACAGATGTAAATATGCAACAACGGGTGTTGGGCATTATCGGGGTAAATTTAGTGTATGCTGCTTTTTATCATCATCACGAACCTAAGGTAATGATCGAGTCGTTAGCCGATAACTTAACTGTGGGCTCGGTAGAAATCGATTTAATTTCTGTAAAAGGACCTGCTTTTAAAGAGGTGAATAATACCTTATTAAATCTTTATTTAATTATGAAGGATTTTTCTGCTGCTGCAATTTTTGACGCAGATAGTCATCCTCGCCAAGCAAAAGATTTACTTTATAAGAAAGATATCATGATTTTGCGTACCAAGTTCGGGCAAAAATCATTACCTAACTTTAATTTATTTAATAAAGCTACCGAACAATTTAAACGAACCAATAAGGTAGAAGACGGAAATCTTGCTGTTATGATCGAGGTTTTATTAACTAATGTATTAACTAATGAACAAGAAACTCCCGACGATATCGACTTAGAAGCGGTAGCAAAAAGAGCAGAAGACATGTGTAAAACTGGAAATCTAGTAATCGTTTCTAATTTTACACGCCATAATAGATTGGCAAAATACCTGGGGCGCTGTAAACCGAAAAGTGTGGGTATTTCTACGAATATCAACAACCTTAAATTTGTATTTAATTCTACAAACTTTGGCGAAAATTATTCAAGTCAATTATTAGCCTATGTAAGTGATATGTTTACCCAAAATGTAAAACTCTTTGCTTATCCATTTATTGATAAAAAAACAAATACCGTTATTTCTACTACAAATATGCCGGTAACTGCCGATGCTAAACCATTGTTCGATTTCTTGTTAACTAATGGCTACATCACAGACATTAACGATTACAGTGAGGATGATGTTAAAACGGTTTAATGAGTACTTTACATCAACGAAATAAACATCAATCGCGATACGATTTTAAACTATTAATTAAGGCTGCTCCAGAATTAGCAAATTTTGTTAGCTTAAATAAATATGGAGACGAATCAATAGACTTTGCCAATCCAAAGGCTGTAAAATGCTTAAATAAGGCGCTATTAGTGCATTTCTATCAAATCGAGTATTGGGATATTCCAGAAGGATACCTTTGTCCACCCATCCCCGGTAGAGCAGATTACACTCACTATGCTGCCGATTTACTAGCCTCTGCTAATAATCAGAACATCCCAAAAGGAAATAAAATAAAAGTGTTAGATATTGGAGTAGGCGCTAATTGTGTTTATCCAATAATTGGTCATCAAGAGTATGGATGGAGCTTTGTAGGGTCTGAGATCGATCCAATTGCCATAAAATCGGCAAAGAATATCGTTAATGTTAATCCCTCCTTAAAAAATGCAATAGAGATAAGGCTTCAAGCTAATAAAACAGCCATCTTTAAAGATATTATTCATAAAGAGGAACGCTTCGATCTTAGTATTTGTAATCCCCCTTTTCATGCATCAGCCGCTGCTGCGTTAGAAGGCTCGCAGCGAAAAGTTAGAAATTTAGGGAATAAGAATTACGTAAAGCCAACGCTTAATTTTGGCGGACAAGCCAGCGAATTATGGACAGATGGGGGCGAAGTTGGATTTATTGAGAAAATGATCAAGGAAAGCAAATTGTTTGGGCAGCAATGTTTTTGGTTTACTACCTTGGTTTCGAAAAGTGAAAACCTGCCAGCAATTTACGCCCTGCTAACTCGAGCAGGGGTAGTAGAAACTCGAACAAATAACATGACCACGGGGAACAAAATAACCAGAATTGTAGCGTGGACGTTTCTTACAATAGCCGAACAACACAATTGGACGAAAAGTTGGTAGGTTGTTTAAACGAGCATACAAAACACTTTACACCCGTCGCTTTACACCAAACTTTTGTTATCTTGCAATATGAAACTAAATCGATTTACTCTTTTACTTCTTTTATTTCCGCTATTCGCTGAAGCCCAAACATCAGGTAATCCTTTATTCAAGGGCTGGTATGCAGATCCTGAAGCACAAATTTTTGGTAAAACCTATTGGATTTATCCTACCTATTCGGCAAAATATAAGGAGCAGGTGTTTATGGATGCTTTTTCTTCTAAAGATTTAATTACCTGGACAAAACACGAGAAAATAATCGATACTTCTTCCATAAAATGGGCAAATAAAGCTTTATGGGCACCATCTATAACCAAAATGGGAGGGAAGTATTATTTGTTTTTTGGAGCTAATGATATTCAAAGTGACAAAGAATTGGGCGGGATTGGAGTTGCAGTTTCCGACAAACCAGAAGGGCCTTTTAAGGATCACATTGGTAAACCTTTAGTTGCTCAATTTTACAATAAAGCACAACCGATTGATCAGTTTGTGTTTAAAGATAAAGATGGACAGTATTACTTAATTTATGGGGGCTGGTCGCATTGCAATATTGCTAAACTGAATAAAGATTTTACAGGTTTTATTCCCTATCCTGATGGCTCTACCTTTAAAGAAATAACTCCGGAGGGGTATGTAGAAGGCTCTTTTATGTTTATTAAAGATGGTAAATATTACTTTATGTGGTCTGAAGGTGGGTGGACTGGCCCTAATTATTCGGTTGCCTATGCCATTGCCGATTCGCCATTAGGCCCATTCAAACGGATTGGAAAAATCTTAAAACAAGATCCATTAGTGGCTACGGGAGCCGGACATCATTCGGTAATTCAAAATCCTAAAACGAAAAAATATTATATTGTGTATCATCGTAGGCCACTTGGCGAAAAAGATGGTAACCATAGAGTAACATGTATCGATGAAATGTCTTTCGACGAAAATGGATTAATTAACCCAGTTAAAATTACGAATGAGGGAGTTGGAAAGAGTAAGTTATAAATAAATATTTTCAATGCGAATTTCCATTAATTTATCAGGTGTTGCCACTGTTTTGAAACCGAATTGACTATATAGGCCATGTGCATCTAAAGTAGCTAAACAATATGTTCTCAGGCCCTGTAAATCGGGATGGAACATCATCAACGACATTAGTTTTTTAGATAATCCTAAGCCTCGAAATTCTTGCGCTATATAAACATCGCACAAATAAGCAAAAGTTGCCTTGTCGGTAACCCAGCGAGCAAAACCAACTTGTTTGGTGTCTTTATAAATACCAAAACATAGCGAATTTGAAATTGATTTTTTTACAATTTCGAAAGGAATATTCTTTGCCCAATATGATTCTTCACTCAAGTAACGATGAACAGCAGCTACATCAATTAAGTTGATGTCGTCAGAAAAAATAAAGTTGTTATCAGAAATTTCCATTTTAGTTGTTTTAACCCTCATCCGATGAGTATAAACATGATGCAGATACTCATCGGATGAGGGTATATCGATTGTTAGTTTCTCATGTTAATAAACTGTAACGGTTGCCCGAAATCTTCGCCTCTACAAAGTGAAATTACTTTTTGAAGATCATCTATGCTTTTGCTTTGCACACGAACTTGGTCGTCCATCATCGAGGCTTGTACTTTTAGATTACTTGCTTTAATTTTTGCAACAATTTTTTTCGCAGCTTCTTTATCTATTCCTTCTTTAATTTTGATTTCTTTTCTAATCATATTTCCTGATGCTGCAGATTCTTTTCCAAAATCCAAACTTTTTGGGTCTAAACTTTGTTTCATCATACGAGAAATGATAGAATCGGTTATGGCTTTCAAACGCATATCGTCTTCGGTAACGATTGTAATCACGTTTGTTTTCTTTTCTAATTCTATGGTACTATTTGAACCATTAAAATCAAAACGATTTAAGATCTCTTTTTTTGCATTGTTAATTGCATTATCTAGTGTTTGTGCATCTACTTTGCTTACGATATCGAAAGTTGGCATGATTAAGGCTTTTTGATTAAAATTATAGATTATTATTAAATAATAGTTTAAATTACAAAATAACACAAAAAATCCATCTAACCATTAAAATAAAACGAGATGAAGACCAATAAAACAAAATCTAATAAGACCACTTCAAAAAAAACAGCTAAGAAGCAATTGGAGCATACGTTAACTGAACGTTTTTTAGAAGCAGTTAAAAGCCTTGGCCATAATGCAGAAAGTATTGGCGAAGACATTGCTAAAGCAAGTAAAGTAGTGGCCAAAAAGCTCTCTAAAAAGTTTAAAGCGGTAAAAGAAGCTGTAGAGCATAAGCTTGAAGAAGTAAAAGCAGAGAAAAAACCTGCTGTTAAAACAGCCGTAGTGGTTAAAAAAGTAAAAATGGCTAAAAAAGATGCAGATAAATTAGTTAAAAAGGTGGATAAAACTGTTTCTAAAGTCGTGAAAAAAGCAACAAGGAAAGCTAATCCGGCAATAAGCAGTGTTAAAGTTGCAGCAATTGCCACCGAGAAAAAAGCAGAAGACGCAATTAAAACGGTAATAAATAAAGCTAAAACACCAGTTAAGAAAGTTGCTGCAAAAGTAGCTACTGCAACTGTTGCAGCCGCAAAAACAAGTACAGCTACAACAGCTAAAGAACCTGCTAAAACCGCACCTAAAGCGCCAGCTAAGAAGGCACCGGTAAAAAAATAGGGTTATCAATACTTAACGCAAAACGTTACCACTTAACAAACATTTAACAATTACTTAACAGTAAAATATGCAGATTTGGAAATCCTCCGATTAAAACCTGAGGATTTTTTTAATTTTATCCATGGCGAAGAAAAAGCTACCTTTTTTAAATCGGGAAATTAGCTGGTTACATTTTAATGAGCGTGTTTTGCAAGAAGCAGCCGATGAAAGTGTGCCATTAATTGAACGGATTAAATTTCTGTCTATTTTTTCGTCTAATTTGGAAGAATTTTATCGAGTTAGAGTAGCCACAATGAGTAGGCTAAGTAATCTAAACGATAAGGCAAAGGAAGTGCTGGGATTAAACCCCAAAAAAGTGCTCAATGAGATTAAAAACATTGTAGTGAAGCACGAGCGAAAATTTGAAGCCTTGTTTCAAGAAATCCTTATCAACCAACTAGCGAAGAACAGAATTTTTATTTTAAACGAAACTCAGCTCAATGTAACCAGGGGTGAGTTTGTAAAGAGCCATTTCATCAATAAAATCCTGTCTAACCTCGTTCCAATTTTAATTGATTTGGATAGGCCTTTTCCTGAGCTAAAAGATAGGTATTTGTATTTTTTTGTACGCCTAACAAAAATAGGAACAAAAAAGAATGAAAAATATGCACTCATTGAACTGCCAGAAAACTTACCCCGTTTTTTAGTTTTACCCGAAACCAACGGACTTAAATTTATCATTTTAGCAGAAGACATTATAAAGTATTGCTTGGATGATGTTTTCTTTGTTTTTCAATACGACAAAATTGAAGCTTTTTCCATTCAACTTACCCGTGATGCTGAACTCGATATCGACAAAAATATTAGTGATAAATTTATTGAAGAATTAAAAAGTAGTTTGGATAAACGTAAAAAGGGGAAACCTATGCGTTTATTGTACGATACGGAAATGCCGTTTGAAATGCTCAGCGTTTTAATTTCGAAAATGAAAATTGAGGCCGAAAGCTTAATTCCTGGCAACCGTTATCACCGTTTTGGCGATTTTATTGCATTTCCAAATGTTGGCGATAGTAGTTTAGAGTACACCCCAACGCTGCCTCTAAAAGTTAAAGGTTTGCATCGTACCGAAAGTATTTTCAATAAACTTGCAGCCAGAGATTACCTGATTAATTTGCCATATCAATCTTACGATTATATTATTTTATTTTTACGAGAGGCTGCAATTGATCCAAAAGTGACAGAAATTAACATCACATTGTATCGTTTGGCCGAAAATTCGAAAGTAATTAACGCCCTAATTAACGCGGCTAAGAATGGTAAAACCGTTAATTGTTTGGTCGAACTTAAGGCAAGATTTGATGAAAAAGCTAATATTTTTTGGACAAATAAACTCGAAGAAGAAGGCGTTAATGTAAATTATGGCTTAACCGATTACAAAGTGCATTCTAAAATTTGCCTCGTAAAGCGCATCGAAAAAGGGAGAGCAGTGTATTACGCAAATTTAGCCACTGGGAATTTTAATGAAAAAACAGCTCGCATTTACTGTGATCATAGCATTTTTACATCAAAAAGAGAGATTACATCTGATTTAGTAAAATTATTTAATGCCCTAAATAAAAAAACAATCGTTAAAGGCTTTAAGCATCTAATTGTATCTCCATTAGAAAGTAGAACTAAAATTTATAGTTTAATTAATAGAGAAATCAAAATTGCAAAAAGTGGTAAGCCTGCCTATTTGATTTTTAAAGTAAATAGCTTGGCCGATGAAGGAATAGTTTCCAAACTATACGAAGCAAGTACAGCTGGCGTTAAAATTAAATTAATTGTAAGAGGAATTTGTTGCTTAGTGCCAGGCGAAAAAGGATTCAGTGAAAATATTACGGTAATTAGTATTGTCGATAAATTTTTGGAACATGCAAGAGTGTTCATTTATGGCAACAATGGTAAGGAAGAAATGTACTTATCATCTGCCGATTTAATGAGCAGAAATTTCGAGCACCGTGTTGAAGTGGGTTTCCCAGTATTGGATGATGAGGTTAAGCAAGAAATAAAAGATATTATTGAATTTCAGCTTCAAGATAACGTAAAAGCTCGTGATATTACAAAGTTGAATAATAATAAATACCATAAAAATAGATTAGCAAATAAGATTAGGGCCCAAGTTCAAACCTATAATTATTTAAAAAATAAACATCAATAACGCTCATGCTACGATACGCCGCCATAGATATAGGATCAAATGCCGTTAGATTGTTAATTGCCGATATTTCACAAAACGAAAAGGGCAATAGCTTTAAAAAAAATACACTTGTTCGAGTGCCTTTGCGCTTAGGCGATGATGCTTTTTTAGATCATAAAATATCACCTAAAAAGATTGATGATTTAGTGAAAACCATGTCGGCCTTTAAAAATTTGATGGATGTGTATCATGTGAAGGCTTATCTGGCCTGTGCTACATCCGCCATGCGAGAGGCAGAAAATGGGCAGGATATTATTAAAGTGATAAAGGAAGAAACGGGAATAGATTTAGTAATTATTGAGGGACAAAGAGAGGCTAATATTATTTATGCAAATCACATTGAACAAGATTTAGATATTAAAAAGAGTTATTTATATATTGATGTGGGTGGGGGAAGTACCGAACTTTCGGTGTTTGTAAATAAACAACCAATAGCCTCAAAATCGTTCAACATTGGTACTATCCGTATTTTGGATAATCAGGATAAAGATGAAACTTGGGACGAAATGAGGAACTGGGTGAAATCGAATACCAGAGATTTAAAAAACTTAGCAGGGATTGGAACAGGTGGAAACATTAATAAACTGTTTCGAATGTCGGGCGAGAAGGATGATATGCCGTTAACTTATTTGAAGTTAAAAACTCTTTATAATGAGCTAAATAGTTATTCTTTAAAAGAAAGAATAACATTAATGAAATTAAATCAAGATAGGGCAGACGTAATTATACCTGCCTGTGAGATTTTCCTAACTTTATTGAAATGGACAGGGATTAAACAAATCTACGTGCCAAAAGTGGGAATGGTTGATGGGATTATTAACTTATTAATAGAAGAAAACTTATAATACGATTGTTCTAAAAGTTAAATTTATTCGAGGTCTTTTAACTAGTTTGGTTGGTGGTAACCGATGCAGCCAATGGCTTTGGGTGGTATCTTTCATCACCAGTAAACTCCCATGTTCTAAAACAATATAAGTGGTCTCTTTAGTTTCCTTATGCTTAAAGCCAAATTTGCGCTCTGCACCAAAACTTAACGAAGCAATTGCCCCATTCTTTTTAAGATCCTTTTCTCCGTCGCTATGCCAGGCCATTCCTTCGTCGCCACTATGGTAAAGATTAAGGAGGCACGAATTGTAAGTCTCGCCGGTTTTTTCTTCACAGAGGGCTTTTAGTTCCTGTAACTCTTTAGTCCATGGTAAGGCCTGCTTAGTGGTATTGGAATAGGTATACTCAAAAGGTAAATCGCCATACCAAGCCACTTTTCTTTTAGTTAAAATGAGTTTGCCAAAAATGATGGCCTCATCATTTTTCCATTCAATTTGTTGAAGGAGATAATCGTAATACTTGTTTGCATTTAAATTCCCCATTATTTTGCCATAGTAATTTACTGTACCACCATAGGGAAGCAGATTTGTATATTCGGTAGGGTCAGTGTTAAATAAATCCATTTATAGTGTGGTGATAAATTAGTTAACCGTTCAAAGTGATGTAAAAATACCGTAAAAATACGGAAGAAAGGTGGGTGTTTTTACGGTTAAAAATAACAACTAGTCGGGTTAAGTTTGATAAACAATAATCAAGTTAACCTGTTTACTAGTGATTGCGGCATTTAAATTTTTTAATCTCGAGGGCAAAAAATATTTTGGCCAGAGGCAATTGCTTTGTTTGCATTTGGTTTTGCATGGTTGGTAAAAGGGGAGTTGTTATTAAGTGATGGGTAAAAGCTATATTCCGTTAGCTATAGTGTGAAGATCTATATCGAGGTTAAACTTTTTACGCATACGACTACTAACAGAACGTATGGTTTCTGGCGAAACTCCAGTAGCATTGGCCATTTCTTTTGTGTTAAGCCCGAGTTTAGCAAGGAGGATAATTCTTTGTTCTCCTTGCGTAATTTGAGGCATCTTTTGTTTGAGTCGATGTAAAAAACCATGGTTAATGATTTCAAAATTGATTTTAAATTTTTGCCAATCGTCTTCGGTAAGAATAGTGAAATGGCTAAGTGCAAGATTGATTTCTGAATTGTCGGCTGCCGTAATCTGACTCTGCAACTGGTTAATGAGGTTGTTTTTTTCTGCAATATTTTGAATAAAAAAATTGATCTGCTGCTGAGCATAAATTATTTCAGCGGCAGATTTCTGTTTTTCCTTTTCTAGCTTTTCATTTTGTAAGCTCATGCGTAAACTTTTGCGGTTGTACAACAAAAGTGCTATTGCAGTTAAGAATACAATAGCGATCAAAATAGAATTGCGGATACGTTTTTGGTTAATTAAATTGTTTTGTGATTGTAGCAATGTCTTTTGCATCTTCTCAAAATCAACTTGTGCTTTTATAATATCAAGACGGCTTTGGCTGATATTTTTATCTACTATCTCTTTCCATTGCAAATATCTTTTATGATAGATGTAAGCGCTATCATGCTGTTTAAGAATGGCGAAAGAGGAGGATACACCTTCGGCAGCTATTACTAAAACAGATAAATTGGAGCTTTTGAAACCTAAACGATAGGCTTGCAAATATCTTGATAGGGCAAGAGGTGTATTTTGTCGTATTCTGTCTATTTTTGCTAATGAATTTTGGATACCTGCAACATCGTCCCATTGTTTAAAATCGGTACTTGATTTTAAGTTTTGCAATAATAAGCTATAAGCTGAATCATATTTTTTCTGTAACAGATAAGCTTTTCCTGTTCCCCCGTTTACAACGCCCTGCCATATTTGTAATGTTTGTGGGGTTAAGGGCGACTTATAGTTGTTCGGGTTCGCTATGCGATCGTTAATTAAATTGCCGATATGCTTATAATAATATATTGCGCTATCTGGTTTGTTGATTTTTAGGTAAGAAGCCCCAGCTAGATCTGCTGCCAAAATGTAGTGGAATAAATAATCTCTTTTTTCTTTTTCTTTATATAAGGCTACACACCTTGCTGCATAACTGGCACTGCTTTTATAATCGGTAATGCTATACAATAAATTACTCGCCCAATAGTAATTGGCAGAAATGTCTGGGAAATAATTCGAGCCTATATGTTCTCGTATTTCTATACACTTCAGTAGGTAATATAATTTTTTACTCGGTTCACACAATGCAGCATATTTACTGTATAATTCTGATAAAAGCTGTTCGTCTTCTAGCGGATTAGCTAATTTAATCATTCTTAAATAATGCTCTGGACTGTTCAAGGTGTCTGATTTTTTCATCTCCTGATAAGCAAACCGCTCATACATAAACATCCGTATCCTTAACCTGCTATTATCATTTTTGAGCAAATATTCTTGAACCTCTTTTTCTTGTATACTAAAAGTGCGTTTGTTGAAATTCGTAAGTAGATCAGCACATAGTTCTCCGAATTTTTGGGTTTGATAAACAGTAGAAACCTTCAATCCTTCGATTAATTTCTCGGTGGTTAGTGTTTGAGAAAAGGCGAGTGAAGGGATGAAAAATGCTGCCCAACATAGGTATAATAATAAATATTTTATCAATGAGGCAAAACGGGGTATCATAAATTGGTTTTCTGAGAACAAATTAAAGATACAAAAAAGCTTACCATTATAGCGCGTTGATGTTTTCAAAGTACAGCCATACTAAAATCATAAGCACTATTGCAATGATTATGATTAACCAGTATCCTAAATAACCTTTTTTAGGTTTATTGCTTGTTGGCATGGTGCATTTGTTTTTAGCAACTCTATCTGTAAAGTAACAATTTCTACTAAGCTACTTGCCCAATCTTACCGTTGAAAAAACGTTGAGATTGGGCTGTAGGTGGTGTTACTTGCTGTTTTATAAATAATTTTGGGTACAAACAAACGATTATGAAAAAAATTATTTACTTTATTCTGTCGCTTCTGCTTTTCCAGACCACAGCTTTTGGGCAAGGCAGCGACAGTATCAAAATTAATCGCAAACCCATGTCGCTACAGGTATTAGCCGGCAGCCAAGGCGTTGGTGCAAACTTCAGGTACGTGCTGAACAAAACGGTTGGCTTTAGACTTGGTGGTAGCTATGGACAAGGTGGCATTAACGACAAGCTCAATCTTAGCGGCTTTAGATCAACTAATCGCTTATCGGGTAAATTCAATACCGCTCATGCCCTGGTAGAATTGATGCCACAAAGGTTCTTTCGGATAGTAGCTGGTGCCGCCTATTTGGCTAATGCCGAAGCAACCCTCCAATTTTCGCCAAAAGATGCGCAAAGCTTCGAAAACATTACCCTAACCCCAGAAGAAATCGGATCGTTATCATTTAACATGGATTGGGGCAAATTTGCACCTTACATTGGCTTTGGTGCCGGAAGAGGCATCCCTAAGAAAAAGTTTAATGTGAACATCGATTTGGGTGTTTATTATCTCTCATCACCAACCGTGACTGCTATAGGTACAAACTTGATGAGCAATAACCAAGATAATGCCGTAATTATCCAGAACAACATTAAAGACTACCGTTTTATGCCAGTAGCTCAATTGAACTTCAATTTTAAATTCTAATTAATCTCATGAAAACACTTAAAAATATAGCTGCAGCTTTTGCGCTAATCATCATCCTATTTGGAGGGTGTAAGAATCCTGCAGAAGATGTAGAGATTGTTATAAATACCGACATCTTTAAATCGCCCATGCTTATTCAGTTCATGAATGCAAAAAAGGGTAGCGAAGGTCCGAAAGATTTTAACGTAGAAATTATCGGCCCGAATGCCAATCTGGTGGTTACTACCACAGGCGGAAAAGTATTTAAAGCAACTTCGGGTCTGTTAAATCTCTTGTTAGATAGAACAGCTAACCCTACACCTGCTAGTCCGGTTAAGTTTACAGTTGTGGTAAATGCAGCAGGTTTTGCCCCTACCTTTCAAGATGTGGTAATTACCAGCGCTAAAGATCCTCGTATCTTTAGAGTACTTGTGGCTGAATACGCCAACCCAGCAGCAAATACAGGCGTAATTTTGGCCACTAAGCCAACGAGCAATGGCACTGCAACTACCGACCTTACTTTTACTACGGCTACCAATGCGGGTATGGTTGATAAAGCAGACATTACAGTACCTTCGGGTACGGTGTTGTTAGATGGATCGGGACAACCTGTTGGCGGTAGTTTGCTCGAGGCACGAATTGTACATTATGGTAGAAATACAAATGTGCCAGGAGGACTTGCTCCAAGTAATGTAATTGGGGCCAATGGTCAACCGATAGTTGGTGGTGTTAAATTCAATTATGCAGGTGCGGTTTCGATAGACATGTTTGCTGGCACGAAAGAAGTGAAAGGCTTTAGTAAACCTATTACGGTAGATATGGAGATAAATAGCTCCATGACTAATCCCACTACCATGCAACCCATAAAAGAAAATGAGACCATTCCACAATGGAGTTTAAATAACCAAACAGGGCAATGGAAAAGCGAGGGCAATGCTATAATTGTAAAAAATACTGCCGGCAAATTAGTGGCTAGGCTGCAAATTACCCATCTTTCTACTTGGAATGCAGCTTTTGAGGAATCTGGAACTTGTAAGACAAAAATAACGATTAACAGGTCGGCTGCAGAGTTATTACCAGAATTTTTCGATATATATGGCCCTTTTGGCTCTTCGGTTCTTTTTATGGAAAAAGGCGAAAAAACCGCAACTTTTGAAGTCAGTGTGAATTCTATGGCAGCAAATATTTTTATATACTCAAATTCGAGTATTAATTACATTAACCTAAATCATCGGGTATTATATTCTGGTGTGTGTGACCAGAGTACTACAGTCACTTTTACCGAAATTCCTGACCCAGTAGCTGTAGATGTAAATGTGAAGTTTAAATGCAAGGGCAAGGATTTACTTACTGGCATAAATGCTTTTATTACGATAACGCCACTTGGATCTCCTTCTGATGAAGCTAAAGTTTATAATCTGGTAAATGGTTATGGTAAAGGAAGTATTGTAAATGGAGTTACCTATAAAATTTTAGCCGCTGTTGATGGCAAGACCTACACAAGCCAATTTACAGCGAACAAGACTGATTTCATTTTGCCATCTGGGTTTGATCTTACGGGAACAGCAAGGTATTTTTCTCTTTTAAACCAATTGAGTATTGAAGGGGTGGTAACAAAAGATTGTAATTAGGTTTAATAGGAAAAGATTGGATGCCTATTTAGGTATCCAATCTAACTACTGCCTTTTCATCAACAAACCAATCTAAATTTCCGTTAATGGGATTAATCAGCTGCGCTGGATAAAGGTCGAAGTTCTTTTCTTCATCGCCGATTACATGTGATAAGGCCGTGGCTTTGTTATCGCCAAAGGTAATAAATGCAATATTCTTCGCTTTATTAATTAAAGGTGCAGTTAAACTTATGCGGAAGGTATTTAATTTCTCTACCCAAACCGCCTCAACAGTTTCTTCTTGGTTATGCACTAAATCTGTTCCTGGAAAAATGGAAGCGGTATGCGCATCATCGCCCATGCCTAATAAAATAAGGTCGAATACAATTTCTTCTCCGTTAAAATGTTTGTCTAACTCAACTTTGTACGCTTTAGCAGCATCTTCTGGAGTAAGTGTAGTATCCATATAAAAGATATGGTTTTCGGACGTTTGGAGGTTGTTAAACAAGTTCTCTTTCGCCATTAAGCCATTGTAGTCTTTATGATTAGGTAAAACTGTTCTTTCATCGCCAAAAAAGAAATATACTTTGCTCCAGTCTATTTTGTCTTTATAGGTTGTTGATAGTTGCTGGTACAGCTCTTTTGGCGAGTTGCCACCGGTTAAAACAAAGTTGAATTGATCTTTGATAGCTATGCTTTTATTCGCAATTTCGATTACGTAAGCAATTAATGCTTCGTTTAGTTCGGGTACGGATTTGAATATATTTAGGCTCATGTTTTTGTGGTTAAGGTTAAGCGTATGGCGTAAAGCGTTTTGGGCGCAGAGGCTTTATATTCCATTTCTATGTATTTTCGTCATTGCGAGGTACGAAGCAATCTCCTTATTAGCTTTATGCTTTAAGATTGCTTAGTACCTCGCAATGACGCATTACGGCTTTTGAAGGGTTTACTATGCATCCAAAACGCTCAGCGCCAAACGCTCTACTATTTATCCTTCAGCGGCAACGTAAACCAATGAAACCCATCTTTTGCAATTAATGCTTCTGCATCTTCTGGCCCCCAGCTATCGGCTTGATAATTCGGAAAGCTTAATGATTTTTTACTTTCCCAGGCATGGAGAATTGGCATTACTAATTCCCAAGCAGCTTCTACTTGATCGCCACGCATAAATAAGGTTTGATCACCATTCATAGCATCAAGTAACAAGGTTTCGTAGGCCTCTGGTGTATCGGTATCGTAAGTGCCTTTATAATCGAATACCATGTCTACTGGATTTAGCACCATTTTTACACCTGGGCGTTTGGCTTGCACTTGGAGGCGAATGCTCATCTCGGGTTGGATACTGATGATGAGCCTGTTTTGTTGCCAAGTTTCGGTTGCACCTGCCGAAAATATATGATGTGGTACATCTTTAAATTGGATGGTAATAATGGACGAAGTTTGGTTTAATCTTTTCCCAGTTCGTAAATAAAAGGGAATACCTTGCCAACGCCAGTTATCAATAAAAAATTTAACTGCAGCAAAGGTTTCGGTATTTGAATGGGCATCAACACCTTTTTCGTGTCGGTAGCCAGGCACTTCTTTTCCTTCTACCCAACCTTTACTGTATTGTCCGCGAACTACGTTTGAGCTTATTTCTTCAGGTTTAAATGGACGCATGGCTTGTAAAACCTCTACTTTTCGATTTCTAATCTCATCAGCGTCAAAGCTAATTGGTGCTTCCATCCCCACTAAACATAGCAATTGCAGCAAGTGATTTTGAATCATATCACGCAAGGCACCAGCACCTTCATAATAGCCGCCTCTATCGCCAACGCCTAGTTGTTCGGTTACCGAAATCTGCACATGTTCAATATAACTTCTGTTCCACAAAGGCTCGAAAAGCGAATTTGCAAAACGAAAAGCCATCATGTTTTGTACGGTCTCTTTGCCTAAATAATGATCGATACGATAGATCTGTTTTTCGGTAAAGATTTTGCTTAAAAGTAAATTAAGTTCTTTAGCACTTTCTAAATCATGACCAAAGGGTTTTTCGATTACAATTCTGCTATTGTCTTCATCTTCAGTTAGTTTATACTTGCATAAGCACTCGGCAATGAGTGGGAAAAAGTTAGGCGCAACGGCTAAATAGTAAATAATTTGCGTTTCCTTGCCATATTCCTTTTGCAATTCTTCTACAGTTTCCTTTAAGTTCTCGAAGGTATCTGGAGTGGTAATATCTGTTGCGCAGTAGCGGATGTTCGATTCAAATGTGCTCCAAATCTCTTCCTTTACTTTTCCATTTCTCGAGAATTCATTTACATTTTCTAAAATTACTTCTCTGTATTTTTTATCAGTAAATACTGTTCTACCTGTGCCTATGATCGAAAATTTTTCGGGCATATAGCCTTCGGTAAATAAATTATACAGTGCAGGTGCAAGTTTTCGTTTATTTAAATCTCCTGTTCCGCCAAAGATTACGAATATTGTGGGATTAAGATTATTTTTCTTTTTCATTTTTTCTATGTTGTTCTTACAACGCTTTACGCTTATCGCTCCTCGCTTAACTTAATTTATTCCAATCTGCGTGAAAAATTCCTTCACTATCGATGCGCTCAAAGGTATGTGCACCAAAAAAATCACGTTGTGCCTGTGTTAAATTTGAAGGCATTCTTTTCGTTTTTAGGGTATCGAAATAGGTTAGAGCGGCCGCAAATGCAGGGATAGCAATTCCCGATTGCATTGCTGAGCACACCACATTACGCGTTCCTTTTAAGCCATGATTTATCTTTTGTTGGATAGCTTCATCTTCATATAAATGGGCTAAATTGGGTTGTTTTTTGTAGGCTTGATAAATATCTTCTAAAAATGTTGCTCTGATAATACATCCACCACGCCAAATTTTAGCAATTTCGGCTAAGTTAAGTTCGTATTCAAATTGTGTAGATGCTGAAGTAAGCATGTGCATTCCTTGTGCGTACGCCGATGCCATGGCGAAGTAGAAGGCTTCTTCTAAATCGGTAATAAACGTTTCATCGGCTTTAATCGCTTTACTTGGCTCATATGAACCGCTAAGTGCGGTACGTAAGGCTTTAAGTTTCGATAAATTACGACTCGATACTGCTGCATCAATGGTTGGAATAGGAACTTCTAAATCCATCGCTACTTGCGACGTCCATTTTCCGGTTCCTTTCGATTTTGCTTCGTCTTTAATTTCATCAACTAATAGATTACCAGTTTTTTCGTCTACAAAACGGAAAACATCTTTAGTGATTTCCATTAAGAACGATTTTAATCGACCTTCATTCCACTTTTCGAATACCTGTTGAATTTGGCTATTGTTATAGTTTAATCCGTTTTTAAGGATGTCGTACGTTTCGGCTAGGAGTTGCATAATGGCATATTCAATACCATTGTGCGTCATTTTTACAAAGTGACCAGAAGCGCCTGGACCAATATACGTTACGCAAGGTTCGCCGTTTACTTTGGCCGATACGGCTTCCAGCATTTCTTTAACTACAGCGTACGCTTTTTTATCACCACCAGGCATCATGCTAGGCCCAAAACGAGCACCTTCTTCGCCTCCTGAAATTCCCATGCCAAAAAAGTGAATTCCTTTTTCTTTCAATTCAAGAGATCTTCTACTTGTATCGGTAAAATATGAATTTCCGCTATCGATAATAATATCGCCCTCGGCTAGTAAAGGCTGAAGCTCAGCAATTACACTATCAACAATTGCACCTGCAGGAACTAATAAAATGAGCGTACGGGGCGATTGTAAACTAGCTACAAATTGATTGATATCTGCAAAACCTTTAAGTTGATGTGCTTTGCCTTCTTCCTCAAAAAATTGAAGCATTTTTTCACTTTTGTCGTAGCCCGTAACCTTAAACCCGTTATCGGCCATATTGAGCAATAAATTACGTCCCATGGTGCCTAGGCCTACCATGCCGAATTGATATTGCGCGTTTTGATCGTTAATCATTTTATAATTTTAATTGAATTCGTTTACTTTTTTGGATAGATGGTATGGATGTGGTATTTTTCTTTGGCTTGCCATAATTTTGCACCCCCCTTTATCCCATCTTTATTAGATACTAGTTTAATGTTTTTATCGAGGTCGAAATTTATTTCATTAGAATTTCCTCCTCCGATATAAAGTTTGTCGTAATTAAACACTGTTTTATAAATTTCGATGATGTATTGAAGGCGTTTATTCCATTTCTTCTTACCAACGGCATGAAATCCACGGTCGCCAATAAAATCATCATAATCTTCTGTTTTGCTAATTGGAAGGTGAGCAAGCTCTAAATGAGGTAATAATTCGCCATCAAATAGGAGAGAAGTACCAAAGCCAGTTCCCAGTGTAAATACAATCTCGAAACCCTTTCCACTTACAATGCCTAGGCCTTGTTGGTCGGCATCATTAATTAAGCGAACCGGTTTACCAAATAGATTACTTACTTGTTGAGCTAAATCTACATTGGCCCATTTGTTTAGCGCCAGGTTTGGTGCCGTTTGTACAATGCCCATTTTAACATAACCCGGAAAGCCTATTGCTACTTTCTCAAAGTTCTTAAAATCTTTGGTTAGTATTTTAATTGTTTCCAAAACTGCCTCAGGTGTAGATTTTTTCGGAGTGGGTACTTTTTTAAACTCTGTTAATAACTTTCCCTTTGGGCTCATTAAACAGGCTTTAATATTTGTACCCCCGATATCAATCGATAAAATATCGCCTTTTGGAATTTTGGTTTTTATCGCCATAGCTTTGTTTCTTTTCAGTTACAAAAGTACAATCATTACTTAGGTTAGCGATAATAATTCTTGGTTAATTATTAACAAGGAAAGGAAAATGTTGATTAATTACAAATACTTAAGCCACCATTGATTATGGGTAGCTTTATAATTTTGAAACCAAATGCATGGGCGATACAGCAATGCAATAACTCCAATCCAAATTAAGTACACAATGGGGAGGCTAAATCCAAGGCTTGGGGGATGAAATAAGAAGGGGACTTGTGGGTTTACGATGTCTTTGATGCCATATCCACTTGCAAAAAATACAATAACTAGTATAAAATGAATAAGATAGAAATGTAATACGTAATAGAAAAAAGGAACATTTCCGTACACGGTCATCAATTTTGTGAATCTGTTTTTGAGATTTTCAATCTGCGATAAAAGCATAATGGTAAGTCCGAGAGTCATTCCGTAATACTGCAATGAAGGTGGATACTTGCTTACATTTAAGAAAGAGAAGAAGGTTTTAAGTGGATCTATATATTCTTTTCGAGGGGTTGGATTACCATATAATCCAAAATAGCGTAATATTAAAAATGATAAAAACAAACCTAAGCCCATTAAAAACAACCATTTCCTTCTTTTAGTAGCATCAAATTCTTTAGTATACCAATGGCCGATAGAAAAACCAATAAACATGGCGCCTGTCCACGGTAAGATTACATAAAACACACCTATAAAATGAGTTTCACTAAGTGGGATAAATGTTCCACTACTGGTTAGGGTAATATTTAAAATTTGTGCGACTAAAGTATTCGAGTCTGGTAATTGGATATAATTTAAAAGGTTGTGACCGAAGAATAAAATTAAACCTACAATTAATATTAATCGATGAGAAATTCTACTTAAAATGCCAAGTAAGATCATGCTCCAGCCAATGGCCCATATTACCTGAAGGATAATTACATTATACAGTGGGTTAAATGTTAAACCAAGGGTGATGATGACGATTTCAACAAAAAGCAGCCAAATTCCTCGTTTAATTAAGAAGTTGCTGGCTTGTTTTGGGTCTTTATTTTTTGAGGATAAATAGGCAGAGATGCCCGACAGGAAAACAAAAGTTGGCGCGCATAGATGTGTAACTAACCGGGTAAGAAAAAGAGATAGGTGGGTAGTGTCTGGATTCATGGGGTCGGTTGTTATCCCACCCACTAGAAAAAAGTCGCGAGTATGGTCTAAAGCCATCACAATCATCACGAATCCTCTTAAGATATCGATCGAAAGTATGCGTTTATTTTCGATGGTCATTGGCGTTGATTTTTATCTAAATTAAGACAAATCAACTGAAAATTAAAACTTTAGCTTTTTTATGGATGCAGGTGCCAATTAGTTCTTCGGTTTCTATGTTCTTGAAATAAAGCGTGCTGTTTTTAAATTGCTTTTTCACTTTGTAATAAATTAAAAGGCAATCGATCCAGTTAACGGCTATTTTTTTATCAGTCCACAAGCTAATATGTAGATAAACGGTTGCCTCTTCTAGCCGGATTAGATTTTTGTGTTCTAACGCATTAACATTCGCGATAATTTTTGCGGTTTGCTGTGCTAAATTTACCGAAGAGGCTATTTTTTTATTAGCGTAAATCATCGCATCAGTAATGCCATCTAATAAAGGCTTCGATTGCCTCATATTCGGCCAAACCTAAGTCATTATATGATTTTGCAGTTTCGCTAGTTCGTTGTTCGGCTCTAACCCAAAATTCGCGTGCATCATCTCCCGGGAAAACAGGGATGTCTTTTTGCGATTGATGTTTAAAAATGGCCAGTCTTTTTCGAAGCACTTCAGTTGGCGAAAGTGGAACAGCCATTTGAATTTCGTGCATTTCGAATTCATGCCAAGCACCTCTATACAACCATAACCAACAATCGCTAATCCAACTTTCAGTTGTCTTTAATCGCTGGAGGGCCGAAACAATAATGTTGAAACAAATTTTATGTGTTCCATGGGGGTCGGCAAAATCGCCCGCTGCAAAAATCTGGTGTGGCTTAATTTCTTTTAAGAGTTCCATTGTTTTTACAATATCTTCTTCGTAAGAGACTGTTGCTTTCGTTTTAAATTTATCGTAAAAAGGAAGGTCTAAAAAATGGATATTGCTGTCTTTTGTTCCGGCAAATCGTGCACCAGCAACCGCTTCTCCTTTTCTAATTAATCCTTTAATGGTTAAAATTTCAGGTAAATCGATTTGATTTGGTGTTTTTGTTTTAAAGAATTCCCTTACCAGATTATATTTTTCTTCGAGCACCAGGGTATCGTTACCAGCTGATTTATTAAAATCGATCGCAAATTCGTAATACCTTAATACATCGTCGTCCCAAACTGCTGTATTTCCTGAAGTTTGGTAGGCTACATGCACGTCGTGCCCTTGATCGGCCAATCGGATAAATGTTCCGCCCATCGAAATCACATCATCGTCTGGATGTGGTGAAAAAATAATGCTTCTTTTAAGGTTTGGCTCGGCTCTTTCGGGGCGTTGTGTATCATCGGCATTCGGTTTGCCACCTGGCCAGCCTGTTATGGCATGTTGTAATTGATTAAATATATGGATGTTAATGTCGTAAACTGGGCCTTTTTCGGTTGCCAATTGCGCCATTCCATTGGTGTTATAATCTTCTTCTGTTAATTTTAAAATTGGTTTTTGTAAATGTTTTGCTAACCAAATTACTGCTTTTTTGGTGATTTGCTGATCCCATGCAATGTCGCGAACCAACCAAGGTTTGTTAAATCGGGTTAATTCGGATGCAGCTTCTTCATCTACAATAAACTCTACATTATCAGATAATTGAAGGTAGGTTGCTGGTACTTCTGATGAGATTTCGCCTTCTACAGCAGCTTTTACAATCCCTGCTTTTTTGGCGTTCCAAGCTACGATAACAATTTCTCGGGCTTTAAAAATGGTACCCACGCCCATTGTGATTGCTTTTTTAGGTACATTTTCTTTCCCTCCAAAATCTTTTGAAGCGTCTCTTCGGGTTAAATCGTTAAGCGAAACTAAACGCGTTCCTGAATTTGGCGCCGATCCGGGTTCGTTAAAACCAATGTGACCGGTTCTGCCGATACCTAACAGTTGGAAATCTAAGCCTCCGTATTCGTTAATTAATTTTTCATATTTTAAGCAGAACTCGGCAACATCTTCTTCTTTTAATGTGCCATCTGGAATATGAATATGTTTAGGATTGATATCAATATGATCGAAAAGATGGTATTTCATAAACGCAACATAGCTTTGTTCGCTATCTGGTTTCATAGGTAAATACTCATCTAGATTAAATGTAATTACATTTTTAAAACTCAAACCTTCTTCTTTGTGCTTGCGAACGAGTTCTTGGTAGATCAAAATAGGGGATGCTCCTGTGGCTAAGCCTAAAACCACTTGCTGTTGTGTAGCTTGTTTGCTGATGATTAAAGCAGAAATTTTATTAGCAATAGCTATTGAAGCCTCTTTTTGATTTGCAAATACAGTAACTGGAATTTTTTCGAAACGGGTTTCTTCAAGTAGGTTTAATCTCGACATACATTTGATATTTTGTTCAAACTTAATAAAGAAATGTAAAAATACAATGAACTTATTAAAATATTTATAAAGTTAGTTGCCTGTTTTAATTGTTTTACCACCTTAGCAACCCAAGTTATCCTAGTTAAGATGTCGATCCATTTGGCTTAAGTGTTCTTTGGTGTCTTTGGTGGTGATTTTAATCTAAAACAACTTAAATTTTCTGAGATTTCTTAGCTGGTGAAATAGAAAGACCAAAATTCTCCATTACCAAAATAGATGCACCGATTAACTCTGCATCAAAACCTAATTTGCTAACTTTAATTTCGGTGTCGGCAAATAACCTCGGTATACAATAGGTATTTAGGGCTTGTTGTATAGGGGCTAGCATCAAATGTGCTACTTTTACACTTCGGCCACTTAAAACAATCACCTTTGGGTTCATAATGTGGATAAGGATAGAAAGACCTCTTCCAATTTTATAAGCTGCATCAGCAATTAATTCTATGGCATATTGATCTCCATTATTTGCCTCTTGTAAAATAGCATTACCTACTTCCACTTTCGAGCTTAGCTTATCAATATAGGCCAGACTAGAAATACGGCCGTTTTTAATGCCCACAATAGCTTGCTCTGCCACTGCTAAAAGCGATGCTACGGCTTCCAAACATCCTTGCTTCCCACAAGAGCAGAGTATATTTTCTTCTGAAATAGGAATGTGACTAAATTCTCCGGCAAAGCCGTTATGGCCCCTGTATAAATTTCCATTTATGATCATGCCTAAGCCAATTCCCCAGCCCATATTAATTACCATTGCATCCATTGTCGATTTTGCTGAACCGAACTTTAATTCGGCAAGGGTAATTAAACTCGAATCGTTATCGATAAAGGCAGGGATACCAGTTTCGTCGAGCAAGTGTTGCTTTAGTGTTTTGTTGTTGGCTTCGAGGTAGGTGTAGTTAATTCCTTTGCTAACATTAATGAAACCTGGCATACCTATTCCAATTCCAATAAATCTATCTATTGAAATGCCCGATTTTTTAATGTAATTTTTTAAATGCTCAGTAAGTTCATCAAGTGCTGTTGGGTTGTTCTTTAACTTTAGATCAACTATTGCTAGAGGTGCAAGATAATCGTTATGTAAATCAACAATGCCAATTCTGGTCGATAAACGATCCATCGCTACCACAACAATAAACAACTTATCCTTTATGAGCGAGTACATTAAAGGTCTTCTTCCACCGCTCGAAGGCGCGTAGCCACCTTCAGCTACATAGCCCATGTCGATTAATTCGTTAACTATTTTGGTTACTAATGGAATACTTTTTCTAGTTGCAGCGCTAAGTTCATTACAGGAGGCAGATTTGCGATAATACAGTTCGTGTATTAAATCGTAATGTAGTTTAGAGGTCTTTTTTGTAATGCTCGACATTAATGTTTTCTAGGGCTTTATCAAAGGTAATAATTTTCATTAGTATATAATTTGTTTCTTAATGGTAATGAAGCTATCATGAGGTTATTAGTTTGCTCATGATGGTTTGACCATCGAAGATCGTAAGTTCTTAAAACTGATAAAACTTTTTAAATAAATTATAAAGTATGATAAACTTTTATCATTTTTGTTAAACTAGCAACCATGAAAAATATTTTATTGATGCTAAATCACCACATAGTAACAACCAAACCTAAAACCTTAAATAGAATTTCATGATTATTGTAGCCGATAGTGGATCAACTAAAACAAGTTGGGCTGTTTTAAAAAATGCTGAAGAACCACAACTATATAGTACCGAGGGCTATAATCCTTATTATGTTGATGCCGATTATATACAAAAATCGATTATCACCAATTTTTCACATCAGGTTGATGCGAGTAAAGTAGCACACATTTATTTTTACGGCGCCGGCTGTTCAGGAGGTAAAGATCAGATTGTGAAAAATGCACTAACAGCTGTTTTTCCGAATGCAAACATTGTTATTGAGTCTGATTTACTAGCTGCTGCAAAATCGCTTTTGGGTAATAAAGAGGGGTTTATTTCTATACTCGGTACAGGTACAAATACAGGTTTTTATAGCAATGGAAAAATTGTAAATCAAGTTAATTCGCTTGGTTTTTGGCTGGGTGATGAAGGTAGTGGGGCCTATTTAGGGAAAAAATTATTGTCGCAATTTGCACGAAAAGCAATGCCAATTGAGCTAATGGAAGCCTTTGAAAGGGACTATAGCCTAACACCGGATAGGGTTGTTCCTACGTTTTATGATGTAGAACTTCAAAATAGATACAGTGCAAAGTTTACTCTTTTTTTACATCAACATATTGAACATGTGTATATTAAAAAATTAGTTAGAAGTGCATTTGTCGATTTTTTTGAAAACATTGTTTGCTTGTATCCTAACTATAGGTCTTATTCGTTAAACAGCATTGGCTCTATCGGCCTTACCTTTATTGATCAGTTAAAGGAAGTAGCTTATTCGTATGGAATGAATGTGGGGAAAATTAATAAATCTCCAATGGAAGGATTGATCGCTTATCATCGTCAAAACTAATCAGCTATGTTTTTTAATCGCCTCTTTATACTTCTTTTGCTAGTTGGATTTAATTCAAGTGCACAACAAAATTGCCCAATTTTACCCGAGCCATTAAAGACAGACAGATCGGAGGGGTCTTTTATGCTCAGTAGCTCAACTCAGCTAATTGGAGATAAAAGTGCAAAAGCAAATATTACGCTTTTTGAGCAAGAAATTAAGAAAAGAACTGGAATATTAATTAATTCAGTTTCTCCCTCAGGTAATAAAATTTATCTAATTAATGAAGCTTCGATGCCAAAAAATGGTGCTTACCAAATTAATATGGTGGCAAATCGTATTCAAATAAAGGCAGGTAATCAAGAGGGTATTTTAAACGGATTAATATCATTACTTCAATTGGCAACGTTTTCTGGCAAAAATAAAAATAGTATCGTTATTCCATGCTGGACAATCTCTGATGCTCCATTATTTGAATGGAGAGGATTGATGCTCGATGAAGCGAGGCATTTTTTTGGAATAACCAAGGTTAAACAGATTTTAGATTGGATGTTGTTCTATAAACTTAATCGCTTTCATTGGCATTTAACTGATGTACAGGGATGGAGAATAACGATAGATAGCTATCCCAATTTGTCGAAGATAGGGGGAGTGGGCGATTTAACAAATCCTTTTGGACCGGCAAAATATTATACAAAACAGCAGATTGCTGAGGTTGTAGCCTATGCAAAAGAGAGAAATATTACGGTTATCCCGGAAATTGACATGCCAGGTCACGCTACAGCAGCAAATAAGGCATATCCAGCTTTTAATGGCGGAGGTTCAAAAGAACACCCAAATTTTACGTTTAACCCAGGTTTAGAAGAAACTTATAGCTATTTGACTAAAATTATAGCCGAAACTGTCGATCTTTTTCCTTCTAAAATGATACACCTTGGCGGCGATGAGGTTTCTTTTGGAGCAAAGGCTTGGGAAACTAACCCCGATGTTAAACAGTTGATGGCAAAGCATAACCTTGATAATATTCTGATGGTCGAGAATTATTTCTTTAAAAGGATGGCCGATTCAGTGAAAAAATTAAATGCTAAGGTTTTAGCATGGGATGAGGCTGCTGAAGCAAATCTTGACCCGAAGAATACAATTTTATTTTGGTGGAGACACGACAAGCCTTTACAGCTCGAAAAAGCATTAAATAAAAGCTATAGTGTAGTATTGTGCCCAAGATTACCCCTTTATTTTGATTTTGTTCAAGATAGCACCCATGTTTTAGGGAGAAAATGGGGCTCAAAATTCAATCCTATTTTAGCAGTATATCAATTTCCAGGGAAAAATGAACTGTATTCAAATACGCTTATAAAAGGGATCCAAGCTAATGTATGGTCTGAAACTATTTATGATGAAAAACGACTAGATTTTATGTTATTTCCAAGAATTGCAGCGCTTTCTTCAGCTAGTTGGACACCCGTTGAAAAAAAGAACGATGCGGTATTTTTGGCTACTTTAAAGCTGCATTTAAATTTATATCAAAAAGAAAAACTCAATTATTTTGACCCATTTAATCCAAGTTTAACCAAAGAAAATTAAGAGCTAGTTAAAATTTGCTCCGATTCACGTTGCACGCTCAACTGTTTCTTCTTCGTTAACTTATCAACTCTCCACATCAAGAAAATACTTAATAATGAAATTACAATAATTACATAGCCAACGGTGTTGTAATGTTGCAACGGACTCCCTTTACTTTCTTGGGTTACAATTATACCTGCAACTGCTGCGGCAACACCACCTGCAATTTGTTGTAAAGAAGCGTTCACACTCATAAAAGCACCACGATCTTGCATATCGGGTATGGCACTGGTTAAGGCCGAAGAGGGAATCATCCGGCTCATAATACCCATCATCATCAACACATTTAAAATCACTACAATCCAAAAAGGTGTGGTCGATAAATTGGTATACAACACGCACATGATCATCATCCAAAGTGAGGCAACGGCAAATATTTTAAACTTATCAATTTTATCACTCAGTTTGCCAATAAAAGGCATAATTAACAATGAACTTACCCCCGAAATCATAAATAACATCGGTAATTCGGTATATGAAACGCCTAAATTATTTACGGCAAAAGCACTTCCAAAAGGCATCATCATAAAACCACCAATAGAAAGCAGGGCGGTTGCGGTAAAACCTACCCGATAATCGGCCTTTGAAACTGTATGCCATAAATGTTTAAACGCAGATCTATCTTGTTGGATTAATAAATGCTGCGCTATAGGTTTTAATTTAACTGCAATTAGAACTGCAATGCCCACACTTAAAATGGCAACCATCCAAAATGGAGCTTCCCAACCCCAAGCATTGGCCAAATACAAACTAATGGGAACACCTAATACCTGGCTGCCACCAAAGCCCATTTGAATGAAGCCCATTACTCTTCCGCGTTGATTTAAGGCAAAAAGATCGGTAATGATGGCCATAGAAATAGAGCCAATTACACCTCCAAATAAGCCAGTTATTATTCTAGCAGCTACCAATTCGACATAGGTATGTGCTAAGCCGCAGAAAATAGTGCCCCCAATAAAACCGATATAAAAAAATAGAAGCAATTTTTTTCTGTCGAAACGATCGGCAAAACCAGCGGTTAATAAGCCCGATAAACCTGCGCTAAATGCATAGGCAGATACGGCGAAACCAAATGCCGATGGTTTAAGGGTTAACGATTTCATAAGCATATCGCCAAGTGGCGACATTACCATAAAGTCTAAAATAACCGTAAACTGGGTAATCGCTAAAATAAAAATAACAAACTTTTGATAGCCCGTTAAGGGCACGACTTGCTGTTCTATTACCCCACCCATTTCCCACTTTTCTTTAAATAGCGAATGCTTAGATAGTAAATCGCAAGTAGAACACACGCAATACCAAATAATAGGTTTCTAAGTTCAGTATCGTTATTTGTTAATTGTGGATAGTAAAATAAGAGAATAACTACAATGCCTAGCATCCAAACGGTTTGTGTATTGTATTCTTTGGTTAACCAACGTTTGCCATTAAATTTCATGCTACCAATGGTGGTTGCAATTCCATTGAAATTAATTAACCATCTGCTTACTTTTTTGCAATAGGCATTAAATTGATCGCCAAATTTGTTTCTTAAAAAATTTTCTTCGGCAAGTACAATGGCTTGATAAATAAATAAGAATAAAGGAATAAAAATTGCCGTAAACACTAACGAATTAATTAATATACCTACACCTACTAGCATTAAAATATTGCCCACGTATAATGGATTTCGACAATGTTTAAATATGCCTTCAGTTACCAAATCATCGGCATGTACTTTTTTATCTTTCCCACCTCTTACAATGTAGGCTAGGGCAATGGTTACACCACGAATAAGCTGTCCGAATACGGTAATAAATAAACCAATAATTAATGGGTAAATTTCATAGTTTTCGCCAAACTGGGCTTCTGTGAAAAGCTTTGGTGATGGAATGAATAATGCAAGGTATAGAAAGATGAATAAGAAGTTTCTATACTTGAAAAAAAAATTGCCTATAGTGATCATTTTTAATTTTTGATAGCGATAAATCCTGAAAAATTATACCATTTAAAGAAAGTCTCAGTATGCGAAAAACCAGCTTCTCTTAACATAGTGATGTTTTCGCTCAACTTATAAGGGATAAGTACATTTTCTAAGGCTTCTCTTTTTTGAGATATTTCCATTTCACTGTAGTGGTTGCGGCGTTTGTAATCGTAATAATATTTGATGAAATTTCTGTTAAACAAACTGTCTTCTGCTAAAACCTTTTCTGAAATGATTAAAACACCACCCGAAACCAATCCATCGAAAATACGTTTCAATAATCTCTCTCTGTAAATTGGACGAACAAATTGTAAGGTTAAACATAAAATAACCACCGATGCGTTCTCGATCTTCACTTCTTGATGTAAATCGCCCAACACCAATTCATACTCGCGTTTAAAGTTAGCTTCTTGTAGTTTTAAGTTACACTTTTTCAGCATTTCGGCCGAATCGTCTATGCCTACAAATTTAATGTTTTCGTTCACAAAGGGGTCTAAGCCAATCATGGTAGTGCCCGTAGAGCAGCCTAAATCGATCACATTCGTATTTGAGAGGGCGTGTTCGGCAGCTAATTCAATAATCATTCGCTGTATCTCATTGTAAAATGGAACTGAGCGCTCTACCATATCATCGAAAGCATTGGCAACAGTTGCTCCAAACTTAAAATCGGATGGTTTCTTTATCTCCTCACTAAATACTTTATCCAGATTGTCTTTATTCTTCATGTCGAATTAATTACCACTTATTCTGCCTACAAATTAAGTAACGAAAGGTATGAAAAAACGAAGATAATTTTCACAATGATGTCATCTATTTTTATTTTATCCTCATATCGAAAATAGCCATCTATCTTTGTCCTAAGAATTATGAGCACAAGAAATTTATCCTCCCTAACCTATTCCATACTCGATTTAGCCACGGTAATTGAAGGCAAAACACCGGCCGATACTTTTAAAAGAAGTGTCGATTTGGCGCGTCATGCCGAAGAATGGGGTTATGAACGGTACTGGTTTGCCGAGCATCACAATATGATTAGTGTTGCAAGTTCGGCTACTTCATTACTAATTGGGCATATTGCCGAAAAAACAACCAAAATTAGAGTGGGTTCTGGCGGTATTATGTTGCCCAATCATTCCCCTTTGGTTATTGCCGAGCAATTTGGAACTTTAGCAACACTTTATCCTGATCGAATTGATTTGGGTTTGGGCCGAGCACCAGGTACCGATCAGCTTACGGCTATGGCAATTAGAGGCGATCGGTTTAATGCTTCGCATGATTTTCCGACTGATGTTAGAAAATTACAAACCTATTTATCGGCCGAAAACAGGCATGCTAAGGTGAGGGCAATTCCAGGTGAAGGAACAGATGTGCCAATCTGGATTTTAGGTTCGAGTACTGATAGCGCACATTTGGCTGCGGCTTATGGCTTGCCATATGCCTTTGCAAGTCATTTTGCTCCTCAGCAATTTTTAACCGCTATTAAAATTTACAGAGATAATTTTAAACCTTCGGCACAATTGCAACAGCCTTATGTAATGGCCTGTGTAAATGCCGTAGTGGCCGATACCGACGATGAGGCACTGCATTTATCAACCTCGTTAAAGCAACTTTTTATTGGCGTAATATCTGGAAAACGGCAGCTATTACAAGCACCAGTAAACGATATGGATAGTATTTGGAATGAGATGGAAGAAGAGGCTGTGAATCAAATGCTGGCTGTTTCGTTTATTGGAGGTAAAGAAAATGTTAAAGCAGATCTTCAATCTTTTTTACATCAAACACAGGTTGATGAAGTGATGGTAACTTCACATATTTATAACCATCAGGCGAGGTTAAGGAGCTATGAAATGCTGGCAGAGATTTTGAAAGCGGAGTAGGGTTTGGCGTATGGCGTTGAGCGCTTAACGAAATTTTTTTCTTAATTTTAAGTATGAAACTTAAATGTGCTGCGTTTTTAATTCTTTTTTTGCTATTCGTTGAAGCCCATGCGCAGGTGGGAGAAAATCGATCACTTTTTGTTCAGGACAGCTTAAAATTAATTTCTTCTCAGTTTAAATTTACTGAAGGTGCTTCTGTTGATAAGAAAGGAAATGTATTTTTTACCGACCAACCCAATGATCATATCTGGAAGTACGGGATTGATGGTAAATTAAGTTTATTTCTTTCGAAATCTGGTCGTGCAAATGGAACATTCTTTGATAAAAAAGGAAATCTTATTGCCTGTGCCGACGAAAATAACGAGATCTGGTCAATTAATCCTAAAGGTAAAGTAACCTTAATCTTTAAAAAATCTATTGGAGAGGGTTTAAATGGACCAAATGATTTATGGATCGATGCTAAAGGAGGGATTTACTTCACGGATCCTTATTATCAACGAAAGTATTGGCTTAGGCAAGCTCCCGAAATTAAGGGGGAGAAATTGTATTATTTACCCAAAGGAAAAAAGAGTATCCTAACAATAGATAGCCTTTTGGTACGGCCAAATGGTATTGTTGGCACACCAGATGGAAAAGTTCTTTATGTAGCTGATGCGCTGGGTAATAAAATTTATCAATACGACATTAAAGAAGACGCATCATTAACTAATCGTAAAGTTCTTTTAGCTCGAGGCTCGGACGGGATGACGTTAGATGAAAAAGGGAATCTCTATCTTACTGGAAAGAACGGAGTAGATATTTATTCGGCAAAGGGAGAACATCTTGGAAATATAAAGATACCCGAATCGCATACTGCAAATCTCTGTTTTGGTGGAAAGAATCGTGATTTGCTATTTGTTACTGCATCGAAATCGGTTTATGTTTTAAAAATGAAGATTAGGGGAGTAGAGTAGGTTAACTTGTCTGTATTTTTATAGGATTTGTCATCAACTTGTGTATTGGACATTTATCGGCAATTTGCATTAAGCGTTGGCGTTGTTGATCATTTAAATCGCCGGTGAATTCTATTTTACGGGTAATGGTTGTGCTTTTATCCATCTCATCTTCTGGACAAATGGAAAGCTCTATTTTAATATGAGTTAAAGGAATTTCTTTTCGATTGGCATACATTCTTATTGTAATTGCAGTACAACTTCCTAAACTTGCTAATAGGAGAGCTCCTGGGGTCATGCCTTCATCGGTACCACCTAATTCTTCAGGTTCATCCGAATAAATAAAATGCCCGCCAGCAAATACTTTGGTTTTATATTTTGATTGATCTAGTTCGGTGATTGCAGTAATTAACGTGTTGCCCATAATTATAGATTAATAGCTAAATTTACAGTAAACATAACATAAAATGGAAGAACAATCTGAAGCACAACAACGATTATTAATTTTTCAATCTTTTACTGGAAAAGAAATTACCCAATCACCATCCCATTTTATGAATTGGTTAAAGCCAACCTTAATTCATGCTGAGCGAGGGTCGTTGCATTGTAGTTACATTGTAAGAAAAGAAATGACCAACCCATATGGGATTTTACATGGAGGCATAACTGCAGGTATCATTGATGATTTAATCGGTGCAACCGTATACATTTTGGGTTTAAATGCACGTTATACTACTGTAAATAATAATATCGATTATTTTGCACCAGCCAATGAGGGCGATGAAATTACTGCCAAAACGAGTGTGGTAAAGCAGGGAAGAACAATTATTAACTTACAATGCGAGATTTTTCTACCAAGTAAAAATCGTTTAATTGCCAAAGGATATTCGAATATGTTGAATATTGGGTAAAAGGGTTAGCGTTAGGCGTAAAGCGTTTTAGAAGCTTGAGAAATTTGTTGTTAAATATTTAACTCTGATGAAACATTTGAGTTCGATATTTGTTTATTCGATACCTAAAACCAAATGTATTATGTTGAGCGATTATTTAAACCTTCAGTTTGATGTTAATGGCAAAGCTTTTAAAGGGTTTTGCATGCGAATTCACGATGATTTTCATGTAACCTATGCCGTTATCCTAGAGAATTGTCATTCTTTTTGTGTTTGGCTTGATGAAAAAACCGATAAATGGTGCTATTCAAAATATACCATCCTCGATCAAAAGGTTTTAGATCAAATTATTGGTGAAATTAATGTGCTAAAGGCAACTCCCTAATTAACCATTTGTTATCCAAAAAACAAATACGCTAGTCCAATTGCTGTACATACACCCACTAAATCGGCTAGTAACATTGCTCCAACAGCATATCGAGTATTTTTAATGCTTACTGAGCCAAAATAAACTGCGATTACATAAAAAGTGGTATCAGCGGCACCTTGGAATATACCCGATAATTTACTGGCAAAAGAGTCTGCACCATAAGCAGTCATCGTATCTACCATCATACCTCGGGCTGCCCCGCCACTTAATGGTCGTATTAATGCAGTAGGCAAGGCTTCTACAAAACGAGTGTCGGCACCTAAGAAGGCAAATATGTTTTTAATCCCTACAATTACCACTTCAAATGTACCACTTGTTCTTAACATACTAATTGCTACTAGCATGCCTACTAAGTAAGGAATGATTTTAACAGCAGTTTCAAATCCATTTTTTGCGCCATCGATAAAAGCATCGAAAACATCTATTTTTTTATAAAGGCCACCCAGCACGATTAACAGAAAAACAAGTAAGATCAATCCGTTGCTTAATAAGCCAGAAAACGACTTAATTCCATCCGCGTTTAGCGAAGTAATGTAACCCACCAAAAGGGCAATTATTAAAGAAATACTTAAAATCCAGCCGATGATAACAGGCTGAAATAAGTTTATTTTTTGTTTGATAGACACAATCGTCATCGCAGCCATTGTGCCCACAAAAGTTACGATTAAGCAGGGTATAAATACGTCGGTTGGATCTGATGCATTTTGAGAAGCACGAATGGCAATAACACTTACCGGAATAAGACTCAATCCTGCCGCGTGCAAACATAAAAACATTAACTGTGAGTTACTTGCAGTGTCTTTACTTGGGTTAAGTTCTTGCAAACTTTCCATCGCTTTTAAACCAAATGGAGTGGCTGCATTATCGAGGCCGAGCAAATTGGCCGAAAAATTCATAATCATATGGCCCATTGAGGGATGTCCTTTTGGAATTTCTGGAAATAGCTTAGAAAAAAATGGACCTACAATTCTAGATAATAATCTGATGCCACCAGCACGTTCGGCGATGCTCATAAAGCCCATAAATAATGCTAAAATGCCTATTAATTTTATGCAAAGTTCTACGGCTGTCCAACAGGTTTGAATAATCCCATCTACCTTTGTTAAATTTGTTGGATCGTCGGCCTTGCCAATTACCATCCAGCTTAAGATTTCGGTTTGCCCGAAAAAGAAACATTTAATACAAGCTACCGTAATGGCTACAATGATAAAGCCAGACCAAATTCTACTGAGTGTCATTTAATTTTATTTAACGTGTTGAATGTAGTAATTTTTAAAGCAATTCTCCATTTTGAAAACATAAAATCCTTTCATTTTCATCAAACAACTCGAAATGTGCGTTTTGGTTAAAAATTATTTGCCCTTTTAGCGTAAAATTAGCCGATGAAAACGTTTGGTAGGCATCACAGAAACTCAGATCACCTATATCTTGAATGGCATAGATTTTAGTTGTTTCTATTCCATTATTAATTGGGTATTCGTCGTAATTAATTCCAATACTTGTAATTATTCCATCTATTTCGATACCGTGGATAAGCACATGAAAAATCTGCTTGTTGTTTTTTGGGATGGCAAAATAATGGGAAGTGCGCTTTTGAAGATAGCTTTTTGTTGCGATGGATATTATACCTTTTAGCATTGCAGCAAAATAAAATGTTCTGATGTGCTGTTTTTCAGGATCTTCATTATATCCACCAGCCTCTATTAAAATGGTGCTGGTGCCTAATTTCTGAAAGTTATCTCCAAATGCCCTAGGTTCGTATTCATCATCAAATAAGCCTATATGGCCTGGGATAATGGGAGCTACAGACTCGAACATATCAGCAATTACCAACATTGCCTTTTCTCGTACGGGATCAATGCTAAGTTGATGATCAATTGCGGGTGATAAAAAAGATAGTGTAGCTGGTTTAAGTGAATTGGTTACGCTCCAAAGGGTAATTTGATCGTGTAAAGTAAAGCCAAACTCGGGGTTAATTTTATTTCTATATGCTTTTAAAATTTTAGCCTCTGGCGTAAGACATTGTAAAAAATCGCGATTAATATCTATTTGTTGGGCACTTCTGCGGGTAAAGCGTTCGGCACCATCTGGATTAAGCATGGGGATAATGTGCAGCTTACAGTTTTCCATTAGCTGTTGAACAAGCTCGGTATCGTGCTGCAAAAAGTTAAAAAAATCGCATAAGGCCATAGTTCCGGTAGCCTCATCGCCATGCATTTGGCTCCACAATAAGATACTCGTTTTTCCTTTACCCCATTTAATTACATTAATGCTTCGGCCTTCGAAAGAGCTACCTATTTCTGCAACTTCAAAAGCTGAAGGAAGTTTTTCGAGTAGCGAAATAATATCATTATGCTTTAAAAAGCGATTTTTTAACTCGTGCGCTTTGAAAGTAGAATAATTTGCTAGAATAGCATTAACATTCATAGGTTTTTGGGTTGGCGCTAAGCGATTGGCGGAGAGCGTTTAAGGCGCATAAAATGCTTTCAAAACCTCATCCGATGAGCACGGCAACTTCGCTATGCTCATCGGATGAGGTAAAGAGAATTAAGGTTTTTCGTCTGTTAGATCAAAGCCCCAAGTTTTTCCTTTTTCTGTTGCAGGAATTCCACTAGCCATCCAAACAGGCGCTTTGGTGCCTTTTAAGTAATAATCAAAAAATTGACCTAAACGTACTTGAATATCTTTTCTATTTTGACGTTGCACCAAGTTGTGCGCTTCATTATTGTAATTTAGTAACCATACCGGTTTACCTAAACGTTTTAAGCCAGTAAACATTTCTATACCTTGGTACCAAGGCACAGCTCCATCGGCATCGTTAGACATAATTACTACTGGAGTTTTAACTTTAGGTAAATGGAATAATGGAGAATTTTCGATATATAATTCAGGTTTTTCCCATAAAGTTGCACCAATTCTACTTTGTGTTTTTTCATATTGGAACTGTCTATTCATTCCACTTTCCCAACGAATACCACCATAAGCCGAAGTCATATTTGCAACTGGTGCACCAGCCCATGCTGCAGCGTACATATTGGTTGCGGTAATAAGGTGGGCCACTTGATAACCACCCCAACTCTGGCCTTGGATACCAATTTTAGTACCATCAACCCAAGCATTTTTCTTTAAACTTTCTACACCTGAATTGATATATTCTTCGGCCGATTTGCCTGGGTGACCGGTTTCGTAGCTAATATTTGGTGTGAATACCAAGTAACCATTACTCACAAAATATGGAATATTTATGCTCGATGCCGATGGGGCAGGAGCCTTATAACCGTATAAACCATCCGAAAGTTTCTCATAGAAATACACAATCATTGGGTATTTTTTATTGGCATCAAAGTTTTCTGGCTTGTATAAAACGCCTTCAGATTTGTAACCTTTTGGTGTAGTCCATTTTACAAGTTCTGCTGTACCCCAATTGTAGTTTGCTTGTTGCGCATTTGTACTGGCTATCTTAGTAGCGGTTTTAAGATCTTTTGAAATGTACACTTCAGGAGAAGTAACATAATTTCCTTTATCGAAAAGATAAATGTCTGCATTTTTTGCTTTTACAAGTGGAGAATATCTGGCAGGTGACATGATCACTAGCTCTGGATTTTTGCTGTCGTTTATTGCTTTGCGATAAAAGCCATTCTCTTTAGTGGCATTGTTTACCGCATCTAACCAAAGCACATCTTTTTTGCCGAAAAACCTAAACTCTGGATCCGTTCTTTCAACGCGGAAGGTAATATTGTTTAATCTTCCTAAACCATTGGTTAAATTCTTTGGTGCCGATTTCCCATCTGGAGAAAACTGCCATATGTCATAACGATCATATAAAAGTACTGCTTTATCTTCTTCGGTCCACCCAGCAAGTCCATAACTATTTGGCTCATCAGGTACATCATTTTCTTCGTCATAAAATTTAACAGCCATCCCTGTGTTTAGGGCGGTTACTTTTCCGGTGGCAACCTGATAGGTATTCCAAATCATGGTTTTTTTATCGTAATACAGTATATAAGTTCCATCGGGCGATGCAGAAGCATTACCATCAAAGCTTTCTAATATTTTTTTACGAGCTGCGGTTTTTACATCTATTAAATAGTAATCTCTTACCGAACCACCTGTCCACTGTGATGGGATACGATTTCCATAATCGGTTGAGCCCAATACAAAACTAGCATTACCTTCATTAACCTGCATGGCATCTGGTAATTTCGTATCTGTTAATGGAACAATTTTAGGATCACCATAAACATCAATTACCGATAAGTAACTTTTTTTCGATTCGCGATCGGCATTTCTCAATTGCATAGGTTGGAGGTAATCATCTTTATACGTCCATATGTCTAATTTTGCATTTTCGAAATCTATAAGTGTGGTATCTTTTGGTTTTTTAATGGGACCGATACCAAAAAACAATTTATTTCCATCTTTACTGAAATTTACTCTTCCATCGCCACTTACTGCATATTTTTCTGGCATACCCGCCATATCCTTATCTACAAGAATTTGTGCAGTATCTAATGTTAATGAGTTATAGTAAACGTTAAAATCTTTGATCTCTGCTTTTTCAGGGCTGGTTTCGCCTAAGAATGCTAAATGTTCACTCTCGTCATCAAACGTAAAGCTTTTAAAATTACCTTTTCCTTTTACCAATGTTTTTACTACACCAGTTTCGGTATTGAGCAAAAATACACCTTGTTGTGCTGTTTTATCTTTTTTAGAACCTGATGCTGCAAATACCATCAGTTTCCCATTTTTACTAAAACTATAATCCGTTACAAATTTAAAGGTGCGCTCTACACCTGTAGTTAAATTCTTTAAAATTAAATCAGTGCCCTCTTTCGCAGCGCTTGCCAGTTCATCGTCGGCAAAGTAGCTTAAATCGTCATTTTTGGTTTCAGTAACTGGGGTTGTTGGTCTTTTTTTAGCAGTGTCCACTGCTTTTTCTAGATTATATGCAAGTAAAGCAAGTCCATTTTCTGGGAACTTAAATGATTTAACTCTTGGGATTTTTGTTACTACTAATGTGGTTAAATTAGCAATACCCAAGGTATCTTTGGTCATATCGTCTGGTTTCTTCTTTTTTATTTTGGCCAGTCTAGTGTCTTTGTACCACGGCTTAATTGCAAAAGCAGCAAATTTAGAGTCAGGACTAAACAAAGAGGTTCCTCCACCAAAACCACCAGGAGCTGTTCCTCGAGATACTTTTAGTTTTTGAGCTGTTAAGCTGTGTTGAAAAAATAAATTAGCATCACCCTCTTGTTGGTTTATGCTATACGCTGCCCAATTGCCATCGTTAGAGAACTGTTTAGCACCTAAAGATTCCCACGTATCATATACTGTATGGTCTAATGGTTTTTTTTGTGCGAATGCTAAACTTGCACAGAATAAAAAAAGAAGAGTTAATTTTTGCTGCATGATTTTATGAAGTTTTTTTGTTTGGTGTTATTGAAAGTTAAAAGTTGCAAATTTTAGGCACTTTTTCACTATATGTATATCAAATTTTACAAAAGGATAAATATGAGATAGGAGTATTTGGGTTGATTTATTGACAAATAGGATGCTGGTTAACTGCATCTGTACTAATTTTTTGTGAATTATTTTTTAAAAGTTAGTTGATAAAATACCAACCAAAATTATTCTTTTATGCAGTTGGGGATGGATAGGTTTGTTTGAAATTTAGAAGAAGAGATGAAGAAAATTGAAAAACAAAAAACAGAACCAAAACCTTATGTAATACCAGAGACAATTAGCGTAGTTGAAGATCTTGATTTTTCAGGAACCTATTCTTATGCTAATTATTTGAGATGGGAATTTGAAGAGCGTCTAGAATTAATAAAGGGTAAAATTTTTAAGATGGCTGCACCCACTACCTTACATCAAAGGGTAACGGGTAGGATACATGGTGAGCTTTATCATTTTTTAAAAAAGCATAGTTGCGAGGTTTTAGTTTCTCCATTTGATGTGCGTTTTCCAGAAAAATCTGCAGCTGATGACGCTGTTTTTACGGTGTTACAACCTGATGTATGTGTAGTTTGTGATGCGGAAAAGCTAGATAACCGTGGTTGTATAGGTGCTCCAGATTTAATAGTTGAAGTACTATCTCCCTCATCACGTAAAAAGGATATGGTAAATAAATTTAATGTTTATGAAAAGCATAAGGTAAAAGAGTATTGGATTGTAGAACCCACCGAAAAATGCATTTTAAAATATAGGCTTAATACAAGTGGATTGTTTATTGGGGATAGACCTTATCAGATAAATGATCAATTAACCTCATGTATCTTACCTGGGTTTTGTTTAACTATTGATGAGGTATTTAATTAGTACTTTGTTAGTATTAAAGTTTGTTCTATTGCTGATTGCTTTTCTGTCAAATCGTTTGTTGCCTGATCTGAAATAGGGTTGGAGTCTCCTAGCTCTTTTGCGCGTGGTATATGTAAAGCTAATATACTGTAAGTGATGGTAAAACCCTAGTATTAGAAAGATAGACTGGAAGATAAAAAGCCGCATTTTGATGTAAAATCAAAATGCGGCTATTAATTTTTGTTTAAGAAGACCTTGTGTTATTTTTTCTTCTCTTGTATTTTTGCTTGTTGTTGCGTACGCATATAATCATCTAACCTTGCCTGAAACTTAGATTTCTTTTTCTCGGTTTGAGGTTTGGTTTTGTTTTCTTGTAAAATGGCGTGTATTTTCTCATCATTAACCATGGTTCTGATTAAATACTGTTGAGCAAACGTTAACATGTTAGCCAAGAAGTAATAATAATTTAATCCAGAAGGATAGCTATTTAATACTCCTAAGAAAATGATTGGCATAATGTAACCAATATATTTCATCTGCCCAGTTGCACCCGAAATTTGATTATTAAAATAAGTATAAATCAAGGTAGAGATGGTCATCAATACACACATTAAACTTAAGTGATCACCAATAAACGGAATAGTAAAGCCAAATTTGATAAAATCATCATAAGTTGATAAATCTTTCATCCATAAGAAACTTTCGCCTCTTAACTCGAACAAGTTAGGGAAGAAGAAGAAAAAAGCCATTACAAATGGTAACTGTAACAACATGGGTAAACAGCCACCCAATGGGTTTACGCCTACTTTTTTGTATAGTTTTAAATATTCTTGTTGCAATAATTGCGCGTTATCTTCCCCTACTTTTGCTTTAATCTCGTCCATTTCGGGCTTTAAAATTCTCATTTTAGCCATAGAGATGTACGATTTGTAAGTTAATGGCGACATTACCAATTTTAGTAAAATAGTTAATACTAAAATGATTAAACCATAACCCCAGCTAAAGCTCTCTAAAAAGTTAAATACAGGCAGTACAATCCATCTGTTGATGTATTTTAACGGCCAATACCCCATGTCAACTTGCTTCTCGATATCCTGACCTTGCTCTTTTAAGGTAGAGAATTTATTAGTTCCAAAATAGAACTTCATAGCATAGTTTTGAGCAGCTAATTGGTTAAATGGTAACTGCATATTTGCGCCGTACCATTTTACTTTGCCTGGCTCCGCACTTACCTTAACTTCAAGATTTCCTTTTTCGAAAGGCACCTGTGGAATTAAAACTGCTGAGAAAAAGTGCTGTTTGAACGAGAACCATTCAATTTTACCTTCTGTTAAATCTAATTTTTCATCTTTACCGATGCTTAAATAATCGGGTGTTTCTTCGGTGTACTTGAAATAGGGAGCAGAATGTTCTTGTTCTTTAACCGACGATTTTTCTTGTTGCAGTAAGGTAGTTTCCCAGTTTAAGCTAACTGTATTTCCCTGTACAACTCCGTTTAAGCCATTTATATTTACATTAAAGCCAACATTGTTGCTTGCATCTTTTAAATCGTATACAAATTCGATGTATTTATCGGCACTATAATTAGCACGCATACTCATGCTATTGCCATTTTTAATACCCGTAAAATAAAGCGTATTGGTATTTATAATTTTGCCGTCAATATTTAAGTTTAAACCAAACTTGTTATCGTTACCATTAAATAAAATAACTGGTTTATCAGCATATGTTTTTTCATTTTTAACTTCTACGCTTTTTATTTTACCTCCAACATTGGTAAACGTTAATTTTAACAGTTGATTTTCAAGTACTGATAATGCTTCAGTGCCATTAATGTTTGCACCGAATGGACCAGTTAATGCTGCTGAATCTGGTTTTACTGCAGTAGCAGGGGTAATTGCTGTAGGTGAGGGAGCTGCTGGTTTAGCACCAATTTTTTTAAGCGAATCGGCAGTAACTCTTTCTCTTTCTTTCTTTATATCAGCCTCGCTGGGTCTCATGAAGAAAACAGCTGCTCCTAAAATCACCATGATCAGGAACAGGCCTGTAAATGTATTTCTATCCATTATTCTATTTTAAACTTGTGTTATTGTACTTTCTTTTTTGCATGCTCCATTGCAGCGGCAACAAATTTAACAAAAAGTGGGTGAGGATTAGCAACTGTCGACTTTAATTCTGGATGAAATTGTCCACCAACAAAAAATGGATGATTTTTAAGCTCAATTATTTCAACCAAATTACTGTCTGGGTTAACCCCCGAAGCCATCATTCCAGCTTCTTCATATTGTTTTAAATAGGCATTGTTAAATTCATAACGATGTCTGTGGCGTTCGGTAATATGTTGTTTTCCGTATGCAGCATAGGCTTTAGTGCCTTTTTTGATATCACATGGGTAAGCACCTAAACGCATGGTGCCACCTTTTGTAGTAATATTTTTCTGCTCTTCCATCATGTTTATTACCTGATGTTCAGAAGTTTCGTCTATTTCTGTTGTGTTTGCATTTTTTAAGCCTAATACGTTACGACCAAATTCGATTACAGCGCATTGCATACCTAAACAGATACCAAAGAAAGGAATTTCGTTTTCACGAACATATTTAATGGCTTCTATTTTACCTTCGATACCTCTACTTCCAAAGCCTGGAGCAACCAGTACACCCTGTAGATGGCCTAATTTTTCTTTTACGTTATCAGGGTAAATGCTTTCTGAAGGGATGTATTCTACTCTAACCTTGCATTCATTTTTCGCTCCTGCGTGAATAAATGCCTCCGTTATTGATTTATACGCATCTGGCAGCTCCACATATTTACCCACTAAACCAATTCTTACATCGGCGGTAGGGTTTTTTAATCGACCTAAGAAATCCTTCCAGCTTTCCATATCAGGTTCGGCTTTCGACGGTAGTTTTAACTTACTCAACACCGTTTTATCTAATTGCTCTTTCATCATCAACAAAGGAACGCTATAGATAGAAGAGGCATCGATTGATTCGATAACCGCATTTACGTTTACATTACAGAATAATGCAATTTTTTTACGGATATCTGCACTGATGTGATGTTCGGTACGGCATACTAAAATATCGGGCTGGATACCGTATTCTAATAATGCTTTAACCGAGTGTTGTGTTGGTTTTGTTTTTAATTCGCCTGCGGCTGCTAAGAAAGGAATTAAGGTTAAGTGAATAACAATGGCATTTGAAGAACCTTCTTCCCATTTAAATTGACGAACAGCTTCGATAAAAGGAAGCGATTCGATATCGCCAACGGTACCACCAAGTTCAGTAATTACAATATCGTAATTACCGCTATCGCCTAGAATGCGCATATTACGCTTAATCTCATCCGTAATATGTGGCACAACTTGAACGGTTTTACCAAGATAATCGCCTTGTCGCTCTTTATTGATTACATTTTGGTAAATACGGCCTGTAGTGATGTTATTGGCTTGAGAAGTTGGAGTGTTTAGAAAACGCTCGTAGTGACCTAAATCTAAATCTGTTTCGGCACCATCTTCAGTAACATAGCATTCGCCATGTTCGTAAGGGTTTAATGTTCCTGGATCGATATTAATATATGGATCGAACTTTTGGATGGTTACGCGATAACCTCTTGCTTGTAAAAGTTTGGCTAATGAAGCGGAAATGATGCCCTTACCTAATGAGGAAGTAACACCGCCCGTAACAAAAATATACTTAGTCATGTTTGTGAGTTTGTGAAATTAATTAGGTTTTTGACGCCTTTTTAATTGTTTTTGTACGGGATACAAAGGTACACAAAAAACTCAATGTGGGAGGTAAAAGTTGAATTATTTTTAAAAAGAAGCCCAGTACGCTGGGCTTCTTTAACTTACTTCTCTATCATCTTAAAATACTTCACGTAATCGATCTCAAGTTTTTGAGGAAAAATACTATCGTCTATTCCTTGCGCGCCGCCCCAATCGCCACCAATTGCCACATTTAGCAAAAGGTGAAACCGTTTGTCGAACGGCCAAACTTTGTATCCTTTTCCTTCGTTCGCAAATTCGAATACCAAAACATTATCAAAATAGCCCCGAATGGCATAGGGTGTCCAATCTACCCGGTACAAATGAAAGGCAGTACTGGCATCGGGGATTAATTTAGTGCTACTTTTTTGGGTGTTGATTTTAAAATAATATGCCTCAGTATGGGTGGTGAAATGAACATTATTTTGATCGTAACCTACATGTTCCATAATGTCTATCTCGCCAGATTTTGGCCAGTCGCCGTATACTCTATCTGTAGGTAGCATCCAAATTGCTGGCCAAGTTCCTCTACCAGTAGGTAATTTGGCTTTAATTTCGAATCTTCCATAGAGTGCATCCAGTTTATTTCGGGTTACTAAACGTGTAGATGTATACGCCATGCCGTTCATGCTTTCCTTTTTTGCCGTTATGGTTAATTTTCCATCCCCAACACTAACATTCGATATCGAATTGGTATAGTATTGTTTTTCATTATTTCCCCATCCAGAGCCTCCTAAATCGTAATCCCATTTACTGGTTTCGGGTAAGCCTGTATAGTCGAATTCATCGGCCCATGCAGCCGTGGTTTCAAATGCCCATTGCTTGTCTATTATTTCGGCAGGCTTGGGAGGAAGAATAATAACTTCATCTTCTTTTTTAGAAGAGCATGATTGACAAGATAAAATACAACCCGCTGAGAGCGCAATAAAGAAATACAATTGTTTTATAGGTCTAATCATTATAATTGTTAACTAATTAAAGCCCAGTCCGTAAACTGGGCTTACTATTTTATTTATTTAAATTCAAAATCGTCGATATAGAAGATGCCCGGATGTGGATGTCCTTCGCCTCCTAATTGTACAACAATTTTATCGTATAAGGTTTGAGCCGACGAGCCCGAATAATCGAATTCTAATTGCACCCATCTATCAAACTGCGCTGGTAAAATCGTTTTCACAATTTCTATTTGTGTTTGCCATGAGTTACCACCAAGCAATGAATTTTGCAATTTAATAGAAACGGTAGGTTTTACCAAACCAAAATCGTTAGCGCCTGGAACAAATACTTTTAATCTGATTTTGTTCTTTGCTGCTAAATCAAAACGGTAGGGTAAGGTTACGTTTAAGTTGCCATATTGACCATCATTACCAGTTCTTTTTTCGTAATAACCTACTTTTGCTGAGGTGTTTACTAGTTTGAATGGGTTGTCGTACGCACGGATGTAATCCATGTTTTCGGCTCCCCAGGTAAAGGTAGTGGCATTTTGAAAATCGTCTGTTAAATTAGCAGCCTGCATTGGTTTTTGAACAGGTGGAACTACAGGGCGTGTAAATCCTTTTCTGATTAACTTTAAATACCAGGCATTACCGGCATTTGATTTGTCGGCCGATCTTAACCACATTTCATCCGCGGTAAGCGATAAAATTTGATACTGAGAAACGCCGAGGTAATAACTAATAAAGCCATTATTGCTTATGGTAATGTATTTAATTCCATTCACAGTAGTTATTAACCAGGTTAAATTGGTAGGAGGCGTGTAGTTTACAGTTGGATCATCAGAGCCTGTTGGGCCGCCAATACCAGGCGCATTTGATGCGTTGGCAAAAGTTGTCCCATTGTTAGCATACGTGTATTTTAATGCGTTCATGTTAAACGTCATCTCATCATCGTAAAAACCGTTAGTTGCTTTTTCATTTGGTCCTGCCTGATACCAATCTGGAAATTGAGAGCCAATAGGGCCTACACCAAGGTGGCCTACTTCTGTTTTATCAATTAACCAAGTTTTACCAGTTACGTTAGCTAAGCCACCCGAGAGTAAATCGAAGGCAGGATCGGTTAGCATTGCCGGGTTGGTAGCGGCGATGGTAATGGTTTTAGAGGTTGATGCAATGCCGCCATCAGTTACAATGGTTAGCTTTACAGTATAAGTGCCAGCGAGGGGGTAAGATGCCTGTGCGGTGCTCCCTTCCGCTGTAGCGCCATTTCCAAAGTCCCATAGTGCTTTAAAGCCGGGCGATTCGTTTTTAAAGGTAATTACATTCGCATTGGTAGGCGATGCTGTGTTAGAAAATTTAACTTGATCTGCAGTAGGTGCAGCACCAAGCGCTCTTACCGAATCGTCCTTTTTACAAGATGCCATGAAAGTTAACATCAAACCCAGGCATAGCCAGATGGATGTTTTTATGGTGATTTTATATAGTTTCATAGTTTTAATATTAATAACCTGGATTTTGTTTAATAATTCCTTTAGTTAGTTCAATTTCACTTGCCGGAATCGGAATATATTCGCTTTTTCCTGCTTTAAAACCAACCGGGCCTAATACAGCTACCGCTCTTCCGGTGCGTACCAAATCAAAGAAACGATGTCCTTCTGTTGCTAATTCTAATCTGCGCTCTGCGTAAATATTATCTAATGTTGCTGGAACAGAAGGTAAACCCACTCTTGCTCTTACAGCATCTAGTAACTCTTTTGCACGCGTTGCATTCCCACCTCCCTTAATTAGTGCTTCTGCTTGCATTAAATAAGTATCGGCAACACGGATTTCAATTTCATTAATTGGCCAGTTTTGCTCGGCAACCCCACTTGCTGAACGGAATGCTTTTAGGGGGGCGTATTTTTTAATGAAGTAATCGGTGTTTTGATAACGTGCATTATACGTTGCTCCAGCAGCTTTTAAGGCTGCACCATCAATAATAGTTGCCGCAAATCTAGGGTCATTTTTCATAACATTTACTAGATCTAATGTTACCGGACAGAAGCCCCATCCAGCAGAATAAGTCTCGCCATTGTAACTATCCATGCCAATAAATTGAGTACCAACGTTTCCTTCGCCACCATTAATCCAACCCCAATCAGACCATGCCGCATTACTTGAATGTGGAATTTCTAAAATAGATTCGCTATTGAATTTATTTGTTGGATTAAAAATTTCTGCATAATTTGTTTGCAGGGCAAAGCCATAAGGGTTTCCAACTCTGTTTATGTCTTCAAATAAAGTTGCTGCTTCTGCTAATTTACCATTGTCGTTTTGGTACAATAATACTTTCGCTAATTGTGCTTTTGCTGCACCCATAGATATTCTTCCTTTTTCTCCTGAAGAAATAGTGGTTGGAAGACCGGGAAATGCGTCGCGCAAATCTTTTTCAATTTGAGCATATATCTGAGCAGGGGTCGATTGTTTCTGAGTATACAATTCGCTGGTTTCTAGAATCCCTGTGATCAAAGGTACATTGCCAAAAAAACGTACCAAATCAAAATAGAAGTAGGCTCTTAAGAATTTTGCTTCGGCCGTTACTCGGGTTTTGAAAGATGCACTTAAAGCGGTTGATTTTTCAATTTTACTCAATATTAGGTTTGCACGGTTAATGCCGCTATAGTTTTTAGACCATAAACCAACCTGCGGACCAATACGTGAGTCCATATTGAAATTATCAAATGCTACCCAATTAGGTTGATCTGAGGCATTACTCCCTCCAGCCCAACTATCATCGGATGCTGCAGTAAGTAAAGGCATCTTCATGGTATAACCACCTGATGTTCCCCATTGTAACACATCGTAAGTCGCAATAACTCCCTGCATTACTTCCGTTTCATTTTTATAAAAGTTATCTTCTAACGCCGTTCCACGGGGTTTAAGCTCTAAGTAGTCTTTTTTACATGCTACTCCTACCAGCATGATCGCGATAACAGCGATAACATATTTTGAATATTTATATTTCATGATATTTCTGTATTAAAAACCAAAATTTATACCTGCGTAGAATGTTTTTGCTTGAGGATAAAAACCTCGATCTACACCTAAGCTTCCACCACCGATCTCAGGATCATAACCTTTATATTTAGTTAGTGTTACTAGGTTATTTGCCATCAAATAAAATCTTATCTTATCTAAACCGGCTTTACTTGATATTTTATTAGGTAAAGTATATCCCAGTTGCAGGGTTTTAATCCTGAAGTAAGAACCATTTTCTAGGAATAGGCTAGATACTCTACTGTAATTTTTATTATCGTCTTGTAAGGTTAATCTAGGCATCTTATTTGATGTTCCTTCGCCAGTCCACCTATTTAAAATATCAGATGTATAGTTTGAAGTTGGTAAATCAAATCTTCTTAACCCATTAAAAATTAAGTTTCCAGTAACTCCTTGTCCTAGTACATATAGGTCGAAACCTTTGTAACCGAATGAAGCAGTTAAACCGTATGTGAAGTCTGGAAGTGAATTCCCAAGAATTTGCCTGTCGTCATCATTAATCTGTCCGTCATTATTTAAATCGATGAACTTAATGTCGCCCGGCTTGGCATTGGGTTGAATAAGGTTTCCAGTACTATTTTTGTAATTGTTAACGTCAGAAGCATTTTGAAATAATCCATCGGCTACGTAACCATAAAATGCGCCAAATGATGAGCCAACTTGTGTACGTGTAACTGTTAAATTTTGAGGGGTAATGCCTTGTTGATTAAGGAATGTTTTGTCGTCTCCCAAAAAATCTGTTGTATTTTTAACAAAACTTGCATTTGCATTAAAGCTGTAAGAAATTTCTCCAACTCTATCTTTATATCCTAATTCGAAATCAAATCCTTTATTCGAATTGTCTGCTACATTACCAATTGGCCCATTATTACCTACATAAGATGGAACAATAATCGGTTGTAGCATTCCATAGGTTTTTTTATGGAAATAATCGGCTGTAAAGGTGAGCTTGTTATTTAAAAATGCCATGTCAAATCCCACATCTAAGATGGAAGTTTCTTCCCATTTAAGGTCTGGGTTTGATAATGCATTTGGACTTACACCATTTATTAGGTTTTGCCCGGTACCGGTTGTATAGTTTCTACCACCACTAACGGTAGCAATATATAAATTGTCGCCAATTGAGTTGTTGCCTAAAATACCATAAGAGCCTCTAAATTTTAATAAGTTGATGAGTTCACTTTGTGGAAAGAAATCTTCTTTTGAAGCTACCCAACCTATTGATGCTGATGGGAAATAGCCAAATTTATTATTTGGTCCAAATTTAGATGATCCATCTCTTCTAGCGATGGCTGTTAAAAGATATTTTTCTTTATAATCATAGGTAATACGGCCGAATACCGAATTTATAGTATTTACATATTCGCCGCCATAAAACACATCACTTGCACGTGTTACCGGAAATTGAAGTGAAGCATCTCTAATATTATCTACTGGAATCCCTTCTTTTGTTCCGCCTTGCGTTTCACCCTTGTTTTTTTGAAAAGAGTAACCTGCTAACACTGAAAATGAGTGCCCACCTATAGTGTTCGAGTAATTTGCAGTATAATCAATTATATAAGCCAAACCTCTATTGATATTTCTATTGTAAGATGTAATTGTGGCTTGATTAATAGAGTTTAAGTAATGAATTGGGGTAAATCCTTCACCACCCCAAAAGGCCAAATCGGCCCCGCCAGAACCACGAAGTTTTAACCCTTTTACAACTTCAGCTTCTAAAAAAATGTTTCCAACTACTTTATCTGACCATCCATTCCCTTGTGCAACGGCCAATGCTGCAACCGGATTTAGTACTTCCGACTGCGCATAAGATGAAATTCCATAAGGAAAACCATCAGCGTTTCTTACTACTGGATTGCCTGTATAAATTGGAAGATTAAATTTAGCTGGGTCGGTTTCTATAACAGGTGTTATTGGATCGATATTAATTGCTCTACTTAAAGGAGAGCCATATTCGGAATTTGTACTCACACCCATTGAATTGTTTCTGGCGTAACTAAAGTTATTTCCTAGTTTAATCGATTTCGAAAGACTGTGCTCTGAATTAAAACGTGCAGTAAATCTTTTATATTTAGAATTATTGCTTGCTACAATTCCTTCTTGATCAAAAAAACCAAAAGAACTAAAGTAAGTTGATTTTGCATTACCGCCACTTAAACTTAGTTCATGGTTTTGAATCATTGCACTATTATTAAATACTGCAGCTTGCCAATCTGTTCCAACACCTAATTGTGAAGGATTTGAAAATCTAGGTACTGCTGTAGCTGATGCTGCTAACTGCGCTTCGTTATATAAGGTAGCATACTCTGTAGCATTTAACAGATCTAATTTTCTGGCTGGCTCTTGTGTGCCTACATATCCATTATAATTTACCCGAACTTTTTCGGATGGGGTACCTTTTTTAGTAGTAATTAAAATTACACCATTTGCTGCTTGTGTTCCATAAATTGAAGCTGAAGCATCTTTTAATACCTCAATCGACGAAATATCTGATTGATTTAGGTAGTCTATACCACCAAGTATTACCGTTCCGTCAACTACAAAAAGAGGATCACTTGCACTCAAGTTTGTTTTACCTCTAATTAGAATGTTAGCACCTTCTCCGGGCTGGCCAGAATTAGTAGTGATGGTTAAACCCGATGCTCTTCCTTGTAACGATTGCTCGATACGCATAACAGGTTTGTTTTCTAGATCTGTAGATGATATTTTAGAGATCGAACCTGTTACTACACTTTTTTTCTGAGAGCCATAGCCAATTACAACGAGTTCAGATAAAGTATTTGTTACATCAACCATTTCTATATTAATAGGTCGGTTGTTGTTTACCGTAAAGGTTTGCGTAGCTAAGCCGATCTGTGTAAAAACAAGAATACTTCCTTTTTGGGCCCGAAAGCTAAACCTTCCATCTGCATTTGTAGCTACACCTGTTTTTGTACCTTGAATAACAACAGAAACACCAGGTATGGGTGTGCCATCATTTTTAGAAGTTACTTTTCCTGATACATCTATTTCTTGCGCCCATACACTGGCCGAAAAAAATAGGGAAAACAGCAAAAGAATGAACGTAGATTTTCCTTTCATAACAAATAATTTAAGTTTATATTTTGGTTAGTTTTTCGCTACTTTTCATCAATGGTTAGTTGATAATTTTCGCAGTAGTTTATACACAAATATAAAATTGCATTTGCCAAAAGCCTAAAATCGACCCACTACAATACCCATACAAGAATAACTTTTTTCTGCAAAATTGAATAGAATACGCAATGTGCTACCACAACATTGAGAATTTTGCTATCTTCATGAACCAAATATTTTCGGCCACAAGATCACCTGTATGAAATATAGCTATCTATTTATCTTGATGACTCTTTTAATGTCATCTCTTGTGAAAAGTCAAGATCCAATTGGGCTTCCACAGGTAACCAGCTACCGTGGGTTAGACTATGGTGCAGGTACCCAAAACTGGGGGATTGCACAAGATCATAACGGCATTTTATATTTTGCAAATAATGAAGGTTTGCTCACTTTTAATGGCACCTACTGGAAATTATATCCTTTTCCGAATAAAACAATTCTAAGGTCGGTTAAAATTGATAAGACCGGAAGAATATTTGTAGGGGCACAAGATGAAATTGGCTATTATTATCCGAATAAAAATGGTGTGCTAACCTATAAATCGCTCAAAACGTTAATTCCAAAGTCTGATAAGCAATTTGCAGATGTATGGAATATTGAAATTGTAGATGGCGCAGTTTATTTTAGGACAGTAACCAAGATTTTTCGCTTCAAGAATAGTAAAATCGATGTATATCCCACCTCCTTAACTTGGGTGTATATGGGAGCGGTTAAGAATGAAGTGTTGGCCCATGAAATTAACATTGGTTTAAAAACGTTAAAGGATGGTAAATGGATTGTACGATGTAATGATCCACGAATTATAAATGCTAACGTTACCTCTGCATTGCATTACAATGGCGATACCCTATTATTAACCACTTTAAAGGATGGACTTTTTTTGCTTATTGGCGATAAGCTCATTAAAAAAACTACGGCACAGGATAAGATTTTTTATAACGATCGGATAAACGGGGCGATACAGATTAACCCTAATTTATATGCCTTAGGAACCACTTCTTCGGCTTTATTGATCATCGATCGCAATGGTGTATTGCAACGGCAATTTTCATATGCCGAAGGTGTGTTGAATAATAATATACGGAGCATCTATTTAGATCATCACCAAAATTTATGGCTCGGGCTAGACGATGGGATTGCATTTATTGCCTTTAACAGTGCAATTAAACATATTTATCCTGATAAGAACAAACAAATATCAAGTTATGCTAGTCGGATTTTTGAAAATAAACTCTATATCGGTACCTCAAATGGCTTGTTTTCTGCTCCGGTTAACTTAAATCAATCTGATATAAGCAATAGCAAAGCGAATTTTTCGGAAGTTGGCAATACAAAAGGTCAAACTTGGGGCTTAACCGAAATTAATAAACATTTGTTGGTCGCTAAAGAGGATGGTGCTTTTGATATAAAGGACGACCTTGCTGTACCGTTATATACTGATTTAGGGACCTGGTTATATCGACCTATTGGCGATAACAGGATTATTACCGGTACTTATACGGGTTTACAGATGCTCGATTTTAAGAATGGAGAGTTTGTAAATAACCGAAATTTTTCATCATTAAATGAACCTCTACGATTTGTAGTGATCGATAAGAAGGTGAATTGCATTTGGGCTTCTCACCCGTATAGAGGGATATTTAAAATGGATCTTTCGGCCGATAAGCAGACGATCATAAGAACCACGTTGTTGACAGAGAAAGATGGGCTACCGCTAACTATTTATAATTATGTGTTTGCCCTTAACGATAGAATTGTTGCAGCTACAAGTGATGGAATTTATGAGTACGATGCCATTCGAAGAAAGTTCTTTGTAAGTAGCTTTTTTAGGCCAATTTTCAAAAAAATGCCTCTTCAATGTTTAGTTCAAGACAAGGAAGGGAAATTATGGTTTGTTTCGGATAAGAAAGTAGGGGTAGTCGATTTTAAAAGAAAATCGAAGAGCCAGAATTTTACCATCGTTGAATTACCAGAATTAAAATTGAAGATTGTTGCAGGATTTGAAAACATTTATCCTTATGATGATAATAATATATTTATAGGCGCAAATAAGGGCTTACTGCATCTGGACTATAAAAAATATGCAGCTAATATTTATAAACCTAATGTGCTTTTAGGTCAAATACGGATTATTGGTGTTAAGGATAGTATTCTTTTTGGGGGTTATTTTAATACATGGAAAAAACAGAAGGGAACTTTAGCTGTACTTCCGTATAAATTTAACTCCTTGCACTTCGAATTTGGTTCTACCTTGTTTGAACAGAAAGAAAATATAGAGTTTAGCTACCAACTCAAAGGTTTTGAAGACAATTGGTCTACCTGGAGCAGCAAAAGCGAAAAGGATTACACTAATCTTGGAAATGGAAATTATACTTTCACGGTTAAGGCACGAAATAATTTAGGCAATGAGTCGGTTCCGATTAGTTATAATTTCACCATAAAGCCGGCTTGGTACGCAAGTAATGTGGCCTACGTAATATATTTCATCATTTTTGTATTTCTGTTATATCTATTAATTAAGTTTCAAGAAAAGGAGCATACAAAGGTACAAGATAACTTGCGTCAAAAACATCAACTTGAAATTGAACGAAATGAACAACAAATCACCAAGTTAGAGAAAAAGCAATTGGAAGCCGATGTCGAATTTAAAAATAAGGAATTGGCAACTACCACTATGCATTTGGTGCAAAGAGGAAAATTACTATCTAAAATTGGTGATGAGTTATTGCCATTGGTAAAACAGACTACAAGTAAGGATACGGCAGACGATTTAAAAAAGGTAATTCGATTGTTAAATGAAGCAAAAAAATTGGATAACGATTGGGATCAATTTGCAATCCACTTTGATCACGTACATGCCAATTATTTAAGTAACTTAAAGGATAAATATCCTAATTTAAGTCCGAGCGATTTAAAACTATGTGCCTATTTGAAGTTGAATTTATCTTCGAAAGAAATTGCTCAATTGTTAAATATTACACCACGGGCCGTTGAAGTTAGTCGTTACCGTTTACGAAAGAAATTAGGTCTTAAACCAGAAGTTAATTTGTTTGATTTTCTGTTTAAATAGGAGGGGGCGTGGGGCTTGGAGTCGCAAAGGTCGACGGTCTGAAGGCCGAAAGTACAAGTTAGGAGCATAGGTTAAAAGGAGTCAAGCAAAAAAAGGAGTGTTTGTGCGGTGTGTATGTTAAACCATATAAGGAATCCAAGGAGATAGAAGTGATGGACGCCTTAAATGGCCTCGGATTCCTTATATGGTTTAACAATTCGAGTGTAACCATTTGAAAACTAACAGTTGCTCCCCAATTTTTACACTTGATCCGTTAAAAGTAAGCTTTTGCGGTTACAGGTTACAATAGATTTATATGGATAAGACAACAAGCTAGTTTGATGCTATGACTAGCGGTGGAACATTGAACCTATGTTGGGCTTACATTGGACTTGCCTTGGATTTGAGTTGGACTTACCTTGGACTTGAGTTGGACCTGTTTGAAAAAGAAAACAGAGAAATGCTATTTTATAACTGTCTTTAGTTAAGACGATTAATCTTTAGCCAATATACAAAAAAAAATCAATTAAGAGCTCATGGATGTTTAATACAATGAACGATAAAATCTATGCCTTTGCAAGATTGGCCAAATGGAACTGATCTTCAAAAGTTGAACCGCTTTACGCAAGACGCCAAACGCCTGTCGCGCTCCGCGCCCCACGCTCAAAGCCTATAATAAACCTTAACCTTATTTTCCTTCACCGACCAGGCAATATATACCTTAGCTTCCTTGCCTAAGCGATAGTTGAATCCGTTTAATTGGGTTTGCTTAAGCTCGTTGTGGAAATCTTTATCAGGTACATTCTTATCAGCTTGTTCGTTAGGCATTACGGCAGGCCATAAAAAGTGTTCTTCCTCAAAAAAGTACTGAACTTCATTTTTTAAGAAGTTTATTTTATCGCTTTCGGTTTTAAGTTTAGTATTCTCTTTTATTAACTCGTTGCCTTTGATGCTGATGTTATAGATTTCTTCCCCTTGATAAGATATAATTTTAAAAATTAAGGCGCTCTCTTTTGAAGTTTTTCCTTGTAATGTTACCTTAAATGTGTCTAATTTAACGGTGTCGGTAAAAGGAGTAGTGGTGGTTTTTTCTAGATTAGCTAAATCTGATGTACCTGAAGGTGCGGGTTTAGAATTGCAGGCAGAAAAAAGAAAAATAGCGATTAGTGCTAAAAAACCAATGTTCTTCATGAGCTTAAAAATTTATTTTTAACAAGTCGTCTGGCGAATCGATAGCAATAGTTTCTATTTCTGTTAGTTTGGTTTGTATCTGATACCCATTTTCAATCCAGCGAAGCTGCTCTAAACTTTCTGCTAATTCTAATGTAGAGGGGGCTAATTGTGTTATTTCTAATAACGTGGAGGTTTTATAGCCATAAATACCGATGTGCTTATAAAATTGATGAACATGTGCTGCATTGCGGAGATAGGGAATAGGGTGCCTGCTAAAGTAAAGCGCTTGCTGTTGTTGGCCTATTACCACTTTCGGAACATTAGTGTTAAATAGTTCTTCTTCGCTGTGAATTTCTTTTATTAGGGTAGCCAATTGTACATTTTCATCCTTAAAACAATCGCATACTAGATTAATCTGTTTGGGATCGATAAAGGGTTCGTCGCCCTGTATGTTGATTACCACATCGAAACCCGGAAGATTTTTCACTACTTCAGCACAACGATCGGTGCCACTTTGATGAGTATTAGCGGTCATTACAAATTCGCCACCAAAACGGGTCACTTCTGCTGCTATTCTTTCGTCGTCTGTAGCTACTACTACTTTGTTTAATGATGAAAGGATGGATTGTTCATACACGCGTTGAATCATGGTCTTTCCCTTTATATCTACTAAAGGTTTACCTGGAAAACGAGTTGAAGCATAGCGAGCAGGAATAACACCAAGAATTTTCATCGTTAGTTATGAGTGTAAACGGTTAAAAAAGCCCATTAATTTCTGCCTCTATTGCTTGTATTATAGTTCCTAAATCTTCGGGGTTATTAGTGAAATCTAATTTGTCTTTATCTAAGATGAGTAGCTTACCTTGGCTATAATTTTTAATCCAAGCTTCGTACTTTTCATTCAATTTAGATAAGTAATCGATACGAATGCTGGCTTCGTATTCTCTTCCTCTACGTTGGATGTTGTTTACAAGTGTTGGCACTGAGGCGCGTAAATACACCAATAAATCTGGCGGTTTTATAAAAGAAGTAATGTTTTCGAATATTGCTTTATAGTTATCATGATCTCTAGAGGTCATTAGGCCCATTTCGTGCAAATTTTCGGCAAAAATGTAGGCATCCTCATAAATGGTACGATCTTGTATTACGTTCCGCTTATTGGTTTCTATTTCAACAATTTGATGAAAACGGCTGTTCAAGAAATAAATTTGTAAGTTAAAGCTCCAACGTTTCATGTCGCTGTAAAAATCCTCGAGATAAGGATTATTATCTACTGCTTCATATAAAGCTTCCCATCCGTAATTTTTGGCAAGTAAACCTGTTAATGTGGTTTTACCTGCACCAATGTTTCCAACAATTGCTATGTGCATATTTTTGTGTTAAGCGTGGGGCGTGGGGCGTAAAGCGTTCAGAACGCTCAGCACTAATCGCTTACCGCAATATAAATTAAAAACTTTTAAAACCAATAATTTCTCTTACTTCTTTGATCGTTTTTTGTGCACTTTCTCTGGCTTTTAATGCACCATGCTTAGCTACTTGACGAAGATAAGAAGTGTCGGCAGCAATTTCGTTAATTCTTTCGCGCATTGGCGTTGTGGTAACGATCATATCTTCGGCCAATTGCTTCTTGAAATCGCCATATCTGATGGCCATTTTGTTATATTGTTCTTCAAAATGGACTAAAGTATCAGCAGAAGAAACAATTTTCATTAAATCGAATAAATTTTGGATAGCTTCTGGTTTTTCTTGAAATTCTGAAGTTGGGCCACCATCTGTAACAGCTTTTAGTACTTTTTTACGGATAATTTCTGGGCTATCTGAAAGATAAACAGCATTGTTTTCACCTTCTGATTTACCCATTTTACCTTTTCCATCCAAACCGGGTACTTTTACAAGACCTTTTGAGTAGGTAAATGCATAAGGTTCTGGGAAATATTCAGTTTGATATAGGCGATTAAAGCGATTGCCAAATGTACGCGCCATTTCTAAATGTTGCTCTTGGTCTTTACCTACAGGCACTTTTGTTGCTCTGTGGATTAAAATATCTGCCGCCATTAATACTGGATAAGTTAATAACCCAGCATTAACATTGTCGGGGTTTGCACGAACTTTATCTTTAAATGAAGTGCTACGCTCTAGTTCGCCCATATAGGCATTCATATTTAAATACAAATAGAGTTCGGCAATTTCTGGAACATCAGATTGGATGTAAATAGTGGTTTCTTCAGGGTCGATGCCACAGGCTAAATATTCAACTAAAACATCTTTAACATGACCATGCAAATCTTGTGGGGTAGGATGGGTGGTTAGCGAGTGTAAATCGGCTATAAAAAAATAGCAATTGTACTCGTGCTGCATTTGCATAAAGCTTTTTACTGCACCATAATAGTTTCCAATGTGTAATTTTCCCGTAGAACGAATTCCACTCACTACTGTTTCTTTCATCTGTTTCTTTTTATTTGATGGAATACGCCATGTATCGTTTTTGTACATGGCTATTTCATAATGCCCCGAAATTAAGAAAAAACAGGTAAAAGGGGATTAAGTATTTTGTTTTTGTAGATTAGGGTTACTTGTTTTGATTGATAATATTTTGCAAATCTTTGGGTATTTCCATGCGCTTTAATGCACTTACATTAGCTCCACCAGTATTTCCAGTTGGAATTTTGCCCACAAAAGATTTTACACCACCAATTAAAAGACGAGGTATTTGGCCAATTACTTCTTTAACATTCTTTATTTTTATACCAAAATGAAGCATTTTCCAGTGTACAGCCGTATGTTCAATTGGGTAGGGTTGACCCAGAATATGTGCTCTTTCTAAATGTTGCCAGCTTTGTACAAATTCTTTTTTTCTTAGTGCATTTTTTGCAGCATTTAGCTCTTTGTTATAATGCGTTGTTAATGAACTAGGCATTTTAAGGTATAGTTTCATGCTAAATCAAGTTTAATCTGCAATTTATATCCCTTGTTGTGAATATTAATAAGTTGCAAGCTTGTGTCGTTTTCTAGTTTTTTCCTTAATCTTGAAATAAAAACATCTAAACTTCGGCCCACAATTACGCCTTCATCTTCCCATATTTCTTTTTGAAGTCTGGTTCTTTCGATAATTTGATTTGGTGATTTTGCGAAGATCGAAAGTAATTTATTTTCTTTTAGAGTAAGGTCAATGTTTTCTTTGTTGATACATATCGTTTTATCCGTTTCATTATATATCGTTTGGCCTAATTTTACAGCAGCTGATGGCAACTTTTGTTTTCGGCTAGTTATTGATTTAGAAATTATCAAGCCTACAAAGGCTAGTAGGGGCAACCCACCTAAGAGGTATCCTTTTTGTGTGGTACTTATTCCTGTATCTTGAAATTTAATATTGATAAAATAACAATTTTTGGGTTGTATCCTGCCTGTGCAAGGTATGATATCGTCTTTTACATTTGCTAAGACTGCATAACCAAAGATTACTTCTTTTTTTTCGCAATTGAGTACATTAACAATGTATTCGTGGTTCATGTTGTGCTTTGCTAATGAACGTTTAATAACGGCAACTAACGAATCGGGATTAAAGGTAAACTCGTTTTCAAATGTAATTTGATATTCGTTAGCGGTTAGTTTTTTTATTGGTAGCACACGCGATAGACTATCGCCAGACTGTAACAAAAGTTCGTGTCCAATTTTACGAAGCATAACTTCTTGCTTAGCCAATACAAACTTCTCATCATCAGCCATGCTGAATGCGCAAAATAAAGTAATGGTTAATACCGATACTAATCCGAAGGTGTATAAGGTTTTTTGTTTCAACATCAGTTTTTATAAATGATTTGAACCATATAAGTGGTTACAAATTAGAAGCTAAACAAATTTAATATTAAAGTTCAATAAAACTTAAGATTTGAAGTATATCAGACTCAAATCTGCATTGAATTTACAAAATTTACATTTCTTTTTACAGCATTGATATCCAAAAAACATACCCAACCCCCTAGGTTTGCATCATTCAATTCACTCAACTTAAAAACAAATAAATCGAATTTTATGAAAAACGTTATTTTAATTTTAACATTAATGTTCACTCAGATTTTTAGCTATGCACAAGAAGCTAAAACTCCAATAACCTATCAACTTGATGTGAAAAAAAGCAAATTGTTTTGGAAAGGAACAAAAACAATTGGCACCAAGCATTTTGGATTTTTACTTTTTAATTCGGGCTGGCTTCACACCAATGCGGCCGGTAAACTTAACGATGGCATGTTTAGCATGAACATGAATAGTATTAAAAGTACTGAACATGAAAAAGAAGAAAAAAATAAAGGGGTAGAGCGAGAATTAAGGGGAAGTGCTTTTTTTGAGACTATAAAATACCCAGCAGCTTCTATTACTGTTAAAAGCATTTTTCTGACAGAACAACCTGAACACTATAAAGTTGAAGGTAATTTAACGATCAAAGGTAGTACACATCCTATTGTGTTTGTAGCCACGATTAAACAAAGTGGTACGCTACTTAAGGCAACGGCAAATTTGACTATAAATCGCGTTAAATGGGGTATTCATGAAACGTCGGAAGTTTCGGCAACCGATCGTTTTTTCTCGAACATAAAAGATAATATGATTGCCGATGAGATTCCGATTGTATTGAATTTGGTATTTGTTAAAAAGTGATTTAGAATCATTAATTTTATTAGTATTATGAAAAAGATACTATTAATTTTATTGATAACCCAAATTGCCCTCCTCGGAAATGGTAGTGATGGAGGTAGAATTACTCAATTGAATGATTCACCTTCAAAGCAAGAAGCCGAAGAAATATTAGGCCAGCCTATCAAGGTTAATATACATAAAACCGAAACTAATGATGATGTTATAAATAAGCGGATTACGTATGCCGGTTTACAAAATGAACCGAAAACAAACCGAGCTGTAAATCTAAGTTATTCTTTAAAGAAATATAAGAATGCTGCCCTAGCAAAAAATGCTTACGCTACGATTATAAAAAATAATGTGAACATGGCGGGTCAAACTTCAATTAATGGGATGGGTGACGAAGCAAATTATCATACTGATGGTGAGAATTTTAGTTTGTTGATGGTTGTAAAAGGGGAATGCTTATTGTTGATGAAGGTGAATAAAATGACGAATAAATTTTCCAAAACAGCCTTAGAAAAAGCAGTTAAACGCATTATTTTAACTTTGTAATGAAACATAAATCCCTATCCCTTCGACCATTTATTGGTGCCAAAGATTTTGAAATTTCTAGGCGTTTTTATACTGACCTTGGTTTTAAAGAAACCGTAATATCACCAGATATGTCTGTTTTTGAAATCGAAAAATTAGCCTTTTATTTACAAGATTATTATGTTAAAGACTGGATAAATAATTCTATGCTCTTTTTAGAAGTGGATAATGTTGACAGTTGCTATGATGAGTTGCTGGCATTAAACCTTACCGTAAAATATAAAGGTGTGAAACTTTCTCCCATTCGAGACGATTATTGGGGGAGAGAGTGTTTCTTGCATGATCCCTCTGGCGTACTGTGGCATTTTGGTGAATTTAAGAAAGGATAACTCCATGTTGTTCAGTAGGTTAAAATGAGGGTCAAGCAAAAAAATGGGGAGTGTTTGTGCGGTGTATGTTACACCATACAAGGAATTCAAGGAAATAGAAGTGACGAACGCCTTAAATGGCCTTGAATTCTTATATGGTTTAATAATTCGAACGTAGTCATTTGAAAACTAACAGTTGCTCCCCAACTTTGGCATTGATCCGGAATTGTTTTTTAAAACTGTTTAGGTTTTAGGTTTTTTGCGGCAAGTTCTGCTATCTCAATGCATCTATTTTGCCTCGTTTTGCCTCGTTTTGCGAGTATAAGCCATTGCAGAATGCTTTTCTTTGTCGATTTGCTTAAACTAAGGAAGAATTGCTTTGCGCCTTTTTGGGTTTTGAAAGCTTTTTCTAAATCTATAGGGATGTTTAGCTCTTCTACTTCGTTTAGAATTAACCAGGAACCATTTTGTTTTGCAACTTCAACGCTGTTGAAACCTGCTTTTGTGAATTTTTCTTCTTGAATTAATCGCTCAACCTTTGATTTGTTTATTTTGGACCAAACGCTAGTTGGCTTTCGTTTGCAGAAAAATTGCATAAACCTTTCGTCATCTATAGATTTTTTGGTGCTGTCTATCCATCCAAAGCAAAGGGCTTCGTCTACGGCATCGCTCCAAGAGATGGTTGGCACTCCAGATTTTATTCTATAGTAAACAAGCCAAACAGCTTGTTTTGAAACGTGGTTTTCTTGTAACCATGTTCTCCACTCGTGTTGGCTTGTTGGGTAAAAAGTTTCTATTTCTTTTTTCTGCATTAGGCTACTTATTGATGATGCAAATGTAAATGGAGTTGCGACAACCTTATGTCAGGGGCAAAAGAGTTAATGAAACTTATCAAAAAACTCTTGTAAAGTCATGTTATGTGGGCTAAATTTTTCATCCATTATTTCTAATTTTTTAATCCGATCTAACCTAAAACTACGAAATTCGGCACGTAAACGACACATAGCAATCAATAACCAATTTTCTTGTGTACTTACTATCGCAAAGGGTTCAATACATCTACTTGTAGTTTGGTTTGTTTCGTTGGTGTATTCAATTTTAATGAGACAGAAATTGGTTAAGGTAAATTGTAAGTCTGATAAGTTATTACTGTTTCGTTCGCTGTTAAAATTCTGTCTAAATAGACTACGTTCAGACAATAGATTTGCTTTGTCTTTTAGGCTATGGCCTAATACGGCTTTTATTTTCTCAATTGCTTCTGAATAGTTTTTAACAAAAGAGGCGTCTCTGTTTTTTAATATGATTTGTTCGGCAAGGATTAGTGCACTTGCTTGACTCTCGGTAAACATTACGGGTGGAATTCTATAGCCTTCCATTAAGGTATAGCCTTTTCCTTCTTCGGTTAAAATCGGAACACCTGCTTGTTCTAATGCTCTTATATCTCTATAAATGGTTCTGATGCTTACCGAAAATTTGGTTGCTAAAGTTGGTGCAGTTAACAATCTTTTGGTTTGCAATTGAGTTAAAATTGCCGTTAGTCGCGAAAGTCGTTTGGTGTCGTTCTCATTCATTGGTTAAAATTAATAATAATAAAGTTTACCTGTTATAATTATCAATTACTCAAACTTAGTCCAAAAGCAGAATTGTAAGCGAAAAAATACAAGTGAATAGATTTTAAGGTTTGTTTTTGTTTCGGAACTTTACATATTTGTTAAATTCAAATTGAAGATTCATATCTATGAAATATTTTATTTTATTTCTCTTTATTCTTACAGCAGCAGCTTCTAGGGCGCAAACTACTCACTTGCCCGATTCTATTTACTCCGGAAAGCAGGGTAAAATGCATGTACAAGGGGTTGTGGTTGATAAAGTAAATGGATATGCATATTTTTCTTTTACTGATAAACTGGTAAAAATGGACCTTACTGGTAAATTAATTGGTAGTGTAACTGGTTTTGTTGGGCATTTGGGAGATTTAGATTTTGGAGCCGATGGGAAAATTTACGGTTCATTAGAATATAAAAATGATGCGATAGGAAAGGGGATCAAAAAAGAATTAGGTGTAGAAACCGTTAATGAAGATGGTTTTTATATTGCCATATTTGATGGAGCACGAATTGTTCGTCCTAATATGAATGCCGAAAAGGAAGATTTGCTACAAACAGTGTACATTAAAGAAGCAGTAACGGATTATACGGCAACTGTAAAAGTAGGCAATACAGAAAAACCACATCGTTTTGCCTGTTCGGGAATAGATGGAGTGGCTTTTGCACCATCGATAGGAAGCCCAAAGGATAGTAAAAAATTTCTGTATGTAGCTTATGGTGTGTATGGGGATACGAGCAGAAATGATAACGATCATCAAGTTATTTTAAAATATGATGTTATGAATTGGGGGAAATATGCTCAGAAATTAACGCAAGGTAGACTGCATAAATCCGGGCCGACAAAGCCATTAGAAAAGTACTTTGTAAAAACAGGTAATACGCGATATGGTATTCAAAATTTGGCTTATGATTCTTATACTGGGAATTTGTTTGCTGCAGTATATAAAGGGTCTAAAATCGAATTCCCCAATTATGATTTGTTTGTAATTGATGGCAAGAAAAAGCCTGTTGATAGCCGGATTTTATCTGATAACGAAACGATTAACGTAAAAACACTCTCTTTATTAGCGCCTACATCAGGCATTAAGGGCTGGTTTTTTAAATGGGGGGCTACAGGTTTATGGCCATTGGGCGATGGATTATTTTATATATCCCATAACGTTAAAACAAAAGACGGGCAACAAGAAACCACTATCCATAAATATAAGTGGGTAGGGGACGAGAAAAAGGCATTTGAGTTGGTGAACTCAAATTAACTGATTATCTTATATTCATCAATTTTTCTATAAAGTGTAGTTAGCCCAATATTTAATAAGCGAGCAGTTTCTGTTTTATTTCCTTTTGTATGGGTTAAAACTTGTTGGATATGTTGTTTTTCTATGGTTTGCAGGTCGAAGGCATTTGCATTTGGTGTATCAATAAAAAACTCACTTGGCAGTTGGGCTGTGTTTATTATTTCTCCATCATTTAAAATAACCAATCTTTCAATTACATTTTTTAGCTCTCTCACATTACCCTTCCAGTTATGTTTGGCAAATGTGGATAGTAATTTTTCATCCATTTTTAAGCTTGGCCGATTTACTTTTTTTGCAAATTCTTTCAAATAATGTTCTGCTAGTAGTCCTATATCAGCCTTGCGCTCTCTTAATGAAGGAAGATTAATTACAAAAACGGATAAGCGATAATAGAGGTCCAGTCTAAAATGGCCAGATTCTGCTTGTTCTTTCAGATTACGATTTGTGGCAGCTAATATTCTCACATTAACCTGGCTTGTGGTGGTTGAACCAACTTTGATAAATGACTGGTTTTCCAATACCCGAAGTAACTTGGCCTGTAGATCAAGGTTCATCTCGCCAATTTCATCTAAGAAAAGTGTTCCCCCATTTGCTTCTTCCAAAAGACCTTTTTTATCTTTATTTGCTCCGGTAAATGCGCCAGCTTTATAGCCAAATAGCTCGCTTTCCAACAATTCAGGACTAAATCCACTACAATTTAGTGCAACAAATGGTTTTTGTTTTCTTAGACTTTCATAGTGAATAGATTGAGCAAATACCTCTTTTCCTGTTCCTGTTTCACCTAATAAAAGAACAGTTGTATCTGTTACAGCTACTTTTTCAGCTAATGCAATCGCTTCTTTAATAGGCTTTGAATTACCTAAAATATTTGCAAAACTATATCTTCCAGCTATTTTATTTTCTAGCTCATGAACTCTTAGTTGAAGCTGTGCTTTTGCAATAGCCTTATAAACAAGAGGTATGATTTTCTCATTGTCGTTACCCTTAGTTAAGTAATCGAAAGCCCCATTTTTTATAGCTAATACTCCATCAGCAATTGTTCCGTATGCTGTAAGATTGATAATTTCAACAAAAGATTTGATTGTTTTAATCTGTTTTACCAGTTCAACACCATTTGCGTCTGGCAATTTTACATCACTTACAACTACCAAAACTTCATTAGTAGTAAGCAGTTTTAAACCTTCTTTTGCGGTAGCAGCTTGTAATACGGAAAATCCTTCTAATTCGATAATCCTTGCCAATAGACTTCGAATTTTGATTTCATCATCGATAATGAGTACCGTATCGCCCATGTTTATAATTTATGAGGCAATAATAAGGATAAACAATTAATTATATAACTATAACCTTTGATAAATCGACAACCGATAGACCTTTAAGTCCTGCATAGGTTAACTTATCCATTCTCGCACCGTCAAAGCGAACTGTTTTAAAGGCACGGTAAGATTTGTTCGTTACGGAAAAAGGTAAACGAAATGACACATTTCTAAGTGTAGCTCCGGCAAACGAAACGTCGTCTAATGCAGATTTGGTAAACTGAACATTCATGAAAGTATGCTCATTAAAACGCATTCCTCGCATATCGGAATAGTTGAAATCCACACCATTAAAAATACAGTTCTCAAAGATTGTTTTTCTGAGGTCGATCATGGTTAGCTTCACATCGATTAAATCTATATCCCTAAATTTTGCTCCAACCAGCAACGATTTATTGAAGTCGGTACGAACAAGGATGGATTTACGGAAACTGGCACCAGTAAGGTCTGTGATAGAAAAGATGCAATCAGTAAGGTTTGTGCCGTCAAAATTGGCTTCATATGCCTCACTAACCTCAAATGAGGTGCCAGTTAAGTCGGCGTTTGTAAAGTTGGCTCCGCGCAACGGGCTCGCTTTGAATTTTCCTTTGTGTAGAATAACATCCGCAAAGTCACTACCTTGCAGATTTACAGCCGTAAGGTTTATCTGCACCTGAGGTTTCTGGCTGGTAGATAGCTTGGAAGTTGACCCATCGTTTGTAGATTGGAAGTTTTCTGAAAAATAGTTTAGGTCTACACCCAGAATTTCCGAGAGCCGATTAAAAGTAATGATGTCGGGACTTGATTCTCCTCGTTCCCATTTTCCAACTGCTTGCGGACTGATGAATAGAAATTGAGCAAGTTGTGCTTGAGATAAATTTATTTTTTTTCGTGCTTCTGCAATTTTATTGCCAATCATTTTAGTACTTAACATAGCTATTATATTTTTATTTTCGACCCTGCAAAGGTATCAGCGTACATTTCGAGAATCAAAAAAATACAAATACTTATCGTTGTATTTACACTACTTATAGTTGTTATTAGCAAATATAAGTAGTGAATAGAATGGGTTGGCTTAATTTTTTAAAGAAGCCATGTCAATTACAAACCGATAACGAACATCACTTTTGAGCATGCGTTCATAAGCTTCATTGATATCTTGCATTTTAATGATTTCAATTTCTGATACTACGTTGTGTTTGCCACAGAAATCGAGCATTTCTTGTGTTTCGGCAATGCCACCAATTACCGAACCAGCAACAGATTTTCTGCCCATGATTAAAGGAACTGAGTTTAAAACAGGGTCAAGGCCACCTAAATAGCCTACAAGTACCAATGTGCCATTGATGTTTAGCGTAGGGATATACTCGTTTACATCGTGGACGTAGGGAACTGTATCTATAATTAAATCAAATTTGCCGGTTACACTTTGCATTTGATTTGCATCCGTAGAAATGATAAATTCATCTGCGCCTAAATCTTTGGCATCTTTTTCTTTTTCTGGTGATCTAGAGAAGAGAGTAACTTTTGCACCCAATGCCTTAGCTAATTTAATCGCCATGTGACCCAAACCACCTAAACCTATAACTGCTACAGTACTATCTTTCCCAACTTTCCAATGTCTTAATGGCGACCAAGTGGTTATTCCTGCACAAAGTAGAGGTGCTGTTGCAGCTAAATCTAAATTTTCGGGTACTTTTAGGACAAAATTTTCGGTTACTACTATTTTTTCGCTATATCCTCCAAAGGTTCTTCCGCCAAGATGTATGTCTTTACCATTATATGTTCCTGTAAAGCCATTTAAGCAATATTGCTCTAAATCTTGTTTACAGCTCGAACATGTGCAACAAGAATCTACCATGCAACCTACTGCGGCTAGATCTCCTACTTTAAACTTGGTAACTTCGCTACCTACTTTAGTTACTCTGCCTACTATTTCGTGACCAGGAACTGCAGGGTAGACCGTGCCACCCCAATCGTTGCGAGCTGTATGCAAATCAGAATGACAAACACCGCAATATAAGATGTCTATTTCAACATCGGTTGGATTGGTTATTCTTCTATTGATATTAAATGGTGTAAGTGGCATATCTACTGCAGTTGTGCCATACACTTTTACTTCAAATTTTTCCATGTTTTCTTATTTTTTATCAATTTTGTTATATTCTTCGTCTGTTACCTCTTCAAGCCAAACGGTTTCACCTTTCTCTCGTCCGGTAACAGCCAATTGAACAAAAGCTTCATCAGCACTTGCTCCATGCCAATGTATAACATTTGGTGCACATTTTATCGCATCCCCTTTATATACTATTTTTTTTGCTTGCCCTTTTTCCTGATAATAACCTACACCATCGGTTACCAATATGATCTGTCCTGCTGGATGCGAATGCCACTTTGTTCTAGCTCCAGCCTCAAAAGTAACGTTCCCTACCGATGTTTGGTTTAAGCTATCGGCGTTAATAAGCATTTGTAAATATGCTGTTCCTTTGAAATTGTTGTTCGTAATTTTTTCACCCTGAGGGAAAATAATCGTGTTTTGTTGTACTTTTTCTTCTTGCTTGTTACAGGAAATGGCAAACATTCCTATAAAAATTAATCGAGCTATCCTTTTATATTCCATCTTTTAAAATTTAAAGGTTAATTTGATAAAAATCCACTAATTTATTTACTGCTTTCGTTACATATTCTGGTTTCCAATAGGTTTCGATATGTGTAGCGCCCTCAATAAGAAATAATTCTTTGTTCTTTGCATTTATTGCCTTTGTAAAAGCATCTTTGGTCATGTAAAACGAATCAGCCTTACTGCCTGCAATCATCAATAATGGTTGATTAATTAAGTCCATATTGGTAGCGGCATCCCAAGTCATTAAATCCATTAAACTACTTGTTGTATACTTTCCTGAAGAATTGGGGTGCGCATACGTTTTTCCGTAATAAACATATCCCTCTCGGTACAAGTTGAAAGGAAGTTTGGCTATTTGATCATCTGTTAGTGGTGTTTTATTATCGCCAATATACAAAACCTCACCACCTGCTGCTTCCTGAGTACGTGCATCTGCTGCTGCTTTTAACCGTTCCTGAATGGTGTGAAGTGCTGAATTCATATAGCCATTGCGCCGAACAAGGCCCGAATTAAACATGCTTAAAGTGGCAACTGATTTAAATCGCTTATCAGATTGAGCAGCCTTTAAGGCATAACCACCACCTCCGCAAATACCCAATAAACCAATTCTAGTGGCATCAACACCTGCATATTGGGAAATAAAATCTGCCATCGAATGAATGTCTTCGATCCTGTTGGTAGGTTTATCTACATTGCGAGGAAAACCACCGCTGCCTCCTTGGTAAGCCGCATCAGCCGCAATGGTGATATAACCTTGTTCTGCTAAGTGTTGGGCATACAAACCAGCCACCTGTTCTTTTACACCTCCATTAGGATGAGCCACTACAAGGGTAGAATATTTTTTAGCTGCATTAAAGTTAGGAGGGGTATAAACATTAGCAACTATGGTTATATTATTAACTTTATAGGTTACCGGATGGATGTTTACTTTTCCTTTTAGGTTTTCAGTAATTGCCCCATCGTACACTAAAGTATAAGGGTTTTGCTGATTTATCTTTTTTACGGTTTGTTCATAAGATTTACGGTTTTCAAGAATTTTGCCTAAAACTTTTTGCGCTGCTTTAGCTTTTTCATTTCCTGCGGTTTCTTTGATGATCTCGGTAAACTCTTTTAGCTGATTGGGTGTTATGCCAATAGTTAACGAAATAGATAAATGTGCCTGTAACATAGGTTCAGCATTGCCTATGGCACTAATAACAGAAATGGTAACTAATTCTCGTTGTGAATAGGTTAAAATATCTCTTTCGAAAATATCAGCAAATAAATGTTCCTTTAAAAAAGTATCAATTGTTGGAGCAAATGCCGAGTAGCCCGAAAGTTTATCGGGTTGCGGTGTTTTGGTAAGCTCACCCAAAATTTTCTTACCACGTTCGTATTTACTTTCGTTGCTGTTAATAGGTGAGGCTTCAGCTCCAATAGTATCATTAATGCCTTTTGCCTTACGTACTTCGAGTACTTCCATAAAGGTTTGTAAACCGCGAATGCTGCGGGGGAAGCCGCAATAGGCATAGGTATGCACTATTATTTCCTTTATTTCATTAATCGTTAAGCCCGCTTCCAATCCACTGTTTAAGGTTGTTTTTAATTTCGGCAAGTTGCCAATTGCAGTAAGCGAAGAAATAGCAATGATATTTCTTTCTTTTGCGCTTAAAATTTGGTTTGATATATCAGTTTGCTGCGCATTTAATAATGAAGTATTTATCATCATTATTATAAAACCTAAGATTTTTGTATGCTTCATGTTGTTGCTATTTATCCAATCCTTTTTCCTTTAACCAATTTGCAATTACATTGGCAATTTCTTTATTGTTTAAATCTGACATCGGGAAATGTGTATTGCCTTTAATTCCTATTTCTGGTAAATGCACAATGGTCACATCGCCGCCATGGGCATTTACTACCTTTGCCCATTGCTTGGCGGTGGCAAGTACATTGCGCCAAAAGTTTAACGAAGCGGCATTTGTTTCTTCTTTTGGAATAAAGTCGCCGAAATAAACAACAATAGGGATTTTGGTCAGTTTATTGAATTCAATAAGGGGTATACCTCTTCCGCCTCGATTGCCTTCGGGTACTTCGCCTTCGGGAAAAGCAAAACCGCCAGGTTCAATAGCAACAATTGCTTTCACACGTTCATTTTTTATCGCTGTTTTCCATCCTGGCGAACCCCCAGCAGAATGCGTAAAGAGTATACCTTCTTTAGATTGATCGAACACGGCAGACATTGCATTTACAATGGTTGTTTCGTCTACGCTTCCAGTATTTGGGGTCATCATCCTAAAAAATTTGTCTAATGTTAAGCTATCTTTTGGGAATTGGACACCAGTATAAAAGTTTGGATACTGGCCAATACGAAATTGTGTAAACCAGGTTTGATCGTCGGGCGTGGCGTTAATTTGTATAGGTTTTGTAGTCTGCCCAGCAGCGCCTCTTCCAGGTTGGTCTGTAAGATATACCCCGTGCCCCTTTCTTAAAAAGATGTCAGCAAAACCCTCCCTACCATCGGCTGTTGTTTGCCAGCTACGTTTAGATTGCCCATAGCCATGCAAGAATACCATTGAATAGCGTTTTGCTTTAGCAGGGATTTGATAAAACACATCGGCATGATCACCGTGTCGTGTTTGTCCACCTTGCTGCACATTCCAAGGTTTTAGTGGGTCGAACGTACCCTCGCTTTTAATAACGATACCTCCGGCAGAGAACGCCCCTTGCTCTTTAATAAGCAGAGGTTTTTGATTGTTTGTTTTTTGCGCGTGAAGTGATGTAGAAAGTAGTGCTAGTAAACATATAGAAGTCCAATAGCTTATGATTTTATTTTGCATAATTTTATATTTATTTACCAACTATTTCTTGCAAATGCTGTGGGTATCTTGCTCCAACAATCTCGATATTAGCAAGTGCGGTTTTAATGTTTTCTAAATCTTTTTTACTCAAATGAATAGCTGCTCCGCCCACATTTTCTGTTAATCGATGCAGTTTTGTTGTTCCCGGAATGGGTACAATCCAAGGTTTTTGAGCCAATAGCCAGGCTAAGGCAATTTGTGCAGGTGTAGCTTCTTTTTCTGTGGCAATAGCTTTTAATAAATCTACTAACACTTGATTTGCTCTTCTGTTTTCTTCAGAGAATCGAGGTATATTATTTCGGAAATCGGTTACATCAAACTGCGTTTTCTCATTTATTGCTCCAGTTAAAAACCCTCTTCCTAGTGGGCTGAAGGGCACAAAACCGATTCCTAACTCTTCTAAGGCAGGGATGATTTCTTTTTCTGGCTCGCGGAAAAATAGAGAGTATTCGCTTTGTAACGCAGTTACCGGTTGTACAGCATGTGCCTTACGGATAGTTTCGAGGCCAGCTTCAGATAAACCAAAATGCTTCACTTTGCCTTCTGCGATTAAGTCTTTTACCGTTCCGGCAACATCTTCAATAGGTATATTCGGATCTACACGGTGTTGATACAGTAAATCGATATAGTCTGTTCTTAATCTTTTTAAAGAAGCTTCAACAGCTTGTTTGATTTTTGCCGGACTACTGTCTAAACCTTTGGTAGAATCGCCATCTTTAAATCCAAATTTTGTTGCGATAACCAATTTATTACGGAATGGTAACAATGCTTCACCCAATAATTCTTCATTGGTAAATGGCCCATAACACTCGGCAGTATCGAAAAAAGTAACGCCAGTTTCAACAGCAGTCTGTACTAACTTAATGGCCTCTTTTTTTTCGCTTGCTGGTCCGTAGGCAAAACTTAAGCCCATGCAACCTAACCCTAATGCAGAAACTTCTAACCCGCTATTTCCTAATGTTCTTGCTTTCATTGTCTTTAATTATAAGATGTAGTATGAAGGTTAACTATTCACTGATACAAATGTCTAATCTATTTTTAAACTGCTTGTTATACCAATTACAGGATTACCTACCATTATTACTGATTTGCTAAATTTGATGGTAAAAACAGGGGTTGAAGGCTTATCTTTACTTAAGTAAATTAAATATCATGGAAAATATTCAACAATTTGATACCATTGCTCAATACAATACCTTCAATAATCACGAAACACTACATCCGCTAGTAAGCGTAATTGATCTCTCAAAGGCATCACCTAGAACAAACCGGAAGATGAGTTATGGATTTTATGTTGTCTATTTAAAAGATGTTAAATGTGGTGATTTACGATACGGTTGTAATTATTATGATTACGAAGAAGGTACATTGGTTTTTGTGGCACCAGGCCAAGTAATTGGGGTAGAAAATAATGGAGAATTGTATCAGCCACAAGGTTATGCTTTAGTATTCCATCCAGATTTAATTCGTGGCACAACACTCGGTAGGCATATTAATGAGTATACTTTTTTTTCTTACGAAGTTTTCGAAGCACTTCACTTATCAGAAGCAGAGCGAAAAATTATATTCGATTGTTTCTCTAAAATCCAATTCGAATTAAATCAATCGATAGATAAGCACAGTAGAACATTAATTGTTGCGAATATTGAGTTATTTTTAAATTACTGCGTACGCTTTTATGATCGTCAATTTATTACGCGCGAAACCGTACATAAGGGTGTTTTAGAAAGATTTGAAAATTTAATTAATGAATATTTTCAGTCCGATAAACCACAGACTATTGGTTTACCATCAGTTAGTTATTGTGCTGATCAGTTAAATCTATCTGCCAACTATTTTGGCGATTTAATAAAAAAAGATACCGGTAAATCTCCCCAAGAATACATTCAACTGAAATTGATGGATATTGCCAAAGAGAAAATATTTGATGCAAGGAAATCTATTAGTGAAATTGCTTATGAACTTGGTTTCAAATACCCTCAGCATTTTACACGTTCTTTTAAACAACATGTTGGCTATACTCCAAATGAATATAGATCATTGAATTAAAATTTAATATGCGCATTACTTTGCTTTTTTTTGCAATGCTATTATTTGCTCCAAAACCTTCTGTTGGTTTGCTCCCGGCTCCTAAAACAGATAGTTTACCCACAATTTTAAGTGAAATTTTTACTAAGGTGAAGCAATATTCACTTTTCAGATCTACAGTTAACTGGGACGAACTACAAAGCAAAATATTGAATAGCAATGGTGCCGTTACAGAGGTTGATTTCAAGAATAAAGTGCGCTTAATCTTTGAAACAATTGGTGATAAGCATGGTGCTTTTTATTATAAAGGAGAAAGATTGGGAATGGATCAGTCGTGGACAAAAAAGCTACGAATACCAGAGAATTGGCCAGAAAATGTAATCTTAAAAACACAAATGCTAGAACAGGGGTATGGCTATATTCTTATTCCTCCTTCTCAAAAATACGATCTTAAAACCTGCCAGCGTTATCAAGATAGCTTATGCAGTCTTGGACTTAAAAATTTAAAGGGATTAATTATAGATCTGAGGCTTCAGGAGGGAGGGAGTGTTTATCCATTATTTACTGGGTTGAATCAAGTATATGGAACAACGTATTTTGGGTCGAATAGAGATAGTAAAGGAAAAGAATACCTAAGATGGACGAAAAAGTACGGAGGTGTTCAGGTTAATACGAATTGCCAATCAAATTCAGGCCTTAAAATAGTTGTGTTAATGAGCCAAATTACGGCAAGTGCTGGCGAGATGATGGCCGTTGCATTAAAAGGTAGGCCAAAAACACTATTTATTGGCGAAGCAACTGCAGGGTTAACCACTATGAATGTTAGTTTTAACTTAGGCTCATATCAACTTGCCATAGCAGCAAGTGCTATCGCAGATCGTAAAGGAAAGATTTATAATAGTAGTGTTCTGCCTGATCTTACTATTGTTGAAGGTGATAATTTTAAAAATTTATTAGTTGATACTAAGGTGATTGCGGCTTTGAAATGGATGAAAGAATAATTATGGATGAACAATTGCCCACCCTTGGGCTGATCTGATAATGATTTCGCCGTTTCCGCTAGGAACATAGTGAATAAAATCAGCTAATTCCTTTTTATCAATTTTTCTTTCTCTAATCGTATTTTCACATTGAGCCAGAATTACGCCTCGTTTAGCAAGAGCGAGTAACATTTCGATGTATTTGCCATTTTTGTAGTAAACAGCAACTCCATCACCAAATACAATGAGCTCAATCTCAAGTTTGCCTTTGAGACGGGGATCATCTAATGCATTTTTCATATTTCTTAGTGTTCCAGAGATTCTTTTTTCGTCTGAGCTATTCAATACATATAATGCTTTATAGTGCTTTTGGGTAGCTTCTGCTCCTGAAAAACTAGCTATTGAAGAATTGGTTTGAGCAGCAAGCGGTTTTGTGAAAAACAATAAAACAATTACGATATATAGAATTTTATAACACTTCATTTTTGTGATTTAATCTTTTGTGTGTTTACATAACGCCTTATAAACCGAATTTGTATTTGTTTATTATTTCATGGCGCCTTTAATTTTATCCCTCAAGTCTGTTAGCAAATCCTGATTGAGGGTTTCATTAACTAAAATCATAATGCCAATGCCCTGTTCAGGGTAAACCGAACAAAGTGTGCTAAAACCAATTCCTGTTTTTCCGCTATGGTATAAAAATCGTTTCCCATCGTTTTTTCCAATCATCCAACCGAGCCCAACACCTGTGCCGTTTGCGTTAATATACGTTTGCTGATGAGATAGCTTAATGGCAGGATCTTTCTCGACTACATTAGCTTTAAGATACTTTAACATATCAGACATGGTGGTGTTCATGCTCGGGCCACCGGGATAGAACAGATTGGTGTTAATTTCAGTCACAGGATGATTTTTTAAATCATACCATTGAACTGGGCGAGTGGCATCCTTATATCCCTGTATAAACCGATTTAATTGAGCTACTGGTATTTTTGTGCGGGTATCATACATTTTATGATGAGTAATAAGATAGTCGGTCACGATTTTTTCGTAAGGTTCTTGGTAAATACGTTCTAACAAAAGAATCAAAATAGTCATTGCATTTCCGTTGTAATTGTATTTAGTTCCAGGAATGGTGTCTAGCTTAAAGTGATGCATATCTTGTAATAATGTATCTTGGTTAAACTTTTCAAAGAAATAGAGCTGTTCTGGTAGTGATAAAACCTTCAAACTATCCATTGTATTTGCTGGGAAATTTCTTGACGACTTTGGTAAACCTGATGTGTGATTAGCGATATCAACCAGTCTTATTGGGTGGCCTTGATAGTGTAGATTTGCATAATTACCTGGAAGGTATTTTCTGATGTCATCATCCAATCGAGCTTTCTTCTGAACTACTGCCTGGGCCAACAGAATTCCTGTAAATGTTTTCGCTACAGATCCAAGATTGAACAACTGATCGACTTTGATAACTTGTTTATTTCCTTTTTTAGATTCTCCATAATTATAAAGATAATTGCGTCCGTTGCGAAAAATTGCAATGGAAAGGCCAACAGTTCCGGCATTCGCCATGTAAGATGTAGAAGCACTATTAACCACGGAATCTAAGCGATTCTTTACAGGGTTATCGCTGAAAATCTTTTTATTCTCTTGCGACCAAGCTTTTATGCCTAAAAAACATATTAGGGTAAGGAATATTTTTTTAATCATGGTTTTATGGTTATCTAATGATGAGACATAAGAAAATACAATTTGTTGCATTTATGGCTAGAAAAGGCATAAAAATACCGAGATTGAATGTTCAATCTCGGTATGTACTTTCAACATTTAGAGGGCTATTTACGGCTTATAAAGAGCAAATTTTGGCGGTATATAAAGATCAATATAATCCTTGTGTGCGTAGATTTCTAAAATGAGATAAATTTTGAACTTTAATGTTGAAAAGGTTACTTTAGAGAACATTACATCTTCCCCCTTGAAAGGATTTAAACCAACTTAAATGATTAATGAACGCTTCGAATGTGAAATTTTAAGAGCAAGTAGGACTAGGCTATTCCAATTAATGGAAACAAGTAATTACGAAATATTATTTAAAATTCCAGAGGGTTTTAACAATAATATAATTTGGCAAATTGGTCATTGTATCACTTCTCAACAGAGGCATATGCGTAGCGGATTACCAATGTATATAACTAAAGAATTCATGGAGTCCTTCAAAATTGGATCGTCTCCAGCTTCTTGGAAAACTACTCCAGATATTAATGAGGTGAAACAGTTATTAATTGAAACAGTTAACCGCCTTGAATCAGATCTGGAATCCAGATTATTTGTCAACTATGAGCCCTTTGAGTTACCCATCGGATTTCAAGTGAAAAATCATATCCAGGCATTACAAGCCGCTAACTATCACGAAGCTGAGCACAGCGGTAAGATTTTTACATATTTGAAGCTGCTATCAAGAAATGAAGCACATCAATGAAGACGCACATAATATTGGAGAAAGTAGGTGGGCACCTAATCATCTATTAAAAATATTCTGCTCTTTATGTAAGTTTTTAAAAATGCAAACAACTAATAGTTGAAAAAAGCATATATGAGAACTTTACTACTTTTGATGGCTGTTTCAATAAGCGCCATATCTTGCGGACCCACTTCATCTCCTGAGAAGCGAATCACTATAAAAAATCAAGAACTTAGTCAAAAAGTTGAAGTGATTTTTAAACAGCAAAAAATATTACGAGATAGTATATTAATCCTGAAAAAAGAAATAGACATCATCAAACATAAATAAGCATGGCTATGGAAAAGAATTTCACGAAGAAGATAGTATCATTGATTTTAATGGTACTTATTACTACTAGTGCTATTGCGCAGCAAGAATCGCCACAAGCTAAGTCTATTATCAAGTTGTTTACAGAATGCTTTAATAATGGTCGTTACAACCTGATTTCCACTTTATTCACGGAAGAGGCAAAATCCAAATTCCCGACCGATCGGACAATGGGCTTCCTTCAACAACTGCAAAGCAAGTATGGTAATATAAAAAGCACCACATTTATGTCGGTAGAAAATACATTTACGACCTACCTTACTGATCTTGATAAGGGGCAGGTTGTGGTGTGGATAGCCGTTGATAGTCTTTCAGCAATCAATGGATTGTTCGCGAAGCCTTACCAGGCTATTATTCCATCGAAATTTGAACGCAATACCACCAAATTATCTCTACCCTTTAGTGGCGAGTGGAGTATCTTTTGGGGTGGCGACACCAAAGCGCTTAATCTGCACAATGGCGTTAAATTTCAACAGTACGCATTTGATATCGTTATCAATGGGGTGAATGGCCGCTCTTACAAAACAGACGGAAGATCAAATAGGGACTATTATGCATTCGACGAAAAGATACTAGCTCCGGCCGATGCTACCGTGGTGCTTGCAGTAGATGGTATTGCGGATAATATTCCCGGTAAGGTAAACACCATGTACGTACCAGGTAATTCGGTTATATTAAAAACAGCAAATAATGAATATCTCTTTTTTGCCCATTTCAAACAAAACACTTTGAACGTAAAAGAGGGCGATGTGATAAAAAAGGGACAACTGCTAGGTCGATGTGGCAATTCGGGTAATTCATCTGAACCGCATTTGCATTTCCATATTCAGGATAACCTAGGTTTTGATGCAGCAACTGGAATAAAATGTTACTTCGAGCGCATCTACGTAAATGGCAAGATTATGGATGATCATTCCCCTCTAAAAGGAGAAAGAATAGAGAACATCAAGCACTAGTAATGAGCGAAAGGGAATTTTTAACGATGATACAGGCTAACCAAGGCATTATCCATAAGGTCTGCCGGATTTACCGCGATAGCCCTGAAGACCGGGAAGATCTTTTTCAGGAGGTTATTTTCCAACTTTGGAGGTCATACCCATTATTTCGCGGTGGTTCTAAAAGTTCAACTTGGCTTTATCGTGTTGCACTGAACACAGCTATGGCATCATTCAGAAAAAATAAACCAAATGTTACTTTGGCCGAATATCTTCCGGATATACAATTCGAAGATATTAGTTACGAAGGCAATGAAAGGCAGGAAAAACTTCTTGAGAGTATAAGACAGTTAAGTGAACCAGATCGGGCACTGATTGCATTGTATCTTGATGAATTAAGTTATCAGCAAATTGCAGGAATACTGGGCATTAGCGAAAATAATGTTGGAGTAAAACTTAACAGGATAAAAATAAGACTGCAGAAACTAATAAAGTGAATCATGGAAATTGAAGAATTAAGAAAAGAGTGGCAAAGCATTAAAACACCACAAATAGAGCTTGATCGACTTAAAGATATGACAATGGAAAAAAGCCATCCCGTGCTTAGTGGCATAAAGAAGCAACTCACAATAGAATTGATCGGCTGGTCAGTGTTCCTTATTATTTGTTTTACCGGCTTAGATGCTGATGAAAAACCGATCCAAGCCAATGCTGTATTATTAATATCTGTGACTCTTCCAATGATTTTTAATATTTATGGCTATCGACTATCGAAAGAACTTATCGCTGGTCCAGACATAAGTTCATCACTGAAAAACCGAATAGACTCCCTTAGGCGTTTTGCTTTAGTAAGTGTAGTGCTAAGAATGATGTTAATAACAGGAGTTGGTTACTTCTTCATATCCACCATCAATATCACCCAAGACAAACTTATGTTGCTTGGAGCGGGGAGTGTGTTTTTGATATTTCCACTTTACATGTTGATTCGGGTCTGGATCAAAAGGATAGACAAATTAAGCAGCACTCTTAGGTTGTTAAAAGAGCATAACTAAGCTTCCAAACACAAAGACCTACACCCCTTTGTCTGATAGGTGTTTCATTGAAGTTTACCTTGTGGGCGTAATCATTAGATAATTCTTTTATTGAACTCTGGTTCAAAACTTCCCGCTCACCTACCTTTATAACGAAATGCCTTTATCGGGCTTTCTTTAAATCGTACCCATTCCACTATTGGAGATAAAAAGTTTGGCTAAACGCTCCATTTACTGCACTGTCCCATGCTTCTACCCGAAGCCACTTCCGGCCTCTGAGCTTTGGCCGCAGTTGAATTAACTGCTCGCCGAAAGCCTTCGTATAGGAAAGGTCTATCTTTTCTCGGTAAACCTTTTCACCGTCGCCGCTTATAATTTCTACAAAATTCATCGGGAAGGTCCAGCTTAACTTTAAACGCATATCTGCCGTGCCTTCAGCGTTTAGTTTTAGGGTTTCGCCCGACAATTTACCATTTACTTTTAATTCATGAATGAGTACTTCACCCGTGGTACCGAAGAATTTACCCTGCTGCATCGCATCAACTACTGGTTTCCAACCGTCGCTGTACTTTGGAAGATGATCTAGCATTAGGTAGTTCACATTCATATGGGCATACATTTCATTCTCGTGAGAAATAGTAAACAAGTCAGCCTCCGTAATAATGGTTTTCTTCTCTCCCCAATTGTTCATATCGTCTAACAGGTCAAGCACACGATTGCCCAAACGAGGTTGCGAAAGGTCTGCAGGCATAGCTTTCCAAGCCGCTCCCATAAAGCGGTCTGATTTAAAGAACTCTTCGTGATTATAGATGTCAGGAGCATTTACCGACCCTTTAGTACGTGCGTGGGCAGTCCAGGCTAGCCCTTGTTCTTCCTGAAGCAATTTTAGCATATCCTTCTTGTCTCCAATATGGTAGACCCTTCCAAAACCAGGCTTGTTCTCCACAAAAGGAACATTTTTTCCCCGCGACATGATCCAGTAAACGGGCTTAGGAAAAATCTGGAGCCAATGTCCCCCGAAAAATTCATTCGGTTCTTCTCCGGGCATCAACAGGAAATCGCTGTCAGAAAGGCGTTCGCATTGCCGAAACAATGCTCTTAACTCGCGCAATCGAAGCGAATCTGGACCTCTAGGATGAGCCGTATAGTGGAATTCTCCAAGGTGTACCATATCCACGCCCATTCGCTTAAACACATCAACGAATTCAGGTTTATCTGGGATGGGTTTCCCAGCGAGTACAACATTCATAATAAATTCGTTATGAAAGTGACTCGACATGGTCTTAAAGCCAGGCAGTTTAACATACTGATCGGCATTGGTAAATTTCTTGACAGCGTTAAGCGCTTCCGCATTACCAGCATCGCTGAGCAGGCAGAAAAAGTTTAAACGCTGAAGACTGTTGGGAGGAGCATTGAACCATGGCACAAAACGTTTATCGCCCTCCAGTTCCTGTCTAATACCGATTCCATAACCATCTAACATCTTTCTGTAGTGATTGCCGTACCAAATGAATTTCAAGTTGAAGGCCTCATCTAGCGGATAGAAATATTGATGCGGTGCGGGAAAAAGGGCCAATGAACCATCTTTGCCCTGGGCAGCGACGGTCCGGTATTTTACAGAAAGGTTTTTTGCAGAATCAGGATAACGTACGGTTGCTGATTCGAGCTGATCGGTCGTATTAATCCACGAGAGATTGCTCCATTTCTCAGTGCGGCTAATTAATCCCGCATCATAAACAATAGCGGTAGCATTTTCTTTGGTGGCCATCACCGCAGCTATGTTAAATAAGGGACTGCCATTATAAAATGTTACCTCGAGTTCGCCAACGAACCGATCGGCCGTTAGCTTTCCTATAGTTACTACTGTGCGACTGCCAACCGTTTTTATTGCAATACTCGTTTTCTTAAGCATTACAGGAAAAGTTTTAAAGGGGCGTATTGGTACTTTGTCAAAAAAAATGTTCCAGCCGTTCTGTGACATCAAATCTCGCTTACCTATGCTCAACAAAAATGCGGCATCTAAATCTTCCGCAATGGTGCGAAAATCACTTTTGGTGCCGAGAACAAAGCGTTTAAACAAGGCTTTGCTAGGCGACAGGTCGAACATTATTTTTCCGAATTTTTGTTCGCCAGCAGGCCAAGTAATTTCAACCAAGTTATTTTGGTAGGTAATGGCTGCTTCGCCGTTGCGATTAAATTGTGTAGTATTTGGTTTTATTTGAGCCTGTATTTGGGTAATTTTAGTAGCAAGAATGGCTATTAATAGTAGAGATCTAAGATTCATAGTTGCATTTTTATAGGCTAACATACCACTTTATCATTAGATTTCAATACCGAGCGCCCGAAAAATGGACTATTATAGAATAAAGGAATACTGAAGGCGAAGTCAGTTTAGGGAAATTGGGTATTGAACTTCGGTTTAAACAAAAAACACGCAAGGTATACTTACCTCACGTGTTTAGTACCCAGCGCCGGAGTCGAACCGGCACGGTTTCCCACAGGTGTTTGAGACCAGCGCGTCTACCAATTCCGCCAGCTGGGCATTTGCTTATTAGCGGGATGCAAATGTATTAAATAGGAGGTGAATTCGCAAGTTTTATTTTAATTCAAGTTAAACTTCTCATTAGCAACCTTTACTACATTCGAAGTAGTAATTATGGCAACAATTAAAATACCAATTACAATAGCTAAAGCAAATTGAATATTGGAGTATACGCTACTGCCTGAAGATACATAATTCGAATCTTTAATGAGTTCTTCACCAACCTTACGTTGAATCTGTGTTAAATCAGTTAATTTTTTGGCAATCGAATTAAATGAAGCCGTGGTTTGTTTTATAAACTCTTCTTTGTTGGAAACAGTTTTATCAGTAAGTAATAAATTTTCCATTTGATTATTGGTTTTTAATTGCGATTTCAGTTCTTCGAGGTGTTTTTTCTCTTGGGGTGTTAGAAAAGTTTTCTCGTATTTCGCAATTAAGGAGTTTATATTCGCATCATGGCTTCCCAGTTTTTTGATGAGTTCAATTTTTTTATCGGACGATTCTTCTTCAACCATTGTTTCGATTAAATAACGTTTCGCATACAGGTTTTCGGCCAAATAGAACAAATCAGTAGCCGGGATTAGTCGATCGTTATACATCGATACAAAAGCGTTATTCATCGCTTTGATACTTTTATCTTCTAAAATCCGAATCAATATGGTACAGGCCATCACCCCAAAAAGGAAGATAGCAATTTTCGATTTTTGCTTTACAGTATGTTTGAAACTCATATTTGGGAATTAGAAAGAAACATAAAACTAAATTTAGTAAATTAATTTGAAACTTCTTTCTTCCAGCCTTCCATACCTACAGGCAAAACATATAGTTTACGAAAACCTAATGCTCTCATCTTTTCGGATGCTTTAACGCTTCTATTTCCAGTTCGGCAATAGATATAAACGCGTTTGTTTTTATTTAACTTTTGAATATTAGCTTCAAAATCTGGAGCATTAAAGTCGATGTTTATTGCATTTCCAATACGTCCTTCATTATATTCCTTAGGCGTTCGCACATCTACCAATTGGATGTTTCGGACAATCTTTTTCCGTAAACTCGCAACTTCAATTTTTTTAACTGAAGGTAACTGTTGAGCTGATACACCTAAAGTTAGGCACGTACATATAAAGACGATTATTATTTTTATCATACTGATGGTTCTACGGATTAAAATTATCCTTCCGTTCTTAGAATCTTAAGCGGTGGCTGATTTAAAATCTTCCGGGTACTCCACAGACCTGTAATTACTACCAATAGCACTACCCCGGCAAATAGCAAGAGAATAGGGATTAGAGGTGGAGTAAATGAAGCTTCAAAACTAAACCTCGCCAATAGCCAACTACCACTTAGTGCTAAAATTAACCCTGCTGCAGTAGCTAAACTACCTAAAAAGAAATATTCGATTGCATTTATGGCTAAAATCTGCTTGCGACTTGCACCTAAAGTTCTCAGTAAAATACTTTCTTTAATGCGTTGGTTTTTACTGGTCCACACGGCCGATAGCAATACAATCCACCCTGTTACCATACTAAAACCCGCCATAAAGCGAATTACAAAGCCAATTTTGCTTAATAGTTCATCAAGTAGTTGCAATACCAAGGCTAAGTCGATTACCGAAACATTAGGGAAACTCCTTACTACTGCACCTTGATATTTTGCCGAAACCTCGTTAGATGGAACTTTAGTCATCAATACATGAAACTGTGGCGCACTTTCTAATACACCTGTCGGAAAAACCACCCTGAAATTAGTTTGCATCCGGCTCCAGTTTACTTCCCTTAAACTTCCCACAACGGTGGGAATAAGCATTCCCTGTACATTAAATACAATTTTATCTTTCAGTTTTACCTTTATACCTCGAGCATAACCTTCATCAAGCGAAACGTATATGGGAGCGGTTGGCGATGCTACCTTGCCTGTCCAGACACCTGCTACTACTTTTTCGGCAACGGTTAGGGTGTCTTGATAGGTTGCTCTTAACTCGCCTCTAAACGCACGGGTATTCGTACTGTCTTTTCCTATTTTTTTACCGTTAATTTCTTCAATGCGCATGGTTATGATGGGCACTTGATTCATTAAGGGCAAGTTATACGATTTGGTTAAGGCACTTAGTTCTTCTTTTTGTGTAGTTTGAATATCGAACAATAGCATATTCGGTTGGTTCTCGCTCGATGAGAGGGTAACACGGCTCATTAAAATACCTTGTACAAAAAACAAGGTGCAAATAAAGGCAGTCGATAAGCCGATGGCTACGGTAAGCATTAACGTCTGATTGTTTGGTCGATAAAGATTTGCGAATCCTTGTCGCCATAAATAGCTTAACGAAGCAGGCATTAATCTACGTACCGTAAACATGAGTAATTTTGAAAAAGCCACTAATAATAAGAAAGCGATTACAATTCCAGCTGTAAATACAATTGTTTGTATTTTCGATTTCATTTGTAAATAGGTAAAGCCTAATACAAAAAGTAACATAAGTGCATATACGAGCCATTTTAACGGATCTCTCTTTGCCGTTGCATTCTCGAACGAAGCGCGAATAGCATTTAAAGGTGAAATTTTTCGTACGCCCAACAACGAAGGAAGGGCGAATAGTATCGATATAATTAACCCTAAGGCAATGCCTTGTGTAATGGCCGACCACGAAATTTGCATGGTGATGGTAATAGGCAAAAAGTCTTCCAATACCAATGGCAATAAAAACTGTACTAGCGTACCTAAAATAGCTCCAATTACTGCTCCAATTAATCCAATTACAGAGATTTGAATGAGGTAAATTAAAAAGGCGTCTCTGGCTTTTAACCCTAAACAACGTAAGGTGGCTATAGCGCCTAGTTTTTCTTGAATGTATACATGTATGGCACTACCAACACCAATGCAGCCTAGTAATAAAGCAATAAAGCCCGATAAGGCCATAAAGCGGCTCATGTCTCTGAATGAACGTCCTGTTTCTGCTTTTTTCGATTCGACAGTATCTAAATCTAATCCTTCTTTTTCGGCCTGTGGCTCGAGTGTTTTAATTACTTTGGCAAGCGAATCGGCGCTATTGTAACGGTAGTAAAATTTATAGGTAATACGACTGCCTATTTTGGTTAATCCAGTAGCTTCTAAATAGGTTAATGGAATATATACTGTTGGCGCTATGGTTGATGAAATCCCGGTTTGACCTGGTGCTTTATTTAAAATACCAGCAATGGCAAAGTTAAGTTCGCCTACTTTAATCGAATCGCCAGGTTTAGCATTAAATTGAAGCATTAGCGTTTTATCGACCAAGGCGTTTCTTCCAGTTTGGAAATTTTTAGCTGCGGTTGATGGCGAAGTTTCTATTGCGCCGTAAAATGGGAAATTACCATTTAAGGCTTTCATTTGCACCAACCTACTGCCTTGGCTGTTGATGAAATAAATCATAGAGGCAAAAGTGCGTTCTTGAGCTCTTTCATCGCCCATTTTGGCTAATTTTCCCTCTATTTTTTTGGAAACAGCTCTTCTACTTTCTACTACTAAATCGGCTCCGGTAAGCTCTTTGGCTTGTTGATCAATGTCGCGTTGCAAATTATCCTTAAACGAATACACAGCAACTAATGCAGCAATACCTAATACGATAGACGAAATAAATAATAACAAGCGCGAACGATTTTTTCGGCTATCGCGCCAAGCCATTTTAAACAGCCAAGCTATGCCTATGGGCTTTGGTGCGCTAAGCATGAATTAACCTTTCGTCGGCTATGATGCTACCGCCTTTAATTTTAACAATACGGTTGGTACGTGCGGCTAGTTCGGCATCGTGTGTTACAATTACCAATGTTGTACCCGCATCTTTATTTAAATCGAATAACAGTTTGATGATTTTTTCGCTGGTTTCGGCATCTAGGTTTCCAGTAGGTTCGTCGGCAAATAAAATGGCAGGTTGATTAGAAAATGCCCGTGCCAGTGATACCCGTTGCTGTTCACCGCCTGATAATTGAACCGGATAATGATGCGAACGAGAAGCTAAACCTACCTTCTCCAATAAATCGACCGCAATGGCTTTACTATTTTTAGCTCCTCTTAACTCTAAGGGTACCATTACATTTTCTAAAGCCGTTAGGGTGGGCAAGAGTTGGAAATTTTGAAAGATAAAGCCAACGTACTGATTACGAACCGAAGCACGTTCATCTTCATTTAGTTCTTCTAAAGCAATGCCATTTAAGGCAACTGAACCTGTGGTTGCACCATCTAAACCTGCACATAAACCTAATAAGGTGGTTTTGCCGCTGCCAGAAGGGCCAGTAATGGCTACAATTTCGCCTTTGGTGATGGCTAAATTAATTTCATCTAACACGGTAAGGGTGTTGTTGGCACTTTGATAGTTTTTGCTAACGTGTTTTATCTCGAGTATAGTTTCCAATGGTTTGCTTATTTAAGTTTTAGCTATATTTGGGATCTTCTTATGCTGTTAAAGATAATCGATTTTAGTATTTAGAGCTCAAATAAATAGATATGTTACGTAAATATGTGTTTTTACTGATGGTTTTAATGGTAGTTCTTTCTGCCTGTAACAATGAAAAAAATAATACGGAAAAGGCCGATAGTGCGGCTGTTGAAACAAAAAATACAGCTTCAGTTAAGAATATTTTATTTTTTGGCACGAGTTTAACGGCTGGTTTAGGCTTGGATCCTTCAGAAGCTTATCCGGCATTGATCCAAAATCGAATTGACTCATTAAAATTGCCATATAATGTAATTAATGCAGGTTTAAGTGGCGAAACTTCTGCCGCAGGTAAGGCCCGGATCGATTGGTTATTAAAACAGCCCGTCGATGTTTTTGTGCTCGAACTAGGAGCTAACGATGGCTTAAGAGGTATTCAAGTTAATGAAACCACTAAAAATCTGCAATTTATTATCGACAAGGTAAAGGCAAAATATCCTGATGTTAAAATGGTAATGGCAGGGATGCAGGTGCCGCCTAATATGGGCAACCCATATGCGAGCGATTTTAAAAATATGTTTCCGGCATTGGCCGAAAAAAACAACATGGTACTTGTTCCTTTCTTATTAGATAAGGTGGGAGGGGTGCCTAAACTTAATCAACCCGATGGGATACACCCTACAGCCGAAGGCGATAAGATTTTGGCAGAGAATGTATGGGTTAAGTTAAAAGATGTGCTCTAGATCTTCTTAACTGTTCCAGATTTGGTGCTTACGGGAGCTTGTTTTCTGTAACGAGGCACTGTTAGCGGACTTTTCGCAGGTCGTTCATCGCCCAGTAAAACGCCCCATTGTTTAAACGGCTCCGAACGGTCGAAAATAATCTTCAGCACCGCAATAATGGGCAGAGAAAGAAACATGCCGGCTACCCCTGCTATAGTTCCTCCAACTAATACCCCAATAATGGCAAACATGGCATTTATTTTTACTTTTGAACCTACAATACGTGGCATTAAAATGTTATTGTCTACAAATTGAACTACGGCAATTACCCCTAGAACAGTAACTACAGGCCATAATTCGGAAGATGAGGTAAGAGTTAACAATACGCCAATTAAGTTGCCAATTAACGCGCCTACATAAGGAATGAGATTTAAGAGTGCAAAAATTACTCCGATTAAAAGTGCGTGTTTTATACCGATAAGTAATAAAATTCCACCTAATAATATAGTCATATAAGTTACTTGAATTAATAATCCAACTAAATAGCTTTTAATGATAGATTCGGTTTCGTACACTACTTCCTTAACCTTTGGGTGATCGTCTGTTTTAAACCACATAAAGGTAAAACGTAACAAAATATCTTTATAAAATAAAAGCAAGTAGATATAGATAGGCAACAAGCCCATGAATACAAAAATACCACTAAGGGTAACCGCTGCGCCACTAGCAGCTTTACCGCTCATTGCCAGTAAATCGTCGCTCTTTTCTTTTAAAAATGCGGTTTGCTTAGTGGTTTCTATGCCAGTAATACGGCCTATCCATTCTTGTAGTGAATGTAAATGATTGCTTACATTTTCTTTGATCTGTGGGAAATCATTCGCTAAAATGCCAATCTGAGCCGAAAAAAACCAAACAATACCTGCAATAAATACCAACATTACCACTATAGGTAGAATAATAGCTAAGCTTTCGGGAAATTTTTTCTTGATTAAAAACCGGTAAATGGGTAATAGCATAATGCTGATAAAAAATGCCATTAAAATAGGCATAATGATATCACGTCCTATTACTAACAAGGTTACTAAAAGAGCAATTCCTAGTAATTCGATTGATCGTTTTACGGTTAGTGGTAGCTGATTGGTCATATTTCTGGTTTAGTTTAGGCAATAAACACTAATGTAAGAAATTTGTTCGGGTTGTGCGTAATGCCCTTAATGGTGTTCCTTTAGTTTTCCGTTGATTGTGGTTAGCGCATTTTTTAGTTTAGCCAAGGCACCCGTGATGGCTAAGTCGTACGTTTCGTCAAATGTACTACCTATAACCGAAGATCTACCTTCTAACCGAGCTTCTAATACACACTTTTTATCATTTTTCCCGTCTTTACTGCCGTTTTCATCAGATAGGTGAACTTGCAAACTTGAAATGTGATCTGAAAATCGCGCAAGTCCAGTGGTTAATTGTTCAACAATCTGATTTTCATATTCGGAATGAATGGTTAAATTTTTGTCGGTATTTAATTGAATAGTCATAGTTTTTTTATTTGTAAACTTAACACCAAATATTGATGGTTGTTTGGATAAAAATCCCTTATTTTTGCTTTTAATTAATAATTCATAACCGGCTTTACGCTTAGCACTTAACTAAATGCTCCTTCATGTACAATTCTGATACCATTATTGCTTTATCGACCCCACCTGGTAGTGGTGCTATAGGTGTAATCCGTTTATCGGGTCCAAAAGCAATTTCACTGGTAAATGAAGTGTTTGCTGGTAAAAATCTCGAAGAGCAAGATTCTCACACCTTACATTTTGGTTTAATTAAGGATGGTAAAAATATTGTTGATGAGGTAGTTGCAGGATTATTTGTAGCGCCTAAATCGTATACGAAAGAGAATGTGGTCGAGATTTCGTGTCATGGTTCAAATTATATTATTCAGCAAATTATGAATTTGTTGATTAGTAAAGGTGCACGAGCTGCCAAACCAGGCGAGTTTACGTTGCGTGCCTTTTTAAATGGGGCATTCGATTTAAGTCAGGCCGAAGCAGTAGCAGATTTAATTGCTTCTGATAGTAAGGCATCTCACGATGTGGCTTTACAGCAAATGCGTGGTGGTTTTTCGAATGAGTTAAAAAACTTACGTGAACAGCTTATTCATTTTGCATCGATGATAGAGCTTGAGCTCGATTTTGCCGAAGAAGATGTAGAATTTGCAAATCGTGATGAATTAAGGCGCCTAGTCTCACTACTCAATACACACATCTCATTACTAATCTCTTCGTTTGAAGTAGGTAACGTGATTAAAAATGGCGTGCCTGTAGTGATTGCTGGTAAGCCGAATGTGGGTAAATCAACCTTGTTAAATGCATTATTGAATGAGGAACGGGCTATTGTTTCAGACATTGCTGGTACCACGCGCGATACGATTGAAGACGAACTGAACATTAATGGCGTAGTTTTCCGCTTTATCGATACGGCTGGCATTCGCGATACGGCTGATATTATTGAGGCCAAAGGGGTAGAGCGCACGCTTGAAAAAATGAAACAAGCCAAACTGATTATTTACATGGCAGATGCGGCGCAAAGTATTAACGAGATCGAAGAACAAGCTACTGGTTTAGGACAAGCTGGGGTTCCTTATTTAATTTTATTGAATAAAGCCGATTTACTTTCTGCTGCACAGCGTGAGATATTTGCTGCTTTAGATGTGCATTTTATCTCTGCTCGCGAAAAGCAGGGAATTGAGGAGTTGAAAAATGTTTTATTAGATAAGGTAAATCTTCATCATATTAATACATCAGAAACATTGGTTACGAATATTCGTCATGTAGAGGCATTAACCCAAGCACAGAATGCGCTGTTACGCGTAATGGAAAATATCGATAATCCGGTTACTTCCGATTTTTTGGCTATGGATATTAAGCAAGCGCTTCATTATTTAGGGGAGATTACTGGGCAGGTTACTACAGATGATTTATTGGAGAATATATTTACGAAGTTTTGCATCGGCAAATAGGCACGCAGAATAACCCGATTCTACTGCAAACTAAATGTTAATAAACCACTTAAAATCAGACTTTTAAGTGGTTTTGCTTTGCGCCCATTTTTCATCTTTTTGCACTGGTTTGCATAAATTTGTTCCGTATTTGTTCCCCAGATACAAATTTTGTTCCCCGAGATTTTAGCAGGGAAATTAGTTCCCTTAACGACCCTTATAGACTCTTAGCGACTCTTAAAAGGCGAAATTACTGGGTGCGCCAACTGGGGAAATTAAGACGAGTACGTAGGTGTCTCATTTACAGATAGACTATTATCGCGCCAAGGGTTAAGCTTTTTTTGCCTTGCCTTCTGCAATTTTAATAAATCTGGAAACATCATTTTTAGAAATTACTTTTTGAGCTTCTACACACCGGCCCATATATTCTAAATCGAGACCGTAAATATTTGCAATTTGCTGTAGCCTAGTTACATTAACAATAAATCACAAGACGTGAAAATAAATCATAAAAAAAATCAAATAAATATTTTAGCTTTAACTTATTGGTTTAGTTGACACGTATTACAACAAATATATTGACCATCAATCCTAAAACTTGTATGAAAACTAAAATAGTAATTATACCCCTCCCCCTACACACATTATTCAAAAATATTTGGGATAAATGTGTTATTAAGTTTGCTAACCAGCAAGTCAAGCATAGCCATTTGTTTATCAATTTTAATTGTTAGAAGTATGGTAAATTTATTTTCTCCCAAAAAGCATAATGCAATTGCAGTTACCGAGCTACTTTTAAAAAAACTAAATGTTAAGGTAAGTAGTGGCACCATACAGCAAACTTTAGAAGATCATCCAGATTTTTCGAGCATACTAGCGATATATGATAGCTTAATAGAATGGAATATAGACAGCGGTACTTTTCATATTAAAAAAGATAATTTTGATAGAGGTGAATTGTTATTTCCTTTTATCGCCCATCTTAACATAAATGGAGGCGTATATATTTTAATTAAAGAGTTTAGGAACGGACAATATATTTATAGTGATGAAACTCACCAAAATGCAATTATTACTGAAGTTGATTTTTTAGCAAAGTGGAGCGGAAATGTTTTGTATGCAATAGCAAACCAAAATAGTGGCGAGAGAGATTTTCAGCTAAACCAGATAAAAGACACATATAATGCCATAAAAACACCATTACTTATTATAACACTATTGATATTAATGTTTGTAAGTATACATATAAACAATTTAAATGTCGGATATAGTGCTTTATTGATATTAAAATTAATAGGTTTAGGCACAAGTATTTTACTGTTAATGCATAGCATTAATGCAAACAATCTTTTAATACAAAATTTATGTAGCCTTGGTAAAAAGAATAATTGTAATGCCATTTTAAAGTCTGATGCGGCTAAAGTTACCAATTGGCTAACTTGGAGCGAAGTGGGGTTTTTCTATTTTGCAGGCTCATTTTTAGCTGCAATCTTTGCTCCCCCATATTTGTTCCTCTTAGCTTGGCTTAATATTTTAGCATTGCCTTATACAGTTTACTCTATAGCCTACCAATACAAAAATAAGAACTGGTGTGTTCTATGTTGTGCTGTACAGGTCATTTTAGTTTTAGAATTTATTATATTCACACTGGGTTCTTTTGGCTTTACGCTTTGGTCTCTACCTGCCGACATGCAGGTTTTAAACTTTGGAGTTCCTTTTTTCTACCTTATTCTAGCTTTTCTAGTTCCAATATTAACATGGTCTATCATTAAACCCATCCTGTTAAAAGCAACATTAGCCGAGCCTTTAAAACAGCAATTACAAAAATTTAAATACAACAGCGACTTATTTAGGCAAGCTTTGCAGAGCCAGGTAAAATATAGCATTACAGAAGAAATAATGCCAATAGTTTTAGGCAATCCTAATGCCGAAACTGTAATAACGATGGTAAGTAACCCATTTTGTGCACCATGTGCCAAAGCGCATCAAGTAATTGATGAGTGGCTTAGCAGCAGAGATGACCTACAAGTAAAGATAATTTTTTCTACAGCAGATCATGATAATGATGAAAAAACAAAAGTAGCCAGACATATTAGTGCATTGGGCTTGTTAAAAGATACATCCCTGGTGAAAAACGCATTAAACGATTGGTACTTGCAAAACTCAAAAAAATACGAGCAATGGGCTGCAAAATATCCAGTTGAAAATTTAGATAAGATGAATGAAGTAACCCAAAGGCAAAAGGCTTGGTGTAAAATTACAGAAATAACTTTTACGCCAACCATATTTGTAAATGGCTATAAATTACCAGATCCCTATCAATTGCAGGATTTAAAATATTTAATGATTTAGAAAGTTTTTAGTAGGGAAAGCACAGTGGCGATAAGATCTTTTGCACAAAAAAGGGGCAGCCATCTTGCAAGTAAACTGCCCCAACAACGAGTATAGGCGTTTACCTGTACCGCTAAAAGCAGACCCAGCGTGGAAGGATCTGCAGATTTTACACAACAAAATTAATATTTAAATGAAGAAATTAGAAAAAATTAGCTTTAGCACAATCGCTACTAAATTGTCTAGAGCGGAAATGAAAAAAATTATGGCAGGTAGTGGAACATCATGCACACATGATTTTGACTGCGGTATTACGGGAAGGTGTATCGCAAGCGTTTGCGACAACTCTTTTGGAAGCGGGACTAGCTGCTATGATGGGAACAACGGGGGTTGTGCTATAGATAGGATTTGTTTGGAGACAAGTTTTGGAACGAGATGCATCTAAATTTTCAAGAGCCTTTCCAGGCTCTTGATGTTGCTTTTTTGATCATGTTTTTATACCCATGCTTATGTATAAGGTCTGCCTTTTTTTGATCATCTTCTTTTGTCTTTCTAGCTTGCTAGTGCGAGGTCAGGTGGTAACTGAAAAAATGTTGGAAGAAAAAACCAGTTGGAAGAATGCTATGCTACCAGAAAGTATGCTTTATATTACTACAGATAAAACGCTGTACCTTCCTAGCGAAGTAATATGGTTTACAGGTTACTTGTTGCCTTATACCCAAAAAAAAGACACGGTGGTTGCCGATATGCTATCAGTTGCCTTGGTAAGCGAGAGAGGAGATGTGGTAATGCGCAAAACTTACACCATCAATAAAATAATTTGCTTTGGTAGCCTAACTCTAACTGATAGCATTGCTCCAGGCAACTATCAGTTCATAGCCATTACCAACTTGGTTAACGATAAAAATCAACCCATACAGCACTTCTCTACCTCAATTATTATCCGATCTACCTCAGCTTCCAATAGTTTTGTTACCCATTTTGATTTTAAGGAACAAAAAAATACCGATACATTAGTGCTATCAGCAACGCTAAAACGAGCAGATGGTAGGTTGGTAGTAAGCACTAAATCAAACAAAAAGAATGGCTTTATCAATTACGCATTACCAAATAAACCAATACGAACAGCCTATTTCGACGAATTTGGTACAGTAAGTTTGTTTATTCCAAGAAAAGAATTAACTGGTTCTACAGGTGTTTTGCAAACATCAACAACATTTGAAAGTGAAACAAAACAATTCAACTTACACTCGTCCATGTTAACCGATAACCAGGTTACACTTCGTTTTTATCCAGAAGGTGGAGATCTGGTAGAAGACCTAATGAGCAAAGTTTCATACGAAGCTTTATTTGCTGATGGTAGACCATCAATAGTAAAGCTACAACTGTTGGATAATGGTGTGATAAAAGACACCCTTACTACCGATAGTGCGGGGACTGGTATTTTTGCGATTATACCTAAAAGAAACCATGTTTATTCGCTAAGGCTTATAAGTAGCACCCATCAAGCTGCTCAACAGCTTTACAAATTGCCTCCAGTATTGGCAAAGGGCATGGTGCTGAGCTTGCATAATGCAGTTGCTAATGACACCCTCTCAGTAACCATTCAAAGTAGTATCGATTCAGCTATATATCTGTCCATCATCAATTTGCTTAGTAATGACGCTCAAATATCGCCACTGATAAATTTGAGCAAGGCTAACAAAATACAAATTCCTTTAAACAACATTAATAAGGGGCTTAATACCCTAACCGTCTTAGACAGCAAAGGCCAGCCCTTCGCCGAATGCGTATTTTTTGCACATTTTAACACCAGAAATTCAACCAATATTGTATTGGAGAAAGCAGCGATAGGTACAAATCAAAAGGTTGAGGCTACTATTCAGTTGCAAGATGCCGATAACAAACCTATTGGCGGTATGTTCACAGTGTCCTGTGTGAGACAGAATAGGTTATCGGGAGCATACAAAGCTAATATTGAGACCTATTATCACCTCAACTACATTCTGCCAACCCACACAGTTGCAAATCTTTATCATGGCAGAACGGATTTGGAAAAAGTAATGCGCATACAGGGATGGCGCCGTTTATTGTGGCAGCAATTAAACGAAACTCCTCGGCCGGAATTAAATCGTGTTCCCTATCGTAAGATCAGGCTAGAAGGAGGGGTCAAGCCTGCTGACGGCAGTAGTAAATTTAAGGGGCCATTTACGGTGATGTCTAAAAGAGATTCGCTATCCGTTATCTTTACAACTGATCAGGAAGGGATTTTCTTTCCCACACCTGCCGAACTAGCAAGCAAAGAGGGATCTGCTCGTCTGCTCTTCGCAGCTTACGGTGCAAAGGGCGATAAGAGACAATATATAGTAGAGTTGAAAGACCCATTAGACAGTCTAATTAAACCGGGCAATTTTCCGTTTCCTAGTAGTCGTTACGATTTCAAAGGTCAAAACCTGTCACATGCGAGTGAAGTGCTGCTAACAGGAGAGCCTTTTGTAAGGCAATTACAAACGGTAGAGATAAAAGGTAAATCGACGGTATATCAAACTGCGGGATATGGTACTAATGAGTGTGGCGATTATGTGTGTGAATTTAACTTCTTGAATTGCTTTGTTCATACCCCCTTGAACGCAGTTACCCATCTACCAGTTATTGGGCGAAAGTACTCTTATAATCCACATTTAAATGGCCTTAAAGTATCTTATGCTCCAAAAAACACTTCATTAACTATTAGTGTGATTTACCAAGGCTGTTCACCAGAGAATATGAAGGGTATTTATGAGGCGCGTGAATTTTACGGTATGGAGCAACTGAAGAAAGACAGTCCAGAAGAAAATTTCTTCCTGTCTACATTATACTGGAACCCACTGTTCAAAGCTTTATCAGGTGCAAATAATAAGGTTAGCTTTAATTCTTCTGATGCAGCTGGTTTATACAAAATAAGTATTGAAGGTATTGCAGACAATGGGGATTTTATTTATGCAGAAAAGCTAATAACAGTGCAAGAGAAATGATTATGCAATTACTTACCCATATTTTATTAAACATACATGTCAAAAACCAATATTATTTTAATTATCTGTTACATAGGTAAATTGCCATGGTACGTTCACCATTTTTTGCATAGTTGTAGCTATAACCCAACAGTAAATTTCCTTTTAGTAACAGATGACAGGATTACAAAATTGGAAGTGCCCCAAAATGTAAAGGTAGTTTACCAGAATTTACTTGAAATAAATGAATTAGCATCTAAAAAACTTAATTTACCAATCAGTATACAAAGTGGTTACAAACTTTGTGATTTTAAACCAGCCTATGGTAAAATTTTTGAAGACTATGTAGTAAATTATAATTATTGGGGGTATGGAGATTTAGATGTAATATTTGGTGATATCAGGGCGTTTATTACCAATCAAATTCTGCAGCAACATGATATTATAAGCGTAAGGCACGATTTCTTAACAGGTTATTTTCAGTTGTTTAAAAACACAACGTTTTCTCGTTCTTTGTATGAAGAGAGTTGTGATTATAAAAAAGTATTTACCAGCAATAAACATTTTTGCTTTGATGAAACAAATTTTACCCATAAAGAATTTACAGAAGGTATGCCAATAACCTTAATTAAGAGCGAAATTGATAGTATGATGCATGTTGTTAAAAGATTAGAAAATGAAGGAAGAATTAATGCTTATTTTGATTTTCACGTTATTGAAGGTGTACCAGGGAAACTGAAATGGCAAGATGGAAAGCTATACTATCGCAATAGATATGAAATAATGCTTTATCATTTGATTATGTTCAAATTAAAAGGGAAAACTAAGATTAAGATTAATAATTGCACTCAAAAATTTCGGATCAGCAGCAACACTATTTACTAAATTGAAATACGCCTTTTATAAACTCCTGAAGAGGTAATAATAAAGCGTTCAATTATTAGAAGTATTCTAATTAGGGGAAGAAATAGGTTTTAATACTTTTCTTATAAATTTGGCAAATTGTGATATTTAAGTAATTATGCCTAGAATTTATCTATCAATTTATAACTAATTATAAGCAAAATGGGAAACTAGTTTACATATTTATATGTTTGAAAAACTATCCATATTGAAAGGGCTTCACCCTGGATTTTTCCTCCTTTTAGATTAGTTGGTGGAACTTCCTTAAGTCTACAGCTTGGGCATAGAATGTCAATAGACATCGATCTTTTTACAGACGCACCTTATCGCTCCATTGATTTTGACCTGATTGATAATTTTTTTAAAGAATAATTTTAACTATGTCGATGGTTCAATGGGAATGTTAGTCGCTAACGGACAGTCATACGCTGTTGGTGAAAGCAAAGCTAATAATGTTAAATTGAATATTAACTATAAGTTAAACAAAGAAGCTTTCAATAAAAGCACTTCCATCCATTATCCATACGCTGTCCGGTCGGCGCCTATTGCCTTGCTATTCAGTACTATCTCGGTAGTATCTCGGTATAATTGCGATTTAAGGGGGTAACAAGCAATAAGCACCGAGACTTGAAGGGTATATGGCGGATAACCGAGGGGGAAAATTGGAAATTCTAAGGCTGGTGGGGAATCGTTACCTTATGTTTTTTTATGCTTGGAACGAACTATATATGTATTGAGTTTTTACATCACGATAGAAGCATTTTTTAAGCTGTTTAATTACTCTATTTTATATTTTTAACCTAGTTAACCATAATTATTATTAACGCCTCCTGAGGTCTCGTTTTAAGTTCTTGCGAAACTGTGCTATTTTTCGCTCGAGAATGATTTGTTACTTTCTTTATAGTTAATTCAGGTTGGTAACAATAGGACAGTAAAGGTCCTTCAGGAGCTGGTTCAGGGGTGTCGGAAATATCAATTTCTTACTATTCAGATTGATGAAATTATTTGCCTAGTCCACAACTTTTGTAACTGATCCTACATTTCTTTCGAACTATGATAATTTGTTGAATGATTAATTGTCTAAAAAATAAATAATTTTATTAGATCTTGATTTATAATTAGAATTACCAAATTTTAAGCGGTTTTGTTTTGCGCCCATTTTTCATCTTTTTGCACTGGTTTGCATAAATTTGTTCCTCAATCTACTATTTCAATACACCAAAGACAAATAATGATAGATAGCGAGCCAAGTAAAGGTTCGACGTTCAGCTTTACGTTTCCATTGTAAAAAATACGAGCGAGCAACGATTTAGCTGCTCGCTCGTATTTTTATTAATTTGTAGGATTTTGTGTTAATTTTCCTGGATATGAATTGATAGCACTTTGAGGAATGTAATATACAACCCTAAAATCATTTGCTGCTATACTTGTGGTCTGACTTTGAGGACCTGGATATAGACGCGTAAGGGGTTTTCCGTTACGGAAAACATCAAAACTACGCTCAGCTTGATAAGCTAATTCTAATTGTCTTTCCTTATCAATTAAGTCTCCTGCATTTGCAGCACTTAAAGAAGTATAAGCGCCATTCACAATAGAGCGCGTTCTTATGGTGTTTAAATCAGTAAGCGCTTCACCATATTTCTGTAGCTTAGCATATGCTTCAGCTCTATTTAGGTATACTTCTCCCAACCTGCTGATTACCGGAGAATGTAATTGAGAGTTTTCTCCTTCACGGGAAGATTTAACAATATAGAATTGAGGATAAACGCGGTTTAAAGTAATAAAATAGTCGATCACACCTGTGTAGGTTTTACCATTTTTGTAATTGATGGAATAAATCTCCTGAGCTGCATCAATAGGCGTAAGGGTATATACATCGGTACCTTCTGTACAGGTAATTGTATTTCCGTTTCTGGTTATATTAGCCTGTACATAGTTTAGCACATTTCCTACATCATCTTTAATAAATCTAAAGACCTCTGCAGTATAGGCACCTGCTGCATTTTTTGAATAAGTAGGTTCGATAAATGCAGCCCTTGCATCAACCATTTTATATTTTTCTGGTCGCCAGTCGTTTCTACCTGTTTCGTTTAATAAGCTAATGTATTTGGCACTTGAATACATTTCTCCCCAACCTTGTCCACCTATATTTGAATACATGCCGCCGACACCAAAAAAATGATCAGAACCAGAATATTCTGATGCAACACGTTTAATTGCAAAGATGGTTTCTTTATTATTCTCAGGTATAAAGGTATTGTATTTCATGAATTGATCTCTTGGCAATAAGCTATACTTTGCAGAACCAGTGATTACTTTATTTGCATAATCTACTGCAAGTTGGGCAAAAACCTGGTTAGGATTTTCATAAGTTCCACTCATATATAGGTAAACTCTCGATAGCATGGCTTGTGCAGCTTCTTTAGAAGCAAAAATAGGTCCTTTATTTACCTGAATCATCTCTTCCGCCTTTTTTAAATCTGCTATAGCCTGCTCATAAGTTGCTTTAACTGTTGCTCTATCAGGCAAATTTGCATTGATCACATCACTCGGAGTACCATTTACAATAGGCACGCCTAAATTGGTTTCCGGACTTTGATAATATGGGCGTCCGTAAGCACGGACGAGGTAAAAATACATCATTCCACGAACATAGTAGCATTCTCCTAACTTACTATCTAATGTGGCATTTTTCCCTTGCGGAATCATATTAATAATATTGGAAGCCTGTGCGATGGCCTTATAACCACTATCCCAAAAAGTAGATAGTCTTCCATTATTTGGAGTTCTGGCAAAGGAGATAAACTCATAAAAAGCATCAGTAGAAGATCCTCTAATCATGATGTTGTCGCCAGCGTATTCGCCCAAACGATGCATAGGGTCTGACCAAGCTTTAAGTTGTGCATATACACCATTAAGTAAACCATCTATAGATTCTTCCGGGTTTTCGTTAATCCTTTCAGATCCCATTGATCCATATGGTGTTCTATCGATCTCACAAGATGATAGAGCAATTGTTGCAAAGATGATAGCTAATATCTTTTTCATTTTTTATTTTCTTTAGAATGAAACATTAAGTCCGAACATGAATTTTCGGGTCATAGGGTATATAGATGGCCCTGCTGAAAATAAAATCGTTTCACCATCAGTAGGTATTTCTGGATCTACACCCGAATATTTTGTCAATACAAATAAATTCTCTCCAGCTAAAAACACTCTTAAATTTCTAACCTTATGCCTTTTTAAATCGAAATTGTATCCTAAGGCCATTGAACGCATTCTAAAAAAGTCATTGCTTTCAATATAGCGTGAAGACACCGAATTCCCTAAATCTTTATTACCGTATGTTGCTCTAGGATGGGTTGCTATATCGCCAGGTTTTTGCCATCTGTTCCAACCGTCCATTAGCACCATCTGGTTTCTATCGGTATATGTTCCATCCGAATCGTATTCTGTGCGTGAATAATTATATAATTTGCCACCAATCGAGTAGCCAAATACCGCATGTAAATCAAATTTTTTCCATGTTAAAGATGTAGTAATGCCACCGAAAAAGTCTGGAGAAGCTTTGCCTAGCTTTTCTTGGGTAGCTTGTGCATAACTAGAGGTTGTTGTCCTTTCAATTTCATTGCCATTTGCATCTCTGGTTACTTTGTACCACATAGGCAAACCATTGTCAGGATTAACACCTGCCCATTCTCGCATATAATAAGTATCAACAGGTAAACCAATTTGCAGTATTCGACTAGCAGAGCCCGCTATACCCAAATCATCGCCTCTAATAATCGGCTTGGCCGTATAAGTACCGTCCAGATTTCTGGTTTTGTAGATGTCGGTAAGTTTATTTTTATTGGTGCCAAAATTCACATCTAGGCTCCATGTTAAGTTATCATTACGGATAATTTCGCCACCAAGTGCTATTTCTATCCCTTTGTTTTGCATTTTACCTACATTTTGCCATATGCTTGTTACGCCAGTTAAACCTGAAATAGGCACACTGTACAAAATGTTATCTGTGTTTTTAATATAATAGTCTACACTTAATCTAAGCCTATTATTAAATGCAGCAAGATCTACACCTGTCCCACTTGTATAGGTTTCTTCCCAAGTTAGATTTTTATTGCCGATCTGGCTAATCAATAGTCCCGGAATACCATTGTAGCCGGCTGATGGATTTACAGAATATAAATCGTATTGCGGATATAATGAGTTAGGACGGTTACCTACCGTACCATAGGCAGCACGAAGTTTAAGGGTATTGATGAAGTTTGTTTTAAACCAACTTTCGCGGTTAATATTCCATCCGCCACTGATAGAGAAGAAGTTACCATATTTCTTACCAAAATTAGAAGCACCATCTCTACGGAAAGATACCTGTGCCAAATATTTGCCATCGTATGAATAATTTGAATTAACAAACAAAGACTGTACTGCCCATTCACTTATCCCTCCCTTGGTTCTTTCTGGTTTAGATACAATATCCAATACTTCAAATCCTGGTAGTAGGCCATTACCGTATACATCTAATGATTTGCTGCGGTAATCGTTAAACTCATATGCCGCTAAAGCATTTAAGCTATGTTTTTCCCACATATTGTTATAACGCAACATTTGGTTGGTAAAACGACGGGTATATTCAGATCTGTATTCTGTAATACGGCCATTCACACTTTGTCCGCCATTTGAACGAGGGTCTGTGTAGCCACTTGCACTATAGGCATTAAACCTGTAGTTATTAACAGAAGAAAAAGTAAGTTGCTTGGTGAGGTTGATATCAAAATCAAAATTACCCATTAACTCATAATTGTTGTTTGTAGAATGGTTCCATTGAAGATCATATAAATAGTTGGTCGACACACTATTTACCCAAGTGCTAGAACGGTGGCCTACTAAATTCCCATCTGCATCGTATGGGCTATCCCATGGAAGATTTGAATACATCGAAGTTACAGAATATTGCTGATCTGCTACTGCGCGACGAGAACCCACTATAGATGGCTTAACAGTTAACCAACTCAAAGGTTTATAAACAGTATTTAATCTAAAGTTGTAACGTTCGTAATCATATCCTTTAACCGCTCCTGATTCATCATAATAACCTACCGATAGGAATGACTGAAGTTTTTCAGTTCCTCCTTGTATTGAGACGTTATGATTTTGATTAAATCCCTGTTTGGTAGCTAAATCCCACCAACTAAAGTTACTGTTGCGTAACTCTGGTTTCCAACGCGGAAAACTAATGGTATTTGCATTGGTAAAAGAAGCAAAGTAATCATATAACTGAGCTCCATCCATAACCTTCAAATTACCGTTGGTCAGGTTAGTGATCCCAGCTTTTGAAGAAACATCTATTGTCATCTGCCCAGATTTGGCTCTTTTGGTAGTAGCGATGATTACTCCGTTTGCTCCTTGAGAACCGTAGATCGCAGTTGATGCTGCGTCCTTTAATACGGTAAGACCTTCAATATCATCTGGGTTTAGATCTCCTGGGTTAGACCCTATAATTACCCCATCTATAACCCAAAGAGGGCTAGTTGTACCACTTATTGTAGCTTGTCCACGAATTATAACCGCTCCCGCCGCTCCTGGTCTTCCTGAACCTGGCGCAACGAATAGACCCGCAGCTTTGCCAGCAAGCATATTTTGCACATTTGGTGAAGTAATATTTTTAAGTTCGCTACCTTTAATCGTACTTAAAGCGCCTGTAAGGCTTTCTTTTTTCTGAACGCTATAACCCATTACAACTAGCTCACTTAGTGCCTCAACTGATTCGGCAAGGGTAATATCTCCTAGAGATGCGCTGGTTATGGTAACTTCTTTAGCGGTAAAGCCAATAGAACTAATGGTTAAAACATCTCCTATTTTTGCTTCTAGACTAAAATAACCTGCGCTATTGGTAGATACAATACGGTTGGTGTTTTTTAATTTTATAGTTGCTCCTGGAATAGGATTGCCTTTTGGATCTTTAATTGTGCCGGAAATAGCCTCGCGAACAATGGCGTTGATGGGAAGAGTTTTTGCATTTGCAAAAGTTGAGATACTTAAAGTGAATAGGGTAATAGCCATTATCGCGGCAAAAGCGATGTTAAAAGGTTTCTTACACTGCACATTTTGTATCGGAACATATTTTTTTTGGTTTATATTTTTCATTCGAACTAAAAAATTTAGGTTTAAATAGTTGTTCTTAATACATTAATTAATTTTCAGAAGCATTTTTACTTCATTAAGGTTAGGTTAATTTTTTCTCATGGTGTGTAGTTTAAGTTTTATTGGTTTTTGAATGATTAGTTTTCTGTATGGTGGTTTTACAGGAAGATGAGGAGTGCTTTTGATAGTAGCCACAAACCCATACCTTTTGGCAATAGAAATTTAAGTCATACTAAGTTGATTATGTATTTGGTAGAACCAATTTAGCCATAACAGTATGATACTCGGTTAGCAAACATCACGCAAACGTTTGTTAACCAAGCTTTGATTTAGACATCAACAGTAAATGTGCGTAATGGATATACTGGCAGATATTAAGGAAAAGAGACTATAAATGCCAAAAAACTAAATTACTATGCGCAAACGTTTGAGTAGGTGGCATGATCCGTTTAAAAAGCTACATTTCTTATCCTTGTTAACTTACCATTCAGTTCATCGGTAAGAATATATAATTTACCCATAGGGCTTTGCGTCACTTTTCGTATTCTTACTCTATCGTCTGTAAAAAGTTCTTCTGCACTTTTTATATTTTCCCCTTCTATTACCATGCGCCATAAGCTACCTTTTGACAATCCTGCAACAAGTAAGTTTCGTTTCCATGCTGCAAACTCATTTCCCGAATAAAAATGTAGTCCAGTGGGTGCTACAGTTTGTAACCAAGACCATGCAGGATCTGTATACTTATTATCAGGGATAGGTTTTGGTGCAAATTCTGCAAAACGGTACTTCCCTGTGGTTTTCATAGGCCAACCATAATTCGCTTTTGCTTTTAGCACATTAATTTCGTCGCCTTGGTGTGTACCGTGTTCTGTAAACCAGATTTTATTGGTAGTTGGGTCAAGCGTTATACCCTGCGCTGCCCTGATTCCTATGGCATATAATCCCGGACTCGCTTTGCTTCCAAAATCTGGATTATCTTTTGGAATGGTTCCATCAGAGTTAATTCGATAAATTTTTCCTCTTCTATCTTCAATATCTTGGGCAATGGGAATTGCAGGCTCATCCTGCTCAGAAAATAATCTTTCGCCGATAGTAAAATATAATTTACCATCATTCCCAAAAACCATTCCACCTCCATAGTGATACCGCTCTTTTGTATAAGGTTCTGCTACAAAAAGCACTTTGATTTGCTGTAAAGTTTCATTTTCTAGTACTGCTCTTATAATTTTAGTAGTTCTATTATTAGCCATTAGAGCAACGTACGATAGGTAAACATATTTATTGGTTTTAAAATCAGGGTCTAACAGAACTTCAAATTTACCTGTGTTGTCTCCAAAGCCAGTAATGCTATCATCTAGGTCGGCTGGATAACCTTGTATCTTAATCTTTTCTTTAGTCAAGAGGTTAACTTTTACAAGATTGCCTTCTTTCTCAGAGATGAGCGCTTCGTCTTCCGACATAAAAGCGATGCTCCAAGGGCGTTTTAAACCTTCTACAATGATTTCTTTTTTTGGGAGGATAGCATTTACATCAAAGATTTTATGTGGTGTTCTTGTCGAAACTTTATCAGCAATAAACCAGCCTTCATTGGTTTTCATCAAATTGAAATAATCAGTAAACAGATCTCTTTCCGTGCTAATTTCTACTTTTGCACTACCCATATTGTTGGTAATATCGATCGAGACTATATGTGTTTTTAGATTTTTAGTACGCTCATGGAGTTTGAACAAGCTGAGATACTGATTTCTGGTAAATATGATAAATTTACCATTGTTATAGTTCTTTAAATGACAAGAAGTATGCATTGCCGCGCCCAATTTAGTAGTATCTCCGGTTGCCCAGCCATCGAAATAGAGTTGTATTGTATTTTCTATTAATTGCCTTTCAGTTGGCTGGTTTTGGGAAAATGCAGAGAAAAAAAAGGCGACCATTATGATGGTAGTCAGAATTACATTTTTCATAAAAGTGTTTTGATAATTGGTGAAATTTTTATTTGTTGGTCAAATTTGCACTGTACTTTTATGATCAGGGTCTTGTAATATAAATCTAGTAGTACGGTTTTATAAATCTGGAGTGTTTAACTGCTGATAAACACTGGGCGTTGCGCCCTTTATTTTTTTGAACGCCGCAAAGAAAGTAGATTTTGCATTAAATCCCACTTCATCGGCTACTGCTTCAATAGTAAGGTTTGTATTGCTTAGTAATAGTTTACAAGCTTCATTTATTCGGTACTCGTTAATAAACAGCGTAAAATTCTTATCAATATTTTCATTTAGAATTTGCGAAAGTTGATGGCCAGAAATGTTAATTGCTTTGGCCAGGTCTGATACTTTCAGGTTTGGATTTTTAAAAAGCTCTTTCTCAGTCATTACTTTGGTTAGCTTCGCGATGATTTGCTCCAGTTCATCATCATCCAGCTTTTTGTCGGCATATTTCTGAACAGAGAAAGCAGACAGGTCGTTTGTTTTCTTTCGGTAAAGTAATGTAAATACTACTAGATAGAGAATTGAAGAAAAGAATACAGCAGCACCGATATAGCTACCCTTGGTAATATTCAGGATTGCCCAAACATAGGATGCAAAAAGTATCAACACCCCACCACAAATGGTCAATATCCACTTTTCAAAAGCCTTTAATTCTTCTTTATGGAATAATCTTTTTACTATTGGCAACAACAAAAACACTGAAAAAACAATATAAATACCCCATTGGAAGTAAATGAGAGGAATGATATAGTTCCACCATAAGGAAGCAAAGTATTCATAAGGATAAATAGTGCCGATTACTACAATCAGTACCAACCAGCCTACAAGTTGCCATAACCACAAACTAGGTAAACTTTTAATTTTTCTGGCTTCAGATTTTATGAAGAAATACAAAAATGGTCCGATAAAAAGACATGCTGTTAATCCAAGTTGAAGATATATTCGGGGTAAACTATTGTCGAAAAAATAAACAACAGATTTCCCTATCCTGATACTCAATACGACTAGCAACGCTCCTAAAAGATAATTAGATAAATGTTTCTTAGCCGTAAAGAAGATAAAATAAATACCTAAAATGAATGCATTAAATGCCCCTAAAAAACTAAAAAAGAATAATGCCTTCTCGCCAAAGCTCATTTTAATATTTTTAAACTATTTTGCTTTCAAAATTTTACTTACTTCATCTACAATAAACAACAACTTCAAATATAAATATTTGGATGGTATAATAATGGCATAAGATTTATTATCAATTTGTCTTAACTTATAAAACAGGACAAATCAAATAATAAATTTTTACATTAATCTATTAGATTTGATTAATCGGTTAACGATTTACACCTTTTAATGCTCATTTTTATTAACAACCTCTTTATCGCAATTTTATGGATTTTAAAAGTAGTTTAGCAGCGCTAGAACTCGACCAAAGCGTGATCTATAAGCAAGAACTCAATACTAAAAGCAGACCAATCGTTTTTAGTAATCCCCCGGCTCCAAATAGCCCATTTCAACCTGTTTATAAGGAAACTGAAGAACTTCCTGAACTGAGAGATTGGCTGAATATTGGAAAAACCCTTTCCAAAACTCAGCCATTTTATCCAGATGATGAGGTATTTGCCATGATTCAGGAAAGAAAGCAATTGTCTAAAGATCAATTAAAAACGGTTAGGCATATCATTGAAAGTTACATTATTGGGAAATGTCGGTTAACGAAAAAACAAATCGGAACATTAGAATATGCCTATTCGCCATTTAAACTTGCAGTTTATGCAGCTGAAAAACTAGAAGTAGATGATAATCCTTTTGTAATTTCAGGTGTAGGCCCAGTGTTTGTAGCAATTGGTGAGCTGAATATGCGAAAAGATAGTGTAATTATGATACTAACCAATTCGAATATCATAACAGATAAATTAACTAAATATAAATAGTCCTATGGCATACGATATTGAAATACTTGGGGCTAATGGTGCTCAGGGCGCACACGGTATTGCTGCGCAAAAAGATAAGGCTGCAGATGGAGCAAATGGTAGAGATTATGGTCCCTGCAATTGGCAAGGAGGTACCCCTGAAGCCCAAGGCGGAAATCATGGAGGTGGTGGAGCAAGAGGCAATAATGGAGAAGATGGCGGTGGCGGTGACAATGCACCAAGTGTGAATGTGACCATCGGACAGTTTACAGGTAACATTACTCTACATGTTAAACCTGGTAATGGCGGTGATGGTGGTAATGGAGCGAAGGGACAAAAAGGCGGAGATGGTGGAAAAGGTGGAGATGGTGGTACATGTCCTGCGGGCATCAAAACTAGTTTCTCTGGGGCTAACGGTGGAAATGGTGGAAATGGTGGAGATGGTGGCAATGGCGGTAAAGGTGGAGCGATGGGCTATGGTGGATATATAGATGTCGATTATAAAAGTCTTACTGAAAATAACATACATGTTATCAAAGATAATGCAACTAACGGTGAAAGTGGTAAAGCAGAGTCTGGTGGCGTAGGCGGAAAAGGTGGTCAGCCCGGAAAAGCAGGGTCTGGTAAAGGAAATGACGGAACTAATGGCGCAACTGGAATAACTCCTGAACGAATTACCAAAATAAAAACAAGTTCTGAGGTAATTATAAATAAGAAGCTTCAATAATATCTTAATCTTATGGATTTTAAAAATAGTTTAGCAGCCTTAGATCTCGACCAAAGCATGATCTACAAGAAAGAACTCAGCACCAAAAGCAAGTCTATCGTTTTTAGTAATCCCCCGGCTGCAGATAGCCCAGTTCAACCTGTTTACAAGGAAACCGAAGATCTTCCTGAACTGAGAGATTGGCTGAATATTGGGAAAATCCTTTCCAAAACGCAGCCATTCTATCCAGATGGAGAGGTAATTGCCATGATTGATCAAAGAATTCCATTGTCTAAAGATCAATTAAAAACGGTGAGATTTATCATTGAAAGCTACCTTGTTGGAAAATATCGGTTAACAAAGAAGCAAATTGGAACCTTAGAATATGCCTATTCGCCATTTAAGCTTGCAGTTTATGCAGTCGAAAAGATAGAAGTACAAGGAAATCCTTTTGTAATTTCAGGTGTTGATCCCGTGTTTGTAGCAATTGGTGAGGTGAACATGCGAAATGATGGTGTAATTAAAATACAAACCAATTCAAATATCATTGCAGATAAATTAACGATACATAAATAATGGCAAAGTACGATATCGAAATAATTGGGGTGGATGGTGCCCATGGTGCAAACGCTATTGCTGCAAAAAAAGATAAGGCGGCAGATGGACTCCCAGGTAGAGATTTTGGGGAGTGTGATTGGAGGGGGAGGATCCCTGAAGCCGAAAAGGGAGACGATGGATACAATGGTGAAAAAGGCAAAGATGGGCAAGATGGCGGAGGTGGCGACAATGCACCAAGTGTGAATGTGAACATTGGGCTATTTACGGGTAACATGAACCTTTTGGTTAAAGCTGGAAATGGAGGTAACGGTGGTAATGGGGCCAAGGGTCAAAAAGGTGGAGATGGTGGTAAAGGAGGAAATGGTGGAACATGTCCTAGGAGCATCCATAAAACTGATTTCCCTGGAGCTAACGGTGGACATGGAGGTCATGGTGGAAGTGGTGGCGATGGCGGAAAAGGTGGGGCGAAAGGTTATGGTGGATTTATAGATATTGATTATAAAGGTGGTCCGGCAGACCTCATAGCTGTTACCATCGCCGAATCAAGTAATGGTGTAGGTGGTAAAGCAGAGGCTGGTAGTATAGGAGGAAAAGGCGGTAAGGCCGGAGAGGCAGGTCCAGGTTCACCTGTAAAAGGAAGGGATGGAACGAATGGCGTAGCTGGGTTAGCTCCAGTACCAGTTACCATAGTAAGGCCGAAATCTGATGTGGATCTCTATAAAAAGTTTAAATAATTTGCTTAGATGACTAATCATCAGCTTTTTGAAGACCGATTTCCAGTATATACAGAAAAACTGATACAAGTTGGTACAGAAATTTCTAACACCGATAAAGACAAGAATCGTCAGCTTGTAAGCACCTTAATGGCCATACCAAATGCCGATCAAGCATTTGAACCTGGCGGAAAAACAGGGATCAATAGCGATGGAACTCCGCTCCAATATTGCATTTCTGTTAAAAAGGAAGGCTGGGGCGGTCGCTTTTTAGCTGATCCGGCGCATACGATGGGTAATCCCTTTGAGCGGTTTGTGCAAAGCCGTATCGCCCTAAAAAAGCTATTTCAAATTTCTGGAACACATGAACTGAAGCATTTTTGCGAAGAAATGCTCGATTTTCACTTGCCCAAAGGTGAAGGCCTATCGGCATATCGAGATGGCGTATTATGGCTAGGAGCTCCAGCTTCCGGAAACGGAATTGCAGTTTACATGGATGGCCGAAACAATGGTTGGAAAAAATTTGAAGCATGGCTAAACCAACTTGGAATTAGCGCAACTATTCAGGCATTATCCACAAAAGCAACGATCTTAAGCATTGGTTTCGAAGGAAGCAGCCTAAAAAATTTGAGAGTAAAGGTGTATTGGCGCTTAAAAGAACCTTGTTTATTGGATGATCTTGGTATAGATTTGTTAAAGGATCCAGAATACAAGATTTTTTTAAATGAACTTGTTCAAGATCAGGAAATAAAATTAACAGGATTGGTTTTTAGTGCAGGCTTTCACTTGGCAAGCCAACAATTATTCGATTGTAAAATAGATGTTTGTACCTGCAAAAACTGCGTATCTAAAAGTCCAAATCAATGGGCAGAGACGTTAGCTTATTTTACCGAAAAATATGATTTAGCAGCCTTTCCTATCCATAACGAACTGCACGAAAAAAAGTGTGAGGTTTCTTATCTTGGCTTTGGAATGGATATATTAGGGAATAAAAGAATGAATTTGTACTTGAAAGCCTATGGTACTTTATTATAATGAGCGATGTAGGAAGTGTAGGGATATTTCAAAATTTGTAGTCTTCACATCATTTAAAAGCATCAAACGAATTCCTTTATCAGAATTGGATAACATTGTTGAATTCTACGAACAGCACCCAGGTGCAAAGGGCTATCCAGTACTTTTTATTAAAGAAAAGCCAATTTATGGAGGGTGGGTATTTCTAATGGTACCCTATGCAATCCTTTTCGGCTGGTTCCATAAAAAACAAACAACCAATTAAAGATGCACAACGTATTTAAAGATAAATCATTAAACGATGCCTTTGAGCGCGATGGCTATATCGTGTTGGATTTTATTGATGAAGCAACCATTAAGGATTTATTAGCTGGTTATAGCAAAAATGATGATGTAATGGGAAGCGCTTCATTTTCTTCATCGCTGTTAAGACACGATAATAATGCCTATCGTAAAAGAGTTTCGCAGTCAATCCACGAAGCATTTAAACCCAGAACAGATGCACTGCTCGATAATCATAAATGGATTCTTGGTAATTACCTCATTAAGTATAAATCACCAGAGGTTGGCTATGACGGCGAAGTTCCGCTACATCAGGATGCATCTTTAACAGATGAATCTAACTATTATTCGATCAATATCTGGTGCCCATTGGTTGATACCAACTCGGATAATGGCACGTTGCAGGTTATTAAGGGAAGCCACCATCTTAACAATTGGCCAAGAGGGTATGGACAAGGTTTTAACGAAAAATTTCCCTATGCTGAGCATGAAGATTTTATTCGGGACAATTACCTGATCCCGCTCCATTTGAAGGCTGGACAGGCAATTGTATGTACCACTAAGCTTTTTCATGCCTCGATGCCAAATTATACCGACAATCCCCGTATCGTTTGTTCGGGTGTATTGGTTCCGGCCGAAAGTCCGCTGCGGACCTATTATTATGATATGGCTGTATATAAAGACTTGGAGGCATTTGAAGTTCCGGAAGATTATTATCTCAACAACCCCATATTTGAGCGGCCAGATGAAAAATTATACCGGAAGATTGCCACCGTGCCTATCCAATATGATCCAGTTGATCTAACTACCTTAAAGAGTGTTTTAGCTAAACCTTATTTGCACCTAGGGCTCGAAAAACCAACTCAGGATCAAATGAATAGAAAGTTGACGATCCGTTTGCCAGCCTATGAAAATCAGTGGCAAAAGTTGGCTTTAGATGGCCTTGTGTTCTTGTTAAAACAATATGCAACTGATTTAAATGATGTTAAGCATCAGATGCACTTCCCTACAAATCAGGGTTTCTCTTCAGGAATAGAAGATCAAGAAGGCGATATTTTTCAACGTGCTTTACTGGCAGATACCTTATGCGATTTCAGTTTATTGATGAAAAAACAATTGATGCCTATCATTAGGGGCGAAATTGATTACCTGATTTCCAAACAACGCACTGATGAGGTTGGTGGCTGGTCGTACTTTCCAGATTTGACAGAACTCCCGGCAGATACGGATGATTTAGCTCAAATTATGCAGCTATTTATCAGGGCAAATCAAACTTCCGCTGTTCAACTCTATTGCGAAAAGCCATTAACTGTATTGCTTAATCATCAGGCAAATGCCGATGGTAGCTTTGAGTCGTGGATTATTCCGAAAAATAACTTGTCGGCGTTGCAACAAATGCAAAATGAATGGATTACAAAAGCATGGGGAACAGGTGCAGATGGTGAAGTTTTGGCCAACTTTTATTATGCATTAATGTTGTATGATAAAGAACGTTTTGCATCTGTAATTGATAAAGGAATGCAATTTTTAATAGGTCAAATGCATCCCGATGGTTATTGGAAAAGCACATGGTATTTTGGAAATTACTACGGAACTTATGTGGCATTAAAAGCTTTGCAACAAGCTAAAAGTCAAATTCCATTAAAAATTTATAACTATCTTGTTCAAACCCAGCATGCGGATGGTGGATGGGGAATTGATGAAATTTCTACACCATTACAAACGGCATTTGCCCTTTTAGGGCTTTATTATATTTACCAGAATGGGCAAAAAATTGATGACAAATTGCTGGAAAAGAGCTTAACTTATTTAAACGGAGATAATTATACTTGGGATAAGAGCCCCTTCATAAAAATGGAGCTAGGGAGAGCAAGTGGATTTACACAGTATGTACTCGAATATGGTAGCACAACCATTACTGCAAACTTTGTGGCTAAAGCAACGCTTCATATTTCGGCCTTATTGGGTGGGCAAAAAATTGTTTAGCATCGGGATTAGGTAGATGACTTTAAAATTTGCTAACTTTAGGTTACGCACAATGTTTTTATGACCTATACCCAATACCCGGTACATCCCTCCCTGCAAAACTGGATACGGTATTTTTGGAGCTACCAGTCTGATGCTGCAAAAATTGATAAACTACATATCCGCTCTTTTGCAGATTGCTATCCTCGTCTTATTTTTCAGGATATCCATTCGTTTTCGCCCATACAGACTGTAGATGGATATGTGATGCCTGCCTGTTATTTAAGTGGTCTGGATACAAAACCATCGGGGGGCAATTGGGAAACCCGTTTCTCTCATTTTGGTGTAAGCTTTTACCCTCATACTCTACATGCGGTCTTTCGCTTGGATGCTGCTGGGATTACTAATGAAACGCCCAATATCTTGGCACTTGACAATACCGGTTTAACTGATTTATTATTAATGGCTCGTACTAACCAGGAAAGAGTGTCGATACTGAGCAAATATTTTTACGATAAGCTGTTTGTCGTAAAAAAAGATAGGATTATCAATGACCTTGTACATCAACCTTTGATGAACCAAATTTGTAATGATGGAAATCTGGCAAATATTGCCGGTCATTATAATATTTCCGAAAGACAGCTACAACGGAGGTTTAAACAAAACATAGGCGTATCAGCAAGCAAATTCAAAAGGCTCCAGAAATTTGAAAAAGCACTTCAATTGATGTCATCAGCCAGATATGGCACCCTAACCAGGTTGGGCTACGATCTAGGATATTCTGATCAGTCCCATTTTATCAGTGATTTCAAAGAATTCTCGGGCCTATCTCCATACGAGTTTATTAAGATGACAAATTTGGGTTCGGAGAGCGCTTCATTTATCTATCCCGAAACTCCCCGTTTGTCGTTTTAATACAATTTTAATTTAACTTTAAACAGTAAGATTGCATTATGAAATTAAGTGTGTATAAAAATAATTTTGGAATGTTACCCTTGAAGGTATGTTTGGCGGTAATCCTAACGGTACATGGCGTAGCAGGCATGTTTAACGGGGGGATAAACGGGTTTGGCGAGTATCTCGGTACTCAAGGATTTGGATCGCTTGGAGTTCCCGTTGCATGGATCATTAAATTGTCTCACGTGGTAGCTGCGGGCTGCATTTTGCTCGGTAAATGGCAGTTGTGGCCTTGCTTATTTACCATACTTATTTTGATTATCGGAATTTTTATGGTTCATCTGCCAAATGGCTGGTTTGTTGTTGGTGGAGGTTTCAACGGAGTAGAGTTTAATCTGCTGCTTATTTCTGCATTGATTGCGATAATTTTCCAAAAATCTGAAACTGCCGAAGTCAAAAGTTAATGAAATAAAGTATTAACTCGCTTTTCTGTATTTCGCAGGGGTGCAGTTATAATACGACCTGTATAATCTGATAAATGAACTTGAATTATCAAACCCTACCGCAGGTACGATTTCATTAATGGGGGTACTGGTATTGGTAATTAGATAATTAGCTCTTTTTAACCTGATCTTAGTAAGGAATTGGTGTGGGGTCTCACCGAATGCCTGTTTAAAGGTTCTTAGTAAATGGTTTACGGATAGACAACTATTTTCAGCAATAGCCTTCAGTTCGATCTGCTGATCAAAATTGCAATAAATAAAATCCTTTGCTAGGTTCAGCCTTCTCATTACTTCGGCCTTTGTGTGCTGCTTTAAGCATTCTAAACGGTCTTCCGCCAAAAGAATATCATGATTGAAAATCTCAACATAGTTGATAAAAGTATGATGGAGATATTGTTCGAGTAAATGGTCATCCTCTAGTTTGTTTTTTACAAAATAGTTGATATGATGAAGATTGAATAGCAAATTACTTTTTAAGGGCAACAAGGTTTCTGGAAATTGAAAGTCGACGATTGCATCACTAACCGGGTTCTCTAGTAGCTGCTCTGTTGAACTTGTTAAGACCCTGTTCATATCGTAAACGAATTTAGGATCAAAAGAAATCGATAGGGACTGTACATAATCTTGCGACTGGATCCTACTTTGGACATTGGTACCTTTATTGATAACTAAAAAACAATCGGGATGAACGATAAAGTCTTTTCTACCAATCTTATAGTGCTGGATACCCGATAAGACAAAGTTCAGGGTCAGATCACGATTTTGATAATCGCCACAATCATATCTTTTAGTTTCCTTTGAAAGGCTATTGTTATTTCCCAGTCGCTTAAAAAAGTTTTCCATTGTTAGTTATATATATGTTTTTATCGTTGTATTTGCGCTCTTCTAAAATCACGACTTTATTTCCCGAAGGATCATAGAAATTAAAACTTAACCCTATAGGAGAATAAGATGGCTCTGAAAGATCTTTAATGTGTATTTCCTTAACTTTGCAATATTCTAGGATGCAATCATCAACATTTATGATCAAAGTGTTTTTGTTATGGTTATTACTAGTTATCTTAATCAAGATCAACCCAGTTTCCCCTTGATCAACCTTTCTTAATATCCACCAATGTTCCTCAGTGCCAAAGCTTAGATCTTCCTGTAGAACATAACCCAGCAACTGCGTATAAAATGAAATTGAAGTCTTCTCGCAATCGGTATAAATGCATGCGTACATAATTGCTTTGCTCATTATAGTGTAGAATTATCAGTTCAAGAAGTAAGTTCTTGCCCATAGGCACTGTTGAGCCCACTTGGTTTTTCAAAGCTAAATAGAAAGGATATGGCATAATTGTACAAAACCGACACTGTTAAAAAAATGAAACTGTCGGTTTTGTACTATTTTAACCTATCTGGTAGTGCTAATTTCGTAGCAATATAAATTCTATACTTATGAAAAATCACTTAAAGAAAACAGGTCTGTTCATCACTCTGGTAATTTTTATGCTAGGGGCCTGCAAAAAATCAAAAGATGAAGAACCAAGTGCCAACAATAGGAAAATCAAGTACGAAGTCACTGGAAATTTTACCGGGAAGCTTGTTATCGTCTACAGTGACAATGTAAGTGGCAATACGGTTGTGAGCGAAGTAACCCTGCCATGGACAAAAGAAATTACCTATGCAAGTAATATACATGTGATTGGTATTGGAGGCTCGTCCTCTTCTGTTGGGGTGCCAGGACAAAATGCTACGCTAAAGATTTATGCAGGTGGGGTTGTCAAGGCGAGTCAAACCACATCAGCTGGAACTGTCGGAGAGCTATCTTTAGCCACCATAGCTTATGATTTTAAATAGGACAAGGAAACAAATCAATTAACCCATCAAAAAATAGGAAACCATCATGAGTTTACACTCACAATGCTAGTGAGAAATAAACTCATGATAGCTTCATTACCTTTTTAAAACAAATTATATAATGATGAAAACAAATATGAAATTTTTTAGCTTAAGTACATTAATCGTATTCATTGGTCTTACAGCATCTGCGCAACAAAATGGTGGATATAGTAAAGGTGATAACTTGGTTAATGTAGGTATAGGGATTAATTCTTACTACAGTGGAGGTATTCCTTTTGGAGCTTCTTATGAAAAAGGTATAACCGACGATATCAGTGTTGGAGGAAATTTCGATTACCTAAGCCATGATTATTTAACTCTTAAATTCACTGCTATTTATTTTGGGGCAAGAGGGTCTTACCATTTCAATAACCTTTTAAAAATAACAAGTAATAAAGTTGACATATATGGAGGTGCAACTCTGGGATATAGAAGTTTTTCTTGGAGTAACGATGGTCAGAGCTTAGGTGATGATTATGGAAGTGGGATATTTTTAGGTGCTTATGTGGGTGGAAAATATTATTTCGGCGATCGTATTGGGGGCTTTGCCGAACTAGGAGCTACGGGTAGCACAAACGCTAGACTAGGTGTTGCTTTTAAGTTCTAATTATACGCCTATTGGATAAGGGGCTCCTTCTAGGGTATCATTAAAGTTTTGAAATGAACGCTGAACTTTCTGATAGTAGAAAGTTGTTTTTTTGAAATTTGGAAGGAGTAATATTTGTAAACCCCTTAAAATCCTTGATGAAATGTGACTGGTCAGTATAATCCAGCATATGGCCAACTACAGCAGAGTTGCTATATGCTGGATTTTTTAGCAGGGTTAAAGTTTTTTCAAAACGAACAAGGCGCTGGAATGTTTTTGGAGATATGCCCATGGCATTTTTAAATTGTCTTTCAAGGGTTCTTTCAGAAAGACCATATCTCTTTTGTAGATTAACAAGATCTGTTTGCTCTACTATTTCATTATCCAGTACAATTTGGATAATAGCGGTGTTCACCACTAATTTTTGGTTAAGCTGAGCCTCAATAAATCTACACATTATTTCTATCCTATATAAATGGGATTTTGCATCTGAAAGTTTTCTTACCAGATCTGTATATCCCAAATCGATTAGATCTACAGTTTTGTTAACCAGTGTTTCATTAGCTGTCTTAAATATTTCTGTTAGTGCAAAGGGATTGAAGCTTATCCCAAAATGAGAGAAATTTGCTTGAATAGACATCGACGATGGCAATGTTTCGATTCCACAAACATAGGCCTTTGGAACATAGTTACCCTCATTGTTTTTCAACTGGTGCCTATCTTCAACCTGGAAGACCATTCGTGGGTGTTTATCAGCATAATTCTCAAAATAGATCACTTTGTCAGATTTGGAATCTGCAAGATCACAACTCCAAAAATAACGGATAAAGTTAGCTAAATGCGGTGGCGGTTGATAGAAAATTATATTCATCCATTAGATATTCAGTTTGGCAATTTACAAAAAAAATATGTTTATAAGATTTTGTTTGGTGTTAAGTTGTTGATATAGTACCAAATATAACCATGGTTGGAGGCGAAGAAAGGTGATTTTCGCATATTTCTAAAAACCCATAGCACTTAGATTTAGCTTTTTATAATAAGTGTAATCCACCATGGGAAGAGCTCCACCAAGAGATTTTATTTTTTTAAACAAACAAACAATTTTATTCACTCAATCATTATTATATGAAAATAAAAATACTAACTATTCTATTGTTTTTGATTACTGCTTTAGGCTTGCAATTAAAAGCACAAGACCGTACGGTAACGGGTACTGTTACATCAAGTGAAGATGGGTTGCCAATCTCAGGTGCAACCGTAAAAGTAAAAGAAACCTCCTCAGTAAGTGTTGGAACTTCTTCTGATGGGAAATTCTCACTTAAAGTTCCTGCAAATGCAAAAACATTAGTAATTTCTTTCTTAGGTTTTGTTACCAAAGAAGTATCAGTTGTTGCATCTGAAGTAGTTAATGTTAAATTAGATGCAGACATTAAAATGTTAGGCGAAGTTGTAGTAACTTCTGCTTTAGGTGTATCGAGAACTGAAAGATCACTTGGTACTGCTCAACAAAGTTTAAAAGCAGCAGATTTAACTCAAGCAAGACAAGCAGATCTAAATACTGCTATTGCTGGTAAAATTGCTGGAGTTCAGGTGCTCGGCGGTTCTGGTGCACGTTTCGGTACTGCTTCTATTCGTATTAGAGGTGTTAACAGTATCGCTGGTGGTTCTGACCCTTTGTTTGTTGTTGATGGAGTAGTTGTTCCCTCAACAAGTGTAAACTTAGATGATGTTGATGACTTAACAGTACTAAAAGGTCCGGCAGCGACATCTCTTTACGGGCAGCGTGGGGATCAGGGTGTTGTAGTAATCAAATCTAAATTACCAAGCAAGAAAGGTTTTGGAATTGATATTAGTCACGGTACAACATTCGAAAACGTGGCAATTCTACCTAAGTACCAAAATGAATATGGTGGAGGTGCAAGTCAGATCTGGAGTACATTTGCTTACAATGCAGCTACCGATGCACCTGCGTTGTTAGCAATGAATGGTGCTAGATATTACAATTATCAAGTAGATGAAAGTTGGGGGCCAAAATTTGATGGTAAGCCTTATGCTCCTTTCTATTCTTGGAATAAATATGATCCTCAATATGCTACGCAAGTTCCTTATGTTGCGCATCCAGATAACGTTAAGAACTTTTATGAAACAGGTGTAGAGAATAATACAAATGTTGCCTTTTCACAAGCCTCAGATAAATTTAGTGCAAGAGTTTCTTACACCAACCTGAACCGTTCTGGCGTTTCACCAAATACAAATATGGACGCAAATCGTTTAAGTTTCAATGGAACTTTTACACCAATTTCGAAGTTAAAAATTGCTGCTAATGTTAACTATAACATTATTAATTTTTTTAACCGTCCTGCCGAAGGATTTGGAACTCAAACTACTGGACAGTTTAATCAATGGTTCCATAGAGATATCGATATTGATAAATTAAAGAATTATAAAAATCCAGATGGAACTTTTACTTCTTGGAATATTACAAGCCCAAGAAATAGTGCTCCAAAGTTTTGGGATAATCCATATACAGAAGCCTATGAGAATTTAGTAAGTTCAAATAGTTCTAGAATATTTGGTTTTTTACAAGCTTCGTACACTATTTTCCCTGCTTTGACTTTAGATTTTGCTGCAAAGGGAAATTTTTCAAGCGTAAGAGGAGAGGGCAGAGTTGCCTCGGGTAGTATTGGCCTTGAGGCTTATAATACAAATCAATCTCGTGCTAGAGAGAACAATTATGTGGTTGATATCTTATTCAAAAAAGAAGTTAATGATTTTTCTTTTAACGCTGGAGCTTATGGCGAATTACGTATTAATTATGACGAATCTATTAATGCCAATACTGTAGGTGGTTTTACTGTGCCAAGATATTACAGCTTAGCCGCCTCAAAAGATAGACCGGGTTTAACTAGTGCATATTCAAATAAAAAGGTAAGAAGCGTATACGGTTTTGGTTCAATTGGTTTTAAAAATTATTTATTTTTAGATTTAAATATCCGTAACGATTGGTCATCATCACTGCCAATAGCTAATAACTCCTATTTATATGGAGGGGGTTCACTTGCTTTTGTTTTTTCTGATTTGTTGCCTAAAAATGATATCTTCACTTTTGGTAAAGCAACGTTTGCTTTTGGTAGAACTGGTTCAGACATTGGGCCATATAATATTTATCAGGTTTATACCTCAGCTGGTTTTTATGGTACACAACCATCTTTAACCATTCCAAACCAAATTCCAAATGAAAACTTAAAACCAGCACTTTCTGATGCGCTAGAAGCAGGTTTAGAGTTTAAATTCTTTAAAAATCGCTTAAGATTTAACGCTAACTATTTTGATCGTGTTTCAAAAGATCAAATTCTATCTGTATCGTTACCTTCTACAACGGGCTTCTCTACTGCTTTGATTAATGCAGGTGAAGTTTCTTCAAAAGGATTAGAGTTCTCATTAGGCGGTAGTCCTATTAAAACAACTAATTTTAATTGGGATTTGAACGCAAACTTTGCAACCAGCAAAAATAAAATTGTTGAATTATATCCTGGTTTAGATAATTTCCAGTTTGGTGCTTTCGGTTATGTGGGTACTCCGTTAATTAGAGTAGAGCGTCGTGTGGGTAAAGCTTGGGGTGAGATTGTAACTGGAGCGATTAAAAGAGATGCGAATGGTAATAGTTTAATTGATGATGATGGCTTTCCTATAATTGAAGAAGGACAGAATTACGGCACATTTGTTCCTAAATTAACGGGTGGTCTAACATCTACATTTAATTTTAAAGGGTTTACCGCAGGTTTTTCAACGGATTTTCAAATTGGTGGGAAACTATTTTCTGTAACCGAAGGTAACCTTGAAGGATCTGGTTTGGCAGAAATTACAGCAGGACTGAATGATAAAGGTAACCCTAAAAGAGATGCTGTTGCTAATGGTGGTGGTATTTTAATACCTGGTGTACGTGCATCTGATGGTAAACCAAATACTACTTATGTAGATCCTCAAGATTATTATGAAGGCCATATCCCTTATGCTTGGGGAGAAAGGACACATGATGCAACTTTTTTAAAATTAAGAGAGGTTTCATTAGGCTATCAGCTACCGGTTAAGTTTGTGTCTAAAATAAAGGCTCAAAGAGCCTCAATTTCATTAATTGCTCGTAATCCGTGGTTAATTTATAGTAAAATTAAAGGCATTGATCCTTCAGAATCTGCAGGTAGCTGGATTGAGGGTGGTCAATTACCAGGCACCAGAACCATTGGTCTTAATTTGAAAATTACATTCTAAAAATTAGAAAGATGAAAAAAAGATTTTTTAGCTATATCAGCGTCATTGCACTTGCAATACTTGGAAGCTGTAAACCTGGAGATTTTGGCGACATTAATATTAGTCCAAATTCTCCGTCAACCGTTCAAACTTATTTATTGTTAACTAATGCCGAGCGTCAAGTAGCAGGTTTAGTAAGTTCTGTAACAGGTAGATTATTTGCACAACAAAATTCTGAAATTTTATACACCTCAGAGTCTCGTTATAATCTTAAAGTATATAATTATTCTGCAGCATACGATAATATGTTGGCAGATTTAACACTGATTATTAAATTAAACACTGATCCTGCAACTAAATCATTGCCTAACGTAATATCTGGCGGTTCTAATGCAAATCAAATTGCAGCAGCCCGAATACTGAAAGCGTTTATTTTTCAGGCGCTTACAGACCGTTGGGGTGATATTCCTTATAGTCAGGCTTTAAATGGTTTAGCAAGTCCGTTACCTAAATTTGATACGCAGCAAAGTGTTTACACCGCTTTGTTTAAAGAGTTAAAAGAGGCACAAGCTCAATTCGACTCTGGTAGTGCAATTAAAGGTGATTTTATCAATGCTAATTCGAATGCTAAATGGAAAAAGCTTGCAAATCAGACTAGAATGAATATGGCATTGCGTTTGTCTAAAGTTGATCCAACCACTGGAAAAGCAGAGTTTAATGCTGCTTTAGCTGATGGTGCTTTATTATCAAATGCTGATAACATCGTTTATCCTTTTTTAGCAGAGAGTGCAAATGAGAATAACATGTACAATAATTACAATGTTGCTAAACGTTATGATTATTCAATTAGTAAGACCTTGGTAGACTATATGCAAGGCAATAGTGATCCAAGACTGCCTGTATACGCCGAGAAAAATAATGCAGGCGTATATGCAGGTATGCCTTACGGTATTACACAAGCACAGGCAGGTGCTTATAGCATTGGTGGTTTTAATGCATCTGGCACATTTGTACCAGGTTCTGTATCTGCTTTTGGAAGTAAATTTAGATTGCAAAATTCTGCAGTTTCTATTTTTACATATGCCGAAAGTAGATTTGCAGTTGCAGAAGCTTATAAATTAGGCTGGATTTCTGGCACAGCTGATGATGTAAATGCTGCAGCAGCATACAATGCAGGTATTACTGCTTCCTTAGCGCAACATGGTGTTACAGATGCTGCGGTTGTTGCTGCATTCTTAGCTCAACCTAATATTGCTTACGACCCAGCCAATGCAATTAGGCAAATCATTTCTCAGAAATGGGTTGCTAATTACCAAGGATATGGTTTTGAAGCTTGGGCTGATTGGAGAAGAACGGGTTTTCCTACTTTATTACCATCTCCTGCACCCCAAAATTTGGGAGGTCAAATCCCTAGAAGATTGGGATATACCACAAACGAGGCAAGTTTAAATAAAGCAAATTACGAGATCGTTATCGCAAGGCAAGGTCCTGATGAATTAAGTACTCGTATTTGGTGGGATAAACCATAACACATAAGTTTAAATGATAAGAAGAGGAAGTCGTCTCATAAGTAATTATGGGGCGATTTTTCTTTTATATGTAATGGAGATTAGTTGGGGACAAAAAAAAAGTAGTCGGTTAACTACTCCGACTACCATTTAACTAACTAATTTAGAATCCACTAAATCTATTTTATTTATACCTTCAAATTTAATGTGATACCAATAACCACAATATGCAAAAATCACCTTTCTTTTAGTTTTCTTTCATCTTTTTATCGTATTGAGCCTGAAGATCTTTAAGTACCTCTTGGTAACCTGATGGATCAATAAACGCTGCTGGATTATATCGGTCGCCAGGTTTATGCTTTTGATGCAGGTTAAACTGGCTGGCATGCGACGATAACCAGATATCAAACTTCAATGCTTTCATCGCCCGTAAAGTATAACTATAATCTTTTTCGATAGTAGGGTAGGCAGTAACCTCTGAAAATTTCTTTTCAGTTACAATGCTTGGCATATTCGCAATTAGTACGTTGTAGGTCTTTTTTCCATCATTAACATCAAAACTATAGCTGCATGAACCTTTGGTGTGCCCAGGATGGCTTAGCATTGTAAGTTTTGTACCTCCTAAGCTAATCACTTCTTTATCTTTTAGTGTGCCATTTGGTGTTAGCGGTTGATAGGTTGGTTTGCCATTTCCAAGTGCATAGTCTGAACTTCCTCCATCTTTCATCACCTGCGCATCGTGCTGATTTACCAGTACACGAGCACCCGTTTTCTTCTGGAGCACGGCCATAGCTCCCATATGGTCGTAGTGGGCCTGAGTGGTAAGCAAAATCTTGGTGTCTGATAATTTAAAACCAAGCGTAGCGATGCTAGCTTCGATAAGCTTACTTGAATTCGCTAAACCGGTATTAATAAGGATATTCCCTTTTGGTGTAACGACTAGGTAACAAGCGAGGTCGTAAGTGCCTACGTAGTACAAATTACCTGCAATACGAAAGGGTGCATAAGGTTTAGACCATTCGGCTGGTATCTCTGTGGGTTCCTTTACAGTCTGTGCCAGATTAACTAATGGATTAATTAGAAGTAGAAGTGCTACTATAACAGAAAATTTCATATTCAAAGATACAGGAATATTTATTTTTCATAACCGAAGTCAAGGAATTTGTTAAAAACAAAGAGTTGTTTTGTACTTCAACCTTTTAAATTTAAATTAATGAGACAAGCAGGTATAATCCTTTTCTTTTTACTTTTTTTCTTCTCTACATCGTATTCTCAAAGCCTTAATCAAACCATTAGGGGAGTAATAACCGATCAAGACAACAAGCAGGCAATAGTAGGTGCTACAGTTGCAATAGCAGGAAGTAATCCCTTAAAAACAACAGCAACAGATAAAGAGGGAAATTTTAGATTCGATAATATAGAAATCGGAAGAATTACATTAGAGATAGCTAATATAGGATACAAAAAAATAATTCTTCCAAATATTGTGGTTAATTCTGGGAAAGAAGTTGTACTAAACATCACCATGCAGGAAGCTGTTACGCAATTGAAAGATGTAGTGCTAACATTTGATAAAAACAAAGCACAAGCGTTAAATGATATGGCAATTGTAAGCGGTCGCTCCATTTCTCCAGAACAAACCAATCGCTATGCTGGTGGTTTTAATGACCCTTCGAAAATACTTTCGAATTTTGCAGGTATAACCAGTTCGCAAGATGGTAGCAATGATATTATTGTACGAGGTAATTCACCGAAATATATTCAATGGCGTTTAGAAGGTATACAAATTACAAATCCCAATCATTTTTCTGATCAAGGTTCGGTAGGAGGTTCAATTAGTGCGCTAAATAATAACTTATTGGCCACGTCTGATTTTTATACTGGCGCTTTTTCTGCCGAGTATGGTGATGTACTTTCGGGTGTTTACGATGTAAAACTCCGCCCTGGCAATAACGAAAAATTCGAATCAACATTCGGATTTGGGCTTATTGGTACCGAGTTAACGGTTGAAGGACCATTTAAAAAGGGTTACAAAGGATCTTATTTAGTTAACTACAGGTATTCTACGGTTTCATTACTAAGCAATCTTGGGCTGTTTAACGACTTAAATGGTTCCCTAAATTTTCAGGACGTGGCTTTCAAAATTGTATTGCCAACAAAAAAAGCAGGGTTATTTTCCTTTTTTGGTTTAGGTGGACTTAGCAATTTCCTGTTTAAAGATGTTTCTCCTGCATTATGGCAAACTCCAGGAAACAGATTTGTGCGTAACAAACTAGGAGAAGATTATAAAAAAGGGTCTCACTTACTCAACCTAGGCATCAACAATACGTTAACCCTCAATAAAAAAAGCCATATTAATACGGCGTTATCATTTTCAAGTGAAGGAATTAAGGATGAAGTTTTTGAAAAATTTAGTAGCGACTCAATTCTAAATAATATATTAAATTTTGATGGTAACTTAACAAAATCAACCTTCAGGGGTGAAGTTACTTATAGTAATAAAATTAACTCAAAACATAAGCTCCAGATTGGTACTAAATACGCTTTATTAAATTACGATTTTACGCAAAGTATGTTTAGAGATAGCACCAATATCAAATTCACGTTAGTTAATTTTAATGAAAATGTAAGCACAGTTAGAAACTTTATAAGCTGGAAGTATCGATTAAATGAAAAATTTACAACCCTATTTGGTATTCAAAATATGAATGTTTTACTGAACAAAAAGAGTACAATTGAACCAAGGTTTGCTATTAACTGGGAACTTAACAATACCAATTCAATAAATGGCGGCTATGGTAAACACAGTACAATGGAAAGTATTCATCACTATTTTACAAAAGTAAAGTTACCAAACGGAAGTAGTACGGAGCCAAATAAAGATCTAGATCTACTCAAGGCACATCATTTTGTGTTGGGCTATGAAAAGCGTTTCAGTAAAAATATGATGGTAAAACTGGAAACCTATTACCAAAAACTCTACAACCTTCCAGTTGTAAACTCAGATACCAACTTATTTGCCACTATTAATGAGGGGCTTGATTTTCAATACCTTGATTTGGTTAACAAAGGGAGTGGTAAAAACTATGGAATTGAATTAACGGTTGAACGGTTCTTTAACAAAAATTATTACTATCTCGTTAATGCCTCTGTTTATAATTCGACCTATAAGGCGCTTGATGGCATTGAACGAAATACACGGTTTAATGGAAATTATCTTGTGAATGTGCTTTTTGGTAAAGACTTTCCAAAACTTGGTAAAGCACAAAATAAAACATTTAGCTTTAACAGTAGAGTGTTTTTCGGAGGAGGTAAAAAAATAATTCCCTTATTGAGGGGTACTGATGGCAATTTAGCTGTAGATCCTGCCAGCAATAGGCTCTATGATTACAATAAAGCATATCAAAAAGATATTGAGGATATTTACCAAATAACTGTATCTTTTAGTTATAAAGTTAATAAGCCCAAGGCCACACACGAATTATTTCTTAGTATAGATAACGTTACAAATAATAGAGGTCGCCTTACCGAGTTTTATGACCCTGGCGAACCTGGATCGGTTGGTTATATGAGACAATATGCTGTATTTCCTAATTTGATGTATAGGGTTTATTTTTAAAAAAAATAAGTAATAATGAAAGCTGCAATAAGATATAAATACTGTGATCCCAGTCAGTTAAGGATTACAAAAGTACCCGTACCCGTACCTGGTAACAACGAAATCTTAGTTAAGGTAAAAGCCACTACTGTAAACCGTTCAGATTGCGGGGTGCTAACTGGTAAACCTTACCTAATTAGGTGTTTTACCGGTTTGCTTAAACCTACTCTCCCAGTTACAGGTACCGATTTTGCAGGCATTGTAGTTGCAAAGGGAGATGAGGTAAGTAATTTTGGTATTGGAGACAATGTATATGGCTTTTTTGATCAAGGACTAAGCTCGCACGCAGAATATGTAGTGGTACCTGTTAAAAAAGCGGTACTTAAAAAGCCCGATCATATTACTTTCGAACAAGCGGCAGCCAGTTTAGAAGGGGCTCATTATGCATTTTATTTTTTAAATGAACTTAAGTTAAAAGCCGGTGATAGCGTTTTAGTAAATGGCGGCACTGGTGCGGTTGGGAATGCAGCTTTACAATTTCTAAAACATTTCAAAGTGCTTGTTACGGTAACCTGTGAAACCGAATTCGTAGCGGTATTGAAATCGCACGGAGCTGATACCGTAATTGATTATACAAATGAAGATTTTACGGAACGTAATGAACAGTTCGATTATATTTTTGATGCGGTAGGAAAAAGTAGTTTTGCAAAATGCAAGCCACTGCTTAAGCCAAAAGGTATCTATATATCATCAGAACTTGGGTCTTATTGGCAAAACCCTTTACTGGCATTATTATCGCCTTTTATGCCAGATAAAAAAGTGAAATTCCCTCTGCCTTTGTCCATAAATCGAAGTATGAAATTTATTGATGAACTTCTCGTAAATGGAGAATTTATTCCTTTAATAGATAGACGATATAAATTCGATGAAATTGAAAAGGCCTTTAATTATGTTTTGAGTGGGCAAAAAAAAGGAAATGTGATTCTTACTTTTGATTAACTTTATTTAAAATTTATCGAAATATTTCAGATTTATCCCTTATTTTTAAGGGATGAAACTTGATAATATTGTAAAACCTTCTGGTAAAGCTGATCTCGATTTTGAGGTGTTGGAAATAATGAATTCATTGGTAAGTTCAAATGAAAATACACAGGAAGAAAAAGATTTTTTTGCAGAAAATATTGCTATTAAAAGAGTTAAAAAAGGGGTATTTCTTTTAAAAGAAGGGCAATTTCTCAAATCATCTTACCACTTGTATAAAGGCTGTATAAGAGAGTTTTACCTTAAAGATGGTGAAGAAAAGACAGTGGCTTTTTATACCGTTGGTGATAGCCTTTCGGGCGATGGAAATAAATTAAACCAAGTTCCAAGCGATGTTAGTTGGGAGTGTATTTGTGAATGTATCATTTCGGTTTTCCCATTTGAAGTAGAAAAAGAAATGTTTCAGCTTTTTCCAAGGTTAGAATCTCTTTGCAGAATGGGAATTGAAAAACGATATTCGAATTATAAAAACGCTGTGAATAATTATCTTTCATCTAGTCCTGGAGAGCGATATGAACATTTGATAAAAACGAAACCTGAACTCTTTCAATTGGTTCCACTTTATCATATTGCAAGTTACTTGGGGGTAAAACCCGAGTCGTTAAGCAGAATAAGGGGTAGGTTGCGTTCATCGCCGTCTGCAAAGCCATCTATTGAATAAAGATATTTTAAATAATAAATTCACTTCTTAACCCAAGTCAAGGAGTTTGTTTTTTTTCGCTTATATTTTTGCAAGCGAACTATTTACCGCCAAAAAGCAGAAGGATAAATAAAAATATTATGATAGCTTCATTACCGTTAAAAAACTAATTATATTCCAATGAAAAAAATACTACTTGTTCTGGTTATTTGTTTACCTATTCTAGTTTTTGGACAAACAAAAACAAATAAAATTGTAATTGTAGTGAGCAGTTACGGAAAGGATATGGGAAAAATAAGGCCTGGGTTTGATATGGACGAATTTTCTATGGCCTATTTAATTTTTAAAGCTAACGGATTACATGTAGATGTTGCCAGCCCTAAAGGTGGAAAAGTAGAAGCAGGACAATTTAACAAAGACAAACCTTATAATAGTGTCGTATTACAAGACACGAGTGCAATGAAGTTATTAAAGCAAACTAAACCAACTTCAACGCTTCATGCAAAAGACTATGCCGCCGTATATGTAGTGGGCGGAAAAGGGCCGATGTTTGATTTAGTGGTAGACCCCTCGCTACAAGATTTTATTTTAGAAATGGACAGCAACCAGTCTATTATTTCTGCCATTTGCCATGGAACAATTGCATTGGCAAACATTAAAAAGGATAGTAAATATTTAGTAGAAAATAAGTTGATTACGGGTTATAGCAATGAAGAAGAAGTAATGTTTGGTAAAACAGCTTCTGAATTCCCATTCTTAGTAGAAGATAGGTTAATTCTTAGAGGAGCGAGATACAAAAAAGTTGAGGCGATGTTACCGAATATGCTTAAGGATGGTAATTATATCACAGGACAAAATCCATACTCAACTACATTGGTTGCTGAAGAAATAATAAAATCGCTAGGAAAAACACCCGTTTCTAGAACTAAATACAAAGATGAACTAAGTATGGCTCTAGTTAAGAAAGCAGTACTTGGCGATACCACATGGGCAAAAATAGAGTTAAAAAATAACAAGAATAATTACGATTTAGAATTAATAGCGGTGTACGGTTATTACCAAGCTATGTATGCGAAAGAAGGTATTGAAAAAATTAGAAAAGGGACTGCTATCATTGAACTCGTTACGCCGTATTATTTTAATGAAAACCTCTATGTTCCTCTAGCTGAGTATTATTTAAAATTAGGCAATAAAACCAAAGCAATTAATGCACTAAACGATGTGCTTAAGAAGAATCCAAATGCTCAGGCAGCCAGCACTTTGTTAAAAAAAATAAGCACTGGGATTGCAATAGAAAAGTAATTTCACTTTTTACATCAAAATTATAACCCCGAGTTAACCCAATGAATTGCTGTTCAAGAAATTGGTAAATGATTTCTTAAATCATAATTACAGTATTGCATTGATCATGTCGCTCAAGTATTGCTTCCACCAAGCATAGCAAATAGAGTTTATCATGAAATTATGCAGAAAAGAATAGCTGGAGATACTCGTCATTAATAAAAAATGGAAGATTATGCATTTTCATTTAGAATACTATACCTGTAATTAAATTCTCTCTTTCTCCAAAAAACCCATTACATTTATAGTATAAAACTTTAAAAAATGACCTTATTACTAAAAAAACTGAGTTTATTCGTCGCATTATCGGTTATAGGAGCTATAACAACCTTAGCACAAACAAGTTATAAATACGGTGTAAATCTAAACCAGGTTAAAGACGATCGCTTAACCATTACACTACAAACACCTAAAGTAAATACGGCTACTACCACGTTTTATTTACCTAAAATTGTACCAGGTACTTATATGTATAGTGATTATGGTCGTTTTGTACATAATCTTAAAGCACTTAATAGTACAGGTAAAGCTCTTGCTGTAAAAAGAACTAGCGATAACAGTTGGGAAATTGCGAATGCAAAAACCTTAACTAAAATTGTATACGATGTAGAAGATACTTGGGATGCCAATGTGAAAGAATTTGTATACCCAATGGCAGGTACAAATTTTGAGCAAAGCAAAAATTTTGTATTCAATACGTGTGGTGTTTTTGGTTACCTCGATAACTTAAAAGACTTGCCTTTTGAGTTAAATATTACCAAACCACAAGGCTTTTATGGTTCAACAGGTTTGGTGCCAATTAAAACGTCGGCAACATCAGATACCTATAAATGTTTAAATGCAGATCATTTATACGATTCGCCAATTATGTTCAGTTTGCCAGATACTACCTCTGTAAAAGTTGGGAATACCCAAGTGTTGGTATCAGTATATTCTCCAAATAAATTAGCAAAATCTGCTTTTATTGCGCAACATTTAAAAGAAATTTTACTCGCAACCAACCAATATTTAGGAGGTAAATTACCAGTTAATAAATACGCATTTATCTATTATTTTAATGGTGAGCAAAAACCTTTCGATATTTCAGGCGCATGGGAACATTCATATTCATCGTTCTACAGCTTAAATGAGCAACCCCAAGAAGAAGCCATTGGAAGTTGGGTAGACATGTCGGCCCACGAGTTTTTCCATATCGTAACACCATTAACTATAAGTTCGAAAGAAGTAAAGAAATTCGACTTTAATAACCCTGTGTTGTCTAAACATCTGTGGTTGTATGAAGGGAGTACCGAGTACGATGCACATCATGTACAGGTGCAATATGGTATTAACACCACCGCACAATTTTTGCAAAAGTTAAAAACCAAAATCACCAATTCGCGACAGTACATGATAGATACCTTGAGTTTTACTGAATTAAGTAAGGAAAGTGCAGGTAAATGGAAAGAACAATATGGAAATGTATACGAGAAAGGTGCCTTAATCTCTGCCTCACTTGATTTATACCTGTTAAAATTGTCGGGCGGTAAATATGGCTTAGCCAATTTAAAACAAGAACTTGGCGCTAAATATGGTAAAGACAAGTATTTTAATGACGACGAGCTTTTCGATGTTATTACAGCAATGACCTATCCAGAAGTGCGTACATTTTTTGCAAAATATGTTGAGGGGGGTACACCAATTCCATACGATCAGTTTTTTGGGTATGCAGGAATTAAACATACACCTGAAACTCAAATTAATGAGGCAACTTTAGGAGGTTTTGCGCCAGGCCTTAATGCAGAAGGCTCGATTTTTGTAGCGAATGCAGATCGTTTAAATGGTTTTGGTAAAGCAATGGGATTTAAGCAGGGCGATGAATTAGTGAGTGTAAACGGTGCAAAATTAACCCCAGAAAGTTATACTAAGGTAACGAAAGACTTTTATGCAGGTGCTAAAGAAGGAGAGTCCGTAAACGTGGTGATAAACCGTAAAAATGCAGCAGGTGTAAAAGAAACACTAACATTACTACAGCCAGCTCAATTTGTTAAGAAGGTAGACCATAACCGATTAGAACTTATGCCGGATGCTACTCCAGAGCAATTGGCAATTCGAAAAATTTGGTTAGGACAAGGAAAATAAAAAATAAATACAGTCTACAACAATTTAGAGTATAACTATTACGTTAGTTATATACTTAGCGCGAGAGGTCGCAGCTTAAGGAACGTAAATTGTTCTGAATAATTTAGGTTAGATATTAGTTTAGACAGCAAATTACCAGGATTGGAATTTGCTGTTTTTGCATATACTATTTTAACACCAACGCTTCGCCCTCAAAAAGAATCCCATCCCAACCATTCACCATAAATTGTCTGATGTTTTGATGATCTACACCATCTGGTGTGGCAAGTACAGCTTTATAATGTTCTGCAAATAAAAAAAGAGTATCAGCGGCAGTAAGCTCATTCATTTGAGCAAAAGCAAACACCTTAGCACTTCCTTGATTTTGTGAAGCCTCATTATGAACGTTTCCATTTTTAAAAGCAGTAGGGTAGTGCTGATAATAGGTTTCTATAAATTTGATAACCTCTAGAAAAGGTACAGAGCCAGCCTTTAAGGCCGAAAGTAAATCGATTAGTTGTGCGCTCATTAAATTTAAACTTATGATGTTACTGTGCGTTTGGGGCGAAAAAGTAGGTAAGATGCAGCAAGGGTAAGTAAGATTTGAAGAAACAGCATGGCAATGTAAAATCCGTTCGTTCCAGGAAGCTCAATCACTTGTACTAACCTATAGATACTTCTAATTAGTAAAATAATAATTAAGTATTTGCTCCAATAGAATCTCCTCTTAATTAGTACAAAAGAAACATACCTGAGAAGAACAATAAACACTGCGAGTAAGAAATCTGGAAGATCTTCAAGGCCATGTAAAAAAATATTTATTACACTAATTACCACAGTACCTAGTACGAGGTAGGATGCAATAGTATAATTACTAAGGAATCTGAATTTTTCCTTTGTTAACATTAGATGGTCTTGAATTTTTAATTAGCGTCTGTTAATAACTTTTCTGAACAACGCGAAGATAGTAAAAAAACGGAAAACATTTTAAATGAAATGGGATTACAAATTGCTATTTTGCACAAATTTTAACAGGATAATTAATGAATATATAATTAACTAAATAATAAAAATAATGAACCAGAAATTTTCGTTAAAAAATAAAGTTATCATAGTAACAGGCGGTACAGGAATAATAGGTAAATCGTTTATAAAGGGCATAACCGAAGCCGGTGGAACAGTTGGTATCTTAGGAAGAAATGAAAAAGTAGCAAACGAGAGGGCTCAAGAGGTAATTAGAAGTGGAGGTAAGGCTATTGTATTAATTGCTGATGTATTAGACGAAGCTGCTTTAACGCAAGCCAAAGATAAAGTGTTAAATGCATTTGGTAGAATAGATGGGTTAGTGAATGCTGCAGGAGGTAATATTCCTGAAGCCATTGTAATGAAAGACGACGATATTTTTGGGATGAATATGGATGGAATGCGTAAAGCGATGGAGTTAAATCTTTGGGGTACATTAATTCCAACTCAGGTTTTTGGTAAAGCAATGCTTGAAGCAGGCGCAGGAAGTATTGTGAATATTTCTTCTATGAGCTCAAAAAGAGTTATCACAAGGGTTTTGGGATATAGTATGGGGAAAGCTGCAATAGATTGTTACACACAATGGTTTGCAGTAGAATTAGCCAATCGGTTTGGAGATAAGGTAAGAATGAATGCCATTGCTCCGGGCTTCTTTTTAACAGAACAAAATAGGGCATTGTTAACTAACACCGATGGTTCTTACACTGAACGCGGTAACTTGGTAATCCAACAAACACCATTTAAACGTTTTGGAGATACCGACGAATTAATTGGTGCTTTGCAATGGCTATTAAGTGACGCTTCTGCATTTGTAACGGGAACAGTTATTAATGTAGATGGAGGCTTCTTTGTAAATAGCGGAGTATGATAAGTAAAAAATATTTTTCTAATAAAAATAGTTGTTTAAATAAAAATTTATATATTCGTGTACGTTAACGTAAAATATATCGACAGCTTAATAACAAATAAGTTGAAAGGAATATTGATTGTTGCTTTAATTAATATACTTTAAGGCGATTTTTTTTAATTTATTTACGGGTACGTAAACGGAAGTGTAATAGCCCTGTTTATTAATGTAATATCAAATATGCCAAATAGAAAACAAACCACAGTTACGGGAGCTGTACACGTAAATTCGCTTAGTTCAAGAGAGACTTTGATCTCTATGTTTATTTTGGGCGGATTATTCTTTGTATTTGGTTTCATTACTTGGATAAATGCTATCCTAATTCCCTACTTTAAAATAGCCTGCGAGCTCAGCAATTTTCAATCGTATTTGGTGGCCTTTGCATTTTATATTTCATACTTTATTATGTCGTTGCCCTCTTCTTACTTATTGAAGAGAGTGGGGTTTAAAAAAGGCATCATGTATGGTTTATGGGTGATGGCCGTAGGTGTTTTTATATTTATACCAGCGGCCTTGACTAGAACGTATGAGGTCTTTTTGCTCGGTTTATTCACTATTGGGTCTGGTTTGGCTGTTTTGCAAACTGCCGCAAACCCTTATATCACCATTTTAGGCCCTAGCGAAAAGGCTGCAAAACGTATCAGTTTTATGGGTATATGCAATAAAGGAGCAGGTATTTTAGCTCCTTTAATATTTGCGTCTGTTATATTTAAAGTTGCTGATAATGAAATGCTAAAGCAGCTTCCTCTAATGAGTGCTATCGAAAGAAGTACAGCATTAGATGAGTTGATTAGGCGAGTTATTGTGCCTTATGCCATTTTGGGTGCAGTGCTTACCTTTCTTGGTATATTAATACGTTTTTCGCCATTACCAGAAATCGATACTGAGCAAGAGGATGAAGAATTATCGACTATAAACGCCGATAAAAAGAACCTATTCGATTTTCCTTATTTAATACTTGGTGTTTTAGCCATTTTCTTTCATTGTGGTACACAGGTGATAGCGATCGATACCATAATTCCATATGCAAATTCGATGGGTATGCCAATTTTGGAAGCAAAAGTTTTCCCATCTTATACTTTATTTACAACCATTATAGGTTATGGGTTAGGAATAATTCTTATTCCAAAATACATTTCACAAGTAAATGTATTACGTATTTGTACCCTTTTAGGAGCGGTATTAACTCTTTTAATTATTTATACAAGAGGTAATTATACCATGCTTGGCCATACAACCGATGTATCGATATGGTTTATCGTTTTGTTAGGCTTGGCCAACTCGTTAGTTTGGGCAGGTATTTGGCCGGTAGCTTTAAAAAACCTTGGCCGTTTTACAAAAGTAGGTGCTTCTACATTAATTATGGCCCTTTGCGGTAGTGCAATTTTCCCACTTATTTACGGATATATAGCAGACAATTCTGATGTAAGAACAGCCTACTGGCTACTATTTCCATGTTACCTCTATTTGGTTTTCTATGCTTTTTATGGCCATTTAATAAAAAGCTGGTTGCCAAGTTTTAAAAAGAAAAGCACACCAAATTAAAATATACTAACCAAATCCAATATAAACCAAATAACCAAATATGATATGAATGAAGAAATCAGAACATAGCGCATACTTATTTCATCGCTAAATGTTACATCAGGAATCTCGATTCCTGCAATCATTAAAAAATTTAACTCAAAAGAATGAAAAAACAACTATTATTAAGCAATTCTTCTTTTCTTAACCGGGTTTTTAAGCTAAAGCATACTCTTTTATGTGCTTCTCTTTTAATATTCTCTTCAAGTGTACACGCAGCTGTAGAGAAATCTGTTAACGAATCGAAAGCAACTGGAACTTTTTACGCTAAGGATGTAGCAGTAAAAGGAACCGTAAAAAATGATGCCGGCGAGGCACTTGCTGGCGCTACCGTAAGTGTAAAGGGTACTAATATTCGCGTAGCAACAAATGAAGAAGGCGAATTTCAACTTAACACCCCCGAAGGTGCTACCTTAGTTTTTACCTATGTAGGCTATATTTCGCAAGAAATTAGTGTGGGTAATAAATCATTAATCAACGTTACGCTCTTGGTTGATACCCAGAAGTTTCAAATGAATCAGGTGGTAATTGTGGGTTATGGCACGCAAAAACGTTCTGATATTACCGGGTCAGTAACTTCCGTGCCTAAAGAAAGGCTATCACAATTGCCAGTAACCAATGTTCTTCACGCATTAGAGGGTGCGGTAGCAGGTTTGAAAGTTAATCAAACTTCTTCCGTTCCTGGAAGCTCTGCAAGCGTGCTAGTTAGAGGTGTAAACTCGATTAATGCAAATACAGCCCCATTAACAGTAATTGATGGTGTGCCATTTAGTAATCTTGGAGGATCTATGAACGATATTAATCCAAATGATATCGAGTCAATAGAGATTTTAAAGGATGCATCGGCCGTTGCCGTATATGGTACACGAGGATCGAGTGGGGTAATTTTAATTACTACAAAAAGAGGTAAAACTGGTGAGCCTACCATTCGCTATAGTGCTTATGCTGGTCCAGAGTATCAAAATAAAACATTAACACCTTTGAGTGCTGATGAATATGTGAAAAAGTACATCGACTTTTTAGCTCAAAGAGGTCAACAGCCAACCGCTACACCTGTTCCAAATCAATACGAGATTGAAAATTATACTGCTGGTAAAACAGTAGATTGGATGAAAGAGATTTCACAACAGGGAAGTATACAAGATCATAACCTTAGTATTTCTGGGGGAAGCGACCGAGTAAAATATTTTGTTTCGGGAGCTTATCAGAAACAACAAGGGGTATTAAAAGGCTATCAATATAACCGAGCTTCATTTAGGTCAAATTTAGACGCTAAAGTAACCGATTGGTTAACTGCAGGAACTTCTTTGTTTTTTGCAAACAACAACACAGACGGTGGAACGGTAAGGTATACAGCTGCTATGCAAATGAGCCCTTATGGTAGAGCATACGAAGCAAATGGCCAATACACTATTTTTCCGATGTTCTCTGAAACAAATTTCAGAAACCCTTTACTTGGGTTAAATTCAGACGTTTTGAATAGAGATAGGAACTTGAATGGCATATTTTATACCGAAGTTAAACCTAAATTTATTAAAGGACTTAAGTATAGGATGAATGCGAATTTTGCACTTTTACCTTCTCGTACCAATACCTATAGTGGAGTTGATGCTGGAGATACTTTTGGCGGAACTGCTGCAAATAGCAATACCGAAACCGAAAGCTGGATTGTAGAAAATATACTTACCTATGATAAAAATTGGGGAGACCATCATCTTGATTTAACAGCTTTATACAGTGCGCAAGAAAAAGAATACAGAACAAATGGAGCCACTGGACGAACATTTATTAATGATGATTTATCATTTAATAACATGGGTGCTGCGGCAGTGGTAACAGCCAATTCATTTTACAGTAGGGAAGCATTGATTTCTCAAATGGGGAGATTTAATTATTCTTACAAGAGTAAATATTTATTTACTGCAACGGCTAGACGTGATGGATATTCAGCTTTTGGATCGGGAACCAGTAAATACGGGCTTTTCCCATCGGTTGCGATTGGATGGAACATTTCGAGCGAAAACTTCCTGAAAAATGTAAAACAAATTGATAATATTAAATTAAGGGCTTCTTACGGTACTTCAGGTAATCAGGCAGTTGGTGTGTATCAAACCATCACCACACAAGGTGTTACAAAATACATTTATAACGGAGTTACGGCTACAGGTTTAGTATCAAGTTCATTGTTAGCCAATGGAGTTTTGGGAAATACGAACTTAAACTGGGAAAGTACTACAGGAACCAATTTAGCGGTAGACTTCTCTTTATTTAACAATAGAGTTAGCGGTACGGTAGAAGCTTACCAAACCGAAACTAAGGATGTATTGTTAAGTCGCAGGTTGCCAAATATTACAGGCTATGCTAGCATTTTCGATAATCTAGGAAGTGTTAAAAATAGAGGTATTGAGGTTACATTAAGTACAGTTAACATTAAGAAAAACGACTTCACCTGGTCTAGTAATTTAAATTTCTCGGCTAATCGTAATAAAATTACTTCATTATATGGAGACAATAAAGACGATATCGGTAACAAATGGTTTATCGGCAAACCTTTATATGCAATTTTCGACTATCAGTTAGCAGGAATTTGGCAAGTAGGGGAAGATGCATCTACAGTAGATCCTGGAGCAGTTCCGGGAAGCTTAAAATTTGTAGACGTAAATAATGATAAAAAAATTACTGAAGCCGATAAAGTTTATCAGGGAACAAGCTTACCAAAATGGACTGGCGGTATAACGAATAGCTTTAAGTATAAAGAGTTTAGTTTAAGTGTGTTTATACAGACTTCTCAAGGAGCAAAAATTAATAATCCATTACTTAACCTGCAAAACTATGGCGGACGTGTAAATATCCCTAAAGAGGTTAGCTATTGGACTGCTGAGAATAAAAACAATACACAACCTTCGCTAGTGTTTACAAATCCTCGACTTTACGCTTATCCGGTAGAACAAAACTATACCCGTATTAAGGACGTAACATTGAGTTATAATTTCAACCAAAAAATGCTTGATAAGCTAAAATTAGGAAGCTTAACAGCTTATGTGAGTGGACGAAATTTATATACGTTTACTAATTGGGTTGGGTTAGATCCAGAATTAAGCGTAAATGGTAGTCAATCTGGTACAGCTAATGCACCTTTAAGCTATGGAATTTATCCGCTGGTAACAAGTGTTGTGTTTGGGTTAAATGTTACGTTACGTTAAATAATTAAATTATAATACGATGAAGAAATTAATTTATTTAGTACTATTTTTTGCAGTACTAACAGGGGTTCTTTCATGTAAGAAAAGCTTCTTAGACGAAAAGTCAGATTCTGCTTATTCGCCTTTAACTACCTTTAAAAATGTTGCTGGCTTAGAGGCTGGTATTGCTGGTTTGCAAGCGTCGGTACGTGAACAATATACCATGCAGGTAACCCAGTCGTTACTTGCTGTTTTTCAAGTTGGAACAGATGTTGCCTTAAACGGTTTAGATGCGGGTGAAGCTGCTCCTTTCGAAAATTATGCACTCCTTAATTCAGAAAGCCCAGCTGTACTTAATTATTGGAACTGGTCTTACAAGGTAATCAATAATGCAAACCTGATTATTAAAGGAGCTTCTGATAGTACTGCGGTTTTAACCAGTGCACAAAGAGCTGTTTATGTAGGCGAAGCCAAATTTTACAGAGCATATGCTTACAACTTTTTAGTTACTTTATGGGGGCAAGTTCCGCTAATAGACCAACCACTTGATGCTCCAAAAACAGATTTCACAAGAGCAAGTTTAGATAATTTAAACGCGTTAATTAATACCGATTTAATATTTGCAACAACTAATCTTCCTGCTATAGATGCTGTATCAAAACCAGGTAGGATAAGTAAAGAGGCAGCACAACAATTATTGGCCGAAGCGTACCTCAGACAAGGTAAAAATGACTTGGCCGAAGTGCAATGTCTAAACCTTATCAACGGTAAGAAGTTCTCGATGGTTAATGCAAGGTTCGGTGTTAAAAAAGCATTAGCTGGCGATCCATTTTCAGACATGTTTATTGTTGGAAACCAACGTCGCAGACAAGGAAATACTGAAGCGATATGGGTTCAAGAGATGGAATACAACATTCCAGGAGGTTCTTCAAGCTTAGATCAACACAGAAGAGTTTGGGTACCTTACTATTCAAATGTACCAGGAATGTTAGTTGCCGATTCATTGGGCGGTCGTGGCATTGGTCGCCTTCGCTTAAGTCCGTGGGTAATAAACGGCTTGTATAAAGGCGCTGATATGCGAAATTCTGTATATAACATGAAGCGCGATTTCTATTATAACGACCCAAAAAATGCCAAATTCGGACAAAAAGTAGTCCCTCTTGCCGCAGATACACTTTATAAGATTGTCCCTTTCACTACCAAATGGAATCACTATCTTGATGCAGACCCTACCGGAAATGGAGCTTATAAAGATTTAATAATGATGCGTTTAGGTGAAACATACCTTTTGCTTGCAGAAGCTCAATTTAAACAATCAAAACTTACTGAAGCAGCTACCTCTATAAATGTGCTAAGAACAAGAGCAAATGCAGCCCAAGTTACTGCATCAGATATTTCGCTCGATTTTATCTTAGATGAACGTGTACGAGAATTAATTGGTGAGGAAAATAGAAGAATGACTTTAGCGCGCACTGGAACACTTGTAGCACGACTTAAAAAATTGAATGCTGCTCCTACCGCAACTGTTCAACCTTTCCATCAGCTTTGGCCTGTACCACAAAGTGAAATTGATTTAAATAAAGATGCAGTACTAAGTCAAAACCAAGGTTATATCAAATAATCATTATAAAATGCAAGAAACAGGTGTTTTTTTGAGTACGTGTTTCTTGCATTTCTAAATGACCTTAATAATTGTTTACCAGAAAAATGCGAATACCCCTAATAGAATCTATTAACCACCATACAGATATCGAAAAAATTTCTCTATTGCTCGATACACTTCCCCAATTCCCCATTAGTCATCAATCTTGGGAAGCGTATAAAAGTAATTGTGAAACAAATTTTGTAATTGCTCACACTGGGGATGCAATATGTTTGAAGTTCTTTGTAAAGGAAGATGTAATTAAGGTAACTACCTATCAAACCAATGGAAGAGTTCATAAAGATAATTGTGTAGAGTTTTTTGTCGCCTTTGGTGCACAGAAAAAATATTATAATATCGAATTTAATTGTGCCGGGATATGTTTAATAGGTTTAGGTGAAAGAAGATTAAATAGGGTCTTACTTGACGAAAAACTTATCGCAAATGTTAAAACCCATATAAAAATTAACACAGCTCCTGTAAATAGTACCACCAAATATGCATGGGAAATTACAGCTATACTTCCAATCGAAATTTTTGAAGCGGCTAACCTAATCAGTTTTAATCAATTAAATGCTTTGGGAAACTTTTTTAAATGTGGTGATGACTTACCTCAACCACATTTTTATAGTTGGAATAAGATTGAAGCTAAAAACCCTGATTTTCATTTGCCAGAATTTTTCGGAGAGTTAGCATTTAGTTAAACTGTTTTTAATTGCAAAGAACTAAATATGAAGAAGATTAAAATATTTAACGGACATGTTATAACCCCATATCGCATCCTTAAAAATGCTACACTATTAATCAACAATAATAAAATTGAATTAATAAGCGAGGGAAATGTAGATGCGCCAGGTTATGAAGTGATTGATGCTAAGGGAAATTATATTTCTCCAGGGTTTATCGATATCCATATTCATGGGGGAGGTGGGCACGATTTTATGGATGGTACCGAAGAGGCCTACCTTAAAATTGCAGAAACTCATGCCCGTTATGGAACTACAGCAATGGCGCCCACTACACTTACCTGTTCTAAAGCTGATTTATTGAAAGCAATTGAACTTTATAAAAGTGCAGATCGAAAAAATACTAAAGGAGCCCAATTTATAGGTCTACACCTAGAAGGTCCATATTTTGCGCTTAGCCAAAGTGGGGCACAAGATCCTCGTTATATCAGAAACCCCGATATTGAAGAGTATAAAGAAGTAATTGCACAAGGCGATGTAATTAAGCGTTGGAGTGTTGCACCCGAATTGCCAGGCGCAATTGAAATGGGTAAATACCTCAAAGCAAATGGAATTATTGCTGCAATTGCCCACACCGACGCTATTTATGAAGAAGTTGTAGACGCAGTTGAAAATGGATATAGTTTAGCCACCCACCTGTATTCGGCCATGTCTGGCGTAACCAGACGAAACACTTATCGCTATGCTGGGGTAATTGAAAGTGCTTTTTTAATCGATTCGATGGATGTAGAGATTATAGCAGATGGCATTCATTTACCTCCACCTTTATTAAAATTGGTGTATAAAATTAAAGGCCCCGACCGTATTGCACTAATTACTGATGCCATGCGCGCTGCCGGAATGCCCGAGGGCGAAAGTGTGCTTGGAAATAAAGAAACCGGATTAAAAGTAATTGTAGAAAACGGTGTGGCGATTATGGCCGATAGGTCTTCCTTCGCAGGAAGTGTAGCTACTACTGATCGATTGGTTCGCACAATGGTTCAAATGGCCGATATTTCTTTAATTGATGCTGTTCGGATGATAAGTAAAACCCCTGCAACCATTATGGGTGTAGAAGCCACCAAAGGAAGTTTAACAGTTGGTAAAGATGCAGATATTTTAATTTTTGATGAAAACATTAACATCAAAACCACCATCATTAACGGAGAAGTAGTATATACAAAATGAAAGAATTTATAAAAGACAAGTTAACCGTAAAAATTTTTGATAGCAGAAAGTTAATGGGAGAGGCGGTTGCAACCGCAGTAAGTGAGTGCATCAATACATTATTAAAAAAACAAGCTTTCGTTAATATCATTTTTGGCGCAGCACCCTCTCAGAACGAATTTTTTGAGGAGTTGCTAAAAAAGGATATCGATTGGTCGAGGCTTAATGCTTTTCACATGGACGAGTATGTAAATCTGGCTGCCGATGCTCCGCAAGGTTTTGGAAATTTCTTAAAAGAACGTTTGTTTGATCTAGCTCCCTTTCATACTGTAAATTATATTGATGGCAATGTAAGTGAGTATGAAGCAGAATGTTTAAGATATTCGACTTTGTTAAAAGATTTCGAAACTGATGTGGTTTGCTTAGGCATTGGAGAAAATACGCATTTGGCATTTAACGATCCACATGTGGCGAATGAAAATGATCCATATCTTGTAAAACGTGTAGATTTAGATGATGCTTGTCGTAAACAACAGGTTAATGATGGATGTTTCGAGCATCTTGATGAGGTGCCAACGCATGCCCTTACGCTTACCCTGCCGGCCTTATTAAAAGCACCTTACGCTTTTTGTACCGTGCCCAGTGAAAAGAAGGCAAAAGCAGTGTACCATACTCTAACTGAAAATATTAGTGACAATTTTCCTTCAACCTTGTTAAGAAAACATGAAAATGCTGTGCTGTTTTTGGATCACCAAAGCAGTATGCAAATTAGTATTTAAAATCAAAATCTTGTATCTATGTAAATTAGTAGATGCATTGAACCAAATATACCTTAAGAAATGAAATGTGAATTAACTACAGAACAGATTCAGTTTTTCCAATCGAATGGATTTATTGTAATCGAAGATTTTCTTTCTGCCGAAGAATTAACGCAATGGCGTGAAGCAGTTACCGAAGCTATAAAAGAAAGAAATGGGTTAAAGATGCCAGGTAAAGACGCAAAAATGGGGATGGATGATGGCATCAATGAAGATTCAGAGTACTTTTCGAAAGTTTTTGATCAGTTGCTTAACCTTTGGCAAACCAACGATAAAGTAAAAGAGATTATGTTGGATCAAAGAATTGGTAAAATGGCAGCTCAGCTTTCTGGCGCCAATGGCATTCGGATATGGCATGATCAGGCACTGTTTAAGCGCCCATGGGCAAATCCAACCTCATGGCACTTAGATACTCCTTTTTGGTCGTTTTCTGACCGGAAAGCCCTTTCCATTTGGGTAGCTTTAGATGACGCAACTTTAGAAAATGGATGTTTATATTTTATTCCGGCTTCATTTAAAGAAACCACCTATGAAAACAAAGGAATAGGGAAGAATATGAATGGCATTTTTGAAGCCTATCCGCAATTTGCACAAGCTGTATCGGTATCGGCACCAATGAAAGCCGGAAGTTGCTCATTTCATAATGGATTAACAATACATGGTGCAGGGGCTAATATGACGAGTGGATATAGAAGAGCTATGACTTGTGCCTATATGCCCGATGGTAATACCTTTAATGGCGAACCAAATATTTTGCCAGATACCTATTTGAATACACTTAAAGTTGGCGATTTGCTTAATAATGATGAGCAAAACCCATTGATTTATAAATCATAACGAATGATAGCGCCTGTGAAATTTTTATGTCCACGCTGGGGGTTTGAGGGTATTCCTTGGGATGTTTTTTTAAAACAGGTTAAAGAAGAGGGTTTTGAGGGTATAGAATGGTTTCCTTTTGCCGAAGCTGGAGATTACCATAAAGTACTCGATTTACTCAATTACTATAAATTAGATTTTGCTATTGTAATGGCTGTAATTGAGCCTTATAGCAACTTTGAAAGTTATTTGCTAAAGCTCGAAAACGATTTACATCAACTGATGGAAATTAGAAACAAAACCAAATCACCACTATTTTTTAGTGCACAAACAGGTAGAGAGTTTTTTAATGAAGAGCAGGTTAAGAAGTGCTTAATGCTTTGCCAACAGATTGAAGAAAAATACCAAACACCTATCTATCAAGAAACGCATCGTAATAAATGGTCGTATGCCGCACATGTGGTGGCGCCAGTATTGGAGCGGGAACCAGACCTAAAATTAACCTTCGATGTTTCTCATTGGTTTTGTGTTTCCGAAAGTTACCTGGAAGATCAACAAGAGGCTGTAAACCTAGCGATAGCACATGCTAAACATATACATGCAAGAGTTGGAAGCACGCAAAGTTCACAAGTTTGGGATCCGGCAAATGCCGAATACGAACAAGCTCTAGCAGCCCACTTGGCAATTTGGGACCGATGGATAGCCAAAATGAAAATGAATAACGAACCCATTACCATTACTCCAGAATTTGGTCCAGTACCTTATTTAGTAAAAGGAAACAGAACAAATAATCTGAGAGATGAGCAATGGAGGATAAATGTATGGATGAAAGATTTTTTAAAAAATAGATACAAATGAAAAGAAGATCTTTCTTGCAAAAAAGTGCTATTTTATCAGCAGCGAGCATTATCACGTTACATAATACCACGTTTGCCAACACTTTTATGCAACTTGTTGATGATGATTTTAAAAATCCATCTACTAACTATCGCCCATTTGTAAGGTGGTGGTGGAATGGAAATAAAATTGAAAAAACTGAATTAGCAAGAGAACTTAAATTACTTAAGGACGCAGGTATTGGGGGAGTAGAAATTAATCCAATTTCTTTTCCGTCAATTACCGATGACATGGGCATAGCTTCTGTTGAATGGTTAAGTAATGAATGGATAGATCTTTTGAAATTTACGCTGGAAGAAGCAAAAAAACTGGGATTAACCTGCGATCTATTAGCAGGAACGGGTTTCCCTTTTGGGGCCGAATTTTTGGAGGGAGAAGAACGTGCACAAGTTGTGGTAACCGCAGTGAAAAAATTGGAAGGTCCATTAAAAACTGAGTTTTCACTTTTCGATATCTTTAAAGAAGCCGATCCTGCTACATTAAGTCCGTATAGCGGACGAAAAATGGAAATTCTTGAGCTAAATATTGTTCCAGATCCTTTAATTAGAATGGATCAGGTAAAAAACATCACTAAACAAATTGTTAATGATGTGGTGAAAATTGATTTGCCAAAAGGAAAATTCGCTCTTTATGGTCTTGTTAAAATAGACGGTTTTATGCGGGTAATACAAGGTACTGCAGGTGGGGGTGGACCAGTACTAAACCATTTCAACGAAAAAGCAGTTGAAAAATACCTCAACAAAATTACCGATACCATTCAAAACAGAATTGGTCCGCTAGCCCCATATGTTCGCTCATTTTTTGTAGACAGCTTAGAAATGGAAGGCGCCAATTGGACGAGCGATATGATGATTGAGTTTAAAAAACGTAGAGGATATGATTTGTATTCGTATTTGCCCTTTATATTGTTCAAAACTGGAAGGATGGGAAATACGATCGATTTAAATTATGCCGTAAAAATAAGTCCAGAGTTAGAAAAAATGCTAAACAGGATGCGGTACGATTTCGAATACACCAAAGCCGAACTTTTTAGAGAAAGGTTTTCGAATAGCTTTAGCCAATGGTGTACCGAAAATAAAATAAAATCGAGAGCGCAAGCTTATGGTAGGGGGCATTTCCCACTAGAAGGAAGTTTTAATATGGATATTCCCGAAGGCGAAACCTGGTTAAAATATGGTGTTGGAGAAGAAATTTCGGAAGCCGATTTTACCAAATACCCTTGGCATTTAGGTCGTGGCAATACCATGATCAATAAATATGTTTCTTCGGCAGCACATTTAAAAGATAAGAGATTAATTAGCTCAGAAGAATTAACAAATACCGATATGGTGTTTGCCGAAACCCTAGCAATATTTAAGATTGCTGGCGATCAAAGTACCATTTCTGGTGTTACTCACCCTGTTTTTCATGGGTTTAATTATTCTCCAAAAGCTGCCGCTTTCCCGGGCTGGATTACCTATGGTGGGTACTTTAATGAACAAAATACCGTTTGGCCACATTTTAAAAAGTATACCGATTACAGGGCTAGGCAGTCTGTCTTACTACAAAACGCTACTTTCTTTGCTGATATTGCTATTATGGCACCAATTGGTGATATGTGGGGCGAATTTGGCGCACAAATGGAGCCTTTTCCTTCGCGGGTAACACCACCATATCAAATGTTGGTTTGGGAATCGATACATCAAAATGGGAATGCGTGCGATTATGTTTCGGAGCAGGTAATTGCCGAAGCTGAGTTTAAGGGTGGATGGATGACCTATGGTTCGAGAAAATACCATACACTTTTCTTAATCGAAGTTAAAAGCATCCAACCTCAAACTGCCGAAAAGTTATACGATTTTGTGAAAGCTGGTGGACGTATTTTCTGTATAGAAGCTTATCCCGAGAAATCTTTAGGCTGGTTTAATCACGAAGAAAAGGACACAACGGTAAAAACATGGGTCGATAAATTGAAAACCTATCCAAAACAATTTGTGCTTTTACCTAAACCTGCTGCCGATTTTAAAGCATGGTATCAGGCTATTCAAACGCAATATGCCATCACACCTTATGTGAAAATTGCAAAGCCAAATGTGATGGTAACCCAAGTAAGGTATCAAACTAAAGATGCCGAGATATTCGTATTTAATAATGCAAGTGCACATCATGCAACAATGCTCGACGCTACATTTTTACCCGAAATTACAGCTAATAAACAAGCTTGGATTTGGGATGCAGTAAGTGGAGATAAGTTTAAACTGGATTTAAAAAAGGGACAATTTAAAACGAAAATGTATCCGGCCGATTCTAAAATCATTGTATTTAATAACGAGAGAAACGGACAAAACTGGCACGCTATTCCAGAAATAACAGCTAATGCAGTTAAATTAAATCCGAAATGGAAGGTAGAGTTTAAACACATGAATGGAAGTGTGAAAACGAAAGAGCTAAGCGAACTGCGCGATTTAAAAGATATGCCAGATTTTACCCATTTTGCAGGTACAGTTTCGTATGCATCAACCTTAACCTTATCAAACCCCTTAAGTCTTCAATATTTAGATTTAGGCAAAGTATTTGGCATAGCCGAGCTAATTGTAAATGGTAAGCATTTAGGTACTACATGGTACGGGAGGAATGCCTTTGCCCTCGATAATATATTAAAAAAGGGAGCCAATACCATCGAAATTAAAGTAACTACGGTCATGTTAAATTACATGAAATCGTTAACAGAAAATGCGGTTGCACAATATTGGTCTAACAATAGTAAAAGAAAAGAACAGCCACTTCAATCGATGGGTATGGTTGGCCCGGTTAATTTGTTTTAATTAAAATGTAAATATGAAATTTCAGAAGAAAATAATTTTAATGCTGTTAATTGTACTACAAGGTACAGCTGTTTTTGCCAAAGACTATAAAGCATCATTTTTCCATATCAAATCTGACGGAACCACTATGAATACCAGGTCTATTCAGTTTGCGATCGATTACATTAGCAAAAATGGAGGTGGTAGATTGGTTTTCTACGTTGGGCGGTATTTAACAGGTTCTATTCATTTAAAATCTAACGTAACCATACAATTAGAAGAGGGAGCGGTGTTATTGGGCTCTACCAATCCGTTCGATTACGATAGAATTGGGAATACCGCACTGATCCATGCCAGAGATTTAGAAAATGTGGGTATTACTGGTAAGGGAATGATTGATGGGCAGGGCAGGGCATTGGCAAATAATTCTATTGCCTACGCCAATGATGGCTTAATTGAGGATATTTTAAAATACGATCGTACCCGTGAGTCGATCCGCCCAATGGTGATTTATTTCGTTAACTGTGTAAACGTTACCATTAAAGATGTTATTCTTCAAAACTCTGCTTGTTGGTTACAAACTTACGAACGTTGTAAAAACATGGTTATTGATGGCATTACCGTTAATAATGTAGCATTTTGGAATAGTGATGGTATTGATATTGTAGATTGCGATAATGTGGTGATTACCAACAATAATATCGACGCTGCCGATGATGGAATCTGTTTAAAATCGCACAATGAGAAATTTTATTGCAACAATATTTTAATAGAAAACAACATTGTCCGGACCAGTGCAAACGGTATAAAATTGGGTACGGCCGGAAAAGGAGGCTTCAGGAACATTAAAATCATTAACAATACGGTTTATAACACCTACCGTTCGGCTATTGCTCTGCAAAGCGTAGATGGTGGTTTCTTGGAAGATATTGTGGTGGATGGCTTAAAAAGCACTAACACTGGCAACGTAATCTTTTTAAGGTTGGGCGAAAGAATTGCAGGTAAAAAATCAACCATGAACAGAATTTCCATTAAAAATGTAGTTGCCGATGTTCCTTTTGGCAAAGCCGATGCGGGTTACGACTATGAAGGGCCAATAGAAGATATGCCTCGAAATATTTCTCCGATCATCATTGCAGGTTTACCTGGGCAGTACATTAACGATGTAACCTTCTCTAACTTTGAAGTTTCGTATCCCGGTGCAGGTAATAAATTTTTGGCTTATGTGGCATTAGATAACCTAGATAGTATTACTGAAAATGCCGATGGTTATCCAGAATTTTCGATGTTTAAAGAAGTACCAGCTTGGGGTATTTATGTGCGCCATGCTAAAAATATCAATTTCTCTAATATCCACTTAAAAGCAGAAAAGAAAGACTACCGGTTACCAATTGTGATGGACGATGTGCATGATGGGCAGTTAAAAAAGGTAACATTTGAGCAAATCGGACAGAAAAAATTAATGCATACCCATAAGTCAACTAACGTAACGGTTAAGTAATTTAAATGAACAAGTTGTGCCGTAAATTTTATTTCGTGTTGGTGCTGGTCTGTTTGACGATCGGTACAGTGCATGGCCAAGATGAATTTGAGCGTATCGAAAAGCGCATTATAGCGCACTTAAAAACAAATGCCGATACTGTGCACAACTTATCTATTAAAATGGATGGGAGTTGGACTGATATCGACTATTTATCAAAAGCTGAGACCAGTTGGGCGCCGTTAAAGCATTTACATAGAATTAAGCAATTTGCGCTGCAAGAAAACATAGCGCCAGCCAAAGTGCTTACTGCTTTACGCTATTGGTTACAAGTTAATCCGAAAAGCAACAATTGGTTTCAAAATGATATTGCTTCACCTACAGCCATTGGCGAGATTTTGTTGCTCTTAAAAAATAGAGATATCGTACCCGTGGCCCTAAGAGATTCGCTGATAAACCAGATGAAACAAGGTGATGTAGAAAAAGCAATTGGCGCCAATAAGTTAGATATTGCTATTCATATGTTGTACAGAGCATGTGTTGGTAAGGATATAAATCTCATGAATTCTGCCGTTAATCAGGCATTTATACCGATTACATTAAGTAATAATGAAGGTTTACAGCCCGATTATTCATATCGACAACATGGGCCTCAATTGCAGATTGCCAGCTACGGAGAGGTGTTCTTAACTGGCGAGTACAAAGTTGCATCATGGTTAATAGGTACACGTTATGCCTTGCCAGCAGAAAAATTAAAAATATTGGATCAGTATTTAATCAATACTTATTTAAAAACCATTAGAGGTCGATATATAGATTTTAATACTGAAGGTCGGGGAATTTCAAGAAATGATGTACTAGATAAGCTAAATATCACCAGTAAAGCTTCTAAACACAGTTTATTGGCATTGGCAAAATTGGTAAACCCGAATAACGACCAGCTTTTAGTTTCGGCTGAAGAGCGGATCTTGCAAACACAAGCACCATTTTTTCAGGTTAAACCTGCGCATTCTTATTTTTATAAAAGTGATTATACGCTTCATACCCGACCAGCATACTCCTTTAATGTGCGTACCGTTTCAAAACGTACTATTAGAACTGAAGCGGGTAACCGAGAGAATTTAGTCGGAAAATTTTTACCCGATGGCGCTACTAATATTCAGCGAAGCGGTGCGGAGTATTTTAATATTATGCCGATATGGGAATGGGATAAAATTCCAGGTATCACTAGTAGGGATTATGCAATAGACCAAAAAACAACCCTCGAATGGGGCGAAAGAGGGGTCGGCGCTTTTATCGGTGGTACAACTGATGGGGTATATGGCACAACCGTTTACGATTTAAATTATAACGAAGTAACCGCCAAAAAAGCATGGTTCTTTTTCGATGACGAAGTGGTATGCTTAGGAACTGACATCAATAGTTTCGCAAAAGAACCGATTACTACTTCCATAAACCAAACTTGGCAAAAGGGTAAAGTAAGTGCTTTTGCCAATGGTAAATTTGTAGATGCGAATAAAGGGTTTACAGATGCAGCTATCCAATGGGTATGGCATGATAGCGTAGGTTATTATTTCCCAAATAAAGGTCAAATTAGCCTAACGAATGATGAACAAACAGGTAGTTGGGCAACCATCAATGCAAATCGATCAAAAACTGAAATTAAAGGAAAAGTATTTAAATTATGGTTTAATCATGGCGTAGATCCAGTTAACCAAACGTATGCCTATATCGTAAAACCAGGCGTGGGCGAGAACGAGATGAATAAAGTTTCGCCAATAAAAATAATAGCAAACACCTCTGTGATGCAAGCCGTAGTGCATACCGACTTACAAATGGTGCAGGTTGTATTTTACGAAGCTGGAAGTTTAACGTCCGAAGGATACACAATAATGGTAGATCAGCCTTGCGTTTTATTAGTTAAAGCCATCAAGAGTAAAAATCCTATCGTATCAGTTTCAGACCCTACCCAAAAGTTAACAGCTATACGCATTAGCTTAAACGCAATACCAGCATCCATCACTTTACCCCAGGGTGATTATAAAGGCGCTACTACAAGTTTTCAATTTAATTAACTATAGATCCTGTCATGAAAAAAAATACTTTACTTTTTATTTTAATAATTGCTGCTACTGGTGTATTTGCACAGAAGAAACCATTAGTAAACGTAGATCAAGCATTTAACACTGCGGCTAAGCATTACATGAATATGTTGGCTACACACCCAGATGTAAGTCAATTCCCACAATCTACAAAGAAAGACGGAACACCCTATAATAGAACTTCTGAATGGTGGTGTAGTGGCTTTTTTGGCGGTTCGCTATGGTATTTATTCGAATATACAGGCGAAACGAAATGGAAAGATGCAGCAGATAAATGGACAAAAGCTGTAGAAAAAGAAAAGAATAATACGCGTACACACGATTTGGGTTTTATGTTGTATTGTCCGTTTGGCAACGGTTATCGTTTAACGAAAGATGTGGCGTATGTAGAACCGATGCTTACTGGTGCAAATGCATTGGCTACACGTTTTGATCCTAAATATGGTTTAATTAAATCGTGGGATAAACATGCCGATTGCGAATACCCCGTAATTATCGACAACATGATGAATTTAGAGTTTTTATTTTGGGCGGCTAAACAAGCAAAAGATAAACGATTATATGATATCGCTGTAACGCATGCCGATAATACATTAAAACATCATTTCAGAGACGATTTTAGCAGTTACCATGTGGTTTGTTATTTGCCCGGTACCAAAGTTTTTAGAAAAAAGACACATCAAGGAGCAGCAGATTCTTCTGCCTGGACTCGTGGACAAGCTTGGGCATTATATGGTTACACCATGATGTACAGGGAAACAAAAGATAAAAAATACCTTGAACAGGCCGAAGGAATTGCAAAATTTGTGATTAATCACCCCAACCTGCCGCAAGATAAAATACCTTATTGGGATTTTAATGCACCTAACCTTCCCAACGAAGAAAGAGATGCTTCGGCAGGAGCAATATTTGCTTCGGCTTTATTAGAATTGAGTTCATATAGTAAAAAGAATAAAGCCCTGTATTTCAATACTGCGGAGCAAATGTTGTCAAGTCTGGCTTCACCTGCATACACTGCAAAAGTAAATGAGAATAATAATTTTATTTTAAAGCACTCGGTAGGGCACAAGCCTGGTAATTCAGAAATCAATACACCAATTGTATATGCAGATTATTATTATTTAGAGGCCTTGTTAAGGTATAAAAAAGCTTTTGGTAAGAAAATAATATAACAACCATTAATTCCGATACGATTTATAATTCTCTTTCGTGATAATATCTATCGGCATATAATACGTGGGCTCTACTTCTGTGCTTAAAACCACATTTTGGTACAAGGCCATAATGCCTTTATAACCTTGTTCTTGTGGTTTTTGGCAGATTAAGAAATCGATTACCCCATTTTTTAGGTGTTCGATGCTTTCGGGCAAGAAATCGTAACCGACTAAGAAAATATGCTCTCGGCACGTTTTTTCTAAGAATTGCGCAACAGAGAATACTCTCGAATTGGTTACAAAAATAGCCTTTACATCTGTGTTTTGAGCAAGTATTTCTGTAAGCCGAGTAGAAATAGAGGCGTAGTCGGTATTTGGCGTAATATCTGTTTTGATAATTTTTACCTGCTTTTGATGGTCTTTAAAATACGAGATAAAACCTTCTTCTTTTCTCAATAAATGATGATAACTATCGATCTCTTTAGAGATGTTTACAATCAGGATTTTATCACCTTTGGCCACCAAATAGTTTACCATGTGCGCACTTAAATGCCCACTTTGAAATAAATCTGGGCCAATATAGCTCAGTCTCGCTTCGTTCGGAATATCGGAATTAATAAAAACCTGTGGAATCTTTTTAAGGTTACACAGTTTGGAAAAGGCCAAAGACTCTTCAATAAAAATAGGAGCAACCAATATGCCATCTATTTCTGTTTTAAGGATGTTTTTGGTCTGTTTTACAAATGATTGTTTATCGTTTTGATTGTAAAAATATTTATCGATCACAATCCCAAACTGCTTAATCTCTGCTTCGGCCATTTCAATGCCTTTAATTGGAGCATCCCAAAATTCAGTCTCTGCAGAAATAGCAGGGATTAAACTCGCAAAACGCAATACTTTTTTAGAGGCTAATCTTCTCGCTAAAATGTTAGGCTGATAATCGAGCTCTTTCATAATGGCCAATATTTTATGCTTGGTCATTTTCGAAACTCCAGTCCTATTGTGCAATACTCTATCTACCGTACCAATAGAAACATTTGCTCTTCTTGCTATTTCCTTGACGCCGGTTTGCAAATTTGTTTTCATTTGTACTTATCGAATTCTATTGTAAAAGTATTACTTAATCCGATAAAAGAATAAATTTTAGCTAAAATTTATTTCACTAAAAAATTCGCATTTTCTTGTATGCCTTCGCTGTTTGATTCTAATAAGGTTTGATCGTTAACTATGTTTATCACTTCGCTAGCAGAGGGATAATTTCCTTTATACGGCTTGTTAGTAATGAGGTTATAGGCCGATATTAATGACCATCGTGGGGCATCACTCAAATTAGCATCCGAGCGATGTAAGGTGTTGCTATGAAAGAATAACGTATCGCCTGCTTCCATTTCTACAAATACGAGCTCTAACTTTTTCATCAACTCATCCACACGTTCTTGATTGGCACCAACCTGTTCGCCGCTAAAGCCATGCTCTATTCGCCCCACCAAATGTGAACCTTTAAGCACTTGCAAGCAGCCATTTTCTTTAGTTGCCGGACTTAAGGCTGTAAGTACACTTAACATTTGTGGATAGAGGAAACCATCACGATACCAATAGCCATAATCTTGATGCCATTCCCATGCACCACCAACTTTAGGCTCTTTTTGCATTAACTTAGAGTGGAAATGAACAGATTCTCCGGCTAATAATAAATTTGCACCTTCTACAATTCGCTTCGAACGTGCTAACAAACTATACGCATCATCGCCTAACGAATACCAAAGTGCAAGCTTGGTTCTTAATCCATTCGAATCACCTCTATCAAATGATTTTTTGCTGATTACTTCATCTTCTATGGCAATTGAATACAGCTTTTTTACCTCTTCAGGCTTTAACATTCCTTTAATTAATACATAACCATCTCTATCAAAAAGGGTTTTATCTGCAGGGCTTAGTTTTTTATAGTCCATATTATTAATTTTTAGCTGTTTTTATTTCTGGGATTAATTTGATAAGTAAAATATAACCAATGAGATAGGTGCAGCCTACCATCATAAATATGCCGCCATATCCACCTGTTAATGTTAAAATCTGCCCGGTTAAAAGTGATAATACAATTCCACCACTTACTGCAGAAAGCGTGGCTACACCCATAACTGTTCCCACCTCTTCTGTTGGAAAAATATCGGTAATGGTAGCAAATATATTTGCCGTCCAGCCACAATGTGCGGCTGCCCCGAGGCCAATTAAGAGCACCGCATTCCATAAATTAGTGGTAAAGCCTACGCCACAAAGTAATAAGGCAATTAAAGCACAGGTAAGTAATGCCTGTTTTCTGGATGCATATATACCTTTGCCCTTTTTAATCAAATACGAAGAGTAATAACCGCCTGCTAAGCTGCCAATATCGGCCAATACGTAAACGGTTACCAAAGGCCAACCTAACGATCCTGTACTTACTGCTTTGGTTTCATTTAAGAATTTAGGGAGCCAGTACAATAAAAACCACCAAGTTGGATCAGAGATGAATCGAACTAAGCAAATTGTTAATACCTCTTTTCTTAAAACTACTTGCTTCCAGCTTTTCGTTAATGTTAATGTTTGTACGGTTACGGCCGTTTTTACTGGCGTTTTATAAGTGATGAACCAAAAAAAGAGCCATATAAAGCCTAAAGCACCTGTTAAGATAAATGCCCATTGCCAACCGAATTTAAAGGCAATAAATGGAATTAATAAAGGAGCTACAATGGCACCTATATTTGATCCTGCATTAAAAAAACCAGTGGCAAATGCCTTTTGAGATGGCGGAAATAGTTCTGAAACTGTTTTTACACTGGCCGGAAAATTAACCGACTCCCCCAATCCCAAACTAAAACGTGCAATACCAAATCCGAACGCTCCCTTTGCAAAAGCATGTGCCATCCCTGCGGCACTCCATAAACCTACACCAATGGCAAATATCCACTTGGTGCCAAATTTATCTAATAGTTTACCTGTTAACACCACGCCTAAACCATACGAAACCTGAAATGCCATTACAATATAACTGTAGTCTATTTCACTCCAATGATATAATTGCTGTAGTTCAGGTGCTAAAATGCTTAGCACATGTCGATCCAGGTAATTAATTGTTGTGCTAAAAAATATGAGGATGCAAATTTTCCATCCGTAAGAAATTTTCATAACGCTCAATGGTATTTATATTAGTAACTGAGTTCGATATTATTTTGATAAAAATGACTGTTTTACAGACTGTTATATTGCTAGATCGTCATTGCGAGGCACGAAGCAATCTTAAAGCGATAGGTTACACACCTTTGCGCACGTAGTAGATTGCTTCGTGCCTCGCAATGACGATAATTCTAACAAAAACAACATTTATCAACCAAACTTAGATTGGTATAAGCGAAGCTAGGTTAAAAATGAAGTTGTTTTTAGCGCAAATTTTGCTACATATAGTACAAATTTTGCTATTATTATGATTATTTATATTATTTTGTTAATTTTTGTGCAATGAAACCCATACATCTTAAAGTTCCAGCTTACAGCCCGTTTTATATCGACGCACGTAGGGAACAGGTAAGTTATTTCGCAAATCCTTGGCACTTTCACGATGAGTTGGAACTTACTTTTGTACTAAAAAGTGAAGGCACTAAATTTATAGGCGATCATATCTCTGAGTTCAAGCCTGGCGAAATCGTTTTGTTAGGTTCACGCTTGCCTCACTATTGGCGAAATCATATTAGTTATTATCAGAAAACAGAAGAAAAAGCCGCTGAAGCAATTATCATCAGATTTAATCGAGACTATGCTGGAAGCGAATTTCTGAAAATTCCACCCATGAAACCTGTTTTCGATTTATTAAACAACGCTAAACGAGGGATTTATATTGGCCAGCAACATGCGGATTTACAACAGAAATTAATACACTTTTTAAGCCTTAACGAGGGACAAAAAATTATTGCCTTAACCGAAATTTTATTGAACATCGCTACACAGAAATCGTACTCTTATTTATGTAGCATTGGCTATGCTCATCAGTATAAAAGTAACGATATCGAGAAAATAGATACTGTGTACAATTATGTGTTAAACAATTTTAAAACTGATTTAAGTGTGCAAGATATTGCTTTAAAATGTAATATGAATACCGCTGCATTTTGCAGATATTTTAAAAAGAAAACTGGAAAAACATTTAAAGATTTTATGAACGAGATTAGGTTGGGCAATGCTGCAAAATTATTGCTAAAAGGAGATCTTACCATAGCTGAGGTGGCATTCGAGTCGGGGTTTAATAACCCATCTTACTTTAATCGTTTATTTAAGCGGACAAAAGGGGCAACACCAAGCGCATATAAACTACAATACATACATACCGATGAAACCATCATGAGTTTACATTCACAAACCGAAATGAATAAACTCATGATAGCTTCATCACCTTTAAAAAGCAAACTATATACTGATGAAAATTAATTTTTATATCCCCCGATGGGGAAACAGGCATTTATCGTGGGCCGATTTTGCTTTTAAAGCAAAGCAAGCAGGTTACGCTGGGGTAGAGGCGAATTTGCCTACTGATGAAGAAGAAAAAGCAAGCATGTTCGAAGCACTCAAAAGTAACGACTTGAGCTGGATAGGTCAACATTTTGAAACCTCAACAGCTGATTTTGATGATCACCTGATACAATTTGAAAGTAGGCTATATGCTTTAGCAGCAGCAAAACCAATTTTTATCAATTCGCAAACTGGAAAGGATTTTTTTACGTTCGAACAAAATAGCATATTAATCGAAAGTGCAGCAAGGATAGCCACGGAAACAGGATTGCTTATTCTGCATGAAACGCATCGGGGTAAATTTAGTTTTTGTACTACATCTACCATTAATTATCTGCATAAGTATCCAGATTTAAAACTAACGGCCGATTTTTCTCATTGGTGCTGTGTGGCCGAATCGTATTTACAAAACCAGCTAGAAGCAGTAAATCTTGCAATTAGTCGTGCAGCTCATTTTCATGCCCGTGTAGGCTTTCTGGGAGGTCCACAGGTAAATAATCCGGCAGCACCCGAATGGAAGGAGGCACTCGATTTTCATTGCCAATGGTGGGATGCTATTGTGCAACGTCACCTTGCTTTAAAAGCAAAGGCATTAACCATTACCTGCGAGTTTGGCCCATATCCCTATATGCCTCAGTTGCCATTTAATCAACTCGATGTAAGCGATTTATGGGAAGTAAACCTGTTTATGAAAAATTTCTTACAAAAGCGTTATGCTACTTTTGAAGCATCCAATAACCTAATATAGAAATGCCTCTAGGGTACCAGTAGCCAATCCAAACGTCATCTTTTTTAAGCAAGCCATCGTTATACGCATACGGGCTATTCTTATTCCATTGGTAAATGTAGGGAGCAGAAGAGTGTTTAATTCCATACCATTGTTCGGCAACTACATCTGCAACGATAGTTTTGCTAAACCAAGTTGTGCCTTCTTGGGTGGTTAATTTAATTCCATAATCGGTTATGCTTTGTGCGTAAGTATCGGCATAGTCCTTTTTAAGCACTGAGGCTAATTCATTTAATATTGCGGATTTTGTTCCTGCAAGACCAGGTAAAAATAAACCCTCGCCAATTACTACCGAACGCTGGTTCCATTTAGGAAAGCTTTCGTCTAAACTAACCGGAATAAACCCATATTTTTTTTGCGCTTTTTTGAGAGTGGTAAGGATAAGATTGGCTTCCTTTTCGAAGTGCAATGCTTGTTTGATACGCAAACTCTCATTGTTTATAGCAACCCCTGCGTTTTTATAACCAGCACCTTCTCCATCAACTACACCCGTTTTTGTGGCATCTATTGCTTTAACCTGTTCTTTATTGGCTAAAGCTTTAAACATTTCGGCTGCTACAGCGTATGCACTGAGCTGCTTGGCGCCTAAAAAGGTATTGTCTGGCGAAAGTTTTAGTGCTTCATTGGCATCGTAGGTGGTCCACCCATATGCTTTATCGGCTATTCCATTTCCATTGGTATCTCTATTGATAACCGATTGCAACAATACATCAACTGTACCCAACATCGATTTTACGAAAGCATCGTCGTGACTAATTTTCCAATAATAATAGAGCAGTAATACAAATGATGTGTTTTCTTCAACTGCCATGTGCGGCCCGTAATTGTAATTTGCTGTTTCGCTTACAAAGGGCAAATCGCCTACGTCGTGGTATAAATAAGGGCCATATTCTGCTGCAGTCATCCCTTGTTGGTAAGCTGGTTTGTTTTGAACTGCATTGGCTGGTATGGTTAGTTCTTCTCTGGCAATGTAGTTTGTCCACTGACTAAGTTGCAGTTTTAATCGCCAAGGACTAAAAATGGCACTTACTTCGGTTTCGTGCGCCACATCTACTGTGCTTAAGTGCTTAAATCGACCTTCAGAAACGTAAAATCTTGGCAGTTTATTGGCATCAATTAAGAAAAAAGTATTTGCTAAATCAGTATGAAAGGTGAGTGCCAAAACCCATTTTTCTTGAGCGGTTAACTTACTATTCATTAAGTTGTCTTCAAACTTTTGCGTTAGGCTTAAGTTTTCTGCAAGGTGTGCTTTTGCATAGGCTAACACTTCATCGATGTTTTTCCAATATTGCGTATAGTAAAAACGGAGTGGTTGATTTACCCGTCTATCTTCTATTACGGTATCGTTATGGTGGGTGGCATAAATTTGATTAAACTCTTTTTGACCATGTTGTGGGATGTTAAATTCATACACCAAGCCTCCAAATCCTCCTTCATTAAACGTGGCTTTAGCGGGTGTTTTAATAGCCTCTAATGCAGCCTTTCCGTTTAAACTGGCATTATCTCTAAACAAAACTCTTTGTTCGCCATTGTTTGGTTTCATAGGTTCGAGGCTCATAAAGTTGAAGCCCTTTACCGGTGTTTTGGCTACAGCAACTTTAAGTATGCCATTTACAGCAGCTTTACTTTCGTTAACAATATTAACCTGCATGTAAAACCCAGGGAAGATTTGCGTTTTGATGGCTGCAGTATCTGTTAAATCTTTTGACGAAGTAAAGGCAGAAATTAAAGTGAAATTAACCTTAACACCTTCTGGGGTTTCGCCAGTAATTTGCATAGATGTTGGCCCGAATTTAAGCTCTTGGTTGTTAAAATAGATCGCATTTCTGGGGAGTTTAGTTGTTCTGAAGCAATAAAATTTTTGATTAACGGTTATGCCAATTAATAAACCCGTTTGCTCGTCCATATCGAAACCCAAACTACCGGTTTGTATGCTTTGCTTCTCATTGAGTAACGAAAAGGTAAATCGACTACCTAGTCTCGAATTTAACAATGAAAAATTTGTGCTATCGGTAAGTGGTGTGGCAATTAAGCTTTGATCTACTCTAAAACTTTGAGCAGCAGTAGTTAACGATAAGCTAAGTGATAAAAGGGTGAAAAGTGCTTTCTGGAAATTCATAAAATTAATTGCTTTTAAAACTAGATGCAGGTAAACCTTCTTTATTATATAAATTTGCGCCATCAGGGCTATCGGCCCAGGCATAGCGTACAGCAATAGGTTTGGTGATACTTTCGCTCCAAACAACTACCTGTTTTCCAACTATTTTCGATTTAGCAAGTGTAAAAATTTTGCCATCAGCTGATAGGCTAAACCCATTTAAATTTTCGCCAGTATGCATTAATCCTTTACCGAGGTGATTAAATGAAATAAAAACCTCATTGCCCACAATTTTTAGCGATTGATAAATTGGCCCAGAAAAGACAATGTTTTCGCCGTAAGCAACTTTTCTTGCGGCCAAGGCCAAACGTTTTCCAACATCTAATTTATTTCGAGGGTGAATGTCCTCTTTTTCGCCAATGTCGTGCGTAACCACCATGGCAGTATAAGGTGTTTTTAAGGTTTTCATCTGTGCTTCTCTCAATAAAGCCCAGTTGCTAACAGCAGATTCAATGCCTGTACTAGAATAGTTGGCTAATTGTACATAAAGAAATGGCAAATTTGCTTGCTGCCAATCTTTTCGCCACGCGTTAATTAACGAATTCAGCAAATCTTTGTATTCTTCAGGCTTTGGAATATTGCTTTCGCCTTGATACCATGCTATCCCTTTAATTGCGTAGTTGGCAAGAGGTTTGATCATAGCATAATAATAGGCTGTAGGGCTATGTAAGGATAAACCGTTTCCTTTTGGTAAAAGCTGCTGTTCAATTCCGAATTTAAACCTCCATGGATTGGTAAAAGCAATAGAATCATTTTCGAATTTAACCTGATAATTGTTTTTTGGGTTAAAACTTATTCCAGTAGTTGGACTTATAAGTCGGATGGTAATAGTATTTTCACCTTCCTTTAGTAGTCCTGCCGCGATAGGGTAGTTGCGCTCAGTATACCCACTATTAATACTTCCTATTTTTTCTCCATTTAAGTAGGTTTCATCTTCAGTATGCATCATTCCCAAAGCTAGTTTCGCGGGTTTGCCCGCCAAATGTTGGGGAACATTAACTGTAGTTTTAAACCACATGGATCCATATATAGGGAGTTTAATTTGCTGATCGAACGTTGAAAGGCTGTTAATTTTTTGCCAATCGATTTCATGAGGAGCACTTACTGAAAACCATTTTTGTAGGATACCTAAATCTTCTTCTTTAATTGATTTATACCATGTGTTGGTTTTTATTTGGTGTGCTTTAAGAATACGTGCTACTTCGGTCGTATCTTTTAATTTTTCTGAAACACTTGCATAGGCTGGGAAATGTTGTAACGATTCGCTATTTACCCACGATTGAATTGGTGTGCCACCTACACTCGAATTGATGATGCCTATGGGTACTTTATATTTTTGATATAGATCTTTAGCAAAAAAATAAGCAACTGCCGAAAAATCTAACACCGTTGTAGGATTGACAGCAACCCATCCCTTATCACTCGTTACATCAGTAATGGGAATAAATGCCATATTTCTTTTAACGGTAAATTGCCTAATTTGAGGGTAATTACTTTCTTGGATTACATTAGCATAATTTGCTTGAATATTGGATCTGCTCATTAACGCTTCCATATTCGATTGCCCAGCACATAACCAAACATCACCAATTAACAAATCGTGCAGCTCAATTTTGTTGATGAGCATGGTAAAAGGCCCGCCAGCTTGTTGCGGTGGAATAGTTACAGACCATTGCTTATCTGCACCAGTTTTTGTGCGGTATGTTTTATGCTTAAAGGTTACGGTTATTTCTTCATCTACATTAGCCCAACCCCAAATCTTTAGATTAGAATTTCTTTGCATTACCATGCCATTGCTCACCAATTGTGGGAGTTTAACTTCGGCATGTACGGTACTGGCTAATAGCAACCAGCCAATGATACATTGTGCTAATTTCATATCGGTTTATAAGTGGTTAAGAGGAGCTAAATATAAGTCCCCGACGAAATACAATAATAGGATATTCTGTTTAATAATAAGCTATAAATTTTAAGAAAAATATATAAGTTATCGTACACGAATTAAGAAATGTAACCTTTCCTTATTCTGCCTAATATAAGATGGACTCCAGGTAGAAGCCTTTATTAAAAGTGATCTTAGCTTAAGAAATAGTTCTGTAGTGTGGGGTAAAAACCTTCCGTCGTATTATACCCATGCAATTAGAAGCAAAAATGTTGATAATTTTAAAACTTAATAGATTTAAAGGAGCTTCAGCTTTGTTAGGAAAGATAAAAATGGTGATGAAATAAACAAATGTCTTTGTAACGTTTATTTATTTTGTACTTTAGGTGAACCAAATATCTGAGTTTAATTAAGCCAATGTCAAAACATTACCTCCTAAAGTTAATTATAGGGATTTCTTACTTATTGTTAAGTCTTAGTACGTGTTTTGCGCAATTAAATGATCAGCTAATTAAAAATATTGGTGTAGCACAAGGTCTTTCTAATAATGTTGTAAATTCATTATATCAAGATCGTTTTGGTTTTATTTGGATGGGTACTTATGATGGACTTAATCGTTACGACGGCTATAGTTTTAAGATATTCAGAAATAAATGGGATGATGAAAATTCACTCATTAACAACCATATCACCGCGCTAAGTGGAGATGATCAAAATAGAATATGGATTGGAACACAAAAAGGAATTTCGCTTTTTGATTATTCAAATTCGAGAATACATCCGATTTTTTATATCGAGAAAGGGAAAAAAGTTAAAATTACTGCCCCAATTACTTCAATTACTGTTGGTAAGAATGAAACTGCTTACTTTGCAACAGATGAAAAGGGTTTGTTTCGCGTTCAAAAAAATTCTCTTATTGCGAAACGGATTTCTTTCGGCAATACTTTAGATTTTACCGCACGTGGACTAGCCGTTGATGAAAAAAATGACCTTTGGGTTTTTGTTAAAGATGTAGGTTTATGTAAGTATAGTGTTACTACAGAGAAATTAATCCTTGTTAATTCTAAGATTAATTCGGTAACCACAACCCTCAATACCTTAAAAAGCGAATTATTGATTGGTACTGAGAAAGGGTTATTTTCTTATCACAAATCTACCGGAAAATTAGATCGAATTAAGGTTAAACTAAGCAATGATAACATCATGGGCTTAACAATCGACCAACAAAAAAAACTTTGGGTAGCTACCGATGGCGGAGGAATTACCATTATAGATTTGGAAACTAAAACTTCGAGTTTTTTAAATACTTCGAGAGATAAAGGAATGTTAAGTAGTAACTCTGTAGGCGCCGTTTATATAGACCGAGAAGCCAGAAAATGGATTGCTACCTTAAGGGGTGGGGTAAATGTTATAGACAATGAACAAGCACAGTTTAGAACCATTAAGAGTGATCCATTTCGTAACAATACACTGGTAAATAATTTTATTTTATCATTTTGTGAAGATGAAAATGGAAACATTTGGATTGGTACGGATGGAGGCGGATTAAGCTTATGGAACCCAAAGCTGAATACTTATACCAATTATGTTCATCATCCTGAAGAACCTACATCTTTATCGAGCAATTTTGTAACAAGCATCATAAACGATCATCAGCAAAATATTTGGATAACCACTTTTAACGGAGGCATAGATCGTTTTGATAAGCAGCGAAAAAATTTTAAACATTACGAATGTTATAATAGTGCAAAAAGCGTCGAAGAACCTAATGTTTGGAAAATTTTTCAAGACCAAAGTAATCGGCTTTGGGCAGGAACTACTAAAGGAGGCGCACTCTATTTATATAATCCTAATGTAGATAAATTCGAACTTTTCGATTCTAGATTAAAAGATATTCATACCCTTTATCAAGATCGACAAGGAATACTTTGGGGTGGCAATTATACTCACCTTATCCAAATAGATGTTGTGCATAAAAAACATCAGTACATCCCTATTGACATTGCGATAAGAGCTATTCATGAAGATCGCTATCATCAACTTTGGATAGGAACTGAAGGGGGGGGATTGCTGAAATTGGATCGAAAAACTAAAAAACTTTCGCGCTATATTCAATCTGATGGCTTACCAAGCAATTCTATTCTTAATATTCTAGAAGATAATAAAGGTAATCTGTGGTGCAGCACCTATAACGGGCTTTCAAAATTTAATAGCAAAACATTTAAGGTTAAGAATTACTTTGCAACCGATGGTTTACAAAGTAATCAATTTAATTACAATGCGGCTTTACGCTTGCGAAATGGAGAACTGCTTTTTGGCGGAATAAATGGCTTCAATAAGTTCTTTCCTGATAGCATCCAAATCAATAAACGCGTACCAAAAATAGTAATTACCGATTTTAGAGTTAACAATATTCTCATTGATGAAGATCCAACTTATAAGAATGAATTATCGATAGTAGGGCTTGAGAGAATATCAATCCCTTACAACGCTGCCGTAATTTCAGTTAATTTTTCGGCTATAGAATTTTCTTTTCAAGATCAGATTAAATACGCCTATTACTTAGAGGGTTGGGACAGAGATTGGAATTACACTGATAAGCTAAACAATGCTTACTATTCTCGCTTAAACGAAGGCCGATATAAACTTCACCTCAAAAGTACCGACACCGAAGGTGCTTGGGCTAAAAATGAAAAAATTATTATCATTGAAGTTTTACCCCCTTGGTATCGTACTTGGTGGGCCTACGCTTTATACGCTGTATTAATTATAACAGCATATATTATTTTCTTAAAATACAGTAGAAGACAAGATCGTTTAAAGCATGAAATTGAGATGGCCAACTTAAAAGTTGAACGGGAAAAAGAACTGAATGAGAAAAAATTGAATTTTTTCACCAACATTTCGCACGAGCTCCGAACACCACTAACCTTAATCGTAAACCCAATAAAAGATATTTTAAGCACGAAAGAAGCTGGTCAAGAAAAGAATGATTTAAATGTGGTTTATCGAAATTCTCGACGCTTACTGAGTTTGGTAGATCAATTGCTGCTTTTTAGAAGAACAGAAAATGAAAATGAACCCCTTAAGCTCGTTAGAATTAATCTTTTCAAATTTGCTAAGGAAATATTTTTGTGTTTTAACTACTTAGCAAACAACAACAATATTAGCTATACTTTTGAATGCGACAACGAAGAACTTATTATCCATGCAGATCGCGATAAATTAGAAATCATTTTATTTAACCTGCTTTCGAATGCCTTAAAATTTACACCTAAAGGTGGAGAGGTAACACTTTCTATACGTTTAATTAATGATACAATCGAAATGCAGATAGCTGATAGCGGCGCAGGCATACCCGATGAAGTAGGCGAAAAGTTATTCGATAAGTTTTATAAGGTAATGAGCAAAAGTTCAATGAAAATTGGCTTTGGAATTGGTTTGTATTTAGTGAAGAATTTCGTAGAGCTGCATAAGGGTAAGATTTCATACCTATCTAAACCAGCCGAAGGAACCATATTTTTTATTGCTTTGCCAAAGGGCGATGTAATTGAAGAACCAATAGAATTTGTAGAAGAGAAAGAACAACTCAATTACGTGAACGAATTGATTGCCGAAGAAGAAGCAAACCAAAGCGACACCATTCAAAATCTCGAATTGCTTATTTCAGACCTGCATTCTATTTTAGTAGTCGATGATAATGAACAGATTATTGAATACATTCATCAGATTTTTCATCAAAATTTTATAATTTATAAAGCACTAAATGGTTTAGAAGGTTTAGAACAAGCCAGAGAGCATCTACCTGATATTATTATTTCGGACGTAAATATGGATAAACTGAATGGGATAGAATTTTGTAGGGAAATAAAAGCTGATCAAACACTAAGCCATATTCCAGTAATTTTGCTTACCGCTGATCCAAGTGCAGAACTCAAATTACAAGGGATTGAAGTTGGTGCTTACGATTTTATTAGCAAACCATTTGATAAAGAATTGTTTACGGCAAAAATTAATGGCGTAATAAAAAATAGAAGCAATTTACAATCATATTTTTATAACGAAGTAACTTTAAAATCTGAACGAAATAAGATCTCGCAAGAAGATAAAAGCTTTATTCAAAAAGCGATTATGATTATTGAAAGCAATTTGATGTCGTCTAGCTTTAACGTGAAAATATTGGCCTCCGAGCTAAGCATGAGTCATTCTAACCTTTATAAAAGAATAAAAACTACATCTGGCTTATCTATAAATAGTTTTGTTCGTTTTACACGTTTAAGAAAAGCTGCTGAATTGTTAATCAACACGAACCTTAATATCAACGAAGTGGCTTTTAGAGTAGGAATAAATGATATTAAATACTTTAGGGTACAATTTCAAAATCAGTTCAAACTTACACCATCGGCATTTATTAAGAAACATCGTAAAACATTTCATAAACACTACAGCATTAATACCAATTTGAATTAAATACCCCCTATAAAGTATCATTAAACCCCCTTGTAAAATGAATTAAATTAATGTACTTAGCATACCAAATATTTGAAATTGAAGACACAACACAACTTTTTTAAACCGTTTCTAGCATCGCTATTATTTCTTAGCTTCAGTTTTTTTGCTCACTCGCAAAATACGGCTTACTTGTTTACCTACTTTACAGGAAATACTGGGGCCGAAGAATCGATTCGTTTTGCCATTAGTAAAGATGGTTATACGTTTAGGGCATTAAATAAAAATCAGCCTGTTATCTCTTCTAGTGCTATTAGCGAAACAGGTGGCGTTAGAGACCCACATATTTTAAGGGGTGCGGATGGTAAAACCTTTTATATGGTAGTTACCGATATGGTTTCTGCAAAAGGTTGGGACAGTAACCGAGCAATGGTTTTATTAAAGTCGACCGATTTAATTAACTGGACCTCCAGTATCGTCAATATTCAAAAGAGATTTACCGATAACGAAAATTTATTACGTGTGTGGGCACCTCAAACCATTTACGATGAAAAGGTAGGTAAATACATAATCTATTGGTCTATGAAACATGGGAAAGACCCAGATAAGATTTATTATGCTTATGCCAATACCGATTTTACAGATTTAGAAACTACACCACAACAACTTTATTTTAGTCCAACAAATGGAGCATGCATTGATGGGGAAATTATTTTTCACAATAAGAAGTACCATCTATTCTATAAAACGGAAGGTTCTGGCTTGGGCATTCGTGTGGCTATTTCTGATGAACTTACAAAAGGATACATTTTACAAGATGGGGCAGTACAGCAAACTACAGACGCTGTTGAGGGGGCAGGTGTATTTAAATTGAACAATGGACAAGGGTATGTTTTAATGTACGATCGTTATATGAGTGGCAAGTATCAGTTTACCAAAACCACCGACTTAAAAAAGTTTACTGTAATAGACCATGAGATTAGTATGGATTTCCATCCTCGCCACGGAACAGTAATGCCTATCACCACACAAGAAGCAGCACGTTTAATGAACAAGTGGTACACACCAAGCGATGTATTTTCTGAAACGAAATCTTCAGCGATAAAAAAAATAAACATCACTGTTGATACTATTAATAAAACAGTTTTCTTACCGGTTAAAAATGGTAGCAATCTCAAAGCACTAGACCCAAAGTTTTTAGATTTACCTAACCTTATCCTAACACCAAAAGCACCTTACGATTTTAGCAAAGGCACAGTAAAAATCACAATAGCTACCGATAAAATAAAACAAACCTATGCCGTTACAGCCACTATACATAACAATCCGGTTTTAGATGGCTACTATGCTGATCCTGAGATTTTGTATTCGAACCAAACCGGAAAATATTATCTATACCCTACAAGCGACGGTTTTACCGGTTGGAGTGGTACCTATTTCAAAGCGTTTTCATCTACTAACTTGGTAAACTGGGAAGATGAAGGGGTTATCCTCGACTTACCAAAAGATACCAAGTGGGCAAAACGAAATGCTTGGGCGCCAACTATTATCGAAAAGAAAATAAATGGAGTATATAAATACTTTTATTATTTTACAGCTGCACAAAAGATAGGGGTAGCAGTAGCCGATAAACCTACAGGTCCGTTTACAGATATAGGCGCACCTTTGATTGCCAGCAAGCCTAAGGGTGTTAGAGGCGGACAAGAAATAGATCCCGATGTATTCACAGATCCTAAAACAGGTAAAAGTTACTTGTATTGGGGAAATATGTATATGGCAGTTGCACCACTAAATGAAGATATGATTACCATAGATACAAATGCGATTAAAATTATAACCCCCAACTCTTCTTTTAGAGAAGGAACTGAAGTATTTTATCGAAACGGAAAATATTATTTCATGTGGTCTGAAGACGATACCCGAAGCGAAAATTATCGGGTTAGATATGGCTATTCTGATAGTCCGATAGGAAAAATAACTATTCCAGAAGATAATTTAATTTTATCGAAAGATGTAGCACAAGGAATTTATGGAACAGGGCACAATAGTGTAGTTCAAATTCCGGGTAAAGACGAGTGGTACATTATTTATCATCGTTTTACAAAGCCAAAAGGCATCATCATGGGTAGCGCTGCTGGTTTTAATCGCGAAATCTGTATCGATAAAATGGAATTTAACGACGATGGAAGCATCAAAAAAATAATACCCACATTAGTAGGAATAAATAAATTAAAATAATGAAAACATACGCTTGGCTCATCGCATTTTTACTTGTTGTAAAGATTGCAAATGCACAAAATTTACCTTCAAAAGAAGAAGTGCTTGCTGCCATCAATAAATCAAATACCTACTGGCAAACTACGCAAAAGCCAGAAGTAAGAGCATTTTGGGATCATGCTGCTTACCATACCGGAAATATGGAGGCTTACGAAATCACTAAAAATGAAGTATATAAAAATTATTCAGAGACATGGGCAATTCATAATAAGTGGATGGGAGCCAAAAGCACAGATAAAAGTAAATGGAAGTATAAATATGGTGAAACCGATGAGTATGTATTATTTGGCGACTGGCAAATCTGCTTTCAAACCTATATCGATCTCTACAATTTAAATCCAGAACCACACAAAATAGCCAGAGCAAAAGAAGTAATGGAGTATGAAATGAGCACTGCTGGAAACGATTATTGGTGGTGGGCCGATGGCTTGTACATGGTAATGCCAGTAATGACTAAAATGTACAAATTAACTGGTAATCAGCAATATTTAGATAAACTATATGAGTACTTCACCTATGCCAATAGTATTATGTACGATTCGAAAGCAAAACTGTATTATAGAGATGCAAAATATGTATATCCAAAACACAAAAGCGTAAACGGCAAGAAAGATTTTTGGGCCAGAGGCGATGGTTGGGTATTTGCAGGCTTGGCAAAAGTGTTAAAAGATTTGCCAAAAGATAACTCACATCGCGATGAATATGTAACGATATATCAAAACATGGCGAAAGCGCTCATTAAAAATCAACAGGCCGAAGGGTATTGGACCAGGAGTATTCTCGACCCTCAGCATGCACCAGGACCAGAAACAAGTGGAACAGCATTTTTTACCTACGGCTTGTTATGGGGGATAAATAATGGTTTGCTTAAAGAAAGTAAATACCTACCAGCGGCAAAAAAAGGATACCAATACCTTACGAAAACTGCGCTTCAAGAAAGCGGAAAGGTGGGTTATGTGCAACCCATTGGCGAAAAAGCAATTCCTGGACAGGTAGTAGATGCCAATTCGACCTCAAATTTCGGTGTAGGGGCATTTTTATTAGCAAATTGCGAAATGTTTAGGTTTTTAACGAACAAAAAATAACTCATGAAACAAACATTAAATAAAAGCCTAGTTCTTTTTTTAATCCTCACCCTATGTACAAACCTAGTATTTGCACAGAAGAAAAGTAAGGCTATAAAATCAACTCCCTTAACCGATCGTCAAATTTGGCTTCGGGAAATGGATAAAATGGTGAAACCTGTACTTTACAATTTAGCAAAAGACAGTTTACGCATTGCAATGCCCACCACAACCTCTATTCGTATTGATAATAAAGAACACCGCATTAAAGTACAATATGTAGAAGTATTAGGTAGGGTGTTAAGCGGAATTGCACCTTGGTTGCAATTAGAAGGCGGATCTGAACCTGAAATAGCCCTACGTAAACAATACCGTGAATGGGTGCTACAAGGGATTAAAAATTCGTTAGATTCGAATGCAAAAGATTTTATGCGTTATGATATTGGTGGGCAACAACTGGTTGATGCCTCTTTTGTGGCCTTAGCTTTTATCCGTGCACCTTGGTTATGGGAAAACCTGGATAAAAAAAACCAAGCATTATTAGTTAAATCGATTGCTACAACAAGGAAGTTTAAACCTGGATTTTCGAATTGGCTTCTTTTTTCGGCAGTGAATGAAGCATTTATGGCTAAATTTGGCTGCGAGTGGGATGTAATGCGAGTTGACTATGCGCTACAGCAATTAGAACAGTGGTATGTTGGCGATGGTATGTACAAAGATGGCAATAATTACGCTTTCGATTATTACAACAGCTTTGTAATCCATCCGTATTTGGGAACATTGGTTGATATTATTGGCAAAAAGTCGAATGCTTACAATACTATGTTCGATAAAATTAAAAGACGAAATGAACGCTATGCAGTAATTCAAGAGCGTTTAATTAATTCAGATGGTACTTTCCCGGCAACAGGAAGGTCTATTATTTATCGCGGTGCCGCATTTCATCATTTAGCCGATATGGCATCAAAAAGTAGATTACCAAAACAATTGAGCCCAGAGCAAGTGCGTTGCGCCCTAACTGCGGTTATTAAAAGAACATTAGAAAGCCCTACAACCTACAAAGATGGTTGGTTAACCATTGGCTTATCAGGCGCCCAACCTAATTTGGCCGACGTTTATAATAATCAAGGAAGTCCTTATTTATGCACTAGTATATTTTTACCTTTAGGTTTACCAGAAACCGATCCCTTTTGGGCAAATGTTGCTGTAAAATGGAGTGCTCAAAAAATTTGGAGCGGAGAAGATTTTCCAAACGATCATAGTACAGACATACGATAGAAGATGTATAAAATTTTAGGTAGCTTCCTGCTTTGCATTTGCATTGTGTATACAGTAAACGGTCAAGAAAGTGCCTTGAGTACTATAGCTGTTAATGGGTGGGCAAACAACTCGGTGAACACTGTTGTTTTTAGAAAGAATGCATTAACAACATTTAAGAATAACCAATATGCTGCCTATTACGATGCCGATCAATTTGTAGTTTTAGCTAAACGGAAGCTTAATGCACAAAAGTGGGAAATTTTAAGAACCCAATACCAAGGCGATGCAAGCGATGCACACAAATCCATCAGTATAATGGTAGATGGACAGGGTTTTTTGCATATAGCTTGGGGGCAACATAATAACAATTTAAATTATGCTAAATCAGTACATCCCGAAAATTTAGTGCTTGGAAATAAGGGGGCTATGTTAGGAACGAAAGAAAATAAGGTAAGCTATCCCGAGTTTTATAAATTAACTAATGGTGATCTATTATTTTTCTACCGTGATGGTGGCTCAGGAAATGGAAACCTGATGATTAATCGATACGAGTTAAAAACAAGAAACTGGAAGCGAATTCAAAACAATTTGATAGATGGAGAAGGTAAACGAAATGCATACATACAAACAGCTATCGATGCAAAGGGAACAATTCATTTGTCGTGGGTTTGGAGAGAAAGCCCTGATGTAGCCAGTAACCACGATTTGTGCTATGCAAAATCTACCGATGGTGGATTAACCTGGAAGAAATCTGATGAATCAATCTACCAATTGCCAATCTCTGAGAATAATGCAGAATATGCGTTAAAAATCCCTCAAAATAGTGAACTTATTAATCAAACTTCGATGTATGCCGACGAAAATGGAAAACCTTTTATTGCTACTTATTGGAGAGATAAGGGCGAGACGGTTCCCCAATACCATATAGTATATAAAACAGGTAAAAATTGGGAGGTAAATACACTAGCTTTTCGAAAAACAGCTTTTAGCCTAAGTGGAGGCGGAACAAAGAAAATCCCGATATCCCGGCCACAATTAATTTGTTGGTCTACTGGTGTAGCACTTATTTTTAGAGATATAGAAAGAGGAAATAAAGTTTCTATCGCCACTAGCAACGATATAAGTAATACAGTTTGGGTATGCAAAGATCTTACTTCCTTTAGTGTAGGAGAGTGGGAACCCACTTTTGATACCCAGCTTTGGACAGCTAAAAAACGATTAGATTTACTTGTTCAAAAAGTAGAACAGGTTGACGGCGAAGGAAAGGCAAATAGTGTGCCAACTGCTGTACAGGTACTTACTTGGAAAAATTAAATCGTAATTCTACAAAATAATTAAACCTTTATCTTATTTTTATATTCAATAACTGTTAATTTAACAGTTATTGAACCAGATTAAATCTTTGTCATGAAATACATCATTACCTTAACGCTGCTTCTTTTTGGCTTTACGGCTAAAATGCTTGCACAACAAACAAAATTATCTGCTTTTACCCCAGGGAAAATTTGGAACGACGATAAAGGAGTTCACATTAATGCACATGGTGGAGGTGTTTTATTGCATAATGGTGTTTATTATTGGTTCGGAGAACATAAAGTGGAAGGTGAAATTGGAAATACAGCCCAAGTTGGTGTACATGTTTACGCCTCAAAAGACTTATACAATTGGAAAGATGCTGGGATTGCACTGCCTGTTAGTAATGATCCGAATAGTGATATTGTAAAAGGAAGTGTAATCGAAAGGCCAAAAGTGGTTTATAATAAAAAAACAAAGAAGTTTGTGATGTGGTTTCATCTCGAGCTTAAAGATAAAGGCTATACTGCCGCACGAACTGGTGTTGCGGTTGCCGATAAAGTTACTGGGCCTTATGTATTTATAAAAAGTTACCGGCCAAATGCAGGAATAATGCCTATCTACACAGACAACACACCTGAAAGTGAAAAATTGAACTGTGCTACGCCTAAAAATAGTAGTGATGAGTTTTTTTGTCGCGATTTTGCAGGTGGACAAATGGCGCGTGATATGACAGTTTTTGTAGATGACGATGGGAAAGCCTATCATATTTTCTCTTCTGAAGAAAACTATACCTTGCATTTGGCCGAATTAACACCAGATTATTTAAGTCACACAGGCAAGTTTACTCGTATTTATGTAGGAGAACAAACCGAAGCTCCTGCTCTTTTTAAAAAAGATGGAATCTATTACATGATTGGATCTGGATGCACAGGCTGGGCGCCAAACCCAGCACGTTGGTTTACGGCAAAATCGATGTGGGGCCCATGGACATTTAAGGGCAACCCTTGCGTGGGTGAGCAAGCCAATAAAACATTTGGTGGACAGAGTACTTTTGTATTCCCAGCTCCGAATAAAAAAGGCGAGTTTATTTTTATGGCCGATATCTGGAAACCTAAAAATGCAATTGATGGCAGATATTTATGGTTGCCCATTAAATTTGAAAACGATAGCATAAAGATTACCTGGATGGAAGAGTGGAATTTGAGTGTCTTTAAACCAAAATAACGATTTATCCCCCCTTTAAATACCGTATTGCCCCTCACTACTGCGGTTATTTTAATAGTTACTTTGAATAAACCAATTTATTCAATTCAAACTAACCAAATATTAATTATGCAAAAACGTGTACTACTGATATGCTCAGTTGTGTTCATGTTGTTTTTAAAATTTAATACTGTATATGCTAACAGTTTAAATTTTGTGCAACAAACGGATACAGTTGACGTAAAATCATCTGTCTATGTTGTTGATGAAAATCAGCAATTCTTGATAGGGGTTAAACTAATTAACTTAAATAATAAGGAGACTGCTGTTACAGATCAAAATGGAATTGCCACTATGAATTTTGCTGCTGGCCACAAAATTCAAGTGTATGCAGGTAAGTCTTTACTCTTTACTGCTGAAATTTCGAACAAAGCGCAAAACATCATTAGAATAAGCAGTAAAAATCCAGCAGTTGCAGCACTAAAACCTGTTCGTTTACTTTACGATCAAAATGTAAATCCAAAATTAACCACAACCTCAACTGATGCAGTATATTCGGCCGATTTAACAAGTGCAGCTGCAACTTCGGTTAAATCGATCATTACAGGTCGTTTAGCAGGTGCTTATGTTGAACAAAATTCTGGAAGACTGGGAGCCGAACCGCGAACAGATGGTTTGTATTCCTTACTTTCATTGGGCACCTTAGGATCTGATGCACTTACACTTTCATTGAGAGGTCAATCGCCCACAGTGATTATAGATGGTGTGCCAAGGCCAATGACAATTTTTAATCTAGAAGAAATAGAATCGATAACGGTTTTAAAAGATGCTGTTTCGACTGCTATGCTAGGTGGAAAAGGTGCAAATGGAGTGATCTTAATCACCACCAAAAGAGGTTCAAAAGCAAAACAGACTATATCGTTTACTGCTCAAACAGCCATGCAAAAATCACTTAAAACATTAGATGCATTAAATTCATTTCAATATGCAACCCTATATAATGAGGCAAGAGTAAATGATGGATTTGCACCAGTGTATACATCGGCCGATTTGCAGGCTTACCAATCCGGAAGTGATCCCATCGGACATCCAGATGTGGATTGGAAAAGCGTAGTTACAAAGCCAACTTCTCGCTTCAATCACTATACTTTAAATGTTGCAGGTGGTAACGATTTTGGGAAATATTTTGTAGCCGTAGAACATGTTAACCAAAATGGTTTATTTCGTTCATCAGACATTAATACTTACGAAACAGATAACACCTTTAAAAACTTTACCGTTCGATCTAATGTAGATTTACAGATCAATAAAAAGTTATCGGCAGGAATTAATCTGATGGGTAGATTAATTAATATGAACGATCCTGGTTTTGGATCTGGTCAGATTTTGAATCAAATTTATAATACCCCAGCAAATGCATATCCAATTTTTAATCCGAATGGAAGCTATGCAACTACAGCAACGTATCAAAATAATATTTATGCGCAAGCTGTAAATTCGGGTTATATCGGAACGTATAAACGAGATGTTTTAGCTGACTTGTTTTTAAAACGAACATTTAATGAGATTACAGAAGGATTATGGCTAAGAGCGAAAGCTTCAATATACGCTACATTAGCAGAAAATACGTTTAGAAATAAGAGCTTTGCTACTTTTGCCTTTAACCCAACAACGAGTACGTATACTCAGTATGGTACAAATGGTACACAAAGTAATTTTACAGGTATCCTTCAGCAAGGACGTTCTGATTATGAAGAATTAGCACTTGGCTACGACCGTAATTTTGGTAAGCATGGTGTAAATGCAATTCTTTTAGCGAATAATGATAACTCTTATAGCGGTTCAGATTTGCCATATACTTTACGTGGTATTTCGGGTAAAGCTTCATATAATTTCGATGAGAAATATGTTGTAGATCTTGCTTTTGGTTATAATGGTTCAAATTATTATCCACCAGCTGGCGATTTTAAATATGGATTTTTTCCGGCATTGGGCTTAGCTTGGAATGTAGAAAAAGAAGATTTTTTGAAGGATGTAAGCTGGTTAAATGGTTTAAAATTGTACGGAAGTTATGGCAGAACGGGTAACGATAATCCAGGTTATTTTGTTTACATACAACGTTATTTTGATGGTACTTCAGCTTATTTTGGATCAACTGCTGGTTCGCAAACCAGTATTTTTGAGCAACCCTTGGCCAATAGAAACATCACATGGGAAAAAGCAAATAAATTAAATATCGGATTACAAGGAACTTTATTTGATAATAAAATTGGCTTTACCATTGAGCGATACAACGATAAATACTATGATCTGCTAATGCAAAGAGGTAGAAATTCGGCATTAATTGGTCAAAATTACCCCGTAGAAAATATCGGACAGAGCCGCTATACCGGATGGGACTTTAAACTTAACTATCAAAAAATCATTAATAAGTTTAGCTATTTTATTGCAGCAACCGGTGGCTTGCAAAAAACAGAAGTTCTTTATCAAGACGAGGTTAATCAACCTTTTCCATGGATGAGAAGAACGGGGCAAGCTGTTGATCAACGCTTTGGATATATCGATCAAGGTTTGTTTCAAACCCAAGCAGAAATTAATTCAAGCCCTCAAGTAGAAGGATATACTGCACAACCTGGCGATATCAAGTATAAAGATTTAAATGGTGATGGCATCATTAATCAATTAGACCAAACAGCAATCGGAAGTAAAAAACCATTACTATATTATGGTTTTAATTTAGGCTTCCAATTTAAAGGCTTTGATATGAGTGCGCTTATTCAAGGCGCGATGAATCGTACAATTTATCTTCAAGGTAGTACTGAATGGGCATTTCAAAATGTTGGTTTCGGACAAGCTTGGGAACAGAACTTAGGACGTTGGACCCCTCAAACTGCTGCTACGGCAACACAACCTCGAGTAGGTTTGGGGGCAAATATCAATAACTATGCAACCTCAACGTATTGGCAGCATTCGGGTAACTATGTACGTCTAAAAAATGTAGAATTAGGCTATACTATTCCATCGTCGCTAACCAGTAAAATAGGCTTACAGAGCCTCAGAGTGTTTAGCAATGCAACCAATCTTTTCACCATTGCTGCTTTCGACCGTGTAGATCCTGAGGTTTACAATGGTAACTATCCAATTCAGCAATTAATCAACTTTGGTGTTAATGTTAAATTTTAATTGATATGAAAATTAATAAACAATATATAGTCGTTCTTCTCATTGGACTTCAAATTTTAATCACCTCTTCGTGTAAAAAGGTGGAAACTGAACCTAGAGATTGGATCCAAGCAGACTTGGTGTGGGACGAAAAAGATAGAAATGCTACCGTTGCAGGGTTTTTCTTAAATAGTGTATATACTTATATTCCTGGCGGATTTAACCGTATAAACGGTGATTATTTAGATGCCGCTTCTGGAGATGCAGTGCCATCTAGAACTAACACAGCTGTAGAATTTTTCAATAATGGAAGAATTAGTCAGATAAATAATCCAGACCCATATTGGGGAAACAGTTATTATGGAATTAGGGCAGCAAATATTTTCTTAGCCAATATAGACTTGGTACCTATGCTCGATTTAACTAAGCAATATTGGAAAGCAGAGGCAAGATTTATTAGGGCCTTAATGTATTTCGAATTGTTAAAACGATACGGTGGTGCACCCTTAATTGGCGATAAAATTTTTACACTTGACGATAATCTCGATTTACCAAGAAATACATTTGCAGAATGTGTAGACTATATCGTTAGCGAATGTGATGCAGTAAAAGACAACTTAAGACTTGAAACTGGTGCAAATTATACCACATCAGACTGGGGTAGAATTGCTAAAGGTGCCGCAATTGCCTTAAAGTGCAGGGTGTATTTATATGCTGCTAGTCCGTTGTTTAATGGGGGGGGAGTAGAGAGTAATGCTACATTGAAATCATTAACAGGCTATCCTACCTATGATGTTAATCGTTGGCAAAAAGTAATTGACGCGGCCGAAGAGTTAAAAGCCTTAAATTTCTATGCATTACAACCAACATTTACCAACATCTTCATCACCAACAAAAACACAGAGGTTATTTTAAATAAACAAGGTGCTACCAATACATCAGTAGAAACGAACAATGCACCCTCGGGCTATGGGGCTCCGGCAATTAGTAATGGCAGAACAAGTCCGACAGAAGAATTTGTGAATGCATTTACCATGAGAAACGGTTTACCTATAAATGATCCTGCTTCTGGTTATGTTGCTGCCACTCCGTATGCTAATCGCGATTTACGACTAGATAACACGGTGTTTTACAACGGCATGACCTGGCTAAATAGAGCAGTACAAACCTTTGAAGGTGGTTTAGATAAACCAGGAGGTGTAATTGTGCAAACGCGAACAGGGTATTACTTGCGCAAGTTTATGGCAAATTTTTCTACCAATACTACCTACACCAATCAGTACCACAATTTTGTATTGTTTAGGTATGGTGAAATTTTATTGAACTATGCCGAAGCATTAAATGAGATGGGTCGTACAGAAAATGCCGTTGCACAAATTATCTTGTTAAGAGCTAGAGCAGGTATAGCTGCTGGAACGAATACGCGCTATGGCATTGCATCGGGTATTTCTCAGGTTGATATGAGAACATTGATTATGAATGAAAGAAGGGTAGAATTAGCATTTGAAGAGCATCGTTTTTGGGATGTAAGACGTTGGAAAATTGCCCCAACTGTTTTGAGTGGAATCGTAAACGGTACAAAGATTACTAGAAGCGCTACCAATGTACTAAGCTATGAAACAGTGCCTGTGAGTACGTTAACTTTTACGAATAAGTTATACCATATGCCTGTGCCTTATTCAGAAACAACAAAAAACAGTAAGCTCCTTCAAAATGAAGGCTGGTAGTTAATTGGGGTAAATCTAATTTAAATAGAAAATATGAAACATATATATAAATATTTACTGGGGCTGATTATGCTGTTTACATCAACCATGATGATGGCACAAAACCAAGTAGTAACCGGAACCGTAAATGATGAAGCTGGTGGCATTCCGGGTGCATCGGTAAAAGAAAAGGGGCTCCAGAGCAATGGTGCAACCACAGATAACAATGGAAAATTCTCAATTACATTAAAAGGTACAAGTAAAACATTAATCGTTACCTATATAGGAATGCTTACGCAGGAAGTAGTAGTGGGTACAAAAACTTCAATTACAATAAAACTGGAAGAAGATTTGAAAGGTTTGGATCAAGTTGTGGTGGTTGGATATGGTAAGCAGAAGAAGATTACTTTAACTGGAGCTATAAGTACAATTTCAGGAGCCGAAATTCGTCAAAATCCATCGGCAAGTTTACAGAATACCTTGGTTGGGCGCTTGCCAGGATTTTTCTCTCAACAACGTTCTGGTGCGCCAGGGGCTGATGGAGCAACCTTTTTTATTCGAGGTATAAGTTCATACAATGGGGGTTCTACTACGCCACTCATTATTGTTGATGATATTGAATATACACCAGAACAGTTTGCTGCGATTGATGCAAACGAGGTCGAAAATATCAGTATATTAAAAGATGCGGCAACCACAGCAATTTATGGCATTAAAGGGGCAAATGGGGTTTTAGTAGTAACCACCAGAAGAGGTACATTAGGTACACCTAGAATTACGTATCGTAACGAATTTAGCGTAATGAAACCTACTGTAATGCCTAAATTCTTAAACTCTTACGAAACTGCTGTGCTATACAATAAGGCAAGAGTGAACGATGGTTTACCGGTACGATTTACTGACGATGATCTTCAAAAGTATCAGGACGGAAGCGATCCTTATGGACACCCAGACAACAATTGGAGAGAAATTCTCTTTAAAGATAACAGTAAACAGGTAAAAGGAAACTTCGATGTTGCTGGTGGTACTGAAAAGGTTAAATATTTCGTTTCAGCGGGTTTTTTATTCCAAGATGGAATGTTAAAAAATTACGGAAAAGAGCAAGGGGTAAACTCAAATTTTTATTATACCCGATACAATTACAGATCTAACCTCGATATTAAGGCCACAAAAACCTTAGATCTCCGTGTCGATTTGTATGGGAATTTGGGTGTAACGAATACCAACAATATAGGTAGTGCATTTGGCTATAATGATATTTTTTATGACTATGTAAGTTTCTTATCCTTAGCACCTTTTAATTATCCGGTAACAAACCCTGATGGAACTTTTGGATATAGTAAGTGGCAAAGAGATGAAAATCCGAATTACAACCAAAATAATATTGTAGGAAGGATAACCCATTATGGTTATAACCGTAAATACGGAAATAACATGAACTTGGTTGCCAATGCCACTCAGAAGTTAGATTTTTTAACTGAAGGACTTTCTGTAAAAGGTGTGTTGTCTTATGCAAGTACGTATGATTATACGCGAAGCATGACACGCGATCAGTTCCCATCTTTCATTTATAACTCGGCAACTAATACGTACGAACCTCGTGATCCTAATATTTATCGTGTTCGCCGTTATTTTATTGGTTATAATCCAGGAAGCACGATTAGAAATTTAACCACTCAAGTTATTTTAAACTATGATAGAAGTTTAGGGAATCATCATGTGTATGGAACCGCACTAACCAATGTTAACTCAGTAATCAAATTTAATTCGAATGCTGTTTACAATTTTGTACCTAATAACTTTAAAGGATATACTGGTAGGGTTGGTTACGATTATGCGGATAAATATTTATTCCAATTTAATGCGGCTTATAACGGTTCCGATCGTTTTGTAAGTGGTAAAAAGTACGGACTTTTTCCTGCAGTATCTGCTGGATGGGTGGTTTCTAACGAAAACTTCTGGAAAGATAACATCAAAGTTGTTGATTATTTAAAGTTCAGAGGGTCATATGGTATTGTGGGTAACGATCGTATTGGCGATAATTTTAGCTACTCGTATCAACAGAATTACAATAATGGCAGCAACGCTTCTTTTGGCTATTCCGATAATACACAAAATGGACTAGTAGAAGGTACGTTAGCCAATACTGATGTAACTTGGGAGAAAGAAAGAAAAGCAGATTTAGCGGTTGAATTCGGTTTTTTTAAAAGTAAACTTACCGGTTCGATCGATCTTTTTCATAACGTAAGAAGTGATATTCTAACCACTAGAGGTACCGTTTCATCTATTTTTGGAGTGGGTTTGCCGCCCGTAAACTTGGGTAAAGTGCAAAATCAAGGCGGTGAAATTGAATTGAAATATAGTGACAAAATTGGAAGTGTAGATTTCAATGTTCGGGCAAACTACTCGTTAGCGAAGAATAAAATTCTCTTCCAAGATGAGCCAAATGCGGCATACCCTTATCAATACTTTACAGGAAATAGCATCGGACAATTGTTAACCTACCGCTTTATTGGTTTTTATACTTCTGCTGCCGATATCGCCGCAAGTCCAACAACACCACTAGCAGCTAGGGTAGGTGATTTAAAATATGAAGATACGAATGGAGATGGTAAAATAGATACTTACGATATGTCTATCAATGGTTATCCAAATTTACCAAACTCAAATTATGGTTTAAATTTGAACGCCAATTACAAAGGTTTTGGTATAAGTTTATTGTTCCAAGCTGCCACTAACTTTAATGTAAGAGGGGTTGCAGAAGGGATACAGGCCTTTAGTTCTAACTTAACCGATGTCCATAAAAATTCGTGGACTCCTGAATTGGGCAATAACGCGCAATATCCGCTATTATCGTTTACACCAGGCCTGAGTAGTCCAACGGCATATCCATCAACATTTTGGCTCATCTCTGGCAATTACATTCGCCTAAAAAATGCCGAAATCAATTACAATTTCCCGAAAAGCATCACACAAAAACTAAATATTCAAAGTTTGCGTGCTTATGTAAACGGGTATAACTTGCTTACTTGGTCTAATTTAAATTCCAGATATCAGTTCGATCCAGAGTCGAACTCTGGGCAAGATCGTATTAAGTATCCTCCACAACAGATGTTTAATTTGGGTTTAAGTGTTACATTTTAATCGTTAAGAAAATGAAGAAAATATTTTTATTAATCGTTTTATGTGCTGCACTTGCATCATGTAAAAAAGGAAGCGACTTCTTAGATAGTAAAGCAAATACAGGTGAAAGTGAGGCAACCGTATTTGTAGACAGTGTTAAAACCATGCGTTTTTTAACCCAAATTTATAGTGGGGTGGGCTACAGTTTTAATAAAGGGAGATTTAGTAGCCATGGCAATACCGAAATGGCAACAGACGATGCAGAATATGCCTATTCTGGCGTGGGTCAGTATGCTGTAATTATGTACAGTGGCTCTTTATCTCCAAATACATTTTGGGATAGAACAACCATTCCCGATTTTTGGGGAACTCCATATGCCAACATTAGAAGAGTAAACCTTATGCTTTCTAAATTGCCGATTACCCCACTTAATGTGGCCACAAAAAAGCGCATAACTGGCGAATTGAGATATTTAAGAGCATGGTATTATCATTTATTAATGATCAATTTTGGGGGCGTGCCTTTAGAGGGTGATGCTGTTTATGGAATAAGTGATATTATCGATTTGCCTAGATCTTCATTTCAGGCAACGGTTGATTATATCGTGTCTGAATTGGATGCAGCAGCAGCAATTCTACCTACTCCGGCTCAAGCAGTAGCTGGTGGTTATCAAGAGCAGGATTACGGTCGTGCTACCAGAGGTGCATGTTTAGGGTTAAAATCTAGAGTATTGCTTTATGCTGCTAGTCCATTATTTAATGGTGGTGCAATTTCATCAGCTTCGACAGTTGCCAAACCTTTGGTAAGTTATCCAACTTATAATGTAAGTTACTGGCAAAAAGCTGCAGATGCAGCAGCAGAGGTAATTAATACCAATTATTATGCATTAAATGAAGACAATACAACTGCTCCTGGATTTGGTTTCTATAATGTATTCCTAAAAAGGGTGAATAGCGAGTATATCTTTAACTTTAATAGAAGTAACAATAGAGATATGGAGGGGTACTATAACCCACCAAGCAGGGGAGGCGCTAAAAATTCAACACCTACCCATCAATTAGCAGAAGCCTTTCCGATGAGAAATGGAAAAGCAATTGCCGATCCTACTTCAGGCTACGATGCTGCAAACCCATACACTAACCGAGACCCAAGGTTTGGCTATTCGATTATTTACAATCAAGCATTATATTACAGTACCACAACAAGTTCTAAAATTGCCGTAAATACGTTTGCAGGTGCAGCAACCGATGGTTATACTACAAATGGAACTGGACCCACCACAACTGGTTATTATTCACGCAAAATGTGCGACGAGAATATTTCTTCGAACAGTTCATTTAATACCGAAAGAGGTTGGCCATTAATTCGCTATGCCGAAATTTTATTGAATTATGCAGAAGCCATTAACGAAACAGGACAAACTGCACTTGCTTATTCAAAATTAGTTGATATTCGACGTCGTGCAGGCATCACAGCTGGTACCGATAACTTATACGGTTTAAAAGCAAATATGACTGTTGAGGAAATGCGCGCTGCAATTCAGAACGAACGACGAATTGAATTGATGAATGAAGATCATCGTTGGAATGATATAAGACGATGGAAAATTGCCGTTGCAGTAAATAATGGCTTTAACAAAGCTATCAATATTACAAGAATTGGTACAACGGGTGCAAATTTCACTTACCAAGTTGCAAATACCATTAGAGCGCACGTATTTAATCCACAACACTATCTAATGCCAATCCCACAATCTGAAGTAGCTAAAATGCCTTCAATGGTTCAAAATCCAGGATATTAATAAAGAAATGAAGTTAAAACTATTTATACTTATCGGCTTGTTGTGTTTTACACAAACTCGAGCACAAAATAACGATTGGGAGAACCCCCGATTGATAGATCAGGGAAAAGAGAAAGCGCACGTTACCTTTATGCTTTTCGATTCGGAAAAAGATGTAATTAGCGACGATTATTCGAAATCACCCTATTACCAATCGTTAAACGGACAATGGAAATTTAACTATGTAGATAAACATGCAGATCGAGTTAAAGATTTTTATCGTACCGATTTAAATGATAGTGGCTGGGCAAATTTAACAGTACCATCTAATTGGGAACTCAATGGCTTTGGTATTCCGATTTATACCAATATAACTTACCCACATCCTAAAACACCGCCTTTTATCGGTGATAATAACCCAGTAGGTACCTACAGAAAAACGTTTGCCATTCCCGAGAGTTGGGAAAGTAGAGAAACTTTACTCCATTTTGGTTCTATTTCTGGCTGCGCCTTTATTTATGTAAATGGTAAAAAAGTAGGCATGACCAAAGCGTCGAAACTACCTTCAGAATTTAACCTAAGTCCATTCCTTAAAAAGGGAAGCAACCAATTGGCAGTTCAGGTATTTCGTTGGCACGATGGAAGTTATATAGAAGACCAAGATTTTTGGCGTTTAAGTGGTATTGAACGCAATGTTTACCTGTATTCAATGCCAAAACAAACCATTTGGGACTTTTTCTTAAAAGGCGACTTAGATCAAACCTATACTAATGGATTGTTTAGTGCAGCAATTGATGTTCGAAAATTTGCAAAAGCAGAATTTTCTGGAGGCTCGATACAAGTATCCCTACTGGATAAAAACGGGAAAATAGTATTTGAAAAAACACAAAAATTTAGTGCAATTGCTGATACTTTACAAACGGTAAATGTAAATGGTACAGTTAAAAATCCTTTAAAATGGAACGCCGAACAACCGAATTTATACGATTGTATTATCACCCTAAAAGATAGCAAAGGGAAATCTTTAGCTATTACTGGCTCAAAAATAGGTTTCCGAAAAGTAGAGATCAAAAATGCACAATTGCTAATTAATGGGGTAGCCACTTATGTGCATGGTGTAAATAGGCACGAACACGATGACGTTACTGGGCACACCACCACCAGAGAGTTGATGCTTATAGATATTCGCTTGATGAAAGAATTTAACATCAATGCCGTCAGATTATCTCATTATCCTAACGATCCGCTTTGGTATAAACTATGTGATCAGTACGGTCTTTACTTGGTAGACGAAGCAAACATTGAAACCCATGGTATGGGTGCCGAATTTCAAAGCTGGTTTGATAAAACGAAACATCCAGCCTATTTGCCAGAATGGGCTCCGGCCCAAGTAGACCGAACCATTAGGATGGTTGAGCGTGATAAAAACCATGCGTCCATCATTATATGGTCGTTAGGAAACGAATCGGGTAATGGCCCTGTATTTCACGATAACTACAAATGGATTAAACAAAGAGACAATACTCGCCCAGTTCAGTTTGAGCAGGCAGGCGAAGATTGGAATACAGATATTGTTTGCCCAATGTACCCAAGCATCGCCAATATTAAAAAATATGCGGCCGATACCAGTAAGAAAAGACCCTATATTATGTGCGAATATTCACATGCCATGGGTAACAGCAATGGGAATTTTCAAGAATATTTCGACATTATCCGTAGTAGCAAACATATGCAAGGTGGTTTTATATGGGATTGGGTAGATCAGGGCATAAAAACCAAAGATGCGAATGGTAAAACATTTTGGGCGTACGGAGGTGATTTAGGTGGCTTTTATTGGCAAAATGACGAAAATGGTGTGGCCGATGGGATGATTAGCTCAGATCGAACACCCGACCCAGGAGCATACGAGATTAAGAAAATATATCAGTATATACAATTTAAGACTAAGGATGCTGGAAAAGGAATGATAACCATCGAAAATTTGTTCGACTTTACCAATTTAGATCAATACAACTTTAAATGGGAGATTTTAAGCAATGGAAAAGTTTTTAAAGATGGAACCTTCGATGTTAACTTAGCGCCTCATCAAAAAAAGGATGTACAACTTACACTCCCGATGATTAAAGCCATAGCAGGTACAGAATTTTATTTAAATGTGTATGCCTATAGCAAAAATGCCACAGCAATGTTGCCTGCAGGATTTGAAGTTGCAAAAGAACAATTTAACTATGCTGGTAATTTCTTTTCAAATTCGACAAACACAAATGGAACACTTAAAATAACCACACAGGGTGATAAATTAACTTTTGATGTGGGTACCATACATGGCGAATTTGACACCAAAGCTGGAAGATTTACGCGCTACACGCAAGACAACGGCAGTAGACTGAATAACTTTCCGGAACCTTACTTTTGGAGAGCCCCAACTGATAATGATTTCGGAAACGATATGCCCTCAAGATTGGGAATATGGCGATCGGCACACGAAAACAGAAAAGTAATAGGTGTTGAGGTTGCAAAACAAGCAGATAGCGGTCAATTTATTCGGATAAAATATCAATTAAGCGCAGTAATGGTGCCCTATACAGTAGATTACCTAATTACCCCAGCTGGCGCGATAAAAGTTACAGCTACAATAGACATGACTGGTAGAGATTTGCCAGAATTACCACGATTTGGCATGCGTACCGAATTACCACAGCAATATGATAATTTGGCCTATTATGGTCGTGGTCCATACGAAAACTATAGCGATAGAAATTCTGCTTCATTTGTTGGATTGTACACCGATAAAGTTGAAAATCAGTTCTACAAAGGATATATCAGGCCCCAAGAAAGTGGAAATAAAACCGATGTTAGGTGGTTAAGTTTAACAGACGAGCAAGGCAAGGGTTTTAGAATTGAAGGACTTCAGCCACTTTCATTTACAGCTATACATCATTCAACAGAAGATTTAGATCCTGGGTTAACAAAAAAACAACAACACCCTAGCGATTTGCCTGTACGGAAAAATGTTTTCTTAAGCATAGACCTTAAACAGCGAGGTGTAGGTGGAGATGACAGTTGGGGCGCCTATCCACATCTACCATATCGATTGATGGATAAAAAATACAGTTACAGTTACATCATCAAATTAGTAAATAAAGAGAATGCTGAAGCGAAATAAAATTTTAATTGCTTTCATTCTTTTGCAATCCTGCAGTGTTCAAAAACAGCAGAATAACGAGAAAGTAATCGACTATAATACTGAAGGTTATCAACTCGTTTGGGCCGATGAATTTACAAAAGATGGTACTCCAAATCCAAAGAACTGGACCTATGAAAAAGGATTTGTTCGAAATGAAGAATTGCAATGGTACCAACCCGAAAATGCATTCTGCAAAAATGGATTATTGGTAATTGAAGCCAGAAAAGAACAGAGAACAAATCCACTTTATGTAGAAGGAAGCAGAGATTGGCGAAAAAACCGTAAAAACATAAACTATACCAGTGCTTGTTTAATTACCAAAGGTTTGCAAAGTTGGCAATATGGACGTTTTGAAATGCGGGGTAAAATTGATATTAGTGCTGGGTTATGGCCGGCGTTTTGGACCTTGGGAGAGAAAGGTGGCTGGCCAGCAAATGGTGAGATAGACATCATGGAATATTATAAAGGCAAAATCCTAACAAATATTGCCCGGATGGGGAATAATCGTAAACCCAAATGGTTCAGTACTATCAAAGAAGTAAATGAAGAATGGGCCAAACAATTTCATACCTGGAGAATGGATTGGGACAGCGAAAATATAAGTCTGTTTGTAGATAATGCGCTTTATCTTAAAGTACCCCTAACAGAATTGCAGAATGAAGATCAACTAGGGTTAAACCCGTTTAAGCAAAAGCATTATATCCTTTTTGATTTAGCTATGGGTGGATTAAATGGAGGAGATTTAGCCGAAACGAAATTTCCAAACCGGATAGAAATAGATTATGTAAGGGTTTATCAGAAAAATTAAGATGATTACTGAATCTATAAAATTAACTTTCATAAAGCATTTTAATCATGAACCTATTATTGTAAAATCTCCAGGTAGAATAAATATTATTGGAGAGCATACCGATTATAACGATGGATATGTGTTGCCAGCAGCAATTAACAAAGCAATTTATGTTGCCGTATCTAAACGTAGGGATGAAGAAATTCACCTCTACTCCGAAAGTTATGCTGAAACGGTCCAAACAAGTCTCCAGCAGTTAAGGAAATCAGAAAAAGATTGGGCCAATTATATTCTTGGCGTTGCAGACCAGTTACAGAAATGGGGCTATAACATTGGAGGATTTAATTTATACATTGATGGCGATGTACCTTTAGGCGCTGGTCTTTCCTCTTCTGCTGCGGTAGAATGCGCAACTGCATATGCTTTAATTGAACTCTTCTCGCTATCGGTGCCAAAATTAGATATTGCAAAAATTGCTCAAAAAGCAGAACAAACTTTTGCAGGTGTTAACGGTGGAATTATGGATCAATTTGCCTCAGTATTTGGTAAAAAGGATCATGCCATATTGCTCGATTGTAAAATCATGAAACATCAGTACATCCCGTTAAAGCTGAAAGGATATAAATTGGTGCTGTTAAATACCAATGTTAAACATGCTTTAACAGATTCTGCATACAATAGAAGAAGACAGCAATGTGAACAAGGTGTTGCGTGGGTGAGAGCTAATGTAGAAGGTATTACTTCATTGCGCGACGTAAGTGTTAAGATGTTAGATAAATACGTTAAAATTAAGGATGTCGATGTGTATCAAAAATGTAAATTTGTTATTGAAGAAAACGAACGGGTATTGATGGCTGTAGCTCAATTAAAGAGTGGCGACCTAAAGGGACTTGGGCAAGCTATGTTTCAAACCCATGATGGATTAAGCAGGGCGTATCGCGTAAGTTGTGAAGAGCTTGATTTTTTAGTTGAATCTGTAAAAAACCTACCCTATGTGCTCGGCGCGCGAATGATGGGTGGAGGTTTTGGAGGATGCACCTTAAATATTGTAGAAGAAGGAAAGGTTGATGAATTTATTGAAAAGCTAGAGCAGGCCTATGAACAGGAATTTTTAATGGAATTAGATGCTTATGTAGTGGAAACAGATGATGGGACGAAATTGATATTATAATTATGATAAAAAAAGCATTAATTATTATTTTACTGATAGTAAGCGCATTTTCAGTACACGCGCAAACTTCATTTAAAACTTGGGCAAGTACTCCGCCGATGGGATGGAATAGTTGGGATTGCTACGGCTCTACAGTTACCGAAGCCGAAGTGAAAGCAAATGCCGATTACATGGCGGCCAATCTTAAAAAAATGGGATGGGAGTACATTGTGGTCGATATTCGTTGGTTTGTTGAAAATGATAAAGCTGGTGGGTATAACCAAACCGACCCACGTTATGTGATGGATGAGTATGGGAGATACTTGCCATATAGCGGTCGTTTTCCTTCAGGTTTTAAAGGCTTGGCCGATTATATACACAGTAAGGGGCTAAAGTTCGGTATTCACATTATGCGTGGCATCCCGGTAGAAGCCGTAAAACGAAAACTTCCCATTAAGGGTGCTGGCGGAATAACCGCCGATCAAATTTATACTACCGATTTACAGTGTGCTTGGCTAAGGGATAATTATACGGTGGTAGCCGATAAGCCTGGTGCACAAGCATATTATAACTCTATATTGGAACTCTACGCCTCTTGGGGAGTAGATTTTATAAAAGTTGATGATTTGTCGCGGCCTTACCATCAAGGCGAAATAGAATTGATTAGGAAAGCGATAGACCGCACCGGAAGAAAAATTGTACTAAGTACTTCCCCAGGCGAAACTCCGCTAAAAGATGCTTTACATGTAAAAGAGCACGCTAATATGTGGCGGATGGTAGACGATGTGTGGGATATTTGGAGAGATTTAGTCCACTTAATGAATGTGGCCAAGGGCTGGTATAGCTATTCGGCTCCAGGCACATGGCCTGATTGCGACATGATTCCGCTGGGTAGGATCGCTATTCGTGGCGAACGTGGAAAAGATCGAATGACACGGTTAACAAAAGATGAACAGGTTTCGCTAATGTCTTTTTTTACTATTTTCCGCTCCCCATTAATGTTTGGTGGCGATTTACCTTCTAATGATGACTTTACACTTTCCTTACTTTCGAATAAAGACATCCTTAAAATGCATAAAGAAGGCACAGATGTTCGTCAATTATTTATGGAAAACGGAAAGGTGGCCATTACATCGCGCAATAACAAAACCGGTGAACGCTACCTCGCTTTGTTCAATATTGGTGATAAAGAAGTAACAACCATTTCGGTAGATCTTAAGGAGCTTGGATTTAGTGGTAAATACAAAGTTAAAAATTTGTGGAGTGGCGAAATTTTAAAAGGATCGGAAGCTTCTTTTTCTCAACAGATTGCCCCTCATGCAAGTAAGGTCTTTAGCATTACATTCTAATTTCTGCTTTTTATGCCTTCACTCGTCATAATCACCCGTTTCATTGTTCCATCTTTATTATAATATAAATAATCGATACATACCGATCGTCTGTAACTACCACCATCGGTATTTATAGCGCCATTATGATAAATGAAATACGATTTGCCTTTAAAATCGATAATCGATTGATGGTTGGTATTGGAGTTTCCAGCAATTTCATTTAATATTCCTTTATACTCCCAAGGCCCAGTAACTTTTTTACTCATTGCATAAATAATTTTCTCAGGAAATTGCGATGCGTAAGAAAGATAATACCAGCCTTTTCTTTTATGTATCCAAGGAGCTTCAGTAAATTCGGGTAAATCTAAACTTACGATTGGGCCGTCAAATTCGACCATGTTTTTCTTTAGTTTCACATATCTACATTTTTGATTGCCCCAAAATAAATAAGCTTGGCCGTCATCATCAATAATTACTGAAGGATCAATATCATCCCAGCTTATTTTTACATCAGTGGTCATATTATTGGTAATTAATGCTTTGCCCAAAGCATCTTTAAATGGTCCTGTTGGGCTATCTGAAACTGCAACACCAATGGCCTTCCCTGGTATAGTTGCATGTTCGACCGCTACATACCAATAAAATTTACCATCCCTTTCTATCACTTGGGAGGCCCAGGCATCAGATTTAGCCCAAGTAAAATCCTTAACACTTAAAGGCGATTTATGTTCCTTCCAGGTTATCATATCGGCTGATGAATAGACTAACCACTCATTCATTTCGTAATTATTTTTGGGAGCTTTAGCTACATCACTACCTGTATATAGATAAACCGAATCTCGAAATACATACGCAGCTGGATCAGCGGTGTATTTATCGATGATAATGGGATTGCCTTTTGAAACGATAATTTTTTGCGCACTTATGGTAAACGAACTAATAAGTAGACTAAAGAAAAGGATTAACTTATTCATCAATTTATGAATTAAAAGGTATTCTGATTACATTAAAAGAATAAGGCTTTAAAGTCAGGTTTAATTTTTTTCCCTTAATAGTGATGCTGTTTCTTTTCGGACTAATGAATTGAGGGCTTTCGATTGAATTGAGTTGGTTAAGATTACTGTTCTCTAATACATCTATAAAACCATTTGGTTTAATTTTTTTCTTCCCATCTAGTAGCAAGTTTATGGATTGTGATTGATTTACAGTATTGGCTATTTTAATGATTAACTCATTCGTAGTTTTATCCGTTACTGCTGATGCATATAAACCATCTTGCCCAATTAAATTCTTTTGATCGGTCGTAATAGAGACCACATCAGTGCCTTTATTGGTAGAGAATAATTTTTGGACGTAGTAATCCGGAGTGCCATAAACAGTTAAATTATCTACCCAAATCATGTCCGGTGCCCATTGCCATGCATCAATATGGGCAAAAAGAGGGGCGTAGGATGCCATTTGTACCACATCAGCATTGCGCTCTAAACCAGTCATTAATGCAGCAGCGGCTAAGGCGCTTTCCCAATTGTTTTTGCTAGGGCCAACGGTTTTAGAATCGGCATGAACAGCATATTCTCCAACAAAAATCTTTGATTCATTTCTTGGGTAATTGTCGTAACGGCCAGCATTTTTTAAAAACCAATCGGCAGGGCGATAATAATGTTCGTCGATAAAATCGGCCTTAGTAGCCCTCAGAGAAGTGTTTAACAACTCAAATCGATCACCATCTGGACCTGTTCCTGAACTCGTAATGAGTTTAAAATCAGGATATTTTGCTTTAATTGCTTTGGTGAAAATGGCTAATCGTTCTAGGTATTGTGGTCCCCAGTTTTCGTTTCCAATACCCATCATTTTAAGGTTAAAGGGTTTAGGGTGACCTAAATCGGCTCTAATTTTCCCCCATTTAGTGTTGATATCGCCATTAGCAAACTCAATTAAATCTAACGCATCTTGCACATAGGGGTCTAATTCGTTCAAAGCAACCACTTCGCCTGTATTAAATTGACAAGCCATTCCGCAATTTAAAATAGGTAAAGCATCAGAGCCAATATCTTCTGCGAGTTGGAAATACTCGAAAAAGCCTAATCCAAAACTTTGGTAATAATCTGGTGCTGGGCGATGAGCAAACTCAACATTCCATCTATTCATTATCGTTTTTCTGTTTTCTATAGGACCTATTGTGTTTTTCCACTGGTACCTATTGGCCAAGTCTGTTCCTTCAACAATGCATCCTCCAGGGAAACGTATAAAACCAGGCTTCATATCAGCTAACATTTGAACCATATCGTTTCTTAAACCCTGTGGTCTGTTTTTCCAGGTATCGCTTGGAAATAAAGAAATCATATCTAAATCGATATGCCCCTTTCCCTGAAATAGAATTGAAAATTTAGCTTTAGGATCGGTCTCAGTTGCAGTAAAACTTATTGCTTGTTTTTGCCAATTGGTTCCAGTTTGCTGTGGAACAATAGTAGTTTCCCCAATCACTTTATTTTTCGAATCCTTTAAACTTAGAACTAATTTAACTCCAGGTAGAGGCAAACGATATAGCATAGAAAAATCGTAGCGCAATCCTTTTTTAATGCCCATGCCTTTAAAACCTTCATTAATAAGCTCGAAATCGTCACTTTCTTTTTTAACTTGTAAGTATCGCGGATTGGCATCATTTACTTCTTTGCGATTAACTACGAGTAGCTCACCCTCTTTTTGCTTACTCCGTTGGATAGTCCAGCTCATTAAAGGTTTTGCAAACTCAAATGACCTGTTCTTTATAAGTTCGGCATAAATTCCGCCATCAGCTCCGAAATTAATATCCTCAAAAAAAACTCCCCACATATTGGGCTCAACTCTTGCAATAGATAGATCGGTTTTAACAGTTACTATTTTTACGGTTTGCGCAAATACCTGATTCGATAGTCCCATTAAAAGTATAGTGTAAGCAAGTGCTAATTTTTTCATTTTCATACCATATTATAATTTGAGAATTTACTAGTAAAAATAAAATTTTTTAACAAATAAACGTCATGTATACGATTATTTTTTTGCTAAATATTTTAGCATGTAGTTAAATTTTGTAACTGATATTTCCTAGCTTTGCTTTATTGAACTTTAAGTTTTGCTATGGCGATAATGGAAACCGCTAATAATAATCTCGAAATTTTTGATCCTGTTAAAAAGGAAGTAAACTCGTTTTTTGGCGAAACGTTGTGGCATAGCAACTGGAAAAAAGCATTTCCAGAATCATATCGGGAGAAAACATTTTTGAATCGAGCGCTTGGCTATTATCATCGTGCTGATGTATTTACACCTTGTGGTACAGCTATCGAATTTCAAAATTCTCCTATTTGTTTAGATGAGTTACAAAGTAGAGAAGCATTTTATCCCAATTTGGTATGGGTGGTAAATGGGGCAAAATTTAAAGGATTTAAAGTGTTAAAACATTTACCAGATGTAGACGATGTTAGACTTTTGGATTTAGAGTTTTCCCATACTTCCAATTTAACTATGGTGCGTAGAAACGAGTCGAAAGTAATGACTTTTCATCACCCAGAACTTCGAGCTATTCCTTTTACTTCTCACTACTACTCATTTAGATGGGCCAATCCACATCGGGTATGGTACGCTGCCAAATGTCCCATCATTATCGATTTAGGTGGGTATTTCTTATATCAATTAAAACAGCGCAAACAACTAAATGGCAATTATGCTTATTTACACATGATACCAAGAAAGGATTTTATAGCGAAATATGTTTTTCATATGAAATAACATGAGTTACCTTTGCGACATATTTTATGCACGTGCTTACTACTCCTTTAAAGCAGAAAAACCAACGAATAGCTACCTTATTAGCTTTTGCACTTATCCCGATGTCGGGCTTCGCTACTGATATTTATATACCCTCATTACCCACCATGGCCGAAACGCTAGGTGTAAGTCAACTAGCCGTACAACTAACTCTAGGGATGTTTTTAATAAGCTATGGGGTTTCACAATTGTTTGTAGGTAGCTTATTGGATAGTTTTGGCCGATACCGCATAAATTTAATAAGCCTTGCTGTTTTTGCCTTAGCGAGTATTATTATAGCAAATACCGCTAATATTTATCTTATTTATGCCATGCGGATAGTACACGGAATAACCGTTGGGGCAATTGTGGTTTCGAAAAGAGCCTATTTTGTAGATGTATATAGTGGCGATCAATTGAAAAACTACTTGAGTATGTTTTCGATTATCTGGGCTACCGCACCAATTGTAGCTCCCTTTGTTGGGGGGTATTTACAAAGTTTTTTTGGTTGGCAAGCCAACTTTTATTTTTTAGCAGGTTTTGCAATCATAATTTTGATCTTGGAACTTATTTTTAGTGGCGAAACTATTAAACAACCCATGGTATTTAGCCTAAAAAAGATCGCTAGTGTATATGGCGAAATGGTTAGTACAGCAAGTTTTACGCTCGGTATTGTAATGCTAGGATTGTCGTATTGTATGGTGATGGTATATAATATGACCGGGCCCTTTATCATTGAGCACCAACTCGGCTTAAGTCCAATTGTGGCCGGCTACAGTTCATTACTATTAGGTGGAGCAGTAATGGTGGGTGGTTTATTAGGAAAAGCAACTATCAATAGTCCGTTTGTGAAAAAACTATCGATCAATATTGCTCTTCAGGTTGGCTTTTGCTTGGCAATGTTTGGTAGTCTCTTCTTTGTATCTAATCTTTATTCGATGATATTCTTTGCCTTCTGCATTCATGCGTCTTCGGGCTATACTTTTAATACTTTTTTTACCTTTTGTCTAAGCCGATTTCCAAAAAATGCAGGAATTGCTAGTGGCTTAACAGGAGGGATTAATTATGTAATTGTTTCTTTTCTAAGTTATGGCATTATTGCTGTTATACCAGCTAAAGACCAACTTAATCTAACCTATAGCTATGCTGTACTGATCTTATTGTCATTAGGGGTAATGTTTGTAATCTTTAAAAATTATAATAAGCAAATAAAAAATTAACATAATATTTGTTTCGTACGAAAAATTTCCTACCTTCGAATAGTGATGAGTATGAAAGATCAAATTAAACCTTTTGAGCCTACAAAAGCAGAACTAGAAATTTTGCAAGTACTGTGGGAAATTGGCCCTGCCACAGTTCGGGTGGTAAACGATGAGTTGTTGAAATTGAAGGAGGTAAACTATACAACCACTTTAAAATTGATGCAAATTATGGCAGAAAAAGGGATATTAAAAAGAGATGAAACACAAATGAAACACATTTATAGTGTTGCAGAAACCGAGGAGAAAACAAAAAACCATTTGTTAACAAAGTTTGTCGATTCGATGTATAAGGGGTCTAGCAGTAAGTTGGTGATGCAGCTATTGGGTAATCATAAAACTTCGGCAGCCGAATTACGAGAAATAAAAGAGCTATTAAAAAAACTTGAAGAATAATTCATAAACTAAACGATGAAGTTACTAGCTATAGCCGTTTTATCTGATCATTTGGTGAATGCCTTGGGTAGTACTTTATTACATTCGTTATGGCAGGGTTTAATTTTAGTTGGTCTAACAGGGTTGATTATAATCATAACTCGCTCTTGCAAACCCTCAACTCGTTATAATTTACTCGTTTTTACCTTATTCTCATTTTTTGCAATTAGTGCGATCACTTTTGTAACTACATTCGCAAATTTGATAGCCATGCCAGTTGCTCAAGAAGGTTATCTTGGTAGCGATGTGAATCAAAAAGGACTACCAGAAAATGCGTTACTTACCCAAGCTAAAACCTATTTGGCCGACCACAATAATACGCTGGTGCTTATATGGTTTTTAATCGTTGGTGCGCGCTGTATTCAGTTATTTGTAGGTTTAAATAACCTTAACCACTTACGTAAAAATGCAACTTTTACCGTTTCAGTACAATGGGATGAAAAAGTGAAAAACTTTGCTAAACAATTGGGTATAAACCGGGCTATTCGCATGGCCGAATGTGGACTTGTACGGGTGCCTATGGTAATTGGACATCTTAAGCCTTTAATTTTAATTCCAATGGGCTTACTTACTGCCTTACAGCCCAAAGAAATAGAAGCCATTTTAGTGCATGAACTAGCACATATTTACCGTCGCGATTACCTGATTAATCTATTGCAAAGTGTGATGGAGATTTTGTTCTTTTTTAATCCAGCAGTACTTTGGTTATCAACATTAATTAAAGCTGAACGCGAAAATTGCTGTGATGATATGGCTGTTAAATATACTAGTAATAAAGTAAATTATATTAGTGCTTTAATTGCTTGTCAGGAATATCAACTAGCAGTACCTGCCTATGCGATGACTTTTAGTAGAAGAGGGGGATTACGAAACAGGGTGCATCGCTTAGTGGCAAATAGTAATACATCTTTAACACGTTTCGAGAAATCTATTCTTGCTTTTTGTATGGTAACGGCAAGTTTGCTTTTGATCGGTTTTGGAAACGAAGCAAAGATTAAAAAAATGATGAAGGAAACTACATTATCTCCTAAAATAACACAGGTTGAGGTGAAACAGAATACGTTAAAACATCAAAATTGCTTACCCGTAACTAGCGTTAACACGCTCACACCTTTACGCCTACCTGATACTGTTTATCTAGAGGAAACGATTTACTTGGATTCGCTAAAGGCATTAAGCAATTTGCAAAAAATAAATGCCGAAAAAATGCAACGCGACGGTTTAATACTACTTAACGAAGATATATCACCGGTAAATAAGGCTAAAGCTATGGCTAGAATCGATTCTATTCGTCAAAGCTTAAGGTTTTTAAGAGACACTATAAAAATGACTAGCCTTGATCATAAGTTATCACCTTTAAAAGTAAAACTGAGCATGCCCATTAAAAGCTCGCAACGTGTTCCAGTAAAGCTTGATTTAAGCGATCTTATTGAAAAGGCCTTAAGAAATGATGGGATTCTTATCGAAACCGATTCGTCGTTTTCATTTATGCTTAGTAAACATGATTTAATTGTAAATGGGAAAAAGCAGTCTTCGGTAATTCATAAAAAGTACAAAGAGAAATATGTACCGCAGATAGGTAATAATGGCTGGTATTTATACAAAGATTATAATAGAAGCAGAAAAACTGTTATTACTAAAGAATTAGATTTAGCTTTTAATTTTAATCAACTAAACCCATTATACTGGCATTACGGTGCTTAAAACCAACCCTTGAAATACCTTATTGTTATGAATAAAAAAATTGCCGCTTTTATAGCAGCCTGGCTAGTTATGGTCTCAACTTTTACCTATGCACAAACACTTTTTAGTTTAAATGGCTCAGTTACAGATGTACAAAAAAAACCGATTACATCAGCTACTGTTTTTTTTAAAAGAGCAGGCGATTCTGCATTGGTTAAAACTGAGATTACCGACATAGCGGGTAAATTTAGCTTCGATAAATTGCCAATAGGTAAATACAAAATAACCATCTCAATGTTAGGCTACCAGACGTATCGAAGTGAAGTTATTGATTTTAATGCAAACCAAACCTTAAGAAATATAACCCTAAACCTGCAAGAAAATATGCTTAAAGGAGTAACTATTGCAGGTGAGAAAAAGTTAGTAGAACAAAAAATTGATCGGACGGTGGTAAATGTAGATGCAATGATTAGTGCTGCAAGTGCCACAGCGATGGATATACTAGAGAAATCGCCCGGCGTATTGGTAGATCAAAATGGCGCAATAAGTTTAAAAGGAAAAAGTAGTGTAACCATTTTTATCGATGGTAAGCCAACGTATCTTTCAGGACCTGACCTGGATAGTTACCTGCGTACATTAAGTGCTTCTAATTTAGATCAAATTGAATTAATGACCAATCCGCCTGCTAAATATGATGCAGCGGGTAACGGCGGCGTAATTAATATTAAAACCAAAAAGAACAAGGTTAAAGGATTTAACGGAGGAGCAAATTTAAGTTACATTCAAGGGGTTTATGCTAAAACTAATAATAGTGCAAATTTTAATTATCGAAACCAAAAAATTAATGCATTTGGTAACCTGAGCATGGCTGCAAATAATGGATTTTCAGATTTAGATATTAATCGATATTTCTTAAATGGCGGTCCATCGGTATCACCAAATTTTTTACAAAATTCGTTTATCAGACGGATGGGCGAAAGTTACAATGCCAAGCTTGGTCTAGACTATTATGCTAGCCAAAATACAACATTTGGAATTGGTTTTACAGGTATCTTAAATCCAAGTAGAGAAAAAACAAAGAATGTAAGTAAACTTGAAAATGCTTCAAATGGACTAGATTCTACTATTGTTGCATTAAATAATCAAAAAAGAAGCTTCGAGAATGGTGGGGTAAATTTAAATTTTCGTCGTCAGCTTGGTACTAAAGGAGGAGAGTGGAGTGTTGATTTAGATTATTTAAACTATCAGACTAACGCAGATCAGATTTTCGATAATAGCAGTTATTTGCCAAATGGTACACTAAAAGGAAAAGATATACTTACCGGAGATTTACCGGGGCAAATTAATATCTATTCGGCAAAAACAGATTTCAACAATAGTTTTGGGGATGGCTATAAATTTGAAACAGGGTTAAAAGCAAGTAATATTGCCACAGATAATGTGGCCAATTATTTCTTAACGAAAAATAATAGTACTAGTCCGGATTATGATAAAACCAATCACTTTATTTATAAAGAACAAATAAGCGCAGCCTACGTAAATCTAAATAAAGAGTTTAAGCATTTTTCGATGCAATTAGGATTAAGATTAGAAAATACCAATGCCAATGGCCATCAATTAGGAAATGTACAAAAACCCGATTCTTTATTTAGTAGAGACTATACTGGCCTTTTCCCAACAGCTTATGTATTGTATAAGCTGGATAGCACGGGGCATCAAAATCTAAATTTAAACTACGGACGCAGAATTGATCGGCCATTTTATCAAGACCTGAATCCATTTTTATCGCCTTTAGATAAATTCACCTATTACACAGGAAACCCTTTTCTAAAGCCTTCGTATTCACATAATGTGGAGCTTACCTATAGTTATAAAAAATTATCAACCACATTAAACTATAGTAAAGCAAAAGACCAGGTAGGGGAAACCATCGAGATTTTAAATGGGATTTATTACAGTAGGCCTGGCAACTTAGGTAGTACAGTAGTTAAGGGAGTGAGTGTAGATGGGAGTTTTGATATCACTAAAATGCTGAACTTTAATTTTTCGGCAAGGGCTACAAACATTCATACTGTAAGTAATTTTTATACCGGAACTTTAGATACAAAAGGTACCTATTATTTTGCAAGAGGAATGTTTCAGTTAAAACTGCCAAAAGATTGGTCGGTACAGGTTGATGGAAGCTATCAAAGTAAAATTACAAGTGCCCAATTTACCTTAGGTGCCAGAGGAAGGTTAAATTTAGCCGTGGCTAAAAAACTATCCCCTTCAGCAACAATTAGGGTAGTAGGTAATGATCTTTTTTATACGATGATTAATACAGGTGTAATTAATAATTTAGCCAATACAAATGCACAATGGCGAAACGAGGGCGATAGCAGAACAGTAGCAGTATCATTTAGCTACCGTTTTGGTAAAGTAATCTCAGATTTGCGTAAACATAATGCAAATGGAGCAGAAACAGAGCAAGGAAGGGTAAGGAATTAAAACAAAAAGGCAACCTCTACTAAGGTTGCCTTTTTAGGTAAAGAATTATACCCTTTAATTTTGCACAATAACATGATATTTTGCTTTTGTTGTTGTTGCCGAATCGAACCATACAGTATATACTTTTCCTGCTTGAAACTCAGTGCCAGAAATTGTAGTGGTTTCTAAAGACCCAGTTGTATTTACATTTAATGAAGTATTCGCATCTATCGTTTGATAAGCTGAAGCCGCTTTAAAAGCAAGTGCAGAAACCAATGAAGTACCTGTAGAAGTGGTTACATTAACGGCAGCTAGAAGCGTTGAACTCACGTTAATAAATCTTACTTTTGCTTTTCCGCTTGTTGATGCATTCTCATTCGCATACGCATTAATGGAATAACTTCCATCCGCTTGTTTTACAAAAAATAAACTTTGATTGCTATTTGCAGTAATATTAACTGTAGTAGTTGCATTTGCAGTAGTAGAGCCTGTATTTTTAAATACTGCAGTTTTAGTGCCAGTTGTTGTGCTTATCGAAGCGCTACTTCCATATGAAAGATTACTATTGCTTTTCGAATCATTTAGGTAGAAATCTTGGTTTGATGATCCTTCAACTGTATTTACTAAAGTTAACGATACTGTTGTGTCAACGTTTTCATCCGTGTCGTCTTTACACGAAACCACACATAGTGCTAAAGCCATAGCCATAACACCCTTTTTTAATATACTTTTAATATTAGTTTTCATAGTATTTAATAAATTAACGATTAAACCATGGTAGAATAATTTCAAAAATTATGCCATTATAACTAAAAAGTTACAACTGAAAGCTATGGTTCATCAAAAAGAAGTTACAATAGAGTTCGAGTTTTTTTAGTTAATTGCGGTATGAAAATGAAACTATTCACCCTTGTTTGTTTGATGTTTGCCATCAACAATTTATATGCCCAAGAACGCATCAGTGCGGATGTAAAGGCGGCAATGGAACTGGCAAATGCCGATATAATAAAAGCCAACATTACTTATCTTGCTGATGATAAACTGTTAGGACGTCAACCTGGTAAACCAGGCTATCAGATGGCAGTTGATTACGTAATCGGTGAACTTCAAAAAAATGGCGTAAAACCTGCTGGCGAAAAAGGCACGTGGCTACAAACAATTTTAATGCGCAGAGCTTCAGTTACTCCTGGTTTTAAAGCTACATTAACTGCCGATGGTAAAGAAACTGAACTTGTTGGAGGAAAAGATATCGTACTTTCACCTAACCCTACAGTAAAACAGAGTAGTGTAAATGCAGGTCTTGTTTTTGTAGGCTATGGCGTTACCGCCGAAGGATTAGGCTATGACGACTATAAAGGCGTTAATGTGAAAGGTAAAGTGGTTTTAGTAGTACGTGGTGCTCCTCAAAGTTTCCCAGCATCTGATGCCTCACATCATCAAAATGTAGCTACTATTCAAAGCAACGCATTAGCACATGGCGCAGTTGGCGTAATTATGTGCACTCCAACAAACACAGGTCGTGGTTTAATGAATGCAAGAAGTAGTGTGAGCATGCTCGATGCAAAAGGAAAACTGGTATCTTCTTCGAGCTATCCTTTTGCTAAAATAAAAATAGTGGGAACGTTAAGTAACCCAATTTGTACTACGCTATTTACACAAGCCGGTAAAGACTTTACTGCTGTTTTAGATCTGCTAAAAAAGGGCGAACCACAATCTTTTACTACCAATGTTAAGCTTAATGCTACTTACGAAAGTACTTATGTAGATTTTAACACTTTTAATGTTGCTGGTAAAATAGAAGGAACAGATTCTAAATTAAAAAAAGAATATGTAGTACACAGTGCCCATTTGGATCATGTGGGAGTTGGTGCAGTAGTAGAAGGCGATTCAATTTACAATGGTGCTCACGATAACGCTTCTGGAGTTTCTAGTTTATTACAGATCACAAGAATATATCAAGGCTTAAAAGAGAAACCTAAGCGCTCGATCCTTGTTTTAATGGTTACTGGCGAAGAAATGGGCTTGTTGGGTTCTAGTTATTTTGCTCTAAAACCAACTATTCCGGTAAAAAACATGGTTGCTAACGTAAATACAGATATGCCAGGCATTATTGCACCGTTATTATCGGTAACTGCACTTGGGGCTGAACATTCAACTTTAGTTAATCCAGTGGCTGAAGCGGCAAAATTCATGGGTTTAGATGTAGAACCTGACCCTGAACCTAAAGAAAATAGATTTGTAAGGAGCGATCAATATAGTTTCATTAAACAGGGCATTCCTGCTTTACATATAAAGTATGGCAATAAGACTCCAGATGGTAAAAATAATTTGAGTGAGTTTGTAGCGAAATGGCGTGCCAAATATTACCATAAACCACAAGATGATATCAATGGTATATTTGATTTTAACGCAGGTCGTAAATATTCGCAGCTTAACTTTTTAATTGGTTACTTGATAGCAAACGATGTGCAGAGACCAAACTGGAATCCAGGCGATATTTTTGAGAAAAAATAAAAAACAATAAATTACATAAAGAGAGGTTATTTAAATAACCTCTCTTTTGCTTCCTCAACACTGGGCAAAAAATTAATCAATCGCCCCTTATTGCTTTCAAAAATAAAATCTCGAATGCTTTTACCGGGGTATTTATCAAAATTCCCAACGATAGCCAATTGTACTCTAAAATTCGAGAATTTCTGTAATATTTCTCCCGCAAGACCAGTTGTTAAATCGAAAAAATCGGCTATAATGTTCTCTTCATGCAAAATGATTTTGTTAAAATCTTGATAATAAAGATCTACAAGTAATTGTAAACCATCCTCGGCATTGGTAATCAATAAATTATTAGCAATTGGCTCGGCAATTTTAATTTCGCCTTGTTGATGGATTTCGATATTCATATTTCTATAGTGTTTTCCTTTGCATCTTTATAAAGAGCATTTCGATAAGCAGATCCCCATTTTGCAATTTCATTTATTATAGGTTCTACCGTTCTTCCATATTCAGTAACTTCATATTCTACTGTAATTGGCTTGGTGTTTAGCACAGTTCTACTCACCAGATGATTCATTTCCATATCTTGTAATTCCTTAGATAGCATTTTTGCCGCTATGCCATCTAATTCACGTAATAAATCCATAAAACGCATTTTCCCACCTTCCAATAAAGTTCCTAAAATGTGGAATTTCCATTTTCCTGATAAAATTTCCATCGTATCTTTGATGGCTGTGATCCTCACTTTGCAAGCTGGTGAGCGATTGATTTTCTGATTTTTCCTCATCAATTTTAACGCATCTAATAGCACGTCAAAAGTAAGCAAATACTGGGTAGTTTCCAATTGGTAAGTAGTTTCCAAAAGGAAACCGATAGCATTTAGAAACTATCTATAGGTTAATTTTGCCCTAGAATTAAATTATAAAGTTTTAAAATGAAAAGATTATCAATTTTAGCAGTATTAACTGCTGTAATATTAGCTTCGTGTGGAGGTTCAAATGGAGATAAGGCTCAAACTGGAACAGCACAAAATGTAGCTGAGCAAAATGGACTTAACTATACAATTGATACTACAGCTAGTTCATTAAAATGGAAAGGGTACCATAAAGGTGGTTTCGACCCAAGATTTGGCACCTTAAAAAGTGTAGGTACGGTTGCTGTTAAAGAAGGAACGATAACTGGTGGTTCATTTACCATGGATATGAATTCACTTTCAACAGATCCAAAAGCTGTGGATCCTGCAAAATCAGGCGGAAAGACTGCAGCTGATTTGGATGGGCACTTAAAAACAGCAGATTTCTTTGAAGTTGCGAAATACCCAACAGCGAAATTTGAAATTACGGGTGTGACAGCATTTGATGCAACTAAAGATAAAAGTGTAATTGCTGATGCTACACATATTATCAGTGGAAATCTTACCATTAAAGACAAAACGGTGAATGTTACTTTTCCTGCAAAAGTAAGTGTTACGGAAAATGAAGTAAATGTTCAATCTAAATTCACCATCAACAGACAAGATTGGGGATTGAAATATGGAACAGAAGGCAGTCCTAAAGACTGGATGATTTCTCAGGAAGTGGATATGGATCTAAATATCAGCGCAAAGAAATAATCGTAACAAACAATACTTGTTTTTGTAATCTGTTAATTTCTTGCCCCTCGCATTTGGTAATCTTTTGGAGGTTGTGCATTTAATAAATGGGTTACAAAATAGTCCCACCTTCTGCGCATCATGTATGGACCAAAAGCTCCAAAACCATGAGCACTATTAGGAAATAATAGTAAATCGAAACTTTTGTTCGCTTTAATCAATGCATCAACCACTAACATTGTATTAGATGGAGGTACATTATTATCCATCATCCCATGTGCAAGCAACAATTTACCCTTTAAATTTTTAGCATAATTTTGATTGGCCTGTGCTTCATAATTAGAATTTTCAGCTAATCCATTGTAGCGCTCACCCCAATCGTCCTCGTAATTACGATTATCGTGATTTCCTGATTCGGCTATACCAACTTTAAAGAAATCAGGATAGCGAAGTAAGGCTGCAGCAGTTGCAAAACCACCTCCAGAGTGCCCCCAGATGCCCACTTTAGCAGTATCGATAGGGAATTGGTTCGAAAGCTGTCTTATCGCTGTAATTTGATCTGGCAATGTGTTTTCGGCCATATTACCATAGCTCATATCGTGAAAGCTTTTAGAACGGAATGGATTACTTGTTCCTTCAATCAACACCACAATAAAACCTAATTCGGCCAAAGCCTGATGATCACCTCTTGATGCCGAGAATCCCCAATTGCCACCAACACTTCCACCTTGTGGCCCAGGATAAATATAATCAATAACGGGATATTTCTTTTGCGGATCCATATTCGTTGGCGTATATACTAATCCATAAATATCAGTTTTACCGTCGTTAGCCTTCACCGAAACTACATTAGGTGCCTTCCATCCAGTAGCCTGCAACCGTGAAACATCGGTTTTTTCTAATTCAGTAATTAACTTTCCAGTCATGCTTCTATACGTCATTACTGGAGGTACATCCGGCTTAGAATAGGTATCTATAAAATAGTTTTCAGAAGGGGAGAAAGAGATTGAATGATGGCCTTCTTCTGGACTTAAAGACACTAAATTTTTACCATCAAATCCAATTTTATATAAATGGGTAAAATAGGGGTTGCCGGGTTCACGGCCACAGGCCATAAATACCAATTGACGATTTTTCTCATCAACTTTTAATAAACGGGTAACTACCCATTCGCCTTTAGTAATTTGGTTTTTAAGCTTTCCAGTGGTAGCATCATATAAATACATATGCCCCCAGTTATCGCGTTCCGAATACCAAAGTATTTCGTTCGAATTTGGTAAATAACGCCAGTTAATCGCACCTCTGCCCGACTCGAACTGTGTTTTTACTACCTCTTCAAAAACTTCACGAACTGCGCCTGTTGAAGCATTTGCAATACGGAATTTCTCTTGTTTATGGTCTCTTGAGGTCGATAGAAATGCCATTTCTGAACCATCAGCTTTCCAGTCAATATCATCTAAGGTTCCGCTACTTGCAATGTCGTCGCTTAAAGTGGCACGATGTGGATCTGCTGGAATCTGTAAATTTACAACCGAACCGGCTTCAATATCAATAATTACGCGACGAATGGTTGGTATCGCTTTGTCGCCCGGTAGGGGATATTTCCAAGCCTTTAACACTGGAGCGCCAACATTTGTGCTTACCAGATACATATCGCTACTCATGCGTTGATCTTGTTGAAAAGTGGCTAATTTTTTTGAGTCGGGCGACCATCGTACGATTGCTCTCTCACTCGATTTCCATCCAGCATTATCAGTTGCGTAGCCATAATCTTTAATCCCATCTTTGGTAAGCTGCCTTTTTTCATTGCTAGCTACATCACGTACCCATAAGTTGTAATCTTTAATATATACTGCTTTTTTGCCATCAGGCGATAATGTTTCGGGGGTACCTCCGGCAAGTCCAGCACCTCTGCCACCTCTTCCTTGTGGTGTGTTGCCTATTACAGGCTCAGGAGTAGAATTATCGACAGACGTTTTATAGCTAGGCAGATCAACTTTCCATCTTTTTCCATCTGCAGTTACCGAAACTGATTTTCCATCAGCTGCATAACTCATAGCGGTAATCGGTAGCTTGTTAGCTTGGTAACTTGCTCCGGCAGCTGTTGAAAGTGTAGTTGCCATTTTTTGGTGATCAAAGGCTGCAACTTTGCCCTTTTTTGCAGGATCTACCAAAACAAATTCGATTCCGTTTGCAGATGTAGTCTGATACCAAAAACGATCACCAGTAAGCCAATTTGGCCTTAAACTTCCCTTATCGATATACGATTCGGTATTATACGACATAAATTTCTCGGCGCGTTCGTAATCCTTATCGGTAAACATCTTGCCTTGCTGGGCATTAGCGCTTAATGTAAGCACAAAGCCCGTTGCCAGTAGTAAATATTTTCTCATTTGTTATTTAATAGCTAAAGCGTTTAAATTCGATGTAAATTAAAATATTTAACTATTTTTTTAACAAGTGGGATATAAATGTTACTTAGCTTCAGGTATTTTTCGTTCTAATAGCCAGTCTTTAACTGCATTCCAAAAGCCCTCGGCATACTTCCAAGATAAAGGCTCATTGTAATATCCGTTCGAAACCACCATGCCGGTATGGCCCATTTTTGGGATAATTGCTACGGTATAATCCTTATTTCCTGCTAAGGCCAAAGCCTCTTTAACTTTTGGATAACTCTTTTGAGAGTTTACATTCCAGTCTTTTTCTCCCATTAACCATAAAATTGGTGTTTTAATGGTCTTTAAATAAGCGTATGAATCATAGTTTAGATTTTCTTTTAGCCAACGCCACCATTTTATTGAACTTTCAGTTTCAGTTCTTTTTTCGGGGTAAAGTTTTTTAAACCAAGGTTTAGACTGGTAACCATTTAAAATTTCATTTCCTTCGCTCCATGTTTTGCCTTCACTTGCTGCAAGCCAATGTTTTCTGTACATTTCTATCATCTCATTTACTTCGTCTTCCTTAAAGCCATCCGCTAATAACGTACCCCGATATTCGTGACTAATGGTTTCTAATACCGATTCTCCAGCGCCAACACGCATTAATAAATAGGCTAAATCGTTTGTTTTTGCAGCAACCATAGTACCAATCCACCCACCCTGACTATTCCCCATGAGACCAATTTTTTTAGAATCAACATTTGGTTGAGTTTTTAAAAAATTGATTCCAGAAATAATGTCTTGGGCAAGCAATTCAAAATTAGCGGTTTCCCAATCGCCCGTTGATTCTCCTGCCCCCCTTTTATCAAATGTTAATACGCCGATACCCAGTTGTAAAAAATAAGTGGTGAAAAACCCAACGCCTCTGGTAGATGGACCCGAACCATGTGCAAATACAACAATTGGATGTTTACCCTTTGTTGTTGGAAGATATAAATCTCCTTTTAGTAGGGTTTGATGATTTGTAAATGAAACTTCTTTTCTTAAATGGCCATTTATTTTCTTGGCAATAATTTTTTGTGAACCAGCAATTAAGGTTAATGAGCTAACCTTTTCGTTGTCTTGTTGAAACGAAAAAATACGAGTGCTATCTCGGCTATCTTTAAAGCGGTTTTTATCTATCGGAATGAGTATACCTAAATCGAGCGATTTAAGGTCAAGATATACCAAGCTTTTGTTTATTTCATCGAATATCCCTAGGGTTATTTTATGGTTATTTCCAAAGTCGTACGTGCCTTCAAAAGGATATAAAACTTTGGTTGAAGAGTTAATCTGTGCAAAAACAGGTTGCCCAAACACAAGCAGAAAAAGAAAGAAGAAGATGCGCATTTTAAACTGATATTTTAAGATAAGACTACAGCTTCGTTAAGAAGGTTACAATTTTATGCTCATCCGATGAGGTGTTATGTACATAACAGTTCATAACAGTTAAATTTTAATCAATTTATACTTTCGATTAACCAAACATAAATAGTATGCAAGCAATTTTAGGGGTATTTTTTCATTTTATCGGAGGCTTTGCCTCAGGCAGTTTTTATATTCCGTACAAAAAAGTGAAAGGTTGGGCCTGGGAAAGCTATTGGATTGTGGGCGGTATTTTCTCTTGGTTAATTGTTCCACCATTAGCAGCATACCTAACCATTCCAAATTTTGCTGATATTATTGCCGGTACCGGTGGACAAATTTTAATGCTTACTTACTTCTTTGGGGTACTTTGGGGAATTGGCGGATTAACTTATGGTTTAGGCGTTCGCTATTTGGGTGTTTCGCTTGGAAGTAGTATCATTTTGGGGCTTTGTATGGTTTTAGGATCCATACTTCCATCTATTTATTTCGATATTTTTCCGAAAGAAGGTAAAGATACATTCTCCATGTTTTTGAGCACCGATTGGGGCCGTATGGTATTGTTAGGCTTGGTGATTTGTGTAGTAGGCATTGTAATTTGTGGCAAGGCAGGAATGATGAAGGAGAAAGAACTGAAGGCAGCTGCTACCGACCCTCATGGTTTAGAAGTTAAAACAGAATATAAATTTGGCTTAGGCTTGTTTGTAGGTATTGTCTCAGGTGTTTTAAGTGCGTGTTTTAATTTTGGTATTGAAGCAGGAAAACCTATGGCTGATGCTGCAAATGAGTTGTGGAAAGCTGTAAACCCAACAGAAACAGGTAACTTTTTGTTTCAAAATAATGTAACCTATATTGTTGTGCTTTGGGGTGGATTAACAACTAATTTTATTTGGTGTATGATTTTAAATGCCCGAAATAAAACATTTGGCGATTATACAAAACCTACAGTTCCACTATTAAAAAATTATATTTTCTCTGCTCTTGCAGGTACAACCTGGTTTTTGCAGTTCTTTTTTTATGGCATGGGCGAAAGTAAAATGGGCAATGGTGCAAGTTCTTGGATTTTGCACATGGCCTTCATCATTTTAATTGCAAACATGTGGGGAATAGTATTGAAAGAATGGAAAGGGGTTTCGAAAAAGACATTTATAACAGTAATCGCAGGTATTGTAATCATAATAGCTTCAGTATTAATAGTAGGATATGGAAATTCGATACGCTAAGCAAACTAGTAACTCCATGCCATAAGAAAAATGAAAAAAATAAATAATATGTCGGTTAAAGAGTATAAGTACGTAAGTTACTTATGGAATGAAGAAGAAGCCAAAAAGCTAGCTGGAGATGAAGTAGCGCTATTAATTTATCGTTCTAATTTATTGGGCGCCGATTTGCGTTTAACAAATTATGGTGGAGGAAACACTTCTTGTAAAGTAATGGAAAAAGACCCTCTTACTGGTTCTGAAACTGAAGTAATGTGGGTAAAGGGCTCTGGCGGCGATTTAGGTACATTAAAGAAAAGTGGTTTGGCTGCACTTTATGTAAATCGCTTACGTAGTTTAAAGAATATTTATCGAGGGGTAGAGCACGAAGATGAAATGGTCGAATTGTTTAACCATTGTATTTTCGATTTAAGTTCTAAAGCGCCATCAATAGATACGCCTTTACATGGGTTTTTGCCATTTAAGCATATAGATCACTTACATCCTGATGCAGCCATTGCTATTGCAGCGGCAAAAGATGGGAAGAAGATTACCCAAGAATTGTTTGGTGGCACAATTGGTTGGGTAGAATGGAAAAAGCCAGGTTTTGAACTTGGTTTGCAATTGAAACAATGTTTAGATGAAAATCCGGGTATTAGAGGAATTATGTTAGGCTCTCACGGATTATTTACATGGGGCGATACAGCTTACGAAAGCTACATCAATACTTTAGATGTAATTGAAATATGCTCTGATTATCTTCAAAATAACTATGGTAAAAAAGGGCCGATTTTTGGTGGACAAAAAATAGAAAGCTTAGAAGTCGTTCAACGTAAAAAGCAAGCAGCTTCAATAGCTCCTGTTTTGCGTGGTTTATGCTCGTTAAAACAACACATGATAGGGCATTTTACTGATGATGCAAGAGTATTAGAGTTTATAAATTCTAATGATTTATCACGTTTAGCACCCATGGGAACCAGTTGTCCAGATCACTTTTTACGGACAAAAATAAGTCCACTGATATTAGATTTGCCTAGTGATGCAGATTTAACAGATACAAATGCTTTAAAGGCTCAATTGACTCCATCTTTTGAAGCTTATCGAGCAATGTATACCGATTATTACGAAAAATGGAAGCATGCGAATAGCCCTGCCATCCGTGATACTAATCCGGTGGTTATTTTATACCCCGGCATCGGAATGTTTACCTTCTCGAAAGATAAACAAACTGCAAGAGTAGCGGCCGAGTTTTATATTAACGCCATTAATGTAATGAAAGGAGCAGAGGCTATTTCGGAATATACTTCATTGCCACATCAAGAGGCTTTTAATATCGAATATTGGTTGTTAGAAGAGGCTAAATTGCAGCGAATGCCAAAACCAAAGCCACTTACGGGTAAAATAGCGCTAATTACCGGTAGTGCGGGTGGGATAGGTAAAGCAATTGCTAAGAAATTTGTTGCTGAAGGAGCGGTGGTAATTTTAAACGATATGAATGCAGAACGCTTGGCAGAAGCTGGAAATGAGTTTGAAAAAAGTTTCGGAAAAGATGCCTACAGCACGGCTCTCTTAAATGTAACAAGTTCAGCAGAAATTAATGCTGCCTTTGATATCGCTGCACTAGCTTTTGGAGGGATAGATATTGTAGTTAACAATGCAGGCTTATCCATATCAAAATCAATTGCCGATCACACCGATAAAGATTGGGATTTATTGTACGATGTTTTGGTTAAAGGCCAGTTCTTTATTACCCAAGCCGCAACAAATACGATGCAAAAGCAAGATATTGGTGGCGATATTATTAATATTGTAAGTAAGAATGCGTTGGTTAGTGGACCAAATAATGCAGGTTATGGAAGTGCAAAAGCAGCACAGTTGCATTTAAGTAGGTTAAATGCTGCTGAATTGGGCACAAATAACATTCGTGTTAATGTCGTAAACCCGGATGCTGTAATTAGTGATAGTAATATTTGGGCAGGAGGTTGGGCCGAGGGAAGAGCAAAAGCGTATGGTGTAACGGTGGCCGAATTACCAGCTTATTACGCAAAGCGTACACTACTAAATCAGATTATCCTGCCAGATGATATCGCTAACGCTTGTTTTGCCTTTGTAGGGGGCTTATTAAATAAATCAACCGGAAACGTATTAAATGTAGACGGCGGAGTAGCAATGGCGTTTGTGAGGTAGCACTGAGCTTGGGGCAAGGAGTCTCATAGTTAATGACTTAGATGCATAAGAAATTAAATTAGGAATAAGATAGGCTAAGGCAAATTGGAAGCTCCATGCTCCTTGCCCCACGCCTAAAAATCAAGTAAGTATGAACATCGAAAAAAATCAACTAGAAAAACATAACGATTCGCTTTTAACGGCACATCAGCAGCGGCTGAATAATTTAAAAAATGAGTGGAATACCCTTGACATTGAAAAAATAATCCAAAAATTGGTTGATTTTCAAATTGCCATTCCAAGTTGGGCTTTAGGTACGGGTGGTACTCGTTTTGGTCGTTTTGCCATAAACGGAGGCGAACCTCGAACTATTGAAGAAAAAATTGAAGATGTTGGCTTATTACATGCATTAAATGCATCAAGCGGTGCTATATCATTACATATTCCGTGGGATATTCCTCAAAATCCTGAACAAATTAAAAGTTTAGCGGCTAGTTATGGACTTAAATTCGATGCTGTAAATTCTAATACTTTTCAAGATCAACCAGGAGCTTCTGTAAGTTATAAGTTTGGTTCTTTGCAGCATGTAGACAAAGCAGTTCGTAAACAAGCAATAGCGCACAATATTGAAGTGATTAAGCAAGGTATAGCACTCGGGTCTGAATCATTAACAGTTTGGTTGGCCGATGGGTCATGTTTCCCAGGTCAGCTTAATTTTAGAAGAGCTTTCGAAAACACATTAAGTAGTTTAAAAGAGATTTATTCGGCCCTTCCAGCCAACTGGAAGATGTTTGTTGAATACAAAGCCTTTGAACCTAATTTTTATTCTACAACTGTAGGAGATTGGGGTCAGTCTTTGCTATACGCTAATAAATTAGGTGAGAAGGCCTATACTTTAGTCGATTTAGGTCACCACTTACCCAATGCAAATATTGAGCAAATTGTTTCTTTATTGTTAATGGAAGGCAAATTAGGTGGTTTCCATTTCAACGATTCTAAATATGGTGATGATGATTTAACTACGGGTAGCATCAAACCGTATCAGCTTTTCTTAATCTTTAATGAATTAGTAGAGGGAATGGATGCACGCCAAATGGATCACGCTACCAGTTTGGGCTGGATGATTGATGCATCACACAATGTGAAAGACCCCTTAGAAGATTTATTACAATCGATAGAAGCCATCATGATTGCGTATGCCCAAGCGTTATTAGTAGATCGCAAAGCATTAACTGAGGCGCAACAAAATAACGATGTAGTTGCTTGTCAAGAAATTTTGCAACATACTTTTCGTAGCGATTTAAGAGCACTTGTTGCCGAAGCTAGGTTAAGAGTTGGGGCAGCATTATCACCTTTAAATTTATATCGTAGCTTAGGATGTAGAAAAACATTAGTAGGTGAACGCGGCCAAAACACAGTCGCAACTGGTTTATAAACGAATAACTATGCCTACACCTGTAATTGCCATATTTGACGTTGGAAAAACCAATAAGAAGCTTTTTTTGATTGATGAGAACTATCAAATCGTTTACGAACGTTCGGCGCGTTTTGTAGAAACGGTTGATGAAGATGGCGAACCTTGTGAGAATTTAGAAAGTCTTCGCTCTTCAGTTTATGATTCATTGCAACAAGTATCAAAATTAGAACAATACGATGTAAAGGCCATCAACTTTTCTTCGTATGGAGCTAGTTTTGTGTATTTAGATGAAAATGGCGAACCTTTAACTCCGCTATACAATTACTTAAAGGCCTATCCAGAAGCGCTAAAAGAAGAGTTTTATGCTACTTACGGAGGTGAAGAACAAATCTCATTAGAAACAGCGTCCCCCGTTTTAGGAAGCTTAAATTCAGGATTACAACTTTATCGACTTAAAAAAGAACGTCCAGATGTATTTACAAAAGTAAAATGGGCCTTGCATTTACCTCAATACTTAAGTTTTTTAGTTACCGGTAAAGCAGTAGCCGATATTACTAGTATAGGTTGTCATACACACCTGTGGGATTTTACCAAAAATCAATACCATAATTGGGTAATTGAAGAGGGCTTAGATATCAAATTTGGAACATTTACAGCAGCTGATTCAAGTTCAGAAGTACATCATGAAGGTAAAAACTATCAAGTTGGGGTAGGATTACACGATAGTTCAGCAGCTTTAATACCTTATTTAGCTAATTTTTCTACTCCTTTTATATTGTTATCAACTGGAACATGGTGTATTAGTTTAAATCCATTTAACCAAGATCCTTTAACAGTAGATGAATTAAAACAAGACTGTTTATGTTATATGCATTTTAAGGGGAAGGCAGTAAAAGCATCTCGGATTTTTGCGGGAAATGAACACGATCAACAGTTAAAACGAATTGCCGATCATTTTGATCGCGCTGCTTATCTTTTTAAACATTTAAAATTTAATTCAGGATTATTTTTAAAATTGGGAATTAAAATCCCAGAAAATAAGCACCCACAACTCGAGTTCTCTACGGTTTCGGCTTTTGGTGCAAGAGATTTAACTTTGTTTAATACAGCAGAAGAAGCCTATCATCAACTTATTTTCGATTTAGTTAAGCAACAAGTTTATTCTTTGCGTTTAGTATTAAATTCGGATGTGAAACGGGTTTTTGTTGATGGAGGTTTTGGTAAAAATGCAATTTATATGCACTTGTTGGCCATTTCTATACCAGATATTGAAGTGTATGCCTCGTCTGTTTCTCAAGCAACAGCTATTGGAACTGCATTATCGATTAATGACGCATGGAATTCAAACCCAATTCCAAATGATATTATTGAACTGAAGTATTACTCGTTTATTCAGCGAACGGTTTAATTTTTTCTTACCTTCATTCCTCAAACCGCCTTAGCGTGAAACCTGAAGACCTAATAACACATTTAGTAGTAGACGAATACTCATCAACTCCAAAGTATAAGCAATTAACCAATGCGATATTATCGGCCATTGAAAGTGGGAAATTAAAAAAAAATAGTCTTTTACCGTCTATTAATGAACTTAGTTTTAAGCTCGAGATTTCACGCGATACTGCAGAAAAAGGATACCGTTATTTGCGAAAACTTGGCGTTGTAGAATCGGTTCCTGGAAAAGGTTATTTTATTAGGAATACCGATTTTGGTAGAAAATTAAAAATTTGCTTACTGTTTAATAAACTTAGTACACATAAGAAAATTATTTACGATGCTTTTAAAAAGGCAATTGGAGAGCAGGCCTTAATTGATTTCTATATTTACAATAATGATTTCGCCTTATTTAAAAAATTACTTATCAGTAAAAAGGACGACTATTCACATTATGTAATCATTCCTCATTTTTTAGAAGGTGGCGAAAATGCTCACGAAGTTATCAATGCGATTCCGAAAGAAAAATTAATCATTTTAGATAAATTATTGCCAGGGGTAACTGGAGATTATGGGGCCGTATACGAGAATTTTTCACAAGATATTTATGCTGCATTGGAACAAGCCTTAAGCCGCTTAGCAAACTATGATACTTTAAAGATCATCTTCCCTAAAGAAAGTTATTTTCCAAAAGAAATATTAACAGGGTTTTATCGCTTTTGTCAGCAATATGCTTTTAACCATAAAGTTATACATGAAATTAAGTTAGAAGAAATTAATGTTGGTGAGGTTTACATCAATTTAATGGAAGATGATTTAGTTACATTAATTGAACGATTAATAGCGCTAAAACTAAAAATTGGAAAAGATGTAGGCGTAATATCTTATAATGAAACCCCTCTTAAACGAATTATCTTAGACGGGTTAACCACCATTTCGACCGATTTTAAAGCACTAGGTACACAAGCTGCTGAACTTATTTTAGCGAATAGGACTGAGAAGATTGAGGTCCCATTTTATTTGACCTTGAGGAAATCGTTGTAGGAGTATTGAGATACGCAATACTATTTCGGTATAAAATTCAAGAACGATTGAAACTGCGACCGGTGCTTCAATTTATCCAATTTAAAATAAAAGGCACCTCGCCTAGAATTCGACTTATCCTTTTCGTTTTGCTTAATTAGCATCCCACTTGATGTGATTTTACGAATAAAATTCCGATTATCGATTGGCGAATCATATACCTGTTCGTATAAGGCCTGAAGCTGTGGTATAGTGAATTTTTTAGGCAATAATTCAAATAAAATAGGATGCAATGCTGCTTGATAGCGGATTTTGTCTAACGCAGCTTTAACCATTTGACTATGATCGAAAATTAATTCTGGAACCTCTTTCAGCTTAAACCATTCGGCATGATAAAGATTATTTATCTGTTTGCTATATTTTTTAATGTCTATTAATGCAAAATAAGCAATAGAAATTGTTCTTTCTATCGGATCTCGATTGGGATCGCCATAGGCAAGTAATTGTTCAAGATAAACATCGTGTAAACCAGTTAGTGATAAAAGTATTCTTTTAGCAGCACCATTTAAGTCTTCATCATCGCCCACAAAACCACCCATTAAACTCCATTGATCGCTCACTGGCTCAATTGGACGTTTAATAATTAGTAATTTCAGATTTTCACCATCGTATCCAAAAATGATACAATCTACGGCTACTAAGTGTGGCTTTTGATTAACGTACTTCATACTTAAAATAAATGTGTTAAAATAGGATCATTATAATCGTTAATATATCCTAAAATATTATCGAAGTTATTAAATTCATCCACATTATGTGTAGTAGTTAATACAAAACAAGATATACCAGCTCGTTGAGCAGATTCGACACCTTTAGGCACATCCTCAAAAACAACACAATCTTCGGGTCTAACACCCAACGCAGCTGCTGCATTGATAAAGGTCTCAGGATTAGGTTTGCTTAATTTTACATCATTGGCACTCACAATTGCATCAAAATAAGACCTAATGTGAAGTCCATCCAATACAAAGTCAATGTTAAAAGGGATAGCAGCAGAGCCAATAGCCATTTTAATTCCATTTTCTTTAGCTTTTGCTAGAAAACGATGTAGCCCACTGATTAATTCTAACGAGGGTAAATATGCTTTTTGATACCGTTTTTCTTTATCTAAAGAAATATCATCAATTTCGTTCTTAGTAAAATGATCAGTACCAAAAACACGTGCCAATAGTTCTTCATTTTTACCGTACATTTCTTTTGCAACATTTTCATAAGAAATGTTCAAACCCAATCTTTCAGTAATAATAGCATACCATGCATCAGCATGATATTTCATGTCATTAATCATGGTTCCATTTAAATCAAATAGAAAAGCCTTGGGCTTAAAATTTGTATCTTTCATATCGAAAGCTAAAATAAAAAATTATAATCGTTATTATAACGTTAATTTATTTTTCTTACATTAGCCTTAACCTTAACCAAAATAAATGTTATGAAGCAACTTTCTTTAAAATCAATTTTATTTCCAGCAATCTGTTTAGCTGTAGCTTTTTCTTCCTGTAATTCAAATACCTCAACTGCTGACAAATCTAGTTCAAAAAGTGACTCGTCGTACACCACTACAATAGATGGTAAAGCTGTTCAATTGTACACCTTAACCAATAAAAGTGGAGCATCGGTTTCGATTACCAATTATGGTGGTCGTGTGGTCTCTATCCTTGTTCCAAATAAAGATAATAAAATGGTTGATGTATCCTTGGGTTATGATAGTGTTAAATCATACCGTAAAGAAGGGGAGCCATTTTTTGGCGCATTAATTGGGCGTTATGGTAATCGAATTGGAAAGGGCAAATTTACTTTAGAAGGAAAAGAATATCAATTGCAATTAAACAATGGTCCAAATACCTTACATGGTGGGAAAGATGGTTTCTTTTCTAAAGTTTGGGATGCCAAGCAAGATGGGCAGAAGTTAGAATTAAGCTATATTTCGAAAGATGGAGAAGCCGGTTACCCTGGAACATTGAATGTGAAAGTTGTATACACATTAACAGATGACAACGCCCTTCAAATTGATTATACAGCAACTACGGATAAAACAACTGTAGTGAACTTAACTAATCATACCTATTTTAATTTAAGTGGCGAAGGAAGCGGAACAATTTTAGATCACGAGCTAATGATAGCCGCAGATGCTTATACACCAGTTGATTCGACACTTATTCCGACAGGAAAACTAACCCCAGTAAAAGGAACTGCATTTGACTTCACTGCTGCTAAAGCAATTGGAAAAGAAATTGAAAAGGTAGATGAACAATTAAAGTTTGGAAAAGGATACGATCATAATTTTGCATTAGTTAAAAATGATGGAAAAACGGCTATCGCACGAGTAAAAAGCCCTGTTTCGGGTGTCATTATGGAAGTGTATACTACTGAACCTGGGCTACAATTTTATTCAGGTAACTTTATGACTGGAGTAGATAAAGATGGAAAAGGTGGAAAGTCATATCCGCATCGCTCTGCATTTTGCTTAGAAACACAGCATTTTCCAGATGCTCCAAATCATGCTAATTTTGCATCAACGGTGTTAAAACCTGGGCAAACGTATACTACAAGTACAACGTATAAGTTTTTGAAGTAATTTTTTTACCACCTTAGACACTCAAGACAACTTCAGCTTAGGTGATCTTTGGTGTCTAAGGTGGTAATTTTCTATACTATAATTTATAAAACGAAATTGCATTCCCCGAAAATATCTTTTGCTGTTCATGCTCGCTAAACTGACTGCAATACTTACGAACTAAATTGAACCAATCTTTATATGGTCTGCTAATTAAAACAACTGGCCAATCACTTCCATATAGTACTCTATCTGTTCCAAAGTGTTTGAAAATTACATCAAAGCAGTCAAAAATTTCTATTTCTTTCCAGTTTTTCCAATCGGCCTCTGTTAGTAAACCCGAAATTTTACAGTGTACATTTTCATTTTGCGATAAAATTTGAATATGCTCCTCCCATTTCTTTAAATCTCGACTTTTAACATCAGGTTTCCCACAATGGTCTAACACTAACTGTTGATTTGGAAGTTGATCAACAAGTTTTAAAATAGTGGGCATTTGGTTGTGATAACACAGCAAATCGTAGGTGTAATTATACTTTTTAAGCATTTGAAGGCCTTCGATAAATGAAGGTTGAAGCATAAATGCCTCACTTTCTGCCTGTAGTATGTGGCGCCAACCTTTAATTAGATTAAAATTTTTCCAATACGTTAAACGCTCTTCTAGATTTGGATTTAAAATTTCAACCCAGCCTACAATTCCTTTAATAACCTGGTTTTTCTTAGCTAGGGAAAGAAGAAAGTGGTTTTGATCTTCGGTTTGATCCGCTTGTACAGCAACACAGCCCGTAATTTGAGCGTTAGAACTGGCGTTAATGAAATCTTCTGGAGTGAAATCATTACGTATTGCGTTCATTTCGGGTGTAATCCAACTATCTCTTACTGGATCGAAATTCCAAAAATGGACATGGGAGTCGATCATAGTTCGAAAATCTGATCCATCATTACCCATTTTTCGCCCGCTTTGGCCCATGGCAATGCTTTTTGAAAATTCCACATTAATTTCTCCCACTCTTGAACTTTTGCATTAGCCATATCTGCTTTGTTTTTTGCTTCAAAAGAAAAATCATCATTCACCTCCATGATCATAAATAACCGGTTAGCAATTAAATAAATCTCTAAATTTAAAATACCAGCATCCTTTATGCTGTCTTTAATCTCAGGCCACACCGATCTGTGATACGATTTATAGGTCGAAATTAATTCCTGATCATCTTTTAGATCAAGTGCGAAGCAATATCTATCCATTGTATGCTCTAACTAATTGTTTACTGCTTCCAAGCCCATCAATGCCTAATTCTACAATATCGCCTGGTTTTAAATACCATGGTTCGGGTTTTTGGCCTAATCCAACCCCTGCAGGTGTTCCGGTAGTAATTACATCACCAGGTAAAAGAGTCATAAACTGACTCAAATAAGAAACAACATAGGGGATGTTAAAAATAAGGTTAGATGTGTTTCCATTTTGCAAGGTTTTTCCATTTACGGTAAGCCATAAACGTAAATTATGCACATCTTCAAGTTCATCGGGTGTAGCGATGAACGGACCAATAGGAGCGAAGGTATCAGCACTTTTTCCTTTTACCCACTGTCCATTACGTTCCAATTGAAACTCGCGTTCACTATAGTCGTTGTGTAATACATAACCTGCAATATGCTCGTAGGCATCAGCTTCTGAAACATATTTGGCCTTTTTGCCAATTACAATTGCTAATTCTACTTCCCAATCGGTTTTTTTACTGTTTTTAGGGATTTCTAGATCGTCGTTCGGTCCCACCATAGCCGATGTAGCTTTGAAAAAAACAATGGGTTCAGTCGGAATTGGGGCATTGGTTTCGGCAGCATGATCTTTATAATTTAACCCGATACAGATTATTTTAGACGGGCGAGCAAGAGCCGGACCAAGTCTAACGCTCTTATCAATTTTTACTAATTCAACAGACTTAATATAAGCTTTTAGTTGATCAATTCCATCACCTGCAAAAAACTCTTCATTATAATCTGTAACTACTGCAGATACATCGAAGTAATCTTCATTTATAATTACACCTGGTTTCTCTTTTCCTACTTCACCAAATCGTATTAATTTCATTTCTTAAAAAGGTTATATGTATAAATTGTTTAATCGGTTAATTGTTTAATGTGGTGAATCCGCCGTCTATTGGGTAATCACAGCCAGTAATAAAAGAAGCCTCGTCGCTACAAAGAAATAATGCTAGTGCGCCAATTTCTTCGGGTTTACCCATGCGACCAATAGGTTGCGTTTTGGATAGTTTCTCGAACATTTCTGGAATATTATCTGGATAATTCTTTGCTAAAAAACCATCTACAAAAGGCGTATGTACCCTTGCCGGAGAAATAGAGTTGCATCGTATGTTCTCGTTAATATAATCTTTCGCAACGCTCATAGTCATAGCCTTTACGGCTCCTTTTGCGGCGCTGTAGGCGAAGCGGTCAGGCAACCCAACTAATGAAGCTATTGATGCCATATTAATTATTACTCCTCCTCCCGATAAACGAAGCTGTGGAATGGCTGCATAAAGGCAATTGTATACACCTTTTACATTTACATTCATTACTCGATCAAAATCAATTTCTGGGGTAGTATCTGCTTTTCCCACATGGGCGATACCAGCGTTATTTACTAAAATGTTTATGCTGCCAATTTGGCAAAATGTATTTATAACTTGTTGTTGTTCTGATACATCGCAAGCATAAGTAAAGCATTTGTTTCCATTATTTTCAATTTCCTCTAAAGTAGATTGAGCTTGTTCTGTGGTGAGTTCTAAGATATGAACTTCGGCTCCTTGCTTTGCTAATGCTAGTGCAATTGCTTTTCCTATTCCACTTCCTCCTCCCGTTACTACTGCCTTTTTATTTTGTAATGAAAACATATAAATTTTATTATTTTATTCGAGAAGCATTATTACTCGAAAGATAGGATTTTGCTTACATTTTCTACGATATATTTTATCTGGATAGAAAATTATTTTATTACAAATAAAACTGTTATTAAATGCGCTTTATTATATGTTTTTGCCTAAGTATTGTGTTATATTGGCATATGTTTATTGACTTCCATAGGCATAAAGTGATAAGCGCCGAATTTAAATACGCAATAATGAATACATTAACCTGCATCACTCCTGGTCAATTTAAGTATGTTGAAACTGCGAAACCAATTTCACAAAAGAACCATGCAATTATCAAAATTAAACGTATAGGCATTTGTGGAACTGATCTTCATGCATTTGAAGGCACACAACCTTTCTTTAGTTATCCGCGGGTGCTTGGGCACGAGCTTTCGGGCGAGTTAATAGAAATTGATGGGCCTGAAGAATTTAAAATTGGAGACGCAGTAACGTTTATCCCTTATTTTAACTGTGGCGACTGTATTGCTTGCAGATCGAATAAGCCAAACTGTTGTGTGAAAATGCAAGTTTGTGGTGTACATGTAGACGGCGGCATGACAGAATATCTTTCTGTACCCACTCGAACACTACTTCATGGCAAAGGATTAAGTTTTGATGAATTGGCTTTAGTAGAGCCTTTGGCCATTGGCGCACACGGAGTACGAAGAGCAGAAGTGCAAAAAGGTGAATTTGTGCTTGTTATTGGTGCCGGACCAATTGGTTTGGGAGCCATGGAATTTGCACGTATTGCAGGTGCAAAAGTTATTGCGCTGGATATTAACGACACAAGATTAGCTTTTTGTAAGGATAAGTTAAAAGTCGAACATGTTGTAAACGCGCTAGCTAGCGATGTCTCAGATCAATTATCTGCCATAACTGGAGGCGATATGCCAACTGTGGTAATCGATGCCACAGGGAGCCAGAAAGCAATTAACAATGCTTTCCAATATATGGCACATGGTGCTAGATTTGTATTGATTGGCTTGCAAAAAGGTGAATTATCATTTAGTCATCCAGAATTTCACAAAAGAGAAGCTACGCTAATGAGCAGCAGAAATGCTACTATCGAAGATTTTGAACATGTAATTAGATCCATGAAAGCGGGTTTAGTTAATCCAACAACTTACATTACACATCAAGTAAATTTTGAGGATGTAGCAACAGCATTTTCGAGTTGGCTCGACCCAAAAAATGGAGTAATTAAGGCAATGGTATCAATGGATTAAAATGGCATTTTACGATCTAATAAAGCATGAGCGAATAGCAGTAGTAAAAGAAATTGAAAGAAATATCTTTAATGGATTTAAAACTAATGTTTTAAACCAAGTCATCACTTATTTTAAGGATGAGGATACCTATATAAGAAAGCGGCATTATCTGAAATAATCGATGTACATAACCGTTATAAAGATTTTGCAATATTAAGCCAAGAACAAGCAAAACAATACATTATCGAAAATTACTATAATTGTTAAAAGATGGCTTCAGAAGAAAAAATATTGATTGTAACGGGAGGAAGTAAAGGAATAGGTAAGGGGATAGTAGAGGCTTATCTTGCCAATGGCTATAGCGTATTTTCAATTTCGAGAACTAAAACCAGTATTGAAAATGATTCTATTGTTGAGATACAATTTGATTTAAGTAAAAGTGAGGGGATTGAGGGCATGTTGATGCAGATCTTCGACAACATATATTCACAACAGATTAAAAGAATAGTACTTATCAATAACGCTGGTACATTGGGCGAAATTGGGCGCATAGAGAATTTAAGTGCTGAAAATATATTAGCTGCAGTTCAACTCAATACAGTTGCACCGCTTTTACTAACATCAGCCTTTATTAAGCTTACGAAAGATTGGGCTTGTGAAAAAAAAATAATAAATATTTCATCGGGCGCTGCCCAAAATCCGTATTATGGATGGTCTGTATATTGTGCAACCAAAACATCGCTAGATATGATCACCAAAGTTGTGGCTGCCGAACAAGAGACTGTAAAAAACGGAGTGAAAATTATAGCAATTTATCCAGGAGTAGTTGATACTGATATGCAAACCGAAATCCGCAAGCATAAAAAAGAAGATTTTATAGCAATTGATCGCTTTTTGGAATTGAAAAGTTCTGGCTCATTGCTAAACCCTCAAACTGTTGGAGAAAAGATATTTGCTATCGACCATCAAGAGTTAGAAAACGGGTCGATTTTAAGAATAGAATAAACCTCGTAGGTTTCAAAACAACCCACGAGGTTTAAATTCTGTTACCAGAACTTCACATAAATCATTGCTAAAATCATCAAGGTAACTACAATCATTACCATGGTTGATGGATCTACTTTGAACATTTTGCGGTCGATTTCGAATGCTTTAGGATTAACTTTTGGTCCAGCTAAACTTAATACTACCATCACCAACATGGTAAATGCAAACGATAAGCCCATACAGATTAAGAATGGAATTTCGAAGCCACCTTTTCCATTCGGATAAGCGGTGTATAAGAAAGTTTCGTTACCAAACCAACCTGGAGCATAATTGTTAAATACAACAGATAGGGCAAATCCAGTTAACAAACCTGCAATAGCTGCTGTTCCAGTAGTACGCTTCCAAAACATCCCTAAAATAAACATGGCAAATACACCCGGACTAATAAATCCAGTATATTTTTGGATGAAAGTGAAACCACCTTCGCCACCAATGCCTAATAAATCATTCCATGTTAACAAAACAGATAAAACAATAGCCAATAGAATTGTTATTCTACCTATGCTTACTAATTTCTTGTCTTCTGCATTTTTATTGATGTATTTTTTATAAATATCTAAGGTGAAAATAGTTGAAATACTATTTGCTTTGCCTGCTAAAGAGGCTACAATAGCTGCAGTTAAAGCGGCTACTGATAATCCTTTTAACCCAGTAGGTAAAAATCCTAAAATTGCAGAATAAGCATTGTCGGCATTAAAATGACCTCCCGGAGCCATTTCTTCTTGCAAAGCACCATTCTTGTGCAATACATATGCCGCAATACCAGGAAGCATTACAATAATCGGCATCCCTAGTTTTAAGAACCCGGCAAATAATATACCTGTTCTGGCTGTTTTTAAATCAGCTCCTAATGCGCGCTGGGTAATGTATTGATTACAGCCCCAATAGTTTAAGTTCACAATCCATTGGCCTGCAAAATACATCGCAATACCTGGTAACATTAAGTATTTATTAATATCGGCTTGTGTACTGTTAGGCCCTGGTTTATCCAAAATCATGTGGAAGTGATCAGGTGCATCCTTTAACAACATTTTAAATCCGGCAATAGCATCTTTACCTAAACCAAACTGCTCACTTACAAGCGTTAGGGCAATATAGGTGGTGGCTAAACCTCCAATAATTAATACTACAACTTGAATAACATCTGTAAAACCAATTACTTTCATTCCCCCAAGGGTAATTACAAGTGCAAAAACAGCAAGACCAATCATCACAACACCAAAATAATCGGGACTAATCATGCTACTGATCGCAATTGCACCAAGATATAAAATAGAGGTTAGGTTAACGAAAATGTATAAAAACAACCAAAAGATTGCCATAATTAAGCTCACTGTTTCATTGTAGCGCGTTTGCAAAAACTGTGGCATCGTAAAGATTTTATTCTTTAAGTAAATTGGTATAAACCAAACAGCAACAATGATTAATGCAATAGCAGCTACCCATTCGTAGGCAGCAACTGCAATCCCTACTACAAATCCATTTCCGCTCATGCCAATAAACTGCTCGGCCGAAATGTTTGAAGCAATTAGTGAGGCGCCGATGGCCCACCAGGTTAAAGAACCTTCGGCCAAGAAAAAATCGTGGCTTCCTGAAACTTCTTTATTTTTTTTACGACTATAGATCCAATAGCCGTATCCTGAAATAAGGATAAAGTAAAAGATAAAGACGGCAATATCTACCGCAGAAAAATTGTTCATAATTTTAGTTTAATTTGGTTTAGGTTTTTATTTATAATATACTTCGTTCCATTGAAGTTCGTTTCTAAATTGATTTAGTTTTGTTTCTGCTCCTATATTAATGTATTCCAGTCCTGCAATATTAGCAAAATCTAATAAATGTAAGGTACTTAAATTTTGACTATAAGCTGTATGATGTGCTCCACCCGCATAAATCCATGCCGCACAACCAGTTTTCATATCGGGAAGTGGTTTCCATAATACTCTAGCTACAGGTAAATTAGGTAATTCGTTTTCAACTTCAACAGCTTTTACTTCATTTACCAGTAGTCTGAAACGATTGCCCATATCTATTAAGGATGCATTTAAAGCGTCTCCGCCAGCAACATTAAATACCAAACGCGCAGGATCAGCTTTACCTCCAATACCTAAAGGATGTACTTCTAAATTCGCCTTTCCTTTTGCTAGGGACGCATCAATTTCGAGCATGTGAGAGCCTAAAACCATTGAGTTGGTGGGATCGAAATGATAGGTATAGTCTTCCATAAAAGCATTTCCTCCAGGTAAACCAGCACCCATTACCTTACAAGCACGAACCAAAGCAGCAGTTTTCCAGTCTCCCTCGCCAGCAAAGCCAAAGCCATCGGCCATTAAGCGTTGTGCAGCAATGCCCGGCAATTGTACCATGCCATGTAAGTCTTCAAAAGTATCAGAGAAGCCTTTGAAACCACCATCAGTTAAAAATTTTCGTAAACCAATTTCAATTCTAGCAGCTTCATAAACGGATGAATGCCTAGCTCCACCACTTCTTAAATCGGCAGCCATTTGGTAACTGTCTTCGTATTCAGTAAGCAATTCTTTTATCGATTGTTCGCTACTGCTATTTATAATTTCTACCAAATCGCCAATGCCATAGGTATTTACCGAAAAGCCAAATTTTAGTTCTGCTTCTACTTTATCGCCATCAGTAACGGCAACATAGCGCATATTATCTCCAAAACGAGCAAACTTAGCACCCTGCCAATCGTTCCATCCAGCAGCAGCTCTACACCATGTATCTATTTCTCCAATAACTTCTTCATCTTGCCAATGACCAACCACTACTTTGCGATCTTTACGCATTCTCGAAACCATGAAGCCAAATTCACGATCACCATGTGCACTTTGGTTTAAATTCATAAAGTCCATGTCGATGGTGCTCCACGGAATATCGCGGTTAAATTGAGTGTGTAAATGCAATAAAGGTTTTTGAAGTATGTTTAATCCTCTAATCCACATTTTTGCAGGAGAGAAGGTGTGCATCCATGTAATTACACCTATACAATTCGCAGTAACATTTGCTTGTTGCAACGTTTCAAAAATTTCTTCCGGGTTTTTAACGATGGGTTTGTATACAATGCGTACGGGTATTTTGTTTTGCTGGTTTAATGAATCAGCCACTTGTTGCGCATGGATTGCGACTTGCTTTAGCGTTTCTTCTCCATACAAATCTTGTGTGCCGGTAATGAACCAAACTTCGAATTTTTTTAAATCAATCATTGTGTTATGCGGTTAGCGATTGGCGAAAAGCGTTTTGGATGCTTAAGCCTTTCTATTTTTATAGTTTTTTCTTAATGTTATGTGTTTAGTGATAAGCGTTCTGCGTTTTGGATGCTTACTATTTTAGTTTTATACTTTTATTTTTGCTCAATAATGGGAACGCTTAGCGCAAGACGCAAAACGCCCGACCCATTACTCTTGCCCATAATACGCTCCATCACCGTGTTTCCTATCGAAATGTTTTTTAATTAATGAATCTTTTAACTTAGGTGCATTTTGATTAATTTGCTGTGTTAGAATAGCCATTTGAGCAACATTTTCAAGTACAGCGCTATTATAAACTGCTTTTTGGGCCGTTTTTCCCCATGTAAAAGGAGCGTGGTTACCTACTAAAATCATTTCTACTTCTTTGTAGCTTAACCCTAATTCTTTAAAATGATTAATGATCTGGAAGCCTGTTTCATATTCATAATTGCCATTTATCATTTCATCGCTCATTGGCGGTGCACAAGGAATATCAACGGTTAGGTGGTCGGCATGGGTGGTGCCATAAATAGGAATTGCTCGCTGAGCTTGTGCCCATGAGGTAGCAAAAGTAGAATGTGTGTGTACAATTCCTTCAATACCAGGCCAATTTTTGTACAATACAGCATGAGTTTTAGTGTCAGACGAGGGGCGAAGATCACCTTCAATCGTATTTCCATCAAAATCTACCACTACCATTTTATCAACAGTTAAATCTTCGTATGGAACGCCACTTGGTTTAATTGCAAACACACCATTTTGTTGATCTGCAGCACTTACATTTCCAAATGTAAAAAGCACTAGATTTAACTTTGGTAGCTGCATATTTGCTTCATATGCTTGTTGCTTTATACTTTTATAAGTCTTCATGAGATATAAGGCTTAATGTCTCTTTTGTTATATTTCTCTAAATATCGACCTAAGGTTTGATATTGCTGGTAATGTTCGCGATACATTTTTTGCTTCTTCTTGTCGGGTGTATATTCCTTTTCAAATCCAGTTCCCATAGCTTTCATTGCATCTTCTATGGTTGGATAAATTCCTGCAACTACAGCTGCGAACATGGCGGCACCCAAAGCACAAGTATGCTCAAAACGGTGAATGCGAATTGGCATTTCTAAAACATCAGACATCATTTGCATGATATAGGGCGATTTTTTAGCTACACCACCAATACCAATAATACCTTTTACAGGTACATTCTGTTCTTTAAAACACTCTACAATACTTTTAGCACCAAAGCAAGTCGATTCGGCTAATGATCTAAATACTCTAGGCGCATCGGTGCCTAAACTCAAGCCAGTAATTGCTCCTTTTAATTCTTGATTGGCATTTGGTGTTCTTCTGCCATTGAACCAATCAATTGCTAATTCTTCATAGTCACTGTCGCCCAAGGCCTCAGCTTGCTTACTTAAGGTGGCAATAATTTTTCCTTCTAATTCATTTTTTAATGCTTCCGCCGTTGCGGGGTCAAGAATAGCAGACTCCGATAACAAATTGTTGATTGGCCAGCTAATTAAGCTCTTAAACCAAGCATATACATCTCCAAAGGCCGATTGACCAGCTTCTAAGCCCGCCATGTTCGGAATTACAGAACCATTTACTTGTCCACATATTCCTTTAATTAATTTGCCTTCCATGTCTTGGTTTGGAGCAACTAAAATATCACAGGTACTGGTTCCCATTACTTTACTTAAAAAGTAAGGTTCAATTTGTCCGCCAACAGCACCCATATGTGCATCGAATGCTCCGACACCAATTTTAACATTTGTGTTTAGACCTAGTTTTTTTGCCCATTCAGCACTTAAATTGCCTGCAGGAATATCTGAAGTATACGTTTCTGTAAATAATTTTTCTCGATACCCACTTAGTAGAGGGTCGAGGCTACTAAAAAAATCATCAGGTGGTAAACCGTCAAATTCTTCGGCCCATAGTGCCTTATGTCCGGCTGCACAACGGCTCCGCTTCATCTTTTTGATATCCGTTTCGCCACATAATAAAAAGGGTATCCAATCGCAATGTTCTACCCACGAAACGGTGTGGTCTCTAACTTTTTTATCTGCCCTTAATATGAATAATAATTTAGACCAAAACCATTCTGATGAATAAATGCCACCAGCATATTTGAGATAATTAATATCAAATTTTTCTGCATGTGCATTTATTTCATTTGCTTCTTTAATGGCAGTATGATCTTTCCAAAGCACAAACATGGCATTTGGATTTTCTTCAAAATCAGTGGTTAAAGAGAGTGGAATACCTGCTGCATTAACTGCAATGGGGGTAGAGCCAGTTGTGTCAACTACTATTCCTTTAATATGAGTCGCAATTTGATCGCCACCAGCTTTAGCAATACAGTCTTTAATGGTGTGGGTTAACCCTTCAATATAATCTAATGGATGTTGTCTAAATTGATTTAGCGCGGCATTGCAATATAATCCCTTTTGCCATCGGGGATATAGGAATACCGATGAGGAGATTTCGTTGCCGTTGCTGGTGTCTACTAATACAGACCGCACTGAGTCGGTGCCATAATCTACACCAATTACATAGTTTACTTCGTTCATACAAATTAATAAATGTCTAATTAACGTTTATTTTTTTGAAATGCAAAATTTTATCAATATTCGTTGAGAAATGGCTAAATTATAAAACTAAAAATTACTATCTATTTAATTTAAATAAACTTACACAAAAGCTTCTTCAATAACTTGAGTATAAAAATCTTTCAACTCTACACCCATTGCAGCTACTTGCTGAGGGATAAAACTTGTGGCAGTTTGGCCTGGAATAGTATTAATTTCGATGAAGTAAAAGTTGCTGGTGCCATGTTCTAAGAAATAATCTATTCGAACAATACCTTTGCAGTTTAATTTTTGATAAACGGCAGCTACAACACTTTCTACTCTATTTTTTTCTTCGGCATTCATTCGGCCAGGCGTAATCTCTTCGGTTGCTCCAGGTGTATATTTTGCTTCAAAGTCGAAAAATTCATTTGCCGGAATTACTTCCGTTGCTGGTAAAACGACAATGTTTCCTTTTGTTTTAAAAACACCAACAGAAAATTCTCTTCCCTCTACAAATTCTTCAACTAGAACTTGGTTATCTTCTTTGAATGCCTTGTCTAAAGCATCTTTTAAATCATCGTGATGCTTAACTTTAGACATGCCAATGCTGCTTCCCCCGTTATTTGGCTTCACAAAGTAGGGTAGTTTTAATTGGCTAGCAATTTCAGTTAAATTAGCTTCGTTATTATTAAAAAGTTGCAACGATTTTGCAATGTTTAAATCTTTTATCCCATCAACTATTGCTTTTGTGTACCCTTTGTTCATAGTGATTGCCGAAGTTAATGCATCGCATGTAGTATAGGGCATCCCAATCATGTCAAAATAGCCTTGTAATTTCCCATCTTCGCCAGGTGAACCATGAATAGCAATAAAAACACCATCGAATTTGATTTTTCTTCCATTTAAGTTTAAAGAAAAATCGTTTCTGTCAATTTCAATCTTAATTGAATCAGCAGGCTCATAAAACCACCCGTTTTCGGTGAGCATAATTTTATATACTTCGTATTTACTCGTGTCGATATGTTGAGCAATGGTAGCTGCACTTTTTACAGATATAACCCATTCTCCGGTAGTTCCGCCTGTTAATAAGGCAATGATCTTCTTCATGTGTTTTTAATTAGGAATACCCAAAAATATAAATTTGTTGGTGCAGATTTGATTTTAATTGAGATAAAATATTTTTTTAAACTAAATTTGAAGTATTATCTACATTAAAGAAGACCAAATGAGCTTTATTGCCTATATAAAAACCAGATCGTTCAGAAATAATCTTATTGCTGCGGTTTGTACAGTTGCAGCCATTTTATTAATCGCTTTTTTTAGTTTACGTTTTTACACCAAACATGGCGAAGGATTAGATGTGCCAGAGGTTAAGGGACTAACCGTCTCTCAAGCAATAAGTAAATTGGAAGAATTGGGGCTTCGCTACGAAATTGACTCGGTTTATGTGAGCGATAAACCTCCGGGCATTGTAACTGATCAAGATCCCGATGCAGGTACTTTTGTAAAAGATAACCGAACCATTTATTTGACAATTAATGTAACTCAAGCACCAAATGTTAAATTTCCAGATATCGAATTTAAATCACTTCGTGAAGCACAAGCCATTTTAGAAAGTTATCGATTAAAACTTGGCGATACTACTTATAAACCTGATGTGAGTAGGGATGTGGTGCTAGAGGCTTTCTTTGGTGGTCAGTTAATTAAGGCAGGAGAGGTTTTGCCAACCGGATCTCGAATTAACCTAACTTTAGGTGATGGAAGGGGGAATGAGGATGTAGAACTTCCTAATTTAATTGGTTTCACACTAGATGAAGCTCGTTTTTCGCTGCGCGGATCCATGTTAAGTTTGGGCACGATTACATCTGATGGAATAATTACTGATTCTGCAACAGCTACTATTGTCTCCCAATTTCCTTTAACTGCTGATACATTAACCAAAGTGAAAATCGGTTCGCCGGTAAATATTACCATAACCAACAAAAAACAATAATTTCTGAATACAAATACAATGACTAACGAGAAAAAGAAAACAATAAAAAATAGCACCAAAATAATTATTATCGTTGCCTTAATCATCTTAACGATTGGAGGTTTTATTGGTTTAAAATTTTATAAAGTTTATTTCGCCCCTAACGTAAATGGAAACGAAGCTTACTTATATATTAAAACAGGGTCAAACTACGACGATTTATTAGCTAATCTGCAAACCAAAGACGTTTTAAAAGATCTTGCATCCTTTAAAGAGGCTGCAGGTAAAATGAAACTTGCTGCAAGCTTAAAGCCAGGCAGATATGGTTTAAAACAGGGTTTAACAAATAGAGCTTTAATTAATATGCTTAAAGCAGGGAATCAAGAACCTGTTAAGCTCAAATTCCAAAACATCCGTAAAAAGGAAAATTTTGCTGCCTATATGGCTAAAAATATGGAAGCCGATTCTTTAGCTTTCATCAACGTGTTAGATTCTGTAGCATTGCTAGAAAACTATGGCTTCAATAACGAAAATAGTTACACGATGTTTATCCCAAATACCTATGAAATGTATTGGAACAGTACGCCAATTGCATTTTTTGAGAAGATGCAAAAGGAGTATGTTAAGTTTTGGACAGCCGAGCGTAAACAAAAGGCAGAAAAATTGAACCTTAGTCCAATACAAGTTTCTATTTTAGCATCTATCGTAGATTCTGAAGCACTTTACGACAAAGAAATGCCAATCATTGCTGGTTTGTATTTAAATCGTTTAAATCGTGGTATTCTATTGCAGGCCGATCCGACGGTGATTTTTGCAAATAACGATTTTACAGTGAAACGTGTGACCAATAAATTATTAGCAGTTGATTCGAAATACAATACATATAAATATAGAGGTTTACCACCTGGGCCAATTATGATGCCTAGTATTAATGCAATTGATGCCGTTTTGAACCGAGACCAGAATAACTACATTTATATGTGTGCGAAGGAAGATTTTTCTGGCTACCATAATTTTGCAGAAAATGAAACTCAACACAATATAAACGCAAAAAAATATAGAGAAGCTTTAAATAAACGTAATATTTTTAGGTAATGTTTGTATACGAAAGCAAGGTAAAAGTTCGTTACATCGAAACCGATCAAATGGGCATAGTACATCATGCCAATTATGTGCAATATTACGAACTTGCCAGAACCGAATGTTTCGAAGCCTGTTCGGGCATGAGTTATGCATCCATGGAGGCAGAAGGAGTGATGCTGCCCATTTTAGAGCTGCAATCTAAATATTTAAAACCTGCTTATTATAATCAGGTTTTAACTATTAAATCGATTGTAAAAGAGTTGCCATCTGTTCGCTTAAATGTAGAATACGAAATTTATAACGAAGCCAACGAGCTTATAAATACAGGTAAAACTACTTTGGTTTTTGTAAAGAAGGAGACTCGTAGGCCTTGCCAGCCACCTGAGCGTTTTATGAAGAACGTAAGGCAATATTTTCAATAATAGATGAATTGGATCCATAAGCAATTACTTAAGTTAAAGCTTTACGCTATGTTTATTGCATGGACAAAAGTTTGTGTATTGCCTGGATTTAGCCCACTTCCTATTTACACCGTGGCTACCTTTTTTTTTAAAGAAATTGGGAAAGAAACATTGGTAAATAAAGCATCCTCGCTTTCTTATAATTTTATGCTGGCGATATTTCCTGCAATAATTTTTCTTTTTACCTTAATCCCTTATATTCCTAAGCGTATTGGTTTTCAGGAAGAGTTAATGAAGCTATTGGCGTTAATATTGCCAGACGATGCTTTTATTGCTTTCGAGAGCACCATTAATGAGATTGTGAATATCCAAAATGGAAGTTTATTATCTATTGGTTTTATTTTGTCTTTGTTTTTTGCAACCAATGGTGTACATAAACTTATGGTTGCTTTTAATAAGTCTTCGTTAATTGTAGAAACAAGAACTTGGTTAAAACAAAGGTTGGTAGCAGTTATTTTAACACTAATTATTGCATTCTCTGTTATCATTTGCATTATTGCAATGGCTGTAGGCGAAATTTCGTTAACGTACATTAAAACAGAGTTAAACTATGAAGGTAATCTAACTTATTATGCAATTAATTTAACACGTTGGACTTTATTAGGCACTTTGTATTTCGTTACTGTGTCTATTTTATATAGATATGGGCCTGCACATGCAAAGAAATGGAAATTTTTTAGTGCTGGTTCATGGCTAGCTACGGTTTTAGCATTTTTTACCATTTGGGGATTTTCATTCTATATTAATAACTTTAACTCTTACAATAAGCTTTATGGTTCTATTGGAACGTTAATTGTAATTATGATTTGGTTATATTTAAATTCGCTGATTTTGCTTGTTGGTTTTGAACTTAATGCAAGTGTAGATTTATCAAAACGAAGTGTTAAAATTATCCGCCCAAACTTCAATATTTTTAAAAAACCACTTCCAGTAGAGGATAAATTAGAAAAATCTTAAATTTTTCTACCTCTGTTTGAAGTAATTATGTCCTTTTTTGAAAAAATATCCCTTCATAGTTTGCAGATTTAACTAGAGTTTGTACTTTTGCGCCGGAGAGTTGGCAGAGTGGTCGATTGCGGCAGTCTTGAAAACTGTTGACTTGTCAAAGGGTCCGCGGGTTCGAATCCCCCACTCTCCGCCAAATAAAACACCCTTTCGACTTCGGTTGAAAGGGTGTTTTTGTTTAACGCAAAGTTCAAACTGAAAGCATCCTTTTTGATCAAGCGTAAAAGTTGGAGAGCAACTGTTAGTTTTCAAATGGCTACGCTCGAATTATTAAACCATATAAGGGATTCAAGGCCATTTAAGGCGTCCGTCACAGATATTTCCTTGAATTTCTTATATGGTTTAACATACACACCGCACAAACACTCCCCATTTTTTTTGCTTGATCCATCCTTTTGGGATCAATTACAAAAGTTGTGGAGTAGGCAAATAATTTTGTCAACCTGAACAGGAAGAAATTGATACTTCCAACTCCTCTAAACCAGCTCCTGAAGGCCTTTACTATCCTCCACCAACCTGTATTAACTATAAAGAAAATAAGCCGCCATTCTCGAGCGAAAAATAGCACAGTTCCGCAAGAACTTAAAACAAGACCTCAGGAGGCGTTAATAATAATTATGGTTAACTAGTTAAAAATATAAAATAGAGTAATTAAACAGCTTAAAAAATACTTCTATCGTGATGTAGAAACTCAATACATATGTAGTTCGTTCCAAGCATAAAAAAACATAAGGTAACGATGCTCCTGCCAGCCATAGAATTTCCAATTTCCCCCATCGGTTATCCGTCATATACCCTTCAAGTCTCGGTGCTTATTGCTTGTTATCCCCTTAAAACGCAATTATACCGAGATAGTACTGAATAGCAAGGCAATAGGCAGCGACTGGACAGCGTATGGATAATGGATGGAAGTGCTTTTGTTGAATGCTTCTTTGCTTAACTTATAATTAATATTAGCTTAGCTAAATTAGCCTCAAATTAGATGCTTCACAGGTTTTGAACTTGATCCCTAAAACATCCAATTTATTCATCTACTCCACAACTTTTGGAATTGATACACTGTTAGTTTTCAAATAGTTACGCTCGAATTATTAAGCCATATAAGGAATTCAAGGCCATTTAAGGCGTCTGTCACTCATATTTCCTTGAAGTCCTTATATAGTTTAACATACACACCACAAACACTCCCCATTTTTTTGCTTGATCCATCTTTTCCAGTTCGATTCAAAGGGTGTTTTTGTTTTTTTAATTTTCAAAGTATATATTTAGTGTCTGCTTTAATCTATATAAATGGAGGAACAGGATCAAATATTACTTAACGAATTGAAGAAAGGTCATAAAATGGCCTACGAGCAAGTATTCAAAAAGTACTATAGAGCGCTTTCTATTAAAGCATTCGAAATGCTCGAAGATGAGATGGATGCCGAAGACTTGGTTCAAAATTTATTTATATCCATGTGGCAAAAATCTCATTATTTGTCAATTAACACTTCTTTAAAAGCTTATTTATTTCGAGCTGTTCATAATCAATGCCTAATGAGACTTAGAAAAAGAAAAGTTGACCAGCATAGATTAGAAGTATATACTTTTAATTTAACCGAAGAAGAAGAGGCCGATTCTGAAACAGATAAGCAACAAGATCAGATCAGTCTTATTTTTAATGAATTACCAACCCAACGCCAGAAGGCATTTAAGCTTGTTTACCTTGAAGACAAAAAATATAAAGAGGCTGCAAATGAAATGGGATTGTCGGTAAATTCTGTAAAAACACATTTAAAGCTTGCAATCAAAATGTTGCAAAGAAAATTAATCAATTTTAAATAAGCATTCACCTAATATCACTATAAGTGCATCTAATAGATAGAAATGGAAGACAAAGAAGAATATATTAAGCACCTTTTATATGAGAAGATTGCAGGAACAATTAGTGAAGAAGATAACCTGATTGTAGAAGAAGCTATTTTAATGCATCCTAGGGTAAGGGCGTTGTGGGACGAGCTAAGGGCTAAAATGAATACACCTAAGGCAGCTTCATTTTTAGAAAATTTAGACGAAAATGAAGCATGGAAAAAAGTTGAACCAACAGTTAAGGAAGTACCTGTACGCCCACTTATCACTAAAACATGGAAATTTGTAGCGGCTGCAGTTATATTATTATTTGCATCTCCAATTTTATGGTATTACACTAGTCAAAATCACAAAATAGATGCTGAGAAAGAGGCCAAATTAAAAAATACATACTTAAAAACAGATGCCGGGGAGTTGGTAGAGCTTTCAGCTAACCGTAATCTTGAACTACATGAAGCGGATATTCATACAAATCAAAACGAGTTAACCTATGCGTCAGCAGATAAAAATAGTACGCAATGGGCCACTTTGGTTGTTCCGGTAGTTAAAGATTATAAAATCGTATTGTCTGATGGGACTAAAGTATGGATAAATGCGGCCTCAAGCTTACGTTTTCCATTCAATTTCGATACTAAAATTAGAGAAGTATATTTAACTGGAGAAGCTTATTTTGAGGTTACAAAAGATAAGACCAGAGAATTTATAGTACATACAGATTATGCGGATATCCGTGTTCATGGTACTTCGTTTAACGTAAACGCTTATAATTCGAATAACTTTGCTGCTTCCTTAATCGAAGGCTCAGTTTCGGCCATAAAAGATAAAAATAACATCAGATTAAAACCAGGTGAAGAGGTAACAACCGAGAACAATAATTTGAACATCAGATCTTTCGATCCTCAAGAAGTATTATCATGGCGTAATGGCGTTTATTTTTTTCATAACAGATCGTTAGAAGAAATATCGCAGGTGCTTAGTCGTTGGTTTGATGTTAAAATTGCATGGAATTCTAATGATCTAAAAGAACAGACTTTTACTGGTGAAATTGATAAAACCCTCTCTATTGATGTTGTAATCTCAAATTTACAATTGTCTTCTGGAATAAAGGCAAAGCTAGAAAATGGGGTTTTAACCTTCAGGTAATTTTTTTTTAAAAATTTTATTCACCCATTTAAATTAAAGTTGCGTCTTAAAGGAAACTTAATATAAACTTTAAATGTATGATTAAAAAACTTACCCGATTGGGCCGGCATTTCTTGTTGGTTCTTTTCGCAATGTTGGTCACCTTGGTGGTTAGTGCTAATTCACAGAGCACGAATAAAATTAACTTAAAAGGCAATAACATTACACTTGCTTCTTTATTCAAGACGATTAAAAAACAAACTGGTTTAACTGTTTTTTATAGTAATAAGCTATTAGACGATTCGGATAAAATCTCTGTCGATTTTAATGGAGCCGAGCTTGCCGATGTATTGAATACAACGCTCAAAGGAAGGCAGATTGATTGGTTGGTAAAAGAGAAATATATCGTGCTACAAAAGGCGATTGTTCAGCAACCAATAAATAATAAAAACGAATCTTTAGGTAGTACTAAAACGCAAGAAATAACAGGTACAGTTACCGACGATACCGGTGCACCATTACCAGGGGTAAGCGTAAAACTCAAAAAAAATAATACAGGTGTAGTAACTGATCAGAATGGTCGATATCAAATAAATGCTGCAAAAGGCGATATCCTACTATTTTCTTACATCGGTTTTGCTACGCAGGAGGTACTTATAGGCACCGAGTTTACAATTAATATTAAGCTCAAGTTGTCTGATGAAGATCTTAGTGAAGTGGTGATTGTGGGCTATGGTACCCAGAAAAAAGTTAGCCTAACTGGAGCGATAACTCAGATTTCGGGCAAAGATATTGCAGCTCGTCCGATGGGGCAAACCTCTGCATCATTGCAAGGAATGGCACCTGGTGTTACGGTTAGACAGAGTTCGGGTAGACCAGGTGCTGATGGTGGAACTATTCGTATTCGTGGCATAGGAACCCTTATTGAACCAAGTCCTTTGGTGATGATAGACGGAATAGAGGGTTCTATGAACAATATAGATCCAAATTTAATCGAATCTATATCGGTTTTAAAAGATGCAGCCTCTTCTTCTATCTATGGTTCTAGGGCAGCAAATGGAGTAATTCTAATTACCACTAAAAGAGCAGCAACAGATCAGATCAGTATTGCTTATAACAATTATTTAGGATGGCAAAATCCTACAAATATGCCCGATTTGGTTGATGCTTTAGATCATATGCTTCTTACTAACGAAGCTTACGTAAATACCGGGCGTACACCTTTATATCCAGCAACACTAATAGATAAATACCGTGAGCAAGGTGGTGTAAGTTCAGATCTCTATCCCAATACCGATTGGCAAAAAGAAACATTAACAGGCTCTGGATTGCAACAAAGTCATTTTCTTACCATTCAAGGGGGTACTCAAAAAGTGAAGTTAATTGGCTCCTTTGGTCTTTTTGATCAAAAAGGCATTATAGAGAATTCGAGCTTTAAGCGATATACTATTCGCAACAATGCCGATATTACTTTTTCAGAAAAATTGAAAGCAAGAATAGATCTTCAGTATGTTAATGCTATTGCAACTGATCCTGCTGCGTCTTCTGGCGAAATTTTCCAGTGGATGAATGGTATTCCTGCAAATCAGATTGGTATTACAGAGAGCGGAAAATGGGGCGTTGGATGGAACGGATCTAATCCGATTTCGGCAACCAGAGATGGAGGAACAAATAGAACAAGAGCCCCATTTGGAAGCATCAACGCCACACTAATATATAAACCTATTGAATGGCTCGAGGCAGAAGCCAGTTATGCCCCTAAATATGCATTGTCTTCTGGGAAGAATTTTAGAAAAGCCATACAGTCGTATTTGCCCAATGGCGCGACTAGCTTTCTTACGCCCGCTTTAACTTCACTTAGTCAAACACAGAGCCAATCCTTTTTTAATAATATTCGAGCAACGGTAACGGCATCAAAAATAGTTAGTGATCATAGCTTAAAGTTATTACTAGGTGCTTCACGAGAGGATTATTATAACGAATCGATTACTGCCTTTAGAGATACTTATATTTTACCCAATTATCCTGTACTAAATGCAGGGTCCGCATTAAATCAGCAAGCCACTGGTGGTGCAGAAGAATGGGCATTGCAATCGCTATTTAGCAGATTTAATTACACTTTTAAAGATAAATATCTATTTGAAGTAAATGCCAGATATGATGGATCTTCTCGTTTCTCAGCAGGTAACAAATATGGATTTTTTCCATCTGCTTCTGCTGGATGGCGTATTTCGGAAGAGGGATTTATGGCCGGATTAAGAAAAGTTGTTGATGAGGCGAAATTGAGAGTTTCTTGGGGCAGGTTGGGTAATCAAAACATCGGCACCTATCCTTCAATTACAGCTATTGTATTAGAATCCTACACCTTTGGTAAACAGATTGTAAATACAGCAGCGTTAAATTCTTTAGCTAACAAACTCATTTCTTGGGAAACAACTGAAGAAAGAAATATTGGATTAGACCTAACACTTTTTAAACGTTTAACGATTACAGCTGATTATTACCAGAGACGCACAAGTGATATCTTGCTCGACTTGGATATTCCATTAATTGTCGGTGTATCTAAGCCCTTTCAAAATGCTGGAGTAGTTGATAATAAGGGTTGGGAACTTGGCATGGCCTATAGGGGTGTGGTTAAGGATTTTAATTATAACGTAAGCCTTAATGTATCTGATGTAAAAAATAAGATTATTGATGTGAGGGGTATTACTAGAACTGGGTTGACGGTAAATCGCGAAGGTTATCCTATCGCTTCACTTTTTGGGTACATAGCAGATGGCTTATTTGCCTCAGATGCAGAAGTAGCGGCCCATGCCAAGCAATTTGGAACTGTAAAAGCAGGAGATATAAAGTATAGGGATCAAAATGGTGATAATCTGATTAATGAGGCCGATAAAGTGGTTATAGGTAGCACAGTTCCGCGATTTACTTACGCTTCAAATCTCTCTGGATCTTACAAAGGAATCGACTTGTCGGTATTGATTCAGGGGGTGGGTAAAGCCAACGGTTACCTAGCAGGCCCAGGTATTTTGCCTTTTAATGTGGGGGGGGCTATTGGAGGAACTATTCGCGAAGATAATAAAGATCGTTGGACACCCGATAATCCAAATGCTAAATATCCTAGACTGGCTTTTGGAGAAAGTAACAACGAACAAGTTTCGACTTTCTTTATTAAAGATGCATCGTATTTAAGAATTAAAAACATCCAGCTTGGCTACACATTGCCTGCAACGATTGCACAGAAAGCTGCACTGAAAAGGCTTAGGATTTTTGCAAATGGCTCTAACATTACCTCATTCGATAGGTTTTGGACAGGTTATGACGTGGAAGCGCCAGTTGGTTCAGGAAATATATATCCTCAAGTAAAAGTTTACAGTTTTGGTTTAGAAGCCACTTTTTAAAAGATAAAACAGATGAAGACTAAAATATACTATGTGATTATTACCGCTCTATTTGTGGTAATGTCAGCTTGTCAGAAGAATTATTTAGATAAAAGTCCACTCAGTGGCCCTTCTGATGATACCTTTTTTGCTAATCAAGACGAATTGGTACTTGCCGTAAACGGTTTATACCGTTATGCAAGTTATGCACCTTTAGATGATATGCCACTTAATCTCACAACAGATGATGGTACGGATATAGGGTGGGACCGCAACAACAGTGCGCTTCAAAGTTTAGGGAAAGGGAACCACGACAGTAATAATGGCTATGCGCTTAGCGTCTGGACCCAGGCCTACCGAGTTATCGCTAAATGTAATTTTATTTTAGATAATATAGATAAAGTAAAAGATAAGGCTACCGTGGCTATTTTTAATAGATCTAAAGCCGAAGCCCGTTTTATGCGTGCCTATACCTACCAGTATTTAGTAGATTATTTCGGGAGTGTACCTTTAGTTACCAAGGTTTTAACTTTGGAAGAAGCTCAGGTTGCTAAAACGCCAAAGGCTGAAGTGGTTAATTTTATTTTAAAAGAACTAACAGAAGCAGCTCCAGATCTTCCGGTTACATACGGTGCAGCAGATGTGGGTAGGGCAACACGTGGTGCAGCGCTTTCGATTAAAGCAAGAGCGGCACTTAACAATGATAGATGGGCTGAAGCTGCCGAGGCGGCAAAAGCAGTGATGGACTTAAAGGTGTATACGCTACACAGTAATTTTGGCACGCTCTTTAGTTATGCCGGACAGAATTCGACTGAGATTATTTGGGCGTTCCAATACCTAAAAGCTTCGAAAACAAAAACGCATTCTACAGTTAATAATTTGGTGTCTAGGAATGGCTTAGGTTTTACCAATAAAGTTCCATCTCAGTCGCTTGTTGATGCATACACCTGTAAAGATGGTTTGGATATCGATAAATCCCCATTATATGACCCTAAAACCCCTTATAAGGACAGAGATCCAAGGTTGGGCTTTACAATCGCTGTTCCAGGTTCTATCTATTACAACTATCAATTTGAAACCCATAGAGATAGTGTGAAATGTTGGAACTATAATACCACTCCAGCTACACGAGTGGATAACCAAGAGGCGCTCAACGCCTTTGCCACATTTACAGGTTATTGTTGGAAGAAATATGTTGATATTGAAGATAGATTAGATCGGACAAACTCCGAATTAAACATCATACAGATCAGGTATGCCGAAATCCTTTTAATTTATGCAGAGGCAAAAAATGAACTCAACCAATTAGACCAATCTGCATATGATGCTATTAATCTGGTTAGAACCAGACCAAGTGTAAGTATGCCAGCCATTTCACAAGGTAAAACGGAGGCCCAATTTAGAAGCTTAGTGCGTAAGGAACGTTTGTATGAGCTAGCAATGGAAGGTTTTAGGCTTACTGATATCCGCAGATGGAAAATTGCAGAAAAAGCAATGGTCGGGAATTTTTATGGAAGAGTACAAAAAGGGTTGCTTACAGCCGCTCCGCAGATCGACGAAAATGGTCTTGCAGATTATAGTGCCGTGCCAAACCGTGCCGATTTAAGGGTAATAGAGGTTCGCATATTTGATAAAGACCGTGATTATCTCTGGCCAATTCCAAATATCGAGACGGTTACTAATCCTAAACTTATTCAAAACCCTAAATACTAAATATGAAGAACGTTATCATCACCATCTTTTTAACTAGTGTGCTCTCGTATACTGGCCTGAAAGCTCAGCAAAATCTGTATAAAAATTATGATATCTGTGTTTATGGCGGTACTTCTTCTGGTGTAATCGCAGCATATACCGCTGCTAAATCGGGTAAGACAGTGCTGTTGATCGAGCCAGGGAAAAATCTTGGAGGAATGAGTTCGGGTGGACTTGGGCTTACTGATATTGGAAATAAATATGCAATAAGTGGCCTGGCGCTCGATTTTTACCGTCGCATAGGAAAACACTACAACAAATTTGAGCAATGGGTTTTTGAACCCCATGTTGCCGAGCAACTTTTTAACGAATATATTAAGAGGGGCAATGTTTCGGTTCTTTATGAAAATAGGATTACTGCCGTGAAAAAGCAAGGAAACCTGATTACATCAATCGCACTAGAGAGCCCAATAAAAAAAGTTACTGGCAATGTTAAAGCAAAGGTATTTATCGATTGTTCATATGAAGGCGACTTAATGGCTAGAGCTGGTGTTTCTTATATTGTTGGTAGGGAAGCAAATGCCGATTACCAAGAAACTTTTAATGGCGTTCAACTGATGAATGGTCACCAGCTTCCAGAAGGTATAGATCCTTACAAAATAAAAGGCGATGCTTCGAGTGGATTGCTATGGGGAATTACAACAAGTGTACTGGCTGATAAAGGTAGCGGAGATAAAAAAGTACAGGCGTATAATTTTAGAATTTGTCTTACTAGCAATCCCGAGAACAGAATTCCGATTACAAAACCCGAAAATTATGTCCCAGAACGATATGAATTGCTCATCCGACAGATGGAAAAAAGAACATGGAAGTCGCTACAAGATGTCTTTATTTGGAGCGGGATGCCAAATCAGAAAACAGATATCAATAATAGGAACGGGTTTTCTACAGACATGATCGGAATGAACTGGGATTATCCCGATGCAGATTATGTAAATCGTGAGAAAATATGGAAAGCACATGTCGATTATACCAAGGGGCTTCTTTATTTTGTTGGCAATGATTCTCGAATTCCTGAGCATATCAGAAAGGAAATCGCCCAATGGGGCTATCCAAAAGATGAGTATACTGATAATGGCAACTGGTCGCATCAGCTTTACGTAAGGGAAGCCAGAAGAATGAAAGGTGAGCTTGTGATGACGCAACACCATTGCCAAGGCAGAGAAACTGTAACAGATGGTGTTGGAATGGCTGCCTACACTATGGATTCGCACAATTGTGATCGTTTGGTTGTAAATGGCGTTGTAAAGAACGAGGGGAATGTTGAAGAAGGTGGCTTTGGTCCATATCCAATTTCGTATCGTGCTATCATCCCTAAAGAAAGTGAAGCGGCTAACTTAATCGTTCCTGTGTGTCTTTCAGCTACACATATTGCGTATGGCTCGATTAGAATGGAACCTGTTTTTATGGTGCTTGGCCAGTCGGCCGCCATAGCCGCTGTACAGGCAATAGATTCTAAACTTTCGGTACAAAAAATCGATGTACGTAAATTGCAGCAGCGTCTTAAAAATGATCCATTGGCTGATGGTAATATTCCTGAAATTATAATTGATAATAATGATACTACAAAGGTAAAGGTTACAGGTAACTGGGCCTTACAAACAAAAGGAGGCTATGGGCCTGATTATTATACTTTACCTCAAAATTCAGATGCAAGCGCATCTGTTCGGTATAGTACGGGTATAAAAGCAAATGGTAGTTATGAGGTGTATACATACTATCCAAAATCGGCCGCTAATGGCGCAGTAACTACCGTGAAAATATTTGATGGTAAAGAGACTAAAACGGTGCTCATTAACGATTCAGAAGTTAAAGTGCTTGGTCAAACTTCCGGAGAATGGGTTAGCCTAGGCAAGTATACATTTATTGGAACGAAAAATCCGTATGTCGAAATCAGTGCAAATGGAGAAAAAGTAGTTGCCGATGCGGTATTACTAGTTCCCTCGCCTTAAAAAATTATTGGGGTCTTAGCGCTTTGCTAAGACCCCAATAATTTTAAACCTCCATTTTCTTCCATTTTCCTTTCTTGAACAGAAAGTACGCAGCAATGGTAATTCCAACTTCGGCTACAGGAATAGCCCAGAATACACCAGCTGGTCCAAGTTTTAAATATTTGGCTAAAAAGTAAGCAAATGGAATTTGAAATAACCAGAAGGCAATTACATTAATCTTTGTCGGTGTCCATGTATCGCCAGCGCCATTAAAGGCACTTATTAACACCATACCTACACCATACAATACAAAACCATAGCTTAACGTTCTTAAGGCTTCTACGGCCACCGCTTTAATTTGTGCATCGGTAATAAAGAAAGAGGCAAAATAAGATCCACAAGTTAAAAAGAGTACAGTAACAGAACCCATAAATATAACCGTATACTTCATCGTTACAAATACCGATTTTTCTGCTCTATCAACCCGTTTTGCACCTAAATTCTGGCCAACTAATGTTGCAGCCGCGTTACTTAAGCCCCAAGCTGGTAGTAGAAAGAACATCATTAACCGTAATGCAGTTTGATAACCTGCCGAACCATGATCGCCTCCTGTTGTTGCAACGAGCTGTGCTAAAAAAATCCAACTGCATGAAGCAATTACAAATTGTAGTGTACCAGGTGCGGCAATTTTAACGATAGCCTTAATTTGTTCCCAATGTGGCTTAAAATAACTCAGTTTAATTTTTAATGCTCCATTGCCTTTTACCAGGTGATAAACTTGATAGCTAACACCAAGTCCTCGGCCAATAGTTGTGGCAATAGCTGCTCCTGTTAACCCAAATGCAGGAACAGGGCCAAATCCTCTAATAAATAGGGGGCATAGAATAATATTAGCAATATTGGCAATCCATAAACTTTTCATTGCAATGGCTGCATTACCCGCGCCCCTAAAAATTCCGTTAATTAAGAATAAGAGCATAATTACCATACTTCCACCCATCATAATGCGAACAAAATTTGTTCCCTGTACTGCCGTTTCTTCGGTAGCGCCCATAATGAGTAGAATTTCTTTTGCAAAAAATACGCCAACAAGGCTGATAATTACATTGATGAACATCGAAATTATAATGGTTTGCATCCCAGCTTTTGCAGCGGCTTCGGGGTTTTTTTCGCCAATGCGACGGGCAACAACTGCTGTGGCTGCCATACTCATGCCTATGGCCAGAGAATAGATAATAGCCAATACAGATTCTGTTAAACCAACGGTTTGGATGGCGTTACTACTATTTGGCAAGTGACCTACGAAATAGAGGTCTACCAATGCAAAAACAGATTCCATCATCATTTCGAGCATCATTGGGATGGCTAACAATGCAATTGCTTTACGAATACTGATGGTTGTATAATCAGTTTCTTCCCCTTTTAAAGCTTGAGAAATTAGTTTAATATAAGTTGAAAGACCACGACCGGCCTTAAGTGATTGTGACATTTAAAAAAAATATAAAGTATGAACCATGAGATGCATTGAAGATGCATCAATTATTTGAGAATAAAGAATTGTCCTTTGGTACTAGTGTACAGGGAGGACTACAAAGATTATCATGGTCTCAACGATTTTAGTAAATCAAAGGTAGGAGAATTTTTTTAGCTAATAGTAATCATATTTTAACCTAAATTATTTAAATTTAATTTTTTTAAGTTAATATTGTGAAATAATGAAGGTTCTACAATTTACCATTCCAGTAGCAGACGATCGGGCAATAATTGTTCAGGAAGATGTTATGCCTCATTTTTATCCGTATTTGCATCGTCATAAAGAAGCTCAATTAATATGGATAAAGGAAGGAGAGGGGACTTTATTGGTCGACAATCAGATGCATCCATTTAAAAAGAATGATATTTTTCTAGTAGGTCCAAATCAGCCTCATTTATTTAAAAGTAATCCCGAATATTTTGAAGAGGCGAGTGGCTTAAAGATTCAAGCATTAATGATATTTTTTAATCCTAATGGGAAGCTTCAATCTTTTTTAGAACTTCCAGAAATGCAATTAATTAAATCGTATTTACATTTTGCAAAAGGGGGAGTGAAATTTCCACCCCAGCAAATTGATTTGGTGATGCAGAAAATGGTTAGTGTACAATATGCTAAAAATCAGCACTTAATGATTCAATTTTTAGAATTATTAGATGTGTTAGCTCAATTACAAAATACTTCAGAGACTTTAGCCGCTAACGGACCATCCTTATTCTCTGAGAATGAGGGAATTCGTATTGGACACATTTATAATTTTTTAATGCAACATTATGATCGAAATGTAATGCTTGAAGAAGTTGCAGAAGAAGCACATATGACTCCTCAGGCGTTTTGTAGATATTTTAAGAAGCATACCCGGCAAACTTTTGTTTCTTTTTTAAACGAAATCAGGGTAAATGAGGCCTGTAAAAAACTAACAAGCGGCAATTACGAGAACATATCGGTGGTTGCCTATAATTGTGGCTTTAACAGTTTAACTAATTTTAACAGGGTATTTAAGACGATAATGAAAGTGGCTCCAAAAACATATTTGGAGAGTTATTTTAAGAGCGTTAATTAAGAAGTTAAAATATGGTTAGTTTTTACCAAATCTCAACATAAACATAAAATAGAGTTAAACTAAATTTGAAAAAAAATTAAATTAAAACATAATGAAGAACGTTGCATGGCAAGGAATTTATCCTGCACTTTTAACACCTTTTACAGAAAACGATGAAATTGACTATTCAATGTTTCAAAAAAACCTTGATGCACAATTAGCGGCAGGTGTTAGTGGAATTATTATTGGAGGATCATTAGGTGAAGCAAGTACCCTAACTAAAGAAGAGAAAAGTGAATTTTTAACATATTGTGTAAAATCAGTAAATGGTAAAGTTCCTGTAATTATTAACGTTGCCGAACAAAGCACAAAAGTAGCCATTGAGATGGCGCAGGAAGCTGAAAAATTAGGCGCAGATGGGTTAATGTTACTTCCACCGTTAAAATATAAGGCAGATGATGAAGAAGTAGTGACTTATTTTCAAGCAGTTGCTGCTGCCACCTCATTACCCATTTTAATCTATAATAATCCGGTAGATTATGGAGTTAAAGTAAGCATTGCGATGTTCGAACAATTATTGCCTTATGCAAATATCCAAGCTGTAAAAGAAAGCACCAGAGATTTGGCCAATATTACAAATATGATTAATCGATTTGGTAATCGTTTTAAAATTTTGGGCGGTGTAGATACCATTTCACTAGAAAGTTTAATGTTAGGTGCTGATGGATTAGTAGCTGGATTGGTTGATGCTTTTCCAGCAGAAACTGTGGCGATGTACAAATTGGTGAAGGCGAAAAGATATGACGAAGCATTAGCTATTTATAGATGGTTTATGCCGTTGTTAGAGTTAGATATTCACCCTAAATTAGTACAATATATTAAACTTGCAGCAACTGCGGCTGGTATAGGTTCTGAATATGTGAGAGCGCCTCGATTAACAATTAAAGGTGAAGAACGTGAAAGAATACTTAAAATAATAAACGAAGGATTAGCAAATCGTCCACAATTACCAGATTATTTGGCTATTAGTTAATAGACTATGCCATACGGACTAAAAAACCAAAAACAAATCAACTAAAAAACAAAAAAATGATAAAAGACTCAACACCGCAAGAAATTGATGAGGTTTTAGCGAAAGCGGTAGATGCTTTTCATAACTATAAAAAATACAGTTTAAAGCAACGGGCCGATTTTATGCGTGCCATTGCAATTGAAATAGATGCGCTAGGCGACGAATTGATTACTACTGCAGCTAGCGAAACTAATTTGCCTGTTGCCCGATTAAATGGTGAACGTGCAAGAACTATATTTCAATTGAATAGCTATGCAGATGCCACTGAGGCTGGAAACTGGCTCAATGTAAGTATTGATACGGCTAATTCAGAACGTACGCCACCAAAACCAGATACACGTAAAACTTGCGTACCGCTTGGGCCAGTTGTGGTTTTTGGAGCCAGTAACTTTCCTTTTGCTTATTCTACTGCCGGTGGCGATACTGCATGTGCTTTTGGTGCTGGATGCCCAGTAATTGTAAAAGCTCATCCAGCGCATTTAAAAACGTCAACCTTAATGGCTACCGCAATTTTTAATGCAGCTAAAAAACAAAATATGCCTGATGGGATTTTTGCACATCTACATGGCTCAAGTTTCGAAACAGGAGCCTATTTAGCTAAACATCCGAGCGTTAAGGCGATTGGTTTTACAGGTTCATTTAGCGGAGGAAAAGCACTTTTCGATTGGGCAAATCAACGCGAAACACCAATTCCTGTTTTTGCAGAAATGGGAAGCGTTAACCCTGTATTTCTTTTTCCTGATAAAGTAGCCAAAGAGACTGAAAATTTGGCTAAGCAATTAGCGGGCTCTATAACATTAGGCGCAGGTCAATTTTGTACTAATCCAGGTTTAATTATTGCGATAGACGATGAACACCTGAATAAATTTATTCATCATTTAAAGAAAGAAATTGAGGCAATTGCTCCATCAGCGATGCTGCATCAAGGTATTGCTACAAACTACGATCAAAAATTAGCATTAGCACTAGGGCAAAAAGGTGTTCAAACCATTGGCGAATCAACGGTTAAAGCGACAGCATTACAAGGTCAAATCACTGTTGCAACAGTTACTGCCCAAACTTTTTTAAAGAACCCAATTTTACACCAAGAAGTTTTTGGTCCTTATTCTTTAATTGTTCAATGTGTAAATAAAGAAGAATTATTAGCAGTAGCAAATGCACTCGAAGGACAATTAACTACTACTTTAATGGCAACAGTTCAAGATGTTAAAGGAAATGATGAATTACTCAACGCACTTCAAGAAACATGCGGAAGATTAATTTTTAACAATGTTCCAACCGGTGTTGAGGTAAGTTTATCTATGCATCATGGAGGTCCTTTTCCGGCAAGTACCGATAGCCGTTTCAGCTCTGTTGGGGCGGATGGAATTAAACGATTTGCAAGACCACTATGCTATCAGAATTGCGAGGACGAATTCTTACCAGATGAACTTAAAAACGCCAACCCGCTTCAATTGTTTAGAACGGTGAATAATGTGGTGACGAAAGATAGTATTGTTTAGCGCTGAGCGTTTTGCGTAAAGCAGTTTTAATAGCTTAGCCTTAAGCGTGTAGCGTAAAGCGGTTGGTTTTTGTGAACCCAAAACGCTTAGCGCTATACGCCAAACCCTTAACTCATAAAAATGAAAAAAACTTTTACCTGTATCGACGCACACACCTGTGGTAACCCAGTTCGGGTAGTAGCAGGTGGAGGACCATTATTAAATGGCAACAGCATGATGGAGCGTCGTTTACATTTTTTGGCCGAATACGATTGGATTCGAAAAGGATTAATGTTCGAACCGCGCGGCCATGATATGATGAGTGGCAGTATTTTATATCCACCAATAGATCCATCTAACGATATTGGCGTATTGTATATCGAAACAAGTGGCTGCTTGCCGATGTGTGGCCATGGAACCATTGGCACCGTAACAATAGCTATTGAAGAAGGTTTAGTTATTCCAAAAATCCCCGGTAAATTAAGGTTAGAAACACCAGCTGGCTTGGTGTTGGTCGAATATAAACAAGAAGGACCAAAGGTTAAATCGGTAAAATTGATAAACATTAAGTCCTTTTTAGCAGCAGAAGCCTTAACGGTCGACTGCCCTGACTTAGGTCAAATTACCGTAGATGTTGCTTATGGAGGTAATTTTTACGCAATTGTAGATCCACAAGAAAACTTTAAAGGATTAGAAAATTATACTGCCGATCAGTTAATTAGCTGGAGTAGAACATGTAGAAAGTTGATGAACGAAAAATATACATTCATTCATCCAGAAGATCCCAATATTAATGGATTAAGCCATTTTTTATGGGCAGGCAAAACTATTTCTTCAGAAGCTACAGCTCGTAATGCTGTTTTTTATGGTGATAAAGCAATAGATCGCTCTCCATGTGGCACAGGTACATCAGCCCGTATGGCCCAATGGCATGCAAAAGGGAAACTTAAGAAAGGAGATCGCTTTGTGCACGAAAGCATTATTGGATCTCAATTTATTGGTACTATAGAAGAAGAAACCGAAATCAAAGGCAAATCTGCTATTGTGCCCGGAATAGAGGGTTGGGCTATCGTAACGGGCTATAATACCATATTTATCGACGACAATGATCCTTATGCACATGGCTTCCAAGTGTTGTAAAATAGATCGCAATACAACTATACTCAATACAAACTATGCAACACTCAAATCTCGACAATAATAAAGGTAACATCGTAATCATTGGTGCAGGTATTATCGGTTTATGCTCTGCTTACTATCTCCTAAAAGCAGGATTTAAAGTAACCTTATTAGAACAAGGTAATTTAACAGATAATTGCTCATCAGGCAATGCTGGAATGATTGTACCTAGCCATTTCGTGCCCCTAGCGGCTCCAGGAATGATAAGCAAGGGTATAAAATGGATGTTCAATAGCAAAAGCCCGTTCTATGTTAAACCATCTTTAAGTCCGTCTTTAATTTCGTGGGGGTTAAAATTTTGGCAACATGCTAATGAGCAGCATTTAGAGCGCTCTGCAGCACCATTGCGCGATTTACATTTACTTAGTAAGCAGTTGTACGCTGAATTGGCTTCAGAGCCTGAATTAAATTTTGGGTTAGAAAACAAAGGGATATTAATGCTTTATAAAAGTGAAGCCACCGGAGAAGAAGAAATTCATTTAGCCAAAAAAGCGCAGCAATTAGGATTAGATGTGGCTATTTTAAATGCAGAAGAAACTCAATTACTTGAACCAAATACTAAATTAGATGTTTTAGGGTCAGTTCATTACCGTTGCGACGCCCACTTATCGCCAAACGATTTGGTACAGCAACTTATTGCGTATTTAACTAATAATGGTTCAGAAATTATAACCAATTGCAAAGTAACCGATTTTGAAATAATGAATGGTAAAATTAAGACCATCCATACCAATATTCAAGATTTTGAAGCAGATAACGTTGTAATGACAGGCGGCGCTTGGTTGCCTGCTTTGGCCAAGAAAGCAGGGTTAACTATTCCGGTAATGCCAGGTAAAGGATATTCTTTTATGGTCGATCCAAATGCACATCAAATTCATCACCCATCGCTATTGCTAGAAGCAAGAGTAGCCGTTACACCAATGAATGGGAAGGTTCGCTTTGGCGGAACGATGGAAATAGCACCAATTAACCATCATGTTAATATGAATAGGGTAGAGGGGATTGTAAATTCAATTCCAAACTATTATCCAGATTATAAAGTAGAAATTCCACAAATTAAAGACATATGGTATGGTTTTAGACCTTGTTCCCCAGACGGATTACCATACATTGGCTATAGTAAAGGGATTTCGAATTTAATTGTAGCTGGGGGGCATGGAATGATGGGTGTAAGTTTAGCTCCGGCAACAGGTAAATTAGTTTCAGAACTAGCCGAAGGTAGTACATTATCCACTTCTGTAAAAATGTATGATGCGGCAAGATTTAATTAATTAACTCTTATTTTAATTGGCTTTTTAGAAAAGAAAAGGCATTTTTGCAATCTAACCCGTTAAACTAACTTAGGTTGATATGGAAGAGCTGCTGGCAGATGAAGTATTACAGTTAATAGAAAACGATAATGATAAGCAGTTAAAAGCCTATTTAAATGAATTAAACATTTCTGATGTAGAGCATTTAATAGACGAACTTCCGCATTATGCGGTTAAATTTATCGAAACGCTATCGATTAAGCGAGCAGTAAATGTTTTCAGAATTCTCGATTTTCCTACTCAAGAAAGGATCATCAAAAAACTTCAAAGCAATAAACTTACCGAACTTATAAGGCAGTTGCCTCCTGATGATAGAACAGCATTATTAGGAGAACTTAAAGGCGATGCAGTAAAAAGATTACTCATCTTGCTCAACGATAACGATCGGATCGAAGCTTTACATTTATTAGGCTACGAAGAGGACAGTGTAGGTAGGTTAATGACACCCGATTTTATTGCTGTTAAAACAGATTGGACAGTAAGTAGGGTGTTATCCCATATCCGTCGCTATGGCAAAAACTCTGAAACCATTGATGTAATTTATGTAATTGATAAAGATGGAATCTTATTAGATGATATTCGAATTCGTGAGGTTTTATTAGCTGATCCTGAAGTAAAGATTGGCGAACTTACTGATAATCGGCTTATTGCTTTAAAGGTAAACGACCCCCAGGAAGAAGCCATTAATGTGTTTAGAATGAATAACCGTGTTGCTTTACCAGTGATTGATGATCATAACATTCTTTTAGGTATTGTAACGGTTGATGATATTTTATGGATTGCACATGAAGAATACACTGAAGATATTCATAAAATTGGGGGTACACAGGCGTTAGATGAACCTTATTTAGACGTGCCGGTTTTTCAATTGTACAAAAAGCGAGTGGTTTGGTTAATCGTTTTGTTTTTTGGTGAATTACTTACCATAGCGGCCATGTCTAATTTTGAACATCAAATTGCTAAAGTTGTTATTCTAGCCACTTTTATTCCTTTAATTATCTCTAGTGGCGGAAACAGCGGTTCGCAAGCAGCAACCTTAATTATTCAAGCCATGGCTTTAGGTGAGGTTACCGTAAAAGATTGGTGGAATGTGATGAGAAGGGAACTCGTTTCTGGTGTTTTTTTAGGCGGAACACTTTGTGTTTTAAGTTTCAGCGTTCTCAGTATTTGGCATTTGTTTGCACCAAATTTTAGTGAGCATTTTGTGTTAATCGGCCTAGTAGTAGGCTGTTCGCTTATAGGTGTTGTATTATGGGGTACTTTAATGGGCTCTATGTTGCCATTATTACTAAAAAAACTAGGCGCCGACCCTGCTGTTTCATCTACCCCATTTGTAGCTACTTTGGTAGACGTAACCGGATTAATTATCTATTTTTCGTTTGCGTTGCTGTTTCTGAAAGACGTGCTGCTCTAAATTATTTAAACCCCTATCCAAAATATGGACAATAAAACCATCGCCAGAACTTTTCGATTGTTATCGCAATTGATGGAATTGCATGAGGAAAATCCTTTTAAGATAAAATCGATTGCAAATGCTTCATTTAAACTCGATAAGCTCCCTTTTTCGTTAGTTGGTAAAACTGCAGAAGAAATCGAAAAAATAGATGGGATCGGAAAAAGTATTTCCGCCAAAATTGTAGAATTACTTGATACAGGGGGTATAAAGGAGTTAAGCGACTTACTAGCCGCTACACCTCAAGGTATTGTTGAAATGCTTGGAATAAAGGGAATTGGCCCTAAAAAGATCTCGATAATATGGCACGATTTAAAAATTGATACTGTTGGAGAGTTGTATTATGCTTGCAATGAAAATCGCTTAATTGAAGCGAAAGGTTTTGGTCTTAAAACGCAAGAAGAAATAAAAAAGGTGATTGAGTTTAAAATGGCTGCTAATGGTCGATTTTTATATGCTCATGTAGAACCTATTGTAAATACTCTCTTTTCGAGTTTATCGCTATGGTTAAATCAAATAGAACACGATGCTTTATTAGGAATTGGAGGTCAGTTTAGGCGGTGCTGTGAAATTATTGATGAGGTGCAGTTCGTTATTGGAGCAGATAATGTGCAAGAATTGAATAGTAAAATAGTTGAGTTTGAAATTGTATTATTCGAACAAAGCGAAACAGATCACTTTTATGCCACTACAGAAACAGGGTTAAAGATTAAGTTAAAGATTGTTAGTAAAGCAGATTTTTACTTAGCATGGTTTAAAGAAACAGGAAATGAAGATCATGTAAATGAAGTATTAAAACGATTAACCAATACAATATTTGCAAATGAAGAAGCAATTTATGCTGAAGCTGGATTAGCGTATATCGAACCAGAATTGCGTGAAGGGTTCAATGAAATTGAATTAGCTTCAACAAACAGCTTACCTAAATTAATTACATTCGCCGATTTAAAAGGTACTTTACATAATCACTCTACATGGAGCGACGGGGTAAACACCTTAGAAGAAATGGCAGTGTTCTGTAAAGAAACGCTCAATCTTGAGTATTTAGGGATTTGCGATCATAGCAGGTCTGCATTTTATGCAAAGGGGTTAGACGAGCAACGTGTGTATGGCCAACACCAAGAAATAGATGCATTAAACAAGAAATTAACTCCATTTAAAATTTTTAAAGGTATTGAAAGTGATATTTTAAATGATGGTTCTTTAGATTATAGCGAAGAAGTGCTGAAAACCTTTGATTTTGTAGTTGCTTCTATCCATAGTCCGCTTAGAATGGACGAGGAAAAAGCTACTGCAAGATTAATTAAAGCTATAGAAAATCCGTATACCACAATTTTAGGGCATCCAACCGGGCGATTATTGCTAAGCAGGGCAGGATATCCGATAGATTATAAAAAAGTAATTGATGCTTGTGCAGCCAATGGTGTGGTAATCGAAATTAATGCCAATCCTTTACGTTTAGATCTAGATTGGAGATGGCATCGTTATGCATTAGAAAAAGGGGTGATGTTATCTATAAACCCCGATGCACACAGAAGGGAAGGTTTTTATGACATGCATTATGGAGTGCTTGCAGCCCGAAAGGGAGGTTTAACAGCAGATAAGAACTTGAACTCGCTTTCGCTCGAGGAAATTTCAGTGTATTTTGAAGGAAGAAAGGTGTAGCGTAAAGCGCATGGCGATGAGCGTTCAGGATTCATAAACCAGCCGCTTTACGCTTATCGCTCCACGCAAAACCAAAGAAAATATTTACCTTTGCCACATGATAAGTGAACTAGCAAATAAAATTTTTAATCAAGCCATAAACGATTATCACAAGTTTGATAATATAGAACAACCCATTCGTAATCCTTTCGAAAAAGAGAGCTTATCGCACTTATTTTATCTAAAAAATTGGATAGATACGGCACAATGGCACATGGAAGATGTAGTTAGAAATCCAGCAATTGATCCAGTTGAAGGTTTAGGCTGGAAGAGGAGAATAGATGCGCAAAATCAGGTTCGTACCGATATGGTAGAGTTTATAGATGGCTATTTCTTAGCTGAGTATAAAAACATCACACCGTTAGCAATTGCAACTATAAACACCGAAAGTCCGGCTTGGGCAATTGATAGGCTTTCTATTCTAGCTTTAAAAATTTATCACATGCAAGAGGAGGCCGATAGACCTACAGCAACTGATGAGCATCGTAAGCAATGTAATGCTAAATTAGCTGTGCTTTTAACACAAAGAACAGATTTGTCGACTAGTATTGATGAGCTTTTGATGGATATTGAGGCCGGTAAAAAGTACATGAAAGTATACAAGCAAATGAAGATGTATAACGACCCAAGTTTAAATCCAGTACTATATAATCAGCATAAATAATGCCTCAAAAGGGTAACCTTATTGTTTTACGTTTTTCGGCCATGGGCGATGTGGCGATGGTAGCCTCGGTAGTACAAGAGTTTTCTGTGCAACATCCCGAAATATCACTGGTAATGGTTAGCCGCGGTGCTTTTAAGCCCTTTTTTGAGAACATCCCTAATTTAATTTTTCATGCTATTGAATCCAAAGCAGCTCATAAGGGGATTTTAGGTTTGTATAAACTTTTTAAAGAGCTGTTAAAGTATCATCCAATTGGTATTGCCGATTTGCATGATAATTTAAGAAGTAGGTTACTTTCTACTTTTTTTAGATTAATTGGAGTTAAAATTAGACGAATTGATAAGGGTAGGGCAGAAAAAAGAGCGTTAACTAGAACAGAAAACAAGATTTTAAAACCGCTTAAACCAACTGTTGAACGCTATTCGGATGTTTTTAAAGCACTTGGATTTAACCTGCAATTAAATCATCAGTTAATAAAAAATAAAAAAGTACTCCCTAATAAAGTACTAAGCCATTTTGCAGATGAAAATAAAATAAGAATAGGTATTTCTCCATTTGCTCAGCATGTGTATAAAATGTACCCTCTAAATAAAATGGAAAGTGTAATTGCTGGGCTTAATGCTTTAAACTATCAAATTTTTATATTTGGTGGGGGAGATGAAGAAAAGAGTAAGGCCGAAAAATGGCAAAGTCAATTTGCAAATGTTACTAATTTAATTGGTAGCTTTACTTTGGCAGAAGAGTTAACTATAATTAGTCATTTAAATTTAATGCTGAGTATGGATTCGTCAGGTATGCACATGGCATCATTAATGGGTATCCCCGTAGTTTCAATTTGGGGTCCTACGCATCCTTATGCTGGTTTTTTAGGGTATGGACAAAAGCTAGAAGATTGTATTCAGATTGATGACCCGGTCAGGCCAAGTTCTATTTATGGTAATAAACCTTGCTTGTGTGGTGCTGAACCTTGTATAAACTTAATTGAACCATCAGTGGTTGTTAATAAAATAAAAGAAAAGTTAATCCATGGCTAAGCGTTTATTACTTATACGACATGCGAAATCAGACTGGGGTAATCCTAGTACGAAAGACTTTGATCGCCCATTAAACAAAAGGGGAAATTCGAATGCTCCCGAAATGGCACAAAGAATGGTTAATCAAAATATTTTCCCAGATTTAATTGTTAGTAGCCCAGCTTTAAGAGCCTTAACTACGGCAAAATATTTTGCAAAGGAATGGGAGATAAATGAAAAAGAAATCCAAACGGATAAAAATATCTATGAGGCGGGTTTAAAAGAATTATTAAATGTTGTAAATCATCTTGATAACAAATACCCCACGGTTGCTATGTTTGGTCACAACCCTGGGCTTACCGATTTTGCAAATTATTTAAGTGATATAAATATTTATAATATGCCAACTTGTAGTATCGTAATGCTCGAATTTCCTTTTGATGAATGGCACTTGGCTGGGAGTAGTACGGCAAAAGTTTTACTATTTGATTATCCAAAAAGTGGAGAGGATTAATGAATGCAATTATACATTTCGAAACATTTTTAATTGCAGGTATTTTATTGAATCTTACTCCTGGAAATGATACCATCTTTATCTTATCGAAAAGTATAGCCCAAGGGAGAAAAGCAGGGATTTTTTCTGTGCTTGGCATAGCAACGGGTAGCATAATTCATACACTGTTAGCTGCATTTGGTCTTTCAATCCTAATTGCCGAATCGCCTTTATTATTTAATATCATCAAATATGCTGGCGCGATTTACCTATTCTACATGGGGTATAAAATGCTAACAGACCAAAATAAGCTCAAAACAGAGCTTATTCCAGCAAATGAAAAAGCAAATTACTTTAGAATTTATAGAGATGGAATGTTGACTAACATTTTAAACCCTAAAGTAGCTTTATTTTTCATCGCATTTTTACCTCAATTTATTGATCCTTCTTATAAAAATACGGTGCTACCATTTTTACTGTTAGGTGCAACATTTATTACTACCGGTACAATTTGGTGTTTGATTGTTGCTATTTTCTCTGCTACTATTTTTCTGAAATTGAAAAATAGTACAAGCATAGCCACCTATATTAATAAGGTTTGTGGAATTGCTTTAATTGCGCTTGGTATAAAAGTAGCTTTAACAAAATAAACAACCTAAAACTTAAGATGTTTAACTGTTAGTCCACCATTAATAAGTTGTTTTAACGAATCGATTCCAATTCTTAAGTGGGTTTCTACGTAATTAGTAGTTACTGAGCTATCGCTTTCTGCAGTTTTAACGCCCTCTGGGATCATTGGTTGGTCTGAAACTAGTAACAATGCACCTGTTGGGATCTTATTAGCAAAGCCAGTGGTAAAAATAGTGGCAGTTTCCATATCAACAGCCATTGCTCTAAGGCTTTTCAAATATTTTTTAAAATCTTTATCGTGTTCCCAAACCCTTCGGTTGGTGGTATAGCATGTTCCTGTCCAATAATCTCTAGAGTGATCTCGTATGGTTGTGGAAATGGCTTTTTGTAATGCAAATGACGGCAATGCTGGTACTTCTGCAGGTAGATAATCATTTGATGTTCCTTCTCCACGAATGGCAGCGATTGGCAAAATTAAATCGCCTAATTGGTTTTTCTTTTTCAAGCCACCACATTTTCCTAAGAACAAAACCGCTTTTGGTGTTATGGCAGTTAATAAATCCATCATAGTTGCTGCGAGCGGACTTCCCATTCCAAAATTAATAATGGTTATGCCATTTGCCGTACAGCTTTGCATCGGTTTATCTAAGCCCATAATTGGAGCATTATCATTCCACTCCGAAAACATGGTTAAATACTTACTAAAATTTGTCAATAAAATATACTGCCCAAATTCTTCTAATGGTCTGCCCGTATAACGTGGCAGCCAGTTTTTTACAATATCGTCTTTAGACTTTAGACCAGATTTAACTGGAGTTTCAACCTCTTTTACTTTTTTAGTTTTTACAATTTTCTCGTCTTTTTTGACATCCTTTTCTTCGTTCATGATGTTATGGGTTAAGGGCTTGGAGCCTGGTGCGTAGGGCGTTTGGCGTAAAGCGGTTTGTTTATTTGGAGTTAAGCGGTTTTTTCGTTTGGCGTAAAAATACAAGTTAAAAAAAATCCCGATAAATCGGGATTAAATTTAAGCGGCTTTTAATTTCTTAAAATCTGCTTTTTCAAATTTCTCTAGGGCATATGCTAGATTAATATGCAGCTCCTTCACGTCGGTAGCAGAAGGGGTATCGTACATCGCATCAAGCATGATCGCTTCACAAATTGACCTTAAACCACGAGCACCTAATTTATATTCCATTGCTTTATCAACAATAAAATCTAACACATCATCATCAAAAACCAATTTTACATCTTCATACTCGAATAATTTGGTATACTGACGCATTAATGAGTTTTTAGGCTCAGTTAAAATATTTCTTAGGGCTTGTAAATCTAAAGGGTTTAAGTGGGTTAATACAGGTACACGACCAATCAACTCTGGAATTAAACCAAAGGCTTTTAAATCTTGAGGAGTAATGTATTTGTATAGATTTTTTAAGTCTAAATCTGCCTCATCTTTTTTAACCTTATATCCAACGGCTTGCGTACGTAGTCGATTTGCGATTTTACGTTCAATACCATCAAATGCACCACCACAAATGAATAAGATATTATTTGTGTTTACTGGAATCATTTTCTGGTCTGGGTGCTTCCTTCCGCCTTGTGGAGGTACATTTACAATGGTTCCTTCCAGTATTTTAAGCAAGGCCTGTTGTACACCCTCACCGCTTACATCTCTGGTAATTGATGGATTATCACTTTTTCGCGCCACTTTATCTACCTCATCAATATATACGATTCCCCGTTCTGCAGAAGCTACATCGTAATCTGCAGCTTGCAACAAACGAGTTAAGATACTTTCAACATCTTCACCAACATAGCCGGCTTCAGTTAAAACGGTAGCATCAACAATGCAAAAAGGGACATGAAGAATTTTTGCAATTGTTTTTGCCAATAAGGTTTTTCCTGTTCCAGTTTCGCCAACTAGCATAATGTTAGATTTCTCAATCTCTACTTCATCTCTGTCAATTTTTTGGCTTAAACGTTTGTAGTGGTTATAAACAGCCACAGATAATACTTTTTTTGCATCATCTTGGCCAATTACATATTGATCAATATGTGCTTTAATCTCGGCAGGTTTCAAAAGTTTAAATGACTCATCGAACGCTTTGCTTTTTTTGTTTCCCAGCTCCTGAGCAAGTAAAACATTAGCCTGAGTTACACATTTATCACATATGTACGCATCCATACCCTCAATAAGCATTAATGTTTCCTGCTTAGGAGAGTTACAGAACGAACAACGAGATTCTTTATTTTGTTTAGCCATTTTATAATTTATTTATTACTTCCCAACACCTCATCAATCATACCAAATCCTTTAGCTTCATCAGCTTTCATCCAGTAATCTCTATCTGATGCTTTTTCTACCCAATCATAATCTTGCCCTGAATGTGAAGAAATGATATCATAAAGCTCTTTTTTAAGTTTAAGCATTTCTCTTAAGTTAATCTCCATATCCGAAGCTACGCCTTGTGCACCTCCTGATGGTTGGTGTATCATTACTCTAGAGTGTGTTAAGGCAGCACGTTTTCCTTTAGCACCAGCTACCAATAATACAGCACCCATTGATGCCGCCATACCTGTGCATATTGTTGCCACATCTGGTGTGATGTATTGCATGGTGTCGTAAATTCCTAAACCAGCATAAACTGATCCGCCTGGAGAGTTGATATAAATTTGGATATCACGATGCGCATCTGTTGATTGTAAGAATAACAATTGCGCCTGAATAATATTCGCATTTCCATCATAGATTGCATCACCTAAAAAGATAATACGATCCATCATTAAGCGAGAAAAAACATCCATTTGTGCCACATTTAATTGGCGTTCTTCAATGATATACGGAGTCATTGATTTTGGAGAATTATTGGTGGCAGAGATAAAACGATCTACATTTAATCCATTAATTCTGTGATGCTTAACAGCGTATTTTCTAAATTCGTCTTTGTTTATCATATGTTTAGCGTTTGGCGTTTGGCGTTAAGCGTTTGATTAATGATAACGAACAAACTAAATTATAATTTTAATAAATATTTCCTAAGATTAGTTAATTTCCGTGCCAATTTATCTAATTCTTCAAGATAATAGATTAATTCTACATTAGAAATTATTTTTCTTCTCTCCAATACTACTAAAATATTTGCATTTTCAAATGCAGAACGATGTGCAATGTTCAGATAATGAGCGAATTCCTTGTTTGAGACTGAACCAGAGCCTTCCGCAATATTATTAGATATGCTAAGAGCAGCCCCGTTGAGCTGCTCTGCAAATCTATATTTTCTTGATTCTGACAATTGGTCAGCAATATCAAATAATTTATCGGTTAAAGCGATTGAAATCTGCCAAACTTCCAGTGTTTGAAATTTAAATAAAGCCATTATCAAATTTAGATAATTACTTCATTTGAATTGGTTGATATAATATCAACTAAAACCGCCTTACGCTTATCACAAAACGCTCAACTTATTTTAACTCCACAAACTTCGCGTATCCAATCTCTTTTTGATCTAAAGTGGCTACTGATTTAATGTGGTCGAATACTTTTAGTGCTTTAACTTCGTCAAAAATACGATTTGCATTTTCCTTTTCTTGTAAGAATGTTGCAGTGTATTGCGCCAATTGATCTTCTGGCATAGGTTGTGGGCTATACATTCTGAACTGGGCATCTAAGCGTTGTTTTGCAGTTTCAAAAACGTCTTTATAGTCAATTTTAATTTCATTGTCGTTAATGATCTTATTTTCGATTAAAGTCCATTTTAAGTTTTTAGCAAAATCGTCATATCCTTGTGCCAATTCTTCATCTGTTAACTTTTCATTTGTTGCTTTTAACCATTTACGTAAAAATTCGTCTGGTAATTGCATTTTTGTCTGATTGGTTAATTGAGTATAAATGTCGTTCTGTAATTTACGATCTGCATCTTGCTGGAACATGCTTTCAATTTCTTCCGTAATTTTAGCTTTAAAACCGGCTTCATCAGTTACTACATCTGCTCCAAATATTTTATCAAAAAACTCTTGATTTAGATCTGATTCTTCTAATCGGTTTACATTTTTAACGGTAACTTGAAATTTAGACTTTAATTCTTTAGCATCTTCTTCGCCAATGTTCAATAATTTTGCAATTACGGTTTCATTGTTGTCAAATGCTTTTTGAAGATCTAATTCAAGTACATCATCTTTCTTTAAACCGATTAAGGCTTTTAAAATCTTTTTATCGGTTACTAAATCCGTACGGATAGAACCTGTACTGTTTATACCCCCTTCAAATACAGACCCATCTGGAGACAGTTGTGCCATATCTGCATAAAGTACATCACCTTCTGCCGAAACTTCAGGATTAGTCATTTTGCCATAACTTTTACGTATGTTTTTAATACGAGCCGCTAAAGTATCTTCATCTGCTTTAACATTGTAAGCAGTAAACTTATCTTTTGAAGTAATTTCGACATCTACAGCTGGCGCCAAGCCTAACTCGTAGTTAAACTCGAACTCATCTGTATTATCCCATTTAAACTCTTTTGTGTCGTCTAATACTGGCAAAGGCTGACCAAGTACTTCTACTTTATTATCTGTTAAGTGCTTTGTTAAAGTTTCACTTAACAAGGTATTGATTTCCTCAACTAAAATGCTCTTACCATACATTCTTTTCATGTGGGCAACTGGAACCATTCCTTTACGGAAACCCGGTAAAGCTGCTTTTTTGGCTTGCTCTTTAAGTGCTTTTTCTACTCTTGGAGCATAATCTTCAGGTGCAATAGTGATTTTTACAATTGCATTTAAATCGTTAACTTTTTCCTGTGTGATGTTCATTTTAGATATGAGTATTGAGATATGAGATTTGAGACAAACAGTCTAGCCAAAACATATCGATTTATGTTTATTTTGTATTTAATGTCTTTTAAAAATAAAACCGTTCCAATTTTACATCGGAACGGCCTTTATCTTTTTGTGCGGAAGAAGGGACTCGAACCCCCACGCCGTGAAGCGCCAGATCCTAAGTCTGGTGCGGCTACCAATTACGCCACTTCCGCAGTTAGGATTTATTAAGGACTGCAAAGATAGCGTTTTGCATCAATTTTCAAAAAGGAAAAGGAAATATTTTTAGCGTGGCGTGATAAGCGTTTGGCGTTAAGCGTTTTGGATTCAAAAAGAAACTGCTTTACGCCAAACGCTGTACACCCTATGCTATCCCTTCTTGCAAATAAAATAAATATTCAACCGCTTTTACAAGTCTACTACCGTACCACGAGAACATTTCACCGTCTACTAGCATTACTTTTGCATTTGGAAAAGTTAATTGAATTTCTTCAATATGTTGGGCCTTAAAAGGGTAGGGTTCTGAAGAAAGGAAAATGAGTTGTGGATTTAGCGTTTGGAGATGTGTTAGGTCAACTTCTGGATACCTAGATTGTTTTATCACATTTGTGAGTCCTATTTTTCTTAAAATATCATCAATAAATGTATCACCACCTGCCGCTAAATAAGGGTCTTTCCAAATCAAATACGCTACTGTTTTGTTAATCCCCCTGCTTACTGCTAAGCTTTGCAAATCGGTAAAACCAGCATGTATTAAGTGGTTTAAGTAGGCTGCTTCTGGAGCTTTATTTACTAATTCTCCAATTTGCTCAATAGTTATCATCGATTCTTCTAAGCTCGAAATGTCGCTCATCCAAACTGGAAACTCATTCATTAAAAGCTCGATTTCACTTCTGGTATTTTCTTCTTTATTACCAATAATTAGATCAGGATTTAGGGCCCTTATCACATCGATTTTGAGCTTTTTAGTGCCGCCAACTTTGGTGCATGTTGCAAATTTTTCTATTGGATGGATGCAAAACTTTGTAATACCTATTATTTCTTCATTCAAACCTAAATCAAATAAGAGTTCGCTTTGAGAGGGAACTATCGAAATGATTCGTTTAGGAGGGTAATTGATAGTAATTGCTCTCCCCAATTGGTCTGTGAACGTTTTCTGCATTAATCGGCCAAATTATCAACTAAGATTTTGATCTCGTGATCTCCAATAACAATAATTCGCTCTTTATATAAACCGCCAATTGCTTTTTTGAAAGCGCTTTTGCTAATTTGAAAGCGTTCATAAATCTCATCAGGAGTACTTTTATCTCCAAGTGCGATTTTCCCTCCATTTTCCCTTAATTCTTTCAAAAGTACATCTTTCGTATCTAGAATATGGCTATAACCCATGGGCTGTAAGCTTAAATCTATCTTGCCCTCGATACGTATTTTCTTAATCCATCCTTTACGTTTTTCACCAACTTTTAAGTTCGAAAATAATTCATTATGGTAAAGTAAACCGATATATCTATTGTTAATGATGGCATTATAACCGAGGTCGGTTTTTTCGCTAATGAGTAAGCTTACTTCATCGCCTTCATCAATTTCAAAATCTTCTTCTTCAATAAAGCGATCCAATCTCGATGAGGCTAGCATCCGCTGATTACTTTCGTCTAGAAATAAATAAACCACATAGCCTTGGTCTATTTGCATCGGTCTTTTTTGATCACGTGTAGGTACATATACATCTTTACCAATGCCCAAGTCTAAAAAAGCACCATCATCAGTGGCATCAACTACTGTTAGATAAGCAAAGTCATCTACTTCGGCTAATGCAGTTTTAGTAGTAGCAATTGTTTGACCCTCTTTGTTTACGAATACAAAAACAGTAATATTATCTCCAATTTCGATGTTATTTGGAACATCACTATAAGGTAATAAAATTTCTCTTGCTCCATCTGATAAACTTAAACCATCACTATTTTTTGCCGCTATACGTAAGTCGTTGTATTTTCCTATTGCTATCATTTTGCAAAGTTACGGAAAGTTTAAGCTAAAGCTGAAAAGAACCAAGGCGATAACTATATTCCTTATAGTTTTGTTAATATGAAAACTATATCCTTAGCGCATTGTTTTATTGATGATCACCATTTAGTTTCAATGGTATCAATGAGCTCGAAAGCTCGGTTTAAAATGTACAGCACAAATACAAATCATCATGAAGCAAGATCAGAAAACCCCTGAAACTAGAATTAATGCTCCTGTTAGTTCAAATCAGCCGCCTGATGAACCCAAAAGTGCACATTCAACTCCGGTTGTCGAAAAATATGTTAAAAAGCGAAAAGAAAAGGCAGAACGGCAAGCCGACGAAGAGCATAAAACAGATTCGTTTTGGGGTGCAATTAAATATGTAATCCTATAGCTCCATTTCCCTTTTAGGTAGAGTGGGCTCATAATTTAAGCCAGGCGATAACCAATACAACAAAATCATACGCGAATACCTAAAATTAAATGGGGAGAATAAAATTGAGGTTAACGATAAAATGCCGACAAAATACCAAAGGTTATCATATACTAGTTTTAACCCAAAAATATAAGCAGCTACACTAACAGTGATTATTTGGGCCACATTTAGGGCGTAGCTTACAAACATTGCTACATAAAAATAACCCGGTTCTCTTTCAAATTTTAAGGCACAATGTGGACAAAACTCATTCATTTTTTGAGCTTTGAATGAATAGGTTGATCCAATAAAAACTTTACCAATTCTACATCTAGGGCATTTTGAGTGTGTAATTCCATGCCACTGTGATATTATTTTTTGTTCACTTTTCATATGCTATTGATTTTCTGAATTTTTCGGGAGTAATACCCTCGTGTTTTTTGAAAAACTTAATAAAATAAGATTGATCTGTAAAATTAAGTTCGTTTGCAATTTCTCCAATCCTTACATCTAAATTTATCAATGAACGTTTAGCCTCTAATAAAATCCGCTCTCGAATCAGTGTTCCGGCAGAAACACCTAAGAAGTCGTTACATGCTGCATTTAAATGATTTGGTGTAATGTAAAGTAAGGCCGCGTATTCTTTAGGAAGTTTTAGTTGCTTATAATTTTTCTCTATTAAATCTTTAAAATTCTTTATTAATGTATGGTTATAATTGTTGTTTGTAGTAGGTTCAGTCGATAGTTGAAACCTCGATACTTCTATAAATAGCTGTATTAATAATGTTTTAACCAAATCGTCGCCAGCCAAAATATCATTTAATCCTTCTTTTAAGATGTCTTCGAAAATTAAGCTTATCTTTTGTTGAGTACCTAAAGGCAATTCGATTACCTGCGCATCAGGTTGCCCGTTAAAAAAATTGAAACGTGTTAAGTAATCCGCTGCCAATAAAAATGAACTAAAGTAAGTGCTCGAAAAATTGATGATATACCCGTCGGGTTCGGTTTCAAAGTTCCAGTTATGAACTTGGCCGGGAATCATAAAATAGATTAGGCCCGGCTTAATGCTAAATTTTTTAAAATCAATATGTTGTTCTCCATTGCCTTCTGTAAAAAACACCAAATGGTAAAAACTGTGTTTATGTGCATTGAGCAAGTGTTGGTGTTGACTAAGATAATGCCCAAACCTGCTCACTAAAATCCCTTCTTTTTTATAAGATTTTAGGTTTTCTATAGCATAAATAGGGATACTTAAATTCATACCCAAAGATACGTAAATAGGATATATTAGAAAGGTAGAATACGTGCTAAAAATGGTATTTTTTACTTGTGTATTGTTTTGTGATTAGCGTATGGTGTCTTGCGTTATGGATTCAAAACCAACCGCTTTACACTAAACGCTCCACCCTTAACGATATCATCTTCTGTGGAAATTGATTACTATACGATAAAACCATGTTCATAATATAATCATTTGATGGGTAAGGCGTGATGGCCGATTTTAAAGTTTCTAAATCGTTAATGTCTGTATAATCAGAAATATATCCCATTCCATAAAATTTTCCTTTTTCTACCCAGAGGCAACTTTTTTCGTTATCATCTCTGCCTTTGTCGATTAGGGCAAATGATGGCAATAAATCTTGCAATTGTTTGATTGCTCGTTTTACTCTGAAATTGTAAATAGCACTGCTTTCTTCACCAATGCAAGCACCAAAGCAAGTGCCACTGGCGTGACCGGTACAGGCCATCTTTTGCTTTTGGATAAAGCATAGTTTCTCACAAAGAGAATGCTCGTTAGCGATATTTCTAAGAAGTTGATGCCCCTCTAGCAAATGGTTAAAACTGTATAAAACCGTTCCATTTTTGCGGTATTTATCTATTCCGAGGCGGATATATCCATTTTGATCTTCGAAATGGTAAAGTGAATATTTTTGTTCAAACCGCTTCATTGCTCTATTGTTTTCTGGCCAAAGTTTTTTAATTTCTGCAGCTTCTAAAATCAAGGCCATCAATTCGGTACCACAAGTTTGATAATCGATATGGTGAATACTTTTTAAAAAGTTTTGTCGCTGTAGGCTGATACTATGCCCGGTAAAGTGAGTACATACCCGTTTTTTAAGCTGTTTTGCTTTGCCTACATATATTACCTTACCTTTTTGATCTTTAAAGTAATAAACACCAGGAGTATTAGGGAGTTTGTCTATTTCTGATTTTTGTAAGTTTGGTGGCAAGGTTTGCTCTTTTGAACTACGTTTTAACGTATCATCCATTAAACCTTCGGTATCTTTTTCAATTAGTTTTTCTAATAGTATAGCGGTAGCACTTGCATCGCCATCGGCCCGATGTCTATTGGTTAAAGGCACAGCTAATGAAGAACAAAGTTTTCCTAAACTGTAAGATGGAAAACCCGGAAATAATTTGCGACTTAAACGTACTGTACATAGCTTCTTGCTGTTCAGTGAATAGCCACAGGTATCTAAATGATGTTTAATAAAGGAATAATCGAAATTTACATTATGGGCTACGAAAATTTTATCGTGTAATAAAGTATAAATTTCTGCTGCTACTTCTCTAAAATCAGGCGCAGTCGATACCATTTCGTTATCTATTCCAGTTAGGGCCTGTATATAAATCGGAATTGGTTGATGTGGATTAATTAAGGTTTGATACCGATGAATAACTTCTTTTCCATCATGAATTAAAATGGCTATTTCGGTAATACCATGCTGAGCGGCATAACCTCCTGTGGTTTCGATATCTACAACTGCGTATAACATGTTTCGTTTAGAGAAACAAATATACTAAAAATATTAGTATTTAAAATAGTATGTTAGTGTTATTCTTCAAACATACATGCTATTTGCGGCGGCAGTTGAGGCGTGGTACCACCTTCTTGTTCGTTCGAACGGAACTGCGAAAATTATTTTCGAGCAGTTATACAATAAACCTAAAAATATCACGTCTTATATACGAGAGCGTTAATTTAGATATCGGGGATAGGACTTAGGTTTTATCCCCGGTTCTTTTTTTATGAGGCTTTAAATAAAAGTAACTTAGTGGAAGCAAACAGATTAATCCCAATACTAATCCCCCTAAGGTATCGCTAAACCAGTGTGCGCCTAAATAAATTCTAGAAAATGCAATGGTAATCATAAAGAAGGCAGAGAAATAAGTAACAATTCTTCTTGTTACTAATGGGATTGTTTTTAGCTGTTGCATCAAAATAATCATAAATCCAAAAAACAGAATATAAGAGAGTACGTGGCCACTTGGGAAGCTTTGAAATCGATTAATTTCTACTAATCGTACATAAAACTCTGTTGGCCTTGGTCTGTCGATGATGTTTTTAATACCTAAAATAACTAGACCAGACAATAGAATAGAAAGCACAAATAATGCTTCGCGTTTATATTTAAACACATAAAATAGTAGTGCTATCGCTATAACCAGAATAAACGAATAGGGGAGTTCGCCAAATAAACTAATGCCAAGCATAATCTTATCTAGCGCATCTGAATGATATTTTTGCACAAATAGTGAAATGTTAAGGTCGAAAGCTGGCACCGGATTGGCGCTCACAAAAAAGGCGAGTGCAATAAATGATCCAATTAATGAAATAATAATGAGGCTTAAGAAAAGTCTTTTATTTTGCATCTTCATCCAGTTTCGATTCAGTTTTTGTATCCTTCATTAACACATACACCATCAACGAGATGAAAATGCAAATGGTAATGTACCAGTAATAATAATTTTCGTGTTGCATATCTTTTAGCCACAGGGCGATGTATTCGGCCGTGCCTCCAAAAATGGCAACGGTTAAAGCATAAGGGAGGCCCACACCGAGGGCTCTAATTTGTGCAGGGAATAATTCGGCTTTAACGATGGCATTGATGCTCGTGTAGCCACTCACAATAACTAAAGCAAACATTAAGAGTAAAAAAGCTTGCCATTGGGAGGTGGTTTTACTTAGCATAGTAAGTAATGGAACGGTGCATAGGGTTCCGGAAATACCAAAGCCGATTAGTAATGGCTTTCTGCCGATTTTGTCTGATAGGGCTCCAAAAATAGGTTGTAAGCACGCAAAAATAAACAATGTTGCGAACGACATTAAGGTAGATTGCTCCTTACTCATGTGCATCGTATTTACCAAAAACTTCTGCATGTAGGTGGTATAAGTGTAAAATGCCAATGTGCCCCCCAAGGTTAGACCAATCACAGTAAATACAGCTTTTGGGTGCTTTAATAGCTCTTTTAATGTTCCTTTTCTGCTGGAAGTGTGGTTTTTTTGATTTTCAAAAGCTTGAGTCTCTTCAAGATTTTTTCGGAGGTAAAGCGCTACCACCGCTAATATTGCCCCAAAAGCAAAAGGTATTCTCCAACCCCAATCGTGTAATTGCCCGTCGGTGAGGAATAGTTTTTGTAAGGCGAGTTGTATGGCAAGGGCCAATAATTGTCCGCCAATTAACGTTACATATTGAAAACTTGAATAAAATCCACGCCTTTTTTTTGTGGCCATTTCACTCAAATAAGTAGCCGAAACGCCATACTCGCCACCAACACTCAGACCTTGTAATAAACGAGCGGTTAAGAGTAGGATGGGAGCAATAATCCCAATTGCTTGATAAGTAGGTGTAACGGCAATTAGTAAGGAGCCGAACGACATTAAAAGTACAGAGAGTGTCATGGATTTTTTACGGCCCATTCTATCGGCCAAGCGCCCGAAAATATATCCCCCTAATGGGCGCATTAAAAAACCTAGCGCAAAAATACCCGCCGTATTAAGGAGTTGAACCGTGGCATTATCTTTCGGGAAAAACGAAGCCGAGAAATAAATGGCAAAGGCAGAATAGGCATACCAATCGTACCATTCTACCAAATTGCCAATTGAGCCACCAAATATGGCTTTTAAACGTGATGTAGAGATTTTATCGTTTGTATCCAATTTCATTAAAGCTAAGATAATGTTATAGGATTACAATTTGCTACAGCTTTGCTTTAATTTCTAAAATTGTAGATAATGCAGATTATTAAAACATTATGTAATATTGAATATGGAATTTAAGGTAATATTAACAGGTGCTACTGGATTAGTAGGAGAAGGGGTTCTTTTAGCATGTTTGAAACATCCAGCAATTAAGGAAATTTTGATGGTTAATCGTAAAAAGGTGGGGTTAACACATCCAAAGTTAAAAGAATTAATTGTGCCTAATTTTTTTGACCTAGCCCAGTTTGAAGAGCAATTAAAGGGTTATGATGCTTGTTTTTATTGTGCTGGTATAAGTTCTAATGGAGTTAATGAAGTAGATTATACCAAAATTACATTTGATACACCAATGCAATTTGCTCAAACATTAGTTAGTGTTAATCCAACAATGGTTTTTGGCCATATATCTGGCAGTCATACCGATAGTTCAGAACAAGGAAAAATTATGTGGGCACGAGTAAAAGGTAAAGCTGAAAATGCGCTGTTAAAGTTACCTTTTAAAAGAGTATATAATTTTAGACCTGGCTTTATGAAGCCTACCAAAGGGCAAAAAAATGTTAAGGGATATTACAAAGCAATTGGTTCTTTGTATCCGTTGTTACACTTTTTATTTCCTAATAATGTGAGTACCATGGCACAGGTGGGTTTGGCCATGATTAATAGTGTGATTATAGGGTATGATAAATCTGTATTAGAAGTGAAAGATATAAAGGAGTTGGCGAATGTTTACTTAAGCGAATGAAACCCAATTGTATTACCTTCAGTATCTGAGCAAATTCCACAAAAACCATATTCGCCTATCGACATTTTTTCGCTAATTACTTTACCTCCAGCAGCTGCAACTTTCGAAATTTCTAGGGCGCAATCTTCGCAGGTGAAATAGTTTAAGGTTCCACCTGGCCCAGGTTTAAACATTGGAGATTTAACTAGTGAACCATTAATCCCTGGTGCGTCCATATGGCCCGGAAAAAACACCATCTCAAAATAATCGTCGCTACCTTCCTCAGCCTCCATCCCTTCGGGCATCGGTACTGCGTCCATTTTAAGGTTCAAAACTGTTTCGTAGAATTTTTGTGCCCTTTGCATGTCTTCTACATAAATTTCTGTCCACCCAATTGGGTTTCTTACTGTTGCCATAATTTTAATATTTGAGTATGTGCTAAAATCGGAAATTTAAATCAACTATTTAGGTGTCATTTGCGACATATAGATGGTGTGTTTAAGTCAATATTACTGCAATTTACTCAGGAAGTGTCATTGTTAGGTACGAAAACAACCGAACATGAAGTGTTCATAAATACTAATGAACAATCTTAAAGCAGTGAGTTAATTTCTTAGTTTTCGTTGTAGAATTGCTTCGTGCCTCGCAATGACGTGCTTTAAATAAGGAAGATTATCTCACAAGATGATTAGTTAATCGATCGAACATACTGAACCAGCTTTGGTAAGCTCCGGTTTTTTTAGCTTCTTCTTCGTCTACCGTTTGGTGAAGCGTAACTTTAGTTTGGTTGCCAATAGGGGTAAATGTTACTGTGGTTAGAATGGCTTCGGGCCAATCTTCTGGTTTCCCAGCTGCAGTTGCACGCACATCTTCACCTTTCTCATTGGTGAGCACCATTGAAAGGACAAGTTTTTCTGGAAATACCATTTCGTGGTAAGTTCCTTTAATCCAGCATTCTCCATGAATAGGGTCGTGGATGCAAGAATGAAACTCTCCGCCTTCTTTTGCCTCGATAGATTTGAATTCGATGGTGCAACCATCTGGTGCGTACCACTGTTTTAAGTGTTCGGGGTTTGTCCAGGCATTAAAAACAATTTCTGGTTTTGCATTAAATAGGTGTGTGATGAGGAGGTCTTTTTTATTTGTTTTCATTGTCTTTGGTTTTAATATCTTGTAAATAATTATCTAATTTTTCAAATCTTTTGGCCCAGTGTTTTCTAGATTGCTCTACCCAGGTAATTACTTCGTCGAGTTGATCTAGTTGGGCTTCACAAAATCGTTCTCTACCGTGTTGCTTAATTACGATGAGCTCACATTCGACTAAGATTTTTACATGAAGCGAGATGGCTTGCCGTGTCATATCAAATTTTTCGGCAATGGCATTTACGTTATAAGGTTGGGCAGCAACGAGGTTGATGATTTCTCTGCGCGTAGGGTCGGCAATTGCCTGATAAACATCTCGTCTGATTTTCATAATATGCAAGTATATGCTTGCAAATATAAGCGCAAGTATTTACTTGCGCAAGAGAAATGTGATTTTTTTTATTAAGTGATATCTACCTGTGTATTAAGATTTCTTTTTAGGAACCTTTGCACCTGCTTTTCTTGCTTCTGATAGGCCAATTGCAACCGTTTGTTTTGTTGAGGTAACCTTTTTTCCGCTGCCTGATTTAAGTTTTCCCTCTTTCATTTCACGCATTACTTTTTCAACTTTCTCTGAAGCTTTTTCTGAATACTTTGCCACAATCTTTATTTGCTTTCTAATTAAAAACTCTTTGTAGTGCGATGTAGAGCGCTTGGTCCAATCCATACACATCATCATAGAATTTAACTCCTGAAGTTCCATCGCCCAAGGCCGTATAATATAAAAGCCTGACAGGAATAGGAGGAGATAATGTTATATATTTTGCTGATGGTGTTCCGTTTTGCATTGCATTTTTAATCTGCTTAAATTTTTCACTTTTTCCAAATAGGGTATAAGCAAGTTCAAGTGGTTTTTCAACTCGAACACACCCATGGCTTACAGCTCTCATACCGTTCTTAAAGACGGCTTTATCTGGGGTGTCGTGTAAGTAAACATTACTTTCGTTGGCAAAAAGGAACTTAATTTTACCCAGGGCATTTTTGCTGCCCGGCTGTTGTTGGAATTGATACTTATCGGGATCTACAGTTAACCAATTTATTAGCTCTGGTTCTTGAACAAGTTTGCCATTTTGGTAAACATTGATGTTGTTTTTAGCTAGGTAATATCGATTTTCTGATATCAAACTAACAGTTTCCTGCTTTATTATGCTCTGAGGGATATTCCATACCGGATTAACCTGAACAGTATAGATCATGCTTCCAAGTTGTGGAGTAGCCCACTCTCCTGGTTCGCCTACGCATACTTTCATGTTAAGTATAGACTTGCCTTTGTCTATTACATCTAGTGTAAAGTTTGCGATGTTAACGGCCACAAACTTCTGAAGAATAGGTTTGTTTTTCCACCTTAACCTTTCGAGGTTTACAACCAGTTTTCTTTTATTATCTTCTTTTTGTGCCGATCTATCTGTTTCGATTAAAGCTAACGTTTTTTGAAGTGTTAAATAGTTTTTGTCTTTTGGTTGTATGCTATCGAGGTATTTTTTAAGATTAGCAATGTTAGATATCTCTATCATAACGTTACTGTCAGGAATTAAAGTTGGGGTCGAGTAATTTTCATAAATGGTTGAAGGAGATGTTGCCCCAAACTGTAATATTATGCTATATTTTATAAGTGAACTTGCGATGAGTAATTCAAGGTCGTTTGCATTTGATTCGGCCATCGAATTTATTCCTTCTTTCTTTTGAAGTAGTTTTTTAATTTTTTCAGAAGGAAAGAGATTATTATTAAGTCCATGCTGATCAATATGGTCTAAATAGGTGATAAAACTCTGTATCTGTCCATTTTCAAGAAACCTGTTCAAAAATACAGTCTGATACCCATTGCGTTCATAAAGACCTAAGAGCTGCTGCCGAAATGGTAAATCGGATGAAAGATTATGGAATGCCCGCATAAATTTAGCGCTATCATTCTTCGCTTGTGATTTGTGCACTTGGCTGGTCATCTGTATAGAATTCATAGCCATATTTAGCTTGCTCTGCCTCAATGCGCAAGAAGAAATGAATGCGATTATAGAAATGAGCACTATACTATATCTGCTCGAAAGATGTTGTAAAGTAGGCATCTTATTTGTTAATATATAACCTGGTTAGCTAAGAAAACAATTATTAAAAAAAGTTGTTTCTGTTTTTTTAAAATACCCGATTAAAAAATACCCAAAACCAATCTATTTTTGGATTGTTCTTTTAACGTGTTAACGTTCCATGTTTAGACTTAATTGTCGAATAAAAGGGGGTAAATGATGGAAATATTTTCATTAAGCATATGGTTTTCTCGAAAGCCTCTTTCATAAAAGTACAGTAAAAAGACTGGCTTTCAATTCCCATATTCCCTTGTTATTGTTTGTGAATGGGAATTAGATTTTTTTGAACTAAAACCAGAAATTATGGAACATAAAACACATAATGGTCATTATCTCAAACTATTTTTCATGGTTTTTCTTTCTTTTATTTCGATGTATATCTTGATGTATTCGATGGTGTATAGTGTTAAGGATGTTTACCCAAATATTAATCAGTTTTATATGGCAGCACTAATGTCGATGCCAATGTTAGTAATTGAATTAGCACTGATGGGCAGAATGTACCCTAATAAAAAACTAAATATTATCCTTATCTCGATAGGGTTAATTGGGATGGTAGTTTTCTTCCTATTTATTCAGTTCCAAACAGCGCTTTCGGATAAACAGTTTTTAAAAGGGATGATTCCTCACCATTCGGCTGCTATATTGATGAGCGAAAAATTTAAATCAAGAGATACAGCAATCCAAAAACTGCAACAAGAGATTATTTTCAGTCAGAAAAAGGAAATTGAAATTATGAAGAACAAGCTTAAAGAATTAAAATCTACACGTTTTTATAGTGTACCTGAGCCAAAAGTACAAAAAAACTGATGGTATTAATTAACCTTCACACTTAAATCTTATAGTTATGGAATTTGTTGGAATTTTATTTTCACTTCTTTTTGCAGCGATATTAACTGCATTATTTAGTCTTGCTTTTAAAAACACAGGCCCTTGGAGTGGATTCTGGATGTTCTTTATCCTGTTGTTTTTTGTGTCTTTAGGCGCAGGTGAATGGGCGGCTCATAGAGGTCCTTCGGCATGGGGATACTATTGGGCTCCTGGATTGCTGGCTGCAATTATTTTTGCTCTTGTGTTAGCGGCAGCTTCGCCCAAAAGCACTTTATCACAAAACAAAAAGACAAAACCAGATACGAAGTTGGAGGCGCCTGTAGAGGAAGAAATGGTTGTAGTATCAGTAATTGCGGGTATTTTTTTCTGGATTTTAATTCTGGCACTTATTATTATAGCCATAAGTGGTTTATTTTTTAATCAATAAGGCTGGGGCAGCTAACACTGTTATTTCGAAAAAAAGCTGCCTCATTTATTTTTGAAACAGCCTTTTAGCGTCCGACTATTACTTTAGTTTAAGTAGTTGTTTAACCAAATTCCATCAGTATACTGTAATGCTGCCATGTATACACCATTGTTATTGTTATGTGCACTACAGATAGGCATAATATAAACATTATTAGACCCAACCGGCATTACTGAAGCATGCTGTCCTAAAATAACGTGCCCACCTACTAAATTAACATTACAATTGAAACCATTATATTGATATGAACTACAGATTGTTGCAACTCCAAATTGGTTCTCCCACAGCCTGAGCCAAGAGTTGCCTCCGATTTTAGGATCTGGTGTACTTCCTATAACATTAGCGAAATTTTCGCCATAATTAAATGTAACTGTTCCTCCCCATACTGATTCTATAGATTTGAAGGTAAAGTCTGAGCCATAATTCTTTTCAGGATCGTATAATTCTATAAATTGACCAGCTTTATATACCAACAAAAATTTCAAATGTTCTTCTGGAGATAATTTTGGGGGAGCAGTTCTGATTTGAATGATTATTTCATTAAGCTCTTTGGCTGCTTGGATTAGTGCATTGTTGGCTGTTTTTACAATATTTGCAAGAATCGCATCCAGTCTAGGGGTCATCGGTGTATTATAATTCCAATTTGGATTGAATAACATACTTTTATTTTCGATCTCGGAATCTGATGATCTTTGATAGTAAAATTCATCGGTTCCTTTTGGAAATGTTAGTAAGGTCATCGATTCTGAAGAGGAATAATCTGTTCCATTAATGGTAAGCAATTTTTTTGCGGCATCAAATTCATAATAAAAAGAAAGCTGAGCCAGTAGTGTGGTATTGTTAAAATATAAAAGCTGACCAATCTCCATCAGTGGGGTACTTATTTTATGTTTACCATCCTGCAATTCAAAATTTAAACTGTAATCGTTTTTTTGTATATCGACAAACTCATTTTTATAATCTGGCGATAGATTTAATGATATATTAATGTTCATGATTTGTGAATATTTGGGTTAAAGACGGCCTTTACTAATAAAGGTATACGTGAAAATTAAACATTAAAGGAGTTCTGTTGATTAGCGTAACATTTACGTTGTTTGGGTGCTCTGGGTCTATATTTCTAAAGCCAAAACTCCAATTACCGCCAGGATGGTTTATGCACCATGCCCTTAGGTTATTTACCTGAGCAGTACTCATTTGGTTGCCAGCAAAACCACAATTAAACCTGCCTGCATTAATTACGCATTGGATAGTTATAGGTCCATCGTCGGTAGTATTACAGACGATATTGCCTGCTGTACTTGTAAGGTATTGATTGAAAGCTGCCATTATACATTCTTCAACAGATTGTAAAGTTAAATGTGCCATAATTATATTTTTTAATGATTGTTAATTCTTACTCTTTTATATAGGTTTTTCAGATTTCACCTTTGTTTATGTAGATAAGCTATGCCCATTTAATGGTGTACAGCTCAGCTATGTTTTTTGGACGAGTCTCTTCTCCATCTCTATCGATATCGGTTCTCGAAGTACCACTAATGTCTATGATGGTTGCAGGGGTTTTGTCACCTGTAGGGATAGATTTATTTATGGCAAACTTTAACCCGTGATCATGTTTAAGGAAAATGTCGTGCTCAAATGTGCTCACTTGATCGCCCTTAATTGTGCCAGTTCCCGGAGCAGTTCTGGTATTCGCATCGGTGTCTACTTGGGCGCCATTATCCCATGCTCGGCTAAAGTAGCCTCGCATGTCCAATAACATCGAATTTCCATTTAGGCCTTCGCCAAACCGCTTGTTGATTACAGAGTTTAATCTTGTATAATTATTATCCAGCTCAATCGCAGCATAACATAAAGAAAGTTCTTCAGCTGGCGGATTTTCGGTAGCAATGTACTGCTTACGTTCACCAATAACTCCGTTTACCATACAGGAAAGAGTATCAAGTGCCATGTTGCCAACATTTGCATATACTTTTTCTATTAAGATGATGGCTTTTTCTGTAGAACAAGCTAATGATAGCTCAAGCTTTTTAGCATCTTGACCCACATTCAGTTCAATGCAGATTTCTTTTTTCTCATTTGAGTTAAAAAAGAAAGTTTTGCTGCTGGTAGAAATACCATCATTCATAGAAAAGGTAAGCTCAAAGTTTGTTTGTGCAGCAGCAGGGTTGCTGATTAAAGCACAAGCGCTTACTTTTTGCCCACACAGCACTTTTCTCCAGCGTGGAAACTCACTAACAACCTGTTTAAAGGTCATTATAGAGTTGCCGGTGCTTTTCTGGATCAAACAAGACTGGGTCGTCTCATCAAAACTAACTTCACCTTTGCTACCAGAATCTTGGTAGATCCAGCCATCAGGGTGATTAAAAGTGACTAGCGAATTAACAACTGCCTTATTGCTATAGTATAGAAAGTTAGCATTGTAAACTAGATTTTTTTGTTGCATAGCAAACAAAATATCATTCATTGAATTGCTCATGTGATTTGGTTTTTGATGGAAACTTGAATAAAGACACCTGCATTTAAAGGTGTCTTTATTGAAAAGAGACTATGTAAGGCTATGAAAGTGAAAAACTTTTTAAGCGTTCTTGTACTTGGGCGTAAGGTGCAGCAACTCTATTTTGTGTTCCTAACTCTTCAAAAATAAAAGTTGATCCTTCAATCCTAGCTACGTAGTTTTTAACAGTATCGCCACCTGCGAAAACTACTTCTAAAGGCCCATGAATTTGGTTGCCAGAAATAATTTCGCCTTGAGTTAAATTAGCGAACAAAGCAACATAATACTTTGGTTTAACTACAAATTGGGCATTATTGCCACTGTACACATCTTTTTTTACCAATGCAATATTTCCATCCATACCAATACCTAAATTGGCTAATTTTAAAGACTGATTGGTAATCAATAATTGTCCTGGAGTAGTAGCACCAGTTTGTTTTAATTGCTGAACGCCATCTAGAAAATCGCATTCCCATTGAATGCCAAGTTCAGTATCTAGTTTTTGTGAAGCTTTATAAACACCTTTGCCACCATCTTGTTTGTAGTCGGCCAAACAGGCAAGGTATTGAATGTTCCATTGAACACCTGATTCGCCTTTTTTTGGTACCGTTGTTTGTTTCCAAGATACACTGTCGAGGCCAACAGAATCTGGTAATTGTTGATATACACATAGAGTCCAGGTCTCAGGTGCTTCATTAGCGAAATTGACTTGATAGGTTGTCATGATTTTAGAATTTTAAGAATTTCCTACTCTGTTTTCTGGTTTTTCGGAATCCACCATGTCCACGTTTTTTTGAAGCTTCATTGGGATGAACATTTCAAAGTAACGAGATAATAATGGAGGGTTTTAGCGTAGAAATTACTAAAATCTATTTTCAGTATTTATACGGAATAGAAGTGTTTTGGAGGAGTATAGATTTCATGTGCTATGGCATATACAACTAGTCCTACAGTGTTTTTAGCCCCTATTTTTTCAAGTATTCGTTGCCTATGGCTTTCTACAGTTCGTTTGCTCAAAAAAAGTTGGTCGGCAATTTCGTTGTTAGTGTATTCTAAACAGATGAGCTTTAGCACTTCTATTTCTCTTTCGGTTAGATTTTCTTCAAAACTGAAGTCAGGTTTTTTAGATTTGTTTTGCACATAAGACATGAGCATTTGATGGTCTTGGTGCGTAAAAAAAATGCCCGTGTTATGAACTGCAATTATTGCTTCAATAAGAAGTTCTCTATTTGCATTTTTAGGTAAGAAAGCAGAAACACCTAATTTAATCATGTGCCCAAATACATTGTTTTTATAATGGCAAGAAAGGATGATGATCTTTAGCTCGGGGTATTTTTTTTTCAATATTTCAACCAACTCAAAACCATCCATGGGTTCCATCTTTAGATCAATAAGAGCTATTTCAGGGAAATTAATTTGTGAAATGTTCAATAGCTCATCTAAGAATTGCAATCCACTAGTGGCGCGTGAAACAACTGATATAGGCTTAATTCCTAAAAATAAAAGGGCCAACCCTTCAGTAAACAAACATTCATCGTCTATTATTGCTATTTTAATTTGTTTATTCATGTTTTTGGAATGATTAAGATAAGTTGGCTTCCTTTATTTTTTATGCTTTTCCATTTATGGATGGCATTCATGGATTTTATTCTGGATTCTATATTTTTTAACCCCATGCCTTTGCTTAATGAGTTAAGTTCAAAGCCTACGCCATTATCAGACAAAACAACAGAAAATAGCTTAAGAGAATCTCTTAAATGAATCAACATCTTAGATGCTTTAGCGTGTTTTAAAACATTGCTTAAAAACTCTTGGATAATTCTGTACAATTGCACTTCAAAAGGTATATCTCTAGGTGTATATTTATGTCTAATTATCAATAGTACCTTTAAAGAAGATTCAATATTTGTGATGAGCTCTTCTAGTGATAAAATGAGCCCTAAATATTCTAAATTAACGGGAGATAGCGCATGTGAAATATCTCTTGTCGCTTTAATTAATTCTGGTATTTGCCTTATAACGATTTCTTTTGAGCGGTTGTTATTCCATGCATCTGGGTTGTTAAGCCATACAGAAAGTATGTTTAGCCTATTCCCAATATCGTCATGTATTAAAAGTGCAATTCTTTTTCTTTCTTCTTCTTGCGTCTTAATGTTTTGAAACGATATATCTCTTTGATATTGAATTTCCTTTTCTTGTTTTATGTTATTCTCCAATATAATTTTTTGAACAAAACTCCTATACATAAGCAAAGCAAAGGCTACGATTATAATGAAGACTATAACCATAACTACTAAAAATTCGATATTTATCGTTATTTCTTTGATAACATAAAAACATAAATTGATGCCCCGTAAAGAATAGAAGATAATACATTGTTCATCCCCCAAATTATGGCTGCACCAGAATTGGATATAGTGGTAAACTGATTTAATAATAAGAAGAAGAATAGGGAGATCGAATAATACATAAATAGGCATGCGTAAATAATCAAAAAATTATTTCCTGCTTTCAGATTTTTTAATTCTTTAATTAAAGAACATCCAGCTAAGCAAATAATAGATAAATGAGAAAAAATTTTACCAATGTTATTGATGATATCCAAGTTGTTGTTCACTACAAGCGCTGTTTTAATAAAGATAATCGCACTTATTATTGCACTAAGTATATACCACTTTCGGGAGAAATTTAATTCAATAATAAATACGAATGATAATAAAAGAAACTCGCCACTTATGTAAAAAGGATATAAATAGTGGGTACTTTTTACATCAAATACAAAAATTAGCAGCTTAACAATTAATTCTATACAGAGCACATAGCCAAGGTATCCTAAATACCATTTTTCTTTCTTCTGAAGCGCTGATCGTTTAAAAATTCCAAATAAAAATGAAATCACTAACAAGCAGTTAGAAAGAATCAATGAGCTATAATAAAATAGCATTTATTACAACTTTTATTCTAAAAGCTGAAAAGTCGATTCATCTTTACAAAAAGGAGGACAGGGTTGAGACCAATCATATGTATTGGTATCAATAGGGGGCTCAATTAGTTGAGCTTGTAATAATAAAATATTAACACTAACGAAAATTAATGTAGGAATCTGTCTTTGATAAAGTGGCGAATATTTAAAGGCAAAAAGGCTAACTACTTGGCTAATTGCTTCATCAGGTTTCCCTAAATCGGCAAATGGCACAGTGAAGGTTTCAAAAATTCTTTTTCCATTAAATTCATTACATTCCAAATAAAACCAATCTAGACATCCAGAAGTCCATGTTTCTATTTCTTGTGCTGCTGTTTTTTGATCTATAGCAGGTTCGTTTTCAGCAGGTTGTTTAAAACTTTCTGTATAACTGATAATTCTTAAATCTTGCGAAAGTACAGTTGTTTTTATTTTTGTAATTTCTTCTTTTTCCACTAAGTTTAATTCTTGAGATAACGGTAGTAAAGATGAAAACACATAAGATGGAAGCTTAATCTCTTGTCCGTTTACGTCAAGAGGGACGATAATTAGAATTAATTCATTGTCATGTATTCCAATATAAATATGGAAATTTTTATACCTATTATAGATATTTACCCAATCAATTTGTTCACGGTTAATGCTAAAAGCAAATTGAGGATTTATTAATTCTTTAATTTTTGAATAATCGTATTTAGCATTTTTCCATTCATTAAAAGCTTGAATACATTCGTTTTTTGAGAGAGTCATTAGAGTTTTATTTAGGTTGAAAGATTAATAAAATTACTCATAATTAACTAATATTCAATAGCTTATTTTGTAATTTTGCCTGTTTTTTGATTTTTATGAAGACAAAACATAGGAATTATAGTAAAGTAATCATTCATATGAATAGCTGATTAAAGACTCTAAAACAAAGTATTATGAAATAAAAAAGGCCTGAAAATTAATAATTTTCAGGCCTTTTTAGTGGAGCCGAAGGGGTTCGAACCCTTGTCCAGTTGTGTGATAAATTACACCTTCTACATGCTTATTTTCCAATTAGTTGTCGGGATCAGTCGGGCTGGAAACCGACCTTAACATTCTCCTTAGGTACTTTGTTTCGCAAATGTATCGTACCCTACAAAAGCTAGCGCTGTTATTTCGATGCCTCTATTACTAACCTAACAATGCAGCAGTTAGCGAGACAAAAGCTATTTAATTCTAAATTAAGCAGCTAAGGCGTAGTTATTTTCGCCAATTATTGTTTTGAACGTTCTCTTTTAAGTGCTCTCCGTACAACGCACTGCATGCTAACATACTTAGCGCCACCCTGTCAAATCCAAAACGGCCCCATTTTTTGTTTTGATAATCGCTTTACGCTTAACGCCAAACGCTTCACTTACAAAGATACAAAATAAATGCCAAATACTAGCTTTACACTCGTATTTGGCATAAAAAGTAGGTTTTAAAAATATAAACCGCCAACTAGACAGTACGTCCAGGGTATTGAACCAATGCAACAGCTAAACAATCCATTGCTGCATTTAAATCGCCTGTATTTAACACATACGCCATACGAACTTCATTTTTACCACTTCCAGGGCTCGAATAAAAACCAGTAGCTGGTGCCATCATTACGGTAGAGCCATTGTGCTCAAAATTTTCTAACATCCATTGGCAAAATACATCGGCATCATCAATTGGGAATTTAGCTACAACATAAAATGCACCACCTGGATTCGGACAGAAAACCCCATCCATACTGTTTAAGCGCTTTACCAACGTATCACGACGTAGTGTATATTCTTTATTTACTTCTTCAAAATAACTGTCTGGGGTATCAACCGCGGCAGTACCAGCAATTTGCTCTACCATACCAGGACTTAATCTTGCTTGTGCAAATTTTAACCCTGAAGCAATAACTTCTTTGTTTTTAGTGATCATGCAGCCTAATCGTGCTCCACAAGCACTGTAACGCTTAGAAACTGTATCCATTATCACCACGTTATCAGCTAAGCCTTCTAAGTGCATTGGAGAGATAAATTCACGGCCATCGTAGCAAAACTCGCGGTAAGCCTCATCAGAAAACAAAAACAAATCGTATTTTAAACACAATTCTTTTAATGCTTCTAATTCCTCTCTCGAATATAAATAACCGGTAGGGTTATTGGGATTACATATAATGATAGCCTTAGTTTTCGGGGTAATTAACTTTTCGAACTCAGCAATTGGTGGAAGCGCAAATCCATTTTCGATATGCGATAAAATAGGTTTCACTACTACATTACTCATGCAAGCAAAACCATTGTAATTAGCATAGAAAGGTTCTGGAATAATTATTTCATCACCTTCGTTTACACAGGTTTGCATGGCAATGGTAATGGCTTCAGAGCCTCCTACAGTTACTAAAATATCTGCAGGGGTAATATTATAGCCTAGTTTATTGTAATAGCTAGCTAATTTTGTTCTATAGCTTAATGTGCCCTCAGATGGAGTATATGCCCATACATTGAAATCAATATTCTTAATGGCGTTTAACATCCCGTCGGGTGTAGCAATATCTGGCTGGCCGATGTTTAAATGATACACTTTTTTACCTGCAGCTTTTGCTTGATCGGCAAAAGGTGTAAGTTTTCTGATGGGTGAGGCGGGCATTTGTAACCCTTTTTCTGAGATTTTTGGCATGGCACAAAAATAAAAAACCCCGTTGAATTAACGGGGTTTTAAATGAAAAACTTACGAAGTTTTATAAACTTTATAAGTTTAGCTCTATTATTTTGTATTTCCTTCTACATATTGACCTTTAATGATTAGTACTTTGGTAGTGGTTCGTGCATTAGAGGTTAGGGTAATCGATTTAACAATTGGAACAGCAGGGCCTGAAGGTGTTACTGTTACTTTAATATAACCTTTTTCTCCAGGTTTAATTGGTAATTTTGAATATTCTGGAACTGTACAGCCACAGGTGGTTTCTACTTTTGAAATGATAATTGGAGCTTCGCCAGTATTAGTGAAATTAAATGTATACACTGCAGATTTACCAATTACGATGTTTCCAAAATCGTGTACTTCTGATTCGAATTTAAATTCTCCAGGTTTAGTTTGAGCTTGACTATACACAGTAAAACCGAGTATCAATGCAACGACTAAAATTAACTTTTTCATATTGTTGTGTTTTAAACAAATTTAATGTTATTTATGCTTAATACAAAAAGTATTCCAATATTAAATTTACATCAATTGTGAGGCAAAACTCATAAAATATGTATCTTTGTGCCCTAACCATTCTCGCTTATGATGTCAAACAGCAAAGTAACAACAGCCCATATTGACGCCTCTGAATTAAGTTTTGACGATTTTAAGCGAATCGTATTAAATGACTACAAAATAGCTGTCGAAAGTAGACAGGCTAGTATTTTAGGTCGGAGGGAAGTGTTAACGGGTAAAGCCAAATTTGGGATTTTTGGTGATGGCAAAGAAGTTCCTCAAATTGCTATGGCTAAGGCCTTTAAAAATGGCGATTGGCGATCTGGATACTATAGAGATCAAACTTTTGCATTTGCAACTGGCATCTCGACCATAAAAGAATTTTTTGCTCAATTATATGCCAATACTGATGTTGAGGCAGATCCAGCTTCAGCAGGTAGGCAAATGAACTGTCATTTTGCAACACGCTCCCTTAATGAAGATGGTTCATGGAAAGATTTAACCGAAATTAAAAATTGTTCTTCTGATATTGCGCCAACTGGCGGACAAATGGCCCGTTTAGTGGGCTTAGCTTACGCATCAAAGCTGTTTAGACAAAATCCTGAATTAAGTTACTTGAAGAATTTCTCGGTCGAAGGTAATGAAGTTGCCTTTGGTACCATCGGAAACGCTTCAACTTCGGAGGGTGTGTTTTTTGAAGCCATAAATGCTGCAGGTGTGTTGCAAGTACCAATGGCCGTTTCTGTGTGGGACGATGGTTATGGTATTTCTGTTCCTGCCAAGTATCAAACCACAAAAGAAGATATTTCAGAAATTTTAAAAGGTTTTCAACGTGAAGAAGGTACGAATGGTTACGAAATCTATAAAGTTAAAGGTTGGGATTATCCAGCTTTATGCGAAATATACCAAAAAGCGATCGATGTATGTAGAAATGAACATGTTCCGGTTTTAATTCATGTTACCGAGGTTACGCAACCTCAAGGCCACTCTACATCCGGTTCTCACGAGCGTTATAAAGATACCGATCGTTTAAATTGGGAAAAGGAGCATGATTGCATCCTAAAAATGCGAAAATGGATGATTGAATCGGCCATTGCCAGCGAAGAAACCATTTCAGCGATAGAAATTGAAGCTAAAAAGCTTGTTCGTGAAACGCAAAAAGAAGCATGGAATGAATTTTTGGCCGATATAAAACAAGAGCAGAGCGATGTAATTAATATGATTAATGCGGTGGGTAAAGATAGACCCGACCTCGCAAAAATTGCTGCTCAATTGGCATCAGCCCCCGATGCTCTACGAAAAGAAGTAATTTCTGCAGCTAGAAAAGCCATCAGACAAAGTTTAACTCAACCCTCAGAAGAAAGAAATCAGCTAATAAATTGGTATCAGAAACAGGTTGGGATTAACGTAGAAAGATATAATTCTAAGCTTTTTACCGACGGAAAGGAAAGTCCGCTTTTAGTAGATGAAGTTGTACCTGAGTATACTGAAAATAGTAAAATGATAGATGGGAGGGAGCTCCTAAATGCCTGTTTCGATGCCAACTTTAGTAGAGATCAGCGTTTGGTTGCTTTTGGTGAAGATTTAGGAAATATTGGCGACGTGAACCAAGGCTTTGCTGGCTTACAAGCTAAATATGGCGAATTAAGAATTACCGATACCGGTATTCGTGAAATGACAATTATTGGTCAGGGAATAGGGTTGGCAATGCGAGGGTTAAGGCCAATCGCAGAAATACAATATCTTGATTATTTGCTTTTTGCATTAAATATATTAAGTGATGATTTAGCAAGTTTATCTTATCGTACCAAAGCAGGTCAGAAAGCACCTGTAATTGTTCGTACTCGTGGCCATCGCTTAGAAGGTGTTTGGCATTCGGGCTCTCCGATAGGTGTAATTTTAGGTGCATTACGCGGTTTACATGTTTGTGTTCCTCGCAACATGACCCAAGCTGCTGGGATGTACAATACACTTTTTATAGGAGATGAGCCTGCATTGGTTATCGAATGCTTAAACGGTTATCGATTAAAAGAAAAATTGCCAGAAAATGTGGGTACATATACCGTTCCTTTAGGCAAAGCAGAAATATTAAGAAGCGGTAAAGATTTAACCATTGTATCGTATGGATCTACCTTACGATTGATAGAAGAAGCTGCTGAAGAATTGATGGGCTTAGGTATCGATGTCGAAATAATCGATCCTCAAACCATTTTGCCATTTGATACTACCCAATTATGCGTGCAATCTTTACAGAAAACCAACAAGCTTTTGGTGGTTGATGAGGATGTTCCAGGTGGTGGAAGTGCTTATATTTTGCAACAGATTTTAGAGGAGCAAAAAGGGTATTACTATTTAGATTCGAAACCAAGAACGCTAACAGCAAAAGCACATCGTCCACCATACGGGTCTGATGGGGATTATTTTAGTAAACCTTCGGTTGATGATATCATTGAAACGGTATATCAGATGATGCATGAAGAAAATCCAAGTAAATATCCTTCAATCTTTTAATTTTTAATTAGAAAATAGTATATTCCATCATAAATTAACTCTCGGTATTTTATGGTGGATTCTTTTCTAAAAAAGTTAATTATTTCTTTATTTTTTATAACCGAACAGTCTTTGTATTAACTGATGAATAAAGTCTGTTTGTTTCTCTGCCTGTTATTTTTTCTTTTTAATGTTCTTGAAACTCGAGCGCAAAGTACTCAAGGAAAACTCGATAGTTTATTAGCCAATCACAATAATTATAATAAAGAGGATTCTATTAAGCTAAAAAACCTGAAAGAAATTTATCGGCAGTACATGCGGATGAAAAACCTACTTAAGGTTGAAGAGTTTGTTAATCGAACTGCAGCATTAGCTGTTAAGCTAAACCTGAAAAAATTTGAAGCAGAAGCTTACTATAGACAAGGGTTATTTTATCATGGGCAAAGCAATTATGAAAAAGCTGAAGATAATTATCTAAAATCTATTAAGGTGCATACTCAACTCAATGATCTTGATTGGGTAGCAGGTATCTATTTAAACCTGGGTGCTCTTTATATAAGTATTCCAGATTATTCAAAAGCATTAGAAGTAAATCAAAAAGCGATTTCAGTATTTCAAAAAAATGGTAACGATGTAGATCTGGCAAGCTGCTATGCAAATATCTCAGCAATTTATGTAGAATTAGATCAACAAGACAACGCCTTATTTTATTTGCAAAAAGCCTTAAAGATATTCGAAAAGGAGGGAGAGAATAGTAGAGGAGTTGCTGTAGTGTGCAACAGTATTGGAGATGCTTACTTCACTGCATCAAATGATGAGTTGATTAAGATGGGAATTAAGCCAGATCAGAAGAATAAAATAGCGATGGGTTATCTCGAACGGGCATTAAAAGCAGCGATTGCCATTAGCGATAACGGAGTTCAAGCTACTTCAAATATATACCTTGGTAAAGTGTATGAGGCAATGGGCGAGCGTCAATTAGCACTCAAGGCCTACCAAACATCAGTTGATAAAAATTCAGATACAGATCAAAAAGATGAATATGCTGCTTCACTTTTAGCCTTGGCTAATTTTTATGAACAGGATAAGGATTATATAAAATCAACCCATTTTTTATTAGAAGTGTTAAAAATTGGTCAAGAGAATAAGTTATTAGAAATTCAAAAAAAAGCCTATCAAGGATTGAGTTCTGTTGAAGAAAAAAATGGAAATTTTAATGAATCACTCGTTTATTATAAAAAATATATTGAGTTTAAGGAACAGATTTTTAACGAAGAAAAGGAAAAGGAGATTACTAGAAGACAATTACAAATTAATTTTGCAGTAAAAGAGAAAGATTATCAATTAAAGCAAGAAGTAACAGATGGAGCACTCCAACGACAAGTTTTACTGGCTAAACAGCAACAACAAAAATTAATTTTAAGACAACAAGCACTTGATTTAAGTGATCGAGAAAAGCAATTACAACGTTTAACATTCTTAAAAAAACAGGCCGATTTAGAAAACCAAAAACGGTTTCAGCAAGAGATGAGGGCACGAGAGCAGTTAAAAGCTAAACTTGACAAGGAAATTAAGGATAAAGAAATAGATTTTCAAAAATCGGAGTTGAAATTTAATAAGAACATCACTATTTTCTTAGGCGTATTGGCAGTTATCTTATTTGGATCGGCCTTGATTATATTTAATGCGCAACGAAGAACAGCAAAATTGAATAAAATTGTTTCTGATCAAAAAATTGAATTAGAAAAGTTAGGAAAGGTTAAGGATCGTATTTTTAGTGTGGTAGGTCACGATATGCGTACACCGGTTAATTCTTTGATTTCGTTTATTCAATTACTCGAAGATGGAAATATGGAGCCTCAAAAGCTTAATCGATATGCAAGCCAACTAAAAAATAATTTAACTTATACTTCATCGATGATGGAGAATCTTTTAAATTGGGCATCAAGCCAAATGCAAGGTTTTAAGCCTATCGTAGAAATATTTGATAGCAGAACTTGCGTACAAGAAGTTATTGAAGCTTTAGTGGCTATTGCAGAGAAAAAAAATATTCAAATCTGTAATGAGGTTCAACCAAATCAACTTTGTTTGGCCGATGTGAATATGACCACCCTAGTTCTTCGTAACCTAATTAATAATGCTATTAAGTTTACCAACGAAAATGGTGCAATAAATATCTCGGCAAGAGAAATAGATAATCAATTGTTTATTTCTATTGCCGATAATGGAGTTGGTTTGTCGCAACAACAAATCGATAGCTTTAATACAGCGGGCTTTGACGAGTATGCTAAAACTACATTAGGTACAAATCAAGAAAAAGGTACTGGTATTGGGTTAATGCTCTGCAGAACCTTCACTCAACTCATGAAGGGTTCTTTATCGGCTCAAAGTCAGAAAGGAACTGGAACTACATTTATATTAATGCTACCTAAAGCTGCTAACGTGTAAGTTAAAATCTTTTTAAGAATGAGTTTCATCGACTATATCTTGTAGATTATCGACTACCCAAAAAACATATGTTTTTTATTAACATTTTTAGATATCAATAAAATATTAAAAACTAATTATGAGTATAAAAAATGCGAAAGATCTAGGTAAGTTTTTAGGGAATTTCTTTGTGTTTTTATTCCATCAAAGTATAAATACGAACAAATTAAGTAAGCGATTAAAGTAATTATTTGGTATGCCTCGACAAAGTTTTGCCAGTAATCTTCTCCATTAATTCTTGCTTATTAGCGATACTCAAGGGTACCGTATGATCGTGATTTAAATGGATTTCGTTCGTTGAAATAGTAGTGATTTGATTTAAATTAATAATATATTGTTTATGCACTCGTAAAAAAATAGGAGGGAGTTGTTTTTCTAAATTTTTCAAATTCACTAAAGTAATGTGCTTATTCGTTGCTGTAAAAATTTTAGAAAAATCGCCCATGCTTTCAATATAAATTACATCATTATAGTTTAACCGAGTATAACCTTTTGTTTCTTTTAAGAAGAAATGATCTTCTTGGGGCGGTGGAGGATCCGCAAGTACTTTTTGAGAAGCTAAATTTCTAAGCTCTAAATATTCAATAGCTTTATTGCTCGACTTAAGTAAACGCTCGTACGTGGCAGGTTTGACAATAAAATCGAGCGCATCGAGATTAAAACTCTCAACAGCGTGTTCAGAAAAAGAGGTAATAAAGATAAATATCGGCGGGTTTTTAAGGCTTTTTAACAATCCCATCCCAGATAGTTCGGGCATATCTATATCTGAGAAAACAATATCAATAGATTCGTTCGCTATAAGGGTTGCGGCTTCAATTCCACTACTACATACGCCAATAATTTCGAATCGATTAATTTTTCGTAAGTACATTTCAATTGCATCGCGCTCAATCTCATTATCGTCGATTATTAAACAGGTATAAGCCATATTTTATAAATATAGATTAAATTTCATTTAGAAAAATTAAGTTCTACTAGTACTTACGTAAGTGTATGCCTGAAAGTTTTATTAATACCTTATTTACAAAGGTTTGGACTTTGGAAAATTATTTATGTTTTTTTTCGCCGGAATAAAGTTTTTCTCCTGCTAAAATCTCAATAGGTAAATCATTTTCCTCAGGAGGGATTGGGCATCGGTACCCATCGCTATAGGCGCAATAGGGGTTATATGCCTTATTAAAGTCGATTATAATTTGACCGTTCTTTATGTCTGATAAACTTAAATCAATATACCTTCCGCCACCATAGGTTGTTTTTTGATTGGTTTGATCTGTAAATGGTAAAAATAACAACTCTTTATATGCAGGATTTGCTGCTAGGGCAATGTTTTTGTATAAGGTTAATTGCAGTTCTTTTTTGTTAAGTGTGAATTTTACATTCGCATAGCGGATAAATTCTTTACTTGTACCATCATATGTGGGCATATTAAAAACCTTTTGGTTAGTTAGTAACTCTACTTTAGCAATGACATTATACGTACTATCCGCTTCAAAAAAGTGCAAATGCTTGAAGTCTTCTTCTTTTAAAGGGGATCGTGTTTCTTTAATAAAATCTGCCTTATAGGCCTCACGGTGTTTCGCTATTGTAGCCTTAAAATTTTGAGCCGATGCCGCGAAGCAGGTAAAGAAGAGGGATATTAATAGGTATTTCATAATTTAACGACTTTGTTTCTTAAAAAATGATCCACCAAAACCAATGCTGCCATTGCTTCAACAATTACAACTGCTCTTGGCACTACGCAAGGGTCATGCCTACCTTTACCCTTAATTTCGGCCATTTCTCCGGCTGCATTAACCGTTTGTTGGTTATGCATAATTGTAGCTACGGGTTTAAATGCAACTGTAAACGTAATGTCCATTCCATTTGAAATTCCACCTTGTATGCCTCCCGAAAAATTTGTTAGTGTTTTTGTACCGTTTTCTGTCGAAATAAACACATCGTTATGAGCCGAACCCTTCATTCCACTTCCAGCAAAACCCGAACCATATTCAAAACCATGAACTGCGTTAATACTTAGCATTGCTTTTCCCAAATCGGCATGTAATTTATCAAAAACAGGTTCGCCCAAACCAACCGGGCAATTTTTAACTACACACGAAACTTTTCCACCCACAGTATCTCCATCTTTTCGTATCGAATCGATAAATTCGATCATCTGATTAGCGATTGCAGGATCTGCACAACGAACAATATTTTCTTCTCTCACTTGTAAAAGATCAGAAAGGTTTTCGCTGCTTAAGTTTGGCGCAATAATTTGTCCTACAGCCGTAACGTGAGCAAAAATCTCAATTCCATATTTTTGAAGAACCAGTTTGGCAATCGCACCTGCTGCTACTCTAGCTGCAGTTTCCCGTGCTGATGATCTTCCTCCGCCACGATGATCGCGAATTCCATATTTTACATCATAGGTGTAATCGGCATGGCTTGGCCGGTAAACATCTTGGTTATGCGAATAATCTTTTGAACGCTGGTCTTCATTTGGAATGAGTAGACTAATTGGAGTTCCTGTGCTTTTTCCTTCAAAAATTCCCGACAAAATCTGAACAGTATCACTCTCTTTGCGTTGTGTGGTTATTTTAGATTGCCCTGGTCTGCGCTTATCTAACTCAGCTTGTATAAAATCTAGGTCGATGCTTAACCCAGCCGGACAGCCATCTATAATTACACCAATTGCAACCCCGTGCGATTCGCCGTAGGTTGTTATTTTAAAAGCTTTACCGAAAGAATTACCTGCCATTTTTGTTAGTATTGAGTAGTTAGTATTGAGTATTAAATCCCGCCTTTACTAGGTCCTCCCAAAAGTAAGGATAAGATTTTTCAACTACTTGTTTTTCTTCAATTTCTAAGGTGTTGATTTTTAACGCTAATGGAGCAAAAGCCATTGCCATTCGATGATCTTCATAGGTATTAACGAATAATTGATCAGGAAAATGAAGCTCGCTGCAATCTAATTTATAACTAAAATTTTTCTCAATTAGCTTTACACCAATCTTAGCCAATTCAGTTTGTAATGCTAAAACTCGATTGGTTTCTTTAATTTTTAAGGTCTCTAGTCCAGTAAATGTACAGTTATGTCCCAAAGCAGCGCATACGACTATAACTGTTTGTGCGAGATCTGGGCAATCTTTTAAATCAAATATTTTTCGTTCTAGTTTTTTTGGTTCTTTTTTGAACAAAACTCCACCATTTTTAAATTGGGATGTGATTCCGAAATTTGCCATAATTTCAGTAATTCTACTATCTCCTTGTAAGCTATACCCATTTAAGCCTGGTAAAAAGATTGATGCTTCATCCGCCAAAGCGGCAATGGCATACCAATAAGAAGCAGCACTCCAATCGGGCTCTACGTACAGTTTACTTGTGTTAAAAGTTTGTGGAGCTATAGTGATAATATTCTCAATCCATTCGTGGCTTATTCCAGTTTGTGCTAACATCGCCAAGGTCATTTCTACGTATGGTTTTGAGGTTAACTCTCCTTCAATTGCCAATGTAAGGCCTAGAGGCAAGGTAGGGGCAATCATTAGTAGTGCTGATATATATTGGCTACTAATGTCTCCCTTAATGCTAATGAGGTCTGAAGTTTGTTTAAAAGGGCCCGAAATTTGTAAAGGCGGAAATCCTTTATTTTCTTCATAAGAAATTTCTGCACCTATGCTTTTTAATGCTTCAGCTAAGATTTCAATAGGCCGTTGCTTCATTCGCTCTGTCCCAGTTAAAATAAATTTACCCGTTTGAATAGTTAAAAATGCAGTTAAAAAGCGCATTGCTGTGCCTGCAGGGCCAATGTCTACAAGTTTTGCGTTTGAAGTTAGTGCTCCACTTTCCCCACTTAATGTTCTTAAAACTCTTTCGAGCGTAACCGTATCAGCCGCTACTGATAAATTCTCGACACCCACCGAACCTTTACTTAGTGCGCTAATAATTAACGCCCTATTGCATTCGCTTTTTGAGCCAGTTAATTTTATTTCAGTATTAATTTGTTTACTTCCTTTAAAAGAAAGCAATATGTTTTTGGACATGTTTCTGTTTTTGTTCAAAATGTTTAGCGTATGGCGTAAGGCGTTCAAAACGCTTATCGCCATACGCTCACCGCTTTACCCTTTAACGTCAGTATGCGCTTCGGCAGCAATGCCTTCTTCAGCTTTACCAGCATTCATAATTTCAGTTTGTTTGCGGATTGATTCGCCATGCACCAATTCTAAAAACTTTTCTGTAAAGTTAACATCTAGTTTAAGGGCTTTTGCAAAAGCAGTACGTTTGCTAATAATTTCGTCCCAACGGTTTACCTGTAAAATAGTAACTTTATTATCTCTTTTAAATTCGCCAATTTTTTGAGTGATGCTCATTCTTTCAGCTAATTTTTGAAGAACTAGATCATCGATTTTATCAATCTCTTTTCTTAGGTCGGCTAATTTATCAGTAAATTCTTCATTTTTGGATTCAGGCTTACGTAAAGTAAATTTACTTACCATTTCTGCCAAAGCTGCTGGCGTAACTTGTTGTTTTGCATCAGTCCATGCAATAGATGGGTCTATATGCGACTCGATCATCAATCCTTGCATATCTAAATCTAATGCTTTTTGAGAAATGTATGGGATAAGTTCTCGGTTACCACAAATGTGACTTGGATCGTTAATGATTGGTAATTCAGGACAAAGTGTTTTTAATTGGATGGCTAATTCCCACATTGGTTCATTACGGAATGCACTTTTTTCGAATGAAGAAAACCCACGGTGTATGGCACCTAATTTTGTAATTCCAGCTTTATTAATTCGTTCTAATGCGCCTACCCATAGTTGTAAATCAGGGTTTACCGGATTTTTTACTAATACAGGGATATCAACACCTTGTAAAGCATCTGCAATTTCTTGAACTGTAAATGGATTTACTGTAGAACGAGCACCGATCCATAAAATATCAACACCTGCAGCTAATGCTTCTTCAACGTGTTTCGCATTGGCCACCTCTACAGCCGTTGGTAATCCAGTTTCTGCTTTAGCACGTTTTAACCATTCTAAACCAATGCTGCCAATGCCTTCAAATTCGCCCGGACGGGTACGTGGTTTCCAAATCCCTGCCCTAAGCACGCTAACTTTTCCGGTAGCTGCTAGTAAATGTGCAGTTGATAATAATTGATCTTCAGTTTCTGCACTGCATGGTCCAGAGATTAATAAGGGTTCGTTTTTGATGTTTATCCAGCTATTTAAAGGTTGGATGTTTAATTGTAGTTTCATTTTTTGGGAGTTTTTATATGTTTAATTGTTTGAATTGGTTAATTGGTTAATCGTTTGTTGCAGTTAAACAATTTAACGGTTTAACAGTTAACCTCTACACTTTATCATTCTTCAGGTATTCGCCCATGATGTTAAAGTTTACAGTATATTTTAGTGCTTTTCGGATTGCCGTATCGTAGTTTTCCATGCTTGTCCACTCCATATCTACATAAAAGTAGTATTCGTTTCGTTTACCTAGAACAGGCATAGATTGTATTTTTGTTAAGTTTACATTTAGCTCGGCAAACAAATTAAGTACTTTTGAAAGTGCACCTACATGATTGCCAACCTGAAAGCAGATGGAGGCTTTATTAATTTCATTCGTATTTTCTTTCTTGTCTTTCTCTAAGATTAAAAAGCGGGTATAATTCTTCTTGTTCGACTCAATTCTACGCTCTATAATGTTTAAGCCATATAATTCGGCTGCAAGTGTGTTTGCAATGGCAACTGTATCTGTTAATTGCTCTTCTTTTATTTTTTTTGCACAGGCAGCTGTATCATTGCTCTCAATTACTTGGATATGTGGATAGTCATCGAAAAAATCGACACATTGTCTGATCGCAATAGGGTGGGATGTAGCAAATTTAATGTCTTCGAACTTTATTCCAGGCAAAGCCATTAAATGCAATTGAATAGGAAGATAAACTTCTCCTGTTACTGCAAAATTATACTCTCTAATTAATGTATAATTAGGTAACAAGCTCCCTGCAATAGAGTTTTCAATCGCCATGATTACAAAGTCTGCTTCTCCTTTCACCAAACTATCGCATGTTTGTTTAAATGAATTGCATTCGATGGTGTCGATATCTCTACCGAAAAATTTAAATGCGGCCTCTTCGTGAAAAGATGCTTTTATGCCTTGTATGGCTACTCTTGTTTTGGTCTTTTTCATTCTAACTACTATTAATCCTAGTGTAATTGCGTTAAACAAAAAAAAGTCCCAGCTTTTGGCCGGGACTTTCTATATACATTTAATATTATTATCTATTTTTTTGCATACTAGCCCCGGCTCTTACTAAAATAGTAAAAGTAACCAAAGTAATATGTGTTTTGTAATTGCATTTTTTTCTTGTTGTCGACAAATGTACAATTCCAAATTTAATTTGTCAAGAACTAAATGAAAATAATTTAAACAGAATTAAATTTTTGCAAATTAAATATTCAATGCTATCCCTGCTTCGATAATACTTTCTTTACTTAGCGTGGTTAGCATGGGGATGTGTCCTAAACTAGTAACCTTTCCATAATTTAAAATGTATTTTTCACTTTCTATATTAGGTTCACCGTTAAAAATAACACCCTTAATAGTTATCTGATGCTGTTTTAGCGTGTTAATCGTTAACAAAGTATGATTTATACTTCCTAAATAATGCTTAGAAATTAAGACAATCTGCAGGTTTAATTTTTTAATTAAATCCAGTACCAAATATTGGTCATTTAAGGGTACCATTAAACCTCCAGCTCCTTCTACAATTAATTTATTTTCAGTTGGTGGAAGTTTAAAGGCTTCAAGGTCAATCGTAATTCTGTCTAATTTTGCAGATAGGTGAGGAGAAAGGGGCTGAGTTAGCCGGTATTGTTCGGGATGGATTTTAGATTTGACATTACTTAGTAGCTCTTGAACCATTAAGCTATCGCTTTGTGCTAAATCTCCAGCTTGGATTGGTTTCCAATAATCGGCCTTTAATTTTTCTGTTAAAACGGCACTTGCGATTGTTTTTCCAATTCCTGTTCCAATTCCTGTTATAAAATAACTTTCGCTCATGCTATTTCTTTTAAATGATGAATTAAATTTATTATTTCTTTTTCAGTATTATATAAGTGTAAGCAAATCCTGAGGCGTTCTTGTCCTTCGGCTACAGTTGGACTTAAAATTGCTCTTACGTCAAATCCTTTACTTTGAAGAAAAGAAGCAGCATTTTTTGCTGCCAAATCACTGTTAAATAAAATTGTTTGTATACAACTATTACTTTTAATTCGGTATAAAGAAGTGTTTTCTATTAAATGATTATAGTACGTAATCTTCTCTATTAACTGTTTTTGATAATCATTTTGCTGCAGTAGCTGATATGCACATTTGATAGCGATTACTTGATGTAGTGGTGCCGAGGTAGTATAGATAAACGATCGCGAGAAGTTGATTAAATAATCTCTTAATGTTTGGCTACCTAAAATTGCAGCTCCATGTACACCTAATGCTTTCCCGTAAGTAACTATACGTGCAAACACTTTGTTTTGGAGTGCTAATTGATAGACTAATCCCTTTCCTTTATCCCCAAAGATACCGATAGCATGCGCTTCATCTACAATTAAATTAGCTTGATAGGAGAGGCAAAGCTCACAGATTTCGGTCAGCGGCGCCATATCTCCATCCATGGAGTAAATACTTTCGACCACTACATAACATATTCCTTTTGCATTTTTTAACTTTTGCTCAAGATCTTTGGTGTCATTATGCTTAAAACGAAAACGCTCTGCATGGCTTAACCGTGCGCCATCTATTAAACTGGCATGAATAAGCTCGTCGGTAATAATGGTATCTCCACGTTGTGGGATGGAAGATAGCAGACCTACATTGGCATCATAGCCTGAATTAAATAATAAAGCCGTCGCTGAACCATGAAAATCGGCAATGAGCTGCTCAGTTTCTTCAGTATAGGGATAATTTCCGCTTAATAACCTAGAGCCTGTTGCGCCGTGTGTAAAATTTGATAACTGGCTAGTTTCTATTTCGATTAAGGCACGGAGCTCCTCAGAGCGAGCAAATCCAAGATAATCATTAGAACAAAAATCAACCGATAATTTTGAATAGGTTAATTCTCTTAATCTATTCTTTTCTTTCCTTTCGTTTAGCCTTTGCTGAAGAAACTGTTCTGCATTATCCATTGCTCAAAAATAAAGAAAGCCCCGATAACATCGAGGCTTTCCCTAATTTATTTTAGTTCTTTGGTGGAGAGGATGGGATTCTATCTCCTGGGCGACTGGCTCTTTTGCCTCGAGCTTCTCTCATTCTTTCTTTGCCATCTTCACGGGCGCTTGCTAAAGTTTTACGTTGCTCTTCGGTTAAAATTTTATCCATTTTTTCTTTTGAAGCGGTCATAAAAGCTTTACGCTCTTCAATTTTACTTTTAATGGCCTTATCGTCTTGTTTTCGCCATTCTTCATTCTTTTTAATGCGATCCAATTCAATTGTTTGAACTTTCTGCTTTTGCTCGTCGGTTAAGCTTAGTCGTTTCTGCATTGCTACGGCTGCTTTTTCAGCACGTTGCTCACTAGTTAACTTATCATCGCGTTCTAATCGCTGGCGAGCTTCCATTCTAGGCTTACCTTCTCTACCTTCTACTTTTCTTTTGTCTTGTTCTTGAGCGTTGCTTGAAGTAATCCCTAAAACTACTAAAGCAATGGTGTAAATTAATTTGTTCATTTGGCTGTATTTTTAAGTTGTGATATAAAAATGGTATTTAATAACATAGATGAAAATACAGCCTCAGCGTTTAATGCGTAATTGTTAAATAATGTTAATTTTTATTTAATTGTGAAATAGACTTCTGCATTTGTGCCATCATGCTCGATAAGGTTTCGATAGTTGGTTCTGGAGTTGGATCGGGTAAAGCGGTTGAAATATATGCTTTTGCTTTCCATATTTCTAAAATATCATCTGCATCAATGGCATATGGGTCGTATACTTTATTGTCAGATATTAATTTCAATTCTCTATTTTCTTTAAAACGATTGCCTGCTCTTTTATATACTACACCTTCGCTTCGACTTACAATAACATAGGTTTCGCCTTGTTTAACATCGTTCCAATTGTCTAAATATTCACCTATAATTACGCTACCTGGCTGAATAGGGAGCATCGAGTCGCCCATAATTTCGAATGCTCTAAAAGTTCCTTGTCTTAATGCGGGTAGGGGTAGTTGAAACTTCGGAAGGTCTTGTATGTACTGCGGGTCTGAAAAACCATTTAAATAACCTGCACTAGCTTTTACGGGAACGAGTTCGATATTCTCATTGTCATTTTGATCAACAGAAATACTTAATACCCTTAAATTAGACCCTTGACTCTTAGGTTTAGGTTTCCAACTATCATTAATGGTTTCGTTAATGAATTCATCAATGGTTAAGTCGAAATATTCTGCTATTTTTTTTAGTAAATCATATTTAGGTTCTGCTCTGTCTTCCTCATAGGCGCCAATTAATGAACGCTTAATTTCCATTGCATCAGCAAATTGTTGCTGTGTGTGCCCTTTTTTCTTTCTAAGGTACTTAAGGTTGGATGAAATGTTTGACATAAAATATATTTTAAAATAAATTTGTTTTTACTAAAATTGTTAGTATTATTGTGCCAATAAAGTTAGTAATATTTATTTGAATACAAAGAGAATATCTAATTATTTTAGTTTTTAACCTTTAAGCGAGAGAATCATGAAAAAATTTGTTTACATCGTAACCGACAGAAACCGCACTAGTTTGCATGTAGGAATGAGTGCTGACCTAACTAAAACACTTGAATTTTACAAGAAGATGCCAAACTTATTTTTCGATAGCGCTCAGCAATTAACTCGTTTGGTTTATTTTGAAGAATTTAAAACTGAAGCTCAAGCATTGGCTCGCTTTAAACTGGTTAGCCGTTTTACCAGAATGCAAAAAGAGCGATTGGTACGCTCTTGTAATCCAGATTGGATTGATTTAACCATAGGTTTAGATTTTGAAAATATGTTACCTCATCAAAAGCTAACGCACCAGGTTACATTACCTTTAAGTATACTTTCATAACGTATTTTTACCATTTAAGGAATATAAGATCATATAAGATAAATTGCCCAGCTTATATGCTTCTTCTATGCCTTATATGGTTTAATCATTATTACCAGCCTGGTGCAAACGTTAATCCAAATACGCCGCCATTTACATCTTTACGCTGGAAAGGAAAGGCATAATAAGGCTCCAATATAAAGTAGTTAAATACATTCACTCTTAGCGAAACTCCGGCACTTAATGCTGGCACTCGCTCTGCAGGTGTACCATTTGGTAATAAAACACCATTCGGTTCTTTTTTAAATGCAACCTTCGAATCTTCTGTCCACGCCACACCAGCATCAAAGAATAAATTTAAATCACTAAAGAAAAACTTTGAATTAATTTGTGCAAGTTTCTTAGGTCCGGTAAAAGGTAATCGAATTTCGAAATTAAACACTGCGAATTTACTTCCAGATAACTGGTTAATATCGAAATTGCCTGTGTTTTGCACTTTACTATTGTAAAATGAGTTGGCTTCATACCCCCTAATTAAATAAGGATAGCCAATAAATAGTGGATATAAATTCTCTCCCTCTTTACCAAAACGCATATAGTTATAGGTTCTAGCAGCAATTGTAATTGGTTTTAATCTCCAGTATTTTCTTGCATCTACTGTTAAGGCCGAGAAGTTAAAATCTCCAAAGTACTGCTCGGCACCAATCCTATACCTAAAACCTTCTAGAGGAGCAGCAACACCAAATATAGAGTTATCGCCCACAAATGAAGCATTTGCCGATACAATTGAAAATGGATCCAATGGAATGCCTAATGTATTGGTTGCCGTAGAATTATCAACCTTTTCTCTGTCAGATCCAAGGTAATAAGCTGGGTATCCATTTACATCTTCATAATAATTATTAAATCGATCTAAGCGATAACTATAGTGCGAGAATGCTGTACCAGCCTCAAAACGATGCGCCTTATTAAATGGATACGAACCAAATACTTCTAATTTATCTTCAAATGTTCTTAATAGATTTGTACTAATGGTGTCGATTGGATCACCTGTAGGATTTGTACTTGGATCGTAAAATGATCCGGTAGTAAAACCAGTTACATATGGGATGTGTGAAACTGCAACCCCCCAATTCACTCTGCTTTTTTGATTAATGTAACCCACTAGTCCGCCGAAATCGTAAATCTCTCCATTTACCGAAACGTTCGCGATAATTTGATTACGTCCCAAAATATCACTAAACATACCCACAATACCTCCTTGGATACCCGTTCCAAATCTACTTGATGATACACCAACACCACTATTAGCTAAGTAATCTAATCTAAACTTAGGGCGGTAAGGAATAGCTTTAAGCGAATCATCATGTGTTTTTTCAAAACGTTCAAAATTGCCCAAGTTTGAATTTACTACATTTACACCTGTGCTTTCAAAAGGTGGGAGTATAGCTGGTACAAAATCTACATCATTTGCATTTACAACCTTCGCTTTAAAATTACTTAGCGGAGAGTTATATAGCGTGTATCGTTGGTATCTGTAATAACTATAAATAATATCATCATTTCTTGCTACGCTTATCGCTGGCGAATACTCTGTAATACCGCTAATGCCTGTAAAATAATCGGTTAATTGCTTAACAGATTTATTTTCAAGGTTATACTCATACAGGTTTCTAAAACCATCACGGTTAGATAAAAAGAATATACGTTTACTATCACCAGAAAAATTAGCATTTAGGTTATTTGCACCAGCAAAGACTGGGATATTCGTCAATGATTTATTTTCGAAATTATAAACGGTTAAGTTTAAAGGATTAACGGCATTAATATTACCGCTTGTAACTGAAGCCCTATCTGATGAAAATACAATCATTTTACCATCAGGCGAAAAATTAGGTGCGTAATCAGAAAACTCATCGTTTGTAATCTGTACAACTTCTTTAGTAGTTAAATTATAAGAGAATATATCACTTTGCCCTTCAACCATCCCCGAGAAAGCAATTTCATTGCCATTTGCCGACCATGTTAAATTGCTAAACTGTTCAACTTGTTTCATGTCGGTGTTTAAAAGCGTATTTCCATTTGCTACATCAATCATTAACAATTGATTTCTTCCTTTACTAAAAATGCTAAAAGCGAATTTTTTGCTATCGGGCGACCATGTTCCGGCTGATTCAATAAAGTTAAAATCGTCTATATGGGTGTTGGAAATTTGGCTGCTTAGCTTTCTAATTATTTTCCCGGTTTTAGCATCTGCTAGAAATAAGTCGATACCAAATAAATCTTTCTCAGACAAAAATGCTACATATTTTCCATCTGGACTAATTGCAGGCGATACATTCATATTACCAGCGTTTTTATTGTCGATGATTTTAGTTCCTGAAATTTTAATTTGAGAACTGTCTGCCTTTAACATCGGTCTATAATGCTGTTCAATTGCATTTTTCCATAAACCAGATAAGGTTTTATCATCATAACCAAAAGTCATCTTTATTGCATTTTCATACCCATATTTGGCAGTGTTTTTAAATAAAGGAACGATAGTAGTGTCGCCATAAACCGACCCTACAAAGGTCCAAAATGCCTGCCCATAACGGTAAGGGAAATACTTTCCAGAATTAGTTAAATCTTTTAAAGAGGGGATATCACGATTCAGTAAGGCATCTCTCATCCACATGGAAGTGAAAGCATCTTTTTTACCAACAGATAAATATTCTGCCATTCCCTCAACCATCCACAAAGGTGTATTTCCAACATTTTCTAAGCTAATCGAATCCTTTTCTAATAAGAGATGATATTGAAAAGCATGCACCAGCTCGTGACCTAAAACGTGCCTGGTTTGGCTATTCAAATCTAACACTGGCATAATTACCCTGTTCTTTAAGGCTTCGGTAACCCCACCGGTACCTACACCAACCTCGCCATTTAAGGCTGTAGTTTGTTGAAAGTCTGGGTGATTGCTATAAAGAATAATTGGATTCTTTTTTAAGAATGTATCACGAAAAACCTCTTGGTGCATTTTATACCAAGTTTCGGCATCTTGTGCAAATTTCTTTAAGAGTTTCTCATTTTTGAGATAATAATAAATTTCAAAATGAGGTGTTTGTAAAACCTTAAAATCCGCATTTTTATACCTTACTCTATTTTGTCCAAAGTATTGAGCTTGAACTGAAATAACAGATACCAGTATAAAAAATAAAATCATTGCTGACTTTTTAACGAATGTAGCATTTATCTTCATGTGCACAGTTTTAAATCTTAAACTTCTATTAAATTACGAAAAATTAGGGAAAATGGTTTTATTTTACTGATTTCCACCTGTTTTTTTCTTTTCTTTTTCTTCTTGTCTTACTTTTCTCTTTAGCTCCCTTTCTTCCTTTTTAGTAAGCGGAACAATTGGCGCGGTATTTTGTTTAACAGGCTGATTTTCTGGTACTTTTTTCTCTTCTTTTTTCTGAACCTCTGCCTCTTGCTTAGGCGTAATTTCTTCAATAATTGGCTCTTCAGTAGTATTTCCTAACGAATCAACTACCAAGCTATCAAAAGTTATGGTGTCTACTTGTTGAACTGGGGTAGGGCAATTGATGTCTCTAGTGATGTCTACTTTCGCTTTTGGAAATGGCCCATAGGCATATCCAGAATTTGGATCTTGATAAACCTTCTCCATAAACTTCCCAAAAATAGGTAAAGCTGTTCTTGAACCCTCGCCAGTTTCACCATTTTTGAAGTGGGCAGTACGTTCATCACAACCTACCCAAACACCTGTTACTAAATCTTTTGTAATCCCCATATACCAGGCATCAACATAATCAGAAGATGTTCCTGTTTTACCACCGATCTGGTTGTTTTTTTTCCATAAATCCCATTCCCACAAGGCTCTTGATGTACCACCTGGCTCTTCCATTCCGCCCCTAAACATATAAAGCATCAGCCATGCAATCTCTTCAGATAAAACACGCTTGGTTTTTGCAACGAATTCTTCAATTACACGATCGTCTTGGTCGGTTATTTTTTCAACAAGAATGGGCTCTGTTTTAATCCCTTCATTTAAAAAAGTGCCATAAGCACGTACCATTTCGAACACTGAAACATCATTTGGCCCCAAACTTACCGAAGGAACGGATTCTAAATGACTATCAATTCCACACTCATGTGCCCATTTAACAACGTTCTCTGGACCCACTTTTTCAGTAACCTGAGCTGTTACAGTATTTACCGATTTACCCATAGCCCATCTTAGCGACATCTCTTGATAGGAGTTGCTCCAGTCTGCATTTTTAGGTTCCCAATACTCTGTTTTACCTTTGTTTTGATAGGCAATTTTTACTGGCTTATCTATAAAGGTATCGCAGGGGCTCATGCCACTTTCTAAGGCTGCTAAATAGGCAAAGGGTTTAAAAGTAGAGCCAGCTTGCCTTTTTGCTTGATTTACATGGTCGTATTTGAAAAATTTATGGTCGATACCGCCAACCCAAACTTTAATTTTTCCAGATTTTGGCTCCATGGTCATCATCCCGGTATTCATTATCTTTCCATAGTAGCGGATTGAATCCATTGTCGAAAATAAAGTATCCCGATCGCCTTTATAGGAGAAAATTGTCATTTTTTTCTTCTTGTTAAAATAAGCATCTATCGAATCTGGGTTACTATTGTACTTTTTAACAAGCATGGCATAGATGGGAAGGTTTTTTTTCGCTCGATCAGGATAATCGATTTTATTTCCTTCAGAATCCTCCCAAGGATCTTCATCACCCCAAACATTATAAAATCTACGCTGAATAACACGCATTTGGTCTTTTACAACATCTTCAGCATAACCTTGTAACTTCGAATCGATGGTGGTATATATCTTTAAGCCATCTTCATATAAGTCGTAATTGTTTTCTTCGCACCACTTTTCGAGGTATTTATCAACAGCAACCCTTAGGTACGAATCGCCATTGCCTCCATCTTTCATTTTACCTTCTTTTAGTTTTAAGGGGTATTTTGAAAGTAAGATTAAGCTATCTGAACTTAAGTAGTTGTATTTATTCATTTGCCTTAACACCGTATTTCTACGCTCTAGCGCTCTTTCTGGGCTTTTTAAAGGGTCGTAAAGACTAGTCCCTTTTAACATTCCAACCAACAATGCCGCTTCATTTGTAACTAAAGACTTGGCTTCTTTATCAAAATAAATTCGGGATGCCGTTTTTATTCCGTACGTATTATTACCAAACGACACGGTATTTAAATACATTGTGATAATATCATTCTTACTGTAATTAGATTCAAGTTTTAAGGCTGTCATCCATTCTTTCAGTTTAGAAATCATGGTTCTTACTAATGGAACATGCTTAATTAGGCCAGAAGACTTACTATATCGTGTTCGGTATAAATTTTTAGCTAATTGTTGGGTGATCGTACTAGCACCACCGTCTTTTCCCATTCCAACAACTGCTCTGCCTACAGCTTGAACATCGATACCCGAGTGTTTATAGAAACGAATATCTTCAGTGGCAACTAATGCATTAATAATGCTTGGAGCAATTTCATTATAATCAACAGGAGTTCTGTTTTCTTTAAAATATCGGCCAATTAACTTACCGTCAGCTGTATACAATTCCGAGCCAACTCGTTGCGATGGTTTTCTGATGTCTACATAGCGAGGAGAATAGCCAAACAGCCATAAAAAGTTTAACTGTAACGCACAAAAGAAGATAATAAGGAAAAATACAAAAATGGTGATATAGCGAATGTATCTATTTTTAATTTCTCTAAACATGGTATAAAGATGAAAAAAACGTTAATTATTTTCTGTTAAATTGTGTTAAAACTATAAGTACAAATTAACGTATTTAATTTACTAAAATTTTAGTCTATCTTTAAATTTAAAAAAAATAGCTATGAAGACCAATACAAAAAAATACTTAGCCTTAGGAGGAGATAAGTTTCTGCTAAAGAATTTTAGTACGACATATAATGGTCATTTAGATAAAGCAGCTGGTAAAGAAGAACTTGAACGGGTAAAGGGTGAATTGAAAGGATATCAAGAAGCATTATATGCATCCGACTCTCATTCTCTATTAATTATCTTTCAAGCAATGGATGCTGCAGGAAAAGATAGTGCAATAGAACACGTTATGTCTGGTGTTAATCCTCAAGGTTGCCAAGTATACAGCTTTAAAACTCCAAATAGTGAAGAATATGGTCATGATTTCTTATGGAGACATTATAAAGCACTACCGGAAAGAGGCAAAATAGGCATACACAATCGTTCGCATTATGAAAACGTATTGGTATGCAAAGTTCATCCTGAATATATATTAAGTGAAAAAATTCCTGCTTATGCCGATGTAAAAAAAATAAACAAGAAGTTTTGGAGTGAGCGATATGAGAGTATTCGGAATTTTGAAAAACATCTGGTGGCAAATGGTACAGTGGTATTAAAATTTTTCTTGCATGTATCTAAAGATGAACAGAAGCAACGTTTTTTAGATAGAATTGAAGATCCAAGCAAAAATTGGAAGTTTTCTGCTGGCGATTTAAAAGAGCGTGCACTTTGGACTAAATATATGATGGCTTATGAGGAAGCGATAAAAGAAACATCAACTGCTGATGCGCCTTGGTACGTGATTCCGGCCGATAAGAAATGGTACGCACGTTTAGCCGTTAGCCAGATTATAGAAGAAACACTCGAAACACTCAATCTAAAATACCCAGTTTTACCAAAAACAGAGGCTGATCAATTAGCTGCCATTAAAGAGCAATTAATTAAGGAAATATAGCCGAAATATTTGCTATTGAAGCATAAATACCTACATTTGTCACGCTTTTTGGTTCTCGACGAAAGTCGGGATTAAAAGGGAATACAGTGTAAATCTGTAACTGTCCCGCAGCTGTAATCTCTATAACGATGTATCATTCATTGGTCACTTTTACCTAATCGGTGATGGGAAGACCGATAGATCGGGAGTAAGCCAGAAGACCTGCCTAAAAGTTTTTATATTCATAGCTTTCGCGGATTGAAGCTAGGAGTGGGCCTTACGCATTGTAATACCTATTTCTATTCTGATTCTGTTGCTGTGTGTGAACAACTCACAACAAATGAACAAAAAAACAAAATTGATTGTAGCAGGTCTAGGACTTGTGCAATTGGCCCTTTATGGGGGGAAAAGCTTGGCTCAAGAAGCCCAAAAATTGAACGAAGTGGTAATTTCGACCACAAAAAATGACCTGAAACAATCGCAAAGCGGAAAAGTGATTACCGTAATTAGCAGCGAAGAACTTGCGCATAGCGCAGGTAGGAATTTGGCCGAATTACTTAACCAACAAGCGGGAATTACAGTTGTAGGTGCAGGAAGCAATGCTGGTAAAGATAAAAGTCTTTTTTTTAGAGGCGCTGCGAGTGCATATGCTGTAATTTTAATTGATGGTATATTGGCTACCGACCCATCAGGTACTGGTGGTGCTTTTGATTTACGTTTACTTAGCATTGATCAAATTGAACGTATCGAGATTTTAAAAGGCGGTCAATCTACCCTTTATGGATCAGAAGCGGTAGCAGGTGTAGTTAATATTATCACTAAAAAATCAGGTATAAAACCTTTACAATTAAACGCAGTTGCAACTGCAGGAAGTTATAACTCATATAAAGGAAACATTGGAGTAAATGGAAAAGTAAATCTATTTAACTACAACGTTAATTATAGTTATTTTACTACCGATGGTATTTCTGAAGCAGAAAATCCAGTGGGCAATACACAGTTGTTTGATAAAGATGGAATGAAACAAAATGCATTAAATGCTAATTTTGGGTTTCAATTAGGAAAGAATTTAACCGTAAGTCCATTTTTACGTTATTTCAAAGGTGATTTTAATTATGACAATGATGCATTTGCCGATGCAAAGAATACATCTGTTTCGAAGCATTTAAATGGTGGATTAAATGCGGTTTACCAGTTAAGTAAGGGCAAGTTCACGTTAAATTATACCAATCAAAACACAAAAAGGGCGTATGTAAGCGCTTATCCTGGAGAGTATGAAGGTAAAATGAATTTGGTAGATGTGTTTTACAATCACACGCTAAGTGAAAAAATTTCATTGTTAATTGGAGCCGATAATCGCTCTACATCTGTTGTACATGTATCTGCCGAGCCGTCTACCAACCTATTTAGCACCTATGCATCTGTATTTTTACACGATTTGAGTATATTTAACTTGGAAGTAGGGGGTAGATATAATGAGCACAGTAAGTACGGAGATAATCTTACGTATTCGATAACACCTAGCGCAAATTTAACTAAAGAAATAAAAGTATTTGGAACGGTTGCTTCTGCATTTAGAGCGCCAACTTTAGAAATGCTATTCGGACAATACGGAGCTAATTTAGAGTTAAAACCAGAGAACTCCATGAGCTATGAAGCAGGAGCAAGCTTTTCGTTTTTAGATGAAAAAGTGAAATTAAGAGTGGTTGGTTTTAAGCGTAATAATACTGACGCAATAATTTATGGAGCAAATGGATACATTAACCAAGATAAACAAAAAGATAAGGGGTTTGAAATAGAACCAGGAGTTAAATTTGGGAAAGTATCAGTTAATGCATATTATGCATTTGTTGAAGGACAGCAAATCTCGGGTACAAAGATTTCTGATGTACTTTTGCGTAGACCAAAAAACACCTATGGGGCTACAATTGGAGCACAAGCAACTGCTGATCTTTATTTAAGTCTGAATTATAAATTTACAGGTAAACGTGTAGATAGCGACTTCAGTACGTACCCTTCTGTTAACAAAACTTTAAATTCGTATCAGTTGCTTGATTTTTATGCGCAATATACGTTAGTGAACAAACGACTTAAAATCTTTGCTGATTTAAAGAATTTAGGTGACGAGAAATATACGGAGATTATCGGCTACCGTACCATGGGTTTTAATGCCAATGCAGGGTTAAGCTTTAGTTACTAATAGATTCTAAATCCTCATCCGATGAGACTTTGCATCATGCTTATTCTCATCGGATGAGGATTATTTATATTCCATTTTAAATTTACTTAAATCTGGAATTTGTTTTTTCTTTCGAGTTAACTCAACCTCATAAATACTTTTTCCTAAATTTTTCATAAAAGGGAAACATACAGTTTGATATTCGTACTTATTGTCGTTATAAATTCCATCTTCGTTCGATTGAACAACGGCAGTTAAAAAGAACTCGATATTGTTCTTAAAATCTACGAAATAGGAATTATCAATAATAAAGCCATAACTATCGCCATATTTGTTGAAAATCCTAATGGAAGGATCAATCGCAACATTTTTCTCTCGTCCATAATACAGCATCTTGGCATAGGTTGGCCAAAATTCCTTTTCATCGTATTTTGGATAATCACTTTCTGTTGGCAATTTGCTCATGTAAGTATAAATGAGCTTATAGTCGTCGGCAGTTAAGTTAAACCGCTCTTTTTTAACAAAGGCTTCGGGCATCATTAACCGTTTCATCAACGATTGTTGATCGGCTATGGTAAACACATTTTTATTGGCAAAACTATAGGGTTCCATTACTAAATTGTCCTTACTATCCATATAACCTTTGCCAACGGTTAAATTTGTTAATTCTAAATCGTAATTCTTATCGTCGTATTGTGCTGGTTGATGATAAATTAATTGATCACCCTTATAAAAATCGATAGGATTGGTATTTCTTGATGATTCTCCTCCATCACCTATGGCTAAGCGATTTAATATTCTACTTTCTGTTAAGCCGTATTTCTTCAGTTTTGCATTAATTTCGGCTCTGCCAATAAACTCGAATAATCTGTTAAAAGCATCATTATCGCTAGTTAATAATATTTTCTTAGCATAATGAATAATAGAAGGTTTTCCATTTGCTGCACTTTCATCTCTCGTTACTCTAGTTTGGCCTTTAAAGCTACTATCGGTAATCATGGTTAAGTTAGCATGTAAACCTTTGTTTTTTAATTCATTTATCTTCTCTAAAGCAAAAATTACAGATGCCAGTTTAACGGTACTCGCTGGATAAAAATAGCGTTGCGCATCTAGATTATAACTAAAAGTGGTAAAGTGCGGTTTATTGTTCTTATCACGATCCACTTGAGTGTACGTAATCTGTACTTCATTAGTAGTTGGGTGATTTAATATTCCATTGAACAATTCAGGTTTGCTTTGCATTAATTTTTTTAAAAACACCGTATCTGTTTGTTGCGCCATAGTTTGCAAATGTAGAATGAGGAGTAAAAAGAGGCCTATTTTTTGCATAAAAGTATTTTGAGCTTTAAATATAGTATTTTCTATTTGTTGTATATTTCTTATTCATCATTTAAATAGTTAATTTTGTGTTAAACTAAATCATAAAATGGAGAACAAATCTAATTATAGAACACCGGTATTACTGTTATTTATGCTTCTTATTGTAGGATTAAGGGTAATTGCACCACTTTCTCCTGATTTTAAACTTATTGCTAATTTTTCTGGAATAGGGGCGGTTGGATTATTTGGTGGTGCCTATTTTAAAAATAAGATCAATGCTTTTTTATTGCCTGTTTTGATATTGTTTGTGAGCGATTTAGGCTTAGTTTTAACAATGGGCATTGATTATGGCTTTTATAGTGGTTGGTATTACACCTATATCGCCTTTGTTTTAATGGTCTTGGTTGGTCATTTAATTATTAAGAAAGTAAATGCTCAAAGTGTTCTCATTGCTGGTTTGGTTGGAGTTTTAATTCACTGGATTGTTTCTGATATTGGTGTTTGGTATGGCTCAACTTTATATCCACAAACATTATCAGGTTTTGGAGCATGTTTAGTTGCTGCGATTCCTTACGAAAAGAATTTCTTATATGGTACATTAGGGTATTCTGCCTTGCTATTTGGAGTTTTTGAAACTTTAAAAGCAAAATATCCTGTGCTAGATATTAAAAGCACTGTTCAATCGTAATTTCAATTAAAAAATAAAGACAACCCTTCTGATGTAAAATTGGGAGGGTTTTTTTGTTAAATTTGATAGTATGAAGAAGAAATTGGTTGTTTTAACTGGTGCAGGAATTAGTGCCGAAAGCGGATTAAAAACCTTTAGGGATTCTGACGGTTTATGGGAAGGCTATAATGTAATGGATGTGGCTACTCCGCAAGCTTGGGAACGTAATCCCGATCTTGTGCAACAGTTTTATAATGAACGTAGAAAACAAGTTTTAGCAGCTGTACCAAACGAAGCGCATTTACAATTAGTGAAACTTGAGGATTACTTTGACGTGCAAATTATTACGCAAAACATTGACGACCTCCATGAAAGAGCTGGCTCAACAAATATTACACATTTACATGGCATCATTACCTTCTCCCAATCTGATCATAATCCATCTTTAATTTATCCCATCGAGGGTGACGAATTAAAAATGGGAAGCGTGTGTGAATTGGGCTCACAATTGCGCCCACATGTAGTGTGGTTTGGTGAGGCGGTACCTATGATTGAACAGGCAGCTGAAATTTGTGAGCAAGCAGATTTGTTCATGCTCGTAGGAACTTCATTAGCCGTTTACCCTGCAGCTGGCTTGATAAATTTCGTGCCGCCAGCTGTTTTAAAATATATTATCGATAAAAAGATACCTGTGGTGAACCAGTATAAGAATATCATTAAAATAGAGAAGGTGGCAACAGAAGGAGTGATTGAAGTAGCAAGGCAATTGATACATCATGGATAAATTAGCTGTATTTAATTGGAGCGGAGGTAAGGATAGTACTTTAGCCCTTCATTATATTTTATCAGAAAATACCTATAAGATTCATTGTTTATTAACTACGGTTAACGATTCGTATAATAGAATTGCGATGCACGGAGTGAGGGAGGTATTGTTAATTGAACAGGTAAAGATGTTAGAAATCCCTTTACATCAAGTACGTTTACCCGAAATGCCAAATATGGAAACCTACGAAAAGACAATGAATCTCCATCTTGGGCGATTAATTGAGCAAGGTGTTGTTACTGCTATTTTTGGAGACATCTTTTTAGAAGACCTTAAAAAATATAGAGAAGAGCAATTATCCAAACTAGGAATGAAAGCTGTATTTCCTTTGTGGAAAAGAAATAGCCTTGAGTTGGTGAAGGAATTTATCTCGTTAGGGTATAAAACCATTGTAGTTTGTGCAATTGCGGATTTAAAAGATTTTTGCGGAAGAATAATCGATCAATCCTTTTTAGACGATCTGCCTGAACATATAGACCCTTGTGGCGAAAATGGAGAATTTCATACCTTCGTTTTCGATGGGCCGTTATTTAAAGCACCCATAAATTTTATGCTAGGGGAGTTGGTCTTTAAAAATTTCCCGACCAATAATCAAGAAGAATTAACTACAGGATGTTGGTATATTGATCTTATTCCAGCTTAAATACCTTCTTATTTAATAGCTTGCTCAGGTTTGGTTTAATGCCAATAGTAATAGGTACAGTACTAAAATTTCTAGTTTGGATTTTATTAAAGCCATGCATATAACTCGCTTCAATAAATAGAGATGCCCCGCCAATGTTATATTCTGTTCCTGCTCCAGTCTCGAGCATTGCCATGCTCGTACTCTTATTATCTAATTCTGCCTGCATGATGTCAGAATTTAGTCTAACTCTTGGTGTAAGTACAAATCCACCCCCGCCACCAGCAAATCCATAAAAAGCAAATTTACCAGCAATTTTACGATAGCCTAAAGCAGCGTTTAGCAAATATGTTGTTGCTCTTCCTTTTTTTAATGCGATACTATATTCGGCATCTGGTTTAATTTCATTGAAGCTATACGCATGTAAACTTAATTTAGGATATAGAAATAAACCATTATCGCCAAGTCCTAAGTTAACGCCTAATGAGGTAGAAAATTTCGGTTTTAAATATTCAGAAGTTTCACCAATAGGGAAGGCAAAACCAAAGCCACTCATACTATATAATTTGTCTGATCTTCCAATACTACTTTGTGCAAATGTTTGCTTATTGAGAAATACTATACCTCCGAAAATAATAGCAATTGCAATTTTTTGTTTCATAAATAGTTAAGTTAAATTTTTAAATATTTTAGTGAATTATCTCAAAACCTCTATTATATTTGGCTAAATTAACCAACAATATTATATTTTGTTTATATTTATAAAAATCAACATATCAATAACTTAAGTATTTTTATATAAACTAATGCTTTTATTATAGATATGCCGAGGTGTTTAATATGTTGTTAAACTCCAAACAATATTTTGTTTTGAGTTTAAATTAGTTATTTTACAGATAGTTATGGTGTTTATATGAATTTTTACTGTTGCCTCTGATAGGCTGCAGAAAAATCAGCCCTCATCGTCTTAAATCGTTCAACAACGGTGGCTATAAATTCCTCATCAAGCATTTGAAAGATCTCATTTGCTCCCCCTCCTGTTAAGTCTAATTCTGATAATTTGAAGCTTTGTTCGAGTTGACCCTGTTCAAATTTTACAATATATTTTTGATTCATATTGAACAAAGTGATCTTACAATTTGGATGTGGTAGTTCGGCTAGTATTCTCATTTTTTGGTGTTGAAAGGTTAGGATGTTGTAAAGTTAAAAACATTTTAGGTGGGCAATTATATAGCTCCAAGCTCCGTGCTCATTGCCTAAAGATTAACTCCCATTTCTTTTAACAAGAAATCGGCATGATCTATTTTAGAAGCAACCCAGAGCACGTATCTAATGTCGACACCAATAGACCTACTGTAACTTTCATTCCAAGCATAATCATTAATGGTGGCTCCATAGGCGCGATCAAAATTTACCCCAATTAATTCTCCGAAAGCATTCATAATTGGAGAACCAGAATTTCCTCCTGTAGTATCCATGTTGTATAAAAAAGATACCGGCACATCGTTCAATTCTTTTTTGGCAAAAGGGCCGAAATCTTTTGCGTCCCAAAGCACCTTAATTTGAGGGGGGTAAGCATAATCAAGATTTCCAGTAGCTCCTTTCTCTAATATTCCTCTGATAGTGGTGTAGGGAGCCATAAAATTAGCGTCAACAGGCGAATAGCCACGAACATGGCCGTATGTTAGTCGTAACGTGCTATTGGCGTCGGGGATAAAGTCTTTTTGTAGAAATTTCTCTTTCACATTCACATAATCACCCATAAGTTTATTTAACACGCCATCTCTTCGGTCTTTTTCAGGTTTGAGTTCATTAATTTGCTTTGCGATATCTTTTTCAAATTGTAATAAGCCATCATTATAGTCCTGTAGCGATCTGGCCGATTTTAATACCGTGTTTAGTATATAGCTTTGCTCTTTAAGTTTGCTCAAACTAAATGTTTCACCAATAAAATCATTCATCATGGTTTCACTACTTGAACCCTTGCTTGTAATTTTATCTATCGCGCTTACACGTTGATTTGAGGATAGTCGAGTAGCATCCGTCATCATTTTCTTTAAAATCTTACGATCCACATCGATATCAAATGAATTATAAATGCCGCCGATCGTTAATTTTAAAGCATCAATGTTTGCGTTAAAATAGGCGTCTTTTTGCGCGATAGGCTTCGATTCTACTGCTGCTTTAAATGTATTTAATTGTTTAGCTATATTTAATAAACTCGTTGAGGTATAGATTTGCCCCATCCACAACTCTCGATTAGCATCTCCATTAATCTGTTGGTATAATTGATCAATATTGGTCATTAAATCGCCATACCTAGCTTTAACTTCTATGTTACTATTTATAAATTGCGCTAACGCTGCGTCTTCCTGTCTTTTCTGGTCAACTAACGCAATTGCTTTTAGTCCGTTTAATTTGCCGCGATAGTTTTTCATTACATTAGCGTTCTTTTTAATGCGTGTTGCTAATTTTAACTCGGTTGTTTTATCTCTTTTGCCAATACTTTCCATTGTTGTGTTTTGAAAATCGTACAAATTAGAAGTGTATGGAAGTAAATATTTTTCTTGATAGTTGATAAAAGCAGCTGGTCGGTGACGAAAAGTTTTACCCGGATAGCCTAAAATGAAAACAAAATCTTCCTCATTCGTTCCATTTGGATTAACCTTTAAGAACTTTTTAGGAGTGTAGGGTACATTGTTTTTCGAATATTTGGCCGGAGATCCATCTTTAGCAACATAAGCTCTCATAAAAGAATAATCGCCAGTGTGACGTGGCCATACCCAATTATCAGTTTCGCCGCCATATTCTCCTATTTTGCGGTTAGGGATATATACCAATCTAACATCTAAAATAATTTTATACCTAAAAAGCACGTACGTTTTTCCGATAAACATTTCAGAAACTTCTGCTTTTATGCTGGGGTCTTTTTTCTCGGCCTCTGCTATAATGTTCTTCATCGCATTATTAATTACCGCCAAACGTGAGGTGGGGTCGTCTATTGTAGCAGCAGCTCCTAGCACTTGATCTGATACATCTTCATAACTATCAGTAATACGGCAAGTTAATCCTTTTGCTTCAAGTTCTTGTTCGCGTTCTTTGGCTACAAAGCCATTGTTTAAATAATCGTTTTCTGGGGTGCTTGCAAGCTGTACTGCGCTAAATGCACAGTGATGGTTGGTGATAATCAAGCCTTCATTAGATACAAATGATCCTGTACAACCACCTACATTCACCAAAGCATCAACTAGGCTAATGCTATTTGGATTGTATACTTCATTCTGTTCTATTTTAAGCCCTGCTTTTTTAAGATCTAATTTATGTATTTCACTTAAAGGAAACATTCCTTCTTCTGGTAAGTGAGAGCCAAACTGAATTGCTGCAAAGAATAATAAAGTAATTAATAAGCTTTTCTTGTTCATTGTGTGATGTATTAATGTAATTTTCAAAGCTAAGGATTTTGTTTAAGTAAGCTATAGAATGTGGAATAGTATCAAATATCTATTAAAATCTTTCTTGGTTAGTTTAGTCATTTTGTAACTTTGTTTTTCAATAATTATCATGGCCGAAGATTTAACAATTACCAAAACAGGTACCAAAGAAGAGCAGTATTTATCATTAATTCCACAAATTGAAGCACTTATCTATGGAGAAAGTGATCAAATCGCAAATTTAGCGAATGTGTGTGCTGCTTTAAAAGAACAATTCAATTGGTTTTGGGTAGGTTTTTACCTAGTTAAAGAAGATGAATTAGTGCTAGGACCATTTCAAGGTCCGGTAGCCTGTACTCGTATAAAAAAAGGAAAAGGAGTTTGTGGTGCCTCCTGGGCTCAAAATGAAATCCTTATTGTTCCAGACGTAGATGCTTTTCCTGGGCATATTGCTTGTGCGTCGGCTTCGAAATCTGAAATTGTTTTACCTCTATATCAGGGCGAGAAAATTATTGGTGTATTGGATGTTGATAGCGAATATCTTTCTTATTTTGATGAAATTGACTCTATTTACTTAAATAAAATAATCAATTTATTAAATGGCTAAACTCCCGTATTCTTTTTATCAACAGGAAGACGTTGTAAGCTTGGCCATTCAGCTTTTAGGTAAACAACTTTTTACACGAATAGATGGGAAAGTAACTAGTGGGATAATTGTAGAAACTGAAGCCTATAATGGTATTACAGATAAGGCTTCCCATGCTTATGGTAACCGCTTCACGCCTCGTACAGCAACTATGTATGAAACTGGTGGTCTAACATACGTTTACCTTTGCTATGGTATTCATCATCTTTTGAATGTAGTTACGGGTATTAAAGATAATCCTCAAGCCGTACTAATTCGTGGTATCGAACCATTGGAAGGGCTAGAAACAATGCTTGAACGTAGAAATATGCTTCATTTAGCACCTCGAATTACAGCCGGACCAGGCTCAGTTGCTAAGGCTTTGGGTATTGATAAAGCATTAAATGCAAAAGATTTACTAGGCGATGAAATTTGGATAGAAGACAATATGATTAAAACCCAACCCGAATTAATCGTTTCGTCGCCAAGAGTGGGCGTAGATTATTCAGAAGACCATGCTTTGTTGCCGTGGCGATTTTATATGAAGGGGAATAAGTATGTGAGTAAGCCGAATTCTTAGGCTATTGCGGTTAGCGTTTTGGATGCTTAATGATTCTGAATCCAGAACGCTTAACGCCAAGCGCTTTACATCTAAACCTAAACAAATAAACTTTTTTCCCTATTATTGCTTCATGAATTTTGAGAACAACTTACCCTTTGCACAGCGCCTAGATTTCGAAGATCCTTTACGTAAAATGCGTGATGAATACCTGTTTCCAGTTTTAAATAATAAACCATTTATATATCTGTGTGGTAATTCATTAGGGCTTCAACCTAAAGTAGCTAAAGAGGTTTTAGATGTGCAATTAACGAACTGGCAAAACCTTGCGGTAGAGGGTTGGTTTGAGGGCGATTCGCCTTGGATGTTTTATCATAAAGAACTTAAAAAATTAATGGCTCCTATAGTTGGTGCAAAACCAATTGAAGTATGCCCGATGAATACGTTAACTGTAAATCTTCATTTGTTGATGGTTAGCTTTTATCAGCCTAAAGCAAATCGATTTAAGATTATTATGGAAGCTGGTGCTTTCCCTTCAGATCAATATGCAATCGAAAGCCAGGTACGATTTCATGGCTACGACCCTAAAGAAGCTATTATTGAAGTAAAACCAAGAGAAGGCGAGTATACTTTAAGAACAGAGGATATCGTTGAAGCTATAAGCATAAACGGCGATGAACTTGCTTTGGTGTTGTTTGGAGGAGTTAATTATTTTACTGGGCAGTGGTTTGATATGCCGGCAATTACCAGAGCAGGACATAAAGCGGGTGCATTAGTTGGCTTTGATTTAGCTCATGCTGCTGGAAATGTACCTTTAGCTTTACACGATTGGGACGTTGATTTTGCCTGCTGGTGCTCTTACAAATATCAAAATGCAGGCCCAGGTGGTATTAGCGGTATTTTTGTTCACGAAAAGCATTTTACAGATACTAGCTTAAATCGGTTTGCCGGATGGTGGGGATACAATGAAAGTGAACGCTTTAAGATGGAAAAGGGCTTTGTCCCAGAGCTAGGTGCCGACGGTTGGCAGGTAAGTTGTACACAGGTAATGCCGATGGCTTTATATCACGCATCGTTGCAGCTGTTCGAAAAAGCTGGCTTTATTGAACCCTTACGAGATAAAAGTAAAACTTTAACTGAATATCTTTTTTATGTTATAAATGAGGTTAATACATCAATAGGACGTGAGCAGTTTAAGATTATTACGCCAAAAACTGCAGCCGATAGAGGTGCTCAGGTTTCGATCATTGCGAAAAGCAAAGGGAAAGAGTTTTTTGATAAATTAGTCGAAAACCATGTATTGGGCGATTGGCGCGAACCGAATGTGATTCGATTAAGTCCGGTGCCAATGTACAATAGTTTTGAAGATGTATATAAAACCGGTGAGTTACTGTTAACCCTAAGTAAATCAATTTTATGATCAATTATAATCCAAAAGAATGGGTAGGCTTTATCTTTCATGTTCATAAAGCAGATACCATTCGTAAATTGTGGCCATTGATGTTAAGTGTATCTGTTTTTTCGGGCGGAATAGCATATTTGGAGCTTAATCATTTGAAATTGGCCGAAACGGCTTATATCAAAAACGTTGGAATGATGCATAGTCTTTTAGGATTTGTAATTTCGATGCTTTTGGTATTCAGAACAAACACATCGTACGATAGATGGTGGGATGGAAGGAAGCTTTTGGGTGGTTTAACTAACGTAAGTAGAAACTTTGCTATAAAGATTAAAGCCCTTGATTTAGCTAAAGAAGAGATAGAATTTTTCAAATATGCCATTCCAAAATATGCTTTTGCATTAAAAGAGCATTTAAGAGAAAAACAATATTTTGGTAAGGATAGCTTTTTAATTGAGATTGATGGAGGAAAACATATCCCCAATCAAGTAGCATCGAGCATAGTGAATAGAATTTATGCTTTACAAAAACACAATAGTATTACACAAGAGCAGCTTATTATCTTAAGTACTGATGTAGGGCAGTTTACCGACATCTGTGGTGGTTGCGAACGGATTAAAAACACGCCTATCCCATACTCTTATAGTGCTTTTATTAAGAAGTTTATTTTTATTTATGTAATTACTTTACCTTTTGGTTGGGTGTTTAGCTTAGGTTATTTTGTAATCCCTATTGTTCCGTTTATCTTATATGTGTTAGCCAGTTTGGAACTAATTGCCGAAGAAATTGAAAACCCATTCGGTAAAGATGCAAATGACTTACCAGTTGATGAGATTTGTGATAATATTGAGAAGCATGTAGGGGAGATTTTGTGTTAAAAATTGCATATCATCCTTTATATGCACATCCTTTGCCCGAAGGACATCGATTTCCAATGCTTAAATATGAGCTAATACCCGAGCAATTGTTGCATGAAGGAACGATAACGCAAGATAATTTATTTGCACCAGGACTTTTAGAAGAGCAGTACATCACCAGTACACATAATCAAGGCTACTGGGAGCATTTAAAAAATTTAACTTTAGCAACAAAAGAACAACGCCGAATAGGTTTTCCTTTAATTTCGCAATTGGTAGAAAGAGAAGTAAGGATTGCGCAAGGTACAATAGATGGTGCTTTATTTGCGATGCAAAATGGAATTGCTTTTAATGTGGCTGGTGGAACGCATCATGCAGGAAGGGATTGGGGAGAGGGTTTTTGCTTATTAAACGATCAAGCAATCGCGGCAAACTATTTGTTAACTAATAATTTAGCTTCTCGTATCTTAATTATCGATTTAGATGTACATCAAGGCAACAGAACAGCTCAAATCTTTGAAAATGAACCAAGGGTTTTCACTTTCTCGATGCATGGAGCAGATAATTTTCCGTTTCGAAAAGAGAAATCTGATTTAGATATTCCTTTAAAAAATGGAACGGATGACGAAACCTTTTTAACTGAATTACAACATGCGTTAGCATTTGTCTTCAATACACATGAGCCCGATTTTGTATTTTATTTATCAGGTGTTGATGTATTGGCCACTGATAAGTTGGGGAAGTTGGCTTTAACTAAAGCGGCCTGTAAAAAGAGAGATGAAATGGTTTTTGAAGCATGTATTAAACACAAAGTGCCCGTGCAGGTAAGCATGGGAGGAGGTTATTCGTCTACTATTAATACCATTGTGGATGCACATTGTAACACATTCAGGGTGGCAACACATCTTTATTTTTAAAATATGCTCGAGATAATCTACCAAGACCACCATTTAATTGCGATCAATAAACCACATGGCTTATTGGTGCATCGTTCTAAAATTGCAAACGATGCTACTGAATTTGCATTACAAATGCTCAGAGATCAAATAGGTAAGCATGTAAGTCCTGTGCATCGTTTAGATCGAAAAACAAGTGGGATTTTATTATTTGCGTTCGAAAAAGATGTGGAAATTGCCATGCATAAACAATTTCAAGAAGCGGTAGTGGAAAAAAAGTACGTGGCAATTTTACGTGGCTATGCCCCAGATCAACTCGACATTGATTATCCTTTAGCAAAAGAGAATGGAAATATGCAGGATGCCTTTACTTCGTTCGTAACCCTGCAACGTGCAGAAATAGCTGTCCCATTCGGTAAACATCAATCGTCGCGCTATTCTTTAGTAGAGGCTAGCCCTAAAACCGGACGGATGCATCAGTTACGCAGACATTTTGCGCATATATTTTATCCAATAATTGGAGATAGAAAGCATGGGTGCAATAAACAAAATAGATTTTTTAAAGAACAATTTGAGATGACAACCATGTTACTTCACGCTTCAGAACTTGCTTTTAAACATCCAGTTACTGGTAATGAAGTAAAGTTAACCGCTAGCTTACAACCTGAGTTTAAAAGAGTGGTGGAATTGATGAATTTTACAATCTAGCATACTATTTGCTAGGTAAGTTTGTTAATTATAACTTATGACAACATTCTTACGGTTTACCTCTGTTTTACTTTTAGCGGTTTTAACTGGCTGCTCTTCCATTTATATTCCAAGTGTGCCAAATACACCAATGCTTACTACACAAGGTGAGATTGCTGCTGGAGCTCACATGTCACTGAAAGGGAATTTCAACTTTAATTCGGCTTATGCAGTTAGTAATCACTTTGCCGTGTTGGCTAATGGTGCAAGCATGAGCAACGAAAGAGATAAAAAAGACATCAAACATAAAATGCTTGAGTTTGGTGCAGGCTATTTTAATACTTTCGGTCCTGATAATAACAGAATATTAGAGATTTATGGTGGTTTTGGAAGTGGAAAAAGCGAAAGAGTGTTTAGGGAATTTGATAAAGATGATTTTCTCTTAAGTACAGATTTGCAAAAATCTAAGTACGATAAGAAATTTATTCAGGTAAATTATAGCTCAAAGAAGAAGGATAATTTGCGTTTATTCGGAGTTAATTTTGGTTTAAACTACGGCACTGCGTTGCGGATGAGTTTCGTAAAAACGAACGACTTTTATAGAAATGGAGTTCAACAGCCAAACGAGGATAACATTTTCTTGGAACCTGTATTTTTTACCAGAATGATACTTAGTGATGAAGTGCAACTACAGTACACCAGTGGAAGTAATTTTGGTTTAAAAAGTTGCAAATTTTTAAATGCGGGTAATTCTGTATTTAGCATAGGAGCGGTTATAAATTTAGGAAGGAAACCGAAATAGAACTAGTTATAAACCATATAAGGAATATAAGGTCATATAAGCTTATATGTTTCTTCAATGTCTTATATGGTTAAATATTTATCATAGTAACAGAATTCAAAACACTAAAAATTTGCAATCCTTATTGTAAATTTGTTAGATGAGATGGTTTACATTAGCTTTTCTTCTTTTTGCAATAACCGATTTAAAAAGTCAGATAAAGTTTGAACCCCATTTTAATTCGTTAAAAAAATTAACCATAGATAGTGAAATTACGTTAACATTCGATGAATCGGCAGATTTAAACGCTTCAAAACCCACGAAAATTATACTTTTTGCACTTCCAAATGGCAATACTACTGCTCAAACCTTTGGTAAAAATTTAGCACCAGGTGAAGATTGGCATTTCAATATTCAACATATCGGGGCACAAACTAGTTTTATCCGTAATGCAGATCCGAAAACAAATTACATTGTAGTTTATTTCGAAAATAACTTAAAAAGCTGGCCAGCATGGCGTCGAAAGTATGCAAAAGCAGATGAACAAATTGGTAAAATGGTTAACCAGCTAGTAAACGACTATCAACTTTACCACCCAAAACTTATTATAACAGGTCACAGTGGTGGAGGGAGTTTTATTTTTGGATATATCAATTCACAAGCCCAAATCCCTGCGGTTGTAGAGCGATTTGGTTTTTTAGATGCCACATATGGGTATGAGACCGATAAACACGCTGAGAAGCTTAAAACATGGCTAAAAATTAAAAATAATTCTTTACAAGTAATTGCTTATAACGATAGTGTGGTTGTTTATAATGGAAAACCTTTGGTATCGCCAACAGGCGGAACTTGGTATCGAAGTAAGTTAATGGCTACAGACTTAGAAAAAGACTTTCGCTTAAAAAGCTACGAACTTGTTGATCGACTAAACTGGAGGACTCATAATCAATTGACTGAATTTAGTTTAATTAAAAACCCTGAAGCAAAAATTTTTCACACGATTTTAGTTGAAAAGAATGGCTTTATCCAAGTTGTTTTTAATGGAACAAAATTTAATTCAAAAAACTACAAATTTTGGGGCGATCGAGCTTATCAACCCTATGTTTTGAACTAGCAATGGAAAACGAAGGCAGAAATTTGGTTCGTAAAATTATCCATATCGATATGGATGCATTTTATGCGTCGGTAGAGCAGCGTGATTTTCCAGAATATAGAGGTAAACCTTTGGTGGTTGGTGGATCACCAGAAGGTAGAGGTGGGGTAGTGGCAACGGCTAGTTATGAAGCGCGTAAGTTCGGAATCCGCTCTGCTATGACAGCGAAAAAAGCGCAACAACTTTGTCCACATGCCATTTTTGTTCGGCCCCGATTTGCAGCCTATAAAGAAGTCTCGCAAAAAATAAGAGAGATTTTTAGCCGTTATACCGATTTAATTGAGCCTTTATCGTTGGATGAAGCTTATCTAGATGTTACGGTAGATAAATTAAACATTGGTTCGGCCATAACTATTGCTGAAGAAATAAAAAAAGCAATTAAAGAAGAATTGAATTTGACAGCTTCGGCAGGGGTATCTATTAACAAGTTTACGGCTAAAATTGCATCCGATATGAACAAACCCGATGGGTTAACCTTTATCGGTCCGTCGCGTCTCACAACCTTTATGGAGAAACTTCCAGTAGAGAAATTTTTTGGCGTAGGCAAAGTAACTGCCGAAAAAATGAAAAGACAAGGCTTATTTACTGGAGCCGATTTAAAGGAGCTTAGTGAGGTTCGATTAGTGCAACTTTTTGGTAAAACTGGAAAATTCTTTTATAAAATAGTAAGAGGAATTGATGATCGCGAAGTACAGCCCAACCAGGAAATTAAATCGATAAGCGCCGAAGATACCTTTGTAGACGATTTAGATAGAGGTGAGGAACTGGATGATTGGTTAGTTCAAATCACAAAAACTGCCTTTAAGCGACTGCAATATTATCAAATTTATGGGCGAACTGTTACCTTAAAAGTGAAATTTGAAGATTTTAAAACCGTTACCAGAAGCCAGTCATTCGCCAGTCCGGTACTCGAACTTGAAGAAGTTTTAACCCTTACGAAATCACTTTTAGAAAAAATAGACTTCGAAACTAAGAAGATACGGCTGTTAGGCGTCTCTTTCTCAAACTTCGGAGAAATCAAGGTTCGAGAAAAAAATATAAGCTACCAACCCTCGCTATTTCCAGATAATTAATTTTAATTTAACATTAAAGAACTAAAATTACCTTACTTTTAATCAACTTAAAACTATTAGTTATGGAAGAAAATGGCCTTCTTATCGTATTCGGAGTAATAGCTATTTTAGCATTTGTCTATTTTATCATTAAAAGAAATAGAAAAGATCAAAAAGATCTCGAAAACGAATTAAATCAGAGAGAAATGAAGCCCGATAAGCATGATGATGAGAAAACTTAGTTTAATTGCTCTTTTAACGCAGCTAATAATTCTTCAATATCAAAGGGTTTTTCTATAGTATCATCTGCACAAATGTCTTTAACTTTTTCAATTTGTGGATGAGTAGAAAGTACAATTACTGGAATATGTTTTGTGCCCTCTGCTTCTTTAATCTGCCTGCAAAGCTCTGTACCTTCGATAGTAGGTTTAATAATATCTAACAAGATAGCATCGGGTTTAAACTCTATAATATGTTCAAATATTCCCTTTTCATTTAGATATAAACTAAGATCGTATCCCTCATCTTCCAGTACTATTGAAATAAGTTCAAGGATATCTTTGTTATTTTCTACAACCAATATTCGTTTCTTCATCCTTATAAATATATAAACTATTTTGGCAAAACAGGTTGTCTATCTTTCCACGGAAGTGTGGTAATGGATTGTAAAAAGGCCACGACAGCATCCTTTTCAGCTTTACTTAACATTAAACCTCTAAGTAACTTATCGTTTTTAGGCAATAGCGGATCGTTTTCCTGCTCAGGTCTAACTTTTTGTACAGGCATACCAACATTATACATGTTCATTATACCATCCATATCTCCAAATAAACCGTTATGAAACCACGGACCAGTACGCATTACATTACGAAGGCCGGGTGTTTTAAATTTACCCACATCTTCAGATTTTTTAGTCACATTATACAAACCCAAATCTTCATACTTGCGGCCATAGTAGGTTAAACCAACATTATGAAATTCATTATCTGTAAATAGTGGCCCGTTATGGCAATTTATACATCTAGCTTTGGTTCTGAATAGGTGCAAACCAACCAATTGCTGATCAGTTAAACTATTCTTATTTCCTTCTAAAAACCGATCAAAATCTGTTTTACGACTCACAATAGTGCGTTGAAAATCGGCCAAGCTTTTAAAAACACGTTCGTTGGTAATCTTACTATCGCCAAAAGCAGCTTTAAAATAAGATTGATAACCTTTGATGTTTTTTAACTTTTTAGGAAGAAGTTTCACGTCCTGATGCATCTCAATTTTAGATGTTAATGGACTTTCTGCTTGTTGTTCTAAACTTTCTGCTCTTCCATCCCAGAACAAACGCTTATAAAACCATACATTTTCTAATGATGGGGCATTTCGGGTGTTAGAAGCATGATCATGCCCTATAGAAACCTCTTTTCCATCACTCCAATTTAGATCAGGAGAATGGCAGCTCGAACAAGAAATTTGGTTAGAAGCTGATAATCGTGGGTCGAAGAACAGCAACCTGCCCAACTCTACAATCTTTTTGATCGAATCGTTAGTTAGATCGATGGGCGAAGGAGGGAGAATACCAAGTTCTTGGAAGGCAACACCTTTATCTACAGTTGGTTTAGGCCATTGATCTGTAGGTTTTGAATAGAGCTTACGTAGCGAATCAACAGGTATATCACTGTTAAAGCTTAAATTGATAGATTTGAAGGAAAAAAATAACAAAAGGGCAAATAAAATTCCCAACCCCGGCAACACTTTATTCATTTTGTAAAAATATGGATTTTTTTATAAGTACATGTTCATACCAAGGTGAAATATAGATCTATGGTTGTTAGGAATAAATGTAGGATTTAAATCTACTCTTAATTCTTGCTTTAATTGATGGCGATAATCTAATTGAAAATATAAGCCAAATTGTTGATTTTTAATAAGTTTTGAAGAAATATATTCTCCATAGATCTCGGCGCCAATCGTTTTATTATTAAAATAATAATAATCTGTGAATACAACATTTCTTATAAATTCAGTTAATGAATTGGGGTTATACTTTAGCGTTGTGTTTAAGGGCATAATATAATACGGAGCTAATGAGAATTTAACTGTACTTTGAGCATCTATTTTACGATACAGTTTACCACTAATTCCAATTTGCAATTGTTCATAGGATAAAGCGCTTGACTGACCTAGATCTTGTTTTTCATTTTGAGCATAAGCAAATGTTAAACCAAGCTCAATTGGAGATTTTCTAGTTTTATTCCAAAGGTAATAATAAGATGCATTCAAATTAAACGCTTTAACCCTATAGTTCACCCTATTTAAACTTCCAGAGGTTTTTATATTTCCATCGTAACCTTCATTGTAAGTAAGGTCTAACAAAATTTGCTGATCACCTTTTTCATATGTTTTTTTATTCAACAATAATGAGCTAGTTATCGTATTTAGGTTAAAAACGCCTACTGTGGCAAAGCCTAGGGTAGTCTTGCTTCGGTCATAGTTTTTGTTTTTATAAAGTTCATATGCAGTTGAGAACTGAACGTTCCAATCTTTTAAATTTAATGCATATTGAATGCCAGCTCCTCTGTATTGATCGTATTTGTACACGTTACTGGTATCTTTAATTCTCGAACTTCCATAACCATATTGCATGTAGTGGATACGATCGGGATAAAGTAAACTCGTTTTGTAATTGTCATTTTTATAGGCTAAGCTTACTTGCTCATCGGCCTTACCTATAGTCCCATAAATACCTAAAGCATGTTTTTTGGTTTTAATTACTACACCTGGACTAACTTTTAAAATAAAACGATTGGAATTTAATCGAGGATCAACAGAACCCGTACTCCAATGTTTATGGTAGTCTAAATTTAAATATGGACTAAGGTGATTATTTAAAGCATCGTAACTTATAGAAGTTTTGAAGATGTAATTCTGACGTTCATAGTTGCCACTTTTATTAGCGTAGGGATAAAATGTACTAAAATCATCGAGATTATTTTTTTGGCCATTCGCTAAGCTATCTTCAAACGATTTATTGAATTCAAAACTACCAGCTATCCTAAACTTTCCTAAAATATTAAATCCTTTGGCTAAAAATTTAGGCATACTTACGTTATATGCTTCTTGAGCCCGTCTTAGTCCTCCGGTTTCACGTTTAAAATCTAATTTTAAGATTCCATAGTTAGTTAAATCATTACCATTAGAAAAGGTAGGCGAAAACAATATATTATCAATCAGATTTTTATCTTGTTGAAAAATATAAATAGAATCTTTTCCTTTCTGCGCATATACCAGAACGGAAAAGAAAAAAAATGTAAAAGTTATCGCTAGTGATTTATTTCTTACCATAGAATTTACTTGTCGAGAAATGAAGCATTATCCTTATAAGGGTTGGCCTTTGTTAATACTCCAAAATCGGAACGAGAGTTATTTGTATCTTGTAGAACACGACGACCTCCAATAGTTTTAGCAGTTTTACGAATAATAGATTGGCTTGAATAAGGGCCACCAGTTGTAGCGATAGCACCAGAATCATAAGCCATGGGTAATCTTCTTGGAGTTTGATCTGAAGATATAGTGGCTTCAATTTCTACTGCATCAATAATGTATTTTGCCTGAAGTTGTGGATATTTAACCGTTGTGGCAGTAGGGGAAGTAACCGTTGGAATAGCGTAAGCTGGTAAATTATTTAAATTAACGGTTTTATCAACTTTTAAAATAGCATACGAATCTTTTCCTTGTGGAGTTAAAACCATGTCTCTCATACCAGTTGCAAAAAAAGTTTCCATATTAGATACATTTGGATTACGAACATCACTTCCAAACATGGTTCTTCCAGGTTCTATTTTTTGTTCATAAGGATACATCCAAACCTCGAAATCGGCATTCACTAAGTTCACTGTCAAGTCTGGATTTGCAATGTTTTGCGTAGTACCGCCATTATTAGTATATGGTTTAGTATGATCAATTGCAGTTTGTGCAATTACGATGCTTTTTCCTGCTAATACTGGATATTTTTTGCCAGAGCCATCGCTAGGAATCATAAATAACGCTTTTAGATACACATAATCATCATTTGCATTACCAGTATAAGTGATTCCTACAGATTTGCTCCAATCGTACTGATTATTAGCCAAAGAGAAGTTATCCGTATTTTTAGTGGTTTTTCCATATACTACGGCAACTAATAAACTATCTGCATACAATGTTTCGGAGGTATTATTATAGATTTCGATAAATTGATCTCTAAAAATAGCGCCACTTGAAGCATTTGAACCAGCATAATAAATTTGTTTAATTACAAAACCTCCAATGGTTTCACTATTAACCAATTGAATTTTCACCTCAGAATTATTGAAATAAGATTGATTGTCGAGCGAGTAATTTAGGTGATAGTCACTTTCGCGAAATGTACCTGTTAAAGTAGTAAATTCGGCAGCAGAAATTTTAAGTGAAACATTAATTGAATATACACCAGGTACAATGTTTTCTACAGCTACCTGGCCAGCATGATTCGCTTTTAAGGTATATTTACTATTGTTGGCTTTATTAATTAATGTAATTTCTGCACCTTCATAAGGTACTTCAAACCAAACTTTATTCTGATCTACATTAAGTTGAATATTTAAGTTGATGGGTTTAGCCTCATCTTCATTTTTTTTACAGCTGCTAACAAATAGTGTTATAAGAATGATAAAAAATACTGGTAATTTCTGTTTCATAATATTTTATAAATTAAAGTTTTAGTGATATTCCACCTGTTATGCTAAGGGGGGATCCATAGACAGTGGTTGTTGTTTTTCCTGTATCTGGGTCTGTATAGCTATATTCTGGACGGAAATTGAATGTGTTGTAACTAGTTATAGCAATTCTAATTCGCTTATTAATTTCTTTGGCAACAGACATAGAAAAAATTGCATAGATTAATTTTTGATCTGTACCACTTAAATTTAGATTTCTAGGCGGAATTATATTTTCTTGTCCCTTCTTAAATAAAACATATTGCATATTTTGATTTAAATAACCAAAGGCGGGTTGTAATGTATTTGTATATTGTGACGATCTACCATTTGCCCAATAAAAATCAGTATTGGTCATAACCACAAACCCTATTTTTGAAATATGAGTAGTTGAATTTAACTTACTTGTAATCACATACCTTTTGTCGTTCGATAGGGGTTGATAAAGGGCATAGTTAACATTGTATCCATCTATAATAATGGGTGTATTCAAAGGAACAACATCAACGATTGGATTCTTTTCTTTGGAGACAATAAATGATGTACTTGTAGATAAACTTGTATTTAGTGAGGGGATTTTATGTATTGCGATAGACCAATCAAAACCATAACTATCTGAGTGCATCACATTTAGAATGTTATAGTATGAGTTTTGAAAATGGTTGGTGTACGTTCCATTCTCTTGATAAGTGAATTTTTTTAAGGCATTATCATAACCAAAATTGTAGTTCGGCAATGTTATCGATTGATATTGTTTCACCGTGTTAAACCCATTTCTTGAGCCTTTGTAAAAAGCATTTAATCGGGAACTAAATAATCTGTTATTAAAATTTAACGTAAATTCTGCCTGAGAAGATTTGCTAGGCTTTAAATCGGGGTTTGTAGTATGAAATTTTTTGGTATAAACTAGGTATAAAGCTGCATCAGAGTTTAATGCAAATATTAATGGAATGTCTATCCAAGCAGGTGGCGGATAAATTTGAGCAAGTGTTGGCGATTTTGTTGAGATGCCATATGCAAGGCCAAAATTCCATTCTTCACTTAATTTTACTTGTGTACTTAACCTAGGTTGAAAAGATAGTGATCCATTTTGCGAATCCACACGAACCCCTAAATTAGAAGTAATTTTTTTACCAAAAATTTTATAGCCAATGTTATCAGTAAAATAAATACCCGAATTAATCATCGAAGGTGTAAGCTCGAATGAATAGGGACGAATGTTTGTCGCATTAAAATTAACATGGCGAGGTCTGTCTGGGTCATTAACTATACCTTTACCACCATTATTAGTGTAATTGCTGTTTATACCATACGATAATGTGTGAAAGGTGTTACCAATATTCAATAATGTAGTAAACCTTAAGTTTCCGCTTGCTGTGATGGGTTTTCCTACAATTTGTTCGATAGCCAGATATTGGCCACCAAGTACTGTTCCTTCATAAATTCCGGTGGTGTCTTTTGCAGTATAGCCTTTCGTCGGCTGATTAAGAAAAAATTGGGAATAACTTTCTTGATTCGCTATTGCATATGAAAGTGTTAGGTTTACGTTGTTTAAATATTTTGACGATACCTTAAAATCAGTAGTATTAGATAGCCTTACTCCATTTTGTTTAGAATAATACTCCTCTCTCTTACCATCATCAGGATCAAGCTTACCTTCATCTATTTTTCGATTATAATCAATATTTAATTTGTTTCTTATCGACTTGTTAATGTTATATTGCCAACGCATAGAGAGCGAATAGCGTCTATATTCTTGAAATTTGTCTCTTGGATCATCATTTGAAATTGCGTAGTTGAAATCTGTTGTTAACCCACCAAGATTATTAGGAAGATTAAATCCTTTATTTAGTGAGTAATTTGTTGAGCCAGCGTTGATGTTAGTTGTAAATTGAAGTGGCGATTTACCTGCCTTACGTTCAATAATAATAGCTCCATCAGTTAATTCGCCATATTCTGCAGATGCTACACCTTGTATAACTTCAATTTTTTCGATTGATTCTACTGGAATTTCTCTTAGGTCAATTCCCCGAAATGGAACATCATTTGCAAACGATTCATTGGTAGCAGGTAAAACAGAACTCCCCATTCCTCGTTGGGTAATAGGTCTCGACTGCATGTTTGCGTCGTTTGAGAGGGTCACACCATCAACAATAATTGGAATTCCAAGTGAATTGTTCAAGCCGTATGTACCTCCTAAAGTATTTCTTAATGTAAGAGTTTGAGAGCTGTTAATATTAGGGGCAATAAGCTGTTTACCAGGTAAAGTATTTAATACATCCATTAAACTAAAAGCCTGAATTCTTTCTATAGCTTCTTCGTTAAAGGTGATGGACGAAATTGAATTTTTACTTTTTGTATAGCTTGAACTTATCTGAACTTCTTTAAGTGTAAGACTGTTCTCAACTAAAACGATATTGACGATGCTTAGAAAGTCCTTTTCGTCTATTTTTCTTTCTACTGATTTTTTTCCAATAGAAGTAACCCGAATATTAATTTGATTTAAGCTAGAAGGAACTGAAATAGAAAATTTTCCTTTTTTGTCTGTTACTGAATATAATTGCGTTTCTTCACAAAAAATAGTAGCAAAGTCTAAAAATTGATTTTTATTATCCGTCACTATTCCATTAAGTACAAGATTTTTATTCTGAGCATGTAGCACCATGCCTTTAAACAGTAAACAAATAGAAAATATTAAAATATAAACCTTCTTCAATTTAGACTAATTCTAATTTAGCGCAAAGGTGTGAAAAATACACTTACTATGCAAGTTGTTTAGACTAATTCTAAGTAGTGGATTGTAAGTTTTTTGTAATTAATAACCGTGTTCGCTGCTGAAACCTAAAGAACAATAAGATTGAGGCGGTTAATAAACCAATAGTTAAGCCATACCAGATACCGTTAACTCCTAAGTTTAAATAAATACCTAAAAAATAACCTAGAGGTATTCCAATAACCCAATAAGATAGAAAAGTAATGTAAGTAGGCACATTTACATCGCCGATGCCGCGCAAAACACCTAGGCCAACAACTTGAGTACCATCAAATAATTGAAAAAAGCCTGCAATGATTAATAATTGGGCAGCTATTTCTACTACGGCCACATCTTTTGTGTAGAAATAGGGCAGTAATCCACTAGCAAAAATAAATAAGATGGCAGTAATACACATAAATACAATAACCACATGATAACTAGCAATTGCCGAGCGACGTAGATCGGTAAAGCTCTTTTCTCCCAAATAATTCCCGGTTTTAATAGTAGCCGATGATGCAATACCACTAGCCACCATATACGTTAACGCAGCTAAGCTAATGGCGATTTGGTGCGCAGCCTGTTGTGCAGTGCCAATGGTTCCAATTATAACCGCCGCACCACTAAATGCACTAATCTCGAAGATATATTGCATAGCTACAGGTGCACCAATTCTAATAATTTGTTTGCTTCTAACTTTATCCATAAAAGTAATCTTAAACTTTAACAGATAACTTTTAAAATGAACAGAGCGAAGCACATATAAACCCATTACCAAGGCCATTAATATTCTATCAATTAATGTACTTAAACCTACACCTTTTACACCCATTGGTTCGATGCCAAACATTCCTTTTACAAAGATTATTCCCAGCACAATATTAAGCAGGTTGCCTACAATCGAAATTCGCATCGCTTGAAGGGTAAAACCTAAACCTTCTGCAAATTGCTTAAAGGTTTGAAAAATCATTAATGGAACAATAGATAAAGCTAAAAGACCTAAATATGGTTTTGCATGCGCTACCACTTCGACCGATTGACCTAAGTGGTCAATTACGCTCAGTGTACCAAAATGGATAATAGTGTATAAAAATAATCCGGTAATGGCATTTATAATTAAGCTATTTGAAAGCAGTTTCCCACACTCATCTTTTTCTTTTCTGCCACTTGCTTGTGCGATTAATGGTGTTAACCCGTACGAAATACCTAAGCCAATTACTAGAACTAGCATGAATAAACTATTTACCAACGAAACAGCAGCTAACTGTGTAGTTCCGGCAAATTGCCCAACAATTACACTGTCGGCTATATGTGTAGCCATGTGGCCAATCTGTGAAACCACAATTGGTCCGGCAAGAATTAGATTTTCTTTATAATACGCTTTATACTTTGTGAAGAGGGATAACGACATAAGTTTACAAAAATGCAGTTTTTATCGTTAACTCGCAGCAGTAAAATATTCTTCTTTTTCTGAAAGATGTGGAATAAGCACTCCGGCTAATATTAAACTTACAATTATTCTTTGTGCTTTTTTATTTGCGCTTTTTGTGAGTTTAGCATATTCTTTAAGTGTAATTCTTCCATGTTCTTCTAAATAGTGAAGCAATTTTTTTTCGTAATCGGAATAGGCAATGAGTTGACCAGTTTCTTTATTTCCCTCTTTTAAAACATCTACTATAATTTTGCTTGCCAGTATACTTTTATCTTTTACGCGAAAATAAACCCACCATTTTTTGTCTTCTGTTAACGCATAATGTGGTTTTAAATCACTTTTGGGAATGTCGACCACTAAAATCACCTTATCATCAATATAAATTTCTTCAAATTTAGGTTCAATGGCAGGCTTACAAAATTGATTGGCAGATTTGGTAATCATGTATTTTTCTTCATCTTCAGATTTTACTCCTTTAATGGTACCATCATCGGCCACGCCAATTAATAATTTTCCGCCACGGTTATTGGCGAATGCAACCAAAGTTTTAGCAATTTTTTCGGCACTGCTTATGGTTTTTTTAAAGTCTAAACTAACGTTTTCGCCTTCAAGTATTAATCTTTTAATGTTCATGGTTCGGCTATTAAATGGCTACTCGTTGTTTCTCGTCAGGAAATTTATGGCGTAAATAAATCTCGTTCATTACTGTTGCGCATAATTCGCCTTTATCATTATAAAGCTCCATTGGATAAGCTTTAACAAATTTTCCAGTTTCATTTAATGAACTTTCGGCTTCAGCAATCATTTCGTCAGTAATTTTTATGGTAAAATGCAAACTAGTTAAACCTGGTTTAAGGTATTGAATGGATGCACTTTTAAGCCAAACTCTAGCTTTAAAACCCCTGCGCTGCATTAATTGATCAAAAAGTAACGCATAAAATGGATCGGTAGCTGCATAAATTGAGCCTCCAAATATTGAACCGTTATAATTTCGGTTTAAAAAGCTATTGGTAATTTTTACATCAACACCTAAAAAGCCATCGTGAAATTTTTTAACCCAAATGCGTTGAAATAAAAAAGGAGGGTAAAAACATAAAGCCCATTTAAGCGTTTTTTCTGAAACAACCATGATGTTTAAATATCAGAAATAGAATTGAAGTTTTAAAATTTTACAGCAGATTCAATTACTTAACTTACTTTTGGATTAGATAAACTTAAATGACTAGCATTTTGAAGACAATTACTCCCCATAAATATATATTCGTTTTGCTCATTTTTTCTTTTGCCTTAAGTACATTAGCCCATGCGCAAAAACAATTCACTGTAAATGGAACAGTTAGAAATGGATCAACTGGTGAAACATTAATCGGTGCCAGCATTAAAATAATTGACTTTGCCCAATCGGGAACTACCACTAATTCGTATGGTTTTTATTCTTTAACACTGCCAGAGGGAGTTTATAAATTTGAGATTTCTTATGTAGGCTATGCGACGTTAATTAAGGATGTAACTGTTAAAGCGAACACGAAAGAAGATTTTGATTTAGACGATTCGCAGCTGTTAAATGAAGTAGTGATTAGTAGTGTTAGAAGAAATGATAACCTAATTAAAGCACAGATGGGGGTCGAAAAGTTAAATATTAAAGATATACAGAACATACCTGTTCTATTTGGCGAAAAAGACATTTTAAAAACCTTGCAACTTTTACCTGGCATTAAATCGGCCGGTGAAGGAAATAGTGGCTTTTACGTTAGGGGTGGAGCAACCGATCAAAACTTGATTTTATTGGATGAGGCTCCGGTATATAATGCATCGCATTTATTAGGTTTTTTCTCGACATTTAACTCTGACGCTATAAAAGATGTAACAATTTATAAGGGGGGGATGCCTGCACAATATGGTGGAAGATTATCCTCTGTTTTAGATGTAAGAATGAATGATGGGAATAAAAAGGAAGCCACATTTGAGGGTGGAATTGGATTAATCTCGTCTAGGTTAAAGGTTGAGGGGCCGTTTATAAAAGACAAAAGCTCTTTTATGATCAGTGGAAGAAGAACATATGCTGATTCTTTTTTAGCCTTTGCGCCAGATACCTCAATTAGAGGCAGTATTTTGTATTTTTATGATCTAAATGCAAAAGCGAATTATCAGATCGACGAAAAGAATACACTTTATTTATCAGGTTACTTCGGAAGAGATAAATTAGGCCTAAGTAATACATTTGGCTTTAACTGGGGCAATGCAACTGGAACTTTAAGATGGAACCATCTTTTTAGCAACCGCTTGTTTTCGAATACATCATTGATTATGAGTAAATACGATTACACCATCGAAAATTTATTAAGTGGAAATGAGTTCTCGGTGAATTCAAGCATAAAAGATTTTAACTTAAAACAAGACTTCTCATTTGCTTTAAACAATAAACATGAACTTAAATTTGGTTTTGATGCTATTCATCATACCATTGCACCTGGTCAAATTACTTCTCCAAGCACCTCTAGCATTAATCCAATTAAAATAGAAACTAGAAAGGGACTCGAATTTGCAACCTATATTTCAGACCAATATAATGTTGGCGAACAACTTAAATTAGTGTATGGATTACGATTATCTACCTTTTCGGTACTAGGCGGAGGCATTTTTAAAACCTATGATGCGGATGGAATAGCAACAAGCTCTACTTTTTATAAAGAAGGCTCTTTTGTTAAAACGTATATAAATTTAGAGCCTCGTTTTTCTGCGAGCTTTCAGTTAAACGATTCGAAAGCTATTAAGGCAGCCTATACCCGAAATGTTCAGAATTTACACCTCATGTCTAATTCTACCGCTACTTCGCCAACAGATTTATACATCATGAACAGCTTAAACACGAAGCCAGAATTAGCCGATCAGTATTCTTTGGGTTATTTTAACAACTTTAAAGATAATAATTACGAATTTTCTGCTGAGTTGTACTATAAATCAATGCAAAATCAAATAGAATACAGAAATGGAACTGATTTAAGAGGCAATCAAAATGTAGAAGCCGATTTAACGTACGGTAAGGGTAGGGCGTATGGTGTAGAGCTTTTCCTTAAAAAGAAATATGGGAAATTTAATGGCTGGATAGGTTATACGCTTTCTAAAACACAACGGCAGTTTGGTTTAATTAATGCTGGAAATTGGTTTACGGCACGGCAAAATCGTCCGCATGATCTATCACTAGTAGGTATTTATAAAGCTGGGAAAAGATGGGTATTTGCATCCACATTTGTGTATAGCACTGGCAATGCAGTCACTTTCCCACTGGCTAAATATATTTTAGATGGGAAAACTGTATTTTACTATGGCGAAAGAAATGCAAATCGGACATCAGATTTTCATCGTTTAGACCTATCGGCCACATTAGAAGCTAAACCGAACAAGAAATTTAAATCGAGCTGGAATTTTGGTATTTATAACGTATACAATAGAATGAACCCATTTTCTGTCGAATTTCGAAACAATCCAAACAACACTTCACAAACTCAAGCGGTACAAACATCGCTATTCGGTATTATCCCATCAGCTACATGGAATTTCAAATTTTAACTATGCGTAAAATCAGCTTTATACTAATTGCAATATTATTTTCTTCTTGTGAAAAAGTCATCAACCTAAATTTAGCTAACACAGAGCCTAAAATAGTGATCGAGTCTATTTTTACAAATATAAGTACGAGACATACCGTTTCTATTTCTAGCACTGCTAATTTTGACGCCAGTAATGCAAAAGTACCCGTAACAGGAGCAACAGTTACTTTACAGGAAGAAAACGGACCAACGCTTACCTTTACAGAGCCAACACCTGGGAGTTATCTATCTTCCCGTTACAGAGGTATTCCAGGGAAAAAATATACGCTTAATGTAACCGTAAATGGGAAAACATATACAGCAATTTCAATAATGCCCCAACCAGTTCCTATTCAATCTTTAAAACAAGCAGAGCTTACTTTTTTCAATGAGACAAGAAAGAGTGTACAAGTTAATTATACAGATCCATTGGGGATTCCAAACTTCTATTACAACCGCTTGTTCGTTAATACTGTAAAACGCAGCGAATTCTATATCGATTCTGATCGATTTAATGATGGAAAAGAAGTGAAAAATAATATTTTTATTGACGATCCAGAGCTAAATGTTGGAGATATGGTTAGAGTACAATTTTTAACGATTGACGAAAATGTTTATCGGTACTTATTTTCGATAACGCAGATAACGGGTAATGGTGGTCCACCAACTACACCAGCCAATCCAAATTCTAATTTTAACAATGGTGCCCTCGGGTATTTTAGTGCTTCAACTTCTACAGAGCAAAGCATGATTATTGAATAAATTAAGTATATTGCTTTATGTATGTTTATGATACGATTACGGCTGCTGTAGCAGATTTAGAAAAAAGAGGTTACGAATATGATTTTAACCTTGCTCAAGACTGTATTGAGTGTAAATCGTTAGATCTGCAATTAATGCCCGAAGAATTTGAGATAGATGAATTTTATCGTTTTGAGGGAATGACCGATCCGGCAGATAGTGCTGTTATTTATGCTATTTCTTCACCTGTTGGTAATTTAAAAGGGGTAATTATAGATGCTTATGGCGTGTATGCCGATAATATTTCGGCCGAATTATTGGATAAGCTTAAAATTCATCACGATCATTAACAAATTAATTTATACCCCAAACCCCTAACGTTTAAAATTTCTATTTGCTCATCTTTTTTAAGGTGTTTCCGCAAACGCGTGATGAAAACATCCATGGTTCGCGTGTTGAAAAAGCTATCATCACCCCAAAGTGAAAGTAAAACCATTTTCCTGTCAGTTAACTGATTTTTGTTTTTATAGAGTAATAGCAACAGCTCGCTTTCTCTATTCGAAAGTTTAATCATTTCGTTTTCATGTCTCAGTTCTTGTTTATGGTGACTAAAACTATAGCTCCCGATACTAATATCAACTAGGTTTAATTTTTCTTGATCGTGGTTCCTTCTTAATAATTCATCTATTCGAAGAAAAAGCTCGTCCAAGCTAAAAGGTTTTTTGAGGTAATCGTTACCACCACTTTTGTAACCTTCAATTAAATCTGCAGTATCAGTTTTCGCAGTTAAGAACAGGATAGGAACATTTTTATTGACGGTTCTAATTTGTTTTGCCAATGTAAATCCATCTGTATACGGCAGCATCACATCAAGAATTAGCAAGTCAAAAATCCCATTTAAGAATAAATTATATCCTTTTTTACCATCAGCAGCATAAGTTACGGCATAACCCTTTTGTTTTAAGCTATCTTCGATTACTTTGGCCAAGAATGGCTCATCTTCAACTAGCAACAGGTTAATATTATTCATTAGCTAGGTAAATTAATAGAAAATATACTGCCTGTAGTTTGGTTGTCAAACAGGGTGATAGTTCCTTTATGTTGCGAAATTACTTTTTTAACATAACTTAATCCTAAGCCGTATCCTTTAATATCATGAACATTTCCGGTAGGGATGCGATAAAATTGTTCGAATATTTTCTCTTTAAATTCATTGGCAATACCTGGCCCATTGTCGCTAACGGTGAGTTTAATTTCTTTCTGGTTTTTTGTTAATTTAATTTCGATTCTTGGTTCTTCGTTATCGTTGTATTTGAAAGCATTTTCTAAGATATTTCCTATAGCACGAGAAAGATGGTTTTTATTTCCTTTTAGGAGGTAACCAGCTAGGTTTGATTGATATTTTAAAACTACTTTTTCTTCTAGCTTTAATTCTTGGATTAAGGTTAATAACAATCGTTCTAGGTCAACTTCTTCATCTCTTTTAAAATCTAAAGTTTCCAGCTTAGCATTTTCGAGGATTTCTGCTGAGAGGTCGTTTAGCTTTTTAGTTTGATAAAGTATAATGTCTAGGTATTTCTCTCGGGTTTCTTCGTCAGGGTTAAATTGCTTTAATGCTTCTGCTGTAACTTGAATAGACGATAATGGCGTATTAATTTCGTGCGTCATGTTACTGATGAACTGGTTTTTAATAGCAACTAGTTTATGCTGACTAAATAACATTCTAATCGTATAATAAAAGCAGAATATAGTAATGGCAATTAATAAAAGAGAGGTTAATATTAAACCCTTCATTTCTTTTAAATAATAACTATTTGCACTTTCAAGACTTACAAATATTGGCTCAGATTTATAAGATTTTCTAAATGAAGTGTTAGCTGATAAAATTAATGTGGATGATTTAATTTGGGGTTTTCGTACGAGTTTAAATGATGTAGCTATATTTCTTTTAGTTAATTCTGTTTTATAAAGATCAATAAATTTTTTAGGATTAAATTTACTTTCATCAAACGCTTTATGGATACTATCGCCCAAGCCTTGTGTATAGTAAAAAATAGCCCCATCTTCTATATCATCTTTAAAAGTTCGCTCTGCAAAATGGTTAATGAATATTTTTTTTGCTTCTGGTGTTATCTCTTTAAGTTTTTGCTTAAAATAATTAATACCTATGTTAAACAGTCTTGATTTTCTGGTGCTATCTTCTTTAAATCGTGGATGTACATCTTGAATAGTAAAAACCGTGTTGCTATCTCTATTATTAATATTGCATTCTATTTTGAGAAATGAAGTATCGGCAAGCCAATATTTTACCTTTAAAACAAGCTCCTGTTGTCTCAGTGCTATTTCTTTATTTACAGCAACTTCTAAAGCATTGTTGGTGTCTGTTTTAAAGTTATTTACAGTTGTTTTATAATTTTGGTAGTTCCAATAAAGTTGTAAACCCGTAATGCTCAAAACACAGCAGCTCATCAAGATTAAAACATAAACTATTCTTTTCTGCATGTTACAAACATAAGGCACATTTATGGAAATTCGAGCTGAGTTAACACTAATTAACGCTCACTTAACTGCTATTAACTTTAATAAGAAATTTTTCGTCTCACATTTGCGGAAATAAATTAGACATGAGAAAAATAATCTTAATCGCATTGCTCATCTGGAGTTATGCTTTTGCACAAGTTAAAAATGGTGAAAAAGTACCTGAGCTAGAGTTTAATTCAATTTTAAACTCATCTGTAAAGCGAATTAAATTAAACGAACTAAAAGGTAAAGTAGTGCTTATCGAGTTTTGGGCAACTTGGTGTTCACCTTGTGTTGCAGCAATGCCCCATCTAGAAGAGTTGCAAAAGAAATTTAAAGACAAGTTACAGATTATTAACGTTACAGATGAGAGTGCAAAAAGAGTTAATCTCTTTTTAAAGGCCCGACCTTCAGATTTATGGTTTGCTTTAGATACAAGTAAAAAATTAAGTTCCTTATTTCCATATCAAACTATTCCGCATTCGGTGTTAATTGATGCCGAAGGAAAACTGATCATGAATACTAGTGTTTGGGAGATCACGGAACAGGTGATGGCAAAATTGGTTCGGAAAGAAAAAGTAACACTTAAGGAGAAGCTAGACGTGAGTAAGGATTTCGTGAAAGATTATTTTTATGCTGCTGATACGGTTAAGTCTCGTTTGCTTATTCAACCTGAAATTAAAGGCGGACCAAGTATGTCGAGACGCTTTAATGATGAAGCTGCTTTTAAAGGGCGAAGATTAACCATGATTAATTTAACACTAGAGAATATGTATCGAATTGCATATGGAGATTTAGCCTATGGAAGAGTAATTAATAAGGTAGAAAATGATGAGAAAATCAAAAACGAAAGATTTTGCATGGATCTTGTAACAAGAACACCAGAAGAGTTATTGCCAACATTAAAAAAGGAGTTATTAAAAAGATTTGATCTACAAGCAAAAATTGAACAGTTCGTTAAACCTGTTTATATATTAAAAGTAGAAGATAAAGAAAAAGTTAAGCAAATTTCAATAAGTGAAATTATCGGAAAGGGTAGCTATGGAGCTGGTTCTGGTACATTTTCGGGCGATGGGGTAGTTTTTTCTGATATTTCTGACTATTTAGAAAATTATGGAATTGTTAACCTTCCTGTAGTCGATGAAACAGGCATCGAAACTAAATTTAATATCCAACTGGTTTTTGAACGAGCAAAACCTGAAACGCTTACTAAAGCACTACGTGATATTGGCTTAAAGCTTGAAAAAGCAGAACGAAAAATAGATATGCTTGCCCTATATAAATAGATACATAAGATGATAAAAAAAATAATTACAGCTTGTTTATTCCTTATTGGAAATTCAGCTTTTGCACAAGTAAAAAATAAGGAACAGGTACCTAACTTTAAGTTTGAAACGATCTTAAATGCGCCAGTAAAAAAAGCAGAACTGCAACAATTTAAAGGTAAACTAGTTTGGATAGAGTTTTGGGCAACTTGGTGTGGACCATGTTTATCGGCAATGCCACATCTACAAAAGCTACAAGCAAAATACAAAGACAAACTACAAGTAATTACTGTAACTGATGAGGGCGACGAAAGAATTAAACTGTTTTTAAAAGCTAGACCATCTAATCTTTGGTTTGCAATTGATACCGCTCGTTCACTAGCCAAAATGTTTCCTCATCGATTAATTCCTCATAGTGCATTAATTTCTCCTACTGGAAAGCTAATAGCCGCAACTTTACCCGAAAACATTACTGCCAGTACGATAGATAGCTTATTAAGCGACAAAGAGGTACATCTTCCTGAAAAGAAAGACAATTTAACTGTAGATTTTATAAAAGACTATTTTTATGCTGAAGACACATTGAAAACTCGCTTTTTAATTCAACCCGAAATAAAAGGCGGACCAGGAATGATGGTAACTTTTGCAGACAAACCAGCTTTTGCCGGGCGAAGGTTAACTTTTGTTAATGTAGGTATTGCTTCGATGTATAGAAAGGCTTTTGGTGATTTTCCTTATGAAAGAACACTTAACAAAACCGAGGATAAAGAGGATAAAATGTATTGTTTGGATATTATTGTCAAAGACAAAAAAGATTTAATTCCCACACTTAAAAGCGAATTGTTAAATAGATTTGATTTAAAAGCAAAAACAGAAACACAGTTAAAAGATGTGTATGTGTTAAAGATTGCTGATCAAACTAAATTTAATGCGATAGCTAGAAATAAATCTGGTAAAAGAACGTATTTTGCTATGCATGGTAAAATAGATCAAGAAAGCATAACGATGAAGAATTTCGCCGATTTTTTAGAAAGTTATGGAACCTACAAATCCATGATAATTGATGAGACTAATACTACAGAAAAGTTGGACATTAAGTTCTCTTTTCAGCCAGAGAATCCAGAATCTTTGAACAAAATAGTAAAAGATATGGGCTTGAGCTTAGAAAAGGTAAAAAGGCAAGTTGAATTTTTGGTGTTATATAAATAAAAAAAACAATATTTTTTTGTAGTTTAATCGCTCCAAATTAAACTCATGAACGCCCCAAACAAAAAAAACGTAACCCTTATTATTATTGTTGCCGCACTAGGCTATTTTGTAGATATATACGACCTTATTTTATTTTCTGTTGTACGGGTTAAAAGCTTAAAAGATTTAGGTGTTCTAGACGAAGATATGTTAAGTGTGGGTGCCACAATTATTAACAGCCAAATGTTCGGTATGCTCGTAGGTGGAATATTATGGGGAGTGTTGGGCGATAAAAAAGGGCGGTTGAGCGTGTTATTTGGGTCGATCATCGTGTATTCATTGGCAAACATTGCTAATGGTTTTGTTAGTTCTGTGAGCGCATACACTATTATACGGTTTATTGCTGGCGTGGGCTTGGCCGGAGAACTTGGAGCCGGAATTACCCTTGTTACCGAAACCATGAGCAAACAGAATAGAGGGTACGGAACTATGATTGTTGCAGGAGTAGGCTTATTTGGAGCGGTTGCTGCGGCACTAATAAGTGATCATTATACCTGGCAAACCAGTTATTTTATAGGTGGTGGCATGGGTTTATTACTCTTGTTTTTACGAGTTGGATTGGCCGAATCGGGGTTGTTTAAGGAAGTTAAAGAAAGTACCATTCAACGTGGTAATATCTTCATGCTCTTTAATAACGCTAGTCGTTTTAAAAAATATTTATGCTGCATTTTAATTGGCTTACCACTTTGGTTTGTAGTTGGTGTGCTCATCACGTTTTCGCCAGAGTTCGGTAAAGCCTTAAATGCTACCGGAATATTAAATGCTGGTAAAGGCGTAATGTATTGTTATATTGGAATTGCAGTGGGCGATATTGTGGCCGGATTGTTATGTCAGCTACTGCGTTCGCGTAAAAAAGTGATGTTCATGTTTTTGGTGTTAACAGCGATTGCGATTGCAGTTTATTTATCAGCCGAAGGCTTAAGCCCAGAAACCTTTATTTGGTTAAGTTTGTTTTTAGGTTTTGCTTCTGGATATTGGGCAACTTTTGTAACCATTGCCTCCGAACAATTCGGTACTAACTTAAGAGCAACTGTTACCACCACCGTACCCAATTTTGTACGTGGCTCGGTAGTAGCAGTAACTATCTCTTTTCAATTTTTAAAAGGGGAGGTTGGTATTTTGCAAAGTGCGATGATTGTTGGAGCAGTGTGTTTAGTTATCGCTTTGGTGGCACTAAGTCAGTTAAAAGAAACTTTTAACAAAGATTTGGATTATGTGGAGGTATAGCGTTGAGCGTGCAGCGTAAAGCGGTTCAATTGTTCATTGATCATTAGTTCGAGTGTCTCAATACACAATACACAATACACAATACTCACATCTCAATTCTAATAATGTCAAAAAAATGTACTTTCTCTTTAATTATAAGGAACAAGCCTCCGATTAGCTTTAACTTTAGCAAATAAAAGGTTTTAACCATGTTTAGAGAAGAAGTAGCGAGGGCATATCAGCACATTCAAGATCAAATTTGTATAGGTTTAGCTGCGGCTGATGGGAAAGCAAAGTTTGAAGAAGAACTTTGGCAACGTGATGGTGGTGGCGGTGGCAGAACCAGGGTAATGCAGCATGGCAATGTAATTGAGAAAGGTGGAGTTAATTTTTCTGCTGTGCATGGTAAATTGCCTGAAGCGGTTAAAAAAGCTTTCAAGGTAGAGAGCGATGATTTTTTTGCAACGGGAGTTTCCATAGTAATGCATCCCAATAACCCCTTTGTTCCGATTATTCACATGAATATTCGGTATTTTGAAATGGACGAGCAAACCCGTTGGTTCGGTGGTGGAATAGATCTAACTCCTCACTATGTAATCCCAACCGATGCTCGATTTTTTCATCATCGTTTAAAGCAAACTTGCGATGAGTTTGACCCTTCTTTTTATCCCAAATTTAAGGCAACGGCCGATGATTATTTCTTTATCAAGCACAGAGAAGAAACTAGAGGGGTAGGCGGTATATTTTATGATCGTTTGAAACCCGAAAACACAGCGCTTGATTTTAACCAAATCTTAGATTTTTCTTTAGCTGTTGGTAATACTTTTCTTCCTGTGTATACAGAGTTAATTGATAGAAATCGTGATCAATCGTTTACCGAAGCCCAAAAAGAATGGCAATACTTGCGTAGAAGTCGTTATGCAGAGTTCAACTTAGTGTATGATGCAGGTACTAAATTTGGCTTAGAAACCAATGGTCGTATTGAAAGTATTTTAATGAGCTTGCCACCTACAGCCAAATGGAATTATAATCCTCAAATTATAGCCGGAAGCGAAGAAGAGCAGACACAAACTTTCCTTAAAAAAGGCATTGATTGGGTATAAGTGAGTAAAAATATTACATATATTTAAACTAGCGTTTTTATAAACTAGTTATCTTCGTGCAAAAACAAAACTCATTATGCTAATGAAGTATAGACTTTACGTTGCTATTGTATTAGCTGCGTTTTTAAGCTCGTGCAGTACACCTTATACACTTACCAAATCGAACCGTGAAGAATACGCTATAGATGATAAAATTGGGGTAGATAGTACTCTTATTAAAGTCTATTTGCCTTATAAGACTGCCCTCGATAGTGAAATGAATAAAGTTATTGGGCACACAGACGTTGCTTTGGTGAAACGATCTGCATTGCCCGAATCGATACTTGGCAACTTTTTTGCCGATGCAGTTTTAAATCAAGCTAAAAAAATACAAGTTAATATCGATTTTGCAATGCCCTCTACCAATGGAGGCCTAAGAAATGATATTGCTAAAGGACCAATTACGGTTTCTAATGTATTCGAGTTAATGCCATTCGAGAATGAAACTGTAGTTTTTAACTTAAAAGGAAAAGATGTATTTGAAGTCTTAAAATTCATTGCCGCATCTGGCGGACAACCAGTTGCTGGTTTAAAAATGAATATCAAAAATAATTTGCCAGAAAATATATTTATTAATGGAAAGGAATTTGATCTTAATAAAGATTATATGGTATTAACTTCAGATTATGTAGCAAGTGGAGGCGATAATGCAAAGGGGTTCACAAGTCCGATTTCTAAAAAGACTTTAGGCTTGAAAATTAGGGATGCCTTATTAAAAGAGGTGAACGAAATACAATTAGCAGGAAATAAAATTAACACAAAATTGGATGGAAGAATTACAAAAAATTAATCGCCGTAATTTTATCAAAGCTGGTGGTATGGTAGGAGCAGTTTTTGCACTGAACCTTAATTCTTTTGATGCTTTGGCTAATGGTCGTTTACAGAAACTAACCATACTCCATACCAATGATGTGCACAGCAGGATTGAACCTTTTGCGATGGATGGCTCTAGAAATCAAGGGCTAGGGGGAACCGCTCGCAGGTCGGCGTTAATTAAAAAGATAAGAGCCGAGCAAGAAAATGTTTTGCTACTTGATGCTGGCGATATATTTCAGGGTACACCGTATTTTAACAAATATGGTGGCGAACTCGAAATTAAGTTAATGAGCGCAATGGGCTATGATGCCACTACTTTAGGTAATCACGATTTCGATAATGGAATAGAAGGTTTTTACAAACAATTACCGCACGCCAATTTCGATGTATTAATAGCCAACTATGAGCTTCAAAATACAGCTTTACAAAATTCTACCAAGCCATACAAAATATTCAAAAAAGCAGGACTAAAGATTGGCGTTTTTGGCATTGGCATTCAGTTAAAAGGTTTAGTGGATCCCAAAAATTATGGGGAAGCACAGTATCTTGATCCTATTGCAAAGGCAAATGAAATAGCAACGTTGCTTAAAAATGAGTACCGATGCGATCTTGTTATTTGCTTATCGCACTTAGGTTACCGCTATAGAGAGGCCACCGTTTCGGATCAAGTATTAGCTGCAAATACAAAAAACATCGATTTAATTATTGGTGGGCATACCCATTCGTTCTTAGCAGTGCCTGATGACGTGAAAAATTTAGACGGAAAAATTACCACCATTAATCAGGTTGGATTTGCAGGCATTAATTTAGGTCGTATTGATTATTATTTCGAGCCCTATAAGGATAAGAAATTAAAAATAGGAGCGCCATATTTGATCAACAATACGTTAGACGCTTAATTTAAGTTATAGTTAATCATCAATATCCCTATTAGCACGCCAGAAACGCATTAATTGAAAATTAGTAATCGACGGCACACCGACGGTAGACGGACGGTAGACCGACGGCAAACTAACGGTAGAAAAGATTTTGAAATATAATTAATTTTAAAGAAAATCACTTTCCCGAAATATTGGGGTAAATTGTTTATTACAAAGGGGTTTAAGGTTTTAAATCAAGAAACCCCCACCCAAAAGGTCATTTCCTTCATAAAAAACGGCCGATTGCCCTGGTGCAATTGCAGATACATTATGGTCGAACACTACACGCATTTTATCTTTCTCTTGCACAATTGTACTTAACATACCTGCGTCTTTATAACGAATTTTGGTAATTACATTGTTTAAAGGCTCATTAATGTTTTCGTATTTGATTAAATTGAGATTTCTTACCATCGCTTCTTTGCGTTCAAGCTCATCAGCTCTGCCTAAAACAACCGTATTGCTTTCAGGTAAAATCTGCGTCACAAACATAGGTTCGCCAAAAGCAACACCTAAGCCTTTACGCTGTCCGATGGTATAAAATGGATAACCTTTATGTTGACCGATAACCATCCCATTGCTATTCACAAAGTTTCCACCTGCAACACGGTCTTCTAAATCTTCAACTTTATGTTTTAAAAAGGCTCTGTAATCATTATCAGGCACAAAGCAAATCTCGTAGCTCTCGCTTTTTTTCGCTAATTCTTCTTGCCCCATATCCATTGCCATTTGACGAATTTCGGCCTTAGCAAAACTCCCTAAAGGAAATTTAGTGCGCGATAAGTTTTCTTGAGAAACGCCCCAAAGTACATACGATTGATCTTTATTCTCATCCAAACCTTTAGAAATTACGTGGCGACCAGTATCGAGTTTACGAATATTGGCATAGTGACCAGTTGCAATAAATTCGCAATCTAACTTGTTTGCACGCTTTAATAATGCTTCCCATTTAATATGAGTATTACATAAAACGCAAGGGTTTGGTGTACGGCCCGCAAGGTATTCATCCACAAAATTGTCGATTACAAAATCGCCAAACTCGTCTCTAATATCTAAAATATAATGAGGGAAACCATAATTTACCGCTAAAGTACGGGCATCGTTAATGCTATCTAAGCTACAACAACCTGTTTCTTTACTACTTCCACCAGACGTGGCATAGTCCCAAGTCTTCATGGTTAGGCCAATTACCTCATACCCTTGCTCATGTAACATCACCGCTGCAACCGAACTATCGACCCCGCCACTCATGGCCACTAAAATTCTACCGTGTTTACTCATTATTAATTTCCAGAATGCAAAAATACAGGTTTTTGATTAATTAATTTGCATGGGTAGTCGCTATAATGTAAAAAGGTGAGGGCATGAGCAGAAAACATATGGTAATCTTAAAACCAAAATTATTGGTGTAAAGTAGAGTCTCTCTCTTGCAACTCAGTAGCCAACAACACGGTTTCAAATGGTTCAGGATGTTTACTATTAATTAATGAAAGTAATTTTTCAGCCGCAAGCTCACCAATGTCGAAAGCGGGTTGATTAATTGTACTTAAAGAAGGGTAGAGGGCATCTGCAAGATCGTTATTGCTAAAACCAATTAAAGCAACGTCATTAGGAATGCTATATTTCATTTGATTTAACAATACCAAACATCTTGTGCTTAACGAATCGGTTGCCGTAAAAATAGCGTCAGGCTTTTCAGTTAAGCCCATGAGTTCGTAGAGAGCTGTTTCAAGATTTTTAGTTAAAACACTTAAACTTGTTGTGTCAAAAAATTTAATTAATTCGTCTCTTATTGGTAGGCCAGCATCTGTTAGGGCTTTCTTATACCCATCGAAACGCTCGGTGGCCATATTTAGTTTAGTATCACTATTTACATGTGCAATGGCTTTATAACCTTTTTCAATTAAATGCTGCGTAGCTTTATAAGCACCATTAAAATGATCTGCTGCTACTTTATGGGTGTTAATCCCATCACTTAATCGATCAAATAATACAATTGGTAATCCAGCAGACTGCAGTTCAATTAAATAACTAAAATCTGTAGTTTGGTAAGAAGGCGAAATTAGTAAACCATCAATGCCACCAGCATATAACAAATCAATACAGGCAATTTCTTGTTCGTACGATTCTTTACTTTGCATAATGATAATCTGATACCCCTTTTCGGTATAAAATTTATCGATACCGTTAAGCATTTGCGCTACAAAACTATTATCAATAGCGCAAACAATTACGCCAATGGACCGGCTTTTTCCCTGTTTAAGTCCACGCGCCATACGATTTGGTATATAATGATGCTGCTTGGCGTAGGCTAAAACTTTTTTCTTGGTTTCGGTTCCAATTTGATAACTATCTGTTAATGCCCTCGATACTGTCGACGCAGAAAGGTTAAGCGCTTTGGCAATATCGCGAAGAGTAACACTATTGTTCATTTTGGTGCTTGATTAGTAAATGTAAATATAAGAATATGGATATAATTTTGATTTCAATAATTTAATAAAACGTTTTAGTAAAGATTTCAGGTAAAATTAATATCTTCGATTTTCTTATATCAATTCATTATTAAAGTATGAAACACTTTCTTTTTTGTTGTTTAGTTTTTCTTTCTGTTGTAGCAAACGCACAGAAAGACCTTGTAAAATATGTTAAACCTTTAATTGGTACCGAAAAAATGGGGCATACCTATCCGGGTGCAACGGTTCCATTTGGGGCGGTACAACTTAGTCCCGAAACAGACACCATCCCTTATGAAGTAAATGGGAAATACAATGGTTCAGTATATAAATATTGCGCAGGCTATAAATATGAAGATAAAACTATTGTAGGTTTTAGTCACACGCATTTTAGCGGAACCGGGCATTCTGATTTAGGCGATTTTTTAATTATGCCAACACAGGGGAAGCTGCAAATGAACCCAGGTATAGCGAGCGATACTAAAACTGGTTTTAGATCGTCGTTTTCTCATGCTAACGAAACAGCCGAAGCAGGATATTATAAGGTGAAATTGGACGATGATAACATTACGGCAGAAATGACAGCAACTACTCGCGTAGGAATGCATCAATATACATTTCCAAAATCAGATCAAAGCCATATTATATTAGACTTGATGGCTGGTATTTATAACTACGACGAAAAAACTGTGTGGACTTACGTTCGTGTTGTTAATGATACCTTAATTACGGGATATCGCCAAACCAGTGGTTGGGCCCGAACGCGTACGGTTTACTTTGCGATGAGTTTTTCTAAGAAATTTAAAAGTTACGGCCAAAAGAATTTCGATGCAAAGCAAGCTTATCGTGGTTTTTGGGGCAAGTTTGATCAAACCAAGAACTTTCCTGAAATAGCAGGGAGAAAAGTGAGAATGTATTTTGATTTTGATACACAAGAAGGTGAAAAAGTAAAGATTAAGTTTGCATTGTCGCCCGTAAGCCAAGAAAATGCCCTCCAAAACATGCGTTCCGAAATTCAGGGATGGGATTTTGAAAAGGTTAAAAACCAAGCACAAGCTACCTGGAATAAAGAATTAAGTAAGATAAATGTCGATGCAGCAGAAGATGATAAAGTTAATTTTTATACGGCAATGTACCACGCATTCATCAATCCAACTACCTATGCAGACGTAAATGGGCAATACAAAGGTTTAGATCAAGGAGTGCATACCGCAAAAGGGTTTACCAATTACACCACGTTTTCGTTATGGGATACCTACCGAGCTTTACATCCATTTTTTAACATCATGCAACCTGCTCGAAATAATGATATGGTAAAATCCATGATGGCGCATTACGAGCAAAATTCGCTACAGATGTTGCCCATTTGGTCGCATTATGCGAATGATAATTGGTGTATGAGTGGGTATCATAGTGTTTCTGTAATTGCAGATGCTATTATTAAAGGAGTTTACAACGGTGATGCAAATAAGGCGCTCGATGCATGTATTGCTACGGCTAATAAACGTAATTATGAAGGAATAGGCCATTATATCGATTTGGGGTATATTCCGGCCGAACGGAGTGGCGTATCGGTATCGAACACCTTAGAATATGCCTATGACGATTGGGCCATTGCTCAAATTGCTAAAAAATTAGGTAGAGAGAGTGTATATCAAGAATTTATAAAGCGCTCTGGAAACTGGAAGAATAACTTTGATCCATCAATTGGGTTTATGCGTCCTAAAATGGCAGATGGAAGCTTTAAAAAAGAATTTGATGTTTTGAGTACCCACGGACAAGGATTTATCGAAGGAAATAGCTGGAACTATAGCTTTTTTGTACCACACGATCCAGCTTCGCTAATCACCCAAATGGGGGGTAAAAAGAAATTTGCAGCGCGTTTAGATACTTTATTTACGATGCACCTGCCTGATGAATTCTTTGCTGGAACAGAAGATATTACTCGCGAAGGAATAATTGGAGGTTATGTTCATGGAAACGAACCTGCACATCATGTGGCCTATTTTTACAATTGGACCGACCAAGCTTATAAAACGCAAGCACAGGTACGTCGAATCTTAAAAATGCAATATAAACCTACGCCAGATGGGTTGGGAGGGAACGACGATTGTGGACAAATGAGTGCATGGTACATGTTTTCTTCTTTAGGCTTTTATCCGGTTTCGCCTGGGGGTGATGAATATGCGCTAGGTTCGCCATCGGTTAATAATGCCAGTTTAAATTTAGAGAACGGAAAAACATTTACCGTTGAAGCAATAAACCAAAGCGATAAAAATGTATATGTGCAGAAAGTATTATTAAATGGAAAGCAATTAACAAAACCTTTCATAAAGCATGGTGATATTACAAGTGGCGGTAAGTTGGTGTTTTATATGGGGGCAAAGCCCCGCTAGGTGTTTTTCCTCATCGGATGAGGGTGCGCGCTCATCCGATGAGCAAGCTAGTTGATGTGCAAGATAAACCATATAAGGCATTTAAGAAAAATACAAGCTTAAATGTGCCTTACATTCCTTATATGGTTGATAAAAATCTATTGTTTTCTGCTCTGCTTCACTATTTTTTTAGGATATTTAGCACTCTAAATTGAATACAAAATAAATGAAGATTGTTATTGCCGAGAAACCATCAGTGGGACGTGAATTAGCTAAAGTTTTTGGGGCAACAACTAAAAAGGATGGATATATAGAAGGTAAAGGCTATTCGTTTACATGGGCTTTTGGTCATTTATTACAGTTAGCTCCCCCACAAGATTACGGTTTTATTGGTTGGCGAAAACAACATCTGCCAATGTTACCAGCCAAGTTTAAACTGGCCATTCGTAAAATAAAAACAAAAGATGGCTTTGTTGAAGATCCCGGAGTTAGAAAGCAATTAGATATTATTAAAAAACTGTTCGACGAAGCTACCGAGATTATCGTAGCAACGGATGCTGGACGTGAAGGAGAGCTTATTTTTCGCTATATCTACTATTTTTTAAAATGTAAAAAACCTTTTAAGCGACTGTGGATTTCATCACAAACGGATGAAGCGATTAAAGATGGTTTCAGAAATTTAAAACCAGGGGCCGACTACGATAGCCTATTTAATTCGGCACATTGCAGGTCTGAATCTGATTGGTTGGTGGGGATGAATGCCACACAAGCATTGAGTATTTCTGCAGGATCACGAAGTGTTTTATCATTAGGCAGAGTACAAACACCAACTTTGGCAATGATCTGCTCCAGATTTATCGAAATTAAGAATTTTGTGCCTCAAACCTATTATCAAATTAGCATCCAGCTTGATAAAGAGGGTCAGCAATTTAAAGCCATTTCAGTGGCTAATTTTAAAACAAAAGAAGAGGCACAGCAGATTTTTGATAAAGTTGCTGATGTTCAATCAGGATTCGAAAAAGGAGGTAATATTGCTAATGTTGAAGCTAAACCTCGTAAAGAACCGCCACCATTACTACACGATTTAAGTAGCCTACAGCAAGAAGCGAATAAAAGAAATGGGTTTACAGCCGATCAAACCTTAAATTTATTACAAAATCTGTACGAAAGTAAACTGGTATCTTATCCTCGTACCGGTAGTCGCTATATTGGTGATGATGTATTTGCTACCGTTCCAAATTTAATTACAAAACTTACCGATCATCCTGATTTTGGGAAACAGGCTTCATTTTTACAAACGATTAAACTAAATAAACGTAGTGTAAATGCAAAAAAAGTAACCGATCACCATGCTGTTTTGCCAACGGGCGAAAAACCATACAATTTAAGTAAAGACCACCAAGCGGTATACGATATGGTTGCTGGGCGTATGTTAGAGGCTTTTCATCAAGAGTGCATTAAGGAAATCACAAAAATAACAGTCGAGTCGGGTTCTATTTTTATTGCCAATGGAACGGTTATTCAATCCGCTGGTTGGCGAGCGGTATTTAATGAAACGGACGACGAGAAGAAGGATGAGGAAAATCCAGCTTTACCAAAGCTAAAAGAAGGAGAAGAATTGCCAATTGTAAATAAAGCTTTGCTCGAAAAACAGACCAAGCCAAAGGCAATGTATAATGAAGCTTCGCTATTAAAAGCACTCGAAACTTCAGGTAAAGAGATTGAAGACGAAGAATTGCGTTATGCAATGAAAGACAGTGGTTTAGGTACACCTGCAACACGTGCAGCCATTATAGAAACTTTGTTAACAAGAGAATACATCATCCGCGAAAAGCGAAATTTAGTGCCTACAACAAAAGGATTGGCAGTATATGATGTAGTTAAGGATAAGAAAATTGCACAGGCTGAGTTAACCGGGCAATGGGAAAAACGATTGGAAGAAATACGGTCCGGTGCTTCAGTAGTGGATTTCAAAACAGAAATTAGCGAGTATACCAAAACGATAACACAAGAGTTGCTGGCTGCAGGTGTTGATCTTGCAACAAAACTTTAAGAAATAGACTCTATTTTTTTATCATAATTTTCAAGAAAAGTATTTACCATTAGATAATAAATGGTTGGAAGTGATTAAGATATGCGAATGATTTGCTACTTATTAATGAGAAATTTAGTAATGTGAAAATTCATTTACAATCTAACCTAAATCTAAATGCGTATTAAACTTTATTCCTTGCTACTTTTGTTAGCACCAGTATTTCTGTCGTCTTATAAAATCGACAATTCAAAAAATGTAATTGCTCAAAAGAATAAGCCTTTGGCTTTTTCAACAGTATATAATGCTAAAGGCGAAATAAATATTACGAGTTCTGAGGTTGGATATTATAGAATTCCAATCTCTGCTAATGTTAATTATTACACTGTGTTTGGTTCCCCAAATAAGAATATGATTAATTCAATTAGTGATTTCACTAGCAGTTATACCTTAAATTTTGTGACTGCAGGAGATAATATAGAATATGACTTAGTGTGTACACTCAATTCGAATAGTGTTCTTATTAATAATATTAGTGGTTATTCATCTGCTACCTTAGGTTATACGATAGTAGTAACTAAGAAGGTACCTGCATATTTAGGTCATCCTGCTGTAACTACAACTAGGACCTTTAATCAAATTTATACTCATGAATTCGGTCCAGGAAGTTTACCTTTCGAAATTGAATATTAATTATTTATTTATGAACAATTTTTGCTAGTACAATTCTTAAAAGCATATTTTAAATTATGCAAGAGAATATTTAACGTAAATTCGATATCGTTCAAATGCTAAAATTGCTTTATAATTTTTTGCTAGCATTTTGTTTGTTCACATTATTTTGGACGGAAAAGAGTAGTGCACAACTGCAACAAAAAATAATTGCTCAATACGAAAATGCCAAAAGTATTGCCCCACGCGAAAAACTATATGTTCATTTCGATAAGTCTATTTATGCGGTGGCTGATACCATTTGGTTCAAGGCCTATTTAACGAACAACCTCGGCACTGGTGCAAATCCGGTAAGCGAGGTTGTTTACGTAGAACTATTCAATGCGAAAGGAGAGCGGTTAAACAGCACTGCATTACCTACCGTACTGGGGTTAACTTGGGGAGCATTTGCACTAAACGTTGAGGATTATCAGCCGGGCAATTATATCTTTAGGGCTTATACTCAGTGGATGCGCAATTTCGGGGAAGCTGGATTTTTTACCAAACAGATCAGTATATTGCCTAGCACTGTTCTATCTGCCACCTCGATTGATGTTAAAAGTGGAGGTTCAATTACAAAATCTATACGTTCTGGTGCAAGTTCGGTACAGGATATCGATTTTCAATTTTTACCAGAAGGCGGTACATGGGTAGCTGGAATAACGCAAAAAATGGCATTTAAAGCGATAAGTCTATCGGGCAAAGGAATAGCGGTTGCAGGTGTGGTGGTTGATTCGAAGCAGCAAAAGATAGCTGAATTCAAGTCGAACAGCAAAGGCATGGGCTACTTTAACCTGGTACCACTAAAGGGTGAAACTTACCAAGTTAAATTATTGATTAACGGGTTCGAGTTTGTAAAAACGCTACCCAAGGCAGCACTTAACGGCACAACTTTACATGTTGATCTGGAGCAGAATGCTGATTCGCTGGAGATACTCGTGTCATCAAACCTCGTAGGTGAGGAATTAACCATCCTAGGCCAATCAAAGGGTTTGCTCTGTTTTACAGCAACGTTGCGTACTATGCTTGGTAAAAAAACATTAAAAGTAACCAAGGATGTTTTCCCAACTGGCGTTTCACAGATTATGGTATTGAACAGCGATGGTGAAGTATTAAATGAAAGGAATTTCTTCCTCAACTTTAACGACCAATTAAGTTTAAAGCTCGGTACTCCAAATGCTGTTTATAGCAAAAGAGATAGTATTCCGCTTCGTTTAAAAGTTGTCGATAGCGAAGAAGTTCCTGTTTCGGGATCGTTTTCGGTAGCCATTACCGATGATGGGCAGGTGGCAAAAGACAGTGTAAATGATGCCAGTATCTTAAGCTATTTGTTAATGACTTCCGATTTAAAAGGTGAAATAGAAAATCCTGGTTATTATTTCCATCAGCCAAATGCGCAAACCAGAAACGAACTCGATGCCTTAATGTTAACCCAAGGCTGGGTAAGTTACGATTGGACTACTACAAAACCTTTACCATTTAAGGCCGAAAAGGAATTTACCATTAGTGGGAAGATAGACAATTTGTTAAATAAGCCCATTGCACAGGCTAAAGTGGTACTGGCAGGACAGAACAAATCTTTCCTGGTACGCGATACAATTAGCAATAGCCAAGGCAAATTTGTATTCGATAAGTTGCCAGTACTCGATAGTGCTTCGTTTGTGATCCAAGCAAGGAACGCAAAGAACAAAGAAGGAACACTTGCCATTACTTTGAACGAGGTTGAAAGACCAGCTTTTACAAGTCAGTCTAAAAAAAATGAAATTCAAGACCTACTTAGAGATAGTATTTCGGCCGAATACATCACTGCAAAAAACAAGGCAGATGAATTTGGCGTACGAAGTGGCATTATTCTTAAAGAAGTAAATATTACAGGTAAGCGAGTAATTAAAGGATCAAAGAACTTAAATGGACCAGGAAAAGCATCTCAACTGATAAGTGAAAAGGAAATTGCTCCACTGGCAAAGCGAACACTGTATGATGTACTTCTGGAGAGGGTTCAAGGTTTTAGAGACGGGGTGCGGAGCGATAAAAAAACTAGGGATTTTTATGTACATACAAAGATGGTTAGGTTTGTGATTGATGGCTATAGTTTAGATCTTTTTTATGACCCCAGTGGTGGTACGTTAGGTTATATTAGCTCAAGTCCGATAGAAGATGACGCTACCGAAATTTACAAATATCAACAATACATTAAAAGCTATTTAGATTATTTTAAAGCAGAGGATATTAAGGGTATAGAAGTAATGAAAGAGAGCTACAGCAATAGGTACCAAAATAATTTTGCAAATGTTAAAGTTAGTTTTGCTAATATTAATAATAACTACAATTTTATCGAAATTACCACCAAAACCGGATTAGGTCCATTTTTAAAAAAGGCGGCCAATATGTATCTGCTTAAACCAATGAACTACGGTAACAATAAAGTCTTTTATCACCCAAAATACACCACTTCGAACAAAACCGACCCGAAACCCGATTTTAGGTCAACATTGTACTGGAACCCAAACGTGGTAACCAAAAATGATGGAACGATTGATCTGTCATTCTTCGCTTCAGATCGAAAAGGTACCTACACGGTTTGGATAGAAGGCATGGATATGCAGGGTAGAGTGGGAATGAAGACGATGAGGCTTAAGATAAACTAGTAGATAATAGTAAGGATTTTCTATCTTAGCTTTCATGAACCGCAAAAATTTCCTTGCCTTAATTCCTGCTGCTGCACTTTTAAATCCATTTCATGCAGACGCTAAAATCACACATACAGAAAGTGCTAAAGCTAAGCATCCTCCATATTTAGTAGAAGGAGATACAATTGGAATTACCTGTCCGGCAGGTTACATTACCGCCGAAGAAATTGAAGCTTCGGTAATTCAAATGAAAAGCTGGGGCTTTAATGTGGCGATTGGCAAAACGGTAGGCGCACGAGATTATACCTTTGGTGGTACTGATGAAGAACGTTTACAAGATTTTCAGCAAATGCTAGACGACCCTACTATTAAAGCAATTATGTGTGGAAGGGGAGGTTATGGCGCGGTTCGCATTGTAGATCAGTTAGATTTTACTACCTATAAATCGTTTCCAAAATGGATTATTGGCTTTAGCGATATTACCATTCTGCACTGCCATATAAATAGTAATTATAAGGTAGCTACCATTCACTCAAAGATGTGCAATAGCTTTCCTAGTAATTGGGCTACTGCCGAGCCTATTCAAATAGAAACGATTAATTCTATTCAACAGGCACTTAAAGGTGAAAAAATGAAGTATCAGGCGGTTGCAAATGTTAGCAATAGGCTAGGAGAGGCAAAAGGTGAGTTAATTGGCGGCAATTTGCGTTGCATTGAAAATCTAGCCGGAAGCAAATCAGAAATAGAAACTGCAGGCAAAATTTTATTCTTGGAAGACACTGGCGAAGCATTATATAGCATTGATCGAATGTTCTATAACTTAAAGCGCAGTGGTAAACTGAGTAAACTTAAAGGATTAATTATTGGTGGTTTTAAGTTAAAAGCCGAAGATGCAGATGGTAGCTTTGGTAAAACATTGGTCGACATAGTACAAGAAAAGGTGGCCGAATATAAATATCCAGTTTGTTTTGACTTTCCTGTTGGTCATCAAAAAGCTAATTTCGCTTTAAAATGTGGGGTTAAGCATAAGCTTGATGTACATATAGAAGGGGTAAAACTCGAAGAAGTTTAGCTAAAACTAGTTAAAATACTCGTTGTTGATGTGAATATTAGCTTGTTAACTATAACAACAACTCGCTAAATTTAACTTTTACTAAATAACAGCAAATGAAATCGAATTTTTTAACATTAATTGCATGCTTGGCTATGCTTAATGCTAGTGCTCAGCAGAAAAAGGATTATCCTATACAGCCCGTTGCTTTTACGCACGTACATGTGAATGATAAGTTTTGGGCACCCAAAATGGAAGTTAATGCACGCGTAACTATACCATATACTTTACAAAAATGTGAGGAAAATGGTAGGATAGACAATTTCTTGATGGCGGCACACGAAATTCAGGATGTAAAACTATCGCAGTTTACGTTTGATGATACCGATGTTTATAAAGTAATTGAAGGCGCATCTTACGCAATGCAGGTAAAAAAAGACCCTAAATTAGAGCATTATATCGATTCACTGATTAATATCATTGGCAGAGCACAAGAAAAAGATGGGTATTTATATACTTTCCGCACGGCTAACGCTAAAAAACCTCACGAATGGGTAGGGTCGAAACGGTGGGAAAAGGAAGAAGACCTTAGTCATGAACTTTATAATTCAGGCCATTTATATGAATCGGCCGCTGCTTATTACGAAGCCACAGGAAAACGTAAACTATTAGACATTGCACTTAAAAATGCCGATTTACTCGTTAAAGATTTTGGGCCAGGTAAACTTCAGATTTATCCAGGTCATCAGATTGTTGAAATTGGATTAGTGCGCTTATATCGTATTACTGGAAATCAGAAATACCTCGATTTAGCTAAGTTTTTTCTTGACGTAAGAGGGCCAAAAGGTAATCCTTATAATCAAGCACAAGCTAAAGTAGTAGATCAAAACACTGCTGTTGGTCACGCGGTTAGGGCTACATACATGTATACTGGTATGGCAGATGTTGCCGCTTTAACTGGCGATACCAAATATTTAGCAGCAATAGACAAGATTTGGGACGATGTGGTAGGTAAAAAATTATACATTACCGGAGGAATTGGAGCTACAGGAGCTGGAGAAGCCTTTGGTGATGCTTACCAATTGCCAAACATGAGTGCATATGCCGAAACCTGTGCAGCTATTGCCAACGTATATTGGAATAGTCGCATGTTTCAACTACATGGTGATGCCAAATACATCGATGTACTCGAAAGAACCCTTTACAATGGTTTGTTATCTGGCGTTTCATTAAGTGGAGATCGGTTCTTTTATCCAAATCCCTTGGCATCTATGCATCAACATCAACGAAGTGCCTGGTTTGCATGTGCATGTTGTATTTCGAACATGACACGTTTCTTGCCATCGGTACCAGGGTATGTGTATGGCCACAATGAAAATAATCTATATGTTAATCTATTTATGGCCAATAAAGCCAATATAAAATTAACAAGTGGTGAGGTTAACATTACACAACAAACCGAATATCCGTGGAATGGGACTGTAAAAATTGATGTTTCACCCTTAAAACCATCATCATTTGCTGTACATGTCCGTATTCCAGGTTGGGCTACCAATGCGCCAGTACCAGGCGATCTATACAGTTACTTAACCCCTACAAAAGGAACCGTTAAATTATTGCTAAATGGAAAACCGGTTACCTATAAAATGGTTAAAGGCTATGCGGTAGTAGAACGCAAATGGGTAAAAGGTGATCAACTCACGTTAGATCTTCCAATGGAAATTCAGAAAGTAATTGCAAATGCAAAGGTAAAAGATGATGTGGGCAGGTTTACTTTTCAGAAAGGGCCAATGGTATATTGTTTAGAAGGGCCTGATAATAAGGATGGATTGGTGCAGAATATTATGGTTTCAAAAGATGCAAAGGCAACAACATCTTTTAATCCGACAAAATTGAACGAGATTGAAGAGATTTTTGTAGAAGGAACAGGCACAAAGCGTCAGATCGGTTCTGATGAACTCCTTCAAGTTAATCAGAAAGTGGTAGCTATACCTTATTATGCATGGGCAAATAGAGGACCTAGCGATATGACGGTTTGGATACCGTACGAACCTTCGGCAGCAAGACCACAACCAGCACCCACTATTGCTTCGAAAAGTAAAGTGAGCTCGTCGCTAAACAACCCCAGGCTTTTAGAAGCAGTTAAAGATCAGTACGAACCAGCAGATTCGAAAGACACTAATTATCCTTATCTGCATTGGTGGCCAAAAAAGAATACTGTAGAATTTGTGAAATATGATTTTACAGATGAAGAAACGGTGTCTGAATCAGGTGTGTATTGGTATGATGATGGACCATGGGGTGGTTGCCGAATTCCGTTGTCTTACAAAATTTTATACTTAAAAGATGGAAATTGGTTACCTGTAGAAGTAATTGAAGATTCTGGAATTGCAAAAGATAAGTTTAACGTACTTAAGTTTAAACCAGTAAAAACGAAGTCTGTTAAAATCGAAGTTCAGCAGCCGGTAAACCATTCATCTGGTATACACGAATGGAAAGTAAAATAATTACATAACATGAAAAAATATCAACTTTTGTTGGGGATAATTGGTTTATCAGCTGCTGCAATATCCGGTTATGCGCAAACTAAAACAGCAAATGGCACACCCATAATTGCCAGTTTTAGTAAAGTGATGCTAACCGCACCGCCAGCAAGTTATAATTTCGATCCGTATTATAAAAAATATGCTGATGCATATGGAATTCCTGTCATTTCATCTGAAAATGTATCGGATGATGCATTACTGATTGCACGCGATATTATCAATTACATGTTGTTAAAAAGGCCTGATATTAGAGAGGGGATGATTAAATTGGGTGCACGCTTATCAATTATAGGAAAGAATGAGATGCAGACCGATCTTCCAGAATGCCGCGATTGGAAGAAACCTACTATTGATGATGGCCGACTTACGCCCAGAGAAAGAGAAAATTATAATAAACCTGGTGGTATAGCCAGTATGACCGACCGAGGCTATTGGGATCAACGCGCCCGTGGAATGGGAGGGATACAAACTTCATGCGCTGAAGAAAATTTACTAGGCATTCCGGGAACTCGATATTTTGGTGAAAACATTATGGTACACGAGTTTAGCCATAATGTAATGGCCGCTTTGCAACGAATAGATAAAGATTTCGTAAAGCAGATATATGCTGCTTATGAAGCCGCCAAAGCAAAAGGACTTTACAAAAATCAATATGCAATTAATACAGTGGCCGAGTACTGGGCCGAAGGTAGCCAATGGTGGTTTTGGTCTAACTTTGAATTTTTCGACGGTACCACTCGTGTGCAAAGCCCCGATGATTTGAAAGGATATGACCCTGCACTTTATGCGTTGCTAGAAAAAGTATATCCCGGGCATCATATACCTGGTGATGTTTATTATGGGAAGAATATTAGGTAATTCGTCATTGCGAGGTACGAAGCAATCTACTTACAAAATCTTTCTAGGAGATTGCTTCGTACCTCGCAATGACGATATATTAATAATTAAACTGGTATCTTAATTTTATATCGATATAATTTACCCGATTGTTGCTCTAGTTTCAACACTTCTTTTGTTTTTTTACTGATCCAAAAGGTTTCTTTATTATTTGGACTCTCGTGTTTTAATAACCAACACTCTGTTTTACTTTTCTCTACACCTTCAAAGATTGCCGTTCCAGAAACGGTGTAATACTGTACTTTAGGTGCCGAAAAACCAGCATCATAATAGTTAATACCAAAAGTTGTTCCGTCTTTAAAAGGTAACATCGAAAAGGTTTCTAAGTCTAAATGCCAATTAAGTGCATACTGGTTTGTGGCGGTCAAAAAAGAATTTAAAGTAACTTTGCGTGATGAATCAATGTTTTTTCTAAATAATTGGTCGGGAAAGGTTGCTGTTTTAGCAACAAAATCAGTAACCGTGGTACCTCTGGCTTTCCACCAACTTGTTTGATACAGTGGTTTAAAATCTTTAGCATCACTTACCGAATGTACACGGTGTATAATTTCGGCATTGTCTTCCCAAAATTGATCTACAACAATGGCTGGTTTGCCTTTGTAATCTTCTTTTTTAACACTCAAGTTCCAAAGCTGGAAGCTGATACTACTACTATCCTTAGCCTTCTTAAAATACACTAGGTATTTATGATTACCTAACGGCAGGTTTTGCGTTAAAATGTTAGCTGGTGAAATAATAATGGTGTCTTTTTTTTGCGCATAAGCATAATTTGCGGCGAATAGCAGTAAGATTAAATAAAATTTCTTCATGTGGTTAATTGGTTAAGGTTTATGTAATTTGGATAACCTTTTAATCAATTAGTTACATCAAGAAGTTCTAATTTTTCCCTTTAAAGATTGTATATAAAACTGAAAAACCCCCTAGAATTGAAATAACACCTAAAATGAGGTTTAATTTATCGCTCATTTGGGTAAGGTAGCTAATAATTATTTTAATAAAATAAAAAACGCACAACTAAGAGGGGATTAGCCCCTTTCTGGTAATGAAATAAGCTCCAATTCCACCTATAACAACTACAAATACCCAAATGTAATCATCTAATGGTAAACCAACAGGAGGATTTACTGAGCATGTTTCAAGGGTATAATACACTAATGTTCCATAACTTACGCCACTATTGTTATTGGTAGGGTTTACATAGGTATTTACCCAGCACGCCCTTTTTTTATCATCTATATCGTTAGCGTTAATATTATTACATTCTGAAGTGTTGTTCCAGTTAATTGGATAATTTGTACCACTGTAATTATATACATCGTAAGAGGTGCCATAGAAATTACTTGTGCCAATCTTGTTTGTGTACACTCGATTTCCTAAATTACAGCCATAGCCACTTACAGTATTTGATGAACCTCCAGAACCGTAATGAGCTAAGGCATTTTTACTAATGGTTAAGTATACAAATAGGACAAGTATGTATTTTAAAGACTTCATTTTTATACGTTATAACAACTAATATGCAATCCATATGCCAGTTGTTTATTTATCGCCTGTTTATGTAGTTTTGTGCTTTAAAATGACAATTGTTTCCATATTAACTAATTAAGTATTAATTAATTTAAAGGAAGCAGATTGGGGTTGGGTATTTGTGGGGTATTATTTACACACAAGCAATGATAAATGGAGCCAAAACACAAAAGAATTATGAAATTACACATATGTTAGAACAAGTAATCTTGGTTGACCAGTTGGATAACCAACTCGGAGTAATTGATAAAATAGAAGCGCATCGTTTGGGGTTATTGCATAGAGCATTCTCTGTCTTCATTTTTAATAGTAAAGACGAATTACTTTTACAACAAAGAGCATTTGATAAGTACCATTCTGGTGGTAAATGGACAAATACCTGCTGCAGTCACCCGCAACCATTCGAAAAAACGGAAGACGCTGCACATCGCCGACTACGAGAAGAAATGGGAATGGAATGTGCATTAGCATATGGTTTTAATTTTATTTACAAAACTGAATTTGAGAACCAGTTAATAGAGCATGAATTTGATCATGTATATTTTGGAAAAAGTGATGATCTGCCTTTTGTGAACAAAAATGAAGTGGCTTCATTTAAATATATGAAGTTAGAAGATCTTGCATTAGACTTGAACAAAAATCAAGATCTTTATACAGTGTGGCTAAAAATATGCTTTGATAATATAGTTGCGTTCAAGAAAAAAGCATAACCAATGAATTTATTGATTTATAAGTAATTACTATAAAGAATAAGAGTCTAATTATAATTAAAATCTAATTTTATACTTGAAACGCAAATTTTAGTTGGTTTTTGTTGTTATTTTAAAATTATAAATGCTATTTTGAGCACGAAAGAAAAATAAATCAACCGATTAAAATGAAACAATATTTTGGAATTGCCTTTGTACTGATCATAATGGCATGTAACAGTACTGAAAATAAATCAACTGAAACTAAAGATACAAATGCAGTAAAGCAGGTAGATACAAATGCTAATCAGCTTAGCTTTACCGACGAAAAAGTTGCTCGTATTTACGCCGATTACCTTGTTTTAAAGGATGCTTTAGTGGCTACAAAATTTGAAGATTCGAAATCTGCGGCTAAAACTTTGGCAGTATCACTAAAATCGTACGCAGGATGTGAAAATACGGCAATAACCGCAGGAAAAATTGAAACTGCTAAAGATATCTCTACCCAACGTACAGCATTTACTACCTTAAGCACCGATGTGATTGCTTTGTTTAAGAACGCATCTATAGAAAAAGGAACAATTTATGTGCAACATTGCCCAATGGCTAATAAAGGCGATGGTGGTGATTGGCTAGCTTCTGAGAAAAAAATACAAAACCCATACTATGGCAGCGAAATGATGGAGTGTGGGGCAGTGGTTGAAGAAATAAAAGCCAAATAAATACTAATTTAATCATTTGTTAACACCTTTGTTAGGTTAAAAAGTAGTGTATTTAAAACGGATTAACTATTTTTGTTATTTATAAAACTATAATTATATGTCAGATATTGCAGAAATTAAGATAGACGGAAAAACGTATGAGTTTCCAGTTATTACTGGAACAGAGGGCGAGAAAGCTATCGATATTTCAAAATTACGAGATTTAACTGGTCACATCACATTAGATTCGGGCTTCAAAAACACAGGTTCAACTAAAAGTGCAATTACATTTTTAGATGGAGAATTAGGTGTATTAAAATATCGTGGTTATCCGATTGAGCAATTGGCAGAGAAGTCTACTTTTTTAGAGGTTGCTTATTTACTGGTTTACGGAGCATTGCCAACTAAAACTGAATTAGATGATTTTCAGTCTGTAATTAGCCGTCACACGCTAATCCACGAAGACATGAAGAAATTTTTAGATGGATATCCTTCTAAATCTCATCCAATGGCTCAGCTGGCTTCTTTAGTGTGCTCTTTATCTACATTTTATCCTGAATCGTTAAATGCAAACTCTTCGAAAGAAGAAATGAATTTAACAATGATTAAACTGTTGGCTAAGTTTCCAACTATTGTATCGTTTATTTATAAAAAATCATTAGGACACCCACTTATTTATCCTAAAAATAAATACGATTACGTAACCAATTTCATGAACATGATTTTTGGACAACGTACCGAAGAAATTGAAATTGATCCTGTTGTGGTTAGTGCAATGAATACATTGCTTATTCTGCATGCTGATCACGAACAAAATTGTTCTTCATCTACGGTTAGGATCGTAGGTTCTTCTGACTGTAATTTATATGCTTCGGTATCTGCAGGCATTTCTGCATTATGGGGACCGCTACATGGTGGTGCTAATCAAGCTGTAATCGAAATGCTCGAACTGATAAAAGAAGATGGTGGTGATACTGAAAAATGGATCAATAAAGCAAAAGATAAAAACGACCCATTCCGTATGATGGGCTTTGGTCACCGCGTATATAAAAACTTTGATCCAAGAGCTAAGATTATAAAAAAAGCATGTGACGATATATTAGAGAAACTAGGCATCAATGATCCGGTTTTAGAAATTGCTAAAAAATTAGAAGAAGCTGCATTAAGTGATCCGTATTTTATTGATCGTAAATTATATCCAAATGTAGATTTTTATTCGGGTATCATTTATAGAGCATTAGGTTTCCCAACCGATATGTTTACGGTTCTATTTGCATTAGGTCGTTTACCAGGATGGATTGCTCAATGGAAAGAAATGCACGAGAACAAAGAACCAATCGGTAGACCACGCCAAGTTTATGTTGGCGATGTGAATATGGATTTTGTTCCGATCGAGAAAAGATAATAATTGAAAATGCCCACCATTACGGTGGGCATTTTTTTATGTAGCCAAATAGAAAAGGACTTCACGGATAACCATTTCCGAAATCCCAATTGCAAAAACATACAGACAGATAATCCAAACCATTCTCCAAATGGTTGTCGAATTCTTTCGCTGATAAAATACTTTTAAGCTTTTAAATAGGTACCAACAAACCCAAGCAACTAAAGCCGTTTCAATAAGTGCACCCATTACGGATTCTGGCTCAAATAGAAATCTTTTTAAAGGTTGTGTAAATGTTTGTACGATAAAGAATGCTGTCATCCCATGAATGGTAAAAATGAGGTGATCTAAGTATCGGATATGATTTTTTCTAAAGTTTATTCCAATAAATAATGCCATTAGTGGCATAAATAGAAAATATATTTTGGATCGATTTCTTTCTACTTGCTCGTCTAGTACAATTTCTTTTTCGTCAAAACCAATTTCTCGCTTTTTAAGTAATCGTTCTGTCCAATTGTCTTTTTCATCTTCTGTAAGTGTTTGTTGACGAGCCAAATACGACGTATATGTACTATCGTTTTTTAACACATGGATTTCTTCGAGCGTAGTAATTAAATCTTCGAGACGTGTTGATTTAGCCCTCTCGTAGGTAGATTTGAGCTTTATCAACATACTTTTTTGTTCCTGAAAACTCATTTTTCGGAAAGCTGACCTATCCATTCCATCCGTAACGGCCTCTTCTGTTTCTTTTATAATTTCATCATTAACCAGTCCAGTTTCTGCTAATTTCTTTTGTAAACTATCTATTGTAGCTTTTTGCTTTTGGAATTTAGCTGCTTCTTTTTTTTCGTCTTTAACAATAATTTTTTTAGGTTCTATAGCAACCAAAAAGTAAACTATCGATACAAAAATATACATGCTTACCGGATTGATGTATCTGGCACGTTTTCCAGCAAGATAATCTAAAGTAACTTTTCCAGGTTTAGTGAGTAATGGAGCTAAGGTTTGGAAAAATTTATTGTCGAAATGAAAATAATGGGCAATGCTATGGCTAATGAATTGCCAGAAACCTTCATTTAATTCTAAATTAGGCTGACCGCAATCACTACAATAATGTTTTTCTACATGAGCCCCACAATTTAAGCAATTGTGATCTTTTCTATATTTTCCGGCCGACATATTCTCTTCTAACTTAAATTAATACTTATACCATTGCAAAACTTATCGCAATCACAATTAAAAAGCAAATGCTTAATACTATGGTGTAACAGAAACTTAAAAAGAACATTTTTAATATCGTAACCCATCGTGTACTGTTATAAAATGCTCTTAATGACCGATAGATGTACCAAATGATATAAATAGTACACAAAAAGCTAAACCAACCACTTATATCGTATACAAATTTAAAGAGCCATTGAAATAGCATGGTTATAAGTATACTTAAAAAAATGGCCGAATGAAGATGGAATGAATAAATTAGATGTTCGTAGTAATATTTATTCTTGTTGATATATACCAATTTTAAGATTAATGCAAACATTGGTAATAATAGAAACATCATTTTGGGGATGTTATGAACAAAATCTTCTAAAAGCTTTGTCCCAGGGTTATCATATTTATCTAATTCTATGTTCCGCTTTATCACATAATGTTTAAAGAAGCCGTCTCTTTTGTTTTTCGGTAGGGCTGCCTGATGTTTCTCATAGTCTGCTACAGTTGTATCGGTAGTTGACCAACCAGTTGAAAATTTGCCTTTTTTCTTTCTTGAACCGAACTTAACGCTCTCATCTGCTTTATTTTGTTTAGCTTGTTTTAGAATACTATCTCTTAATCCGTTAGCATTTGGAACAAACCTTAAGCCTGCTTCAATTTCTTTAATTTCGGCTGCAGTTAGTGCTGTATCCTTTGTTTTAGACTTAGAAGCTATTTTTGTTGTACTTGCTTTTGGTTTTACTTTATCGTCTGAATTATCTTCGTCGAATTTGGTACCACTCAATACGACCAAGAAAAAAACAATACTTACAAAAATATATAAACGGATAGGGTGAATAAAAGAAACTCTTTTACCCGCAACATAAGAAGAAGTAAGCTGCCCAGGTTTTAACAACAAAGGTTTTATTGTTCCGAAAAACTTATGTTCAAAATGAAAATAATCAGCTATAGCATGGGTCACCATGTGAAAAGCATCTTCCTTTACTATAATATTTTCTTGTCCGCAATGTGGACAAAAATTCTCTTCAACTACATGCCCACAATTGAGGCAGTCTTTTTCTTTTCTTAGCTTAAAAGCTGACATTTTTTAACGATAGGGTTTAGTGAGAAATAGCTTCAATTGCCTTTTCTTCGGCTTTGGTATGTTTATGTTTAAAGAAAATCATAAATAATACGGTGATAATTAATGCATAAATAGTAAACGAAAGCCAGATGCTATGCCAATCTTTTACATCTAAAGATCTACTTAAATTTCCATCTGCTAATACATTTATTCCTTTGTCGCCTAAAAATTTTAATAAATGTGTATCATTTACAGTTGAGCCAACATGATCGGCTAATGATTGAATAGTAATATAACCTTTAGTGAAATATTTCTGAATCATCCAGCCCGAAATAACGCTTCCAAGTACAGCCCCAAAGCCATTTGTCATCATCATAAATAATCCTTGTGCCGATGAGCGTGTTTTAGCAGTGGTAGAGGTCTCAACAAAAAGTGAACCCGAAATGTTAAAGAAATCGAAAGCCATTCCATACACTACACATGAAAATACAATCATCCATAAATTTCCTGCTGGGTCGCCGTATGCAAATAAACCAAATCTGAAAACCCAGGCTAACATGGCAATAACCATTACTTTTTTGATTCCGAATCGTTTCAAGAAAAACGGAATGGCCAAAATGAACAAAGTTTCAGAAACTTGTGAAATCGACATAATGATAGTCGAGTATTTTACTACAAATGATTCGGCATATACTGGAAATAGCTTAAATTCATCTAAAAAGACATCCCCATATGCATTAGTTAACTGCAATGCTGCACCTAAAAACATGGAGAAAATAAAAAATAATGCCATTTTATAATTGGCAAATAATTTAAATGCATCCAAACCAATTTTTTGAAAAAATGTAGATTTTTCTTCCAGTAACTTCGAAGGAAGACATTTAGGTAGAGTAAAAGCATATAAACCAAGCCCCAAAGCTGATATTCCTGCAATATAAAATTGATTTGCATTAGCCTTGCTGCCAGTTAAGTTCGTTAGCCACATTGCAGCAATAAAACCAATGGTACCCCAAACCCGAATGGGTGGGAAATCTTTAACCACATCTAAATTGCTAGATTTTAAAGTACTATATGAGATTGAGTTACTTAAAGCGATAGTTGGCATATAAAAACACATCGCTAAAAATATGATCCAAAAAAACTCATTTGGAGTTTCTACTTGTGGAATATAAAATAATGTACCTGCATATAAAATGTGAAGTATAGCATATAATTTCTCTGCATTTACCCACTTATCTGCAATTATACCGGTAATGGTTGGCATAAATAATGATGCAAATCCCATGGTGGCAAAAATTAAACCAAATTGTGCTCCATCCCATTGCTTGGTGCCAAACCAATAATTGGCAATGGTAATTAACCAGGCTCCCCACACAAAAAATTGCATGAAATTCATTAAGGTTAAGCGAAATTTAATGCTCATATAGTTTAGTTTTTTCGGTTTATCGATTCGACTTCTTTGCCCCAAAAGGAGCTAAAGCAGTTTTGTTTAGTTTAATTAGCTGTAAGGTATAACTAATTTAAAACATTAACTATATAGAAATTAAAATTGTTAAGAATTACGTTTGGTAATTTCATCTCTAATTCGAGCTGCACGTTCGTAAGCTTCTTCAGCTAATGCTTCTTCCAGTTTTTGTTGCAATTCTTCGTCGGTTAACGACTGATACCCAGAAACAGGAATAGAAGTTTGCATATCTTCAGAGCTGTGTTCTTTTGTAATAGAATCCATGTTTTCTAAGAATAAAAAATCATTTCCTTCAATAACAATTCCAGCAGAAGCTAAGATAAACTCGTAAGTATAAATTGTGGCGTTAAAACGAACTGCTAAAGCAATAGCATCAGAGGTACGCGCATCAATTTCTTGTGTATTTTCGCCATCACTACAGATTAGTTTGGCAAAGAAAACTCCATCTACTAAGTTATAAATTAAAATTTCAAGAATTTCTATGTGATAGAGCTGGGCAAAACTTTTAAACAAATCGTGCGTAAGCGGACGGGTAGGGGTCATTTTCTCAATCTCAATCGCGATTGCCTGTGCCTCAAAAGCTCCAATAATAATTGGCAATCTTCTGCGACCATTTACTTCACCTAGTACTAGTGCATATGCACCAGATTGTGTTTGGCTATACGATAAACCTACGATGTCGAGTTTTACTTTCTTCATATATTGTAAATCAAACCTCGCAGGTACCTGCGAGGTCTTAGGGTAAAACTATCCTTTATGTGCTTTTAATGCAGCAATAATTTTAGGAACAACTTCAAATGCATCACCAACAATGCCATAATCAGCAACTTTAAAGAAAGGTGCTTCCGGATCTTTATTAATTACCACAATTACTTTCGACGAGCTTACACCAGCTAAATGCTGGATTGCACCAGAAATACCAATTGCAATATATAAATTCGGGCTAATTGCAATACCGGTTTGACCAACGTGCTCAGAATGTGGCCTCCAATCGGCATCAGATACCGGTTTCGAACACGCAGTTGCCGCCCCTAAAAGCTCAGCTAATTCTTCAATCATTCCCCAGTTTTCTGGTCCTTTTAATCCTCTACCTGCAGAAACAACTAATTCGGCATCTGGTAATGAGATTTTATTTGTTGCCCTAACAATTTCCTTAACAATGGCCACTAAATCTGTAGCTTTTATAGTAGGGTTAAATACTTCAATTGCCGCATCAACAGCTGATTCTTTTACTCCAAAAGCATTTGGATTTAACGCGATCACTTTATTTGCCGAAGTTAAACTCGTTACAGCAAATGCTTTGCCAGAAAACGCAGTCTTTTTAACAGAAAATCCACCTTCAAAATTTGGCAATTCAACCGCTCCATCAACCAAGCCTGCTTTAAGTTTAACTGCAATTCTTGGCGCTAAACCTTTACCAGAAAAAGAGTTAGAAAGGACAATGGTATCTGCACCTTCTTTATTCGCAGCCTCAGCAATTACAGCCGCATAAGCTTGATTTACAAAACTACTTAACTGATCGTTACTAACGTTTAATATTTTCGAAGCACCATATTTCCCCAGTTCTTTAAGCTCGTTATCTGCAACGTTGCCAATTGAAATAGCCGTTAGGTTAGTGCTTTGTTTATCTGCAATTGCTTTGGCATAAGAAACAGCTTCAAAAACAGATTTCTTAAATTTACCATTCGCTTGTTCTACATATACTAATACTGACATATCTTTTTGTTTGTTATCTGTAAGGCGTTTGGCGTAGGGCGTTCAAAACGCTTTACGCTTTACGCTGAACTTTAGTTGTTATATTACTTTCGCCTCGCTATGAAGTAAACCAATTAGTTCTTCTGCGTTTTCTGCAGCAATTAGTTTTACCGCACCACGTGGGGCAGGTGTCTCGAATTTAGTTACTTTACCTAATTCTTCAACCTCTTGTGCTGGAACAACTTGGAGAGGTTTAGTTCTGGCCGACATAATTCCTCTCATATTCGGAATTTTAGCTTCTGCTGTACCTTCAGCACAACTCGCTACAAATTTTCCAGTAACAGAAACCACTTCTTTTCCACCTTCAATTTCACGTTCTATTGTTGCGGTTGTTCCATCAAAATCTAATTTTTTAATGATCGATATAGACGGAATGTCCATAAACTCGCCAATCATAGCTGCAACTTGAGAGCCATTATAATCGATAGATTCTCGTCCACATAAAATCATATCGAAATCATTTGATTTCGCATATTGAGCAATTTGAAATGCAGTAAAATATGCATCACGAGGTGAAGCATCTATTCTAACCGCATCATCAGCGCCAATAGCTAGTGCTTTTCTAATGGTAGGGTCTGTAGCGCTTTCGCCAACATTTATTACCGTTACAGTGCCTTTTCCACCCTCACAAAGCTCAATTGCTCTTGATAAGGCAATTTCATCATATGGGTTTACAATAAATTGAACACCCGCAGTATTGAATTGTGTATTATCGTTGGTAAAAGTTATTTTTGTGGTAGTGTCTGGAACGTTACTTATACAAACTAATATTTTCATAATATTTATATTGATTCTTAATGGTTATTCAACGCTATTTCTTATATGCAAATCTAATTAAAAAAGCAGTGATTTAAAATGCAAAACGACCGATTATCGAAGTTATTAGAATTTTTAAGCAATGATTCTAACGATCCCTTTGTACTCTATGCCATAGCCACCGAATACAATGTATTAAATGACAAAAAAAATGCATTTCTGTACTACTTAAAATTAATTGAAGAACATCCCGATTATGTTGGAACCTATTATCATTTAGGTAAGCTTTATGAGAAAGAAAATGAAAAGGAGAAGGCAATCGAAACTTATCAAACTGGAATGGTAAAAGCGAGAGCAAAAAGAGATATGCACTCCTTTTCTGAATTGCAGGGTGCTTATAATAGTGCTGCTGGGCTTGATTATGAAGATGATTAGGATTAATTGATTCAAAATGGCCAACAGACAGCTCTTATTTATTAGAAATGTATTATTTTTCACTTTTACTGCTTTTGGCGGAGCACAAGCGCATGTTTCGTTATTACTGCGCTATTTTGTGAAAAATAATTATTTTATTTCTGAAGAAGAATTGCTAGAATTAAATGCGCTTGCACAAGTTTTGCCGGGTCCGGCATCTACCCAAACTTTGGTTGGTATTGCATATAAAGTAGGTGGGTTAAAATTAGCTATTATAACTTTTCTAATCTGGATTCTACCTTCAGCAGCGATTATGACAATGGCTGCAATAAGCTATGCTTTATTAGACCAAAAGCAAAAGTTTATTGAAGTTTTGAAGTTTATTAATCCTATAGCGCTCGGAATCGTGGCATATGGTGCATTTCACTTGGCAAGAAAAGTATTAAAAAATGAAATCACCATCTTATTGGCTTTTGGTGCTGTTATTGCCACGTTGGTTTTAAGAAATGCTTACGTTTTTCCAATAGCAATATTAATAGGGGGTATGGTATCATCGGCCATTGGAACACCTACTGATGAAGCCCAGATAAGGGTACGCTTATTTGCAAATATTAACCCTCGGAAATTAAGTTATTTTATAGGGGTAATGCTCTTTATGGCTATGTTGGGTGCTATAATTAATAGAACTTCGCCTTTTAGTTTGCCCATTAGGCTTTTTGAAAATTTTTATCGTAACGGAATCTTTGTATTTGGTGGCGGACAAGTCTTAGTACCCTTAATGTTTACTGAATTTGTGCAAATGAAACATTACTTAGTACAAACTGATTTTATTTCGGGCTTTGCGCTGCAACAGGTGCTTCCTGGACCTACATTTTCTTTTACGAGTTATTTAGGGGCACTGAGTATGAAACATGGTGGGTATGGTGTATCAGGACAAGCCCTCGGTGGTTTGTTAGGGGTTTTGGGAATTAATTTGCCCGGATTAATTCTGGTATTATTTATAGTTCCTTTTTGGGATGATTTAAAAAAGATTACTCGAATTAAGCAATCCTTATCCGGAATTAATGCCGTAAGTGTTGGGTTTATTATTGCCGCCTTTATTTTATTGGTACAACCAATTGGTTTCGACTGGTTAGCGATAAGTATTTTAATTACTACATTTTTATTGCTAATATATACAAAGATTAGTCCACCACTTATTGTATTAGCAGGAGTTATTTTAGGATACTTTATTTAAAACGGAGCATCTTCATCATGCATATCATTCATGCTCGAAGGCTTAATGATGACATTACCAGATGGACGGTCAAAATTAGATGAAGGAAGCATCGCCGAGCTCTCGGATGAGAAACTATTTTGAGGCATAAAACTCTCTTCTAAATCGGCAAATTTCACATACTTTCCAATAAATCGAAGCGGAACAATACCCGTTTCACCATTTCTATGTTTCGCAATGATTACTTCACCAATACCCGCTTGAGAGCGCCCATTTTCATCTTCAGTGATACCATAATACTCAGGGCGGTATAAAAATAACACCATATCTGCATCCTGCTCAATTGAACCCGACTCACGTAAATCGGATAATAATGGTCTCTTCCCGTTTTGACCCGGTCTGTTTTCAACCGCTCTACTTAATTGTGATAATGCTAATACTGGAACTTCAAGTTCTTTTGCTACCGATTTTAACGCTCTCGAAATACTACCAATTTCTTGCTCACGGTTACCACCACCACTTTGGCCTTCGCCTTTACCATGCATTAATTGTAAGTAATCGACAATTACCATCTGAATATCGTACTGCGATTTTAAGCGACGGCATTTTGCACGAAATTCGAATATATTTAAAGCTGGAGTATCATCGATTAGCAGTGGAGCCTCTGTTAGTGTACCAATTTTACTGTGGAGCTGCTGCCATTCCCACTCGGCCAGGTTTCCTTTTCTAATTTTTTCTTGTTCAATTTCAGTTTCTCCAGATATTAAACGATTTACCAATTGAACAGACGACATTTCTAAAGAGAATACTACAACTGGTTTTTTAAAGTCTACAGCTGCATTTCTAGCACAAGTTAACACAAATGCAGTTTTACCCATTGCTGGTCTGGCTGCAATAATCACCAAATCTGATTTTTGCCAGCCCCCTGTAATTCGATCTAAGTCTGTAAAACCTGAGGGAACACCCGTTAAGCCATCTGTTTTTGTCCTTAATTCTTCAAGTGTTGCTAAAGATTGCTTAATGATCTCATCCATCTTTTGCGTATCTCTACGCAAATTGTTTTGGGCAATATCAAATAGATTTTTCTCTGCGTGATCTAATAAATCAAAAATATCAGTGGTGTCTTCGTATGCATTGGTAATAATTTCGGTCGAAATCCTTATGAGCTCACGCTGGATATATTTTTGGGATATAATTCTGGCATGATATTCAATATTTGCTGCCGATGCTACACGATTGGTTAAATTAGTAATGTAATATGCCCCACCTACCATTTCTAGAGTGCCTTGTTGACGCATCTCTGAAGTAACGGTTAAAATATCAACAGGTTTCGATTTTTGAAATAATTGTTGAATGGCTTCAAATATCTTTTTATGTGCCTCTGCGTAAAAAACCTCAGGCTTTAAAATATCAATAACGGTAGATAGGGCATCCTTCTCAAGCATAAGCGCACCTAATACTGCTTCTTCCAAATCTATAGCTTGTGGCGGTATTTTGCCCATTGTATTCATAGAAGTCGCTAATCTGCTTTTACGTGCTGAAGTTGAAAATTTTCCTTGTCCCTGAGGTTCGTTATCGGTAATCATATCTTCAAAATTAGGTAAAAGAACGATTGAATTTTTAAATCTTTTTAAACAGACTGTGAGTTAAGTGGTTGCGTTTATATAATGTTTTAACAACTTTTATTTATTTCTAAACAATTAAATGTGGATAAACAAGTAGAATTGTGCTTATGGAAGAGATCGTTTTGGGAGCTTGATTTAACCGCAAAGAAAAATAAGAATATGCAAAGCCCGCAAAGACATGCTATTAAGCTGTAACTCTCAAATTGGCGTACTTTGCGAAAATCTCTGCGCTTTCTTTGCGTTAAAACCCTTACTTTTGCAGTTCAATAAAAAACATGGATAATTTTAGAAGACCACAGCGCCCAAAAGAAAATAATGAATTTGTATTTGGCATTAGAGCAGTTATCGAAGCCATTAAAGCAGGGCGTGATATCGAAACTATTTATCTGCAACGTGGCTTATCTGGCGATCTATTTACAGAACTAAAAGCATTGTTAAGCGGCACCTTAATTCCACTGAGCTCAGTTCCTGTTGAGAAATTGAACAGAATGACCCAAAAAAACCATCAAGGTGTAATTGCAGTGATTTCACCAATAACCTATCAAAATATAGAAGATATTATCCCTGCTGTTTTCGAAAAAGGGGAGGTCCCTTTAATTTTAATTTTGGATAGCGTTACCGATGTTCGAAACATGGGGGCAATTGCGCGTACGGCAGCATGTGTGGGTGTTCATGCTATTGTTGTTCCACTAAAAAATGCTGCTCAAATTAATGCAGATGCCATCAAAACTTCGGCAGGTGCATTATTTAGCATTCCGATTTGTAGGCATTCAAATTTACACAAAACATGTTTATTTCTTCAAGATAGTGGCTTACAGATTGTTGCCTGTACTGAAAAAACGAACGACCTAATTTATACGCCAGATTATACCTTGCCCACAGCAATTGTAATGGGTTCAGAAGATGAAGGGATTTCGAATGAATTGCTAAGAGTAGCTAACTATTTGGCTAAAATACCCATGGCTGGTAAAATCGAATCGCTAAACGTTTCTGTATCTGCAGGAGTAATTTTATATGAAGCCGTAAGACAGAGGCAGTAGTATACTAAATAAACTTATTTCCAAATTTAGCCTTCACATCTGCGGTAATATTTTTTACATTTTGCTCTTCAGATCTAGGGCAAATAAGTAAGATATGATTAGATTCTACCACAATGTAATTATGTAGCCCTTGAAGAATAACAAGCTTATCTTTAGGTACATTTACCATACAATTAGATGAATCATACATCATCACTTTTTTAGTTGGAATAACAGCATTGCCTACATAATCCTTTTCAGCCATTTCGTAAATCGATGCCCACGTTCCTAAATCTGACCATCCAAAATCTGCTGGCAAGACGTATACATTATCAGCTTTTTCCATAATGGCAAAATCGATAGATATATTTGTGCATTGCAGATACGCATTTGCAATAAATTCTACTTCATTTGGCGTATTGTAAAAAATTTTCCCTTGATGAAAAATCTCATGCATATCTGGTAAATGCTTTTCAAATGCCTTATTAATCGCTTTTGCCGACCAAATAAAGATCCCGGCATTCCATAAAAAATCACCACTTTGAACAAATGATTGCGCCAATTCTAAGTTTGGTTTTTCTGTAAACGTCTTTACCTTATGTATTGCTTCATCTGTAGATAATATTTCATCCTCATATTGAATATATCCATACCCTGTATCTGGTCTGTTGGGCTTAATACCTAAAGTAAGTAAACAACTATTTTCGGCAGCCGCCTGAAGAGATTGATTAATAGCCTGGATAAAGCCATCTTGGTTTGCAATAGTATGGTCTGATGGCGCAACTACTATAACGGCATTGGGGTTAATTTCAGCAATTTTCATTGAACCATAGGCAATACAAGGTGCTGTATTACGCATAATTGGCTCTGCTAGTATTTGATTTGGACTTAACGCAGGTAATTGTGTTTTAATTAAGTCGACATAAAGCTCGTTTGTAACAATAAAAATATTCTCGGGAGGGCAAATATTTGTAAATCGATCATACGTGCTTTGAATAAGTGTTTTTCCTACACCAAAAAAATCAATAAATTGTTTTGGAAATGCTGTTCTGCTAACTGGCCAAAAACGGCTACCTACACCGCCAGCCATTATTAATGCGTAATTATTCTTATTCATCTATGCAAAGATAATTTTATTTAAATAATACCCTCATCTAAAAGGTCATGCAAGTGTATCATTCCACAATAAATATCCCCATCCATCACTAACAACTGTGTAATATTATTTTCCTTAATAATTTCTAGTGCCAACAATGCCAATTCTTCTTTATCTATTTGCTTTGGGCTGGTATTCATTAAGTCGGAAGCCTTAATGTGTTCAAGATTAGTATGTTTTTCGAGCATTCTACGTATATCACCATCAGTTATAATACCCATTACTTTGTCGTTTTCGAGTACAACCACAGCACCTAATCTATTTTTACTGATTTCAATAATTACATCCTTAACTGCAGCGGTAGAAGAGATTATTGGTTTCTGATTTTTTAAGGCAATATCGCCTGCCTTTAAATACAAACGTTTACCTAATGAGCCACCCGGATGGTAACGTGCAAAATCGTCGGTATTAAAATCTCTAGCCTCTAATAAACAAATTGCTAAGGCATCGCCCATGGCCAATTGGGCCGTTGTACTTGTTGTAGGGGCTAAATTATGCGGACAAGCTTCTTTTTCTACGCTGGTGTTGAGAATTAAATCGGCATTTCTGGCAAGATGCGAATCTATTTTTCCTAGCATTCCAATCAATAAATTTCCCGATTGCTTTAATAATGGCGCTAATAATTTAATTTCAGGGGTATTTCCACTCTTGGAGAGGCAGATTACAATATCATTTTGTTGAATCATTCCCAGATCGCCATGTACAGCATCGGCAGCATGCATAAATATTGCGGGTGTACCTGTAGAATTAAAAGTTGCTACAATTTTTTGAGCAATAATGGCACTTTTTCCAATTCCAGTAACAATAACTCTACCCTTACTCTCTAATATAGCATATACAACGGCAACAAAATCGTCGTTAATAAAGGGTATTAAATTTAAAATTGCCTCAGATTCTAGCTTAAATGTAGCAACTGCGGTTTCGATAATTGATTTTTTACTTTTCAAAGAGAAAATTATTAGTATATTAATGCTTTAATTCATGCAAAATTATGTTATTTTGAACAATAATAGCACAGAATATTTGACACAAAAAATGGACGTGAAAAAGTCGTTGTTTGATAATTTACAAACTTTCTTCGGTTTTGATAATTTTAAGGGTGATCAAGAGCCGATAATTACAAACATATTAGAAGGTAAAAATACGTTTGTAATTATGCCAACAGGTGGAGGAAAATCTATTTGTTATCAATTACCAGCGTTAATGAGCGAAGGAACAGCAATTGTAATTTCGCCGTTAATTGCATTGATGAAAAACCAAGTTGATCAGTTAAGGGCGTTTGGAGGAAGTGATAGTATTGCACATTTTCTAAACTCATCTCTCAATAAAACAGAAATTACTCAGGTTAAGAGCGATTTATTAAGTGGTTATACCAAATTACTTTATGTAGCTCCCGAATCTTTAGCGAAACAAGAGAATATAGATTTCCTAAGATTATTAAAAATCTCGTTTGTAGCGGTTGATGAAGCACATTGTATTTCAGAATGGGGCCATGATTTTAGACCAGAGTACCGAAAAATAAGACAAGTAATTACAGGCTTAGGAGAAGATATTCCAATTATTGCTTTAACTGCAACCGCAACACCTAAAGTACAACAAGATATTATCAAAAACCTACAAATGACAGATGCAACGCTATTTAAATCGTCATTTAATAGGCCAAATCTTTTTTATGAAATCAGACCTAAAAGGGATGTTATCAAAGAAATAATTCGATATATTAAATACAATACGGGTAAATCGGGCATTATTTATTGCTTAAGCCGTAAAAAGGTTGAAGAAGTTGCAGAAAGCCTTAATTTAAATGGCATAAAAGCTTTGCCTTATCATGCAGGATTAGAACCTAAAGTACGTGCCGATACACAAGATAAATTCTTAATGGAAGATGCTGAGGTTATTGTGGCTACCATTGCTTTTGGGATGGGGATAGATAAACCAGATGTTCGTTTCGTTATCCATCACGATATTCCGAAAAGTATGGAAGGGTATTATCAAGAAACTGGAAGGGCAGGGCGTGACGGTGGTGAAGGGGTTTGTTTAGCTTTTTATGCACAAAAAGATGTAGATAAACTAGCTAAGTTTATGAAAGACAAACCTGTTTCAGAACGCGAAATAGGCACTCAAATTTTAAAAGAGGTAATCGATTATTCAGAATCCGGAGTATGCCGAAGAAAGCAAATTCTTCATTACTTTGGGGAAAATTTTAATGAAACAGGTTGTAATGGTATGTGCGATAATTGCAAAAAGCCAAAGCAACATTTTGATGCCGAACAACAGCTCCTTACTTTTTTAAAATTAATCCTTTCTACTGGTGAGAAGTTTGATGACACTCATTTGTTAAATATTTTTATGGGTAGCGAAACTGCTCAAACTATTGCATATGAACAAAATAAACTTCCAGAATTTGGAATGGGCAAAGAAGATGGCGAAATTTTATGGAAGTCGCTAATTCGCCAAGCTGTGCTTAATAACTTTGTTTCAAAAGATATTGATAATTATGGTTTATTAAGATTAACCAATATTGGTAAAGATTTTATCGAAAATCCATACAGCCTAAAATTCATTTTAAATGAGCTTATTGAGGGTACTTCTGAAGATGATGATGATGATGTAAAACAAGGTTCGGGAGCGTTAGATACGCAGTTATTGGGTTTGTTAAAAGACTTAAGGAAAAAAATAGCGAAACAAAAGAATGTGCCACCATTTGTAGTGTTCCAAGATCCTTCTTTAGAAGAAATGTGTACGCACTACCCAATAGCTATGGATGAGTTGAAGCAAATTTCTGGAGTTGGGCATGGTAAAGCCTTAAAGTTTGGAAGTCCTTTTATTGAATTGATTAAGAAATATGTAGAAGATAATGATATTGAGCGACCTATTGACCTTGTTATTAAAACTCAAGCGAATAAATCTGCACTAAAGGTATCGATTATTCAAAATATAGACCGACAAATAGGATTAGAAGACATAGCTAAATCTAAAGGAATTACTTACACAGAAATATTAAAAGAAGTAGAGGCCATCGTAAATTCAGGTACAAAGCTCAATTTAACCTATTTTGTAGACGAACTTATTGATGAAGACCGCCAAGATGAGGTATTTGATTATTTTAAAGCCGCAGACAGCGATTCGATTGATGAAGCACTAAGCGATTTAGGAGAAACCGATTATACAAGAGAAGAAATACAATTAATGCGAATTAAATTCATGTCTGAATTTGGAAATTAAAATTAGATAGGAATCTTATATCTCAAAAAAAATGCTACAATTACATAAACTCAAAAACCAAGATTCTAATAATTTCTTTCTAATGGCTGGCCCTTGCGCCATCGAGGGTGAAGATATTGCCTTACGTATTGCTGAAAAAATTATTACCATTACTGATAAATTAAATATACCCTATATTTTCAAAGGCTCTTATCGCAAGGCAAATCGGAGTAAAGGGAGCTCATTTACAGGTATTGGTGATGAAAAGGCATTAAAAATTTTAGAGAAAATAGGAAAAACTTTTAATGTTCCCACCGTTACCGATATTCACGAAAGTGGAGAAGCAGCGATGGCTGCTGCTTATGTTGATGTATTGCAAATTCCTGCATTTTTATGCCGTCAAACCGATTTGTTAATCGCTGCAGCGCAAACTGGAAAAGTAGTAAATGTAAAAAAAGGTCAATTTCTTTCGGCGGCCTCAATGAAATTTGCTGTCGACAAAATTATCGATTTCGGAAACAATAGAGTAATTTTAACCGATAGGGGAAATACATTTGGCTACCAAGACCTAATTGTAGATTATCGTGGCTTACCTGAAATGCAAAGTTTTGGGGTTCCTGTAGTGATGGATTGTACGCATTCGTTGCAGCAACCTAATCAAAGTAGCGGCGTAACTGGGGGCAAACCCGAGCTAATTGAAACTATTGCCAAAGCGGCAATTGCGGTAGGAGCAGATGGGTTATTTATTGAAACGCACCCTGATCCGGCAAATGCAAAATCTGATGGCGCAAATATGCTTAATTTAGCTTTGTTAGAAGATTTGTTAGTAAAACTGGTTAGAGTTAGGCAAGCTATTTTATAATTTATGCTCTGTGGTAATCTCCTCGCCAATTTTTAATAGCGATTTTAATTTCTTTTGAAGATAATTTTTCAGCGACCGCTTTATCTACTAAGGCTAAAAATTCTTCGTTTGGTGCAAAACGCAAAGCTATAATTTGTCTCATTTTTAATTCCGTAGGAAATAACTTACCTGTTAACGAAAAATAGCGAAGATTTTCTTCCGCTCTTATTGCCCTATCTTGCGCTTTTAAGGCAAATGCTCTGCTATACCAAAACAATAAAACCACTGCTATAAATAAAACTAAAAGTAATAATGCATTGTGCAGGTCTAATTTACTTCCGTTTATGGCATGAGAAAATCCAATGCTCGCTCCGAGCAAACCCACAACAATTAACGTACCTAATACAAAATGAAAGCCAGGTACAAAACGAGTATGGTTTTTAAAATTTTGATCCATTTTTTATAGTTTAGTGATGATAAATTCGGTTCTTCGGTTTTGCATTCTACCTTCTTCTGTAGTGTTATCGGCTTTAGGTTTAGTTTCGCCATACCCCTTAAAAGTAAGTCTTTTTTTATCTATTCCGTTAGTAATTAAATAGCTATAAACTTCTTTTGCTCTATTTTCAGCTAATTTTTCATTTAGTTTACGATCACCTACATTATCTGTATGCCCTTCAATTTCGATATTGAGCTTATCATTACTTGTTAAAAAACTTACTAATAAGTTTAATTCTGCCATCGATGTCGGCAACAGTTCATATTTATTGGTTTCAAAAAAAATATTAGCTAAAGTCACATTTGCACCAACTTTTATTTTATCAAGTAATATTTCTACTTCGAATGGTTTTTTATTTTCAAACTCACTTAAATCGTAATGTTGCGAATAAAATAGATAACCCGGTGCATCTACATCAAAAGAATAGATGCTTCCGATGGGTAGTACGGTTAAAAAATCACCTGTTTCATTTGAAGTTTCATCATTAAATAGAGCCATGTCGGTTTTTAGATCTACCACTACAATATTGGCGGCTAAAAATTCTTTGGTTTCCTTATCTCTGATAATACCCTTTACGTACGTAACTGGTAGGGGCTTAGCAGCTTCAGGAATTTTAAAACGGTAGATGTCAAGCTCCCCAAATCCACCTTCTAAGTTTGAAGAAAATAGACCTTCACTACCATCGGCACTTACAATTAAGCCAATTTCCTCATTAAAAGTATTAATCGGATAGCCTAAATTTTGTGGTTTACTCCATACATCTTTATTCAATGTACTAAAGAAAATATCTTTGTTTCCCATTCCCGGCCAGCCATCTGAAGAAAAGTACAAAGTTTTACCGTCAGAATGCATAAATGGCGTGCTTTCATCAAATTTTGTATTAATTCCTACTCCTAAATTAATGGGGGCTGTCCAACGCGAATCATCATTTAATGTACTTTTCCAAATGTCGTAGCCACCAATTCCACCTGGCCGGTTACTTACAAAGTATAAAGTATTACCATCTGGACTGATAGAAGGCTGTGATTCCCAATATTCAGAATTAATTGTATTGCCCAAATTTATGGCCTTTCCCCATTGGTTTCCATCTTTCCGGGATAAGTAAATATCACATCGGCCTAAGCCATCTGAGCGATTACAACCTGTAAAAAATAAGTATTTACCATCTGGCGAGATCGATTGGGCGCCTTCATTAAAAATGGGAGTGTTAATGTTCGAACTTAATGATTCTGCTTTTTGCCACTTTCCATCTTTCTTATTTGAGGTGTAAAAATCTTCATTTCCATTTACTACTCTCGAGAAAATAATGGTTTCACCATCTGCCGTTAATGCTGGAAAGTAATCGCGATATTCACTATTTACGTTAAACCCCATATTAAAAGGTTCATATTTTACAGGTAGTTTTAAAGCGGCCGAAGCAAAATCACAATCTAAAAGATATTTGTTAGTTTTAAGAATATAATCAGGCTCACCGCCAGTGTATTTGGATTGGAATTGTAATAAATTGGCTTTTGCCTCTGTATAATTACCTGTTAGCAGCTCGCATTCTCCCAATACATAATATATTCTTGTTTCTACAGCAACGGCTGATGAAATTGCCTTCCTGTACTGATGAACTGCCTTTGGCAATTGTTTAATTTTACGATACACATCTCCTAACTGGATATATGCAGCTTGGAATTTGGGGTCAGCTTTAACCGCTTGTTCTAAATATTTTATCCCTTCATCCCATGCACTTTGCCTCAAAAATTGTTGTGCGTCTTCATAACTTTCTTGTGCTCTTTTTATTGGTGAGGTTTGAGCATTTACTTGAAATGTTATGCAAAGCAAAAGAAATACTAAAAATTTATACATAGAAGTCTTTTCAGTACTAATGTATGTATAAATTTAAGGAATATTTAGGAATTTATGGGTTTGAAGTGAGATTTCCCATTTTGGATTTGCCATCACATACTCTACAATTAGGGGTGTCATTTCTTTCGCTTTCGACCATTCGGGCTGCAAATATAATTTACAAGTAGGGGAAACAGATTCTGCATATTTCTCTGCCCACTCAAAATCACTTTTATTAAATACGATAACCTTTAGCTCATTTGCAAAAGGCGTAATGTCTGGCCGTGGTGCTTTAAATTTTTTAGGTGATAAGCAAATCCAATCCCATGTTCCCGAAAGGGGATAAGCACCAGAAGTTTCGATAAAAGTAAGCATGTTCTGCTCTTGAAGTTTCCGGGTTAAATAATCAAGATTATAAATTAAAGGCTCACCGCCTGTTACCACAACTGCCTTTCCTGGAAAAGAATTTGCTTTTTGTACAATTTCATCAACCGATGTAAGCGCATGCAATTCTGCATCCCAACTCTCTTTTACATCACACCAATGGCAACCTACATCGCAACCTCCTAAACGAATAAAATAAGCAGCTTTACCTGTATTAAATCCTTCGCCTTGTATTGTATAAAATTCTTCCATTAAAGGAAGTAATGTGCCGTTCTCTGGGATAATGTGTGCCATAAATTAAGCTGCAAAGATACTAAAATGTAGTGGTATATAGCGATTATGCGTATCTTGCTGATGCAATATTTAATTGAAATGACTAAAGTTAGATTGATTTTATTCCTAGCATTCACTCTTTTGTTAAGCTCTTGTTTAGAAATTAAGGAAACCTATACACTTCAAGAAAATGGTTCATATGCTATGGAATATAGTGTTGATGTAAGTAATATGATTATTTTATTTCAATCAATGAGTGAAGAAGCACCAGCCGAACTCAGTGCCTTTAAAGTAGTAGATACAATGATTAACTATGACAATATATTTCCAGACAGCGTAAAGAAGTATGTTGATTCAAAAACTTTATCACTTTTAACAAAGACAAATTTTTACCTTAAAATGGATATGGCAAATGGGGCTTTTCTTACTAAAATTAACAGTCAAGGTAGTTCAATTAGCGATTTAGAAACTTTATTGAAAAGTTATGATGATATTTTAAATCTTGGAGAAGAAAAAATTATGAATTCTTTCATCTTTAAAACTAGAAGTGAAAAAGGTTATCAAAGTAGGAATACTTTAAGTAATGAAGATTTTGAATACACGATAACTCCACATTCATTTGAAAGAAAATTAACTGACGATGCCATAGAAAAGTATAAAGGAAGAGATACTGCGAATTTAGAAATGATACTTTCAAATGCAGATATAGATTTGAATATAATGACCACACTTGTCATTAACTTACCTAGGCCTGTTAAAAGTACAGGAAATAAAAATGCTACGTTATCTGCCGATAAAAAACAATTTAGCCTTAAAGTAAATTTGATTAAAGCTGCAGGTAATCCTGAACTTTTAAATTTTAAAATTATATATTAAATGAAGTGGATTAAAATTCCTGTTCCAATACCAGAAGAAGATACCGTTATGCAAATTGCTATGGATGGGAAAAAACTTTGCCTAATTAAAAATCAAAATGAACTTTTTGTTATTCAAAATACTTGCCCTCATGCAGGTGGGATTTTAAGTGGAGGTTGGTGTAAAGAAGGTAATATAATATGTCCAGTACATCGTTGGGAGTATAATTTAAAAACGGGTAGGGGCGCAGAAGGACAAGGGGATTATATCCATATTTATCCTGTCGACCTTCGAGACGATGGAGTTTATGTTGGTTTTAAAGAGAGCTTATGGAAGCGTTTTTTTTCTTAATTGTAGATTTCTTTTTTCGCAGAAGCTAATGTATTTTTCAAAAGCCCAACGATAGTCATTAAACCTACGCCGCCCGGTACTGGAGTAATCCATGATGATTTTGGTGCCACATTATCGAAATCTACATCGCCAAATAATTTATATCCAGATTTAGTTTCGGTTGATGTTTCTCTGTTAATGCCTACATCGATGATTATTGCACCTGGTTTTACCATATCAGCTGTTACAAAATTCTTTCTACCAATAGCTGCGACCACAATATCGCCTTGTAAAACCATTTCCTTTAAGTTATGAGTTTTGCTATGGGTTAAGGTTACGGTACAATTGCCAGGGTTTGTGTTACGCGCCATTAAAATACTCATTGGGCTTCCAACAATATTGCTTCGACCCACTACTACACAATGTTTACCCGTAGTGTCTATATTATATGCTTTTAACATTAAAAGAATACCATAAGGAGTTGCAGGGATAAAGCAAGGTAAATTACGCATCATCCTGCCCAAGTTTACTGGATGAAAGCCATCTACATCTTTACGATAATCAATGGTTTCGGTTACTTTTTCGGGGTCTATGTGCTTTGGTAAAGGCAATTGAACAATTAAACCATCAACACCTGCATCTTTGTTAATTTCTTCTATTTTAGCTAATAGTTCTGCTTCAGTTACTGAATTATCATACCTAATTAGCGACGATTGAAAACCAACTTTTTCGCAGTTTTTCATTTTACTAGCCACATAGGTTTCGCTTCCACCATCGTTACCCACTAAAATCGCAATCAGATGTGGTTTGCGACCACTTTCTGCTAAAAATGCTGCTGCTTCTTCAGCAATTTCTGTTTTTATTTTTTCTGAAGCAAATTTTCCGTCGAGTAAGTTCATTGAGTATTGAGTTGAGCGTTTGGCGTAAAGCGTTTGGCGTAAAATGCTCAACGCAAGACGCATTATGCTAGTCTAATTTAAGTACTGCCATAAAGGCTGTCTGAGGAATTTCTACATTTCCTACTTGGCGCATCCGTTTTTTACCTTTTTTCTGTTTTTCTAAGAGCTTACGTTTACGAGATATATCACCACCATAACATTTAGCCGTTACATCTTTACGTAGGGCACTTAAGGTTTCTCGCGCAATAACTTTAGCGCCAATAGAAGCTTGTATTTTAATCTCGAATTGCTGACGAGGGATTAATTCTCTCAGTTTTTCACAAATCTTTTTACCAAAATCGTAAGCATTACTTCTGTGAATTAAGGAAGACAAAGCATCCACAGGCTCCTCGTTTAATAACAGATCTAAACGCACCAAATCAGATTTACGGTAACCCACTTGATGGTAATCAAATGAAGCATATCCTTTAGAAAGTGTTTTTAATTTATCATAAAAATCAAATACAATTTCGCCCATTGGCATTTCAAAAACCAACTCTACACGATCAGAAGTTAAATAGGATTGATTAACAATAATCCCTCTTTTTTGGATACAAAGTGACATTATTGGCCCAACAAACTCTGCTTTTGTAATAATATTTGCTTTGATAAAAGGCTCTTCTACCGAATCCAATTTACTTGGATCTGGCAAATCAGATGGGTTATTTACAATAATTTCGACACCTTTTGTGGTATGAGCCACATAAGATACGTTGGGAACGGTGGTAATTACCGTCATGTCGAACTCACGTTCTAATCGCTCTTGGATAATCTCCATGTGCAACATGCCCAAAAATCCGCATCTAAAACCGAAGCCTAAAGCTGCTGAACTTTCTGGTTCGAAAACAATCGAAGCATCATTTAATTGCAGTTTATGCATCGCTTCTCTCAATTCTTCATACTCATCGGTATCAACTGGGTAAATACCTGCAAATACCATAGGTTTAACTTCTTCAAAACCTTGTATTCCTTCTAAAGATGGTCTGGCAACAGTGGTAATGGTATCCCCAACTTTTACTTCACGTGCTTCTTTAATCCCGGAAATAATGTAACCTACATCACCAGTTTTAACAGAAGTTCTGGGTGACATGTCTAGCTTCAAAATTCCAACTTCGTCTGCCAAATATTCTTTTCCTGTATTGATAAATTTAACTTTATCACCTTTTTTAATTTCGCCATTTACCACTTTAAAATAGGCAATAATCCCCCTAAATGAGTTAAATACACTATCAAAAATTAGCGCCTGTAATGGTGCATCTGGATTTCCAACTGGTGCCGGAACACGTTCTACAATAGCCTGTAAGATTTCGGGAATACCCATTCCTGTTTTACCAGAGGCTGGAATAATTTCTTCCCTTTTACAACCTATTAAATCGATAATCTGATCTTTTACTTCTTCGGGCATTGCGCCAGGCAAATCCATTTTATTTAAGATTGGAATAATTTCCAAATCGTGCTCTAAGGCTAAATAAAGATTTGAAATAGTTTGAGCCTGAATACCTTGCGATGCATCTACAATTAATAAAGCGCCTTCACAAGCAGCAATAGAACGCGAAACTTCGTAAGAAAAATCAACGTGCCCTGGAGTATCAATTAAGTTAAAATTGTATTCCTGCCCATCAATTTCAAAATTCATTTGAATAGCGTGACTTTTAATCGTGATTCCACGTTCACGTTCCAAGTCCATATTGTCTAATAATTGGGCTTGAGCCTCGCGCTTCGAAATGGTGGCGGTATATTCTAATAACCTATCAGCTAAAGTGCTTTTGCCGTGGTCGATATGTGCAATTATGCAAAAATTACGTATGTGCTTCATTTATGTTGCAAAGATAGGTTTTTTAAGCTATTTAACCGTAATCTCATCAAAAAATGTATGCGCTTTTCCTCCCACACCCTCGTGCCATGAAGGTAAAGTGCCATAGTTTTTAGCAATAATTTTAATGAAGCGACATTCTAAACCAATATTAGTAGATAATTCTTTAATTTGAATGGTATAATCTTTCGCTTCTGAAGGAGGTTTTACTGTTCCAATTAATTTGAAATTTAAATCTTCTCCAGCAACATAAAACTCGGTTTCTGTAGGGAAAACAATCCAGGCCTGTGTGTCTTGTAATGCGCCAATATTCACAGAGTTAACCACTTGCATTTTTCCTAAATCTAAAATAGCCTCAAAATCTTTACCCCAGAATCCTTGCCAACGGTTACCAACGCGCCAATTTAAAGTTCCTCTAATACCATCAATTAGCCCCTCGTTGCCACCAGCGGTAAAGCTTTTGTTAATTTCACTGTTAATTTTTATCGTATAGTTATTCGTTATTTTCTGATAAGTTGCACTACTTACATAACTCATTTTATACCCTTTTTTGTAAGCAATTGCTTTAATCGTAAGTGCATCATTAATTACAAAAGTCCCAGTATATTTCTTTGCCTTCTCGTTTGGCGCTGATCCATCTAATGTATAATAAATATTTGCATTAGGTAAGGCCGAACTTAGTGTAATTTCAGCACTATTTTTAAACGTTTCTTGAGGTCCCTCAATAATTGGGTTTGGAACAATTAGGTTCTCAGAAATCTTCATAACCGGTTTTTGTAGTCTATTCAAATACTTTAAATCTGGTGTTGATGATAGTAAAAAATTTAAATTTGCACCATTTGATAAATCTTCAAAGTTCAAGAATAATTTAGAATGTGCTTTTTCATTTAGCGAAATACCCTTTATGTAATAATTGGAGGTATTTTTTTCGGGTGCGTCAATCACTATTTTCTTCCCATTCTCTAAGCTAATGGTCATTTTCTTAAACCAAGGTGTACCTATATTGTATATGTTATTTCCTGGCGAAACCGGATAAATTCCCATAGCACTCATTACCAACCACGCACTCATTTGTCCACAATCTTCGTTACCCGATAAACCATCAGGTTGATCATGATATTGCTCGTTCATAATCTTGTTGATGTAGTACTGTGTTTTCTCTGGGCGTGTAGTATAGTTGAACAAATAAGCCATATGGTGGCTCGGTTCATTTCCATGGGCGTACTGGCCAATTAAACCTGTAATATCACTTTGATCGCGACCAGTTAAGCCTAGTTTCGTAGTAAATAATTCATCTAGCTTTTGCTGATATATTTTTTCGCCACCCATTAAGTCGATATGCCCATTTACATCTTGCTGTGTACTAAAGCTATAATGCCATGAGTTCCCTTCTGTGTAGTTATTATTTACTTCTGTAGGGTTAAAAGGTTTCCACCAACCTCCATTGTTACGTGCACGGATGTGACCTGTAGAAGGATCGTACACATTTTTCCAATTTTGTGCACGAGTGATGTACTTCTGATAATCAGCTTCCTCACCAATCATTTTTGCAAACTGTGCAACACACCAATCGTCGTACGCATACTCTACTGTTTTAGAAGCACTTTCATGCTCTACATCAGCCATTACCGCACCTTGTTTTGCATACATGTCAATACCAAACTGTTTACGATTAACGGCATGCTTCATCGCTTGTAAAGCAAGTTTAGTATCGAAGCCTCTAATCCCTTTTGCATAGGCATCGGTAATAACTGGAATTGCGTGATTACCTATCATACAATAGGTTTCTTCATTTGCTAATGGCCAAATCGGTAATAATCCGCCTTGCTGATGCATGGCTAAGAACGTTTTAATAAAATCTAAGGTTCGCTTTCGATCAAGTAGTGTTAATAATGGGTTTTCAGTCCGATAGGTATCCCACAAAGAGAACACGCTATAATACTCGAAGTCTTTAGCAACATGAATTTTATTGTCTAAACCTCTATATCTACCATCCACATCCATATAAAGATTTGGATTAAGTAAAGTATGATATAATGCAGTATAAAAGGTTGTTAATTTTGATTTATTTGTTTCTTCGACAGCTATTTTAGACAGTTGATTGTTCCATGCCAATTTGGCTTTAGTAACCGTTTTTACGAAATCAAAGCCGTCTTTTTCGCTATTTAAATTCTTCAATGCACCTGCAGCATCTACAGCAGAAATGGCAACTTGCGAATATATGCTTTCTTGATCCGCGGTTTCAAATTGAATAAATAGTTTAATATTGGTTCCTTTAGCCTTCTTTAAGCCAGGTTGCAACTCATCATTAATGGCAATACCATAAGATTTGAAAGGCTTGCTATAACGTACATGAAAATATAATTCCTGCCCCTTTGCCCAAGCACTAGATTTTCGATATCCTTTTATTTCTCTATCGTTCACAATCTCTACCCAACTCTCTAAAACTTTATCACGATGTTTTAAATCGATAATGATATTTGCCTCAGTAGCGCTAGGATAAGTAAATTTGTACAATCCAGCTCTACGTGTTGTGGTAATTTCGGCTCTAATCTTATATTTATCTAAAAATGTACTGTAGTAGCCCGGACTTGCTCTTTCATTTTTCTTTTGAAAAGGAGAAGCGTATTGTTTGTTCGAAAATTGAGGTTTCCCAACGGTTGGCATAAATAAAAAATCACAATAATCTTCAATCCCAGTACCACTTAAGTGAGTTTGAGAGAAACCATACACTAACGAATCGGTATAATGATAACCAGAACAACCATCCCATCCATCCAAACGTGTGTCTGGACCCGGTTGGATCATCCCGAATGGGAGTGCCGGACCAGGGTAGGTGTGACCATGCCCACCTGTTCCAATAAATGGATTTACATACGTGTTATAGTTTTTTTTGGTTTGTGCAAACGCAAGATGTGTTAAAAGTAAAAGCGAAAGAATGGTCTTAAAAGGCCTCATTTGTTTAGTTAGTTTTTATTTCAATTTTCTTCATTCTCGAAAAAGGATAACCATTACAACCTTTTTTAGGATTTTGCCGATCAACATAGGCTGTTTTTTCAGCTATTTCATCAGTTTCTGCATTGTATGCGGTTAAACAAAATCCCCATCTGTAGGGCTCCATTCCTGTAAAAGTCATGTAATCAATTCTAGTATATTTATTGGCATCTGTTTTATTACTCGAATCGTTCTTTGCTACCAAATACTGTTTTTCAGGATTCCATTTTAGAATATGGAATTTCATGTTTGGATTTTGAACCCAAATGCTATCAGTAATGCTATAGGTTATACCATAATCGTCTGTAAAATTACCTAAAGCAAATTCAGGTGCTTTAGGCTTTGTACTTTGCGCAAAAGCTACAAATGGAAATAAGAGTATAAATATTAGATGATATGTTTTCATTAGTTTAAATTTTTTACAAGTTCGGAAACAAGTTCGACCGATGTCTGTTCAACTGAATACTCATCTGCAATGCTTCCCATTTTAGAGTTTTGATTACGATATTCCATTTTACTCGAAATTTTTATCCTTGCCGAGGCATGAAATACCCTTGCCCCAGTTCTCTCTTTTATACTAGTAATGTTTTGAGGATTAATCCCGGCTCCTGGCATAATTTCAATTCTTCCATCTGCCAATTGAACCAGTTTAGCAATCTTTTCAATACCGTTATATGCATTTTCCGCTCCGCCCGACGTTAAAACTCGAACGAAACCCAATTCAATCAAATCTTCTAAACCCTTTTCTAAATTTTCACACATATCGAACGCGCGATGAAATGCAGTAGGCATAGGATGCGCAAGGGCTATTAATTGTTTACAGTTTTCTTTATCAATCTCTCCATATGGCAATAAAATTCCGAAAACTACACCATCACAGCCTAAATCTTTACAAATTTGAATATCAACTTTCATCAATTCAACTTCGTCAACTGTGTATAAAAAATCACCGCCTCGTGGACGAATGATAGGCCAAACTTCGATTTTCAATCTTTTTTTAGCCATTTTGATAGTTGCATAGCTGGGTGTAGTACCTCCTTCGGCCATGTTCTCACATAATTCTACTCGCATTGCACCACCTTGCTCGGCAGCTAAAGCAGAAACAAAAGAATTAGCACAAATTTCGAGACCAGTCATGTTTTTTTATTTTTGGCATTGGGCATGGGGCAAGAGGTACTTAGCGCCTAAAACACTCCGTGCCCCACGCTCAATACTAGTAATAACTCTCCCCCTTAATCACCAAATCCTGTTTTTTGCGATCACAAACCGCATAACTAAAGCCTTGTTGAATAGCATAAGCACCATATTCTCCTTTTTTATTCATGGCTAAAAAACCGACTTGAATTTTTTTAGCAGTTTCTGGTTTCTTTTTAATAATTCGCATTACTGCTTCCTTACAAGCATCTTCAGGAGAATAACCCTGACGCATTAATTCGACCACTAAAAAAGAACCTACATTCCGTACCACTTCTTCACCAACACCTGTTGATGTTGCACCGCCAACTTCATTATCAATGTATAAACCTGCGCCAATAATTGGGCTATCCCCAATACGACCATGTAATTTATAAGCCATACCACTCGTAGTACATGCCCCCGAAAGATTTCCTTTTGCATCCATGGCAATCATGCCAATCGTATCGTGATTATATTGATTCCCTGGTAATTTTTGTGGCGCAGCTTTATCGTACAGTTTGTTCTCTATATTCATCACTGGCTCGTACTTAGCAGTTTTAAGCCATTCTTTCCATGCTTTTTCACTAGCCGGAGTTAAAAGATTTTCTTTTTTAAACCCTTGCTCTAAAGCAAATTGTAAAGCTCCTGCACCAGCCAGCATCACGTGTGGTGTTTTCTCCATCACTTTACGAGCAACTGAAATAGGGTGTTTAATGTGTTCTAAAGCTAAAACAGCACCAATATTGCCATTCTCGTCCATAATACATGCATCTAGGGTTACTTTTCCATCGCGATCAGGTAAACCTCCATAGCCAACAGATTGATTTGATTCATCAGCCTCTGGTACCCAAACCCCTTGTTCAACTGCATCTAAAGCCCGGCCATTTTTGCTTAAAATTTTCCATGCATCAGCATTTGCAGCAACTCCAAAATCCCAAGTAGAAATTACTATTGGTTTATTTATGTCGGTTGATAAGCTAGATGCTATACTTTTTTTATCTAATGCAATTAACCCGGCAGATAGGGCAGATGCCTGAATAAATTTTCTTCTATTAATCATACTTTTAAACTAAAATCATCAGCATCTTTTAAAAACGGAAATTGCCTGCGAATTTTCTCCAATTCTGTATAATTGATGCTAAAAGTATATAAATCTTCATCTTCTGGTTTATAGTAAACCGTATTGCCATGTGGGTCTATGCACATCGAATGACCGCTATGATAAACCTGATTGCCATCGTGACCTACGCGATTAACTGCAACCACATAACTTTGGTTCTCGATAGCGCGTGCATGGATTAAGGTTCTCCAATGTGATGACCTTTTATCTGGCCAGCTAGCTACTAATAGCAAAATATCATATGCTGCATTCTTATTTCGAAGCCAAACTGGGAAACGTAAATCGTAGCAAACCGCCAATCTGATTTTCCAGCCTTTTAATTCTACAATTAATTGTTCATTGCCAGATGTGTAATGTTTATCTTCATCGCCCATGCTAAATAGGTGATGTTTATCGTAATATTGATATTCGCCGCTAGGTAACATCCAAATCATGCGGTTATACTGTTTTCCATCTTCTTTTATGATGATGCTTCCAGTTACCACACAATCATACTGTTTAGCAGTTTTTTCTAACCATTGCATGGTTTTACCATTCATTTTCTCAGCAAGTTCATCGGCTTTCATTGTGAAACCAGTACTGAACATTTCAGGTAAAACAATAAGATCTGTTTTCTCTCTAACACCACTCGAAAGCCTAAGCGATATATTTTGAAGGTTTTTATCTATATTTTCCCAGAACAAATAGGCTTGAAAGACAGTAATCTTTAAATTTTGTATGTTCAAATAGAGTGGACTTTCCATATTTTGATGAATAATTTTATACTTTCATTAATCTTTGAACGGCTTTTTCTAAAGTATCTTGCTCTTTGGCAAAACAAAAACGTAATATTTTTTCATCTGTATTTTTAGTGTAAAATGCGGATACTGGAATACTGGCTACACCATGCTCAATAACAAGTCTTTTAGCTAAATCCACATCTTTTTCATCGCTAAAATGAGCATAGCTTACACATTGAAAATAAGAACCATTACAAGGTAACAATTTAAAATTTGTTTGTGATAGAAGTGAACGGAACAAATCTCTTTTCTGTTGAAAGAATACCGCCAATTCATCATAAATATTTTCACTTTTAAGGTAGTTTGCAATACCAACCTGCATGGGTGTATTTACGCTAAAGACATTAAATTGATGTATTTTTCTAAATTCAAGCATTAGTTTAGCTGGTGCTAAACAATAACCAATTTTCCAGCCTGTTGTATGTAGTAATTTACCAAAAGAAGCCACAATAAAACTACGTTCTCGCAATTCTGGATACAGTGCAATACTTTGGTGTTTTATGCCATCGAAAATAATGTGTTCATATACTTCATCACTTAAAATGAGAATATCTGTGTTTTTAGTTAACTTAATTAATGCATCGATATCCTTTTTACTTAAAATACTCCCAGTAGGGTTATGCGGACTATTTAAAATAATCATCTTGGTATTTGCCGTAAAAAGCTTTTTTACCATGTCCCAATCAATTTCATAATTAGGTCCGTGAAGTTCGAAAGGCTTAACTAATCCCCCTAATAGCTTTACTGTTGGACTATAACAATCATAGGCAGGTTCAAAAATGATAACTTCATCACCAGCATTAATGGTTGCTGCTAAAGCTGTAAATATGGCTTGAGTGCCGCCTGCCGTAATGGTAATCTCAGTTTCAGGATCATAATTTGCTTGATAATAGTGTTTGGTCTTATCAGCCACAATTTCTCTTAAAAGTGCTATGCCAGGCATGGGTGCATATTGATTATGCCCACTTTTTAACGCTTCAATAACACAATCGATTAGCTTTTTGGGCGCATCATAGTCTGGAAAACCTTGAGATAGATTAATTGCCTGATGTTCTTGTGCTAGTTTAGACATCAAGCTGAAAATAGTAGTTCCTACTGTGGGTAATTTCGAATTTAAAAGAATCATGAAGTACGAAAATATAAATAATATGCTAAAGAAGCTAATCGGGAATGAACCTTTGAATATCGTTATACCTCTAGAAATTTTCTTTTGTGTTAAATAATTGATATTTTAGCTACATGACTTTTAAAACCAAAGAAAGTAGGTTGCTCCTTGTATTGGGTGCTTTTTTCGTTGCCAATGCGATTTTATCAGAATTTATAGGCGTTAAAATTTTTACTGTTGAAGGTACATTAGGAATCAGAAAATTTGATGTTAACTTATTTGGGGTCCCTAATCTTTCGTTTAATATGTCGGCCGGAGTGCTCACCTGGCCAATTATATTCATTATGACCGATATAATTAACGAGTACTTTGGAGTAAAACAAGTTCGTTTTTTATCGATATTAACCAGTATATTAATTGGTTTTGCATTCCTTGTAGTGGGTTTGGCAATGAAACTTCAACCGGCAGATTTTTGGCAAACTCAGCATGTTAACGGACAAACCATTAATTTACCATCAGCATTTGATGCAATTTTTGGTCAGGGAATGTGGATCATAGTAGGTTCAATTATCGCATTTTTAATTGGTCAAATGGTTGATGTCTTAATTTTTCATAGAATAAAACGGTTCACAGGCGAAAGAGGGTTATGGTTAAGGGCAACTGGGTCTACAGTTATTTCGCAATTTGTAGATAGTTTTGTTGTTATTTTCATTGCTTTTTATCTCAATCCAGCTTATAATTGGAGTTGGGAAATGGTCGCTGCAATTGGTTTAGTGGGTTATACTTACAAGTTTGTGGTTGCTTTGCTGATGACACCAGTTTTATATATCGTACATTCAATCATTGATAATTATTTAGGAAAAGACTTAGCGCAGCGAATGATAAAAATGGCAGGAAGAGGATAAAAATGAAAGATAAAACGCTACTGGCATTAACTTTTATAAGGAATTTTGTTTTTACATTACCCGAAGTTAGTGAACGGCTATCTTTTGAAACCCCAGCATTTTATGTTCAAAAAAATATGTTTGCTCGACTAAAAGAAGGGGAAGAAGAATTAGTTGTCCATACAATAGAGCGCGATAAGTGGTTGAAGCAAGATCCATTGACTTTTTACATCACTCCTCATTTTCAAAATTATAAATACATGATGGTTAATTTGGATAGGGTAGAGCCTGCTGTTTTAAAAGAGTTGTTGCTTGCAGCTTGGACTAATAGGGCGTCGAAAAAATTGTTGAAACTTATTTAAAACATTAATGTGGTTTAATAAGTTTAATATAATTGAACAACAATAACTTATAAATCGGATTAACTGACATTCAGATAGCAAAAAACCAGTTATTTTTTGTATCTTTGTGCAAATTTTTAAACATTAATGAAGATATTTATTACAGGCCTTCCTTTAGAAGTAGGGGAAGATGAATTAACAGCCGTATTTGGTGATTTCGGTCAAGTAAAATCACTTAGAATTATTAAAGATCGTGAAACCAATCAAAGTCGTGGCTTTGGGTTTGTAGAGATGCCAAACGAAGATGAAGCTAAAGAAGCTATCAAAAGAATGAATGGTGGAGACTACAATGGTAATCGAATCAAAGTTGCGGAAGCGCAAGAAAAACCAAACACAGGTGGAAATGCAGGTGGTGGTTTTAAACGTAACAACAGCAGAGAACGTAGCTACTAAATTGTAAAACTTTAGTGATAAAGTAATTTAAGCTAAGTTTTCTTACAACTTAATATTTCTGAATAGCAATTTTGTTGAATACTAAATTGCTAGCTTATAAAGTATTGCGGATTTAGGTCCGCTTTTTTTTTGTAATGGTACTCCGTTTTCGATTTCTTATTTACTTTTCTGCGTGATATAATCCTAAATAGATTGTTTTTTTATTCTAAATTAGAGTAATGAAAGTCGATTATATTGCTTTATCAGTACCCATTTTCTTTATTCTAATTGGAATAGAATTGGCGTACGCATTTTATAAAAAACTGCAATACTATCGCTTTAATGATTCTATTTCGAACTTAAGCCAAGGAATTGGCTCACAGATTACAGGTTTGTTTATGAAAACAGCCTTGTTTTTTGGCTATTCTTATATTTTTGAGCACTGGCGATTGTTTAATTTACCAAACACGATAGGAATATTAATTATTCTATTTATTGGTGTCGATTTTTTTTACTACTGGTTTCACCGAATGAGTCACCAAGTTAATGCATTATGGGCAGCTCATATCGTTCATCATCAATCGGAAGAATATAATTTAACGGTTGCGCTAAGACAATCGTGGTTTCAAAGCTGGTTTGCATGGGTATTTTACCTTCCTTTAGCCTTTATTGGTTTTGATCCATTGTTATTTGTGACCATAAGTGCCTTTAACACATTATATCAATTTTGGATTCATACGCGAGCCATTAAAAGTATGGGATTCTTAGAACATATCATAAATACACCTTCTCATCATCGAGTTCATCACGGATCTAATCCGAAATATATTGATAAGAATCACGCAGGCACCTTAATTATTTGGGATAAGTTATTCGGTACCTTTCAAAAAGAAGAGGAAGAAGTATATTATGGAATTACTACTCCATTAGCAAGTTGGAATCCAGTTTGGGCAAATTTTCATTATTGGGTAGAACTGTGGCAAACAGCGAAAAAATCGTCCAAGCTAAGTGATAAAATAAAAGTATTTATTAAGCCACCTGGGTGGTATCCGGCAAGTTTGGGTGGTTTTAAAAATGCTCCAGAAATAGATGCAGAAAACTATAGAAAATATGATGATAGCTATCATTATAATGTGATATTATATGTGTTATTTCAATTTTTGATTGCCCTAGCTTGTGGCTCTGCACTGTTGTTTTTTGGCTCAAAAATGTCGACATCCCATTTAATTTATGCAGCCATATTTACAATATTTACCTTACTAAGTTGCGGTGCGTTATTGGAAAAGAAGAAATGGTTAAAGTTTTTCGAATTTGCACGATTAATTTCCACTATAGTGATTATTTATGCACTAAAAGAAGAAATTGATTTCGAAATATTGGTATTAAGTGCAATCTCCATTCAATTAATTTCAATTGTTTGGTTCTATTATTTACAAAGCTCTCTTTTATATGTTCAAAAAAATTCAAGGTTTTAATTTCGCATTTGCAATATTATTTTTTGCTCAACTTATTACCGAGGCACATACTTTAATATACTTGGCCTTGCCGCCTTATGTGAATTTTATTATTAAGCCATTAATTACCTTGTCGTTATTTGGAGTATTGCTTTTTAATACGGGATTAAGAGGTCGTTTCTCTAAACGAATTGGACTAGGCTTGCTTTTTGGCTTATTTGGTGATGTTTTTCTACTGTTTGATCACTTAAATGAATTGTTCTTTATTTTCGGCTTAGCTTCATTTTTAATTGGTCATATTTTCTATATAAGTGCATTTTATTTAGATTATAGTTTAAATAAAACGGTATATAAAGCACAATCTAAAAATGCGATTCTAGGCTATGGTTTCTTTGCCGTTATATTTTGTGCCGGATTATGGACTCATTTGGGCAATATGAAAGCCCCGGTAATTATATATGCCATTGTGATTTCATTAATGGGTATAATGGCCGTTAATAGGTATGGGAGGGTAAATTCGTTAAGCTATAAGCTTACACTTTATGGATCACTTTTATTTGTACTATCTGATTCAGTGTTAGCAATTGATCGCTTTGTTTATACTTTTAAAGGTGCTGGCATTATCATTATGGCTACTTACATGGCTGCCCAATACTTAATCACGTTGGGTGTATTAGAGCGTAAAATGAAAAAGAAAGTAGAAGAGATATAGATTTACTTAATCATTACCCCAGGCTTATTGAGAATAGGAATGCGGATCATGTTACCTTCAACGATACTCTCGGGAAGAAAAATAAATTTTTTGTCGAAAATATCTTCATTAATATAATAGCTGAGCCAATATTCATTCGTTAAGCCGAATACCTGAGTATCAATAGCCTCCACACCTGCATAGGAGTGAGCAGTTAAATCGCCAATAAAATGCCGTAGTAGAGAAGTTTTAACTTGCTTACCGTCTTTTTCACCATAACCTTTCGATGTAATTAAAACATTAGTAATGGGTTGGTTTTTTAAGTTAACCACATAAACTGTCCAGTTTTTAACCTCTGGAGTTTCGTTCATTAACACTACAGCAATGGCAACATCTTCAACGATATTATTTGGTAGATCTGCTTTCATACCACAAACTATTTTTTCTTCGCAGCTACTTTCTTTTTAGCTGGAGCTTTTTTCTTAACGTCAAAGGCTTTTGGTAATTGCTCAACAATTAGCTTTTTAACTTCTTCTAAAGAAATTTCAGCTAGTTCTTCAGGGGTATATTTAGCTTTTGTTTTTGCGTTGTTTCTTAACTTTAACATTTCTTTGCCGAAGCGGATAAATGGTCCCCACCGGCCATTTTCAATAGCAATTTTCTCACTTTCCCATTGCTGGATATAGCGATTATTTTCTTTCTCTATCTTTTTCTCAATCAATTCCTTAATGTCATTGGGCGATAAAGAATCGAAATTATATGCTTTTGGCACATTGATAAAAAGGCTATTCCATTTAATGAAAGGACCAAAGCGACCAGTTCCTTTTGTTACGGGCAAGCCTTCGTACGTTGCAACTGGGGCATCGGCGGTAACTTTTTCACCAATAATCTCAATTGCTCTCGCTTGATTAACCGTTAAAGGGTCTTCATTTTTTGGAATGGAAATAAATGCATCTCCCCATTTTACGTAAGGGCCAAAACGACCAACGCCAACCGAAACTTCCTTACCTTCGTAATCTTCTAGTTGGAAGGGTAATTTAAACTGATCTAACGCCTCTTCAAGGCTTACTGTGCCAACCGATTGGTTTTTAGATAAACTTGCGTAACGAGGCTTATCGGCAGATTCATCGTCACTTATTTCACCAATTTGAACCAAAGGACCATAACGACCAACTTTAGCATATACATTTTTACCAGATACCGGATCAATTCCTAATAGGCGCTCACCGTTTGCACGATCGGCATTTTCCAAAGTATCTTCCACCTCGTTATGAAAAGGCGTATAAAAAGAATGAAGCATTTTTGTCCATTCCTGTAAACCTTGCGCAATCTCGTCAAACTGCTTTTCTACTTTAGCAGTGAAGTTAAAATCTACAATACCTTTAAAGTGTTCTACTAGAAAGTCATTTACTACCTCTCCTATATCAGTTGGGAAGAGTTTAGATTTCTCGGCACCTGTGATTTCCGATTTGGTTTCTTTAGTAATGTTTCCATTTACTAAAATCATACGTACGAAGTCACGTTTTCTACCTTCTCTATCTTCCTTAACTACATACCCACGGTTTTGAACAGTAGAAATGGTTGGGGCATAAGTAGATGGCCTACCAATTCCCAGCTCTTCTAATTTTTTCACTAAGCTAGCCTCTGTATAGCGCGCTGGTGGACGAGAAAATCGTTCTGTGGCTGCTAATTCTTTTAAAATTAAAGCTTGTCCTTTTGCTAATGGTGGAAGTAAATTATTATTTTCACTGTCCTCCTCATCATCGTCTGTTGATTCTAAATATACTTTTAAGAAACCATCAAACTTCATCACTTCTCCTTCAGCAATTAACTCTTCTTTTCTGGTACTTATGCTAATAGCGGCGGTGGTTTTTTCGAATACGGCTTCACTCATCTGGGAAGCAATTGCACGCTTCCAAATTAAGTCGTACAAGCGTTTTTCTGAATTATCTCCATCCACGCTGTGTTGATTAAAATAAGTTGGCCTTATTGCCTCGTGCGCCTCTTGTGCTCCTGCCGATTTTGTTTTATATACTCTTGGTTGGTGATATTGATTTCCCCATGCTGACTTAATTTCAGCTGCCGCTGCTGCAATAGCCGTTTCTGATAGATTTACAGAATCGGTACGCATATAAGTTATTTTACCACTTTCGTATAAACGTTGGGCAATTTGCATGGTTCTGGCAACCGAAAATCCAAGTTTTCGAGAAGCCTCTTGTTGTAAGGTCGATGTAGTAAATGGTGCAGCGGGATTTCTTTTAGCTGGCTTAATCTCCAAATTACTGACCGAAAAACTTGCATTAATTGCATCCTGTAAGAATTTTTCGGCATCTGAAGCCTTCTCAAAACGCTGAGGCAGCTCTGCTCTTACCAGCTCTTTTGCTTTGTCTGTTGTAAATTGAGCAGTGATTTTAAATGCAGCTGTTGCATTAAATTTATTAACTTCTCGTTCACGATCTACAATTAATCGAACGGCAACAGATTGTACGCGACCGGCTGATAGAGATGGCTTTATTTTTTTCCAAAGTACAGGAGATAATTCGAAGCCTACCAAACGATCTAAAACTCGTCGTGCCTGTTGAGCTTGAACTAAATTATAATCTATAGTTCGTGGGTTTTCGATCGCCTTTAAAATAGCAGGCTTAGTGATTTCATGAAAAACAATTCTTTTGGTATTACTTTCTTTGAGACCCAAAGTTTCGTATAAATGCCAGGATATGGCTTCTCCCTCACGGTCTTCATCGGATGCTAACCATACCATTTCGGCTTCCTTTGCGAGTTTTTTAAGTTCTGCAACGACTTGTTTTTTATCTGCAGGTACTTCGTAAGTTTGGCTAAAGTTATTTGTGGTATCTATCCCCATATCACCTTTTACCAAGTCGCGAATATGACCATAACTAGACTTAACCAAAAAATCTTTTCCTAAATACCCCTCTATGGTTTTAGCTTTTGCTGGTGATTCGACGATTAGTAAATTTTTTGCCATTCAGAACGTTTTTCTGCAAATAAAACTATAAATAAGTCTAAAATCAAAATTGATATTGTAATTATTTTTTAAAAAATGAATTAATTTTGCCTTTGAGAAGCCAAAATTCATAACTTAAACACTTAATATGAATGGTTTGCGTAGTTTTAAAAATTATTAATTTCTTTACGATATTATTATTTAAGACAACCATTTTGTGAGTAACTTCGTATAATTAGATATTAGTAACGATTAACCAGTTTATCCTTTTAACAATAAAACCTAAAAACATGATCAACACTTTATTATTAGTACTTAGTTTATGGATTGCGCCAAATCCACCAAAATCAGTTTACGATTTTACTATTAAAACGATTGATGGCAAAGACGTGAAACTTTCGAAATTTAAAGGCAAAAAAATATTAATTGTAAATACAGCATCAAAATGTGGTTATACGCCACAATATGAAGATTTAGAGAAATTACATAAACAATACGGTAAAGATGTGGTTTTAATTGGTTTTCCGGCTGGGAATTTTGGTGGACAAGAATTAGCAACAAATTCTGAAATTCAAGATTTTTGTAAAAAGAATTTTGGTGTAACATTTCTCTTGAGTGAAAAGGTTAGTGTAAAAGGAGCAGATATTAATCCGTTATTTGCTTATTTAACTAATGAAGAAAACCCTGACTTTAAAGGAGACATCAAATGGAATTTTGAGAAGTTCTTAATCAACGAAAAAGGGGAGTTGGTACACCGTTACCGTTCAGGAACTAAACCTTTATCTACTGAAATTGTAAGCAATTTATAAACTGATTTATCAAATTTAAAAGTCCTAAAGCTTAACTGCTTTGGGACTTTTTTATTATCATTGATGATGAATTATTCACCCTATTTAATTCTCTTATTAGTTTTACTTATTGCGTTGTATTTTATTTTCAGAAAAAAGAACGTAGTAAAAAGAAATTTAAGCAAAGCCGACATCGCTTTATTAGGTGAAAATGTAGATTTCTACATCCGCCTTGATGGCGCTAAAAAACAGTTTTTTGAGCAGAAGATTGTTGCTTTTCTTGCATCAGTTAAAATTGAAGGGGTTGGTTTGGAAATTACACCATTAGATAAACTACTTGTAGCATCGAGCGCGGTAATTCCAATTTTTGGTTTTAACAATTGGGAATATAAAAATTTAACCAATGTATTAATGTATCCTGATACATTTAATAAAGATTTTCAGTTTGAAGGTGCCGAAAGAAACATCATGGGAATGGTAGGTACAGGCTATATGAATGGACAAATGATTTTATCCCAACCCGCCTTAAGGCACGGTTTCTCTAAAAGTGCCGGAAAAGGAAATACCGGCATTCATGAATTTGTTCATCTTTTAGATAAATCTGACGGTGCCACCGATGGTATTCCAGAAAATTTATTAGCACACGAATATGTATTGCCCTGGTTAAAAATGATGCACGAAGAAATGGGAAAGATAGAAGCCAATAAATCAGACATCAATCCTTATGCAATTACAAATGAGGCAGAATTCTTTGCAGTGGTATCCGAGTATTTTTTTGAAGAACCGAAAATATTAAAAGATAAGCATCCAGCTCTTTATGAACGTTTAAGTAAAATATTCTCGCAAACTCTGGTTTAAATTTTAATCCTAACGTAATTCTCTACACATCTAAACCGCTTTACTTCCCACGCGTCAGCTTTTTACTAATATATTTAGTTTTACATTTATAGTAAATACTAAATATATTAGTATTATATTTGCTTTTACGATGACGGGATTTGACAATAAACACATTATTCATATGGACCAAGATGCTTTTTTTGTTTCGGTAGAGATTAAAAAGAATAGCAAATTGGCCGGATTACCTATAATCATTGGTGGAATGTCTGATCGGGGAGTGGTTGCCTCTTGCAGTTATGAAGCACGTAAATATGGAGTGCATGCTGCTATGCCTAGTCGTATGGCTCGCCAGCTTTGTCCACATGCTATTTTTGTAAAAGGCAGTATGGACGATTATAGTTATTATTCTCACCAGATTACCGAACTCTTACAAGAAAGAGTGCCCATTTTAGAAAAAGCAAGCATCGATGAGCATTATATTGATATGACTGGGATGGATCGTTTTTTTGGCTGTATGAAATTTGCACACGAACTTAGGGGCCATGTTTTAAATCAGATTGGCTTGCCCATTTCCTTTGGCTTATCGATTAATAAAACCGTGTCTAAAATAGCTACAAACGAATGTAAACCTAATGGAGAGCTTCAGGTAGAAAAACCAGAAGTACAAAGTTTTTTAAATCCACTTTCGATCAAAAAAATACCTGGCTTAGGTGATTCGACTTTTTTAAAACTCAGCGAGATGGGGGTGAGGAAAATTTATACATTAACTCAAATCCCTCAAGATTTAATGTTTAAAATATTGGGGCAAAACGGACTTAGTTTATGGCAAAAAGCAAATGGGATTGATCATTCTCCAGTGGTTCCATATCGAGAACAAAAATCTATAGGTAAGCAAACTACTTTCGAAAGCGATAGCATGGATATCGCAACCATGAAAATTATTCTTACTGATATGATTACCAAACTTGCTTTTGAGCTTCGGCAAAAGCAAAAACTTACCGCATGCATTACGGTAACCATCCGATATGCAAATTTCGAAACGGTTACCCAGCAAGCTAAAATTCCTTATACCTCACTAGATACTATTTTAATTGCAAAGGCAAAAGAACTTTTCGATAAAGTGTATTCGAAAAGAATGCTTTTGAGGCTAGTTGGTGTAAAATTATCTCATTTGGTAAGCGGATATGAGCAAATTGATTTGTATAGGCAGTCTGAGAAGGTTTATAATCTCTACCAAAGTATGGATAAAATGCGCTCTCGTTATGGCGTTGATGCCATTAAACTCGCAACGGTATTGCCTCAAAAGAGAAATGATTAGCAAATTATCTTATGTTTTTAAATGTTCATTCTCAATACAGTTTGCGTTATGGCACAATGGATATCAGAACTTTGATTGCTCAAGCAAGGGAAAAGAATATTCATCAGCTGGTGCTCACCGATATCAACAATTCTACAGGTTGTATGGAGTTTATACGGCTTTGCCGAAAGGAGGGGCTTGATCAAGAAGATAACGAAGGAAACATACGCCTTGCTTACCAGATTAAACCCATTATAGGAATCGAATTTAGACGTAACCATAAGCTGCTCTATATTGGAATTGCCAAAAATAAAGAAGGGATGAAAGAGTTAAATGATTTCTTAACTCACCATAACCTTAACGAAATTCCGTTGCCAGATGAGCCATTTGCTTTTTTAAATGCTGTTATAGTTTACCCTTATGGAGGTCAATCTAAATTGAGGGATAATGAATATTTGGGCATCCGGGCAAACGAACTCCATAAACTTGCTGGCAAACCGATTGAGCTTATCAAACATAAACTGCTTATTCTTCACCCTGTAACCGTTAAAAATAAGTTAGAATACCGATTGCATCACTACCTAAGGGGGATAGGATTAAACACGGTACTGGGCAAATTAACAGACGAGGATACGTGTGCATCAGATGAGGTTTTTGTAAAGGAAGAAACGCTGAAACAAAAATTTTCGGCATATGATTTTATCGTTGCTAATACACAAAAAGTGCTAGATAGTTGTTGTATGAACGAGTATACGTTCGGCAAAAAGAATAAAAAAACATTTACAAATAGCGTTGAGGGAGATATAGAGCTACTTACTAAACTGGCTACAGCTGGTTTAGCATACCGCTACGGAGCTGATCATATGATAGCCTTAGCACGGATTAAAAAGGAGTTAAAGGTGATTACCGAGCTCGATTTTTGTGCTTATTTTCTAATTACATGGGATATTATTCGCTACGCGATGGAAGAAAAAGGATATTATCATGTAGGAAGGGGTTCTGGCGCCAATAGCATCGTAGCCTATTGCTTAAAAATAACCGATGTAGATCCTATAGAATTAGACCTCTACTTCGAACGGTTTTTAAATCACAAACGCAGCTCTCCGCCCGATTTTGATATCGATTTTAGCTGGGATGAGCGACCCGAAATACAACGCTACATTTTTAAAAAATATCCGCATACAGCGCTTTTAGGCACAATGAGTAGCTTTAAAGATCGAGCCATTATTAGGGAAATTGGTAAGGTGATGGGATTGGCCAAAAGTGAAATCGACGACTTTACCGATCCTACACGAGATAAATTCAATACCGATAATCCAACTTTTGCTAAAATTATGGCGATCCATACATTTATGCATAATCTGCCCAATCAACGCTCTATTCATGCAGGGGGTATTTTAATTGGTGAAGAACCTTTAACCTATTATACAGCCTTAGACTTACCACCCAAAGGTTTACCAACTGCACAGTGGGATATGTATGAAGCCGAATATATTGGTTTAGATAAATATGATATTTTAAGTCAACGTGGCATTGGACATATTAGAGAGACCGTACAACTGGTTTTAAAGAATAAGAACATTGTTATCGACATTCACGATTTTAAGTCCTTTAGACACGATCCTAAGCTTAATGCGCAATTAAGGGCCGGTACGCCTATTGGTTGTTTTTATATCGAATCGCCAGCTATGCGCCAACTACTTAAAAAATTGCAATGTGAAGATTACCTTACATTGGTGGCGGCAAGTTCCATCATTCGACCCGGGGTGGCCAGTTCTGGCATGATGAAAATGTATATCCAAAGTTATCACGATCCGAAAGGGGTGAAGTACTTAGCTAAAGTAATGGAAGAACAACTTCACGAAACTTTTGGTATTATGGTATACCAAGAAGATGTAATTAAAGTATGTTGTCATTATGCAGGGTTAGATTTAGCCGATGCGGATATCTTAAGGCGGGGCATGAGTGGTAAATATAGAACAAAGGATACTGAATTTGATAAATTGTCGAAGCGGTTTTTTACAAGTTCAAAGGCATTAGGCCGAGACGAAGAAGTTACAAAAGAAGTATGGCGCCAGGTTTCGAGTTTTGCTGGATTTAGCTTTTCTAAAGCGCATTCGGCAAGTTTTGCCGTAGAAAGTTATCAGAGTTTATTTCTTAAAACTTATTATCCAAAAGAGTTCATGGTTGCAGTTTTAAACAATTATGGTGGTTTTTATCAGCGTTGGGTGTATGTACATGCGCTACAACAAACAGGGGCAGCTGTACATCTTCCTTGTGTAAATCATAGCGATAGTGTGGTTAATATAGATGGCGACGAAGTTTATTTAGGCCTAATTGGGATACAAGGTTTAGAGCAGAGGTTCATTGAAATAATCCCTTATGAGCGGAAAACGAATGGGGATTATATTGATTTGGAAGATTTAATTAAACGTACTCATCTTACTTTAGAACAGTCGATTGTACTTATTAGGATAGGCGCGTTACGGTGCACAGGGAAAGATAAAAAAGAATTACTTTGGGAAGTTCATACCTATCTGGGAAATAAAACGAAAGTAGTAAATGATCGAGAATTGTTTCATTTACCCAGTAAAGAATATGTATTGCCAAATTTAGAGAACAATCTCGTTGAAGATGCTTATCAAGAACTTGAATTGTTAGGATTTCCGCTTACGTTAAGTATGTTCGATTTACTTAAAATAGCGTATAGGGGCGATGTACTTGCAAAAGATCTAGAAAAATTAGAAGGAAAAACTGTAAAAATGCTTGGTAATTTTGTATGCGATAAAACCGTGCATACCATAAAAAACACTAAAATGTGGTTCGGTACATTTATCGATAGTGAAGGCAATTTTTTTGACACCACGCATTTTCCAAATTCAAGTCCAATTTATCCATTTAGAGGTAAGGGTTGCTATTTAATTTTGGGAAAAGTGGTGATGGATTTTGGCGTACCAAGCATAGAGGTAGCGAAGTTTGCTAAATTGCCGATTATGGATAATCCAGTACTGCAAAACTTTTCCACATAAGGTGCATATTGCCCGTTATTTTATTAAATTCGCAAGGTTATAGTAAAACCAATTTATTCTTGCGGTTAGCGAGTAGCGATTGGCGTTCTGAACGCTCAACGCATGGCGCTTAACGTAAAAACCAAAAAATATGGCAGAAGATTTAGAAAATCAAGAGAACGACAAAATTATTTCAATAAACATAGATGAGCAGATGAAATCTGCTTACATCGATTATTCGATGTCTGTTATCGTAAGTAGGGCATTGCCTGATGTGCGTGATGGTTTAAAACCAGTGCATCGCCGTGTATTGTACGGAATGTTAGATCTGGGATTGGGTGCTGGAAAACCGTATAAAAAATCAGCTCGTATTGTAGGAGAGGTGTTGGGTAAGTATCACCCTCATGGTGATTCATCTGTTTATATGACCATGGTACGTATGGCTCAAGAATGGAGTTTACGTTATTTAATGGTAGAGGGGCAAGGTAACTACGGTTCAATTGATGGAGACTCGCCTGCTGCAATGCGTTATACTGAGGCTCGTTTCCAAAAAATAGCTGAAGATATGTTAGCTGATATCAATAAAGATACAGTAGATTTTCAGTTAAACTTTGATGATTCATTACAAGAACCAACGGTTCTGCCAGCTAAAGTACCTAATCTCTTAATTAACGGTTCATCTGGTATTGCAGTAGGTATGGCAACCAATATGGCACCTCATAATATTACTGAGGTTATTAATGCAACAATTGCTTATATCGAAAATAACGAAATCACCATTCCTGAGTTAATGAAATATGTAAAAGGCCCTGATTTCCCTACAGGAGCAATTATATATGGCTATGCAGGTGTGCAAGATGCTTTTGAAACCGGTAGAGGTCGTATTGTAATGCGTGCAAAAGCAGAGATTGAGACGGTAAAAGATCGCGAAACTATTATCGTTACTGAAATCCCTTATCAAGTTAATAAAGCCATGATGATTGAGCGTACTGCTGAATTGGTTGGTGAGAAAAAACTGGAAGGTATTTCGAATATTAAAGACGAATCAAATAAAGATGGGATTCGTATTGTATATGAAATTAAGCGTGATGCAAATGCAAGTATCGTTTTAAATAATTTATTTAAGCAAACTGCTTTACAAACCTCTTTTAGTGTTAACAATATTGCTTTGGTGCATGGTCGCCCACAAATGTTAAACCTAAAAGACCTTATTCGTCACTTTGTTGATCACAGGCATGATGTTATTGTTCGTAGAACGAAATTCGAGCTATCAGAAGCAGAAAAAAGAGCACATATTCTAGAAGGTTTATTAATTGCGCTAGATCATATTGAAGAAGTAATTAAATTAATTCGTGCATCAAATACGCCTGAAGAAGCTAGGCTAGGTTTAATGGAATCATTTGGTTTAAGTGATATCCAAGCGAGAGCTATCCTAGATATGACCTTACGTAGATTAACAGGTCTGGAACGCGATAAAATTAAAGATGAGTACGCTGAATTGATGAAAACAATAGAGTATTTGAAATCTATATTGGCAGATGAAACTTTGCGTATGCAAATCATCAAAGATGAATTGGCCGAAATGATTGAGAAATATGGCGATGAGCGTAGAACCACCATTGTTCACTCTGCAGAAGACATGAGCATGGAAGATTTTATCGAAGATGAAGAAGTGGTAATTACTATTTCACACGAAGGATATATCAAACGTACACCAGCTTCAGAATACCGCACTCAAGGTAGGGGTGGAAAGGGTTCAAAAGGAAGTGATTCAAGAAATGAAGACTTTATCGAACATTTACTGATTGCCTCAAATCATAATTATATGTTGTTCTTTACTGAGGCTGGTCGTTGTTTCTGGTTAAGGGTTTACGAAATTCCAGAGGGAAGCAGATTAAGTAAAGGAAGAGCGTTACAGAACATCATCAATATACCAAAAGAAGAGAAAGTTAAAGCTTACATTAAGGTTAAAAATCTTAAAGATCAGGATTATCTTGAGAATAACTTCATCATTATGTGTACTAAAAAAGGTACCATTAAAAAGACTTCTTTAGAGGCTTATTCTCGTCCACGTGTAAACGGTATTAACGCCATAAACATTAATGATGGCGATCAATTGTTAGAGGCAAGTTTAACCACTGGAAGTAGTGAAATTGTAATGGCTTTACGTTCAGGAAGAGCGATTCGCTTCAATGAAAGTACAGTTAGGCCAATGGGTAGAACAGCTACAGGAGTTAGAGGAGTTACTTTGGCGCATGATAAAGACGAAGTGGTAGGTATGATCGCAATAGATGATCCATCGGCTACAGTGTTAGTTGTTTCAGAAAAAGGTTATGGTAAACGTACTGATATCGACGATTATCGCGTTACTAATAGAGGTGGAAAAGGCGTTAAGACCATTAATGTAACGGATAAAACTGGCGCGTTAGTTGCTATTAAAAACGTAACCGACGCTGATGATTTAATGATTATCAATAAGTCGGGTATCGTGATCCGGATTGTGGTTAGCGAATTAAGAGTAATGGGAAGAGCTACTCAGGGAGTACGATTAATTACTTTAAAAGGTAATGACGAAATTGCATCTGTTGCTAAAATAGAGCACGAGGATGAAGAATTGGAAGAGGAAGAGATCGTAGAAAATGCAGCAGAAGGTGCAAGTAGTGAGCCTAAAGAAGATAACAATCCTGATACTGAAGAAAAAACTGAAGAGAATTAATTTAATTTAGAATAATAATTAAGAGAAAAATTAGAAAAGAAATGAAGAAAATATTTTTTAGTCTATTATTTATAGGTGCAGCATCCTATGCTAATGCACAAAAAAACGAAATAGCAGAAGCAAAAAAGATTTGGGGGATTTTTGAACTCACCATGTCTGTAGATCCAGCATCAAAGAAAACCGGTACACCAGCACCAGCTCCAACCAATGCTGCACCAAAAACTGCAGGTACATTTGTAGAAAAACAAATAGCAAGATTAACTGAAGGGATTTCTCATGTTGATAAGGCAATTGTTCATGATAAAACAAAAGATTTACCCGAAACTTGGGTATATAAAGCATTATTTCACTCTACCATTGGTGCAGTAGATACACTTAATTTTGATAATTCGAGAAAGAATCAAAAAATAGCTGAAGAGGCAATTGCTAAAGCAAAATCATTGGATACTAAGACTGAGTTTAAAGATTTCATTGCGCAAGCAGAAGGAAATATTGATGTGGCAATATCAGCAAGAGGTATAACTGCTTACAATAGAAAAGACTATACTACTGCCTTAGCAGATTTTAGTTTATTAGCTGAAAAAAAACAAACTGATGCCTCTTGGTTCTTAAATGCAGGGGTAACAGCAAATCTGATGAACAATTATACAGAAGCAATTAAATATTTTAAAAAAGTAATCAGTTTAAATAGCCCCGATTCTAAAGACTTATATTCTCAAATTGTTGGCATTACACTCGAAAAGTTAAAGGATACCACAGCAGCGTTGACACTATTAGACGAAGCTATTGCTAAATTTCCTGATGATAGTGGATTAATTGGAACACAAACTGATATTTACGTTACACGTGGTGATATTGCTAAATCTCAGGCTTCATTAGGTAAGCTTATTGCAAAAGACCCAAGCAAAGCCGTTTATCATTATTTAATGGGTGAAACGTACTATAAGCAAGCCTTGCAATTGCAAGAAGAAAGAAATAAAATTGATGTGAAAAAAGTTAAAGAATTTGATGCCGTTTCAGCTAAAATGTTGGTGTTAATTGATAAGGCACTACCTTTTTATCAAAAATCACATGAATTAGATCCAAAGTTCGTATCCACCTTAGAAACCTTAAAGCAGATTTATGGTTTTAAAAATGATGTAACAAACTTTAATGATATAAAGAAAAAATTAGATGCAATACCTCAAAACTAAGCATCATTAAACCATAATCTAAGAGTAAAAAGAGGGATAATTAAGTTTATCCCTCTTTTTTTATTATTTTTGTAAGACACATAAGAGAGTAATAATGAACAAATTTTTTTCAATCCTATTTTTTGTTTTTGCATTCTTAAACACAACAAATGCACAAAAGACACAAGTTATATTAGCTCAGAACAGTGTGGGTAAGCTACAAGCTAGTATTGCAAAAAAAGAGGATGTAAAGAAGCAACTTACCATTATAGGAGAGGGGATTAAAGCAATCGAATCTGCTCAAAAAGACAAAAAAACGAAAAATTGGCCAGAAACATGGGCAATAAAATCCTATCTCAGCTCGTATGTGGCTATTATAGATGTAAACGAAACTAATAGTTATAAATATTATGATCTAGCCGTTAGAGCATTAGATACAGCTAAGATTTTAGATAAATTCCAAGCAAATTCAGAGCTAATTAAAGCTTCATCCTATAACATTACTGTGAAAAAAATAACGGAAGGGAATAAGGCTTACAATCAAAACGATTTTCTAACAGCGTATAATATTTTAAAAGATGTGAGTGATTATTTGCCAAAAGATACTACCATAGCTGTAAATGTAGCCCTTTGTGCTCAGAAAATACAAGCATATGATCAGGCTCTAAAGTATTTTCTGCGTGCAAAAGAGAACGGGGTGATGAATCCAGTTGTTTATCAAACTATTGCAAATCTGTATGCTTCTTCATTTGAAAATGAAATGGCCATTAAATCTCTTGAAGATGGATTAAAACTTAATCCTAATCATCCTTTTTTAACAAATGATTATATCAATTTACTACTGGATAACGAAAAATACGATAAAGCTATAAAAGCCATAGAAGGTTCGCTCGGATCAGAAAGGCGGAGTAGTCGAGTAATTTATTATCTGTTTGGCTATCTGCAACAATCTCAATTGAAAAATTATGCTGCAGCCGAAGAATCGTATAAGCGAGCACTTGATCTAGATCAAAATTATTTCGACGCTTTATATCAATTAGCCTTGGTTTATATAAATAATGCAAATGATGCATTAAAGCAAAAAAACAAACAGAAATACGTCAGCTATGCAAATCGTGCAGAATTTACATTGCTTCGAGCCCACGAGATTAATATTAATGATCTTAATACTGTTCAACTCTTAATCGAAATCTACACCCGCAAGAATAGGCTAGATAAAGTTCAAGAACTTAAAAGAAAACTAAACGAGTTTTAAATTCATTCGGTGACAATAGTTGGGAGTGTTAGAATTTTCAACTTAACATAATATTAATTATATGACTAATCTAGTATTGTGATAACACTCTAAATTAAATTAGCTTTGCAAGAATTATGGCAAACAAGAGAAAATCTGGTGTTCTTTTTATTCTGGTCACAATATTAATCGATTGTATAGGTTTCGGAATAATAATTCCGATAATGCCCGATCTTATTAAAAACTTAACAGGTGGCGATTTAAGTGAAGCTTCTCGTTATGGCGGTTTATTATTGGTAGCCTATTCAGTGATGCAATTTATCTCATCACCAGTTTTGGGTTCTTTAAGTGATAAATTTGGCCGCAGACCAATCTTGTTAATTTCCTTGTTTGGTTTAGGTATTGACTATATATTTCTGGCTTTTGCGCCAACAATAGCTTGGCTTTTTGCTGGAAGAATTTTCGCCGGAATTTGCGGCGCCAGTATCACCACAGCTTCAGCATACATTGCCGATGTTAGTGAGCCTGAGAAACGCGCACAGAATTTTGGTCTTATTGGTGCCGCCTTTGGTTTAGGATTTATTATTGGTCCCGTAATTGGCGGTGTATTTGCCCGTTATGGCGTTCATGTACCCTTTATGATTGCTGCAGGGTTATCATTAATTAATTGGCTCTATGGCTATTTCATTCTCCCTGAATCACTTAAACTAGAAAATAGACGGGATTTCGATTGGAAACGCGCAAATCCGATTGGTGCTTTAAAACAAATTAAGAAATATCCTGCATTATTGGGCCTACTAGGCTCATTACTAATTCTATATATCGCTGCTCAAGCTACACAGTCTATATGGTCTTATTACACGATCGAAAAATTTAATTGGAATGCTGCCTGGGTTGGTTATTCGCTCGGTTTTGTCGGTATTACTGTGGCGATTGTTCAAGGTGGATTAATTCGAATTATTATTCCAAAAATTGGAAATAAAAAATCTATTCAAGTTGGATTAATTTTGTATGTAATCGGTTTTATAACATTTTCGTTAGCGAATAAAGGTTGGATGATGTTTGCCTTTATTATTCCCTATGCATTAGCCGGAATCACAGGGCCAGCTATACAAGGGATAATTTCAAAGCAAATTCCTGCAAATGAACAGGGTGAAATTCAAGGTATTATGACCGGATTAATGAGTTTGGCTAGCATTTTTGGGCCGCTGTTAATGACTAACTTATTTTTCTACTTTACAGATAAAGATGCTGCAATTTATTTTCCAGGTGCTCCTTTTATGATGGCCGCAGTATTAACTTGCATTGCGATTTTAATCTGCAACCGATCGTTAAGGAAGTATCATTCTTAATTAGATTTGAGATATGAGTATTGTGTATTGAGACTTACAACAATTCCGTAGCTAAATTTGCCAATTCACTCCTCTCCCCTTTCTGAAGTGTAATATGTGCATAAAGTGGGTGATGTTTTGCATTTTCGATCAAATACGATAGTCCGTTACTCTCCGAATCAAGGTAAGGCGTATCAATCTGATAGATATCGCCTGTAAATACAATTTTAGTGTGCTCTCCAGCCCTAGAAATAATGGTTTTTATTTCATGAGGGGTTAAATTCTGAGCTTCATCAACAATAAAGAATATCTTGGTTATGGTACGACCTCTTATAAAGGCCAATGGAGCAATCGCTATTTTTTCAGTTCGGATAAGTTCATCAATTTTAAATAACATTTTTTCATCGTGGGCAAACTGCTCTTTAATAAATTTTAAGTTATCCCAAATTGGTGCCATGTATGGGTCTACTTTAGCTTTCACATCGCCTGGTAAAAACCCAATATCTTTATTACTTAATGGAACCGTTGGCCGGGTAATGTAAATTTGGCGAAAATTTTTACGTTGCTCCAATGCACTCGCTAATGCCAATAAAGTTTTACCAGTACCTGCGTTTCCTTGGATGGTTACTAATTTTATTGCAGGATTAAGTAAGGCATCAATTGCGAATGATTGTTCTGCATTTTTAGGCTCAATGCTAAATACATTTTCCTGATTTATTTTTCTTAACTTTTTAGAGGTTACATCAAAGAAGGCAATTGAATTTTTTTTCTTATGTTTTAATTTATAAAAATGATTGCGATCGGTATAATTTAAGTTAATGCCATTTGAATCAATAGTGCCTTCTTTTCTTAGCTCATCTATAAGTTCAGATTCGCAAACAAAATCGGTTTTGCCTGTATATAGCTCATCAACATTCTTTATTTTTCCAGTTTCATAATCTTCGGCATAAAGGTTCAACGATTTCGCCTTTAAACGCAGGCAAATATCTTTGGAAACTAGAACAACTTTGCTTTCTGGATTCTCTTCTTTTAAAACCAATGCCGAGTTTAAAATTCGATGATCAAATTTCCCCTTGCCAAATAAATCTTCTGCATTAATTGCTTTTGGGCTTTCGTTTAAAATAATCTTGATCTTACCTAAGCTTTTTTTATGGAGCGAGAACCAATCGTTTACCAAATTATCCTTTGCGGCCAAATCAATTAATCGAATAAAACTTCTGGCCTCAAAGTTTCGGGTATCGTTTCCACTTTTAAAATTATCTAGCTCTTCTAAAACCAATACCGGTATCGCTACATAATGCTCTTGAAAGTTGTTAACAGCATCGTGATCGTATAGAATAACTGAGGTATCTAAAACAAATATCTTTTTTGGAAAATCTTTTTTTAACATGGTAGTTTAAAATTACCATTTAGCATTTAAAGATTATAGTTTATTTGAGAAAAAAAGGCTTAAAAGCAAAACGGAGATCCGCCTCTTTCGATTTGGTTCTCCGTTTTAACCTTTTACCTAACCGTAGTTAAGTATGAGGCATCAATACTATTTACTTGACCCGTTCGTTGATGTAGTTTTCTTGCGATCCCTACTTCTCGTTTACTTATCATTGCTACCTTGCTTTACTCCGTAAAATGCCACAATTCGCAACCTGCTTGATTTGAGTGATTAGACAAATTCTCGGTTTTGCAACCGGCTAGTTTTTATAAACCTTTCTGCTCTTGCGAGTGATCTGGCCTATGTTACTTTTTTTACATGCTATCCGCCTTGCGGCTTCTTAATGTAAACCAATTTTGCATTTTGCAATGCGTATTGGATCTAAACTTACTCTTGAACGCTCCCAAAAATTTTAGTCTTGCGACTTCATTTCTGTTTTGGATTGCTCTATCAAACTGTCAAAGTACTTCGTTATTGATATCATCTAATTTAGTTTCAAAATGAATACTTGTCAAGAAAAATCGAATTATTTTATTAACAAGTTTTGCACTTAATATTTTGATTTATCAACATATTATTTTGACTAAATAGCCCCTTTAATCAATAAAATTCCATGTATTGATATTGATTATTAACATTAAGAAGTAAATCGCTTATTCACATTTCTATACACTTCATTGTTTTTTTGAACTATAAATTCTGCGTATTATTAAACGCACTCGCTAAAAATTAAATAATTCTACCTTCAAATACTGATGAAAATTGAAGCACAATACTGTAGATTTGTATATGCTTAACAGGCCAATTCGAAATATCCACGACTTTTTATTAAGCACCTATTTTGCCGATGGGTTACGAATTACGTTTGGCGTATTGTGTCCTTCGTTAATTATGGCGCAATTTGGGATGCTTCAATATGGCATGACATTATCATTAGGGGCACTTTGTATAAGTGTTGTCGATTCGCCAGGGCCAATTGTTCATCGCCGAAATGCCATGCTTATTACCACCGGACTTATCGTTATCATCTCCATCCTGGTAGGTATTACAAACAAGAATATTTACGTTACGGGAATATTATTAGTGGTATGTAGCTTTGTATTCTCCATGCTTTTTTTATATGGAGCACGTGCAGCAGCTATTGGAACCTCTGTTTTACTTATTATGGTGCTTAGCATCGACGATATTAGGCCCTGGAAAGAAGTAATTTGGTATGCAGTTCTCATTTTCTGCGGAAGTATATGGTATACCCTACTTAGTTATTTTATTTATCGAATACGACCCTATCGATTAGTGCAACAGATGCTGAGCGATTCGATTCATGAAGTGAGCCTATTTTTAAGAGCAAAAGCAAAATTTTATCATGAAGGTATAGATTACGAGAAAAACTATGCAGAGTTATTGCAATTACAGGTTTTAGTACACGAGAAACAAGATGAAGTTAGAGAAGTATTGTTTAAAACCAGAGAGATTGTAAGAGAATCGACTCCTGAAGGTCGATTTTTATTGCTTGTGTTTGTAGATATGGTCGATTTATTTGAACAAATAATGTCTACCTATTATAATTACAAACAATTGCATACTCAATTTGATGAGGTAGGAATTTTAACACATTATGAAGAAGTTATTAATAAGATTGCCGATTCGCTCGAAGACATTGCATTTGCCCTAAAAACTGGAGGTACTCCTAACCTCTCTTCTGGACTAGCCGAAGATATAGAAAAATTAAAGGAAGAGATCTTAGCCTTAGAAAACAATAAAATTGATAAAGATTATAATACACTAGGGTTAATTGCACTTAAAAATATTGAAGTTAACATTGAGAATATTTTAGCAAGAGTAAAGACTATTAAGAGTTATTTTAATGAGAAGGAAAAGAAAAATCTTAAAAGGAATGATATTGATGTCGACAAGTTTGTAACCAGACAAAGTTTCGACGCTAAATTATTTCTTGAAAATTTAACTTTTAGTTCTTCCACCTTTAGGCATTCATTACGTGTAGCAATTGTGATGTTGATTGGTTTTGTTGTTGCAAAAAGCCTCGATTTTGCACATAGCTATTGGATATTATTAACCATTTTGGTGATTTCTAAACCAGGTTATACTTTAACTAAGCAAAGAAATATCCAACGATTAATCGGAACCATAATCGGCGCATTTATTGGAATGGGGATTCTGGTTTATGTAAAAGATAAAGATGCACTATTTGTAATCTTATTGATTTGTATGATTGGTAGTTACAGCTTTCAGCGTAAAAACTATGTAGTTAGCGTACTCTTTATGACACCTTATATATTGGTGTTATTCGATTTTTTAGGCATGGGAAGCCTTTCTATTGCCAGAGAACGTATTTATGATACCCTGATTGGTTCGGGTATAGCGTTATTAGCCAGTTATTCGCTATTTCCCAACTGGGAGTATGAAAAACTAAAAGAAGCAATGGTCGACATTATTAAGGCCAATATGAATTACTTTGAGCAGGTTACCCTATTGTACTTTGAACAGAATCAAAGTTTAACAAAATATAAGGTTGCCCGTAAAGAGGTATATGTTAATACGGCTAATCTTGCTTCTTTATTCCAACGAATGTTCTCTGAGCCAAAAAGTAAGCAGTTATACATTAAAGAGTTGCATCAATTTACAGTACTTAATCATTTACTCTCATCATATGTTGCCACCCTTTCTCTTTTTTACCGTGAGCATGATTATGTACATACCAATTTTGAAGAATTAAAGCCAGTGTCGACAAATACGATATACCTACTTTCACAGTCGGCCGAAAATTTAACCATCGAGAAACAAGAATTTAGTAATGTTCCATTAATTCGAAGAAAAAATACAAGTGAACTAGATGCCGCAAATGAAAATATGATGATTGCCGAGCAATTTGAATTAATTCAAAAAGTAGCATATGATATTTTTAAGTTAACAGAAAAGATTAATATTTAGTTTTTTCGAAATCTAGCTGCGCTTATCGCTTTGAGCAAACATCTTTGCTTACCATTTGTTATAGCTTCATGGAAAAGTTATATACAGCAGCTGTAACCGCAATTGGCGGAAGAGATGGACATATCAAATCAAGTGATGGTGTTTTAGACCTAGAATTAAGAAAGCCTAAGGAATTAGAAGGTCAAGGTGGCACAACCAACCCAGAACAATTATTTGCAGCCGCATGGGGTGCTTGTTATTTGGGCGCTTTAGGGAGCGTTGCTGCGCACGATGGGATTGATGTATCAGATGCACATGTAAATGTCCAAGTTTCTTTTAATAAGGATGGAAATGCTTTTGCTTTGTCGGCCGATCTTGATGTTCATATTCCTAGTTTGGGGCATGATGAAGCACAGCAATTAGCCGAAAAGGCACATAGAGGTTGTCCGTATTCAAAAGCAACTAGAGGCAATATTGAAGTTCGAGTAACTGCCGTCTAAATTATTGAACTTATTTCAATGCTATTTTACTAAAAATATGGTATTCTCCAGGTGCTAATGTAGCTGTATAAGTGGTGTTGGCTAAATTTATGCTATTTCCCACCGCATCAACCCAGTTGCCAGCGAACCCAAAATCTATATTAGCAACCTGGTTCATTACATCAAAATTTCCTACTACAACTACGGTATTTGCCCCTTCAACTAGTTTAATGTATTTAACACCGCCGTTTAAGTTGTAGCTAGAATTGGTTGAATTAAAAATGCTATTGTTTTTCTTTAGCTTAATAAATTTAGCGTAAGCATCGTATAATGCTTTACGGTTTACATCTGTGTAATATTCCCATTTAATTGGTTTTTCGCCCGTTCTGCCATTGTAATCAATATTAATATCGTAACCTAGTTCTCCGAATTGCCAAATCATTTTTGGACCAGGTATGCTAAATAAAAAGGCTGCTGCTAGTTCTCCTCGTTTTAACGATGTTGCAAGATTACCTTTAATAGTATAATTCCCGGAAGCATTCCCAAATGAAACATTCTTATAATTCAATCGCTCTTCATCATGGCTTTCGCCAAAGCTTATTAAGTTTTCTGATTTAGCAAACCCATGCCTATTATAAAACCCCCAAGAGAAATCTGAATTTGCAAGCCAACCCATTGTAGCCTCATTCATGTTATAATTTAAATTGGCCCAAAGCATCATTCCTTCATCTGCTAAAATCTTTTCTTCAGTAGCATCTGCAAAATGCTCTAGAATTACATAAAAATTAGCGGGGTCAATACTCTTAATGTAATTGTTGTATTCTTTCCATATTGCTATCCTACTTGCATCCATTGCACTAAATGTGGCATCGGTACTGGATGAATTTTGTGTAAATCCTTTAGAAAGGTCGAAACGAAAACCGTCGATTTTATATTGCTGCATCCAAAATTTAATTACATTTTTGGCGAAATATTTTGTTGCTGCACTTTCATGGTTAAAATCATAACCTACATTATAAGGATGTTTGGCATCGGGATTAAACCAAGGACTGCTTGGACTTGGCTTTGTACCATCAAAATACAATTGTACCATAGGTGATTGGCCAAAGGAATGGTTTAAAACCATATCCAGTATCACCGCAACTCCCCTACCATGGCACTCGTCTATAAAGTTTTTTAACGCTGTTTTAGTTCCATAATATTTATCAGGTGCAAAATAAAATGAAGGATTATATCCCCAGCTTAAATTACCCTCAAATTCGTTAACTGGCATTAATTCGATAGCATTTATACCAAGACTAATTAAATAATCCAATTTTTGTAGCGTGGAGGCATAATTATGATCAGTTGTAAAATCTCTGATCAATAATTCATATATAACTAGATTACTTTTTTCGGGCCTAACAAATGAGGTATTCTTCCAAGTGTATGATGGCTGATTTGCTTGCATTACACTTACAATTCCAGTTGTTTTCCCTGTCGGATAACTCATTAAATTTGGATAGGTATTGGCAGAAATATACTTATCGTTTGCCTCATCTAATATTTTTTCGCAATAAGGATCAGCTACTTTTAAATTACCATTTACTAAAAACTGATAGCTATATTCTGTATTAGGATTAAGGTTATCGATTTGAATCCACCACGTTTGACCATCATTTGCTTTTTTCATTGGAGATGCGGTAGAAGACCAGTTGTTAAAATCTCCAATTAGCGATACAGTTGTCTTTCCGGGTGCAAACAAAGTTATAATGGCCGATGTTCCATTATTAATAAAAACAACTCCGTCTTTAGCACTTGCGGGCAAGTCTGTTGTTGGGTTAACTGGATTATCTATTGGCGGAGTAGTTGCTTTTTTACAGGCTGTATGTATGGCCAGAAAAAAAAGCAAACTATATATTATCTTTTTCATATCGACCTATTTTCTTCTACCTCAAGTTTGGAGGTTAAAACTTCATCTATTTTCTTTGGTTCTCTAATTAATAAATAGCAAATCACAGCTGCTAAAACCATTAATCCACCACCCAGTTGAACTGCTAATAATCGATCATTATTTAACACATTACGCATTAACCATCCAAAACCTAACGAGGCAATAATTTCAGGTAATACAATAAAAAAGTTAAAAATACCCATGTAAATACCTATTTTATCTTTAGGCAAAGAACCACTTAACATGGCATATGGCATCGATAGAATACTTGCCCAAGCAATCCCAACACCGGTCATACATAAATACAACATGTTTTTATCGTGCACCCAAGCTACACTTATTAACCCTAGTGCTCCACACAGCAAGCAGAGTGCATGTGTGTTTTTTCTACCTAAAAAATCTGCAATTTTTGGCAAAACCAAAGCAAAAAGAAAAGTAACCACACTATAATAGGCAAGCGTTAAGCTTCCAAAATCAGCACCTTCAGCATATACAGGGTCGCTGGCATCTTTTCCTCCAAAAACATTAATGGCAACTGCTGTTGTGTAATAGAACCACATCAAAAATAGACCCGGCCAAGTAAAAAATTGAACTAGCGAAACAATTTTCATTCTTTTGGGCATATTTGTTAACGCATTCATAATTTCTTTTACACCGTTACCAAAACCTTTATTACGCTCAGGTACTTTTTCGTTTGAATTTGCATCTGATGGAGGATATTCTTTGGTTGTAAAAACAGTATAGAGCACCGCTGTAAAAAAGAAAAAAGCGCCAATATAGAAGGAGAATTTCACATTTTCAGGAATATTACCCTGTTCTGCAGTATTTGCTAGATCGAAAACATTTTTCATTAACCATGGAAGTGCCGAGGCTATGCTTCCACCCAAACCAATCATCAAGCTCTGCATAATGAAGCCTCTATTTACCTGGCTATCGGGCAATTTATCGGTTACAAATGCTCTAAATGGTTCCATTGCAATGTTTCCGAAAACATCCAAAATCCACAATAATCCTGCCGCCATCCATAATACGCTGCTATGAGGCATAAATAACAAAGCAATACTACTTACAATGGCTCCGATCATAAAATAGGGCCTTCTTCTACCCCATCTTGGGTGCCATGTGCGATCGCTTAAATAACCAACAATGGGTTGAACGATTAATCCTGTTAATGGAGCAGCTAAAAATAATAAAGGCACTTGATCTGCGTTTGCCCCTAAATTTTCATAAATACGGCCCATATTAGCACGTTGTAGATCCCATCCAAATTGAATACCAAAGAAGCCAACGCTCATATTGATAATTTGTACAAGCGACAATTTGGGGTTTTCGGCTATTGATTTCATCTATTTAATTTGGTTTAGAATTGAATAATTTGAGCAGTAGAAGGTAGTATTTTTACAGATATCTTATTTTTAGTTGTTAATGGTATTTTCTTATTTGTTAATAGATCTTTAACAGTGGTTGATGTCTTTAAATTTAAGATGTTTTCTGGAATAACGAAGTCTGAAACTAATGTTTCTTTTCTATCAAAATTGGCGATAATCAACAATCTTTGAGTTGAAGTGTAACGAATAAAAGCGTACATTTTCTGGTTCAGCTTTGTATTCGTTAGTTCAATGATTTTACCATTCGTTATAGCCTCATTTTGTGTAGTAATTTGAAGTAGTTTTTGATAAAATGTTCTTATTTCTTTCTGATTGGAAGTTAATTGTTTACCATCAAATAGACCATTATTCATCCAATTCTGGTGGTTTGGCACTCCCCAATACTCAAAAATAGTTGTTCTTGCATTTTGATGATCATCGCCAATAAAACCTTCAGAAACTCCTGCAGGTTCGCCAACCTCTTGTCCAAAATAAAGCATTATAGGTCCGCCACCCAATGTTGCTGTCACAACCATGGCCGGAAAAGCTAACTCTGCTTTACCAGCAAATGGTTTTGAGGCTATCCGTTCCTCGTCATGGTTTTCAAGAAATCGTACCATGTGATTATCGAAACTTGCAGTTTCTTCTTTCCATGTTTTTGTAATTGCATTCACATTCGCGTTGGGCTCATTTCTGATTAGTTTTTTCAAACCATCATACAAACCTACTTTATCATATAAGTAATCGAATTTACCTTGAGTTAAGTATTGCTGATACACCTTTGGATTATAAGCTTCGGCCATAAAAATAAGATCAGGATTAACTGCTTTTACTTGAGGAATTATCCACACCCAGAAATCAACAGGAACCATTTCTGCAACATCGCACCGAAAACCATCTATTCCTTTTTTAGTCCAATAAATTAAAATATCTCGCATTTTAATCCAAACTGGTGGGATTGGGTTAAAATGAGTGAGTTCCTTTCCATTAATATATTCGATACCATAATTTAATTTTACGGTTTCATACCAGTCGTTAGTTGCAGGTGTAGCTGAAAAAACGTTATTCCCTGTAGCTTTAGCTGGATACTCATCAAATTTTCCATCAATTAATTTTGTTAACGGACCATTTGATGTGTTTAGGGGAAGCTTTAACGTTTGATTTGGGATGTAATAAAAATCATTTTTAGGGTTAAAGGCGACAGTTTTATCATCATTTGCACCGAAATCTATCACACCAGTTGGCTTTGCATTCGAATAATAGCTTCTTGCCACATGATTAGGCACAAAATCTATTAAAACCCTTAAGCCTTTATCATGTGTGCGCTTAATTAAAGCCTCAAACTCGTTCATTCTTTTACTCGCGTTCACGGCCAGATCAGGGTCAACATCATAGTAGTCTCTAATTGCATAAGGAGAGCCAGCTCTACCCTTAACTACATCTGCATCATCAGGTTTTATACCGTATTTTGAATAATCTGTTAAGCTCGCATGAGCCAAAACACCAGTGTACCATACATAATTAACATGTAATTCTTTCAAACCATCAAGTGCACGATCATTAATATCATTAAATTTTCCACTTCCATTTTGCGCTATAGTTCCATAAGGAATATTTGCTGTTTTCTTATTTCCAAAATAACGGGGCAATAACTGATAAATAACAATTTTCTTTTGCCCAAAGGATGGAAATGCAAAACAAAAAATTATACATAGAATCAGTATAAAAGGTTTTAAGTTGTGCCTTCTTATCATACCAGTTCTGTATTTCTTACCTCAATTTCTTTATTTCCAGCTAATTTATAGGTTTGACTTGCAATACAAATTTCTAAATCTATCCCAGTATTGTTATGTACAATCATACTGTTTTCAGTAATTTTTATTTTTAAAATTGCCCCTCTAAAGCCAATTGTAAATGAAAATGATTTCCATTTAGCTGGTAAGAAAGGATTAAATTCGAGTTTATCATTTCTAATTCTCATTCCTGCAAAACCCTCTACCATACTCATCCAGGTACCGGCCATCGAAGTAATGTGCAAGCCATCTTCAGTATCGTTGTTATAATCGTCTAAATCTAGGCGTGCAGTACGAAGATAAAATTCGTAAGCTCGTGTTCCATCATTTAGTTTTGCAGCTAAAATACTATGTACACAGGGTGATAATGAACTTTCATGAACAGTACGTGGCTCATAAAAATCGAAATTCCTTTTTAAAGTTGCCAGATCGTAATCCTGCTCGAAAAAATACAATCCTTGCAGCACATCTGCTTGTTTGATAAAGCAAGAACGCAGAATACGGTCCCAGCTCCATTTTTGATTAATTGGCCTATCGTTTGGTGATAAATCTTTAACTAGTATCTGCTCCTTATCTAAATAGCCATCTTGTTGTAAGAAAATACCCCTTTCTTGGTCAATAGGGTAATACATTTTATCAACTATGTTTGCCCAATCTAATAGCTCTTGCTCTTTAAATTTTATTTTTCTTAATAATGCAGGCAGCACTTCAGGTTGCTTACTTCTCACTATTTCAATTACTTCGGCAGCATATTTTAAGCACCAAGTAGCTAAAATGTTGGTATACCAATTATTATTAACATTATTTTCGTATTCGTTTGGCCCTGTAACACCAAGCATCACAAATTTTTGCTTTTCATCGCTCCAGTTTACACGTTGTTTCCAAAAACGGGCAATTGCAATCAAAACTTCGAGTCCATAATTACCTAAATATGTTGAATCGCCTGTATAACGAACATAATTGTAGATAGCAAAAGCAATAGCACCATTTCTATGAATTTCTTCAAAGGTAATTTCCCATTCGTTGTGGCATTCTTCACCATTCATAGTTACCATAGGAAATAAAGCTGCACCATCAGTAAAACCTAGTTTTTCGGCATTTTCAATTGCTTTATCGAGTTGTTTGAAACGATAGATTAGTAAATTCTTACTAACCTCTTGAGGCGCTGTTGCTAAATAAAAAGGTACACAATAGGCCTCAGTATCCCAATAGGTTGAGCCACCATATTTCTCACCGGTAAAGCCCTTTGGTCCGATGTTTAATCGATTATCCTTTCCGGTATAGGTTTGAAACAGTTGGTAAATATTAAAACGAATAGCTTGTTGGGCAGTAACATCTCCTTCGATCATGATATCACTATGTTCCCATTTCTTTGCCCAACCAGTTTTTTGTTCGTTTAATAACGTTTCAAACCCTTTTTTAGCCGCTTTAGCAATTGTATTTTTGGTTCGAACAAGTAGTTCAGTTTTAATATGATTTTGTGTAGAAAGGTTTGCGGCAATTTTGATTACTGAAATTTCTTCATTCGCTTTTGCATTAATTATAAATTGCTGACCAACGAACTTTTCTTTGCAGATATCTTTTGCTTTAATATTAAGTTGACTTCCATTACAGTAAATTGAAATCGCATTTCCTGTGCAAACTTCAAAATTTGTTTTTTTTGTTTTTAGCGTTAAATAAAATTCATTCTCAGTAATTTCCTGGTTTATAAACTCCCAAAATTTTTCGTCATAATTACTATCTTGATTTTTAACATCACCATCAATAAATGGCATGATATCTAATTTTGAATCAAAATTTAATGGGGTAATTTGATAACGTATAGCACCAATTTCATCATCAACGATACTACAGAAACGTGTAGATTTTATTTTTACTTTCTTGCCACTTTTTAATTCTGCAATGAAACTTCGTTCTAAGTAACCTTCGCGCATATTTAAAACACGCTTAAATTCACTTATTTTAGCAGTTGCGATATCTAGAATTTCTTCATCGAATTTAACTTCAATTCCGATCCAGTTTGCAGCATTTAATACTTTGGCAAAATATTCTGGATATCCATTTTTCCACCATCCAACACGTGTTTTATCAGGATAGTATACCCCGGCAATATAATTTCCGGCTAAAGTTTCTCCAGTATAGGTTTCTTCAAAATTTGCGCGTTGGCCCATACGCCCATTTCCCAAACTAAATATACTCTCCGAAATCTTATTCAAATGTGGATCAAAGCCTTCTTCTATAATATTCCACTCGTCTGCTTTAATATAGTTCTTCATCTTATACTATCCTACTATAACCTTTCTAAATCTTCAATTTTTAATTTATCTAAACCACTTACAACAAGATCTGCGTGAACAAGCATACTTTTTTTGCCAATTCCAATTGCCTTCATCCCCCCTGCTTTAGCGGCTTCAATACCTGCAACAGCATCTTCAAAAACCACACATTGATTTACGGGAACATTTAACAGTTCAGCTCCTTTAATAAACACTTCGGGATCAGGTTTTGATTTAGTAACCATATTTCCATCTACTATGGCATGAAAAAAATGCGACAAATTAGTTCTCTCTAGTATTAAAGCCGAGTTTTTGCTAGCTGAGCCTAATGCAAGTTTATAACCCGCTTCTGTTATTGCTGTTAGAAATTCTTCTGTCCCAGGCAACACTTCATTTGGGGTCATTTTTGTAATCATATCTACATACCACTCATTTTTCTGTGAAGCTAATTCAGCTTTTTCAGCAGTCGTTTTGGTGATGTTTCCCCACGTTAAAATTTTTTCTAAACTCTCTACCCTACTTACCCCTTTAAGTTGCTCATTTTGTTCTTCGGTAAAATCAAAGCCCATTGTATTTGCCAAGCGCTTCCATGCTTGATAGTGATAGATTGCGGTATCAACTAAAACCCCATCTAAATCAAATAGACAAGCTTTAATATGTTGTGGATTCTCTATGCTCTTACGCATTGTTTATTATCTATTTTAATTCGAGTATTAAGGTGGTTTGAGCGGGAACTCTTATGTTTTTGATGTCAACAAGCTGATTTGAAACAATATCTAACCCCGATTTTGCATTTAAAATCCTCTCCTGATATCGATCTGTTGAAACCATTTTTTCGGCATCATTGCTATTCATTACAATCATTACTGTTTTAGTACTGTTATATCTGAAATAAACATAAATACCATCTTCAGGGATAAATTGCATCATTTTTCCAGTTTGTACTACTGGATTATTCTTTCTATAATTTGCTATAGTTTTTAAATAATTGAAGGCCTCATTTTCTTTATTCGTTCTGCCATCTGCCGTAAATTTATTTTTCTTATCATTTTCCCATCCACCAGGAAAATCATCTCTTACCAAACCATCAGGGCTAGCAAAATTTTTCATTAAAATCTCAGTACCATAATACAACTGAGGAATACCCCTAGTGGTTAAAAGCCATGCTAATCCAGATTTATATTTATTAAAATCTTCTTTTACAACAGAATAAAATCTACTTAGGTCGTGATTATCCAGGAAAACAACATTTCGTGTTGGATCTTCGTAAACAAAATCGTTGGCAAAAGTATTGTAGAGTTTTACTACACCATCCATCCATCCAAACTTTCCATTTAACGCTTCATTTATACCCCAAAGTGCCTGGAAATCAGTTACACCTTGTAATTTGGTATCAAAACCTTGATTAATCTTATTTCCTTTTGTAAAATAAGCCTGGTTTGGCACCCCATGTACCCATGTTTCACCAAAATAGGTAAGTTTTGGATACTCTCTTGTTATCGCCTTTGCCCATTCTGCCATATAACCTAAATCGTTATAGGCATACGTATCTAAACGAAATCCATCTAACCCTGCATATTCAACCCACCAAATATGGCTTTGGGTAATATAGTTTTTAACATAGGGATTCGTTTCATTCATATCAGGCATGTGCTTATCGAACCATCCATTAACCATTAACGCTTTATCGGCTTTAGCAACATAAGGATCCATATACACCTGCTCTCTATACGTAGTTTTGGTAAATGTTGGCCACTGGTTTACCCAATTTTTCATCGGCATGTCTTTTATGGTAAAATGTTCTGTACCAACATGATTATGTACAAGATCTTTAATTACTTTCATCCCACGTTTGTGAGATTCATCAACCAGTTTCTTATAATCTTCGTTGGTTCCAAACCGGTGGTCGATTTTATAGTTCTCTGTATTTGCATAACCATGATACGATGTTTTTGGCTGATCATTTTCGAGTACAGGATTTAACCAAAGCGTTGTAACACCTAAATCCTTTAAATAATCGAGATGATTGATAATGCCTTGGATATCACCACCATGACGATAATACATGCTATCTCTATTTAATGCCGTTTCTTGCATTCCTTCGATTACATCATTGCGTTTATCGCCATTCGAAAATCTATCGGGCATTATCAAATAGATAAAATCTGCATTTGTTACACCTTGATGACGATTTGTGCTTTTATCTTTCGCTTTTAGCTCATATAAATGATTTATTTTTTTTCCATCATAATTAAATTCAATTTGAAATTTACCTGGCTTTGTTATAGATGAAATTTCCAAATCCAGAAAAAGATAATTTGGATTTTCGACGGTGTTTACTTTAACCAATTTTACACCAGGGTAATTTAATTTAACTGTAGTTAATGCAATTTGATCTCCATGAACAAGCAATTGAACTTTTGGCTGCTTCATTCCAGTAAACCAAAACATAGGTTCAATACGTTCTAATTTCTGGGCAAATAGATTGACATTAATTAGGCAAAAAAATAATACGATTGCTTTCTTCATAAATTCACTAATTTTTAACTAGCGTATACTTATTGGTGGTTGTATTTAGGGTAATGGTATAATTACCAGCCGTGGTAACAGGGATATTATCTCCTCCTGCTGATAAATTGCCTCCTGAACCACCAAGATTTACACCCCAATCATGATCCTGTCTGAATTTCATTTCACCTACAGTTAAGTTTGTAGTTAATTTCCACATGCCATTACCATCATTTATGAATTTCATATCTGTATCTGCCGACCAATCTCCTGGTGTTGCACTTCCAATAATGGCCCAAACTTTAGCGTTTTCGAGCGTATAAACATTTGCATTTAAATCTACCGTTAATAACTTTAAACCAGCAGAAACCGAACTAATGTCGCCACCAGAAGTACTTAAACTTCCACCGCCATTTGCTCCATAAGCAATGTCCCATTTTTTTGCTGGCGTGATTTTAAAATTACTGCCATCAAACTTAATAATACCGGTATAAACCCCATTTCCAGTTACAGAAACTAAACTGTCGGCCGTTGCTGGGTTCCAACCCTGATAATTACCAGGAACATAAATCCATGATGTTAATGGAAAAGGTTTAGCACTCATTGTTAACACATTGCTGTAGGTAGGTGCAACACTTCCAGATATACTCGATTTTATTCTCAATTCTACATCAGAATTAGCTGTTGTAGGTAAGTTTAAGGATAATAATAAGTTATTAAAATCTAAACCATTGTAACTTATTGTTAATGATTTTGGTTCTAATGGAACTTCTTTAGTTTTAGTGGCAATAAAATTTGAACCTTTCGTCGAAATTTGCAAAACATTAGTTACAGCAGCTTGATAACCAAAATCGGCATTTGTAAAGGTTAGGGTAACAACATTGGTAGTAAGCATAGATTTATCTAAAACAACGGCGCTTGTTGAAGACTTTAATGCACCGCCTGTGCCTTCGGTTGCTGTTGTTAAAGTTCCATCTTTTTTACATGACCATAGCGATAATGCAATTAAGCTTATAGCAAATGATTTTAAAACAATTAATTTCATGTCTTTATAAATTAAATTTAATAACCAGTATTTTGAACCAAATTCGAATTTGCAGTTAAATCTGCAGATGGAATTGGGTATAGATTACGGAAACTTGGAACCGAAGCTCCAGCCTTTACTCCACCTTTAAATGGCCATACATAGGTGCCGCCTGTAAATTTGTTATACCGAACTAAATCTGTACGACGATGCCCTTCCCAATATAATTCACGACCTCTTTCATCTAAGAAAAAGTCTATTGATAAATTGGTAACCGCACCACTAGCATTGCCATAGGCACGTGAACGTAAGTTGTTCATATAGGTTAAGGCTTGAGCAGTTGAACCCCCAGTTCCACCTCTCATTACTGCTTCACCATAAATTAAATACTGTTCTGCCAAACGAAACAAAGGAAAGTCTAATGAGCTAAAAGTTCCATTTAATGATGCAGGAGTTGTACCAGTTGAGGTTACATTTTTAAACTTAGTTACACGTAAACCATCAGTAAATACAGCAATATCATCTACATTGCTTTTAGTGCCAAAGAATATACCTCTTTTATCAAGCGATCCATTTGCATCTGGGAAAAGATTAGGCAGGTTCTGACGAGTTCTATTTCCTCCCCATCCACCATTGGGAACACCGTAAGAAGTTGGATTCATCTCACCATTGATACCCGCATTAATTAAAAATGTTGTACCCCCATAATTTGTACCTTTCGATCCATCATAATTTATACTTAAAATAGTTTCAAGATTATTCAGGTTATTATCTGCCAAGAATAAATCTTTATAATTGGTTTTTAAAGCATAACCCGCATTAATTACTTTAGAAGAATACGTAATAGCCTCAGAAAATTTTGCTGTACCCGTATAAACTTGTGCATTTAAATACAAACGAGCTAATAATGCCCAACTAGCCCCTTTATCTGCACGACCATATTCGTTTGCTCTTGCTTCGGCTAAATCAGGTTCTATTGCTTTTAACTCTGATTCAACAAAAGTAAACAACGTTGCCCTATTGGCTTGTTTTGGAGCATCCTTGCCAATATTGTCATTTTCTGTAATAAATGGTGGATTCCCAAAGCCATCTAATAATACCCAGTATTGATATGCTCTTAAGAAACGAGCCTCAGCACGGTAGCGCTGAATGGCGGTAACATCAGCCCCTGTAATATTTCGGCTAGCTAATTTTTCAGGTGTACTTTCGCGAAGAAATTCATTACATACTGTAATTTGATATAAACTTCGGGTATATAAACCTCTTAGAAATTGATTGTCTGCATTCCAAGTAGAGTAATCTAATTCTGGAATACCTGTATCGCTCCACGCACAGATCGCTTCATCAGTAGTTAATTCTTGTGAAGTCCAATACAGCCTTAAAAAATCTGAAAATCCTGTATTAATACCACCAAGATCACTGTTGTCAGATCCTGTAGAGCTCGTTAATGCATAACTAGCATATAATTTTACCAAGCCATTTTTATAACCTTCAGCATTAGCATATACTTTCTCTGCGGTTACATCATTTGTTGGTGTTAAGTTTAATGCATCTTTTTTACATGCATTTAATGACATCATAAAAATTGAAGATGCCAATATGATTTGATATAATTTTCTCATTTTATTTGCTTAATTAAAATCCAACATTTAAGCCCACAGTATATGTTCTTGGTCTAGGATATAAATTATAATCGATACCAGAAGTTAACTCTGGATCTAAACCTTTATACTTAGAGATTACAAATACATTTTGAACATTTGCCGATAGCCTTAATGTTGCTTTACCGGTTAGCTTACCAAAATTATACCCTAAGCCCAAGTTATCCATCTTTAAGAATGAAGCATTTTTCATGTAATAATCACTTAAAAACTGATTATTAGATAGATTGGTATTAAATATATCTCTGGCAGCATTATTAATGATGCTTTGCGTGCTTAGAATATTAGAACGAACCCCGAAGTTAGACGACACATTATCATACACATAATTACCAATATTAGATCTTAATACGGTATTGATAGACCACTTTTTATAACTGAAAGAGGTACTGAAACCAATAGTTACTTTTGGGTCTGGTGAGTGATAAAAATATTGATCACTACTATTGATCACACCATCACCATTTAAATCTTCATAAACCCCTTCCAAAGGCTCTTGATTCGAATTGTAAACTTGTTTGTAAACAAAGAATGAACCTGGAGTTTGACCAACTGTATTATATTTTAAATGAATACCAGTACCGCCTGTTAGATCGCCTGCATCTAACGAAGCACCCGGATTAGGGTTTAAAGTTAAATTGGTTACTTTTCTTTTGTTATAAGCAGCATTTAAACTCAAATCCCATGTTACGTTATTTTTGTTGATGGCAATAAAGTTTATACTACCTTCAATACCCCTAACGTCCATGTTTCCTACATTGGTGGTAATTTTATTGCTGAAATTTGTACCAACAGGAATATCAACTGAACTTAAAAGGTCTTTGGTTTTTTTGTAATATACATCTATAGCACCAGTAATTCTGCCCTTTAAAAAGCCATAATCTAAACCAGCATTATACGTAGTTGTACTTTCCCATCTTAAATCAGGATCATATGCAGCAGGGCTATAATAGTTATAAAAATTACCTCCAATTTGATATTGTCCGGTTGTGCTATTCGCATAGTATTTAGATAAATATTCATAATTGCCAATACCATCTTTATTTCCAGTTTCACCATAACTTAATCTAAACTTTAAGTCAGATAATGTATTGCTTCCTCTTAAAAAGTCTTCGCCTATTGCTCTCCAAGTAAAGCCCACTGAAGGGAAATAACCCCATCTATTTTCTTCAGAAAACTTAGAAGAAGCATCAGCACGCATGGTAGCAGATACTACGTATTTATCAGATAGTGTATAAATAAACCTTCCATAATATGATAATAATTTATTTCTCTGCTCAGCAAATGGAAAAGTTGTAGCCACTAGCACATCACCTAAAGCATTATAGGAGTTATAAAAATAATCTGTGTTCTTAATATCATAAAATCCATATCCAGCAGTAACATCAAAACGGCTATCGATACTTTTCACAGTATGTGCATAGTTTAAATAAAACTCTGAAGTTTTACTGAATTCTCTATTTAATCTATCTTGGAAAAAACCTTTGGTAGAGTTGCTTTGAGCAGCAATTTGAGGAACAGTTGTTGAACCAGAACCTCTAGATACATCGTAACCCAAATTTAAGTTAGCATGTAATTCTGGCAAGAAATGGAATGAATAATCGAGTTTTAAATTTCCAAAACTTCTTCTTGCGTTACCCTGATCAGATTTTTGCTCGATTAACGCTAAGGGATTTCTTGGTGCATTTGGGTTTGGCACATTTGCTTGGATCCATTCAAAATAATTACCAAATGCGTTATTGCCATATACAGGTTGAGTTGGATCGAATTGAATTGCGCTCGCAATAGCACTATTGTTGGCAAAATTTGATTTTGTTAATGCTGCCTTTACATTTAATTCTACTTTTAAATGATCATCTAAAAATTTAGGTGATAAACTTAAAGCAGCGGTTCCTCTCGATAATTTATCAGTAAGCAATAAACCTTGCTGATCAAGATAGCCAGCAGAAAAACGATAAGGCATTTTTTTATAGCTTCCTGAAATACCAATATTGTTATCAGTTGTAAAGGCTTGTTGATAGATTACATCTTGCCAATCTGTGTTTTCAGTACCCAAATAACTTTTTTGCGCAGCCGTTCCATTTGCATTAACAAACGCTCTAACTTCATCAGCAGTTAAGATATCAACTTTTTTTGCTACCGAAGCAATAGAATTGTTCGAACTGAAGCTAAAAACTGGTTTTCCGAGTGCTCCCTTCTTAGTAGTAATTAAAATAACCCCGTTTGAGGCCCTAGAACCATAAATTGCAGTAGCATTTGCATCCTTTAAAACAGTATATGTTTCTATATCATTAGGATTAATTAAGGATAAAGGACTTGGTGCATTGCCAATTGTATTGCCGCTAAAAGGAACGCCATCAATTACAATTAATGGGTCGTTACTAGCATTCAAAGAAGCGCCACCCCTAATTCTAATTTGGCTTCCACCACCTGGCTGACCGCTATTCTGGGTAATGCTTACACCAGCAACTTTTCCTTGAATAAGCTGTTCTGGCGTAATGATTGTTCCTTTTTGGAAATCCTTTGAATTTACAGTGGTAATAGAGCCGGTTACTTCTTTACGTTGAGCAGAGCCATAACCAATAATTACAATTTCTCCTAATTGTTGCTCATCTACATTTAAATTAAAGTTAACAGTAGTATTTCCGGAAACGGTTACTGTTTTTTCGAGGGGTAGATAACCAACAAAAGTAGTAGATAGCGTAACAGTCCCGCTTAATCCTGTAATTGAGTAATTACCACTAACATCGGTAGAAGTAATTTTAGATGTTCCTTTAATAGCTACAGAGGCGCCGGGTAAAGGTAAACCCTTTTCATCAAGCACTTTTCCAGATACAGTTCCGGTTTGTGCATTTACGATCATTGCCGACAAAATAAGTAGCAATAAAAGCCCCTGTTTTAAGAGGTAAAATACTTTCATGTTCAAAGCGTTTTTAAGTACAAAAATTTGGTTAGATATTTAGGTGTTCTACACACTTTTCTAATTTACACTTGTTAATTACAATTCAAAATATTTTTTTAAAATTTAATTTCGACAGTTTTTAGAGCGGTAAAAAAAAGTAAAAATTAAAGGTTTAGATGTAGAAAATCGAATTTTGAAATTAACTTAATTAACTTATTAATAGATATTTAAATATATAATTTAAAGCAATTTAGTGTTTATTTTACACTAAGTCTTTTTTGTATGATTTTTCGGGAACGTTCCCGATTTTAAAGAAGCAAAATTCATGAACTTTTCGGGAACGTTCCCGAAAATATTCTAAAATTCTGCGTATTTTACACTAAGTCGTGAAATTTTTTGAAAAAATCAGCCCAAGAATTATGAAGATTTTTTACTGATTTTGAAGCTAATTTGCTGTAGAATTTCTAACGATAATCTGCGACTTTAGCACCACCTCTTTTGCGGTATTTTTATTTGTTATATTCGATAAGATACTAAACAATAATTTAGCAGACTCCTCTCCTATTTCTGTAGCGGGTTGTGTAATGGTAGTTAATGATGGATTAAGTAATCTCGCAATTTCTAAACTCGAAAAACTTATGATTTTTAGTTGATCAGGAATTTTTATGTTCAAATCATAACAAACATAATAGGTAGCAAATGCTAAACGCTCTACAGAGGTAAAAACACCATCAAATTGCTTTTGGGTTAATGCTTTGCTAATAATTTCTCTATTTTCTTCGTAACTATTACTACAATCTATAATCAAGCTTTCATCGAATTCAATATGATGTTTAGCTAAAGCATCGATATAACCTTGCATCCTAGTTTTTCCAATTGAGAGCGCTTTATTAATTACAAAATAACCTATTCTCTTGCAGCCTTGTTCTATTAAGTGTGTGGTAGCTAAAAAACTACTTTCATAATCGTTCGTAATTACCTTAGGCGTATCTATATCTTCGTATATTCTATCGAAAAAAACCAGAGGCAATCTTTTAGCCCCAAATTTTTTCAAATAGCCATGATCATCTGCCTCACCAGAAACCGACATAATGATGCCATCAGCTCTACCGTTGTGAAGGTGACTTATAAAACTAACTTCTTTACTAAAATCATCATCAGTTACATAGATCAAGATATGATACCCATTTTCTCTTGCAATCCTTTCTATTCCATGAATAACCTGAGAGAAGTAGTTATTTGCAAGCTCGGGCACAATTACGGCTATCGTTTTACTCTTTTGCTCTCTGAGGTTACTTGCATAATGATTAGGCTGATAATTTAATTCTTTTGCTTTAGCCAAAATCATTGCTTTGGTGGCAGCCTTAATATCGCTATTATCTCTAAATGCTCGCGAGATGGTAGAAGTGGATAAATTTAACGCCTCTGCTAGTTTCTTAATGTTTATACTATCCATTTGGGTGATCTAAGCTTGCAATATGTTATGCTATAACCTCTTGTTTATTCATGGTGTTTTGAGGTCTGCCATTTTTAAATGCTTCTCTTGTTTTTAGTCCCAGCAGTTCAAACATGGCCATATCATCAACAAAAGCCGGATTTGGTGTTGTTAATAATTTATCGCCAGCAAAAATAGAGCTTGCCCCTGCCATAAAACAAAACGCTTGTTCTAAGGTACTCATCTCATTTCTTCCAGCACTTAAACGAACCACCGAGTTTGGCATTACTATTCTGGCTGTTGCAATCATGCGCACCATATCCCATATAGCTACACGAGGTTGATTTTCTAAAGGAGTGCCTTTTACCGGAACTAATGCATTTACGGGTACTGATTCTGGATGTTTCTCCATATTCGCCAAGGTTTGCAACATAGAAATTCGATCTTCAGGTGTTTCGCCCAGGCCAATAATTCCACCACTACATACTGTTAATTTAGCCTTTCGCACATTTTTTATGGTAGTTAAACGATCATCATAGGTACGCGTTGAGATAATTCGTTTATAGTCGTCTTCCGAGGTATCAATATTATGATTATAAGCATATAAACCTGCATCTGCTAAACGTTGCGCCTGATTTTCGGTTAACATACCCAATGTGCAACACACCTCCATATCCATATCATTCACAGCTTTTACCATTTCAATTACTCGGTCGAAATCGCGATTATCCCTAACTTCGCGCCAAGCAGCACCCATACATAAACGCGATGCCCCTCCTTCTTTAGCCTTAACAGCAGCACTAACTACTTGCCCCAACTGCATTAAAGGCTGTACTTCTAAATCGGTATGGTAACGGGCAGCTTGTGGGCAATACGAACAATCTTCAGCACAACCACCTGTTTTAATTGAGATCAATGAACTAATTTGAACTTCATTATAATCCTTTTGCGCACGATGAATGCTTGCAGCTTCGTACACCAAATCTAAAAAGGGTTTGTGGTAAATCGCTGAAATTTCTTCTTTGGTCCAATCGTGTTTTAATACTTGCATATTCTTGAGTTGTACGTTGTATGTTTTAAATCTATAAAAGCAATTTGCTTGCTAATCCTAATAATAATAAAAATCCGAAAACATCGGTAAAGGTAGTAATGATAATTGAAGATGCGATAGCAGGATCTATTCCAATTCTTTTTAAAATTAACGGAATCCCGGCCCCCGTAAAGCCAGCAATGATTAAATTTCCTGTCATGGCCATAAAAACGACTAAACCAAGCATCGGATTGGCATCAAAAAAATAGGCAAAAGTGAAAACAATTAAACCGGTTACTGCCCCATTAATTAAACCTACAGTAAATTCTTTTAACACAGTTCTATAGGCCTGATGATCTGTTAAATCGTATAAGGAAATACGTCTAACCGTTACTGCTAATGCCTGTGTAGCCGCATTGCCCCCCATCCCTGCAATAATTGTCATGTAAGCTGCTAAAACCTTTAAATCATCTAAAGTACTTGCATAATGCCGTACCACTGATGATGCTAAAAATGCAGTACCTAAATTAATGATTAACCACGGTAAGCGCGATTTAACAGCCTCAACCCAATTGCCACTTAATTCTTCATCCTCCGAAACCCCAGAAATCTTTAAAATATCTTCTGTATTTTCATCTTCCAACACATCGATCACATCGTCAAATGTTACTCGACCTAACAACTTCATATCTCCATCAACAACAGGGATACTGGTTAAATTGTATTGTGAAATCAACTTTGCTACCTCTTCCTGATCTGTTTCTGGCCTAACATATACCACATCGGCATTCACCATTTCGGTGATTTTAGCATTACCTTTTGCTTTAATGATGTCTTTAAGAGAAACTATTCCTTTAAAAGTATTTTCATCATCAATAACAAAAACAGTATAAAACTCTTCGATTTCTTCGCTTTGGCGGATAATTTCGTCTATCGCGTCTTTTTTAGTGAGGTTTAGATTTATTCTGATGAACTCGGTATTCATCAAACCACCTGCAGTTTCCTCGTGGTAACGCATTAAGTTTCGGATGTTTGAGGCGTCGTCTTCGCTCAAATCTTCCAGAATCTCTTTTTGTTCGTGTTCTTCTAATTGGGAAATAATATCGGTTGCATCGTCATAATCGAGCTCTTCAACAATTTCGGTACGCTTATCGGGATGTAATTGAAGCAATAACTCCTCTGGATGCGCCTCTTCATGCATTTCAGAAATTACTTCAGAAGCGGTCTCTACATCCAGTAAATTAATGATTCTTTCTTGGTCATCTTTACTAATGCTCTCAAATAAAATAGCAATTTCAGACGCATGGTATTCCGCAAGCGTAGCCTTAAGTTGTTCGTTATCACCACCTATTGCTTGCTTTAATTTGGAAACGTCTGTTTTGTCTAAATCAAATGATTGCATACCCTGCTAAGATAGAAATAATTTAGCTTTTTTAGGGTAAGAATCGGGGTTTAGCTCCCATTATCAATAGCCATAGGCAGGTTCCAATTTCACCAATACTTGCTGGCAATCTAACATAGCTCGATATTCCCAATTCAGCATAATTTGGAAAAAGAAAAAATCCAATAAAATTAATCAGATAGCTAAAGCAACCTATCATTAAAAATATACCTAAAAATTTCGGCAAAATACCCGATTTATACACCAAATAGCCAAAAGGAAATAACCAAAGGCCCCAGAAAATTTGCACAATAAGGATTCCGTTATCATATTGGTTAAGCGATAACATTACTTGCGTATGTAATTGAACATCAGTAAATATAGTAAGGTAGTTTGCTCCGCTAATTAACGAGAGTACAGCAAGTTTGTGAAGTAAATTCACAAAAGAAATGGGTACACTTATTACGGCTAACACAACCATTAATTTAGCGTATGTAGCGTCTACAGATTTAAGTAATCGAAATAATAGCAAAGGCAACACTAAAAAGGCTACGTAGCAAATGAGCCCGCTAAGTATGCTTAATCTGAACAACATTTCGTTATTCTTAATATTAGCCACTGTAAGTGCAGCATTATCCCAAATTATAAGTTTCGAAGGAACATAGGCTAAACTAAATATGCCCGTTATCACTACAATTAAGTAAAATAAACCTGCTAACCGTGCTATTTTCTTATTATTTTCAATGTTCATTCGTTTTATATTTTTGGCCATTTATAGGCATACCAAACAACTAATGAGGTAATAACAACTTCAATTAAAGCTAGAAACACATAAAAACTCCACCAAGGAGCAATCGTAGTTACAGCTATGAGTAACATAATTGCTGTATATATAACTCCAAAAATGATATTAAGCCATCGGTTAAGGTTCGGTTTTAACAGTACCGAAAAACAAATCATTAAGGCCGGGATAGCCATCAATACCGACGCGGCAAATAATTTAATAGGATTATCGAGCATATTGTCTCCGTTGATAAATCCTTGTATTTTATTGGGTACATAGAGCGAGAAATAATCTCCATAAATGTAACAAGACATTACAGAGGCCCACAAAGCCGCCAATTTGATTTTTGTATTTACACGGAAGTCTTCAAGTTTAATCTGGCTTTGGTGCATAGGCGATAATTTATAATGATATGACTTCTAGGAACTAGAAATGTTACAAACTATAAGTTATAACCTGTTATCTTTTAGGTATTTCGCTTGCCCAATACGACTAATGAACCAATTACTTAAACCAGCCCTTCCGCCAAAAATAAACGACTTGTAATACAGCAATTATCCCCATACCAATCATGGTATATAAATACCCGTGTTCTTGATAAAGTTCGGGCATATTCTGAGATAAAATTTTACCTGTATCGGGATCTTCCCTACTAAAATTCATCCCATAAATACCAGCAACAAAGGTTAAAGGAATAAATATAGACGAAATAATTGTTAGCACTTTCATGATTTCGTTCATTCGATTACTAATAATCGAAAGGTACATATCAATATTACTAGCCGAAATCTCTTTCAATGATTCGATCATGTCTATAATCTGAATGCAATGATCATATGCATCGCGGATGTAAACTTTAGTTTGATCGCTAATTAACCTACTGTCGGTACGCAAAATATCGTTTACTTTGTCGCGCTCTGGCCAGGCCACCCTCCGTAATGTAATCAGATTGCGTTTAATGAGTTGTGTATCAAACATGATGCTTTTATCAGGTTTTGCTAATAAGCGATCCTCAATGTTATCCAATTCCTCACTCCATGTTCCTAAAACTGTAAAATATTGATCAATAATCATATCCATTAAGGCATACATCAAATAACTGCTCCCCCCTAATCTAATATTGCCTTTACCAATTTCTAAACGTTTACGAATGGGCTGCAAACAATCTTCATATTTATCTTGAAAAGTAAATAACACATTTTTCGTTAAAATAAACGACAATTGTTCGTTTTCTAAATCGCCTTCCCCATCAAGAAACAACATTCTACTTATCGCGAAATCATACTTACCGTATTCTTCATATTTTGGCCGTTGATTGGTAGTGGTAATGTCTTCTACGATAAGCTTATTAATGTTATATTCTCGTGTTAAGGTTTCAAATAGCGAAGCTGATTTAAAGCCTTTAATTTCTACCCAATATGTAAAATTGCTATCTCCAGTAAAGTTCTTTAAATCGGCTAATCGTTCAAGCTGCCGCACATTATATTGATCTACATTATAACTATATAATGTTATTCGTGGTTCTAGCGAATTTTCATCAATGTAAACTGTACCAGGACTTGAACCCGGACTGGGAACTACATATCGAGTTTTCTTTGGTTTATGACGGGTAGGTTTAGCCATTTATTAAAGATATGATTTAGTTTGCGGACCTTGATTAAACAACAAATCGATACTGCTTAAGTTTGGGATAAAGGAATTACGATCGCTAAATACTTGAAAATATTCTTTCATACTAACCTCGTGGATGTTGTTCTTATTAAATTTATTTCTAAAATCTAGTTCTTCAGCAATTCCATTTTCATATTCAGTAGTTAAATCAAAAATAGGGTTAAATTTCATCTGCTTAAAGAGCCAATTCAATACATCCATATTAAAATCGAATAAGAATGTATATTTTTTCTCATAAAATGGCACCAAACCATCTTCGTAAAATTCGAAATATGCAGAACTACGATAGCAGGTTTGGATACTTAACCAATGTAAGCGTTGCCATTTTGCGTCATAACTTAATCTAACGTCTTTTATTGGTGTATGTGTTTTTGAGCCCTTTACAACAGGTAATGTTAAATCTAACGTACCATCTGGTGATGCAATAGTAGCTCGGTTTCGGTAGGTCTGTTTCGGCAAATGCTCGTGTTTTTCAATTAAAAATCTGAAATCATGTTCTTTTATTGCGGTAAAATAACTTACGGGTGGAAGATAAAAAAGGGGAAAAATAGCTGAACTTTGCATCTGATATTTTATGTTTGCATTCTAGGCGTCCAAATTAATGATTAAAAAAGGCTTTTCACATATCGGCATCTTCTTTTTGTATGTTTTGTCGTTACTGCCATTCTCTATACTCTTCTTTTTTTCGCGTTTATTGTATTACCCACTCTATTATATTGTTGGTTACCGCAAAAAAGTAGTACGCGAAAACTTACAAAAATCATTTCCGGAAAAAAGTATAAAAGAGATTATTCAAATCGAAAAAACCTTTTATAAATATTTTGCAGACTTAGTTTTCGAGATCATTAAAATGTCGACCATTTCTAAAAGCGAGCTATTAAAGCGTGTGAAGTTCAAAAATTTAGAGCAAATAGAAGGATATTTTAGCGAGGGCGAAAGCGTTTTAGCGTGTACAGGGCATTACGGAAATTGGGAACTATGTATGTTAGCGCTGGGCGCAAACCTAAGCGCCCCTGAATATGTAATTTATAAACCATTAAGTAATAAGGTTTTCGAAGATTGGTTCTTAAAGTTGAGAACACGTTTTGGAAATATTTTTATCGCCATGCGACAAACTTTGCGAATGGTTATCGCCACTAAAGATAGCCCTACTATGTTTTGTTTTGCTAGCGATCAAACCCCTACACGAGAAGAAGCGCAGTATAGCTTGCAATTTTTAAATCAACCAACCGCTGTTCTATTAGGCTTAGAGAAAATTGCACTGCAAACCAACAGACCAATCTTTTATTTCGATGTAGTTAGTGTAAAAAGAGGTTATTACGAAGTCAATTGCTTGCCTTTATGCTTAGAGCCAAAGGCTACACAGGAACATGAAATAACAGATCTTCTTTTCAAATTTTTAGAAAAAAGAATAACCATCTCCCCTCCTTTTTGGTTATGGAGCCATAGGCGATGGAAATTAAACAAATAAGCAATATGCAACCTAATGTAGCCGTAGTTATCTTAAATTGGAATGGGAAAGCGTTATTGGAGCGTTTTTTACCGAGCGTAATTGCTACGGAGTATCCTAACTTACAACTAATTTTTGGGGATAATGCTTCTACTGACGACTCGGTAGCTTATGTTAAAAACAATTTTCCTCAAATAAGAATTTTAGAAAACAACCAAAATTATGGTTTTGCAGGGGGATACAATCATATTTTGTCGAGAGTTGAGGCCGATTATTTCGTTTTACTTAACTCTGATGTAGAAGTACCTGTAAATTGGATTCAGCCAGTGATTGATTTAATGCAAAGCGACGAAAAAATTGCAGTTGCTCAACCTAAAATTAAGTGGCAGCAACAGAAAGATCAATTTGAATATGCAGGTGCTGCAGGTGGCTTTATGGACCTTCATGCATTTCCCTTTTGCCGTGGACGGATTTTCGACAGTGTAGAGCAAGATAGTGGGCAGTACAATACCAATATCGATATTTTTTGGGCCAGTGGTGCTGCCTTCTTTATCAAAACCAAGGCATGGAAAGAAGTTGGTGGCTTGGATATAGACTTATTTGCCCATATGGAAGAAATTGATTTATGTTGGCGACTTAAGAACTTAGGCTATAAGATTGTTTGTTGTACCGAATCAGAGGTTTATCACTTAGGGGGTGGTACATTAAATGCCAATAATCCTTATAAAACCTATCTTAATTTTAGGAACAACCTGATCATTATGCAAAAGAATTTACCAATCCAAGATGCTTATTTTCGAATATTTATTAGGCTTTGGTTAGATTTAGCTGCATGGATACAATTTTTACTTAAAGGAAAATTCGATTTTTCGATGGCTATTTCAAAAGCGCACTTACATTTTTTTCGAGATATAAATCATACTGCTCAAAAAAGAACGGCGCTTCAAATGCCCTATTTAAATCACGCTGGAGTATACAAATACAGTATAGTATACCGCTATTTTATAGATAAAATAAAGACTTTTAGTCAGTTACGATGGTAATTTAGTTATAACTGCGCTGCAATAGTTTTCCCAATCCACGAAACAGTGTTTGGCGCTAATCCAATAGTACTAAATTTGATTAGACCATCTTTTCCAATAATAACATGTGTTGGATAGCTTTTTACACCATATTTTTGAGCATAATATCTTCCATCTGGTATAATGTTATAATCGAATGGCATTGTTTTTAAGAAATCTTTCAAATCTGAATTTTGATCTAAAGCTATTGCTAGAAAAACCACTTCTTTATTGTCTTTATATTGCTTAACCAAGTTATTAAGTTCAGGAATTTCCTTTTTACACGGTGGGCAATTGATAAACCAAAAGTTAAGTACATATATTTTGTCCGTAACCTTTTTAAGGTCAAATTTGGTGTTGTCTAAACTTGTAAAACGATCTGCTCTAAACTTCTCTCCTTCCACAAAAACTTCACTTCCCCGGGGCTTAGGCATTTCAAGAATAGCTTTTTTTCTGTTTTCTATATTTTTTTCGGCCTGTTCTGGTGTTAATCTGTGTAATAAAAACTCATCTCCTTGAGTTGGTTTCAGGCTATATAGTCCGCTTTCTAGTAATTTAGACCACACAGCATACGGATAAGTAGTGCCATCCTGGTCTTTTACAATCGTTTTATCAGTTATTTTTGTGGTGGTTTTTTGTACTTGAGCATAGCCCTTAAAGGCTACGAATAATAGAACTATCAGTATAAATTTCTTCATATTATTTTAAAAAACTCTCTATTGCTAAGCGATAACCATCTAAACCAAAACCTGTAAGCACACCTTTACAACTTTTACCGGTAAGTGAAACATGACGGTACTCTTCTCGTGCATATATATTTGAAATGTGCACCTCTACTACTGGTGTATTAATGGCCGCTATTGCATCAGCTATGGCTACCGAAGTATGCGTATAGGCGCCCCCATTAATGATAATTCCATCATAAGAAAAGCCAACTTCATGCAATTTATTGATTAATTCGCCCTCTACATTACTTTGGTAATAATCAATTTCGAGAATAGTGTATAACTCTCGCAACTTGATAATATAGCTATCAAAACCTTCGGCCCCATAAATTGAGGGCTCTCTTATGCCTAAAAGGTTTAAATTTGGTCCATTAATAATTTGTATCTTCATACTTTTAGAGGTTGTAATGCTACAATGTTAAAAAAAATAAAGAACATTAATGAATAAATCAGCTTATTTTAATGGTTTTAAGGCCTATTTAAAGCTAGAACGTTCCCTTTCCGAACATTCTATTGAAGCCTATTTAAATGATGTAGCAAAACTTGAGCAATACTTTGAATCGCTAAATCAAACCCTAAACGTTACTACTTTAAAATTAAAAGATTTACGCGAGTTTATTTCATGGTTAAATGCACTTGGCATGCAGGCTTCTTCACAAGCCAGAATTTTATCAGGAATTAAAGCATTTTTTAATTATTTAATGATTGAAGAGATCATCACTGAAGATCCAACTAGTTTAATTGAAGCTCCTAAATTAAGCCGTAAGTTGCCCGATACGTTAAATATAACTGAGATAAATGCATTACTAGCCGTAATAGATGCATCTCAATCTGATGGAATGAGGAGCAAAGCAATTATTGAAGTATTATATGGTTGTGGATTAAGAGTTAGCGAGTTATCTGAACTGAGAATTTCCAACATTTTTCAAGAAACCGAATTTATTAAAATTATAGGCAAAGGAAATAAAGAGCGTATTGTACCTATTGGAAGCATAGCCCTAAAGTTTTTAGACATCTACATTAATCAAGTTAGGTTGCATTTGAATATTAAAAAGGGGCACGAAGATTTTGTTTTTCTGAACCGCTTTGGCAGTCGACTATCGAGAATTTCGATTTTCACATTAATTAAAAGCTTATCGGCAAAGGCAGGGATACATAAAACTATTAGCCCACATACTTTTAGGCATTCTTTTGCCACTCATCTCATCGAAGGGGGTGCCGATTTACGTGCTGTTCAAGAAATGCTTGGTCACGCAAGTATTACCACTACAGAAATTTACACGCATTTAGATCGAGATTATTTAAGGAGTGTGATTACACAGTATCATCCGAGGTCTTAAGTTTTTCACCACCTTAGACACCTTAGCGTACCCAGTTTTTGGTTATCTTAAGTAACTTAGGTGGTAAAATTACAACATATCATCCGATCTTTCCCTTGCATATCTTTTCTTAACTCTATGTTATTAAATCCTTTATCTACTAACATTTGAACGGTTTCATTTCCTAAATATTCGTTAATTTCAAAGAAAAGTAATCCATTATTTGTTAAATTCTTTAATGCAAAATCTGCAATAGCCTCATAAAAAATAAGTGGTTTTTCATTACTTACAAATAAAGCTAAGTGTGGTTCGTTTGCCAGCACATTCTCATGCATCTGTGTTTTTTCGGTTTCGGTGATATAGGGCGGATTACTTACGAGTATTGCGTATTGAGTATTGAGTATTGAGTATTGAGTATTGAGAATATCTTGTTCAATAAAAGAAACTTCAACATCATTAAGTACAGCATTTTCTTTTGCAATAGCTAAAGCTTTGCTTGATATATCTAAGGCGGTAACATCAGCCCCAGACAGGTTCTTTTTTAAAGAAATAGCGATGCAACCACTACCAGTTCCAATATCTAAAATAGTTAGTTGTTGGTGATTTTCGGTAAGGGTCTTGGATTCAGAATCTTTGATTTTCTCAATCACCCACGCTACGAGCTCCTCAGTTTCAGGTCTCGGAATTAATATTGCTTCGTTAACTTTAAAGGGCAATCCATAAAAAAGTGTCTCACCTAAAATATATTGAATAGGTTTACCGGTTTTAAGCTGATTAAGTGTTAATTGTAATAATTTTATATCTCCATCGGCTAATTCTTCCTCCTTTTTAAAGTTGTAACTTGATCGATTAAGTTTTAAATAATGTTCAATAATCAAAAGAAAAATAGCTTTAGCTTCTTCCTGGTCATACAGCGGTGTTAATTCATTTGCAAACTTATCTGCTAATTCTTTGAGTTTCATCGATAGCAAAACTAAACAAATACTTATAAACCTGAAACCTCGATCCCTCATCGGATGAGCATAAGCAAAATGTCGATGCTCATCCGATGAGGAATACGCAGATATAATGTACTTTTGCAATAATGAATGATGAGTTATATATGCAGCGTTGCCTTGAACTTGCCACCCTTGGCATGGGCGAGGTAAGTCCTAATCCAATGGTTGGCTGTGTAATTGTTCATGAAAATCAAATCATAGGTGAAGGTTATCATCAAAAATTTGGTGAGGCACATGCCGAAGTAAATGCTATAAATGATGTATTCGCTAGATCAGGGGATGATGCTCCTAACCTCTTAAAAAATGCCACTGCGTATGTAAATCTCGAGCCTTGTGCTCATTTTGGCAAAACACCACCCTGTGCAGATTTATTGGTAAAACATCAGATAAAAAAAGTAGTTATTGGTAATACCGACCCGTTTGAAGGCGTAAGTGGAAAAGGAATTGCTAAGCTAAAAAATGCTGGTATTGAAGTAAAAATTGGTGTATTGGAGAAAGACTGTACTGCGCTTAATCGTCGTTTCTTTACTCGAATACAACTTCAGCGTCCATTTATCATTTTAAAGTGGGCACAAACTCAAAACGGTTTCTTTGCACCAGCCAATCAGTCACAAAAATGGATTAGTGGAAATTTAGCGAAGCAAATCAGTCATCAATGGCGTAGTGAAGAAGACGCAATTTTGATTGGGAAAAATACAGCATTGATTGATAATCCCGCGCTTACAAACCGGCTCTCCGCTGGTAAAAATCCAATCCGAATTTTGATCGACAAAAAATTAACAATTCCTTTAACTCATCAACTCTACAATAAGGAAGCAAAGACCATAATTTTTAATGAAGTTAAAACAGAAGTGATTGATAATATTCATTATGTGCAAATGGAAGATATGCAGTTTTATTTGGCACAAAAAATAGCCTTTCAACTTTATTTAATGGACATTCAGTCGGTGATTATTGAGGGTGGACAGCAGATTTTGTCTCAGTTTATTTCTGCTGATTTATGGGATGAAGCACGAATTTTCACTTCAAATACCACTTGGGATACAGGTATTTTATCACCAATAATTAAGGGGAAAATAGTTAATAATGAGATAATTGAGGCTGATCAGTTAATCATTTTATCAAACACTAAATTATGATTTATCTCGCCTTAAGCATTTCCTGCAGTGTAACAGTTGGTGTACTTTTAAAACTAGCTAAAAGGTATCAGATTAGTATTGCACAAGTGATTACTTGGAACTATTTATTTGCAATCGCATTAAGTGCATTCTTCTTTCGGCCAGCAATAAACGACCTCAATTTAGCTTCAGTAAGCCCTATTCATGCTATATTAGGCTTATTATTACCTACTATTTTTGTTTTTTTAGCACTTTCTGTTCAAAAAACAGGTTTGGCCCGAACAGATATTGCACAACGTTTATCTTTATTTATATCACTCACAGCCGCTTATTTTATCTTTAAAGAAAATTATAGCGAGCTCAAATATTATGGTATTGCAGTTGGCTTTTTAGCAATTATTTTCACTTTATATCGTAAATCTACTATTGGTTACGGCAATTGGCTCTATCCATTACTCGTATTTATTGGTTTCGGAGTAATTGATGTAGGTTTTAAATTAATTAGTCAAAACACCGATTTACCTTACACAACCTCCTTATTCCTTATTTTCTGCATTGCCTTTGTTCTTTCTTTAATCTATATCGGCTATTTGGCCTTAATTAAAAAAACCAAACTTCAACTTATTAATTTTATCTGTGGTTGCGTTTTGGGATTTTTCAATTTTGGGAATATCTTATTCTACATGAAAGCTCATCGCGCAATGGCCAACGATCCTTCAACTGTGTTTGCTGCGATGAATATGGGCGTAATTATTTGTGGAAGTTTGATAGGCATTTTGATATTTAAAGAAAAATTAAGCAAACTCAATTATTTAGGCTTAGCATTGGCGTTGCTGGCCATCATATTAATTACTTTAGCGCAGTTAAATGTTGTTCGATGATACCTATAGAACCTTAAAAACAACCTCAGAGGGTATATTTCGCGATAAGGGAAGTAAGTTTATCGCTTATGCATACCCCATAACTAACGAAACTGAGATAAAATCTATTCTTACTACGTTAAGGACCGAACATCCTAAAGCAAGACATTTTTGTTGGGCATTTCGTTTAACGCCAGACAGGGGCATTTTTCGAATTAACGACGATGGAGAACCTTCGGGTACTGCAGGAAGACCTATTTTAAACACTTTATTATCTGCTGATGTTACCAATGTTTTAATGGTAGTGGTTCGTTATTTCGGAGGTACATTATTAGGTGTTCCGGGTTTAATTAATGCATACAAAAGTGCAAGTATAGAAGCGATTAAGGCAAATGAGGTGATCGCTAGAACGATCAATGATGTTTATGAAATTAGGTTTGATTACCTATTTATGAACGATGTGATGAGAATTTTAAAGGAAGAGCAATTAAATGTTTTAAAGCAAGAATTTGATAGCAATTGTTTGGTACGATTTGAAGTTCGAAAATCCAATTTATCTGTGGTTTTGAGGAAAATGGAGAAAATTGACGAAATTAACATTCACTACCTTACAACTATTTAAAATAAAAAAGTATATCTTACATATAAGTTCATCTTTCAATTATACCTATGAAAAAGATATTACTTATTATTATTATACTAATTTTAACTTCCTATAGCAACAGTTTTGCAACTCCCGGTTGTCGCTATACTTCTGGTTATATCTACATTGTATCTGGGGGAAGTGGTGGGCCAGGAGTGCCTAATTATACATATACAGGACAATCATATCAAAGAATTTTGGCATCAAGTTATTGTGTAGTTGTTACAGGTGGCTCCAATTCTTGTTATATAAATTATTCGTCTGGTTCTGCATATGGGGTTGCTGTTGATTATACAGCCTTACCTTGCACAGTTCCTATTGATAGTGAATTATATATATTGATAATTGCAACAGGAGCATTCTCCTATTATTTATTAAAAAACAAGTCAGATATTGCGGTATGCAAAAATTATCAGAATCCGATTTAATTATTAATCCAGATGGCAGCATATACCATCTTAATCTATTGCCAGAAGATATTGCCGATACGGTTATTACAGTTGGCGATTTAGATCGAGTTGGTGAAATCTCTAAACACTTTGATTCCATTGAACTTAAAAAGGGTAAACGTGAATTTATTACTCACACGGGTTATTTAGGGGGAAAAAGAATTACAGTTCTTTCTACCGGAATTGGCACAGATAATATAGACATCGTTTTTAATGAATTAGACGCATTGGTTAACATAGATTTTAATACAAGAGAAATCAAAAAAGACCTAAAATCGTTAACTATTATTCGTATTGGTACTTCTGGAGCTATCCAATCTGATATTCCAATGGGTACTATTTTAGCATCTACCTATGGTTTGGGGTTCGATGCGCTAATGAATTACTATATGCATCAGGTTTCTGGTGATGAACATAGCTTGTTGGATGGTATTAAATCTCATTTTTCACATATAAAAGGCATTCATCCTTATTTAACCGCTGCTGATCAACATTTATTGCAAACTATTGGAAAAGATATGGAGCAAGGAATTACGGTAACTGCACCCGGGTTTTATGCCCCACAGGGTAGACAGGTACGCGCTAAAAATGCTGTTCCAGATTTTATTGGTCAATTAAATAGGTTTAGTCAGGGAAAACATCGAATCACCAACTTAGAAATGGAAACGGCAGGCATTTATGCTTTAGCTAAAACCCTCGGGCATAAAGCTTTGTCTGTAAATGCAATTTTAGCAAGCCGTGTTAAATTTGAATTTAGCAACGAACCAAACAAAATTGTTGAAAAGGCCATCAAAATGGTACTCGAAAGGCTCTAAGCCAAATGAACTACTATGCTGTCTCTATGTGTTCAACTAATAGCTCGTGCCCAGCCATATCAAGATAGGTAACGGTCATTTCTTTTAAATCGACAACCCATTTCTCTACCCCAGCACCAGCAGCTTGTCTGCAAAAGGTCTGATAGTCAGTTTTACCCTGTTGATGTACCCTCAAAGCTTCTTTCAACTCCTCGGCAGATGATTGCTCTTCAATTAATAAAGTTTCGTATATCGGAGCACTCTCAACAGTATGTTCTTCTTTTCCAAAATAAATAGCCATTCCATTTATCACATATACATCATAGCGCTCTACACCCATCGCTTTAATCTCTTTGATGAATTTCGAGAAATCGGCGCCAGATTTTACTTTTTGTCCTGCTATTTGTATTTCTTCAATGTTAAACTTCATTTTTTATTTTATAAATGGTGGTTTGTGTGTACACCTCATCTGGCCTTAAAATTGTACTAGGAAAATGTGGGATATTAACGGCATTAGGATGATGCTGTGTTTCTACGCAGAAAGCATCAAATTCATTATAATCTCTCCCTCCTTTACCATTTTTTACCGATAAATATTTTGCAGTATACAAATGGGCAACTGGCTCTGTTGTATATACTAACAAAGATAAGCCACTATTTGTTTCTGTGGTTTTGCTGGCTAAAGTTAAAGTACCATATTCTTTATCCAGCACAAAAGTTTGATCATATCCTTCTTTTTCATTCCAATTACTTCCAATAAGTTTAGGTTTCATGAAATCGTGTGTAGTTCCAGCTACGGGTAGTAATTTACCTGTAACTGCCCAATCTGCATCCTGCTCTAAATAGTAAGAAGCATTCATTTGGTGGATATGATTTATAATTTTACCACCAGCAGCAGATAAATTAAAATAACTATGATGTGTTAAATTAATAGGCGTTGCTTCGTCTGTATCAGCTTGATATGTTAAAATGAGTTCATCATTATTTGTGAATTCAAATGTAAGCTGTATTGCCAAATCACCAGGAAAGCTCTCTTCTCCATCCAAGCTAAAATATTGAAAAGTGACCTTTGCGCGCGGTTGATCAGACGTTTCAATAATATCCCACACCTTCCGATCAAAACCAATATTCCCACCATGCAGGCAACAGCTTCCACCATTTGTAGCCAATTGATGATCAACTCCATCTAAAGTAAATTTCCCGTCTTTAATACGGTTTGCATATCGACCAATGATAGCTCCAAAATAGGGATAGCTTTCTAAGTAGGCTGGACTGATATAATCTTCGAATTGATCGAAGCCTAAAACAATATCTTGCTCTTCTCCTTTAGAGTTTTTAACTACGAATTGATTAATTATTGTTCCATAATTAAATATTTTAACAAAATTGCCTTTATTGTTACGTAATTCAACTGCAATTACTTCTTTTTTGTCTACAAAAATTCCTGTGTGTATCTGCTTTATTTCCATAAAATTGTATCTTAGTCCGCCAGCTAAAATACGAATATACGTTATCAATTCGGCAATAAATATGATTTATGGAGCAACAACTCATCGATAGATTTATAGAGAAGTATCAACAAAAACCTGTGGCCAATTATTTTGCGCCCGGACGTGTAAATTTAATAGGAGAACATATCGATTATAATGGCGGATTAGTGATGCCGTGTGCAATTACTGCAGGTACCTGGATGCTAATGGCGCCAAATAATGATCAGGTTATCCGATTTAGCAGTGTTAATTTTGAAGAAGAACAGACCTTAGCCATTCAAAAAACATATCAAAAAACCGGACACGAGTGGTACAATTATCCAATAGGCGTTTTTGATGAGTTGCAAAAATTTGATTGGATAGCTAGTGGTTTAGATATACTCTATTTTGGGAATATCCCCATCGGATCGGGCTTATCATCTTCTGCTTCTATTGAGGTGTTAACAGCATTTGCTTTAAACGATTATTTTAATTTAGGTCACGACAAATTAGAATTAGTAAAGCTCTCTAAGAGAGTTGAAAATAATTTCATAGGAGTAAATTCTGGTATTATGGATCAATTTTCGATTGCCTTTGGTGAAACAAACAAAGCAATTGTTTTAAATTGTGACAGCTTAAAATATAAAATTGTTGATTGTAATTTAGGAGATTACGTATTAGCTATTGTTAATACCAATAAAACACGTAAACTAGAAGAATCTAAATATAATGAGCGCGTTGCAGAATGCGAAAAAGCATTATTAGCGCTTAAGCAAGAAATTACAATTGCAAATTTATGTGAATTAACCGCCGAGAAATTTGCATTGCATAGCCATCTAATCGAAGACGAAACCGTATTAAAAAGAGCTACACATGTGGTTAAAGAGAATGATCGTGTTCACTTAGCAGCTAAAGCCTTAAATATTGGTGAGTTAGAAGAGTTTGGTCGATTAATGTACGCCTCTCATCAATCTCTAAAAGAATTGTACGAAGTTTCGGGTAAAGAATTAGATGCTGTAGTAGATTTTTGCTATGATTATGAGCATGTTATTGGCGCACGGATGACGGGTGCCGGTTTTGGCGGATGTGCAATTGCACTATTAAAGAAAGGGTTTGAAGAAGATTTTGCGAAGCAATTAACTGATAGTTATGTAGCCAAAATTGGTTATCCTGCCGCTATCTATATCCATGGGATTGGTAATGGGGTTACTAGGTTATAAGTCTACCATGCTAAAAATTGAACCATATAAGGCATAGAAGAATCATATAGGCCAAATGTTTAACTTATATGTTTTTATATTTATTATATGGTAAAGCTTCAAAAATAATATAAATGGTGAAAGCCCAAACAGGCATGAAAAAACTTAAACTAGACGAGCTTAACCGCGTAGCGATAGAAGAATTTAAGCAGCAAGAAAAACTTCCCGTTGTTGTGGTTTTGGATAACGTGAGAAGTATGCATAATGTAGGCTCTGTTTTTAGAACTGCTGATGGATTTTCGATTGAAAAGGTGGTTTTATGCGGCATTACTGCTCAACCTCCACATCGTGAAATTGAAAAAACGGCCTTGGGGGCTACATTGGCTGTAGATTGGCTTCATTTCGAAGATACATTAATGGCTATAGCTAGCTTAAGAGAACAAGGTTATGAAATTATTGCCATTGAACAGGCCGAAAATAGTACCATGCTTCACACTTTTAAGCCAGATACAACTAAAAAATACGCATTAATCTTTGGAAATGAAGTTAATGGTGTGAGTGATGAGGTAATGGAAATAATCGACAGATGTATTGAGATCCCTCAATTTGGAACTAAACACTCGTTTAACATTGTAATCTCGGCGGGTATTGTGCTTTGGGATTTCTTTGCAAAGTTGAAGCTTTAATAGAAGTGAGGTATCAATATTGCGTATTGAGATTGGATGTATAGTAAAATGGTAAAAAAATTACAAATTAAACCTGGTTTTAAAGTTGCAGTACTAAACGCACCCGATAATTTTGATGCAATAATCGGGGATACACCATCTGATGTTACTTTTTCATTTGCTGCAAATGACAGCTATGATGTGCTACTCATTTTCGCAATTACCAAAAACGATATGATTAATGCTCTAAATCAAGAGCATCAAAAAATTGACCATAAAACCATATGTTGGATATTATATCCAAAAGCTAAAACAAAATTGGCTAGCAATTTAAATTTAATGCAGTCGTGGGAAGAATTAAAAGAATATAATTTAACTCCGTGTGCTTCAGCGGCAATTGATTCACTTTGGACTGCCCTACGAATTAAACCTATTGAATCACAAAAGAAATCGGGTGTTGGAAATACTGAAATTCAACAAAATGAATATGGAAATTATATAGATGTTGTAAATAAAACAGTAGCACTTCCAACTGATTTAAAAACAGCGCTAGAACAACACATCACCGCACTTAACTTCTATCAACAACTCTCCTATTCGAATCGTAAGGAATATGTACTTTGGATTTTAACGGCTAAGCAAGAAAAAACAAGATTAGATCGTATTCAAAAAACGATAGAAAAATTGCTAAATAGCAAGAAAAATCCGAGCGAGAAATAATCTTTTTCACCACCTTAGTAACCAAAGAAACCAAAGGCTAAAGTGATCTGTGATTACTTTGGTGGTGAAGAACTAAGCACCCAATATCTTATCTGGTGTAATCGGTAACGTCCTTATCCTTTTACCTGTAGCATTAAACACAGCGTTTGCTACTGCGCCCGAAAATCCAATTAAAGCAATCTCACCCATACCTTTTGCCCCCATAGGGTTTACAAAAAGATCGGGTTTATCGATAAAAATCACATCAATTTCTGGAACATCGGCATGTACAGGTACATGGTAGTCGGCAAAGTTATTATTCACATATTTTCCATAACGATGATCCAATAATGCTTCCTCAGTTAAGGCCATGCCAATGCCACCAACGGCACCACCTACCATTTGGCTTCTTGCTGTTTTTGGACTCACAATTTTACCAGAGTCGCCTACAGAAACAATTTTACTCACTTTAACCACACCTGTTAATTGATGCACCTTTACCTGTACAAAGTGGATAGAAAATGAATACATTGAATAGTTTCTTGCTTCTGGATTATTTTGCGACGATTGAATGGTTTTTTCAATCATTGGTAGATTATTTTTCTTCAAAACATCTACAAAATTCGATGTTGCATCCATGTTGGCATTTGCTGCTAATTCGGCTATTGTTGCTTTAAGCGCTACGCACACATCATTTACTGCCGAACCTACTGTAGAAAGAGTTGCTGAGCCTCCCTGACTAGGTGCTGGTGGCAATGAAGAATCACCTAACTCGAACGTAATTTTACCTACGGGAATATTCATTAACCTACTTGCAATTAACACCATTCCGGTCCCCGTGCCGGGGCCAATATCGCTTGCTGCACTTTGCAAAAGCAACGTACCATCGGCCTTTAAAATCCCTTTTACACTTGCTCTGCCTCTACCCGCATTAAATACACCAATACTTACCCCATAACCTGTTTGCCACGATCCTTCAACAATGCTTCCAGGTTTATTTTTCCGCGCACTCCAACCAATTTTAGCTGCACCAAGTTTATACGCTTCCTTAATATATTTACTCGAAAATGGACGGTTTTGTGCCTGATCCTTTTCTGGGTCGTTCATGATCCTAAAATCTAAAGGATCCATATCTAAAGCATGAGCCATTTCATCGATTGCACTTTCTAAAGCAAACGCTCCAGTTGCTTCACCCGGACCGCGCATCCAAATGGGAACACTCATGTCTAATGGAATCACATAATAATTGGTATTTACATTGTCGCATTGGTACATAAACTTCGACATGTTTACTACACCTTCAGTAAAATTTTCGTAAGTAGCAGTTTGGCCAAATGCGGTATGTGTAATTCCAGTTAATTTTCCATCCTTAGTTGCGCCCATACCAATTTTTTGATAGGCAGCAGGCCGATTTCCCACCATGGTAAACATTTGGTCGCGCGTGATAACCAATTTTACCGGCTTAGAAAGATGTTTAGAAGCCATAATGGTAGCTATTTCTAGCGGCCAGGTACGTAAAGCCATTCCAAAACCGCCACCAACAAATTGCGAGTTCACTTGTATTTTTTCGGCAGGAATTTTAAAAACATTCGCAATTGTACCTTGCGTAGCCTTTACACCCTGGGTTTTTGCATATACAGTAACTTGATCATTTGCTCGCCAATCGGCAATAATCCCATGTAGCTCCATCGGGTTATGTGTTTCAACAGGCATATGATATTTCTGCTCTAGTTGTACTTCTGCTGTTTTGTAGGCATCTTCCACTCCCCTTTTATATGGAGCTGCTCCTTGCAGTTTCTTTACGGTTGTATCGGTAATACTTTTTTCGAAATCGGTGTTAAAGTTTTCTTTTGCATAGGTAACTTTTACTAAAGAAGCAGCATGGGTTGCACGTTCAAAAGTATCGGCCACTACAAGCGCCACCGGTTGTCCATTAAAAAAAATCTGATCGGTATAAAAAATCTTCATTGGCGAGCCCCCAGCTTGTTCATAACCAGCAACTGAAGGTTTATTTAAATGCGAAATCACACCTAAAACACCCGGTGCATTACTTGCCGCCTTACTGTCTATGCCCGTAATTTTTCCTTTGGTGATGGTACTGGTTACCAAAACCCCATAAGTTAACCCTGGAACCTGATATTCTGCAAAATATTTAGCCTTTCCAGTTACTTTTTCAACTCCGTCTACACGGTCGTTTTCGTCTACAAAAAAATCCATTATACTTTGGCTTTAGCTACGGTTAATGCTTCGATAATTGAGTTGGGTGCCATTTTGAGTTTAAAATCATTCGCTCCATATCCCCTTGCTCCATACATGGCTATCCTTGCAGCATCCTCAAAATTACTTGCATTTGCTGTCTTTCCTTTTAAGAAATTCTCGGCTTCGATTAATCGCCAAGGTTTATGTGCTACACCGCCCATGGCTAAACGGGCATCACTAATAATGTTGTTCTTAATATCAAGTGCAGCAGCTACCGAAACTAATGCAAAAGCATAAGAAGAACGATCTCTAACTTTTAAGTAATGAAAATTCTTGTTTAAATTGTTTATAGGGATTTCTAATCGGACAATTAGTTCGTTTTTTTGTAGATTATTATCTTTATCTGGCGTGTTGCCTGCCAAGCGATGGAAGTCGATAAAATTAATCTTGCGCTCACCCTTTGCATTGGCAATAACAACTTTTGCTTCTAACGCAACTAATGCTACACACATATCACTAGGATGTACAGCGATACATGATTCAGAGGCACCAAAAATGGCATGCATCCTATTATACCCTCCAATTGCACCACATCCGCTTCCGGGAACACGTTTATTACAGGGCATAGTGGTATCGTAAAAATAGCCACATCGAGTGCGTTGCATCATGTTACCCCCAACTGTTGCTACATTACGTAATTGTGCCGAAGCACCTGCTTGAAGTGCGAGCATCAATAGTGGAAATTTTTCTTTAACGATCGCATTTTCAGCTAAAGCAGAATTAGAAACTAATGCTCCAATATGAAGCACATTATTAATCAATTCTATTTTCTTTAGGGGTAAATAGTTTATGTCGATTAGCTTTTCAGGAGCAGTTACTCCTCTTTTCATTAAATCGACCAAATTAGTACCTCCTGCTATAAATGTAGCTTTTGGGTCTTTACCGATTAAACTTAAAGCTGTTTTAATTACCGAAGTTCTTACAAATTGAAAATTGATCATAATACAGCCCCCTTCTCTTTAACTTCTTGTATGGCATCAACTATGTTCGGATATGCTCCACAGCGACAGATATTGCCACTCATGTATTCTCTAATTTCTTCTTTTGAGTTGGCATGCCCTTCTTTTATACATGCAACGGCACTCATAATTTGTCCAGGTGTACAATATCCACACTGAAAGCCATCGTGCTTGATAAATGCAGCCTGCATGGGATGTAATTCTTCACCTTTTGCTAAACCCTCAATAGTGGTGATGCTTTTGCCCTCGTTCATTACCGCTAGGCTAAGACATGAATTTACCCTTTCTCCATTAACGTGAACTGTACATGCTCCACATTGCCCATGATCGCAACCCTTTTTCGTTCCGGTTAACTGCAATTGTTCTCTTAAGAGATCTAACAGCGTAACCCGTGGTTCTACCTTAAGTGTATATGGCTTATTATTTACCTTTAAGTTTAAAGGGATTTTCTCAAATAGCTCTGCAAAATGTTCGTCAACTTTGTTATCAGCAGCTTTTAACACGGTTAATGGTGTTAAAGATAATGCTGTAAAAAGAGACGACTTTTTTAGGAAATCGCGGCGACTATCGCCGGATGAGGGGTTATCAAGTTCAGACATAACGGAACAGTTTATTAGTTTTTTCTCTCATCGGATGAGATATCTACTCTCATCCGATGAGGGATTACTAATATCGCAATTCTATAAGCTGATTTTAAGGGTTTTGGTAATTTAGAAGGAATCTAAGGTAAGTTAAACCGCAGAGAACGCAGAGTGTTTCACAGAGAATATGAAGATCTTACTTTGCGTTAAACTAAGGTTTAATTAAACGCAAAAAACGCAAAGCCGTAACTCTGCGTTCTTTGTGTATTACTTCTTTTCTCTGTGGTTAAAAACCCTTAAGCATAAGCCACCGCATCTTTCGATGGCAACTTGCTATATCCCATTAGGTATTCATCAACTTTACGAGCTGTTTCTCTACCTTCTGAAATGGCCCAAACCACCAACGACTGACCTCTGCGCATATCGCCAGCAACAAAAACCTTAGGAATATTGGTCTGATAAAGACCTTCTACAGCCTTAACATTCCCTCTTTCATCAAACTCGACCCCTAGTTTTTCTAGTAAACCTTGTTTCTGAGGATATAAAAAACCCATCGCTAATAAAACTAACTCGCATGGATAAACTTTTTCAGTTCCTTCTACTTCCTTAAATCCACTTGCTCTTCCATTTGCGTCAATATCCCACTCTACATTTACAACTTTTAAGGCTTTCAAATTCCCTTGCTCGTCGGCCATAAACTCTTTGGTGTTTACTGCCCAAGTTCTACTTACGCCCTCTTCGTGCGAAGAAGTTACTTTTAATAACATCGGATACGTTGGCCATGGCATATGTGAAGCCCTACTTTCGGGTGGCATTGGCATGATCTCAAATTGAGTAACTGATTTTGCACCCTGTCTATTAGAAGTCCCGATGCAATCAGATCCTGTATCGCCACCGCCAATTACAATTACGTTTTTGCCAGTTGCTTTAATTTCTTCATCAACCACGTCACGTAAGCTAACACGTTTATTTTGTTGTTTTAAGAAATCCATGGCAAAATGGATGCCCTTAGCAGCCCTTCCAGGCATAGGTAAATCGCGAGGGATAGTCGAGCCACCTGCTAGCACTAAAGCCTGGTAGTCTCTTAAAAGAGTGCTGACTTCGATATTCTCGCCCACATTTGCATTACAGCGAAATACAACACCTTCTTCTTCCATTAATTTAATGCGACGGTCTACCACATCTTTCTGCAGTTTGAAATCTGGAATACCATAACGTAATAATCCACCAGGTACATCATCACGCTCAAAAACAACTACTTCATGCCCTGCTTTATTTAGCTGAGCAGCAGTAGCTAAGCCTGCCGGACCTGAACCAATCACTGCTATTTTTTTACCACTACGTATTAGCGGTGTATTTGCTTTAATGAAGCCTTTATTAAAAGCAATTTCGATAATATGTTTCTCTATTTCTTCAATAGAAACAGGCGATTTGTTAATCCCTAACACACATGCACTTTCGCATGGCGCCGGACAAATTCTTCCCGTAAATTCTGGAAAATTATTGGTACTCAATAAAATCTCTGCAGCATTTTGCCATTCCCCTTTATAAACAGCGTCGTTAAACTCTGGAATAACATTACCCAAAGGGCAACCTGATTGACAAAAAGGTACACCACAATCCATACAGCGAGCGGCTTGTTTATTTAACTGCTCATCGGCCAATGGATCTAAAAATTCATTATAATGTTGTACACGGGTTGCTGGTTCTTGTTTTGAAGGCGAAACTCTTTCGTATTCAAAAAATCCTGTTACTTTTCCCATTTAGTTGATTTTAATTTTTGAACTACGTTGTAATAAAACTGCTTTGTATTCTTTAGGGAATACTTTTACAAACTTACTCGATTGATTACTCCAATCGCTTAATATAAATTCGGCAACTCTACTGTTAGTTAATCTAATATGATTTTTTAAGAGTATCGTTATTCGTTCTTCATCCTCAGCTTGTAAAGGATCGAGGTCTACCATTTCTTGATTACACTTTTTAGCGAAATCTCCCTTTACATTGTAAACCCAGGCTAAACCACCACTCATTCCGGCGGCAAAATTGGTACCTGTATCACCAATAATCAGCACCTCTCCACCAGTCATATACTCACAACCGTGATCACCAATACCTTCTACTACAGATGTAGCTCCCGAATTACGTACCGCGAAACGTTCTCCTGCTTTTCCTCTGATATATAACTCGCCCGAAGTTGCACCATAAAGTGCTACGTTACCAATTATAATATTCTGTTCTGGCACATAGTTGATGTTACTGAACGGGTAGATTACCAATTTAGCACCCGACAATCCTTTACCTACATAATCATTTCCTTCGCCTTCGAGGGTTAATGAAAGCCCTTTGGCTGCAAAGGCACCAAAACTTTGTCCGGCAGAACCAAAACATTTAAAATTAATGGTATCGGCAGGTAAGCCTACACCTTTATGTACCTTCGAAATCTCGTTCGAAAGCATGGTGCCAATAGCCCGATCTGTATTTTTAACATCAAAATTGGCAAAAACAGGCTCGTTGTGTAAAATTGCAGGCTGTGCTTTTTCAATTAGCTGATGATCTAGCACCTCATCTAATCCATGGTCTTGTTGCTCGGTATTATACAATGAACCTCCTGTATTTGGTTCTTTATATAATATTGGTGCTAAGTTTACATGCTTTAATTTCCAATCGGCATCATTAACTGGGCGCATTTGTAAGGCATCAGACTGACCAATCATTTCTTCGATGGTTCTAAAACCAAGTTCGGCCATTATTTCTCTGAGTTCTTCGGCTAAGAAATGGAAGAGATTTACAACATGAGCTGGGTCGCCTGTAAATAACTTCCTTAAATCAGGGTCTTGTGTAGCAACACCTACCGGACAAGTATTTAAATGGCATTTACGCATCATAATACACCCTGCGGTAACCAATGCTGCAGTAGCTACACCCCATTCTTCGGCACCTAGCAAAGCTGCAATAGCGATGTCTCGACCTGTTTTTAATTGTCCGTCGGTTTGTAAAACAACTCTACTTCGTAATCTATTTTTAACAAGCGTTTGATGCGCTTCTGCTAAACCCAATTCCCAAGGTAAACCTGCATGTTGGATTGATGTTAGTGGCGAAGCACCTGTTCCGCCGTCATAGCCAGATACTAAAATTACATCGGCATGTGCTTTGGCAACACCGGCGGCAATAGTACCTACACCAGCCTTAGAAACCAATTTAACATTAATCCTAGCTGCTCTATTTGCATTCTTTAAATCAAAAATTAGCTGTGATAAATCTTCGATCGAATAAATATCGTGGTGTGGTGGCGGCGATATTAAGCCTACTCCAGGTGTAGCATGACGAACTTTTGCAATCCAATCGTCTACCTTATGCCCTGGTAGCTGGCCGCCCTCGCCTGGTTTTGCACCCTGCGCCATTTTAATCTGCAGCTCATCCGCATTGGTTAAATAATAACTGGTTACCCCAAAACGAGCAGAGGCGATTTGTTTGATGGCCGAACGCATCGAATCGCCGTTAGGCAATTTCTCGTAACGCATTTCATCTTCACCACCTTCGCCCGTATTGCTTTTTCCGCCAATGCGGTTCATGGCAATCGCTAAAGTAGAGTGCGCTTCGTGAGAGATAGATCCGAACGACATTGCACCCGTAGCAAATCGTTTAAGGATATTTTCTACCGGTTCTACTTCTGCTAAAGAAATAGACGAGCGGTTATAGTTAAATTCTAATAATCCACGAATAGTATAAGCCTGTGCAGTTTGCTCGTTAATTAATTTCGAATACTTTTTAAAGGTTTCAAAATCGTTTCTACGTGTTGCATTTTGTAATAAATGGATGGTTTCTGGGTTAAACAAGTGTTTTTCACCTCTTCTTCTCCACTTATACGTTCCGCCAGCAGAAAGTAACTCTTCGGCCTGTGTTTTAGGGCCAAAACTACGACGATGTTTAATTAAAGTCTCTAGTGCAATCTCGTCCAGCCCTAATCCGCCGATGCGAGAAACAGCACCTGTAAAATGTGTATTTACTACTTGTTCGTTAATGCCCAAAATCTCGAAAATTTGTGCGCCATGGTACGATTGCAGTGTAGAAATCCCCATTTTAGAGAAAATCTTCAATAAGCCACTATTTACAGCATATATATAGTTAGCGATTAATTTTTCTGGTTTTAATCCGCTCTCGTCATCAAAGCCTTTAATGGTTTCTAAAGCCAGATATGGATTAACTGCGGTAGCGCCAAAGCCAATTAAAGTGGCAAAATGATGCACTTCCCATACGTCGCCAGCTTCTACCACAATGCCAACAGCACCACGGTAACCCTTTCTAATCAAATGATGATGAACTGCCGAAACTGCTAATAATGAAGGGATTGCAGCGTGTTCAGAATCGATTGCTCTATCTGATAACACAATTACTTGAAATCCATCTTCAACCGCATCAACTGCGTAACGACAAAGCCTGTCGAGTGCTTTAGCCAATGAGCCCGGTTTATCGTTTGCTCTAAAATAGGTTTGTAGGGTTTTAGATTGGAACAAGCCAGTATCGATGCTTCGTAGTTTCTCTAATTCTAAATTGGTTAATATCGGATGTTTAATGCCCACACAATGGCATTGCATTTGATTTTCTTCTAATAAATTACCATTATTACCCATGAAACCGGCCAAACTCATCACCACCTTCTCACGTATAGGATCGATTGGCGGATTGGTTACCTGTGCAAATAATTGTTTAAAGTAAGACGATAAATGTTGCGGTTGTTTAGATAAAACGGCTAACGGTGTATCAGTTCCCATAGAACCGATTGCTTCTTTACCTTCGATAGCCATTGGTTTTAGCAACAAATCGATATCCTCACGAGTGTAGCCAAAAACTTGTTGATATTTAAAAATAGAATCCTTGGCTAAGTTGGTAAACATTAACCTTGGTTCTGGTAGCTCCTCTAATTTGATTTGATATTGATTAATCCAGTCGGCATAAGGTCTGCGATTGCAAACTTGTTTTTTAATTTCATCATCGCTAATGATGCGGCCTTGCTCCATGTCTACCACAAACATTTTACCAGGCGTTAAACGGCCTTTTTTAATTACTGTACTTTGATCAATGGTTAATGCGCCCGATTCGGAAGCCATAATTACGCGATCATCATCGGTTAAAACATAACGCGACGGACGTAAACCATTACGATCTAGTGTAGCTCCAATTAAATTACCATCGGTAAAAGCAATGGCAGCTGGTCCATCCCATGGTTCCATTAACGAAGCGTGGAATTCGTAGAATGCCTTTTTAATTGGATCCATGTCTTCGTTACCATCCCAGGCTTCTGGAATAAGCATCATTAAAACATGAGGCAATGATCGGCCTGCATGCAATAAAAGTTCTACTACGTTATCTAAACAGCCCGAATCGGATTGAGTTTCGTCGATTACCGGCAAAATCATGTTCAATTCTTCTGCTGTAAAGTAAGGAGAAGCGAATGTTTTTACGCTCGATCTAAACCAGTTTAAGTTTCCTTGTAAGGTATTAATTTCGCCATTATGGGCGATGTATCTGAAGGGCTGTGCCAAGCGCCACGACGGAAAAGTATTGGTTGCAAAGCGCGAATGCACTAAGCCAAAAGCCGATACCATACGTTTATCGCTTAGCTCGGTAAAATAGGTACGTACCTGTAATGAGGTTAACTGACCTTTATATATAATGGTTCTGGAAGAAAACGAAGCAATATAAAAATCTTGTTTGCTACCAGCAACTGTGCTGTAAATTGTTTTGGCTAAATAAGTTTTTAAAACGAATAGTTTACGTTCAAAATCGGCACCAGGTGCAATATGATAAGGTCGTGCGATAAAAACCTGTTCAATTTCGGGCTCTACAGATAAGGCCATTTCGCCAATATCGGTGGTATCTACCTGCACTTTTCTGAAGCCTAAAACCTCTAGACCTAGTTTTTCGGCAGTACGGTAAATAATTTCTCTGCATTCTTCGCGTGCGCGGATTTCTTTAGGTAAAAAAAGCATTCCTACGCCATAATTACCATATTCAGGTAAGCTAAATCCTGTTCTTAAGCATTCGTCGAATAAAAATTCGTGTGGTACTTGGATCATAATTCCAGCACCATCACCAGTATTGGGCTCTGCACCACAAGCTCCGCGGTGATCTAAATTTTCTAAAATGGTAATGGCATCCGATATATTTTGGTGAGATTTACGGCCTTTTACATGGGCCACAAAACCGATTCCGCAGGCATCATGTTCAAAGCTTTTACGGTATAATCCTTGGTGTTCATTCAAGTTCTTCATCTGGTTCTCTTTCTGGTTTGATAGTTAGTGTATAGGAAACACTAAGATAGGCAATTTTAAGATCAAATTACATTATCCGTAATATTTTTAGAATATATTTATATTTTATGTTTCGAATGCTTTCTTTTTTGCAATATTGTTAAGTGGAAACGTTATCAGTTGCGAATTTGGCAATGAAGAAAATACTATTTATGCATAGTAAAGGTGAATTGCAGGGTGCCTTAAGTTTAGCGTATGGCGTAAGGCGGTAGGGAAATGTGATGTTTATTAGGTTTAGCGTACGGCGTAAAGCGGTTTAATTTGCTTTATTTTGATGATGAATTCTAAATGCCAAGCGCAATACGCTAAACTCTCTCAATTTTATCGTAAGATTTGAACGCCGTGAACGCTCAGCGCCAAACGCAACACGCTTAACCACCTATCAATCAATCACGTAGTGATTATCCAATAAATTTCCCATTTTTCTTTTTGTAGAATGCCTTCTTTTGCTACCTTTGTGCCGGGCAAGTCTTTTACGATCAGCTCCCTTTGAACTCCCCCAGGGCGGGAACGAAGCAAGGGTAGAAGGTTGTAGCGGTGCGATAAAAGTTGCTTGCCCATTTTTTCCTTCCTAATTTTTATGAACCGTTCAGCTCCATCTGGCCGCTGAAACTAAAATTATAAACAGATGAAATTTTTTATTGATACCGCAAACTTAGCTCAAATTAAAGAAGCACAAGATTTAGGCGTTTTAGATGGCGTAACTACCAATCCTAGCTTAATGGCAAAGGAAGGAATTACTGGTGATGCAAATGTTATTAATCACTACAAAGCAATTTGCGATATTGTAGACGATAATGTAAGTGCTGAAGTAATTGCTACCGATTTTGAAGGTATGGTAAAAGAAGGTGAAGCTTTAGCAGCACTTAACCCTAAAATTGTAGTTAAAATACCTATGATTAAAGACGGTATTAAAGCAATTAAATATTTTTCTGGAAAAGGAATTAGAACTAATTGTACATTAATTTTTTCTCCAGGCCAAGCATTATTAGCTGCAAAAGCAGGTGCAAGTTACGTTTCGCCATTTTTGGGTAGACTGGATGATATTTCTACCGATGGTTTACAATTAATAGAAGATATTCGTTTAATTTTTGATAACTACGGCTACCCTACCGAGATTTTGGCAGCGTCTATTCGTGGTCCATTACATATTGTAGCCTGCGCAAAGTTAGGTGCTGATGTAATTACTGCTCCATTGGCTGCGATTACCGCCTTATTAAAACATCCTCTAACTGATAGTGGTTTAGCTACGTTTTTAGCAGATCATGCTAAGGCAAGCGGAAAATAAGTGTTTTTAATAGTATTATAAAGGAGCCCCGACAAATCGGGGCTTTTTTTTAACGCAAGGTTTAACGCAAAGTGCACAAAGTTAAGTGTATAATGCTTAGCGTTCTTAGCGCAATCTTATTCCTCTTTGCGTTTAATTAACTGCCAAAATTTCTTTTACTTTATCGTAATCAATCTGCTCATCAGGCTCAATTAATATCCCCTTCACCCCTGCTGCATTAGCCGCTTCCACATCACGTAGTTTATCCCCAATCATCACAGACAAAGCTGGATCAATGTTGTAAGTTGCTATGGCCTCTAATAGCATTCCCGGTAAGGGTTTTCTGCATTCACACGGGGCGGATACTGTTGGGTGATGCGAACAATAGTAAGCATGGGTAATTTTTGCACCTTGTGTTTCAAAAGCATTAAATAGAATACCATGCATTTCATGGAGCGTATCTTCAGTATATCTTTTTTGTGCAATTCCCCCCTGATTAGTAATTATAACCAATAAATAACCTTCATCGTATAAACGCTTCAATGGAGCAATTTGATAATCTAGTACTTCAAAATCTTCAACTTTACAGATATAGTCGTTTATTTCACGATTTAATACCCCATCACGGTCTAAAAAAATTGCTTTTTGCTTCATGATGCAAAGATGTTTAAAAGATTTGGATATTCTATTTAGCACGGGGCATGGAGCATTGAATATTCATAAAAAAAATTAACTTTATTCTTTAATCTTAATAAACCCTCACCAAATGAGTAAAGAAGAATTTAAACCCTTTGTACCTGCCAGCAGCAATATGGCAGAGTTTACCATCAAATCGATACTTTTAGGTTGCATAGCTGGAATTATTTTTGGTGCTGCTACAGTTTATTTGGCCTTAAAGGCGGGCTTAACTGTTTCTGCATCTATACCCATTGCTGTATTAGCCATTACACTTGGTAAACGCTTTTTTAAAACTACCATTTTAGAGAATAACATTATTCAAACTACAGGTTCGGCTGGTGAAAGTATTGCCGCTGGTGTAGTTTTCACCTTGCCGGGCTTTTTGTTTTTAAGTACGGGTATTGGTGGACAAAGTTCTGGTGAAGCCTTCTTTAACTATATGACTATCCTTATTTTGGCTATTTTGGGTGGTATTTTAGGCACACTGATGATGATTCCTTTAAGGCGATCGCTAATAGTAAAAGAGCACGAAAACTTACCCTACCCCGAAGGAACAGCTTGTGCATCGGTACTACAGGCAGGCGAAAAAGGAGGCAGCTTTGCGCGTACTGCTTTTTGGGGATTAGGATTCTCTCTTGTTTATGCGCTATTACAAAAAGTATTTCATGTGGTTGCCGAGGCACCTACTTGGGCAAGTAAACAAGCCAATAAATTTTTACCTTCAGCACAAGTAAGTGGCGAAATTACACCCGAATATTTAGGAGTAGGTTATATTATTGGCCCTAAAATAGCTGGTGTGCTAGTTGCAGGTGGTGTTTTAGCATGGTTGGCACTCATCCCCTTGTTATCTACCTTAATAGATCCTTTAGTTGCAGCCAAGCAATTGGTTAAATTAGGCTTACTGGCCGATCTTACTAAACCAGGAGGTGCAGGTACATGGGATCCAATTACGCAAACCTTCGCCGATTATCCACGTGCAATTTACCAAGCCTTCGTAAAGCAAATTGGTGCCGGTGCAGTTGCCGCAGGTGGTTTTATTACGTTGTTAAAAACAATCCCCACTATTATATCTTCGTTTAAAGAAAGTGTAGGGTCTATTAAAGAAGGTAAATCTGGTAACACTGTAAAACGTACAGATAGAGATCTTTCGATTAAATTGGTTGGGATTGGAAGTTTAGTACTAATCTTATTAATGGCTATTTTACCACAAATACCTGGCGATAGTATCCTAAATAAATTACTTATAGGTGTATTAGTAATCGTATTTGGAGCTTTCTTTGTGACGGTTTCGAGCCGTATCGTAGGCTTAATCGGCTCAAGTAATAATCCGATTTCGGGAATGACCATTGCCACCATTATGGGTACCTGTTTGGTTTTTATAGCCGTTGGGTGGACGGGTAAGGTTTACGAACCTATGGCATTAGTAGTTGGGGGCATGATCTGTATCGCGGCAGCTAATGCAGGAGCTACCTCCCAAGATCTAAAAACGGGTTATTTAGTCGGCGCCACACCAAAATATCAGCAAATAGCTTTATTTATAGGTGCTATTGTTTCTTCTATCGTAATTGGTTTAACCGTTCGTATTTTAGACACACCAACAGCCGAAATGGTAAAGCAAGGTATCCACCATGCTATCGGCACCGAAACCTATGCTGCACCTCAAGCTACATTAATGGCTACATTGATAAAAGGAATGCTTTCGTTTAACCTCGACTGGCAATACGTATTAGTTGGTGTATTTATTGCCATCACTATAGAATTGTCTGGTATTAATTCGCTTTCATTTGCTGTAGGTGCATACCTGCCACTTTCTACTACCCTGCCTATCTTTGCTGGTGGGGCGATTAAAGGGATTGTGAACTGGCGCGAAAAAAACAAGGTAAAAACTGCCGAAGAAGAAGAAATAGCACCAGGCAATCTTTTCGCTACAGGTTTAGTTGCAGGTGGAGCAATTGCAGGAGTTATTGTAGCTATTTTAATGGTTATTCCTTCAGTTAGAGATAACTTATCAAAAGTAAATGTAGAACCGTTATTTGTAAGCTGGTTTGGCGATGGTGGTTATCAAATTTTAGGTGTTTTGTTTTTCTTATTTATGGGCTTTGTATTGTATACGATTGGAGTTAAGAAACAGGATAAAATGTAGTTCTACCACCTAAGTTACCAAAGATAACCCAAGTTTAAGGTGTGCTTGGGTGTCTTTGGTGGTAAAAAAATCTTACTTAATTTCAAACCCGCCAATTAACGCAGCTTTTGCCGACGAAGGGCCAATCATTACTTGAACCTTCCCTTTTATTGTTCCCAAGTCATCAATTGCTTTAACATAATGTTGGATGTCGCTATGCCTCAACTCAAAGTTTACAACTTTCTTTTCTCCTTGTTTTATGTGAAGACGTTTAAAGCCTTTTAACTCTTTTAATGGAAACTGATCGCCAGCTTGTTTGATGTAAAGTTGTACTACTTCATCGCCATCATAATTACCTGAATTAGTAACTGTTAAACTTAGTTTAATCGGAACTTTTTGAGTTAATATAGCGCTCGAAATCCTTAAATTTTCATACTTAAACTGAGTATAGCTTAAGCCATATCCAAATGGATAAAGTACAGGTTTAGTTACATAACGATATGTTTTTCCAGCCATGCTATAGTTCTCAAAAGCAGGAATATCATTAATCGATTTGTAAAAAGTTAACGGCAATCTGCCAGCAGGATTATAGGCTCCGGCCAATACATCTCCTATGGCTTGCCCTCCTTTTTCGCCGCCATACCAGCTTTCTAAAATGGCATCAAGATTATCATTTTCCCAATTTATGGCTAATGCACTGCCATTTAATAATACGAGTACAATTGGCTTCCCCAATTTTTTTAGCTCCTTTAACAAATCCGTTTGCACAGTTGGCAAGTTAAGATCTGTTTTATCGCCCCCTAAAAAACCGGGTACTTTTACTTTCAGATCTTCTCCTTCTAATCGTGGTGATATTCCGCCAACAAAAACAATCACTTCAGCTGTTGATGCAATGGTTAAGGCTTCAGCATAATCAGCTTTACGCTCATAACCTGGAGTATCTATAATGTTGCAACCCTTTGCATAGCTTATCTTTGCAGTTGGAAATGCCATTCGAACACCTTCCAGTGGACTAATAATATGTTTTGGCTCCCCATTGTAATTTCCCAATAGCACCTCAGCATCATTAGCATTCGGGCCAATAACTGCGATGTGTTTTAATCCTTTTTTTAAAGGTAAAAGACCATTATTCTTTAGCAGCACCATCGATTCTCTAGCCATTTTTAAGGCTTGCGCCTGATGCTTTTCGCTATTAACCACGCGATAAGGTATATTAGCATATGGATTATCTCCATCACTATCAAAAACACCCAGCCTAAATTTAGCACGTAGCAATCGAGCAACCGCTGTATCTAATTCACTTTTCTTTAATAAACCTTGCTTTATTGCAGGGATTACCGCACTAGTATAGCCATAACATTGATTATCTGCACCGGCTTTAATGGCTTGTGCAACGGCCTCAATACTATCTTTTGCTGTTTTGTGAAACATATAAAAATCGTATACCGCACCACAATCTGTCGCAACAAACCCTTTAAATCCCCATTTTTTCCGTAAAATATCATTTAACAGAAAAGCATCGCTACAGCATGGCTTACCATATAATCGATTATAAGCACACATAAACGAGTATACATGCCCTTCTTTTGTTAGCATTTTAAATGCTGGCAAGTAGGTTTCCCATAAATCGCGCTTATTCGGTTTTGCATCAAACTCGTGCCTCGAAGGTTCTGGTCCGCTATGAACCGCAAAATGCTTGGCGGTGGTAATGGTTTTAAAGTATTTTGGATTATCGCCCTGCATGCTTTTCACGAAAGCTACACCTAACTTGCCTGTTAAATATGGATCTTCGCCAAAGGTTTCATGCCCACGTCCCCAACGCGGATCTCTAAAAATATTCACGTTAGGTGAATAAAAAGTTAAGCCTGTATATTCCCCTCTTTTTCCTTCTTTTGCGAATTGATGATGTTTTGCCCTTGCTTCATCACTTACCATTGTACCCATGGTAAACATTGCTTCCTCATTAAACGTAGCAGCTAAGCCAATTGGTTGCGGAAAAGAAGTGGCTAATCCAGCTCTTGCCACACCGTGCAAGGCTTCATTCCACCAATCGTAGGCCGGTATTTTTAGTCGAGGTATAGCTGGTGTTCTATTGTCCATTTGCAATGCCTTTTCTTCTAAAGTCATGCGTTTTAACAGATCATTAACTCTGGTTTCTAAAGGTAATTTTGCATCTAAATATGCTACTTGTTGGGCATCTACTAGCAAATAAGATGAAACCATTAAAATAAACAATACACCTTTCTTCATCTTAAGCACAAGTAACTATTTCTGGATAAAAAATTTTGGATTAATAAACTCCCACTCTTTAATTGTAGCAATTTGATGTTCTTTTTTAACAATCGCTTCAAATTTTGGAATAAGATCAAGGTGCTTTTCTATAATATTATGTTTCTCTTCCCGATCAATAGATAAATCAAATAGTTCCCATTCTGCGTTTTTATCTTTTTTCATATTGCTTTTTATAGCTTTCAAATTCCCCATTCTTACGGCAACCTGTCCACTTTTTTCGGCAAATTCAAAATAAATATAAGGGTGTTTAGCTTGTTGCTGCGACTTCCCTATCAGTTCTGGTAAAAATGAAATCCCATCATTTTTAGGAGCTTTTGTTTTAGTAATTTCGGCCAATGTAGCCATAAGATCGAATTGTACTGCATTTAATGAACTTATTTTATTGGGTGCAATTTTGCCTGGCCAACGAGCGATAAATGGAACACGAATGCCACCTTCATATAAATCTCTTTTTAACCCCCTTAATCCAGCCGTTAAATTAAAGTAAGATGGGTCTACCCCACCTTCTGCCGAAGTGCCATTATCGCTGGTAAACAATACGAGTGTATTCTTATCTAAACCTTCTTTTTTAAGCTGATCCATTAGTTTACCTACTTGTTTATCTAGATAGCTGATCATAGCCGCATATGTTGCACGAGGATATTTTGAGGGTACATAGCCATTTTGCCCATAATAAGGTTTATCATTAAATTGTCCGATATATTCGGCTATTGCTTCTTTTGGAGCTTGTAAAGACACATGCGGACCAGTGTATGGAAGATATAAGAAAAATGGTTTTTGTTTATGCTTGGTTATAAATGCAGCTGCCTTATCAGCCATTTTAGTAACAGAATACTCCTTTCCAATAAATTGATCGAATGTCGAATCAGGAGAATTTTCAGGAATTTTAGTATGTACTTGAATTAATGGGTTTTGAAGTAAAACTTTTTGATCATTTTCCCATAAGTGAGTGGTGTAAAAATTATGGGCGTGCTTTTGATCAAGGTAGCCATAAAAGTAATCGAAGCCCATTTTATTGGGGTGCCCACTAGTACCATTAAAACCTAAGCCCCATTTACCTATCGCTCCGGTAGCATAGCCTGCATTTTGCATCAGTTTGCCAATGGTAAATGTTCCTTCAGGTAATGGCATTTGTCCACCTTCTTCGCTATCATCATCAAATTTACCATATTCATAATTTCCTTTTATAAAAGAATGCCCTGCGTGTTTACCTGTCATTAATGAGCTTCGTGAAGGTGCACAAACCGGTGATGATGAATAAAATTGAGTAAAACGCATACCCTCTTTTGCAAGTTGATCTAAATTAGGCGTCTTTATTTTGTCTTGTCCATAACTCCCTAATTCTCCCCAGCCCATATCGTCTACATAGATGAGAATTACATTTGGTTTGGGTTGTTGAGCAAATGTGGTAAAATAGGTCAGAAAAAAAAGAAAAAAAGTGCTTAAACGCATAGCTGCTTATAATTGCTGTTAAGTTCGGTATTTATAGCGAGAATTAAAATAAAGTGTAGATCATTATCTCAACGAAGTAAACTTAATGATTACGAACGTATCTCGACGAGTACTTACTTGGGTGAAATCGTATATTAGAAACTAATTCCCTTATAAATCAGTAGTGTACGCATAACAACAAGAAAAACCTTGCATCAAAGCGTCTATAATTCTATATTTGCACCACTTTAAAGAAAACAATTAACAATTCTTTAATGATTCCGTAGCTCAGCTGGTAGAGCATTACACTTTTAATGTAGTGGTCCTGGGTTCGAATCCCAGCGGGATCACACGATTCACTATCAAAACTACACAAAACCCTGCAAATCAAATGATTGCAGGGTTTTTGTTTTTAGGGAAAATACTAAAATATGCACCAATTTTCATATAAGTGGTGAGCGATTCGGTGAGTAGTTTTATAAAAGTTCACGACTCACCGAATAAGTTATAACTAATTGTATTACAACTAGTTAAATAACTGTACATCTTGTAAACGTCATCCTGCAAAGCTAAGTTTGTTTAACTTTTTAATGGATAACATTATGAAAACTAATTTTAGCCTGCTTTCCATATGAAGAAGCAAAAGAACTACACCAAGGGCGTTGCCCCTATCTACATCCGCATTACCGTTAACGGTAAAAGGGCAGAATCTGCAAATGGCAGGTCGTGCGAACCAGACCGCTGGAATTCCAAATCTGGCAGGTCTATCGGCACAAAAGAGGATTCTAGATCACTGAACTCGTTTTTAGACCAACTGCAAAACATGGTCTATGATGCACACGATGAACTTCTTAAAGCTGGGTATGTAATTACCGCTGAATCCATAAAAAACAGGTTTATGGGCAGGGGAGAAAAATCACAGACACTTTTACAGGCAATTACCGAGCATAATCAAAAGGTAGAGGCCCTTGTGGGAAAGGAGTTTGTACAGGGTACATTAAATAGGTACAAGGTGCTTAAAAAGCACTTGGAGATTTTTTTACCATTCAAATATGATGTTAAAGATATGGATATGCGGAGTATAGACATTGCCTTCCTCAATGAGTTTGATTATTACCTAAGGTCGGAGAAATCATGTGCCAATAACTATACGGTAAAAATGATCAAAAACCTTGGTAAAATCATTAATATCTGCTTTGAAAATGGTCATATACAAACAAATCCCTTCGCCTATGCCAAGATACTTGATATCAAGGTTGGTGTCGGAAAAAATCTTCTTGGCTGGCAATATTGTTTTCTCCAGCATAGTTTAAATGATAGCTATAATAATCTGCAAACTCCTTTTCGTCTATTTTATAAATCTTTAGAAGAATGTGGTTGTCATCATGACTTTCCCACAAACCCATGATGGTTCCAAGATCATATAAGTGTGGGGAAAATGAAAATGGTTTACGGGATTTGAAATACGTATTTCTCATTAGACAATAATTAATATTAAGTTAACGTTAAAATTTTACTATTGTTTCTTTAAAAATCTAGATGAAGATGCATACAGATTTAAAATAGCGAAAGAATATTCGAAATCAAGATTGAATTTTTATGTTTCTAACTCCACATTGAAATTGCTTATGTAAAAAAATTAAAAAGGCACATCGAAACGATAATATTGATATTCGTGTGAAAACGATGAAAAATCTTTTCATCCAATTAAACCGGCTTAAGAGCCTTTTGTTAATGTAATTGTGGGGTGGCAGAGTTTGCCTCTCTTTTTTAACATGATGTTATCTAGTTAATTAGATGTTTTATCTATACATTTTTCAATATTGATCATTGCTATTCAACATTTTCGTAATATTCCTAACAAACCGCTGCAATAAAGAGCTTTCCTTAGTGATGACCTCTGCATCGGCCTGCATGCCGGCTTTTAATACAATTGGGTTTGCCGGGTTTTTCTGTTCAAATTTCCCAAAATCTATTTTAGCGATAAACACACTATCTTTCAGTGCCACCTCTGTAATGTAGCTAATCTTGCCATTTATAATTCCATATTCTTCAAATGGATAGCTTTTTAGTTTAATGAGTGTGCGCTGGCCGAGTTTTACTTTCCCCATATTGTACTGAGGGATTTGAACCTCTCCAAAAAAATTGGTATTACCTGGGTTAACGATAAATAACTCTTGATTAATGGATACATTCTGGTTTTCCTGCAAAATGCCTGCATAACCCACTTTTCCAGCTAGGGGGGAAAAAACCACATACTTCATTAGCCAGCTATTGGTTTCGGTAATCATGGCATTTAAAGCTTGTCCAAATTTTGCCTGCTCTTCCCGAATGGTGTTATCGAGTGTTGCAATTTCCTTTTGCTTGGCCATATTACTACTGTTATTATTTAACAGCGCAGTGGCCGATTGCTGCAAGGGATATTTACTCGATAAATATTTATTTTCCTGTTGCTTAAACTCGCTGTTAGAAATTACATTCTTACTTTTCAACTTCTTGTAGGCATCGTATTCTTCTTGTGCATTGGCAAACTCTAGTTCTTGGATCCCTTTTTGTTGATGAATTTGGCTCTGCAGCTTTTTTATTTCTTGCAAATCCTTTTCCAGGTATCCTTTTTGTGTTACGTATAATCCGCCGCTTTGGGTATTGATGAATTGCAAGTAGGCTTGATAAAAAGATTGATAATTACCCTGCAGTTCGCCCAAATTCAAATCTGTGCTTATAAAGTCTTTTGCAGCAATGGGTTGCGAAGCATTTAACAATTTGTTTAATTCGTTTAGCTTAATGGCTAATTCAATTACTTCCTCGTGCTTACCCGTACTTTCGATAAAGGCAAGTGATTGTTTGGCCACAACCTGTTCATTTTCATGCACCAGCAACTTCACCAATTTACCTTGCACGTGTGCAATTGCTCCTTTGGGTGAGTTTAGCGAATTTATCCTTAATGAAGTTTTAACCACATCGGGATAGCGGATAAAGGCCGAAAGTAAAATGATTGATACTAATACCATTAAGATCAAGAAGATTCCCCGCCTCAAAATCCATGACGGAACAGCAGTAATGATTTCTTGTATTTCATCGCTATTGCGATAAGCTTGGTCTTTTACATCATCCATCCTATCCTCCCAACTCCAACTGGTTCTTCACCAAATTATAATATTCCCCTTTGCTTCTGGTAAGCTCTGCATGCGTTCCCTGCTCTATAATTATTCCCTTATCCAGCACCACGATGTTGTCGGCATTTTTAACAGTGCTTAAACGATGGGCCACGACAACCACTGTCCTTCCTTTAAAAAATTCTTCTAGGTTATTCATAATTACACTTTCGTTATTGGCATCCAGCGCATTGGTCGCCTCATCAAAAAAGATGTATTCGGGGTCTTTATATACCGCCCTGGCAATCAGAATTCTTTGTTTTTGGCCTTGACTTATCCCATTCCCCTCGGCGCCAATCTTAGTGTTTAGGCCTAAGGGTAAACCTTCAATCAGATCGCCCACATTGGCCACTTTTATGGCGTGTTGCAGTTTCTCCATATTTGGATGTACATCCGCTACTGCAATATTCTTGGCAATGCTATCCGAAAAGATAAAACCGTCCTGCATTACAATGCCACATTGTCCGCGCCAATAGCGATAGCCAATCTGATCGATATAGGTAGCCCCAATTTTTATTTCTCCCTTCTGGGGGATATAAAAGCGCAACAACAGCTTTAAAATGGTCGTCTTTCCACTTCCACTCATCCCTACGATGGCAGTTGTTTTTCCCTGGGGAATGGTGAGATCGATCCCTTTTAATACAGGCTCGTTTCCGGCACCCTGATAGGTAAAGCTAACCTGGTTAAGGTTGATGGTTTTATTTGTTGGCAGTTCGTTTAAAAAGGTTTTGTCTACCGGTTCCTCATCCTCCATCTGGTGGATTTCGTTTAAGCGCTCCAAGCTGATCTTGGCATCCTGCAATTGCTGTATAAACCCTAACAACTGCTCAACAGGGCTATTTACCTGCCCTACAATATACTGAATGGCCATCATCCCGCCTAGGGTTAATTGCCCATCGATAACAGCCTTGGCCACTAAGAAAGTGATAATGATGTTTTTCCCTTCGTTGATGAAAAATGCGCCCGATTGTTGGATCTGGCTTAGCGATAGGCTCTTTACGCTAAATTTAAATAGGCCAGCCTGCAGATGTTCCCACTCCCAGCGCTTTTGCTGTTCGCAGTTGTTGAGCTTAATTTCCTGCATGCCGCCAATAAGCTGCACCACACTGCTTTGGTTTTTTGAAGAAATATCGAATGTTTTAAAATCCAGTTCTCTTCTTTTTTTTAGAAATGCGACAACCCAGATGGAATACAGTACCGAGCTTAGTAAAAAGATAAAGAAGATGTTTACGTTGTAATACGCCAGTACAACGGTAAAAATAACAAGGTTAAAGAGCGAGAAGATGATGCTTAATGTAGACCCGGTTAGAAACGATTCGATCCGTTTCTGGTCATTCATCCGCTGCATAATATCTCCCGTCATTTTGGTATCGAAAAAGCTCATGGGTAGTTTCATCAACTTGATCAAAAAATCGGTCAGTATGGAGATGTTGATACGGGTACTGATATGCAGAAGGATCCACGATCTGATAAAGTCTACGCTCATCCTCCCCAGGAATAACATGGTTTGGGCGATTAAGATAATGTAGATAAAATTGAGATTCCGCGTATTGATCCCAATATCGACAATAGATTGGGTAAGGAAGGGGATAATGAGTTGGAGCAAGCTCCCAACGCCTAGTCCTACAAAAAGTTGGATCACCAATTGTTTGTAGCGGTATAGGTAGCGTAACAGATAGCCCCAATTTAGCGCCTCCGTTTTGTCGCCATCTTGTGCATACAATTCAGGGGTTGGTGATAAAATCAGGGCAATGCCAAATTTAATGTCTTCGTTACTAGCACTAAGCCAGCGCTGTTTAAGTTCGGCTAGTGTAAATTGGATCAGTCCCTTTCCGGGATCAGCGATATAATAAACACCTTTTTTTATTTTATAGAGCACCACAAAGTGGTTCTGGTTCCAATGTAAAATAGTGGGCAACTCTACTTCTTGCAATTGGTCAATCGTTAATCGACTTCCTCTGGTACGGAAACCGATCTTTTCAGCGGCTTCACTAATACCTAATAACGAAACACCCTCACGGTTGATACCACTAATTTCACGTAATCGTTGTAAGCTAAAATTTTTCCCATAGTACTTGGCAATCATGCGAAGGCAGGATGGACCGCAGTCCATTTGATCATATTGCTTATAAAATGGGAATAATTTCGGCAGCTTCAAGGTTTCAAGAATAAATTATCTGCAAAGTAGAGTTTTGTTTTGAAAAAAAAGGAGAAGATCAATATCCTGCCTTTTCTGGGTAAGATTTGGTTTAGTTTAAGCATTACTAAATCAGATATTCACAATTAATTTATAAACTATGCGTAAATTCTATAATGCCGTCTGGATTACTGCTCAATTATTAAAATCGATGTCGGTGAAGTTTAGCTTGACAGGTCTAGAAGAAAAACTCGAAGCACACCCTGATTATCCGAGCATGGTGGCTATTAGCGATTGTTTAACGGAATGGCAAGTTGCCAATGAAGCCTTAAGGGTGCCGAAAGAACACTTTAAAGACCTCCCTCTACCCTTTATAGCACATTGCAATGTTAATGGAGGTACTTTTATACTTGTTCATGGTAGAGAAGGTATTCAAATACGCTATAGTGACGAGAAAAAGCAAAATAGCCTAATGCAGGAAAAAGATTTTGTCCAGCGTTGGAGTGGTGTTGTGCTATTGGCCGAAGCAGATGAGGATAGTGGCGAACCTGGATATAAGCAGAATATCTGGAAAGATAGGCTCACGCTAGCGAAAACTCCATTGCTTATCATTTTGCTAATAACCCTTTTGGGTTTAACACTAGATTACAATTCACTGACCTTAGGCTATAGCTTGTTACTATTAATTAACCTGGTAGGCCTTGGGATATCTACCTTGCTGCTTATCAACAGTGTCGATGCAAATAATCCGCTGGTGCAAAACCTGTGTAGCCTGGGCGGGAAAAATGGATGCAATGCCATTTTAAAATCGGATGCAGCAAAGCTTACTTCTTGGCTAAGCTGGAGCGAGGTAGGGTTTTTTTATTTTTCTGGTAGTTTTTTGGCCTTATTCTTAATTCCTTCATCTATATCCTTTCTGGCGTGGATCAACTTTTTGGCCCTACCATACACACTATATTCTATTGGCTACCAATACAGAAATAGCAACTGGTGTGTATTGTGCTGCGCTGTACAGGCTTTGCTGTGGTTTGGTTTTATAACGGCTTTTAGTACTGATCTTTTATCTTGGAATAGAATTAATCTTCCATCTCTTTATCTTTTGCCCCTATTGGTGCTTTGTTTTTTGCTCCCTATAGTTACATGGGCAGTTTTCAAATCCTTTTTCACTACATCGATACAATTTAAGCCTATAAAACAACAGCTTAAAAAATTCAAGTACAATGGTGAACTATTTAACCAAGTGTTGGTAAATCAGCCCCGCTATGCCGTGGGCGATGATTTGATGGCGGCAGTTTTGGGCAACCCTGAAGCAAAAGCAGTAATAACCATGGTAAGCAATCCATTTTGTGATCCATGTGCCTCAGCACATAAAACCATTGATGAATGGCTGCGCTACCGTGATGACCTGAAGTTGAATATCATCTTTACTACTGCCGACCATCAGGATGACGAAAAAACCAAAGTTTCCAAGCATATCAGTGCATTGACTAGGCTAAACGATCCCAAACTGTTAGAAAATGCTTTAAATGACTGGTATGCACAGGGTAAAAAGAAATACGAAACATGGGCCAAAAAATACCCTGTAAGTTTTAACGGGGATATGGATGTGGTAACAGCAAGGCAGAGGGAATGGTGCGATATGGCCGAGATTGCTTTTACCCCCACAATTTTGGTAAACGGCTATAAACTGCCCCACCCTTATCAATTAGAGGATATTAAATATTTGATAACCTAAGGCATCAATGGCAATGAACCAAAAATGATCGAATTAAAAAACAAGACCAATTAACTAGAATATTAACCAAAAACCAAACAAGAAAAAATCCATAACGTAAACAAGAACAGCCGCCCATGGGGCAGCTGAACTTAGGTATTGCTCACATTAGGGTGAACACGCCCACCAAAGCGGCAAGCAAATTAAACGATTTACAAATTTAAGCTTTTTACTGTTTTTTGATTGTAATAAAACAGTATAACAATATGAAGAAATTAAATTTAAGTGCCTTTGATAAAGGAGAAATACTAACCAGGGCACAATTAAAAAAAGTAATTGGGGGATATGAAAGCACAGCATGTGCTACTACCTGTAATTGTCCAACTGGATGGCAGCTAAAACCTGGAGTACTCGTATGGGGCGTTGGTTACAATCAATGTGATGGAGATTGCAGTACTTCGAATTTAGTATCTGCTACATGTGGAAAGGCTACTGTTAAGTGTAATGAATCCGCCGAATATAGTAAATCGTGTGTAGAGATTTTAGTCTAAATCCGCTTAGTTTTTGGATGGCATGCCATCCAAAAACTAAGTATTTATTGTCAATTTACCCTAAACCATATCCATTCATTTATTCAATGTTTAATGAAAAACTATTTAATTTTTGCAGTATTGCTTTTTAGCAAAATTCCTGCTTTTTCACAATCTATACAGATACCACTAGTTGATCAATTAAGTAATAGAAGTATCAACAACTTGGATAGAAGGACAATGGAAGTAGAGGATGTTTCGCCTTATAGGGGATATGATACTACAGGCTATATAAGATATGCAATTAAAGAGGCAAACTTTAATGGCTTTCAAACTTTAGCAGAGTGGGTTTTAAAAAAGAAATTGACGAAAAAGGCATTTGTCGAAATTTTGCAGCAAGATGAGGTCGATTCAAATTATATTATTTATAAAAACATCCCAAAAAATAATATAGCAATATTTATTGGGGTAGATAGTCAAAATTCCAAGCATATCATAGTTGACTCAGATGGGGATAAAGATTTTAAAAATGAAAAAGAATATATATTTAAATCCAATGAAGAGAAAAAATATCCACAAATCAATGTTACAGTGGATTATTTCAATGGTAAAATAATTCAATCTAAAACTATACCTTTCTTTCTTAATATATATCCTAGATTTATTAATGACGATACATTTCCAATAACGCTAATGGAAAGTTCCCATAAGGGAGGAATTGTTAGCACAGAAGACGGTTCTTTTTTTATAGATGTAGATAATTTTGATTTCTTTTTATATAATAATGAACCTTTTTCGCTAAGTGTATTATCAGATAAGCTTAACTTATCTAATGATTTATTATTTAATCGAGATTCTATCAAGTCAAATCATTTCCTATATAGAACAGATAGTTTACTCCATTCAAGACATATTTATTCTAGTAAAGATTCAATACAAATAGGCAAATCCTTGTATAAGGTGGATAGTTTAGCCAATGATATACTGTATTTAAAATACATTAGCAAAGCAGGATCTCATGCCGAGATAAACAGTATTGCCCCAAATATCAAAGGAAATGACTTATTGTCTAAATTACCCTTTGAGCTAAATAAGAAAAGAGGAACTTATGTAATGATTGATTTTTGGGGGAGTTGGTGTGGACCGTGCATAGCAGCACTACCAAAGCTTGTAGAGGTACAAAGTAAATATAAGGACAAGGGTTTACTAACTTTAAGCATAGCAATGGACCAGCTAAAAGATATTGAAAAATTAAAATCAATTATAATTGACAAAAAATTGGATTGGACAAATTTATTTGTTGACAGAAATGGTTCAATGACTATTTTAAAAGATTATAGAATACAACATTTCCCAACAACGCTCTTGATAGATCGCAAAGGAAAAGTTGTTGTGAGGAGCATTGGTGCAAAAGCTTTAGAAGAAATTGATGAATATTTAAGCAAAAAATTGTAGTCTTAAAGTAAGTCACCACCTAATATATCCCAAACCTACTTATGAAAAGCTTTATTTCAACCTGTTTGCTATACTTGATACTGATGAATTAATAGTATGCTAATTTACTATATTCTTCCTGCTACTATCGAGCAAGTTAAAAGCCCAATATAACTGGCTTTGATGTCAAAACTATTAGCATGAGTATCTATGACCCTCAAAATAATACTCCTTTGGATAAATACTTTAGTCAGCAATTATGGTTTTCATCTTTCAAATACGAAATCTACCTTTTTATTAAACATTACAAATTGTGGGGAACCTCTAAAAGTCACAAGTCCCGTACTGCTTAATTACTTAAGATAGTGCGGCATTTAAGTATTAATGAACTGAAGTTGTAAAGAAAAGTATGATAAAAAAATATGATTTTCTTATTGTTGGCTCTGGTCTCTATGGTGCAGTATTTGCCCAACAGATGACCCAATTTGGAAAAAAATGCCTGGTGATTGAAAAGCGGAATCATACTGGGGGCAATGTTCGTTGTGAATCAATGAATGGTATTAACGTGCATAAATATGGGCCTCATATTTTTCATACAAATGATAAAGGGATATGGGACTATGTTAATTCTTTTGTGGAATTTAACAATTTCATATACTCTCCATTAGCCAATTATAAAGGTGAGCTTTACAATCTGCCATTTAATATGAATACTTTTTATCAACTATGGAAAATTAAGAACCCCCAAGAAGTTACTGCTAAAATTGCGGAACAGATTTTGGAGTCAGGAATTAATTTTCCTAAGAATTTTGAAGAGCAGGCTATAAGCATGGTTGGAACAGATATTTATGATGTATTAATAAAAGGCTATACAGAAAAGCAATGGGGAAGAAAGGCCACCGAGCTGCCAAAGTTTATTATTAAACGCTTACCCGTCCGATTTTCTTTTGATAATAATTATTTTAATGATAAATATCAAGGTATACCAATTGGAGGATATAATAAGTTAATAGATGGTTTATTAAAAGGGATAGAGGTTAGAACTGATGTTAATTTTTTTAAAAACAAAAATGAATTTCAAGCTGTCGCAGAATGTATAGTATATACTGGTAAACTGGATGAGTTCTATGATTACAAATTTGGAAATTTACAATACAGAAGTTTAAGATTTGAGCATAAATATCTGGATTTACCAAATTATCAGGGAGTGGCCGCAATAAATTATACTGACTTCCAAGTTCCCTATACACGTATAATTGAGCATAAACATTTTGAGTATGGAAAACAAGAAGGCACTATTATTACAAAGGAATACCCACAAGAATGGGTTTCCGGAGCTGAAGCTTTTTATCCAATAAATGACAGTTATAACAATGAAAAACTTAAGAAATATACTAAGCTGGTAAAAATGGAGAATAAAGTCATTTTTGGAGGTCGATTGGCAGAATATAAGTACTATGATATGCACCAGGTAATTGCTTCTGCACTTGCAAAAGTAAAAACACTGCTACAAGAAAATTTAATGATTAATATATGAAAATTATCCATTCATTTTGGTCTAAACCAAGTTTACATAAGCAAAAACAAGAATTTAGTAATAACCGGAAATTTGGGGGGTGGTTGGAATATAAATATTTTTTAGTGAGCAACTGCTTAAGCTTATTGACGCTAAGAAGAGAGAATTCAAATGTTGATCTTTATACTGATAATCATGGCTATGAAATTCTAATTAATCAGCTGGGACTTCCATATGGAGATGTTTCTTTAATATTGAACGAACTAGAAAAAGAAGATCATAGGTTATGGATTCTTGGAAAAATTAAAGTCATAAAGTTACAGGAAAAACCGTTTATCCATGTAGATAATGATGTTTTTACTTGGGCGCCTTTTCCGAAATCAAATATCAACGACCATTTAATCGTACAAAGTAGGCATCCAGTTCCTGATATTTATAAAATAGCATTGTTGGAAGTACAGCAAAAACTGAAAAATATCCCCCCCCATCTAACCAAGAATGTTAATGAATATGACTTTAATGCAAATGTTGGTATTGTAGGAGGAAATGATATTGGCTTTTTTCAAAATTGGTGTGATATGGCCGAGAATTTTTTGAAGGAAAATATGAATCAAATAGTTAATTTAGAGAACATCGGATATTTTAATCAAATTATAGAAGAATTCTCCATCAGCTGTATGCTAAGTGAAAGGAAAAATGTTACTTATCTAATTGACTGTTCCAAAGATGTTAATGTTTTGGATTCTGTTCTTCGATTTCATTTGGTTCCGTTCATAGACAAGTACATTCATCTTGTAGGCATTGCTAAACATAATGAAATTGCATGCAATCAATTAGAGCTTCGGTTAAAGCATGAATTTCCTGAATATCATAAAAAGGTAATGAATATAGTCCATTCAATGGATTATAGAGATACTAACTCGCTTTATGAGAAGATGAAGTTTAATCGTATTTCTAATTCATTAGATATAGTATATAGATACGCATATGAAGAAATCAAAACTCTCAAGATTAAATTGTACAATAACTTTTCTATTCATGAAGAAGGCACAGAGGAAAACTTTTTTTTAATTGAGACTGATCCTTTCTCGGGAAAACAAATTCTGAAAACTTTATTGGAAAAAACTAGTCAGTTAATGTATTATTTTACAGAACCTTTATCTCTAAACGAGCTTATTGAAATAATGATTAGTGAATATTTTCAAAATATCAATGAGATTGAGTCTAAACAATTAGAAGAAAATATTGTAAATATGGTTTTTGAGGAAATTCTTATGGTTGGTTCACTTGAGATTGAGGTGGGTAGTTTGGAATGAAAAACTGTGGCTACTTTCAGGGGTCTTATACGTCAATGTGGTAACCTTGGAGCTAGCATCATACAAACCTAATACATAAAATATCACCGACTTATATTAGCATAATTGGCCACTTTTTCTTAAATTCGTATGATAGCATTTGCAGCTAAAACATATTATAAAAAAGGTGAGCGATTCGGTGAGTATCAAATCTGGGTTCGAATCCCAGCGGGATCACGAAAGCCTCAATGCAAATTGAGGCTTTTTTGCGTTAAAAAATATTTCTTCATTTTCCAACTTTACCTTGACTTATCTAAACTCTTTAAAGCTCTATTCAGGCTTCTTATCGTAATTCCTAAATAGGCTGCCTTATCTTCTCTGGATATTTCGATTTCTTGCTTCGATTGTAGTTCAAGCAATTTCGCTAACGTACATTCAGTTGTATATAATTGCTGATATGAAGCTCGGCTTGATGTATTAACAATACGCTCCGCAAAAACCTCGAGCAATAAATTGTTTAAACCAATATCCTGTTTAAGCAAAGAAGCGAAGTAAGGGATGGATATAGCATACACAGTAACATCTGTCATTGCTTCAATGTTGCACAAACAAGGAATATTACGAATTACTTCAATTTCACCAACGATTTCACCTTTGCCTAAAAATTCTACAATATATTCTTTGTCATTATCTTCCGTAAAGAAGCATTTTGTTATCCCGTCTTTTATCAGCATTATTTTAGAGGCATTTTCATTCTGTACAAATAGTCTTTTGCCTTTCGTAAATGACTTCACTATAATGTCTTCCTTACGCTGCTGTGTTTTGTAAAGTTGTTCTAAATAGCTCAAAAAAAACTTATTGGTTCTTACCATATTTCACTCGGGACAAATGTCCTTTCCTAATTTAATTTATATTCTGAATTTTGTCGATGGAAAATTACAAAAGTAAAATGAATAAAAATATAACTACCATTGCCTTTGATGCAGATGATACACTATGGGTAAATGAACCCTATTTCCAGGAAGTTGAAAAAGAATTTTGTGTTTTACTCGAACACTATTTGCCACAACATTCCGTATCGCAGGAACTGTTTAGAACGGAAATGCAAAACTTGCACTTGTACGGTTATGGGGTAAAGGGCTTCATGCTTTGCATGATTGAAACCATTAACCGGATTTCTAACGGGAATGCTTCATTGCAATTGGTAAACAAAACCATAGCACTCGGACAAGATCTATTACAGAAACCTATAGAACTTTTGGAAGGAGTAACTGAAACTTTAGAAAGTCTAAAAGGAAAATATAGACTAGTGATAGCAACAAAAGGCGATATATTAGATCAGGAAAGAAAACTTAAAAAATCTGGATTACAGAATTATTTTCATCATATTGAAATAATGAGCGATAAAAAAAATAGCGATTACCAAAAACTGTTAAAACATTTGGACTGTGAACCTTCGAACTTTTTAATGTTAGGAAACTCTATAAAATCAGATATCTTGCCTGTGTTGGAGATTGGCGGATCCGCTGCTCATATCCCATACCATGTTACCTGGACACACGAACAACACGACCATAATTTGAAACACGATAATTTCACGGAACTGGAAAGAATTAATGAAATTATTAAACATTTATCACATTAAAATTTAAAAAAATGAATATCAACATTAGAGAAGAAAGACCCGAAGATTACCTTTCAATTTTTGATTTGATTGAAAAAGCCTTTAGGAATGAAAAATATAGTGACCATCAAGAACAATTTTTAGTAGAAAGATTGAGAAAGTCAGGAGCATTTGTGCCCGGATTGTCTTTGGTAGCCGAAGTAGAAAACAATTTAGTTGGTCATATCCTGTTAACGGAGATCGAGATTAAAACCCCCGAAGATGGAATAAAGTCGTTGGCACTGGCACCTGTTGCAGTCCTACCCGAATTTCAGGGCAAGGGAATCGGAGGAAAACTCATTGAAGCTGCACACGAAAGAGCAAGAGATTTGGGCTATGAATCGGTTATATTATTGGGTCACGAGAAATACTATCCAAGATTTGGCTATCGTCTTGCAGACGAATTTGGTATATCTTTACCATTTGATGTTCCAAAAGAAAATTGTATGGCAATCGAATTACAGCCTAATGCTTTGAAAAAAATTCAGGGCGAAGTGGTTTACCCAAAGGAATTTTTCGAATAACTTTTAGTTGTCTATGAACGTACTTTTAGCTATATTAGACAATAGCATTTGCTGCTAAAATATACTAAAAAAAGGTGCGTTATTCGGGGAGTCGAATTACAAAACCATCCACGGTTACCTACCTTTTGTTGTTTCTCCTAGAGAGAGCTGACACGATTAACTAATAATTAAATACCCGCCCCTTGTCTAGTGAAGGTTTTGGATTTTTCTTCCAATCTTTTTCTAATCTCTTTCTAATCTTTTCCAGTCTTTTTCTAATCTTTTCCAATCCTCTTCCAGTCTTGAGCCAATGTTCGCCCAATGTAGCCCCAATGTTCGCCCAGTCTCACCCAATATGACTACAAAAAAGCAAAATATTTCTATCAATTAAAAATTAAGTAGGATGATCTGTTTTTCAATGCTCGTAAATCCAATTTTAAGCCCCTTAAAAGAGTTGAATCATTTCTTTGAGGCAACTCTCTGTTTTTGATTATTTAAGATCCTCTTGAAGCTTAATTTAAAATCGTGAAATTCTTCTTTTTTAGTTATCCTGGATTTATACAATATTTCTTTTTAGTTAATTCAATATAGGTTGGCGAAAGTTAAAAGAATTGGCCTTGTGAATTTATGTATCTGTTTTAAAAGATCGACCAACGTAGCCAAATGATTATCCTCTATCCTGATTTTTGGGCTACTCATACTCGTTAAGTTGGTTAAGATTTTCCTTCAGTTCATCAATCTCTTGCCTTTGCTGAATTATCAACTCATCTTTTTCAATAATTATCAAATGTGGCAGACGAGCATTCCATTTGTCAATACTATTTAGATATTTTTGGAACTGTTGCAGCTTATCCATATTGTTAACATGCGTTGCATGACTACTTGAAAATGGATCCTGCTGTTCAAAATGCCTGATCCTATTTTTTACTATCTTCTAAACATATCGATAAAAACCCTCTTCATTGGTAATGTTATTTTCTATAGTGTAGGACATGTGGTAATTATAAATCTTGAGCAAAAAATGATTATAGTCATGGTTTCTCCAAAGACCTAGTGCTCGGTGCATAGTTCTCTATCCCCGCTTCCGTTTAAAGCCAAACCTGTCACCTACCCTTTCGAAGTGGTCTGGTCACCACAAAACCATGCTGTTCTACCGAAAGCACCATTATGGTAGCTCTATATTTTGCATTTAATAGAAAGATTTTTGGCTAACTACATAACCGTTAGGTCTAACTACAGTTACGAAACCGCCGCCATTATATAAATCATCTACTTCCAAATTGATCTTACCTCCAGGTTGAAGTGTTGGAAGTTGATAACTTTTTGCCTGCAGATAATCATCTGCGCCCTTTGAAAGGTAAATCCTTTTGTTAACGTATTGCTTACATAGGCCACATTTCTGTTCGGGTCTAACGTACGAGCACTATCTATTAACCTGTTAATCATACCTTTCATTTTAGTATTCTGTCCGTCCAGTTCATTACCAACACCCCAAGAAAAAATGCAAATGAAAGATAGTCCAGTTTGAAATTAAGATGATTAGCTATTTGAGTATGGCTGTCGCAAACGACCCTATATTTTGTCACGACTGGACAGTATGTAACTCAGTATTTTATTACAAATTTGAATATCAAATAGCTACAATATGTTACTACAAAATAGAAATGCAATTATATATGGCGCAGGTGGATCACTTGGAGGAGCTGTTGCCACTGCACTTGCAGCAGAGGGTGCAAATGTATTCCTGACAGGTCATAATCTGGAGAGCGTAAAAGGAACAGCCAGTAAAATTGAGGCGGCAGGTGGAAAGGTTTCAATTGGCCAGGTAGACGCCAGAAATGAAAAATCAGTTAATGATCATATAAATTCAGTATTGCGCACAGTGGGATCTGTTGATATCTCATTTAATGCGATAGGCTGGCAGGACACACAAGACATTCCACTAACAGATATGGTTCTGGAAGATTTTATGCGTCCAATAAATATTGCTTTAGAAACACAGTTTATAACAGCGACAGCGGCTGGAAGAGCAATGATAACGCATAGATCTGGAGTGATCCTTTCGCTTACCGCTACGCCAGGAGGCATAGGATATGCCAATGTAGGTGGGTTTGGTCCTGCGTGTAACGGTGTTGAAGGGTTTTCCCGTAACCTTGCATCAGAACTGGGTCCTTATGGCATTCGCGTAGTGAATATTCGTTCAGCAGGATCTCCTGATTCGAGACCTTTTAAGGAAGCCTTAGAGACAGGTGGGGATGAAGTAAAAGGTTTTCTCAAAAAATTGGAAGACGATACCATGTTAAAACAACTCCCTCTTATGGAAGATATAGCCAATACGGCAGTATTTCTAGCATCATCAATGGCAGGCAAAATTACAGGTGTTACCATTGATGTAACTGCCGGTACTACGAGTGCATTAAATTATAAAGTCACCAATATTGCATTCATGAAAAAAGATCCAGAATAGGAAACCAGTTCAATTTTTGCTTCCGCACTGATGATTACTACAATTCATCCTAAGTACTTTTTGGATGGAAATGACAAGTAATTAATAATCTTTAAATTTTATATTATTTACTGGATTTGCCGGCACCATTTGGGCCTAACAAACCCAACACCCCTTTGTTAATGGTAAGTGAATAATTGGAAAGTGCGATTTTTTGTGTATTGTATTGTTTGTTAAGATTTCGAATAGTAAGCGCCATATTTATTAAATTATAAGCGTATGACGTTGATTAAAGAAATTAGGTTACAGAATGCCTTATTTTATAACGTACCCTACAGAACCATGCAGCATCGGTTTAGATCTAAAAAAAGAAAGATTGTAATTGGCATGAGTACTAACCCCTGTATTGGCATTAATGATAAACCTTCTTTGAACACCTAAAGCCTTTTGATAACCAATCATTAGCCCGAGCATATAATTTTGCTTGATGGCCTCAACTCCTCCATTCATTGAGATAACCGGTGCTGTATACAATTTTAAACGGGCACCAGCATACATGCCGGAATTATTGCCGATATAATAACCTTTCCTGTTGTCTCTGGTTTTTAAGAAATAATTCCGATACTGCATATTCAGATATGGAGCAAAAAAGATTTCAGGTCTGAGTACATCTGAGTTTCGGCCTCCTTGCGCGCTTTTATCATAATACTTGTTCAGGTTTAATGAACCCACACTTTCGTACCCAAACCCAATAGCAGTATAGAATGTACTATTCTCTGAAAGACTAAATTCTGCTGCTACATGAGCATCTAGGACGTTTGTATTGAAGGACAGCTGCAGCTTTTTTCGCTGCGCCAAAGAGATAGTTGTTATCAAACACAATAGTGATGTGATAGCAATTGTTTTTTTCATAAGGTGTGTTTAGTCTAAGTGATGAAGATATATAAAAAATATCGTAGATAATACTTATCATTGGCCTCAATAAAAATCATTTATGTCCATACAGCCTCTTTTCAGTGATGATGAGTTACTTGCTGGAATTTCTAAAGGAGATCAGCAAGCTTTCAGGCTATTGTATGAACGGTATACGGACCCGGTATATATCCAGGCTTTAAGGCTGTTGCGTTCTGAGGAACTGGCACAAGAACTGATGCAGGAAGTTTTTTTAAAACTATGGCGGATGGGCAAAAACATTATCGAAATTCAAAACCTAGAGGTTTACTTAAAGAAAATGACAAGAAACCATAGTCTGAATGAGCTACGTAGAATTTTAAGAGAAAATAAGACGAGTCAAGGCTATCTGGAAGATTACATGGAATCGCACAATGATACGGAGGAAGGAATTATCCTTAAAGAAACCAGACAAGTACTCCAAACCGCAATTGCCCTACTTCCAGCACAACAAAAAGCCGTTTACCAATTGTGTTATCAAGAAGGGTTAAAGTATAAAGAAGCTGCAGAACGGTTAAATTTGCCTCATTCTACCGTTCAGTCCCACATGAAAAGAGCATTGCAATTTCTTAGAGCTTACCTAAAAGACCATCCCGATCTAGCGGCCATAATTATTCTTTTTAAATTATTTTAATTTTCTTGCCTCGATTTTTTTTGAGCGGTGTCTATATATTAAAGAGCACTATCTTTGCCTATGAACCCACAAAAAATCACCTATTTATACAGGGCTTACCTAGCTGGTACGTTAGATACTGGCGAGCTTGAAGAATTTAAGGAATTAGTGTTTGAAGGACACGCAGTGTTAGAAGAGATCATTGATGGAGATTGGAACCGACTAAATGGATTAAAAGTGCCATTAGAGGTTAAAGAAGATGTTTTTCAATTCATCGTTAGTCAGCCTCAAAGTAAACAAAACACCCAAAAGAGATTATGGCCACGCATGGTTGTAGCTGCCGCTGCAGTAGTAACGATTGTTGTTGGTGTTTGGTTCTTCTCGAATTCACAAAACTCGACATCTTCACCTTCCAACGATGTTGCCCCGGGTGCTATAGGAGCAACACTAACATTGGCCAATGGAGAAAAAATCAAATTATCTGATGCTAAAAATGGCGAAGTGGCTAATGAAGCTGGAATTCGTATTTCCAAAACTGCAGATGGGCAACTGGTTTATGAAGTTAAGGGTGCCTCAGAAGCGAATAAGTTTAATACTTTAACTACTGCCAAGGGCGAAACTTTTGTATTAATCTTGCCCGATAAATCCAAAGTTTGGATGAACGCAGCTTCGAGCTTAACCTATTCTTCTGGTTTGATAGAAGATGGCTTTCGCGTTGTGCAACTTGATGGGGAAGCGTACTTTGAAGTGGTTAAAAATACGGCTCATCCTTTTATAGTAAAGACCAGAAAACAGGAGGTAGCGGTACTGGGCACACACTTCAACATCAATAGTTATCCAGACGAAAATGTGATTAGAACCACCTTGTTAGAAGGAAAAGTAAAAGTTTCTATTCAGCGAAATAACAAAACGGCTATACTACAGCCGAATCAGCAATCTACTGTAAATGAAACTGATATTATTGATGTTAAAGAAGTAAATCCTAATGATGTTGTAGCCTGGACAAAAGGTAATTTTCTCTTTGCTGCAGAAGATATTAAGAGCATTATGCATAAGCTTAGCCGTTGGTACGATATAGAAGTACACTACGATGGCGAGGTAACAAAGGAGTTGTATTATGGAGATATTTCACGCTTTAAAAACCTTAGCGAGGTGCTAAACATGTTGCAAAATGCAGGAGGCGTTCACTTTAAAATTGAGGGAAGGAGGATCACTGTCAGAAAATAACAACTAACGCCAAATACTATAAAAAAAGCCAGAAGTGCGGGAACACTGCTGGCAAATGGAATTTGGCATCAAGTAAATAAATATTACGAGATATAAACTTTATCAACCAAACTAAGCTAATGTACAAATTTTACACAAACAAATTGCGCTGGCCTTTGGCTTGCCTAAAAAAAAACCTATTGGTAATGAAATTGACCACCGTAATTTTAATCGTTGCTACACTACAGGTTAGTGCAAATTCTTTTGCACAAAAAGTCTCCTTGTCTAAAAAGGATGCAACCCTTGTTGAAGTATTCAGCCAAATTAAATTACAAACAGGATATGATTTCTTGTTTAATGCCAGCACTCTTAAAGATGCAAAAATGGTAACCATCCATGTAAAGAACATGGAGCTTAAAGATGCTTTAGATAAGATTTTTGAGGGACAATCCTTAACCTATACGATCGAAAATAAATCGGTCGTAGTTTCCAAAAAAGCACCTTCATTGCTAGAGAGAACCTCGGCTCGTTTAGCAATAGATGTTAAAGGAGTTGTTTTAGATCAGGTAAACGGAAATCCTTTAGCCGGGGCATCGATTAAAATAAAAGGATCCAATAAAGGAACTACTACAAACGATTTAGGTGAATTCTCTTTACAAGGTGTAGATGAAAAGGCCATTATTGTGATTTCGTTTGTTGGATATACTTCAAAGGAAATAGCAGCAAACCAACAATCACCAATAACTATTCGCTTAGCAGTGAAACCTCATGAACTTGCAGAGGTTTCTATTATGGTGTCTACAGGTTATCAGCAAATACCAAAAGAACGCGCTACCGGATCTTATGGCACTGTTACCCAGAAAGACCTTGTAGGTAAGCTGCAAACTAATATTCTTGATAGATTAGAAGGGCAAGTTACTGGTTTAACTTCTTATAAAGGAGCAATTCAAGTTAGGGGAAGATCTACACTTGCTGGTACCATAGCTCCGCTTTATGTAGTTGATGGTATTCCTTACGAAGGTCAGATTGATGCGATAAATCCGTCTGATGTGGTTAGTGTGAACATCTTAAAGGATGCTACAGCTGCTTCTATTTACGGTGCCAGATCTGCTAATGGTGTGATCGTAATTACTACAAAAATGGGTGTAACCGGGCCATTAAGAGTTTCATATAACGCCAGTACAAAATTTACACCACTACCAGATACTGATTATAACAACTTATTATCGAGTTCAGAGTTTGTCGATTTTCAACAGACTTTATTTAAATTGAGTCCAGGAACAATTTCTCCCGGACTTTATACCAATGAAGTACGTCAGTTATTTTATGATCGCGCAGCATCGAAGATCACTGAGGCAGAATTGCAAACACAGTTAAATATTTATCGCAATAGAGACCGTAATGGTCAGCTTGTAGACGAATTGTTAAGAAAGAATGCAATAGATCAACAGCATAATTTATCGTTATCTGGTGGAACAGCAAAACATCGTTATGCCTTATCGGTAAACTATTTACAAGAAGCACCATTTGAAAGAGCGCAAACCAATGATCGTATAGGCTATAATTTTAAGAACAGTCTCGACATTACACCATGGCTACGATTAGATGCAGGTGTTTTAGGAAGCATTACTAAAGCCGATTACAACAATGGTTTTTCGGGCATGGGAGTTTATACTGGTGCAGGAAAAGCTTCTTATCTTTTGTTTAAAGATGAAAATGGGAATAAACTACCTTGGTATCAGGCAAAATCTCAGACTGAACTGAATAGGTTAACAGGACTTGGACTACTTGATGAAAGCTATTACCCGCTTGACGAGTTAAATAATCAGCATTATCAATCTAACGACAAATATCAAAATTTTAATATTGGAGCTAATTTCAAACTCGTTAAAGGATTAACATTTGATCTAAAGTTTCAGAAAGAGATTGGTAGTAATTTCCAAAAACAGTTTTACAGCAAGGACTCTTGGTTTGTTAGAACCATGATCAACAATGCAACCCAGATTAAAGCAGGAGAAATTATTCAGAATATTCCAACTGGTGGGCAAATTAAAGAAGTACGTGGAGATCGTAATTCACATACGTTAAGAGCTCAATTGAATTATAACAAAGTTGAAGGTTTGCACGAAATTGCTGTTATTGGTGGTGCAGAACAACGTAAAGTTAGCTCGTCATCTACCGCAATGTATAAAGTAGGTTACGATGATAACAGTCTTTCGTTTAAGCCGATTGATGAAAAATTAATTTCAAGACTAACAAATACAGAAGCTTTAAATGGCACGTTCATTTACAACAATATGGGTACAGGGTTTTTCTATAACGAAAACCGATATGTTTCTTTTTATGGGAATGCATCTTATACCTATAACCGTCGTTTTACGGCTAGTGCAAGTATCAGAATGGATCAATCAAACCTGTTTGGAACAGATCCTAAATATCAATATCGCCCATTATGGTCGGCCGGCGGGTCTTACCTCATCTCAGAGAACCAACTGGAATGGCTGGACCGTTTATCTGTTCGTGCTACGTATGGTATAAATGGTAATATAGCAAAGCAAAGTGGACCTTATTTAACAGTATTTGACACCGGAATAAATGATTTTATTAATGAACCGGCATCACAAGTTACATTTCCTCCAAACTCTGGGTTACGTTGGGAAAAAACACACGTTACCAATTTAGGAATAGACTTTAATCTATTTAAATCGGCTTTGAGCGGAAGTATCGAATTTTATAATAAAAGTACAACTGACCTGCTAAAATCAAGGGTTGCCGACCCTACTTTAGGTTGGACAGAGTTGACTGTAAATTATGGCGATATGTACAACCGTGGTGTAGAGCTTTCTTTGAACTCAAGAAATATTAAGACTGAAAATTTTAGCTGGAGAACCGCTATGAATTTCTCTTATAACAAAAATAAACTGACCAGAATAGAAAATACCAATGGCGCACCCATTTATTATATTCAAGCCAACCAAATTAGAGAAGGAAAACCATTAAATGGTCTTTACTCTATACGTTGGGCAGGTTTAGACAATACAGGGGCACCTCAGGCATACGACAGAAATGGAAAGTTGGTAAAATCATTTGCAAGCCTTACGCTAGAAGATCTTCAATATGCTGGAACAACGCTTCCCCCCTATGCAGCATCTTTGTCGAATTATTTCAAGTATAAGAATTTTGATTTGTCGTTTATGTTCATTTACTATGGTGGGCACGTAATGAGAGGCATGTTTGCTGATTATATTGTAGGCACAGGAATTTCAGCAAATTCTGATAAACTGACTGCTAATTTCTGGCAAAAACCGGGTGATGAACTAGACCCATCTAAAGCTCCCGCTTTTAGACAGAATGTAAGTGCTAACTTGAAAAATTTATGGTTAGCGGCAGATAAACATGTAGAGAAAGGTGATTATCTAAAATTAAGGGATATATCACTTGGTTATGAGTTACCTGAGAAAGCAATCCAGAAATATGGGATGAGCAACATGAGAATTTCTTGCCAGATCCAAAATGCATGGCGATGGGCTGCTAATAGCCAGGGTCTTGATCCCGAAGTGTGGAATGGTACTTCAACAACACCATCTAGAGGCACATTACCTGCTACAACGTATACACTTGGATTATCCGTAAACTTTTAAATGCTGAAATTATGAAAAAATATATATTATTAATTTTATCGGCATTAGGCTTATTCCTATTGCCATCATGCAAAAAATACCTTGATATTAAGCCAAAAGGCATCCAAATTCCAGAGTTTTATGATGACTATGTTAAGTTATTAAATCATAAAACAATGATGAATGCGGATAATCCGTATGCAATTTACATCACAGACGATATTTTATTAGGTGATTTGTCTGTTCCATTTGGACAGTATGACCAGGCTCAAGAAAATCAAAAGAACTTGTATTCTTTTGCGCCAGGTGCAGTGTTCAGTGCTGGTGCAGATGATTTTTTATGGCAAAATGCTTATAAACGAATCTATACTTTTAATGTGGTGATCAATAATGTGCTTACTTGCAGTGATGGTACTGTAAAAGAAAAAGAAGCACTGGCTGCAGAGGCGAAAGTTGGACGTGCTTTTGAGTATCTATTATTGGTAAATACCTATGCTAGAGATTATAATGCAGTATCAGCAAGCAGTGATTTAGGTGTTCCTCTGGTTTTGTCTGAAGATATTAATAAAGCTTACGTACGAAATTCTGTACAAGAAGTTTACATCCAGATTCTTAAAGACCTAAACGAAGCTTTACCTCATCTTTCTGCTACTACCCCTCATCGCTTTAAACCGTCGAAACAGGTAGGTAATGCATTTATGGCGAAGATGTATTTGTATATGAAAGACTATGAAAATGCACGAATTTATGCAGAGAAAGCATTGCAAGATAATAGTAAGCTAACAGATATGACTTTGTACAGTATTAATCCGGCAGCGAATGGTTCGGGACGAATTTACGATGCAGCAACTAGCATTGTTTATCCTGAAGCTAAAGATAATGTAGAGAGTATTTATGCAAGATATGGAGAAGGCTTAAATGCGCTTTCACGTAATATTTACGCTAGTGCTGATTTGTTGGATACGTATAACCGTGATCTAGCAACTGGTGCAAAAGATCAAAGAAGATCGCTTTATTTTTCTGACAACTCTTTTAAACTTTATACACAGACCTTTAATTTTCCTGGAAAAAGCATGTGGGTTCCCTATTTGATGTTTAATTCGGGCTTTAATACTTCTGAGTTGCTGCTAATTGCTGCCGAGGGTTATGCCCGTAAAGGAGATGCGTTAAAAGCTTTGAGTTTATTAGATCAGTTGCGTAATAAACGTATTATTAATAATAAAGTTCTGCCTTTGGTTGATGCAAAAGCTGCATTAAAAATTGTATTGGATGAAAGACGTCGGGAATTTGCTTTTAATGGAAGTACGCGCCTAATTGATTTGAAACGTCTAAATAGAGAAGACGATTTGAAAAAGGATATTGTACATACTGCTGGCACTCAAACCTGGACGCTTAAGGCAAACGATCCAAAGTATATCCTGCCCCTACCACCAAAAGTTCTTGCTGTTAACCCAAGTATCCCTCAGTATAAGAGAGATTAATCCTTAAATTAAATTAATGACAAAGTTATATATACGCTGTAAGATTCTGCTTCTTTTTTTACTGATTGCTGAGGTTTCATTCGCACAATCAAAGAAAATTTTAGATCAAGCTTCTTATAGCAGTTGGAAATTCATCACGGGCGAAAGTATTTCGCCAGATGGGAAATGGTTTGCCTATGAGATCAAGAACAAGGCTACTTATCAGGCACTATTGTTAGGTAATAAAGCTAAATTAGATACCATTCGAAATGGAGCTAATTTGCAATTTAGTTCGGATTCTAAGTTTTGTATGTATACAAGATCTGAAGGAAAAGATCTGAAAAATAGGGTTTTTGTACTTCACAACCTAGTATCAGGCGAATTGCTCGACTTTAAAGGCGCTCTAGCCGTTAGTTTCATAAAGTCATCTCCAGGTTTGTTGCAAATTATACGTAAAGGCAAGACAGATACTTCAGCCTTAACAAAGAAAACCACAACTGTGAACAATTTAGTGCTTTACAATCCAGTAGCTAAAGATTCAGTCGTTTTTAAATCTGTTGCTAAGCATAGATATTCTGAAAACCTTAGCTATCTTATCGTTTTGCAAAAGGAGAAAGACAAAGCCAACTTGTGGCTATACCATGTTCCTTCTGGACAGAAAAAAATAGTAGCATCAGGAAATGTGAATTATACGATGGCTGCATTTTCTAATAAGTTAGATAAGATGGCCTATATCTCTGAAAACATCATTGGGAAAGATACACTCTACAAAGTCAATATTTTAAAAACAAAAGACGGACAATTGGTAGATTCTATAACCAATAAAGCAAAAGGCTTGCCTTTAGGATATGGTATATCTGCTTTTGAGCAATTGAGCTTTTCGGCAGATGGTGAAAAGCTTTACTTTAAAACTAAAATAAATGCAGTAAAGGATACTGTAAAAAAGAAAGCGTTAGTTGATGTTTGGAAATGGGACAATCCTACAATTCCACCAATGGATAAAAAAGGCGTAGTTGTAAGAGGAGGAGATTTTTATCAGTATGTAATGGCCAACAAAAAAGCTGTAAGATTAAGTGATGAAGAGATGCCTTACTTACAATTCCCAACGGGTGATAATGAAACAACAACTATTGGCTTTAGCGATTTAAAGTATCAACGTTTAGTAGGCATTGAGGCCAGTAGATTGTATGATTCGTATCTGGTTGATATGGAGACAGGAAAGAAAAAACTTGTTCTTGAAAAGAAATATTATACGCCAAAAATTTCTTACGATAAGCAATATATCAGCTGGTATGAACCAGTAGATAGCTCGTGGTATAGTATGAACACCAAAACATTGGAAAAAAGGAATCTTACACGCAGTATTAATGATATCTTTTATAATGATGAGCTAGACATGCCTATGCACTCTACTCACTACGGAGATGCTGGCTGGGATTCGGAAACACATTGGCTATTGGTACATAGCAAGCACGATTTATGGAAAATAGATGCTTCTGGTAAAAAAGCACCCATTAACTTAAGTAAGGGAATTGGTCGCGAACAAGGCATAGTGTTTAGGTATATAAAACCTGAAAAGACAGAACGTTATATAGATTTGAAGGAGATTCAGTACTTCACAGCTTTTCAATCAAAAACCAAAAAAGATGGTTATTATGTTCTTAAACCTGAGGGGGGCTTTGAAAAACTGGCACTTTCTGATCATACGTATGGTGGATTAAAAGTTTCGGAAAACGGAACTGCCAGTATTTGGAAAAAAGGAAATTTTACAGAATATCCAGAATTATACTATTCTGATCAGAATTTTAAAGATGCAAAAAAGGTTTCCATCACTAATCCTCAACAAAAAGAATACAACTGGGGAACTTCTGAATTAGTGGCCTGGGAAAGCTTTAACAAAGATTCGTTACAAGGACTTTTATTGAAGCCAGAGAATTTTGATCCTAGTAAAAAGTACCCAATGATTGTATACTTCTATGAAAAAAGAAGCGACCTTCTACATCGTTACAATGCACCAGATGCGATGAAATCTGTGGTAAACTGGTCATATATGGTAAGTAACGGTTACTTGGTTTTTATTCCTGATGTAGTTTTTAGGACTGCAGAACCTGGTGCAAGTTCTTATGATGCAGTGGTAAGTGGTGTACAGGCTTTAGCGGCAAAATATAGCTTTGTTGATAAGGATAAGATTGGTATTAACGGACATAGTTGGGGCGGTTATCAGGCTGCGTATCTGATCACTAAAACAAACCTCTTTAAAGCGGCTGTTGCCGGGGCAATTGTTTCTAACATGACAAGTGCTTATGGAGGAATTCGCTGGGAAACTGGTCAGAGCAGAATGTTCCAATACGAACATAGTCAGAGCAGAATGGGTACAACCCTATGGGATAATCCATTGGCTTACCTTAAAAACTCACCGTTATTTGGCTTGCCGAATGTTAAAACTCCGGTTTTAATGATGCACAATGATCAGGATGGCTCTGTACCTTGGGAACAAGGAATAGAGTTCTTTACTGGCTTACGTAGACTAAATAAACCTGCATGGATGCTAAATTACAGAGGCGAAGGTCATTTATTGGCTAAGAAAGAAAATCAAGAAGATTTTACCAAAAAAGTAATGGGCTTTTTTGATTATTATCTCAAGGGTCTTCAAAAGCCAGATTGGATGTAGTATTAAAACAAAAAACCATCTTTATTTACGATAAAGATGGTTTTTTGCTTATAGTGTTACTTTCTTACTTCTTTTCTTGGGCGTTTACTTAACAACATTAATCATGCTCTAAGCTACTAAAGAAACCTTATTTCGCTTTCAAAACCTTACTTACTTCATCTACAATATATCCGTTTTTGAAATATGCATAAATATCCTCTCCCGGACAGGTGGTTTGCTTGCTATGATCGCGATGAGTAGAGATCTCGGTAGGCGATATACCATATTTAATACACGAATCGGCTAAAAGATTGATTAATACCTTCAAAAGTTTTTCGTCTAGTTTTTGCTGACTGTAATTACCTAAAAAGCATATCAATAAGTGGCCAGTAGGATCATACTCTGTATTTGTTTCTCCCACTGTTAAAGGATTTCTGCCCTCATAAACCGTTCCATCGGGTGCAATTAAAAAATGGTAGGGAACATCCGCCCATTTACGATCTGGCCCCATGCCCCAACTTTGTATATTTTTTAATCGCTGCTTTGCATCATCCGATACGGTTAACAGCTTACCACCTTCATGATGAACTGTAATCTTTATCGGTACATGCTGCTTATAAGGCCTAGCCTCTTGCGCCTTCCATGCAAGTTTTGGAACAATTGCTACCGTGTCTCTTTTGTTTACAGCGCGTGCTTTAGTAGATTGAGCTACAGCTGGAAGGTGAATAGCAGTTCCTAGAATAATTAATGGATAGAATATCTTTAATAGCGACATGTTTCGTTTTTTTAATCTTTACCTTCCAAATATAAATATCTGGAAGGTAAAATCACACCGCTTTTATTTCAACTTCACATCTAAATAAACAGAATGACGCCCATACGTTTCATAAAAGGGTTTAAAAACCACATCATCAATGCTGAATTGTAAAGTTTCAGGATTGCCTTTAATAGATTTTCCTAAATCATTAGCATCTAAGGTTACTTTGCGCCATTCTTTTCTCGCTTCAGGCTCCTGAGCAGCTAACAATATAGGTCCGTAAAACAAACTGGCTATGTTAGGTTGATCCATAACCGGGTCTAGATAAAATTGGAAAGGCATTTTCAATTCTATATAATCTCCATCTTTCCAAGTGCGACTTATTTTTAGGTAACTACCCGATTTAGCTTGATTTTTTTGTACTACACCATTGATCTTCACAACGAATCCTTTGGTAGCCCAACCTGGTACACGTACATTAACATCAAATTTCCCACTACCTTTAATTGTTAAACGGGTGTGATCTTCTTTCGGAAAATTTGTAGTTTGCTCTACCCTTACTTTACGTTCTGTCCAGTCTAGTGTAGAGGGTATAAATAAATTCACATACAGCGCCTGGTTATCTTTACTTTTAAAATAAATTGAATTTTGTAGCTTGGTACTGCTCTCTATTGCTGTACCATTGCAGCAGGTAAAGCCGGTCATATTCGGATTACCAAATTGTTTCATAGACCCGGGTCCGAGCGGCACATGATAGGTATTTGCCGGACTATTTTCAGCTACTGAAGCCAAAATATGGTTGTACAAACCACGCTCATAATAATCCATCAGCTCAGCCCGCTGGTCGAAAAGAAACAGATCGCTCGTTAATTTTAGCATATTGTAGGTGGCACAGGTTTCATTTTGCCCACCAGAAGAGAAACCATTTTCATACAATGTGGCTGGTTGACCGATAAAACATTCTGCATTAGCAGGATTACGTGCACCAGCAACTCCGCCGATACTGTAGGTATAATCATTTACAATCTTATACCAGAAATTATCAGCTATCTTGTAGTATTCGGGATTATTGGTGGCACGGTACGTTTCAATGCTTCCTACAACTTGGGGAATATGCTGATTGGCATGTAAACCACGGAAAATATCTACATTTTTAGCCAATCCATGCGAATGTTGTGTATCACCAAAGAACACTTTAATATTATCAAACAATTGGGCTGTTTTTAAGCTATTCTGATTACCAGAAATCCGATACAAACGAGCCATTGCCTCATTCATACCTCCAAACTCTCCAGCAATATAGGTGTTCCACATTTTGATAAGGGTTTCTGTTGGCACCTTGCTCAAACGTGCATACACCCAATCGCTCATGCCAATAGCTGTTTCAAGGGCCTTCTTATTACCGCTTACCTCATAGACATCCATTAAGCCTGCCAAAATTTTATGTAAAGTGTAATATGGTGCCCAAATTTGGGTTTTTTGTCCCCCGTACTTGGCCCCATTTTCTAACATGATAAATTGATCAGGGGGGTAAGCGCTAATGAAACCTTTTCCCCAATTCCAATAATCGGTACGGATACCTGCATCGCTAAGATCTGAATCGTAGGCTGTTTTTAAAGGACCATAAGGCACAGCCGCAGGATCAGAAATCTTTGTACCAGATAATTGCGATAGTTCATAAAGGGTATTTACCATTTGCTCCATTTTTTTGGCGAAATTGGCTTGTAATGCTTTATCATACCCTGTACCCGCATAGGCTTGGGCTATTGCGGTAAGATAATGCCCAGTAGCATGCCCCCTTAATTTGGTATCCTGTGTATCCCATACACCCAATGGTTTTGCGCCTTCAGGCTGCTTCTGTCCAAAAGCATGACGAAACATATAGAGAAAGGAATTGGGATCGGTTTTAGCTAATGTGTTAATAAACTTGTCCCGATTTTCGATAAACTTGGTCTCGTGCCCATGACCATCAGATTTCAGAGAAACTTGGTTTAAATTAAAAGCAACTAGTTTTGAAACAGGTGTAGTCGACTTGATTGATGCTTTTACTGTAATAAATGCCCTTGGTTTAAAATCTGTTCCGGCAACACGACCAGTAACGGTATATTGGCCGGGTGTAAGAACTGCAGCATTATCAACAGGAGAAGGCCATAGTACACGTACTATTGTACCTTTTATTTCATTTTTATATGTTCCTTGCACATAAGTGGGTAATCGCGGTAAGTTTCCTACCTCTGTTTCTACCTTTACATCAGCAACCTTAACTAAATAGGCATTATAAAGCTGTGGTTCGGTTTTAGAAAATTGAGGAAGATCTTCCTCACGCTTAGTTGTTGTATTTACCACACCTTGATTAACTCCTCTCTGAGAATTATTATAAATTCCAGCGATCTGTCTACCACTTAAAGCAACACGATACAAACGAAAATCATGCAGCATGGCATTAAGGTAGGGATCTCCCGGTGTTAGCGATTTTCCGATATAAAGCAATTTCTCTGTTGGTTGCTGACCAAATACCGTTGTTAACTCGAGCGGAATATCTTTTGTTTCACCAACTGGCTTACCGTCTACATAGGTAGTCATCGATTTAGAAGGAACATTTATCACTATGGTTAAATAAACCCATTTATTCGTTTCAATAACCGGAGAAATCGCTCCTTTTATGTTCTCTTTTTCGGCTGTGATCAATGCCTGATAACCTTCCTGTGTAGTTGTCCCTACTGGAGCAGCAAAAAAACGTTTAGTGGCATCTTTTCCGAAATCAAAAAAACGTTGACCTGGTTGTTTCGAACGTAAATATATCCATCCAGATATACTAAGCGATTCGAGATCCGTTAATGCTTCACCAGGAAGCGTTATGAATGTATTATTCTCTCCTGAGAGCGACAAAACCTTTCCAAAGCGGCTGTCGTTTACAAATTTAGCTTCTGTACCTTGAAATTTGGCGTGCAAATTATTTCGAGACCAGTCTTTAAGATCTCCATTAAATAGGTAGCGAGCAACCATTCCAGTTTCGCCGATTCCATCCAATATCTGGTCTCCATTTTGTGCCCGAACGGTATTAACATACTGGGTTAAAACAACAAATAAAAGGATAGCACGTAAAAATACTTTATAACATTTCATAATAAATCGTTTTTATCAATACCCCTAATATGGTTTGATAATTCTTTTTAAAATTAGAAAAAATCAGTATGTTTCTTTAAGTCTATTTTAGCTAATAATTACATGATATTAACGGAAAAATTCTATACATTGAACCTTCAATTTAACAGGTAATGGAAGAAATTAATTGGGGTATTATTGGCTGCGGTGATGTAACTGAAATGAAAAGTGGACCTGCTTTTAACAAAGTGCCAAATTCTAAATTGGTCGCCGTGATGCGGAGAGATGGTGCAAAAGCTGCCGATTATGCAAAACGCCATCATGTACCAAAATGGTATAACAATGCTACTCAGCTAATTAACGATCCTGATATAAATGCAATCTACATTGCAACACCCCCATTGCAACACGAAGCATATGCGTTAGAAGCCTTAGCTGCCCGAAAACCAGTGTATATAGAGAAGCCCATGGCTGTGAATGCAGATGCAGCTAAACGGATGATTGATGCTGCTGCGAAATATAAAGTTAAACTAGTTGTTGCTCAATATCGTAGGGCGCAACCTATGTTCTTAAAAATAAAAGAATTATTGGATAACAAAACAATTGGAGATATCCGTTTCGTTGATCTTAAGATGCTCCAGCCCATAAACCCGGTGTTAATTGCTAAAACAGAAACAAATTGGCGAATGAATCCTTCTATTTCTGGTGGTGGATTATTTCATGATTTGGCACCACATCAGTTAGATTTAATGACCTATTATTTTGGAGCGGTTAAGAAAGCAATGGGTATGGCCACTAAACAGCAAAAAAACACTGGTGTAGACGACCTAGTAGTTGGACATATTTTATTTGATAATGGAATTGTATTTAATGGCACATGGTGCTTCTCTGTGCCAGCTCATGAGCAAGCAGATTGTTGTGAAATCTACGGAAGTAAAGGAAAAATCAGTTTTCCAATGTTCGGACATAAAATAATCGTTTCGGTTAATGATGATCAGCAGGAGTTTATTTATAATGCGTTAGAACATGTACAACAACCTATGATTGAGCAGGTAGTTAATTATTTCTTAGACAAAGGATCAAATCCTTGTAGTGGTGAAGAAGCACTAATATCCATGAAATTATTGGATGAGTTTACAATGGAAACATAAAAATCGATAGATTAAATAAAAAAGTGTAATTTCAAATAGATAAATCCTAACCAATTATAAATCTATTTTATGGAACAAAATTCCGCATTAACACTATTTCTACCAATAGCTCTTGGTATCATTATGCTAGGTTTGGGTTTAAATCTGCTTATAGACGACTTTAAGCGCGTAGTTTTATATCCAAAAGCAGTTTTAATTGGTTTATTCTGCCAAATGATTTTATTGCCAGTTGTTTGTTTTGGAATTACTATTTTGTTTAACCTCCCTCCGGCACTTGCGGTTGGCTTAATGCTGTTATCTGCATCGCCAGGTGGCGCAACTGCTAACTTATATAGTCATTTAGCCAAAGGTGATGTGGCGTTAAATGTCTCGCTAACAGCAGTAAATAGTGTACTCACCCTTTTTACCTTGCCATTAATTGTTAATTTTTCTATCGATTATTTTATGCAAACTGGGCAAGTTGTACCGATGCAGTTTAAAAAAATTGTTGAGGTATTTGGAATTGTATTAGTTCCTGTGGGCATCGGAATGCTGATTAATCACAATTCGCCCCACTTCTCAAAGCGATTAGAGAAACCTGTAAAGATAATCTCTGCCCTTTTCCTTGTGCTTATTATAGTTGGGGCTATTATTAAAGAAAAAGATCAGTTTTTAGGCTATTTCCAGGAAGTTGGACTGGCGAGCTTAACTTTTAATGTAGTTAGCATGCTAATTGGATATTTTGTTCCTTTTCTGCTGAATATTAATAAAAAACAATCTATCGCTATTGGCATGGAGATAGGCATCCATAACGGCACTTTGGCCATCTATATTGCTTTAAATGTGATTGGCAATAGTGCGATGAGTATACCGCCAGCAGTTTATGGTTTAATTATGTTTTTTACGGCAGCATTATTTGGTTATTTAGTAAGTAGACAAACGAAAAGTTAATCGTGGAATGGTAATTGCATACTAAGGTTATATCTCATTTACAATTACTTATAGATAAAACTACTATCATGAAATATGCTGATCATATACGAATTGCTAAGGAACTAAGGCTAGCTAACCATAAATTAGCCCATCAATACAGTGAAAAGAAAAAGCGTGCAGCCGAACTTAGCATTGCTAATACCGAACTGGCCTTTCAAAATAAAGAGAAAGAATGTCGTGCAGAAGAATTAATTGCCATTAATAACGATCTTAAAAAAGCAGAGAAGTATCAAAAACAGTACATAAAAGGGTTAGAAAAAATGATGTACTTTATCTCTCATCGAGTGCGACAACCTATTTGCCAGATAGTTGGCATTTCTAATCTGCTCGAATGTCCAAAAAACTCACTCGAAGAAATTATAAAAATGGTGGGTTATGTTAAAGCATCTGCCTTGTCATTAGATACTTTCACTAAAGATTTAACTAAATTAATCCAAAAATTAACTCACACGCATTCATCTAGCAGATATACAATCGATTCGTAGTTTTTACCGACAGCTTCTGATAAGGCTATCTCGCAAGTTTTACCGCTCGAATAGTAGCCATTATAGTTTTCTTCCTTTATTTCATCCGCCTCTGGCTTGGTAGCTGACGCCGTTAATTCTGGAAATAGAAAGCCTCTATCGCCGGCCATGCCACAACAACCCGCATGCACAGGTATTTTAACTTCATGCGCTAATTGCTTCGCAACCTTTAAAAACTTAGCCTCCAAGCCCATTTTTTGTAATGAACATACCGGATGCAATGCAATCTTATCCTTCTTCTTGATGATGTTTACATTAGGCAATAAATAATCAATCACATAATCTACACTATCGATAATTTTAAGTGCATCAAACTTTTGTTTATTTTCTGGTGTTAGCGCATACGAACACTCTTGTATAGTTAAAGTACACGAAGTGATATCAATTACAATTGGCAAAGCCCCATTATTACTCCACTCCCATAATTTGCTAATGGTATCGTTAACAGTATGTTGATAGGCCGAGCTAAATCCTTTCGATGAAAAGATTTGCCCACAACAGGTATTTTGAATCTCTTTCGGGATAATAAACCCGATTCCTGCTTTATTAGATACGCTAATAAAAGTATCGATAATATTTTTTCCATTTGCTACAGCCCCACCCATAACACGCGATATACAGGTAGGATAATATACTACCGCTGGTGCTGCTTTTGAAAAGTTGTTACTTAAATAGGAAGAAAAATCTCTTGTTGGTTTAATTTGATTCGACCAAAGTGGTACAGCCGGAATTACCCTTTTTACAGTTTTGGTTAGGTTGAGCATCGCATTTTGACCAAACACTTTATTTAAGGTTGTAGCTGCATAAATACCTGTTTTTACAACTGTAGTTACCGGTTTAAAGTTTTTTGCAACTCGTAAGGCTATTCCATTAGCAAAGGCACTATGATTTTCTCTTCTTAACCGCTTCACTAATGATCCGGTGTTAATATCAACCGGACAGGCTGTGGCACAAAGCCCGTCAACAGCGCAGGTATCTAGTCCATCGTATTGATATTGCTTTAAAAGTTCATTATACGGTGCAGTTTCTCCTTTTCGTTTTAATTTTAACAGCTCACGTCGTACTACAATTCGTCGGCGTGGTGTGAGGGTAATATTTCTACTGGGGCATTTATACTCACAAAAGCCACATTCCATACATTTATCTACCTCTTCTTCTACTTTAGGTAAATCTTTTAAGGCCGTAAGATGAGCATTTTTATCGCTGTTAATTATTACTCCTGGGTTAAGCAGATTATTGGGGTCGATTACTTGCTTTAAAGCCTTCATAATTTGATACACTTCGCCGCCCCATTCGGTTTCTACAAAAGGAGCCATATTGCGACCAGTACCGTGTTCTGCTTTTAATGCCCCCTGGTACTTATCAACCACTAATGAAACTACTTCTTTTAAAAACCGATCATACCGCGTTATTTCTAAGGCGGTGTCAAAAGCCTGGGTTACCACAAAGTGGATATTACCATCTTTAGCATGCCCAAAGATGATTGCATTTTGATAGTCGTGTTTTTTAAATAGTTCTTGTAAATCAAGTATCGCATCACCCAAACGGGCTACAGGTACGGCAATATCCTCTAAAATTACAGTTGTGCCACTTGCTCTTACAGAACCCACAGAAGGGAACATTCCTTTTCTAACCTTCCATAAAAAGGCTTGCTCGTTTGCATCTTCAGTAAAAACTGCTACATCAACTAGCGAAAGCTGTGGGGCAACCGCTAAGAAATTAGCTGCTTTTAGTTTTAGTTCTTCAACAGTATTACCCTGATACTCGACCAATAAGGCTGCAGCAGTATCAGAAAGGGTTTTAATGATCGATGGCACACCCTTCATTTGTTCGATAGATCGTAAGGATGCACGATCCATTAATTCAACCGCCTCAGCACCTGATTCGGTTAACGGAACGATAGCTTTACAAGCGGCATAAATATCAGGAAAATAGAGTAAGGCGGTGCTTTTTACTGGGTAATCTGGAACGGTGTTAAGCACCGCTTCAGAAATAAACCCTAAAGTTCCCTCTGCCCCCACTAAAACATGAGCTAAAATATCGAGGGGGTTTTCATAATCGATAAATGCATTAACAGCATAACCAACGGTATTTTTGGTTTTATATTTATGTCTAATGAGTTCAAAAACACTATTGTTTGCTAAAATCTGGTTCCGAAGAGATAAAATCTCATTGTATATTTCTGGGCACTCTATTTTAAATTTAGCATAATCTTCTTTGTTTTCTGTAAAGTAAACTTTACCATTAGGTAAAATAAACTTTACATTTTTTAAGGTATGATAAGAGTTTTTACTTACGCCGCAACACATTCCGCTGGCATTATTAGAAATTATCCCACCCATCATTGCCGAGTTAATACTTGCAGGATCAGGGCCAATTTTACGTCCGTATTTTCTGAGTTCAGCATTTACAACGGCCCCAATTACTCCTGGATGAACCCTAACCGTTTCGCCTTTTTCCTCAACGCGAACAAAATTCCAGTGTTGACTTAAATCTACCAGTATACCATCAGAAACAGACTGGCCCGACAAGCTAGTACCTGCTGCTCTAAATGTAATTGGAATTTGATATTGATGTGAGAATTTAAATAGTGCGATAATCTCTTCATCAGAAACCGGTAGTACAACTGCTTTTGGTCTGAGATAATAAAAACCAGCATCGGATGCATAGGCTACGAGGTCGATTAACCTAGCTTTAATACGGTCTTTTGATAGGATGGATTCTAATAATTTAGCAATGTTAGACATGCTCAAAGATAATAAAAGTATTGCGTTTGACGTGGGGCGATGAGCGTTTATAGTGCATAACATTATGTTCAAAAAAAAAGCGTACAGAAATTAATTCCTGTACGCTTATCGCCTAACGCTAAACTCATACGATTACTTATTCGTACTTGCCTCAGGTGCTTTACCTATCAATTCCATAAATTGATCTAATTTTGGTGTAATGATAATCTGAGTACGTCTATTTTTTGATTTTCCCGCTTCCGAATCATTGCCAGCTACTGGGTTATACTCTCCTCTACCGCCTGCAGTTAAACGTTTTGGATCTACTCCATGATTGTTTTGTAGTGACTGTACAACTGACGATGCTCTTAATGCACTTAAATCCCAGTTGTTACGGATATTCTGCATGCTAATAGGCACGTTATCTGTATTACCTTCAATTAGCACATCATAGCCATTATAATCTTTAATTATTTTCGCAATCTTAGCTAAGGTTGCTCCAGCCTTATCAGATATTTCATAGCTACCCGACTTGTACAACATATTATCAGATAACGAAATATACACAACGCCTTTCAATACTTGAACATCAACATCGCTCATTTCTTCACGACTTAATGATCGGGTTAAATTGTTAGTTAAAACCATATTAAGTGAATCGCTTTTATTTTTACTATTCACCAATTGTTGGATGTATTTATTCGACGCATTAATTTCATCGACCAATTTAGATATGTTTACATTTCCTTGATTACCAGAATTTAAACATTTATCTAAGGCTGCCTGTAAAGCAGCAACGTTTGCCTTTTCTGATGCAATTTGCTCCTCTAAGCCTTTAATTCTGATTTTAGAGCCTGATAAATCACTTTCGCTAGCTTGCAAGCGCGTATTAAGCTCTTGGTTACTTTGCTGAAGCTTTGTATTATTGGATTGTAACTCTGCATATTTTTTGTTGCTAACACAACTCTGAGTTAATGTTGCTGCAACGAGCAAGCATGATGCTAAACCTATATATTTCATAACATTTAAATTTTATTCTTTATGAACAATCTAAATGGCATAAAGTTTGAGCGCATTTTCTTAACTTTTATGTTCTCGCTTTCGCACGTTGTCTTTGTTAGAGGTTTGATCAGAGCGTTGTCCACCTCCATTTGTAATACCATTCATTCTCTTGTCTACTTTTACATCGTGATGGGCACGATCTGCAATCGGACTTCCCTGGGCTGTCGGATTGTTCTTAGGCATATGCACTTTTTTCATAGTAATTAAATTATTTCTTTCGTGTTTTGAGCGCTATTTATAAACGAGTGAAGGATAGTTTTGTTTTTTTTAATAAATAATTGACATTAATAATATTAATTTCTATATTTGCCCCTCCTTAAACATAGGGAATGATTCCGTAGCTCAGCTGGTAGAGCATTACACTTTTAATGTAGTGGTCCTGGGTTCGAATCCCAGCGGGATCACAACTCAACCTTCAAGTCAAAAACTTGGAGGTTTTTGTTTTTAATGGATTCGTGTAAAGCCAAAAAACCTCATCTTTATTTCTACATTAGTACAGCGATTAATTTCCTAATCGGTTTGATTGGTGGGTAAAAAAAACTATTTTTAACCATTTAGAATACAATCTCTCTATGAAAATTAGGTTACGCTTACTTTTTTTCTTTTTTTCATTTTATTGTACGGCTTATGGAAATGTTTTTGTTGTAACCAGCAATGCTGATAGTGGCGTAGGAACATTAAGAGAAGCATTAACACTGGCAGCGGCAAACGGTGCGGCAACCCAGGATTATATCAATTTTAATTTATCTGGAAATACAACTGCCGAAAGAACGATAACACTTAAAACTGAGTTGCCTTTTCTAAGTTCTAATCTAGTTTTAGATGCAACCACACAACCAGGTGCTTTTTTGGGAATTACCCAATCTAAAATTCTAGTTAGGGCAGATAGATTTGTCTATCAATCTTCTGATTACTATATGGGTGGTTTTAACATTGTAAATATTTCTGGGATTGAAATCTATGGATTTTGTTTCGATCAATTCTTTGACATTAAGGTAAAAACAAATCCCAGCGGACAAGAAAGCGATGGTGCAGCCATCAGCATACTATCTAGCAGAGATATCATTATTGGTGCGCCTGGTAAAGGAAATGTTTTTATGCAGAACGAATACAATATTTTTTGCCTACAATACAACCCTTACCCTACCAAACTTGGTAAGATAAAAGTACAATCTAACTGGTTTGGGTTGAATTTAGTTGGCACATTGGCAGGAACACAACAAGCATCAAGTGTAAGACTTATTGGGGAAGAATGTGAGTTTGGTGGACCAGACCAAAGTTATGGCAATACAATGGCAGGTAATGTATTTTCCGCTCTAGTTATAGCTGGAACAAATTGCTTGGTAAAGCATAATTTTTTTGGATTTAATAAGGATGGTGCAATGGCGAATTTCATATTTCCGATTAATCTGTCTATTACAAATGGTGAAATGAGTGATAACCAGGCAAGTCGTTTCGCATTGGTTATGAGTTATTGTAAAGATGTAAAGATCATTCGTAATACCGAATTGGCGCAATCACAAATTTCGTTTCATAATGGAATACACATTAACGAATCTACAAACATCCAAATTGGCACTGATGATATTAATGATGTGAATACTTTTTTGCCTTCTTCAAACCCTCTTTATAACCAAAATAGCACTAATGTAGAAGTCAGAAAAAACATAATTCACTGTACCCCTTTTGCCTACTCTATCAATGGTACTGCAGTCGCAACCATTCGGGTTTTAGTTAATAATGATAGTGAATATTCTGGAGTAGCTACAGCAAATTCAGAAGTTTACATCTATAATGATTATACGGACTGTAGCTCATGTAGTCCGCTGCAATTTTATACCAAAGTTAATGCTGATGCAATGGGGAATTGGAAGATAACTGGCGATTTTAGGGCTAATAAATTTATCGCAAATGCCACTCTTACTAAATCATCAAGTGAATTTACACAACCGCAGATTTTAACAGGATCAAGTGGATACTGGTATACTAAAAATGATGCATCTTGTGGACAAAACAATGGTAGTCTGGAAATTATCAATATAAAAAATTCATTAAAAGTAGAATGGTATACCAATAATGATGTTAAAGTTGGTGAAGGAACAAAAATAGAAAATCTACCCCCTGGACGTTATTACGCAAAGATTTTTAATGGAAAATGTTATACGACATCTCCGTATCCTGTAGATCTTACGAATGTAGAACCAAGGTTCACCACAACAAATCTAAAGGTACAACAACCTGGATGTGGGCTAAATAATGGTTCGATCAAAGGTTTGAACTTTAGCATATCAGGAACAGCAACATATAAATGGATTAATCAAAACAATAATATTATACCATCTGCAAACCTAGATTTGAACAATATTGGTCCAGGAAGTTATACATTAGTGGTTACCACGTCAGGCAATTGCTCAAAGTCTTATGGTCCAATAACTTTGACAAATACAGATGGACCAAATTTCATTGTAACCAACGAAAAAAATATCAGTGCCAATTGCGATCGTACCGATGGAAGTATCACCGGAATAACAGCTACAGGAACTGGAAATATTCAATATACATGGAAAGATATCCAAGGAAAAACACTTGCTCAAACCAGCAATCTAAATAATGTAGTAGCAGGCCGATATTTTCTGGAAGTTAAAGATGAAAGTGCATGTGGTCCGATAGTTTATCCAGCTGAAATTAAAGAAGTGAATGGAATTGCAATTGATATCTCTGGTAAAAGCACCGTAAACTCTACCTGCTTTGGAAGCAACGGGAGTATAACCGGAGTTTCGGTTACCGGTGCTACAGCCTATAAATGGCTAGATGAACAAAATAATAGTGTTTCTACCAATCTTAACCTGAGCAGTGTTGGACCGGGAACCTATCGCCTAATTGCATCAAATTTAAACTGTACGAGAGAAAGTATCCCCATTACCATTTCGCTGCAGCCTAACCTCATTACGATTGGAGGCTTCAGTAAAATTCTTATCAACGCAAGTTGTGGATTAAATAATGGAAAGATAGAAGCTCTACTCCAAAACCCAACTATACTTCCGAAATCATATCGATGGGAAAATAGTGCCAGACAAACGCAATCGAGCACAAGCTTAATACTATCCAATATAGATGCAGGAACCTATTATTTGTATGGAAAAGATGACAATAATTGTGAAATACTCTTAACTTCATATACTGTTGATCGTACTCCCATATTGCAATTAAAGGAATCCGGAATAAAAATTCTATCAGACAAATGCTCACAAAATTTGGGAGGAATAATAGGCTTATCTCTTTCTGGAGGCGTACTTCCCTACTCATTTAAATGGATAAATGAAAATGGTGTGGAGGTGGGTACAAGTTTAGACTTATCAAACGTAGCTTCTGGCAATTATCAATTATTCGTTACAGATGCCTTAGCTTGCGCCCCTCAAGTTTTCAATTATTATGTTCCCAATCAAAGTGAAGTACTATTTGCCCCAAAATTAAATTCAGCTCAATTATGTGCCCCAGGCGACGCGTCGCTGAAAATAAACAATCCCATATTCAATACGACCTATTTGTTATACGATAAAGAATATAGTTCTGAAATTATTAGCAGTACAACAAATGGTATTTTTAACATACGGGTATATGAGAGCAAAACCTATTATGTGAGTCAGCGACAAGGCTCTTGCGAGAGTTCGAGAACGGAAGTAAAGATAAATATTGGTCTATCGACGTTAAACATTCATAATACCATCACGCCAAATAATGATAATATCAATGATGATTGGCAAATTAAATCGATTGAAAACTACCCAAAAGTGCAGGTAAAAATATTTAATCGTTTAGGAATCAAAGTATTTGAATCTGTTGGTTACCATACTCCTTTTAATGGAACTATGGGCGGAAAGCCACTTCCCATCGGGACTTATTATTACATCATTAACTTTGGAAGTGGTTGCAATCCAATTACAGGTGATTTGACTATTATTAGATAAATCAATTTTGCCTTAGTTATTTATCACTTTAAACGACTACCTAAGTTCTGTTATTAACTGATTTACACCGTTTTAATTCCGATATTATTTTAAGTTTTCTAAGCCAAATGCAGTAAGTTTATCAACAATGGGTAAAGTCTTCAGCCCAAGTTTGGTCAAACTATATTCAACTTTTGGTGGTATTTCTGGAAATGATTTTTTAGAAACGAATTTATGCTCTACTAAAAAATTTAATTCTTGAATTAGCATTTTTTCACTAATACCTGGCATCGTTCTTTTTAGCTCACCATATCTTATTACTCTTTCGTTTATTTGAAATAATATCAACAGTCTCCATTTACCACTCAATAAGATTAATGACTTCCTTACTGGGCAGTTTTCGTCTGATTGAAAAATAATTTTTTGAGTTTTTTCCATTGTTATTCAATATTTCTAACCATTTAGTAAGTACCTAGTTACTAGGTAAGTACTTGTCCGAAGGTAAGTTTATTTGCATATTTATGAAAATATTCATTTTAAATATAGAAGTAAAATAGTACGACACAAGCAAATTATTAACATCATATCTATTAAGTAATTTTTTAAGAAATGAAAATTCATCAAATACGAAATGCCACTATTTTAGTAGAATATGCTGGAAAGAAAATTTTAGTTGACCCAATGCTCTCTGATAAAGGAACATTGCCAGCATTTATTCCGTCAAAAAAATGGAGCTTTAAACGTAATCCACTGTACGATTTACCCATTTCTAAAGCAGAAATTATTAAAGATATTGATTTTGTTTTTGTGAGCCACTTGCATTACGACCATTGGGATAAAGAAGCTGTAAATGTTTTACCCAAGGAAATAAAAATATTTGTACAAGACCAAGCAGATCAATTAAACATTGAAAAATCAGGTTTTACCAATGTTGAAATTTTAACTGAGAACTCAGTTTTTGGCGAAATAAAACTTAGCAGAACCAAAGCACAGCACGGCAAGGGTTACATTTTGCGAATTGCAGGTTTTGTTTGCGGATTGGTCTTAAAACATCCTACAGAAAAAACTATATATCTAGCTGCAGATACCGTTTGGTATGAAGGTGTGCAAGAAGCACTAGACCAACATAAACCCGACATAGTGATTTTAAACGGTGGCGACAATCAATTTGCTTTTGGCGGTCAGTTAATAATGAACAAGAAAGACATTTACGAAGTACATAAAGCTATTCCCAATGCAAGTATTGTAGTAAGCCATATGGAAGGAGTAAACCACAATACACTAACAAGGAAAGATTTGAAAGAGTTTCTGAATGAAAAAGGAATATCAGATAAAGTGAGCGTTCCTGAAGATGGGCAATCATACACTTTTTAATAATTAAATATCAAATTTAAAAACAACTAAAATGACAGCAAAAGAAGTAGTAGAGGCTTATTCAATAGCCCTTTCAAAAGGAGATATCCCTACAGCATTTTCATATTTCAGCCCCGATGCAAAATGGCACCAGCCTGGTAACCATCAATTTGCTGGAACAAAAAAAGGACTTGAAGCCATAGGAAAAATGCTTGGTGATATGATGGGAGTTACACAAGGTTCATTGGTCATAAACCCAACAGGCGCTATGATGTCTAATGGAAGTTTAGTTTCATTTCCAGTACATTTTAGTGGAAAAATTGGAGAAAAAACAGTGAATATGAACGGTGTTGATCTGTTCGAAGTTGTTGATGGAAAAATTGTTCAAGTTTGGCTTTTTTCTGAAGACCAAGCTGCAGAAGATGAGTTCTGGAAATAATCTGTCGAGACACTTAAATAAGTGGTGGATTTATTCTCGCCAACAACTTCAAATCTTCCAATAATTGGTTCGAATTTCGTACCATATCGTTCACAGCTAACCTCCAAACTTATCGTTTGGAGGTTTTTTGTTTTAAATTCTCTTATCTTTAATTCTTAAACGCTCCCACATGTTCAGAAAATTTTCTCCACTCCTTTTAATAACAGGGCAAATTATAGTTACGGCCCATGCACAGAAACTTCCGCAACAGAATAATCTATATACTGCAGGTCATGCTAATGCCTTTATAGGCGGTTTATTCGATGCATTTTATCCATACCGCCAGCTCATGCAGTATGGCGATTTCGGATTAGGTGCTCCCGATCAGTTAGATGGAGAGTTATTGATACTCGACGGAAAGATTTATCAAACTCAAGCCTCTGGGAAAACATTCGAAATAAAAGACGGAAGTACGCCATTTGCGGTAGTGAATTTTTTCAGACCAGAGCAGAAATTCACATTAAAAACGACCAAAACGAAAGAACAGCTCTTTGCTTTTTTAGATAGTATTTTAACCAACAAGAACATTATCTATGCGATTAGAATCAAAGGGAATTTTGAACAGCTCAAAACTAGAGCATTTCCCAAATCTACCAAGAAACCTTACGCTCCATTGGCTACAATGCTTCCCTTACAACAGTTTTTCAATTTTAGTAACGTAAAAGGGGATCTGGTTGGCTACCGGATCCCCCATCACATGGACGGAGCCAATATTACAGGCTATCATTTTCATTTCTTATCGGCCGACAAAAAAGCTGGTGGTCACCTTATCGAATTATTGAGCGGAATAGTGAGCATTGAGATCGATGAGCTCGATACATTCACCGTTGTACTGCCAAAAAGCGACGAATTTAAGAAATTCGACTTCAATAAGGATAGGAAAGAAGAAATGAAGAAGGTAGAAAACGGGAATTAATTTACCACCTGGATCTCTGTTCTTCTGTTTAACATCCTACCAGCTTCGCTAGTATTACTGCTAACCGGGTTTTTATCGCCATAACCAACAATTTTAAAGTTAGCAGCATTCAAACCAGCATTTACAAAATAAGATTTAACCGCATTTGCGCGATCTACAGATAATGATAAGTTATGTGATTCTGAACCTTCTGCAGACGAATGTCCATTAAGAACAAACTTTGTATCTGGTGCTTTTTTCATCTCTGATACTGCTTTATCTAAAATAGGTAATGAAGCAGTTTTTAATACAAATGAATTAAATTCAAATTGCACATTCGCTAAGTTAAAGTTAGGTTTTTCTACTGGAACAGATTTTTCTTCTTCCTTTTGTACAGGTGCTGGCTCTACTTTTTTCTCTTCTGTTGGAGCCGGTGTACTAATTGGTGCAGGGGGTGCTTTTACAACTACCTTTTTTGCTTTGCAAGAATGAAGAGCAAAGGTTGATAAGCCAACAAGGCTTAAAAATAGGATCTTTTTCATTAAATTCATTATAAAATTGTTTTTGTGTGTTTAAACGACTAATATAAAAAAAATATTATCTAGTGCAACATTTTCACATGTCTTGCGACTTAAAAACAGAACGAACAAACTAAAACGCTAATGAAACACTATCTATTCCTCACAATTGTATTGCTTTTTTCCGTTATTTTTGGATATGCACAAACATCAAAACCTTTTATTTTGCAAGGAAAATTGCCTCCTACTGCTAAAGGATATATTTATCTTAACTACCCTAAAACCGATAATACTTGGCAAAGGGATAGCTCGTTAATAAATAATGGCAATTTCGTATTCAAAGGCGCACTCAATAAACCAGTCGTTGCAAAGCTTTCATATGACAAGAGTTGGATACAAATTATCATAGAACCTACAGTTATGGTGGTTACACTCAGAGATGTAGAAGATTTTTCCAATATGCAAATGGTAGGTTCGAAGTCCCAGAATGAACTTTCTGAATTAAATTACGCGTTACAAAAAGTTGAAACCAGATGGAAAATAGTAATGGACACCTTAAAAGCTGTTAATAAACGAAGCAATGCAGCTTTTCAAGAATTTAAAGGCTGGGTGCTCGACCCATACTTTAAAGAAATGGAAGAATTAAACCACAATTTTATCAATAAATACCCGCACTCAGTTGCATCTGCTCATGTATTACAGTTTTTTGCAAGAGATCTAAGTACAGACACCCTTCAACTATTTTATAACCGATTTCCTGAATCAATAAAACAAAGTATATATGGAAAAGATATTGAGCAACAGTTAAAGAAGAGAAAATTGGGTATACCAGGCACCCTTGCAACAAACTTCACAAAAGAAGACATCAATGGTAAAAGAATATCACTTTCAGAATTACAGGGCAAATATGTGCTCCTTGATTTTTGGGGATCTTGGTGCGTTCCTTGCCGCAAAGGAAATCCCCACCTCATTAATCTCTATCAAAAATATAAAAATAAAGGGTTCGAGATTTTAGGCATTGCAGCAGACGATAATACACAAGCTGCTTGGCGTAAGGCAGTGGTAGACGATAAACTTCCATGGTTACACGTGTTGCAAGGAAATACACCTGCAACTAATGTTTCCAAACTGTACAATATTATGTCCTATCCCACCAAGATACTAATTGATAAAAGCGGGAACATTATTGGGCGTTTTGGAGAAGAACACGCTGCGCTTGACACTATGCTCGAAAAGATTTTTACTTCACCCTTTTAGAACTTACTTTACCGCTTCTACCATTTTCTCGGTAATCATAGGTTGTTTAGCCACATTGCCCCACGAATTTAAAATATAATTCATTACATCAGCAATCTCATCGTTACCTAAATTTGGACTAGGCATCATTCCATCATAAACCACCCCATTTACCAGAATTTTACCTTTTAAGCCAAACTTGATAGAAGCTATCGCTTTATTTGGTGTTTTCATTAAATAATCGGCCTTTGCCAAAGGCGGGAAAGTGCCTTTTAACCCCTCTCCTTTACCTAAATGACACGCTATACAGGTTTCGTTATAGATTTCCTTCCCTCGTGCCATGCTTTTAGTGAGTTCATCATTTTGATTTGCGAAATAAGCTATAGAAAACGTAATTCCGCAAAATAATAGTGGAAATAACTTCATAAAAATTAAGCTTTTGGACGAACACGAACAACACTACCCTTATCTTCAACTACCACATAAATAAAACCATCTGGAGCCTGACGAATATCTCTTACACGACCAATTTTTTCTAAAATAATCTCTCTACTCAATACTTTATTTCCTCTCACTACAAGATGTTGGATATAATTAAACTTTAACGATCCTACTAATAGATCTCCTTTCCAGCCTTTATATTTATCACTGGTTATAAAATCCATACCACAAGGTGCAATAGAAGGTTTCCAATAGGTAACCGGTTGCTCTAGTCCAGCCCTTGCCGTATCTTTCGATATAATACTATTATCATAGCCAATGCCAAACGTAATTAACGGCCAGCCATAATTCTTTCCTTTCTCAACAATATTTAATTCATCACCACCTTGTGGGCCATGTTCATGTTCCCATAGTACTCCAGTTGAAGGATGCATCACCATTCCTTGAGGATTACGATGTCCATAACTCCAAATTTCTGGTTTAGCACCGGGTGTTTTTACGAATGGATTATCGGCTGGAATTTTTCCATCCTCATGTAAACGAACTACTTTTCCTTGATCTTTGCTTAGCTCTTGAGCAGCATCTTGTTTCCCACGTTCACCAAGTGATAAAAACACATATCCCTTTTTATCAAAAACAATTTTACCACCAAAATGGGGTGTAGAACGCACATTTGGTAGGGCTTTAAAGATAACTTGCACATCGGTTAATGCATGGTCTTTAAGTTTAGCGCGCATCAATGCTGTATTAGCGCCATTATCGTCTCCTTCTTCTCCTTCGGCTTTTGGTGATGAATAGCTAAGGTATATCCATCCATTTTTTGCATAATCAGGATGTAAGACCACATCTAATAATCCTCCTTGTCCGCGATAAAAAACTTTTGGAAGACCAGTAATTTCAACTGGATCAAGTTTCCCGTCCTTAACCAATCGCAATTTACCAGCACGCTCGGTTACTAACATATCGCCATTAGGCAAAAATGCTGTAGCCCAGGGCATGCTTAAACCTGTAACTACGGTTTCTACATTGAAGTCTATTTTACTGATTTTTTCTTTAGTGATTTTTTTGCTACTTAATAACAAAACTGTCGAAATTAATAACACTGCACCAGCAACTGCTATAAAAAAACGGCTTTTAATAGGATTGGATCGTTTCATGGCTTTAAGATAGAAAAAAAGGTTAAATTTTAATAATGTCCTCTAATCTGTATCTTAATTTCATCATCATAGAGTTTACGTAATGCGTGATGAGTAGTGGAAGGCAACGAAGGTAAATCTGAAGCCTGTACATTACTATTCACTTGGCTAATTTTTGATGCACCAGGAATTATTGTACTTACTTGAGGATGATCCAAGATCCATCTTAATGCCCATTGTGCAGTTCGATCATCGGGTAATATAGATTGTATTTGTTTCGTTAAACGAATACCTTCATTAAATTGGATACCCGAAAAGGTTTCTCCAGCGTTAAATGATTGTCCATCGGCGTTAAAATTTCGATGATCCTTATCCCCAAAAGTTGTATTCTCTTTAAATCTTCCGCTTAATAAACCGCTAGCCAAAGGCACTCGTATAATAAGTGAAACTCCTTTTTTTGCAGCTTTCTCGAACAACTCATCAGCAACATGCTGCCTAAATAAATTAAAAATGACCTGTAAAGAGGCTAGTCCTTCTTGCTCTAAACAAACAAGTGCCTCTTCTGTAGTTTCAACGCTTGCGCCAAAATGCTTAATAATTCCTTCTTGCTGTAGTTTTCTTAAGTGATCAAACACTTTGCCAGAACGCATTTCAGTTGGCGGAATACAGTGTAATTGTTCTAAAAACAACTGCGATTGCCCCAAATTTTCTAGAGAACTTTCGGCTTGGCGTTTCATCGAGTCGTAACTAAAATTCTGAGGCCAACCATATTCACCATCACTTCTTCTGCCCTGTTTTGTGGCAATAAAAACTTCTTTATTTATTGTTTTTAAAAATCTACCAATTATCTTCTCACTTAAGCCACTACCATAAATATCGGCTGTATCGATAAAGTTTCCACCTGAATCTGTGTATGCCTGCAAAATGTTAAAGGCTACTTCCTCATCCACGTCGCCCCATTCTGCACTACCTAATTGCCAAGTACCCAAACCGATTTCTGCAATCTCTACGTCTTTAAATAACCTATATTTCATTTTCGTTTATTTTATAAATTCTCGGTAAAATAAGGGATTTTTTTTAACTTATATGTAGTCTCAAATTCGAGACTAGTGGTAGAAACCCAAACTTTCCAATATTAAAATTGTTTATAAATTATGAGATCTATTTGGAAAGGTTCAATCGGTTTTGGTTTAGTTAATATTCCTGTTAAGCTTTATTCTGGGGTACAAAACAGCAATTTAGATTTAGATATGCTAGATGAACGTGATCATGCTAAAATTAAATTTCGGCGCATAAATGCAGATACACATAAAGAAGTTCCATTCGAGAAAATAGTTAAAGGTTATATGTTAAAAGACAGTTATGTGGTTTTAGAAGCACATGATTTTGAAGAAGCAGCACCCGAAAAGAATAAAATTATCGAGCTAGAAAACTTTGTAGACATTAAAGATATTAACCCTATCTATTACGAAACTTCTTACTATACCGAGCCAGAAAAACAAGGAGCTAAAGCATATGCCCTATTGTTAAAAGCGCTCGAAAAATCTAAAAAGGCTGGAATTGCACGCTTTGTACTTCGAAATACTGAAAATTTATGTGTCATCCACCCAATGGGTCATGTGATTGTGATCACTAAAATCAGGTTTCAGGAAGAAATAAGAAGTTTGTCTGACCTTAAAACAGTTAACAATGTTAACATCACCAAGAAGGAAATGGAGGTTGGCATGGCGCTCATCAAACAATATAGTTCGGCGTTCGATATTACTTCATTTAAAGATGAATACACAAAAGAACTCTTAAAAATAATAAAAGCTAAATCGAAAGGCAAACGTGTGGTGGTGAAGAAAATGAAACCGCAAAAAGCAACCAGTGATAATTTATATGATCAATTGATGCAAAGCTTAGGAAACAAAAAAAGGGCTTAGGAAATCACCTTCTTCAAATCAATACCTTTCCCTAATACAGGTTTAAATAGGTCTCCTAAACTTTCTATCCGTTCTATTGCATTAAAGATTGTAAAATCTTTCATTTTTAAGCCTTTTTTTACTTCATCCCATGCTAATGGCATTGAAACTGTAGCACCAGGTTTAGGGCGCATCGAATAAGGTGCTGCAATTGTTGCAGATGCCCTATTTTGAAGAAAATCGAGGTACATTTTTCCTTTTCTTTCCTTCACTGTTCTCTCCAAACTTGTATATTTTGGCAATTCACGATGCACCAGTGTCACAATTATTCTTGCAAATTCTTTAGACTGCTCATAGGTATATTTTGCACCTAATGGAATGTAGATATGCAATCCAGTAGACCCACTTGTTTTACAATAGCTTGGCACACCCATGTTATCTAAAATCTGTTTTGTTACCTGAGCAGCTTCGATTACTTGATTAAAAGAGTTTTTATCTGGATCTAAATCAATAATACACCATGTTGGGTGATCTGGTTTTTTAATCGTACTGCTCCAGGGATTCATTTCAATACAGCCCAAACCAGACATATAAAGTAAAGTAGCCTCATTATTGCCCAATAAAAAATGCTTATCCTCATCACTATCATCTGTATGATATAAATAAGTATCCATCCATGCAGGTACTTTTCCAGTTACATCTTTTTGATAAAAACTTGGTCCACCAATTCCATCTGGATGCCGGTTTAAAGATTGAGGTCTATTTTTTAAGTAGGGAAGTATGTATGGGGCAACTTGATAATAATAGTTAATTAATTCTCTTTTTGTAATCTTCTCTATTGGCCAATAGATCTTGTTTAAATTAGTAAATCTAAGCTCATTACCATTCACTTTTCTAACCTGCGTTTTGTCTGTAGGATTTAGCAATGTTTTTCTTTTATTGTTCTTTGTTGATTCTAAATCAATTTTTTTTACCAATTTCTTAACATCTTTTTCTTTTTCCAAAACTACCTCCTTTGGTTCTTTATCTTCACGCATACCTTCAAAAGAAGGATGTCGCATCACGCCGTCTGTTGTTATTTCGGTATAGCTTACTTCACAAATTAACACAGGTTTTAACCAGGTTGCTTCGGCATGAGGAGGATTAGGTCTGAACTTATTCGGTTTATTAATGTTAGGTTCCTCATAAAAAGGATGTTTTTTTATAACCAAAGGTTTAAATAATGTAATCATATCTTTTTGGGATTGAGTAGTAAAACCTGTCCCAATTTTACCCGTATACACAAACTTATTTTTATCAAATACCCCTACTAGTAATGAACTAAATGGTTTACTTGTATCTTTATTCTTTGTATATCCTCCAATTACAACTTCTTGTCGTTTATTCGATTTTATTTTTAACCAGTTCGATGTTCTACGATCGGTTTCATATACGCTATCTTTACGTTTAGCCATTATACCTTCCAGGCCCATTTTTTTGGCTGCTTCTAAAAACGCTGTACCCGAAGTATTAAAGTCTTTGCTCAACCTAATTAACGAATCTTCTGGCACTAATTGGGTTAAAATTGCCTTACGTTCAGTTAACGAGAGGTCTTTTAGGTCGTAACCATTATACCAAACGATATCAAAAACATAATATACTAATTCGCCATCGGCTTCACTTCTCCAGTTTTGTAAAGCCCCAAAATTGGCCAAACCTTTTTCATTTACTACAACAATTTCACCATCAACAATGGCATTGCAATCCCAATCTTTAATAGCATTAAAAATTGGATAGAATTTTTCTTCGAAAGATTTATCATTTCGCGACTTTAATAGCTTGGTTTTTTTATTCATGAAAGAGATGGCACGATACCCATCCCATTTAATCTCATACAACCAATCGGTACCTTCAATTGGTTTATCAACCAACGTTGCGAGGCAAGGTTTTAACGTTTGATAAAAAGCCTTTTTTTTACCCTTACTTGTTTTCTCGATTTGGGCAATGGTTTTTTTTGAATGTACGGATTTGTCTTTTAAAAGTATATCATTTGTGCTCGCATATTTATCCTTATGCTTAATCAACAACCATGAATTTTCTTCTTTCCAATTCGTTTTTACAAGAGCAAACTCCCCTTTTACCTTTTTTCCATGTAGAACGATTTTTAATGAGCCGGACTTTAGCTGTTTAAGTAAGTGTTTTTCTTGCAATTTAATGTCATCTAGCTTTTCAATTGGCTCATAAGTTCCCTCGTCCCAAACCATCACGGTTCCTCCCCCATACTCGCCTTTTGGAATTATCCCTTCAAAATTCCGATAATCATAAGGATGATCTTCTACCATCATGGCTAATCTTTTAATTTCTGGGTCTGTTGATGGGCCCTTTGGTACTGCCCAGCTCTTAAGAACACCCTCCATTTCTAAGCGAAAATCGTAATGCAAGTGGGAAGCATCGTGTTTTTGAATTACGAATCGTAATTCTTTCTTAGAACTTTTTCCACCTTTAGGTTCAGCAGTTTTGGTAAAGCTTCGCTTCTTTTTATAGGCTGTTAAACTCATTTTCACAATTTAATGTTGCTATGAGGTAACAATATTGAAATTAAAAAGTTTAACGGAAAAATTTAATCATTTGAAAATGAAATTATTAATGCATTTGATGCTTAGCTTATTCAACCATATAAGGCATTGAAAAAACATATAAGCTAGGCGCTATATCTTGTATGACCTTATATTATGTGGTGAAAACAGATCTTGAATTAAAGAGAGATTGATTTTTTAGCCTTCGTCGACTGTTCATCAAAAAAATCACAAGCCATATAATTAACCCCAACGCGCAAAGCCCTTAAACCACTCACGCCTTGAAGTTCTTCTAAATCTAGGCTTTCTAAATTGTCGAGCAAAAACCCTTGCTCCTGCAGATATTTTATATATTCTTTATACTCATTTGCCTCATAAGTATTAAAATAAACCAATGCAATTTTTCCTGGCTGCGTTAATCGCTCGTCAGTTCCTTTAACCATTACTTTATCAATACGCTTTTTAACTACCTCATAACGAATATTATAAGCACCCTCAACATCAAATCTACGCTCATCGTTTCTAAAACTAATATCAATTGGATTAGAGTGAATAAAAATTAGCTGAGTGGTTAACAATGCTCTAGGCATTTGACTTACCAAACCATTGGTTAATCTAGCAACTTCTACCATAGCTGTTAATTGCCAAAGGCGGATATTTTTTAAGTACAATAGGTCGAATGGTAAATCGGGTGCAATTTCTTGACCGATATAAATATCATACTCAACTCCATCTGTTCTAAACTTTGCAAAATAGCATGGATACGAAGCTTGCAAACTTTGCTGAGATTCTTCTAAATACTCACTTACCGAATTGTTGATAAATTGCATGGAAGTTTCTAAAGTTCTTCTATTTTCAAATGCTTCTCCTTCTATTGGGTTAATAAACTCAAAATAGCTGGTAATAATTTCAGAAGTATTAGTGTGCCCTTTTTCAATATGTTTTAGCACAGGATAAACTTCAAGCTCTAAAAATTCATTCAATAATGCCTCTTCACTTGAGCTAATAAAATCGTCTATTCTCTTGATCCAGTCTTTGCAATTGAATAAAATCTTATCGATAAGATCAAGGTGAACAATAACTCTGAGTTTAATTAAAGTTTCACTTAGTTTTTCTAATTGTGCCTTTAAATCTGCTTGCAAAGCAAAATTTCGCTCTACGGTAGAATTACGAATATCAACTGCTCCAAAAAGAGGATACAAGCCTTTAAAAGTAACCGTTTCTATTTCTTGTGTTTTCTTTTTGCCTTTATTTTTCTTAAGAAAATCCCATACTACTTGATTAAATTTCCACTGTACAGAGGGTTGTAAAGCCGTAAATTTATCCTTTAATATTTCATCCATCTGAAAATTAAATTCTTCAATGCGGTATTGTAGCAACTGACCTAAAAGCGGTATAGCTGTATGTAATTTAGAAATCAATTTATCATCTACTTCCAGATCCTCTTTCGAATAAATCTCCATTACCCCTGCCAGTTGATTGTTGTAATAAACAGGCAAAAATGAGTACGAACGTACATCATTCTTTCTCAGTACATCTAAAAATGGAAAACGCAGAACTTTCTCATCAGTTAAATTATTGAAGAAAATTGGTCTAGGATTATCCTTATAGTCGTCTACCAATGCATAGAATGTTTCTTCTTGTAACTCATGTTTCTTGCCCGAATTAATCAAAATACTTTGCGAATCCTTTGCATTATCAAAAACGAATTTACCATTTACTGCTAAAAAAGGTAGCAACCCAAATTCGATATGGCCATCACCTGCTAAAGTCTTCAATGCCTGTATTACATGCTCATAGGCCTCTGCTTCATAATTATGATTAACCAAAGCATTCCGGATACCTTCAATGGCATGAGGCAAAGTTACATCGGCTAATGAAATCACTGTAAAACCATCGAATTTAAATCTGCTTAATGGAATAACTTCTTGCAAGTGCTCAATTTCAGTACCTTCTTGAACTTGTGTAGTAACCAGTTCAAAATTAAGCTCTGGTAATTCACCTTCATAGGTGATATCAATAAATTGAGTATCTGCGTTAATGTTATAATACTGTGTTAATTGCGTATCTGGATTGGTGTATGCATATAAAATTTCGTTTTTTTGTATAGAAGTATAATTATAGAACCGGTTTAAAATCATCCGATAGATAAACTGTAATTGTTGTTTTTCTTTGGATTCTTCTTCTTCTTCAGTGTGATTTAATTTTTTTTGTTCTGCATGTAAAGAAAGGACTTCAAAAAATGCATCGGTACTAAAAAAAATCTTATCTGGAACAGGTGTGCTTAAAGCCCACATTAGATCCTTTTCGTTGGCCATTAAAGGTGTTAAAATGGTATAAATTAGCTCTAATGTATCTTTATGCTTTACTAAATTATCGACATCAATATCGTTCTTTAAGGTTTCTTCGCGCTCAATTTTCTCTAATAAAAAACGATAAAACTCGGCCTTTAAGGTTTGTTCTGTTTTAAGCCTACCTTTTAAATAGGTAATTAAGGGCCTAAAAGATAGCGTAGATTCTACCTGACAACTTACGCATTCGTTTTTATTAATTTGAATTACACTTGTGTTCATTTCCCTTACTATTATTTAATACCTAAAACTCATCGAAACATATGGATACCATCCCTCGTTTGATTTGCCCATTACAAAACGGAAAATAGCTAATGACGCTGGCGCAAAATACATGCCACCTCCAACACCATGATGCCATTGATTTGATTTTTCGTTCGTTGCCCATACTCTTCCAACATCATAAAAACCAATTAACCCAACCTGACCAGGTAAGACATAACTAACAAAATCACCCAGTTTTGCTCTTAGCTCTAAATTATTATAGAAGCTATGATGACCAGCGTATCTAAACTGCCTAAAGCCTAACAAATTCCCTTGCCCCCCTAAAAACAAGTGCTGATAAAATGCTGGTTTTCCAACAGTTATTCCTCCTCCAAAACGATCGGCTAATACAAATTTTGCTCTACCATCTAAATTTTTATATAATGCTATATCGCCAGTAAATTGGCCATAAGAACTAGCATATTCATTTAAGCCTTTAAAAACTGACCACTTAAAATCTACATAACTACCTAATGTCGGTAAAATATCGTTATCACGCGTATTGTTAATAAAATTAGCAACTACTCCCCCATACCATTTATTTTGGGCAATACGTAAACTATCATTCGAATGTAGTTCATTCGGAACGGTAAGTATGCGCTCAGCGTTATCCTCAGCGTCGTACTTATACAGTTGAAAACTTGGCCCAATGCTAAAAGTAGATTTTGGTCTGCGCCATCTTAAAGCCGATTCAACTTGATAAATATTAAATCTGGCACGATAATAGCTAATTCGTTCTTCGTTCTTGGTTTCATTTCCAATCCCGAAAAAATTCTGTGTGTTATCTGGTGCATATGCATCGGCTTTTACCGTAATATCGGCCTTACCAACAACCTTTAACCAATCGCCCCGATAATGAAACCTGAATGCGGTAGTGGCAAATGCATGTAAAAAAGAGAAATATTGTGAGTTTCCATAGGGTTGCTTCCTAAAACCTGGATTTATGATTTTATAGCTCAGCCCAAGCAATAACCCATCATCATTATTATATCCAGCATTGGGATTTAATGATGTTCTAGTGTACATGTCCTTACCTAAATAACCAACATTAGCAGTATCAATCGACATTTTTTTACGCAGTCGGTTTTGATCATCGCCCGTAAAGCTAGAACTTCCATTTTTTCGACCAAAAAGCTGTACTGGACGATCAGTTTTAGGTATAGTATACACTTTCTTTCCTCCACCAGCAATAATTCGAAGTTTTATGGGAGCAGTTTTATTATTTATTAAAAGACTATCATTTCCATCTTTTACATATAAACGAATCTCTTTAGTGATAGCAGGATCAAAAGTTCTACTGAAAATCTCGTCCTTTATGTCCCCTTCTTTCGAAATTTTATTGATTTTTATACTTAAATGTTGATTAGCCGAATCGGTAATCAATACTCTTTCGTTTTTATGACTGGTTTGAATGTCAACAATCCTGTTAAAGAAATGATAATAATCGTTCATCAACTTTGGTAAGGAGGCCCTACGCTCTTTTAACCTTTCCAAAAATTGATCGCGACGTAAAGTATAGCTGGGTTCTGGAAGGGCTTTTAATGCTTTCTCAAAAACATCATCCGTAAGCTTTGCACAAAAATCTTTTACCAATTGATCCCATTCTTGCTCGGTAAATTGCGACATTAATCGACTATTCATTGCCCTGCCTTCCCACAAAAACCAATCGATTTTCTTAATTTCCCTTTCATAGCCTTGCATCATAGGTAAAAGCGAAGAAGATTGAGCATAACGTTGAATAAAGCCATCTGTTCTATAAAATACCATATCTCTATCTCGAGGAACAGCAATGTATTTTTTTCCTTTTTCGGTTTTCTCTGGATACCATCTCCATTGGTCTTCGTGACGATCCCAATCGCCCAACATCACATCTAAAGCTCTTGCTCTTAATAGTGAAGCACCATCGTATGTATTATCGTTATCTTCGTCGAGCTTTTTAAACATTTTAGCCGTATTGTCTGAATCACCTAAAGGTTCACGTTCTTCGAACAAACACAGGGTATTTGCAAATGCACTCATGTAATCGCCCAGAGCAGGATCTGGAGACACCCAGCCAATTATTGGCGTACTATGTGGTACATTTACTGCTTTAGCTATAGTGGGTACAATTAATGCACCAAAGGGGTGCTGGGCAGACATGTTATCTTTTATGATGTCTTTTGCAAACGTTTCTCGTAATCCTTGTGGTAGCAATACTTCAGGAAATTTCTCAACACTTCGTAATACCCATTCTTTCCCATTTTTGTCTTCTAAACGTAGAGATTTAGACTGATTACCACCACCTAATTGTGTTGGTTTTAATCCTCCTTTTAATTCAGAAATACGAAGTACAGGAAATTTAGTATCCATCGCATAGTCTTTACGATAGTTTTCGCCAAAAAGAAAGCGGTGAAATCTGCCAACACTGTCATATTCTGGATGAACTTTAACGGTAATGCTATCTGCTTTGATGATTTTATATTCGTTAACGATTTTCGCTGCCAGCTCTTTATAGGGTTGGGTATAGCTAAATACCTCTTTTACGCCCGAATCGACATAAACAAAGTATTTATACCGCATATCGTTATTAATTAATTGATCAGCAATTACATATCCTTGTCGCTCTTCCTGAAATAATGAATTTTTTCCCTTTTTATTTGCAGTTACCTTCGCACCCGATCCACTTACAATTTGAAGTTGATCGCTTTTAATAAATTGTAAGCCATGCTCATGCCCAGCTGCATAAATGATATTTGGTTTTTTACCAAAAATGGAATTTACACTTTTGATCATATCTTTATAAAGGGGGTGATTAAGATCTTCAGGGCTTAATAATGTTGAACGCAAAAACGGATAAATCGATCCAATTACGGGTAAAGGAATTACAAGGCTGCGATTTAATGAGGTTAAAGGCAACAAATGATTTCGCACTGTAAAATATCCACCATGTGCACCATAGGTTTGAAAAGGATGATGAGAAGCCAAAATGATAATCTTATTTCTATTTTGCTCTAATAAGTCTTCCAAACGCTGCAATACCTGATCCTTGGTTTGGCAGTCGCAATCTGGGTTAGCTTTATTATATGGAAATAGAAACCACTCGCTATCATACGCGATAATGGTTAATTTATCAGTTAATTTAATAGCTACGGGATCTGGGCAACCATTAGCAGGGATCAACTTTAAAAGTGGATCGTTAAAAGAAGCTAAATAATCACCCTGTGCTTGTATTTTGGCTAAGCCATTAGGACCAGATTTATCCCAATCGTGATTTCCAGGAATAAAATAAACCGCTGAGCCAGCATCGCGCATAGGTTTAAATTGCGACTGCAGTATTTTAGAAGTTTCCTCAAAACTTCCATAACCAGGAATAGCCATCCCAACTGGATAAATATTATCGCCCAAGTATAATGTTGATGTTTTTCCTTTAATTACGTGCTTCGCTGCATTATAAAGCGATTGCTTTTGGCCCTCGTTCATCTCTCCGGCATCGCCAATTAAAATCACCCTATATTTAACCGAATCCTGAGCATAGGCGGCTATAGTTGTGCAGAAACATACAATAAGAAGTAACTTTTTTATCATTTATTTCTTTTTATAATCAAACCTTAAAATATTACCCATTTGAGTTTCACTACCCTCATTCGAAATATAAAGATTTCCATTTTTGTCGAATGCAATTCCTTCGGGTTGGTTAAAGATATTCGAATTTAGGTGATATACACTTTTAACTTGCCATTTAGCATCTAAAATTACCAGTGCTTTATTAACAGACGAAACAACATACCATTCTTTAGTTAATGGATGAATAGCTAAAGCTGAAGGATGAAACGTTCCTTTCTTTTTTCCTGATAAATTATCCATTTTACTAGCATCGATCTTAAAACTGCCCTTAGGAGTTAACGAGCCATCCTTTTGAAAACTTAATATAGACCCACTTGTTAATTTACCCCCTTTATCTTGTTTACAGTTTTTACAGAGCAGATAAACCTGGCCACTAGCCTCATCTGCGTACATCCCTTCATATTCGCCCTTAGGTACCAAACCGATACTTTCTTTTACATTGGTTGTTTCAGTATTTTTCGTTTCGCTTAATGGGAAAGAAAATAAATCGCCATTGCTTTTTAGTAAAATTGCCCAATTGTTGATGATGCTTACATCTTCATAATCGCCCTTTTCTGCAAACTTAGTTTTAGTTTCGTCTTTTGTACCCAAAGGAAGTTTAAATAACTTACCATCTTCATCTTGCTGCGCATACACAAATTTATTATCTCCTTTATTAAAAGCAATTCCAGATATTTCTTGTAAAACATCGGGCATGCTGTATTTTTGTGGGGTAGTTAAATCGTATCCAGGAGGATTGGATACTACTTTATTCCCCTTGCTTACACACGATATCGCTAAAAAAGTAATAAAGAGCGATAAAGCGGCAATGCTTAAAATATTTCTTTTATGCTTGGTGTTCGTTAACATGATTTTTATGGTTTAATAATTCATAAATACGATATTGTGATTGTATTGGTTTGCCTTTTGTTACAACTGGGATGTTAATCATTTTGTCATTTATTTCTACAGCCTTAACATTATCTGCCAACTGTAGATTTAAAATAGCCTTTATTTCTGCCTTTATGTCTTCGTCGTACACAGGAAAACAAACTTCTATTCTACGATAAATGTTTCTATTCATCCAATCGGCCGAGCCCATATATAGTTCCTCATTACCTGCATTGTGAAAAACAAATACCCTGCCATGCTCTAAGTAACGATCAACAATTCGTTTAATGTTAATGTTTTCGCTCATTCCCTTTACATTGGGTACTAACCTGCAAATACCTCGAATAATAAGGTCTATTTTTACCCCTACCTGCGATGCTTCATACAATTTATCGATCATCACTTTTTCTTCGAGATTATTTAATTTAATCGTAATAGAACTCGCTATTCCTTTTTTCGCAAAGTCGATCTCACGATTTATTAATTCCAAAAAGCGATCTTGCAGGTTAAATTGAGCAACTATTAAATGGTTAAATGGAATAAGTTTTGGATTAGTTGGCTTTACCCTTTTCGCTAGAAAAATGAATAACAGCTCCATTTCTCTTAACAAACCTTGATGGGAGGTCATTAAAATATGATCGGTATAAAAATTAGCTGTAGTTTCGTTAAAATTGCCAGTTGCCAATAAACCAGTATAAATGGTACGTAAATCAATTTTTCGCTTTACCAGAGCAATTTTAGCATGTACTTTTAATGCGGTAACGCTATAAATGATACTCACACCAGCCTCCTTCATTTTTTTAGCCCATTTTATATTATTGGCCTCGTCAAAACGGGCTTTCAATTCGACCAAAACGAACACTTTTTTTCCATTCTTAGCTGCACTGATCAACGCATTTACAATCTTCGAATCGTTGGCAACCCGGTATAAGGTAACATATATTTCGACCACCCTTATATCTGTGGCAGCTTCGTTAAAAAACCGTAAAACACTATCGTACGATTGGTATGGTGGGTTAATAAGGAGATCTTTTTCTAAAATCTGATCAAATAATGATTTGTTTTTCGCTAACGGCGGATAATTGATCTTAGCCCAATTTTCATTTTCTAGCCTTGGATTTTTAACTGGGAAAGAAAAAAGATCTTTCAGGTTATGATACCTTCCTCCCTCTACCCGATTCGCTTTTTTCAAATTTAATTTTTCAATCAATTCATTCATCACCTTTTCGGGTATACCAGGTTGATGCAAAAACCGAGTGGCCAATCCAAAATCACGCTTTTGTAATTGTTTTTCTATTTGTTCGGCCAAATCTTCAGCATATTCATCTTTTAAATCGATTTCGGCGGTACGCGTTATTTTAAAGCTAAAACAACCGGTTATTTTCTCATCGCCAAATAAATGTTGAAGATTGCTTCTGATAATATCGTCTAAGAAAACAATAAATGTTTGTTCGCCTTTAGTAATCTTATAAAATCGTGGTAAATTATTTGACGGGATATTTAAAATTACTGATTTCCCTGAAAATGTTATTAAAAAGTATAACTCGTTGTTGGTTGGAAAAAAAGAGGTTTCGCTTTCATTTAAGTAAACAGGTTGTAAAAATGCCAATACCTGGCTCAGAAAATATCGGCTAACTTCGTCGGTTAATGCGTTTGGAATTTCTTCTCCGTAAATAAAGTTAATCTGATGATTATGAAGTTCAGGGATAATAGACTTGCGTAAGATTTCGCCATACATTTGCTGCTGTGCATGAATGGTTTGGTTGGTAGTTGTTAATAAATCATCAGGTAACGAAATATGATTTTTCTCCTTCTTACTTAATTTAGCCAACGCTAATAAAACCGGCATTCTTACCCTATAAAACTCGTCCAAATTAGAAGAGTAAATAGATAAAAATTTAATTCGTTCAAGTAAGGGTACCTCTATATTTGCAGCTTCCAGCAATACACGCTCATTAAAAGAGAGCCAGCTTAAATCTCGATCAAAGAAAATATTTTCTGATTGCTGATCTTTCATTTTATGAAAGTTTACCGTAAGCGATATACGAAGCCACGTATGCTAATACTGCTGCAATAAGGCCAAACATGAAAATATTATAAGCAATTCGTATTAATTTGTACTTACGTCCTAATACAACCCCTTGCGAATACACGTCAGTAATTAAAGTTCCGTATAAGAATTCAGTATCATTCATCACTTTAATCATCCCTTTAGAATAATCGTTAAGTGCCATTTTGTAAAAATTACCAAAAAAAAGCAAATTCACCTTTTTACGTTCCAAATCGTTATCAGTAAATACACCATCTGGAATAGAGGGTCGAGTAGCCAAAATAGAGAAAATAATAGCCCCTAAACTTACCATCAATAAGATAAATGTTGGAATAATTAAAAAGGCATTGTCTTCTAACCTCCTTAATACTAAACTTACAATTAATGATAAAATAATAGAGTTCACGGTAATCAATAACTGTGCTTTATTATCGGCCATATCGCTTAAGCGCTGATTATTTGATGAAGTTATTCGAAACATGGTTTCAATTCCCTTATCTGGACGTTTTTTATCCTTTTTAGGCAATAACTTTTCACCTGGTGCGCCATCGTTTAATTCGTTAAAGGCAATGGGTTTCAAGCCCTCTCCCTCGTCCTTTATTTTGCTTTTAAGCTTATCAATATTTTTTTGTTTTTGCTCGCTAAGCAATAAAATGCAGTAATCGGTGTGGTATTGTTGACTTTCGAGAAATTCGACATCTTTTATTCTCCATTCCTTTTTATTGCTATCTATTTGATAAAGCAGCGAAATTTCTTTGTGCATTAATTTACGTTTTTCAGTAAATTCTTCAGTTCCCAAATGAAAAAGATCGCCATCGCAAACAATGTTTTCGAGCAAGTTGGTAGGGCGTTGGGGCATTTTGGTCGACAAAATAACCTGTAATACCGAATCCCTAACATCGGCCGGAATATCTTGTTTTTTAAGAAACTCTACCGCAATATCGGCTCCTTTTTGTTCATGATTTTGAATATCTTCAAAGTAACCAGTATCGTGAAACCATGCTCCAGTGCAAACGATAAAAAAATCCTTATCATTTAATTGATAATGATTAGCAATTTGCATAGTTGCATTTACCACACTTTCGGTATGATCCAAATTGTGGTAAACCAATTTTGCATCGTGATGTGTATTGAAATATTCTAATACAAAATTTTTAACTTCTTCTAGCTGTTGTTTATAGTTTATTTTAGCCATCTTATTTAAGAAAACGTTTGAAATACATTTCCGCCTAATAAATTACATTTTTACGAAAGATACTAAATATTTAATCAGCGCATATTAATAACTTTATAAAATGAATCAATTAAAATCATCCCTCTTAATTCTGTTGCTAATCCTTGTAAGTTCCTTTAAACCTAACAATGATTTCAAAAAGGAAGTAATCAATACTTTAAAAACTCAGATTTTAACTGAGGCAGCTTGGGCAATGCAACAAAAACCAATAACCGTTACTGCCGAAAGTTCGGATAGAAGTGCTGGCAGCAAAAATGATTTTTATTCGGAAGGTGATTATTGGTGGCCAAATCCTGCAAATCTGAGCGGACCGTACATTCAAAAAGATGGGTTAACAAATCCACAAAATTTTGTAGCACATCGATTGGCTATGATTCGTTTTAGCCAAATTATTGGTGCCTTAGCTTCTGCTTATCAACTTACCCATGATGATAAATATGTAATTCAAGCCGTTAAACATATTGATGCATGGTTTATAAACCCTTCAACTATGATGAATCCTAATCTACTATATGCTCAAGCCATTAAAGGGGTAGCTACAGGTCGTGGAATTGGCATAATTGATACCATACAATTAATGGAAGTGGTACAGGGGTTAATTGCGATTGAAAAATCTAAATCACTACCAAAAGAAACAGTAGAAGGCGCTAAAAAATGGTTTTCAAGCTATTTAAGTTGGCTTACCACACATAAATACGGGATCGACGAGATGAATGCTAAAAATAACCATGGTACGTGTTGGGTGATGCAGGTAGCTTGCTTTGCTAAATTCACAGAAAATATAGCGCTACTCGATTTTTGCCGGAAACGATTTAAAGAAGTACTCTTACCTCAGCAAATGGATAAAGACGGAAGTTTACCATTAGAACTTAAACGCACTAAACCCTATGGTTATTCTATTTTTAATTTGGATGCATTTGCCACCATTTGTCAGCTATTGAGCACACCAAAAGACAATCTTTGGAATTATCAAACTACCGAAGGATTAGGGATTAAAAATGGCGTAAGCTTCCTATATCCCTTCCTTGCGAATAAAGAGAAATGGCCGTATGCTAAAGATGTTATGCATTGGGAAAGCTGGCCAGTAGCACAACCATCGTTGCTATTTGCCGCAATTGCTTATCATCAAAAAGATTACCTGAATACATGGAAAAAAGCAGAGCATCAGCCTAAAAACGAAGAAGTAATACGGAATTTACCTGTCAGACATCCGCTTATCTGGTTGTAGATAGCAACGAGTTCGTGGCAACTTTGTCATAAATTGCATCTCCCTTACGTTATTAACAGAAATAACGATATTTTTATATTGATGTTTCGAAAAGGCTTATTTCTTTTATTCTCTATCTTTTTAACACTATCGCTCAAAGCCCAAAAAGTGGGTCTAGTATTAAGCGGCGGCGGAGCAAAAGGTTTAGCTCATATTGGCGTTCTTAAAGCGTTAGAAGAGAACAATATCCCAATAGACTATATCACGGGCACATCAATGGGAGGCATTGTAGGTGCCATGTATGCAGCAGGTTATTCGCCGAAACAGATTGAACAGATTGCATTAAGTACTGATTTTCAAGACTGGGTTGGTGGAAGATATAAAAGCGATTATAGTTTTTATTTTCAAAAGAACAATAACAATGCGTCTGTTTTAACGGCTAAATTGTGGGCAGATACTAGTCTTAGATTAAGTTTTAGACCGAATTTAGTAAATGATATCCCACTTAATTTTGCATTATTAGAGCTTTTTTCGCAAGCATCTTCTATTGCAAAAGATAATTTCGATAATCTTTTTGTGCCTTATCGATGTATGGTTTCGGATGTATTATCTCAAAAAAGCATTACGGTTAGCAAAGGAAGTTTAGCAGAAGCAGTTAGGGCTACAATGACGGTTCCATTAGTTTATAGACCAATTAAACTAGATGATAAATATGTTTTTGATGGAGGATTATATAATAACTTCCCGGCCGATATAATGAAGAACGAGTTTAAACCCGATTTCATTATTGGGGCTAATGTTTCTTCAAAAATATTTAATGAATATCCTAAAAACGACGACCGTGTGATGAATCGTTTTTTGGTATATATGTTTCTTTCGAAATCTGATTCTACCCTAGTGGGTAAAAATGGAGTGTATATACAGCCGGAGTTAGCCGATTATACAACTACAAATTTTGAGCCTGTAGCCGAATTCATAAAAAGAGGTTACGAAGCCACGATGGCAGATATGGATCGGATTAAAAAATCTGTTTCGAGAAGAGTTAGCGCAATAGATCTTTATAAAAAGCGAAACGACTTTAACGACCGTAAGCCAAATCTCATGTTTAGTAGTGTAAGCGTTTCTGGTGTTAACACGCAGCAAAAGAGGTACATCGAACGGCTGTTCAAAAGTGATAATGACACTTTTAATCTTTCAGATATTAAGCAAGGCTATTACAAGTTAGTAGCCGATGAAACCTTTGAAACCATTTACCCAAAAATTTCTTACAACCAATTAAACGACAGTTACAATTTTGAAATCGTAGCTCAACCAAAAAAAAGTTTTAAGATAGATTTTGGAGGCAATATTTCTTCTAGGCCAATAAGTAATGTATACTTAGGTTTACAGTATAATTATTTAAATAAACGAGCCTATACTTTCGGTGCTAATTTTTATTCTGGAAGGTTCTATGAATCGGCTCAATTAAACGGTCGTGTTGATTATCCTTCAGGGCTCCCTCTATTTTTAGCAGCAGAATTTACCTACAACCATTGGAATTATTATAATACAAGCGAGATTTTTATAGAAAACCCACACCCAACCTATATAGAGCAGGCCGACAGGAAGATTGACCTAAAAATGGGTTTCCCACTAAATAAAAATGCGAGGATTACTTTAGTTAACTCATTTATTAACAATAGTGATAATTACAGTCCCACCAACTCTTTTATTGTTGGAGATATCTTAGACAGAACAGTATTTAATGGATTTAGGGTTAGCCTATTATTTGAAAAAAATTCGTTAAATAGAAAGCAATATGCCACAAGAGGTCAAAACTTTTTATTAAGTGTAAATTATACTGCCGGAAAGGAAAATTATACACCAGGTAATGCGTCTCATTTTTCATCAAATAAACCAGCAGTTTTTAGGCAATTTAGGGATTGGGGATATTTAAAAATAAGTGATGAGCATTATTTCTTTCATACCAGAAAATATACATTAGGTTATTTAGCTGAAGGTGTTTTATCAAATCAACCATTATTTAGGAATTATTATGCTTCTCTGCTTTCGGCTCCTGCATTTTATCCGTTGCAAGATAGCAAATCATTATTTCTCCATAATTTTAGGGCTACAACTTACTTAGCAGGTGGATTAAAGAACATTCTGTATTTAAAAAAGAATCTTGATGTAAGAATTGAAGGTTATTTATTCTTACCTTATAAAGAATTTGCACAAAATGGATCTAACGGGGTCTATTATACCGAAGCTTTTAGCAAATTTCGTTATGCCGGTACTGCGGGGTTAGTTTACCATACTCCTGTTGGCCCAATTAGCTTAAGCTACAATTTATATGATGATTCGGTAAAGAGAAATGGAGTTTTATTACATTTGGGATATTTAATTTACAATAAACGATCTATAGAATGAGATACCTGTACCTGGTTATGCTACTTTTTCTTAGCAGTGCCTCTTTTTCACAAAACTCGAATATTAATAATTTTCTTGTTAAAGAAAGTCTACTCAAAAATAGCAAGCTAGCGATTATAGCTGCAGATTCACTAAATCAACCTATTGAAGCCATTAATGGTCTTTATACATTTAGTGTAAGTGGCTTTAGCCAAGAAATTACATTTGCCAATGGCGTGGGTATCTTACCTTTAAAAATAGATAAATCTACATTCGTATACCTAAAGCATGAGAATGATACTGGGTCACATGGTAAATTGTTATATGTATTTAAAAAGGATGGCAATTTAAACCCTTTCGCCATTAATAGAGTTTTCTTAATTATTATTCCATTAATACTTATATTTTTAGCTTTTGCCTTTAAAAAATTCATCTATATCGCCGTTATTCTGTTATTAATATTTATGTATTTTAACCATAGCAATGGGCTTAACCTTTCTACTTTCTTCGAAACAACGTTTGATTACCTGAAGAACTTAGTTTAGCTTTTTAATCCTAGCTAACAAAAAAACAGCAACCAATTAAGCTGCTGTTTTATCAAACTAACTATATAACTATTGACTAAAGTCCATTGTAATCTCGGGTATGATCTCTGTATACGGTATGATATTGAACATCGTTTGTAAACAGTATACCTTTCTTAACCATAAATTCGATCCAAACACTTGGTCCATCGATGCGTACATAATCACCATCTTTCATTAAAAATGAATTTGGATTACCGGAGTTGGCAGTTGCATTGCCACTGTACGAAATGTATGTATCAGCCATTTCAGCAGTATAAATGTTTAATAATTTCGTTTTTAACTCATAATTTAAATCATTTAGCCAAGGATGCAACGCTAGCAGGAAGTTGTTTTGCGTAGCAGAACTTAGCGTACTGAGTTTAACACCAGCTTTTGTAGTTGGAAACTGATCATCCATGCCTGCTCCTAACATTAAGTCTGTCATTGATGTGGTGATTTTTGCATCAGCCAGTTGCATAGTTGATAACGATGCAATCAAGGTGGTCATTACCATGTGTTCTTGTGCTAATGGTGCATAATTCATTCCTGCAAATGTCCAAGATTTAGGTTCAGTTCCTTGTAGTGATGGCGAACCACTTACTGCTATACCGTCTTTATATGTAATGTTTTGTGCATAATTATGTCCTCCAATTTGTAACATCCAAGTACCCTCCAAAGCAGGATCTCCTAAAATTGCTATTGTGTATTTACCACTTCCATAGGCACTTCCGCCAATTGAACCTAAATAGGCATCGCCTAAATTAATTTGATTAAACTCATCCCAACCTTCATTAGCAGTTATGCCAGTAGCATTAGAAATAATTGCTTTGGCTGCAGCAACCTGAGAAGGAGTTAATGTGCTAAACTCAACACCATTTCTGATGGTTACGCCCCCGGTTAAACCAGACCATTTGGCAGCACTTGTTTTAGTTAAAGGGATTTGTAAAGCTGCTGCTTGCGCTGTGGTTAAGCTAGCTTTAAAGGTTTGAACTAAACAGGTAACCTTTGCCACATTACCAGAAGTTGAACAAGGATCTACTGCGGTTGCAGAGACCGTATTTTTAGATAGCCCATTATTAAGCTCGTCGGCGTTCGAAGTTTCATCTAAGCTGTCTTTTTTGCAAGCAGAGAAGCAAATGAACAGTAGCATTAAAATTGATAAATTTTTCATGGTTAATTGTATTAGTATTAGGTTAAACATTTTTTAGCTATATTGCTATATTTTAATACTACTACAATCGATGTAACTATTTGGTTTTCAAAAAGAAAAAAATATTAATTCAAACAAATTTTCAAACTATATTTAGATAAAATAAGTCTTTTATAAAATGGGTTGGATTACACGCACAATCAAATTAATAGTTATTTCAGTTTTTATTTACACATGTTCTTCTGCTCAGTCTATTAAAGTAATCAGTTATCCCGACTTAAAACCATTGGCAAATGCTAATATTGCTCTTGATAAAAAAAATATTGGGGTAACTAATCCTGATGGTTTATTTAATACGCGCGAAATGGGTAGCGAAATCACGCTTTCCTTTCTCGGTTACATCACACAAATATTCCCTAAACCACAAAGAGATACCACTTTATTAATGCTTCCAGCTTCAATTTTATTAGCTGAAGTAATTATTAGTCCGCCAAAAGAAAAAATAATGGGTTATTTCGGGAAATGGGGAAATGGCATTATATATGGCAAGCCTGATTTTAATTCGGCTATTGTAAATAGCATAACGATTTCTGAGGTTACCAAACTAAAGTCATTTTTATTCTATATCCCTACATTTCCAAATAGCCAAATAAACGTACCTTTTGAGTTTGTTATTTTTAAGGAGGTTAATGGTAAGTATTTAACCACAACACTTATTAATCCGATAAGGATTGAACAGTACAATTTTTTATGGAATAGTTTTTCTTTAACGCCTTATAATTTATCTCTCGAACCTGGAAATTATATATTTGGAATGAAATGGATAAAAAACGAGGGAAATAGCGCTAGTCGGCAAGCACTTGGAACTATAAATAAAGGAGCAACTGAAGTAAGTAGTTATCGCTCTACGCCTAACAAAGGTTGGCAGTTATTAGCATCAAATAAAGATGGCGCAACTAATTTTAGCATTGCACTATTAGGTTTAATTATTGATAAATAGAAAAATTAGCGCTTTTTTTATATAAATTATCCACAACAAAAGTGCGTTTAGGCGACCAATAAGGCATTAAAAACAAAATGTTAAGTAGAATAAATGAAATTAATTTAAAGATAATGTGAATTTAAAATAAAAATACCATAGATTTGTTTTATACTTTTAATATCATAAAAACCATAATCTTAAATTAAAGGCCTTGATCTCACCAGTTAAGGCCTTTTTATTTGGTAATTTTTCATGATTTATTCCTTAAACTAAAGGCCTCTCCTATTTTTCAACGTTCTTCTTAGCGCCAATAACAATGTTATTTTAATTATCTTCGTCGCTTTAGAAAAACCACACAAGTAAGAATGAAAGTTTCGTACCTGATTCTGGCTCATGGTGATTTAATTCACCTCGAACGTCTTATAGACGAACTTAGTGACGAGAATAGCAGAATTTACATCCATTTAGATGAACGCATTGTGTGCCCCGTTCATTTACAAGATAAGTTGGGCGTATTTTTTATTCCTGATCCGTTGCGTGTATATTGGGGCGGCTTTTCAACCGTACAAGCAACCCTTAAACTAATTCAATATGCGATTGATCATGGCTTTGGGGATTATTATGCACTAATAAGTGGTGCCGATTTTCCAGTTAAGAATAAAGTCGACTTTTACAAACATTTAGAACAAGGTGGAGAATTTATAAGCATCTTATCCCCTAAAAAAGCACGACGATTTCAAAGATACCTTTATTATCATTTCGAAAAGTTCGAGCGAAGAGTGTATTGGCACCCACGCAATGCATTTTTTCATTTGCTAGAAACTTTGATAAAAGTGGTTTATCCTAAACGAAAGCCCGCATTCAAGATATATTTCGGTTGTATGTGGTTTGTTTTGTCCCGTAATTGTATCCAATACATTTTAAACGAATCAACTCAGAATAAACAATACACCGAATTCTTTCAACATACGCTTCTTTCTGACGAGGCCTTTTTTCATACGATTATTGGCAATTCTCCCTTTTTACAGCAAACCAGAACTAATTTAACCTATACCTATTGGCCATCTAAATTAGCACCTGGCCCCATTACCAAAAAGCAAATCGATATACTCAAGAATAATAGTACTTTTACAGGGAAATACGGAACATTTACTCCGTTTTTTGCAAGAAAATTTAGTGATAAGTCAAGCAATGAAGTAGAACTTATTAAAAGGGAATTATTCTAACTTTGATTTATTAATGAAGCAAAAATACAAAAATTATCTAGGCTGGACCATCAAGATCAGTGTAGCAATTCTAACCATTCATTTTTTGTATTCTAAACTAAATAACGACGAGAGCCTTCGCGAACTTGATAACATTATTGGTAAACTGAATACTACACCTGTTGTTCTTGTCTTTATTAGCCTACTTGCATTAATGGCCTTGAACTGGCTTTGTGAAGTATACAAATGGCAACTAATGATGGTTAAGGTACAACCAATTAGCTTTTGGACTGCTTTTCAAACCGTAGTTTGCGGTATATCTTTAGGAACAATAACTCCGGGCAGGGTTGGTGATTTTGCAACCCGAATTATGATGATACCCCCTTATAAAAGAGTTTTAGGGGTAATTGTTCTGAGTATGGGTGCCTTTGCCCAATTTGTGATGTATAACGTACTGGCTAGCATTGCTATTCCTGTGTTCATTTATTTTTATATGCCTGAGCATATTACATGGGTGTATGTGATGATGTTTGCCTCTCCTATCTATTCTGCCGTATTGTTAATGCTTTATTTTAACATCGGATCGTTCGATAAGCTAATTAATAAAGTTGGTTTCTTACGTCGATATAAACGTTTTTTTACAGTGTTATCAACTTATGATCGTCCGTTCCTGATACGCATAATGATAATTTCATTAATTAGGTTCTTCATATTAGTGGTTCAGTATTATTTACTAATTAACCTTCTTATTCCGTCGATTACCTTTACCCAAGTTACCTTAATGATTACTTTATTATTTACCATTCAAAGTATAGTGCCTACCATAGATATCTTAAACATTGGATTAAGGGGTGTAACTGCAGTTTATTTATTTGGCTTTATTACTGATCAACATACTACCGTTGTAATTATTACTACAATTATTTGGCTCACTAACTTGATAATTCCTTCTCTAATTGGTTTATCGTTGATTATGAGACTTCCGCAAAATCGCAATGCCAACTGGTTAAAAATGCGTGATTAATGTAATCTATCTTTGACTATTTAATTATGGTAAATATCGGATCGCTTTTTTCAACGCTTCTATCAAATTTTAATATCCCGTTGTACCATACCTTCATCACTCTGGTATAGTTGCCAGTAGTTGCCCTTTGGCATTTAACAGTATCCATTCCATAGCTACCTAATTTGATAAGGCTAGTCGAAAATTCGGTATCCTTACCAAAAGCATCAAATGAGAAAAGTAATAAGGTTTCTTGATTGGTATTTGTTTTACCAATTAAGAAACCTTTCGGATGTCTAGAAGTTGGGTCGTTGAATAAGGTTTCCACACCGTTTTTAATGATGAAGGCCTGAATATTGTACTCATTAAGATTAGATGAGGGATTTAATAAGTTTTGCCCCTGCTGATTTAATAATAATATCGTTACACTCGTTGAAGATAGATCTTCCTCGTCTGTTTTTTTGTTGCAGGAAAGAAATATCGAAGCAGTAAATAGAAATAATATAAACTTTTTCATAGCTATGGTGAGGTTAATTAGATTTCAACTACATAAAATTAATAATTTTTGGCTGCATGTACTAAAATATAAATTAATCAATCTCTCATGAAAAGAAACATTTTATGTTATCTGCTATTTTTCACAATGGCGATAACAAGCTGTAAGAAGAACAGTGAACCAGAAGTTGAAGTTCCGGTAATTAACTTGGGCAAAATTCAAAACCATTTTGTGACCTTGGAGCAAGCAAAGCAAGTTGCAATACTACAATCAATTTATCCAACCTCAACTAGAAAACCAATTAGTAAAACGAACATCGGAAAAGCCAATTCTTCTGTTGAACCAATTGTACAAAAAATTAATCCTGCAAAAACAGTTAAAGATGCAGTTGGTTTTACAGGCGAAGGTTCAGAAATAACATTTTATATCGTAAATTATCAAGGTGGCGGATTTGCTTTGATTTCGGCCGACGATAGAACTATTCCCATCTTAGCTTTCTCAGAGAAGAACGAGTTCCCAACTGATAAAACATATCCTACAGCGTTAAAATTATGGTTGGACGCCGTGCATAAGGGTATTCAGTATAAAAAGAAATTCAATGTAAAACAAAGTGATATTGCAAAAGCAGAATGGAAGGATCTCGAGATAAAGAGCAAATTATCGCAAGGCAGTACAAATACCATTAACGACTATCCAGAATGCACGGAGGATGGTCAAATATATATCGATGGGACAACTATTGGACCTTTAATTGGAACTGCTTGGCATCAAAGGGAAGGATTTAACGATTCTATACCTCTAAGTCAGCCTTATGATATAGTGACAGGGCCTTATACTTGTTATTCAAACTCTACCAATGGTAGACCGAGGACTGGATGTATTATTTTGGGTCGCCTAATACATTTAATTGGTCAGCAATGGGGAGTGGCGCATCTCCTGCGACAGCTAAATTACTAGCAACCGTGGGGGCAGCTCTTGGCTCAAATTATAGCTGTGATGAGACAGGAGGTGTTGCTATGAGCTATATAAATAATGTGTTAACTGGTACATATGGTTATTCAAATGCCTCATATACCTCTTCTTACAACTTATCCATAGTTAAATCTAATATACAAAATTACAAACCAGTTATTATAGGCGGAGCAAGAGGCATCTTCGATGGAGGACATGCATGGGTAATTGAAGGGCTCAAGGAATATTTCATTTATAAATGTTCTTGGGTAGAGGGAGAATGGCGAGGCCAGAAAGTGCGCACCCCGACAACAAGTTCTGGATTTGTTTGGAATCTATTCGAGGGATATACAAAATTGTATATGAACTGGGGTTTTGGATCTCAATATGATGGTTGGTTCTCATCCTCTCCAGATTTTTGGGATCCTCGAGGGGCGGGTCCTTATGATTATAATCACGAGATGATTTATAATATCACTCCATAAATAGTATTATCTAATGCTATAAAATCAAAGCCATTGTCTGTGACTTTGATTTTATATTTGGTTTGTCACTAAATTTTTCTCCCTCTTTTACTCTTAAGCTGTGCGAGCAGTTCAAATGGGTTAAAAGGTTTCAAAATAAATGTAAAAAAATTGAAAAACAATGCTTTAATTCAATTCGACGAACAAGTATAGGAAGAAATCGGACCACCTGGGCTCCCCGATAAATCGGGACAAGGCAGGGCAAAAAAAAACACCTACTCTCGTAAGTGTTTTAGTGCGCCCACCTGGGCTCGAACCAGGGACCAAAAGATTATGAGTCTTCTACTCTAACCAACTGAGCTATAGGCGCCGAAAACCTATTCGGTTTTGCGATGCAATGTTAGCTATTTCTGAGCAATTTTGAAAGTGATTTTTACGGAAAATTTAAAAAAATTTAAGTTAAAACGAATATGCCTTATATTTGCCTTACCATGAACACTATAAAAAACATCATATTTGATTACGGTAATGTAATTTTCGAAATTAACTTTAACAAAGCCCAACACGCACTTAAACAACTTGGTATCACCGACATTGAAGGGTTTTTTGCCCATAAAAATCATAACTCTTTGTTCGACGATTTTGAAACTGCAACCATTGCCCCTGCTCAATTTAGAGATGGAATAAGAACAGCCGCAAATAATATAAATCTTAGCGATAAAGCGATAGACGAGGCATGGAATAGCTTACTTATAGGAGTTTCGGCAAATAACCATGACGTTTTATTGGAAGTAAAAAACAAATACCGTACCTTTTTACTCAGTAATAATAATGAGATTCATTACCACTGGATCATCGAATACTTAAAATCAACCTTTGAAATAGAAAACTACGATACCTTTTTCGAAAAAGCTTATTTCTCTCAGCTAATGCGCCTACGCAAACCAAATGTTAACATTTTTGAGCAAGTAATTAAAGAAAATAATCTAAACCCCAAAGAAACTTTATTTATCGATGACAGTCCACAACACATCGAAGGCGCAAAAAAAGCAGGACTACAGACCTTGCTTATGAATGTTCACCCAAAAGACCTGGCTGATTTTTTACATAAGCATAAGATTTTATAACTAAACATTAAAAAATGAGCGAAAAAAAATATACATCCTTAAAAGAATTCTACCCCTTTTACCTTAGCGAGCATCGTAATTTTACAAGCCGAGTTCTCCATTTTATTGGAACTGGCTTAGTTTTGTTAACGCTAATTGCAGCCATTCTTTTTCACGATTGGCGATTTTTTATGGCCATACCAATTATTGGATATGGTTTTGCTTGGGTTGGGCATTTCTTTTTCGAAAAGAACAAACCTGCTACTTTTCAATATCCGGGTTATAGTTTAGCGAGTGATTTTATACTCTTTTTCGATTTACTAACAGGAAAGCAGCCCTTTAAGGTAAAATAACTTTATAGTTTTTAGCTATATCGATATAGAGAAAACCTCTTTGGTTTGACGATTTAACTTTTATAACTTTATACATCAACATTTAGATATAATATGGAAAATAACTCGAACGATATTAGCAAATGTCCATTTCATGGCGCAACTAAAAGTCATAACGTTGGTGGCGGTGGAACACAAAACCGAGACTGGTGGCCGAAACAATTAAAATTAAATATTCTTCGTCAGCATTCTGCTTTGTCTAATCCAATGGATCAGGATTTTAATTATGCCGAAGCTTTTAAAAGTCTTGACCTAGAATCTGTAAAAAAGGATTTGACAGATTTGATGACAGACTCACAAGATTGGTGGCCTGCAGATTTTGGTCATTATGGTGGTTTATTTATTCGTATGGCATGGCATAGCGCTGGTACCTATCGTGTTGGTGATGGTCGCGGTGGCGCAGGTCAAGGTCAGCAACGTTTTGCACCTTTAAATAGTTGGCCAGATAATGTAAGTTTAGATAAAGCTCGTCGATTACTTTGGCCAATAAAACAAAAATATGGAAACAAAATATCATGGGCTGATTTAATTATCCTAACGGGTAATGTGGCTTTAGAATCAATGGGTTTTAAAACATTCGGTTTTGGAGGTGGACGAGAAGACGTATTTGAAGCGAATGAAGATGTATATTGGGGATCAGAAGCTACTTGGTTAGGTAACGATCAACGCTATTCAGCAGGTTCGGAAGGCATTGCTGCACATGGTGTTTTGGTAGCTGATGATGATGCAGATGGCAGTAAACATTCTCCCGACCTTGAAAAACCTTTGGCAGCAGCCCATATGGGTTTAATTTATGTGAATCCGGAGGGGCCAAATGGTAATCCCGACCCTATTGCGGCAGCAAAAGACATACGCGAAACGTTTGCACGTATGGCAATGGACGATGAAGAAACTGTTGCATTAATTGCAGGAGGCCATACTTTTGGAAAAACACATGGTGCAGCCTCATCAGATCATGTAGGTAAAGAGCCTGAAGCAGCTGGTATAGAACAACAAGGTTTTGGTTGGAATAATACATATGGCAGTGGTAAAGGTGCTGATGCAATTACCAGCGGCTTAGAAGTAACTTGGACGACCACACCAACACAATGGAGTAACAATTTCTTTGAAAACCTTTTTGGCTTTGAATGGCAATTAACCAAAAGCCCAGGAGGTGCTCATCAATGGATAGCAAAAGATGCTGATGATATTATTCCTGATGCCTTTGACGCTACTAAAAAGCATAAACCAACCATGCTAACTACCGATCTTTCTTTAAGATTAGATCCTGCTTATGAGAAAATTTCGAGACGTTTTCTCGAAAACCCCGATCAATTTGCAGACGTTTTTGCGCGTGCATGGTTTAAACTAACCCACCGTGATATGGGACCAATAAGTCGTTATTTAGGTCCAGATGTACCTAAAGAAGAACTAATTTGGCAAGATCCAATCCCAGCAGTTAACCATCAGTTAATAGACAACAACGACATTGCTTTGCTAAAAAGCAATGTACTTGAATCTGGTTTAACCATAGGTCAATTGGTAACTACAGCTTGGGCATCTGCTTCAACGTTCAGAGGTGGCGATAAACGTGGCGGTGCCAATGGTGCGCGTATTCGTTTAGCACCCCAAAGATATTGGCAAGCAAACAACCCTGCACAGTTAGATAAAGTTTTAGGAACACTAGAAAGCATCCAAAAGCAATTTAATGATACTCAAACTGCCGATAAAAAGGTTTCATTAGCCGATTTAATCGTACTTGCATCATGCGCAGCCATAGAAAAAGCTGCTAAAGATGCTGGCCAAAATATAAATGTACCCTTTACAGCAGGGCGAATGGATGCCTCTCAAGCACAAACTGATGTAGAATCATTTAACTATTTGGAGCCAGTAGCTGACGGTTTCCGTAATTATAAAAAGCAACGTACGTCTTCTTCCACAGAAGAATTACTTATTGATAAGGCGCAATTACTAACGCTATCTGCACCAGAATTAGCAGTATTAGTAGCTGGTATGCGTGCTTTAAATGCTAATTATGATGGATCTAGCCATGGTGTACTCACTAATCGCCCTGAGCAATTAACGAACGACTTTTTTGTGAATTTACTTGATATGAATACGTCATGGAAAGCTGCAAATCAAGATAGAGAGCTATATGAGGGCGTTGATCGTAAAACCGGAGCTGTAAAATGGACAGCAACTCGTGCCGATTTAGTATTTGGTTCAAATGCAGAGTTACGAGCAATAGCAGAAATTTATGCTAATTCGGATGCACAGGCCAAATTCTCGCACGACTTTGTTACCGCTTGGAATAAAGTGATGAACCTTGATCGGTTTTAATAACTAAGTCGCTCATCCGATGAGTATAGCCTATGCTCATCGGATGAGCGACTATTATCCTAATTATGTAATTAATGTGCTAAAATTTTGAATTCTCATTATTCAAAGGCATATTTGTTTAAATGCAACACCTCAATCCATACAATCATCAGTTAGTTCATGCTTTAAATAAAAGGTATGAACAGGGTATTGTTGTGTTCAATCGTAAATTCACCCAAAAGAATTATGCGATAGGCTTTACTTTTCAATCTGCAAGTAAAGACTTTATTAATTAACCCCGAGTTTTCCTCAATCTTCTTTTTAACTCGGGGAAATAAGTAACTACTTATTTAACTTCTTACTATATTTTTTTATCTAATTTTTTTATCATGAATAAGAAATCCATTCTACTCGCTAAAAGCGATTTTAAATTTTTAACCGAGCATTTTGAAAAAGCCATAATGAGCGATTATAATAAATCGCGATTAAGAACAGAAATCAAAAACGCTACTGTATATGAAGATCACGAATTACCAAATGATGTGGTATCTTTGCATACAGAGGCAACTATTATAAGTACCGAGAACAACAAAGAGTTCAACTTTAAGTTAGTTAAACCATCGGAAGCAAATATAAAACTAAAAAAAGTATCTATTTTTGCCCCCATTAGCATTGCTTTATTAGGGTATCAAATAGGCGATTTAATAAATTGGGAAATGCCCAACGGAATTAAAGAATTCAAAATTGTTGATGTTAAACAATTAACCACCGAAACAATTTTATAATTTTACACTATGCAATCCACAAGAACAGAGAAATTCAAAAAATGGGGCAAAAAACTTGGCTTTTGGGGGTTTCTGTTCTTTTTTGTTAAAGGATTAGTATGGTTAGCGATTGGGTATTTCGCGTTAAAATAATAAAGGAACAAAGATATCCTCTGCCCATCCTAGTCTCTTCTTGCCTTTTCTTTTGCTATTAATCCCAACTCTCTTCCTGTTTGCCCTGCTACAGAGGTATTTTCTTGAGCCCGTCTGAATAAGTATGGCATTACCGCCTTAATAGGGCCATAAGGGACATACTTAGCCACATTATATCCAGCATCTGAAAGGTTAAAACTTAAATTATCACTCATGCCTAACAATTGCGCAAAGTAAACGTGTGGGTGATTATGAGCAATCCCATTTTCATCGATCAAATTTGTTAATAAACGAGAACTTTCTTCATTATGTGTGCCGCAAACTAAACCAATTTGATCAATATGTTGCACACAAAAACGTAACGATTCATCATAATCTCTATCCGAAGCAGCTTTATCTGGTTGTATTGGCGATGGATAGCCCATTTCTTCAGCACGTTTACGTTCTTTTTCCATGTATGCTCCCCGAACCATTTTTACACCTAAAATGAAACCGGTTTCTTTCGCTATAAGATAATCGGCCTTTAAATCGGCTAACTTATCATGGCGATACATTTGATATGTGTTATAAACAATCAATTTCTCTTTGTTGTATTTGATCATCATTTCTAACGCCAAAGAATCAATAGTATCCTGTACCCAGCTATCTTCCGCATCAATCATAACTGGCACTTGTTTATCGAATGCAGTTTTACAAATCTTTTCGCATCTGTTTTTAACTCTTTCGTATTCTTCAGCTTCGCTGGATGTTAGGTCTTGCTTAGCGTCTAATTTTTCTAATAAAGCAAAACGACCAATTCCGGTAATCTTAAAAACCGTAATTGGAATGCGAATATCGCCATCCGCTCTATTAATGGTACGGATAATTTCTTCACAGGTAAAATCGAAAACTTCTTCTTCTTCCTCTCCCTCTACCGAATAATCGAGAATAGTACCCACTTTTCCTTCATATAATTTTGCAATGGTATGCTCACACTCTTCGATAGTTTCGCCTCCACAAAAATGTTTAAAGATGGTTGCTTTAATAGCCCATTTAATCGGAAAACCAATATTTAGTAAGAAATTTGCAATTGGCGGACCAACATTTGTTAAAAAATTACTACTAATGATTTTAAATAACCAATAGCCTTTATTTAGCTCTGAATTAGATTTATGACGAAAAGCAATCTCAGTATTATCAAAATTGATTATTTTTTTGGGGGATATTTCCATTTTTAATGATTTTAGTCAGCAAAGTGCAAAAATATAAATTCAAATCATTGTAAAGGATATTAATTGTAAATTTGCATCATAATGATACAATTTAAACTCGAAGGCGAATTTATTCCGTTAATTGCACTTTTAAAGGCAACCGGATCAGTACAAAGTGGTGGTGAAGCACAAACTGTAGTAGAAGAAGGATTGGTGAAATACAACGGGGTGGTTGATTATAGAAAACGCCTTAAGGTTCGTGTTGGCGATAAAATAGATTTTATGAACAGAATAATTGAAGTAATTTAATGGAACCAATCAATAGTGCAGGGCATTCCATTTACTTTGAATCTGGTTTAAGCCCAATAAAAAACATCATTAGCGAAAATAAATACAGTAAAATCTTCGTTTTTGCCGATACCAATACATCGGCACTTTGTATCCCTATCTTTAGATCTTTTTTAGATGAACTTGAAGATTTCGACATCATCGAAACCGATCCTGGAGAAGAAAATAAAAACATCGATTTTTGCATTGGCATTTGGAAAACGTTACTCGATTTTGGAGCCGACCGTAAATGTTTAATGATTAATTTAGGTGGTGGTGTAATCACAGATATGGGCGGCTTTGTAGCCTCAACCTATAAAAGAGGAATAGATTTTATCAATATCCCTACCACTCTCCTATCTCAAGTTGATGCCTCTGTAGGTGGAAAAACGGGCATTGATATTGATAATGTAAAAAATATGGTAGGCACATTTAGTTTGCCTAAAGCTGTATTTATTGAACATGTTTTTTTAACTACGCTTTCAAAAAGAGAATTATTATCCGGCTTTGCCGAAATGATTAAACATGGCTTAATTGCGGATGCGGCATATTACGAACAATTAAAAAACAGCAATTATCAGCATATTGAACCTCAAGCCATCTATCGCTCAGTTCAAATTAAAAACGAAGTGGTAACCGAAGATCCTTTAGAAAAAGGACTACGCAAAATTTTAAATTTTGGGCATACCATCGGCCATGCCGTAGAAACCTATGCTTTAACACACGATAAAAAACCACTTACACATGGTGAAGCTATAGCCATAGGTATGATTTGTGAAGCTTTTCTTTCTGCCAAATATTGCAACTTAACTAGCGATGAATTGAACGATATTAGTACCTATATCGGTTCTATTTATCCAAAATATACCATCAAAGAAAAGAGTTTTAAAGCTTTATTAAGCTTGATGGAAAGTGATAAAAAAAATGAAGACGGACAGATTATGTTTTCACTATTAGATAAAATTGGTAAGTGTACCTTTAATTGCCGTGTAACTGCTGATGATATTTTAAGTAGCTTAAATTATTACAATAGTCTTTAAAATGAAGTTTACTGGAAGCGATATTTCTGTAGGTGGATTGTTTGGTTTTGTGATTGCTTTAACCCTAGTTGAAATGTATTTCAGCTATGCGCATGATAAGAAAATATATACCAAAAGAGATACTTGGGCCAATATTTACTTAATGACCGTAGCCATAATCATCAACTTAGGTATGAAAACGGCTACTTTCTTTTTATTAGATTATTTCTATCAATTTCGGTTCTTCCAAATTTCTAATAGTTGGGTGTATTGGATTGTTTTAGTTTTAGCTCAAGATTTCCTGTATTGGTTTTTACATACCGTTGGTCATTATGTGCGTTTTTTTTGGGCCATGCACGTAACCCATCACTCTTCCGAGCATTTTAATTTAACAACTGGCTTCCGTTCTACTGTTTTCGAACCATTATACCGCGTTTTCTTTTACCTCCCATTGGCCTTTATGGGCTTTACAGCGATGGATGTACTCTTTGCTTACCTAGTTACCCAAATTTACGGTAACTTAGTACACACGCAGGCTATTGGTAAATTACATCCTTGGTTTGAATATGTTTTTGTAACACCATCCCATCACCGTGTTCATCACGCTAGTAATGTGCGTTATTTAGACAAAAACATGGGCATGGTTTTAATTTTATGGGACAGATGGTTTGGCACCTTCCAGGAAGAGCTTCCAAAAGATGCCGTAAAATACGGTTTAACTACACAACCGAAAGATACCGGTCCAATTAACATCATATTCCACGAATTTATTGCCTTAAGAAACGATGTAAAAAAGGCACCAAAATTTAGTGATAAAATAAAATATATCGTAAATCCTCCTGGTTGGAGCCACGATGGAAGTACTAAAATTGCGAAGGTAATGCAACGGGAATTGAGAGAAGTAGAGAAGAAATCATATTAAACCCCTCATCCGATGAGCATCGGCATCATGCTTATGCTCATCGGATGAGGGTTACGTAAACAAAAAAAGGGAAACAACTTTCGTTATTTCCCTTTTAAGACTTACGAAGTCTCGTAAGTTATTTATTTTACTGCATCAATGATTGCTTTGAAAGCATCTTTATGGTTCATTGCTAAATCTGCTAAAACTTTACGGTTTAAACCGATATTTTTTGCAGCCAATTTACCAATTAATTGAGAGTAAGATACACCGTGCTCACGTGCTCCAGCGTTGATACGTTGGATCCACAATCCGCGGAATTCTCTTTTCTTAACTTTACGGTCACGGTATGCATATTGCAAACCTTTTTCTACCGTGTTTTTAGCAATGGTAAATACCTTGCTTCTTGATCCCCAATAGCCTTTGGCCATATTTAGGACTTTTTTTCTTCTGCGTCTAGCAGCTACTGCGTTTACCGAACGTGGCATAATGTGTTGTTTTTGATAAGCGGTGTTGCGTTAGCAATCTTAGGTACCGAGTATCTGGTTAAAAATTAATTATTTACCGATTGCAAGCATACGTTTAACGTTGCCCATATCAGCCGCACTTACCAGACTTGTCTGGCCTAAATTACGCTTACGTTTAGTACTCATTTTTGTTAAAATGTGACTTTTGTATGCGTTCTTTCTTGAGATTTTACCTGTTCCAGTAAGCTTAAAGCGCTTTTTAGCACTGGAATTGGTTTTCATTTTTGGCATAACCCTGTTTTTATTTATATAATTTATTACTTCTTTGCTACTTTTGGTGCAAGCGTTAAAAACATACGCTTACCTTCTAGTTTTGGCAACAATTCTACCTTACCGATATCTTCTAATGCCTGAGCAAACTTTAACAATAAGATTTCGCCCTGTTCTTTATAAACAATTGCTCTACCCTTAAAGTGTACGTATGCTCTTACTTTTTCGCCATTCTCTAAAAAGCTAACTGCATGTTTCAATTTAAATTGAAAATCGTGATCGTTGGTATTAGGTCCGAAACGAATTTCTTTAATTACAGTTTGCTTTGCATTGGCCTTAATCTCTTTTTGCTTTTTCTTTTGCTCGTAAACAAATTTGCTATAATCGATTATTCTACAAACTGGCGGAACTGCATTTGGAGAAATCTCTACTAAATCGAGTTCCAATTCATCAGCAAGTGCCAAAGCTTTTGCCAAAGGGTAAATCCCCGGCTCAACATTATCTCCAGCTAATCTCACCTCTTGAGCTCTGATATACTGATTAATATTATGTTCTGCTTCTTTTTTCTTAAAAGGAGGACGTGGTCCCCTATTAAATCCTGGTCTTCCTAATGCCAAATGTAAATTCTATTTAAATTGTTATTTCTTTAATAATTAATGCGCTAAACTCTGCTAATGTCATTGCGCCTAAATCTCCCTCTCCGTGCTTGCGTACCGAAACTTTACCTTCTTCCGCTTCTTTTTCACCGATTATGAGCATATAAGGCAACTTTTTAACCTCTGCATCTCTGATTTTTCTTCCAATCTTCTCATCTCGAAAGTCTATCAGACCGCGAATATCGGAATTATTTAGTTCTTGCGAAACTTTTTTTGCATATTCTTCATACTTTTCTGAGATCGGAAGAATAATATACTGCTCGGGCGAAAGCCATAATGGGAAATTTCCAGCACAATGTTCAATCAAAACTGCAACAAAACGCTCTAACGAACCAAATGGTGCACGATGAATCATCACCGGTCTGTGTTTTAAATTATCACTTCCAGTATATTCCAATTCGAAACGTTCTGGCAAATTATAATCTACCTGAATTGTTCCCAATTGCCATTTTCGACCCAGTGCATCACGTACCATGAAATCTAACTTAGGGCCATAGAAAGCAGCCTCTCCTAACTCAACAACAGTTGGCAACTCCATTTCTTCTGCAGCTTCAATAATAGCGGCTTCAGCTAACTTCCAATTCTCATCAGAACCTATGTATTTTGCTTTATTTTCTGGATCGCGTAAGGATACCTGTGCAGTATAATTATCAAACCCTAACGATTTAAACACATATAAAACAAGCTCAATTACTTTTTTAAACTCTTCTTTAACCTGATCTGGCCTGCAGAATAAGTGCGCATCATCTTGCGTAAAGCCCCTAACACGGGTTAAGCCATGTAATTCGCCACTCTGCTCGTACCGATATACAGTTCCGAATTCGGCAAAACGAACAGGTAAATCCTTATATGAACGAGGCTTAAATTTATACATTTCACAATGATGTGGACAATTCATCGGTTTCAAGAAAAACTCCTCTCCTTCTTGCGGAGTTTTAATAGGTTGGAAACTATCCTTACCGTATTTTTCGTAATGTCCTGAAGTTACATATAAATTTTTATGGCCAATATGTGGGGTTATCACTTGTTCGTAACCTGATTTTACTTGGGCCTTTGTTAAAAATTGAGCCAAGCGTTCGCGTAAAGCAGTACCTTTTGGCAACCACATCGGTAAACCAGCACCTACTTTCTCAGAGAACATAAACAACTCTAATTCTTTCCCTAGTTTGCGGTGATCACGTTTTTTAGCCTCTTCGATCATTAACAAGTATTCTGTTAATTCACTTGCCTTCGGAAAAGTTACTCCATAGATACGCGTTAACTGTTTTTTAGTTTCATCACCTCTCCAATAAGCACCAGCTACATTCATCAGCTTTACAGCTTTAACAAAACCAGTGTTTGGAATATGTGGCCCACGACATAAATCGGTAAAAGCACCTTGGGTATAAAATGTAATTTTTCCGTCTTCTAAGCCTTCTAATAGGTCTAATTTATATTCATCACCCTTTTCGGTGAAATATTTAATTGCATCTGCCTTAGAAACACTTTCTCTAGTAAACGCTTCTTTTTGTTTAGCAAGCTCCAATATTTTGGTCTCGATCGCTTTAAAATCATCCGAAGAAAACTCACGATCACCAAAATCAACATCATAATAAAAACCTGTTTCGATAGCTGGTCCGATTCCAAATTTAGTACCTGGATAAAGTGCCTCTAGGGCTTCGGCCATTAAGTGAGCTGATGAATGCCAAAAGGTAGATTTACCAGCAGTATCATTCCAAGTTAATAATTTTACAGTCGAATCTGTTTCGATAGCGCGTGAAGAATCCCAGATTTCTCCGTTCACTTCTGCTGCTAAAACGTTTCTTGCTAAGCCTTCTGAAATAGATAAGGCAATTTGATGGGCGGTTGTGCCCTTTTCGTACTGACGAGTAGAACCGTCAGGTAAAGTAATATTAATCATCTACAACTATGATTTAGAATTTAAAAAAATAATTAATTAAATCACCTACTACGTGATTTTTGTGGTGCAAAGATAGGAAATTTATCGACACGTTATTCACCATATAAGAAACATAAGGGTCATATAAGCCAAGCACTCTACTTAGATGTTACTTCTATGCCTTAAATGGTTCACTTTTTAAGTTTCTAAACAATTTGCTCCTCAAATATTTACGTATGGGTTCATCAATAAAAACCATAATTAAATAGGAAAGTAGTACAATAACAATTACCGATATTGGAATAACCGTAGCCAATGTAGCAACAGATGGTTTTTTAACTGCAACATAGGTTAAAAACACCCATACAAAAGGATAATGTATCATATATAAAGGATAGGATATTTCGCCAGAAAGTTTAGCTATCCTTTTAAAAGGCTGAGCTAATGTAGCTCCTGCACCTAAAGAAACAAGTAGAGGAAAGTAAAATATTACCAAAATAGGTTCGGTAATCCAATTATAATCATCACTGTAGGGTATAAAAAAAGTAATGATCAAGAGTATACACATACCAACAAAGCCAAGTTTGTTTTTAATGATCAAATTAGCTCGATAAATGAGCATTCCAGCTAAAAAAGAATACAACACCCTTGCTCCTCCATCCCAAAAATTTTGACCACCCCAACCTCCACTTAAATTGGTATGAAGTTGTGCAATATAAACGAGAGCTACAGCGCCTACAATTACTAAAAATAGCAAAATCTTTTTAGTGGCTTTATAGAGTATCAAAATGTAAAAAATGTTAGCAACATATTCCCAAAATAGCGACCAGGCTGGTGCATTTAAGTTAAACAAATTCATATAACGCTCTGCCATAACTGGATAAGGAATCAAAAATACCGAGCATATAAAAATAAGTGCGGTTTTTCCAAAGCCATAAACAGTATAAAGATTGCTAAAGGGATCTAAAAGGAACGTTAACAAACCCAACAGCGAGCCTACAATTACCAACGGCTGAAGCCTGATTAACCTTAGTTTAATAAACTGCCAAACACCAATTTTTTCAGCTCTATTATCGTAAGCATAGGCTATTACAAAACCAGAAAGACAGAAAAAGAAATCGACCGCCAAATAGCCATGTGCGACGAGATTGTTATGGTAATTGGTTTCGGCAATTTCCATAAAATGAAAAACTACTACTATAAAGGCCGCCACTCCTCTTAAGCCATCTAAAATTTCGAAATGTTGTTTAGTTTTTAATAGGCTAGGGTCGCTATTCATTATATATTTTGAGTTGGCATAAACAAAAATGCTAAAAAAAAACCCGACTAAAAGTCGGGGCCCTAAAATTAAAAAGGATATTTTTAATTAATAACTATAGATCTTGCTTGACCAGTATTTCCACCTCTATTATTTCCCATTCCCCTCATTCTGTTCATCATATTATCCATTTTTTTCTGATATTCTTCTTGCGTAATTGGCAACGCTTTTTTAGGAGCAGTTACATCTTTATTACTTACACCTCTATATTCGATGCTTGTTGCTAATGTACTATTCCCTTTATTTTCTAAAGCTAAAACTGTGCCTTCTGTCCACATATTTGGATTTGGAGAGAAATTGAAGCCTAAATCTGTTGTATACCAAATTGCGGTTTCATCAACAATATCTTTATCCATGTCTAACACTTTAGCCTTACGGATAGATTTTACAATTACTTTTTTACAGTTAAAACCTAAAATCTTCTTTGTTTCATCGGTTTTAACCACTTCTAAGGTTGGAGGGCCAGGCAAAAATTGAACTGCACTCTGTGCTGGAGCTGGGGCATTTGCATTATTACCAGCACCTTGTCTTTGTTGTCCGGCACCCATATTCATTTGAGGAGGGTTAGCTACTGCTAATTTACCTTGCATTACATAGGTTGTATCGCTTACATCAAAAACCTCAGCTAATTTCTGATCTGCAAAAGAATAAAAATACTCTCTAGCACCACCAGCACCACCGCCGAAACGCATCATCATACGACCCATTCCGCCACCACCACCGCTACCGTTACTATCTTCAGTTTCAACAACTGCCATGTAACTTGCATTAGTAGCGGTAAATAACAACTCGAAGTTAGCCTTTACTGATTTAGGCATACGTGCTCTCATTTCTTCACTAATTTGCATCCCACTTGCAGACATTGCTGCAGCTGGATCAATTGTAGTTTCAAACTGAATAGCTCCTGAAGTTTTTTTCTGCGCCTGAACGGCTATGGTTAATGTAAATAAACCTAAAAAGGTTATAAATATTTTTTTCATTTTCATTCCTGAATATTTTGATTTACAAATTTACCTTAGTTTTTTAGATATTATTGTTAAAAAAAGTTAATTTCTTTGTGACATAACATAATTAGTAATCAAGCCACCCATTTACCAAAACATCAGCAATATGCATGGTTTTCAATGGAATAGCATTTTTTTGGATATAACCATCCAAATGCATTAAACACGATAGGTCTGTAGAGATAATATATTCGGCCTCCATAGCCAAGGCATTATTTACCTTTTGCTCTGCCATGGCCGATGAAATGGCATCAAATTTAACGGCAAATGTACCGCCAAAGCCACAGCACATATCGGTATCAACCATTTCTACCATTTCTAAGCCGTGAACTTTTGAAAGCAACTGACGAGGTTCTTCTTTAATTTTACATTCGCGTAAGCCGCTGCAAGAATCGTGATAAACAGCTTTACCATCAAGCTCAGCGCCAAAGTAGTCGCGTTTTAAAATGTTGATTAAAAAATCAGATAGTTCAAAAATGGTCCCTTGAACGGTTCGGCAAGTATTATGAACAATGGTATTGGTAAATAAATCATTATAACCGTTTTTCACCATGCCTACACACGAAGCAGATGGTGCAACAATATAATCAGACGATGAGAAATCAGTTAAAAATTTATTACCAATTTCCTTAGCTTCTTCCCAATATCCTGCATTATATGCTGGCTGACCACAACATGTTTGTTTTGCATTGTAGCTCACTTCGCAGCCCGCCTTTTCTAATAGTTTTACAGTATTAAATGCAGTTTCTGGATATAATTGATCTACAAAACAAGGAACAAATAATTCTACCTTCATGAATAAGTTTTAGCTTTAACAGTTTTAGGGGCAACCCCTTTAACAAAAAGCAAAAATAGCAATCCTAAAACGAAAAACACTGCTAATGCAATAACAGAATTACGCATACTCCCTGTAATCTCTTCAATATAACCAAAACTGAACATCCCAAAAACTAAGGCTACCTTTTCAGTTACATCATAAAAACTGAAGTAAGAAGTATGATCTGGGCTATCTTGAGGTAAAAATTTTGAATAAGTAGAACGTGATAATGCCTGTATACCGCCCATTATTAATCCGATAACACCAGCCAAAGCATAAAATTGATATTCGGTATGAATAAAATAACCACCAATACAACAACCAATCCAAATAATTACCACCCCTATTAATACATTAATGTTTCCGTATTTCTTTGACGATAAATACGACATTAACATAGCACCTGGGATTGCTACAATTTGAAGTAATAAAATGGTGCCAATAAGTTTCTCGGTAGGTAGTTTAAGTTCTTTCTCTCCAAAAATGGTAGCCACTAGCATTACTGTTTGCACACCCATCGAATAAAAAAAGAAAGAAAACAGAAAACGCTTTAAGTAAGGCATTTGCTTCACGTTTTCCCAAACCTTTTTCAGCTCTCTAAAGCCTCCAATCATTACATTTTGTCTTTCTGCTTTAAAATTTGGACTTCCCTTCGGAAGGTTTTTAAAAGGAATTTGAGCAAAAACCATCCACCAAATACCCACCATTAAGAAAGAAAGACGAGCAGGGATAGATCCATCTACAATGCCAAACCAATCGGGTTTAAAAACAAAAACAAAACAAATAATTTGTAAAATAATACTTCCTATATAACCATAAGTAAAGCCTTTAGCGCTTACTTTATCTTGTTCGCCTATGCTGGCAATCTCTGGCAAATACGAATTATAAAATACCAAACTACCCCAAAAACCTATCGTAGCCAAAATGAGAAAAATAACACTAATTTCTAACGTTTCTACTTTAAAAAAAAACAATCCGCAACAAGCTAAAGAGCCCAAATAGGTAAAAATCTGCATAAAAATCTTCTTATTCCCACGTGTATCGGCAATAGAAGAAAGTATAGGCGAGATTAGTGCGATAATTAAAAAGGCGAAAGACATTGCATAACTGTATAACACAGAATTCACATATTTACCTCCCAAAAACGTAACATAATCTAGCGTACTATCGTCCTTATCTGAAGTTATGAAGGTGTAATAAGCTGGAAATATGGTCGAGGTAATCACTAAATTATAACCAGAATTTGCCCAATCAAAAAAAGCCCATGAGCGTATTACTTTTTTATCGTCTTTTTGTTGCATACACTAAAGTATAGAAATATTATTAAAATCTGTTTAGCGTTTGGCAATTAGCGTTCTGGAAGCACAACTTCAAGTTTTAAACTTGATCTAAACTTAAAAAAAGAAAAACCTGCAACCACAAGCATCAGTAGCCAAACATAGTCGTCTATTGGGCAAACAACTACAGAAATACTGGTTGAATATGAATTGCTATATTGTGTATAACTACTATTATTATTTGTGTTTCCACTATTGTATAAACGACAACTACCACTTATGGTACCCGTAACACCACAATCAGCAGTAATGTTTCCAGATGTGCGATAAAAATAAGCACCTGATTTAGGTGTATGTCCAGTATAAAGTACTCCGCCAACATAACAGCCATCTGCGGCATTAACATTTATATAAAAAAGCGAGTTAATTAACGTGAATATAAAAAATAAAGAAATTTTTAAAAGTATTCTATCTTTTTTCGGTAGTTGAGAGCTATCCATAGGTTTAGGAAATTTGAGCGATGTAATTTTACGCAAAATAGGAATAAATTCTTAATAACGTAGCTAAACTAAACATAATACCTCTTTCCATCACTTTTAATTTTCCCTGCATCGAGCAGATCTCGTATCCGTTCTATCCGCTCAGTTTCATTCCCAATGCTTATTTTAGTCACAAGTTCATCCAAATTGCAGGGTTGTGTTTGTAAATGTGTAACTATTTCAAAATCGATTTTGTCTTTTAATCGAAAGTAATCTTCCCTTTTCTTTTCTGCTAAACAAACATCACAAAACTTACATTTAGCTGCATTTACTTCACCAAAATAATGAAGTAATTGTTTACTTCTACACACTAAAGTAACTGAATAAGAAAGTACTGCATTAATCTGTTCTTGCTGTATTTTCTGTCTAAGTTTAATGTATTTCACATCAATATCTAAATGCAATTGATCTGCTCTGGGCAAAACAAACTGCAATTGAGGTTGGTCGGTTTGAGGCAAATAAGATAAAATTTCGAGTTGTTGCAATTTATTTAAATGACCTACAACATCATTAAAAGAAATTTTTAATCGCTTTGCAAGATCCGATTCGCTTATCTTAACATATCCATCAAAAGCACCACCATACGATCGCTGTATGGTTTTAATGATCGAATCGTAGCCTGCATTTTCAATCTGAAAACGATACACATCTTCGTGGTTGGCAGAAAACATAATTCTAGACTGCAAAAAGATGTTTTCAGATAAAACCAGGTAACCATCGTGCTCTAAAAACTTTAAGGCAGCTAATGTTTTAAGCACTGCTAATTTAAAACGTTTGCAAAAATCGGCAAGATCAAATTCGAAATTAAGCCCCTCTCCTGCTCCAAAAGCCAATTGAAAATAGCTTCCTAAATAATGGTAGGTTTTTTTTATCTCAGCAATGGTCGGAAAACTGTCTTTATATTTTCCTTTCAGAATAAGTTGATCAGATGCATTGGAAAGTAAAACCGCAAAGGCCCGTTTCTCGTCTCTTCCAGCTCTACCTGCTTCTTGATAATAGGCCTCCAAACTATCTGGTAGATCTAAATGCACTACGAAGCGTACATTTGGTTTATCGATACCCATCCCAAATGCATTAGTTGCCACCATTACCCGAATGCTGTCTTTTTTCCAATCTTCCTGCTTTTTAAACCGAAGGTCTTTTTCTATACCGGCATGGTAAAAATCGGCGGCCACGCCATTTCGTTGCAAAAACAAAGCAATTTCGGCTGTTTCACGCCTATTACGCACATATACTAAGCCCGATCCTTTTACATTTTTCACAATTTCGAGTAGCTTTTTATGCTTATCCTCAACATCAATTACGGCATAGCTTAAATTTTGTCGTTCAAAACTTTTCACAAATACCCTAGCATTTTTAAAGGCTAATTTTGCCTGAATATCTTCTTTTACAAAAGCAGTAGCCGTAGCAGTTAAAGCAAGTACTGGTTTATCAGGGTGAATTTCGCGTAAGGCGGTTAACTGCAAATATGGAGGTCTGAAATCATACCCCCACTGCGATATACAATGCGCTTCATCAATTGCGATTAAATTTACATTCATATACGAAATTCGTTCGCGAACAATTGGCGACAATAAACGTTCGGGCGAGAGGTATAAAAATTTAATATTACCGTAAATGCAATTGTCTAATAAAATATCGATTTCCCTTTTGCCCATTCCAGCATAAATAGCAATGGCATCAATACCTCTAGTCTTTAAATTCTCGACCTGATCTTTCATCAGCGCAATTAACGGCGAAACCACTATGCAAATTCCATCCATCATCATAGCAGGCACCTGAAAACAAATTGATTTACCTCCACCAGTTGGTAGTAAAGCTAACGTATCGTTCCCATGTAATACCGATTGGACGATTTCGTCTTGAAGTGGACGAAATTGATCAAATCCCCAATATTTTTTTAAGATTTCAGTTGCGGTCATAAAGAAATCAAAACTACGGGAAAAAGGTGAAAGGAGAAAGTGAGGCGATTAGCATGATGCAAATACTCATCGGATTTATTAACTTTGAATTTTCATACACTGCTAAATTAATAACATGAAGTATTTCTATTTATTGACCATCCTGCTCTTTGTTGAAACTAATTTAAATGCTCAAGATAAAAAAGAAGCAACCAAATGGGATATTGAAAAGTATCAGGGATCAACGAAAAATTTCACGATCACTACCGACGAAGGTACTTGGATGAATTTAGATGTAAGCCCGGATGGGAATACAATAGTGTTTGATTTATTGGGCGATATTTATACCATTCCAATTACAGGCGGACAAGCAAAATTAATTAGTGGTGGTATTGCATTTGATATCCAGCCACGGTTTAGTCCAAACGGAAAATACATTTCTTACACTAGCGATAAAAGTGGTGGCGATAATATATGGATTATGGATCGCGAAGGTGGAAACAAAAAGCAAATTACAAAAGAAACTTTTCGGTTATTAAATAATGCTACTTGGATGCCAAATAGTGAATATTTAATAGCTCGCAAGCATTTTACAGGCTCCAGATCATTAGGTGCAGGAGAAATGTGGATGTATAATATTTATGGTGGTGAGGGCGTGCAATTAACTAAACGAAAAAATGACCAGCAAGATGCCGGAGAACCTAATGTATCGCCTGATGGCAAATTTTTATACTTTAGTGAAGATGTTTCTCCGGGTCCAAATTTCGAATACAGCAAAGATCCAAACGGATTAATTTATGCAATCAGACAGTTAGATTTAACTTCGGGTAAATTAACTAATTTAATTGCTTCACAGGGTGGATCTGCTCGTCCGCAAATTTCTCCGGATGGGAAATTTATGGCTTATGTAAAAAGGGTACGCTTAAAATCGGTACTGTATATACAAAACATAAAAACAGGGGAAGAATGGCCACTTTTCGAAGATTTATCTCGTGATCAGCAAGAAACATGGGCTGTTTTTGGGGTATATCCTAATTTTGCTTGGACACCAGATGGAAAAAAAATTGTATTCTATGCCGGTGGAAAATTCAAACAAATAGAGCTGACTAATTTAAATGTAACTGAAATTCCATTCGAAGTAAATAGTACTCAAACCGTTCAAAATGCATTACATTTTGAGCAACAAGTATATAGCCCAGAGTTTACAGCTAAAATGATTAGGCAATTAACTACATCACCTGATGGCAAAAATGTAATTTTTAATGCTGCTGGTTATTTATATAAAAAAGAACTCCCCAATGGTGTTCCAGAAAGGTTAACTACCGGTATTGATTTCGAATTTGAACCCGATTTTAGTCCAGATGGTAAATTTGTGGTGTACACCACATGGAGCGACGAATTTAAAGGCGCCATTAAGCGAACCGAGTTAAAGAATGGAAAAACGATTACCCTAACCGACGAAAAAGGATATTATTATTCGCCGAACTACTCAAACAAAGGCGATAAAATTGTATTTAGAAAAGGTGTTGGAAATGAGGTTTTAGGCTTAACCTATGGAAAAGGGACTGGCATTTTCACTATCCCATCTAATGGGGGTGCTAAAACCTTGGTTAGCGAAAGCGGCATTAAGCCGATATTTAATACTGAAGACAACCGTATTTATTTTCAAGGTAACGAAGCTGGAAAAAAAGCATTTAAAAGTATCGATTTAGATGGCAAAAATGAACGTACACATTTTACATCTCAATACAGTAATCAATTTATCCCAAGTCCGGATGGAAAGTGGATGGCCTTTACCGAGTTGTTTAATGCCTATATTACTCCTTTGGTAAATACGGGTGCTGCGCTCGATCTTTCGGCAAACAATAAAGCCATTCCTTTGGCACGTGTTACAAAAGATGCCGGTACATTTTTACATTGGAGTGCCGATAGTAAAAAATTGTTTTGGACATTAGGCGAACAATATTATCAACGTGAAATTAAAAACACGTTCAATTTTGTAGAAGGTGCACCACAAGTTCTTCCTGAACTAGATACGGTTGGAATTGCACTAAACTTAAAGTTAAAAGCTGATGCACCTACTGGATTAATCGCATTAAAAGGGGCTCGATTAATTACGATGAAAGGTGATGAAGTGATCGAAGAAGGAACGATTTTATTAGAGAACAATAAAATTATCTCGATTGGAAAAGCAAATGATGTTGTAATCCCTGCAAATACAAAAGTTATTGATGTTACCGGTAAAACGATAATGCCAGGTATAGTTGATGTTCATGCACATTTACGTACAAGCCCAGATGGTGTAAGTCCACAGCAAGATTGGTCGTATTTAGCTAATTTATCATTTGGAGTAACTACTGCACACGACCCGTCGAGCAATACCGAAATGGTGTTTAGTCAAAGCGAGATGCTAAAAGCAGGAAGAATGATCGGTCCGCGGTTATATTCTACCGGTTCTATTTTATACGGTGCTGATGGCGATTTTAAAGTGGTTATCAATAACCTGCAAGATGCATTATCACATTTAAGACGTTTAAAAGCAGTTGGTGCATTTTCTGTTAAATCGTACAATCAACCACGTAGAGAGCAACGTCAGCAGATTTTAGAAGCTGCTCGTCAGTTAAAAATGGAAGTTGTACCCGAAGGAGGTTCAACGTTTTTTGCGAATATGAATATGGTGGCCGATGGACATACGGGTATAGAGCATAGCATTCCGGTATCGCCAGTGTATAAAGATGTAGTTAGTTTTTGGGGCAATACAACGGTTGCTTACACGCCTACTTTAATTGTGGCGTATGGTGGCCAGTGGGGCGAAAATTACTGGTACGACCGCACTAATGTTTGGGAAAACGAACGTTTATTAACCTTTACCCCTCGATCTATTATCGATTCACGATCAAGAAGAAGAACTACATCAGAATATGGAGATTATAACCACATCGATGTAGCGAAAGCAGTGAAACAGATTGCTGATGCAGGCACAAAGGTAAATTTAGGTGCCCATGGCCAAATCCAGGGTCTAGGAGCTCACTGGGAGCTTTGGATGATGGTACAAGGCGGAATGACCCCTTTGCAAGCCATTCGTGCTGCAACGCTTAATGGAGCTAGTTATTTAGGAATGAATAAAGAGATAGGCTCGTTAGAACCCGGAAAACTGGGCGACTTAATGATTATTGATGCCAATCCATTGGATGACATTCGGAACTCAGAAAAAATTAAATACGTAATGATTAATGGGCGCTTATACGATAGCTTAACCATGAATGAGGTAGGTACTAGAGAAAAAGTGCGTACAAAATTATGGTTTGAATTAGATAGAGGTGTTGCTTTTTCTATTCCATATAAAGGATCAGAGACTTGGACGTTTACAATACCGAGTTGTGATTAGGCATGGGTCGTTTGAGCTTACAAAACTAACAAGCCAAAATCTCTCAGTGTTTTAATTGGTTTTGAATGCCAAAATAACTCGAAGTGTTCTAAACTAGCTTCAAAATCTGTTTTAATTTCTTGAAAGGTGAAGATTTTATCGTTTTGAATTGAAATCTTCTCTAAAATAGATGCTAGCCATACTCCTTCATTTTTATTGGTCTGAACGCTAAAACTTTCTTTTTTGCTATGAAAGCTCAAGGTTGTCAATTCCCAAGAATTTCCCTTTTTAGATTTGGTAAAGGTGGTTACACTTGGCTTCCCTCCTAACCAAACAATTTTAGCCGTGGGTTTAATTGTAAAACTATCTTCTTGATTCAAAGCAATACCTATAAAATTACCTGCAATTGTTGTTCTTGGAATTTTAAAATCGAACCAGTCTTGTAATTTATAATCGAAACAAATGCCATGCATAAAGTTGAAGAGCGATTTTTTTAACCCAAAACTAAATTTATTATGGTCAATTCCTGTTTTATCGATATAATTAATGTCGTTATTGGCAAAACGACCTATCTCTTCAGTTTCTTTAACCACACCAAACTTTTCTGGATACATACCAACGGGGCTATGGGCTGTCATTGCAAACTGATGCCAGAAGCCCGATTGTAAAACCCCTGCTTCAAACAATTGGCGAACCATTTCTAGGCTGTCAACCGTTTCTTGAACGGTTTGTGTTGGATAACCGTACATTAAATAGGCGTGAACCATAATTCCAGCTTCAGTAAAATTTCGGGTTACTTTGGCCACTTGTTCAACAGTTACTCCTTTATCTATCAGTTTTAATAAGCGATCTGATGCCACTTCTAATCCACCAGAAACCGCTATACACCCAGATGCCTTTAACAATACACACAAACCTTTGGTAAAACTTTTCTCGAAACGAATGTTTGTCCACCATGTAACTACTATTTTTCTGCGTAAAATTTCTAGAGCTACCTCACGCATTAACGCTGGAGGTGCTGCTTCATCTACAAAATGAAAACCATTTTGACCGGTTTTTTCGACTAAATCTTCTATCCGATCTACAATAAGTTTAGCTGCAACTGGTTCATAAACTTTAATATAGTCTAACGAAATATCGCAGAAAGTACATTTTCCCCAGTAACAGCCGTGCGCCATAGTAAGTTTATTCCAACGCCCATCGCTCCACATGCTATGCATAGGATTTACGATTTCTATAACAGAAATATACTTATCTAATGGTAAATCAGTATAATCTGGCGTACCAACATCGGCTTGTTTATAATCACTTCTTAGTGCATCATTTCTGTAGGTAACTTCATCATTTTCTAATAAAAAAGTTCTTTTATAGAGATTAAATGTTCCGCCTTGTGTAATTGCATTGCATAATAGTTCAATTGGTAACTCACCGTCGTCTAAGGTTATATAGTCGAAAAATTCAAAGACCCTTTTATCCGATAGCGAGCGTAACTCTGTATTTGGGAAGCCACCACCCATTGATATTTTAATCTCAGGATAATTTTGTTTCACGTATTGCGCACAACGAAAAGCCGAATATAAATTACCAGGAAAGGGTACAGAAATTAGAAATAATTTGGGTTGTACAGATTCTATCCTTTCTTTAAGAATAGCAATTAGTATTTTATCGATATAAGTAGGTTCCTGATTTAAAGCTCCGTACAATTCATCAAATGAGTTTGCACTTCGGCCTAATCTTTCGGCATATCTACTAAAACCAAAATTAGGGTCAATACATTCAACAATAAAATCTGATATATCTTCTAAATATAAAGTGGCTAAATGCTTGGCTTTATCTTGTGTACCCATTGCCCCAAAAGCCCAATCTAATTCTTCCAATTGTGCAAAACGAGAAGCTTCAGGTAAAAAATCTTCTTGGCAAATCTGCAAAGCTAAGGTTGCATTTTTGCCTTGTAAAAAAGCAATTACTGCATCAATGGTTTTAAGATATTCTGCTTTTAAAGCAATAATTCTTTGAGCATTAAAAGATTGCGGAGCTAAAATTTCGGCTTGAGAAAATAAATCTGATAATCCCTTTTTAGAAAACAGCTCTAAAATAACTTCGATACCTAAATCTGCCTGTGTTGAAGAAATATTTTTTGTATTAAGAAAGCCTTTAATATACGCAGTTGCAGGATACGGCGTATTTAGCTGGGTAAAGGGTGGCGTAATTAAAAGTAGATCTGTTCTCATAAATTCTGTGCAATTACATACCCACTTGCCCAAGCCCATTGAAAATTATAACCTCCTAACCAACCTGTTACATCCATACATTCGCCACCAAAATAAAGGCCTGGTATTTTTTTGCATTCCATGGTTTTAGAAGAAATTTCGTTGGTATCGATACCTCCACGCATTACCTCGGCCTTATCGTAGCCTTTATCGCCAGCTGGTTTAACTTTAAAGAAGTGGATAGTATTATTTATTAACTCTAATTCGGCTTTGGTTAAATCGGCTACTGTTTTAATTAAGGGCAAAAACTTACCTAGGGCATCTGTGAATTTTTTAGTATAAAAACGGTTTAACACGGTCGATAAATGTGTTTTTCCTTGCGTTCTACGCTCTTCTTCTAAATGAGTTAAAATATTTTGATTAGGTAATAAATTCAGGTTTATGCTTTCGCCACGGCGCCAATACGATGAGATTTGCAAAATGGCTGGTCCGCTTAAGCCCCAATGAGTAAATAAAATATTTTCTTCGAAAGAAATTTCGTCGGTACTTACTTCACAAAAAACAGAATTTCCTGAAAGTTCGCTGTACCAAGCTTCATCCTTTCCTGTTATAGTTAAAGGCACTAAAGCTGGTGCCGTTTCTATGATTTGTAAACCTTGTGTTCTTGCGAATCGTAAAGCAAAATCGCTCGCGCCCATTTTAGGGATAGGTAGCCCACCACTGGTAATAATTAACTTTGGCGCACTAATGCTTTTTACTTTTTCGCCAACGGTATAGGTTACTTTAAAACCATCTTCTAGTTTAGTGATTTCTTTTGCATCGGCATTACATCTTATTTCTTGGTCCATTTCGGCGCAAAGAGAAGTAAATACATCTACTACAGCTGCAGCATTTTTCGTTTCTGGAAACAGCTGACCTAAAGTTTTTTCTTTTCCTGCAATCCCATAAGTTTCAAAGAAATTGATGGTATCCTCAACTGTCCATTGTGTAAAAGCAGATTTTAGAAAGTGAGGATTATTGGAGATAAATTGTTCGGCAGTTGCCCATTGATTGGTAAAATTACACCTTCCACCACCAGAAATTAAGATTTTAGCACCTGGTTTGGCGTTCTTTTCTAACAAAATCACTTTCTTCCCTAAAAACCCAGCCTGTACTGCACACATGAGTCCACAAGCTCCCGCTCCAATAATTATCGCATCTGCATCCATTGCTGCAAAGTTATAAGTTAAATTGAAAAGTTCATTTGTTCATTTGTCATTGGTTCATTTGTTTGAAGGGCACCCGGCCTCAATACGCACATCTCAATACGCTATACCAGAATAGCTTTTATATTTTTAACCGATTAAGCGTTTATTTTTTATTATTTTTGCAGCATAAAATCGATTCTAAAACATGGCAAAACAGATAAGTGAGTTAAAATTAGGCATATTAGGTGGTGGGCAATTAGGTAGAATGCTTATTCAAGAAGCCATCAATTATAATTTAACTACATTAGTTTTAGATCCCGATCCCGATGCTCCTTGCAAGCATATTGCAAATAAATTTGAATGCGGTTCGATTACAGATTTCGATACAGTTTATAATTTTGGTAAAAAGGCCGATATCATCACTATAGAAATCGAAAAAGTTAATATCGATGCCTTAGAGCAGCTAGAAAAAGAAGGTAAATTGGTATTTCCTCAATCTAGGGTAATCCGTTTAATTCAAGATAAAGGCGTACAGAAGCAGTTTTTTAAAGAAAATGATATTCCCACTGCTCCTTTCCAATTGGTTAATTCGAAAAATGACTTAAGCCATGCAAATTTTGCTTTCCCTTATATCTTAAAGCAACGAAAAGATGGTTATGATGGTAAAGGGGTGATGAAAATAAACAACGCATCAGACATTAATAATGCTTTTGATAGTCCATCATTAATAGAAGAGTTAATCGATTTCGATAAAGAAATTTCCATTATCGTTTCGCGAAATGCCAATGGTGATATGAGAACTTTTCCAATGGTTGAAATGGAATTTAATGCGGAAGCGAATTTAGTAGAGTTTTTAATTTCACCATCAACCTATCCAGAAGAACTTCAGCATAAGGCAGAAAAAATTGCATTAAACATTGCTACAGCACTAAATATTACAGGAATACTTGCCGTAGAAATGTTTGTAACCAAAGATGGTAATATTTTGGTAAATGAATTGGCTCCGCGTCCACATAATAGCGGTCACCAAACCATTGAAGGCAATTATGTATCGCAATTTGAACAACACTTAAGAGCCATTTTTAATTTGCCATTGGGCGATACAAGATCTATAAACAATGCGGTAATGATTAATCTATTGGGCGAAAAGGGGCACGATGGACTTGCAAAGTACGATGGTTTAGAAAAAATAATGGCTATTGATGGTGTTTATGTACATTTATATGGGAAAAAATATACAAAACCCTTCCGTAAAATGGGACATGTAACCATTGTAGATCAAAACCGCGAAAAGGCGATAGAGAAAGCAAGATATATACAGCAGACGTTAAAGGTGGTGAGCTAAGCGTTTGGCGATAAGCGTAAAGCGGTTTAATTAGAATTGGTGAATAGATCAAAAGTAAAATCTTATTAAATATGAATCAAAAAAATCCCTTGGTAGGAATTATAATGGGTAGCAAATCAGACTTGCCAGTAATGCAAGATGCTGCTGATATATTAAAAGAGTTTGGAATAGCATTCGAGATTACTGTTGTTTCGGCTCACCGTACACCAGAACGGATGTTTAATTACGCTAAAGAAGCAGCTGGAAGAGGATTAAAAGTAATTATTGCTGGTGCAGGAGGTGCTGCTCACCTACCTGGTATGGTGGCTTCAATTACTACTTTACCTGTAATTGGTGTGCCTGTTAAATCGTCGAACTCTATCGATGGCTGGGATTCTATTCTATCTATTCTTCAAATGCCAAATGGTATACCAGTGGCTACAGTGGCATTAAATGCTGCTAAAAATGCAGGATTATTGGCAGCTCAGATTTTGGCAACGGCCGATGATTCACTTGTTCAAAAAATGCAGGGGTACAAAGATGATTTGAGGAAAAAAGTTGAGGAAAGTGCGAAATCTATGGAGAAATAGCGATCAATCCATATCAATAATATCGCCAGGTTTGCAATTTAGAACTTTGCAAATTGCTTCTAAAGTATCAAACCTAACTCCTTTTGCTTTTCCAGTTTTAAGTATGGATAGATTTACAATGGTAAGACCAACTTTTTCAGACAGTTCTGTTAAAGACATCTTCCGCCTTGCTAACATCACATCTAAATTTATAACTATAGGCATATCCAGGTTTTAAACAAATAATTCATTTTCTTGTTTGATATCAACCCCAACTTTAAAAGCGAGAGCTAGAGCGATGATTATTAATCCGCAGTAAGTTTCCGTTCCCGACAAAAGTGCTCCATTTGTAAGTACATATCCAGAATCATTTAATTTTAATGAGGATATACAATTGATAAATAGTTCTTGCATTAACCATCTTCCTAGAGGGAGAAGCAATAGAATAAAACCAACTATATTAATTCGATAAACATTTTTAGTTATAAAAATCTCATCTTTCCTAAGTGATGCAAAAAACATTTTGAGGTTAAAAATTAAAATACCGATGAACAACCAATAACTGAAATATACGAACTGAAACAAGAGTGCTGGCATTGAAAAAAGCTCATGAGTATTTCTAAATCTCAAATACACCACCGCATTATTACTTTCCCTAACAACAACATTGTCTTTAAACCAGCTTTTTAAAAGTTCGCCAGGTTTAGCAAAATCTTGAGTTCCTTCTAATCGAATATTATGTACTTCGTAACTTTTTATAGCCTTGCTAATTGAAGGTGATGAAGATGTGAATAACTGTGCTATTAGACCAATAACATAAACAACCAATGCAATAGTTGCCAAAACATTGAGGGTTTTAATAATTTTATGTTCAGATAATTTCATAAAAACAATTTAAATATGAAGCAAGTATAGTACAATATTTAAAATAAAACAACAAATATTTATCGTTTTATTTTAAAAAATTATAATAGAACATAATAAGTCAATTAATATTTCAAAGTTGCAAATGGGTAAAGGATGAGTTTTAACTATAAGTTTAAAAATTACGCTGTTATTTATCGGCACCAACACGATACCAACACTACTCTTTCTCTACCTATTTAATACCTATCCTGTACCCATTCTATACCCATTTCACTACGTAATGGATACCTAAAACCTATTGAAAAGGTCGTTAAAAGGTAGAAAAAAGGTTATTAAAGGGTAATTCGGGTATCTTTCAGTGTTAGACGAGGAGTATTTAAATACTCCTCATTAGGCTACTAAACTACATTACCAACAGAGCATGTATTTAAAGCCTTCTAAGATATTTTTGCTATTCAAATGAATATCTGGTCATTTGATAATTATTAATCGCTCACAGCACTTTATTTAAACATCTACAGCATAGCGTTTTCAAGATAAACAAAAAGCTACAAAATTTTCTTTATAGTTAATCACATAAAGGTAAGCTATCCTTCAATTCAAACTTGGGTCGTTAGGGAAATTACTTATGTGCGCATATTTAGGGCCGAGATTAACAATTACTTCTCGCCATAATTCTTCTTCATTATGCGAAAACACTACATCTGGATGAAATTTGTCGGCAACAATCCAAGTATTGCCTTCAATTTCTTCTTTTAATTGTGTTTCTCCCCAACCAGAATAGCCTAAGAAAAATTTCACTTCACGCTCATCGATGCTATTATTGTTGACTAGAACTTTAAGAGTCTCAAAATTTCCTCCCCAGTAAATGCCCTTGGTAATTTCTTCACCACTATTTAATTTATCATAACATCGATGAATAAAGTGAATGGTATCTACTTCGACTGGTCCGCCAATAAAAACAGGATAATTAGCTTCCCATAAATCGGGCACTAGATCTTTCAACAATAACGAACTTGGTTGATTTAGAATAAAACCTAAGGTTCCCTCCTCGCTATGTTCGGACAAAAACACAACAGACCTTTTAAAATTTGGATCATTTAAAAAGGGTTCAGACACTAATAATTTACCTGCTGAAGGGGATATGTCACTTAACATTTAGGAAATTTAAGAAAAGATTTTCGCTAAGCAAAATATAGACTCATAAGGCGCTTCCAGCTTTATACAAGTGCAATGGTAACTACGGCATTCAACATCAACCCTAATTATCTTAATCTAAAAAAAAATTAATAAATAATTTTGTTAAATTTAATATACAGCATCCTTAATTGAAAATTAAATCTTTCACATCTAAAATTAAGTTTTATGAAAAAAGTAATCTTTTTAAAAGTACTAGTGATTATGGTTATGTTTACCCTAACCGCTTCGGCGAAGAAGAATGATGTATTCTCGCCTTATCAAAATCAACCCCCCGTAGGCTCAAATTTAGCTAGCTCAAATTATTTAGGAGTCGCATGGTGCGGAACCACAGGCGACATTTTGACGATACATGTCGATGCAAATAGAAGTTTTACCTATGGAGTAAATGGTAACACCGCAAATGTTTTCACCGAAAATATGTTACCTGGTATTAGTGATTATGGGGTAACTATTTCAAGTGGTTTTGAAATCGAATACATTGGGGCAAGCGGCTCTGGAACATTATACCCACCAGCTGGTTTTTATTATTATCAATAATCTTATATCCTCCATTAACAATTAGAGATGCTCTCTAAATTAAGTTTGAATGCGTTAATAGAAGGCTCTTCACTGAAGAGTCTTTTTTTTGACTATCTCTTTCGAAAGTTATAAACCTATAAACTCATTTTATTTAATTCAAAGTTTTACTTTTGTACATGGAGCTTACACAAGAAATGATACAAAATTTAAGGCAAGATTATCGTGCGGCAGAATTAACTGAAAAAGACGCAGATAAAAATCCGATTAAACAGTTCGAAAAATGGTTTAACGCAGCTTTAGCAGCTAAACTGTACGAGCCAAATGTAATGACTTTGGCAACAGCTGATAAAACAGGGAAGCCTAATGCCAGAATTGTATTGTTAAAAGGATTTGACGAACAAGGATTTAGTTTTTATACCAATTATTTAAGTACAAAGGGCAAAGAACTAAAGAAAAACCCTCAAGCTTGTTTAGTTTTCTTTTGGGCCGAATTAGAGCGACAAGTACGTATTGAAGGAAAGGTAGAGAAATTAGATAAAGAAGCTTCAGAAAAATATTTTCATTCGCGGCCTCAAGCTAGCCAAATTGGCGCAATTGTTTCTCCACAAAGCCAGATTATAAGTGATCGAAGCAGCTTAGAAAAAAAGGTGGAAGAACTAACCTCAACCTATAAAGATAAAACCATTCCTAAGCCCGCGCATTGGGGTGGTTACATTGTGAAACCAGTGTCTATAGAATTTTGGCAGGGCAGAACAAGTCGCTTGCACGACCGAATTAAATACGATCTCGTAAATGGTAAATGGCAAATAAACAGATTAGCTCCTTAAGTTATTTTATAGAATTATAGTAAGCTAAAACTTTTTTCAAATCTTCTTCTTTCTTTGGATTTAGCTTATTTTTTGCTGAAAATTCAAGAATAGCAGAAGATTTTTGATTATCTAAAGCATTTGCCAATGCTTTCATATCGTCTCTTTTTAATTGAACGATAGAATTAGGTTTAGCTATATAGTAACTAGAATTTTCATTGATGTTTTTTACTGTTGTGGCAGAATTAAATTCTTTCGTTTCAGAAATTGTTTTAATATTTTTCTTTAACAGTTGTACTTCCCCGTCGACAATAATTTCGTAAAAAGAACTAGCACTTAAATTTTTTACTACTGGAAACCCATTTCTAAATAAGGAGTATATTGCAACATTATCTTTCTCTCCAATTAAAGTAAATTCTTTTATAGAATCATTAAAATAATATTCTTGGTTATTCTTACCTGCAAAAAGAAGCTCATCTTTTACAAGGTCGTATTTTAAGCCAATATCTTTAACTATTTTTCCATTAGCAAATGTAACATTTCCTTTAACCCATGTAGCATACATATATGGAGAGCCACTTACTTCAAAATAATTCTGCTGCTTTAAAACTGTACCACTAATATCATTTAAATTCGAAATTTGCGCACTTATATCATTCATATTAAAGCTTATAGCAAAAAGCATAACAACAAGTATTCGTATTGATTTTATCATTCTAAATTTATTTAAAAGGCTTTGGTAAAAAATTACCAAAGCCTAACTTATTAAAACAGCTATTAATTTTGAGCAATTCTTAAGCCCAATTTACTATAATTAACACTTGGTTTTATAGCAGAATTACCAACTATTTCGATTACTAAATCTTTAGTGCCTGTTGTTGCGCCAGGATTAAGTATGTCGATGGTTATTTCACCAAAACTCGAATTAGCGGGAATAATAAAACTTCCTGTTGTATTATAATGAGTTCCTGCAATGGCAGTAGTAACCACTACATCAACGCCAGCAGCATCCTTTTCAGTATTAACAACTCGATAATTGATTGTTTGTGCTGTTGATTGTTGAGCAGTAATTAAATTTACTCTAAACTTAACTGAGCCTGAGGTTCTAGTAAGTAGCGGATCTGCAACTACACCTGTAGCAGGAACTGATGTAGTAATAATGCCTCTTCCATATCCTGGAACTCTTGTTAAAATTGGATAAGTTCTAGGACTTGTTATAGCATTTAAAGCTGATGCATCGAATTCAATTTGTGCAGGTCCATCATAAACAAACCTTGTTTCCTCTAACTTTTTACATGAAAAAAGACTAAGAGTAGTTATGATAAATAAAATTGATATTTTTAAAATTTTCATACTTTATATTTTTTAATAACCTGGGTTTTGAACCAGTTTCGGATTAACATCTATTTGAGCAGTTGGGATTTGTGCTAATATTCTTCTATCCGTATAGTCTACTGGAGAAGTAGCGTACAAAGCAGAAGGGTCTTTTATAATATCAGATTTCGTTCTTATTAAATCATTCCATCTGTGTCCTTCAAATGCAAGCTCAAATCTTCGTTGTAAAAGAATATTTGATAATGCAGCATCAGCTGTAGTTGATAATGGTAGTGCAGTAAGTCCTGCTCTAGTTCTAATAATGTTAACATCGTTAATTGCATTTGCTACATCCCCTTTTCTAGCATAAGCTTCTGCTCTATTTAGTAGCATTTCAGAAGTTCTAAACACAACGATATCATCAAGCCCATTTTCGCCACCTGTACCACTGTATTTATTAGAATAGAAAAGACCAGTTTGACCTGATTTGCAATACGGACCATCTATAAGCTGTGTTTTTCTGATATCTGCAGCATCAAATAAAGCATAAAATGCAGGTGCCACTCGTAAATCAGAAAGACTAACTCTTGCTGGGTTTCCATTCGGACCACCAACCACACAACCTGCATTTACTGGTTTTGGATAGATGCTAAACCACGCTTGAATAGATCCCCCACCTAAATTATCTTGAGAGTTCTTACTTATTTGCCATATTGATTCAGATTTATCCTTATAAGTACGCCACATTGTAATTAAGTCGGTTCCTGTTTGAGCTAGCGAAGTAGCCTTACCATTTATAGATGAGGTTGTTAAAACTGCTGTTGAATTACTAATTGTAGCATCTAGATCTAAGGTATAAAGCGATACTCTACTTAGCAATGCTTGTGCAGCTGCTTTAGAAACATAGGCTTTACTAGCTCTACCAGTATTATTTAGAAGTTCTATCGAAGAGGCTAAATCCTTCTTAATTAACTGATAAACCTGTACATTGGTTGCTCTTTCTGCAAATTCTACTTCATCTAATGTTTTAGTAGGTTTTAGAATAATTGGCACCCCCTTATTCCATTCATTAACTTCATTTCCTGGAATATATGAATAAGACATCGCTAGCTGAAAGTAAGCCAAAGCTCTAAAAAACAACGCTTCTCCCTTAAACATATTTTTATTAGCATCACTAGCATTTAACAGTATTCCATTATCAATTGCATCAATAACTAAATTGGCTCTATAAATCTGGCCATAATTATCAGTCCAGCTTCCTTGAGTTACTCCAACCTGATTGGCTTCTTGAGTACGGTAACTATTATTATTAGTTGAAGTATTAATTACATGGTCTGTTTGGACTTCTGGAGAAAGAATTCTAGCTAGGCCATAATTCCCAGAGCCTCCAAAGCTTGTATAAACATTGTTTAATAAAGCATTTACACCTGTAGTGCTCGTTAAAGCTATTTCTGGAGAAATAGATTGTTTTGGTTCAGTCATCAACATTTTCTTACAAGAAGTTGTTGCAAAAAGACCAATAATTATAAGTATTATATATTTATTTATTTTCATGATTTTTAAAATTATAGTCCAATTTGAATCCCTGCAGTTAACATTTTTCCTTGAGGGAAAACTCCTAAATCTGCACCAGTAAGTTCAGGATCATAGCCAGTATAACCAGTTATAGTTGCAAGGTTAACCGCCTGTAAGAATACCTTTGCAGTTCTAACCTTAATTTTTGACAATAAACTATTACTTAAAGCGTAAGAAAGTGAAACTTGCTTTAATCTAACATAAGATGCATCTTCATAGTTTCTGCTCGAGAATGAAGCTAAACCACGATGATTTGGCTCACTGCTAATAAATCTAGGCTGATCAGTAATTTGACCAGGTCCTGTCCATCTTCTGTAATAAGAACGTAAAGTATAATTTGTTTCAGCAGCTCCACCTCTTTCAACAAAAAAGCCATTATTATTAACAACGGTATTACCAAATTGACCTTGCAAGAAAACTGTTAATTCTAATCCACCATAACTAAAGGTATTAGTTAAACCACCATACCTATTAGCTAAACCATAGCCAATTATCCTTCTTGCATCTGTAGCTCCAGATTCACTTGGCAGATACGTAGGATTGTTGTTTACATCGTAGAAAAATCCTCTACCCGTTGCGGCATTCACACCAGCAAATTCGACAATATAAATTGGTGAAAGTGATTTGCCTAAGAATACTCCTGTACCAATTCTATCTTGACCATCTAATAATTTAGTTACCTTATTACTTAGAAAAGTCCAATTAAAATCAGTTCTCCATTTAAATTTTTTATCGATATTTAAAGTACTGATTTCAAATTCGAGGCCTTGATTTCTAACACTTCCAACATTTTGTGAAATAGATGAGAAACCAGAAGTTGTTGGTAATGGCTTGTTTAATAATAGATTTTTAGATTCGCGTCTAAATACATCTACAGTACCAGTTACTCGATTGTTAAAAAGACCATAGTCTAAACCAATGTTTTGTGAATGACTTTCTTCCCATGTTAATAGGTCATTTCCTAATTGGCTAGGATTAAGACCCCCAACATTATTATAGGCACCGGTACCACCGAAAAGTGTTCTCGCTGCAAAGTTACCAATATCACTATTACCAGTAATACCGTAAGAAGCTCTTAATTTTAGTTCGCTTAAAAAATTAGAAGACTTCAAGAAATCCTCTTCAGATAATCTCCAGGCTGCAGAAGCAGAAGGGAATAATCCATATCTTTTTTTGTCACCAAACCTTGAAGACCCATCGTATCTCAATGTTCCTCCAAGTATGTATTTACCTTTATAGCTATAGTTAACACGTGTAAAATATCCTGCCAGTCTCCATGTAGTAAAGTTTGCACTTACAGCTGTTGGGGTTGCGGCAGATTGTAAAGTTGTGAATAGTTCGTTCGGAAAGCCTTGTCCTGAAGCTGTAATTGTTGTTGCAACTACATTTCTATAACTAAAACCTAATAATGCACTAAAATCATGGTCGGTGCCAAATTTTTTATTATAATTAAAAACCTGATCTGTAGACCAGTTAATTTGTCTTGTGTTTAGTGCGTTTGCCGAACCTTGAACAGCTGAACCACCTAAAGTTCTTGGATCAGTATATGCATCTTCCAATATATCAGTATAATCTAAATAGAAACTAGTTTTAAATGTCAATCCATCTATTATTTTGTAAGTTGCACTAGCATTTCCCAAGAGTTGGTTTGTTGTACCTCTGTTAATATTATAAGTTGCAGACTTAATAACGTGGGTAGTTCGGGTTCCAATTAAGGGTTCATCAGCAAAAGACCCATCAGCTTTATAAATAGGTTGAACCGCTGGTATGGTTAGGGCTGATAATAACATACTACCACTTGAATTAGATGAAGAAACCGTATTTTGCGTATACGTTGCTAAATTGATTTTGGCATCAAAAGAAAGTCTATCAGATGCCTTGTGGTTAATATTGGCTCTAAATGTCCCTCTTACAAAATCTGTAGAAATCAATTGACCTTCGGTATTATTATACGATCCAGATAAGAAAAAGGTTGTATTATCATTACCACCGTTTGCACTTAGCTCAAAAATATTTGACCTTCCAGTTCGTGTAACCTCATCTATCCACTTATAGGTAGGCGCTTGGGCGAAAGTACCGTTTGCGAAGCCATAAGCTCCAACAAAATTTGCATTGATATTTGGATCTAGAGATGGTGTTCTACCTGCATTGATTCCGGCATTAGCTCTAGCTTCATATATAGCTGCTAAAAATTCAGGACCACTGGTAAGTGGAATTTCTCTTATCATATCGTTTACACCACTTTGATAGCTAGCATTAAATTGTGTTTTACCTGCTTTACCTTTTTTTGTGGTAATGATTACTACACCATTAGCAGCTTGAGCACCATAAATTGCGGCGGCTGCAGCATCTTTCAATACGTCAATTGATTCGATATCGTTTGAATTTAAACCTGCGAGTGAATTAGAAGATGTTAAACTTCTCGACAAATCGCCACCTTCAACTTGAACACCATCAATTACATATAGCGGATTATTACCAGCATTAATGGATCCAGTACCACGAATCCTAACTTGTACGGCTCCACCTGGGTAACCATTAGCTCCAGAAACTTGAACACCAGACATACGTCCCTGCATTGCTCTATCAAAAGATTGTATTGGAATATTCTCTATTACAGCACCTTTTAGTTGAGTAACCGATCCCGCTAAATCCCTTTTACGCTGAACACCAAATCCGGTAACAACCACTTCATTTAAAGATTTTAATTCTGGCTTTAGTGTAACATTGATATTTGTTCTTCCGGCAATAAGTTCAATTGCTGTTTCATACCCTAAAGAGATAAATTCAATTGTGGTGGCGGTAATTGGAACAGAAATTGAATAGGTTCCATCACTCCGTGTTTGTGTGGAGAGGTTAGTTCCAGTAATTTTTACGGATACTGGAGGAATGGATAAATCTTCCCCTCCTGCCAGCACCTTTCCTGTAATTGTTCTATTTTGAGCAATAGCTGAGCTACCAGCTAAAATCCAAAAGACAATAAAAATTAGTAGTTTTCTTTTCATTTATGTTAAATTTTTGTTAATAATACAATGAAATTAAAAAATAATTAATACATAAAGTAATTTTAAAAATTATTTTATGCACTTATTTTAGTCAAAATCTCAATTAACTGAGAAATTAGTTAAAAATTGATAAAAATTTGATAAAATAAGAGTAGGATTCTTCGATATAGTATTTAAAAAATAAAACTATAACGCATAAAAAAACCATCCTTTATGGGGATGGTTTTCTTTTTGAAAATTAACTTAATCATTTAGCACCTTAAAGCGAATTATAATAGCTAATTAGCTTTACAGCATCTTCGTGGTTTTTTAAATTAAGTTTATTCGTTTTCGCATATTCAGTAAGTTGAACTTGCTTAGCAGGTAGCAATGCGCTTATCGACTTAATATCTAATTTTACAGCTACTGGAGTATTGTCTTCGTTTACTAAATAATACTTAATACCATCACTTATTGATTTATTTATTGCACCAGAGTATTCCTTGCTTTCAGAAATTATCTTGTGATTTTTTCTTAAAAGTCTTACTTTTCCATCTGCAATTACTTCAAAAAATGATTTATCCGTATTCGTTTTTGTTGCTGTAAATCCGCTTCTAAATAGTCTTGCGATATTCGTTTTCGGATCGTTTATATTAAATTCTGCAACTTGAACAGGGAAAATAAGTAGTTTATTATTATCACCTTTCATAATTAAGATATCTTCAACTTCATCATACTTCAGCTGAATATCCTTTTTTGTGGCATTATCAATTGTTTTAGCTGTTCCCAATGTCCAATCTTCAAATAAATAAGGTGATCCATTCACATTTTTATATTTGGCGGGTCTTCCATCATGTTCTAATTCGGCTCTATAAAAGTCGACCTGTTGTGCATTTACTTGTGTAAAAAAGAAGACTAGAAGTGCAAGAGCATACTTAAATTTATTTTTCATATCTGGTAATAAATAGGTTTCTTAGTTCAAATATAACAAATTCTGAGCCAAAAAAAACCCCGACTAAATCGGGGTTTTTTAAAAACAGACTGAAAATTACCAACCTGGATTTTGTACGATGTTTGGATTTAAAATCACATCATTTGTAGGGAAACCCCAAACAAATTTATTATCACCAGCAGCAACAACTAAACCAGTAAAGCCAGTAGCATTCTGAAGGAATAATGAATTTTGAGGCGTACCTCTTGTAAAGCCTAAGCCCCAACGTTTTAAATCCCATAAGCGGAAACCGTCGAAATTCATCTCACGTGTACGTTCTTCTCTTACCTCTTGCGTTAAAGCAGCGCCAGAAGCTACAGATGGAGCAATACCACGCGCAACTTTTAATGCATTTAATGCCGTTAAAGCACCGGCAGCATTTCCTCCTCTTTCGGCAGCTTCTGCAGCAATTGCATAGACCTCACCAATACGGAATACTTTATTTGCATTTTGATAGTTTGTAAAGGGAGTGGTAAATAACCCAGGGTTACCAGGGAATTTATTAACCAACCAAATGTTAGGATATCTAATACCTTGAATCTGAATTAATTTTTGCTCGAAGTAAACAAGTTTTCTTAAATCTGCAGTTTCATAACTATCTACAACAGTTTGCGTAGGAACAAAATCTGGCACAAAGTGACCAGCAGCTCCGTTTAATCCTAAGTAGATTACGTTAGTAGCAACAGTTTCTGTTAATGTTGCATTGATACGCATGATGTCTTCCTGAGTTGCATCAGTAGCCCAATACGATTTTAATCCGACAGCCGTATTGTATAAAGGATAACGACCAGAGGTAATTAATGTATTTGCTGCTGTATATGCACCAGCCCAATCTTGCATATTTAAACGAACTCGTGCATCTAATGCCAATACCGCATCAGGTGTAAAATAACGAGCAGCTCTAACATTTGCTCTTTTGTTGTTTGCTTTAGCATAGGTAATATCAGCGATGATCTGATCATAAACTGCTTTAACGTTAGCCCTAGCTGGTTTAAGCAATACATCAAACTCTGTAATCAAAGGCACACCTAAATCGGTAGCTGCAGTTGCAGGATTGTATGGTTTTGCATAACGAACAACCAATTCGTGTAAATAAAATGCTCTTGCTAAACGTGCATCTGCTTTATACGTATTTAAACTATCTGTTTGTGCACCAGCGCTAACCGTAATGGCATCATAGCCTTTAATCACTACGTTCACATTAGATAAACCACTGTAATAATCTCTATATGGCGCTTGTGTATCATTTGCTTGAAAAAATGTACCCCAACGATGTGCGGCACCACCTCTGTTTCCAAAATCTAATGAAGCATTTAACTGATCTGCTTGTGTTTCTTGAATAACGTTAAATGCATTGTATTGTCTTCCTCTAAATGCCGAGTAAATACCGGTATTCCAATATTTCGCATCTTGAAGCGTTTTAAAGCCTGTATTAACATCAACTGCATCATAGGGAACCAAGTCCAAATCTTTACATGAAGTGATTGCAGTTAAAGTCATTACCGCCCCTACTAATCCTAATATTATTTTTTTCATAACTTTATATTTTTAAAGTATATTTTTATTAATTAAAACTTCACCTGTAAACCAAAACCAACCTGTTTTGTGTTAGCATTCACACCTAGTGATACGTTGGTATCAGCCTCTGGATCTGGTCCAGTATAATCGGTAAAGGTTAACAAGTTACGACCGATAAAGAATAGTCTAGCTCCTTTAACAACTTTGGTCGACTTTAAAATTGATTGTGGTAAATTCCATCCTAATTGTAAACTTTTTAATCTCAAGAAAGAAGCGTCTTCAATTAAACGCGTATCAAATTGAGTAAATTGTTGTGTTAATGCAGGGAAGGTAGATACTTGACCTGGCGTAGTCCAGTAATCTTGTACAGTTTTAGATTGGTTAAATCCAGAGAACGATGTTGGATTTTCAAAGAAATATCTATCGTTATTGATCATATATTTTCCTTGTGAGAAACTAAAATCTACATCTAAGTATAATCCTTCAAAGCCTGATCTAAAACCAAAACCACCATTTAACCAAGGGTAGCGCTCAATACCCGTGTTTTGCTCTAAAGCCGAGAATGAACTTGTTACTGCATTATCGTCCCTTCTTGGCGTGATGATGCCATCACCTGTATTTGGCACATACCATTGAGGTGCACCATTTGCAGGGTTAACGCCTTTCCAAATTGGGTAACTATACGAAACTGGTTCTCCAATAGCCCAAAAAACGCCTGTTCCAGGATTAATGTAATAGTTTTTACCTTGGAATAACTCTGTAATTTTATTCCTATTAAAGTTGGCATTAACATAAGGCGTAACGAATGCTTTACGTGCTGTGTTGTTATACACATCAAAATCTAAAGTTATATCTACACCTTGGTTTTGTAAAGCACCAACATTTGTTCTGATATTTGCGTAACCTGTAGTAAATGCTTGAGGCACATTGATTAGCTGACTGCTGGTTTCGCGGAAATAGTATTCTACGTCTAATCTCACTTTGTTAAAGAATGAGGTTTTAATACCAACAGTAGTTTTTTGTTGTCTTTCCCAACCCAATTCAGGGTTACCAGAAGCATTTGTTGCAACACCACTTAAACCGTTGTAGTTACCAGTTGCACTTGCAGTTGCCAAGCTTTCGTAGTTACCAATTGCCGAGTTACCACTGGTACCTGTACTTACTCTTAACGTAGCATCGTCTAACCAGCTAATATCTTTTAAGAAAGATTCTTGCTTCATTCTCCACATACCACCAACAGACCAAAACGTTGCGCTTTGTTTGTTCGCACCAAAACGTGATGATTTATCCTGTCTAATTGATCCGTCAATATAATATCTGTCTTTTAAGTTATATTCTAATCTACCAAAAAGTGATTTAAACGCATATTCAGTTTTACTTGAACCTACACCTCTATTGGTTGCAGTACCGTTTCCTAATAAATATAAATTATCATTTGTTAAGCCTTGAGTTACTGCATTAAATCTTTGATCAACTCCATCTACATACTCTTGACCGGCTAACGCTGTAAAATTGTTTTGACCAATGCTGTGCTTATACTCTAAGGTATTGGTTAAAGTTTTGGTAATGGTTCTGGTATACTCTTCATTTAACGTACCTGCACCCGGAAAGGCTGCATAAGAAGGAAGTCTACCAAAAGTTCTTCTAATGATACTACCATCCATACCACCTTGCGATTTAAGCGTTAAGTTTTTAATCGGTGTAAATGTGATGTAAGCAGAAGGATTAAACTGCAAATTGTTACGTGTATCAGGGTTTTTATCTGCCAAATAGTTTGGTGCATATCTAGCCCATCCTGGAATTTGCTCGCCTACATACTCGCTACCATCAGCTTTATATGGCGAAAACCAAGGTTGTGCCAAATAAGCTAAACCACCGTTGGTATCATTTAATGTCCAACCGTTAAGTTGTCTATCATCTGTACCGCCTGCTAAATTTAAACCAATTTGAAGGTATTCATTTAACGTAGTGTTTAAATTGCTACGGAAAGTATAACGTTCGAAACCCGAACGGTACAATAAACCCTCTCCTTTGTAATAGCTACCAGAAATGTAATAGGTAGTTTTACCAGCACCGCCAGAAATCGTTAAATCGGTTTGATAAGTAGGACGATTTTGTTTAACATAGTAATCATACCATAAAAAATCATTTGGATACTGCGCCAATAAAGCATCAGTAGCCGCTTGGGTTCTTATTCCTTGTTTCACTTGAAATGCTGATAACTCTGCTGTGTTCATTACACTACGATAAAAATCAGGATTTGCAGTGGTAGACTCTGAATACTGTTGTTGTACAGTGATGTTTGATTGACCAGATTGACCTCTTTTAGTGGTAATATAAAGTACACCATTCGCTGCACGCGCACCATAAATTGAAGTTGAAGACGCATCTTTTAAAATCGAAATCGTCTCAATATCATTCGGGTTTAAACTCACAATCGTATTCGGATCTACCTGAATACCATCTAATAAGTAAAGCGGTGTATTACTTGCACCTAATGATCCAACACCGTGTAATCTTAAAGATGACGTTGCAGATGGCTCACCTGATGAGGTAAATACCTGAAGACCTGCAACTTTACCTTGCAAAGCATCAAAAGCATTCGCTACAGGCTTGTTCTCTACAACTTTTGCAGATACAGTAGCCACAGATCCAACGATCGTTCCTACTTTTCTACCTGAGCCGTAACCTGTAATTACCACTTCATTTAAATCATTTGAGCTTGTTAAAACAACGTTAATAATAGATCTTGAACCGATTGTTTCTGTTTTAGCGTCCATTCCAACGTAAGAGAACACTAAACTTGTAGCATTTGCCGGAACCGAAATGGAATATGTTCCATTTACATTGGTCTGAACAGCGTTTGCGCTTCCTGTTACCTTAACAGATACAGATGGAATTGGTAAACCATCGTCTGCACTCGTAACTTTCCCAGTAATTGTTTTATTTTGGGCGAACACTGAACTTATCGTCAGCAACCCAATAACAATAAAACTTAGTAAGTTTTTTTTCATTTAAGTTAGTTTATAATTAATAATATAGTTAATTGATGGTGCAATATACGGAATTTGTAATATTGATGTAACAAAATGTAACTAAAAATTTAATATTAACTTAAACAATCTGCCCATTTAGGTCCATAAAGCCATAAATGAAGATAAAAAAGACATTTCCATGAAAAAACTCGACAAAACAATTTCAGCATATAATTGTATGCTCATTTTCATTTAGATTTGCCAACTATAAAACTGAATAATAATGAAGATAGCAGTAATTGGTTCTGGAACAATGGGAAATGGAATTGCCCATGCTTTTGCACAATATGGATATGAGGTTAACTTGATCGATATTAGCTTGGATGCTTTGGGAAGAGCAATGCTTACGATTACGAAAAACTTAGATCGTCAGGTTGCAAAGGGCACATTAAGTGATACACAAAAAGAAAATACACTTAATAATATTACTACCCTTACCGATTTACAAGCTGGTGTAGCCGATTCGGATCTTATTGTAGAGGCTGCAACCGAAAACTTAGAGTTAAAACTAAAAATATTTAAAGACCTCGATCAATTTGCTAAACCTGGAGCTATTTTAGCCAGCAACACATCGTCTATCTCTATCACAAAAATTGCCTCCGTAACTCAGCGTGGCGGCCAAGTTATCGGTATGCATTTTATGAATCCGGTTCCAGTGATGAAGTTAGTAGAAGTAATAAGGGGCTATGCAACCAGCAATGAAACCACCACAATTGTGATGGAACTCAGCAAAAAACTGGATAAAATTCCGGTAGAAGTAAATGATTATCCTGGATTTGTGGCCAATCGAATTTTAATGCCCATGATTAACGAAGCCATATATAGTTTATATGAAGGCGTTGCTGGGGTAAATGAGATTGATCAAGTAATGAAGTTAGGTATGGCACACCCAATGGGGCCATTGCAGTTGGCAGATTTTATTGGCCTTGATGTTTGCCTTGCAATTATGAAAGTTTTACAAGATGGTTTTGGTAATCAAAAGTATGCGCCATGCCCTTTATTGGTAAATATGGTGATGGCTGGTAAAAAGGGAATTAAAACTGGTGAAGGGTTTTATAACTATGCAAATGGCACAAAGGATGCACCAGTAGCTGATAAATTTTTGTAATTTTAAACCATGAACGAAAATCTCGACCCTTCTACAGAAAATTTAAGCCCCTTTGAACGCGACATTGAAAAAGTGCTCCGTCCGCAGGCTTTTGAAGATTTTACTGGGCAGGAAAAGATCATGGAAAACCTCAAGATCTTTGTAAGCGCTGCAAAACTTAGAGGCGAAGCTTTAGATCATGTATTGCTTCACGGGCCGCCGGGATTAGGAAAAACTACACTTTCGCATATCATAGCCAACGAAATGGGAGTTGGCATTAAGGTAACTTCTGGGCCTGTTTTAGATAAACCTGGTGATTTAGCCGGACTATTAACCAATCTTGAAGAAGGTGATATCCTTTTTATTGATGAAATTCATCGCCTTAGTCCACTAGTAGAAGAATATTTGTACTCGGCAATGGAAGATTTTAAGATCGATATTATGCTCGAAAGCGGCCCCAATGCTCGTTCGGTTCAAATTAATCTTAATCCTTTTACCCTAGTTGGTGCAACTACGCGATCTGGATTATTAACCGCACCACTAAGAGCTAGGTTTGGGATAAATTCTCGTTTAGCCTATTACGATGCCAAACTGTTAACAACCATTGTTTTACGGTCGTCAGAGATTTTAAAAACTCCGATTAGCGACGAAGGTGCATATGAAATTGCTAGAAGAAGCCGAGGAACACCACGTATTGCCAATGCGCTTTTACGAAGAACAAGAGATTTTGCTCAAATTAAAGGAAATGGAAATATCGATACCGAAATTGCTCGTTATGCATTAACTGCGTTAAATGTAGACGAACATGGGCTCGACGAAATGGATAATAAAATTTTATTAGCCATTATCGATAAATTTAAAGGGGGCCCAGTAGGCTTAAAAACCATTGCCACTGCCGTTGGTGAAGACGATGGCACAATCGAAGAAGTGTACGAACCTTTTTTAATCCAAGAAGGTTATTTGATGCGTACCGCTCGTGGGCGTGAAGTAACTGAGGCAGCTTACAAGCATTTAAATCGGGTTAAACTTGGTGAAACCGGAAAATTGTTTTAATTTAAACTGTGATGTCTCTCTTAGTTCGTTACATTATTTCTGAAGTAAACGACATAAATTATCAATAGAATAATCACAACAATTGGAATAATCCATTTCATAGCTACGCCTGCCCCTTTATTATCTGGCTCATTTACCGTTGGTGCTGGCCCGGGATTATCTTTATGTGCCGAGTAATTGGTTTCTACAGGCACTTGTGTATGTGTGTGATGTGTATCTTCTTTTTTAGTTTCCATGATGCCCCCTTTTATCAATATAACACTTAAAGATTTGATTTGTTTTTAAAGGCACGACTTACAAAATGGTTATCTTTGCTAAATCAATGTATAACCAAGCCGCAAAATATAGCCAACTAATTAAGCAGGAAGCCCTTCGACTTGGTTTTATGGCTTGCGGTATCTCAAAAGCAGAGTTTTTAGAATCTGAGGCCCCTAGATTAGAAAATTGGTTAAAAAACAATCATCATGGTGAAATGGGTTATATGGAAAATTATTTCGATAAACGATTAGACCCGCGCCTACTGGTTGATAATGCAAAATCTGTTGTTTCCTTAACGCTGAATTATTTTACCGACGAGAAACAGGTGGACCCAAATGCCCCTCGAATTTCTAAATATGCATATGGTGAAGACTACCACAGTGTGATTAAAGAAAAGTTAAAAGAATTATTGGCCTTTATCACCGATGAAATTGGTGAAGTTGCAGGCCGATGTTTTGTAGACTCGGCACCTGTGATGGATAAAGCTTGGGCTCAAAAATCGGGTTTAGGTTGGCGAGGTAAAAATTCGAACCTAATAAGTAAAGATGCTGGATCATTTTTCTTTTTGGCCGAACTCATTATTGATCTCGAATTGGATTACGATTCTCCTTTTGTGGCCGATCATTGTGGCTCTTGCACCAGATGCATTGATGCTTGTCCAACTGATGCGATTATTGCACCCTATGTGGTTGACGGGAGTAAATGTATCTCTTACTTAACCATCGAATTGAAAAATGAAATTCCAATTGCATTTAAAGATAAAATGGACAATTGGATGTTTGGTTGCGACATTTGCCAGGATGTTTGTCCGTGGAATCGTTTTGCAACTCCCCATCGGGAATCAGCTTTTAACCCAAGCGATGAACTTTTACAGTTTACCAAGCGCGATTTAATTGAAATGACCGACGATGTATTCAAAAAGGTTTTTAAAGGCTCTGCAGTGAAAAGAACTAAGTTTAGCGGATTAAAGAGGAATATAGAGTTTTTGATTAGCGATAAGCGTGGGGCGTAGCGCGTTTTGGCATAATAGTGTCATTGTTCGAGAAACATTCTCCTTAGCCTATAAAAAGGGCTATGTTTGTTTCTATGCAAAGTAAATTATATCTTTCATTAGACAGTTCTTGTCTCAAAAGCAGTAAAGACTTTATAAATTAATCCCTTGCCTTTAACAGGTAAAAGGGACAATCAACAACACTATCCATTTATCATTTAATAACATGTTATGCGCATATTAAAAGTAGCGCTCATGCTTATTATTGTGGTTGATATTTTTATTATTCTATTGGCATTAATCGTGCTAAACCCCTTATTGGTGCTCCTATTTATTATCATAAGTGGTGTATTAAAACGTGTTCATAATCAACTCAATGTTAAGCATAAGCTAAACGAATACTATAAAGTAAGATTCAGCAAATCCCGTAAATTAATTTAATTACAAAATAAAATTGTACATCATGAATTTAGAAACAACAAACACTCCTATTGTATTAACAACAGGCATTTATGATCTATTAAAAGATCTTATCAGAAAAAAAAGGTTAAACAAATCAAATGAAGAGAAGTTAGAAATTGAATTAAAAAATTCAAGGCAAGTACTAAACAGAGATTTACCAGCGGATATAGTTACAGTGAATACTTTAGTTGTTGTAAAAGATCTAGAAACCAATGAAGAAATAGAGCAAAAATTTGTTTCGCCACAAAAAGCACGACGCAAAAATGGAACAACTTCTATTCTTTCGGCCATTGGAGTAGCTACTTTAGGTTATGCTACAAATGCTATTATAAAATGGGATCTCCCAGATGGGATAAAAACCTATCAAATTTTAAGTGTCAGTAAATTACCTTAAGATAAAAGAAAAATTCAATCGGTAGGTTTTATTCACTACGGATTGAATTTTATACCTTTGATTAATGAAAAAATTAATAACCTGTTTAATTTTCATAAGCCTTGTTCAAATAACGTTGGCACAATCTTTAAAAGTAAAACCCAGAAAATTAAATGAACTAACTGGGAGCGAATTTTTCGACCTAATTTCAGATAGCACCTTAAGTTTAACTACAAGAGAGGATTTAATCTTCGATGCGATAAAAAAAGGAAATGTGCCTAATTTTTTAAGGAAATTAAGCACCATCGAGCATGAGGCTACAATTGATGGTAAAAAATATAAAATAACGTGCTTCGCACTGCCCGATTATATCGCAATTGGAAGCAATGAAAATTATTTTTATATCCCTACAACCCCCATTTTAGCCCAAAGGATAGCCAATCTCTTACAATGTTCCCTGCCAACAAAAAAAATGGTCGATTTAATTTATCAGCAATCAGAAATTAAATTAACCCCTACTCCCATTCCACCTACTAAAGCCATGACTACCGTTCCAGTATTTAAAGCTCATAGCGACACGGTACAGCAACAGTTAATTCCCTTTTTAGCTCAACACGATACGAGCAAATTAACTGCTGGTCACAAAAAAGACATCATCATCAGTACTAAAATATATACCGAAAAAACAGCAAAAGTAGTTATCTACGGCTGGCACCAACAGAATGGAAAAGCTATTCAGCCAGTTTACAACAAGCATAGCAATACCTGGGCCGATTATAGCCATGGTGTGCGATTGATACAGAATAAGGTAATTGTTAACGGCAAAAAAACTACGTTCCAAAAAGTAGTATTAGATCCAAAATTACATCAACTTTTAAGTGATGAAGGTGTAATTACAAGACCATATTATCCCTAATTTACTTACCAAATTTCATTTTCAGTTGTTCTAACATATCGGTAGTTACTACAGCTGCAGGTTTTTCTCTTTCTTTTGGAGTTTCAGGTTTCTTTTCTTGAATGGTGGCCTGTTTTGAAGATTTAGCTTGTCTTTGTTCTTCTTTCTTTTTCGACCATCGGGTCCAAATTTCATCTAATTTCTTTTTGGTATATAAAGGAAAATCGCCTTGTTTCATCCAAGCATAATAGCTTGGTTCTGTATCAAAAATACTTTCAACAGTTTTGCCTTTATGTTTTCCGAAGTTAATTACTTCTTTACCATCCTCATTATATACCATTCTACCAGCAAAATCTACTGGATTATTAAGATTGGTAAACTGATGCAGTGCATCTACATCATTTACTACAGGAATAGAGGTTTTACCTTGTTTATCTTCAAAAGTTCTGTCTTTATAACGGTCTAACTGTGCTAATAATACATGGTAAGTTGCTTTTATGTCGGCCTCTGCGCTATGTGCATTAATAATTTCTTCTCCGCAATAAAATTTATACGCCGCTTTTAGTGTGCGTTGTTCCATTTGGTGAAAAATATTCTGTACATCAACAAATTTTCTTCCAGCCATGTTAAAATCGACACCCGACCTTAAAAATTCTTCTAATAGCATCGGAATATCAAATTTATTTGAGTTATATCCTGCTAAATCTGCATCACCAATAAATTCTGCAACTTCTCTTGCTACTTTTTTAAAGGTAGGCTCATTCACTATATCTTCATCATAAATACCATGAATTAAAGAAGAGGCTAGTGGAATAGGCATTTCAGGATTAATACGCATGGTTTTAATCTGCTCGGTACCATCTGGCATTGCTTTAAGTATAGCTATTTCAACTATACGGTCGGCTCCTACATTTACACCTGTTGCTTCAAGGTCAAAGAACGCCAATGGGCGTTTTAAATTTAATTTCATTTTATATCGGTCTCTTCTAAAAAAGCTAAACTACTAAACTATATCTTTAAAATACTATTTTTCTAATATAAGTTTTCTCTATTTTCGCCAGACAATACTATTAATTTTAATTCGTTATAAAAAAAATCTATATATGAAGTTTTTAACTTTCCTGCTTCTATTTACAACGTTCTCTTTAGTAGCATTTTCTCAAAATTTTAGATTCGGTCAAATTACTGCCGACGATTATGCAATCGACAAAAATAAAATTGATAGTAGCGCAAATGCTATTGTAATTCAAGAATTTGGCAAATCGACCATGTTAATAAATGAATCTGACAATCGAATTGATCTTCTCTTTGAATACCATGTAAAAATTAAAATATTAAATAAAGATGGCTTTAATCAAGCAAATATTTTAATTCCAACCTACATAGGATCGGGCAGAGAAGAATACCTTTCACAGATCAAAGCAAGTACATATAACTACAATTCGGGTACGTTTGTAGAAACAGTGATGGATAGTAAAGCGATGTTTACAGAACAGCGTTCAAAATATATTCAACTCACAAAATTTACACTTCCCAACATAAAAGAAGGATCTATTATTGAGTACAGCTATCGACTAGAAACACCTAATATCTTCAATTTTAAACCATGGAATTTTCAAAGTGATATCCCGAAAATAAGCAGTGCATATGAGGTAAATATACCTGCTGTTTACAACTATAATGTAGTGTTAAGAGGACCGTATAAACTAACCGATCAAAAAGTTGAGCTCGTTAAGGAATGCATGCGCATAAATGGCGCAAGTATCGATTGCTCAAAAATTACATATAGCATGGCGAAGATTCCTGCATTTGTTGAGGAAGATTATATGACAGCAGCAAGTAACTTTAAATCTGCTATTTATTTCGAACTTTCTGATATGCAGCGAATTGATGGTTCAAGGCAAGCCTTCACTAAGGCTTGGAAAGATATTGATTATGAATTAATTAACTCAAAATCTTTTGGTACTCAAATGAAACGAAAAGATGCTTTTAAAGAGATACTTCCAAATATTATTAAAGGGGCAACTACCGATTTGGATAAAGCAAAAGCAATTTATAATTATGTAAAAAAACAAATCAAATGGAATAATTATTCTGGAATACATACTGAAGAAAATATAAAAACAGTTTTGGGTACTAGATCTGGAAATGTAGCCGATATTAATTTGGGCCTAATTGCTGCACTCTCTGCTGCAAGCTTAGATGCAGAGGCCGTTATTTTATCTACCCGAGATCAAGGTGTAGTTAATAAAATTTATTCTGTAATTAGCGAGTTTAATTATGTGGTTGCTAAAGTAAATATTGGCACTGAAAGCTATTTATTGGATGCTACAGAGCCACTTTTACCATTTGGATTATTGCCAGTTAGATGCATTAATGACCAGGGAAGAGTGATTAACCTAAAAAAGCCCTCGTATTGGATTGATTTAAAAGCTTCTCAAAAAAGCGTAACCAGCTATATTTTGGATGGCACCTTAACTAAAGATGGAAAAATTAAAGGTACAATCATCAGACATAGTTTAGGCTATGATGCCTTTAACAAACGAAAAGAAATAAAAAGATACAATTCAATTGAAGAGTATGTTGAAAAACTGGACGAGAAATTATCGAATTTGACGATTACAAGTGAGGAAATTTTAAACATCGATAGTTTAGATAATCCACTCACAGAAAAATATGGAGTCGAATTTTCTGCTCACGATGCAACAAATGCAACTCAACTGTATATTAATCCTTTTTTCATTAATCGTATTACTAAAAACCCATTCAATTTAAATGAAAGGACATATCCAGTAGATTTAGGTTCGGCTAGTGATGAACGTATTATTATTACTATCAATTTACCCGAAAAGTATGATTTAATAGATCGCCCTAAAGATTTAGCCATTGGCTTACCAAATAATGGAGGAAAATACATCCTAAAAACAGCTTTCGAAAACAATAAGATTTCAATTAGTCAACACAAACAATTTAGCAAATCGATCTATAGCCCTGAAGAATATTTATATCTTAAAGAATTTTTCAGCAAGATTATACAAAATCAAAAAATTGATCTTTTATTAAAGAAAAGCAATTAAATGAAGCGGTCTATCTTATTTATTAGCTGTATTTTATCGTCATTTCTAAGCTTTGCACAAGATAATTATGATGCAGATCTGATACCAACCACCTTACGTAGCCGTGCAAATGCGATTATACGCAATGAAGAGATTACTGTAGATATGCGTGCAATGGATAATGTGGTATACACAGTTAAGCAATCTATTACTGTATTAAATAAAAATGGTGAAAGCAGTGCCGTATTAGCGTTGTTTTATGATAAAAGTACCATTATTAAAAGTGTAAAAGGTGAAATATATACTGGGACTGGCAAATTATATGGAAAGTTTACACTGCGCGATTTTACAGATGAAAGTGCTGTGAGTAATTTTTCATTATATGAAGATAACCGAGTAAAACATTATTCGCCAAGCCAGAGCACATACCCATATACGGTAACGTATCAATATGAGGTGTTATTTAAACAAAACTTAATTATTCCAACTTGGTTTCCTCGCCCTGATGATGATGTTTCGGTAGAAAAAAGCAGTTATAGCTTTATTAGTAAGCCAGGTGATCGGGTTCGTATCAAAACACAAAATTTACAACAAAAAGTAATTGAAACAAGTACTGAAAAGCAAAAAGTATTAACTTGGAACGCAAGTAATCTAATGGCTGTTAAGGCAGAACCTTTTAGTCCGAATCAAGAAACTTATCAAACTTTTGTTAAAATCGCACCCGAAAATTTTAATTATTACAACCACGAATCCTCTTATAAAGATTGGCACGAGCTAGGAAAATGGATCTATGATGGTTTATTAAAAGATAGAACAGCTTTACCACCAACCACTGTTCAAGCCATTAAAGATTTGGTTAAATTAGAAAAAACAGATAAAGATAAAGCACGTAAAATTTATCAATACTTACAGGATAAAACCAGGTACATTAGTGTTCAGATTGGCATTGGGGGCTTTAAACCCTTTAGCGCAGCGGATGTAGACCGACTTGGATATGGCGATTGTAAGGCGTTGGTAAACTATATGCAAAGTTTATTAAAAGCAGTGGATATCGATTCATATTATTGTATCGTAAAAGCTGGAGATGAGAAAAAAAGCCTCGACCCTACTTTTGCCAGCATGAACCAAGCAAATCATGTTATTTTGTGCATACCCTTGGCTGGCGATACTACATGGCTGGAATGTACAAGTCAGAAAATACCTTTCGGTTTTTTAAGCAACTTTACCGACGATCGATTGGTATTGGCATGTACCCCAACTGGTGGAAAATTATTGCATACCCCAAAATATAGTGCGCAACAAAATCTTCAGAAACGAACCGCTAATCTTTTTTTAGATAAAAACGGAAATATTAGCGGCGAAGTTAATACCCTTTTAAAAGGTACACAATACGATAATCGCGAGCATATACTTGGGAAAGTAACAAGTGAACAACAAAATCTATTAAAACAAGTTTATCCTATTGATAACATTAATTTTAGCACTGTAGCTTATATTGAAAAGAAAGATAAGTTGCCAGAATTGCAAGAAAATTTAACCCTTACTATACGAAATTATGGGGCGATTAATGCAAATAAAATCTTTCTTTCCATTAATCCTTTTCATTCAAAAATAACCTTACAAGAAGTTCGAAACAGAACATTACCTGTATATATTAACAGAGGGTATACCGAAGAGGACACTATAACTTTTACCTTGGCCGGTGAGATTAATGCATTATTGGAACCTATAGAAAAATCATATCAAAATCAATTTGGTAGTTATTTTGCGAAAACCAGCCTAAAGGGGAATGTAATTACTCATTACCGCAAATTTATCTTAAACGAAGGAAACTTTGAAGCAACGAATTATGCTGAATTTGTAAAATTTATTAATGATGTAAATGCAGCTAATCAATTAAGATCTGTACTTACGTTAAAATAATAATACCTAAGCCAATTCCAATACACATAATCAAGTACATTAAAATCTCTGTAGTTGCAAATTTCTTGTATTTGGTCCAGAAGGAATCGTTTTCGTTCATTATGCTCCTTGTTTTTTCCACTTAATGCTGCAGCCAATTGCTTTTGTAGAACTTACTACGGGTTTTTTACCTTGCAATAATAGATTTAGAGCATTTTGCACATAGGTGTCTTTTTGCGAATTAACACCTTCTGTATCGTTATCAATTGCTCCAATATAAGCTACTTCATTGCCTTTGGCTGTTTTTTGCAATACAAAAACATGAGGTGTTTTAGCAGCGCCATATTTTTTGGTATACACATGATTTGGGTCTTCTAAGTAAGCGTAGCTTATGTTTTTTGATTTCGCCACTGCTTGCATTTTCTCGTAACTATCTCCAGGTGAAGCGATCGGATCATTGGTATTAATAGCTACAACTGGATACCCTTTAGCTGCATACGTTGCATTTAAGGCTTCTACCCTATCCTGATAGGCTTTTGATACCGGGCAAGTGTTACAGGTAAACACTACAATATAACCTTTGGCATCTTTATAATTGGCTAAAGATATTTGCTTACCGTCAACATTTTTTAAATTAAAATCTTCGGCGATATCACCAACCTGATAGCCTGTTTGTGCTTTTACCATTACACTAATGGCAACAAAGCAAATCACTAGTAATCTTCTCATGGTTTAACTATTTTAAATTTAATAAAGTATTTGTTAAATCGTTATATGTAAACTCTTTCTCGTAAAAAGCACTAATTTTTTTCTTCGTATTTATAAACCAAGTAGCAGGTATGGCGCCCGACCATTTTTTATCAACTTTTTCAATAAAAGCCTGTTGATCTGGTTCATTTATTACATATACTTCTGTGGTTAATTTATGTTTTTTTACAAATGGAATCACTTGGCTTTGCAGTTTAGATTTAAAATCTAAGCTCATTAAAATTACTTTAACAGGTTGATTTTTATAAGTGGTACTTAATTTTTCAAAATAAGGAAGCTCTTCTACACAAGGCCCACACCACGTTGCCCAAAAATTCACAACGTAGGTTGTATCTTTCCCCTTTGCAACCCTTTGTTCTAATTCACTTAAAGTTAAGAGTTTAACCTGAGCATTGCAATGAAAAATGACAAAAACTAAAAAGAAAGCGAATAGGTATCTCATTTCTATTTTATAAGTTTACTCATTTGTTCCTCAACAAATTTTCGTTTTGGTTGTTTTTTAATATCTAATTCATCATCAATATCACCTTTGTACGTAATTAAAAATCCAGTTGGTTTTTTTTGTAGAATGATAGTTGTGGGTGTTTTCTGAATGCCAAGTAATGTGGTGTATTTAAATTGTGAATCGGATAAGTAAGGAAAAGTAAAGCCTTCTTTTATGGCTAGCTTTTTCATTTCGGCTAAGGCATCAAGCGGATATTGTTCTGGATAATCACCGTAAGGGCCAATAGCTACAACTGGGTAACCTTTGGTTTTATATTTTTTATCAAGTGCCATTACACGTTTTTCATATGCTCTGCAATGATCACAGGTTGGAGTCATAAAAACTACAATAAACCCTTTTGCCGCTTTTTGGGCTTTAAAATCGTATTGAACGCCATTGGTACTTTTTAGTGAGATATTAGAAAGGATATCACCTGGTTTTAAGGCTACCATTTGTGCATTTATCGTTAGTGAAACACTAATACATAACGAGAGAGATAATAGTAATTTACGCATTTTTATTTATTTTATAGTTCCAGTTTTTACAATGGTTTGTTGATAAATCGGTAGTTTTAAATCATCAATCACTACACCGCGAGTGGTGGAAGCGTGTACAAAAAAGTCATTATTCAAATAAACGCCAACATGATCTACTTCATTGCCTCCAAAAGCAAAAAAGATAAGATCGCCTTCTTTGAGATTATTTTTATCCTTTTTTTTAATCACTTCTGCCTGATCTTTCGATCTACGAGGTAAAGTTAAACCATAAATATCTCTTTCTAAAATTAAAGCAAAGCCTGAGCAATCAATTCCATTTTTATCCATCCCTCCTAGCTTGTATTTTACCCCTGTCCAATCGGTAATGAAACGATACAAATCTTTACTTTTCAAATTAGCCATTACTTCTGCTGCTCGAGCTGCTTTTGTGGTAGAAACGACATGCTTTTTCGTACCGCAAGAAGCAAGGGTAATTACAATAAATAAGAATAATGTTACTTTTTTCATTGCCAAAATGAATTAACTACGTTTTTATCAACCGTTGTATCTCATCAAGTTTTAACAAAGCTTCTACCGGCGTTAATAAATTTACATCCAAGTTATTAAGTGTATCTCTGATTTTAACTAAAACTGGATCATCAACTGCAAACATTTGCAATTGATACGCCTGATTTTGAACTTTTTTAATGCTATCCTTGATGCTTTGGCCCTCGGTGCGATCTATTTCTAGTCGTTTCAAAATCTCATTTGCTCTATTTATCAATTTAGAGGGCATACCAGCCATTTTCGCTACATGGATACCGAAACTATGCTCGCTGCCCCCTGGGACTAGCTTGCGCAAGAAAATTACCTTATTAGACATTTCTTTAATCGTTACATTAAAGTTTTTAATCCGACTCATGGTATTTTCTAACTCATTTAATTCATGGTAATGCGTAGCAAATAAGGTTTTTGGCCGTGCCGTAGGATGTTCGTGCAAAAATTCGGCAATGGCCCAAGCAATCGATATTCCATCGTATGTACTTGTGCCCCTTCCAATTTCGTCGAGCAAAATTAAGCTTCGATCCGAGATATTGTTAAGGATACTTGCCGTTTCGTTCATTTCTACCATGAATGTACTTTCGCCACTCGATAAATTATCTGAAGCGCCTACACGTGTAAAAATTTTATCAACCAAGCCAATTTTGGCTGCCTTTGCCGGAACAAAACTACCCATTTGCGCCATCAATACAATTAAAGCCGTTTGCCGTAAAATGGCCGATTTACCCGACATATTGGGTCCGGTAATGATAATAATCTGCTGGTTCTCGTTATCTAAAAAAACATCGTTAGTAATGTATTCATCGCCCGTTGGCAGCTGTTTCTCGATAACGGGATGGCGGCCACCTTTAATATCTAAATCCTTTTTGTTATTTAGTTCGGGCTTAACATAGTGATTATTTACAGCCAATTGTGCAAAACAAAGCAGTACATCCAATTGTGCAATTAAATAAGCGTTAAGTTGGATTGGCTTTATATATTGTGCAACTTGATGCATTAATTCGCCATATAAACGAACTTCAATGGCCTGAATTTTCTCTTCTGCACCTAAGATTTGCTCTTCATATTCTTTTAACTCTGGTGTAATGTACCGTTCGGCATTTACTAAGGTTTGCTTCCGAATCCAACTTTCAGGTACTTTATCTTTATGGGTATGGGTAACTTCTAAGTAATAGCCAAAAACGTTATTAAATGAGATTTTTAAAGACGGAATACCAGTGATAGCCGCTTCTCGTTTTTGAATTTCGACCAAGTATTCTTTACCACCAAAGGCTATTCTTCGTAAGCGATCCAGTTCATCATCAATGCCATCGGCAATTACATTTCCTTTAATTAACAAGGCTGGTGGATCGGGCTGTAACTCCCTTTCTAACTTCTCTCTGATGCTTAAACAAGGGTTTAACTGATCGGCCATTCCGGTTAAAAATGAATCTTTAGTTAAATCAGCAACTTTTTTAACTTCTTCGATATGAGTTAAGGCACGTTTAAGTTGGCTAAGTTCTCGTGGACCGGCTTTTTGCAGACCAACTTTAGAGATTAGGCGTTCTAAATCGCCTATCGGCTTAATATGGCTTAAAAATTCTTGCAGTAAATCATCATGTTTCACTAAGTACTCTACCATCCCTAATCGCTCTTGAATAGGTTTCAGTTCTTTTAATGGCATGATAATCCATTTGTGCAACATCCTGGCACCCATTGGTGTACTCGTTTGATCGAGCACATTAAATAAAGTTACCGCATTATCGTTTGGCGAGCTTACCAGTTCGAGATTTCGAATGGTAAAACGATCTAACCACATAAAGCGATCTTCTTCGATGCGCGATATATTGGTGATGTGCTGCAAGTTGCGATGTTCAGTTTCACCCAAATAATATAGTACAACACCTGCTGCAACTACACCTGCTTGCAATTTATCTACACCAAAACCTTTAAGTGAGTTTACCTCGAAATGTTTGGTTAAAATTTCTGTCGAATAATCTGTAGTAAAGGCCCAATCATCAATATGAAATGTATAAAATTTATCGCCAAAGGTAGATATAAATTCGTGACGCTTACTTTTTTGAAAAACGACCTCAGTTGGTCTGAAACCTTGCAAAAGTTTATCGATGTATTCAGCATTGCCTTGTGCCACTAAAAATTCGCCAGTAGAAATATCGCAAAAAGATACCCCAATGGTTTGTTTATCGAAATAGACTGCAGCTAAGTAATTATTAGATTTTTGACTTAAAATATTATCACTATAAGCAACTCCTGGTGTAATTAATTCCGTTACCCCACGTTTAACAATTGTTTTGGTGAGTTTGGGATCTTCGAGCTGATCGCATATTGCTACTCGTTGCCCGGCCCTTACTAATTTCGATAAATAATTATCTAAAGAATGGTGCGGGAAACCAGCCAATTCGAGCGCTCCATTTGGTCCAGTTCCTCTTTTAGTTAAAACAATCCCTAATATTTGCGAGGTTTTGATGGCATCTTCACCAAAGGTTTCGTAAAAATCTCCTACTCTAAACAACAATAAGGCACCAGGATATTTAGTCTTGATGGTATTGTACTGCTGCATTAATGGAGTTACTTTCTCTGTTGCTTTGGCCAAAATTATATGAAATTACGTAAGGCGTAAATATACAATGTTGCGTGATAGTGATGAAGTTTTTGTGGAGAAATTTAACGAATAATTTCCGTACCTTTGCCACCATACAATTTAACCCACCTCCCCTTTACAAGGATTTTATTTAGCTCGACCTTATTCTCCGACTAAATTGAAACCACAGCTGGTTTTATGAAAAGCCTCTATTAAAAAAATTACTATGAACGCAAAAAATATTGCCTACGAGATTGGGCTCTTCTTATTTCAATTAAATAATTCGGCAAACGAAAGTGGTTTTAACACCAAAGAAACATGGGAAGTGAAAGTAACCAATGAAGAAGAGATGAAAAGAATCGTAAAAAATTTCAAGCCTGCAGTAGCAAGCCAAATTCCTTCTAAAGCAATAGTTGAAGTATTTAACGCTATAAAAACAAAGTTAAATCAGCCAGAAGATGCAGAAGTAGCTAAACTCGATGATAAAAGTGTTGCCCGTTTGGAACTTAATTATATTGTTGCTTATAATTTAAACAGACCAATACGATAACTAAAACTTATTCAATTATTACTTCAAGTTGATCTTGCATTTGTTTCCTATCATTTATGGCCCAGTTCGCCATAGCCTCCATTACGGGTGCAAGGTCATTTCCAGCTGGTGATAACCAATACGTTACGTGGGGAGGTACAACGGCTTCGGCCTTTCTAATTACTAAGTTATCTTCTTGTAGCTGTTTTAAATGCTGAATTAGCATTTTCTCAGTAATAGGTGGAATAGCCTTTCTTAATTCACTATAGCGTTTTGGCCCTTCCATTAACTGAAACAATATAATCGGTTTCCAATACCCACCTAACTTATTCATCACATAACTTACAGGGCACCAACCTGCAGTTAACTGCTTGTTCTCATTACGTGTTGAGCTTTCTTTAATTTTTGTCATAATACATACTTTAGGGTAAGTACTTGTATAAAAGTAAGTACAAATATACCTTTGTTGTATCAAAAATTAAAATTTAAAATTATGAACATTACAATCACAGGATCATTAGGAAATATTAGTAAACCACTTACTCAAAAATTAGTTAAAGCTGGTCATACCGTTAAAGTAATTACGAGCAGCGATAAAAAAGCAAGTGAAATTACAGCTTTAGGTGCAACCCCAGTAGTAGGCTCTGTTGAAGATGTCGCATTTTTAACTACTGCATTTACAGGTGCAGACGTAATCTACACCATGACACCAAATAATTTTGGCGCACCAGATCAACGCGCTTACATGAATAATGTAGGCAAAAGTTATGCTGCAGCTATAAAAAATGCAACGATTAAAAATGTAGTAAATCTAAGTAGTATTGGGGCTGATTTAGCAGACGGAACAGGCCCAATTAAAGGGCTGCACGATACAGAGCAGATTTTTAATCAGTTAAATGATGTAAATATCAAACATTTACGCGCAGCATTCTTTTATACTAATTTTTACAACGACATTCCGCTTATTAAAAATCTAGGTTTTACGGGCTCGAATTACAGCCCCGATACGCTTATGATTCTGGTTCACCCAAAAGATATTGCAAGCGAAATTGCTCGCCAAATGGAGAATGGTTTTGAAGGAAAAAGTGTTCGTTATGTGTATAGCGATCAGCAAACATCATCAGCCGTTGCTACAGCACTAGGCAAAGCGATTGGCAAACCTGATTTAGCATGGGTTCAATTTACAAATGATCAATTATTAGATGGAATGTTACAAGCAGGGTTACCTGAAGCGGTTGCAAAAAATTATGTCGAAATGGGAGATGCTATGGCTACAGGACTATTAAGTGCCGACTTTAACCTCAACAAGCCAGAGGCTGGAGAAATTAACTTAGGCGAATTTGCAAAAGAATTTGCTTTGGTGTTTGGCAGTTAGCGTTTAGCGTAAAGCGGTTGGTGATAAGCGATTTAATGTGCTTAATGATTTTTTAGTTCATTAAGCACATAATTTTTATAATTTGTACCAATGGGAATCTCTTTTTTCCCTATTTCTACATCGTTTAATGTAAAAGCTGTAATCTTCTTTTGGTTCACTATAAATGAGCGATGAATTCGCATAAAATTAAAGGGTTTTAACTCAACTTCTATGTCGCTAATTTTATATTTAGCGTTTATTTTTTGATTATTACAATGAATAATTACGTAATCTTTTAAACTTTCTACATACAAGATATCATCGGCATAAAGTTTATGAAACTTCCCCCCTGTTTTGATGTAAATAAACTGATCTTGAGTTGGTAAAACCAATGTCTTTAGCTGTGTTTGCTGGGTTCTGAGATAGCGATCAATGGCTTTAAAAAACCGATCAAAAGTAATAGGTTTTAACAGGTAATCTACAAGATCAAAATCGTAGCCATCTAAAGCAAACTCTCTATATGCTGTTGTAATTATTACTGCAGGAGGGTTTTTAAGCGTCTTTAAAAAATCGATTCCAGTAAGTTGTGGCATTTTTATGTCCAGAAAAATAAGATCTATTGTTTTAGACCTCATCACTTCCAATGCCTTTACCGCATTGTTGCAGGTTGCTGTTACTTCAAATAATTCTAACTGATCTAAATGACCCTTAACTAGCTGAATGGCCAAAGGTTCGTCATCAACTATAAGACATCTTACTTTCATGCTGGTTTCGTCAGTAAATTAAGGGTGAGTAAAGTTACAAAGTTGCTTCCAATGCTTTCGGCACTAAATTCATGATTTCCAGGATAAATTAATTCTAATTGTTTACGAATATTATTCAATCCTATTTTTTCATTTTCGGCATTGCTTTCTTCGGGCACATAGGTATTAGCTACCCTAAAATAAAAATCATACTTATCAAGTTTAAGATCAATGTTTATCACAGGCGTACCTATATCTTTTCCTGCACCATGCTTAAATGCATTTTCAACAATAGATAATAAAATTAAAGGGGCTATTCCTAGATCTTCGTCTATGGTATGACAGAAATTTACAATTAAACGGTCGTCGTACCTTAATTTTTCGAGATCGATGTAATTTTTAAGCAACGTAATTTCTGCCGATAAAGGTACATACGTTGTATTGCAACGATAAAGCACATGATCTAAAATTTGAGATAAGCCTGCTATAGATTTAGAGGTTATAGGCGAATTAACTAGCGACAACGAATAGATATTATTTAGTGTATTAAACAAAAAATGAGGATTGAGCTGTGCTTTTAACGTGTTTAATTCTGCTTCGGTTTTTTCTTTCTCTAACAAAAGTGTACGTTGCTTTACCAAATATTGATCTTTAAGCAATTTTATGAAACCAAAAATCCAGGCAAGCGAAAAATTTTGCAAGAAATACACGTTAATAAGCACGTGAATATCTGTTAATATTTGGAGAATAGGCTCTTGATTAAAGGGTGGAGAACGAACAATGGGTTCTAAAACATAAACTACGGTTATTCTTAAAATTGCACTAATTATATATCCGCCAATCACAAAATATAGAATTACTTTAAAATAATTCTCGCCTTTTAACAATTTTGGAATGATAAAATACGCAACAAAATAAGAGGCTAACATATAAAAGAACACATAAAAAAGGTTCTCTATGAGCATATCTCGAAGGGTCATCCCTACTTGCCACTGAGGAACTATAAACACAACCAGCCAAAACAACAAGTGGCTCGATACTCTGTAAATTGAGCTATAGCGAATTATTCTATCAAAAATCGACATCTAATTTCAAATATACTATTCGTTTGAAATAGAAACTGTAGCGAAAGACGAATACTAAAAAAAAGAAGACGAATACTTTAAAAACAAGTACAAAATAGATTAATCTTCTAAACTTAGGTATATCGGGTTATTTACCGGGTATTTGGCAGCTACTTGTTTTTTGCGTCTCTTAACCGCACATCTTTGGAACAACAAATCCAAAAAGATGAAATCCTTACAAAGAATAATCCTTTCGTTATTAGCACTTTGCACTTTACAAAGTTTTGCACAACAACCCAAAACAGTACAGATTATGGGCAAGGTACTAGAGGCTAAAACTAAGCAACCTATAGAGAACGCTGGCATAACGGTGTTATCGATTATTGATCAAAAAATTACAAAAAGTATTGCCACCGATAAAAATGGAGCATTCAATGTTGGAATTACTCCTGGCAAATACCACCTTAAAATAGAATTTATCTCATTTAAACCCATTTTATTAGATAATAAACAGATTGATGCCGACCTAGACTTAGGAAATGTACTATTACAAGAAGACGTTAAACTTTTAAAATCGGTTAGCGTACTAGGGGAAAAATCTAGTTTAGAACTTAATTTAGATAAAAAGGTATTTAATGTAGGGAAAGATCTATTATCGAAAGGTGGCAATGCTACAGATATTTTGAACAATGTACCCTCCGTAAATGTAGATGCAAATGGAGCGGTAAGTTTAAGAGGAAATAGTGGCGTTAGGGTATTGATTAATGGCAAACCCTCAATGATGTCGATGAATAAAGGACTTGAACAAATCCCAGCAAGTACTATTGAGAAAGTTGAAGTAATTACCAATCCATCTGCTAAATACGAGGCACAGGGCGGAGCTGGAATTATTAACATTGTATTGAAGAAAAATAGTTTAACAGGGTTAAATGGCTCAATACAAGCGGGCGCTGGCCACCCCAACATTTACAATGGCAATGTAAACTTGAGCTACAAAACTGAAAAAATTAACCTGTTTAGTAACATTGGTTTTCGCTTAAGAGATTTCAATATCCATGATGAAAGGATTCAAACTACAGTAAAAAGCACCTTATTTCAAGATAATCTTACCAACAGGCGCGACAATTCGTATAATCTTTACTTAGGTGGCGATTACAATATAAACCCTAAAAATACATTAACAGGAAGCTTTTATCATAGCACGTTAATTTTGAACAACAAGATCGACTATAGGTACAATTATTTTAATACCAACAACGCAAGAGATAGTAGTATTTATCGCTTTGAGCATTATAAAGAACCTAAAAAATACAATCAATTAGAGCTTTATCATGTTAAAACGTTTAACAATAAGGATAAAAGATGGACTACAAGTTTGCAATATGATTTTTGGAACGACGATGAAAACCAGAGTATTAATCAACAAAAGTTATTTCCAAGTGGTAATCCGATTAATAATTTAATTACCAATAACATAGAAAGTAGCAATGATATTTTTATACAAAGTGATTTTGTAACTACCATAGCTGAAAATGGTAGTTTCGAAACGGGGATTAGAAGTGACCTGCGTGCCATAAGGAGTGAGTATTCGGCAAAATCTAATGGGGTTTTACTAGCTCAGTACGTTAATAAATTAAATTATGATGAAAATCTATTTAGTGGATATGTACAGTTTGGCAATAAAATAAATAAGCTAAACTACTTATTGGGCTTAAGAGCCGAGCTGTCTGTAATCGGAATTTCGGACCGCGTTGGGAGTTTCGACGATAAGAAAAATTACATTAACCTTTTCCCAACTGCACATTTGGTATATAACCTACAAAAGAACACTGATGTACAGCTCAGTTATAGCAGAAGAATAAATAGACCTGAATTTTGGCAGCTAAATCCTTTTGGTGGCTTATCTGATACCCGTAATTTAACTATAGGCAACCCAGATTTAGACCCAACATACACCAATTCATATGAGCTTGCTTTATTAAAAAAGTGGAAGAAATTTACCGTTACGCCTTCACTTTATTATGCACAAACTAAAAATTATTTTCAATATGTATTGAAGCAAACTGCGGAGGGTACATTTTTAAGAACGCCAATAAATTTAGATAATGAAAAAAGATATGGTCTAGAAATTTCTAGTACGTATAGCCCTTTTTCTTGGTGGCGCTTATCGTTAAATTTTAATTATTACGGTTTTAAGCAAGAAGGGGAATTTGAAGGAACAAAGTACAGTTCTAACGATAAAATGTGGACTACACAACTTAATACGCGATTAAACCTACCTAAAAACCTAGCTATCGAATCAATAGTTAGTTATAGGGGTAAATTTCAGGACATACAATCACTAAATAGCGCACAATACAGAGCTAATATTGCTATAAGTAAAGATGTACTGAAAGAAAAAATGACATTCAGCATCGCCGTGAATAATATCTTTAATTCGATCATTGATAAACAAGAGCTCAACACCCCCACCTACCAATTGCAATCTACTTTTAGAGGGTTAGGTACCGTAGCAACTGCAACCGTAGTGTATCGTTTTAATAGAAAAAAAGGAGAAAAAGATCGTTTGCCTGGAGAAGGTTAATTGTAAAATAGTAAAAAATAAATCAAAAATATGAAAACTCTAATCACCTTAATGTTAGTCGTTGTGACGTTAGTACCTTCTAGAAAAGTGCTAAGCCAAAGTATTAAATACACAAATGGAATTACTAAAAATGTAATCGATTCAATAATTGAAGCGAAAATGAACAAAGCAGGAATAGTTGGAATGAGTGCAGCCCTCATCATCAACAAAAAATTAGAATGGATAAAAGGATATGGCTATGCAAATAAAGAGCAAAAAACTCCATTCACACCAAACACAATAATGAATATTGCTTCAATCGCAAAAACATTTACTGGGGTTTGTTTGATGCGTGCAGTAGAAGAAAATAAAGTTGCTCTAGACGAAGATATTAATACATACCTACCTTTTAAAGTGGTTAATCCAAATTTTCCGAATGAGAAAATAACATTAAGGCATTTGGCAACGCATACTTCCGGACTTACAGATCGCTATCCAATTTATGATAGCACGTATTTTTATGGAGGGAAAACTCCAGAACCATTGGGTGTATTTTTGAAAAGCTACTTCTTACCTGGTGGAAAATATTATTCGAAAGAGAATTTCTTAAAATCTAAGCCTGGCACTTATCGTGAATACTGTAATATTGCAGCAGGTTTAGCAGGCTACATTGTAGAATTAAGAACAGGAAAAACACTTAGTGAATACGGTAAACAACATATTTTTAAACCATTAGCGATGAATAATTCTGGATGGTCTCTATCAGAAATAAATATCAATAACCACACTACGCTTTACAGTAAGCAAGGTGAAACCATTAAACCCATCGGTTTATACGAAGGAATAACCTATCCAGAGGGTGGTGTTCGCACTTCAGTAGCCGAACTATCGAATTTCTTTATATCCTTATTAAATGAAGGGAAATACAATGAAGTAAGGATTTTAAAAGAAGAAAGCGTTAAAGAGCTAACTCGATTTCAATATAACAATCTTAATAAGCCTGTAAACGTAAATTTAAATACGCTTAATTCTGGAATTTTTTGGGCTACAAAAATTGGCGCAACGCGAATTGGCCATAATGGATCAGATCCTGGGGTAAGAACGTTTATGCTTTCCGATTTAACAAAAGAAATTGGTATCATATTATTTTTTAATACTTCGCTAGGCGAAACCCAAGAGGGTGTGTATTTTGATATTTATGATGAGATTTATAACTATGGCCTAACCTTAAAAAACAAAAAGAACTAATCAAACATATAGCTACAACTCTTTAACGTACCTCAAAAACAAATCAATTGCTTTTCTCTTTTCTGCTGTAAGTTCAAAGTCGAGTTTATGCAGCAAATAATCTTCCAAATCAAAATTTGAGGGTGTTGGAAGCTCTTTCAAAAGTTCTTGCCTGTGTGCTAAACCGAAAGCGAGTGCAGCATTAAAATCGGCTATAAAGGTGGATGGAATTTCTTTGTTTGCTACCCAAGCGGCATATACAAAAGGCAATCCAGTAAATTTCATCCATTCTTTGCCCATATCGTATGCATAAGCAAAATCATCCTGACGACCAAAAGTGCGATCCCCTATCAAAACTATAGCATCTGTTTGTTCTTCTTGATTTGTTGTAAAACTTACCTCAACTTTAAAATGAAATTTCAATAAAACCTCGGCTAATTTGTTCGACGTTCGAGATTGTGGATCGAGCTTAACGGTTTTAATATCAAGCGCAGAAACATTTGAGAAAATAAAGACCGAATTAACAGCGCCCACAGAACCGATGCAATAATCGGCAACAATGGTTGCATTCGGGACAAAAGGAATAGCAGCAACTGGTATTAAACCAATATCTACCTGGTTATTAATTAATTTAGTTGCGCAATCTGAAGGAATATCTAAACTTAAATCGACCTGATTTAATACTTCAGATCGTTCGATTCCGTACATAAAAGGTTTGGTATTGGTATAGGCAACAGCCGAAATTTTAATCTTGTTCAACGTTTTTAGTTTTGAGTGTAGCGTTTGGCGCTTAGCGTCCTGGATTCATAGGACTCCATCTTTAATTATACTTATATTACTTACTTAATTCTTTATGCATCCAAAACACTTATCGCTTAGCGCTAAACACTTAACTTTTTTAAGTGCTCCGTATTATTAAAATCGATTACTTCAAATTTATTATTGTTGTAGCTCAATCTATACAACGTAGTATTTTGATGGGGAAAATCGCCCATTTCAGACATCGGTTTATCGAGCAAATAGCATAATAATAAACGCATTGCCCTACCATGCATGCATATTAGTACACATTTCTCGTCGGCTTTACTCTTAATTACATCAACAGCTTTTGTTAAACGAAAAAGTACATCATTCGGACTCTCGCCCCCATCAAATTTTGCTTCGTAATTACCACCCTGCCACTGCTCTACAATTTCTTTAAAAGCATGCCTGGCTTCTTCTGTATTAGGTTTACCCTCCCACTCGCCCCAAGCCAACTCATCTAATCCTTCTAACTGATCCCAAGGTAAGCCTAAATCTATAAACTGTTGTGCGGTTTGATGGGTTCGCTTTAATTTAGACGTATAAATATGATCGAAAGGAATATGTTGGTAATGTGCATAAAATGCATTTGCTTGTGCTCTTCCGGTATCATTTAAATCGGTATTTACACCTCTACCTTGTACAATCCCTAATCGGTTTAACTCTGTTTCGCCATGGCGGATGATGTATAATTCTTTCATAATTAGCTAATTGGCTAATTAGCTGATTAGCTAATTAATTACTGGCAATTTATAATATTGTGGTTTTACTTCATTCTCAAAAACAACATCAGTATAATCTGTAACTACATTATATAGTGTGTCTCTTTCAATTGGTTTACGACCTACTTGCTTTATTAAATTGACCAGTTCTTGTGTGCTCATGGCTGGATTTTGCTCTTCGGCACCTGCCATTGAATATATTTTAGTGGTATCGTCTAAGGTACCATCAATATCATCGACACCAAAATTTAAAGACATTTGAGCAGTTTCTCTACTAATCATGGCCCAGTAGGCTTTAATATGATCAAAGTTATCAAGGTAAATACGACCAATCGCATAATTTCTCAAATCTTCAATTACCGAAACTTCAGCAACATGACTCATCTGGTTGTGTTGATTTCTAAATTTCAACGGAATAAAGGTCTGGAAGCCACCTGTTTTATCTTGCAGGCTACGTAAACGCTCCATGTGATCTACCCTATGTTCAAATTTTTCGATATGCCCATATAACATGGTCGCATTTGAGCGCATTCCTAGTTTATGCCATTCTTCATGAATTGCTAGCCATTGATCGGCTGTGCATTTATCTTTTGCGATCTGCTCTCTAATTTCTGGAGCAAAAATTTCGGCACCCCCACCTGGAATTGATTCTAGACCTGAATCTTTCATGAGTTTCATTCCTGTGGCGTAATCTATTTTCGCTTTTTTAAAGATATAATGATACTCTACGGGTGTTAATGCTTTAACATGCAGCTCAGGGCGATGTTGCTTAATTGAAGTAAATAAAGAAGAATAAAATTCTACATCATACTGTGGTAAAACACCACCAACAATATGTACTTCGGTTACGGGTTCATTATCATATTTTTTAACAACGGCTAACATCTCGTCCATTGTTAATGCCCACCCCTCTTCTTTTTGCTTTATTAATCTCGAATAAGAACAAAATTTACAGTCGTAAACACATAAATTAGTGGGCTCTAAATGAAAATTACGGTTAAAGTAGGTTTTATCACCATGCTTTTTCTCTCTGATATAATTAGCGAGAACACCTAAATAACTAAGCTCTGCATGCTCGTATAAATACACACCTTCATCAAAGGTGATACGTTCATTGTCCTTAACTTTTTGGGCTATGGCTAATAAAGGTTTTGGTAAGTTTGGATTATTTAGTAGAATAGCTAATGACTGCACGTGATTTTTCCTTAATAATAAGGCAAAAGTACAATATTGCTGGCACTGAACATCATTTTGTTGTAATTTTTAAGTCTCTCATCCGATGAGAATATTCTCATCGGATGAGAGATATACTATTTTGCAGCTTTTGTGAAATTTAAAACTACAAAAGCCGAACCACTTCCGTATTCGATTGGAGATTTAATAATCATGTTAGTATTGCTTGCCGAGCTCAGCATTAAGCGATAGCCATCGGTAACATTTTTTGGTTTCTCGCCCTCGTCAATTTTTTTAAACTGGAAGGTTTCATCTGCAGTGCTTACCGACCAAAATATGTTTTGTGTTTTCGCATCGCATGTAGTGCTTGCAGGTAAATCATACGTTCCATTACCGCTATTGGTTAAATTCCATGTACTTCCAATGAAACATTTATACGAATTCTCTCCCAAAAATGACTTAACGGCTATTTCTGGAATATTCTCGAAAGTAACGGTTGTTAATACCCAATTTCCTGAAACATCACCTCTTTTAGCAGCAACTGTACCAGAAGTTGTTTTCGGCGAGCAGCTATCTAATGTTATGATTGCACTAAAAGCAAGTGCAGCAATTAAAATTAATCTTTTCATTTTTATATTATTTAAGTTTTAAGCTTGGGCATGGGGCTTTGTGTTGCGCTATGCTATTTTAATTTGATTACATAAATCTTGCCAAAAATAAACTAATTGTCCTATTTAACGATTAAATTTGCTTCTATACTTTTCTCTTAACCTGAATAAAATGAAACCAGAAACTCAAGCCATCCATGCCCTTAATAACTTAAAAGCCTCTACTGGTGATGTGAGCATGCCTATTAGCCTGTCTACAACATTTTTTCGTGGCGAAGATGGGGGTTATCCTGGTGGATTTATGTATAGCAGAGTTAGCAATCCGAACAGAAATGCCTTAGAAAATGTCATTACCGCTCTTGAAGGAGGTGCAGATACCTGCTCATTTTCGTCTGGGAATACTGCAGGGATGTCTATCTTTCAGGCATTAGATCCTGGAAGTCATATCATTGCACCCGACGATATGTATTGGGGCTTTAAAAAGCAATTACAAAGTATTTTTGGGTCCACGTTAAGCTTCGATTTTATTGATTTAACAGAGTCTGGAAATATCGCATCTTATATTAAGCCCGAAACTAAAATGATTTGGGCTGAAACGCCCTCAAATCCACTTTTAAAAATTACAGATATTGAAGCAATCGCCCATATTTGCAAGGAAAATAAATTAATCTTCGCTTGTGATAGTACTTTTGCTTCTCCTATTTTACAAAATCCCATAGCATTAGGTGCTGATATTGTAATGCATTCTACTACTAAATATATTGGTGGCCATAGTGATGTTTTAGGGGGTGCTTTAACTACAGGTGCGCTAACCCCATTTTGGGAAAAAATTAGAAATATACAACAAGTTGGTGGGGCAGTACCCTCTCCTTTTGATTGTTTTTTATTGCTTAGAAGCATCAAAACACTAGCCTATCGGATAAAGGGCCACTGTGAAAATGCAATGAAACTTGCGCAATACTTAGAAAGTCATCCAAAAATAGAACGCGTTTATTATCCTGGCCTTGCCTCTCATCCACAGTATGAAATTGCTAAAAAACAAATGAAAGATTTTGGAGGGATGCTTTCCATTTTAGTAAAAGGTGGGGCGGATAATGCTAAAAAAGTAGTAAATTCAGTACACTTATTTGCGCAAGCAACGAGTTTAGGTGGTGTCGAAAGTTTAATTGAGCACCGGGCATCTGTAGAAGGACCAGACACTAAAACTCCACAAAATTTAATTCGGATTTCGGTGGGCTTAGAACATATAGATGATTTAATTGAAGATTTGGATCAGGCGTTGGAGTTGGTTCATTAGTTTGTTGGTTTATTAGTCATTGGTTCATTAGTCGTTTGTTCAATAATCATTGGTCATTGGACTAAAAATATTATCCTTATTATCAATTAATTACAATATTAACAGAATTTTATTTTGTAATTAAAATTAATAATTCTACATTTGAAATATTATTTGGCGAAAGCTAGATAAATCAAGTCAATTCCCTCACAGGTTTTGATTTATAAAGAAGTGGCGAGAGACAGGCTCTTTGACCCACTGGCAACCCTCCCAAACGGAGAAGGTGCCAATTCCTGACCAGATAACATAGTGTTATTTGGAAATATAAATTAAAGGATATGAAAACATTCAATGTTAATTTAGTGAGCTGTATGAATTGTATGTGCTGTCGCATATACTAATTTAAAAATCTTCCTCTTTGTAATTTTCAACTCGGAAGGTCCCAATAAACCGGGATACGCATCAATTATGCATTAACTGCATACCGTAAAAATTCAGCAATCATACAACTAACAATTAAAAATCATGTCAACTACACATAAATTCGAAACATTACAATTACACGCTGGCCAAGAAATAGATCCAACAACCGGATCAAGAGCCGTGCCTATTTACCAAACCACTTCATACGGCTTTAAAAGTTCTGAACATGGAGCCAATTTGTTCGCACTAAAAGAATTTGGGAACATTTATACACGTTTAATGAATCCAACAACGGATGTTTTTGAGAAACGAATTGCTGCATTAGAGGGAGGAGTTGCTGCATTAGCAGTAGGTTCTGGTCAAGCTGCACAATTTATTGCGCTTAACAACATCCTACAAGCAGGCGACAATTTCGTGAGTTCAAGTCACATTTATGGTGGTTCTTATAATCAATTCAAGGTAGCCTTTAAGCGTTTAGGCATTGAAGTTAGGTTTGCAAACGGCGATGACCCTACTGATTTTGAATCGAAAATCAACGAAAAAACGAAAGCCATTTATTTAGAAACTATCGGCAACCCAGCTTTTAGTGTTATTGATTTCGAAGAAATTGCAACCATTGCAAAAAAACACGACTTACCTTTAATCGTCGATAATACGTTTGGCGCGGCTGGATATTTATTCCGCCCGTTAGATCACGGTGCAAATGTTGTGGTACAATCGGCCACAAAGTGGATTGGAGGTCATGGTACAAGTATAGGCGGTGTAATTGTTGATGGTGGAAATTACAATTGGGGCAACGGCAAATTTGAACAGTTTTCGGAACCATCAGAGGGGTATCACGGTTTAAATTTTAGTGAGGTTTTCGGTATTGATGGACCTTTTGGCAACATTCAATTCATTATCCGTGCTCGTGTAGAAGGACTTAGAGATTTTGGTCCGGCAATAGCACCTTTTAATTCCTTCTTATTACTTCAAGGCTTAGAAACACTTTCACTACGTGTACAACGTCATACTGATAACGCTTTAGCGCTTGCCATATGGCTCGAAAATCATCCAGCAGTTGCAAAAGTAAATTACCCTGGTTTAGAAAGTAGCCCATACCATGCCAATGCAAAAAAATACTTAAGAAATGGATTTGGCGGCGTACTTTCTTTCGAATTAAATGGTGATAAAGAAATTGCAAAGTCGTTTGTAGATCAATTAAAACTAGTAAGCCATTTAGCTAACGTGGGCGATGCAAAAACGTTAATCATTCAACCAGCCGCCACTACACATCAACAATTGAACGAAGCTGAACAATTGGCCGCTGGAGTATTGCCAAATCAGCTTCGAGTATCAGTTGGCATCGAACATATTGATGATATTAAGGCAGATTTTGAACAGGCTTTTGAAGCGATTGGTTTAGTGGTATCATTGGTTCGATAGTTCATTGGTTCAATTTGCTTTAAAGAGTTAAAACATTACAACACACAACAAAAAATGAGTACAGCATCAACATATAAACATCCAAAGATTTTTAAGCTAGAAAGTGGAAAGAAATTACGCAATTTAGAAATTGCTTATCAAACCTTTGGAAAACTTAACGCCAATAAAGACAATGTAATTTGGGCATGTCATGCTTTAACAGCAAATGCAGATGTATTGGATTGGTGGAAAGGATTATTCGGTAATAATGCATTATTTAACCCAGACGAACACTTTATCGTTTGCGCAAATGTAATCGGTTCCAATTATGGAAGTTCAAATCCTTTAAGCGAAAACCCGGTAACAGGCCTACCCTATTATCTTTCTTTTCCTGAATTTACCATAAGAGATCTTGTAGCTTCTCATCATATATTGGCTAATCATTTAGGAATTAACCAAATCAAAGTACTAATTGGAGGGTCTTTGGGTGGCCAACAAGCTTTAGAATGGTCGTTAGCTGGAACAAATGTTATCGAAAACTTAATTCTAATTGCTACAAATGCCGTACATTCTCCATGGGGAATTGCCTTTAACGAAAGTCAACGTTTAGCGATTACTACAGATCGTACCTTTTATGCTAATCAGCCAGATGGCGGGTTAAAAGGTTTAAAAGTAGCTAGAAGCATTGCATTATTATCATACCGTACCTACGAGGCTTATGCTACAACTCAATTGGAGAGTGTAAATGATAAAACAACTGGATATAGAGCCGCTTCGTATCAAAATTATCAAGGTGAAAAATTATGTAAACGCTTTAATGCCTATAGTTACTGGTACCTGAGCAAAGCAATGGATAGTCATAATGTTGGTCGTGGCAGAAAAAGTATTTCTTCAGCGTTAAGCAATGTAAAATCAAACACCCTAGTAATTGGAATAGAAAACGATGTGTTATTCCCAATTAGTGAGCAAAAATTTTTAGCAGAAAATATTAATGATGCACAATTTACCAGCATAAATTCTGCGTACGGACATGATGGTTTTTTAATTGAAACAGATCACCTGACTAATGTTATTGGTAATTTTTTGAAAGAAAGTGTAAATAAGAAAATAATAAAATTAAATAAGATTGCCTAGCGTTAAGCGTGTGGCGTTAAGCGAAAATTAAGAAAATGAGTAAGAAACTTAAAATAGGATTATTCGGATTTGGTGTAGTTGGACAAGGGTTAAATGACATTATCAGTAGCCAGAATTTAAATTTAGAAATCGTAAAAATTGCCATTAAAAATGCGGATAAAAAACGTAGTTTACCTGCATCGCTATTTACTACTTCGCACGACGAAATTTTGGATAATCCAGAAATCAACACCATTGTAGAATTAATTGACGATGCAGAAGCTGCCTTTAAAATCGTAAAAAAAGCATTAAGCACTGGTAAGAATGTGGTATCGGCCAATAAAAAAATGATTGCCACCCATTTGCAAGAATTAGTAAGGTTGCAGGCAGAATATGGCACTTCTTTACTATATGAAGGAGCGGTATGTGGTAGCATTCCCATTATCCGTAATTTAGAAGAATATTATGATAATGAGCTGTTACATGGCATTAGTGGTATTTTTAATGGTTCATCAAATTATATTCTTTCGAAAATATTTAACGAGGGTTTAGCGTACGATACTGCTTTGAAACAAGCGCAAGATCTAGGCTTTGCCGAAACTGATCCTATTTTAGATGTGGGAGGTTTTGATCCTAAATTTAAATTAACCATTGCTACTGCACACGCCTATGGCTTATTTATTAAACCTGATAACATTTTAAATGTTGGGATACAAAATTTATCAGACAATGATGTGCAATATGCCAAAGAAAAGAACTACAAAATAAAACTTGTTCCTACGGCTCGAAAAATCAGCACCAAGCAAGTGGTTACCTATGTATTACCAAAATTTGTAAAAGCAGACGACTTTTTATACAATGTTGAAAATGAGTACAATGGCGTAACGGTTCAAGCTGCATTTGCAGATAAACAATTCTTTTTTGGCAAGGGTGCGGGCGGTCACCCAACCGGTGCAGCGGTACTTTCAGACATTGCTGCTTTGCGTTATGATTATCGCTATGAGTATAAAAAATACAATCAGCAAAATGGATTAATCCACACCGACAAAGTAAATATTGAAGTGTATTTACGCTATGTGCATGAGTATACAGTAGAAAAACTACAAGTCGAGAATATTATTGAGCGTTTCTCTCGTAATGACTATAAATATGTGATTGGTAGTATTAGCTTAAAAAACCTTATTGCGAATAAAGATTTATTGATCCAAAAGGATGTATTTATTGCACAAACGGGCAAGTTAAACTATTCGGAAGAAGCTATAAAAGCAATTGCTGAAGAAGGTATACTGTTAAATTAATTTTTTTTTTGTTTTGTTTTGAATGCAAAAAGCCCCGACATTATTGTTGGGGCTTTAGCGTTTAGATTTAGACTTACGAAGTTTAAATTTCGCGGTTAATATCCCAAGTCTCAAGGTAATCGGCCACCCTACGTACAAAGGAGCCTCCCAAGGCACCATCTACCACACGGTGATCGTAAGACAATGATAAAAACATCATGTGTCTGATGGCAATCACATCGCCAAATTCGGTCTCTAATACTGCTGGTTTCTTTTTAATTGCACCTACTGCTAGTATCGCTACCTGAGGTTGATTAATAATTGGTGTACCCATTACGTTACCAAACGAACCTACATTGGTTAGCGTAAACGTACCGTTCTGTGTTTCGTCGGGTTTTAATTTAGAGTTACGTGCACGATTGGCTAAATCGTTTACTGCTTTCGTTAAACCTACTAAGTTTAACTGGTCTGCATTTTTAATTACAGGTACAATTAAATTTCCGCTTGGTAAGGCAGCCGCCATTCCGATATTAATATCTCTTTTTTTAATGATCTGTGTACCGTTAACCGTAACATTGATCATCGGAAAATCTTTTATTGCTCTGCTAACTGCTTCTATAAAAATCGGCGTAAACGTAATTTTTTCATTTTCGCGTTTTTCAAAGCTCCCTTTAACCTTATCGCGCCATTTTACCATATTGGTTACATCAGCTTCCACGAATGAGGTAACGTGAGGTGATGTATGCTTACTCATTACCATATGTTCGGCAATTAGTTTACGCATGCGATCCATTTCGATAATTTCATCGCCACCTGATAAAGAGGTTGGTTGGTTTTTTGGTTGGTTGGTTTGTTGGATTGGTAGTTTAGATGCAACTTGATTATTGCTCTTTGCTTCTTGTTCTTTGCGCTCTACAATCTTTGCTCCCTGTCCCTTGCTTGCTAAATATGCCAACAAATCATCCTTGGTTAAACGCCCCTCTGCTCCGCTCCCAACAATTTGATCAAGTTCGGCTGTGGTGATATTTTCTTGTGTGGCAATACTTTTTACTAGGGGTGAATAAAAACGATCAGAAGCTTTAAAATCTTGTGATTCGGCAACTGGCTTAGCTAATTGTTCGACACCTGGAACATTTAAATTTTGAACAGTAGGCTGTGAACTTTGAACAGTAGACTGCAAGCTGTCTGCCATCAATTGAGAAGCTGAATCTTGAGCATTATCTACTACCACCGTTGAGCCGCTGTCTGAATCGGTTTCAATAATTGCGATAACAGCTCCTACTTGCACTACATCGTCTGCAGAAAAAAAATGCTTTATCAATTTACCGGCTACTGGCGATGGAACTTCTGAGTCTACTTTATCGGTAGCAATCTCTAAAATCGTATCATCCAGTTGAATACTATCGCCTGGTTGCTTTGTCCACTTTATAATGGTTGCTTCTGCAACACTTTCTCCCATTTTTGGTAACAACAATTCGTATTGAGCCATGTTATGCTAAAGTTATATCCGGTAATAAGGCGCAAAAATACAAAAAATAATTTCTATGCTTGCATAGAAATTATGATATATCCTGTTTCAATAGATTCAATAAAAGCGTAAATGCAGCTGTTGCCGATCGTTCTATATTTTGAATTCTTTTACTTCCAAAGTTAAATACCTTCGCTACCACTCTCTGTTTATTCGCAATAGCAATCCAAACAGTGCCAACAGGTTTATCGGGCATACCTCCATCAGGGCCCGCAATACCACTTACTGCAATTGCATAATCTGTTTTAAAATGCAAGATTGCTCCTTCTGCCATTTCTTTTACCGTTTGCTCACTTACTGCGCCAAAATTAGTAAGCGTTTCGTGTTTTACACCCAAAACCGATTCTTTTAAATCGTAAGAATACACCACCGCACCACCAGCAAAAACAGCAGAAGAACCTGCATGTTGGGTAATTAAATGTGAAATATAGCCGCCGGTACAGCTTTCGGCAGTTGATAGCGTTAAATTCAATGCTTGCATTTTATCCAAAATAGCCTTTTCAAGCGCAATATCATCTGCTATAACCACATGCTTGGCTATTTTAGCAATAATTTCTTCAACTATAGCAGAAATCTCAATTCTTAATCTTGTTTCATCAACTCCTGTTCCACTAAGCCTCAACCTTACTTGTCCTAATTTAGGCAAATACGCTAATTTAAGATGAGAAGGTAATTTATCTTCAATGTCGGCAATTTCTTTTGCCAGAAATGATTCGCCCAAACCTGCAGTTAAAATGGTTTGATGAATAATGAAAGGCAATTTATAGGCTGATTTTATTCGAGGAATAATTTCCTCTTCCATTAAGTACATCATTTCGAACGGTACACCTGGCAAGGAGACAATAATTTTCCCGTTTTGCTCAAACCACATGCAAGGTGCGGTGCCATTGGCATTTTGAATTACCGTACATCCATCAGGCACATCGGCTTGTCGTATATTGGCTTCGATCATTGGGCGATTTAACCGTGCAAAAATGGAGGTAATATGATCTAAAGTTACCTTGTCTTGCCTTAGCGGCATATTAAAGTAACTCGATAGTGTTAATTTAGTGATATCGTCTTTTGTTGGACCAAGTCCACCCGTAATTAAAATCACATCAGCTCTTTTCTGCGCCTCATTTAAGGCAGCAACAATATGTGCAGCATTATCCGAAACAGAGGTAATCTGCTTTACGCCAAGACCAATTTTATTTAATTCTTTTGCCATCCAGGCAGAGTTTGTATCTACAATTTGTCCGATAAGAATTTCGTCGCCAATAGTAATTATTTCTGCAAGCATGCTCTTAATTTAGTATCTAGTATAGAAGTCTTTTCGCTTACTTAATTTCAGATCTTGTAAGATTGCCTCTTTAACTTTAATGGTAATCGAGTAACTCTGGTACATTCCAAAAGGAGTCCAGCTGGCGTTAAAATCCCAACAGTGCAAATCTCTATAAATGGTAAATCTAGTGTATGAAATATTTTTAGCCTGAAAATCCCAACCCGAAGTAAATTGAACCTTCCATTTTTGGGTTAAAGAAAAATCTCCGCTAAAATTTAGTGTATTGTTAACCTGTCTCGTTTCTTTCGTGCTCAACAGATTAGAATAGCCAAATGCGTACGAAAATGTGAGGTTCCAAGGGATAGTAAAATCTACAAAGGCATTTGGATCTCTGCTTAACGCTTCCAACTGTTGGAGTTGCTCTGGTGTTCGGCCATTATTATTCACCTGATTGTTTAATTTATCGAGGTTCTCGTTCCGTTTTTTGAAAGCTTCTGGATTGAGACTAAAATCGAACGAAAAGTTAAAATTAGTAAGGCGAGGTAACTTACCATCTGCAAACACATAACGATTGGTTTCGCCTAGTGATTGAGTAACTGGGCCATCTCCATAACTTGGATTGTCTATCATACCCACCACATAAGGGCTCAAACTCCCACTAAAATTAACACCTAATTTCTCAGTAAATTGCGAACGACCGTTAAAACCTATGGGCGAAAGCTTTTTTTCTGGAGCCAAAAAATTATAATTACCAGAAAATGATAGGCCTTGAATAATAGGAATTTTCTTTTCACCACCACCAGTGGTATCCGTTTTAGATTTAACTTTTAGTTCTACATTATTATCTACAGAGAAACCTATGTTTGCTTGTTCACCAATAGACGGCCCGCCGAATTGTGAACCTTCAAATATAGAATACTTTAAATCTCTACCATTTGCATCTTTTATAGGTCTGGGATCTATTGGTGTTGTACTGTAGCCCGGTCTGATATCATTTACATAATAATACGATTTTTTATAGTACCCATACTTTTCTGCAGAGAAATCTGGTTTATACGAGAAATTGAAAGTTGGTGTTATTACGTGCCTAATGGCTTTTAAGCTTCCTAAATTTTTGAATTGTTTATTGCCATAAATCTTGGTCGACATGCCCATGCCAATACTATATTCGGCCGCTCTTCTGAAGCCGCTAACTGTATCAATAGCAATGCTATTGTCTTCCTGAAAGCGGCGTTGTCTAATGGTTTGAAAATACCACCTTTCTGTATACGGTAAACTTGCATTAAAATTAAAGTAGTCTAATACATTAAAAGCCATGTTAATAGGTATGCTATGTCTCACACCATTACTAAATCTTTTTAGTCCGCCTTTATCAAACAACAAGTCTTCTGTGGTTCTAATCGAATTGGAGGCTTCCATATTATATCCTACTGTTATTTTCTGATACCATTTTTGCTCTGCTACTCTTTTTTTCGAATCGAATGGGTTTATGGTAAGCATACTTAAACTGATTCGGGGCAACTCTACAAAAATTCCTTTATTTAGTGTTTCCTGAGAACCTGTAAATGCACCAGCAAAATTGAATAAACCATCACCAAATATTTTACTATATGAAATACTCGAGTTTAATGTATTTTGAGCAATGGCATCAATATCATAAGACCCTAATGCGGCGGTTTCTTTGTAATAATTTGACGTACCTGCATTTACCGAGGCAGAAAAGTTTGTACCAGGCCGGGCATTTGCAGCTTGTGTATGTGTCCACGAAATATTAAAAGCAGTTCTGGGCTTATATGCAGGAGTACCCTCGAGCCCATTTCTTAAACTCGAGTAACTTAGGTTTACTCCCCCGTTGTATTTGTATCGTTTTATATAATTAGAAGAAAAGGTTAAATCGTAACTCCCGTTAGTAAAAACATTTGTAATTAATCTACCATCAACATGATCGTTAAAGGCCATGTAATAACCTCCGCCATTTAGTGAAAACCCTTTTGTGGCATCTTGGTTGGGGGTTGGCAAAATAAAACCCGATGATTTTCGATTTGGTTTAGGGAAAAATCCAAAGGGTATACCAAGTGGCATAGGTATATCTTCTATTTTTAAATAAGCTGGGCCCGTTATAATTTGTCGTTCAGTTATAATACCCTTTGTGATGTATATCCCATAATGAGGATGATTTGGAATATTACAGGTACTAAAAATTTGCCCTTTAATGTGTGCTTCGTTATCAGGTTGTGATTTGGCTTGTCCGCCAGAGAAGAAACCACCTTGCTGTGCAGTATAAATCCCGTAAATAGTAGCCGTTTGAAGTTCAGTGTAATAATATAATGAATCGGCATTGCCACTTCCCTCTTGGCCCATTTTAAAAATTGGTCGGCCAATATATCTACCGTTCTTATTCGTTATTCCACGGGCAAAAACAATTCCTTTTTTCGAGTCGTACCGTATGTAATCTGCATTTAGCTCGAAACCATCAGACATTACTTTTGCATTTCCATGCAGGTAAACAATTCCTGTTTTTTTCTCAGTAACTGTCGAATCACTGGCCGCATATTGAATTTTTTTAATATCAATATCGTTATTCTTACCTTTTTTAGTGGTATCAGTTTTTTGGGTAGTTTGCTGAAAAGAAAAATAAGTTGCCGCTTTTACCGTTTTACCAACAAATGTTGATAAAACCACGGTTAAAATAAAAATGATAGCTCTGAATAGTTTCAATTTCGTGTGTGAATGTTATTTTTGTACTATTGTTTTAACCCAAAACGTTCAAAATTAATGAAAAATATACCATTGGTTAGACCAAATGCAATTTTGATGCTATTTATTTGTGCAAAAATACTATTATTCACTAATAATCAGCTACTTGCGCAAGAATATAAAATTAAAACAATTGTGATTGATGCTGGGCATGGTGGGAAAGATGGAACTACACGAGGCGAGTATTCTACTGAAAAGGATGTGGCCTTAAAAACTGCATTACGATTAGGAAAAACGATTGAAGAAAATATTAAAGATGTTAAAGTAATTTATACCCGTACCGACGATACCTTTGTTCCGCTTTATGAGCGCATTGGAATGGCAAATAATGCCAAAGCCGATATTTTTATTTCTATTCACTGCAACGATATGCCACTAATTGCTAAGCGATACATTAGTAGCTATACGAAGAATAAAAAAGGCAAAAGAGTACCTGTATATAAAACGAGGTATTCGAAAAGTACGTCGACCAGAGGTACAGAAACCTTTGTTTCGGGTATTGGAAGAGTAAATGAACAAGACGAAGCTATCAAAAGAGAAAATGCTTCTATATTCTTAGAGGATAATTATAAAGATAACTATGAGGGTTTTGACTCAAGTGACCCTGAGAGTGCTATTATTTTATCGTTAATGAAAAATACCTTTCGTACACAGAGTTTAAAACTTGCCAAATTGGTTCAAGATGAATACGTAAATGTTGGACGTATAAATAGAGGAGTTCAAGAGAAAAGTTTAGCTGTGCTTGCGCGTGCAGGCATGCCAGCTATTTTAACAGAAATAGGATTTATCAGTAATCCTGCCGAAGAAGACTATATGAACTCTGAGGCCGGCCAGATCGAAATTACTAATTGTCTTTTAAAAGCAATACAAGCCTACAAGGAGAGTGTAGAGATTTAATTTCGTCGAATTATTGTAAATTCGCCACAAATAAACAATTAATGAAAAAAAAAAACATCTATTTATTTACGCTTATTTCTTTATTTTGTTTACTTCATAAGGGTGCTCAGGGCCAGGGTTACCGCATAAAAACGATTGTAATAGATGCAGGGCACGGGGGTAGATTACCAGGAGCAAAAGGAAGAATTTCGCTCGAAAAAAATGTTGCACTTGAGGTGGCATTATTATTAGGCAAAAGATTTCAAGAAGATATGCCCACTGTAAAAATTATCCAAACTCGTAAAACAGATATAGATGTAGATTGGTACCGCAGGGCCGAAATGGCAAATGATGCAAAAGCTGATTTATTTATTTCTATTCATTGCAATTCGATGCCTCCTGGAAATGGTCATATTAAAGGAACAGAAACTTTTGTGGGTTCTTATGAGCGCATAAATGAGATGGATGCCGCACTAAAAGAGAATGAGGATATTATTAACGACAAAAATTATAAAAAAGCCGCAGAAGCAATTATTACAGACCCAGAAGAATTAATCAAGTTATCGTTATACAAATCGCTTTACAGAGCAAAAAGCTTATCTTTGGCAAAGTTGGTTCAAAAAAATTATACCGACCTAAACAAACGAGGAAATAGAGGTGTTAAAGAGAAAGGTTTGTTAGTATTACAGCGAGCAGCAATGCCATCAATACTTACAGAAATAGGCTTTATATCTAATACTGAAGAAGAGAAATACATCAATTCTGCAGTGGGACAAGAAGAAATAGTTGATGCCATTTTTAAAGCTATTGTACAATATAAAAAGGAAATTGAGAATTAATAAACAAACAACGTGAAGATAAAAAACGAAACTAAAGTAGGTGTATTGGCTGCATTTGCCATTGCATTATTAATTATCGGTTATAACTTTTTAAAAGGAAATTCTATTTTCTCAAACGAAACTGTTTTATATGCAAGATATAGCCGTGTTGATGGCCTAGGAGTCTCTAAACCGGTATTAATTAATGGTTTTCAAATTGGAAGAGTAGATCAGCTCACTCTACAGCCAAATGGTACTATTGTTGCAACTTTAAAGATCAAAGGTAAATATGATATTCCAAAAAACACTATTGCTCGTTTAGAGAGCACCGACTTATTAGGTGGAAAAGCAATTGTAATGGATCTTGGAAATGATAGAAACTATGCTCAGGATGGCGACACCTTAAATGCAAACGTAGAAAAGGGATTGATGGAAACCGTGCAACCGGTTCAGAAAAAAGCAGAGCAGATTATTGCGAAAATGGATTCTATTTTAACAAGTGTAAACTCTATTCTAAACCCTAATTTCCAAAAGAGTGTAGATAAAAGCTTTACGAGCATTGCTTCTACACTTGGCTCACTAGAAGCTACTTCGAAAAAGGTTGATGCTTTGGTGGGTTCAGAAAGTTCTAAATTATCGAGTATACTTTCTAATGTTGAAGCTATTACGGTTAATTTTAAAAACAATGGGGCAAAAATTGATGGAATTCTAGGGAACTTAAATTCGGTTACCGATAAAATGGCTGCATTGAATTTCAAGCAAACTATAGATAATGCGAATAAGGCGGTTGCCGATTTGCAGGTAATGGTTTCAGATATGAAAGCTGGAAAAGGCTCATTAGGCAAATTGCTTAATGATGAAGAAATGTACAAGAACTTAACGAGTGCTTCAAAAAATCTCGATAATTTAATGATCGATTTAAAGGCTAATCCTAAACGTTATGTTCATTTTTCAGTTTTTGGAGGCAAGAATAAGACGGATAAATAAAAATTTATTATATTTACTTTCGTAACCTCTAACTATCAGTTGATTATGAAAAATTTTTACACTAAATCCTCAATTTTATTCGCTTTAAGCGTAGTTTTAATTTCTTCTTGCAAAAAAAAATCGGATGCTGTTGCTCTAGAACCAAACACTTGGATAGAGAGTAGCAACCGAAAAGATACGATTATCTTTAAAAATGATTTATTGATTTTAAATCGTCCAAAAGAAGTTAGAAATGGATATCTACTTCCACAATTAGGTGACGGATTGTATTCTTATAAAGAATTGAAAGACAGTATTTTCTTACATTATACTGCATCTAGTTATTATGGAACTACAAACTATGCTTTTAAAATTGAAAATAATACGCTTTATATAGGCGATTTTTATAATAAGAGTGGAAAGTTACTCGTATTTAAAAAGATTAAGTAGTTAAATCTGATAGGTTTGACCTTCGATTGCTAGTTCTGCATCTCCAAATACCAATTTTGCTTCCTCCAAAATTGGAGCTAACGTTTTGTAACGTGAAGAAAAGTGACCAATAATTAACTTTTTAGCACCCACATTTCTGGCTATTTGAGCGGCCTGTAATGCTGTAGTATGATGTGTTTCTGTTGCACGCTCTAACATTTCGTGTAAGAAGGTAGCTTCGTGGTAAAGCGTATCACAATTTTTAATGATTTCGAAGTACCGTTCGTCCATTAACGTATCAGAGCAATATGCATAACTCTTTGGAGTGGCCGAATCAGAGGTATAATCGATATTCAAAAAGACATCGCCATTTGGCAACGTTAAATCTACCCCTCTTTTTAAGATTGGATAATACTCAATAGGTACATTTGCAGCTTCTAGTTTCTCGACAACTAGTTTACGCAATCTTTTTTTCTCTGTGAACTTAAAACCAGTACATGGAATACGGTGATTGAGAATGATAGTCTCTACAATCACATCTGAATTTTCGAAGATAACAGACGATTTATCTGCTTCAATACTAGTATAAATTAATTCGTATCTTAAATGAGTATCCGAATGTTTAAATTGAAGCTCTAGAATTTCTCTTAATGCTTGCGGTGCAAAAATACAAAGGGGTTTAATTCTTCCGTTTAAATGCATGCTAGACAGCAAACCGATTAAGCCAAAATAATGGTCGCCATGCAAATGACTAATAAACACAAAATCGATTTTTGAGGCTTTTAACCCAAACTTTATCAATTGTTGCTGAGTACCTTCCCCACAATCAATTAAGTAAAATTTTTCATTGCAATTAAGCAATTGAGCAGTTGGATTTCTATTATATACTGGAGTAGCCGAGCTGCTACCCAATATCGTGACTTCAAAAGTCATTTTATCCTTTATCTACGCTTCCACGTAATTCTTTTTCTATTTCTTCCATAAAAATTAAATCAGTGGCTTCATCCAATTTATTTACAAAAGTTACAGATTGATGTAGATTAGATATTTTTACAATATTTGCGATTGCCTCTCCTGCCCCAGTAACAACAAATACACCGCCAGCACTTTTGCAAAGTCTATCTCCTACTAATAAGCAACTTAGATCTTGAGAATCTAAACATTCTTTTACTCTAGAAAGATCTAATACAATATTTCGATAGCCTTCTGTATTTAATAAGATAAATTCAGATTTTAATGCAGGTGAATTTTCATTAGTGAACTTTGGTTCATCCAATTTTAAAACAACATATTTCTCGTGTTTATCTGTAGAAAACTTCATGGTTTTTATTTATTAAATTAATTAACGAAAGTAGCGATTATTATCTTGATAATAGATCATTAATCGCATTTTTAACATTTTCTTCTATTCTATTTGAGATACTTGATGATGGATTTTTAACAAACTGCTCACCTGTTATCTGTTCATATAATTCGATATACCGTTCAGAAATTGACTCTACAATTTCGTTTGTCATTTCAGGAACTACTTGGCCATCTTTACCTTGGAAATTATTTTCAATTAACCACTTCCTTACAAATTCTTTCGACAATTGCTTCTGTGGTTCATTATTTTTTTGTCTATCGGCATAACCTTCTGCATAAAAATAACGAGACGAATCTGGGGTATGAATTTCATCAATTAAATAAATAATATCTCCTACTTTTCCAAACTCGTATTTGGTATCTACTAAAATTAGTCCTCGCTCGGCAGCCATTTCTGTACCTCTTTGGTATAAAGCGTGCGTAAATGATTCTAATTTTTCATAATCAACTAAAGACACAATACCTTTTGCCAATATATCCTCTTTCGAAATATCTTCATCATGCCCAACAGCTGCCTTTGTGGTTGGGGTAATTATGGGTTGAGGCAACTTATCATTCTCTTTTAACCCTTCAGGTAATGCTACTCCACATACGCTTCTTTTTCCGGTGCTATATTCTCTGGCAGCATGACCAGCTAAGTAGCCTCTAATTACCATTTCTACTTTAAAAGGTTCACAAATACGCCCAATTGTTACCATTTCATCAGGCACCGCCAATACCCAATTAGGGACAATATCTTGTGTTGCAGTTAAAAATTTTGCAGCAATTTGATTTAAAACTTGCCCTTTAAAAGGTATTGCTTCTGGTAAAACCACATCGAATGCCGATATTCTATCTGTAACCACCATAGCCATTAACTGGTTATCGATGGTGTATACGTCTCTAACTTTACCTTTATAAAAATTGGTCTGTTTTGGAAAACTGAAATGAGTTTCTTTGATTGCTTTCATTGGCTGCGAAAATACATAATATTTAAGAGAGTCTCAAGTCCAAAGTCTATAGTCTTGAGACTATTTTATCGATGAATAAAAGACAATTACTAATGTTTGACAGCGCCTTTATCTCTTGCATCCGAAATCAAGTGTGATACTATTTCCCAACCATTATTGTTCTTTTTAAAAACTCTCAAATGTGTGGTTTGTCGATCTGGAATTACACTTCCATCAGGCATTTGCTGCCCTTTCCTAACCACAGCGGTGTGAACTACGATATTATTTTGGTTTAATGGTTGAAACTCGTGTTTATTGGTTTCGCTCTTGCCCGACATTACAAATGGCAGTGCAAATACTTTCTTCAATAAGCTATTAATTTCGATTTGTCCCTTCTTTTTATCGCCAAATGCATTTGTGAATGTCGCATCATTGCTGTACCATTTAGCGGCTAGCACATCATCTTTAACTTCCCACGCCTTATTCCAATCATTAATCATCGCAATCATTTGCGTACTATCCTTCGGCAACAATTCTTGACTATAAGATTTTTGTGATAGTGTAAAGGCGAAAATAAAAGCAATTAAATATCTCATATCCAGTCTGTTTTATACACTAATATACAAAAAGGATTTCACTATTGAATATCCCCATATGCTTTCAATATTGCTTTTACCAATTTGTGTCTAACTACATCTTCGCCGGTTAGATAAATAATATCAATTCCTTTAATTTCTTCCAAAATGCGAAGTGCATTATGCAAGCCAGATTGTGCTTTTCGTGGTAAATCGATTTGAGTAATATCACCAGTTACGATAAATTTAGCCGTTGGCCCCATTCTGGTCAAAAACATTTTTAGCTGTAAATCGGTCGAGTTTTGAGCCTCATCTAAAATTACAAAGCAATTATCCAGCGTTCGTCCACGCATAAAAGCCAAAGGTGCAATTTCTATGGTTCTATTTTCGAGATAGAGTTTTAGCTTTTCAGGTGGGATCATATCATCCAACGCATCGTAAAGTGGTCGTAAATATGGATCTACTTTTTCTTTTAAATCACCAGGTAAAAATCCTAAGCTCTCTCCTGCTTCTACTGCCGGACGGGTTAAAATAATGCGTTTGATTTCTTTATTCTTTAACGCCCTAACCGCTAAGGCAACTGCCGTATAGGTTTTACCGGTTCCTGCAGGACCAATGGCAAATAATACATCATTTTTACCAATACTCTCAACCATTTTGCGCTGATTAGCCGTACGGGCTTTAATCATTAATCCATGATTACCAAAAACGATTACTTCACCATTATTTACAACTACAGGAATTTCATCAATTTTTGTTGAAGATTTTTTAGCCCCTAAAATCGAGTCTACATCATTGTGCGATAATGTTCGGTACTTTTCGAGGTGAGCTACCAATTGCTCAAATTTTTGCTCAAAAGCCTTTAATTCAGCCTCATCACCCAACGCTTTCACGTCATTTCCTCTTGCTACGATCTTTAATTTTGGGAAAGCATTTTTAATTAATTCATAATGCTCATTATTTGCACCCCAAAATTGGACCTGGTCTGTTGTTTCTAATGTTAGCTTTAGTTCGTTCAAAATATTGTATTTTAAATAGAAGTGTATATTTTGATTTAAAAATTGAATATTTGTAGGCGAATTGCCTATAGGCAAGAATAAGAATAAATATTGAATTTTTAATGGCGATTATTACATTAACAACAGATTTAGGATCAAAAGATTTTTATCAGGCTGCATTAAAAGGTAGTATCCTGACCATCTTGCCTACAGCTAATATTGTTGATATTACCCATGAAGTTCCTTCGTTTAATATTTCTTATGCTGCATTTGTCTTAAAAAACGTATATCCCTACTTTCCAAAAAACACTGTACACCTGATTGGGATCGACTCAGTATTTAGTGAAAGTACAAAGTATGTGGCTTTAAAATATAAAGACCATTTCTTTGTTGGAGCCGATAATGGCATTTTCTCGTTGCTATTTGATGAAAAACCCGATGAAATTGTAGAGTTAAACATTATGCAGGATTTAAAATATCTTCATTTTCCGCTGGTCGATATTTTTGTGAAAGCTGCAACCAGTTTAGCCAAGGGTGGAAAATTAAAAGATGTTGGCATTCCAACAGCCGAAATTGAGCAACGTACCCTTTTACATCCAGTAATTGAACGAGATATTATCAGAGGAAGTGTAATCTACATTGATACGTTCTGTAACGTAATTACAAATATCACCAAAGACCTTTTTACCAAAATACAGAGAAATCGCGATTTTACGCTATACTTTCGGAAAAGTGAAACGATTAATCAACTGAGTTGGCACTATAATGAGGTTCAAGAGGGTGAAAAACTATGTTTATTTGGCATTAGTAATCATTTAGAAATTGCTATTAACAAAGGAAAAGCCAGTGGTTTATTGGGATTGCACTTAAATGATATTATTCGGATCGAGTTTCATCCTTAGGGAGATGTGCGTATTGAGACAGGGTGTTTAGCTACAAATGAACAATTGAATCAATGAACGATTGAACTAAGCTGGGCATGAAGTTTGCTCAGTAATCATCATGATTAAAAAAATTACTTTCTTTCTCTTATTTATTTTGGTTCAGTTAAGTGGATATGCTCAGGATACGTCAGCCTACGAGCTACAACGTTCAAAGATAAATGCACTTTTAGCAGAAAGAAGCTCAAAATTTGGACAATACGACGAGAGCTTAAATACCAGAACGGGAATATTTGGCTTTCAAACGAAACGAGATATTAAGAATTCGAACGAAATTCTTCGCCAAATTGCTCTTAATGACAATGCCATTTTTCAAGAATTAAAGGTATTGTTAGACTATAAAGATTTGCAAATGCAGGAGGTGAAGACTGTTTCGACTACAAACGACGAGCGGATTCAGAATTATAGAAGAACCATAAAAGGACTTCAGGATCAAAACCAAGAATTAAATGCTCAATTGAAGAAGAGTGAAAAAGGGAAAGATTTAGCATTTGTCTTTTTAGTACTTTTTGTTGTTGTAAATGGGTTTTTAGTTTATTTGGTGATGAAGAAGAAAAGATTAAGCGCAGAGCGTGTGGCGTAAAGCGTTTTGGATGATTAATTTAACGCAAAGAAGGGCAAAGATTTTCGCAAAGAACGCAAAGTTGTAGGTAAACTGATTTAAAAATGCCTTTGCGCTCTTTGCGAATTCTTATTAATCTTTGCGTTAAAAAAACTTACACATGAAAAAGACTCTATTTAAATTACTGGTTAAACTCAATAAGGCACTCTTACCGAGCTACTATCGAAAAGATCCGATGAAATTAACCACCTTTCAAAAAGCAATTTTAGGTTTTAGGTATTGGGCGTTGACCAATGCGCTAGATTAATTGATCGTTTTCCTCATCCGATGAGTATTGGCATCATGCTAATGCTCATCGGATGAGGAAAAATAATACCTCTAAAACCTATTCGTTAGTATCCCTACTAAAAATTTTGGTTCTACCCAGGTAGATTTAGGTGGCATTACCCCATTTGCGTCGGCAACTGCTATTAATTGCTGAATGGAAGTTGCGTAAAGTGTAAAAGCCACAGCATAATTGCCATTATCAACCTGTTTTTGAAGATCCTCAACGGGTGTTTTACCTCCTTCAAAAGTAATTCTGGCGTCTGTACGTGGGTTGTTAATTGCTAAAATTGGCTCTAAAATGTAATCTTGCAAAATACTCACATCCAAAACTGCAATTGGATCATTTTCATCATAAATATGTGGTTTTGCAATTAGTTTGTACCACGATTTATCAATATACATTCCAAACTCGTGTATAACTGATGGATTAATAGGGTGGTTTACTTTTTCAATCGTAAAAGATCGTTCGATAGCTGCAAAAAAATCAGCTAAGCTAAGCGTATGCAGATCCTTAACCATTCTATTAAATGCCATTATTTTTACCTGTTCAGTATTAAAATAGGCCGTCGAGAAATAATTAAATGCCGAATTCTCTGTATTTGAAGCGAGTGTTCGTTTTTGAACGGCCATTTTAGCCATAGAAGCAATTCGATGATGCCCATCGGCAATGTAAACAACGGGTATATAAGCAAATGCCTCTACAAGCCTATTTACGTCTTCCGGGGCGCTAACAATCCAAATCTGGTGCTTTGTTCCATCATCATAAATAAAATCAACAGCGGGCTTTAAACTTTGGTACTGAGCCATTATCCCATCTACAATCTCATTTGGAGGATAAGTAATTAAAACTGGGTTGGCATCAATTCCAGTTTGCTGCAAATATTCAGAAAGCAGTTTTTCTCTTCGTTCAACAGTTAATTCATGTTTTTTGATCTTTCCGTCAAAATACTCATCAATATGAGTTAATGTCCAAATGCCAGATTGGATTAATCCATCTTGTTCTATGCGATAAATATAAATGGAGGGGTTTTCTTCTTCAACAAGAACCTGATCTTCGATAAAGGTTTCTAGGTTTTCGGCGATTTTCTTATAAATCAACTCTTGTCTAGAGCCCCGTAAGTAAGGGTTATCGAGCTCAGGATTAATAAGATGCAAAAAACTATAGGGGTTTTCTGAGACCATTAACCTAGCCTGGCCAAGGCTGTAATTTTCGATAGGCCTTGTAACTACACTATTTTGTAAGCGCATAACAGGCCTGAAGGCATAAAATGGCTTTATCCTTGGCATACGGTACTATAATTTGGTTAGTTAGCTTAGAGCGAGGAGTTTGGAGCTATTAAGACTCCAAGCTCCATGCTCCGTGCTTTATGCTTTAAAATGTGCAATAATTAGGTTTGCCAATTCTGTTCCAACACGTTCTTGGGCTTCATTTGTTGATGCACCAATATGCGGTGTCAATGAAATTTTTGGATGGTTAAGAATAGTGGCCAACGGAGTTGGTTCGTTATCAAAAACGTCTAAACCTGCAAAAGAAACCTTACCTGAATCTAAGGCTTCGATTAAAGCATTTTCATCAATTGTTCCGCCTCTTGAGCAATTTACAATGCCAACGCCTGGCTTCATCGCTGCAAACTCTGCTACTCCAAGTATTGGTTTATCAGCAAATGGTGTATGCAAAGAAATAAAATCACTAGTTGCAATTACTTCTTCAAAACTAACCGTTTGCACAGGAATATCGACTTTAATACCGCCTTGTAGATTAAGGGTTATATTTCCATTAAACGGGTATAAATCATACGCCAAAACGTTCATTCCTAAACCTAAGGCAATAGTAGCAGTTTCTCTTCCAATACGTCCAAAACCAATGATTCCCATTGTTTTGCCACGTAATTCGATTCCTTTTGCGTATGCCTTTTTTAAATCGTTAAATTTTGTTCCTCCTTCAACCGGCATTTTGCGATTGCTATCGTGTAAAAAGCGAACACCGCTAAACAAATGCGAAAAAACTAATTCTCCAACAGATAGAGAAGATGCAGCAGGTGTATTTACAACAGCAACTCCTTTATTTCTTGCGTAATCAACATCAATATTATCCATGCCTACTCCACCCCTTCCAATCAGTTTTATATTTGGACAAGCATCGATCAATTCTTTTCTAACTTTAGTTGCGCTACGCACAGTAATTGCATCGTAATTTAATAACGCAGTAGCTAGTTCATTTTGTGGAATTGTTTGTGTATCTACAGTAAAACCGGCTTCTTCGAGTAATTTCTTCCCAATTGGGTCTATGCCATCATTGGCGAGGATCTTGATCATAATTTATTTGTGTTGTTCTTCAAAAGTTTGCATTAAATCGATAAGTGCATGTACACTTGTAATTGGAAGTGCATTATACATTGATGCTCTAAAACCACCTACACTTCTATGTCCAGTTAAACCTTCAAAGCCATTTTCGTCTGCAAATTTTGCAAATGGTTTTTCTAGCTCTGGGTTTTTCATCACAAAGCATATATTCATTCTCGAACGGTCTTCAACTGCACAAGTGCCTTTAAATAACGAATTTCTATCAATTTCGGTATATAAAGCGTTTGCTTTAGCCTTATTTTCTTTTTCAATTTCGGCTACACCACCTTTAGATTTTAACCAATTTAGGTTAAGCATGGCTACGTAGATTGAAAATACAGGTGGGGTATTGTACATCGATCCACCATCAATATGCACTTTATAATCTAACATTGAGGAGATGCCTCTTCCAGATTTACCTAAAATTTCATCCTTTACAATTACAATGGTTAATCCGGCAGGGCCGATATTCTTTTGCGCTCCAGCATAGATTAAATCATATTTTGAAACGTCAATTTCGCGGCTCATAATATCCGACGACATGTCGCAAACTACTGGAACTTTTGTTACTGGCAACGTAAACATTTCGGTTCCATAAATGGTATTGTTTGACGTGCAATGAAAATAAGCACTATCTTCTGGTATACTATAATCTTTTGGTATAAACGTAAAATTAGAATCTTTTGAGGAAGCCACTACGTTTGCTTTTCCAAAAAACTTAACTTCTTTAATTGCTTTATTTGCCCACACACCGGTTTCTAAATAAGCAGCTGTTTTTCCTTCTGGTAATAAATTCATGGGTACCATTGCAAATTGCAAACTAGCACCTCCTTGTAAAAATAAAACGGAGTATCCTGATGGTACATTTAAAAGTTCTTTTACCAATTTAGTTGCTTCAGCAACCACACCTTCAAACTCAGGTGTACGATGCGAAATTTCTAAAATTGACAATCCATCTTTAAAATCTAAAACAGCTCTAGAGGCTTGCTTAAATACCTCCTGAGGTAAAATACAGGGTCCTGCACCAAAATTATGTCTCATTGTTAATTAAAATTTTTATAGCGGTAAATGTAACAGTTTTGTGTCTAATTATTTATGGTTTTTGAACTTTAAAATCAATTTAAAATTAATTTGTCTACCAGTTAAATAATTTGGGATGGCGTATTGCACATTATCAACATCCTTTAACCAAAGATATGAGACGGTGTTATTAATGTCGAGCAAATTAAATACTTCCAAATACGCAATAAACGAAGTAAAATAACGATTCAAAAATTTAGGTTTTTTTAGGCTATTATCATCCAAAAAATCTTTAGAAAAACCTATATCTACCCTTTTATAGGCTGGAATACTAAAATCGTCGGTATAACGCTCGCTTAAAGGCGCACCAATTGGTAGTTTCGAACCATAAAGCATGGTTAAATGAACTTTATAACTATCCCCTTTGAGTAATCGATCTTGAAAAAACACCGAAAAATTTACACGTTGATCTGTTGGTCGTTTTAAATAACCCGGATAATGAGTTTTGTTTAAACCATTTTGATCCTTTTTGATATATGAATCTCCTAGAATATTTTGGTCGGCAGACATTATAGATAGCCTGAAATAAGAAACAAGATCTTTTACAAACTCCCCTCCTATATTAAAATCGGCTCCATAAGTACGTCCTTTCGCCAACTGGGTCGACAAATACTTAATTCTTACATTATCAAAAATATAAGGCACCAATCGGTCTGCATACTTAAAATAAGCTTCAGAACTAAACTTTAAGCGAGTACCCAATCCATCAAAAGCATAATCTAAACCAGCCGAAAAATTATAAGAACGTTGGGCCTTTTGCTTTAGATTTAAAACACCATCGTAAGCTCTTATACTACGGTAGCTGGGTGGTTGCTGATAAATACCTGCTGTAAAACGTATAATCTTATTATCGCTCGTTGGTCTGTACGCCAACAATAACCTTGGGCTCAATAAGAACTGTTCGGTTAAGGTATTATAATTGCCTCGTATCCCTAATTGCAGGTCGGTATTTCCAGATAAACTATAACTATCTTGTATAAATGCTGTATAACTGTTAATGGCGAGTGTATTTGATACATTTATTGCTTGCTCTAGATAAAATTTCTTCGCATTATTTGGTAAAATATAACCTGCAGAATCGGTTAAATGATATTCGCTAAGTTGATCGTCAAATTTGTTTCTCTCGGCTCGTAATCCCCAAGAAAACACGTGATTATTAAAACTTTGTTCGGTTTTAATTTCTGAGCTAATTGCTTGAGAGTTTAAGCTATTTCGAGCATAGTTTAAGTAAGTTCCTATTCCTCTATTGGTACTGATTGCTTTGAAGCCAACTTTAGTAAAATCGGTTTGGAGTTCATCAAATAAATATTTGCCTTCGATATCGAAACGTTCACGTTCGCGGGTGGTAAAATAACTGTTAATCCATTTGATTACTACATTTGGTTTAGGACTAAAGGTTGCAGTTACTGCTCCACCAGCTGTTCTATAATCGTCTATTTCTTGTCCGTTATAAGCTATTTTTAAGCGCAGCTGCGTTTCGAGTGTCCCAAACAATGTTTCTCTATCTTCGGGAATCAGGTTAAATTGACCACCATTTAAGTTGCCCAAGAAATTTAAATTAAATTTATCTGAAAAGTTATATTGATAAAGTACCTGCGCATCGCCAAAATTAGGGCGATAACTTCCCTTATTATCTTGCGTGTTGAGTACGCTGTTATTATTTTTATAACGCAAGCCAACAAGCAGAAAATCATTAGCTTGTGCCCTTTTTAGTGCAACCGACGCCCCTAAAAACCCGGCATTAACGATCAATTGATTACTATCAGGTCGATCATACTTCGCATCGAGTACTGACGATAATTTATCGCCATACCTCGCTTCGAAACCTCCAGCCGAAAATTTGGCCCTGCTTACTAAATCTCCATTTATAAAACTTAACCCTTCTTGTTGGCCATTTCTAATTAACACTGGCTTATTTATCTCTACATCATTTACATAGGTTAAATTCTCATCAAAATTACCTCCTCTAACACTGTATTGCGAACTAAGTTCATTATTTGTAGAAACCCCGGGCAGTGTTTTAATAATGGTCTCAAAGTTTCCAGAAACGGACGGTAGTGACGATAAATCGGCAATATTGATGGTACTCGAATTAGTGAGCTGATTTTGCTTATTCGTGATGGTTACCTGCTCTAATTCGTTTATGTTTGGCGAAAGCGTTATCTCTCTAGTGATTCTTCCTGCAACTTTTTCATTAATTTTAACCAGCATAGGCTGATAACCCAAGAGGTTGTATTTTAAGGTAAAATTAGTGGTACGCGAATAAATGGTGTACAACCCATTCGGGTCAGTAAGGGTCGATTCGCGTTGCCCTAGCACCGTTATGGTAACCTGCTGCAAGGGTTTTGCATCCATTCCAAAAACCGTACCCGTAACTCTTACCAGGGGTTGAGCATTTACAAAAGTAAAGCCTAAAAGCATGGCAAAAATGAACAGGCGAAGCTTGAGCATTTAAAGAATTAAATTTGGTATGTGTTAATCGTTACGTTTTTAAGACTTGCAATCATTGCAATGGGATCTGGTGCTGCAAAAACTGCATTACCTGCTACTAATGCATTTGCCCCTGCCTCTAGTAAGCTCTTTATGTTTCCAATACTTACCCCACCGTCTACTTCAATTAGTAGTTCGGGATTTAATGTATTGGCCATTTGCCGCAATTCGGCTATTTTAACGAGCGATTGTGGTATAAATTTTTGCCCACCAAAACCAGGGTTAACCGACATGATGAGTACCATATCTAAATCGGCTAACACATCTTTTAAAACGTTTACTGGCGTATGTGGATTTAAAGCAACACCAGCTTTACACCCTACTGCTTTAATCATTTCTATGGTACGATGAAGATGTATGCAAGCTTCGTAATGAACGGTAATAATGGCTGCGCCTGATTTTGCAAATTCCTCAATGTATTTTTCTGGATTAACAATCATTAAATGCACATCTAATGGTTTTTTTGCATGTTTTTGCACGGCATTAAGCACCGGAAAGCCAAAAGAAATATTGGGTACAAATACTCCATCCATTACATCGATATGAAACCAATCTGCTTCGCTTTGGTTAATCATTTCACTATCTCGTTGTAAGTTTGCAAAATCAGCAGCAAGTATGGAAGGGGCGATAATGTGTTTCATTTATAATGTTATTTGCGTCATTGCGAGGTACGAAGCAATCTCTGTGATGAGTTAAGGAAGCAGATTGTTTCGTGCTTCGCAATGACGATTAAGTAAGTAGGCAAGTTACGAAAGAAGTCGGAAAGTTTTTAGTCGGCAAGTCGGAAAAGTACAGGAATCACGAAGTTCGTTGTTTTTGACGATTCGTCATTGCGAGGTACGAAGCTATCTCGTAGATAACTGCGCTTGTAAGATTGCTTCGTACCTCGCAATGACGATTTTGTTTAGGAAAGCTAACAAAAAAACCCTTTCAGCGAACTGAAAGGGTTTTTAATATTATGCTCATCCGATGAGGATCGGCATAATGTCTATACTCATCGGATGAGCACAGCAGAAAATATTAAGCTTGTGGAGCAGCCGGTTTTTCCGGTCTTGGTAATAAAACTTTACGCGAAAGTTTCATTTTACCTTGTTTATCTACGTCCAGCAATTTTACTTCTAATTTATCGCCTTCTTTTAATACACCATCCATGGTTTCTAAACGTTCCCACGAAATTTCAGAAATGTGCAATAAACCATCTTTACCTGGCATAATCTCTACGAAAGCACCAAATGGCATGATCGATTTTACTTTACCTTGGTAAGTTGCGCCAATTTCTGGTTTAGCAGCAATCGCATTAATACGAGCTACAGCGGCATCAATTGCAGCTTTATTATCAGCAAAAATTTCAACAATACCTTTGTTGCCAACTTCTTCGATAGAGATTGAAGCACCAGTTTCGCGTTGCATTTCTTGAATAATTTTACCACCTGGGCCTATTACCGCACCGATAAATTCTTTATCAATACTTAATGAAACGATACGTGGTGCATGTGGTTTGTAGTCCTCATTTGGTGCAGCAATCGTTTTCTTCATTTCACCTAAAATGTGTAAACGGCCTTCTTTAGCTTGTAATAAAGCTTTAGTTAACACTTCATATGATAAACCATTGATTTTTAAGTCCATCTGACAAGCAACTATACCTTTTTCAGTACCAGTTACCTTGAAGTCCATATCACCTAAATGATCTTCATCACCTAAAATATCTGAAAGAATAGCATATTTACCAGTTTTCTCGTCTGTAATTAAACCCATTGCAATACCAGATACTGGTGCTTTGATTTTAATACCTGCATCCATTAATGCTAATGTACCAGCACAAACAGTTGCCATAGACGACGAACCATTTGATTCTAAAATATCAGAAACGATACGGATAGTATATGGATTTTCTTCACCCTGTGGCAATACTTTTTTCAATGAGCGTTGTGCTAAGGCACCGTGACCAATTTCTCTGCGACCAGCGCCTCTATTCGGTCTAACTTCACCAGTTGAGAAACCAGGGAAATTATAGTGCAATAAGAATTTATTATAGCCATTAAAGAATGCGCCATCAATCATTTGCTCATCATCTTTACTACCTAAAGTAACTGAAGTTAACGATTGAGTTTCGCCGCGTGTAAACACTGCTGATCCGTGAGCTGCAGGTAAATAACCCACTTCACTCCAGATTGGGCGAATTTCAGTTGTTTTACGACCATCTAAACGAATACCTTCATCTAATAATAGATTTCTAATTGCATCGTACTGCACATCATGATAATAATGCTTAGCCATTGCTTTAGTTAAATCTGCAGTATCTTCTGGCATTGCTTCAAAGAAATTATTAATAATGGCTGTGAAACCAACTTTACGTTCGTCTTTACCAGAACCAGATTTAGCTACAGCATACACTTTATCATAAGTATCTGCATAAACTTTAGCTTTCAAATCAGCATCGTGATCTTCGTGGCTATATTCGCGTTTTACAGTTTTACCTGTAGCTTCGGTTAATTCTACTTGAATTGCACATTGAACTTTAATCGCATCATGGGCAAATTTCAAGGCTTCAACCATTTCATCTTCCTGAATTTCATCACATTCGCCTTCAACCATACCGATATCGTTAGCCGAACCAGCAACCATAAATTCTAGAGTTGCGCGCTCTAATTCGCTAGCTTTTGGGTTAATGATCAATTTACCATCAATCTTAGCTACACGAACTTCAGAAATTGGCCCATTAAAAGGGATATCCGAAACTGATAACGCTGCAGATGCGGCTAAACCAGCTAAACAATCTGGCATAATATCTTTATCAGCCGAGATCAATGAAATCATTACTTGTGTATCAGAGTGATAATCTGATGGGAACATAGGGCGTAATGCTCTATCAACCAAACGTGAGATTAACACCTCATAGTCAGATAATCTTGCCTCACGACGTAAAAACCCTCCTGGAATACGGCCAGTAGCCGCATATTTCTCTTGGTAATCTACCGATAAAGGTAAGAAATCGGTACCTGGTTTGGCACCTACTGTAGATACAACTGTTGCTAACAACATGGTATCTCCCATTTTAACGACTACAGATCCATCCGCTTGTTTAGCTAATTTCCCTGTTTCAATTTCTACAATTCTTCCATCGCCCAAATCGAACGATTTTTTTATTACATTCATTTAATAAAAGTTGTGGCCTATTTTTCCTCTTTTTAATAGACCTTGTTTATATATTTATTTTTGAGTATTAAATTAAAAAAGCCACTCTAAAAGAATGGCTTTTACTGATAAAAACTTCTTATTTGATGATATCTCTTAGCTGTAAAGCTTTGATAATAGCACGATAACGAGTAATATCTTTTTTAAATAGATAAGCCAAAATACCGCGGCGTTTACCTACTAATTTTTGAAGTGATAACTGAGTAGAAAAATCTTTACGGTTTTTCTTTAAGTGTTCTGTTAAGTGCGCAATACGGTATGTAAATAACGCTACTTGACCTTCTGCAGAACCAGTGTTGGTTGCTACTTCGCCGTGTTGTTGAAAGATTTCGGCTTTCTTTTCTTTACTTAAATACATTCTTGAATGATACTAAAGTTTATAAATTAATTAATTGAGCGCAAAGATACCTTATATAACTCATTTTACAAAATTTGAAATAAAGGAAGTTTGGCGTAGGGCGATTAGCGACGAGCGAGGGACGTTATCGGGATGACTAAGGTGTTAAGCTATTCGAAGGTAGGTAACCAAAATCGATTAATTCTTGATGATTTTTAATCTTTTTTGTTTCACCTTCATGTAATAAAATAATCGATGTAGAGAGGTCTAGAACGTTCGTATAATCATGATCTGTAATTATAAAGCCCTTTTCTGTAGCCCGTTCTCTTAGCTGCTCTTTAATGATTTCGATATGCAAAGGCGCTAAACCATTAAATGGTTCGTCGAGCAGCACATATTTTGCCTTGCTATAAAGCATAATAAATATTTCGATTAACCTTCTTTCGCCTCCAGACAGCTGATTATTTTTTTGATGGAGAAATGGCTTGATAAGCTCCATTTCAAACAAAAGAGCAGACTGTTCTAGCCCACAAAAGATGGAAATAATTTTTCTTATCGATATATGCGTTGGCAAAAAACTATCTTGTGGCAGGTATTGAATTAAATTTCGGTTATCATAAAGACTTCTAATTTGCTTATCATCTACTTTTACAAACTTTTGATTGGCTTTAAGCGCACCAAAAATAATCTTTAACAGGGTTGATTTACCACTTCCATTTCTTCCTAAAAGGCCAATAATCTCGCCTGGTTTGCACGATATAAAAACATCGCTCAAAACTTGACGCAAGCCAAAGTCTTTCACTACACTATCTACATGTAATCCACTCATATGAGCATTAAAATTAAGCCAATAATTAAGCTGGCTATAATTGAGCTAATCCATAATAAGAGCTTACTGATACCTAAGTTATAATAAAAATAATATTGATTTGCGTCAGTTAAATCATATAATAGATAATGAAAAACTGGTGTAAGAAAAATATAAGCGATTCCAATTCCAGATAATATTTTAACCGCACCAAAAAAAAAGAATGCGAGTAAAATGGATACCGCTAATGAAGGCAGAATAAGCTTTTTATAGAATATCCATAAGGGAATAAAGATGTTCATGAGGTGATTATTTTTTATTAATTCATTACTACACCTACATTTCTGCAGTTACGTAAATACTACAGCCCCCAAGCAGGTTTTTTCTCCAAAGACCTTGACTGCTACTTCTTAAGAAGCTATCTGCTGCGCCTAATTTTGCGCCAAAAACAATTGAATTTTGAGCGCTTGGCAAGTACTCAAAAGCAACTACAAAATCTTCATCAAGATAGATATTTTCATCTTTCAAATCAATACTAAACCATCCATTTTTAATCACAGCCTTTCTGATAATGCTTTTTTCGATTAATCTTTTACCTGGCATCCCATTCTCTATTGCGTAAAAATTAAGTCGAATGCCAACCTCATTCATCGATTCGGAAATAATAAAGATATTAGCGTTGATTAGCTTTGCGGGCTTTTTTAACTGTATTAACCTAGCCTGCTCCATAATATCATTTTTCTGGTAGCTCTTGGTAGGAATAGACACTAAGGGAGTACGACCAGAGATTCCTAATTTATACCTTTTTAACTTCACGTTACTTATTCTTACTTCATGAAGTGAAATAATTCTTTCTTCAAGTATAATTTCTTTTTTAGCGATAAGTGAACTCATGATAAAACTTTTATCCTTAAAGCCAATACTTGAAAAAGTAAGCGAATCCCTTAGTATCGAATCTGGAATCGAAATACTGAACTTCCCATCTGTTCCACTTATCGTACCTATCTTCCCTCCTTTTACACCAATATTGGCATACGGAAGTCCATTCCCTTTATTGTCTTTTACGTATCCTGAAATAATAGATTGGCTATAGGCAGAGGAAATAGTTAATACAAGTATGATATACGCTAAGAAGGCTTTCATTTCGCTAAGAACTTAATTAAGTTGCTTAAAGTCGAAATTTTAACAACATTTAACACCCCTGTAAATAATCTACACAATCCTTTTAAACCGTTTTATTTTCTTTCAAGTATTTCGAAACTGCTGCATGATACACCATCTTGCCTTTAGGTATTGTTTTAATAAAAGCTAGTTTTTTAACTGGGTCTGCAATGATACGCTTCGCGTAGTAATGTGCACGACTAAAGAGATCTTGATTTTCGAGCTGTTTAGCTGATTTTTTCACTTTAGACATATCCGGATATTTACTAATAACTGTTTTATCGCCATAATTCTTAAAAATGACATTACCAACCTTACCACTTAGGGAGTGCGTAACGACGTTGTCTTTTGAGATTGCCATAGTCTTTATCCTATTTAAGTATAATGTAAACATAAGGAAGATACAGTGAAGTACCAATCATCTTACGGTCATCTTACGGTTATCCTTCGCTTTAGAAGGCGCATTGAGCCAATGTTGAGCCAATGTTGAACCAATGTTGAGCCAGAATTAAATCTCACAGGCTTTAAAACGGCGCAGCCCTCAACGAAGCCAAAAAAATAAAAACTTCGAGTTAAACCTGCGAGGTTTAAAGTATCTTTGCGTTAATGATAAAAAACCAATACAGCATATTCGAAAGTGAGTTAAATGTTCGTCCAGACGACATAGATATGTTTAATCATGTTCATAACAGCAAATATTTAGATTATGTACTAGCTGCTCGTTACGAGCAGATGGATAAATTTTATGGTATGAGTTGGGAGCATTTTGCCAAAATGGGTTATGGCTGGGTAGTAACTAAAGTAACTATTAGCTTTAAACGTGCGCTTTTAATGAGCGATACGATGTTAATTAGGACCGGAATTTTGGAAATGAATGAAAAAGGCTGCACGGTTCAATTCGAAATCATCAACAAAAAAACAAACAAAGTAGCTTCAGATGGATTGTTTGATTATGCAATGATTGATTTATCGACAAAAAAAGCATGTAAAGTAACTGAAGAAATGATTAAAGCGTATAGTATTTAAACAAGATCTTTTAAGTCGATTTTCGGATAATAATTAACAAAAATGAGGATTGAGCTAAATAACAATCCAACGCTAAAAGCCAAATAATAGCCAGCTAAAATTACCAGCATCGTAATAAAGAAAAAAAATAGTAAATATTTCATATACCGTTCCATATTTACTTTTAACAGGTACACTAAGGTGAATAATGCAAATAAGGTGGCCGTGCAAAAAAGAGCTGCTAACATTACATCAATCACATCAAAACCAACAAGCCAAGCAAACAACCCTAACTCAGGAATTATCAATATAACCAGCACAATTAACCAATAACTTAATCTTTTGAGCATTGTTAGGTTTAAACTTCGTGCAAATGAAAGATAGGTTGCATCAAATTTGGCCCAATTAAAAATTAATATCGCATGGCTCAACACCACTGCTAACATAGCCGTTAAAAACACACGAATATCATTCCCAACATCAGCAAATACCCATAAAATAGATTTGAAAGCTAGTAATGATGTTAATTTGCAAGCAAAAAGCATCAGCGGCTGCTCGTTAAATAGGTAAAATAATGGCCACGACCAAAAGGGTTTGTTTATTTTAAAACTGATTGCATTTATCCAGTTTTTAGCAGGATTAAAGTTGTAATTAGTGTTCTTAAAAGTTAAGAAAGAAAGCGCAGTAAAAAGTATCATTACTCCAATCAACGTTGCAAAAAAACTGAAAAAATAATGATGTCGAATAGATATGTATAAAATGAGTAATGAATAGCTTAGAATGGGCATAAGCATAAAGACATATACTTTTAGCCAAATTTGCAGCTGACTACCTTTCTTAATTTTGCTTAGTTCTGTAGTAAATGTAAAAGTTGGCAATTCTAGTTTCTGCTTTACAAAAAGGTAACATTTTATACTGTAAACAATCCACAACAAAAAAATGACTAGCCAGACTATGGGCGATGAACATATGGCAATTAATAAAGCATGATGATAACTTATTAATTGTGAACCTTCTACCGCACCAAATAAAAGATAACATATCACTAAAAACAATCCAGCATGCTGTTCGTAAAATGCAACTCCAATTGTTTTGATTAGTAATTTTAGCATTTGATTAAGGCCTTATCTTTAATCTGAAAAATTCCATCGAGCTTTAGCTTAGTTTCATCAATTTCTTGATGTGACGATAGCAGAAAACTTTTGCCTTGTTTTGCTTTTGCGTTAATTAAATGATAAAGTTTTGCTGCAGATTCTACATCGATGGTTATTAAAGGCTCGTCTAAAATATAGAGTTCAGCATCTCCTATGAATGCGCAAATTAAGGAGAGCTTTTTAAGCATTCCACTAGAGTAACCACCAATTTTTTGGTCTAAAAAAGCATCCATTTCAAACAACACGGTTAGTTTATCAATGTCTTTTTCCTGTCCTTGACGTACCTCTTTGTAAAAATTAATTAACTCTTGACCAGTTACAAACGATGGAAATTGTGGTTCAGCTTCTGCATAACTAATTTTTGAACGAAACTGAATAGGTTCTCTTTTAAGATCAATATCATTGAATACAACTTGTCCTTTGAATGGAGTTTGGTCAGCAATAAGGCGAAATAATGTGGTTTTACCAGTGCCATTTCCTCCCTTTAACCAATATATTCCAGAATCGATTTTCCATTCATCGAATGATAATATAGTATGGGAACCGTACTTCTTGTCGATTTGCTTTAGACTTAGCATGTAGTTGTTTAATTGTTTGTTTTGATAATAGAATCGAAATGTTGTTACATAACCTAACAGATTACATCGTTAAAAAATATCAGCTACCTAAATTGGAGGTCACAAATTGTGACCTCCAATCTTCGTAAGTCTGTAAAAAATTCTCACATTTGCGTATGACTTTTAAAGAAAAACTACAAGCTATCCGTACTCAAATGAGCACAGATAGTGTTGACGCTTATATTATCCCTTCTGCCGATCCACACATTAGCGAATATCTTCCTGATCATTACAAATGTATTTCGTTTGCAACGGGTTTTAAAGGCTCAGTTAGCACGGTGGTAATTACTCAAGAATTTGCTGGTTTATGGGCCGATTCGAGGTACTTTGAGCAAGCTGAAGAGCAATTAAAGGGAAGTGGTTACCAATTGGTAAAGTTAAAAGTTCAGCATACACCTGAATACATTACGTGGTTAGCTGAAACATTACCTGAATCTGGAGTAATTGCGTTCGACGAGAAAATGGTTTCTGTAGCACTTGGCGAATTATTACATCACCAGTTAGGGCATAAAAAAATTCAGTTTAAACATAAAGATTATCTCCAGTCTATTTGGCCAGATCGACCAGCTTTGCCTACTTCTCCTGCTTTTTTAGTGGCGGATGAATTTGCTGGCCAGTCGACAAAAGATAAATTAAGTTTAATTCGTAAAGCGATGAAACAGCATCTGGCTGATTATCACCTCATCTCCTCTCTTGATGATATAGCATGGGTTTTTAATCTTCGTGGCCGGGATGTAAATTACAATCCTGTAGTGCTAAGTTTTGCGATTATTACAGAAAATCAAGCTACTTTATATATCCAGCATGATAAACTAAGCAAGGAAGATAAAGAAAGTTTGGAGCGAAGTGATGTTGAAATTCTAAGTTACGATACCATTGCAAAAGACCTTCAATTTTTGAAGACCGAAAGCAGTATTTTGATCGATCCTCGTCGAAATTGCTTTGCCTTGTATAAGCTTATCCCATCTTCGGTAAAAATTATCAAAGAAACTAACCCTTCTACTTATTTAAAGTCGACAAAAAATGTTACTGAAATTGAGCATACTCGAATTGCTATGCGTAAAGATGGTGTAGCAATAACACGTTTTTTAAAATGGGTAAAAGAAAATGTTGGCAAAATTAAGATGACCGAACTGTCGGCTGCTGCTCAATTAAGAAGTTTTAGAGCTGCAGAAGAAGGCTTTTTCGGCGAAAGTTTTAATACCATTTCGGCCTATAAAGCACACGGTGCTCTACCCCATTATGCGTCAACTAAGGAGAGCGATGTAGACATACTTGCAGAAGGATTATTTTTAGTCGATTCTGGCGGTCAATACTTTTATGGAACAACCGATATTACAAGAGTAATTCCGTTAGGAAATAATACCGAACAAGAAAGTACAGATTATACATTAGTACTTAAAGGTATGATTGAAGGGTGTAGAACCCGTTTTCCAAAAGGAACCTGTGGCTATGCAATAGATGCGATTACCCGTAAGCCATTATGGGATCACGCCATTAATTTCGGTCATGGAACAGGTCATGGTGTGGGTTATTTTTTAAATGTACACGAAGGTCCGCAAGTATTTAATGCTGGAGCAACCCCTATTCCAATCGAATTGGGTATGATTACTTCGATCGAACCTGGTATTTATCGTCCCGGAAAGCATGGCATTAGAATAGAAAATCTTGTTTTAACTGTTGAAAATGAAATTAACCAGTTTAATGAATTTTATGCGTTCGAAACCCTAACGCTTGCTCCTATCGACACGAGCATTGTTAAAAAGGAATTATTAGAGCAATCACAAATTGATTGGTTAAACAATTATCACCAACTCGTTTTCGAAAAGTTAAGTCCGTTTTTAAATGAGGATGAAAATGTGTTTTTAAAGGAAATGACGAAAGAGATATGAGATTTGAGTTTTCGTTCATCGGATGAGTGAATCAATAAATAATTGTATGTTTGCATTTCTGTTCCCGTAGTTCAATGGATAGAATTATGGTTTCCGGTACCATCGATATGAGTTCGAATCTCGTCGGGAACACTAAAAGGTTTACAAGAGTTTGTAAGCCTTTTTTGTTAAAGTGTATTCTTTAATGTAATCAGGTATTATGAAAAATTCACATTATTCATTGATTACAAACAAGTTCGGTCTGAAGTTGTTATAATGTTGATAAAATGTTTATCTACATAAATTTTCTTATATGTATTTTCGTTATTCAAACCAACCTATTCAAATGTTACCTGCATTTACGTGTATTTATTTTTTGGAGAACACCGACACCTATATTTTGGAGATCAAAAGAAATGATTTACCACAGGATGAAGATATATCTAAAATTTATCAGTGGATGAGGGTAAGTAAAGACTTTCAACAGGCTAGTCCACTAACATTTAGATCAATGGACTCATCATTAGAAATTGAAGAACGTTATTTTGAAGAAGGGTTTCTTAAATTTAATAGTAGCAGCGGTACATTTATAGAAAAATATAATTCTGCTCAACATAAGCTTGAAGCTAAAAGCAATAGTGAGGTACCGCAAGGTCTTACCGACGCAATTACCAGCTTTTTATCTAAAAACTAAAAAAGACCCCGATTTTACATCGGGGTCTTTTTTAAAATCTTACTCAAAAATTACTATTTCGCACTGTTTTTCTTTTCAGTTACTTCTGTACGGATATCTTGAGCTAAACCTTTAAGGTCTTGCATTGCTTTACGTACTCTAGTACCTGCTGCTGCATTACCACCATTATAAAATTTTTCTGCATCTGCTTCAATCGCAGCGATTACTTCTTTAACTTTTGAGAATTTTTCCATGTTTTTTTAATTTGTTTTTTAAGGATGTTGGAAGCAGTCTTCGACGGTTTCCATTTTTTTAATTTTAATTTGATTTCAAATATATCATTTAAACCGAATAAACAAGTATCTATATGCGTATTTATTATTGCTCTAATTATACACAGAACCACTTTTTAAGCAAAAATCGCTGAATCGCAATTTGTTAGCGAATAGTTTTTTGTTAATAAAAAATATAAGTTAATTCTATTTAAATAGCGTTAAAAGACAAATACTATCTGAAATAGCCAATACATTAAACGATAACTGTTGATGTAAGGTTAATAATTGCCCTTCATTTATCGTCGTTACCGTACCCAAACTTTCAAATGATAAGAGCCCATTAATTACCTGAACGCTCATAATTGCCGTATCGTCATTTTGACCGGGATGAAAATTCTGGGCTTCTTTTAATGCAATTAAGGTAATAGTAATTCGGTCTGATTTAAATACAGTAATCGCATTTTTCCCATTTTTAGCATACGAATCTTCTTCTTTGAGCTGAATAATGTACTTAGGAATGTCAATTGGTATAATTGCAGCATCTAATGGTCTTGCGCCATCAGGTCTTTGATTGGTTGCATTGTTATATTTCTCTTGCATAATTATTCAATATACCTAAAAAACAGGAATATTAACCAGTTGTTTTAAATAGATGTTTATAATTTTCTTTACTTCACATGAATGAATTCCTTTTCTTTGTACCTATATATGTCGCTATTTATCTCATCTCTTAATACAGGCAGCAATGGCAATTGTTTTTATATTGGCAATGAAAACGAGGCTATTTTAGTCGATGTTGGACTAACCTGTAAAGAAACTGAGGTACGGATGCATCGGCTAAACCTTAGCATGGATAGCGTAAAGGCCATTTTTATTTCGCATGAGCATAGCGATCACATTCGTGGATTGCCTGTTATCGCCAAAAAATATCAATTACCAGTTTACATTACACCATCAACCTTGTTAAGTGGAAAGCAAATATTGCCCCCACATTTGGTAAACACCTTTATGGCTTATGCGCCCATAAAGTTTGGTAATTTAGAAGTTATTGCTTTTCCAAAAAAGCATGATGCCGCTGAGCCACACAGTTTTATTGTTCGTTGTAATTCGATTACTGTTGGGGTTTTTACAGATATTGGGCAACATTGTGAAGATGTAATCCATCATTTTAAGCAATGCAATGCCGTGTTCTTAGAAGCAAATTATGATGATGAAATGCTTAATCATGGCAGGTATCCTTATTTTTTAAAGAATCGAATTCGTGGCGGAAATGGGCATTTATCTAATGCCCAGGCATTAGATTTATTTAAAACCCATAAATCAACGCAATTAAGTCACCTGTTGCTGTCGCACTTAAGCAAAGACAACAATTGCCCAGCTTTGGTGCAGCGTTTATTTAATGAACATGCAAATGGCACTGAAATTATTGTAGCATCGCGCTACCAAGAAACGGCCGTTTACAACATTTCTGGATAACGAATGAGTGAATAATGTTGTATGCGATCGAATGATTTATTCCTAAAAAGGAAAGCCAAGACCAAAATTATACTGGAGAAAGCGATATACATCTGGATTATGTGTAATTTCATAGTTTCTTTTAAAGGCTCTACCACCCGAAAAGAACTTATTGATTACCCATTGTTCTGAACCTACAAATTGGGGGTCTTTAATTTTTAAGCCCATATCAAATCTAAATACAAAAAATTCGACATCATATCTAAAACCTATACCCGTACCAATGGCGATTTGCTTACTTAACTGATCCAACTTAAAATAAGTTTCTGGTTGTGGGTTTCCAGCAGAAATATTCCAAATATTACCCATATCAACAAAGGCTGCACCTTTTAATTTACCCCCAAATAGCTTATTTATCAGTAAATAACGATATTCAAAATTGGTTTCAATTCTCATTTGTCCCAGTTGGTCGATACCAAAAGCTGCACTTCTTGCCGTTGCACTAGCAATTACATCACGGTTATAATTACCCGGACCAAGCGTTCTAGCCTGCCATGCGCGTACTCCACTTGAACCACCGGCATAAAATAATTTCTCGAATGGGATGGATGTCGAATTCCCGTATGCATAACCTACACCAGTATTTAATCTGGCAATAAATTGACGGTTGACCCCTAAGCTTTTATACCAGCGTATATCTATTTCGGGGCGAACATATTGATTAAATGGCAAGCCAAAAATCTTCCCAAAATCACCATTCTTAGGGTCGTGCTTATCTCCAAAAGTACTTGTGGCGAGTTGCAACAGGTTGCCAGCAATATCCATATTGCCCCTGAAATAAACGAATGTTCTATTCTGCAACAATTTATCGCTATTAAGACTGTAGGCGTATTTCATTCCCAGAGTAAAATCTTTACGTCCTAGTAGTTTAATATTATAAAAATTGTTCTCTAATAATTCTTTATTAGCATTATATTTATCAATATCACTTTTATCTAACGTATCAATTAAAACACTTCCGAATCTATATTCAACATTTAGCGGAGTTAAGGAGTGTAGTTTCGATTTCGTTTCTACCCAATCATAGCTAATTGAGTTGATAAAAATACGTCGAACCGTAATGTCTTTTTGCAAGGCATATAAATAACTTGTTGAAAATGTGGTATAAGGCATCCCATTTTTCCCCATCATGGGAACAGTAATAAACGGAATCATTAATCGAGGAACGGAGAGGCTGGCACTTACTGAAAAATCTCGTTGATAAATATCATTGAATATGGATTTATTCTCAATTCTTCTAGCCTGTAAACCACCTTTAACCTGAAATTGAAAACGCTCTGCCCCTTTTAGAAAATTATTGTTCGTATACGTATTACTCAAAGTAAAACCTACTGTACCATCGTTAAATGGTATCTCGCCTTCTATACGGTTATTCATCGGCTTTTGCGGAATAAGTAAAATTGCAGGTTGAATTTTAGCACTGCTGTCTTTTGCAAGTGTATACTCTATCTTAACGTTTTTAAAAACATTGAGTTGATAAAGTCTATCATAGGTTAAATTTTCTTTCCGAATATCATAAATTTCGCCTTCTCTTAAAAAGTCGTATCTCGTAATTGGATTTCTTCTAAATTTATTTGATAGATCAATGAAGCGAATACCTCTAAATGCTCTTTTAATTTGCAAAGAATCCTTTAACCTATCCAAATCAGAAAATCCCTCAGAATTTTCTGCGATGATAATATTTGTAGTATCGATCGTATAGACTTTATGGTTAGAGCCATCGAACGGATTGTCTATAAATAATTTAACAGCTACTTTACTATTATTTTGACTTGAATCAGGCTCATATCTTACATAAGGTCGTTCGAAAAATCGATACCCATTTTGCCTCATAATTTGATAGATTTGCTCGCGGTCGTACGCTAACGAATCCTCATCGTACTGCATTCCTACTCGTAAATGGGTAAATCCGTCTTTTTCGCGAAGGTAATTTTGCCTTATTGCACTATCCGGAATTTCGTAAGAAATTTTATTGATAAAAAAAGCTGGCCCAGGTGTGGCTGTAAATATGAGTTTGGCCTTTTTCTTTTCTACTGAAATTTCTGATTTTACCTTGGCCTTTAAAAAACCTTTACTTTTAAGAAATTTTTCGATCTGATTACGAGAAATTTCTACCAAGGCACTATCTAAAATTGGTGGAGGAGAGCCAAGTGGCTTAATGTTAGTCGTTTTATATTTACCATCTTTCGTATTAAAAATATTGTAAATCCCAACGTTTAAACCAATTGTACCTGAGGGGCGAATATCTTTTTGAACATAGTTGTGGGCTTGTTCTTCAAATTGTTTATCAATGCTATCAATTTCAACTTTTGTTACGATGGCTTGGTAATCTTCTATATATTTCGTAGAAGAACAACCTGCTATAAAAACAAGAATTAATAGTAATATTGTAAGAATTTGTACTTGCAGTTTATAATTATACGTGTATGCTTTCAAAATCACAGATCAGTTTTATTAAATCTTTACATCAAAAAAAGTACCGAAAAGAAAATGGGCTATTTTGTATTGAAGGTATAAAATCTATTGTAGAGTTTATTAATTCAAATTATGAATTGCATAGTATTTATTACAATCCTACTTATTTTTCGTCTTTGCCTAAATTCCCTGCAAATATAAAGTTATTCGAGGTAAACAACGCTGAATTAGATAAGATTAGTACACTTCAAACCCCCCAAGGCATTTTAGCGCTTGTAAACATCCCTACCAAAGGAAAATTAATGCCGCAAGATTTAAAAAATAAATTTTCATTGGTGTTAGACGATGTTCAAGATCCAGGGAATTTGGGCACTATAATACGAACGGCCGACTGGTTTGGCATCGATCATATCATTTGTTCTGAGCAAACCGTTGAGGTATATAACCCTAAAACAGTTCAATCTACCATGGGTTCTTTGGCTAGGATGAATGTGCACTATACCGATTTATTATCCTTTATTACCACTGCTGGCTTGCCTGTTTTTGGTGCATTATTAGAGGGGAAATCTATATACAAAGTAGATTGGGGAAAGGAAGGATTAATTTTATTGGGCAATGAGGGACATGGGATTTCTGAAAAATTAATTAAAAAGATAACAACAGCGGTTACCATTCCTAGAATTGGACAAGCAGAATCCTTAAATGTTGCTGTTTCTGCAGCTATATTTTGTAGTGAATTAGGCAAATTATCGTTAGGACGTTAATATGTTAACAAATAATTAGTGTTTATTTTCTGCATTATTTTTGCATCCTCGCATATAATTACTATTTTTGCAACCTTGAATTTAAAGGGTCGAGTGGCCGAGTGGCTAGGCAGAGGTCTGCAAAACCTTCTACAGCGGTTCGAATCCGCTCTCGACCTCAGGTTTATATGAATTAAGAATTAAAAAACGCATTATCATGGCAGTTACAAGATTAAAAAGAAAAGACAGATACAATAAAACTGTTTCTCGTTTAGAAGTTAAAACGTTAAAATTAGCAACTAACATCGAATTGGGAAGCCGTTCACAACAATCTACCAAAGATCAGTTGGCAAAAAACAACGCTGTATTAGCTAAACTTACAGCTTCAGCTTAGTTTCTTCTTTAAACACATTAAAAAGCATCTCAGATTTATTTTTGGGATGCTTTTTTGTGCAATAAACTTTTTTTAACGCAAAGAAACAAAGTTTTCGCAATGAACGCAAAGCTGAGCTGGAAATCTTTGCACACTCGGCAAATTCTTATTCTTCTTTGGGGTTAAATTAGGCACCCAACAGCATAACTTTCTATTTGTAACAAAAAAACTTATATTTAGGACATACCTCAATCCCATTGTGATGAAAAAGTCCTTATTAGCTCTATTTATTCTTATTACTGGTCTTTCTAGTTTTGCTCAACTTAACAGTAAAAAACTAGATAGCTTGTTCGAAAGCCTAGACGAAAACAAGAAGTGGATGGGAAGTATTGCTATTTCATTAAATGGTTTACCAATTTATGCGAAAGCTATTGGTTTTGCCGATCTGGAAACAAAGAAAAGATCGACCACTTTGTCGAAATATAGAGTTGGTTCAATTTCAAAAACGTTTACCGCTACCTTAATATTTAAAGCCATTGAGGAAAAAAAACTATCGTTAACAGATAAGTTATCTAAATATTTCCCTACTGTTAAAAATGCAGATAAGATTACCATCAACAATTTACTAAATCATAGAAGTGGAATCTATAATTTTATAAACAGCCCAGAGTATAGAAATTACTATACTACTAAGAAAAGCACATCAGAATTGGTCGAATTAATTAGTTCTTACCCTCCTGATTTCGAACCTAATACCAAATTTTCATATAGTAATTCGAACTATGTTCTTTTGGGTTATATCCTCGAAAAGGTTTATCAATTGCCATTGAAAGAAATATTAAGTAATAAAATAATACAGCCCTTATTGTTAAAAAATACATACTTAGGCGATAAAATCGACTTAACAAATAACGAAGTATTTTCATACACCTTTATGGGCAATTGGAATAAACTACCAAGCACAGACATGTCGATACCTGCAGGGGCTGGAGCAGTGGTAGCAACTCCTTCTGATCTTACTATTTTTATTACCGCTTTACTTAATGGAAAAATAGTTTCAAAACAAAGTGTCGAACAAATGATTACACTTACCGATGGTTATGGATTTGGCCTATTCCCCTACCAATTTAAAGATAAAAAAGGTATTGGCCACAATGGCGGAATAGATGGGTTTTCGTCTATGTTATTCTATTTTATAGAAGATAGGCTAAGTATTGCTCTAATCTCGAATGGAAACACATACGAAAACAATAAAATTGTAAACAGTGTGCTGGCCGACTACTATAAAATTCCATATAACATCCCAACTTTTAAAAGTATTAACCTAAAGTCAGAAGATCTAGACCCTTATTTAGGCGAATATTCTGCTCCCAATTTTCCTTTAAAAATTACCATTACTAAGAAGGATACTGTTTTATTTACCCAAGCAACCGGTCAAGCTGCTTTCGCCGTAGAAGCAATCGAAAAAGACGTATTCGAATTTAAAGCTGCTGGTATTGTGCTAGAGTTTAACCCTTCAAAAAAGCAAATGACTGTAAAGCAAGGCGGTGGAAAATATATATTAACCAAACCTTAAAAATAAAATCATCAATTCTATTGCGTAAGTGATTGCTTACTTATATATTTGTAAGCAAACACTTACATATTATGAGAAGAGATGTTTTTCAGGCTATTGCCGATCCTACACGCAGAGAAATTATAAACTTAATTGCTTTTAAGGCATTAAATTTAAACTCAATTGCTGAAAATTTCGAGATGAGCAGATCAGCTGTTTCCCAACACATTAAAATTTTAACCGAGTGTGGATTAGTAGCCATCAAAAAAGATGGTAGAGAACGATTTTGCGAAGTTAGATTTCAAAAACTAAATGAAGTATCGGATTGGATTGAGAAATATCGAATTTTTTGGACAAACAAATTAGATGCACTCGAGGTTCATCTATCAGAGAAAGAAATTAATTTAAAACTTAAACCCTAATAAAATGAATACACAACCTGTAATTGTAGAAAGGCTTTTTAATTCGCCTATTGCTAGCGTATGGAGTGCGATAACCGATAATAATGAGATGAAAAAATGGTATTTTCAACTTGAGGATTTTAAACCAAAGGTTGGTTTTAAATTCGATTTTATGGGTGGGCCAGATAAGGACACTCAATACCTTCATTTATGTGAAGTAACCGAGGTAGTAGAAGGTAAAAAGATAGCATATACATGGAGATACGATAACTATCCAGGCAATTCGTTAGTAAGTTGGGAACTATTTGACAAAGGAGAACAAACACTTTTAAGAATAACACATAGCGGTTTAGAAAGCTTTGCTGAGGCAGGAAAAGACTTCGCAAAAAGCAACTTCAACGAAGGATGGACACATTTCTTATATACAGCTTTAAAGGGCTATTTGGAACCTGAAAATTAAAATGCACGAAAACACCGAAACCCCTCTTCCTGAATTAATTTTTGCACCAGATGGAGCATTAATTATTGAACCTTCAAAATCTTCTTCCAAAGAAGATTTTGATTTCTTTATTGGTAAATGGAATCTTCATAATAGAAAATTGCAATCGAGATTTACAAATTGTACAACTTGGATAGAATTCAATTCTACGCAAGAAATGTATCCCATTTTAAAAGGAATTGGCAACATTGATAACTTTTTGGCAGAATTTGATGGAGAACCATTTGAAGGAATGACAGTTCGATTATTTAACCAAAAAACCAGATTATGGAGTATTTATTGGGCAGACTCGAATACTGGAGTTTTAGACCCCCCAGTTCTAGGTTCTTTTGAAAATAACATAGGGCATTTTTTCACAAAAGACATTCATGAAGGAAAAGAAATCATCATGGCCTTTCGCTGGGATGCTAGAGACAAGAACAATCCAACTTGGAGTCAGGCCTGTTCAATAGATAAAGGAAAAACGTGGGAATGGAATTGGTACATGTATATGAGTAAAATAAAAAATTTAGATAGTTAAACCAACTCTTTACAAATCCGCTTAATCAAACCAGGTCCCTCATAAATAAAACCTGTATAAAGCTGTACCAAAGAAGCACCAGCTGCTATTTTTTCTTTTGCATCTTCTGGAGAATGAATCCCTCCTACGCCAATAATCGGAAAAGCATTTCCAGATTTTTCTGATAAGTATTTAATTACTTCTGTAGACCTTTTTGTTAATGGCTTACCGCTTAATCCTCCCATTTCACTTTTCAACTTCTCTTCGGTATACAGCCCATTCCGATCAATGGTGGTATTGGTTGCAATTACGCCAGCAATACCTGTTTCTTTAACAATTTCAACAATATCGTCTAATTGCTCATTAGTTAAATCTGGAGCAATTTTAAGTAAAATTGGCCTAGAAATATCATTTTTGCGGTTGCGTTGCTGTAAAGTATTAAGCAATTCTTTTAATGGTTCTTTTTCTTGCAGGGCCCTTAAGCCAGGTGTATTAGGGGAACTAACATTAACCACAAAGTAATCAACAACATCGAACAATCTGTCGAAGCATTTTATGTAGTCGCTTGTTGCATCTTCGTTTGGAGTATTTTTGTTTTTACCAATGTTACCACCAACCACTATTGAAGGATCTTTCTCTTTTAGCAGTCTTAATCGTTCGGCCATTACATCAACCCCTTTGTTATTAAAACCCATGCGGTTAATGATGGCACTATCGTCTTGTAAACGGAACATTCGAGGTTTATCGTTACCAGGTTGAGGTAAAGGTGTTACCGTACCTACTTCAATAAAGCCAAAACCTAAATTGCTTAATGCCTCAACATATTCCCCATTTTTATCAAACCCTGCGGCTAAACCTACTGGATTTTTAAATTTAATTCCAAAAACTTCGCGTTCTAAGCCTTTTAAATGTATATCAAAACTACTACGAAGTATGGTTTTACCTAAGGGAAAATAATCGTGAAACCATTTTAATCGTTTAACTACAAAATAGTGAACCTTTTCTGGATCGAATTGAAAGAAGACAGGTTTAACGAGGCGATACATGCGACAAATATATCCTATTCCCTGTTTGCAACATAATTTAATTATAAAATTATTACTTTTAACCAAACCATTCAGCATATGTTTGATACTGTAAAGAAAAATCTGAGTAATCTATCTTTATCACCAGAAGAATTAACTACATTTTTGTCTTTTTTAACTACAAAAACCATAAAAAAATACGACTTCTTTTTAAAAGAGGGTGAAGTATGTAACCACGTTGCATTTGTAAATAAAGGACTAGTAAGGTTTTATTTTATGAAAGATGGGAAAGAGCATGTGTCTGACTTCAAGTTAACTGGCGAGTGGATTAGTAATTATGGGAGCTTTTTGAGTAAAGAAAAATCTTTGTTCTATATCGATGCCATGGAAGATACTGAACTGTATTTATTGAGCTATTCTGATATACAGAAAATGTACGATCTTGGTAAAACTTATGAGCGAATTGGCAGATTAATGGTAGAGCAAGTTTTTTTACGCACAATTAATCGGCATGTTTCTATGCTTATTCATAATCCTGAAGAACGGTATGTTAAGTTGTTAGAAGAAAAACCCTATCTATTTGAACGTGTTCCTTTAAAGCAAATCGCATCGATGTTGGGCATCGAGCCCGAAAGTTTAAGCAGAATACGTAAACGAGTTGTAAACCAGAACAAATCCTTAACTTAAGTCAAGAAAAAACATTTTTTTCATAACTAACGTCAAGTGTAAACGAGCGTTGCCTTTCTAGTTTTGAGTATTAATTATCCATTACTTAAAAACATGAAAAAAATATTAGTCATTCTTACTTTTTTAATAGCAAATTTAACTTACGCTCAAAACAATGAGCTACAAACTATAAAAGGCCAGGTAGTTGATGAGATTACCAAATCCCCCATTGTTGGCGCAACCATTAGTTTAATTGGAACTCTTCCAAATCATCAGGTATTAACTGATAAGCATGGTTTTTTTATTCTACCCGAAGTTCCCACTGGCAGACAATCGCTCCGCATTTCGAGTATAGGTTACGAAGAACAAACTTTACAGGATCTTCTGGTAACAAGCGGGAAACAGATTGTTGTTAATATTTCTCTTACCGAAAAACTCAATATACTTGAAAGTGTAGTGATAAAATCTAATCCCAATCGTAATAATAATGAAATGGTTGCCGTAAGTAGTCGATCATTTAACCCAGACGATACCCGCAAATTTGCAGGCTCTCTTGGTGATCCATCTCGGATGATTGCAAATGGTGCCGGTGTAACGAGTGGAAACGATTCTAGAAATGATATTGTTGTACGCGGTAACTCGCCAAGTGGGGTTTTATGGCAAATGGAAGGAATCGACATCCCAAATCCAAATCATTTTGGAACATTATCGAGCACAGGCGGACCGGTTAGCATACTCAATAACAACAACTTAGGGAAATCTGATTTTTATACAGGTGCATTTGCAGCCCAATATGGCAATGCGATATCTAGCGCCTTTGATCTGCGGTTAAGGAACGGTAATAGCGACACACACGAGTTTTTAGCAGAAGTAAATTTTACAGGTTTTGAGTTTGGAGCTGAAGGTCCGTTATCAACGAAATCAAAAGCCTCTTATTTAATTAATTATAGATATTCTACAGTCGACATCCTTAGCTCAATGGGCTTAGATGTAGGTGTTGGCAAAGCAGTGCCTAAATATCAGGATGTAAATTTTAAATTATATATCCCAATTAGCACTAAAAGCAAGCTATCTATTTGGGGCTTAGGTGGGCCGAGTAAAGTTAATTTTTTAGGCAATGATGTGGATATAGCCAGTACCACAGATGCCTATGGCGAAGAAAATGAAAACACAAGAACTAAATTCTTTAAGAGCATTACAGGGCTTACTTATGAAACTAATTATACCGCTAAAACGTATGGTAAATTGAGCCTTGGTTTTAGTCACACTACAGAAAATATAACTCGAGATTCGATCAGTGTATTAAGCAGAGAAGCATTTAAAAGTGGTGAACATCAATATTTTGCAAACAAAGCAACCATAGCCTATAATTTATCTCATAAATTTAACGCTAAAAATAGTCTAGCAGCCGGAATAAGTGGTTCTTTAATGATGTTCGATTTATACAACAAAAGTATATTTGGTGGTGGAATTAGCGAAAGAATTAACTTAGACCAAGAAAATAATATGTCATTAATTCAAGGCTATGTACAATGGAAACATAGGTTTACCGAAAAGCTTTCATTTAATGCCGGTTTACATGCTCAAGCCTTAACGCTTAATAATACTACTGCTTTTGAGCCCCGATTAGGAATGAAATATATCGTTAATAATAAAAATGTTTTTTCGTTGGGATATGGGATGCATCATCAAATACAAAGCCCCGTAGTATATTTTTACCAAACTAAAATAGCTAATCAAGTACACTATACCAATAAAAACCTCGATTTTACAAGAAGTCAGCATCTAATTGCAGGTTATACCTATTACATTTCCAATAACTTAAACTTAAAATCTGAAGTTTATTATCAACACATTAAGAATGTTCCTGTTGAACAGAAATCTTCTGGCTTTTCGATGTTAAATGAAGGTGCAGATTTTTCATTATCTAATAAAGACAGCTTACAAAATTTAGGTTCAGGAAAAAACTATGGGATAGAGCTTTCGTTAGAGAAAAATTTCAGTAAGGGATCTTACTTTTTAATAACTGCAAGTTTGTTCGATTCGAAGTATAAGGGTAGTGATGGTGTGCAAAGAAATACGGCCTTTAATAGCAAATATGTATTTAATGCTTTAGCAGGAAAAGATTTTAAAATCGGTAAAAATAAAAACACCCTTTCATTCAATGTTAAGCTATCTACCATTGGTGGCAGATATACTTCGCCGGTAAATATTAAAGCATCTCAGATAGATGTAAGTACCATTTACGATGAAACAATTTCGCCATTTAGTATACAGCAAAAGGCATATTTCAGAACAGATTTCAAAGGTGGCTATCGTGTAAACTATAAAAAATCTACACTCGAATTTGGTATTGATCTTCAAAACATAAATGATAATAAGAATGTATTTATGCAAAAATTTAATAAAAGAACGAATGCGATAACAACCGAATATCAACAAGGGTTTTTACCAGTTCCCTATTTTAGATTAAATTTCTAAGTAAATTAGGTTGCTGCCTTGCTATGATGGTTTTATTAAACCCTATTATATAGCTATCTTTGTTTTTTCTGCAGCAACCTAATCTTTACTCTTTTTGAAAAAATTCTTCAAAATAACAGCCATTAGCATTTTCTCTTTACTGGCGATGCTTTTTATCATTCCACTTCTTTTACCAAAAACAATTGATCAGGGAGTAACGAGATTAATCAATAAAAACATTAAAGGTGTGGTGAAATTTAAAAGTAGTAACATCTCATTTTTTAAACATTTCCCTTCTTTAACTATTAATTTAAATGAATTTTTATTAAAAGGTTCAGCACCATTTCAAAAAGACTCTTTATTATATGCCAAAAATTTATCCTTTGGCATCAACATCCCCTCTCTTTTTAGTAAAACCATAAAAATTGATGAAATTTATCTCGATAAAGCCAATATTAATGTATTGGTTGATAAAAATGGGAATGCCAATTACAACGTTTATCAGGCTCCGTCAACGGCAGATAAGCCAGCAGACACCACTGCTACGGCAATTAAAATAGAGGGCATTTATATTCGTAATAGTAATTTGGTATACAATGACCAATCTATCCCCTTCTCTTTAAAAACCAAAAACTTAAACTATGAGGGTAAAGGCGATTTTAGTAGAGCAGTATTCGATTTAAAAAGTCAATTATCGATAGATCATATCGATTTATATTACAATAACGTGCCCTATTTATTAAGTAAAAAACTAAATGCAAAATTGGTTACCAAAATAAACACCAATTCATTAATGTTTAGTTTCGACGAAAATAATTTAATGATCAATTCATTACCCATCCATTTTAAGGGGAAATTTGCTTTTTTAAAAGATGGTTATGATTTAAATTTCAAAACCACAGCAAAAGAAACTGATTTAAAGAATATTTTCTCTGCTTTACCCCTATCTATTGGCAATCAGTTTAGCAACACTACAATTAAAGGTTATGCAGAAATATCGGCATCGCTTATCGGTAAATACATCGCTGCTAGCAATACGATGCCTACCATCACTTTTAATTTAAAAATTAAGGATGGCTCGATTTCAAATCCTAAGGTTCCAGAAACCATTCAAAAACTATCTTTAAACCTTCATGCCAAACTACCAAGCTTAAATCCTGATCTTTTATTTATAGATATGGATAGTTTATATTTTAAAATGGGTAATGATTATTTCGCTTCTGTTTTTAAACTCAACGGATTAAAAAATGCCATTGTAAAAACAGATACCCGAACCAATATAGACCTAGAAAAATGGGCTAAAGTGGTTAATTTAGAAGATTTAAATTTAAGGGGCAAGTTTCTTTTTGATTTAAAAGCAGATGGACAATTTACTCATAAAATAGTTTCTAATGGCTTAAGAAGAGTTGATACAGTATTGGTAAGTGTACCGAAATTTAAATTAAATTCATCATTAATAGGTGGATATGTCAAATTTAAGGAACTACCTTCAGCAATTGATCGATTTAATTTCAAGATTGATGGTTCAAATATAGATGGTCAGTATAAAAATACTAAATTAGCGATTACAGATATCGATATCGCTGCTTTAAGCAATTATATCAAAGGGTTTGCCAAACTGCAAACCAATGAAAATACGACAATTGATATCCAGCTTAAATCGTTGATCAACTTCTCCGATCTTAAAAAGATTTACCCCATTAAAGATGTAGAATTAAGTGGGCATTTAAACTTTGACGTGAGCAGTAAAGGTTCTTATAATAAGGCTAAAAAGCTCTTCCCTACTACATCAGCTACCATCAAAATTGATGATGGTCGTGTTAAAACAGCAAATTTTGCTGAACCTATTACACAAATAAACGTTGATGCACAGTTAATAAACACCGATGGCACACTAAAAAATAGCAAATTATTGATTAAACCCATTTCATTTGTAATGGCATCTCAACCATTTTTATTAAAGGCTAACATCAACGATTTCGATAATATTAAGTATGATTTAAGTTCAAAAGGTGCGATTGATATCGGAAAAATGTATCAGTTTTTTGCTGTTAAGGGCTATCAAGTTAATGGAGTAATTTCCACTAATGTACATTTTAAAGGGCTACAAAGTGATGTGATGGCAGGTAGATATAACCGGTTAAATAACGAAGGTATCATTCTGGTTCATCAGCTTAATCTATTATCTGATCTATTTCCACAGTCATTTTTCATCAAAAAAGGAATATTCTCTTTTTATAAAGATCGGATGAAGTTTGATGAATTTAAGGCCAGCTATGGTCAATCTGATTTTCAACTAGACGGACAGTTTGATAACGTAATTAATTATGTTTTAAATGATAAGGCTAAATTAACGGGTAAGTTCAAATTGGCTAGCAAAACAATCAATGCAGATGAGTTTATGGTATATGCCGGTAATAGTGAAAAAACTACTTCAACAAGTAGTGATGGTGTAATTATGATCCCCAGTAATTTAAATATTAGTTTCGAAGCCAATGCAAAAACCGTGCACTACAATGGTTTAGCACTTAAAGACGCTAAGGGAACCATGTTGTTAAACAATGGCACTTTAAGCCTAAATAATACTCAATTTAAGCTTATTGACGCTTTGGTAGCACTAAGTGCCAATTATAAAAGCACTTCTACAAAATCGGCCAATTTTGATTTTCACTTAACCGCCAATGATTTTAATATTGCCAAAGCTTATAAAGAAATTAAGTTATTTAGAGAAATGGCACCATCCGCCTCAAGCGTAAAAGGCATAGTTGGTTTAGATTATCAACTAGCTGGTCGCTTAAATGCCGACTTATATCCGGTTTTACCATCAGTTAAAGGCGCTGGAGTTTTAACTTTAAAACAGGTTAGTTTAATGGGTTTTAAAATGATTAATGCTGTAAGTAAAGCTACAAACAGAGATAGCTTAAAAAATCCTGATTTAAAGGATGTACAGATCAAAACAAGTATCAATCATAATATCATGACGATTGAGCAGACGAAAATGAGGATTGCAGGCTTTAGACCACGATTTGAAGGGCAAGTAAGTTTAGATGGAAAACTGAATTTAAGCGGCCGTTTAGGACTTCCACCCTTCGGCCTTATCGGAATTCCTTTAAGCATTACCGGCACGCAAGATCATCCTATTATAAAACTGAAGAGAAACAAAGAAGGCAAACTGGAAGAAACTGAAGAAAAATAGACTTGAAAACAGCCTTAAAAATCGTATTTTTGCAAGGAAATGATTTCAATAAACGATTTAACCTTCCAAATTGGCTCTAGAGCCTTATACGATGAAGCAAACTGGCACATTAAGCCGGGCGACAGGGTTGGACTAATCGGTGCAAATGGTACCGGTAAGTCTACTTTACTTAAAATTATTGTTGGCGAATATGCTCCTTCTTCGGGCAGCATATCAATGGCAAAAGATATAAAAATTGGCTACCTAAATCAGGATTTACTTTCTTACGAATCGCATCATACCATTTTGCACGTAGCTATGGAGGCTTTTGAACGCCAAAACCAATTGCACGACGAAATTGAAGAGCTCTTAAAAAAAATTGAGACTGATTATAGTGAGGAGACTTTATATAAACTTAGTGATAAACAACAAGAGTTTGAGGCACTTGATGGCTACAATATCGAATACCGCGCAAATGAAATTTTAGCGGGTTTAGGTTTTAGCACAGAAGATCAACACCGTCCGCTAAACACCTTTTCTGGAGGTTGGAGAATGCGGGTAATGTTAGCAAAAATTCTTTTGCAAACGCCTGATATCCTTTTATTGGATGAGCCTACCAACCACATGGATTTACCATCAATTAAGTGGTTAGAAACCTATTTGGGTAGTTTTGAAGGTGCAATTGTAATTGTATCTCACGATAGGTATTTCTTAGATAAAATTGTTCGCAAAACCGTTGAATCTAGAAAGGGAAAACTAACGGTTTATGCAGGAAATTATTCATTTTATGTAGAGGAGAAATCGCTACGAGGTGAAATCCAAAAGGGAGAATTTAAAAACCAACAAGCTAAAATTAAACAAGAAGAACGATTAATTGAGCGTTTTAAGGCGAAAGCGAGTAAAGCTAAAATGGCGCAATCGCGGATGAAAGCCTTGGATAAAATGGAACGTGTAGAAGATGTAGATGATGATAACCCAACCGTAAACTTTAGCTTTAAATTTTCTAAACCTTCTGGACGCCATGTGGTTCGGATCGAAAATGCTTCTAAAAGCTATCCAAACGTAGATATTTTAGATAATGCCGATGGTGTAATCGAAAAAGGTGATAAAATAGCTTTAATTGGTGCCAATGGTAAGGGTAAATCTACTTTACTTCGAATTATTGCAGGTACCGAAGGTTTTAAAGGTAAAAGTGAAACTGGCCATAATGTAACCACAACTTTCTTCGCACAGCATCAATTAGAATCGCTGCATTTAGAAAATACCATTTTAGAAGAGTTACAAGCCTTTGCTCCAAAGCATAGTGATACTGAATTGAGAGGTATTTTAGGTTGCTTTTTGTTTACGGGTGATGATGTTTTCAAAAAGATTAAAGTGTTATCTGGAGGAGAAAAATCGAGAGTTGCTTTAGCAAAATCATTAACTACGGATTCCAATTTCTTGATTTTAGATGAGCCTACTAACCACTTGGATATACAATCGGTAAATATTTTAATTCAGGCTTTACAACAGTACGAAGGAACATTCATTTCCGTATCCCACGATCGTTATTTCTTAGATAATGTAGCCAATAAAATCTGGTTCATTGAAGAAGAAAAAATTAAAGAGTACCCTGGTACCTACGCTGAATATGAAGAATGGAATAGCAAAAGAGTAATTCCTGCACCTAAACCTATACCTGTAAAACCTGCGGTTGAAGAGAAGAAAAAAACCGTTGAACAAGCTCCAGCAAATGTACAGCAACAGTTAAAAAAGCTAAACGATAAGTTAAAGCGTACTGAAGAAGAAATTGCAACCTTCGAAACGAGCGTTAAAGCGGTTGAAGCTGAATTGGCTAAAGAAGAGGTTTACTCGAATACACATAAACTAGATGAAGCAAATAAGCGTTATCTAGCTGAAAAAGCGTTGTTAGATCATGCCCAAAAAACTTGGGAAGAGCTGGCTTCAGAAATTATGGAATTAGAAGCTTAACACGTTGGCGAGCACACCAAATCGTCATTGCGAGGTACGAAGCAATCTCATTGTTAAGGCTTTTTGCTTTAAGATTGCTTCGTACCTCGCAATGACGATCAATTATTAGATTTTTATGAGAAGGACCATTTTACTGGCATTATTCTTATTACACTTAAATTTACATGCCCAAAATACAGCGTTCGTGTATGAAAATAAAGTTTATCAGCCGAGTATAAAAACCGTTGAGTGCTATAATTCTAAAAAAGAACAATCTGTACCCATTTATACCTTAAAAAGTAGTGAGACCATTACTTTTGGTTTCGACGATTTAAAGGGCGGAAATCGAGGCTATTCGTATACGGTAGAGCATTGCACTTCAGATTGGAAACCCTCTAAAATCAATTCTATCGATTATTTGGAAAGCTTTAATGAGGATATTATTACCAAGTATCGCTATTCATTTAATACGTTACAAAAGTTTACGCATTATGAACTGAAGCTTCCTAACGAGCAAATTAAACCAAAAATTGCTGGCAACTACCTTTTAAAGGTGTATGAGAACGCCAATAAAAGCAAGCCGATTATTTCTCAGCGTTTTTTTGTGCTCGATCCTGTTCTTAATGTTGGTACTGAAGTGGTTGCAAGCAGCAATGTAGCCGATCGATATAAAAAACAAAAGGTTAATTTCACCATTTTCCATCAAACACCTATCCAAAATCCACATCAGGATATAAAGGCTATTGTAATGCAGAATAATATTCCAAATACAGCCATTTTAAACACTAAACCTATTTTTATTAAACAAGGTTCACTAGTTTATAATGAACTAAATGCAAATGAATTTTGGGGAGGAAACGAATTTAGGAAGTTTGATACCCGCAGTTTTAGATATAAAGCGGAGCATGTTCAAGATATTTACGTAGATACAATCAACACTGCAGTTTTATTTACAGATGTATCGGGAAATACCCCAAAATATAGTAATCAGTTTGATGAAAATGGGAATTTCTTTATTCGTAACCAAGATGGAAGAGATCAGGCAACTGATAGCGACTATGCAAAAGTTATCTTTAGCTTAAATGTTACCCCTCCAAGCAATAAAGGTGCTATTTATGTAGTTGGGCGGTTTAATAATTATGTAATCGAACCTGCCAATAAGTTAGTGTACGACCCTAGTAAACGAAGGTATATCGCCACCTTAAAGCTTAAACAAGGTTTGTATGACTATAAATATGTTTGGGTAGACGACCAGGGTAAATTTGACGACACTATTTTTGAGGGTTCGTTTTTTGAAACCGACAACAACTATCAAGTATTCGTGTACTATCGCAAACCAGGTGGCAGATGGGAAGAATTGGTGGGATATAGTACTGTTAGTTCATTGGTTCGTTAGTTTTAAAACCCAAACCGACACACTTCCTCCGTTACAAAAAAATTCTGCTTTGCCATTTTCATTTATGGTTACTTCTTCTGGTCTGTTTCCGAGGGCATCGATAAATGTTTTTCCACTAAATTTAGCACCTATTTCCATTTCTTTAAACCCTTCATCACCATTGCTCATTAATACAGCAAGCCCCTCTGCCCTAGTCCACCCAATACAATTTGGATGATCCAAATAATCAATTTGTTTTCCATATGCTAAGTTTTTACGAACATTTAACAACTCAGGAAGCTCTTTAACCGCTACCAATTCGATATGTTTCCCCTCATCTTCATAGTTTGCTCCATAAATATCAGTATAAAAAACACATGGAATGCCACCTTCTCTTAACAAGATCATGGCATAAGCTAGTGGCCTAAACCAAAAATCAACAAATGATTCAAGGGCTTGCAAGGGTTGTGAATCATGATTATCAACAAAGGTAACCGCCAGCATTGGATTGCGTTGAACTAACGTATTATTGAAAATCTCGGTTAAATTATATTCTTTTCCTTCGATAGAAGCAAGATATAAATTGTGATGTAGTAGCGAGTCGAATAATTGTGTTCTTCCGCCAGTTAATTCAATGTATTCTTCTAACTCTTCAGCATCCTTAATATTCCAGTTCTCGGCTACGAAAAAGAAATCTCTATTAAAGGTACTTTTCATATCATCAATCCATTCTATTAAGAAATTTGAAGAGATATGTTTTACGGCATCTAATCTAAAACCATCCACTTTTGTGGTTTCGTAATACCAATGTCCCCAATTTATCAACTCTTGCCCTACCGCTTCATTCCGATAGTCGATATCATTAAACATGAGATAATCGTAATTCCCAAGTTCGTTAGAAGGTACATTTTCCCAACTATTGCCATATCCATTTTGTATATGAAAAATAGCTGATTCATTTAAATTCTGTGCCCAATCTACTCCACTAAAACAATGGTAATCCCAAATAAATTGAGAATATTGACCATTTCTTCCTGGGAAAGTAAATTTAGTCCAAGCCTCAATTTCTAGTTCATCAGAAATAAATTCATTCCTATTTTGACTATTAACTTTTCTAACGGTTATCGTTTCTAATTCATCTCCACCAGCCTTATGGTTAAAAACCGTATCGGCAAGTACGCCTATTTGATTATCATGTAATTTTTGTATCGCAGCTAAATATTCATCTTTGCTCCCATATTTGGTTGTTGTAGAATTTTTCTGATCAAATTCACCAAGGTCGTACAGGTCGTAAGAATCGTAACCCACTGAATATCCACCATTACTACCTTTGTTTGCTGGCGGAAACCAAACGGTAGTAATACCTAAGTTTCTTAAATTCTCTGCCTCTTTTGCCGCCTTAACCCATAAATTATCCGCTTCGTTATAATACCAATGAAAATATTGGATGAGCGTTTGGTTCTGCATGTATAGTGGATTTTATATAATATAACGTTAAATAACCCTTTTTGTTTAAGCGCATTGCGTAAAGCACTAAGCGTTTATGATGCAGAAGCTAGCCGTTTATATTTCTATGCTTCCAAAACGCATTACGCAATACGCTTATCATTATACAAATTACCAATTCCCACTCCTTTTCCGTACTTTTGTACCAATATGAGCATCAAAGCAAAACATCCGAAAGAGTCTTTCACCATAATGAACGAACTGGTATTACCTAATGATACCAACACTTTAAATAATTTAATGGGTGGTCGTTTATTGCATTGGATGGATATTGCAGCCGCAATTTCTGCTCAAAAACACTGTAATAGAATTGTAGTAACGGCATCAGTTGATAACGTTTCCTTTAAGCAAGCTATTAAGTTAGGTGATGTAATTACCATCGAAGCCAAAGTAACCCGCTCCTTTAATACCTCTGTAGAAGTTCGTTTAGATGTATGGGCCGAAAACATTCCATCGGGCACCAGAGCAAAATCTAATGAGGCTTATTATACATTTGTAGCGGTTGATCAGAGCGGAAGAACCATTCCTGTGCCAGAACTTAAACCAGAAACCGACGAAGAAATTGAGTTATATAGTGGTGCATTACGCCGCAGACAGCTTCGTTTAATTTTAGGGGGTAAAATGGAACCTAATGATGCTAGTGAACTGAAAGCATTGTTTTTTAAAGAGTAAACTAAACGAAAATGACGACTTACACTGTTCTGATTTTATTAAGTGGGCTGGTCATTTTTTCATATCTATTCGACCTTTTTGCAAGTAAAACTAAGCTCCCTTCTGTTTTACTGCTTTTGCTTTTGGGTATTAGTTTAAGATTAATGGCCGACCATTTTCAATGGCAAACTATAAATTTTTTAAGAGTATTACCCACACTTGGAACAGTTGGCTTAATTTTAATTGTTTTTGAAGGATCATTAGAACTCAAATACGATACACATAAAAATAAAATAATTAAAGGTGCCTTTTTTTCGGCTTTCTTTATTTTATTAGCTACAGTAATTGCAATTACCTTTATCATTTATCAAATTACTGGAAAAGATCTGTATTTATGCTTTGTTAATGCTATTCCTTTTAGTGTAATCAGTTCGGCCATTGCCATCCCCTCCGTAGCAGGATTAAGTAAAAAAACCAGAGAATTCATCATTTATGAAAGCTCATTTTCTGATATATTAGGGATTATCTTATTCAATTTTGCAATAACAAATCCCCAAATTTCAATTAGTTCATTTGCTGGCTTGGGTCTTAATATGGGCTTAATAACAGTGCTTTCTATTTTAGCCTGCATCTTACTTTTGTATGTAATGGGACGTATATCTCATCATGTAAAATTCTTTTTGATCATTTCGATTTTAATCATGGTGTATGCCATCGGACAATCCTATCATCTTTCTTCTTTAATATTGATTTTAGCTTTTGGTTTATTTTTAAACAATGCCGATCAAATTAAACATGTTTGGTTCAGGAGTATATTTTTGTATAAGAATCTGGCTAACGATTTAACACAACTCCATCAACTATCTGCCGAAAGCGCATTTATTATCCGCACTTTTTTCTTTGTTATTTTCGGGTTTACCATCGATATTTTTAAACTAGACGATCAGCACATCCTCATTAACGGGTTATTAATTTTATTTACCATCTATTTTATCCGCTTTGCCTATCTAAGGTTATTTAGAAAAGAAAACACTTTACCCGAAGGTTTTGTAACCCCTAGAGGCCTAATTAGCATTCTTTTGTACTATAATTTACCTGCTAATTTAAAAATTGCCGAGATTGGAACCTCCTTTTTGTTTATGGCTGTTTTGGGCACCAGTATTATCATGACGATAGGTCTTATGACCAGTAAAAGAAGACCGAGTACAATTACTTCGTAGAAGTGACTGGGTTTTCTAAATAATATGATTTCGAATACTTTTCGAGTTTTTGGTATTCTTTTTTAAATTTCTGAGTGTTTGAATTTATATTTAGAATTAGCGTGGTGTTCAGTGCTTCGCCTACCACCCCACCTAACGTTCCCCCGACTGCACCAACACCAGTTAATAATGCTGTACCGGCAATCTTTTGCCCTAGGTCGTTAAAAGTATCGTCTGAGAAGAAAATAGCAGCTCCTGCAAGTAAACCAATCCCAGCACCTGCCCCTAAACCTTCGATGGTGGTTAATCCTTTTCTGCGAACCTTAATCTTAACTATATTTTTTGCTTTAAAAATATAATAGTTGCCTCGAAAATCTTCTATGGCTATACCTTCGGCAGATACTTTTTGAAGGGTACCTTTAATATTTTTAACACTATCTAATACTACTTTTACTTCGTAATTAACATATTGAGCAAAACTAGAAGTAGAGCACATTAATAGAATAACTATAAGATAGATATGTATTTTTTTCACGTGGTACTCATTTCTAATATTTTATCAAATTCAGTTGCTTTTAAAGGCATTACAGATAAACGACCTTGCCTAACTAGTGATATATCCTTTAAGCTTTCTTCTGCTTTAATTTGCTCTAAACTTACAGGATTATCTAAAGTTTGTACAGGAGCTAAATCTACTACTACCCAATTTGGATCGCTAGTAGTGGGGTCTTGATAAAATTCTTTAACCACTTTAGCCACACCAACTACATTTTTACCATCATTGCTATGATAGAAAAGCACCAAATCGCCCTCTTTCATCTCACGGAGGTTGTTGCGTGCCTGATAATTACGAACACCATCCCAAAAGGTACGTCCGTCTTTATTAAATTTCTCCCAACTGTATTTAAAAGGTTCTGATTTGACTAGCCAATATTGTGTTTTTTCCATGTTCTTTCTATCGATCCCTGCAAAAATAACACATTCCAACAAACCTTTCATATATTTTTATTGGCCAAATCCCGACAATAGAATTGCAATTGGAGTTGCAATAGCAAAGTGGAGACATTTATAGAGCAGATTTAAAAGAGTAACTTTAAATTTGACTAATATGGAACACAGTGGCAAAACAATCCACAGTTCAATGGAGGCAGGGTGATGATGGATATCGCTGGCCTGAGTGAGGAACAGTTAAGAAATTGACACAGAAAACAAAGTAATTTGACGCGCTGAACAAAACACCACACCCAGCATCCGCCTAAATTTGTCCTATAATATTTAAATAAAAAACAAAATGGAAAAGAACAATTATCAAGGCGCATTACAGCACCCACTGGGTTCAGGTTTTAATGCTACCTCAACCGCAACAGAGGTTATTAAAGGTATTAGCCTGACAGGTAAAATCGCAATCGTTACTGGCGGCAATGCAGGTATAGGTTTGGAAACTACAAGAGTACTTGCTGCAGCGGGTGCAACCGTGATTGTCCCAGCCAGGGATATTGAAAAAGCAAAGAAAAATCTAGCAGGTGTTCCAAACGTAGAAATTGAGACAATGGATCTCTCTAAATCTGACACTATCGACGCATTTGCCGAAAAATTCCTTTCATCTGGCAGGCCACTTCATCTATTGATCAATAATGCAGGTATCATGTGGGCACCACTGCAACACAACAATCGTGGTATCGAATCACACCTATCAACCAATTATCTGGGACAGTTTCAGCTAGTGGCAAGATTATGGCCTGCGCTTAAAAATGCCAATTGTGCACGCGTGATCAATGTTTCTTCACTGGGACACCACATGGCACCCTTCAATTTCGATGACCCGAACTTCGAGCATAGAGAATATCAAACACTGCTTGGCTATGGACAATCAAAAACAGCTAATAACCTATTTGCCCTTGAGTTGGATAATCGTGGCAAAGCGTATCAAGTAAGAGCATACTCGCTGCATCCTGGTTCAATTGCCGGTACAGAGTTAGCCAGAGATGTAGACATAGAGCTATTCAAACAGATGGGTTTCTTTGACGAGCATGGGAATATGCGCCCAGAAATACTTGCCAGCCTGAAAACTATACCACAAGGTGCTGCAACTTCCGTTTGGGTTGCAACCAGCCCATTACTTAACAATATTGGTGGCGTGTATTGCGAGGATGGCGATATCGCCGAGCTTATTTCTGAAAACTCAGCAGTACAAACAAACGTTAAACTACATCAAAGTGGTGTGTTGGCCTATTCACTTGACAAAAGCAACGCTAAAAGATTATGGGATCTAACCGAGGAAATGACAGGTATTGAATTTAAAGTGAACTAGAACATGAAAAATTTAAAGGGAAAAATCGCCGATCAATGTATTTTCACCTAAAACAAATAACTTTATTCCAATGGAACATTTATCCAAATACCTAACCAAAGACATCAAGCTTTCCAGCTATGAAGACAGACTGTTCAAATCAGACCTGATGTTTGATGATCACATGCTGGTTTGGTTTATTTCGGGTGAAACCAAAATCATCCAGGCAGACCGAACCTTTTATTTCAAAACTGGGGATATTTTTCTAATCCCAAGAAACGAACTGGCAACGATCATCAATTATCCAAAAAATGGTTTACCTCATAAAACAGTGGTGATGCATCTTTCAACCGACAGACTGAAGCAATTTTATGAAAAAATCGATATCAGAAAAAAAATGCAACTTGAGCGAAAAATATATAGTTTCAGTAACCATCCATTATTGGAAAGCTGTTTGGCTTCGCTGATACCTTATTTTAATATGGAAGGAGAATTTCCCGAAAGCCTCGCTTCGCTAAAAATTATGGAAGCCATTAGCATTCTAAGGATAATAAATCCAGACGTTGACAGTGTTTTGGCAAATTTTAATGCCCCTGGAAAGATTGACCTAGTGAATTTTATGCAACGAAATTTTATGTTCAATATGTCACTAGAAAAATTAGGATACTTAACAGGCCGTAGTTTATCAACATTCAATAGGGACTTCAAGAAACTTTTTAATACAAGCCCTCAAAAATGGCTGACCGACAAAAGGCTTGAACTCGCCTATTATCATCTTAGCGAAAAAAAGAAAAGGCCAACCGAAGTATATCTCGAAGTGGGATTTGAAGACCTCTCTCATTTTTCTTTTATTTTCAAGAAGAAATATGGTTTCTCACCCAATCAGCTTATTAAGGACAAGTACAGGCCGATATAGTAAGGCTATTCTTAAGTATCGTATTTTCTTCCATGAACATATTAATACCCAAACTTAAGAAAATTATGCGCCTTAATAGCCATTAACCAAAGATTTGTTGAATACTGGCTGCAGTATAGCCACTTTCCCTGTTTAATGAAAGAAGATGGTTTTCATCCTAAAGTTAATCTCGTCTTTTTTCGTAGTGAAGTGCAATTACCCCACAAGAAAAGGTTTTCGTTTCCAGAAGTTTTAGTTTAGTCGCTTCAGTCACACCTTTAAATAGCGGGATTCCTTGCCCAAGTAAAACTGGATTAACAAATAACCAGAACTCGTCAATTAGATCCTGGCTTAGTAAGGAATGGGATGCCCTCGGACTTCCAAAGATCAAGATATTCTTTCCGTCCTTTTCCTTTATTTTATTGATATTGGCTGCAAGCTTGTCGCTGATAACAGTGGTATTGTCAAGTCCTTCTTCGCTAAGTGTCTTTGAGAGCACAATTTTTGCAACTTTGTTGTACCAGGCCGAATGTTCTTTATCATGTTTTGATGCATTTGGATGTTCACCAGCAGTTGGCCAATAGTTTTGCATCATTTCATAGGTTACCCGTCCATAAAGTGCAGCGTCAGCTTTGTCTGTCATAGGAACAACAAAATCAAAAATCTCTTCGTCTACTTTTATCCAGTCCATTTCTCCATTAAGTCCTGCCACAAAACCGTCGAGCGAAGTGTGCATAAAAAAGATTAAATTTCTCATTTTGTTATGTGTTTAATTGTAAATTCTAGTGTAATGAAGCGATATACATCCTGATGGTAGCGTCCTTGATTCCGCTAATTTTAAATTTACCTGGCCAGAAAGGCTTATTCCATCCAACAATCGCCTACCCTGGCAGCCAAGAAGAGGATGAACGAGAAAATAATATTCATCGACCAAACCAAGTGCTATGAGCTGCGAAGGCAAATCAACCCCACCGATTGAAATATTTTTGCCAGGCTCCGATTTGAGTTTTAGAATCTCTGCTTCCAGGTTCTCACTTATCACCCTTGGATTGCCCTCAAATTTCTGCATTGACCTAGAACAGACCACTTTTTCTATGGCATTAAATGTTTGTGCAAATCTGATTTCCTCTTTATTCCCAGACCCGTTTTTTGCTACTTCGGGCCAGTAGGGAACCATTAGTTCATAGGTCTTGCGTCCGTAGATAATCAAATCGACATCCTTCATCAGGTTGGTGAAATACGTATGGATTTCTTCACCGCCAGAAAGCTGGATATGGTCGCAAAGGCCATCTGCGGTCAGGTTGATACCATAGACTATCTTTCTCATTTGGTGCTTTAAAACAATTTTTCTTGTGGCGGGGTAACCTTAGCCAATCTCAGGTAAACCGTAGTCTGTCCCCTGTGGTGCGCCTGATGCTCTAGCACCTTCGAAAGTGCTACTTCCCTACTCATCTCAAATTGATTAAACAGCTTAACACTCTCGTTCAATTGTGCCTGGGTCATTTTCCCAATGTTAGCGATCATGAAATCATAACTAGTCATAACGACCTTGATTACACTGGCCTTGTTTTTTTCACTGGTCTTCTCGAGCTCACCAAAGGCAGACGGGGCTTTTAGGCCCATAGCTAAAGAACCCAGTCCATAATTGGCATCCGACAGATGCAACATCTGATCTGCAAAGGACCTCATTTCGGGTGTTGGCTTTAGCGCATAGCCGCTTTCGGGCATTGCATCTAAGTACTCTTTCGTGTATGCTTTAGATCTTTCCCATTCCTTTACCAGTTCTGTTACCTTTACCTGTGCCTTGGCGATCTGCATACTTATGATTAGCAATGCAATCAGTGTTAAGTTTTTAAGTTTCATAATTTTTATTTATAAATGTAGCTAACAATTCAAAGCTAAAAAACATCCAGCAATTTTGCACGGTGGTAATCGGACAATATCAAGGGGCAATCGGGACATGCGTTATTTCTGATGCTTTCAATTGGATATTAACACATTAATAATTACATTAGTTCATAATTAACCTTTCAACTACCTCATTATCATGGACAAACGAACGCTCTCTTTAACCAAATCAATCTTCCCCTTATTACTGATTTTATTACTCAGTTCATGTTATTCAGTCAGAATAATAAGCAGAAATGGCACCCCGGAACCGGACTACAGCAATAACTCGCCCGATTTTTACAAGAACAAAAAAGTTACCGTTATCGATACCACTGTGAGATTAAGTCCAGAAGACGGTTCTTTCCATTTTCGAGAAAAATGTGGCACTAGCGGTTTTTATTCAATAGAATATAGAACAACCTTAGGGCACGTGCTGCTTAGCGGAATTACCTTAGGCAGGGTAAGAAAAGTAAAGGTTAAATATGTTTGTTTGAAATAATAGCGATGGCCAACACAACAACAACAAAAATCGAAAACTGGAATACGTTACATGAGAATGGACCTTTCCCCTCTAAATGGTTGCATTTAACCAAATTAGATCAGGTATCAGCTAACCCAGTCGACACCTATGTTGATGCCGCAAAAGAAATACAACGGCTCTTACAGCAGGCATTAGATGCAAATGAAAGTTTTAGAGCATTTGGATCAAGGTGGTCCATGTCTCACATCGCCCATCAAAAAGAAAACCTGCACGATAATTCATTTATGAATTTGAAAATACCTATCGTTGAACAGCATATGCACGTTGACGCAGATTTTCAACATGCAAATATTTTCTTTTTCCAATGTGGAAATGTTATCAGGGAGATTCATAATTTTTTAGAGGGTTTTGGCAAATCACTGAAATCTTCAGGTGCCAGTAATGGTCAAACCATAGCCGGATGTATCTCTACAGGGGTACATGGATCGGGGTTAGATATTGGTTCAGTACAGGATTATGTGGTTGGTCTAAATTTGATAATCGGCCCAAACCCCGAAGACATTGTCTATATCGAGCGAGCCAGCAAACCTTGTCTATCCGACACGTTCATAGGAAGCCTCCAGTCGAGAGTAATCAGAGACGATGGCTTATTCAATGCTGCATTAGTGGGTTTAGGCTCTTTCGGGTTTATCCACGGGGTAACCATCGAAGTCGAAGACCTCTTTTTGTTGAACCGATATGTAAAAGAAATTTCAAAAGAAAATGCGCTCTTATTAGCAACGACAATGAATTTTGAAAATACGGCGATGTTGATTCCCGAGGAAGTTGACTCTGCGGGAAGAGGATTACGTCCCTTTCATTATAAAATCTTCATTAATCCTTATGTACAGGACAGCCATTTTGTAGTCGAGTTTATGTATAAAAAGCCCTATCGATCTAACTATCCTGATCCCCTTCCACGAGTGCAAAAAGCAATTTATCGCGACTTGATCTTACTTTTTATAAAGATTGCAGAAAAATGGAACGGCAGTATTCCAAAGCTGATAAAAATTTTGCATAACTCTATTTTGCCCAAAGTAGATACCAATGTAACCGGCATGCTTAGCGAAATCTTTTGGGATGCCGGCTATCAGGGCAAGGCATTTGCATGTTCTGTAGGTATTGACCATACTGATTCCGCACTAGCGCTGGAGCTATTAACGAAGCTCGCAAAAGATGAAGGCCCTATCCCAGGCATTTATGCTATGCGATTCGTCAAACAATCTAAGGCTAACTTCGCCTTTACCCGATTTCCTATTACCTGTATGTTAGAAATTGATGGGATTATCTGGAATGGGGCAGCCCATGGAATGATTAGCCTAGAGAGATTTTGCACACGCATTATTGAGACCTTGCAAGCGAACAATATCCCTTTTACTATACATTGGGGCAAAAATGCCGACTGGTCATTCCCAGCCCTGCTTTCCCATATGTATGGAGATGATGTAATGCAATGGAATCACTATCGTTCAGAGCTGCTTAGCGTTCAGTCGCAAAAACTCTTTAGCAATAAATTTCTGGAAGATATTGGTTTAGCATAAAACGAAAATCGTCTACGCATATTACTCGTATTTCAAGGCATCAACTGGATTATTTACCGCAGCTTTTCGGGCTTGCAAACTAACTGTGCAAACGGCGATAACAATTGATGATAAAGTTGCAATGATGAATGGCCAAAGCGGCATATCTATTCGATAAGCAAAACCCGCCAGCCATTTGTTCGTTAAGATAAAAGCAATCGGCCAAGAAATCAAATTTGCAGTAATTACCAATAGTAAGAATGATCGATTCAACATATTAATTAGTTGAAGATTTGATGCACCTAAAATCTTACGTATTGCGATTTCTTTAGTTCTACGTTTTGCCATAAAAGTTGATAAAGCAAATAAACCCAATAAAGAAAGTACAACCGAAATTACACTAAACAACACTATAATTTGCATTTGCTTACGCGTAGATTTTAATGCGTTTTGGAAAGCATCTTCAACTGTATTGTATTTCATTGGAAAATCTGGATAATGCTTCTTCCATAATTTTTCTATTGTACTTATAGCAGGCTTATAATTCTCGTGATCAAACCTTACTAATAAATTGTTCGTATTTGATGAACCACCTAAATGCGTTACTTTATAAAAAGTTGGTAAAACCGCTTTATCAAAACTTTCGTTGTTATAATCTTTAATTACCCCTACCACTTGAAAATTATATTTCTTTTTACCGGTTGTAAAATTTTTGCCGACTACGTTTTTTCCCAACAAATTGGCTGCCGCCTCATTAAGCACTACACTATTCGCCGTGTCTTGTTTAAATTCTGGAGAAAAAATTCGACCGCTCGCCACTTGTACGCCTAAAGCTGGTAAAGCATCCATCGTTACGGTAACGGTATTGATGTCGTATTTTTGATTTTCAAATGTGATTTCATTAGGTACATTAAAGGTATTACCCATAACTTGGGTTGTGGTGGCTACATATTTTACACCCGAAACTCGCTTTACTTGTTTAACAAAAGCATCTTCCTCGTCGTAATTAGTTAATATGTTGATTAATTTATCTCGATTAAAACCCAAATCTTTATTAGCTACATAACTTGTTTGCTGTTGCATCACTCCAATTCCGATAATAAAAGTAACGGCAATAATAAATTGAATAACTACTAGTCCATTTCTTAATGCGATACCTTTTGCTCCATTTTCATAATTTCCTTTTAATACTTTAACAGGATTATATTTTGATAGCATCCATGCAGGGTAAAAACCGGCTAGTAATGTAATGAATACAAAGAGGGCAAATAATTGAAATAACATAGATAGGAGTTGTTTGCTCTGCCAAAAACTCAATTCTACTTCAAAATGATTACTAAAAGCTGGCAATAAAACCTCAACTAAAATCACACAAATAAATAAAGATGCAAGCGTTTGTATGGCAGCCTCGAATAAGAATTGGCTAACCAACTGTTTTTTATATGCACCGAGTACTTTTTTTACACCTACTTCTTTTGCTCTTTGAACGGATTGGGCCGTAGCCAGGTTCACGAAATTGATAATCGACACCAACAATAAAAATACAGAAAGGGCAATGATTGGTTTAATTTTATCGAACCAATTTTCAGCTATTGCGGGCTTTGAATACACTTCTTGTAGAGGGACAATCTTTAAACCAGGCGTTTTTCCATTTTTATAAAAATCATCAAATTTAATCTCTCGCTGGGCAAAAGATGCTTTTTTATAGTCGACATATACTTTTTGAAGCACTTTATTAACTACCGTAGTATCTAGCTGTTGGTTAGCAGAAGCATAGATTTCACAATAATTAGAACTGCTAGGTTGTTCTGGATCTTTTTCTCTTTCTCCGGTATGTAAAATAGCATTAAAATCGACACTTTGTGGTGTGGATGGATCTTCGACTACACCAGTAACGGTAACTAATCTACCTTCATCTGTTCGCCACATCATTAATTTTAATTGCTTACCTAACACTTTTTCAGTTCCGAATAGCTTAATCGCAATACTCTTCTTTAATACAATGGTATTTGGTGTACTTATGGCTGTTAATTGATCTCCTTGAATGAATTGGTATGGAAAAACCTTAAAAAACAAAGAATCTGCATCTCTGATGCCCTTAACAAGTATTGGATCGGCATTTGCCAATTTCACCGAATAGCCTTCGCCTCCCCAATCTAATCCAATTTTGGTTACGTGTTTAAATTGAGGGACTTTAGTACTCACCAATGCTCCAATCCGAGATTCGTTTGATTCCATCCATCGCTGCTTATTGTCGGGCGTAAAGAAATCGTGATGTTCTCTTAATTGATAAACTCTCTCTAAATCAGGTGTCCATTTATCATAATTAATTTCATGATTAACAAACAAAAGCAAAAGCACAAAAGCAGTTAAGCCCAGCGCTAATCCGCCAACATTAATGGCTGCATACACTTTATTTTTAAATAAATTACGCAGGGCGATTTTTAGGTTAAGTTTAAACATAGTTTGTTAGTTTTTGGTTGATTGGTTATTTGGTACTTCGAACTAAAAACTGTTACCTGCTAACGGATACATCTTCCTTAATTACCCCATCTTCTATCGTTAAAATGCGGTTTCCATACTGGGCATTTTTTTCAGAATGTGTTACCTGAAGGATGGTTATATTTTCTTCCTGATTAAGCTTCTTAAATAAATCCATGATTTGCTCAGCCTGGGTCGATTGTAAATTTCCAGTAGGCTCATCAGCCAAAATAATAGATGGTTGCGCTACAAGAGCCCTAGCGATGCCTACGAGCTGTTGTTGGCCACCTGATAGCTGATTTGGAAATAAATCTTTTTTGGCTACCATGTTAAAGCGATCCAGTACATCCGCAATGCGACTCTTACGTTCGGCGCCAGGTATCTTCTTATACAATAATGGAGCTTCAATATTTTCGGCCACGGTCATCTCATCAATAAGATGATAAGCCTGAAATACAAAACCAATGTGATTACGATACAATTCTATTCGCTTACGCTCGTTCATTGCCGTTACATCTTCGCCCATAAAATGATACTCGCCATAAGTTGGCTCTTCTAACATCCCTAAAATATTAAGTAGCGTAGATTTACCAGCACCAGAAGGCCCCATAATCGATACAAACTCCCCTTGTTTAATGCTTGTAGTTACGTGACGTAAAATGTAACTCTTTACGCCTTTATTAGCGTAATATTTCTCTATGTTTTTTAGCTCTATCATTTTTTAGTGTATTAAGATTATTTCGTACAAATTATCTTCAGACTTCGAAATCTACTCATATTTAAGTGCATCGATTGTATTCGCCTTTGCAGCCCTGTATGATCTTAAAGTTACGGTAATTAAAGTAATTGCCATCGAAATAAACATCGCAATTATGAAAGGCCAAATACTTAAATCAATTCTATATGCAAAGCCAGAAAGCCACTGGTTAACAAAAATATAAGCTACTGGCCAAGCCACCATATTCGCTATTAAAACCATCCATAAAAACGAACTATTTAACATTTTTATAAGCTCCATATTTGAAGCACCTAAAACCTTGCGGATCGCTATTTCTCGCGTTCTTTGTGTAGCTACAAAAGAAATTAACCCGAACAAGCCGATAAATGAAATGAAAATAACCACGCCAGCAAACACTTTAAATAAGGTACCCATTACCTCTTCGGTATGATAGTAATTTGCAATCTCATCATCCATAAAGTTAACTTCAAAAACGTAATCTGGAAATGTAGTATTAAAAGTACTTTCAACAATTTTAATTGTGCTTAACAGCTCTTTCGACTCTAGTTTAACTGCTACCGAACTATAGTTTGCTTTTCTAGAAAAAATAGCGATCGGAGCAATAGGCTCATGCAATGAATAATTGTTAAAATCTTTAACTACGCCAACAATTGGCCCTTTAGATCCCCACAATCCAATGATTTTACCAATTACATCGTTAGGGTTCTTTACATTTAACTTCTTTATTAAGGTTTCATTTACTACAAATTCTTTAATCGTATCGCTTTTTGCTAAAACCCTCCCCGCAACGAGTGTTAAACCAAAAGCATCGAAATAATTCTCATCGGCTAATTTGGTATTTACCTGAAAATCGGCATTAGTAGCGCTATTATAGGTAAAACTTGTGGTGTTATTGCTTTGAGATGATGGCGGAGCACTGTTATATGATACAGTCTTAACTCCTGTTTTCGCTAACAATTGACTTTTAAACAAGCCTAGTTTTAACTGACTAATGCTATCTTGAGGTATATTAATCATCGCAACGGCCTTTGTATCAAAACCCAATGATTTATCACGAATAAAGCTCATTTGCTTAATAATTACCAATGTACTTACAATTAAAATAGCCGTAATTGCAAACTGTACCACTACCAAGGTTTTACGCAAGCCCACTCCTCCAGCATTTGCTGTACTCACTCTATTTTTAATAGCCAACGCTGGGCTAAAACCCGACATGATCATAGCTGGGTATAATCCTGCCAAGAAGCTCACCACAACCAACATGGCAAATAAAAACACAAACACAATGGGATGGGAAAACAACGCAAATGTAACATCCGCATCAATTAAATTTTCCATTTTTGGTAAAGCCAACTCGGTTAAAACACAAGCGAACATTAAGGCAATAAGAGTGATTAGCGTAGTTTCACTTAAAAATTGCCAGATTAATTGTTTTCGTCTACTGCCCATTACCTTACGTACCCCAACTTCTTTCGAGCGACTAACTGCTTGAGCAGTGGCTAAATTAACGAAGTTTATACACGCAGTTAATAACAAGAATGCACCAATGATACTAATGCCAATCAATTGTTTAACTGGTGTTGTATTTTGAGCAAAATTGCCATAATTTTCATCGTGGTGAATATCGTTTAACGCTTGTAAATTATGGGTAATTTTGCCTGGAGCCTTATCATCTTTTTCGTACTTTTTAATGAACTGTTTAAATGGGTTTTGAAGTTCACTGGGATCAGTACCTTCTTTAAGTAGCACATAGCATTCTGAGCTAGAAGAAACAGATTGCCATCTCTTCAAATTTCTACCTTGAAAACTTGCATAACTGAAAATAATATCAATCGGATAACTTGTATTTGGTCCATGATCTGTTATAATACCTGTAACCTTGAAGTCTGTATCACTTTGAAAATTTATGCTTTTTCCTAAAGCATTTTTCCAGCTTCCAAAATAGATATTTGCTGTTTTTTCGGTTAACACTACACTATTTGGAGCAGTTAAAGATTGATTTGGATTACCCGACAACCACGAATACTCGAATATTTCAAAGAATGCGGGTTCTGCATAATACACCTCTTCTGCAGTTTTTATTTCTGGTTTTCCATTTTGTGCGCGTACTTTTACAATACCTTCATCTTGTTGTATGGCGGCTACTTTTTCGAACTGAGAAATATCAGCACGCACTGCTGGAGCCAAAGGCATGGGTACACCTTGTGAGTAAAATTGATTTCCATCCGCATAATTCCATTCAGAAACAATACGATAAATTCTATCGCTATTAGGAAAATCTTTATCGAAACTAGTTTCGTAGCGTACAAAAATAAAGATGAGCAAGCAACTTGCCAGGCCAATAGAAAGGCCAAATATATTAATTGCAGTGTATCCTTTGTATTTCCAAAGGTTGCGAAGAGCGATTTTTAGGTTTAAACGAAACATCGTGAATGTGTATTTAAATGATTTATACTATTGAATGCCAATTTTATACCAATGAGAAAAGTAGAACTTAAAATATTAATAATCAACAACTTAATATTTATAGAAATACTAAACTGTTCGTTTTCGAACAACACCTGTACGCTGGCGAACGATTTTTATTTATTCGTATTTCAACGCATCTATTGGATTTGCCCTTACTGCCCTGTTTGCTTGTATAGTAACGGTAATTATGGTTAAAAAGATGGTAATTAATGCACTTAAGGCAAAAGGAAGCATTGGTATATCTACTCTATAGGCAAATGTTTCTAACCATTTCTTTGTTAAAATATAAGCTATTGGCCAAGAGATTAAATTGGCAATTACCACCATTACAAAAAATGAAGTATTAATTAATTTAAAGATTTGCAGATCATTTGCACCTAATATTTTTCGAACTGCAATTTCTTTAATTCTACCATTGGTAATGTATTTTGCAAAGGCAAATAATCCTAATACTGCTATAAAAATTGTTAGTAAGGCTGCGGCAAAGAATACCGATTGTAATTGTTCTTGTTTGGCGAACAACTTGCCATATAGCTCATCCAAAAAGTGATATCGGAAATTATCGCCGTCTCTCTTATTAATATCAGACCATCTTGATTTCATGGTTGCCAAAACTTCGGCCATCCTTTCTTCATCAATTTTAACCATAATTTCGGTTTTAGGATTACCGCAAGGGTTGTTTATGGCATAAATTGTGGGTTCAACAGCTTTCTCAAAACCCTCTGCTTTCATATCGTTAATTACACCTACGATGGTATAATCCATGTTACAACCTCTTATGGTTTTCCCTATCGGATTTTGCAATCCATATTTAGCAACTGCCGCTTCATTTAAAATAGCAGAGTTTTTGGCATCGCCCTGAAAATCGGTCGAAAATGCTCTTCCTTCTTTCATTTTAATGTTAAGGGTTTCGAAATAACCATAATCTACATCCAAGAAACTTAGGCTATGCTGCTTCCCATCAACTGTATATCCGTTACTTCCCATACCAGAACCATCTGGTATTGCATTTGCAACGGTAACCGCCTTAACACCCGGAATTTTCATTATTTTCTCTTTTACTGGAGCAAAAACTTGAGGATCTGAATAAAAAACAAGGTTTTTAACATATACAACCTGTTCTGCGTTAAAACCAACATCCTGGGTACGCATGTATTTTAACTGAGAATTGATGATCAATAAACCTGTAATAAAGATTACCGCGATACTAAACTGAACCACTAGCAAACTGTTTCTTAACCAGTAGCTTTGTTTGCTAGTTTGAAAATTTCCTTTTAATACTGCAGCTGGTTTAAAACCCGAAAGCACCAGTGCAGGATAAAAACCTGCTATGATTGTAATAAACAGCAGAATAAGTGGAAGTTGCCAAATTAGTCCATTATTGCTATTCCAAATCGATAATTCGACTAAAAACAATGAATTGAACTTTGGAAGCGCAATTTCGGCTACGATTAATGCTATAACTGTTGCCAGTAAACACTGCATCAATATTTCGACTAAAAACTGGAATGTAAGTTGAAAACGATAAGCGCCCATTACTTTCTTCACTCCAACTTCTTTGGCCCTTTTAGCTGCCTGAGCAATGCTTAAATTAGTAAAATTAATACAGGCAATAACTAAAATTAAAAAACCCAAAACTGATAAGGCGATTAAAACTTTATAATTAGCATCAGTGCCGGCTTTAGGTCGTAAATGTTGGTTTTTTAAAGGATCTAAAAATGCATTGGTCTCTTTAACATCTTCACCTTCTTGAACCATACCATTCTTTTTAAGTTCATTATGGTAAAGTGTGTTTATTTTTTGTTCTAAACTAGCAATATCAGTACCGGGCTTAACTTGTATATAGGTAAAGTAATTTGGATGTCCATAACTTTCACCACTTCCAATTTCGTTAACTATTGAAACCGCATCGAAACTGATAATTGAGTGTGAATCGGGAATTATACTGCCTTTAACTTGTCCGGTTAGGCCTTCTGATTTACTCCCAAGTGAAACCATTTCTGGTTTATTATCTTTCTTGTTAGGAAAGAGAGTTTGCATAAATGGTTTACTTAAGTAGTATAGTGTCTCTGTTCCGTTTGGCTTTTGCAAACCGCCTTCAGGAAGGATGTTAAACATTTTAGCGGCCTCATATTCAACAAATAATTGTTGTTTTGTAAATACTGTACCTTGGTTGCTAGAAACGGCAAATTCGAAGCCAACCTTTTTCATTTTAGCAGCGGCAATAACTTCAGGAAAGTTTTCTTTTATCGCTTTTGCAAATGGCGGTGGCGTATAATTAGTTTTAAAATCAGGAAATGTTCTTCCAACAATATAGATATTATCGTATTGAGGATTCTTCTTATCGAAACTGGTTTCGTAAGTAAAATACATCATTAATAAAATAAATGCTGCTAATGCAATGGCCAATCCACCTACATTTATTGAGGTAATACCTATGTTTCTCCAAAGGTTACGAAGGGCTATTTTTAAGTTAAGTTTGAACATCTTTTTTCAGTATTGAGTAATGTGTATTGAGACATCGTTTTATAACCACTATTGTTTAATATTCTGGCTTTATTCGTACTTCAGTGCATCAACTGCATTAGCTTTAGCAACTTTAAAAGTTTGTAAGCTCACTGTTAGTATGGCAATAAAAATTGAAACAAGTATGGCTAATACAAAAGGCAAGTAATCGATAGTAACTTTATAATCGTATTTCTGGAGCCATTTCGTCATTAAAACATAGGCTATTGGTATGGCAATTACATTGGAAATGACTACCAATTTCATAAAGTCCTTATTTAATAGCACCAAGATATCTGATAAACCAGCACCCAGCACCTTTCTGATACTAATTTCTTTACTGCGTTGTTCGGCCATATACAATGCCAAGCCTAATAATCCTAAACAAGAAATAAAGATGGCAAAGCCCCCAAAAAGGTTAGATAGCACACTTAATAGCCTTTCATTTTGCAATTTCTCTTTCATTCCTGCATTTATAAAAGTTAACTCGGCTGGATAGGCTGGATTACTTTTTTGACTTATACTTTTTATAATATCAATTGATGTGGTTAGCGATTGAGCTGGGTTAAGCCTAAGTAATAAAACTTCGCTGCTTTTAATATTGTAATAGAAAAGGGTTGGCTTTACTTGTTGACCAATTTGCTCATTAAAATAGTCTTTAATAATACCAACTACTTTTAAAGGTGGATTATCGCCCCATGTAATTGTTGTTCCTACAGGGGTTTTTAAATTCATTAATTTAACGGCACTTTCGTTTAATAAAACTGAGGTGCTTGTATCAGCTGGAAATTTTGATGAAAAATCTCTCCCAGCTAAAATACTTGCGCCAATGGTTTTAGTAAAATCGAAACCCGTACTTCTATAGTTAATGATAGAGCGATCGTCTGCAGCTTTACCAGGCCAGCTAACATTACCAGTAATTGTTCCTCCTTGGGTAAACGAACTTGCAAATTCTGATGTAGAGGCTACCACCCCTTCCTTTATTAGTTCATTTTTAAAACGTTCCAGTTTAATTGGATCCTTAAAGTCTCCTTCTAAATCTAATTGAACCAAGTTATTTTGATTAAATCCCAAAGGTTTGTCTTTTAAGAATCGAATTTGATTATATACTACTACTGCCGAAATAATCATGCAAACCGATAGGCAAAATTGAAATACAACAAGTACTCTTCTAAAAGAAAACGTGCTTACAGATCCTTTGAACCCTTTTAGTACTTTTACAGGGATGAAAGATGATAAATAAAATGCTGGGTAACTTCCTGCTAAGAATCCGGTAATTAATATCAGGCCAAGAATAACCGTCCAAAATAAATAGGAACCATAGTTGATTTCGATGGTAATCGCCAATAAGTTATTAAAATACGGAAGTGAAACTTCGACCAAAGCAAATGCAATTAACATTGAGAAAAAAGAGAGCATCAACGATTCTAAAATAAATTGCCCCATAATGGTTTTTCTACTCGATCCTAATGCCTTCCTTACCCCTACTTCTCGCGCTCTTTTTTCTGATCGTGCAGTAGACAAATTCATATAATTGATACAGGCTACAAGCAAAACACAAAGCGCTAGAAACAAGAATAATTTAACTTGATCTATATTCCCTCCTACAACCTTTCCATTCTCAAATTCACTGTACAAATGGGTTTTATTTAAAGGGAATAAGAAGGGTTCATATACGTATAATTTTAGCTCAGGCTCTTTATTTACAATGAATTTCTGAAGCGAGGCATTAATTTGATCGATTGAAGCATTTTCTTTTAATTCGACTAATGTAGAGCAATCAATGCTCCCCCATCCACTCGTTTTTACTTCAGGATTAATTTGTTCAAAAAATGCCCATGGCTGCAAAACTTCGAATTGAACACTTTGATTTTTAGGTAAATCTTCGATAACACCTGTTACTTGTAGTACTTTTAAATTGTCCCATTTTAAGCTTTTTCCGACTGGATTCTCATTTCCGAAAAGTTTAGTGGCGGTTGTAGCAGTTAAGATTAGAGAATTTGGGTTACTTAATGCAGTTGCAGCATTGCCAAATAAGAAGTTATATTTTAATATTTCAATAAAAGAAGCATCTACGTATAGTGATTTTAACTTAAATTTATTTTCATTGTTACTAAATAATTTGGCGCCCTGATCGCCATAGATGCGGCTTGCTCTTTTTAATCCAGGAATTTCTTGCATTACCGCTCCTGCCAATTTGTAAGGAACAGCTCCTGTAGTTGCAATGTTTCCGTTAATTTTTAGATTAAGCTTTGCGAAATAAATGTTATCGACATTTTTATATTGTTTATCGTAACTCCATTCGTAATTCACGTATAACAATAGCATTAATGAGCATGCTAATCCGATAGCCAATCCACCAATATTAATCAATGAAAAGCCCTTGTTTTTCCAAAGGTTACGTAAGGCGATTTTTAGGTTAAGTTTAAACATCTTTTTTAGGTTTTACGTTAACTATTCATATTTAAGCGCATCAATTGCATTGGCTTTTGCCACTTTTAAAGATTGAATACTAACCGTTAAAATTGCGATTACCGTAGAGATGATTATAGCTAAGGCAAAAGGCATAAATGATATAGCAATTCGATATTCAAATCTTGAAAGCCACTTATCTATGATAATATAAGCCACCGGAAAAGCGATCACATTGGCTATAGCGACTAATTTAATGAAGTCTCTATTTAACAACGTAAGGATGTTACCTGTACTTGCACCTAAAACCTTACGAATACTGATTTCTTTCTTGCGCTGTTCGGCCATAAATAAAGCCAAGCCTAACAAACCTAAGCAAGAAATAAAGATGGCAAAACCTCCAAACCAGTTAGAAAGTGTGCCTAAAAGTTTTTCGTCTTTGAATTTAGTTTCAAATGCTTCATCAACAAATTTTCTATTAACGGGATAGTTTGGTTCAATTTCTTTAACTAACTCATCTATTTTTGCTAATGATGAACTTAAATTTTGATTAGGATTTAAGCGGACTATAACTCCTGATGCACCCCATGTTGAGCTCGGAAAAAATATCATTGGCGCAACCCTTTGGTAGGCGCTCTCTACTACAAAATCTTTAATCACTCCAACAACAATCCTGTTATTATCCCAAAACTTAATTTTTGCTCCAACAGGATTTTTGAGCTTCATCATTTTAACAGAAGCTTCATTAAGCATTACACTGTTACTGTCGTTTAAAGAATTTGTAACAAACTCTCTCCCACCAACCAATTCGGTACCAATGGTCTTGATAAAATCACTTCCAATTCCCCTATTGTTGAAAAGAATTGATTCTCCTGGGGTTTTTCCTTCCCATGAAACATCTGTTGTATTATTTCCACTTTCGGTCAGATCTTGGCTAAAAAGAGTAACATCTGAAACCGCACCCGACTTCAATAATTTTGTTTTAAGTAGCTCAAGTTTAACTTGATCGGCCATTTTACCTTGAACAGCAATCTGCATTAAATTGGCTTTATTATAACCAATCGGTTTATTTTTAACATAATTAAGCTGTTGATAAATAACAGCTGTGCAGATGATTAAGCAAGCGGCAAAAACAAATTGTCCAATTACTAAAACTTTTCTTACCGAAACGGATGAATCAGTTTTAATCTTAAATCCTTTTAATACTTTTATCGGCTCAAAAGAAGATAGATACAGCGCAGGATAACTTCCAGCTATCAATCCAGTAAAAGTCATCAAAATTAACAGGGCAATCCAAAATCTACTATTGCCGTAATCAATTTCCAATTGGATGTTTAATAAATTATTAAAATAAGGCACACTGATCTCAATTAACATAAATGCCAATGCAGTAGCAATAAATGTGATCAGCATCGATTCTAGCAAAAACTGATTAATCAAAGACTTGCGAGAAGAACCTATAGCTTTACGAACACCTACCTCTTTTGCTCTACCCTCAGAACGAGCAGTTGATAAATTCATGAAATTTACACAGGCAATTAACAGGATACAGAAGGCCAGCAATAAAAATATTTTAAGCTGCTCAATTTTACCTCCTACAGATTTACCGTTTTCAAAGTCGCTGTATAAGTGCCATTTGGTTAGTGGGTGCAAAAACGCTTCCGCTGTATTCCCTTTTTGATTACGTTTATAAATACCCAACATCTCGGCATTTGACTTGTCAAAAAAATTATTGTCTTTTAGTTGTACCACTGTGAGGCACATATTATTGCCCCAATTCTGGTCTCTTACCCAAGGTTCTCTTTTTACAAATAATTCCCATGGCATTAAACATTCGAAAATGATACTGCTATTATCTGGTACATCTTCAATAACTGCCGAAACTTTTAAAATATCCTGATTCTCTAGCTTAACCGTTTTATTAATGGGATCTGCATTTCCAAATAGTTTTTCGGCAAAAGATTTAGTTAAGATAATCGTATTGATGTCTTTTAAAACCTGCTGTGGATTGCCTTTAATAAATTTATAATCAAATATTTTAATAAAAGAGGGATCTGCAAAAACTGCCTTGCTACTTATTTTATGCTCTCCAACTGTTATTAGCTTTGGATTTGGATAGGTAGAATGTGAGGCATATTTTACTCCTGTAATTTTTTCTTGTACTTCTCTAGCCATCACATTGGGCGTCCAAGCCCAGCTAAATGTTTTTCCATTGGCAACAGAGTTTTGATAAACTACATAGGTTTTATCATTATTTGTATAGTGCTTGTCGTAGCTCCATTCATAAGCAACATAAATTAACAATATCATACAACTAGCTAAGCCAATAGCTAAGCCGCCAATATTTATGAGAGAAAAGCCTTTGTTTTTCCAAAGGTTACGTAAAGCTATTTTGAAGTTTAATTTGAACATCTTTCTAGTATTGAGTAATGAGTATTGCGTATGGAGACATCGTTTTATAACAGTCAGACTCTATTCATATTTAAGCGCATCAACCGGGTTTGCTTTAGCCGATTTGTACGCTTGAAAACTTATAGTAAAAAAAGCCATTAATAAAGTTCCAAATCCAGCAAGAGGTATAATCCACCAACTTATTTCTGTGCGGAACTCAAAATTTAGCAACCATTTATTCATTAAATAATAACTCAGTGGAGTAGCGATTACAATTGAAACAATTATCATTTTCAGGAAAGAAAACGACAATAACTGCATTAAATTGAAGATGGTTGCACCTAAAACTTTACGCACACCAAATTCTTTAGTACGTTGCTCAGCACTATATGCTACTAAGCCAAATAATCCAAGGCAAGAAACAAAAATTGCCAAGCCACCAAATAAGTTCGATAAAAGGCCTAACGTTTTTTCTGAGTTATATTTCTCTAGATAAATTGAGTTTAAGAAGTTAATTTCTGTTGGATAAGCAGGATTTAATTGCTTTGTGATTTGGGTAATTGTGGCAATGTTTTGTGCGATTGGATTTTTTTCATTCAATCGCATTGTGATTGCTCCAGCCCTATTTTTATCAAAAAATACAATCATCGGGTTATTTGATTTATATGGAGAATCCCATACATAATCATCAAAAACACCCACAATATTAAATTTATCACCAAATATGGTGACTGATTTCCCTATTGGATTTTCATATCCAAAAGTTTTAATTGCAGATGTACTTACCATTACAGCAGCTGTATCTGAAGCATAGTTTTCAGAAAAATCTCTTCCTTCCGTTAGTTTAATTCCATTGGTTTTAATAAAATCATAAGTTGTGCTAACCTGATTAAATAGCTGGGTATTTGCTGTTTTAATCATTCCATCCCATCTGATATCCATAAAATTCTGTCCGCGATGTGATAAACCTACAGATGATTGGAACATTGAGGTTACAGCACCAGATTTTAATAATTGAGATTTGATTACCTCGTACTTTGTTTTTAGCTCGCCATCTTGCGGAATTTCTACAAGGGCATTTACATCAAATCCTACCGGTTTATTTTTTATAAACTGTATTTGACGGTAGATAACCATTGTTGAAATAATTAATACTATAGCAAAACAAAACTGACCAACAACAAGTACTTGCCTTAAGTTGATAGCGAAAATTCTACCAGATTTTATTCTCCTTTTTAAAGTTTGAATAGGGTTAAATGCCGACAAATAAAAGGCTGGATAACTTCCAGAAATTAAGCCAGTTAAGAAAACTATTCCTAAAATCCACATCCAGCTTGATGCACTGAAATATCCAATACTTAATTTGATGTTGAGTAAATTATTAAAAGTGGGCAAGAAAATTTCTAACAAAGCAACTGCAACAATTACAGAAATGAAAGTTAATACCATCGACTCGGTTAAAAACTGCATAATCAAAGAAACTCTGTTTGCACCAATCGTCTTTTTAATTCCTACTTCTTTTGCACGTTTTTCTGACTTGGCCGTTGCCATATTCATAAAATTTATACAAGCAATTAGTAAGATGCCAAAAGCTAGTCCTACAAATAAATAAATTTGCTCAATATCGCCACCAACACTTACTCCGTTTTCAAATTTTCCATAGAGATGTAATTTACTAAATGGATAAATAAAATAAGGCTGACTGGCTTGCTCCAAATGCGTCTTAACCACTTTATTTATTTTTTCATTCACCTTAGCTACATCAGCTTTTGGATCTAATGAAAGCATGGTTACAAAACTGAAATTTCCCCAATTCAGATCCTTTGCACTGTTATCAACAATTTCATAGAAAGCCCAAGGCATCAAAAAATCAAATTTTAATAAAGCAGAAGTATTGTTTGGTAAATCTTTTATTACTGCAGAGACTGTTAAGTCTTCCCTATCTTGGTATCGAACTGTTCTGTTTAACACCTGTGTTGAACCGAATAATACGTTTGCCATACTTTCTGTCAGAATAACAGATCTAGGATTCTGCATAGCGGTACTTGCATTCCCAATAATATATTGATACTCAAATAAATTAAGTATTTCTGGCTCAGCAAATTTTCCTAACTTCTTAAAACCATTTTCCCCAACCGCAATTAAAGCTTGCTTAAGGTAATTCATTCTTGCTAAATGTTTGATTTCTGGAATTTCTGCTTTCAATAATGGCCCAAGTGCTGTGGTGGAGCCTTCAAACGTTTTGGCAACATTTCCATTATCATCTGGAATATTGGTCATAACGGTATAAACGTTAGCCGAATTTTCACTTTGCTTATCGAAATTCCATTCGTATGTAACATACAGCAATAACATTAAACAGGCCGACAAACCAATAGCTAAGCCAATTACATTGATAAATGAGGAAGTTTTGTTCTTCCAAAGATTTCGTAGGGCAATTTTTAAATTTAATTTGAACATCTTTTTAGTATTGAAATATAGTTTTATAAAAATTATCTTCAGACTTTATTCGTATTTCAAAGCATCAATTGGATTTGCCTTTGCAACCTTTATAGATTGAATGCTAACCGTTAAAACAGCGATAATTACCGACAAGCTTATTGCTGCTACAAAAGGTAAAACAGAAATTGAAATTCTATATTCATATTCTGAAAGCCATTTATTAATAATGATATAAGCTAATGGGAAAGCAATAATATTAGCGATAGCAACCAGTTTAATAAAATCCTTATTTAGTAATGCCAGGATATTACCTGTACTTGCGCCTAAAACCTTGCGAATACTAATTTCTTTTTTACGTTGCTCTGCCATAAATAAAGCCAATCCTAATAGGCCCAAGCAAGAGATAAAGATGGCAAAGCCTCCAAACCAGTTTGAAAGTGTGCCCAATAGTTTTTCATTTTTAAATTTAATCTCGAAATTTTCATCAACAAATTTGATATCGGCAGGGTAAGTTGGATTTATTTTTTTCACCAACTCATTAATCTGGTTAATAGAAGAGGTAATGTTATTTTTCGGGTTTAATTTTAAAATGATAGTACCTGCTCTATTTGGATTTTGGGCAATTAGTAATGGTTTTGCACGTTCGTACGGAGATTCCATTACATAATCTTTCAGTACACCAATAATCTGAACTGGCTGCCCCCAATCGATTATTTTACCAACTGGGTTTTTCATTCCCATTACTTTTACCATCGCCTCATTAACCAAAACATTGGCAGTATCTACAAAATCTTTAGAAAAATCTCTGCCTGCAATAATCTCCATTCCTGTTGTTTTGGTAAGGTCGAGGTTGGTGAACCTAAAGTTCACTAATATTTTATCTTTTTCATTTTTGCCCGGCCAGCTTACACCGTATGTGTTATTACCACCAGCGGTTAAAGATTGACTATACTCTGTAAATGCAGTAATTGCTCCCAGTTTTAGCAGCTCATCTTTTAAAATTTGACGTTTTTCTTGCTTAGCTAACTCGCCTTCTGTTGGGATTTGAATCAAATTTGAACGGTCGTAACCAATTGGTTTATTTTTAATATAGTTTAGCTGTTGATAAATTACGGCGGTACAAACAATTAAACAGGCTGCAAAAACAAATTGAAACACCACTAAAAATTTACGGACAGAAAGTGAAGACCCTCCGGCAATTTTAAAGCCCTTAAGTACTTGAACTGGGTTGAATGAAGAAAGATAAAATGCTGGGTAACTACCTGCGATTATTCCAGTTAACAAAGTTAACCCTATAAATACAGACCAAAACTTATAATCAGCATAATTAATTTTTAAAGTAATGCCTAATAAATTATTAAAATAAGGCAGACTAACTTCAATTAAAACAAAAGCAACTAACATACTTAAAAAAGCGAGCAATATAGATTCAAACATGAATTGCCCAACAAGGCCATTTCTTGAAGACCCGATCGCTTTTCGGACACCAACTTCTAACGATCTTTTTTCTGACTTTGCAGTAGAAAGATTCATAAAATTAACGCAAGCAATTAACAGGATACAAAAAGCTAACAGGAAGAATATTTTTAACTGGTCTATTTTTCCACCAACATTTTTTCCATTTTCAAATTTATTATACAAATGCCATTTAGAAAGCGGGTGCATAAAAGGTTCATTGTTACTTTCTATATTTTGCGCCTTTATCATTCCATTTAGTTGAGTATTTACACTCTTAAAAAAAGAATTGTCTTTAAGCTGTATAAAAAGAACACAATAATTACTGTTCCACCCGCTATCTTTTGTCCAAGGATTAAGCTTGTCGAACAAATTCCAAGACATAATAAAATCGGCTTCGTTACTGCTGTTTTTTGGCATATCTTCCATAACTCCTTCAACCCTTAAGTTTTCAGAATTATCTAATTTTATGATTTTATTTAGGGGATCTTCGTTACCAAATAAATTTTTAGCTAAGGTTTCTGTAAGTAAAACGCCATTTGGGCTTTTTAATAATGTTGCAGGATTGCCTTTTAAAATTTTGTAATCAAATATTTTTAGAAAATCGGGATCAGCAAAAATTGCACTTTTCTTGAAATTGTTTTGATTGTATGAAATCAATTTATTTTCGGGATATGCCATCCTTGTTACTCTCGATACCCCAGAAATCTTAGTTCTCACCTCGTTTTCCATTATACCAGGTACTGCCACAAAACTAAAAGTCTCGCTAGCCGTTTTCTGATTGTTATAAACTACATAGGTTTTATCATAATCCGTAAATTGTTTATCATAACCATATTCGTAAGCCACGTACAATAACAAAACCATGCAACTAGCTAATCCGATAGCTAGTCCACCTAAATTTATCAAAGTAAAACCCTTATTTTTCCAAAGGCTACGCAGGGCGATTTTTAGATTAAGTTTGAACATTTTTTTCGTATTGAGTAAGGAGTATTGCGTATTGGGAAATAGTGTTCTAGATGAGCTCTTCAGTTCTGCCTTTATTTATTTTCTCAGAAATTACATGACCATCTTTTAGATTAATAATTCGGTTAGAGAAACTCGCGTCGTGGCTCGAGTGGGTTACCATTACAATGGTAGTACCAGTTTCATTGAGCTCGCATAGCAATTCCATTACTTCATTACCATGTGTACTATCCAAATTTCCTGTTGGCTCATCGGCTAATACCAATTTTGGTTTCGTAACTAAGGCACGTGCAACGGCCACACGTTGCTGCTGACCACCTGATAGTTGTTGTGGAAAGTGCCCGCTACGATTCACAATGTTCATGCGACCTATAATTTCGTTCACTAATTTTTTGCGTTCACCAGCAGGAACTTTATTATAGATTAATGGAAGTTCGATATTTTCGAAAACTGTTAATTCATCAATCAAGTTAAAATTTTGGAACACAAAGCCCATATTTCGCTTTCTAAAGTTTGAACGTTCTCTATCGTTCATCGTTAACAATTCGGTTTCAACAAATTTGTAACTACCGCTTTCTGGTTTATCTAAAAGACCCATTACATTTAACAATGTAGATTTTCCACAACCCGATGGCCCCATAATGGATACAAACTCTCCCTCTTTTACATTTAGGTTAATTCCGTTCAAGGCTGTAGTTTCAATTTCTTCAGTTTTGTAAACTTTTTCGAGATTTTCAATTTTGATCATTTTTTTTTGCTTTAGTGTTGTTTAATAGGTATTGCGTAATGAGTATTGCGACACTCAAATCTCATATCTATTTTATATTTTAAAGTTGGTGCCCCGATCAACGCACCTGATACGGAGCTTAACCAACCTAATTCTTTATCGCTTTATTTGTTAATTTCAATTATATCGTACATATTAAATTGATCGTACGATGAAGTAATTACTTCTTCATTTTTTTGTAGACCTTCTAAAACTTCATAGTATAAATAGTTCTTACGACCAATTTTAACATTGCGTTTTGTAGCTTTTCCATTGTTGATTACGAAGACCCAGCTTCCACCAGTACTTTGAAAAAACTGTCCTTGCGCTAATAAAAGCGATTTACTATTATCTGATAAGGTTAATTTAACTTGTAACGATAAACCTCTTCTTAATTCATCGGGCGATTTTCCTTCGAATACCATTTCTACCTGAAACTGTCCAGCTGTAACCTCTGGTATCACTTTGCTAACAGTTAATACATAGGTTTTTCCATTAAATTCGCATTGCGCAGTTTGTCCTTCTTTAACACGGTTGATATAATACTCGTCTACACCTGCTTGCAATTTATACCCCTGTAACACATCAATTTTCCCTAACATCTCATTTGCCCCATACGATTTTCCGATTACAGGATCATAAGATGATAAACGACCAGAAACTGGTGCTTTAATGGTCATATTCTCAATATTTTGTCTGATAGTTTGTAAACTCTCATTCATGCGTGCAATAGATACTTCGATTTGTTGAAGCTGCATTACCCGGCTTTGATTTTCTTGACGAACCGCCTGTTTAAGTAATGTTTTTCTTCCTTGGTAATATTCATAATCTTGACTAGAAATATTAAATTCTTGCAACGTAATTACCTTTTTCGAAAACAACGAGCTATCTATTTTGTATTTACGTGTTGCCGTTCTCAGACTATTTTCAATGTCCATCATATCTTGGCTCATCATTCTCTGATTTTGCTCCAAATCCAATCTGAGTTTGCGTAACTGGTTAATTTGTTCGGTAATACTAGTTTCACTCGACGTATAGCTCGACAAAGCATTTGGGTTTGCAATTCTTAACAATGGTGTTCCGGCAACCACACTAGCTCCATTTTCTGTGAAAATTTCGGCTACCGTACCACCCTCAGACGAGCTCACAATTACAGAGGTTAAGGGAACTACACTTGCATTTAAAAGCACCACATCTTCAAAATCCCCATATTGTACTTTATTGATGGTTATTTTATCAGCATCTGCTTTATACACTTTATTTAGCGATAAACTATAGCCATAAGCAACAAGTGCTAAAAATGCAATTGTACCTGCAATAATTAATACTGTTTTCTTGTTAAATCTTTTCTTCTTTATTACTTTATCCATTTTATTTGTAGTATGATGATATGCCTTTTGCCAAGTTTGTGCCAAGTCAAGATAAATTTTTAATTACCTATAAATCAATTAATTAAAATTATTATCAAAAAATACATGTTCAATATCGAACAGTTGCTGTGCGTGAATGGACAGTTTAGGTTAATTTCGGTTTTACATTTAAATTTTCGTCATCCGATGAGTATAGCAAATCGCATAGTTTCATCGGATGACGAAATGAATGATTATTTAAAAAGATTATGACAGATGCCAATATATTAGTAATAGACGATGATGATGACATCTTATTAAGTGCTCGACTTTTTTTAAAACAGCATTTTAATCAAGTGCTAACCTGTAAATCGCCCAGAGAAATTAATGTTTTACTTAGCAAAAATGAGGTCGATATTATTTTGCTGGATATGAATTATCAAAAAGGAGCAAGTGATGGTCGCGAAGGATTGTACTGGCTCGAACATATCCTATCTATCGATAAAGACTATGTAGTAATCTTAATGACTGCCTTTGGCAACGTTGAGCTAGCTGTTCAGGCCATTAAAAAGGGAGCCACAGATTTTATTTTAAAGCCTTGGGAAAATGAAAAGTTATTCGCCACTCTTTCGGCGGCTTCAAAACTCAGACAATCGAACAAAAAGGTTAAAAAATTAGAGAAGATCCATTCGTCGCTACAGCACGATATGGAGCGTAAATTTGAAAATATCATTGGCAACAACGAAAATGTTCAATATTTACAAAAAACGATGGTAAAAGTTGCTCCAACTGATGCAAATGTGTTGATTTTAGGAGAAAACGGCACCGGAAAACAGGTGTTTGCCTACGAATTGCATAAAAATTCATTACGTCGCAAGCAATTTTTTATGCACGTAGATTTAGGGTCGTTAAATGAAAACTTATTCGAAAGCGAGCTTTTTGGTTATGCAAAAGGTGCTTTTACCGATGCCCGGGAAGATAAACCAGGCCGTTTTGAGATGGCCGATGGAGGAACTATTTTTTTAGATGAAATTGGAAATCTTTCTCTCCCTTTACAAGCAAAATTATTAAGTGTGCTGCAAAATCAAACGGTAACACGTTTAGGTGAAAGCAAGGCCCGAAAAATTGATGTACGTCTAATTAGTGCAACCAACATGCCTTTAAATGAAATGGTGGCAAAAGGAACTTTTAGGCAAGATTTGTTATTCAGAATAAATACGGTAGAACTAATTTTACCCCCACTTCGCGAACGTGGAAATGATATTATGTTATTGGCCCTACATTTCTTAACTACTTTTGCTACAAAATATCATAAATTAATTAAAACGATCAATGCCCCAGCTCAACAGGCTTTATTGGCATATAGTTGGCCGGGCAATATTCGTGAATTACAACATGTAGTTGAAAGAGCGGTAATTATGAGCGATGGTTTAGCTATTAGTTTAGATGATTTGCAGCTTACCCCTCAAAAATTTGGGAATCACACTTCCTTACAAACAGATATGCCTTTAGATGAGATGGAGAAAATGATGGTTAATAAAGCCATTGAAAAGCATAAAGGAAATATATCGAGAGCTGCAGCTGAACTTGGTTTAACGCGTGCAGCATTGTATAGAAGGATTGAGAAGTTTGGTCTTTAGACTTTAATCTTTTAGCTTCACAAAATGTTTCACCAACGATTTACATTTCGATTAATCAGTAGGCTATTGTTCATTAATTTAATGGCAGTACTGCTGTATTACTTAATAAGAAATACAGAATTATGGTTTACCATTACTGGGGTGAGCTTGATTTTATTAATTAGCATTATTTCACTTTATTTCTATATTAATCAGATCAGGGAAGACATTAAGCGATTTATCTTAGCTGTTAAAACACGAGATCATACCTTAAATTTTAAAAATAAGGTAACCAAAGGCAGTTTTCCAGAGTTGTATGAATCATTTAATGACATCATTCAGATTCACAAAGATATTCAGTTAGAGCAAGATGCGATTTTTCAGCTTATAAAAACAATCTTAGAACAGGTACCGGTAGGTGTAATTGTAATTAAAAAGGACAACGAAAATCCCCGTCATTCTGAAATTTCCTTTTTTAATCAGGCGGCTACAAACCTATTAAACGTTCCGTCTTATCGTTATTGGCATCGCTTCGAAGAGCATTTACCGATTTTTACAGGAGAAATTAGCAAGATAGAGAATGGCGGGAAACGATTTTTAGAAATTAAGTTACAAGATAAATTTATTCAGTTATCGATTGAAGTAATTCCAATCAACCTATATGGTGCTGATCATCTTATTATTTCTTTCCAAAATATAAAAGATGAAATTGAGCAAAAAGAAACAGAAGCTTGGAATCGCTTAATTGGTGTAATTTCTCATGAAATATTAAATTCGATTACGCCAATTAGTTCATTATCTGCTACAGTAAATCAGATGATTACCGATAAAACTAGCTTAAGCAAAGAAGATCTGGAAGACCTTAAACCTGCATTGCAAACCATTAAAAGACGCTCAGAAGGCTTGTTAGATTTTGTAAAGGATTATCGATTAATTGCAGAATTACCTACCCCAAATACCGAGCAATATAGTGTAGGCGAGATTTTACAGCATATAAAAGTGCTGATGCAACCCATGGTTGCCGCTAAACATATCCAATTTCAGGTGTTGCAAACTGCTTCAAAAATATCTTTGCACTTAGATTTTAAGCTCATTGAGCAGGCAATGATTAATTTAATTACCAATAGTATTTACGCGCTCGAAGAAACTGAGCAGCCCATCATTAGGGTCACATATCGTTTGGTACATAATAAAGTATACATAGATGTAATCGACAATGGTAAAGGCATTGAAAAACTTGATTTAGAGAAAATCTTTGTCCCATTTTATACCACCAGAAAAAATGGATCGGGTATTGGATTAACCATTACCCGAAACATTATGAAAATGCATCAAGGAAATTTAGAAGTAAACTCTACCCCAAGAATGGAGACTACTTTTTCGTTGGTTTTTAATTATTTATAATTCCCTCATCGATGGGTTACTCTCACGGTTTTTAGGTTAATTTTCAGATCTATTCTAATTTATGGCAACCTTTTAATGAAAAAAAACGTAATAGATTATAAATAACCTTTAACCTTTTATAGCATGAAAACAAAAACATTCACCCAGGCCTCTTCGACAATTATAATTGCCTTAATTTTACTTCTTTCTGTATCAGCGTGTAAAAAGAAAGATAAAGAGCCTGAAGATCTTAAAAAGAAAGCTCATGTTATGCTTTCCGGAAGCCAAGAAGTACCCGCAAATAGCAGTACAGGAACAGGTATGGCAGACATTGTATATGATCCTGTAAAAAAAACAATCACTTATAGTTTTACATGGCAACTTGGCTCTACTGTTGCCACCACAACGAATATGCACTTTCATGGAGCTGAAGATGGTTCGGATATTAAAAGTTCTGTAGTGGTTATCGGCATTACTGGCTTTACCACCGTAAGTTCTGGAAGTATGTCTGGAGAAACCCGAGTACTAACTGATGCAGAAGTAAACCAATTACTTGCAGGTAAATGGTATTTAAACATACATAGTTCAACCGTTCCTGGTGGCGAATTAAGAGGAAATATTAAATTTTAGATCCCTCATCTGGTAAATTAATGTCATCCGATGAAAATAGCAAGCTGTATATGTTTCATCGGATGGCATTAAGAATTATATTACGGTACCATTTGGTATCGTAGCTCCTTTTTTAACCACAACTATACCATCTTTAACTACATACAAACCATAATCGCCCTCTTCAAGGTGTGTTCCTCCGTTAATACGAACATCGTTACCGATGCTACAATTCTTATCAACAATCGTATTATTGATGTAACAGCGGTCGCCAATGCCCAATAACGGTCTACCAGCATTTGTATCTTCCTGTATCTCTGGTAAAGTTTGATAATGATCGCTACCCATCACATACGAGTTTACAATGGTGGTTCCTTTACCTATACGGCATCGAATACCTAATACCGATCGTTCTACCCTACTTGCCTGTACAATACAGCCTTCGGCAATAATGGTACGTTCTAGGGTTGTTCCAGATATTTTAGAAGGAGGCAACATCCGTGCACGTGTAAAAATGGTGTGGGCATTATCGAACATGTTAAAATGTGGCAACTCATCTGTTAAGCCTAAATTAGCCTCAAAAAATGAAGAAATATTACCAATGTCAGTCCAATAACCCTCGTACTGATAGCTTAATACATTATTAGACATCAGTGAGCGAGGGATAATCTCCTTTCCGAAATCCTTTTCTTCAGGGTTTTCTTTTAAGAGCTTAATGAGTAAATCACGATTAAAAATATAAATACCCATCGAAGCAAGGTAATTTCTGCCTTGACCTTTCATTTCGTCGCTGGTTTCAGAAGTCCAGTCGGGTAGCAATTCGGCTTTTGGTTTTTCTATAAACGATGAAATGAAACTCTCTTCGTCTGTTTTTAAGATTCCAAACTCGGTTGCATCACCTGCATGAACCGGAATAGTTGCGATAGAAATATCCGCATTTTTATCGATATGGGCTTTTAGCATAGCTCTAAAGTCCATTTGATATAACTGATCGCCTGATAAAATAAGAATATATTCGAACTCATGGTTCATAATATGATGCATACATTGACGAACTGCATCGGCCGTGCCTTGAAACCAAGTTGGATTCTCGGGCGTTTGTTCTGCAGCTAAAATATCAACAAATGCTTTCGAAAAGTGACTAAAATGGTAGGTATTTTTAATGTGTTTATTTAGCGATGCCGAGTTAAACTGGGTAAGCACAAACATCCGGTGAATACCAGAATTGATACAATTTGAAATGGGAATATCAACCAAGCGGTATTTACCACCTATTGGTACTGCAGGTTTAGAACGGGTTTGTGTTAACGGAGACAATCTTGATCCCTGACCACCGCCAAGGATTACGCCCAATACTTTATCAGTCATACTTATTCGTTTATATTTGGTATAAATCTATATATTGTTGTGCCGCTCTATCCCAAGAGTGGTCTAAGCTCATGATAAACTTACGAATTTCCTTAAGCTTTTTCTGGTCTAAATAAAGTTCATATGCTCTTCCTATCGCATGCCCAACATCCCACATGTTGGTTTGGTCGTGACAAATACCAAAACCTCCATCTCCAATATCAATCACCGTATCTTTTAATCCACCTATCCGCCTCACAATTGGAACGGTGCCATACCGCAAAGCGTACATTTGATTTAAACCACAAGGCTCTACCCTCGAAGGCATTAACAGAAAATCGGCCCCTGCATAAATTTGATGTGATAACGCTTCATTGTAACCAATATAGGCATTGTAGTTACCTAGAAATTGGTATTTTAATTCATTTAATCTGTGTTCTACCTGCGAATCACCAGATCCTAAAACTAAAATATTTATTGCACCTTCACTTTGCTGCAACGCATTATAAAAAATATCAGGTAATAAATCGGCTCCCTTTTCTCCAACCAACCGGCCTATAAATGTGTATAGTGGTTTGGTCTTATCTAGATTGAAAACAGTGCATAGCTCTTCTTTGTTTGCTTTTTTTCCGCTTTCTACGGTTTTACTGGTAAAACCTTTGGTTAGCATTGGATCTTTTTGTGGATTCCACACCTCATTATCAATGCCGTTTAAAATTCCGACAGATTTGCCTCGTTCTTGTGCCAATAAACTTTCTAAGCCATTTGCCTTATAACTAATTTCATCTAAATAACTAGGCGAAACCGTTGTTACCCGCCAGGCACATTTTATGGCCGATGCAAGTGGGTTAATGGAATTGCTCCAATCTAGTTTACTAGAATTCCTTAAATCGTACGATGGCAAGTAATATAATTTATCCCAACCAAACTGCCCTTGGTACTGCGCATTATGGATGGTTAAAACAGTTGGAATATAGTTTAGATGACGGTATTGATGGCAATTACCAATCATAAACGGAATTAACCCTGTATGATGATCGTGACAATGAATTACATTTGGTTTATGCTCCCATTGTGCTATCCAATCTAATGCTGCAATTTGAAATGCTAAAAAACGTTCGGTATCATCATCATAACCATATACTTTTTCTCGATCTAATAATCCAGAAATATGCACTAAGAACAAATCGAAACCCAGTTTATTTGTTTTCTCTCTAAAAATACGTGCTTGTAAATTATCGTAGCCTAACCTAACCCAACCATCGTACACCACTTCGAATTCGTTCTCGTACAAAAATTTTGTGCTATATGCCGGCATTACCACTTTAGCTACATGACCAAGTTTATTTTGGTACTTCGGTAAAGCACCAACCACATCGCCCAAACCGCCAACTTTTGCTACAGGATAGCATTCTGCACTAAAGTGAATTATTTCCATAAATAAGGAGTGAAAAAACTTTAGTCAAAATAGGCAATAGATTGAGTATTGCAAACAAATAGCGGAAAATTATTTTTATCCGCGTCATTGCGAGGTATGAAGCAATCCTAAAGCGATAGGTAGTAAGGAGATTGCTTCGTACCTCGCAATGACGCATACTTCATCATTAAAAACGAAAAGGCCAGGTTACAAAACCCAGCCTTTTACAAACCAAACAAAAAAATAAATGTAAAACCTAGTATTCTTCTTGAGCCATTATCGAATAAAATTCTTTAATAGCATTAAATTGTGGATGTAGGGAAACTACCTGACCGAACACCAATAAAGCTGGTGATTTAATTTTTTTCTCTTCAATTAATTCCTCTATCGTATCTACAATGCCTACCACAACATTTTCTGTTGCTGACGAGCCATTTTCGATTACTGCCACTGGTAGGTTTTCTTTTCCCTCACCTTTAAATATTGTTGCAATTTCTTTAATCTTCTCTACCCCCATTAAAACCACTATAGTAGCGTTCGATTTTGCAGCTACATGCAAATCTGGAGATATCTCTCCATTTGCATTTGTACCGGTTACTACCCAAAAACTTTCGCTCAGCGTACTGTACACCATAGGTATTTTTTGTAAACCCGGTACACCTAGTGCGCTAGAAATACCTGGTATAATCTCTGTTGGGATGCTATATGATTCGGCTACATCAATTTCTTCATAACCGCGGGCAAACACAAAAGGATCGCCGCTTTTAAGTCGAACAACATGACCGTAGTTTAACGCATAATCAATCATCAACTTATTCACCAATTCTTGAGAGAACGATTCATCACCCGATGGTTTTCCCACATATACTTTAATCGCATCTTGTGGCGCATAATTTAGAAGTGCTTCATTTACCAAAGCATCATACAATACTACATTTGCAGTTTGTATGGCTTTTACACCTTTTAAGGTTAATAAATCTGGATCGCCTGGGCCCGCACCTACTAAGGTAATCTTAGGTTCTACTATCGTATTTTTGACTTTATTTACAATCATCGCTCAACAAAAATTGGTTCAACACTACAAATATACATAATATCTATGGAATTAGTAGTATTTATTTATAAATAAATCATTTACCTACTTCCTCATAGCGTAAAACGTGTTTTTTATACATTCGGCTTAATGAAAAAACTCGCTCTAACACAATAAGTAAGGTTGTAGGAATTAAAATTAAGCTGAACAAATTGAGGTTAAAAAAGACATATCCAAAAACACTGATTAGCCTAAAGCATTCTAAATAATAAATCCACTTCATCTGCTCAATTAAAGCGCCACAATTAATCAGCGTGAGCAATGTAAACGAAACCAAAAAAAGTTTATCAATCGAACTTAAATCCTTAAAAAAAGCTGTTGTAAACGTCAAGATTATTACGCTCATTATAATTTGCCCATTTAAATAGGCCTTAAACTTAAATCGAAAAGGTTCAGGAGCTTTATGTTGAAGGTATCTTTTTTCTAGTATCGGACGAATATCTTGATCGAGAACCGCAGGATGCCCAAATACTACCTTCAGTTTATTATTTATCCCTTTAACACGCTTAGTAGCTTCTATAATTTCAAAATAATAATGAAAATGTTGCCACAAAAAACTGTAACTCTTTATTGGATGTGTTAAGCCATAGCGAGGCTTTTCTTCCTCGGCCTGAAATGTTCCGAAAATTTTGTCCCAGAACACAAATACATCTCCATAATTTTTATCAAGGTATTTTTCGTTACTCGCATGATGTACCCCGTGTAAAGATGGGGTAATTAGCACTTTTTCTAGCCACCCAAGTTTAGGAATGAGCTGAGTATGCGTAAAAAATGAATACGCTCCATGAACGGTTAAAATTACAGCTACCATAAGCGGATTAAAACCAATTAAGGGCAGCGCACACCAAAAAACTCCTCGTATTAAGGCCTGAACCGTGGTAATTCTGGCCGAAACAGTTAAATTAAATTCTTCACTTTGATGGTGAACAATATGAGCTGCCCAAAAGAAATTTACCTCATGCCCTAACCGGTGATACCAATACCAAATTAAATCAGTAGCTAAAATTAACAACACCCACACCCACCATACATTCGGGATATTAAAAATCGCATAATGCCGATGTACGAAGCTGAACAACTCGAAAAAGCTTCCTGCAATGAAAAGATTCAATAATCGCTCGGCAATACCAATGCTAAGGTTTGAAATAGAACTTTCATACTTAAAAATATTACTTTTCTTTAAGCGAACTGCAATTGCATATTCTAAATAAACGAAAAGAAAAAATGCAGGAATAGCAAATGCGAGATAGTTCATTGGTTGGTTATGTGGTTAACTGTTTAATTGGTTAACTGTAAACTATTAGTTGCCAACTGGATTTCTGAACATCAATGCACCAACGGTGAGGTTTGTTCGGCTATCGATTAAAATTGCTGAACCATTTGCTCGGTTATCACCATATTTGTCAAAAGCCAATGCTTCGGCAGTCTTCAGTACTACCCTCCCAATATCATTTAATTTAAAATCATCAGCTGCTGCTTTTTCAAGTGTATTGATATCCACTTTATAGATAATTTCATCAATTTTACACTTACTAATTTTGCTATTGTGTTGAATGAGATAAGTGATGGAAGTATCTAATGCTCTGGCATCCATCCAACATAAATCGGCTTCAATTTGCTTAGCTTCTGTTGGCACGGCTGATGAGTTTACCAAGGTATCGCCACGACTAATATCTATATTGTCTTTTAAGTGAATAATTACAGATTGCCCTGCATAGGCTTCATTTAAATCATCATCAAAAAACTCGATTCTACTAATGGTCGAACTCACATTAGAAGGCAAAACCGTTACCTTTTCGTTAAGCTTAAACGTTCCACTTAACACCCTACCTGCGTAGCCCCTATAATCGTGCAATTGATCGGTTTGTGGTCTAATAATCCACTGAATTGGCATTCTGGCTGCTACAGTTTTATCTTGTGCATCAACTTCAACCTGCTCTAAAAAATGTAATAGGCTTTCTCCTTCGTACCAGTGCATCGAGCTCGATGGTTGCACTATATTATCTCCTTTTAGTGCGCTTACCGGAATATAGTTTACGCTTTTTAAACCCAAGTTTTGTGCTAATGCCTTGTATTTTTCGATAATGGCATTAAATACAGTTTCGCTATAACCAACCATATCCATTTTATTGATACATACCACAATATGTTTAATCTCGAGAAGCGAAACAAGATACGAATGGCGGATGGTTTGCTCTACCACCCCGTTTCGTGCATCGATTAAAATAATGGCTAAGTTTGCGGTAGATGCTCCTGTTACCATGTTTCGGGTATATTGAATGTGACCTGGAGTATCGGCTATAATAAATTTTCGCTTTTCAGTTTGGAAGTATTTATAGGCCACATCAATAGTTATACCCTGTTCTCTTTCGGCGCGCAACCCGTCGGTTAAAATTGCCAAATCTAGTGTTCCATCGTCATTTTTTCGATTAGCGTGCTGTAAAGCTTCGAGCTGATCGGCTAAAATTGAATCAGTATCATATAGCAGGCGCCCTATCAAGGTGCTTTTTCCGTCGTCTACAGAACCTGCGGTGAAGAATTTTAGTATGTTCATGTTTCTGTTCTTGTGTGTGAGGCGTGGGGCGTGGAGCGCTGAGCGTTCGTGGTGCTTACTGTTCTTGCCTTTTACCTGTTTTGTGTTTTCCCTGTTCTTGTGTGTGAGGTTTTGCGTGGAGCGCTGAGCGTGGAGCGTTCGTGGTGCTTAACCATTTAACCGCTTTACGCCAAACGCTTATCGCTTAGCTCTTTAAAAATACCCTCCTTTTTTTCGGTCTTCCATTGCGGCTTCCGAAACTTTATCGTCCATGCGGGCGCCACGTTCCGAAATTTTTGAAGCGCTGATTTCGGAGATAATATCATCAATTTGATCGGCCGCTGATTCTACTGCTGCTGTACACGACATATCGCCTACCGTACGGAATCTTACTTTTCTGTTGGTGATGATATCTTCCTCGTCCATATTTAAAAACGGTGATGCTGCCATTAATTGCCCATTTCGGGTAATACAATCGCGTTGATGCGCAAAATAAATGCTTGGTAAGGCAATTTTTTCTCTTCTAATGTAATTCCAAACATCCAGCTCTGTCCAATTGCTAATTGGGAACACCCGAACATTTTCGCCTTTATGGATTTTACCATTGTAAATATTCCATAATTCGGGGCGTTGACGCTTAGGATCCCATTGCCCAAATTCGTCTCGTACCGAAAAAATACGTTCTTTGGCCCTTGCTTTTTCTTCGTCCCTACGTGCGCCACCAATACAAGCATCAAATCCATGTGCCTGAATGGTATCTAAAAGGGTAACGGTTTGCAGTGCGTTTCTGCTGGCATTTTTACCCGTTTGTTCGATTACTTTTCCTTCATCTATAGATTGCTGAACAGAGCCTACAATCAACTTTTCGCCAATTCGCTCTACTAATTCATCGCGATACTGAATCGTTTCTTGAAAATTATGGCCAGTATCAATATGTACCAAAGGAAAAGGGAACTTACCTGGTCTGAATGCTTTTTCTGCTAATCGTACCAACGTAATCGAATCCTTTCCTCCCGAAAACAATAAAGCCGGCTTTTCAAATTGCCCAGCTACTTCTCTTAATATGTGAATCGATTCTGATTCTAGTTCGTCTAAATAGTCCATCTTACTTTTTTTTGCTTGGGGCATGGGGCTTGCAGTCTTTTGCTTCTTAACCCACTGTACCTTAAATCATTTTATACTTTTACTTCGCTTTGTGGTTGATAACACTGCTGCAACCCGCAACTCAAACCGCTTTCACTTCGTGCAACCCACATTCTTTTTTCGATTGGTCTTCCCACCACCAGCGACCAGCTCTAAAATCTTCGCCGGGTTGAACCGCCCGCGTACAGGGTGCACAACCTATGCTGGGGAAACCTTTATCGTGTAATGTGTTGTATACAATATTGTTCTTTTTAATATAATTTTTTACTTCGTCTAGCGTCCAATTAAAGATGGGATGAAACTTGATGAGCTTATTTCCTTCGTCCCACTCTAAATTCTCCATATCGTCTCTGTTTGCACTTTGCTCGGCTCTAATTCCTGTAACCCAAAGTTTATTTCCTTTTAACGCACGTTTTAAAGGCTCAATTTTACGGATGTGACAACACTCTTTTCTATTTTCGACCGATTCGTAAAAGCTATTGGGTCCTTTTAAGTTTACCATATTTTGTACGGCATCTGTTTGAGGATAATAAGCATGTATCGGCTTGTTATACACTTCCAATGTTCTGTTCCAAACGTAATAGGTTTCTGGAAATAGCCTCCCTGTTTCGAGTGTAAACACTTTTATGGGGATGTTGTTGCTAAATATCAAATGTGTAATTACTTGATCTTCCCATCCAAAACTGGTCGAAAACACAATTTCTCCTTTAAATTCATCGGCCAAATACTGTAATTGTTGTACAGGATCTAAGTCTTGGAGTTTATATTTTAATTGAGGCAGTTCCATCTTAAAGCTTGGTAATGAGTACATAAATGGTTCTTAGGCTGGTAATGATTACAATGGTTCCCACCAAAATCATAATGGTTTTTACATTTAATCTTTTGGTTAAAAGCGCACCAAATGGGGCGGCAATTGAACCGCCTAAAATTAATCCTGCAATAATTTGCCAATGAGTTAATCCGATCATCATGATAAAAGTGATTGAGCTAGCCACCGTTACAAAAAATTCGGTAAGGTTTACCGATCCAATGGTATACCGTGGATGTCCGCCTCGCGAAATTAAGGTACTCGTTACAATAGGGCCCCAGCCGCCTCCGCCAATCGAATCTAAGAATGCACCAACAAATGCCAGTGGACCAATCCGTTTCAATGGTTTCGTTTTTTTCTCTTTTGCAATGGCTTTTAGTAAGATTTTAATCCCCAAAAACAGCGTATAAGCAGAAACTATGGGTCTAATAATATCACCATAATTTGAGAGCGACGATAAAATATACGCTCCCAGAATGGCACCCACAATACCTGGCAATAATAACTTTTTAAACAATTTCGTTCTTACGTTACCAAATTTGAGGTGCATTAATCCCGATACTCCGCTTGTAAATATTTCAGATGCATGTACACTAGCACTCGCAGCTGCAGGGGTTACCCCGAAAGAGAGCAAAAAAGTAGTCGCACTTACACCATAGGCCATTCCAAGTGCTCCATCAACCATTTGAGCTAAAAAACCACCGATTATAAAATAGATAATGGTTTCATCTACTTGATTATACATACCAGTAGCCCAATTACCAAATGTTGCAAAAGGCACAAATGAAAACAGAATATGCCCGAAAAGCATTAATGCCAAAGCAGAAAATGAGATAATTACTATGTTCTTTAGGCTTGGTAATTTATCTTTTCTCGTAAACGATGCTGTAACTTGATTAAGCACTTTAACTTTATGTTTAAAATCTCCATTCAAACTGTTTCGAATGGTAGAAAGATTTTGTAAGCTATCGTCTATTTCGAGCGGTATTGCATCATTAAGCAACTCTTTTATACGTTTTGCCAAAGTGGGCGATTTCCCATTTGTAGAAATGGCAATCTTCAGATCTCCTTTTTGCACCACAGCACCTAAATAAAAATCGCAGAGTTCGGGCTTATCGGCAACGTTAATTAACAATCCACGGGCATGTGAATCTTGTCTTATCGTTTCGTTTAAGTTATTATCGTTGGTGGCAACAAATACAATATCGATATCATTTAAATCGTGTGCATCATAGCTTTTTTGGCGAATTTTAAGTTGAGGGTGCTGCGTTAATAATTGATAAATAGCAGGTGTAACTTCATTTGCCACCACTGTAATTATCGTTTGTTCGCTATTTTTTAGAATTGCCGTTAACTTTTCTAAAGCAATGGGGCCACCACCAATAACCAATGTACGCAACTGATTCAGCTTAATAAAAACTGGAAACAATTGATTCCCCTCTTCTACAACAGGGAAAGGCAATACACTATCGATATTAGGCGATGCCAACATAGGGTTTAATTAAGGTTTTAAACGATGGATGAAGGGAAACCACTTCACCAAAAATTAACAGGGCTGGTGCTTCTATTTTTTCTTTTTCTACACGATCTAAAATCGTGGCTACATTACCAATAACTAACTTTTCGTTAGCAGAAGAGCCATTTTGAACTACAGCAGCGGGTAAACTATCTTTTCCAGCAGCGCTGAAGATGGCCACAATTTGCGCTAGCTTTTTTAGCCCCATTAATATAATTACCGTAGCATTAGACGTTGCGGCTTGATAAATATCGTCTGAAACCATTCCATTGGCCTTTGTGCCTGTAATTACCCAAAAACTTTCACTTACACCACGGTGCGTAACGGGAATTTGCTGTAATCCGGGTACACCAATCGAACTCGAAATACCGGGGATTACCGTAACCGGGATGTTGTAAGAAGCAGCAAAATCTAATTCTTCGTATCCTCTACCAAATACAAAAGGATCGCCACCTTTTAAACGCACTACATGACCGTAGTTTAAGGCATAATCGACCATTAATTTATTAATAGCATCTTGCGCAAACGAATGCTCTCCAGAACGTTTACCCACATATATTTTAATCGCTTCTTTTGGTGCATAACTAAGCAATTCCTCATCCGTTAAGGCATCGTAAAGCACAACGTTGGCACTTTGCAATGCCTTCACTCCTTTTAAGGTGAGTAATTCGGGATCGCCTGGACCCGCCCCTAAAAGTGTTATTTTTGGTTCGATATGTTGTTTATCCACGTATTTCATTAATCTGTCTTAAAAATTGTTTCGCCGTTGTTAAATAGTGTGCAGCAAAGGTTGATGAAGGTTCGTTCTTATTAATCTGAAGTACTAAATCGGTAAAAGGAACGATTAAACTTATTTCTCCTGTTTCTACAAACTGGATGTCGAATTCTCTGATTACACCTACTTGGGTACTGCTGTTGATGCCTTTATCTAGTAATAATGATTTCGCAGCGCTGATGAATACACTGTAGCTATGATAAATGGAATCGGCATAAGCTTCCTTTTCGAAAGCTTGTTTCGCCCATGTTAATTTCTCGTCTGCCTCTAGCAATAAAGTTGCTACCAAATCGATCACTACCCCTGCACATTCACCTACGCCGATTGCGGTTTCGAAGGTTTCTTCGTGCCCCCAATCTACAAACTCGTTGTTTTGCAAAGCGGTTAGATCGGCTATTGGTTTTAGTAGTTGATAGAAATAATCTTTCCCTTTGCGGTCGTAATACTGGTGAAAATTCTCTTCTGTAGAGCTGTTTGCTTTAAAATCATTTAAAATAAAATGCAATACTTGTGGTGCTCTTTTAGATGGCACTTTGATAACCCGTTCGGCCACCCTTCCTACTCCATTGCCTACAGTACCACCACCCAACATTACTTGCACGGCCGGTACTACTTTGCCATTTGCTTTAACCGAGCTACCATGGAAACCAATTTCGGCCAAGCCATGTTGCCCACAAGAGTTCATGCAACCACTTATCTTTATCTTGATGTTTTTCTCGTAAATAAGTTCGGGGAAGTCTTCGTAAATTACTTCTTCCAGTACTTCGGCCAAGGTCATGCTATTCGAGATTCCCAAATTACACGTATCGGTACCCGGACAAGTGGTAATATCAGCAATGCTATCAAAACCTGCATGAGCCAAATCGATGTCGAGCAAAGCTTGATAAAGCGATGGTAAGGCATTCTTAGCAACATACTTAAGCAATAAACCCTGATTTTGGGTCACTCTAATTTCGTCGGCTACATAAGGTGTTATGGCTTTAACAAAGGCTCTTGCCTGATCGGTTTTTATGTCGCCCACTTTAATTTTCACGTATACCGCATAAAACCCACTTTGCTTTTGTTGCACCACATTAGTGGCTAGCCAATGCTGATAATGGTTTTCGTTAGCGATTTTTACTGGCGGATAATCTTGCGTAAAAGGAAAATACGGTAACGGTACAGTGGTAACATCTATTGGAAACGTTTTTACTTTATTCGCAACTTTTTCTTCTTCAACTAACCGTAGAACTTCTTCTAAACCTAGTTTCTGTACTAAATATTTTAACCGAGCTTTGTTTCTATTGGTACGTTCGCCATAGCGATCAAATACTCTTAATACCGATTCGGTAAAAGGAATTAATTCATCTTCAGGCAGGAAATCGTTAATGGCACTAGCCAAAAAAGGTTGTGCCCCTAATCCGCCAGCAAATAAAACTTTAAATCCTCTTTCGCCCTTTTCATTTAACTTAGGGATAAATCCTAAATCGTGGATATAGCTGTAGGCGGTATCTTTATCGCTCGATGAGAAGCTAATTTTTATCTTCCGCCCCATTTCTTGGCAAATTGGGTTGCGCAAAAAGTAAGCAAATACAGCTTGGGCATAGGGCGAAACATCGAAAGGCTCATCAGGATCGATCCCAGCATTTGGTGATGAGGTTACATTGCGAACCGTATTTCCACAAGCTTCTCGTATGGTAACATCGTCTTGTTCAAGTTTTTGCCAAAGTTCGGGCGTGCGATCTAAGCTCACATAGTGGATCTGGATGTCTTGCCTGGTGGTTAAATGTAAGTTTCCACTAGCGTATTCATCAGCAATATCGGCTATGCGAAGTAATTGCTTAAAGGTTACTTTACCAAAAGGCAATTTAATACGGATCATTTGTACACCAGGTTGGCGTTGACCATATATCCCTCTTGCTAGGCGTAAACTTCTAAACCGCTCGTCGTGTATTTTCCCAGAACGAAAATCGTTTATCTTTTTTTCGAGATCGATAATATCTTGTTGTACGATTGGGTTTTCTAATTCTGTTCTAAATGATTCCATACTACTTTTAATTTCGCCAAATATCATTTGCTTTTCTTGCCGATTTTATTCGGCAAACCAAACAATTATTTGGCAAATATATATAAAGTACATAGAAATAGTAGTCTTTTAGATAAGAAAAATTTACTCTTACTTAGAATAGTTGCTTTAAACTGAAGGAATCGCTGTTTTTTCTTTTTCGATAATATCGGAGATACTAGTTTCGCCAAGTACTTTTAGCGATGCATCGCGTACTTCGATAAATGCTTTGCGGATACCACAAGTAACTTCGTCGTGGCATTCGTCACATTTGTGGTAAAACTTAAGGCTGGCGCAAGGCACCATGGCAATTGGTCCGTCGGTAATGCGCAATATATCTACCAAAAATATATCTTTTGGATCTTTATTTAAGCTATATCCCCCTCCTGCTCCTTTTTTACTGTATAGATAGCCTGCATTACGGAGATCTAACAGAATTTGTTCGAGAAATTTTTTGGGAATGCGTTCATCTTCGGCTATGCGAGCGATTTGCATGGGTGGTTGATCCATGTTTTTACCGAGCAATACGAGTGCCTTAATGGCGTATTTTGTCTTTTTGGATAGCATTGAAACAAAGTTAATAAAATTTGGGGATTTTTAACTTCTGCTTTAGTTGTTCGAGTCAAAGCACCATTTGTTCGAGTCGTTATCGAGTCGCCTTCGACTAAAAGGCCTATTTGTTCGAGTCGTGGTCGACTGGGCTACCAGAAGTCTTCGAGTCGTGTTCGGGTGATTGCCGTGTCTGCTACCTAAAGTTGCCGTGACAGTGACGAGACACGTTCGAATCTTTTTCGACTGTTTGAGCCCAGAAGGCTAAAAATCCCGAGCACCTCTCGAGAACAACTTGAAGCCATCACGGCTATAGGTATACTCTATTATGGAGCAGGTATTATGGTTGGCTGAAGAAGAGTCGAAGGATTTAAGGTTTAAATCCTTCGCTTGCACTTAGTTATTCTTTCTCTAGTTTAATGGTTAGCTGTCCTTTCTTTTCGGAGATAATTACATAGTTATCGCATTTAAAGCCTTGGTCTTGTAACCACCTGCCGGTTAGCATAATTAATGGAAATGCTTCTTCATAGCCAACTCGGCGAGTGTATTTAGGTTGTATTTTTAATCTTCTTGTGCCTTTAGCGAGTTTAGGTTTTGGTGGGCCGCAGGCCCCACAAGTACATGTTTTGCGAGGGTGTTTGGTTTGGATGGGATTGAGTTTGAGGATTGGAGATTCTTTTAGTTTTTTCGGGTTTTGCATAATTGATAAATTTAAAAAGCCTAGGTCGCTGCAAAACCCGTCGGAAACCGAAAGAATGCGGTACTTTCAACCGCTCGCCTAGGATATTGTAAATAGAGTAATAATTGTTGAATTTCTCCAACAGGTTTTGCATTATAAAGATGAGGAATGGAAATCTACTAGTCGGAGATAACCGGTTAAAATTAGTGTCTTAATTGTTAATAATTTTCCTGTTTCTCATTGATTAAGAATATAAATAAAATAGAAATGTGGTTTTGCTTATCCAACAAATCTCATTAGAATTTAATAATAAATTTCCTGAAAATTAATTTTATCTTTATAAAAAGACAAAGAAAAATGTTACTGAAGAGTATAAAAGATATACAAATTGAAAATGGGATATGGACGATAACTAGGTCGGATATTTTGAGTTTAGATATTATATATGATAATTTATTAAGCTTTTCCTATTCAGGAACAAATCGGATAGTAGATCAAAAAATTGAAAATGCAATATTCCCGCCTTTTGCACAGGTTTTTTATTCCTTGATCTATCAATTTAAAAAACTTCCATCTGAAGATGATTTCTTTAGCGAATATTTAAAATGGTTAAAAGTTGAATTAAAAAATCTTCATTTTGTTTATAAAAACGAACAATATTCAATAGATGGCTTAAAAGCAAGAATATTTCGGACATATCCATCTTTAATAAGAGAAATACATTTTTATTATTATTTACTTAATTCTAAAGAATTTGATAATGTTAATTATTCATTATCAAAAGACTATTTTGAAGGAATAGATATCACAATTATGTATAACAAAGTGAAGTATTCCCTTTCGATACATACTGCAACAAATCGAGCAAAAAAATACAAAATCACTAAAAACGATAGACATAATTATAATGATGTAAATGAGATTGTATTATCTGATGAATTCCATAAACTAAATAAATTTGGAGATTTTTATTTATTAGGTGATTTTCAATTAAAAGAACTTTTGGAAAATTTAAACCACCGAAATCAATTTGCACAAGGAATACGGTAATTCAACATGAAAATAAAAATGTTAACAATTTTTAAAAATCTCAACAAAAAAGATTTCTAAATTGCAATGTCTAAAGTGCAGCTAAAAAAATGATTTTAAAGGAAAAGATATCGCTAGAGGAGATTAATGATAAAAAATTCAAAATTAGAATTCTAGAACCAGATGACAATAAAGAAGCTGTTTTAACTCATTATTTGCATAATAGTAAAAATGGTGTTTCCCAATTCTATAAGAAAGATGCCATTGAATTTACCAAAGAAATATTAACTTATAAATATCCAGAAGAAACAATCACAAGTTTTGTTGCTGAGGAAGCACTTCAATATGGAATATTCGAAACATTTGAAATTCCTTTTAAACCAATAGAAAATCCAAAATTTAAATTTATTGATCTATTTGCAGGCATCGGTGGTTTTAGATTAGCTTTACAAAATTTAAAGGGCAAATGTATATTTACCAGCGAATGGGATAAGGAAGCAAAACGAACGTATAAAGCTAATTTTGGTGAAACTCCTTTTGGTGATATTACCAAGGAAGAAACCAAAGCGTATATTCCAGATAATTTCGATTTACTATGTGCAGGCTTCCCATGTCAGGCCTTTTCAATTGCAGGTAAACGTGGTGGGTTCGAAGATACAAGAGGTACTTTATTTTTCGATGTTGCAGAGATTATCAAACGAAAACAACCAAAAGCTATTTTTTTAGAAAATGTGAAAGGACTAAGGAATCACAATGGAGGTAAAACTTTAGCTACCATACTAAATGTACTAAGAAACGATCTCGGTTATTATGTACCCGAACCGCAAATCATAAATGCAAAAGATTATGGAGTGCCTCAAAATAGGGAGCGAATTTATATAGTTGGTTTTAGGGGTGATTTAGGGATAGACAAATTCGAATATCCTACACCTCAAGAAAAGAAAGTCACCTTTTCAGAGGTTAAAGAAGAAAATGTACCTCCTACAAAGTTCTTTTTATCTACGCAATATTTACAAACTTTAGTAAACCACAAAGAGAGACACGCAAATAAGGGTAATGGTTTTGGTTATGCGATAATTCCAGATGATGGAATTAGTAATGCAATTGTAGTGGGGGGCATGGGAAGAGAAAGAAATTTAGTCATTGATAAAAGAATCACAGACTTTACTCCGACAACTCATATTAAAGGAGAAGTAAATAGGCAAGGTATCAGAAAAATGACACCCAGAGAATGGGCTAGATTGCAAGGCTTTCCAGATAATTACTTAATTCCAGTTGCTGACGCTTCTGCATATAAGCAATTTGGTAATTCTGTTGCTGTACCAGCAATTCAAGCAACAGCAAATAAGATTTTAGTATTAATTGGCGTAAAGAATGATAACAGGAAATAGAGGGGAATGGAGTGAAATATACGCTTTATTCAAATTATTAAGCGATCAGCAATTGTTTATTGGTGATGTAGCTTTGAAGAAAGTTGACGAAATTTTTTATCCAATTATCAAAATCGTCAGAAGTGAAAGTGGAAGCGATTTCGAATATGAACTTAATGGCGATTTAGTAATTATATCAGGAAGCGAAGAAACACTCAGAATACCTATTACGGCATTCATTGATAAAGCTGAATTTCTATTAAAAACTATTAAAGACTCTTCAGGGACTTTCAGTATTCCAAATATAGAAGCTTTTATGTCTTCTATACATTGTCAATCATTAAAGGCAAAATCTTCTTCTAAAACCGATGTCCGTATTATTATTCATGACCAAAGAATAAATCAACAAGTAAACTTAGGTTTCAGCATTAAATCACAGTTAGGGGGTGATTCAACTCTATTAAATGCTGGTAGAACAACTAATTTAATTTACCAAATTGAGAATTTCAATCCTATAAGTGATCAAGTAAATTTTATTAATGAAATAGATACAAGAAGTAAAATTAAAGATCGAATAGAGGAAATCAAGAAGTTGGGGGGCAATCTTAAATTTATAGGTCTTGAAAATAACATATTCAAAAATAATCTTATATTAATAGACAGTCAACTTCCGAATATTATTTCAGAATTATTAAAATCTTTTTTCTCTTCACCTTTAAGCAGCTTAAAAGATCTATGCGAAAATATAAATAGGGAAAATCCTTTAAATTATGACAACCAATTTGCTCACACTTTTTATGAATATAAAATAAAGCGATTTTTAACAGACATTGCTTTAGGAATGATGCCTGCGAAAGTATGGTCTGGATTATATGATGCTACAGGTGGTTATCTTATTGTAAAAGAAAATGGAGATATTCTGTGCTATCACATCTATAATAAGAACCAATTTGAGAATTACTTATTTGAAAATACTAAATTTGAAACTGCTAGTAGTACTAGGCATGGTTTTGGGAAGATTTATTTTGAAAATGGTAATTACTTCTTTAAGTTAAATTTACAAATAAGATTTACATAGGTTCTAGTATTTGGCAGGAAAATATCTGTTCACTACGGCTTCTTTATACAATTCCACTTGATTCACACAAGCTTTCAAATTCTTCTCCACCTCATGCTCCCAAAACCTCATAACCGTATACCCCATCTCACTTAAAGCTTCATTTGCAAACCGGTCTCTCTGCATATTTCGCTCAATCTTAGGAATCCAAAAGCTTTCATTCGTTTTCGGTTTCCTCTTCTCCCAGTCATATCCATGCCAAAAATCGCCATCCACAAAAATGGCAAGCTTATATTTTTCAATCACAATATCTGGTCTACCTGGTAAATCTTTTCGGTGAATGCGAAAGCGAATGTTCTTTGCCCACAAGGCTCGACGAAGCAATAATTCAGGCACACTATTTTTACCCCTAATTTTAGACATCATCTTACTCCGCTGTTTAGTAGTAACAAAACCAGCTTGCTCGTCGAAACGAGGAACTTTAATGATATCTTTTTCTTTAGGATATGATTTAGTAACCATAACCTTAAAACTACTAAAAAATATAAATTGTTTAAATAGTAGTTAAATATTTGGATAAGGATATTCGAAGGCGTTTAGCACATTGGTTGTACACTGGTCGAGGAGTCTTCGATCTTTCTTCGGTAAAACATCCTTTTATCGAACACTCCTCGACTATTCATCGAAGACTCATCGAACAAAGGTATAAATCGCAAGCAGTTTAACTACAGATTTCTCCGGCGGTAACCGTTCGAAAAATGCAAGATTACCTTAACCGTTATGGGTTAAACTGGGATGCAAAACAACATATCGCAGAAAAAGGTAGGTTGAAAAAATTGCAACTTGAAATCTGCGTACCAGAAAATCCAAATAACTAAAACAATACCATAATAACCTGAATTCTGCATAGCTTTGCAAGCAATGGACGAACGATACTTAATTGAGAATTAAAAACACTATCCACCAGTAAGGAAAATAAATACATTCATACGTAAAAAGTGAACACTACTCAAATCCCCCTTCATCAACAAAATGCTAGCGCTATTGGTGGCTTGGAAATACGCTATTTAACCTATGCAGATAGCCTAGCACATTCTTATCCTTTAATTCAGCACCGGGATGATTATTACATTGTTGTTATTCTCCTTAAAGGAGAGGCAATTGTTCAATGCGATATGGAAAACATTACTGCCAAGTCTAAAAGCATACTTTTAATGAAACCCTATCAGGTTCATGCAGCTGCTAAAATAAGTACGGATGCAAAAGGCTATTTTTTAAGTATTGCGCCATTTTTAATGCCGGATCATTGCAGCTTTACGTTTCAGGATTTATCGATTTCTCAGCAATACCTAAAACTTCCAAGAGCACAAGAAACTGAGCTCATTACTACAGCATCTCTGCTGCATAAAGCTTTCATGGCAGATAATGCGCTTAAAACAGTGATCATGCATAGCCTATTTAATGCTTTGATCAATCAGGTAACTGCGCTTTTTTGGGCCTCAGCAGAAAAAGTCGTCTCTAAGAAAAATCAAGCGTACTTGCTTACACAAAAATTCAGGCAGTTAGTTTCGGAATCCTCCTTCCTGAATCCTCCTTCTTTTTTCGCTGAAAAATTAAATATTACGCCGTCCCATTTAAATGATTGCATTAAATCTACCACAGGGATATCTGCTACCTCTTACCTTCAGGATGTGATGTTGCTCGAAGCGAAAAGGAAATTATATTATACCAACGACGATGTTAAAACCATTGCCTATAAACTTGGTTTCCAAGACCACACCTATTTTTCCAGGTTATTTAAACAACTAGCGAAAGAAACACCGCTATCGTTTAGAAACAAATTCCGTGAATAGTCCAATCATTACCGCTGCTAATGAAATAGGTTATTGACTTTTTTGCCAGTAATTTGCCAATAAAAATCAGTATGCCTAAAGTACCTAAATGGGTTGCCGACGCAGTGGAAAGTATGTTTAGCGGCAAATCTCGAAAAGTTAGCATCGTAGAAGTAACCTACATCAATCCGTACCTCAAGAAAATCATGTTTAAAGGCGATCTTAAGGGTATAAAATTTAAAATAGGCCAAGCTATTGTTATACGGGTAGATGATATGAATTTCAGGAATTATACCCCGTCTTATTGGAACAGCGATGAGGGAGTTTTTGAGGTAATCTTCCATTTGCACGGCAATGGTCCAGGAAGTCTTTACATTTCAAATTTAAACTTAAACGACACCCTCAACATCACTTTACCTAGAGGTTTTGATTTTTACAAGAGGGAATATAATTATCATTTCTTTTTTGGAGATGAAACTGCGATTGGACTTTTTAAAAGCCTTAAACAGGCAATCGATGAAAACGATCAAAATTATATAGGCGTTCTGGAGGTAAATGCAAACTCTTGGAATGCTAAATTGAATTCCGAATGTATGTTAGATGTGGTTGCTACCTCTACAAATAAAGCAGCAAATGCCATACGCTATCTAGAAAACCTTGACGAGCCGATATGGAACTTGTGGAAAAACGGATTTTTTTACTTAATTGGTAATGCGCATTCTGTCCAAAACTTCAGAAAGGCACTAAAGGCAAGGGGTGTGAGCGGTAAAAATATTCGTACACAACCCTATTGGCTGGAAGGCAAAATAGGGTTATAAATAACCGAGATGAAATTGGTAATTACCGAAACCTAATGTGTTTCTTTGATTTTCCAAAGTTTGAGGCCTTTCTAAAAAAATAAAGTGATACAATCAGCAGCAAAATAAATAGCAGCATTAGAGATATTGGCAGCAGGATTACTTTTAACGCATTTGCAATCAGCTCCAACTCTGCCTTTCTGAACAGAATATAGCCCACATAAAAGGTCATCAAAAATGAAATAATTGAAATCAAAAAATAGCCTAATTTGTTCATAGCTGTTATTGTTTTTGAATTGTGGGTGGAAATTGTAGTGATATATACTATTTGATACGTTCGGGTTCTTGCTGTTTGGTTGTCATCTGAGTTTCCCTGAGGCTGTTCCTGCCAAAAAAATAGGAAAGCCCAATGTGGAAACGCCGGTTTTCATTTTTATTGGAATAATTAGAGTACAACTCACCAAACGATCTAATCCCCTTATCTAAATAGGAATAAAAAATATCGTTAACTGCTAACCTCAGCTCAGCCTTACCATTTAATAGGCCATATTTTAGTGCAACATCTGCTCGGTATCTACCAAAATCCACACCTGCCAGCGCTGCACGTTTGGACTGGTACCGCTGCTGCACCTCAACCGTCATTTTTTGATCAAGCTGGAAAGTGTTGATGATGTTAAGGTTAAATCCAATAAGGCTATTTTTGAGCGCACGACCAAGATAACTGCCATGATAATGGTCTTGGAAAATGTTGGTATTTACACCGATCTTCCAATACCAATCGACTGTTTTCTGGTAATCCGCAGACAACCTAAGCAGCCCATAATTACCAAAATTACCAATGCTTTCACGGGTAGTTAAACTACCAGCATTCAGTGAGGCGACAGTACCCAAATAGTTGACCGTATGGTTATAGCCTAAACTAAAATTGATCACCTGAGCATAACTGAACCCCAGTCTGAGTGAATGGGTAGTTTCAGGCAATAAGAACTGGTTGCCCATAGCGTATTGGAAAGGAGAAAAATAAGTGATAAAGGGATTTAGGTCCTGATAGCTCGGCCTGCCCAAACTACGATGATAGGAAAAGGTAAATACCTGCTTCTCCTTCCCGTAACTTAGCAGAAAACTGGGAAAGACCTGAATATAGCTTTGTGCAGTAGCCTGATCACCAGAGATGGCCGCACTGCTATAGGCGGTATTTTCAGCCCTGAGACCTAGCTGCAAAGTAGTTGTTGCACCAATTTTCCCATGGTAGTTTAAATAGGCACTTGTAATCTCTTCCCTATAGCGAAAACTATTGGTACGGGAAAAATCGGTAAGCAGCTGGGTATCCAGATTTCCATATTGATACAATACCTTACTGTCTGAATGAGTAAAATCCAGCTTAGCGCCAGCCTCCAGCTGATGTCCATTGATAAAGGGGTAGGTATAATCTAGGCCTGCGGAATAAATATCAAGGTTAACATTCCCTTTACTGTTTAAGTATTCAACTGGTCGAGCTATTTTGCCCAAAGTTCCCAAAAAACTGTTCTGGTACTTTTCGGGATTATTAGATTTATAACTGGTATAGTCGGCATGTAAAGCCAATACATCTCCCGTTGATCCTAAGGTATGACTTGAGCTGAAATTCAGGGCCTGACTGTTAAACGCCGGTGAACCTTTACCCAAAGATCGTATACTTGAATCTGGTAAAGATAACGCTCTTAAAAACGCAGAACTGCTCTTATCGCTGACCAAACTCCCCTTTATTGAAACATTATTTTTTTGATTGACCTGATAGCTCGCCCCGAGCATCGTGCTATGGATAACCGAAGCCTGTTTTATGGTTTGTCGCTGCTGGTAAGCTACCGGCAAGGTGTTTACAGCGATATTTTCACTAGAAAACCCAGATCTGCTGTCAATGTTCTGATAGCTATAGTTACCAAACAGGCTAATTTTTTCCCCACTATAATTTAAAGTGGCGTTATGGGTAAACCTGGGCTGGCTACCCATTGAAAATCCGGCGTTAATACTTCCGACTAGCCCCCTACTTTGGCTGGTTAGTAATTTGATATTGATTAGCGCGGCCTTGCCTTGTGCGTCATATTTGGCAGAAGGGGAATGGATCAGTTCGATCTGGGAAACCGAGCTCACCGGAATACCCCTTAGTAACGCTGACAGCTGAGAATGGGGCAAGTTGACTAGGTTCCCATCGATCATCACCCCAACACCCGTTATTCCCTTCAGACTGTAGGCTCCATTGGCGAGCATCAGCCCAGGAGAAACTTCCAGAATGTTGCTAACAGATAAACCACTTCCCACAAAGCTGCCCTGCACATTAACGATGGTCCGATCAGCATGGAATTCAAACAGTGGCCTGTTTGAATTCACCAAAACCTGCCTCAATTGCCTTGGCGCTTCTTCCAGCAAAAGATCCTTTTGCACATTCTGGGAAGCAGTAAATAGCAGCACTGGCGAATGGGTAGAGTGGTAGCCAATCCTAGTTGCCCGCAAGCTATACTTACCCGCATCAATCCCCACAAAGCTGAACCTTCCATCTTGGTCCGCAATAACAGCTGCCACTGCTATCGAATCATTTCCCAGCAGATAAACGCTACTGTATTCCAGAGGTTTTCCCGAGCTGTCCAAGACAGCTCCGTAGATCGAAAAAGATTTATCTCGGGAAGAGCCATTTGTATTTAAGGGAGGTTTCCCAATGGCCCTTTTCTTCGACAGTAAGCTGAAAAGCGCATAGTTATTTTTATCTACCCTATAATAACCTACCCAAACAGGCTTTAGCAGAGCTGAAAGTCGTGCCTCTAAATTTTTACCCTTAGGCGGTCCGCTTTTTTCTGCTTCGATGTTATTTCCCTTAAATAGATTGCTTTCATAAATAAAATTGACCTTAAATTGCTTCGCGATCCCGTTAAGGGTATCTTGGATATTTAGATGTTGAGATTTTGAAGGCAACTGGGCATATGCCGAAGTCGAAAAGCCAAATAAGATGAGCAACAAACCCAAGAAAAAAAATACGCGTGGATTTGATTTTATCATCTCAGGGGCCTGAAGTTGTTACGAATAATGAGCTGATGGGTATGCTCCTGCTTAACAATCGAAATATCTAAGGCAATACCAATACCCTGCAGAAGCTTATCAAAGTTTCCCGAAGCAAAAGTTCCCGAGATGCTTTTTTGTGTGATTCCAGCATCTATGAATACCGCCTTATAGCCATAATTATTCTCCAGTTGATCAAAAAGCGCTTGGGCACTGAGCTCATTGAATATCAAAAGACCCTCTTTCCAGGCAATACTTGCCCTGACACCTATAGGCTCTAAGGCAATCACATTTTTTTTCAGGTCATAATATATCACCTGGCCTGGCTTCATGATCAGTTCATTGTTCGCATTACCTAAAACCTGCATGCTCACCTTGCCAGTAACTAGTGCTACCTTTACAAAGCCCCTCCTCTCATTTACGTTGAAAGTAGTACCCATTACCTTGATATCCACCTTGCCTGCATGGACCAAAAAGAGATCTTTTCCGGCAATTTTCTGCCCATACCGGTACAAATGCTTGACCCTGAAAAAAGCCTCTCCATTTAGCCATAGCTCCCTAGGCTGCCCATCACTTAATTTTTTGTTATACCTGATCGAACTATTTGCATTTAAGGTAACCATTGAACCGTCTGGCAATACAACCTCTTTAGTTTGGCCATAACCTGTAAAGATCTCAATTGGTCTATTGCTATAAAAATAGAAAATGGTACCACATAACACTAAGGTGATGATCGCGGCAGCCATGCTGCGTATCCAGAGTGGAAGAGCTCGATTAAATGGCTTAATTGCCAAGGTCTTCCCGGCGATCCGCTCCCATAACAGTTTATGGCTAGCATCATCCATAAACTGTTGCTCAAAGCGCATAGCAAGGATAAATCTTCTGGCTTCATGTATTATCGCGCCCGATTGGGGTTTCTCCTGCTGAAAATTATTCCAATACAAATCAGACTGCGCATCAGGAGCTGTTACCCAAGCCACAAAAGCGGGATCTTCCAAAAATTCGGCCAAGTTAAAATCTGGGTCTTCTGTTTTTCTTTGCATAGCTGTCTTAGATATATCATTATCCCAAAAGCTGAAATTTTACCCCACCGAATAGCAGTAATTTTTATAAAAGCAATTAAGTGACTGAATATCAGTTAAATAATTTATATGAAAATAATACGAACAGGACTGAAAAGTCACCCTTGTCCAAATTTTCCCTGAGGGCATCAATAGCCCTAGCCATGACTTTATAAGTTCCCTTGACAGATATATCCATTACCTCCGCGACCTCAGCATAGCTCATTCCCTCATAAAAGCGGAGAAAAACGGCCTCCTTTTGCCTAGGACTCAGCTGCTCAAGTCCCGCTTGTAAACGCAGCTGCAAAGCCGACGTATCTTCACCGATGATCAGTTCATCTTCAATGGAAAGTGTAGCCAGAAAGCTATAGTTTTCACCTTCTTTTAACCGCTGTTGCATCTCAAACAGTTTCTTGTGCTTAAAGATAGACACTCGCAGTGCTTTGAACAGGTAGTTTTTGACGTTAACTGGAGTACCAAGGCTGTTCCTGCGATCCCATAGCGTAACAAACAATGATTGTATACATTCCTTTACTACTTCCTCATCGGAGCTAAACTTAGAGCCATAGTTATACAACGGATTTGCATATAGACTGTACAACACGGATAATGCTTCACCATCATCGCTTTTCAGCGCTTTCCAATATTGCTCTGGAGTACTGTCGGGTGCTAAATTTTGACCGGTCTGTATCATCTAGGGGCGATAATAAACAATCCAAGTGGCATTCTAAAATAACAGTACAAATTAATTACCGGTTCCCTTTTACCCTGCGCGAACGCTAGGCCATTTCTTTTACCGAGCAGATACCTAAAGTCCTACGAATAGTAAACCTCGCAAACTCTTCAGCCGAGGACATGGCAAGGTCACTGTTTGGCAGGACAAACCTCACCTAAAACAACGTAATCCCCACATTCCACCCCCACCAACCTTGGTTACCATTATTAAAAACATGATGCTTTATAGGCACAACATTCTGCTTATACCCCTTTGCACTCGAACCCATTGGTGCATCACTGTTATAATATGCATAAGAAGGACCTCCAAAAATGGCAAAACCTTTAAAAACCCGAAGTTCTAAATTAGCCTGAAAGCGCGTTAAAATATTTGCATAGTCGAAGTTTCCGAGGTATAAATATTGGGTAATCATTTCGGTTTCAATCGCTAAATGCTTTCCAAATACAAAATCGTGACCAAAACCAATACCGATTGTTTCTATCCTTGCGGTATCCGAATAGTTTCTACCTGCAACAAGCAAAGTATATAAATTTGCGTTTCCTGTTTTAATCGCAGCATTGGCATTTATCAAATCGTTACTAAAGAAACTTAGTTTTTTATAGCCGTTTTTCGACAAGTTAACTAAGCCGATCGAAGTGCCCGAACTACTATCGGCAACGTTAATTAACCCAATTTGTAGACCCCTAAAATTCTTGGCATAATTAAAAACACCAGAAATTTGTGTTCCCGTAAAATCTCTTGAAGCAATGTTCCCTACCCCAGCAATTTGAAAAGCCTTTGCCCCTCGACTCGCTATATTGGTAACGCCCGCAATTTGCACTCCCCTTACTTCTTTATTCACAATGTTTGCAACCCCAGCTGTTTGAACTGCATCTAAATTTCCAGCCACCAAATTAGAAACCCCTGCAGCTTGAAAGCCTTTTACATTTTGCTTGTTAAAATTTAATACCCCAGCAAATTGAGCTGCCTCTACATCACCACCTACCGCATTAAATACACCTGCCGCCTGAAACGATTTAACTTTCCCTATAGTTAAATTAAATACACCAGCCACCTCTACCCCTTCAACACCTGCCGTGTAGCCACCTATCACGTTCAAGGAGGCTTTATTTACCACGCGACTACTCATCATGCCATGCGAGCTTAAACCCGGCAACAGCGAAGCCTGAAAGGGCATGTTAGCAAAGAAGTTAGGAACGTTTAAGTTCTGAATACGCTGCTTTGAGGATAATAAGAACTTACTAATCCCTAAATCTTCAATGGCATTCGAAAAAATTGTACCCTTTTCCTTATCGGGATCGTTATAACCCTGAGGCACAATTTTTATATCAGACAGAAAAACCAAAGCAGTATCGCGATAGGTTTCTTTACTTGCAGTTAATACAACTTCTTTGTGATCTCCTTTAAAACGTAAACTAAAATAACCATCATCGTCTGTTAAGGTCGATTGCAATAACTTTTTCTCGTAAACACTGGCTTGCTTTACTTTTTTACCTGTTTTGGTATCTACAATATAGCCGCTAATGAGATATAGATTTTCGGCGGTGGTAATATTTTCGGGTTCAATAGTGAAATGATTTACGGCATATCGCAGTATCACATATTCGGCATTTTCTTTATAATCTACCTTGCCATCAAACATTTGGTCGAGTACATCACGTACCGGCATTCGCTGCACATTTAGGTTCACTAAGCTATCTTGGTTAATTAATTTTCCATTAAACGAAAAATAGAAATTACCAGCCGTACTAATTTGTTGCAAGGTGTTTCGAACGCTTTGCTGTTTTACGTTAAAGGTTACCAGTTTAGAAAGGTTATTTCGATACGTGCTTGTAGTGTTTTGTGCCAAAGCCAAATTAGCGAATAACACAAGCGAGAGTATAATTTTGTACTTCATTATGTTAATAAGACAGTATAATTTCGTTTTGGTTACGCTTTATCTTTAAATTATCAAAAGTATCAATAATGGTTTTCAAATTATCTTCTAATGATTTTTCATAAGGCAATGTTGTATTAACAATTAAATCTTTTGCAGCACCTTCTAGCACAACTTTACTTCCATAAGCCTCATTTAAAGCTGCAATTAATGTAGGTAATGGAGTTTGATCTGCAATAAATAATTTACTTCTATAATAGTTATACAACTGATCGTTAACGGGTAATTTTTCCAATTTAATTGCTCCTTTTGGTATAATCACCTTTTCTCCTTTACGCAATAGCACTTCTGATGCTCCCAAACTCACTTTTACAATTCCCGTTTCTACAATCACCTCAGTTTGCTGCTTTAGATGTTTAATATTAAAGGAAGTACCCACCACCTGAACAGAAATTTTGTCAATTTTGATAATAAAAGGTTTGGTTTTATCTTTCTCGACCTTGAAAAACACATCGCCACTATCGAGTTCAACGCTTCTATTACTTTTAAAATTATTTGCAAATTTGATGTGCGAGAATTTATTAAGTGTAAGCTCAGAACCATCTGGAAGTACTTGCGATAGCACTTGGGCATTGGTATTTACATCGGTATAACCATTTGATTTAAAGACAGTATAGAGTGTTAACGAACCTATTACTAAAACAAACACCGCTGCAATACGCATCCAAGTACTCCACGGCTTTAACTTTACAGTCGGTACTGCGTTTGCATTCGATTTAAACTTTAACCATGCCGCCTCTACGTCAACTTCGCTTTTGATGCTTAGGTTTTTGCTCTCGATCCAAATTTTCTCCAACTGCGCCAGATACATCGCATTTTCATCTGCTAAGGCAAGCCAGCTGTTCACCTCATCATTTTCTTCTGAGTTGCTCTCATTTAGCAGAAACTTAATTAATAATTCATCATTCATCGCTTCACCCCCCTATTTTAAAAAATCTTTGTAATACATTAAACATGTTAGTATAATCACCAAAAAATCGGCTAGTTTTATTCGCATAATACGTAATGCTTTCCCCATCTGGTTTTCAACTGTTTTAATAGATAAACCTAGTGCTTCTGCAATTTCTCTATACTTTAATTCTTCGAACCTGCTCATTTGAAATATCGTTCTACATTGCTCTGGCAAATCGTTTAACGCCAGGTTAATTTGCTCTTGGAGTTCGGTTACCTCTAGGCGATCGTTATAGGTATTATTCATGCTATGTTGTGTAAAATCTTGATACTTTGTTTTAACTTTTTGATGTTTTAAGTAGTTTAAACTATCGTGATACACGCATTTGTAGAGATATGCCTTTAATGAAGTTTGTACAGATAGCAGCTCTCTTTTCTCCCAAAACTTTAAAAAAAGTTGTTGCACAATTTCTTCGGCATCGTCTTCATCTTTTAAAATTACAAAAGCATAGGCAAGCAAAGCTTTGTAATGCGTTTTAAAGAGCATTTCAAAGTCTACATCGTTTTGATGATTACCGTAAGATTGGCCTGTCAATTTCACTGGTTCAAATATATTATTTTTTAGCCCTCTTGTTATCACGAGCATCACTTCACTTAAATCGCAATTCGTTTAATAATTTCTTTACCTGTTTCGCTATGGGCCGTTATTAAATCTATATACTGCACTTTGGGAAACCAAAACGACCCTCCACCTACTTTTACAAATACTCTTTTAAGTAATAAATTATCGTTTCCATTTTTAATGTACATTCTATAATTATTATCTACCGAAGATTTTAACAAATACAAAGGCATTTTTTTATAAGCTGCAAGGCGGATTTCAAACTCATCGTTACCTAAAGATTTACATTTTACTCCGTAGGCAAATCGTTGTTCTATACCAGTTAACGGCTTATATCTTTGTTCTTCTTCGTACCTAATCCACGATCCCACCACAGGTTTTTGCTCATCAATTGTCCCATCCTTTTTAAAATTGATCTCGTAAATAACAGTATTTGCATCAGGCGTGCGCTGTAAAAAGAACAAGAGATTTTTTCCCACAGGTGTTGGTAATTCGGAAGTTTGTTGGCCTTTAATTACGGTAGTTAATAGCAACAAAAGTACCGTTAGAATTGCTATAGCTTTATAGTAATTTCTTTGTCGTTTATTTTGCGCTTTAACTTGAAGTGGAATTAATTTCCTGCGGTAAATTTTACCGGGACTTGCGAAGATGAAAAACAATGCTTCTTTTAATCCGTTACTTCTTTTTACATCGTTAAACATATCGAAGTACTCTTGAAAGTTTAAGATAAATGGATTGGTTTTGTTGGTAACTGGTGTAGTTAAACCATAAATTGGTTTTTCTTCTTCGTATTGGAAAGAACCAAACAAATGATCCCAAATCATAAAGGTGGCACCAAAATTTTTATCGAGGTACTTTTCCTGACTTCCATGATGCACGCGGTGATTTGATGGTGTACCGAAATATTTTTCGATAAACGGGTGTAATTTGCCGATTGCTTCGGTATGCACCCAAAATTGGTAAAGGGTACTCAACTGACTGGCCACCATAAACATCACTGGGTGAAAACCCATCAATACAACAGGGATAAAGAAAATTACTTTAAAATGCTGTACCCAGCTTTGTCTAAAAGCCACCGTTAAATTGTAATGCTCGGCCGAATGATGTACCACATGGGTTGCCCAAAAGAAACGATTATAATGCGAGATTCTGTGCGACCAATAACTGCAGAAATCGTACACCAAAAAACATGGGATTAAAGTGTACCAATTAAAAAACATGCGCCATGGCAAGAGATTGTACAACCAAATGGCCGAATAAATTAACACCACTTTCATGAGTAAATTAACCGTTAAATTCCCTAAACCTATAAGCAATGAACCAATAGTTTCTTTATTCTCGTACGTTTTATGCTCTCCAAAATGGGATACCAAAAACTCGACAACGGTAAAGAAAAACACAAGTGGCAAAGCATATAACATAACGTCTGGAGCTTTAGCTTGCAATAAATTTATATCGTCCAAATTAATTTCGGCAGCACCAAACCACTTGCTTAGCACTGGCCAAAGAGTAACTACAGCTAACATGGCGTTAAGATTTGATCAGTTTACCTGAACCCGAAATTTTAGTATCTAACTGCGGACTGCCTTTGTAATAGATCTCTCCACTTCCGCTAATTCTCGCTTTTAAGAAATCGACAACTTGTATGTGCACATCACCGCTACCCGAAATATCAATATCGGCTTCTTTGGCAATGGATTTTTGAAAAAATACTTTCCCTGAGCCCGAAATATGAATCTCTATATCGTCTACTTTTAACTCATGGTTTACTGAAACATCGCCCGAACCGCTAATTGATAAATCGAATTCATTTATAGCAGCAAAGCTCCCATCGATGTCTAATCCGCCACTCCCACTTACGGACGCGCCTTTGATAAGTGGCATGGTTACAAAAATTTCAATATCGTCGTGGTTAACGTTTGCATTTTTATAGCTTAGGTTAAGCTTTTTACCATCTAAAGTGGTTTTAAAATAAGGAAGCAGATTACTCGACCCTTTTAACACTACTTTATACTCGTTGCCATAGCTTACATGTACGCGATTTGCTCCACTAATGCTAAGGGAATTGAATTCATTTAATGTTCTGGTTTCGGTAATGCGATCACCATTAGCTGTTAAACGATCTTTGGTGCATGAGCTTAGCATGAAAATGCTGATGATTGATAATAGGATTAAGTGTTTCATTGTGTGTGTGTTTAAATTGTTCATTTAATTTGCTCATCCGATGAGGGATTTATTATTTTTTGCTCATCCGATGAGGGATTAAAAATTTTGCTCATCGGATGAGAGATTCATCGGATGAGGGATTCGCGAGGCTAAAAAAGAATGTGTAAACCGGCAGTGTAGCCCACATACAGCGCATTGTAATCGTTGCCCCATTTGTTGTTCCAACTTCTTAAATTTTTGGTATACAATTGTTTACCTTCATCGGTATTGGTAGTAACGAAGTTGAGCGACGGTCCGCCGAATAAACTAAGTGTTTTAAAGAGCTTTAAATTTGGCATTAGCCTGAAGGAAGTTTTAAAATATTCGCCAGGATTAAAACTTTCTAATGTAGTTGCCACCAATTCGGCATTTAACCTAAACGTGCTCGATGGGAAGAAATGTGCGCCTAAGCCAAGTTCAGCGGCGTATACCTCGTCTTCGTTTTTGAAATTATAACCTATTCCTATGATGCCATATAAGGCTCTTCCTCCTGATCTTAAACTTACTATCGTAGTTTGCGTTTCATCAGTACTCACACCAATGCTTTTTTCTCCATTTTTGATGATGTTGACGATGCCAATGGGATAGTCGGAGTGATCGGCAATGTTAATAAAGCCTGCGATTTGTGCACCATTTACCTTTTTGGCAATATTGATGAAGCCGGCAATCTGTGTTCCCTTTACATTACCCGCTTTGTTGATAAAACCTGAGATTTGCGATTCACTAACGTTTTGATTAGAAATATTAGCGAAACCGGCAAACTGCGCTCCTTTTATGCTATTTGCATAATTAAAAAAACCAGCAAATTGTGCTCCTTTTACATCTTTGGCTAGATTGGCAAAACCTGCAAACTGAGCACCTTTTATATCACCATGTGCAATATTTGTAAAGCCAGCAAAAGCTGCACCCTTACCACCACCGTAGGTATTTGCGAAGCCTGCAAATTGGCTACCATCTGCCCTACCACGGATATGATTTGAAAAACCGGCAAATTGACTTCCCACAGCATCATTAAGAACAATATTGCTAAAACCTGCGAAAGTTAATCCGCGTTCTGCGGCCGAAACACCAGCTAGTAAATGGATGGATAGGTTATTGGTATCTAAAGGTGCGTGGGTACCGTTGCTACTTATTGGATAAATAAGTCCGAAATGGACTTTTCCAGGGAGCTGGGCAAAAAGGTTAAAGCTGGTTAATAGTAATAAAGCAAAAACGATTGCTTTTAAAAGAGTGATTTTTTTCGTTAAACGTTTCATTTGTGTCTGATTTTAAAATGAGACAACGAAATGAAGGCTTACCCCTACGTGGGGTTAAAAAAAATTAATTATTTTGCTAAAGCAGCAATATAATCTACTTTAACTGGGTTTTTAATTACCAGTTTAAGATCAAGTTGAATGATATCTTGGGTTTTTGCATCGGCAAAAATTGAGATTGGATCTTTTTTATAATCGCTTAATTTGATTGCTTTTTTTCCCATCACGGTAATGGTTTCAGCACTATTCTCAATATAATCTAAATGGAAATCGACACGGGTTTTCACCCCTTGAATAGTTAAATAACCAATGGCATGAATCATACTTAGCTCTGGCAATACCATTGAATGAGTTAATTGAAAATTAATATCATTTTTAGGCTCAGTGGTTGCAAGTAACGCAGTATTGATTAAGGTTAATGATTTATTTTCAACTCGAAGTGGTAAGTTAAAGTTTAAAGAATTTAAATAGTGTAGCTCGCCACCTATCATGGTAAATTTTCCTTCGCTCGAAAAATAATTGGTTACAGGAGCAATTTGTACATTATTTTTAGTTCCCGAAATTTTTATTTGTGAGCCCTCAGCGTTAGCAAAGTAGAGCTGTGCTGATAATTTTTGAAAACCTGTTAATAAAATTAATAATAAGGTAAATGAAAATAATTTAACAGCTATTGGAGTATTAATTTTGAGCGTTTCCATAGATTAATTAATTGAGCGATAATTTGTCTGTATTAAAGCTAGATATAATATTCTGATTATCTGCAATTATGCGATATTTTTTCACGAAACGAGCAACTAACTCCCCATATATACACACTAAGATTACTACTTAAAGAAATAAAATGGCTTTAGACATCATTTAAGGACATCGTAGGCAAATCGGAGTATAGTACCAAATATTACTATTAAAAAGAAAATTCTAACAAATTTATTCCCTTTTAACAAGGCTAATTTAGCTCCTAAAAAAGATCCAATGATATTGAAAACTGCCATAGGTATAGCATACTCAAATAAAACATGGCCAGTGGAGGTAAAATAAATTAGTGCTGCCAAATTTGTAGCCATGTTAACGATTTTTGCATGTGCACTCGCACCTATAAAATCGAAACCCAACACCGCAATAAATACTAAAATTAAGAATGATCCTGTACCTGGGCCAATTAACCCATCATAAAAACCTATGATTAAACCAAAAAGCCCCGCTAAAAACACTTGCTTTATAGGTGAATGCTCCTTTTGCTGGTGAATACCAAATTGTTTATTAAAATAGGTATAGGCAGCAACCAAAATTAACACCACAAGAATAATGGGTTTAATTAATTCATTATTAAGTTTGCTAACCGAATAAGCGCCCATCAGCGACGCACAAAAGGCTGATATAACACAAGCGATTAAAATTTTATAGTTTAACTTAATTTGCTTCGCATATTTAAATGCAGCAACACTTGTTCCTGCTAAAGATGGAATTTTAACTGTACCGAAAATAGTAGCTACTGGATAATGTGGTAAAATAAGTAAAGTAGCTGGTGTTTGTAATAAACCTCCGCCACCTACAATGGCGTCAATAAAACCAGCAGCGAATGCGGCAATGCAAAGGAGAATTAGTTCTTGGAAAAAAGAGGTCATTGAGCGTTATTACATTCGTTCAGGCACATTAATTCCCAATATTTTTGTACCTGCTTTCAATACATCAGCCGTTAAGCGACAAATATTTAGGCGATGCTGCTTAACATTCGCATCTTCTTCTTTTACAATTGGTGGTACTTCGTGATAAAATTTATTGAACAATTTAGCCAGTTCGTATAAGTAATTCGCTAAAAAAGCAGGACTATAGGCTTTTGCAGCATTACTTAGCTCTGCTGGATACTTCTCCAAAAGCATAATCATATCTAGCTCTGTAGGTGTTAAAACCACATGCTCTATGCGCTGTGCAGATTGATAGGCCGCCTTGCTCAGCAACGATTTAATCCTAGCATGTGTATATTGTATAAAAGGGCCCGTATTACCTTGAAAATCTATCGACTCGGAAGGGTCGAATAACAAACGCTTTTTAGGTTCTACTTTTAAAAGAAAATATTTTAATGCACCTAACCCAATGTTGGTATAAAGCTCGTTTTTCTCTTGCTCCGAAAAATCATTAATTTTCCCTAATGCTTCTGTTTTTTGCTTTGCAGTTTCAACCATTTCGGCAACTAAATCATCTGCATCTACCACCGTCCCTTCTCTACTTTTCATTTTCCCACTTGGTAAATCGACCATGCCGTACGATAAATGATATAATCCTTTTGCCCAGGTTTTCCCTAATTTCTCGAGAATTAAAAATAGCACCTTAAAATGATAATCTTGTTCGTTGCCCACTACATAAATGGATTCATCCATTTTAAAATCATCGTATTTCATTTGCGCAGTTCCCAAATCTTGGGTAATATATACTGAAGTACCATCTGCACGTAGCACTAATTTCTGATCTAATCCATCGGCAGTTAAATCGATCCATACCGAACCATCTTCTTTTTTAAAGAAAACACCTTTCGCTAAACCTTCATCAACTGTATCTTTTCCTAATAAATAGGTATTGCTTTCGTAATAATATTTATCAAAATCAACTCCAAGATTCTTATAGCTTATCTCAAACCCTTCGTACACCCAACCATTCATTTTTTCCCAAAGCGCAATCACCGCCTTATCTCCTGCTTCCCATTTTAAAAGCATTTGTTGTGCTTCTTTAATTAATGGTGCATTCTTTTTCGCTTCATCTTCGGTTTGTCCTTCGCCTTTAAGTGTATCGATTTCTTTTTTGTATTCTTTATCAAAAATTACATAGTATTTTCCAACTAAATGGTCTCCTTTTAAGCCCGAAGTTTCTGGAGTTTCGCCATTTCCCCACTTTTCCCAGGCCAACATAGATTTGCAAATATGAATTCCTCTATCATTTACCAAATTCACTTTAAAAACCTCAAATCCATCCGCTTTAAGCAACTCGGCAACCGAATAACCTAATAAATTATTACGCACATGCCCTAAATGCAGTGGCTTATTGGTATTTGGTGATGAATATTCGACCATCACTTTTTTACCATTCGGTTTAACTATTAAGAAATCATCTTTTAAAAGCTCGTTGTTAAAAAGACTCATCCAATAAGAATCGGCTATACTAAGATTTAAAAAACCTTTTACTACATTAAAAGCAACAACCTCTTCTACATGCGCTACCAAATACTCGCCAATGGCGGTAGCAGTTTCTTCTGGAGATTTTTTAGAAATTTTAGTAATCGGAAAAACAACAATCGTTAGCTGACCTTCAAATTCTTTACGTGTTTCTTGTATATTGATTACACTCTCAGCAACTTCTTCATTGTAAATTTGTTTAATTGCATTAAGTGTGGCAGTGATAATAAAATTCATATCGCGAAAATACCTAAAAAAGAGCAAAAGGCAAAGATTAATGAGTGGTTTGGCGTGGACCGTGGAGCGTAGGGCGTCGCTTTAAGAAAAAATCTACTAGCTTTGTATCACCACATACCAAATATATGAGTACAAGCAAAGAGAATTTTAAAGTACAGGTTAATACAGAAATCGGACGGTTACGGAAATTATTAATTCATAGTCCAGACAGTGGCTTGGGCAAAGTAGTACCCTCTAAAGCACAAGATTGGCTATTCGAAGATATTGTACATTTAGATACCATCAGAAAAGACGAATACGATTATTACGTAAAGTTACTCATGTATTTCTTAGATCCAGATAAAATAAAAGGAAAATTAGCCGAAATTGATTCAGATGAAGCGGATAGGTCCTTTTTTAAACCGGATAGCGAAAACTTTCATGCCTCTGAACAGGTTATAGAATTGCAACAATTACTAGCTGATATTTTAGAAAATACCTCGATTAAAAAAAAATTAAGTGCCTCTGTTTGTGCTATTGAGGGTTGCACCTACAAATTACAACTGCAGTTAATTGAAACGGATGCCAAAGAATTGGCTAAAACGTTAATATCTGGATCGCTGCCAGACGGACGAATGATTTTTTCGCCAATTCCGAACCTTATTTTTACTCGTGATGTAGGCACTACCATTAACGATTATATTTTATTAAATAAACCGGCCAAAAAAGCACGAGTACGCGAGAGTTTATTGATGCGGTACATTTTCTTTAATCATCCCCTATTCGAAGGGTATAAAGATCATGTTTTAGAAATCCCAGATTCAGAATATCATTTTTTACGTCCTGGTGAGGAATTAGAAAATAGAACGACATTAGAAGGTGGTGATGTGATGATGATTAGTCCGAATCACGTATTAATTGGTTGCAGTGAGCGTACATCGCCCTATGGCGCCAATGAGGCCATGAAACTATTATTCGAAAACAATGTGGTGGATAAAATTACCGTAGTAAGGATCCCGAATAAACGAGATTTTATGCACTTAGATACAGTATTTACACAAGTAAAACGAAATGTATGGGTGTTATTGCACTCTATCGCTAGTGTTGACGAAAATAAATATAACAATCCGATCGATTTTTTAGTTCAACCTGAACCAAAAGAACAAACCGAAATCATACAGTTTTATAAGAACAAAAGTGAACCGAAGCACTTTAAAAGTATGGAGCAACTTTTTGAAGATATAAGCACAAATGATCTAAAAAGTACCGAACCGGTTCAGTTTATTTATAGCGGTAATGGTGTTTTTCCATTCGATGCCCGTGAGCAATGGACCGACTCGTGCAACCTTTTAGCACTTAAAGAAGGTGTGGTTTTGGGCTACGACAGAAATGATAAAACAGTAGAGGCCTTTAAAGCAAAAGGGTTTGCTATTGTTAAGGTTAAAGATTTAATTAACGATTTAGAAAGTGGAAAAGTCAGCGCCGATACCCTTACTGATACTTTAGTATTGATGCCATCGTCTGAACTATCGAGAGCAAGAGGCGGGTTTCATTGCATGAGCTTGCCGTTGCTTAGGGATAATCTCGATTAGCGGTGAGCGTGGGGTGATAAGCGTTCAAGGTGTTTATAAATTAAGTTGAACAATAGAGTCTATGAATCCAAAACGCTTAACGCCATACCCTAAACCTCTAAAAAACATCTTCAACCCTTAATTAAGTAACATGCAAACTACCAACCATATATTAATGATTAGGCCTGTTGATTTTAAATTCAACACGCAAACTGCAGGCAATAATAAATTTCAACAGGAAACGTCAGAATTTGGTGTGCAGCAACAAGCTTTAGCCGAGTTCGATAATTTTGTAAATGTATTAGGTACAAATGGGGTTGATGTAACCGTAATAGACGACACTTTAGAACCTTCAACTCCAGATTCGATTTTCCCAAACAATTGGGTTTCGTTTCACGACAATGGCGAGGTAATTTTATACCCTATGTTTTCTGAAAACCGGAGAGCTGAGCGGAGAACGGAGATCATAGATCGTATTCACAAAGATTTTATGATTACCCGAACGATAGATTTAAGTGCCAATGAAGCGGATAATCTATTCTTAGAGGGCACTGGAAGCCTTGTTTTAGACCGTGTTAACAGAATTGCTTATGCCTGCTTATCGGTACGTACCGATGAAAAAGTGCTGGCAGCATTTTGCAGTAAAGCGGGTTATAAAAGTGTTGTTTTTAATGCGGTTGATGAAGCGGGCTTCCCAATTTATCATACCAATGTGATGATGTGTGTAGCTGATGCTTTTGTTGTGGTTTGTTTTGATTCGATTCCTGATCCAATAGAAAAAGAAAACTTAAGACAAAGCTTCGTCGACACCAAAAAAGAAATCATAGAAATTAGCTTTGATCAAATGAACCATTTTGCAGGTAACATGCTTCAAGTTCATAACAAAGCCGGAGAAAACTTATTGGTGATGTCAGAACAAGCATATTTATCTCTAAAAGAAACACAAATTTCTGCTCTAGAAAAGTATTGCAGAATAGTTTATGCGCCTTTGTATATCATCGAAAAAAATGGTGGTGGTAGTGCACGATGTATGTTGGCAGAAATTCATTTACCAACATTGGTGTAGTTTTTCACCACCAAAGTAAACCTGAGCTGGGATTTCTAAGGTGGTAAAAATCAGCGACTAGATCAGAATCTTGGATGGCAAAAAATAGCCAGCTGTTCGCTGAAACCCCGTGCAACACTGGCATTACTCTTTTTAGCGTAAAAAAATTAGCATTACCCTTATATTCTCAATTTAAAATTACATTTTTGCAAAAATATTATTTGAAATAAATGCAGAGTTACTCCGAATTTCTTGATCTAAGTGTTGGCTTTCCACAAGAAGGTTACAGCGTTATAGACGATGAATTATATTTTCAGGATCTAAATTTAATGGAAATGATCGAAACCTATGGCACGCCATTACGTTTCACTTATTTACCTATGATTAGTAAGAAGATACAGCAAGCTAAATTGTTGTTCCAAACTGCTATTATTAAAAATAATTATCGTGGTGATTACAAATATTGCTACTGTACCAAAAGCTCGCATTTTCGCCATATCGTAGAGGAAGCGCTTAAAAATGGTATTCACCTCGAAACGTCATCCGCATTTGATATGCCAATGATCGAGGCTTTAGAGAAAAAAGGTTCGCTAACTAAAGACATCACCGTAATTTGTAATGGTTTTAAAACCTATCAATACAAGCAATATATTATCGATATGTTGCATGATGGTTATAAAAACATCATCCCGGTTTTGGATAATAAAGAAGAATTTAATCTTTATGATGATGAAGTAGAAATGGATACCCCATGTAATCTGGGTATTCGTATCGCTGCAGAAGAGCAACCAGATTCGCAATTCTATACTTCTCGTTTAGGAGTTCGTATGGAAGATGTAATCGATTTTTACAACAATAAAATTGCTGCAAATCCTAACTTCAGAGTTAAATTATTGCATTTCTTTATTAACTCTGGGATAACAGATTCTCCATATTACTGGAATGAGCTTGAAAAATACGTAACACTTTATTGCAAGTTCAAAAAAATTAATCCTGAGTTAGATACACTTGATATTGGTGGCGGAATGCCATTTAAAGATAGCTTAGTATTCGATTTCGATTACGAATACATGGTAAATGAAATTGTAAAACGGATTAAGGAAATTTGTGCAGAGCACGATGTAATTGAACCAGACATCATCACCGAGTTCGGAAAATATACGGTTGCTGAAGCTTCTGGAATTTTATATAAAGTTTTAGGGCGTAAACAACAAAATGATCGCGAAAAATGGTTAATGCTCGATGGATCGTTCATCACTAACCTACCCGATGTTTGGGCATTGAACCAAAAATATGTACTCTTACCTATCAACAACTGGGATTCGGAATACGAGCGGGTAAATTTAGGTGGCATTACATGTGATGGGCAAGACTACTACAATCAAGAGGCACACATGAACAGCGTGTTTATGCCAAAAACCCGAAAAGTTCAGTATTTAGGTTTCTTTAATACGGGCGCTTATCAGGAAGTTTTAAGTGGTTATGGTGGTATTCATCATTGTCTACTCCCTAGTCCGAAACATGTTATTATTCGCCGAAACCGTGATGAAACCTTCAATTTTGAAGTTTTTGGAGAAGAGCAGAATTCTAAGCAGGTATTGAAAATTCTGGGTTATACTTCGTAAGAGGGCTTACGAGAGCAAGGAGCATGGGGTCGTTTGGCGATTAGCCTTTTGGATGATAAGCTTCGGCATTACTATAGTATGTTCAGCAAGTAAAGCGGACAAAAATGAGCAAAAAAAACTCCGACATTAGATCGGAGCTTCTCAATTTATGAAGGATAATTTCTTAGTCTATCTTAACATTAACTGCGTTTAGGCCTTTTTTGCCTTGTTCTACGTCATAGCTTACTGAATCATTCTCACGAATTTGATCAATTAAACCTGATACGTGTACAAAAATTTCGGCATCGCCATTTGCTGGTGTGATGAATCCAAAACCTTTTGTCTCATTGAAAAATTTTACTGTTCCTTGTTGCATTATATTGTATTTAAATAAAGCACAAAGATATGATAATTTATTGTAAATCAGATATTTTTATTTAAAGGCGTCTTATTTTATCATTTCATCACATTTTTCAGTGCTTTCGTCACATATCTCCCTACCCATTTCTAAATTCAATTATCATTACAACAGGTCTTAAAATCAACCTTTTAATGATATGAAACATTACATTCTGTTATTCTTTATGCTTTGGTATGGAGCTACCACCGCAAATACTATTAAATTAACTGTAATAAACTACAGTGAGCCAACAGCTGCTATACTCTACACCAATTATAAAAAATTTTCGACAGATACACTTGTAAAATTTGCATTAAATAAAGGGGTATCAACCACAATAACTACCGCCATTCCACATCATGGATTTTATATGTTGATAATTGGAAAACGTACTATCCCCGTTTTCTTAGAATCTAAAAAGGATTATGAATTGGTGATGGATTATGAAGAATATCCCAAGAACTTCAAAGTAAACAATGCGTCTTTATTTCATGAATTAATCTACACTATAAATAACGACTGGGTGTATTCAAAAAAAACAACTGAAGAAAAAGAAACAATTTTAATGATAAATGCTTTTACCGAAAAACAAAGTAATTTAATTAAAAATGCAAAAGGATTAACCAAAAAAGAAAGCGACTTACTTAAGGTATTTGTAGACGGCATTGTTAGTATTATGAAAAGCACGGCAAATGCAAAAGGTGTTGATTTCTTTAATCAACACTTGGTTAACTATTCGGTAAATGATGAATTGATATATGAAGTTTTTCCTGAAAAATTCCTTAAGTCAATGTTATACAACAGTTATACACTTAAATATGGAGAAAATCCAAGTCTACAACCAGTTAATTACTTAAAGTACATTTCAGAAACCGTAAAAAACAAAGTAATGAGCGACTATCTTTCTACCCAATTTGTGGCTAATCAATTGCGAATCTCGGATAAAGAACAGGCTAACAATTTACTTTCCAGTTTAAAAGCAGTCCTCTCTACCGATCAATTACTCCAAGCTGTTTCTAAGCAAGTAGAAAAAAAATATAAAAACAACTATTTACTGCCAAATCTTACACTATATACCAAGGATAACAAAAAAATATCTACTCAAGATTTCTTGGGAAAGATTGTTGTAATAGACGTATGGGCACTATGGTGCGAACCCTGTTTAGCTGAAAGACCATCTTATAATTCGTTGGAAAAGAAATACAACAATTCTGCCGACCTCGAAGTAATCAGCATTTCTATTGATTTAGATCGGAAACAATGGTTAAAAGATGTAATTAATTCTCCCTCAAAAAACTATTGGGTTGATGGTGGCTTTCGTTCAGAATTTGCCAAAGCAGTAGACTTAGTTTCTATACCACGCTTTATTATTATTAACGAAAAAGGGATAATTATTAACTCAGATGCACCTCGCCCCTCAACGCCTGAGTTGTACACATTAATTGATTCGGAATTGAAACGATTAAAAAAGGAACGTTAACTTAATTTCCAATCTGGTCTTTCAAAGTGACAAGTATAGCCGTACGGGTGTTTTTGCAAGTAGTTTTGATGTTCTTCTTCTGCATTCCAAAAATCGCTTACCGGAACTACTTCGGTCACAATTTTTCCAGGCCATACACCAGAGGTTTCCATTTCGGCAATTAAAGCTTTCGCCGTTTCGCGCTGCGTTTCGTCCATAAAAAATATGGCTGAACGATAAGATGTGCCTAGGTCGTTCCCTTGTCGATTACGGGTTGTTGGGTCGTGTATTTGAAAAAAATATTCGAGCAGTTTACGATATGTTAATTTTGAAGGATCAAAAATAATTTCGATGCCTTCTGCGTGTGTTCCGTGGTTACGATAGGTTGCATTGGGCACATCACCACCTGTATACCCTACCGCTGTAGAAATTACACCTGGATAATGACGAAATAATTCTTCAACTCCCCAAAAGCAACCGCCTGCTAAAATAGCCCTCTCCGTTTTCATATCACTTTTTTTAGTAAAGATACGAAATAAAGGGGAAAGAGTGGAGCGTGGGCGTTGGGGCATGGAGCGTGGAGCGCTGAGCATTATAACCAATAAGCTAATGTTAACTCTTACTACACGCGTTAACAAAATGATAATATGAAATTAATACTTCAATCTTATAGCTTTGAAGAATATGAAGAAGAACAAGCATAAAGCCACTCTTAAAGAGCAAAAAAAAGCGACAAAAACAGAACTTACTGATCAAATTAGTGCTGCACTGCAGTCGGTAATCGTAAATTTCTCGGCCACTAGCAAAAAAATCGATAAACTAATAAACAAAAATGCTAAACAGCTGGTTAAAAAACTTGCAAAAGAAAATCTAGCGCTTCCGGCTATTGCTAAAACAGAAACTCCATCGGCCATTGCTGTTAAACCAACAAAACCTACAGTTAAGAATACCGTTAAAGCGGATGTTAAGCCAAAAGTAGAAAGCGAAAAAGGTTAACTCATTATTTACGGTAGCTTAGGCTACCGTTTCAAAGCCTGAAACGAGTTGCTGAAGTTCTTCTTTTGAGATTTGCTTTGGATCATGATACTGTTTTTCCAAAAGCCCCATCGTAATCTTAATCATACCACTAGTGGTTCTGATTAGGCATTCGCCATTTTCTATAGTGCTAGAAATATATCTACCCACTCCCCTATTAATATCTGAAAACCGAAGCACTAATTCGTGAAATATAAATACTGGATAATTCATATGCTAAATGTAGGAACGGTATGTTAAGTTAGTATTATCGGAATATTAATTTTTGTTAACATTAACTTAATATTGAATTCGGCCTATTCTTACCACCTCAGAAACCAAAGAGCACTTTAGACTTAGGCTTTCTTGGGTGACTCGGGTGGTAAAAAAAATATTTAAATTAACTCTAGTAAATCTTTCTTCGTTAACGATTTAAAAATTGATGAATCTATTTTAATTAACCCACTCGCAATTTCTTTCTTGTTTTCTTGCATCAACATGATTTTTTCTTCGATAGTATCGGGACAGATCAGGCGTACTGCCATTACATTTTTATGTTGCCCAATTCGGTATGCCCTATCAATAGCCTGGTTCTCTATCGCAGGATTCCACCATGGGTCTATTAAATAAACATAATCGGCCTGTGTAAGATTTAAACCTAAGCCACCAGCCTTTAAACTAATCAGAAACACACGTATTTCGGGGTTATTTTGGAAAGAATTAACAACTGCAGAACGTTCTTTAGTTTGTCCGGTAAGGTAAGAGAAAGTGATTTTCCGCACTTCTAATTCTGCTTTTACCAAATCGAGCATCGTCACAAACTGTGAAAATACCAGAATTTTGTGATAGGGCGATTTGCTTTCAATCTGCTCCATTAGCACATCCATTTTGGCCGACGAATCGCCAAAATATTTCTCTTTACTTAAGATAGCGGGCGAATTACAAATCTGCCTTAATTTAGTAATACCTTGCAAAACGTGCATGCTGCTTTTGGTAAGCTCGTCTTCGGAGGTTCCCATCAAGTAGTCTCTAATTTCGGTCCGGCAACTCTCATAAATTTCACGTTGCTGCGTACCCATTTCACAATAAATTACCATTTCTGTTTTATCTGGAAGTTCGGTAGCTACCTGCTCTTTTGTTCGTCTTAACAGAAATGGATGTATGCGCTTATGCAATTCATCGGCACGTTTACGGTCTTTAAACTGATCTATCGGAACAGAATATAATTGTTTAAATTGTTCCCTACTACCTAACAAACCTGGGCAAGCAAAAGAAAATTGCCCATATAAATCAAATGTGTTGTTTTCGATTGGCGTACCTGTGATTACCACTTTGTTGCGCGACCTGAGCAACCGCACAGCTTTATAGCGCTGCGAATCTGGATTTTTTATGGTTTGTGATTCATCGAGAAATATATAATTGAAACGATAATCTTTTAACCATCTAATGTCTGATAATAAGGTGCCATACGAGGTAAGTACCACTTCATATTGATCAAAATGGGCAATAATAGGCGATCGGTCTGCACCATAAACCGTTAATACTTTTAACGTGGGCGCAAACTTTTTTATTTCTTGTTGCCAGTTAAATACCAAAGAAGCGGGTACAACTATTAAATTGGTATTTTGAGCAACCTTTTCGCGTTGCGATAATATAAACGCCAATACCTGTATCGTTTTACCCAGGCCCATATCATCGGCTAAGCAACCTCCAAAATTGAAGCCATCTAAAAAGTTAAGCCAATTTAAGCCCTCTTTTTGATAACTCCGTAAAGTGGCATTTAGTTCTTTTGGCACGTCGATATCTTTTATGGCTTCAAAAGCAGATAGTTTAGATCGGTATAAACTCAAACGCTCCCTCGTTTCGAGGTCGAGCAATTCTTCTTCGTACAATTCTTCTACGGTTGCATAATTAATGTTTGGCGTGTGAAGCATATCGCCTACAACTTCTCCGGCACTGAAATAACCTTCAAATTTTTGCAGCCATTCATCTGGCAAAATCCCGATTGTTCCATCGCCTAACTGCACAAATTTACTTTTGTTTCTGATCGATTTATGGAGGTGCTTTAAGGAAACGGTCTCTTTATTGAATTTCACTTTTATAGCGGTTTCAAACCAGTCTATGCCACTATTTACATGGATAGCTATTTCGGCAGCATATGCACTAAGTGTGTTGTTTTTCAACTCATTAAACCCTAAAATAGCAATACCCTTGCTCCTCCAGGCTTCAAATGCTGCCAAAAACCATTCGGGTTCTAAAAAATGTTTGCGATGTATATAAAAGCAATCGGCGTGACGTTGATCGGAAAATTCGTCAGCTTGTTCTGTAAGATATGGATGCATTTTTGCAATGTTGGTAATGAATTGGAGTTCTCTTTCTTCATCACGCGCAAGCGTAAATAGCGCACCTCTTTTATCTTTAGATTGAATTTGTTTCTGAGAAATTACAGGTATTTCTAGGTTACCATAGCGCAACACCGGTGTGATGAGCACATAATCTTCTGATTCAGAAAGGTAGATGATTTGTTCATTGTCGAGGTCGAAGCCCTGTTCTACAATCTGCTTTTTTGTGGCTTTCTTTAAGTAAGCGTAATTGATTTTAACCTTCTCTTCTAATTTTGACAATAGGTTTTGTTGGAAATCTTCATACTCCGCTCTTGCAATCACCAAATTATTTTGATGTTGTTTAAAGAAATCGATTACACTCAGAAAATAAGGATTATCGATTAGGTAGAGCTGACTTTTAACTTCAACAAAATAATGATGGCGCAGTTGAATATCTTCCATAGCATACGCTTTACCCTGAAGATGTAATACTCCAGAAATCTCAAAATTATCTTCTCTTTCGTCTACAGAAAGCTCGAGGTTTGGTTTTAAAATCAAAATCTTAACTAAAACAAGAGAACTGGCTGTTACCGTTGGTGATGCTTTTTCATCGTGTACATAAAAATCAATGGATAAAGGATTTTGTACGATGGCCTTTAAGGCATCTACGTCTGAAGCTGGCTTACTTTCATAATTATTCCTGAACCGAGATATTCCTGTAAAGAATTTCAGTTCTTCCTGAATTTCAGTTTTCCATACCAAATCAAGCGGATCAAGAAAAGTAAGCGGATTCTTAAGTTTACCTGCCTGGCTAATTCCGGCAGTTGCCAGCTCAAGAACTAAGTGCCTATAATAACGATGGCGACTAAATATAAGCACCATTTTAGTTCCATGATGATTGGGCGGCAATACAACTGTCTTGTTTGCTAGAATTCGTGCTAGTTTAGCAAATTTGAACTTATCCTCTTGGTAATCATCATTTTCCTTCATTAATAGCTACTAATCGAGCAATAAAGATAAAACAAATCTGTATAAATTTAATTTACACTAATGTAACACCGAGAATTTAAATTTGTCAAAAACAAAAGACAACACATTAACAATTATATGGTGATGAAAAAGTTAAACTCGGGAGATTTTTTCGGTGTTACGGATCAAAAATTAGAAGGTAATGGTCTTATTTTTACAAATACTACCTATATACACGAATATGTAGATTGGCACCATCATGAAAATGCTTATTTCACCTTTCTTTTGGCAGGAAAAATGATTGAAGGCGACAAGAAAGGTGAAAAACAGTGTAATGTTGGAAGTCTTATTTTCCACAATGAGGAAGAAATGCATTATAACATTAAATCATCAGATTATACAAGGGGAATGCATATTGAATTGCTACCAAGTTGGTTTCAGATGAATGGTGAAGGACTAAAGAATATCGAGGGCAGTTTTGAAATTAGTGATGTAAACCTTAAAATCATTTTTCATAAGATTTTAAAAGAGACTAAGAATGTTGATGACCTCACGCTATTAGGAATTGAAAACTTAGTTGTTAATGCCTTAGGGCAGCTTTTTTCTGCACAAAAAATAGATTCGGTTTATGTACCTGATTGGGTAAAATTAGTTGATGAACTTTTAAAAGACAACTATCTAAACCCTTATTCTTTAACCGAAATAGCTAACATTTTAGGCATCCATCCTGTGCATCTTTCTCGGTCGTTTACAAAATACTTTGGTTGTACCTTGGCTAATTACATTCGGAAAATTAGAGTAGAACGCGCACTTTCTGAACTACTGGGAAGCAAAAATACATTTAGCTATATTGCCCACGATTGCGGTTTTGCAGACCAAAGTCATATGATTAGGTGCTTTAAAGAATTTGCCAATACCACCCCTGCTCAATTTCGTAAACTCTTAAGAAATTAAATTTCATCATGTTAATCTCATTCTATATGGAGCAAAATAAGAGTGCTAATTTAGGAACATGAGAAAAATAAATAGCTTATTCGTTTTTACCGCATTTTTACTTGTTGGATTTACTTCCGTAGCACAAGACATCACTTTTCATAGTCAACGTCCAAAAAGAGATAGTCTTCAAAATAATATTGCCATAACCAGTTACAATTTAGGTTCTGAAAAGGACTTTTATATTTTGCTTAGCCCAAAATATTCGCTACAAGACGAACTTTCTCGTTTGGCACCTGATTTAAAAAAGGAAGAATTAACCACTAAAGGGAATTATAGCTTTACGATTCTGATAGATGGAAAAAGTGTTTTTACTGAAAATTTACATCCTGGTGCATTGCTTTTATCGGATAAAATAACAAACAGACCCGTAGACATTGTTTTTATCAGTGCTACCAGATCTGGAATATGGAGTATAAACACTTGGGATCGTTTCATGGGAAAGATAGGGAACGATGCTTTCACGAGTAAAGAGAAATTGCTTACCATTCAAATTAAAGCCTATATTAACCATAATGGATTAGTTTATTCGCCCATTCTTGCCGAAAAAAGCATAAAAGTAAACAAAATTCAAAAAATCTTAGACCCTATACTTTATCAGCCTCAAAAGATTGCAGAAAATAGTGGGTTTGAACTATCAACAGATAAAATTGATCTTGATTTAATTACCCAACTTAACCTTAAAATAGCAGAAAAAACTTATCGAAAAATTAATGGAGTTGTAATCGTTAAAAATGGGAAATTGCTATTGGAACAGTATTATAATGGAGAGAACAGAGAAACTTTACACGATCCGAGGTCGGTAAGTAAATCAGTTACAGGAACACTCGTTGGAATGGCTATTGATGATGGATATATTAAATCTGAACACCAACGTATTGGCGAATTCTACCCTCTTAAAACATATGCAAATTACAGCCCTAAAAAAGACAGTGTAAAACTTGTCGATTTGTTAACGATGAGTTCGGCATTTGATGGGGATGATGGTATTGATGCCTCACCTGGAAATGAAGAAAATATGTACCCTACAGCCGACTATACTAAATTTACGCTCGACCTGCCTATGGATCCAGCGCGAATAAACGGCAAAAGTTGGGCTTATTTTACAGCAGGAACAATGCTTTTAGCCGATATTTTAGATCGAAATATCCCTGAAGGATTGGAAGCCTATGCAAAGCGGAAGATTTTTGACCCATTAAGCATCAATACTTTTGAATGGGCTAAGACACCGCAAGGGAAACCATTTGGAGGTGGCGGACTTAGACTAAGGGCATTAGATTTTGCTAAATATGGATTGCTTTACAGTGATTTAGGGCGCTTTAAAAACAAACAGTTACTTTCGAAATCATGGATAAAAAAGAGTTTATCACCTCATCAAATATTACCTCCCGATAGGCCAGGATTTTACGGCTATTTATTTTGGAATAAAACCTTTATCATAAAGAATAAGAAGTATAACGCTTATTATAGTACTGGAAATGGCGGAAACAAGATTTATATATTTCAGCAGATCCCATTGGTTATTGTAATCACAGCTTCTGCATATGGGACAGCTTACGCACATTCACAGGTAGACGAAATTATTGAAAAGTATCTTCTACCTGCTTTACAATAGCCTTAACTGTTTTTTCATCACATTTTTTATGCCTTTCGTCACATTTAATTTTAACATATAAATAATTTCACTATACTTGTGTATTAATTCACTAATACACTAGTTTTGAAATGAAAAATTTACTCTTACTACTTTGCTTTTGGTGCTTCAGCTTAACAGCGATTAGCCAAACCAACCTGTCTTTACAGATCAGTGGAAAATTAACAGATTCGATAGCCAAAAAACCTATTTCATCGGCTAGCATCTTTTTAAAAAATGATAAAAAAATACAATTAAAGTCGACAGTGTCTGCTAAAGACGGTTCGTTTGAATTTACTGGTCTTGCAGCTGGGGAGTACGCTCTTTCCATAGTTAATGTAGGTTACCAAACTAAAAATATCTCATTAACACTATCTACAACGTCGAAAGTTTTTAGCGACATTGCCTTAAGTGCATCGCCAACACAATTAAAAGGTGTAGAAATTACAGCAGAAAGACCGCTAATTAAGCAAGAAATTGATCGCATATCGTACGATGTAAAAGCCGATCCCGAAAGCAAAGTAAACAATGTATTAGAAATGATGCGTAAAGTACCTTTGTTATCGCTCGATGCTGATGATAACATTCAACTTCAAGGAAATAGCAATTACAAGATTTTAATTAATGGAAGACCATCGGGCATGATGGAAAGAAATCCAAAAGATATCTTAAAAAGTATGCCAGCGTCTACTATTGAAAAAATTGAAGTCATTACCACTCCACCAGCAAAATACGACGGCGAGGGTTTAGCTGGTATCATCAACATCATTACGTTCAAAAAACAGATCAATGGATCTAATGGTACTGTTAACGCAAGTCAACGTTTCCCGGTTGGCGGCCCAGGTTTAGGCGGATCGTTTACACTAAAGGCTGGTAAACTCGGAATTTCTACAAATGCTGGTGGAAGTTTAAACAGTTCTCCTCAATTAAATAATAGTAATTTAAGGCTTACTCAAGGTAGCAACCCAACCAATTTATGGCAAACGGGTACCCGCGATTTTTCTGGAAAAAGTGGATACATCGGTACAGAAGTTAGTTTTGAAATCGATAGTTTAAATTTAATTTCTGGACAGTTAAATTATAACGCCAATTCGAACGAAAGTATAAGCACTCAACATTCGACACTTAAGAATGCAACTTCATTAATGCAAAGTTACAACCTCCTAAACAACCTCGAGGGCTCTGGGAATGGAATTGATGCCGCATTGAATTATCAACTTGGCTCTAAAAAAGACAAAAATCGTTTGCTTACCTTCTCCTACAGATATTATCGTTTCAGTAACGATCAGTTTAACAACGTGAATGTATTTAATCCTGTTGCTTACAACTTGCCCAACTACAAACAAAATAACACCGGAGGTTCTGCCGAAAAAACTTTTCAGATCGACTATGTATATCCATTAAAAAAAGTAAACATTGAAGCTGGAGTTAAAGCTATTTTTAGAGATAACAATAGTAATTTCGACTTTTTATCAATGAATTCTTCTGGTGAGTTTGTTATCGATCCGTTCAGTACAAATGGATTTGATAATAATCAAAACGTTTATGGGGTGTATAATACCTATCAATTTAGCTTCAAAGACTGGGGTGTAAAAGCTGGTGTACGCCTTGAACAAACTGAAATTGATGCAGATTTCTCTGGAACCACCACCAATTTAAATAGCAGTTCATTAAATTTAATTCCTTCGGTTTCGGTAAACCGTAAGTTTAAAGATATGAGCAGTATTAACTTTGGTTTTACTTCTCGTATACAACGACCAGGCATTGGTCAGCTAAATCCCTTTGTAGATCGTTCGAACCCTAATTTCGAATCATCGGGTAATCCAGACCTCAGACCTATGAGCGGACAAAGTATAGAAGTAAATTACAGCCGATTTAAAAAAGCGTCTATAAATGTTGGTTTAAGAGGGATGTTTTTCGACAATGTAATTATGCCTCGTGTGGTAACCGACCCAGTTACAAACATTACACGCAGCAGCTATGGCAATACAGGAAGCGCAACTTTAATTGGCTTAAATATGAATGTAAATTATCCATTTAATGCTAAATTTAGAGGAAGTTTAAATGGAATGGCTGCTTACGGAATAGTTAAAGGTGAGATTAATGGCGCGCCATTAAAAACCAATGGTTTGATGTATCGTGGGTCGTCTTCATTAACTTATCGCCCTAGTAAAACCTGGCAAACTACTGCAAGTATAAACTATAATGGTCCAAACTTTACTTTACAAGGAAGTCAGAACTCTTATGTTTCGTCGTCACTTAGTGTAAGCAAAGAGTTATTTAAAAACAAAGTTAGTGTCTCTTTTGCAGCCAATAATGCTTTCGATAAATACAGAAAAGCGATAAATTCTACTAAAGGACCTAATTTTACACAAGAAAACTACAATCAAAATTATCAACGCAACTTTACCACTAGCTTAAACTATCGTTTTGGTAAATTGAAAGATGCCATTAAGAAAAACAAAAAGGGCATCAGCAATAATGATGTTTCTGAAGGCTCGAACTTATAAGATTAAAAAGAGGGAGATTTAGTTATTTATAAAAGATAACTTTTCTCCCTTTTTAGTATTTATCTTAAAAATTCCATTTACAAGCTTTATTTCTTTCCCGCCAAGGCTAAAATTTCCTTTTGGTAACTTAATGGCTAAAACCCCTCCTTCTTCTGCTAAAACTTGGATGCGATCGGTTTTGCCATTCTTATAGTTTGCACGAATTAGAAATGCGCCTTCTGTTCTTAAATCTTTAAAAGCACAATCTTTCCATGTGCTTGGTAACGATGGAAAAACCTCTATATAGCCCTCTCTGCTTTGTAATAATAACTCATTTACACCTTGTGCAAAAGCAAAATTCCCTTCTAACGTAAACGGACGGTAAGTAAAGCCAGAATGTTCGCCACCCTTTTGATCTCCATTTAAATGAAAACTATTTGGTGAACAAAAATTTGTGGCAAAGATTTGCAATTGTTTAAGCGCTTTATCTGCTTGGTAAGCTCGCGCATATAATGAAGCCATCCAGCTAAAAGAGTAACCACACCATGCACGTGTTCCTTTGCTTTCTATTTGTTGATATGAATTATCGATACGGGTTTTATCTTCTGGTTTATTATAATCAAGCAACGCTAAAGGATAAATGGCCATGTATTGCGACATGTGACGATGAGAGGAATTAAGGTTTTGTCCGGGTGCAATCGTAAACCCTGTTTCATTTACTTCATAATCTGGTAGTTGATCCGTTATACTTTGCCAATGCATCGCGCCTTTTTTATCGCCCTTTGCAATTGACACTTCTTTTGCTGCCCTAAATAAAAACTTAGCCAAGCCTAAATCGAAATTACTCCATTTTTTAAACCAAGCCTTAATGTCGTTATCGTTGTACTCTGGACTAGAGCTTAATGGCAGCATTCTTATTCCATCTTTTACAAACGTTATGTTTTCTAAAAATGTAGCCGATTGTGTAATGTATGGATAAGCCTGCTCGGTTAAAAACTGCTTGTTCATACTATATTTCCATTGCCAATAAAAATGCTGCGAACACCAAGCACCAACTGTTGGGCTCATTGAATATTGTACCCATCCACCCATCGGATAGCCACTTAAAGTTACTACCCCAGGTATATTTAAACCTTTAACGCCGAAATAAGCCTTCGTATATTTTTCGCTTTCGCCCTTCACCTTCCAAAGCCAATCGGTAAAGGTTTTTCCTTCTGCTAAATGGTTTGAAGTGTAGGTTGGCCAATAACTTAATTGGGTATTTAAATCGTTATGAAAATCACCTTTCCAAGGTGGTAAACTCCCGTTATCTGCTGTCCATACCGCTTGTAAAGTAATGGCTGGCGCATCTTTTCTTGCTACCGAACCCAATTTATATTGTTCTAAGTAATATTGTTTCTCTACCAATTGATCGGGGATTGAAATGGAAGATTTGCTCCAAAAATTTGCCCACCATTTTGTATGTGTATCCCAGCCTGTTGGCTCTTTGGCTGTTGTAGATATTGGCTGAATAGTAGCCACAGCGTCTTTAGTAACCGTCCATGACCCTATAACCTTATTGCCTATTTTTACCCAATGAATATATACTTCGTAAAAATGCCCATCGGCCATTGGTTGTTTATACCGGATGGCATTTGGCGTTTTTATCACCTCCCCTTTCTGATAACCTAATTTTTGTAATCCAACTCCGGCGTGACTATTATCTGTACTTATTTTTTCGTTCCCTGCATAATTATGCACAATTAAATTGGGCAAAATATCGGTATTTTTCAGGTTTTCGAAACCAAAAAAACCTTGATTTTTAGTCGCGTGGATATAACAGTTAAATACTACGCCATTTTGAAATTTAATGGTGTTAAGAGCAGTTTTAATATCCAAAACATTTGAAACCACCTTACCAAACCTGCTTACTTCAAACTCGATTGCTGCTGCCGGAATTTTGGTCGGCGTGGTTTGGTGGTAAGGCTCATCTAATTTTTGCTGTACTATTCGATATTCCTTTTTTTCTACCTGATTTTGAACCCATTTAAAATTATAGGTAGTTAAATCTGGTAGTGATTTTCGTTCATCCCACAAATCGGCGCGATCTAGCGAGAGCCGAAGTTTTTCTCCTTTTCCCCAAACCAAAGCACCTAACATTCCATTGCCCAAAGGCATAGCCTCGTCCCATTTAGCAGCCAATTTATCAAAATTAAGATTGTACTTCGATAACTCTTGCCCAAAGCTAAATTGACAAATGAAACTGATAAGTAGAATGCAAACTAGTCTTTTCATATCTTTTTTAATCTAAAAACTTTGGTTTCGTGCGAAGTTACATCACCGGCCCATTTATTGCCCTTTCCAATAACTTTGTGTTGCCATAAATCTCTGATTTCGTATTTATCGCTTAAACCTAAATCTGCGAAGTTTAATTTAGTATTTTGTATTGAACTTGTTTTGTTTAAAATGGCAATTGCGTGATCGCCATTGGCCAACGGGCGAACAAAAACATCCCAAACATCATTTTTGATCTTACGTTCTGCTTGTTTTCCTAATGCATCTTGATTTAAGGCAATTACCTCTTCATTTGTAAACACCGTTTTAGCTTCATCATCCATAGTACGGATGTCGCAACTTGCATACAAGGGCGAATTAAGCATACTATATAAGCTCATTTGGCTTCGATATTCTTCTTTAGTACACCCTTTTCCATTATAGGCAGAAGATGGCCCTTTTATACCGTGTAAACCTGCAACTAACATGTCTCCATCATTCCACCTTCCGGGTCCTGCATATTTTGCTAATTCAGCATTTTTATCAATTACGTCGTAAATACCAACACCTCCTTTATTTTCTATGTCTATCCATTTATCTCTAATATCGAAGGTAGTTCTCCAGCTTTGTCCGCCAACTTCGGCACCCCAATTCCAAGGTTCGCGCGGCCCCCATTCACAAATACCTAGTACAATCTCCCTTCCCGAATTGCGTAAAGCTTTTGCCATTTTACCATATCGTTTTTTAGCAGTTTCTACGTCTTCTGGTGCTCCACAATAATCGTATTTTAAATAATCGATATCCCATTTGGCAAAGGTTTTGGCATCTTGTTCTTCGAAATTTAAACTGGCAGTTAAACCACCACAAGTTAATGGGGCAGCATCAGAATAAATACCTAATTTCATTCCTTTGCTATGCACATAATCTGCCAGCGCTTTTATGCCCGAAGGAAACTTTTTTGGATCAGGAATCATATTGTTCTTGTTGTCACGTCCGCCTTGCCATCCATCATCAATAAAAATATAATTGAAACCAGCTTTAACCATACCACTTGACACCATAGCATCGGCCATTTCTTTAATTCCATTTTCGTTTATGTCCATTGCCATTAAATTCCAACTCATCCATCCCATGGGTGGTGTTGGTGCAAGTTTTACGTCTTGGGCAAAGGTTGAAGCGCTTATAAAAAGAAGTGCTAAAAATATATTTTTCATTATTTAATTGGCTTAATATAGTAACTATAGCTGTAATCTTTAAATGGAATTTGATACTGTCTTAACGGCATCGAACCCCAACTATCTATTCCTTGTACGCCTAACTGTTGCAGATCCATATGTACATAAATTTGATTACGTTTTACCAACTCGCCCGAGTGATATTGCTTTTTCTCTTCTTCAGGGTCTAAATTTTCTATTGCATAGGGCAAAGCACTAAAACTTAGCAATTGATCGGCAAATTCGAAACGTAATCCCTTACCTTGTTTGTTGGTAAAAGAAACCCAACGTACATCAGTTTTATTCCCACTTTCTTGTGGACGAGCATATGGAAAATACTGCTCATCTACAGTCGATTTGTACGTACCGATTAACGATGCAGTTTTTCTATCGCTATAATTCTCTCCCGGGCCACGACCATACCATTGAATATTGCTATAAGCCGGTTTCAATTGCAAATCGTTCCCAACACGCATTAAGCTCTTGTAATTGCCTTTGATAGCCATAAATTGGTTATTTACTTTAATAACGCCATCGGCATAAATAGTAAAAGTTTGCTTCGTTTTTTGGTTCCCCTTTAGCAAACTAGCATTAAAAGTTACATTTATCGCATTCGACACAGGTTCTACAACCGTTGTGATGCTATCAATAGTGGTTTGTTCATAAAGGTTACGCCACATTCTTAAGCTCTTATTTAAACCCGCACCTATATCATTATCTGTTGGGGCACGATAAAAGCCCGGTTGTGGGCCAGAAACGAATAATTCTTGTCCCTTTGAAACATAACTGGATAACGTTGCGGTTAACAAATCGAATATTATGGTAAAATCACTTCCTTTTACCACAGCAGTAGTGCCTACACGTTCTACGTTTATCTTTTTATTGGCGATAATTTGATCATTTGTTTTTGGCTTACCTGCTAATTCAAGTTGTTCGTAAGCAATATCATATCCTTTTTCTAAAAATGGTTCTGGTGTTTTTAAGCGATAATATACGTTTAAGAAATACTCCTTCCCTTCTTTGTAGGCTATTTTAAATGGCAATGTAAGCGTTTGTGTTTGGCGAGGGGCGATATTTAAATCTGTAACCACACCACTTTGTATTACTTTTCCATTTTCTAGCACCTCCCAGTCTAACTGTACATTGCTAATATCTTTAAAGAAATAACTGTTGTTTACATTAATTTGATTTGCTCCATTATAGGTAGTTTTAATAAATTGATGTACTTTTTTTAGCTCTACAGCCATAGGAGTCATCCCGCGATAGGCAGTAACCACACCTTTGACGCAAAAATTGTTGTCGCTAAAATTTTCATCAACGGGCCCACTTAACGGGAAATCGCCACCATAGGCCATAATACGTTTGCCATTTTTAACGGTATCTATAGCCTGATCTATCCACTCCCAAACAAAACCACCTTGCAATTTTGGATTGCTCTCTATGGCATCCCAGTATTCTTTAAAATTACCTAAACTGTTGCCCATAATGTGCGCATATTCGCTCATGATAAATGGCCTGGTATTTTTTGATTTGGAATAGTTTGGCAAATAATTAGGTGATGGATATTGAGGAACAATAATATCTGTATTATAGTCATTTTCGGAACGTTCGTATTGTACAGGACGAGTATCTACTTTCTTTAGCCATTCGTAAGCTTCATAAAAATTTACACCATTACCTGCCTCATTTCCTAAGCTCCATGTAATAATTGACGGGTAATTTTTATCACGTTCATACATGCGTTGCACCCGTTCTAAATGCGGAGCTCTCCACAATTTATCGTTAGCAAAAGAAGTTTCTAAACTATAGTAACGACCATGGCTTTCGATATTTGCCTCATCAATAACATATAAACCATATTCATCGCAAAGTTGCATCCAATAGGGATCTGGCGGATAATGAGAATGACGAACTGCGTTTACATTTAATTTCTTCATCATTTCCATGTCTTTTTCCATATCAGCATGGGTTAAGGTATGGCCTTGCGTTGCATTATGTTCGTGCCTGTTTACGCCTTTTAAGAAAATACGTTTGCCATTAACCAAAAAATCACTTCCTTTAATTTCGATTGAGCGAAAGCCTATATGTTGCGGAATTACAGCTATCACTTTCTCATTTTTATCTTTTAATGTAATGTATAGCGTATAGAGATAAGGAATTTCGGCCGACCAAGTTTTAACATTATTCACCTGTATGTTAAAAGAAAGACGGCTATTAAAATTGCCTAAAACGGTAGTCATTTTCGAATTATCTTTCCAAATGCTATTTCCTTTTGCATCAACCAAATCTAGGGCCACGTAAAAACTATCGGGTCTGCTATGATTGGTACGTTGATCTATTTTATAGTTATCGATTTTAATATCAGCTGTTAGCAGCCCATTGGTATAGGTTGGATCTAATGTAGCGGTGGTTTTGAAATCACCAATATTTAATTTTGGTGTAGCATAGAGGTACACATCCCGTTCAATTCCAGAGATACGCCACATATCTTGGCACTCTAAATAGCTTCCATCGCTCCAACGGTAAACTTGCAAAGCGATTAAGTTTTCTCCTGGTTTAACATATTTAGTGATATCGAATTCTGCTGCTAGTTTGCTATCTTCACTATAACCTACTTTTTTACCATTCACCCAAATAAAGAAAGCAGATTTTACCGCACCTAAACTGATAAAAACCTGGCGACCGGTCCAATTCTCGGGGATGGTGATTTTCTTCCTGTACGAACCAACGGGGTTATTATCAATCGGAATGTCAAATGGAGGATTCATTCTAGAGCCGGTTAGTTGCCTTCCAGCAAACTCATAAGGTTGGTTTACATAGATTGGGGTGCCATAGCCATTGGTTTCCCAATTGGCAGGTACTTTAAAATTATCCCATTTGGTATCATCATAATTGGTTTGAAAGAAATCTGTAGGGCGCTTACGTGGGTCTTTTACCCAATTAAACTTCCAGCTACCGTTTAACGACATAAAGTAAGTAGACTTCTCTTTGATGCGCTTCTCGGCCAAATCTCTACTTTCGAAAGCATAGCTTTGTGCACGCATTGGCATTCGGTTTATCGAAACAATTTCTGGTGTTTGTAACTCTGTAGGTAATTCTTGTGCATTTAATTGCCAAGATAGAATGGATAAAATTAAAAAGATAAAGTATGGTTTCATTTTCGTTTTGAGTGTTAGTTGGTTGGTTGATTAAACTTAATCGTATTAAGATTCTTGTCGACCAAAAACCCATCTTGCACGGTTAAATTAAACTTCAACTTGCGTTTTGCTTTTAATTTGATGATAAATAGATCGCTAGTACCAGATAAGATTTCTTTGTTACCAAGGTTTACAAAAGTTGGATAAAGCACTTTATCGCCATTGGTATGCAGCCTGTCGTTGGTTAAGTTTTCCATTTGCTTTACGTTTAAACTTTGTATCGCTACAAATTCAAAGTCCTGTGGATTATATGGCAAAGCAAAACTTAAAGCATTTACAACGGTAAGATTTGTCCCTTTAACTATAACTTCTATGATCTCATCTTTGTTGTAATTCTGTTTTGCGGCACTTATCTCGATGCTACCGGCTACTTTTTCAGTTCTACTACCTCTTGCTCTTCCTTCTAGTTGTGTAGCTACAACAGCGATATCGTAAGCATCAATTAGATTGTTCTTGTTTAAATCGCCATTGCTGATGTAACCCTCAAAGTCGGCATCGCCCTTTCTCAATCCGGTATAATTAATATAAGAAGTAAAATCGTTTCTATCGATCACTCGATCGTTGTTAATATCACCAGGGATATAACTTTCGGTACCTGGAACTTTAAAAACATACAATTCGCGGCCCGAGCCAAAACCTCCAACACCTTCGGTTACATTGATTTTTAAATAACGAGCACTTGGATTATTCTTAAAATTAAATACTTTAACCTCGTCGCTATTTGCCCACTCAAACGGACCTGCTTCTATCCAGTTTTCTTTATTGTAGCTATAAAAAACTGTTCCTTTTAACAGTATTCCATTGCCACGGCCACTACGTGGTAAATAATTAAATTTCTCGAGAGTATTGATCGATTTAAGGTCTATGACCATATCAAGTGGGATTGAATTTACTCCCCATTTGGTGTGCCACATGCTTGCTTCATCAAAATCAAATAATTTATTTACTCCCGATCCGCCTTGATTTTCGGCTGTTGTTTCGGCTACTATCCCTTTAATGGCAAACTGTAATGGGTTAGTTGTCGTTTTTGCATTTATTTCTACCCAATCAGAATTGTTGTCTTTGTTAACCGCTCTTAATTTAAAAGAATAAGCTGTTTCGGGTGTTAAGCCATCAAAGACAAGGGTGGTGTCTTTAATTGTGCTATACAGGACATCGTTAAATTCAATTTCGTAAAAATCGGCACGATTTACTTTTTGCCATGTTGGTGTTAACGTAAAAGCACCTTTATTTTTATCGGTAACTTGAGCTAGCGTTGGTACAGTTAGTGCTCCGATAGAAATGCGATTTTTATCTGTGGGTTCGAAACGGAAATCTTTAATAGTAAGTTCTATTTTATTTAGCGTTACATCTGTAGCTGGTAATTTTACCAAAACCTGTGGGTTTTTAGTGATGATTATCTTTTCAAATTCGTTTCCCTTTGTGGCAAACTTGTTCAAATTAGGTGCAGCCTCGTAAAAATATCCAGTTTGCAATTGAGCAAATTCGCTAGCCGATTTAGCTTCTTTTAATTTTATACTTTTACCACCAATTTTTGCAGAAACACTTTTAGGTTTCGCAGTTATATTAATTACAAATGAAGTTGCTTTTACCTTTATAAAACCTTCGAATTCTCCTTTAGCGGTCTCAATAGTTATTAAGGCATCGTTTTTAGTTACAGCAGAAGTAATCAAGGTTGACGAACCTTTTCCTAATTTATAGGCTTCTGTTACCCCATCATCGTCATACGCCATAAAACTGCTATTTCCAGCTGGATAAACTTCGTAGGTACGTAAAGCGTTGTTTATTTCAGAAACATTGTTTGTTGGGTTCGCCATTGGGATAATGGCCCCGCTTTTTACAAAAACTGGGAGTTTCCAAATCGGCACATCAAAACTGTTGATTACCATATTCCCGTTATATTTTTGGCCCGAAAAATAATCTATCCAAGTGCCTTCTGGTAAGTAGATATTATTACGAATATCGTTTCCTTTTTCATCGGCCTTGGTGGCTTGATAAATTGGTGCTACTAAAAAGCTTGGACCAAATAAATATTGATATTGAGTAGCTGTACCTTGGGTATATGCGTTAGATGAGGCTAAAAACATTGGCCTCATCATTGGCAAACCATTTACTGCTTCTTTTGCAATGCTATATTGATATGGCAATAATGCCGATTTTAATTTTAAATAGTTACGGTTAATCGAAGCAACGGGCTCACCTTGCGATTGTGGATATTTTTGGCTAGAACCCCAACCATCCATATTCAATTGCATTGGTGTAAAGGTTTTCCATTGAAAATCTCTGATGTTCATTGGCCCGTTTTTACCGCCAAAAATACCATCCATATCAGAAGTAATGTTTGGCTGACCAGATAAACCCGAGCCAATATACGTAGGGATATGAAAACGAATGTACTCCCAATTGCCCCCTGTTTGATCGCCAGACCAAATGGTTGCATAACGTTGTGTGCCTGCCCAGCCGTCTAAAGAAATAATGAAAGGCCTGGCATTGTTACCATAAGCTGGCATAATCTGACCTACATCGGCCACGCCATTTAAGCCGAATGAATAACCCGCACCCACCCAAGCAACATCAGTTTTTAGTACACGAACACCAGCTTCTTTCACTTCTTTTAAAATATCACGTTGCAGCAATGCACTTACGCCTTGCTTCGGATGCAAATCTGATTGTGTCCACAATCCAATTTCTACGCCATTTTTGCGAGCATAATCGCCAAAATTCTTTAGGTTGGCAATGTTGCCGTCTAAGGTTTCTGTTTGCCCATATCCAGCACCATACCCATCATTTGGTAATATCCATCCTAATGGCATATCGTGTTTTTTATACCTATCAATTACCCCACGGGCTGAAAATTGATAATTATCTTTTTCGCCATTTAGCGATTCTTTGATGCCTCCATTATCTTTTTGGCTTTCCTTATATTTTTTACCGTCTTCGAACAAAATTCCAGTCGTGTCGGCTTTCCAATAGTCGCGATTAAAAGCGTTCAAATGGCCTTCATAAAAACCAAATTTTGGCAGTAAAATTGGATTTCCCGTAAGTTGATAAAAATCGTTCAACAAAGGCACAACGCCATCATTCACCATAAAAAAAACATCCAAATAATCGGCTTCATGTGTTAATTTTACAGTCCCTTTTATCGAAGCTCCAAAATCGTATCGCCCTTTTTTAAACGTGTAGAACATTAAACCATAACCCTTTGTGCTCCAATAATAAGGTGTTGGTGATGCTACTCCCCCATCTGTCCAGCTATTTTGATTTTCGATTGCAATTGCTTTTCCTTTATGAGAGAAGCGTCCATTTTGCACACCTCCACCATAAAAATATTCTAAAGGACTTTCTTTAAAGGTGAGTGTTACTTTACCAGTTTCAATGTTTGTAGGTGCAATTTGCTCTAATACAATAGCTTTTGTAGTACGATTAACAATTTTAACTAGCGAAGTATTTTTATCTACCAGTACATCAATGTTCGCAGTAGAAATGGTAAACTGATTATTTGCATCAATGAGGTCTAACTTTGAAACCGATTTTCTGGGGTTATCTACCAGTATTTTAGCTTTCGGTTTGGCTTCTGGCTCTCTCATCACGCCACCAGAGTTGTCTTGAAATAACCTGAAAATATTTTCGCCATAAAAATCTACTATCAATTTCTGATTACCTGAAAGTAGGAGCTCAATTGTAGTAGAATTGATTTTCTTAGCACTAATCACTTTAGTGTCTTGTGGCTTTACTTGCGTTATATTTTGTGTTGCTTGTGGCAAGGCAAAACTTAATAAAGGAAAGGCAGATAAAAGTATAAGTGCTTTTATGGTTTTAAGGCTTGAAAATGTTTTCATTGAAATTGGGTTATTTAACTACCAAAATAGACATGTAATTTGTTTTCTCATAGTTAATCACTACGCAAACGTTTGTTTAACACTACCCTACAGCCTTCATCTTATTGATAAGTAAACCAAACGGTAGCCTTACACTCTTTACTAGCCACTGCCCTTATCCAGTGTGCACTAAAACCGGTAGGGAAATGATGAGTTATTGTTTTACCAGCCGGAATGTGTATTTTTTTATAGGTACTAAAACCTGTTAAGTCGAAATCAACTTCAAGCGTTATATCTACATCTTTATCTGCGGTTAATTGAACAGATTTTTTGTCATAACCTGTCATAAGATAAGGTAATGAAGCTTCATTTGCTTTTATAGCTGTATTTTTCCAAACACCACCTTCTCCAACGGGTTTACCCATTTTCCACAGGTCATCAATACCTCCAAACCATAACCCATTTGTAGCATTTCCAAAATAATGGCCGTCGGTTTTAGCAGCTTGCTTTGTTCCACTTAAAACCAACAAACCTCTCCATGTACAAAAATCAATTATTTTCTTTTTATGAGTTGTAACAGGACGTACTGCTTTAAAACCACTCTCTCTTCCAACTTCATAAAAGGTGCCTTGAATGTTTAACATAAAGCGTTCAGATTCAGTTTCACGTTTATCTCTTGCTGCAAAAGTTTCATATATGTTAGACGTTTTTGGTAGGCGGAACTTCCCTGTTTTATCTGTGATGATTACCGAAGCTTCATCAATGATATAATTTTTCTTAAATGCTAGCAGTTTTTCCATTTCTGCAGTGCTATCTGCAGCATTGCTTACAAACTGCAGTTTTTCGTCCATCTCGCTATACTTTTTGTTAGTAGAAATATTTAGAACCTGGAGATTTTTATTATGGCCAGCAGGACGAATTAGATTTTCATTAATTGCAGTCTTCTCATTAATACCTGCAATGCTATTAAACATAGGATCAGATGTGGTATGCATCTTACCAGTATAATGAAGAAATGCAGAAGCTATACAGTCTGTATCTGCTTTAAAGCGAACCCAGGTTGCCGAAAAATCTACTGGGAAAATAAAGTATTGATATGAATTTGCCGGTACTGAAATGGTTTTGTAATCTGTCCAGCTATTATTTCCCAGTTTATCTATCTGAATAGTAAAATTTACAGCTTTAGTTGAGCTTTGCGATAAGTGTAGCACTTTCTTATCAAAGCCTTTAATTAAAAAAGGGTCTGATGGTACTCCAGCCGTAACTTGATCTTTATCCCAAGGGCCACCCCAACCTGTTGCACCGCCCCAGTTTTTTAAATCGTTCCACTGGCCAAACCATAGGTTCGATTGCGCTCTACCAGCCATTGGGTTTTCTAAAACCGTAGTTTCATCTGTTGCGATTACAATCTGATTGTTCCAACTACAAAAATCTGGAATGTACCTTAAATGACTACTTACCGGGGCAATTCCTCCGCTATTACTTCTCGAAAAAGTTTTCGGGAAATCGTACATCATACCGTGCATATCCATTAGCATTTTTCCGTTGCCAACCTCTCGTATACGAGGCCATTCCGTATACCAGCCTCCTCTGTGATCATACGTGCGTGCAGCTTTTGGCAATCTATAAGTATACCATTGCCCATTGTCTAGTAGTTTGAGTAAAACAGAACTTTTATCCCATCCTATGCTCCAAAGTGGTGCCTTATCGTTTGGAGAACCATAAATCCCACCAGGACCTGTTACATCAGTAAATTGTTTGCGTTCAACAATTTTCCAAGTTGTGCCATCCCAACTCGCCAAAACACCTTTTTCTTCTGCATTTTTTGGTAAATCGCCAGCTTCAAGCATTTCTTTTGTTAATTTAAAAACTGCTTCTTCACCATTATTGGCAACAACCAATTGCTTTTGACCTGTGTAAGCGCCTTTTCCATGCCATCCCGGAACTGGTTTGTTAAACAACTTTTTTACGGCAAGCGTATTTACATTTACCTCATAAAGCATTCCTTCCATATCATAGAAGTAGACCATATTTACAGGATCTGTTAAATGGCGTGCAGTTGCAGTCATCCTACCCGGCATTATCGAAAACGGAATGGTTCTTATTTTCCCTTTATCGTCTATAAAATAGTTACTGGTAATGAGTTGGTTAGATTCTTTATGGATCATTCGGTTTGCGGGTGTGCCACCAATACTTTCGGGATGTATGGTTACGTTAAGATCTTTATCTATACTGTAGAGCTTATCAGAACTTCCTTTTGGCAAATGAGGTGAATAGGTAACCATCCATAATTTATTTGCCCATGGGGTGATAGCCCCAATTCCATTTTCTCCGCCATCGCCATTGGTTTTCTTTTTGCTTCCTGATAAGGCCCAGCTTTCGTTAAAAGTTGCCAAATGAGGATAAATGCCACTAATTTTTAAGGGTTTCGCACTGTCCTGACCCATTGCATTCATAGTTAAGAATGCACTTCCAATTATAACTGTTGATATTTTTAGGTTAAAAAATTTCATGTAAATAATATTTGTTCTGATTTTTTATTTGGTTTATTTATTTTCATTTCCATATTTGCAGCTGGTAATGAGTGCTGCTTTGAAATGCTATCTTTGTTACGTAAATTTAGTGTTCAAGAGCAAAGCAATTCTAAAAAGGATTATCCAAAAGCATTATCAATATTATTCACAAGACAACTAACTAAATAACAGCAGATTATAACTAATGGACATACATTCTGTACAAGGCGAAAATTCGATTTTCTTCCAGCAATTAGACGTATGTTGTAAGAAAGTTGCCTTAAAGGTTGGGGACAAAGATATAGCTGAATGGAAGAATAGCGATTATGTTAGATTAAGTGGCCTATTGCATCGGCAAACTAAAGTTAATCTTAGTGAAAACACCTTAAAACGGATATTTGGTAAACTTAAAACATCTACTCGATATTATCCACAAAAAGCAACTAGAGATGCGCTAGCGCAATTTATTGGCTTCAGAGACTGGCATGAATTTGAGCTATTACATCCGATTAGTAAAGAAAAGAATAGTGTAAGAGAAACTGAAAACATAAAAGAATTAACTAAAAGGAATACTGATAAAAAGAAAAGTCATACTACTATATATATAAGCAGTACCATTTTTCTACTAACACTAATTATTGGATTTGCCTATTTCTATAAAAATGATCGCTTAATAACCAATGTTAAACTTGTGTGTTTAAACCCTAATGGGCAAAGCCCACATTCGGCCATCTTTAAACTAGCTGTAAAAGGAAATTTACCAGACGACCTTTCTAATTTTAACATAGATTTTGCTGATTCTAAGCTTAAAAAATTAAATTTTAAAGATAGTTTAGTTAATCATTATTATGAAACACCCGGCAGGTATTTTCCTGTTCTATATCATAAAAATACGATTATAGATACTGTATCGGTTTACCTTCAAAGTAAAGGTTGGAGTATGACAGCAACCATGCAACACGATACAACAAGGGTATACCCTATTTCTCGAAATATCGATATCGAGCAGCAAAATCATTTAATATCACCAAAAGAACTGCTTGATGCCGGTGTTGATACCAATAAAACTTTTTTCGTTGCTTTCGCAAATGTAAAGCCTACAACTATCAATGCAGATAACTTTGAGCTCAGTGGTGATTTCAAAACATCAGCTAGTCGTCCTGGTGTAAGATGTTCTCAAGTAGATATTGTTATTTATGGCGAAAACGACTGGCATAACTTAAGTCTCATTAAGCCAGAATGTGTGGCTTGGAGTTTTTTTAAGTTCTCTGAGATAGGAAAAGATGGTGACAAAAATGATCTTCGTACACTTGGGCATGACCTAACCAATGGAGCTTCTTTAAAATTGCGAATTGAAAACAAGCATGTTAAACTCTATATTGAAGGTAAAGAGGTATTTAAAACTTCATATCAAAAACCAATTGGTAAATTAATGGGTGTAAAATTCATGTTTGCAGGAATTGGATCTTTCCAAAATTTTCAATTGTCGGACCTTAAAACTGGCGAGAAATTCTAATTTAAGCTCTTTTTCAATGCCCAACTCGTTATCCGAGCGTCGTTTTTAACTCAAAACTAAAGTTTACGTATATAGTTTTTGGAAGAAAACTTGACATTTTCACTTAATTGCCTTGTACATTCTAGCTCAAGCATAGTATGTAATTATTTGAAAATCAAAATATTAACTTATACAATCTTTTGCATTTTCTTTGGATAATGCCTTCGGCAATTTTATGCTTTGGTTGCTAGTAGATTTACTTTAAGAAAAAAAATCAACTAATCAAATCTAAACAGCATGAGTAAGTTTTTTACCAAAATGGTAACTGTTTTTATAATTGTATTAGGCATTATGCTAGTTATTGAGCCTCTATATGCCAATTCAGTTATTTATGAAACAAACATCAAAAATTTCTTCAAAGAAATTAGAGGAAAAGTAACAGACGAATCAGGGGCAGGAATACCTGGTGTTAGCGTTACTGTAAAAGGAACCAAAAAAGTAGCAGTTACCGATAATAGCGGGAATTTTAAAATTGATGCCCAACAAGGTGATATTTTGATCTTCAGCTATATCGGTTTTACCGTACAAGAAGTTACTGTTAACACACAGGATACGATTAATATTAACTTAAAAGAAAGCAATAGTGATTTACAACAGGTTGTTGTGATTGGTTACGGACAACAGAAAAAAATAAGTGTAACCGCAGCCATTTCAACTGTTTCTGCTAAAGAGTTAAAACAATCTCCAGTTTCAAATTTAAATAATGCCCTTGTTGGACGATTACCTGGTTTAATTGGCTTGCAAACTTCCGGAGATCCTGGTAGGGATGCTGCTGCTTTACTTATTCGCGGTCGCGGTACCTATAACAACTCTAGTCCATTAATTTTAGTAGATGGTGTAGAACGTAGTTTCAGTACCATAGACCCCAATGAAGTAGAGAATATTAGTATCCTGAAAGATGCATCTGCAACGGCAGTTTATGGGGTTCGTGGAGCAAATGGTGTAATTTTGGTGACCACAAGAAGAGGTACTGTTGGTCCCCCTCAAGTTAGTGTAACGGCAAACTCTGCAATTCAACAACCTACCCGTTTGCCAAACTTCTTAGATTCGTATAACTATTCTTTATTGCTTAATGAGGCTTACGTAAACGAAGGAAAGGCGCCTCTGTATTCACAAACAGAATTAGATGGCTATAAGAACCGCACCGATCCTTATCTCTATCCTGATGTTAACTATTTTGAGGAGTTTTTAAAAAAGAATGCACTTCAATATACAATCAATGCAAATGTTTCTGGAGGGACTAAATTGGCTAAATACTTTGTGTCTGGGAGCTATTTTTCTCAAGATGGTATTTTTAAGCGCACCAATGGTCCGGATTTTAATGCAGACTTAAATTATAATCGGTATAATTTTCGTTCAAATGTAGATCTAGATGTAACTAATAATCTTCGCATCGCTATAAACTTGTCGGCTCGTGCCGAAACAAGAAAAGGGCCCGTAAATTCAACTTCTACTTTGTTTGGTGAATTAATGGCTTTCCCACCAAACAGTGCCCCTCTTTTAAACCCTGATGGAACTTATGGTTATAATTGGAGACAGAATAACGTTTTGGCCGAATTTGAAAGTCATGGTTTTACAAAAGACTATAATAATAAGCTAGATGGAAGTGCAATTATCGATTACAAACTTAGCCATTTAATTAAGGGCTTAAGCGCAAAGGCAAATGTATCCTTTACAAATGAATACCAGCACTCAGTAAGTCGTTTTCGTGGAAGTCAGGGTGGAGTAAACGACTGGTATGCCAGATATAAAATTATTGGTAAAAACCCAGACGGCTCGTACCAATATAGTGAGATGGCAGGTACTTTCGCTCCCATCTTTAACTTTAGTCAGGCTTTTGATGGCGCTAATACACGTACAACTTATGTTGAAGCCTCATTAAATTATACCAATACTTTTGGGAAAAATACAATTACTGCACTCCTACTAGCGAATAGAAATAGAAGAACAAGAAATTCGTCTGCATTCGATTGGCCTTTTTCTTATCAAGGCTTAGTAAGCAGGGTAACTTATAACTACAACGATAAATATCTCGCAGAAGTTAATTTGGGTTACAATGGGTCAGAAAATTTTCCATCAGATAAGAGATATGGTCTCTTCCCATCATTTTCTTTGGGATGGGTAGCATCAAACGAAGAATTTCTAAAAAATGTAAAAGCAATTGATGTTGTAAAAATCAGAGCCTCGTATGGACAAGTTGGGAATGACAGATTTGGTTCTGACGAATTTAATCCAAGTTCAAGGTTTCTCTTCTTTCAAAATTCTTATGCAACAGGAACAGGATATTCTTTCGGTTTAACCAATAACAATACGGTAGCTGGTTATGTAGAAGGATCTTTTGGAAATCCGATCATTACATGGGAAAAAGCGAACAAGTATAATATTGGTTTAGAAACAAGCTTTCTAAAAAATAAACTAGGTTTAAATGTTGATGTCTTTTACGAAAAAAGGAATAGCATCCTTACTCAACCAGCAACCATTCCGGCAACTGTAGGGCAAACACTTCAGGTTGTAAACCTAGGGATAGTAGAAAACAAAGGATATGAAATTGAGTTAAGTCACCGTAATCAAATCAACTCTTTTGGCTATACGATTAAAGCCAATTTAGCTTATGCTAAAAATACACGTTTATTTATCGATGAGCCCGATGCCAGGTATCCTTGGATGCGAAGAACAGGCAGTTCAATTGATCAAACATGGGGCTATCAAACGGCTGGTTTCTTTAACAATCAAGCAGAGATTGATGCTTGGCCTAAAACATCATTTGATCCAGGGCCATTGGGCAAATTACAACCTGGAGATTTTAAATACATAGATCAAAATAAAGACGGTTTAATCGATATCTACGACCAAGTCCCTGTCGGAAACCCAAGAAACCCATTATATACCTATGGCGGAACATTGGGGATTGACTTTAAAAATTTCGACCTGAGCGTTCTTTTGCAAGGCACTTCAAAAACATCGATGGTGCGTACACTTGAGGCGGGTTACGAATTCTTTAATAAGGCAAAGGTAATGGATATTCACCAAGGGCGTTGGACACCAGCAACAGCAGCAACGGCAACCTATCCAAGGTTATCTTCATCTCCTACGGCTACACAGCATAATTATCAATCGAGCGATTTCTGGACCATAGACGCCAGTTATCTACGTATTAAATCTGCCGAGATTGGTTACACCCTACCTAAAAGCTGGATACAAAAAATAGGGTTAAAATCGGCAAGAATCTACAGCAATGGCGCTAACCTATTTACGTGGGATAAAGTAAAATACCTTGACCCTGAAAATAGAGATTTACGCGCTTGGTATTACCCTCAGCAACGTATTTTCAACTTTGGTGCAAACATCACTTTCTAACTTCAGCAATTACAATAATGAAAAGATTAATCATATATACATTTTTATTTGCAGGGCTTTTATCCTGCAAAAAAGACTTTTTGGCACCTCCACCAGTTAGTGTGGTTGATGCAAAAGCCATATTCGGGAGCCAATTACAGGCAGCTGGATTTTTAGCCAACATTTATACCGAATTAACTGGAGGCTTAGATGAATTTGGAAACGGGCAGGGATTTACTCAAATGTGTGATGAAGGTGAGGCTGGTTACCCTTACCTTACTACGAATGGGATAAATGTTGGTTCTTTTGATGGAAGTAATAATCCAGACAACATTATTGCCGCTTACTACAGAAAAATACGAAAATGTAACGTACTGTTAGCAAACAAAGATTTGATGACGTTTGATCCTGCGCTTAAAGCTCAATATGTTGCAGAGGCTCAATTTTTAAGGGCTTTCTTTTATAGCGAACTGATTAAAAGATATGCAGGTATTCCGTTGGTTGTTTCTCCGGTTTCTTACGAAGAAATACAAGATGCTGCAGCACAACAAGCCTACAAAAAAAATCTAAAACGTGCATCTTATGCAAATTGCATAGATTTTGTTGTTAAACAATTAGATTCGGCTGCCAGTGTTCTTCCATGGGCGCCTGTTGATGATCTTCAACGTGGAAAAGCCACAGCGGCTGCTGCGATTGCACTTAAAGCAAAAGTGTTGTTGTTTGCAGCAAGTCCATTATCTAATGTAACTCAGCCTAATAACTTAATAGGTTACACTACTTATGATGCCAATAGATGGAAACTAGCCGCTGATGCCGCTAGAGAATTTTTTACCAAAAACACCGCAAATGGAAACTGGTACGGGCTTTATACCGGTGGCTTTGATAAATTATTTACCGAAGGTAGAGATGCGGCCAATAAAGAGATGATTTTCTATCGTCAGGGAAATAGCCAAACGGTAACCTTTTTCAATTCACCAAACCGACTTGGTGGGTTTTCACACTTTAATATCTCTTTAAATCTGGTTGATAAGTTTGAAATGAAAACCGGTATTCCTATCAATGAAGCTGGCTCAGGTTATGATGAACAACAATGGTTTGCTAATCGCGACCCTCGTTTAGCGTTTACTATACTTAGAAATGGCGAATTGTGGAAAGGTATTACTACTCAGTATTATTTCAAAGATGAGGCTGGTAAACCTGGATTAGATTGGGGAACACAATTTATGACGGGTGTTTTAATGAAAAAATTCCAACGAAGTGATGGCTCAACCACTCCAATTAAATGGCATTACTTGAGATTAGCAGATGTTTACTTGATGCTCGCCGAAGCCGAAAATGAGTTTGGCGGACCAAGTCCAGAAGTTTACACAGCCCTAAATACAATTCGCAATAGACCATCGGTTTTAATGCCTGCGCTACCAAACGGCTTAACTAAAGAGCAAATGAGGACTAGAATCCAAAATGAACGTGCAGTAGAAATGGCATTCGAAAGTCAACGTTTTTTTGATGTTAGAAGATGGAAAACTGCTGAAGTCATAGATAATAGTCCATTGCAAGGCTTTACCATAGAAAAAAATGGAAGCAATTTCATCAGCACACGCTATACACTAGAAACGAGAAAATTTACATCAAAAATGTATTTATATCCATTTCCTGAAGCCGAAATTTTTAAAGGTGCAGACATTGTACAAAATCCTGGATACTAGTTTAACGCTTAAAGAATTTAAAAATGAAGAATTTAAATAAAATCATAACGTACAGCAGTTTCATCTTGTTCCTCAGTCTTTTTTATATCAGTACTGCTGCCTTGGCACAAGACATGGTTAAGGGAACGGTTAAAGACAGCTTTGGCACCCCCATAAATGGGGCTAGAGTTGATGCCGGCATATCTAAATGGCCAATCATTAGCAATGCAAAGGGTGAGTTCTCTTTCGATAAGGGCACAGATTCGATCTACATCAACAAAACTGGATACTTACCTTATAAAGAAGCAACCTTAAAAATTGCTGATTTGAGCAATATCCGCTTACAAAGTAAAGGGAATTTTGATCAAACATTTACCCTCCCATGGAATACAAAGGTTGAGAAAAAATACTATGCTGGTGCTATTGCGGGCACAACTGGAAATGAAATGTCGAGATTTCATACCACCAATAATTCAAATGCCTTTGCAGGAACCATGGCTGGGTTAACAACTTCACAAGGAAGCGATGAACCTGGAAATGATGGCTCTACTCTAAACATCAGAGGAATAAGCTCTTATAACAATAGTGGAATTACAAGATATGTAGATAATGTACCTGTAACTTTTAGTCAATTAGACCCCTTAGAAATTGAACAAGTACTGATTTTAAAAGATGCAACTGCAAATGCTAGCTATGGCATAAATGCGGCTAACAAATCCTTTTTAATCACTACAAAGAGAGGAACAGCATTTGAAAATAAGATAAATTTTTATTCTCAATTTGGATATATTAAACCAAATGATCCTCAAAACTATTTAGGGGCTCAATCGTATATGAAACTCTATAATGAAGCGGCAGCTAATGATGGTCTTCCCTCACGGTTTACGCAAACACAAATAGATGCCTACAATAATCCAAATAGAGATACAGAATTATACCCCGATGTAAACTGGTATAAAGAGTTGATTAAAACCGAAGCCATACAACAAAAGTATAACTTAACTTTTTCTGGTGGATCAAATGCGGTTAAATATTTTGTCTTATTAGGCTATACTAGTCAAGATGGTCTTTTTAAATATGGCGATTATAATGAAGATAAATATCAATTCAATTCTAATGCATCTTTTAACCGCTACAACTTCCGTTCGAACATTGATTTTGCGATTAATCCATCACTAACTGTAGCATTAGATTTAGCTGGGCGATTAGAGAACCAAAATTCGCCCGGTAGTGGTTCATCTTCTACAACTGGAATTTGGTTAAATATGTCGAGATACCCCTCTGGCTTATTCCCTATGTTGTATAATAACGGTAATATTGGTGGAAATAGCCAGTTTGCGAGAAACCCATACGGGGTAATTACTAGAACTGGTTATACCTTAAATGCAAATCGTAATCTTTTGGGTACAACAAGGATTACACAAAAACTGGATAAATTAGTAGAAGGTTTAAGTGCAACAGCAGCATTCTCTTATTACAATTCTTTTAACAATACAGAAGGAAGAAGTATGGATTTTGCAAGCTATGAGCTTTTAGCGAATGGTTTGTATCAAAAATTCGGAAATGATGTTGCTTATGCTACAAGGGCTAGGGTACAGAATCAAGATCGATTGAACATTTTTTGGACAAAAATTGACTATGCCAGAATATTTGGCACTAAACATGAAATTAATGCAAATATTGGTTTCAACCAGAGTGTACAAACCCCTTCTGGTGATGATTATGCCTATGCCACCCAAGGTTTTTTCGGTAGAATTTATTACAACTATAATAAAAAATACATTGCAGAATTTAATGCCGGATATAATGGAAGTGAAAATCTTCCAAAAGGAAATCGGTTTGGGTTTTTCCCTTCACTTGGTTTAGCGTGGTTAATTAATGAAGAAGACTTTATACAAGCAAAAAATATTGATCTATTAAAATTAAGAGCATCTTATGGATTATTGGGCAATGCTGATTTTGGTTTAGGCGGTTCGGCACGTTCAAGATATCTTTACTTAACCAATTACGAAGCAGGGTCATCGTATACTTTTGGCAGTACCCCAGCTTCTTCTGCTGGTCGTAGAGAAGGTTCTTTGGGCAATAGCAATATTACCTGGGAAACCAGTAAGATTGCAAATGCGGGTATTGATCTTGAGTTGTTTAACCATACTTTAGGAGGTAGTATTGATGCATTTTATGAAAAACGCACGAGTATACTCGCTCCTCCGGCATCACTTTCGAGTTTAGGTGGTTTTGTAACCAAGCCTTTCAATGTTGGTATTGTAAATAATAAAGGTGTTGAATGGGATATTTATTATAAAAACAAAATTGGAGCGCTTTCATTTGCTGTACATGGTTTAGGTTCTTTTATAAAAAATAAAATTATTAACCAAGACGAACAGATACAACCTTATGATTATTTGTACCGTACAGGTAATGCTATAGGTGCTCCATTTGGTTTAGAAGCATTAGGTTTTTTCAAAGACCAATCAGACATTGATACAAGCCCGAAACAGAATTTTAGTGCAGTTAAACCTGGGGATATTAAATATAGAGATCAGAATAATGATGGTGTAATTGATACGTACGACCAGATAAAATTAGGAACTCCGTCTTTACCTCAATTTTATTATGGATCAACGATCGCTGTAGGTTACAAAAATTTTGATCTAAAAGTTTGGTTTCAGGGAGCTGGTAGTCGAACGGTAAATATTCTAAACTCGGCAACGCAAGGGTTTAGTGATGGAAATAAGCCGACTGATTTTGTATTGAACAGATGGACACCCGAAACTGCATCAACAGCCAACTATCCAAGATTATCATTGGGAACAAACGCAAACAACTATCAACCCTCCTCATTTTGGCGAAAAGATGGAAGTTACCTTAGGTTAAAAAATATTGAATTTGGGTATTCACTGCCTCAATCTATCGTAAACAAAGCTCGTTTAGCAAATGTGAGATTATATGTAAATGCATTTAACCTACACACCTGGTCGGATCTCCCATCCAACTTCGATCCCGAATTTATTGAAGCTGGTCTTGGCAATTATCCAAGAACAAAATCATTCAATTTCGGTGTAAACCTTGAATTTTAAATCAGATCTCTTATGAAACCAATAATAAAAACAATCATCAGCCTTAGCTTATTTTTAAGTATTGTAATAAGCGTAGTGTCTTGTAAAAAAAGTGTACTCGACAGGCCATTAGATATTGAAGTAAAAGACAGTTTAGTTTTTGGCTATATTAATTATGCAACAGAGTTTGTAACCGATATTTATGCAGTTCTACCAAATGGGTATACTGATTTTTCTGGAACATTTAGTGAAACGGCTACAGACGATGCGAGACACGCGAGCCCGAATAACCAATCGTACCGTTTTACCAACGATAGCTGGGGCAACACCATTAATCCTGATGATAGATGGGCGTCATATTATGCTGGCATTCGAAAATGCAATATCTTTTTTAGCAAGATAAATCAGGTAAAATTAACAGACCATGGTATTGCCATTCGAATAAATGGTTACAATGCAATAGATCAAAGAGAGCGCCTAAAAGGAGAAGTATTCTTATTAAGGGCATTCTTTTATGCCGAATTGGCAAAACGTTATGGTGGTGTACCTATTGTTAGTAAAGTTTTAAACCTCGAAGATGACCTCGATCTACCAAGGAATACATATGATCAGGTTGTGCAGGTAATTTCTAACGATTGTGATTCGGCATTTAAGCTCTTACCCGAAACTTATTTAACCACTGTAAATGGAACAAATGTAGCCAATTATTATGGCAGGGCAACCAAATGGACCGCTCAGGCGTTAAAAGCAAGAGTACTTTTATATGCGGCAAGTCCATTAAACAACCCTACAAATGACGCTGTGAAATGGATAGCGGCTTACAATGCGGCTAAGCCATTTTATGACAACGTACCGTTACCAGTCATTACATTGGCTAATGGAATTGCAGGATACGAGACTTTATTTAGAGGTAATACTACCAATACTTCAGAAATCATTTGGTCTAGACCGACAACAAATACAAATAGTTTAGAAAGCGCTAATTTTCCCATAGGTTATGATGGTGGAAATGGAGGTGTTAATCCATCGCAATCATTAGTAGATGCTTATGAAATGAGTAACGGAAAATTAATTAGTGACCCAACGAGCGGGTATAATCCTTCAACTCCATACCAAGGTAGAGATCCTAGATTTGGTGCTACTATTTTGTATAACAGTGTTACTTTTAAAGGAAGAGCGATCGAAACCTTTGATGGTGGTTTAGATGGCCCACAAAAAGTAAATGGATCACTTACAGGTTATTATATGAAAAAACATTTAGATGCCAATTTAAATTTAACCGTAAGTCAAACCAGTCAGCATAATTATATCTATTTCCGTTTAGGAGAAATGCTTTTAAATTACGCAGAAGCTAGAAATGAATCTGATGGCCCAGTATCAGAAGTGTATATGGCTATAAATCGATTGCGAACACGAGTTGGGATGCCTAATTTACCAATTGGATTAACGCTAGAGCAAATGCGTGTGCGCATTAGAAATGAAAGACGAGTAGAACTTGCTTTCGAAGGCCATAGATATTGGGATGCAAGACGTTGGAATATTGCTAAGGATGTTTTTAATGGTCCATTTAATGGAATGAAGATAGAAAAAATTGGAACTGCATTCACTTACACACCTTACCAAATAGAAACAAGGGTATTTAAGGAATATATGAATCTCTACCCTATCCAACAGCGAGAAATATTAGCAAATCCTAATTTAGTACAAAATCCGGGCTGGGTTAAATAATCAAACGTTTGTGTGAAAAATTTTGGCTTTTGGCAAAGCGAACTATCTATAAAATTCCCTATCTTCAATTTTAATTCAGATTACCAAATATAATGTTGTCGAAACGGAAAATTCTAGCTGCATCAAGCTTTACTTTAGTTGCTATTGGCGTAATTACTTTTTCCCTTTTTTCTTCAGAAAAAGAAATCGATTTTAATTCGCAAGTTAAACCCATCCTTAATAAAAAATGTATCGCATGCCATGGCGGCGTAAAGCAACAGGGTGGTTTTAGCGTATTATTTAGGGAAGAAGCTTTGGCAAACACCAAAAGTGGTAAGCCAGCCATTATTCCGGGCAACCCAGAAGAAAGTGAGTTTATTAAGCGTTTAAAATCTAACGACCCCGAAGAAAGAATGCCATATAAACACCCTGCTTTAGCTAACGACGAAATCGATATCTTAAGCAATTGGGTAAAGCAGGGCGCAAAATGGGGTAATCATTGGGCATATGTAACTGTAAAACCGTTGCCCTTACCAGATGTAGATAATGATTGGATTCGTAACGATTTAGATAAATTTATTTTTGCAAAGCTGGATGAAAACAAACTAAAACCATCTAAAACAGCAGATAAAGCGACGTTACTAAGACGGGTGAGCTTAGATTTAATTGGCACCTACCCTTCTGAAAAATTAGCCAAACGCTATTTAAACAGTAAAGATGAGCAACATGCCTATTCGATTTTAGTGGACAGTTTATTGGCTTCTCCTAAATTTGGGGAACGCTGGGCAACCATGTGGTTAGACATTGCCCGATATGCAGATACCAAAGGCTATGAGAGCGATCCGAACCGAAACATTTGGAGCTATCGCGATTGGGTAATTAAGGCCTTCAATAAAGATATGGCCTATGATCAATTTATTACCGATCAAATTGCTGGAGATTTATTTCCTAATCCAACCGATGCACAATACATTGCAACAGCCTTTAGCCGCAATACCCCAACCAACGATGAAGGTGGCACTAATAACGAAGAATTCAGAACATCTGCTGTAATAGATAGAGTAAATGCAACATGGGAAGGCTTAATGAGCACCACTTTCTCTTGCGTGCAATGCCATGCACATCCGTACGACCCGTTTAAGCACGACGAATATTATAAATTCATGTCGTACTTTAACAATACCAGAGATGAAGATGTATCGGCAGAATATCCATTGTTTAAAAATTTTAACGACAGCCTTACCAATCAACTAAATCAATTAGTGGGTTGGGTTAAAACGGTTTCTGGTAAAGAAAGAGCAGATCAAATGCGTTTATTTTTAAAAACAGGGCAACCTGCAATTAACTCTACAACGGCAGATGAGATGGTAAATTCGGTAATTGGCAATCATAATATTAACCTTTTCTTTAAAAATAACTCGTCGGCCAGGTTAAAGGCAGTAGATCTTGAAAATGTTGATGAATTGATTTTACGTTACAATTGCACCAAGCCAAATGGTATTATGAGTTTGCATTTAGGTTCACCAAATGGTCCGGTTATTAAATCATGGAAAACGGAGGTTACAAAAGGCAATGAGAATGTGACCGTAAATTTCCCCAAACAAAGTGGTGTAAAAGATGTGTATTTAAAATACATTAATAAAAGTGAGAAAAACCCAGATGAGTTTATGGTATTTTTTGATTGGTTCTATTTTACAAAGCAATTTCCTGGAATGGGTACCCCTAATTATTCGGCCTACAAAAAAACATTTATCGATTTAATGAATGCAAAGGTAGCAACAACACCTGTTATGGTCGAAAATCCATCAAGCATGAAGCGTAAAAATTATGTATTTGAGCGTGGTGCGTGGACTGCCAAAGGAAAGGAAGTAAAGGTTGGTGTTCCTAATTCTTTAGCTTTTGCAATGCCTAAAAATGCACCAGATAATAGAATGGGCTTAGCCATGTGGCTTTCAGATAAGCGCAATCCGTTAGTATCTAGGACAATGGTAAATAGGCTGTGGGAACAGTTATATGGTGCAGGCTTGGTAGAAACCTTAGAAGATATGGGCACACAAGGTCTTCCCCCTACGCATCAAGAATTATTAGATTTTATGGCCTATCAATTTATGCACAAGCATAATTGGAGTGTTAAAAAAATGCTAAAAGAAATGGTAATGATGGCAACTTATCGGCAAGACAGCAAGGTATCTGAAGAGTTAAAAGAAAAAGATTTGTTTAATAAATTTTATGCTCGCGGCTCACGTGTTCGCTTAAGTGCCGAACAATTAAGAGACCAAAGTTTAGCGGTTAGCGGCGTATTGAGCACTAAAATGTACGGACCACCGGTAATGCCTTGGCAACCAGAAGGAATTTGGTTTTCGCCATATAGCGGTGCCAAATGGGTGTTAAGTAATGGAGAAGATAAATACCGAAGGGGCATTTATACCTATTGGAAACGAACCGCTCCATATCCATCGGCAATTGCCTTTGATGGCGCATCGAGAGTAGTTTGTAGTCCACGACGCATTCGAACCAATACTCCCTTACAAGCCTTGGTTACCTTAAACGATAGTGTATATATCGATCTGGCAAGAAAGTTAGCTACTCACATGGAAAAAATTGGGGGAAATACAAGTAGCACTAAAATTTCGAAGGGTTACGAAATGATATTGTATAAAACTATCCCACAAAACAGACTAAAAGTATTTGAAGATTTATACGCTAAAGCTATTCTAACTTTTAAAAAAAATACAGCAAATACATCCGCCTTTATGGGCGATAAAAAAAAGAAATATAAACCTGAAGAAGCAGCAATGGTTGTAGTGGCCAATGCCATGCTAAATCTCGATGAAGTAATTACCAAAAATTAGTTTTGCAATGACTAGAGATGAATTAAATGCCTACAGGTTAGTTAAAGAAGCACAAGAGGCACAGGCACACCTACACTCTCGGCGTCATTTTTTAAAAGAAAGCGCAATGGGCTTGGGTGCTTTAGCTATGGGCTCGTTATTAGGGAGTTGTGGCAATCTTTTTTCAAGTCCACAAACCAAAATCGCTTACGATCCAGCTCATCCGTTATTGCCAAAATCGCCGCCTTTTATGGGCAAGGCAAGAAGTGTAATTTATTTGCACATGGCAGGAGCTCCATCTCAGTTAGAGCTATTTGATTTTAAACCCGAATTGATGAAAATGGATGGACAGGATTGTCCGCCATCCTTACTAGCAGGAAAAAAATTCGCTTTTATTACTGGTGTACCTAAAATGCTTGGACCACAAGCCACTTTTGCTAAATACGGTCAAAGTGGTGCTTTGGTGAGTGATAATTTGCCTCATTTTTCGACTATGGTAGATGAGGTGAGTTTTTTGAAAGCGGTTCATACCGATCAATTTAACCATGCACCAGCGCAATTGTTAGTACATACGGGTTCGCCTCGATTGGGCAGACCAAGTATGGGGAGCTGGGTAACGTATGGCTTAGGGTCCGAAAATCAGAATTTGCCCGGATATGTTGTGCTTACCAGTGGTGGGAGTTTCCCAGATGCAGGGAAAAGTGTTTGGGGCAGTGGTTTTTTACCATCGGTATATCAAGGCGTACAATGTCGTAGCGAAGGTGATCCGGTTTTATTTATAAAAGACCCTGAGGGAATGGATAGAGATTTAAGGAAAGCATCTATCGAAGCCATTAATAAAGCGAACGAACAACAATATCAAGATTATAATGATCCCGAAATTTTATCTCGTATAGCGCAATACGAAATGGCTTATCGTATGCAAATTTCGGCTCCAGAGGTGATGAATATTAATGATGAACCGGCCTATATTCATGAAATGTATGGCACAAAACCTGGTAAAGCTTGTTTTGCGAACAATGTGTTACTTGCCAGAAAGTTAGTAGAAAAAGGTGTTCGCTATGTTCAATTGTTTGATTGGGGTTGGGATGCGCATGGCGATAGTCCGGGTAACTCGTTAAACATTGGATTAAAAAATAAGTGCAGAAGCATCGATAGACCTATAACCGCATTATTGCTCGATTTAAAACAACGAGGTTTATTGGAAGAAACTTTAGTGGTTTGGGGCGGCGAATTTGGGCGTACACCGATGATGGAAAATCGAAACGGTATTCAGAATGCATTTAAAGGAAGAGATCATCATACCGATGCGTTTACGATATGGATGGCCGGCGGGGGTATAAAAAAAGGATATACACATGGTGAAACCGACGAAATTGGATATAGTGTAGTAAGTGGAAAAGTTGATGCTTTTGATATTCAGGCAACTATTTTAAATCAATTGGGTTTTGATCATGAGCAATTTACCTATCCGTTTCAAGGGCGACCATTTAGATTAACAGATGTAGCTGGGAAGGTGATAACGGAGATTGTGGCGTAGGGGGTATTGCGTCGATACTCATCGGATGAAGGAAGATGAAGAAGGTGCTCATCGGATGAGAGCGGATACTCATCGGATGAGGGAACTATAATGAACTAAAAAATGAGCCAAACTAGAAGAAAATTCTTACAAAATACAGCGGTGGTAACTGCGGCATCTTTGTTAGCCCCGATAAAAAATATCGAAGCCGCTGATTTACAAAGTGCCCCAGCAAAAGCGGGATACGAACTGTTATTTATGCAAACAGATTGGGGTTTTGTAGGTTCGAGGGATGAATTTTGCGCTGCAGCAAAAAAAGAAGGTTATGAAGGGATTGAGGTCTGGTGGCCAGAAAAAGCCGAAGACCAAAAAAATCTTTTTGATGCCTTGAAAAAATATCAACTTCAAATCGGATTTTTATGTGGAGGTTATCAAACAAATGCGACAGAGCATTTCGCATTATTTCAAAAAAATTTGGATGCGATCTGTGCAAATACCTATCAAAAACCAGTATATGTGAACTGTCATTCAGGAAAAGATTATTTTACGTATGAGCAGAATGCACAATTTATCGAATATACCACTGCAAAAACAAAATCAACCAGTATTCCGATTTATCATGAAACCCACCGTGGCCGGATGATGTTTGCCGCACCAACCACTAAGAGTTTTGCCGAAAAACATACCGATCTGCGTTTAACGTTAGACATTTCACATTGGTGTACCGTTCACGAAAGTTTACTAGGCGATCAAAAGGAAACAATCGATTATCTATTAAAAAGAGTAGATCATATTCACTCACGAATAGGGCACCCAGAAGGCCCACAGGTAAATGATCCGAGAGCTCCAGAATGGGAAAACACTGTTAAAGCACATTTAGCTTGGTGGGATAAGGTTATCGCTTACAAAAAAGAAAAAGGAGAACGAATGACCGTCCTTACAGAATTTGGACCACCCGATTATATGCCTACCCTACCTTACACGCGCGTCCCAGTTGCCAATCAATGGGCAATAAATGTTTATATGATGAATTTATTAAGAAAGAGGTATCAATAAAATGTTAGAGTTTTTAGGTCGCTTTCATCCGGTTTTTGTTCACCTCCCCATCGGGATTTTGCTACTTGCTTGCATTTTCATTCTTTTATCCTTTAGGGCGAAATTTTCTCCCCTAAAACCCGCTATTCCGATTATCTTATTTTTGGGTATGCTAAGCGCGATCGCTTCTTGCGTAACAGGGTATTTTTTAGCTGATGGAGGCGATTATGAAGGCGAACTCGTAAATACGCACCAATGGATGGGAATAAGTGTGGCCGTTTTATCTTTAGTTTTATACCTAGTTTATAGCAAAGTTAAATCGAATGTTATACTTGGTACAACGGCTGTAGTTCTTATTTTAATGATTTCGATAACCGGGCATTTGGGTGGTTCGTTAACGCATGGAGCAGATTATTTAACTAGTTCAGTTAACTCAAACACCTCAGCTATCCCTCCTATTCAAAACATACAAGAAGCTGTTGTTTATGAGAACGCTATTCAACCCTTATTAAAAAATAGATGTTACAGTTGTCACGGCAGTGAAAAAAAGAAAGGAAAATTAAGACTAGATGCCGAAGAATATATTTTAAAAGGCGGTAAAGATGGCAATACAATTGTAAAAGGTAAAGCAGAGGATAGCGAATTGATTAGACGGTTGTTGCTCCCATTATCTAACAAAGATCATATGGTGCCAAAAGAAAAGCCACAGCTTACCGAAAATGAAATCACCCTTTTAAAATGGTGGATAGACAATGGTGTTGATTTTAAAAAGAAATTTAAGGATTTTCCGCAATCTGAAAGTTTTAAATTGGTTTTAACTGGTTTACAGAATGGTGAAACTAAACAAGAGCAATTAACTCCTTTAGAAGAAGTAGCTATGGTAGACTCGGAAGTATTGAAAAAATTTACAGCTACCGGAATTACGATAGCCCCAGTTACCCAAAATTCGAACTATTTGTCGGCAAATTTTATTAATGCCAGATCAATGGATAAAGGGGTGTTGGATTTAATTAAATCAATCGAAAAGCAACTGCTTTGGCTTAAGCTAGAAAATAAAAAAGTAAATGACCAAACGCTTTCTGCATTTAGTAATTGTAAAAAACTGACCAAGTTAAGTATAAATTATTCATCCATAACAGATGCGGGATTAGCGCATTTAAAAGATTTAAACCAATTACAATCGCTTAGTTTGGTTGGCACGAAGGTTACACTTAAAGGGATTGAACAACTTAAAAGCCTTAAAAATTTAAAAACTCTCTATGTATATCAAACACAAGTTAGCAAGGCTGATTTAGCCACTATAAAAAGGTTACTACCAAAAGTGAGTTTAGATACTGGAAATTACAAACTACCATTGCTAGCACAAGACACGATCGAGGTTAAATAATTTTCATTTCGCCACGCCAATCATTGCTCTAATTCCGAAATGTGAGCGGGTGTCTCTTGTCCAATTGCTAATAGCAAATCCCCTCCTTTTCCAAGATTCGGTACTTTTTCTTAAATAAGTTTTAAGAGCCAACACAGGTGCTACAAAATTTTTATTAGTAATTCTTGCATCTTTAGCATTGTAAAAAGAGGCTGAAAACACTTTAAAACTAACTACAAAACCGTGCTTAGGCATTAGTAAATTGTATTGTTCTAAGTTCACTTCAAACCACTCGGCATGCTCTTTTGCTCTAACTACCAAATCATCTTGAAGTAATGGTTTACCCGGACTTCCATCTTCGTTTGCCTCATAAACTCCAACGCCAAATGCATTACTTAAATCTACCTTAGATTTTTTTTCGAACGACTGTTTCTTTATGATAAAATAATGAACAGCAATTATTTTACCTTCTCGTTTATATTCATTTGGAAAGAACCGAGCCTCTTCATAATTATAACCACCATACGAATTAGAGCCATGAAGAAGAGACATATTACCTCCAATTAGGTGCTTTCTGTATCTTTTTCCACTAATATTTACCTCATTAAGCAGATAGGTAACTGGATTTAAATAGACACGATCCAGTTCTTGTACTTTTTTTATATCTGATATTTTTTTTTGATAGCCAATTGCTGTAAAAGTAATTAGTTTAGCATTATTCAGTTTGCTAACATCGAATTCGCCCTGCTCATTGGTGATTTGAATGTCCGTTGAGCCATCTAAAACAATAGTCACACCCTCAATAGGTAACTTTGTTAACGAATCGACTACTTTTATCTGAGCCCATAAATTAAATGGTAAAAAAGAAAGTAGTATTAGTTTTTTTAATACTTCCATAAAGCTTAAACATCAACTGATCTATAGGCTTCGATCAAGGCAAGTTCGCCCTCTTTACCGGGTTTCGAATTACCGTGTTCCATACCCATTACCCCTTTATAACCTTTTTGATGTAAATGTTTAAAAAGATGTTTATAGTTGATTTCACCTGTTGTTGGTTCTTTTCGGCCAGGATTATCGCCAATTTGTACATAAGCAATTTCATCCCAACAACGATCCATTGTTTTAATTAAATCACCTTCTGTTCGTTGCATGTGATAAATATCGTAAAGTATTTTACACGAAGGACTTTGAACCGCCTTACACACCGCATAAGTTTCATTTGTTTTTTGTAAAAATAGCTCTGGTGTATCGCTAAGTGTTTCTAAAACCATAATTAAGCCATGAGGTTCGAATATTTCGGCTCCAGCACGCATGGCATCAATTACATTCGCAAATTGATTTCCGTACGGTAAATTACGCTCGTAAAAGCCGGGAACAACTGTTAACCATTTTGCATTACAACGCTTAGCCGCTTCGACCGATAGTTTACAGGTTTCGACAAATTTATCTTTAAATTCTTTTTTGCCTGTTGTTAATGATGTTTTCCAATTATCGCCACCATCAACCACAAAAACACCCATGGTCATGCCCAACTTAGCAAGTAACTTCCCAATTTTATCTTGTTCTTCGATTGTACGTTTTAAGTAACCGTTATCTTCTATAGCGCGAAAACCTCTATCATACATAAACTGAATCTGATCTAAAAAATCTTTCCCCGCATGGTTTTGGAACGTACCCTGATGTGGAGCATAATTCATATTGAACACTTTATCTGCTAAAGTTGAATCTTGATTTTCGGTAGCGAGCGCTTCCTTTGTTCCTAAACCTGTGGTTAGCGCGCCTGCAGTTAACAAGCCATTTCTTATAAATTCACTCCTTTTCATGTACTAGTTTTTAATTTTTCGAATCTATTGGTTAAAGTATTAGCAATTATACCATAACTTCTTCAAATCTTCATACTTCGTACGCCCAATTAATAACCTTTATCCATTTTTTAGTTCCATTTGATAACACCCTTCAGCTTGAACAACTATTTTCGAAAATTGAAGACTGAGTACCAAATAAGAAATATGTAACTTACGAGATAATCTGTCTTAAGTATGCAAGCGTTATCTAAAGGAAATCATATCAGTAGTGTACTCACTAGTGTTGCTACCAATGATTTGATTGCCAGCACTACAGAACTTAGTCCAAATGATTTTAATGGCATGCCCCATTATCATGACAATGCCCACTTTAGTTTTGTATTAAGGGGAGGCTGTGCAGAAAAAAAGAAAACTGGCTATGAAAGGCTTCCTGGATCGATTACATGGTATGATGCAGGTGAAATTCATCAAATTATTAAGGTAAAACAATCCTCCTTCCATGTAAACTTTGAACTTCCGCCATCCTTTTATAGTACTTACGAAATCAATCAGGAAACCATTGCAACTGCAATATCTAATCATCCCGATACCAAAATTATGATGCTAAACGTATTTAAAGAATTAGCCATGCCTGATGAAAATACCATCAATAGTTTAGAGATCATTTTACTAAATATTATTCAAGAAGCAGCGAAAGTAAATAGAAATGAAATTCCACAATGGGTAAAAATAGTAAAAGAGGTTTTAAACGATCGCTGGAACGAAAAAGTAACGCTCACTGAACTCTCTAAAGCATGTGGTGTTCATCCTGTTACCATTTCTAAGTACTTCGCGTACTATTTTTCTTGCACTTTAGGTGAATATCTTCGCAAACAAAAGGTAAACAGGGCTATTGAAATGATTAAACAAACTAATGACCTATCTAGCGTAGCATTTGCTTGTGGTTTTGCAGATCAGAGTCATTTTATCAGAACATTTAAGTCTATAACCAATCTTTTACCTACAGCATATAGAAAATTATAAACACGCTAATTTCATTCTATTACCAGAATAGTTTTTGTTTCATCTTAGCCAAGATAAAAACTCAAAATGAAAATTATATGTTAATTAAAAATTATTTGATACTTACACTTTGTTGCCTGATGGGCTTATCGGTTAATGCACAAAGAGAAATTTTATTAAAAAAGAAGTTGAAAGGTATCGACTCGACCATTAATAGGATCATGAAAGATTGGAAGGTTGCTGGCCTGGCAGTTGGAGTAGTTTATAAGGGAGAGTTAATCTATGCAAATGGCTTTGGTTACCGCGACTTAGAAAAAAAACTACCTGTAACCGTAACTACGGTTTTTCCAATTGCATCGTGCACAAAGCCCTTTACTAGTATGCTTGTTGGTATAAATGCGGCTGATAGAAAATTAGACATTAATAGACCTGTAAATAATTACCTACCTGAGCTTGAATTTTACACTCCCCAACTCACAAGTATGGTTACTGCAAAAGATATGATGACCCATAGAACGGGCTTACCTCGACATGATTGGGCAACACAGGCAAATCCTCCGATGCCTATAGATACGATTATTCGACGAATTCGTTACCTCGAACCCTCAGTAGGAATAAGAGAAAAAGTACAATACAATAACCAGATGTTTGCTTTGTTAGGTGAGTTAACGAAAAAAGTAAGTGGCAAAAGTTGGGAAGAACAACTTAAAGAAAGAATTCTACTTCCTTTAGAAATGACAGAAACAACTACAGCCTTTTCGTCACTCAGCAAAAGCAAAGAGTTTAGTCGTGGTTATGTAGTGGTTAATGATAGCCTGAGGGCTGGAACAATTAGTACTGAAGGTGCACATCCAGCGGGAAGTATGAACTCTACTATTACCGATATGGCTAAATGGCTATCTGCTTGCATCGAAAATGGTATGTATAAAGGGAAACAGGTATTACCAGCTGCGTACTTAAAAGAAGCCACCACTCCGCAAATGAGTACGCCATCAAGGCCAAATGCTAACTTCCCCTCCTATCCTGATGTTTTCTTTGGCGACTTCGGTTATTCATGGTTAATTAACTCATATAGAGGTCATTACATGGTTCAACATAGTGGAGATTTGCCATTATTTTCTTCTAACACCACATTTTTTCCAACAGATAGTATTGGCATCGTTGTATTGGTTAATAAATTTGACGCTACTGTACCTGAGATGATCAGCTCCTATATCGCAGATCGTTTATTAGATTTACCCTACAAAAACTGGAACAACCTTATTCTAAGTATGCGAAAAAGGCAAAACACCTTATCGCAAAAAGCTTCAGACCAAGCTGCCACCCTTAAACCATTACCAATGGGACTTCCGTTAAATGCCTATGTAGGTATTTATAAAGATTTAGGTTATGGCACAATAGAAATTAGGTTAGAAAATGAAAAGCTTGTAGCCACACACAATGAAAAGAAATTCGCATTTTCGCACTTAAGTGGCGATGTGTTTAGTGCAAACGTACCCGGAGGAAAATTGAAATTTATTATTGATGCGAACCTAAGAGCAATTGCAATTACTGGGGCATTAGAAGAAGGAGTAAAAGATATTGTGTTTAATAGAACTAAATAAGGAACATTACCTCCAAATTCACAGCCACAGCCCCCATACTCACAGTCTTGGTTTTTTTAGATTATTTGTCAACCTAATTTTGGCATTAAATCAGTAATAAATAAAACCAATACAGATGAAAACATTAGTAATAGCAAGTGTGCTCTTTTGCCTCTCTTGGCAGGCAAATGCACAGCAAACGGAAACAATAGCTAAGCATATCCAGTCTATGGCTAAAGAAAAAGATCCTGAAAAAAATGTGGCTTCCATGCATAGCCTCATAAAGGAATTTAGATTAGATACATTTCAAAATCGAGAAGATATCGATATGCTGAAAGGTAACGTGGCCCTGTCTTTTCTCAAAGCAGGAGATCATCCTCAATTTGAAGCCTATATTGCCAAAATCAAAAATAAGTTTAACCAAACGTCTTTTCTCAATATGGCTGTATACAACTTGTTTAAAGCCAAAGCTTTTGATTATGCGGAAATAATTGCCAAGAAAACGGTAGACCTTTATGAATCTTACAAAGATGACCCCTCTGCTAAACCGGTCAACTTTCTGCTAGAAGATTGGAACAGGTTTATGCAAATGGCTGCCTACCCCTATTATGAAAGTTATGCAGCGGTATTGCATGAAAAGGGCCAAAATAAAAAGGCATTGTTTTATGAGGAAAAAGCAATACAAGGTAAAGAGAATCTCATGCAATCGAGCAACGAGCTTTATGCTGCCTTGTTGGTTGCAGATGGGCAGGTAGATACAGCATACCATTTACTATTAAAAATGATGAGTGTAGGCAAAGCAAGTATCAAGATGAATGCCTTGTTTAAAAAACTTGTTATGCAAAAACTTGGCGATGAAGCCAAAGCAACTTTATTTTTAGATTCTATCCAACAGAACATTGATCAATTATACGACATTGAAATCACTAAGAAAATGATTCATGATGTAGAAGCTCCAAATTTTGATCTTTTAGATCTGAATGGAAAACGATTAGCGCTAAACAGTTTAAAAGGAAAAATTGTAGTGCTCGATTTTTGGGCAACATGGTGTGCCCCTTGCATCGCTTCAATGCCAGCCATGAAGAAAATCAGCGAGTTACATCCCGAAGTCGTATTTCTCTTTATCGCAACCCAAGAAACCGGAGAAGATCCAACCGCACGTGTAAAAACCTACGTTAAGGATAATAAATTCCCACTCAACGTGCTAATGGATGAGAAAAAATCTACTGTTGCATCCGCCTACAAAGTAACTGGTATCCCAACTAAAGTAGTGATAGACAAAAATGGTAAATTAAGATTTACAACAAATGGTTACCAATCAGATGCCGAATTAATTGACGAGTTGGAAGCGATGATTACCCTAACCAAAGCGCAATAATCTTACTATATTAGCAATTATCATGATGTCAAATTCAACACTTCGATACATCTTCTTTATCGTATTGTACTTTGCAACTGTTTCGAGTATGCATGCTCAACAAACAACAAAATACATACATTTTGAGGCTACAGGAATAACTGGTAGCGAGATTAAAACCATTTCTCAAGAAAATTTTGTGAAGGTGTTAACTTCTGGAGGGTACGTAAATATTAGTCTCACAGATACTTTCAAAAGATCGGATGGTCTCAATTTTCGTTCCTATTACAAAGAAAAAAAGGTCGAAAAAGCTGCCGATAACTTATTTAATAGTCCGGTATACCTCTACCCCGGCAACGAATATTTTATTGATGTATTTGAGCAAGCTTCTAATAAGTTAGTAACAAGATACGTGCTCCAGCGACCAAAACTGTTTCCTAAAATTGAGTTTTATGGTGCAGATAATAGCCATTTTTATACTACAAAAACGGATGGTAGAGATGGAGAGTTAAGTTTATCGCCAAACGAAAACATCAGACTTGAAATTACCCGGCGAATGGATTTTGAAGACATGGAAGTTGAATACTCCCTGCGTAACCTAAAAACCAGGAGAACACAACATGGAAGGAGCAAAAGTGTCTTCAAAAATTTAAGCTTTGCCGCAAATACAAATTATGAACTCCGGTTTAATTATGTTGTTCAGAAAGAAAGTGTAAGTATCCTATACATCCAAGTAAAACCGCATTGGTATCAATCTCCCATCACATATCTAGTACTTTTAATTACATTGGTAGGTATTGGTGTACTGCTACTTACTTTGACATTGAAAAAGAGAATAAATTCCTCACAAAAAGAACAACAGAAGCTGGAGCAAGCTGCAATACGACTACAATCGTTATTAAATCCCCATTTTACCTTTAATGCATTGAGTACTATTCAAGGGTTAATGAACACCAATCGCATCGATGAAGCAAATACTTATTTACAAGAGTTTAGTACTTTATTGCGGCAAACCTTGGCCAAAAGCCAGCAAGTTTTTAACAGTCTAGACCAAGAATTAGAGATGATGCGAATGTATATCGGACTCGAAGCATTTCGATTTAATTTTTCGTGGACGATCGAAATCGCCGAAGAACTTAACACGTCTGTGATCGAAATACCCACTTTGCTTTTGCAACCGCTGATTGAAAATTCGATTAAACACGGCCTTTCGGGCTTAGGTAATAAAGGACAGCTCACTATAGTTTGTAAGGAGGGTCAAAAAAAAGACACTTTTGTTGTAGTTATAAGGGACAATGGCACATGGGTTGATAAGCCTATAGGTTATGGGATTTCGCTAACCAAAGAAAGGATACGAACCCTTAACACGATGAGAAAAGAGCAAGCTATTGTACTTGATTATAGCCAAGAGCGAGGAACCGAAGCTATTTTAACATTTCACCACTGGATAAATACTTAAATGATACGTGCAATTTTAGTAGATGATGAGCCAATTAATAATAGCAATTTAACTGCTTTACTTACCCGATTTTGCCCAGAAATTGAGGTGGTAGCAACAGCAGAAAGTGCTGATGAGGCAAGGGCTCAAATTCTTAACTTAAACCCAGATGTAGTGTTTCTAGATATTGAAATGCCCAAAGAAAATGGATTCGATCTCTTACAATCGTTAAACACTCTTAATTTTGCCGTGGTATTTGTAACTGCACATGATGCCTATGGTATACAGGCTATAAAATTTTCGGCACTAGATTATCTGTTAAAACCGATTAATAGTAGCGAGCTTATAACTACAGTTAATAAGCTAACACAATCTATAAACGAAAAGAAACAAAATGAGAGATTAAGTAACTTGCTTCATCTTTTAACTAAAAAATATCCAGACGAGCACCAGAAAATTGCCTTATCCACCCTTAAGGAAACGTATTTAGTGCCTGTAAAAGACATTGTAAGGTGCGAATCTTCTAATAATTACACTTCGTTTTTTTTAACAAATGGTACTGAACATCTTATTTCGAAGCCACTATATGAATATGATGAGCTATTAAGTCCATATGGTTTTATCCGGTGCCACCAGTCGCACTTGGTAAATAAAATACATGTCAATAGCATTTTAAATGAAGATTCTGGCTATCTGATCATGAGTTTTACTACTAAAAAAATCCCTATTGCGAAGCAACGAAAAAGTTTAATCAAAGAGCAATTGGGGATGTAATTAGAAGGTTTCTAGCATACTCATACAAAACATCGTTGGTGTAACGGTAATCCACATTGGAGGCCATGAAACCATAGTCTTGAAATTCTTAAGGGTAATATGCTATTTGTTCAATATGATAGGGTATTTAGCAGAAGGTTTTGTAATCCGTTTCGTTAATATAATTTATTATCTTTAACCTAATTAATGCTCTATATGCCAAATAAATTAAAACAGCTTTCAATACTTTGCTTTTTTACGTTTTTTCTGAGCATTCCCATTTTTGCTCAAACTTCCAGGATCGAAGAACTGTTCAGCCAACTTAATAAAAACAATCACGATACCACTCAGATTAAGATCATGAGAAAATTATCGGCTGCCTATTCACCAGTTGATCCTTTAAAAAAGTGGTATTATGCTAATCAATTTAGATTATTGGGTGAAAAGAACGGGATAGATTCTGTGGTTTCTGCTGGGTATTTAGATATGGGCATCTCTTATGGAATTAGGGGGAATGCAGATAGTGCTTTGTATTATTTTAAATTAGGTTACGAGAAAGCAAAAGCAAGTAATTATGAGATTGGCATTGCCAGAAGTCATGCTAACATTGGTTATGCCTATGATCGATTAGATCGAAAAAAGGAAGCTGTAAAGAGCTATGAACAATCGTTAAGGATGTTTAAAAAGCTCAACATTAAAAAATCAATAAATCAAAGTATCACTAATGTTGGTTCAATTTATTTTGATCTGGGCGAATACAAAATGGCGGATAGCTATTTCCAACAGGTGTTGGAAAATGTTAAAGAAACGCCTAATGACCAAATGGGGCTTGCAAATGCATATTTTTCGCTGGGCAATAGTAACAGAAAGTTAAAAAACCAAAAAAAGGCACTAACCTATTATCAGCAGAGTTTAGCCATTCGCGAAAAGATTGGAGATTTAAATGGTATTGCTTTAAGTAATTGGGGGATTGGGGAAATTTATAATACTAAAAAGGACTATACTAAAGCTTTATCTCACCTCGAAATTGCCTTAAAGAACAACCGGATACTTAAAAATCTGTACCAAGAAAGTGTAGCGCTTATGACTGTTTCCCATGTATATTTGGGTTTAAAGGATTATAAAAAAGCAGATGACGCTGCAAATTTATCACTGCAATTAGCTAATGAAGTTAAATCAAAGGGTTTAGTGGTAATGGCGTTAGAGCTATTAGTTGAGGTAAATAAGGAACAACATAAATATGCTGAAGCCTTAAAATTTCAGTCAGATTATATTGCTGCGAGTGATAGTTTAAACAGTAAAAAGATAAAAAAGGAAGTTATTCTTAACGACTTGCAAAGAGTAAATACAGATAATAAACTTTTGGTGAAGGATAATAAAACAATTGCTTCAAAAAATACAGATTATGTGACTGCAATTTCCATCATCACTTTATTGTTGATTGTACTAGCGTTACTATTAGCGCTTTATTATAGGAGAAATTTAGAAAAGAAATCGATTAATAATTTGCTGCACAAGCAAAAGCAAGAAGTTGCCGAAGTAAATGAGGAGCTTAGCGCATTAAATGAAGAGCTCATTATGCAAATGGATATCGTTTCGTCTCAAAACATAGAACTCGAAAAGCTGAACCAAGTTAAGAACAAATTTTTCTCTATAGTTTCGCACGATCTGAGAAGTCCGATGAACTCCTTAAAAATGCTTTTCGAATTATTCCGTGAAGGGGATTTGGATAAGGCCGAATTAAATAAATTAACAATACGATTAGAAGATACCATTTATACTACTGCCACTTTCTTAGATAACTTATTAGAATGGTCTAAAAGCCAGCTAGATGGCGTAGTTGTAAAGTCATCGGCTGTTAATATCTATCATATTGTAGAAGACAACATCAAGTTGATGGATTCACAGTTAAAGCTAAAAGAGATCGATGTTAAGAATGCAATTCAAGATAACATTTTAGTTTTTGCAGACCCTAATATGATTACCGTTGTGATTCGTAACCTACTTTCGAATGCGATAAAATTTTGCAACAAAGGCGATAAAGTAACTTTTAACGCAACATTAGTTGATGAGAAAGTAATGTGGTCTATTAGTGATACAGGACCTGGAATTGGAGATGAAGACCAAGAAAATCTTTTCAACTTATCGCACACTAGCAGTACTGGAACTGCCGGTGAGAAAGGATATCATATTGGTTTAATTTTATGTAAGGATATGATTCTTCAAAATAATGGGAGTATTGAGGTCGATAGTAAATTGGGTAAGGGAACTACTTTTTATGTAACGCTTCCGAGAGTTTAAGGAAACTGATAAGCATCTACAATTTACGGGGCCGAATGGCAGTTTTAAGATTAAGTTATATCTTTTGAGCAAAAAAATATGTTATCGCAAAATATTTTCAATCTATCCTGATAATTTTTTTCGTTCTTTTTGAGCTCCAAATGCAGTTTTGATAATTATTTATCGAAAAAGATTCAATATTTATTGTTTATCAATAAATATTTACTGATATTTGGTTCGTCATTAAAAATTAATCATTATGGAAATTAAAATTAGTACTAAAAGTATATTGAATTTTTTGTATGTCCTGGCATGGATTATATTTGTTGGAATATGTATTGAAGTATGCGGTCTTTTATTCAATACTTTTTTTATCATTGGCCACAATCCTCTTGGCCCCAATGCTATTTGGGAGGGTGCTGACCTATCGAGTTTATATGCCTACGACATGGGGTATTTTTTGGTCGAAACTTTGTTAACGATCATTCCTGCAATTTTGAAAGCATTGATGTTTTACTTAATTGTAAAAATTTTGCACAGTAGGTTAGATATTACTAAGCTTTTCAGTGAAACTGTTAGACGTTTTATTGTTAATTTAGCCTACTTATCGTTAGGAATAGGCTTATTCTCTTTTTGGGGTGTAAACTATACGCAATGGCTGGTTAAACAAGGAGTGAAAATGCCAGATCTACAACAATTGCACTTAGCTGGCGCGGATGTATGGTTGTTTATGGCGGTTACCCTTTTTGTAATTTCCCAAATTTTTAAGAGAGGAATTGAAATTCAAGACGAACACGAATTAACTGTATAAATATGTCGATCACTGTAAACTTGGATGTTATGATGGCCAAGAGAAAAATGTCGCTGAATGAACTTTCCCAAAAAGTAGACATCACATTAGCTAATCTTTCTAATCTCAAAACTGGAAAAGCAAAGGCAATCAGGTTCACAACCTTAGAATCTATTTGCGAGGTATTAGATTGTCAGCCAGCTGATTTATTAGAGTATACCAAGGGGTGATACTTTTTTATTGGCATTTATATTTTTAGCAGCAATAGTTATCTAATATTTTATCACTTTGGATGCGCTAATTTTAAACTGGTTAGTATACCTACCGTAGTCCTTTTACCCTTGCTAACAAATTACCTTTCACGAAGTTTTACCTCTCTGTCCATGAATGGACTTACCTTCGAATGATGTATTTTGCACTTGATTGCTCCTACTGCTCAATGCGGCAGCTTCACCATACATCTTCCAAACACTTTTAACAAAGAACATTCGTTAATCTATTTATATCCAAGCCTGTCACAAAACCTAGCTAATATCCGTATTACTAGTAAACGAACAAACCTTCTATGAAATTTTTAACCAAACCCATCCCTTCGATCATCTGCCTTTGCTTTGCTTTTGCCCTTTTGTTTTTAGGCTGTAAAAAAGAAGAACTAACCGCTGCCCAGTGGGGAGAGCGTGCAATAGCCAAACACAACGAAATCCTCGCTTTATCAGCCAATATCCCTTGCAGCCAAAAAGCGAAAGTGTCAGTGCAAACTATCCAGCTCGATTGCACGGTCCAGTTCTATCCCATTATATCTTCTGATCTGGCGAAATACGAAAAACTTAAAAAAGAATATCTAGACTTTATCAATAAGCAATATGCAGCTTGGAATAAAGAAGGGCTGATCGTAGAACCCTGCTTTGAAACCCTATGGGCCACTAACCAGCCGATCAGGCTGGATTGTAAAGATGATAAAGTTTACCTGATTACCGCTGAAAATCTGCCCGTTGACGAAGCAAAAGTATTAATCACTAGTACCAAAAGTCAGCTAAACAACCTAACCGATGCCCTGAGCTGTACCAGCGAGGTTAACTGGCACTACGCCAGACTAATTAACCATCAGACCATGAGCATTGAATACATCCCCTATTCCAGCACAGCAGACTATAAAGAGCTTCGAGCAAAGGCCTCTTTATACAACAGGCTAAACCTAAATGTAATCAAAGCCGAGCAGAAAGGAAACAATTTCACCAATATAAAGACGATAGAGAAAATCGAATGTGTAAACGGTAAACCCGTCATCAGGTTTAAAAATTAACCCTCGCAGCAAATTGTAAAGTTATAGACGGATAAGACCAACTGTCTCTTTTCATCCGTAAGTTTAAAGTCAAGGTGAAGAATTTTGATGTGGCGAGTTTGACTTCCCTAGTACATAATTGATTTTTTTTGTATTTAGTAAAAAAATAACATTAAATTAGATAAGTAAAATTTTGCGCATCTCAGCCCTCTCAAAATGACTTTCTATAATTCCATAACGGAACCTATTGAAAAACAGACAATTAGTACTGTTAAACAAAAAAGAAAGCTTTTTGCATTAGTTATCGGTATAAATGATTATCAAGATCATGTTTTTTTGACTTCACAAAAAATAAAGTTCCCAAAACTGCGAGGCTGCACGGCCGACGCTGTGAAGATAAAAAACTACCTCGAGCAGGATCAGAACTTCGAATCGGATATTGTTACGCTGTTGAATGAGCAGGCAACTAAAGCAGAGATCGTTAAGAATTTTACTTCGCATTTTGGTAAAGCAGAGAAAAATGATGTAGCAATTTTCTATTATTCCGGACATGGTACCCAGGAATTTGTAGATAAAAAAGTTTTTAGTTCAGAAACAGATGAAAAATCTGAGTCTTTGGTTTGTTATTATGATGCTGACCTAATTGACCAGGTCTTGTTATCTGACAAAGAGGTTCGCTGGATGATCAGAAACTCTTTGCCGGAAGGCTGCCATTTCGTGACAATTTTTGACTGCTGCCATTCAGAAGGGATTTGCAGATCTTCAATTCAGGAAGCTTATCTAGATGTTTGTGAGAAAAGAATCCCGTTTGTTTTTCCTGAAAGACCTTGGTCTCAATATATATTTTCTAAAGAAATAATAGCAGAAGATCTGGCAGCAGTTGGAGAGCATGTTTTATTGCCAGAATTTCCTACAATACAGATTGCGGCATGCGAATCTTTCGAACCTGCTTTGGAAATTGGCGGAGAAGGCATATTTACCAAGTGTCTTTTAAAAGTGCTTAGACAGAACAACGGTAATATAACTTATGCTAAGCTGATGGACCAAGTGCGCATGTACATGAAAAGTCTATATGAACAGAAACCAAGAATCTATTCTACTGCAGGTAATGATTTTCTTTCTGCAGTACTTTTTCTAGACAAAAAGTGCAATTTTGATTCCAACAACCCACCCCAAATATTATTTAATGATGATTTGGGATGGGTATTAAACAGAGGTTTACTTCATGGAATTACCACTACGATGGAAACAGTGGGGGCTTATCTCGATGACGAAATTCTTGCAAGTGCAAAAATAACATCCGTCGAAATAGATCATGCTCTAGTTCTATTTGACGACGAACCAGACAGGAACCATACGTACCAGGCTTATATTCCTCAGCTAGGGGTTATACGCCTTAACGTTTTTCTGCACCTTGATAAATCAGCTCTTGCAGAAAAAAAACAACTGTATGATCTACTGCTGGAATCGTTAGCCAATAAAGTATTCATTTGCGGCACAGAGGATAAAGCTGATTACGTTATTCGGCATTTGGATGAACATTACTTTATTACCTTGCCATTTGAGTCTTTGAGTCCCGTAACAGAGCTGGTTACCATTCAGAATGTCAGATTATTGATCAGGCAATTGGACCATATTTCAAACTGGGAATTCGTGCGGCGTTTGGCCGAGCTTTCTCCAAAACCGCTGCCAGCAAACAAGATTGAAATTGCATTTTCAGTTAACGAAGCTGAATACGAAGTTTATCGAGTGGGCGATTTGGTGATCGATTTCCACCAAAAGGATAATAAATGGCAGAACAGCATTCGCATAAAACTGACCAATACTACGAATAAAACGCTTTATGTTTGTGCACTGCTGCTCACATCTGATTTTGCTTCATTCAACGGGTTTTTAAATCCTCCTGTCTATGTAATAACATCTGGTAATTCGGTATTGCTAAATATCAGAGGAAATACGGCAATCCCCCTTTCGCTGGAAGACAAATGTAAATGGTATAACCAGGCAGCTACCCATGAGCGATTTAATTTCATTGTGAGCGAGGAGATATTTGATGCAGATTACTTCAACATCGATGCGCTTCCGCCTCCTCCTACCCCAATGTCGACCAGATCTGCATTTCCGGCATTAATGGACGCTGAGACAGAAGAAGCAAGTTATAAGTGCTTTTATGTCCAGGAATTTACCATGCTATTTAATAACCCCCTTTATAACACCATTTCAGAGGAACGATTAAAACAAATGTTGAACGATGATGTAGTTCGTAGAATGGCATTGGGGCTGTATTTCAATTGCGCTGATAACGGGATTGATCCACTGATATATAGTCTTAAACCACAGGTAATAGTTAATACAAAAACCGAAAGTAACAATTCCATTTCGGTCAGGCAGCGGCTGGAAGATATGGTGAATGAAACATTAAAACTTAAACCAAACAAATATGAACACTGACCTTGCTTTACATGATTTTATCGCCGCAACGGAGTTGGGCGCATTCCCAGGTTTTTATCCGTCTTTTAAAGGTGCTGAAATGGAATCTGTTTCGGGCGAAATTGAACAATCCTTCTTAAACGCAAAAAGTCTGGTCTCGTTTGCATCCGGAATCAATGGGCAAAACAAACAGGACGTGCTAGATTCAACCTTGTTTGCCCAGCTTGCAGCGAATAAAAAATTCCCAGGTGATGATCAGATCATTTCATGGTATACCTATTTTATCGAAGTGATGAACAAAATCGGATGGGTGATAGAGGGCGCCGAATTTTCGCGTTTCAACTCTTCTCATGCGCTGTTTGAAATCGAAAATGTTATAATAGACATTTTAACCAGTGCCCTCGGCGGAAACTATGTTACAATAATCAGTAAAACGCTAGGTGCACTTAAAGAACTGGGCAGTAAGGACGGAAAGATCAAAGCCTTTGAGAAAAATACACACAGTCTTAAAAAAGGAGCATTTCAAATTGGTCTAGCTACTGAGGAAAATGGACTAGCTGCCCTGACGCTGGGAACATTCCTTATCTCTACAAATACCGAGATTAAAACAATCTTGTTCTTTAAATCGAGCCAAGACAGTGTAGATATGCAGTATTGTTCTAGAAAAGGTACACTTAATCCTTCAGTGTATGATAAAATCAGAGAAACCATTTCTGCAAAAATTATAGAACAATCCAACATCTATGTCACTGAAATAGAAATTTAACCATCATGCCTAAAAATATATTTCTTGCATTCGCTAACAGTCTACATAGTCCTTTACCTTCACTTACAAGAGAAGATAATGAACTGTTAAATGTCCTGCTATCTGAATCTATCAAAAATGATTATCTGATCATTAGGGAATCCAATGCTCAGGCACAGATCATCAATGACCGTTTTTATTCGATTGGTGAAATGACAGCTGTTTTTCATTATAGCGGACATGCAGGTTCAGATTTAATTTTATTGGATGACCAAGAGATTGAAGCGCAAGGACTTGCGCAAATGCTTGCCGCACGTGCCGGAAACGGGGTATTGAAATTGGTTGTGCTGAATGGCTGTTCAACCGTGGGGCAAGTGAAGCTATTACTGGAACTCGGTGTTCCGGCGGTTATCGCAACGCATGCAAAAGTGAATGATATGAAGGCAGCTGATTTTTCAATAAATTTTTATAAAAACCTAGCTGCAGATCGTTCCATTTTGCAAGCATATGAAGCAGCAATTCAGTCTGTGATGCTGGTAAATCCGATAAATGTTAACCACCACGAACAGATCAGGGGTGTAGACTATCTCGCTGCTATGCAATCTGATGAGCCTTTATGGGGATTATTTTATTCGGCAATGGAAGCTGTTTCGATCAATCCGCTACCAAGAAAACAAAACGCTTATAATGAGGCTGTTAATAAATTTGAGGTAAATGCATTATTAAGAACTACATTACGTAATGCTTTAAAGAGTGCCGATGCAATAATCAAACTAAATGAACTCAGCAAAACGGAGTTTGTTACTCAAGATGAGATAGATCATGCCATTGTGAACGTTTTGCCAATGCCCATCGGAGAACATTTGAGAAAATTGTTTTGCAGCACAAATATGGAAAATGGTTATGACCAGCTTTCTACTGAACGGGTGAAACAATTGTGCAGGGTTTATTCTACAACCATGAATTTGCTGAGTTGTATAGTCATCTCCCAATTATGGGATGAGGGCCTACCAAACCTTCCTTCAGATTTGAAAAAATTGCTAATCCAACACTTTCATTTAACTTCTGAAGAAAGAGAGAAGTTCGACTACTGCAGTTTTCTTTTGAACATCCTTAGCTTTTTAGATACACAGCCAAACAGACAATATTTTATAGCTGAAATGGGGGGCTTCAAAAGCAATTTGCTACCTGGCACGGTATTTTCTGAGGCATGTGCATATTTTTTAAACCTGAACTCATTCAGGGTTGAAAACAAACTGCTTTCTGATAGCACGGCAACCTATTGTGAAAAAGGAGAAGAGGCGCTATCTGAGGTTTTTAAAACACTAAATTTTCTGCACAATTATCATCTTACCAGTGTGCAATCCATCTCAATTTGGAAATACAGGCATGAAAGAGATCCGTCTTATGATCATTCTGTTGTGAAATTAATGCGTGTAGGCGGATCAGAGAAAATTTTATATAAGCTTAAGCAATGCCTTTCCTGCCAGGGTGTAGTTTTGATTAATGGTAAACTGGATTATATGCCTGATAACAGAATCTACAGAGCTGAAGGCGAAATCCACTTCTTGAATCTTTCACCTTTTATGGTAGACACCAGCGCCTTTGAGAATGGCACAAAGTCCAAGATCGTCATGTTCGATGAAATGTATTCGGATAGTTATTCCTATAAAGATGTGTGTAAACCGGACAGTGCAAGGGATAATATTCTTGTGGAATCTAAAAATCTCTTTAAAAGCGTTAAGCTGGAGATGGACTATTACAGACAAGAAATTCTTGGTTTACAAATTAATGCTTCTTAATCATGCTCACAGAAATTGCTAAAAATCCTTTCAAACTCCTAAATTCTTACACCAAAGAAGACAAAGATATCTTCTTTGGAAGGGATGAGGAGATTGACCAGCTTTACAACTTGGTTTGCAGAAATCGTATTGTAACTGTTTTTGGAGTATCTGGCACTGGCAAAACCAGTTTAGTACAATGCGGTCTTGCAAATAGCTTCGACGCAGCAGACTGGTTTCCATTATATATCCGCCGTGGTACGAATTTGCTTTCTTCCATTGTTGATCTCCTTAACGAAAATGGGGTTAAAATAAATGATCAACTCGATATACCTGTCGATAACGAATTAATTCTGAATGCATTAGTTACGCTTGCAAAAAGTAAATTAAGGCCATTGTATCTCATATTTGATCAATTTGAGGAACTGCTTATCATTGGAGACCAGACTGAAAAAGATTCTGCTATTGATTTAATTCAAAAAATCTTACTATCTGAAGAATTAAGTACCTGCAATATTATAGTAACCATTAGGGAGGAGTATGTTGGCTCGCTTGAGCCCTTCATTGTAAAAATACCCGGCTTTTTTGAGGCCAGACTCAGACTTGAGTTTATTAAAACCCATAAAGTCAAAGATTTGATCAACAAATCTTTCAAGAAGTTCAACATCTTCACAGATGATAAAACATTGGATATCATCATTAACACACTCAATGAAGAATCTGGAATATCATTACCGTATATGCAGGTTTATCTTTATCAGTTATGGGAGGCAGATGCAGAGCGGACAGACGAAAAGGTATTCGATGACAAAGGTTGGCTAGCACTTCAGTTTACTAAAGAAGAGGTAACGTCATTTGGTGAAATGAAAGATGTGCTGCACCGTTTTTTAGATCAGAGGATAAAAATGATTAATGATGTGCTGATCAAAGAACCCGGCTACCAACCGCAAATGCTAAACGGGGTATTGGACGAATTGGTGACTAAAGAAGGAACCAAACAGCCTCTTGAAGTATATTACGATGATAAAAAAATACTGAATGCTGCTCCTTCTACATCCGAATACCTCAAAAAACAGATTCCCGTAATTCTGCTAGGGTCAATTCTGAGTGAACTAGAATTAAACAGGATCATCATGCAGGAAAAGAATTACTTTGAACTTGCTCATGATAAACTGGCGGGACTTATTTTTCAAAAGCGCTCACAAACGAATCAGCAGAAGCTAGAGGTGATTCAACTTATTGAAAACAATCCAAAAAGAACAACAGCCATAGATAACCAGCTTGCAAAATATGACAACATTCTTGAAAGTTTAAATCTTGAAGGCAAATACGCGGATTACGTCAATAGAAGTAAGAAGTTCAGAAAATATAGAACACTTGCATTTATCATCATTCCGATACTCATTGCGCTTTTCGTATTGCTTATCCAAAAGACAAACCTTCAGCGTCAAAACAGACAGCTATTGGCATCAGATTTCTTTTTGAGCGGAAAGGCAGATTCTATTGCTGACAAGAAATTAATATTAGCAATCGGGCATTATTTTTATACGCTGGATGAAGGCAGTAACAATATAACACTTAAGAATAGTTATTATGATTTGTTTCGCACTCAGGCCATTCAATCAATGCTGAGTTTAATGCATAAGACGGTTGATCGTTCGAGCTGGAACCAAGGGGATTTTGAAATTTCATCAGATGGAAGTTTCGTGGTTGTCAGAGATACTGCAACATCACAAAAGAACAGCAATTATTTGCTCTACGACAGAAGCGGCAATTTTATTGATAGTTTAATTGGCAAAAATTATGTTTACTTTTTAAATCACTCTAACATCTTGTTAGCGGCGGGGACTACCGAAGTACCAGGTTCACAGTCTGTGTATAGCGGCTATTATCCAAATAGATTCTATTTATATGATTGTTCAAAAAAGCAGCGCTTAGACTTAGGCAATGAAAAAGATCATGCAATCAATTTAAAGAATGCTTACCTATATCCTAAAGACCTCATTTTGCTGAACGGTAATAACGATATGGACTCTTATCGTGTCACATCTGATGTGAACGGGAATATCATTGTTCCGTTCTATGGGGGTAAAATCGTAGACGGCGGGGAAACATTGGAAAAGAAGGTCAGAGTATATAAAAAAGATAAGTCAATATATGAATTTAAATGCAATTCGACACTGAGCTTATCAAAAGACAGAATGTCATTCCTGACAATAACGGCCCAAAATAAAGCAGAAGTGAGATCTGGAAATGGAAGCGTAACGGATCTTGGCTTCGCTTCTTTTGGAGATTTTACTAAAAAAGGTTCAGTACTACTCTATAAAATCAATAAAAAAGCTGATTCTGTAGTTTTACTGGGACAAAAAGGGAAATCAATGCCAGTTCCCATGATTCAAAATCAATTTTCTTATATGTATGCCGACGGAGATGAGGAATACCTGATTATGAAATTTAGGACGCAGGGGTTCTTAATTCACAATTTTAAAACGGAAATATCCAAAAAGATTACTGAGGAGCTTATTGGCGTAAATTTCAGTAAGAAGTCCTTGATCTCAAGGCCAATCCTGAAAACTAGAGCTAGTGATACGGTAATTTACAAAAAGAGTTTTGGCGGTCAAGAACTGTCATCCCTATCGTTCAAAGATCGAATCAGCAAAGTAATTTATAATGCTAATAGCGACAATTTAATGGTTTTAGATAGTGCCTGGAACCTCTACCTTATTAGTGATAACTTTAAAATAAAATCAGTTTATCAGCTGTCAACTAATGACATTTTTGGATTTTCAGGTAATGGACGTTACATTTACTATATTCGTGACAACTCTCTAAATCTGTTAGAGAATAAGGCAGATATGATTAATCTAAGAGATGCAGAAGCAGCAGATAAATGGTATAAATCTACTGCGATGGGTAAAAAAAAGCTTTCAACAGCGCTTATAAAGCAGTATAATTTAGAATACTAACCCACAGGCAGATCAGTTTTTAAGATATTTTATACCTTTTTTGTAGATGAGCTTTAAATCACTGCCCTAAAGCATACTTTAGTTAGGGGTTTGTTCAAAGATAGTCTGCTTAGGGATAAAAAAGGACTGCTACATTTAAGATTTATCACGAAAAAACTTCAGCTAGCTTTTATAAAAAACAAGATCTTTTCAGGGCACGTATACCTTGACAAGACTATTTTAGAACAAAAAACTTGGCAGATCTGAAAAATTATATTAGTGATAAAATTGGGAGGCTCGAATTGATTAAAATAGGTATTTTTTTTCGAGAGCTTGTGAAAAATACTGATAATACCCTGTAGCTTTATTTTATTTTAACGACTACTTTTCCTTTTGCACGACCGCTCTCTACATACGCTAGTGCATCATTAATCTGCTCGAATGGGAACACTTTGTCGACCACCGGGGTAATTACGCCTGCCTCTATCAATGAAGTAATTTCGCTCAATTGTTTACCATCGGCTCTCATAAATAGAAAAGAATAATCAACAGCAAGTTTCTTAGCCTTTTTTCTGATACCAAAACTGATCAATGATAAAACTGTTCTTATGATCCAAGATGCACCAATTGCTTTGGCAAAATCTGGTGTTGGCGGCCCGGAGATTGAAATGACGGTACCTCTAGATCTTAATATCCTTAATGATTTTTCGAGCGACTTGCTGTCCTGGCTATTGATTACCACATCATAATCTTTCAGAATAGTCTCAAAATCTTCTTTTTTATAATCGATCAGCACATCAGCTCCAAGCTCTTTTATCATTGCGAAGCTGTTTTCACTTGCTGTTGTAGCAACAGTCGCACCAAGATGTTTCGCCAATTGTATAGCAATGGTTCCAACACCTCCTGAACCTGCCTGGATAAACACTTTCTGTCCCTTTTTGAGGTTTGCTTTTTCTACAAAGGCTTGCCAGGCAGTAAGTGCAACCAAGGGAATGGATGCGGCTTCTTCCATAGAAAGGTTCTTTGGTTTTAAGGCAACATCTCTCTCATTAATTGCAATAAATTCTGCAAATGTACCAATGCTGAAATCTGACGGACGTGAATAAACCTCATCCCCTACCTTAAATTGTTTTATATTCTTTCCAACCTGAATAATTACACCCGCTACATCATGGCCTAAAATAAGCGGTAATTTGTAAGGCAGGATCAACTTAAATTCCCCAGATTTTATTTTGACATCAAGCAGGTTTAAGCCCGAGGCATAAATTTCTACCAATACTTCATCTTCTTTTATTACCGGAATAGGCACATCAACAAGGTCCAGAACTCCCTTCTTATCGTATTTTTTTATCGTGAATGCTTTCATCTTATGATTTTAATGTTGCGTTTACTCTCTTAGGATTGATCAGGCCAAAGCTAAACTTAGGAAAAAAACGGCTGAAGATATAAATCAGCTTGGAATCACCTACCCTAATGGTATATTGATCTTGCTTAAGTCCTTCTATCAATCCCTTAACCAGTTGCTTGGTGCTGATCTTTTTATCATCTCTATCGGCCACCATATCCGTATCCACCAAAGGTGGCAACAGTTCAAAAACCTTTACATTAGCACCTATAATTTTTAGGTGCTCCCTTAGCGATCTGGTATAAAAAGCCAATGCGCTTTTTGATGCCGAATAAGTAGCCTCTACTAGTGAAGGCACCATGCTCAGAATTGAAGTGGTATTGATGATAGCACTTTCCTCCCTTAATTTTAACATTTCCATAAAAAGGTTGTTCAGACGGATAACGCCAAGGTAGTTGACTTCCATTTCGTATGCAGCCCCTTTTAAATGTGCATCATTTGCAATGCCCAGATTTTTGCGTGGAACACCAACACCTGCATTATTATACAATATATCGATGCCCCCCAGTTGGCTAACCTTGTTAAAAAGCGAATTGGCATCGTCCTCATTTCCGGCATCACTTTGCAAGGTAACAAGTGTTGGATATGCTTTTTTTGCTGCATCAAGCTTGCCTTGATTTCTTCCCGTTATAATCACTTTTACGCCAATCTCCAAAAATTGTTTTGCAGCTTCAAGACCGATACCCGATCCGCCACCTGTGATCAAGATTGTTTTACCTTTTAAATTCATTGCTGTTTGATATTAATGAGGAACCTGTTCTGTAATTGGAATAAGCAGCTCATGGATTTTTTTAGTGCCGCCCACAGGAACTTCAAATTGATTTTTTCCAAGTGCAATAAATAATTCATCTGCTACTTCCGATGGTGGAATGCCGTTTACGCCACCGATCTCTGCCGAAAATTCGGTATTAACCAAAGGTGGATAAAGTTCATACACACCAAGGCTTTCATTTTCTGAAAAGGTATCTCTCAGCCCTTGTGTATAGCTATGAAGTGCTGCCTTACTTGCCGAGTAAGTTGGCAAATATTTATTAGATCTGAACACAGCTATTGAAGAAACGTTTATAATCGCTGCCTCTTCCTGTTGTAAAAGCAATGGCAAAGTAAGTGCCGTAAAATCTATTACACTGATGTAGTTTGTATTGATTTCCTCGTAAGCTTTTTCTGCCGGGTTCTTATTACTATCGCTTAGATCATTCATGAAAGCGGCACCTGCATTATTAATGATAATATTCAGCTCTGGGTGCTTGCTTTTCAATTCTTCGGCAATTTTTAACCGATCTGCTTTTACCGATAGATCACCTTGTATGGCAAATGCATTATCAAGTTCTTTCAACGCATTTTGAAGACGTTCTTTGCTACGTCCGTTAATTATGATCTTATTACCTGCTGCGCTGAATTTTTTGGCAATAGCTAATCCTATCCCAGCGCTCCCTCCGCTAATAAATATGGTGTTTCCTGTAGTTTTCATTTATTCTTTATTTTAATTGTTAAGGTTCGGATAATCTGTATATCCCTTCTCGCCAGGCGTGTAAAAAGTAGTTTGATCAGGTTGGTTTAGTACAGTGTCTGTCCTGAAACGTTCTACCAAATCTGGATTGGCAATGAACGGAGCACCAAAAGACACCAGATCAGCATCACCATCATTTAATACCTGATTAGCTTTATCCTTGGTAAAAGCCCTGTTGATGATGATAGTGCCATTATAGATTTTACGAAAATGTTTGGCAACTTCCTGAATGGCATCTGGAATTGCCGAAACGTCTGTAAAAGGCTCTATCAAATGGACGTAGGCCAGGCTATAGTCGTTCAACCTGTTTACGATATAACCATATAGTTCAATAGTTTCATCATCTACCAAAATGCCCATAATTCCATTAAGTGAAGGATTTAGGCGAACTGCAACACGCTTCATATCAATAACTTCTTTCAATTCATCTAATATCTCGAATAAAATTCTTGCCCGGTTTTCAACAGATCCCCCATATTCATCTTCTCTATGATTACTGTTCTTACTAAAGAATTGTTGTAGTAAATAGCCGTTAGCACCATGCAATTCAACACCGTCGAAACCAGCTTCAAATGCATTAATGGCGGCCTGCTTAAAATCATTGACCGTTCTTTTGATATCATCAATCGTCATTGATTTTGGTGCTTCAGATGGTTTAAAGCCTTCTGCTGTAAACACCTGTTGCTCAGGATTTATGTTTGAAGGTGCCAATGGCTTTTCTCCGTTATGTAAATCGGGATGTGAATATGCTCCGGTATGCCAAAGCTGGGCGAATATTTTTCCGCCTTCGCTATGTACTGCATCTGTCGTTAATTTCCATCCCTTTATCTGCTCCTGACTATAAATTCCAGGCACGTTTACCACACCAACAGCCTCTTTACTGATAAAAGTTCCTTCGGTGATGATCAAACCTGCACTTGCTCGTTGTTTATAATATAGTGCCGTAAGTTTTGTTGCCACATTCCCGTGGTTTGCAGAGCGGCTCCTAGTCATTGGAGCCATAACAATTCGATTATTTAATTTTAACTCGTTTAAGCTATATGGTTCAAAAATTAATGTTGTTTCCATTGCAATATAATTTAATTTTGTAGATTTGCTTGCGTTTTGCAAGTGCAAATATACAAACAACTTTCATTTTGCAAGTAATTTTATAATTTATTTTATGCTAGATTTAAAAAAGCGGTCTGAGTGCCCTATTAGCAGCTCATTAGATATATGGGGAGACAAATGGTCATTACTTATTGTTAGGGATTTAATGTTTGCTAAACAGTGTACCTATGGCGATTTCCTAAAATCGGATGAAAAAATAGCAACTAATATTTTGGCTTCCAGATTACAGATGTTGGAAGAAAATGGTATAATTACCAAACAAGACCATCCGGACAGTAAAGCCAAGGTACTATATAAATTAACCCAAAAAGGTGTTGATTTACTTCCCTTAATGATTGAAATAAACTTATGGGCCGATAAATATTTTACGCTTCCAGCAGAGAGGAAAGAAATGATTGAAGAAGTAAAAAAGGACAAGGAAGATTTTATAAGGGGAAAGACAGCAGAGTTGCTGGAACACATTGACAATTGAGAAAAGAAGTCATTGCTCCATTCAAGAAAACAATTGATTTGGTGTTAAAATAGAAGAAGAATCGCTATTTGCAATAGAACAAATCATGCTAAGTGAGTAGTTATCAAAAAAAGTTAGTTCGAACATAATCCTTCAATCCCCGTAATTATAAAGCCTTTAGCAGGAATACTTTGAACAAGGCTAAGATAGCATTGAAAGCCTATTTAACATCAAAAAACCGGGCTTTGAATTGTTCAAAGTCCGGTTGTACCCCCAATAGGATTCGAACCTATGACCTACGGTTTAGAAAACCGGTGCTCTATCCAGCTGAGCTATGGAGGCATCCTCAATAAAAAACAATCAAAAAAATGAAGGTTTGCTACTGATCGTGCAAAGATATGAATTCTTAATAATTTAACCCAATAAATTAGGAAAAATATTGCGTACAACTTATCCGTTTAAGTAAATACAAGATTTTAAACAACTTAAAAAAAAAATTACACTAAAGTAGCTATCTTTGAAACCAACCTCCTTCGAAAAACATAAAATCTAGCATGTGTAAATTAGTAGCTACACTTTTTCTTGTCTTAATCGCTACTCTAACCTTATCTGCACAACAAAAACAGGATTCTATCCTATATCGTAAACAAATTCAACTGCATGCAGGCACTCAAGGCTTTGGCTTAGACCTAAAATATGGAGTTTTGCCAAAATTAGATATACGCATTGGAGCAAGTAGTTCGCTAGCAATAGGTGTAAGTAACGTGGTGCAACTTGAAGGACTTAATGCCGATAATAACCTTACCGCCCACTTCACAAATATACATCTCATTGGCGATTTCAGCCCTTTTCGCACACGTAAATTTAGAATTTCGGCAGGTGTTGGTTATTTATTTCAAGCCACCGGAAATCTTTTATTTACACCAACCGGAACTTACCATTTCGATGGCATGGAGCTTACAGGCGAAGAGGTTGGCAATTTAACAATTGATCTTTCGTGGAAAGGCGTGGCCCCCTACCTAGGCATCGGCTTATTTAAACCTTTTGCCAGCAAAATTTTTAATGTAAACATGGATTTGGGCACTTATTACCTCAATGCTCCAAAATCTAAAATAACCGGAACCAAACTATTAGCTGATAATTACCAACTCGAACCACAACTGGATAAAAACATGAGCAGCTATCGTTTTTTGCCTGTTATACAGATAAATTTTAACATGAACATCGACAAAGTTCTCCATTAGCCCTATCCTTATGAACAGAACTTCACTTCACTTCATTGGCTTAATCCTTTTATGTATTGTTATAGGAAGCTGTAAAAAACCTTCTGATGACCTAACCATTATATTTAACACCAGCAGTTTATTCAAATCACCGTTGATGGTTCGGTTCGACGATGCTTCAGCACTTGCTGATTTTAATGTTACCATTACTGGAAAAGACTCGGCATTGGTGCAAATGGGTTCAGGAAGCAAAGTTTTTAAAGCAGTAGGCGGCCTACTCCCCTTGGCCTTAAAAGCCCAAGCAAAGCCCACACCAAATAATCCATTAACGTTTATCATTAATGCCGACATCCCTGGCTATACTACAGTAAAAAAAACAATTATAATTTCCAACGACTCAGCCTCTGTTTATACCATTCCAATCACTAAGTATTTAAAACCAATAGATGGGACCGCCGAACTCACCTTCGAAATGATCCTTAATGCAGGCAAAACCACAAATGTAGGCTCTTTCACTACCTCAACCAATAGCAAATTAGCCGAAGTGGTAAACATTAGTGTTCCGGCCGATAATGAAGTCCAGAATTCAAGTAAAGTCCTAATTAACGCCAATTTACTAACGGCTAAGGCAGTATTGTACGGAACTTCATTAACTTCGTTAAATGCTATTTTTCCGGGTCATGCTAACACAGTGAATGCGGTAAGTAAAGATGGAAAAAGAATATTGTGGGGACTTAATTTTGTAACTGCTGGCCTACTAAGAGTTACCGCAACTGCAGGAACTACAACTGTTGGGAATTTCGCTAAACCTTTACCCATTACACAAGAACTACCAGTTAATTTTAATAATCCAAAAACGGGTAGTTTGCTTAAGGCTGGAGACTTGATTCCATTGTGGATATATGATGGCTCGAACGGAGCCTTCAAAGAAACAACAAATTTCGCCACTGTAATTACTCAAGGTGCAAAGCTCGCTGCAAGTTATACAATAACTACACCGGGTACATGGAACCTCGCATTCACCTCATCGCCAATAGCCTCTCAAGTAAACAAATCATTTAGTATTAACCTACTTCCAATGATTACACCGTTTACAGGTACATATAACCTATTATTCCAAAATGCGAATGGTATTAATCTCATGGAATTTTTAGCTTATCAACCGCAAACTCACTTTTTTAGAGAAGGAACACTAGTTAATGGAAATATAGTATACAGCACCGTTTCGGGGAAATATGGATATGGACTACCTCAAGTACCTAATGTAAGCAGTGCCAAAGTAGTTCTATACAACCAGTCGGGCCAAAAAATAGGCGAAACCCCTCTATTTAATCCCCTCACCGCTAGTCAAGCTGCTATCACAATTGATAATCGACCTGTTGTAGTGGTACCACCTACCCCAGTACCACCCATCGAATATTTAAATATTAGCGTTGATCTCTCAGGTAAGTGCACCAATAAAAGTATTGTTTCCCCATTAAACTCATGGGTTACGATTAATAACGTAACTAATAAAACCAATAATTTCTTTTACGTAAAAAATGGTAAAATAGACAATGCTACCGCTTCAATAAAAGTAATTTTAGGTCATCAATATACCATAAGCATTACATACGATGGTGTTACGCAAACATCTGAATCTTTTAAAGCAGAAAAATCAGACTCTGCTGTTCAGTTGTCGTCGGTATTTAATGGAAAAACAACCTATACAGCGAGTAGCAATACACTAACTATTTCAGGCACCTTGTCTCAAGAATGTAAATAATTAATAATTCCCAGTTATTCCCATTTCCAAGCCCCTTAACTCTGCTAACCCTCGTAATCGGCCAATGGCGGAGTAACCGGGATTGGTTACCTTGTTCAAATCATCGAGCATTTGATGTCCGTGGTCGGGTCTGAAAGGCATTGGCTTATCACGTTTAGCATTTTCGGACGTAACGACTCTCATCACCTCGTACATATTTACATCACCACCTAAATGATCGGCTTCATAAAAATTTCCCTCTTCATCTTTGGTTACATTGCGCAAATGCAAAAAGTACACACGCTCTTTTATGGCTTCAAAAATCTCGACTAAATTATTATCCATTCCAGCTCCTAACGAACCTGTACAATAGCAAATACCGTTAAATTCTTGGTCTACACTTCGTAATATCCCTACTAAATCTTCTTTTGTACTCGCAATACGTGGTAAACCTAAAATAGGATATGGTGGATCATCGGGGTGAATAGTCATCTTAATACCGTTCTGGGTACACGTTTCGGCAATGCCATTTAAAAACCAAGCCAGATTAGCCTGTAAACCTGCTCTCCCAATGCGTGTATACTCGTTAATGGCTGTGCGTAACGCTTCAATTTCGATCTCTTTTTCGTTCGGGATACCCATTAAAACATTAATCCGTAACTCGTTTAATTCAGCTGCACTCATGGTACTATATTTAAGTTCAGCTTTTGCTAAAATTTTAGCATCATAATCAGCCGCTGCGTTTTCTCTTTTAAAGATATACAAATCAAATATCGCCAAATCAGTCCAGTTAAAATACAGTGCTTTAGATCCATCTGTCATGGTTAAATCTAACTGTGTTCTGGTCCAATCTAATACAGGCATAAAATTGTAACAAACCGTTTTAATCCCACATTCGGCCAAGTTTCTTAATGAAGTATTGTAATTCGCTAAATACTTTTCGGCATCTGCCCTACGCGTTTTGATGGCTTCATGAACCGGAACACTTTCTACCACTGACCAGGTTAAGCCTGCTGCCTCGATAATAGTTTTTCGCTCTTTAATATCAGCTAAAGGCCATATCTCACCATGTGGGATATGATGTAAAGCGGTTACAATTCCTGTAGCCCCTGCTTGTTTAACGTCTTGTAGGCTTACTGGATCTGCTGGACCATACCAGCGCCAAGTTTGTTCGAGTTTGTTCATTTTTTGGGTCTTTGGGTGTTTGGAGGTTTAGGTGTTTAGGTGTTTAGGTGTAGGGTGTCTGGAGCAAATTGCCTAGCTTAATAAGCCCAACAAACTAAAAAACAAAAAACTAACCAACAATGGACTAAGATAAACGAAAAACAAAGTTCATTGTATAAGTTTACGCAAAAATAGTTACGTAAACGTTAGCGTAAGTTTGATATTTGGTAGTTTTTGCCTAATTAGATAAAATGAGTTTGAAGTAAGGATTGACTTAATGAAAAAGCAACACTAACCAAAATGTAACCGCAGCCAATCCCTGTTACTTCAACTCAAAATTTTCTTCTAGCTTAATTGCATCAGACGATCCCCCAATCATTACCTTAAAATTTCCTGGTTCATTAATCCACCCCAATTTCTCTTTGTAAAAAGCTAATTTAGCAGGGGTTAATTCGAAAGTTATGACTCTACTTTCGCCAGGATTTAACTTTACTTTAGCGAAATCTTTTAATTCTTTTACTGGTCTCACTACCGATGCTACTTTATCTTGAATGTACAACTGAGCCAACTCTTCTCCAACCATTTTACCTGTATTAGTTAAAGTAAAACTTAATTTCATTGTTTGTCCTTTTTGCAAACTTAGTTGTGTTAACTTTAAATCGCTATAGCTAAAAGAAGTATAACTTAATCCGTAACCAAAAACAAAGCGTGGATCATTTGGCGAATCGATATAGGCCGATTTATAACGGATATCTGTTGGCTTTGTAACTGGTCTACCTGTATTATAATGATTATAAAAAATAGGGATTTGACCTACATTGCGTGGAAAACTCATCGGCAACTTGCCCGAAGGATTAAAATCGCCACTCAGCACATCCGCAATAGCATTACCACCCTGATCGCCCAAAAACCATGCATACACAATGGCATCTGCTTTATCGGCAATGCTATTGAACACTAAAGGTCTTCCTGCCATCAATACCACTACTACTGGCTTTCCCGTAGCTTTTACTGCATTAAACAACGCTTCTTGTTTTCCGGGCAAACTAATATCGGTACGCGATTTCGATTCGCCGCTCATGTCCCAGTTTTCGCCCAGCACCATTACCACCACGTCGGCATTTCTTGCCTGTGTTATAGCCGCATTAAAACCGGCAGTGCTGGTATCGCTAATAGAAGCCCCTTCTGTATAGGTAAATTGCGTGTTAGCACCAAACTTTGCACGCAAGCCCTCCTGTACGCTTATAATATTTGCCGTATCGGCATATACTACCCAGCTCCCAGCTTGATCTCTTTTGGCGTTTACCAGTGGACCAATTAAGGCTATTTTCTTGATGCTTTTCTGCAAAGGCAGGATGTTATTGTTATTTTTAAGCAAAACGATAGATTTTTGGGCCGCGGCTAAAGCGATTTTCTGATGCGATGGGTCGTTCATCACTTTGGCTTCTCGTTTTTCGTCCGAAAACTTATAAGGATCATCAAATAAGCCCAATTCAAATTTCTTATAGAGGATTCTTCGTACTGCATCGTCTATAAACTTCACATTTACCTTACCATTGCTTACCAATCCGACTAATTCTTTCTTGTAGGCTTCACTCTCCATATCCATATCGCTACCCGCTTCAATGGCTATTTTCGCCGCTTCGTTTAAATTGTTAGCAAATCCCCAGGGTAGCATTTCTTTAATCGATCCCCAATCGCTAACTACAAAGCCCTTATAGCCCCAGGCATTTTTTAAAATATCGCGTTGTAAATACGAATTTCCAGTTGCCGGAATGCCATTCAATGTATTAAATGAATTCATAAAGGTAGCTACACCTGCATCTGCCGCAGCCTTAAAAGGAGGTAAATAAATTTCGTGTAATTGCTGTTCACTCATATCAACAGGGTTATAGTCTCTACCAGCCACAGCGGCACCATAGGCTGCAAAATGCTTAGCACAAGCCATAATCGCATCAACTGCACCGAGTTTGTTGCCCTGAAAGCCTAAAACACGTGCCCTTGCAATGGCAGACCCTAAATAGGTATCTTCTCCGGCACCTTCCATTACCCTGCCCCAGCGTGGATCGCGAGCAACATCTACCATCGGCGCAAACGTCCAATGAATACCCGAAGCCGCCGCTTCTGCCGCTGCTACATGCGCTGTAGCTCGAATAGCCTCCATATCCCACGAAGCTGATTCAGCTAAAGGAATAGGAAACACTGTTTTATATCCATGAATTACATCTAAACTGAACAATAAAGGGATTTTTAAACGTGATTGTAGTGCAATAGCCTGAATTTCGCGTGTATCCTTAACGCCTTTTACATTTAACATCGACCCTACCATACCATTCTTAATGTCGTTTAAGAGATAATTTTTTCGGTCGCTGACTGGCCCTGTTACTTCCCTACCGGAATATTGATTTAGCTGACCAACTTTTTCTTTCAACGTCATTAATTTCATTATCGAATCTACACGCTGATCGATGGTTTTACGTTGAGCGTTAACAGTCGAAACAATTGTTAGGCTTAGGAGTAATAGTGTTGTTATTTTGTTCATTGCTGTCATTGGTTCATTGGTGTCATTGGTTCAATCTTATGCTGTTCAAGCGTCATTACGAGGTATTGTTTATCCCGATTTTCGGGAAAGCAATCTTAAAACGATTAGTAGTAAGGAGATTGCTTTGTACCTCGCAATGACGTGTCTTTTGAGATAGTATCAAGGAATTAACTGCAGGTTTAGCCCATCTCTAAAATTCCAAAAATTTTGTTTTTTCTGATAAGAAGCATCGAATAAGGTAGCTTCTGCATTTAAGCCCCAAGCCGAATCGGCATCTCCAATATTCCATAAGGTTATACCCCAACGTTGACTAATCGGAACAATTTCTTGGTAGGCTTTAGCAATATTATAATACAAAGATTTCTGCAGGTTTCGACGATTGGTAAGGTCGGCAGCAGGAACACTGGTTTCTGTAGGGCCTAATAACGAAACATCGAGCTCAGCGATGTGTACCAGTAATCCGGTTTCTTTCATTTTTTGAATAGCCGCTTTAATGTTTACAAGCGGTGTATTGTAACGCACATGCATTTGCAAACCCACACCATTGATAATGGGATCACCACCTTCTGTCATCGGTTTAAGTTGCATCACCTTCGCATAAATAGCGTTAAGTTTTGCTGTAGAATATTCGTGACCATAATCGTTATAAAACAATTTTAATTTCCAATTCTGATTGGCTCTAGCAGCTAGTCGAGTATAACGAAAAGCCTTTTCGATGTAAACCTCGCCCATATATCTTTTCCAAATACTTCCAATATCGTTACCAGAACCGTCTAAAGTTAGGTTACCTCGCAAGCTACCACTATCATAATACGCTTCATTTACAACATCCCATGAAGTTAATAATGGCAATAAAGGACTACCTGCTTTGTAATTATTGCTGTAAAAACCTACGGTTTTATTAATATGCCTTTTCATAATTGCATCTAAAGTATCTGCTCTTTCGGCTACTGGAACACTCGTTTCTACATCTTTTACCCATTGTGGCAAGGCTCTATGCCAAACTAGTACATGTCCGTGCATACGTTTCGCGCCATAATCTTTCGCTAGGTTTGGAATCTTTTCATTCTTTTCTTCTATACCATTTCCAAGAATGCCAAAATCCCACGTAAACTTTGAAGGATTAAGGCTATTCATTTTCATATCATTCTCTGCCGTAATACTATTGTAGTGTAGCTTCGCCAAATCTTTATAGGCAGTGATGCTAAACTTGGTTGAGCTAATTGCCGCACCAACGCTAACATCTGCATTAACTTCTTGTAATACATCACTCACTGCAATGGCATTTCCATTTAGCGGATTAGCCTTAATATACTGTGATTCTTCTACTATAGTTTCTCCACTTTCCTTTTTGCATGCACTAAACAATCCGCCTAATAGCAATGCGTAGATAATTACTTTCTTCATGATTTATATTTGGGTTTTAGTTTTTTATTTACCATCTAAGAAATCTTAGAAAATCCAAGCTGGTTGGTTATTGTTTTATCATTATATACACAGCCTAGCCTAAGATTAACTTAGCTGCCTTAGATGGTGAAGACTACATTATTTAACCCCATCCAGTATCCCTTGATACGCTGCTTTTCGAGCATAATTACGATCAAAAGGCAATGGCCAGTCGGGTCTATTGTACTCTGCTGGGATCCAACTATCCCCATCGGTTACATTCCAAGTGGTGATACCAAATTGTTGTGCTTTCGGAATACCGAAATATGTTTTTACAATAAATTTATACTTCGCCGCCTGTTGGTCTGCCAAACTTGCTGTATAGGTTAACGTGGCAACATTATCTGGATTAAGCGCTACATCTAACTCCGAAATATGCACTTTTAAACCGGTTGCCGCTGCTGAAGTAATAGCTGAAGTAATATTTGCATCAGTTTGATTATAACGTGTATGCATTTGCAAACCTATACCATGAATAGGGATACCTCTACTCTTCAAGTTGTTCACCAAATTTAATATGGCAGTACGTTTTGTCGCACTATATTCGTGTCCATAATCGTTATAAAACAACAATGCATCAGGATCTGCTTGATTGGCATATTGAAACGCTCGGGCAATGTAATCGGTACCCAGTTTTTGCACCCAAATGCTATTGCGATACGTTCCATCGTCTTCAAACGCTTCATTTACCACATCCCACGAGGCTACTTTACCTTTGTACTTTCCAACAACGGTTTGAATATGTGTTTTCAGTAAATTCTCCCAAGCCTGTGTATCGCCCTGAAAATTAGTTACCCATGCAGGTAGCGATTTATACCAGTTTAGCGTGTGACCATGAACTCGCTTACCATTTGCTTGCGCTAAAGCCACAATTTCGTCGGCATCGGTATAATTATACGTGTTCTCTGAAGGATGCAATGTCCCAAATTTCATTGCATTTTCGGCTGTTATGCTGCTAAATTCTTTAATTACCAATGCTTTATAGGAGGCATTGTTTCGCAATATTGATGCGTTTACTGCCGCTCCAAACGGAAAAGGCATGTCCTTTAACGATCCTGTCTCGATTGGGGGCTTTACCACAGGAGGTAGAATGCTTGTATGATCTGTTTTGGCGCACCCTATAGAAAATGTTAGGGATAGCGCTATGGTTAGGTTTTTATATGTTTTCATAAGTTACAGTTAAATTATTTCTTCTTCTCATCAAAAAAATCGGCCAAGGGATACATCTGAAAGTTCAGCTCCTTCATTTTATCCATTAATGGCTTATACACTTCGTAGAAGTTATTTATCACTCCTTTATTCGCGTTCGTATTCGATAGCTCGGCTCCTTCTTGAAGAGGGTCGTTATCCATGTATTTAAACCAATGCCAGCCCACACAGTTCTTAGATTCAAGTAAACTTAAAGTGAAGTTCTGATAGAACAATCCTCTGTCTTGTTGTGTTTTAACCACCCATCCAGCACCTGCAGTATTCGCTAAACCTGAGTCATCTCCTTTAACATACCATTCGGTGATGATAAAGGGCTTGCCCGACCAGCTTTCCCATTTTGCCATCAGCTTTTGATCGGGAGTCCAAGCGTTATAATAGTTCATGGCGATGGCATCGATGTATTTTCCACCAACCTGCCATAGCGGGGCTAAATTACCTTGCACCCCATGAAAGCGACAGCCTAAGTACATGTGATTAGGATCGTATTTTTTAATTGCCTTGGCCACAATAGAGAAGTACTTTTCGGCTACCACGCTTAAAAATGCTAGTCGATCGGTATCGGTAAGTGCATCTGCTTTAACTCCTCTTGCATCGATCCATTTTTTTGCCGCTAAATAACCCGCGTCTTCCTTATTCGACAAAGTGAGGTAACCATCCAAGTTTTTAATACCCAGGGGCATCTCGTTATCCGAAAAATAACCGAATAAATTTTTATCGTCTTTATTTGCCACGAGTTTCTTCGCGTGATTATCGGCAAAAGCCTCGAAAGCAGGGTCGAAAACAAAAATTACGTTATTTGGATAGCCCTTATGCCCCGGAACAGCATATGTACCTCCTCTTTTATCGCCATAAGCACTCATAAAATCGAGATTAATCGTATATGCCAAAGGTTTTGTTTTTTGCAAAGGCGATTGGGTAAGCACTTTGGTGTTTGACCATGCTCCGGTACCATTAAAACCATTGTCTTTAAGCATTTGCTGGGTTTTGGTAATCCAAGCGGCTTCTGTTCCATAAAGATTTGCAAAAGCCGCTTTATTACGACCAGAAGTACCCATGCTTAGCGCATTCATGGCGTTATGGATAAAATAATAACCATCTGGATCAATCGCCCACCAACGCCCGTTAATTTTCTTGGTATAGTAAAAGCCCGTAGCTTTATCTTTTTTATCTAATCGACCTCCATAAACACTATTCTTAACGGTTTTTGATTTAAAACCACTTAAACTCGCCAATGTACGGGTAGAAAACTCCCCATACGGTGTAAATGAAGCATTGGCTTTCGAGTTATTTAGCACTTTACGAACAGCAACTTTTTGTGAGAAGTCGAGCGAGTCTTGAGCTAAAGCTGAAAAGGGCAAGGAGCATGGGGCAAGGAGTAAGAAGCAGAGCGTGAGGTGTATTGCGTATCGCGTACTGCGTATTGAGTTTGGGCTTATATAGCATAACGCTTTAACCAGGCGGTCAAACCAAACAACCATTAACCAACAACGAACCAACTTATTTGAATCCATATCTATTTATATTTTAATTCCATTTGTTTATAATAGTCTTGCAAAACAAAGAAGGCTTTCTTTTTCTTCCCAGTTTCAGACATTAATCCTTTTCGGTTCCAAAAGTTTTGATAAATGGGGTGTTGACGACGCGGTGATCTAAAATCGGTTAAAATCCATGGGGTCATCCCTCTTAAATTGTCAATCTTGCTGAGCATCGTGATTTGATTTTTGTATAAAGCTTCTTGGTATTCCTCGCTCCAACGGGTATCTTCATCGGCATGAAAACCTCCCAATGCATCGCCACCAAACTCAGTTACCACTACTGGCTTATCGTATTTAATGTTAAAGTTGTACCGTAAAATTTCTTTCGGCGTACCACCCCAATACCAACCTGCATATTCGTTAAAGCTCACTAAATCTATTTTCTCGCCTAATGGATCATTTAAAATGATGGTATTGCCTTCACGGTGTACCTCTAATGCCGCAGCAACTAAACGGGTATCATCTAACCCACGTGCTACTGTAGCCAAATTACCCATAAACTGATGCCGTGGCTCACTTAATGGCGTTTCGTTACCGATAGACCATACAATTACACTCGCACGGTTTTTATCGCGTACAATTAGATCGGTTAATTGCTGTTTTGCATTGGCGTAAGTTGCAGGGTTGGTCCACGAGATGGTCCAATATACAGGCACTTCTGCCCAAACCAAAATGCCCATTTCATCAGCCAAACGAATCATTTCTTCGTTATGTGGATAGTGTGCCAGTCTTACATAATTACATCCCAATTCTTTAGCCCACTGCAGCATCATTCGCATATCGCCTTCGCTCCGCAAGCGACCTGCTAGCAATGGATTTTCATCGTGCATAGAAATCCCTCGTAAAAAGATCGATTTCCCATTCAGTAGAATATTATTCCCAACGGTTTCTATTTTCCTGAACCCAATTTTATCGTTTATCCTTTCGCCTTCGGCTGATACCGTAACGTTGTACAACTTCGGATTTTCAGTGCTCCATAAAGAGAGATTTTTCGCAGCAACTTTTACTGCTGCCCTACCAAATTGATCGGTCGTTAAAACGGTATTGATTTTTAATTCTGGAATGCTAATCGTTACTTTCTGATTCGCCAAGCTATCAACCATTTGCACATAACCACCAATGGTATTTCCATCGCCTCTGTTCAATTGGATTTTATAATCGGCTACAAAATTTTTAGGCAGAGCTGCTACAAAAACATCACGGGTAATGCCGCCATAGTTCCACCAGTCGGTATTAATGGTAGGTATTTCGTCTTGTTTACGGGTATTATCAACCTTTAGCACCAACGAGTTTGCGCCAGCTTTTAGCTTTCCCGTTACCTCGAACTGAAAAGGGGTAAATCCACCTTTGTGAACGCCTAGCTTTTTGCCATTCAAATACACATGAGCCTCGTAATTTACCGCTCCAAAATATACGTAATAACGCTTTGTGGCATCTGGTTCTATTTCAAACTTTCGGCGCAGCCACATGCTACCTTCATAGAGTTCTAGTTTTTCTGACTGTGAATTCCAATCGCCAGGCACATTTAGCGTAGGCGAAAAATCAAAGTCATATTCTAACAGTTCTGATTTATCCTTGGGTTTTCTATCATCATAAAAACCACCCATTTTACTGGTCGATTGATCGAATGGTTCGTGACGGTAATCGTAAAATCCATTTTCGTAGGGGTCTACAATGTAATTCCACCGTCCATTTAAGCTCAGCAGCTCGCGACCTTGAATGTTTTGAATAAGGGAGCTTTGGGCGTAGAGGCAGGAGCATGGAACAAGGAGGAGAAAGCTGAAAGCGTAAAGCGTAAAACGTTGAGCGCTGAGCATAAAGCGTAAGGCGTAAAGTAGAGTGCTAAAACGAAAGATAACTAGGACTTTTGACATGTTTTTTTTATTTGAAATATATTTTTTTTAGGATTCAGACGAACAATTAACCAATTACACAGTTAACCAATTAAACAACTAACCCCTAATACCCCGCGTTTTGCCCTAATGCTGGTGCACGGTTTAGGTTGCTTTGTGAAATTGGATATAAGTAATTTTTAGCAGTAAAGACTCTGTTCTCTACGTTAAAACGCTCATAAGAAAATGCACCTGTAGTTGGGTTTTTAGTGATACGCATTCCGCTTACCGGTTTATTGAAAAATTCTTCGCCCAATTTCCAGCGACGAACATCGAAAAATCGATGGCCTTCGAAACATAGCTCTACCCTACGTTCGTTCTGGATACGTAGGCGCATCGCTTCTTTTGTAGCAATAACATAGCCCGATCCAGTAGAGTTAGTGCTTTGTAGAGCAGGTAAGGCCACTCCAGTGCGTTGCCTAACCATGTTAATATATCGGTACACATCAGCAACTGGTCCCTGAGCCTCGTTTAGTGCCTCAGCATAATTCAATAATACTTCGGCATACCTAAAAATTACCCATGGCCTGCGCGATAAGGTATTTGATGCTTGGTTCCAGGTTACTGCATCGTTAAAAAACTTACGCATATAGTAACCGGTTTTCGTTGCATTTACATTTGCACCAATGCCATCTTTACCACCTATAAAGGTATCAACCGTACGAGGGCTCTTATATACCACGCCATTTACGAAAATTGTAAAGTTTAAACGATTATCACGATTGGTATAAGGCGCAGTAGCACTATACCCAGAGGCTGGATCGGAAATTGGTCTGCCCGTAGTACGCATTTCGAAAGCATCTACCAATTCTTGTGTAGGATTGGTTCGGCCCAATGCACCATCGTAACTCACCGGTGCATTATTTTGCTCAATATCGTTACGGTTTGGGGTTTGGGTTTCGAAAATCACTTCATTATTATAAGGGTTTCCACCAAACAAGAATGGATTTCTATAATCGGTAAGTAGCGAGTGTAAGTTTCTGTCTATTAACACTTTTGCTGCATCAGCTGCTCTTTGCCATTTCGCTACATCGCCATTGCTGTTGTATTGTGGACTTGCCGCATATAAAAACAACCTCGATTTTAGGGCCTGTGCTGCCGTTTGGGTAGCGCGACCACGTTGCCCGGTACTCCAGGTTTGAGTCCAAGCGGGTAAGCGAGTGATAGCCGAATCGCAATCTAGTACAATCTGATCTACACATTCCTGAAACGAATTGCGGGGAAGATTTAAATTTTCATCACGATCAAAAACACGTGTAGCCAATACCAACGAACCATAACGTTGTAGCAATTCGAAATGAAAGTAGGCTCTTAAAAAGAATGCTTGTCCTTTTAAACGATCAATCTGCCCCTGTAAGCTTGCTTCGTATGCCGTTGGTGCATTCGTTAATTCAGAAGGCTGCGAAATGATACCACTTTTTTGCACATTGGCCATAAAAAGGTTAGCTACCCTTAAGCCTTCGTACAAACTGTTATAACTATCGTTTATAGTTCGTACCGGACCCCAAGTTCCATTATTAAAGATGTTGATGCTCGAGTTTAAATTCGAGTTTACAGCCTCGTCGCTTCCCGAAGCCTGCATTGCACCATTTCCATCTAAGTTGTATTTATCTTCGACTGCGAAATACGCATTATTTAAGATACCACGAGCATATACATCGTTACTCCAGTTTTGTTCGGCTGTTATTGGCCCTTCGGCCAATGAACCATCTTGTAAGTAATCTTTACAGCCTATAAATAGTGCCGTGGCAAGTATAAAGGCTACTTTAATTTTTAGAGATTTCATATCAATATATCTATTTAAAATCGATTAAAATTTAACATTTAAGCCCAACGAATATGAGCGCAGGTAGGGGTACGAATTAATGTATCCCGATTCTGGAATTTCTGGATCGATTGGCAAATCGTCCAATTTATCGAAGGTGAACAGGTTAAAGCCACTCACATAAAAGCGAATACTTTGCACCTTCATCTTTTTCACGAAATTGTTGTTAAGCGAATAACCTAATTCAGTGTGCTTTAAACGCAAATAATCGCCAGATCTAATCCAATAATCAGAAACCTGAGTATTGTTCCCTCTATCTGCCAAAGCCAAACGCGGATATTTTGCGGTAGCTGCCGTTTCTGGCGTCCAGCGATCTACACTAAACTGGTTAATATAACCTGTATTGGTCGTACCATCGTTCACTAATGAAGCAATTTGAATGGTACGTCCTTGTGTGCCTTGAAACAACACTGCTAAATCGAATCCTTTATATTTTACTGAAGTTCCAAAACCGTAATATGAAGTTGGTACATTGGTATAGTCTTTTTGAACAAAATCGAAGTTATCGATTACATTATCGCCGTTAATATCTCGGTAACGAATATCGCCAGGCTTAACTGTTCCCGAAAAGCGTTGAATTGGGGCAGCATCAATTTCGGCTTGAGAGGCGAATAAACCCATAGATTCTAAATATCGTCTGTTAAAGTTTGCACCCTGAACTACACCACTAATTGGAAAACCAGTTTCTAACTGATAGCTTGGTAGACCTGCTTCTTGGTTTAGTCTGATAATGTTACTTTTTACATGGGTATAATTACCATAAAAATTAAAGTCTACCTGCCCCAATTTCTTGTTAAAATTTAAAGCCGCCTCAAAACCTTTGTACTCTGCCTCACCACCGTTCACTTGTCCGCTGGTTTGACCAATTATAGTAGGAATTAGTGCATTCGTTAACAGGTCTTTTCTATTCTCATGAAAATAATCGACCGAAAGTGAAAGCGCTTGCTTAAAGAGCTTTACATCTACCCCTACATCCGTTTTGCGTGTGCTTTCCCAGGTTAAATCTGGATTAGCCAATTCGGCTTCTGTAGTGTTTGAAGCATTGGCATAACCTGTTCCAAACAAATACCCTGTACCACCTCTATTGTAATAGGTGTTAAATATAAACCTGCGACTAGTGCTAATGGCATCATTACCAACTACACCATACGATGCTCTTACTTTTAGATAATCTAAGAAATTGATGTTTTTAAGAAAACTTTCTTCTGAAGCAATCCATCCAGCTGAAACAGCAGGAAAGAAGCCAGCTCGCTTACCCGGCATAAACGTTTCTGAAGCTGCATAGGTTCCGATTACATCAACAAAATAACGTTGCTTAAAGCCATACGAAACACGATTAGCAACTTGCTCTCTGCGATCTAATAAACTACCCGGACTGGCAACAACGCCCCGCATTACGCGAGAAGAAACATTAATGCTATGCTCGTCAAACGTACGATCGTAATCTAAACCTCCCCAAAATTCGTTTCTTCTTACGTTACCGTTAAAATCGGATGCAGCATAATCCAATATCGCTTTGTTTCCAAAACGGGTATACGTACTATTTGTGGCATTAAATTCATATACTTCGTAATTTTGGGTAAAGCCCGATGCATATAAGCTGGTTACATCGTACGAATAAAACGCATTTAACGATAAGCCTTTAGCTATAAAATCTAATTTTTGCTTTACACTTACATTGGCCAATAAAGTTCTTGTTAAGTCGGTAATGTTACCCCTCGATTCTAACATGGCTTTAGGGTTAGATCTGAATAAAGAGCTTCCACCATAGCTGCCATTGGCATTCAAAATTGGGAATGCATTTGAAGGTGTTCCATATAATGCCGTTAAAAAGCCGCCATTACCATCTCGTGGATAACGGATGCTGCTCGATCTACCAGCCACATCTAATGCCACATCTAAGGTTTTATTAACATGAATATCGAGATTGGTGCGGAAATTTATACGTTGAAAATTGGTATTGGCATCGTAACTCGAATTATTGCCTCCTTTATATAAACCTGCCTGATCAAAGAAGCTGAACATTGTAAAATATTTGGCAAAGGCATTACCCCCACTTACCGTACCCACATAACGTTGTACTGGCGAGGCATCTTTAAGAAAATCTTTTACCAAATTATTATTTGGATAAAGCAATGGATCTGCATTGGTGCGATAGGCTTCTAAAACAGATGCGCTGTATGCTGGTGCAATGCCACTATTAGCTTGTGCTTCATTGTATAAGGTGGCAAAGCTATACGAATCGAGCGGTCGAGTGATGTTAACTGGAGTTTGTAATCCACCTTGAGCATCGAAAGTAACTTTTGTTGAAGTGGCCGACCCTCTTTTGGTGCGCACATACAAAACCCCATTACTACCACTCATGCCATACCACGCTAATGAAGCAGCGTCTTTTAATACGCTAATACTTTCAATTTCGGCTAAGTCCATGTCTACAAAATCGCGCTCAACACCATCAACCAAAACTAAGGGCGACTGACCATTGTTATACGATGAGCGACCTCGAATCAGGAAACTAGCATCATCAGTACCTGGCCTAGTACCCGTTTGTTGAATGTAAAGCCCTGCTAAGCGACCTGTTAAAGCATTATTTAAAGTAGATAAAGGCAATTGTGGAAGCTCATTCACATTAACCGTACTTATGGTTGCACTAACCTGGCGTTTTTTACGAATCCCGAAAGGGATGTATACATTGTCGTTATCGTTGGCCTCAATTAAAGCCGGCACTAAAATTAGTGTCGTTTTATTTACTTCACTTGCCGATTTGCTGAAGGTTAAAAATCCTTCCATTTGAAAAATTAGCAGGTCGTTACTGCTCGCTTCAAGGCTAAATGAACCATCGCTCGCTGTACTTACTCCACTCTTTTTTTCTTGAATGAAAATGCTAACACCTGCAATCGGATTATTTTTTGGATCCACTACCTTACCCGAAACGGTAACCTGCTGCGCCGTTACATTGGTGATAGCAAAACCTAGCATCACCAATAAACAGCCTATATATTTTAATTTAATAAAGTTCATGTCTTTAATTTTGATCGTTAATATGTAAACTACCAACCTGGATTTTGTAAAAGGATGTTATTGCTTTTATTGATCTCTGAGCGTGGAATTGGATACCGGTGCATGTGATCTGAAAAGACTTTTTGATAGGTTACAGGTAACAATACAGGGTTATACGTAAATGTTCCGTTTGCATTTCGTACCACATTCATTCCATACACAGGTTTAGCTACCAATTCAGCCCCTGCTTTCCAACGCATAATATCGTACCAGCGGTGATCTTCGAAGGCCAATTCTACCGCACGTTCGTTACGGATACGGGCACGCATTTGATCTTGAGTTAAACCTGCAGGTAAATTTGGCATGGCCACTTCGGTTCTGCTTCTAATTTGGTTAATCGCAGCATATACGCTGGCATCGGGACCAATGGCTTCATTTTGTGCCTCGGCATAGTTTAACAACACTTCTGCATACCTGAAATAGATATAGTTTAACAAAGCGGTTCCCGTTACATTTCGGATATAGGGCTCTGGCCAATATTTACGGCAATAATAGCGTGTTGCGGTATAAATGGTATTTGTTGATAGATAATCTCTACCCCCATCCCACATTTGCAAGCGGCGACCCTGCCATGGTTGATCGTTGTACAGCACATTAAAACCTAAACGCGGATCTCTGTTGGTATAAGGTGCTTGCGGATTGTATCCTGATGTTGGATCGGTAATGGTCTTACCCGTATTCATTTCATACAAGTCGACATGATTTTGTGTTGGGTTCATTGAGCCCGAGATTGACCCAGAGCCTGGCGATTGAGAAAAATCAACAATTTTATTTTCTGAGTTCAATCGTGGCCCTCTAATCTTCATCATAATATATTCTGGAGAAGAGGCTACATTTAAAATATCGCTATACGTGGCTTGCAACGAATATAAATTCATATCCATTACCTGTTTGGCAGCTGTGGCTGCTAAGGTCCATTTTGCCTTGTCGTTGCTTTCGTTATTTAGCTTGCTTGCGGCATACAAAAGCACTCTAGATTTTAATGCACGAGCTGCACCTAAGGTAGCCCTGCCATAATTAGCATTATCGTAATCTTGTGGCAATTGCTCTGCTGCAGCTAAATCGGCCAATATAAAATCTAAGCATTGTTGATAGGTATTGCGAGGTAAATCTAAATCTTCATTTACTTCATACGCCCTCGATATAATTGGTACACCTCCAAAACGTTTAATTAACTCGAAATACAGAAAAGCTCTAATAAAATGCATTTCGCCTTCTATTTGGGTAGGCGATTGTACGCTTGTCCACGGTACACTAGGCATTTTTGCAAGCATTACATTTGCCTGTCTGATACCACCATAGGCTCTAGACCATATATCGCGAATGTCATTTATACTCGCTACACGCTCAGAGTGATCATGAAATAAACCTTGGTTTAAATAGCGGATAGAGCTATTGGTTGTGCCAGATATTGCCTCATCTGATGCCTGAGAGCTTGCACCTCTATGCGCATCGAAACGTACATAATCATCAACCAAATAGGTATAGGCTTTGTCTGCAAATTGAGCAGCAAGTACAGGGTCGGCAAATACGGCTTCTTCCGATAAGGCTACGCCTGGGGTACGCTCTAAGAAATCCTTTTTACACGACGATACAAGTGTAAGAGTGAAAAGGATAGGGATGATAAATTTATAATTGAATACTTTCATTTCTTTATAGTTGAAGATTAACGCCAAAATTGTAAACCTTTGATGAAGGGTAAAGCGACTGTTTGGTGAAATTGCTTACCTGCGTATTGATGTTTTCTGGATCGTAATACATTTTAAATTTGGTCCATGTATACAAATTCGTTCCATTTACAAAAACTCTTAATGCCCCCAATTTCATGGCTTTTGTCCATTTATCTGGTACTGACCACGATAACTCGGCATTTCTAATTTTAAGGTACGCCGCATTCTGCAAAATATAATCGTTAAGGTTATAGTTTACATAGGTAGTTCCTCTCGAGTGTAGTGCTGGCCATGTAGCAGTATTGGCCGTTTCTGGCGTCCATCTGTTTAACATAAATTCGTACATCTGCTGACCATTGTTGTTTTCGCCTAGTATCAGATCAGAACTTACATTGGTTACCCCTTGAAACAATACATACAATGAAAACCCTTTGTAGGCCAAGCGAGGTGCAAAACTGTAGGTATACTCTGGCGTGCGGCTATAACCTATTGTGGTTCTATCGTCGCTATTAATTACTCCATCACCATTCACATCTACAAATTTTAAATCGCCCGGAATACTTTTAGCTAACTGATTAATTGGCGAATTATCGATGTCGGCTTGCGATGTATAAAACCCATCCGTTTTATAGCCAAAAAACTGTCCTACTCGCTTTCCTTGTTGTTTTTGATACTCAGGTGCGTACAGTGGTTCGTCTCTGTTAATGATTTTATTTCTCGAAAAACTTAATTGAGCGTTTATGCCAAAAGTAAGTCCCCCTGCTTTGCCTTGATAGTCTAATTCGGTTTCGTAGCCTTTATTATATACTTCGCCAATGTTTAAAGCCGGATAATTTAAACCGAACGATGTAAAGCCAGAAAGTCTGTTGGTTAGAATATCGTTACGTGTTTCGTCGAACAGGTCTACATTAAATTTAATTGCATTGTTAAAGAGTCTACTTTCAAAACCAATGTTTCTTTTGGTTCCCGTTTCCCAAGTTACCAGCGGATTTCCGGGAAGATTACCTAAAATACCTGCAGTTGGATAATTAACCAACGAGGTTGGCAAACCGAACTGAATACCTCCTGCTGTCACAGCATAATCAGATAAATAAAGGAAACGTGAATTATTACCTAACCTATCGTTACCTACTTTACCATAACTACCCCTAATTTTTAGATAATTGATGATTTTACTGTCTTTTAAAAAATCTTCGCGATGCGCATTCCATCCTATAGAAGCAGCCGGGAAAAATCCATAGCGTAAACCTGGTGCAAAGTTTTCTGAGCCTGTGTATCCGGTAGAAACCCCTAAATAATATTTTTCGTTGTAGTTATAATCGATAGTATTTACTAAACCCTGTGTTGCACGAGGTGGTGCAGTTCTGGCGGTACCTCCTTCTAATTTCTCTAATTGCCTAGTAAATAAAGCTAAAGCGGTAATATTATGTTTACCAAAGCTACGTCTGTAATTAAAGCCCGATTGCAGATTGGTAGTAATGGTACCTCCACTAAAGGAGATTAAGGTACTTAAAGGTTCATCCCTTGGCTTATCTGATTCGAGGGTAACTACACCTGTTTTTCTGTCGTATTTATAAGCTGCCCAATTGGCGTTGCGTTCTGTATTGCTTGTAAAGTACGAATCGTAGGCAAAAGTTGTTCTGAATGACAAACCTTTAAGCAAATCATCTAACTTGTAATTTAAGTTAAAAGTGCTCTCGATGGTATTATTATCGTCATTACGAGTTCCATAACGTGAAATTACAGCTAAAGGATTCCAAATGTTTGTTCCTACTGACGAGTTTTGTGCAATTCGGCCATCTGGCAAAGTTACCGGGAAGGCAAAATTTGGGGTTTGCAAAGCCCTCGAAATCATTCCTTCAAAGTTATTATACGGGAAACCATCCGAGCGTAAACCTGCTGGTGTGTAAATCCGTTCTAATCTGCCCCCTAATCTTATTCCTACTACTAAATCTTTGTTGAGGTTAATCTCTAAATTTGATCTAAAATTATAACGGTTAAAGTTTGGCTCTGTATTGATACCAAATGGCGAATAAAACTTTTTAAAGATCCCATCCTGATTTAGAAAACCTGCAGATACATAATATTTAATCACTTTTGTTCCGCCACTCACATTCATGTTGTGCTGTGTTTGTCCGTACGAATCTTTAGTTAAATATTTTAACCAATCTACATCTGGGTAGCCCAAGGGATCAGAGCCATCTTTAAACTTCTGCAGTTCATCTTGCCCCCAAGTTTCGGCCAGGCCATCATTACGGTTCGCTTCGTTAATTAAGAAGGCATTATCGTAAGAACTTAACGTTTTAGGCAAACCAGTAAAGCTTTGGCGACTATAATTACCGCTATAACTAATTTTAGGCGTCCCTTCTTTACCGCTTTTGGTGGTGATGATAACTACTCCATTGGCACCCCGAATACCATAAACCGCTGTTGATGCAGCATCTTTTAGCACGCTAATATTCTCTATTTCGTTCGGATCGATATTTCCAAACTCTGGGCGTTCAATTCCATCAACAATAACCAATGCGCCCGAATTATTGTAGGTAGCAATACCTCGAATGTTAATGGTGGCAGCATCTCGCCCAGGTTGTCCGCCTTGTTGTACGGCGGTAAGTCCGGTTATTTTACCTACTAAGCTATTGGTAACGTTAGAAGTTGGCGATTTTAAGATCTCCTTGCTATCGAGTGTTACAACCGAACTGGTGATGTCGCTTCTCTTCTGAGTGCTATAGCCCACTACGATTACCTCATTCAGCCCGGTCTGATCATCAACCATGGTTACATTTTGTACCAAGCGATCGGCAGGCACTAAAATTTCTTGTGTAACTAGGCCAATGTAAATAAACTGTAAGGTAACTGGACCATTTGGCACGCTAATGGCGTATTTTCCATCAGCATTGGTAACTGTAACCGTTGTGGTGTTTTTTGCTTTAATGGATAAACCAGGGATTGGAGAACCTTGATCTTTATCCGTTACGGTTCCAGTAATGGTACGATTTTGAGCATAAGCGGCTATGGATATGCACCATAACAACGTAGCTAAAGCCATTTTGTAAAATTTTTTCATTCAAATAAGGTTAAATATTTGGTTATATTAATAGCACATCCCGAAGGCTATACTATTTGGTTAAGCAAATATGTACAGCTTCTATTTAAATGGAGGGGTAAATTCTTCCCTAAATAGGGGTAAAAATGTGTTGGTTTTTTGGATGTTTGGTCTTTTGGATGTTTGGTTTGGGTATTTAGATGTATGGTTTGACATTTAGCCGGTATGCCTTTTCGCCCAAAAAACCAAAAAACCAACAAACTACTTATTGGCTAAGATATACTCCGAGGGCGAAACATTATATAATTTTTTAAACTCCTTGCTAAAATATTTTCGGTCGCTAAAACCAACAGCAAAGGCAATTTCGGCAATGCTTAGTTGGTTACTTTCCAGCAACATCGCTGCTTTTTTTAAACGGATAGATTTGATTAAATCGGCTACCGAAAGATTGGTAATGGTCTGCACTTTTTTATAAAGCACTGTTTTACTCATTCCAATTTCATCTACAATAGTATTTACTTCAAAATCGGTATCATCTAGATGTGATTCGATAATAGCCATTAATTTGATTAAAAATTTATCGTCTGGCGATTTAATTTCTGTTGGCTGTGGGTTAATTAATAACTCTCTAACAAATTTTTGTCGCCCGGCTTCTTTCGTTGCGATAATATTCTTCACGTTTAAGGCTAACACCTGAACACTAAAGGGTTTTGTAATATAGGCATCGGCACCTTTTTCTAAACCATTAACCTGATGAATGTAGGCTGCCCTAGCGGTAAGCAAAATAACGGGGATATGATTAATGCGCTCATCTATTTTAATTCTTCTACATAGCTCCAAGCCGTCCATTTCGGGCATCATTACATCACTAATAATTAAATCGGGCATAATTTGTAAGACTTTATTTAATCCCTCTACCCCATCGGCTGCTTCTACTATCTTGTACTGATCTTGAAACGATTGTTTAATGAAGGTTCTAAGTTCGTGATTGTCTTCAATGATTAACAAGGTATACTTTATGTCTTGGTTGGCGTCAATTGGTGTGGCAATAATGGTATTGGCTTGCGACTGTAAATAATAGTGTACCGGATTATCACTATTCATAAATTCTGGCATCAGCATCTCTTGATCTAAATGTGCTGAGCCCCTAGGAAGTGTTACCGTAAAGGTGGTTAAACCAAGCTCACTACTTACTTCAATTTTACCTTTATGCAATTCTACTATACTTTTTGAGAGTGCTAAACCAATACCATATCCACTGTTCGAAACTTCATCATTGTACACCTGAAAAAATCGATTAAAGAGTTTCTCGATATTTTTCGGAGAAATCCCTTTTCCATTATCCTTAATCTGAATGGCAATGTTATCGCCTGATTTTTTAATACTGACACTTATTTTACCACCTTCTGAGGTAAATTTAAAGGCATTAGAAAGAAGATTAAAAATTACTTTTTCGAAGTGATCTTTGTCGAAGTAAAGGTCTATTTCTTCTTCTTCTCGCTCAAAACTGTAACTAATATTTTTATCAATGGCCAGATTTTGAAAAGAAAGATAAATTTCTTCTATAAACTTAATGATGTTACAAGAAGAATAGAGAAGTTTCATGTGCCCGCTTTCAGCTTTTCTAAAATCCATTAACTCGGTAACTAAGCGCATTAACCTATTGGCATTGTTTTGGACTTGAATAAGCTGATTGTAGATGGCACCATTTGCTCCAGCACTTAACACCATTTTCTCTAGCGGACCTAAAATTAAGCTTAGGGGTGTACGAATTTCGTGAGAAATATTGGTAAAGAAATCGATCTTCATTTGATGAAGCTCTGCTTGCCTTTCACTCTGCAAGTGCTCTAAATATAAATCGCGCTTTAGTTCTGCCCTATTTTTTAAAAATCTATAAATTGTATACCCAGTGTAGCCGGCAATTAAAAAGTAACCTAAAAAGGCCCACCAAGTTTGCCACCACGGAGGTAAAACTACAATCTGTATGCGTATGGGTTCTTCATTCCAAATACCATCGTTATTTGATGCTTTTACCATAAAGGTGTACTTACCAGGCAATAAATTACTATAATTGGCTTCTCGTTGCGTTCCAGAATAGTGCCAATCATCTCCCCTAATACCCTCCATTTTATAGGCATATTGATTTTTCTCGGGGTTTATAAAATTTAAAGCAGCAAACTTAATCGTGATATAGCCTTCGTTATGATTAAGTTCAATGCTTTTTGCAAAAGTGATAGACTGCTTTAAAGGCGATTCGGAAGAATCTATGGTTACATTCTTATTCCTAATTAAAAAATCGGTAAACGCCGCTTTAGGCTTCATTTTATTAACGCTAATCTTCTCAGGAAAGAAAGAAGATAAACCATTAATGCCGCCAAACAACAGTTCGCCAGTAGCTAATTTTAGACTAGCATTTGTAGAAAACTGATTACTGGCCAATCCATCTTTCGAATCGTAATGCGTAATTACGATATCATTGGCTTTAAAGGGTAAATTAAATGCTTTAAAGTGTAATTTATATAAGCCATTATCGGTGCTTAACCAAATATCGCCCTGATCATCTTCTACTATAGATCTAATAATATCGTCTGTAAGTGGTCCCTTTTCGTTTAAGGCATAAAATTTATTGGTAATGGTATGATAATAATTTAATCCACCCTCGGTACCAATCCATAAACGATCTTTAGAATCTTTTAACAAAGTTGTAACGCTGTTATTATTTAGGGTAAATGGCGCTTTACTTTTCGAATACCGTATAAATTTATTGGTTTTCGGTTGGTAATAGTTCAATCCATTTTGTGTACCTACCCATAAATTCTGTTGTGCATCTTTTAGCAATGCCGTTACAAAATTATCGCTTATGCTTGCGTTATCTTTAGGCTTGTTGGTATAGGTAACGTAGCTTCCATCTTGCTTAAGGTATTGTAATCCACCTCCATTTGTACCTGCCCAAACCGCTCCCTTTTCTGTGGCAACGGCATTAATTAAGCTCTCACTTAATTTCCCTTGTGTAATGTTGAATTTAAAGAATTTAATTTCTTTTGTTGAGGTGTTAAAATAACATAAACCATCTAGCGTACCCAGCCACAAATTCCCCAAATCGTCTTTTGCAAATGATTTTACGCCATTCCGGGTTTGATTTTGATCATTTCTAACGTCATAATATCGATTTTCTTTGGTTTTAAGGTCGAGGTATTCCAAACCAGCGGTCCCCAACCATAATCCACCTTTGTTATCTTCAATTAAAGCGTTTACCAGTCGATGAGACAAACCCACTCTCGAACCCAAACGCTCACCAACATTAGAAAAACTAGCATTGGCAGGGTAATATACATTCAAGCCATTAGAAAATGTGCCAATCCAAATACCAGCAGATTCATCTTGCATGAAGCTCCAAATAGAATTATCGTTTAAACCTTCGGGATCTAGGGAGTTATGCGAATAATTCGTGTATTTTTGAGTGAAAGTATTGTAAATGCTCAAACCATTTCGTGTTCCTATTAAGATATTCGATTCGTCTTTCACGAAAATATCTCTAACCCAATTTGATAAAATGCTTTGTGTATTGCCTTCCTGGTGATTAAAAATGGTAACCTTATCATTTTTAACATCATATCTAAATAGTCCAGCCGTTTCAGAGCCAAACCAAAGATTACCGCTTTTATCTTGCCTAACCACGATAATCTTAGTCTCCATTAATTCTTTGCAATTGAGGATAGCAGAAGGAATGGTAACTAACTCTTTTGTTTTAGGATCGAAGCGCTTTACTCCCTTTTTTGTGCCTACCCATATCTTTCGGCTTGCATCTTCAAAAAGCGTAAAGGTTACTGCAGTTGTTATATTTGTTGGAGTTTGATCCTTTAATCTTGGCAATTCTTTCAATATCCATTGCGTGGTATCTACCAACTTTACACCAGCAAAAGTTGCTACCCAGACCCTCCCATCGCGATCATTAATTACCGAAGCAATATAATTCCTCCCCCCTTTGATGTCTTTTATATCTATCCGCTTAAAAATCTCGGTAGTGGGGTTATAACGGTTTAAACCGTTCGAAGTACCAATCCACAACTGCTTATACTTATCTTCAATAATCGAATTTACACGATTGTGGCTAATGCTATGTGGGTTGTTCGGATTATGGCGAAAATTTCTGAATGTATAGCCATCGTATCGGTTTAAGCCTTTCCAATTACCAAGCCAAACAAATCCCTTACTGTCTTTAATAATGGTTGAAATAGGACTTTGAGCCAATCCTTCTTTAAAAGAAAGGTGCTTAAATTTTAAGGGTTGGTTCTGGCCTTTTACAAAAAAGGCCGAACCAACCATTAAAAAAATCAATGCATATATTGGCCTTATAAATCTCAATATTTTAGCGTTTAAACGCTAAATATATTTATTCTTTTGTGAAAAAGTTTAACACTACCTCAATTTGGTTATTAAATATTTAAATGTAGTTTTGATAAACTAGCATCATCTTATGAAAGCATCTAAATTCTTGGCTTTATTCGCCATCACCTGTTTAGGTTTCTCTTGCAACAACAAAATGTGTTGTACAGATATAAATGTGCATGTAGATCTTAAAATTAATAATAGTCAAGGGCAAAACCTATTGGCTACTCCTGCCACGTTTGATAAAAAAAACATCGAGGTATTTTATGTGGTAGATGGGAAACCAGAACGCTATGATCGACCAAATTTAGATGCCAGTGGCGCATTTATCCTTTTTGACGATCTATCTGGAATTCGTGTATTTTTAAATCACAATAAAGACGAGAAACGGCCAGTTACGCTCATCAAATTTGGAAATACCAAAACAGATACGATAAGTGCTGAATTTACGCGCAACGGCTCATCCACGCAACTCAAAAAAGTGTGGCTTAACGGGGTGCTTAAAGAAAGAAGCTTTATGATAATTAAATAAGATGGACTACCTGTATTGTTGTTCTGAACAAGGCTACTTATAAATCTTACCTTCTTTCCTTAAAAGCGCTTCAATATAATAATAATCGGCATAGTTAATTGGCACATCAATTTCAGACTTTGCCGGACGGTGACCGGTGCTATGTTCTAAAATAAATCCATAGTTTGCACCTGGTTTACTTGTATAAGCAGGTGTGCTTAGGGAAGCTAAAATTTTATCAGCTGCTGCTTTATATTTTTTAGTTTCTTTACTGTAGGTGGCCAATTCATATAATGCAGAAGCCGTAATTGCAGCCGCCGAAGCATCTCTCGAAGCATTCGGAATTTGAGGGTCGTTATAATCCCAATACGGAATACCATCTGCTGGCGTAATTTTACTGTTTAAGATAAAGTTCGCAATCCCATCAGCCTGTGCTAGATAAGCAGGATTTTTAGTATAACGGTAGCATAAAGTGTATCCATATAGCCCCCAAGCTTGTCCACGTGCCCAAGCCGATTCGTTCGAATACCCCTGTGCGGTAAGTTTATTGCGAACGTTGCCTGTTTCAATATCATAATCGATTACATGCCATGAGCTAAAATCTGGCCTGAAATGATTTTTGATGGTGGTGTTAGCATGGGTAACCGCAAGTTTATAATAAGATGAATCGCCAGTAAATTTAGTTGCCTCAAACAACAGTTCTAAGTTCATCATGTTATCGATAATTACAGGATATTTCCATTTATCGGTATTATGATCCCATGATTTAATTACACCAGCTTTCGCATTAAACCGAGTAGATAATGATTTTGCTGCCTGAATAATAATAGGACGATAGGCATCATCTTTCACACTACGATAGCCATTCCCAAATGGACCATAAATCATAAAACCTAAATCGTGCGTGGTGGTATTAAACTGCTCCTTTTTAATGTCATCAGTATATTTTTTAGCCAATTCAAGCCATTTTTTATCTTTGGTATAATCATAGAAGTACCACAATTGTGAAGGGAAAAATCCACTGGTCCAATCTCTCGATATTACCATTTTAAACTGTCCGTTTTCTACAGTTCGCGGTGAAACAAAAGTAGGTTTTGCCACCCTAGCCGAATCTACATTTTTAACTAGCACATCGGTTTGCTTCATGGCAGCCGTCATTGCCTTTTTCACATTTACTTTTTGTGCGTTGGCATACGTACCAATCACTACTAGTAGGGTTATTAAGTTAATTTTTAACCTCATAATTATTATTGTTTTTACTATTGTTTTATCTCAAAAAGCGCAAAGTCTCGCTAAGCTACATCCATATCAATGCATGCCTCACGGGCAAATTGCGTATCACTTCTTCATTTGTTGGTTTTAAATCAAGTCTTTTCCAGGTATCAAACCAATGTTGATTTTTAAACTCATTTGCTCCAAATAGCAAAAAAGGCTGTGCTACTGGCCAGTTTTCCCAAAACATTACATCAGGTTTTAAGGTCCATTTACTTTTATCGGCAATAAATGGGTACAGATAATCTATTCCTTTTTTGATCGATTTACCATCAATTGTTTTAAATTCCCAAAGATTATCCATTTTTGTAGATAGAATTTGACAAATCATTGCCATGGCATCTAAATTAAATATCGAATACCCATATGCTTTGGTACGCGCCAATTCTAATGGAAAACTACCATCAACAGCCATTTGATTGGGCAATAACACATTTTTATAGCGCCACCTTAACGAGTCCAACATGGGTTGATCATCACACAATTTGGCAAAGGAGGCCACTTGCATCACCCAGCAGGCACTATGGTTGTTTTTGGACAATTTCTCTGCCACACCATTTTTACTCGTGTTGAGCCAAAGTGTGTAATCTGCGAACCATTTTTTGGTGATTGCTAAGCTAGTTTTATCGAATGCTTTAGCCTTTTGCATTACAAAAATACCCTGTGCTACTTCCATCAGGTGAATGGTATCGATAATGCCCCAACTTCTACCGGTCGAAGAGCCAATTACAGCTTGCGCATAAGACAAATTCGGGTTCATTAACGTTTCTGAATCAACAAACCATGCTTTAACATGTGTTAGGGCTTGTTTTACATATTTTTCGTCGCCAGTAAGCTGGTAAGCAGAGGCCAAAGCACCAATAATTTCGCTAAGCCTAATCATCGCCTTGCGGTGCACTATAAAATTATTCGGATTGGTTTCTCCATCACGGTTGATGTAGGCTGCACTAGGATTAGCAGGGTTTGGCCAAAAATAATCTGCTTGAGAAAAGAAGTCGTGTTTCCCTCCGGTACTTAGCGGCGAGCTTTCTGCTGTAACGGTAATGGGTTTTTGTTGCATTGCCCACGCAGCTTCTTTTAAGACCTGTTGCTTTAAAGTAGCAGTTGCTTGCGATTTAATAGACTGCTGTGCAAAGCTTGATGATGTTATCAAATTAAGCAGCAAAATTACACACACAGTTTTAATATGCTTTAAGCTCATATTTTTTGTTCTTTATTTTCCTCAGTATTTGTCGTCCAGAACGAAGTGAAATTGCTCTTTAGATCCCTTCCCGATAAATCGGGAGGATGACAAAGGCAAACTAATTATCTATATTTAAAAACACTGTTGAAATATCCTTGCTTTGTACTGCAACAGTGCTTTTGACATTATTCGTTTTCATTTTTATAATTGCTCTCCCATTATACAATTGTACTTTAGCTGCACCAGTTGATGTTCCTTGATCTCGGATTAACTGACCATCACCCACCAAGGTAAACGAAACCAAATTAATCGCATCCAAACACAAAACATTATTGGCATCAAACATCTTCACTTCTAAAGTAGCTATTCCATCTTTTTCCTCAATTTTCGTTAAAGTCATTTTTGCTGGCTTAGTCCATTTATCCGTTTGGTATACTTGTGTAATTTCGTCACTAACAGTAATTTTTCCTTTTTTTGCCACCACTTTAAAGGTATATTTCCCTTTGCTCATTGGCACTTGCCAACGTAAGCCAGCAGCTGGAAAATCCTGACTGTTTCGTTTTTTAACCCCAAAGCTTTTGCCATTCACAAACAACTGGGCTTCGTCGCAATTCGAATACACTTTTACTATTTTTTCTTCACCCTCATCGCCCCAACGAACTGGCCAACTATGCCCATACAGATGTACCATCGGCGTGGTAGTCCAATACGACTGAAAAATATAAAAAGCCTCCTTCTTCGTAAAATCACGTTCAACAACTCCCTTTTGGTTTACATATGGCACCGGATTCTCGGGTCTAATTGGCGTCGAAAAATCTTTAAAAGGCCAATAAGCCGTTCCGCTGAGCCAAGGCATAGTTTCTTGCTCTTTTAAATGCCAATCGATTAGGTTGGCAATATAACTTTCGCTCCAATCGCCATCTTTACTTACTCGTGCAGCGCCACCATATAAAGAGGCATCACCAGAGCGTTCGTCGGCACCTCCACCTTGTTTAATCTTGCTTAACGCATTATCTGGGCTCTCTGAATGGCGACGAGCATGGCTATCGCCACCCCACTCTACATGTAAAAAGCGGTCTGATTTATTAAATTCTGCAAGTGAAACGTCTTTATATTCGGTATAAATACCGCGATACCAACCTGCCCATATCGATGGCGAATACACATCTACAATGTCTCTGCAAAAATCACAACGCCTAATGGCCGTACTTCTCGAGGGGTCTAATTGGTGTGAAAGCGTATTCAACTCTGTCATAAACGCCCTTATTTTTTGTTGATCGAACTCGGTAAAATCACCTGGCCAATCGTTCTCATTACCTAAGCCCCATATAATGATAGAGGGATGATTGTAATGCTGTTCTATCATATTAGTGAGCATTCTTTTGGCTTGAGCCTGATAAGTAGGGCCACCTAAACCACCACGGCACCAAGGAATTTCTTCCCACACTAAAATCCCTAAACTATCACACAAATCGAGCACTATTCTCGATTGCTGATAATGCCCGAGGCGGATAAAATTAACGCCCATTTCTTTCATCATTTTCATCTCGGTGATGATCATTTCTTCGGTCATGGCTGCAGCTACGCCAGCATGATCTTCATGCCGATGGGTACCTTTTAGCAGCAAACGCTTGCCATTTAGCATAAATGGGCCTTTTTTAACAAATTCGAAATTTCGGAAACCAATTTTTTCAGTTAAGCTAGACTCAATGCCATTGGCAGTAATGCTCATCTTAACTTCGTACTGTTGTGGGAGCTCGGTTGACCATAATTTTGGCGATTTCAAAGTGGTTTCCCATAGTAATGAATCACCAGAAAAGGTGGCAATTGATTTGCTAAAAGTAGCGATGTTTTTTCTGCTAGGGTCTACAAGGCTAATGTTAACATTTGCGGCTTTAAGCTGATCGGGATTAAATAATCGTGCTTTAACCGTTACTTTACCCAAACTTCCTTTTACATCTACAGTTGCGTGAGCGAATAACTTTTCGACCGATACTTGTGGCGTATACACTAAATTTAAATAGCGATAAATCCCTCCATACACATTAAAATCAGATAAGCTAGATGGAATCATTTCCAAATCTCTCGAATTATCACATCTAATGCTTAATGGAATTTTCCCTTTAAATTGTGTTTTAAAAACTGGTAGTTTTTTAAAATCTTCAATGGCTTTAGTTAAATCTGCCGTCCACTCGTCGTACCCTCCTACATGTTCGGCTACTTTGGTTGTATAAATGTATACGCTTGTTTTCTGACCCGCGCCTTCGAAATGCAAGAGCGTTCGGCCATTTGCATAAGGGTTTTCGACCGTCAAATTTGTTCGGTACCACCCTGGTCCTTGATAATAATTTACGTCAGGATCTACCGCATCGATGGCATTAAAACAATGTGGTAAGTTCACTTTTTCCCAAAAAGGAAGCTCTTCAGGTTGTCCAAGCTTAACTGGGCGTACCGCTTCCCAAACACCGCCTAAATCTTGTTTTACAAATTCCCAATCGCTAACTAGTCGTTTAGCTGTTTGCGCCGACACACATTGACTGGCAATTAATAACAACAAAAAAACACTCTTTTTTAACATCTTTCTATTCATTTTTATTTGGTTTTATAACCATCATCGGATGATGGTCTTTTATTCCGCAAATTATTTGAAACTCTTGGTAATTTGTTCAAGTAAATAACCCTTTTTATCAGAATGATATTCCCAAAACATAACTCCCCCTAACTTATGTTTAAGTACATATTCGCATTTATTAGCTACCGACCATTCATCGTCGTACGAAATAAACTGTTTAGTTTCGGCATTGAATAAAAATGGAGCTTTTGCCTCCTCATCCCTATAAGCAATAAAACCCTTTTTGTTAATTACACTATCTTTTAAAAAAGTAAAACCCTTACCAAAGTGATTAGCCGACGAAGCAATGCTATCGCCCAATCCTTTTTGAGCCGTGGGAATCAATTTTAAATTTTTACTATAAAAGGCAAGGCCTATAACAATTTTTGATGCTGGAACTCCGGCATCGATATACGCTCTAATGGCTTTATCGGCCGAATTATTAGAAGGATAGGTTTTAGATTCATACAAATTGGTATGATGTCCTGCCACTTTCCATGGATAGTAGTCGTAGGTCATCAAATTAATATAATCTAAATACTGCTGCGCCTTTCCCATTTCAGTTTGATTTAAGAAGGATGCAAATCCACCTGTTGCGGTGGTTAATAATTTCTTTTTACCCGTTTCCTTTTCTAAAATATCAAGCTCTTTTCTGAGGGCTTCAAACATTAAGGTAAAGTTCTGCTTATCTTCAGGGCGATATATATTTCCCTCCTCGCCAGGCATACCTGGATATTCCCAATCAATATCAACGCCATCTAAATTGTTTTTTCGAATAATGTTAACGGCACTCTGCGCAAATCCTTTTCGTAATGAATCAGTTAAAACGGCATTCGAAAAATTCTCGCTCCACGACCAGCCCCCAATAGAGATTAAAAGTTGTAATGAAGGATTTTTTTGTTTTAGCGTAATTAATCGCCTAAAATTCTCGATATCCCTTTTCTCATTATCGAGATGCGCTTGATTATTTTTTATGTTCACAAAAGCATAATTTATATGCGTTAATTGCTTTGCATCTATTGTTTCTGGATCAATTAAGCCATTATAGCCCGTTACATAGCCAATAACGACAGGCGTGAGGCGGGGAGCGAAAAGAGTTCTAGATGCCAGCGGCTTTTTCATTGCGAGTAAAACCACAATGGTTATTAACACTAAAGTGGCACTTGCTATTCGCTTATTTATTAATTTGATCATATCTTTTTGTTTAACCTCATCCGATGAGACTATGCAAATGGCTAGTCTCATCGGGTGAGGGTTTTGAACTAAACCTTTAACCTCCATCCCCACTTCTCCATTTGTGCCACTATTCTTATCACCACAATTGCGATAAATAACGACCTCAATATTCCTCCTATTCCATACGTAAGCGAATAGGGATAGTTAAAATTTATCAATGTAAATACCGAATAAAGCACGTATGGTATCAAATAACAGGTTAAGGTACTGGTACCTGCGGGTTTAATAAAGCTGAACCAATCCTTTTTCCCTTTAACATCGACGATGTAAATAAAGACTTCAAAAACTAGAATAGTAATTCCCATGCAAATAAAAACCCAGGCTGGTGTGGCATGAATTTTAGAGATTCCGCCTGTATATGACCTAATTATAAATCCGAATAAAATAGAAGCTAAACCTGCAACAGCCAAAAATATCCATAGGTTTTTATCTTTATTCTCCAATTGTGTGTACATAGAAGCTACAACTGCACCACCTAACATTAGTGTAATCGAAGATGCATCGCCAATCATCCATAGGTTAACGTGTAGCAAATTTGCATGGGTAGTGATGTTAATTAAACTAAAAATTAAAAAAGAAAACATTAACCATCCTAATTTTCCTTTCGTGATTAAATAAACAAGCGCAGCAAATAAATACGCCCAACCAATAATCCCTAAAATACCCCACCAATGTGGTTGTAAACCGCCATCATTTCCTTTATAGAAATAGGCCATTAAACCAACAAGGAGTATTCCCACTATCCTGCTCATCCGATGAGTAGTCTTGCTCATCCGATGAGGATAATCTAACCAAATGAGAAAGAAGCCAAGGGTTAACAGAATTTTATATACAGGATAACTAATTACTGCGATTTCGTGATTATAATTTTCGAGATTCACATGAAAAAACCCCATTACAATTAAGGCCAATGAACGCAACAAAATGTAGCCTACTATAGAAAAAGAAGAGTCGCCTCTCTTTATTCTAGCAGTGATTGCAAAAGGGAGCGATAAGCCAACGATAAACAAAAATGCAGGAAAAATCACATCTGAGAAACCCATGCCGTCAAAATCAGCTGGGGTATGTCCTATCCATTTCGGGATGCGGTTAACCCCGGCTACATCATTCACGAAGATCATCAAGAACATGGTGATGGATCGTAATACGTCTATGGAGAGGATTCTTTTCATTTAACTAATCTATCCTTCTTACTTGCAAAGCATTTAAAACTGGCTTGCCTTTAATTCCTTTAAATAGAAGCCTTAACCCTTTATCGTCAGCTACTATACATTCGAATTTCTTTTGCACACTATTGGCGACGCCATATGTTGCAGCTAAATTTATACCTTTAATTATAAGTTTATCATTTAAATATACATCGAAAATCCGTTGGTCTGGAACTACTTTATCAACTGCAATTAAACTATCTAAATTATAAGGTAAAACAGATTGTATCCCATTACCCATCAACTCTGCTAAATGTAGCGTAATTTCATATTTCCCTCGGGGTACATCTAATTGATAGCCCTCTAAACCTACTAATTGTGTTTGATAGATTGGATCATTTGCCGTACCTCTAATATTTTTATCGGTACCATAGCTTTGACGACTTGTACTCTTTACTTTAAATGCTTCGCCGCCGATGCTACCCCAAGAACCAGTCTGATAGGTTTGGCTAGGCAACCAGATTTGATTTTTTTGGTCAATAAATTGCCTTTGACTACCTAACAGCACGTTAATGTTTTTAAAAGTAATTAATTGATGAGGTAAAATATTGAAATGAATAACCGTTCGATCCTCCATTTTAACTCCATTAGTCCATGTAATTGCTTTAACCTCATTTTTTCCATCCTTAAAAGGAACATCCCAATTGGTTACCCATGCTGATACATCCTTTTTACCTAAATTATTCCCATTTACCCAAAGTTCTACCTGTTCGGTGTTACTTATTACTTGAAGTGTTTGAACAACCGTATTTTCATTGGTTTTCGAAACAGCTCCTCTCCAACTCCACGAACCATCGCCTATTTTAAGATAGGGTTTTGGATTAAAAGCAGCTTTATATAAAAAATAGGTGTTTTTTGGTTTTCGATCTAACGTTAATAGTCCTTTATTATTAATATGAGGCATGGTTTCATCGCGCGTTTCGGAACTAAAATCAGATAAATTCCATGCGAATGCACCGGCAACAAAGGGCCGTTTTAAAATGGCATCAATGTAAATCTGGTGATATAGCATTCCGTACTCTAAACTCTTATCAAATCGAACCGGTGAAAAAGAATGGATTCGCGGGTCAACATCCGCCCCATATTCGGTTACCAACAAGGGTTTATCAGGAACTAGTGCATGAATTTTATCTAAATTGGGCCCAAAATCTTCAGATTTACCACCGTACCAACCTTGATACAAATTCCATCCTACCAACTGTGGAATTTTTACTAAACCTGCTTTAATGTACCCATTTACGTCGCCATGGTTGCTCATCATGGTGTACCGCGTTGGGTCGGTGGCTCGCGTTAAGTCTTCTAATTCTTGTGCTAAAGAAGCGATATTGTCCAAATATTTTTGCTTTCGAGCCGGATCATTATTGTGCCTCATTTTAAGCAATACTTCGTTCATATACGCCCAAATAATTACACTAGGATGGTTATAATTTTGCTTAATCATTTCCAATTGCATTTGCTTGGAGTTAGCCGTAAACGCTTCCGATTCAGTAATTTCGTTTACAATAGGTATTTCTACCGATGTTAAAATTCCTAGGCGATCACAGGCATCGAGTACCGCTTGATCTTGAGGATAATGGGCTACACGTAAAAAATTACCACCCATTTCTTTTAAAAGATCAACATCTTTAACCTGCAAATGAGTTGGAACCGCATTTCCCATTCCAGCAAAATCTTGATGCCTACTCGCTCCAATTAACTTATACGATTCTCCGTTCAAAAAGAAACCCTTTTCGGCATCGAAACTAAAAAACCGTAGTCCAACAGGTGCCGTTACTTCATCTATTATTTTACCCGATTTAGTATCGATTAATCGTGTACGCGTTTGGTATAAATAAGGAGTTTCGGGCGACCATAAATTTGGTTTCTGAACTTCAATTACAGGCAGTTCAAAAGAAACATCTTGATTTACACCAGCCCTTACTGAAGTATTGGTCTCCCCTATCTTTTTACCAGTATGATCGCTAAGGATCGAGCTAATTTTTAGCGATTTAGTGGTGTTCGAGTAATTGGTTAAATTCCCATTTACCGCTACTTCAGCTAGTTGTTTGCTTACGTTTTTGCCGTGTACAAATACCCCTTTCGAAGCGTATTTTGTATCGCTAAAATGAGTCTGATCTACTATTAGCAAAGAAACAGTGCGATAAATACCACCAAAGAAGGTAAAGTCTCCAGTTAATGGAGCTATACTTTCGTTGTGTCTATTGTTAACTTTTACTTCAATTGCATCAGTACCATTAAATTTAAGTTGAGTTAATGGAACCATAAAAGCTGTATATCCACCAATATGACTTCCCACTTTAACTCCGTTTAAATGCACTTCAGTTTCTTGGTTTGCACCTTCAAAATAGAGGTATATTCTTTTGGCTTTCCATTCGGGATTAAGGTTTAGTCTCTTTTTGTACCTGCCAATACCCCGATAATAACCAGGTTCATCGTCCATTACATCGAAAGCATTCCAAGTGTGTGGTAAATTTACTTGTTGCCACGTTTTACCGGCCTCTTTAGCAAATGACCAATTTTGATTAATAGTAATGAATTGTCGGGTCGGTTTTGTTTGCGCGTAACTTGTTAATCCTACAAAAAAAAGAAGGAAAGAAAGATATGTTTTCAAATGAAAAGGTTGATGTATAAATCCCTTATCAACCGAGGTTAATAAGGGATATAAATTAATTATTTAACTTCTAAAAACCGTTTAAAGGCTTGAGAGAAGTTACCTACTGTGTATTGACTGGTTTCATTTTTTACAATGTTGATTTCAATTTTACGGGTACCTATCACACCACTATTTAATACTTTAAAGTAAATGGTATCAACAAGTGCCTTGGCTTGTGGAAATTTAAGGGTGTATAGTCCATTTGTAGGTTGCAAGGTAGTTCCATTTTTATCTACTACTTGAAAATCTTGTCCTACAACCGCTGGATTAGTAATACCTGTAGTTACCAAACTATAGGTTGCATTGGCATCGTAGGTTCTCACATATGCAGAGTGAAACTGTACCGGAAATTTAACCAGTGTGGTTTGATTTCTAAATACCGATGATGTAGCGGTATTGTTCCACGGCAGAAAACCAGCATAATAATAATTTTCGTATTCTGGTAAACCAGCAGGGTAATCTCGGTCTTCGCAAGCTGTAAATGTAACAGTAACTAACGCGATGAGTGCGATAAATATATTTGAGTGTTTCATTTTTTTTATATTAAATTAATTATTGCCAACCTGGATTTTGTTTTACATTGCCATCACTTAGGGTAATCTCTTGCAAAGGCACAGGATATAAGTAATCTCTTGTTGGATTAAATGTCCGCGTGTTTGCTGCTTCGGTAATTAATACACCATCGGCATTTAATTTTAAAGCAGATGCATTGGTACCCACCCATTCGGCAGCTATATATTTACCCCCAAGTAAATCTTTAGGCATAGTGGTTTCGGCTGTTTTCCAGCGAATTAAATCGCCATATCTAAAGTATTCCAACGCTAATTCGACCGTTCTTTCTCTTCTAATTTCTTCGCGCATACTTAAGTTGTTTTCTGTTACAAAAGCATTGGTTAAACGCGGTGCAAAACCTGCACGTGTTCTTAGTGCATTAACGGTTAGGTTTAAATCGGCATCAGAAATAGATCCTGTTAATTCGAATTTAGCTTCAGCCAATATTAATAATACTTCTGCGTAGCGGATGTGTGCTTTTTGTACGGTTGCACTGTTATTAATGGCCCAATCGGCTGCGTCAAAGAATTTCTTTCCGGCGTAGGCTGTTCTCGAGCCTAGAGAGGTTTGTGGAACCCAAGGACGTTGATATGAGGCTTCGCCAGAACGATACACCAAGGTAGCGATGCGAGGATCACGATTATCTAAAATGGTATTGTAACTTGTTTCGGCACCTTCGGGCACAAATAAACTCGATCTGGTTGTTGATGGGGTTTGATCCGAATTCCACGCTGGCAAACCATCGCTATACAAATACTGACGAATTAAGTTACGTGTTGGAGCAATACGTCCATTTTCTAAATCACGAGAAGTATTATGGGTTAAAATGGTTAATGCATACAATTTTACAAGCAAATTTTCGGTATTCGAAGCTACATCACCCAGGTGGGTAAATTCGCCCAAATAATTAGAAAATAAAGTATGGCCTTGTCCCATTACAGAAGTAGTAGCTGCTACAGCTACGTTTAAGTGGTTTTCCCATCCGGTAGCGCCGTGAAATTTAGCACGTGTACCTTCATTTAAACCTACTCTAGCTTTTAATGCCCACGCAGTACTCTTTGTTACCCTTCCGTATTGTGTAGCAGGTAAAGCCGCTCTGGTTGGCAGCCATTGTGCAGCAAAATCTAAATCATCGTAAATGGCTTTTGCAACCGTTTCCCTTGCGGTTCTACCCATTTTAAGGTCAGGATCATCAACAGTAAGTGTTTTTAGAACCAAAGGCACATCTCCATATTTCTCGATCAACTGAGAATAAGCATAGGCTCTGAAAAACCGTGCTTCAGCAAAATAGCGGTTTCTTATTGCATCCGTTACTTTTGCTTTACCTCCTTTTTCTAAAATGTTATTTGAAGTAAAAATCATATCATATGGGCCGCTCCAGTTCCCATCTGTACTCGGTATACCCCTAGCACCTGTACTAATTGTATTTATGGCTTGGTTAGTATTATCATCAGCCCGATTATCAGGTCCGTGGCCACCTAATTGTTGATATAATCGATTAGCTGCATTAATTAAATCGGTTTCGGTATTCCAGAAGTCAACATCCGAAAAATTTGTTTCAGGAACTCTATTTAGCTTTTCACAGCTCGTTAACATAGCTGTTGCCACCAAAATAGTGCTTAGTAATATTTTATTAAATCTCATAATCTTAAGTCTATAAAGTAACGTTTAAACCAAATGCATATGCACGATAAAACGGATAGGTTTGTGAATTTACACCGTTTCCAACCTCAGGATCGAATACGCTCAGCACTTTTGTACTTTCCCATAAATCTTGTCCAGAGAAGTAAACTCTCACACTTTGTGCAAATTTTTTCTTGATTGGAAGTGTATACCCTAGTTGTAGGTTTTTTAGGCGGATATAGCTTCCATTCTGGGTCCAACGATCTGACGGTCTGTAGTTATGATCACTGGTCTGGTACATTCTAGGGAAAAATGCATTCGGGTTCTCAGGCGTCCAACGATCCATGTGAATGGTCCAAGGCATATTAGCCGTTCCAAAAAATGGAGCAAGGGTTTCAGTAGCGATTAAGAATGACCGTTTTAATGTTCCTTGGAAAGCGATTGAAAAATCGATACCCTTCCATTGTGCTCCTAAATCAAAACCATACGAGTATCGTGCACTGGTGGTACCTAAATTCACTAAGTCGCCCGGGTTTTCGGGTGTACCGCCACCTGCACTAATTACACCATCCCCATTTAAATCAAGATATTTAATATCTCCTGCTTTGGTATTCGCAAAAAACGGATAGCTTACTTTTGTTTTATATTCAGCAGCTTCGGCATCAGACTGGAAGAAACCAGCTGTTCTATACCCCCATACGGTATTTAAAGGAAAGCCTTCAATTGCATTTACTACACCACCTGTACCTATAGAGTTTCTACCTTCATACTTAATTAATTCATTTTGGTTATCTGAAAAGTTTACTCCGAAGTTATAACGTACGGCTCCTAACTTATCTTTCCATCTTAATTCTGCTTCCCATCCATAACTTTTTAGTTCGCCCACGTTACTGCTCGATATCCCTACACCAATAATACTCGGCACATTTAATACCGCTAACATATTCTTATTGCGATTATTGTATATTTCGGCTGTTCCAGTTAAGCGTTCATTTAAAAAACCAAAATCTAAGCCTAAGTTGGCCGACTGAACAGTTTCCCATGTTTTGTTTACTGATGGAAGGGTATTTTGGAAGAAATAAGAAGTTCTTGCCCCATTAAATACCAAAGCATTTCCATTATTTAACAATCCGATGTAATCGTATAAACCTAATACAGAACCGTTACCTACTTGCCCCCATGATGCACGAAGTTTAAAATTTGACACAAATGGAAGGGTTTTCTTAAAGAAATTTTCTTCACTAATTCTCCAGCCTGCAGAGAACGAAGGGAACAATTGCCATCTATTTGAAGGAGCTAAGCGTGAGCTTCCATCATTACGAACGGTAGCCTCGAACAAGTATTTTTCATCGAAATTATAATTAAATCTTCCGAAAACGGAGCTAAATGCCCAGGTTTCAACTAAATCTCCATTGGTTCTATTTAAAGGATCAGAATAGTTTAGGCTGAATGAATCATTGCTATATAAAATAGTTGCTCCAGCGCTAAATTGATCTTTTCTATATTGCTCAAAAGAGCCTCCACCTAATAATTTAAAATTATGTTTATCGGCTAATTGAAGTTCATAATTTACTGTTCCTTGAACATTATCGAGATAGCCACGATTTTTGGTTAAGCCTATTCCGTTAGGTACGTTAACTTGGTTACGTACGGTCGCTGTACTTCTACCATACCAAGCAATGCTTCTTCTATTTTGTTCGAAGTTGTAACTATCTTGATTTCTAGATGCTATGGCATTAAATGAAAGTCCTTTCACAAGGTTTTTAATCGTTAAATCGAATTTCCCGGTAAAACTTTCGTAGATGGATCTTGATGTACCTGCATTTTTTTGTATATCGATCGGATTAATCTGCAAATCGCCATTAAAGGGCTGCCCAGTTGTATCTTCGGCAGGGACAAAAACAGGTTGGCGATTACGTACTCTATACAAAGAGCTTATAATATCGCCAGTAGAAAAAGAGTTCTCGTTAGTAATAGTGCCAATGTAGCCAATCACTAAGCCTAAATTAATATATTTATTTACCTCAGCATTTACGTTTAACTTAATGTTATATCTCGAATTATCGTCGGGACCATAACGTAAAACACCATCGCGTTGGTTGTAACCTGTAGAAAATAAATAGTTGAGTTCTTTATTTCCGCCACCTACAGATAACGAGTAGTTTTGAAGTGCATTTACCCTACTCATTCCTTCTTTAACCCAATCTACTTTACTAAAATACTCCCAACGATCGGCAGTTAAATTAGGGCGGTAATTGAAATTCGGATTTCTAATCCATTGCTCCATTTCGGGCGTATATTCTTTAGCACCAGTAGCATTAAAACGCGACTCATCTATTAATGTTTGCTCGTCCCATGCGTTTAAGCGTTCAGGCTGGCGAGCGGTTACGTTCATGCTATAAATAGAATTAAAGCTTACTCTTGTTTTACCACTGGTACTTCTTTTTGTGGTAACCAATACTACCCCACCTGCAGCTCTAGCGCCATAAATTGCCGATGCAGCTGCATCTTTCAAAAAGGAAATGCTCTCTACATCATCGGGGTTGATTAAGTTAAGGTCCATTTGGATTCCATCAACCAAAACCAATGCATCAGAGCCATTTATGGAGTTTGTACCACGAATACGCAAACCGAAGCCCTCGCCACCTGGGCGACCGTTATTACGAGTTACCACCACGCCCGAAACTCTACCTTGTAAGGCAGCGGTAACGTTAGGTACTGGACGGCTCATTAATTCTTCGCCACTAATTTGAGCTACTGCACCTGTTAAGTTTACTTTCTTTTGTGTGCCATATCCAACAATAACTACCTCGTTAAGGCCTGTGTTATCTTCTTCCAGAACAATTTGGAGGTTTTTTTGTGCATCAACCCTAACCTCTTGTGCTTTGTAGCCAATGCTACTAAATTCAATAATGTCGTTGGCTTTTACATCTTTAAGTGTAAATCTACCTTCACCATCGGTTATTACACCCTTAGTAGCACCTTTAACCTTTACACCTACGCCCGATATTGGTGCACCAGATGCGTCTTTAACCGTTCCGGTGATGTCTACAAACAGTAGTGCATTGGCATCGAGATTTGCGGCGGTTAGGTAATTTGAATGGCTCATGCTAAAGAGCGAATTAGCAGAAGCATTGTTTTGTAGAAAGAAGCACCCGAGTAGGGCTACAGAAAATTTCCACAAAATTCTTTTTAATAGAATTTTACTCATACGGTTTGATTTGGTTAGTTTATCTTCCAAAAAATTTGGTGTGGTAAATATAGAGCAATACGAATCAGAATAGCAAATAAAATTATTCGTAAATAACTGATATTTAATTAGTTACAATAATTTTAATACACTTAATCCGCAAAGCATAAAATTGATAACAGCCTGAAATTGTGCTGATTATAAAATTGTTAAATTTTGATATTGATACGCTTTATTCGCAATGAAAAAAAATTGGGAATTTTATTAACATTTATTGCGATAGGCTGTTGAAATGAAGGTTTTCCTTTGAGTAGTATATACTAAATACTATGTACCAACAAAACTACTTCTCGAGCACTAACTTGCTCCAGCCTGCTTTGCCGGTACCTTTGATGTCTTTTTTACGTTCTTCCATTATCTTTTTAACTTTCGAAGCGTAGGTCCAGCAGGTACTTTGTCTTATACCTAGCTTTTCTGATAATTTATGGGAAGAGATAGCCCCTTTATGATTATACATTAAATACACTAAGTAAAAGGCTTTATTAATTGGAATTCTGTTGTTTTCGAAAATAGTACGCTGCAGTACTGATTCTTCGTACGCACATTTGGTACATCTACGATTAAAAGGGACTTTACCGTTGCAATACGTTTCATTACTACATTTAACGCACGAATAGCCATTTTCCCATTTCATATCTGCCAAAAATTTATAGCACGAGTCGCGGTCTGGGTATTTTTGGCTAAACTCTTCAAAATCGAGCTCTGTAGCATTAACCCGTGCATTGGTTACTTTCTCGATATTTGTTTTTAGCGTAATGTTATCCTTTTCTAATAAAATATTCATTCTCGAGATTTCTTCTGCCTGCTTTTCTAATAAGGCGTTAAAAGCCAACAGCTCTTCATTTTGATCTTCGATTGTAATGTTTTTTTGTTGAAGCTCTTTCGATTTTTGTTGTACTTCTCGTGTACGTTCTTCTACTTTTGTTTCTAATTCTCTATTAACCTTATCTTTAAGTTCGGCATTTAACTGCATCTGTGTGATAATTTGTTTCTGTGCCTTTTCTTTCTTCCTCTTCAACAACCTTACCTGATCGCCAATTGCGAAAGAAAGAAATACCATTTCTAAGAGAAATCCAAAACTTAAACTATAATAACCCAAAGCGCCAGGAATATGCCTAGCATAGCCCAAAATGTGCACTACTTTTAAAATGAAACCTATAAACAAGAAAAAATAACCGAGCACAAAAAAACGAGCAGGACGATATTTCATCTTCCACCAAATGTAAATACCTGCAAAAAAGGCCACTGATAGCGGAATAAATTCGATGTATTTATACTTAAACCAGTCGTTGTTATAAAAAAGGCATAGTAAAAAGAAAATTAAACGCAAACCAATTAAAACATTTATAGTTGTATTTATTCTTGGTGCCTTAATTTTAACGTGTAAAAGTTCTTTTGTAAAAATGAGTGCAAATGTGCTCAAGAAATAGAGCGATATCCCATAAGCGTATTCATTAAAAATAGGTTGATTTGGCCATAAATATTGAAATGCTATGCCATCTATAGACATTTCATACATTCCAACACTTAAAATATATAGAATATAGTAAAGATATTGCCTACGCTTAACGGCCAAAAACATCAATAGATTGTGAAAACTAAAGATCACAATCATCCCATAAAAGAAGCCAAAAGTTAAGTACTCTGTTAAGGTGTATTGAATAAATCGCTTTGTGGTTCGTAAAACGATAATAACATTAACCAGATCTTTAGATTGTACTTTAAAGTAATACTCGTGCTCTCCTTTACTGGCCGAATTGATTAGAAATTCGAAGTTTTTATGTTGAAACAATCGTTGCTTAAAAGGCAAATCGGCTCCTGCTTTACTGCTTACATATCCTCCTTTCCCATCGGGGATATAGGCCTCGATGTGATCGGTTATCTGGTCAAAAAACTCAAAATTGGAGCTTCGTTGTAGGTCTTGAGTATAGTTAACCTTAATTTTATACCAATATGCAGAAGATCTATTGAAATTTTTAGGGTAGTAATTTTTGTTGATTTTAAACTTGTTTTTGAATGCGACGCTGCTCACATCCTTAAACGTTAGTCTATTAGTGGAATCCTCATAAAAAACTATCTCCTCTCCGCGAAAGATATGCTCTTCTACACTCTCGTTAATGATAACCCCACGCTGTGCGCTAAGATCAAGTGCCGTTAACATAACGACACAAAAAAATAAAATTCGCGAGAGATTTTTTAACACGATTGAATTTATATTGGTAAAATGGTCATTTGTTCATCAGTCAATGGTTTGGGTGCTAAGTCATGATGGTTAAATAATATTATTGGTTCACTGGTTGATTAGTCAATGGTTTGGATGTTTAGGCACGATGGTTATGCAACTTGACTAATGAACTAATGACTAACGAACGAGTGAACTAATGACTAATGAACCATTGCCTACACAAAGTGATACAAAAACATCACATCGCCTGTGTACGCTGGTTTTTTCTCGTTCTCAATTTCAAGTATAGCTTCGATATTTACTTTGGTAATGCCTCTTAAATTTACAATTGCTTTTAACTTCGCTTTTAATCGAACTCGACTATCGACAACAACTGCTTGACCAAATTTAAAACTTTCGATACCATAGTTAATCTCCATTTTAATATTACGTATATCAGCAATCTGCTTCCATAAATATGGGATAAGCGATAAGGTTAAATAACCATGTGCAATGGTCGCTTTAAATGGCCCTTCGGCTGCCGCCTTATCTGGATCAACATGAATCCATTGGTGGTCTAATGTTGCATCTGCAAACTTATTAATCTGGGCCTGATCAATGGTATGCCATTGCGATATACCTATTTCTTTGCCTAAATACGTTTCAAATTCTTCGTGGCTGTTTACTACTAACATAATTAACTTTCTACAATGGTTTTCAAATCTGCTGGAGAATAATCTATTGACTTTAAGGTTTTGTGATCAGCGTCGCGATACACCAAAAATAAACCATCAATTTCTTTGTAATGGGCATCTACATCGCTTTTACTTTTATAATGTGCAATGGTTGCATTGGCTTCTTCTACTGTTTTGCAGGCTTTACTCATGTTAGAGCGATGAACTTCATCAAATAGCGCTTTAAATTTATCACCCAAACCAAACTCTAAAACCGCTCCGGCGAGTACGTATTGCAAATCGCACAGCGCATCTGCTATTTCAACAATGTTATTGTCGTTTACCGCTTCTTGTAATTCTTTAAGTTCTTCGGCTAATAATTCAATTCTTAACTGTGCTCTTTCTTTACTAGGTATTGCCGGATTGGCAACTATTGGGTGTTTAAAGGTAGTATGAAATTCTGCTACTTGGCTTAATGCGTTTAAATCGTTCATTCTTTATTCTTTTTTTATAATTCTCTAATCCAAATGTTGCGAAAACTAATGGGTTCGCTCTTATCGCCATGCGATTGTAACTTAATTGGGCTTGCTCCATGTGCTTTTGCATAACTAGCTTGACCAATGTATTGCGTTGGACCTTTAAGCTCGAAATTGTTCTGGATAAGCACCCCGTTAAATAGTACTGAAACACGAGCTGGGCTCTTTAAGCTACCATCTTGGTTAAATACGGGTGCAGTCCAAATCACATCATAGCTTTGCCACTCTCCCGGCTTGCGGTTGGCGTTAACCATAGGTGCAATTTGCTTATAAATACTTCCGGCTTGTCCGTTAGTATAGGTTTCATTATTATACGAATCCAGAATCTGTAATTCGTAACCTAAATCTCCGGCACCTGTTGAAGCTAAAAACAAACCACTGTTGCCTCTCGATTGACCAGTTAAGTTAATAGTAGCTGGAATTTGCCTCTCAATGTGTAATTGATAGTTATTAAATTTTCTTTTTGTTTCAATATTCCCTGTGCTTTTATCGACCGTAAATGCGCCATTGTTAACGATCCATTTAGCAGGACCATTATCCTTAACACTTACCCATTCGTTTAAATTTTTTCCATCAAATAAGATAATTGCATCAGAAGGTGCATTATTATTCGTGGCACCAGGAGTAACTATAGCAGGTACTGGGGTATAAAACTCTGTATCGGCTGGTTTTGGTTTGTCTTGAGCACTAGCGGTAAGAAACTGACTACCAATTAAAACCACTGTGGCAATTGTAAAATAACGTTTCATTGAAAAAAGTATAGGTATCGAAGATAGTAATTAAGGTGTATACTTACAGCTAAAAATTAATTTTTCTATCTCGAGTTACTATTCTACTCTTCTTTTAACCAACTTTTTAAAATAATGGTCTGTAATGCATTTGGTGTTGCTTGTCGCTTTATTTCGAAGGTTGCTTCTTTTTTTGCAGCTAAAATTAGTGGAATGCTGTTTATCGTTACCCTTTCGCCAGCTTTATACGATTTTGTAAGTTGATTAAGCTCTTCAATACTTGCAATTTTCCCATTAATACTCGTAATTATTTGATTTCTTCTAATGCCTTCTCTCCATGCTGGCGAGTTATAATCTACATCCCTAATGCGAACACTATCCTTTACTAAAGTTGCCTTAATGCCATGCCATGCTCCATCAACTGGCTTTGGGGCAGCATCAATAGTTAAACCTGCATAATTAAGATATTTTGCATAATCAGGCGTTTTTACCGTGTAAATGTAGCCGAAAAACTCTTCTAAAGATACTCCTGCTGCTTGCTCGCATACCTTACGAAATTCGTCTTCGGTATACCCACGATTTTCTTTTTTATAATACGTATAATACAACGTACGCATCACATCATTTAACGATTTTTTATTTTTGGTTTCATGCCTAATCTTAAAATCAAGCAACATGGCCATTACAGGACCTTTATCGTAATACGAAACCGTTTTATTTACCTCATCGGCCGTTCTACCAAATGGCCCATCAGACCAGGTATCGTAACTTGCTTGGCTAACCGATTGAAATAAGCTACCTGGCGAATTTTCGTACTTTTTTATTGCTTGTTGAAAGCCTTTTAAAATATCATCTCCCGACTGTAAACCTGCCCATCTTAACAACATTTCATCGTAATACGACGTAACACCTTCGGCTACCCAAAGCATGTTGGTTCGGCTACCATTATCGTAATCGAAAGGACCTAATTCTATTGGTCTTATTCGCTTTGCATTATAATGATGAAAATATTCGTGACCTAAAAAGCTTAACATTCCCGTTCTACCCTTGGGTTGATCGAAATTTTGAGAGCCAGAAAAAGCGACCGCACTCGAGTTCAAATGCTCAATTCCTCCACCGCCTGGCCCAATACCAATAAATGTATAATCAGTAAATGGAATTTCGCCAATTACTGCAACTGCGGCTTCGATTACCTTTTTTAAATCGGCCATAAAAGCTTCTTTATTAAAATCGCCCAGTTTGTAGCCGATAAAGTAATGAGGAATACCTTTAACAGTAAACGAAGGCATTTCTTCAAGGTTGCCAATTAAAATCGGACTATCGTAAAGAATATCGAAATCTTTTGCATGATAAGAAAATTCTTTGCCTTTTATTTTTTCTAAACCGGTAGCTACTTTACTCCAACTGGTATATGGCTTAATATTTAACGTAACAGGCACCTTAATTTTATTGGCTATATGCAAAAACATTCCTGTTGGGGCAATAAAAGCACGATCTGGATTCAAATAATTGGTGGCAACAAAAGAACGGGTAGTCTTTACATCATAGTTAATTTTAATTGCTGCAGCTCCATCTGTATATACCCTCCACGTATTGTGATTGGCTTTGTCCCATTTTATGGGATTACCTTTTGCATCGCTAACCTTTAAATTTTGAACATCGTTGGCATAATTTAAAACCTGATAATAGCCTGGCATCCAGATCGGCATTTTAAAATCGTATTGCTTTTCAGTTAATGCTGTACAATTTAATTCAACTTGAAATGTGTTTGATGCAGGTTGCTCCATTGATACGGTGTACACCATTTCTGGATTAGTTTGTGCATTGGCATAAGGACTAATAAGCATCAATACTAAACCCAAAAAGGCAATTTGTATATGGATTTTCATATATGATCTTCTAGATAATAGTTGTAGATGCGCAGATTTAAGTTTTAGTTTAGTTTAAGTATCAATTAACTTATTTACTACTGTAAAAATAACAATTAATAAATTTTAGTCTGCAAAAATCTGCGCATCTGCAACAAAACATACATGCAATTTAACAAAAAGAATGACCGCTTCTAAAAGTGGTTAAAATTGATGGCAAAGTGGTTAAGATTAGGTTATCCAGAATGATCGTGCAAGATTTTCCAATCGTCTTTTTCACGCGTAAAGATTACTGTAAAAGTTCCTTTGCGCTCTTTTAGCTTATCGGTTGCTTTTAAGATGAATATGCCTGTTAATAGTGCATTGTCTTTACCCAGCATGGTTATTTCATAATTTGCATAACTTAATGGTTGCTTTACCTTACCCTCTTCAAAATAATACTTCTCGTACAATTCGCGAATGCTCTTTAGCCCTGCACGGCCTTCAGGCATCATCATGGTTGCTTTTGGCGAATACAACGCCATATAGCTGTCCAGATCGCCCTTAGTCCAGGCTATAGCTGCTTCGTCCATTAATTTGATGAGCTGTGTGCTCGTATCTTGTGCTTTCAGTTTAACACTGAATAGCAGTACACAGCCTAAAAGAAAGAATTTTAGTGTTTTCATATTAGTTTTTGTTATTTGGTTAACCATAGATAACGTTCTGGATGTTTATAACAATTCAATCTTTTGAATACTCAAACCCGTAATTTCAGCAATATCTTGAACTGGCATTGCTTTCTGTTTAAGCAACTTGGCAATGCTTATCGCTTTTTTCAATTCTCCCTCTTCTAATCCCTTTTCTAGCCCCTCTTCCAGTCCTTCAGCTTTGGCTTTTTCAGCAGCTTTC